>CAVUNO010000016.1:0-25405 GCA_963742875.1 uncultured Actinomycetes bacterium | reverse complement strand
CCGCCGGTCCGGCAGGCGGCACGCCGACTGCAGCGCGCCCTGGACGCCGTGCCCGGCGCCGAAGACCGCGACACAGCGATCCATGAGGCGCGCAAGGCCACCAAACGGGCCCGGTACGCCGCCGAAGCAGCCGTGCGCGCACTCGGCAGGACCGCCAGCCGCCAGACCACACAAGCCAAGGAACTGCAGCAACTGCTCGGCGACCACCATGACAGCGTGGTCGCACGGATCGTGCTGCTCGACCTGGCCCAGATGGCCCGGGCGGCGGGGGAGGACACCTTCACCTACGGCCTGATGCACCAGCGCCAAGCCTGCCAGGCCGCCGCCATCGAGCAAACCCTGCCACGCCTGGCGGCCGGGAAGTGACGGAGACATCGGCTGGTTGCACGAAGCGCCGCAGGACCACCGCCAGGCCGGGGTGGCGATGGCATGCTGACACTGCACGGTCACGCTGCTCGTGAATGATCAAGGCCAGGCGGGGGCGATGGCCCGGAGGTGTGCACATATGTCAGAGCACGCATCGGTGACACCGGACTCTCCGGCGGCCCTCATCAACCGGGAGTTGAGCTGGCTCAGCTTCGCCCGCCGCGTGCTTGCCCTGGCCGAGGACCCGGATCAGCCTCTTCTGGAGCGGGTCAAGTTCGCCGGGATCATGGGCATGCTCTACGACGAATTCGCGATGAAGCGGATCGGCGGCCTGGTCCGGCAGGTCCGAAAGGGTCAGCGCAGACGCGGACCTGACGGCCTTACCCCGGCCGAGGTGCTCGAGGCCTGCCGCGCGGAGCTGCGGTCCCAGCAGGAGGTGGTGGCCAGGCTCGTCGAGGAGCAGTTGCGTCCTGCTCTGCGCGGCCTCAGGGCCCCGATCTTGGATGTCGGGGATCTGGATCGGTCCCAGCGGGATTTCCTGGCCCGGTACTTCGTGGACTCCGTTGAACCGATCCTTATCCCGTTGGCCGCGGACGCCGCACACCCGTTCCCGTTCATCAGCAACCTCGGCCTCAACCTGGCGGTCCAGGTCGCCGAACCGGGCCGCCGGAAACGCCGTTTCGTACGGATCAAGGTGCCGGGCAACCGGCCGCGATGGGTGCCGCTGCCGAACCATGCGGGCTGGGTGCCCCTTGAGCAGGTGATCACCGGCAATCTGAGCGTGCTCTTCCCGCAGGCGTCGGAGCTGGCCTGCTCCTTCTTCCGGGTCACTAGGGGCGCGAAGGATGATCCGTGGAGCGATCAGGTCGGGGACGAGGACGTGGGCCTGTCCCCCGGTGCGATCATCGGGATGGTCACGGCGGAGCTGACCGCCCGGAAGTACGCGGGTGTCGTACGCGTGGAGGTCAGCGCCGATATGCCCGCCGACCTCCGGGGCTGGCTGGGGAGTCAGCTAGACGCCGACCCTGCCGACTTCATCGCGATTCCCGGGCTGCTGAGCCTGCACGACCTCATGGAGCTGCCAGTGGAAGGCCATGGCGAGCAGCGTGACCCTCCGCACGAGCCGGTGACCCACCCGCGGCTGCGGAACCTGGATCGCGCCGACCCGTCCGCCTTGTTCGACGAGATCCGTCGCGGGGATATTTTGCTGCACCTGCCGTACCACAGCTTCGACACCGCGATCCTGCGGTTTTTGCAGAGTGCCGCTGTCGATCCCGCCGTTCTGGCGATCAAGCTGACGATCTACCGCACTGGCCGCCGCTCCCCGATCATCCAGGCGCTCAAAGAGGCGGCCCGCCGCGGCAAGCAGGTGGCGGTCCTGGTCGAGATCACCGCACGCTTCGACGAGGCGCCCAACATCGGCTGGGGTAAGGAGCTCGAACAGGCCGGAGCTCACGTCGCGTACGGCGTGGAGCGGGTCAAGACGCACGCCAAGCTGGCGCTGGTAGTGCGTGACGAGCCGGACGGCATCCGCCGGTACGTCCACGTCGGCACGGGAAACTACCACGAGGGGACGGCCCGGCTATATGAGGACCTCGGCCTGCTCAGCGCCGATCCCGGGCTAGCCGCCGGCGCCGCAGCGGTCTTCAATGAGCTGACCGCCGGCATCCCCACCCCGACCCCGGGCAAGCTCCTGGTGGCGCCGCACGACCTTCGCGAGCGGTTCACCGCACTGATCCGGCGCGAGGCTGAGCACGCCCGCGCAGGACGCCCCTGCGGCATCCAAGCCAAGATGAACCAGCTCCAGGACCCCCAGATGATCCGGGAGCTCTACGAGGCCAGCCTGGCCGGCGTGCCCATCGTCCTCAGCGTCCGCGGCTTGTGCTGCCTGCGGGCCGGGGTCCCGGGCCTGTCACCGACGATCCAGGTCTACAGCACCCTCGGTAGATTCCTCGAGCACAGCCGGATCTACCGCTTCGAGAACGGCGGCGCGCCCGAGTTCTTCATCGGCTCGGCCGACCTGATGACCCGCAACCTCTCCCGGCGGGTGGAGGCTGTTGCCCCCGTCTGCAACCCGGTCATCGAGGCCGAGCTGGAGAACATCCTGCGCACGTACCAGGAGGACAACTGCTCGGCATGGGACATGCAGCCCGACGGCGAGTACGTCCGCCGGCATCCGGCCCCGGGTGACGCCCTACGGGGTGCCCAGCAGGTGTTCATCGAGCGCTCCGCGTCGTGGTGACCTGTCCAGCAGGATCGCGAGCGGCCGTCCCGGCCGCTGCTCACCAGCCAGCCCTGCCTGCCCGTGTTCCATGGAACGCCGGCATCACTTGGACCTGACCGCCGTCATGGATGGTGGTGACGGCAAGCTCCTCGATCAGATCCGGGACGGCGAAACCTGCGGTGCCTTGGTGGGCGCAACCGGTTCCGGTGGCGCCGAGCGCGCCGCATTGTCGGCAGGCGAACCCCGGGACGAGCCCTCACTGGGTACGGCCAGGGTGTGGACGGCGTGCTGGCGAACCGCGCTCAGGCATGCTAGCAGGCCCGTTGCGGCGAGGCCGCCGGGCGGCTCTTGCCGGATCCGGGTGACCAGCTGCTGCCCGGATCTGTGCACCCAGTTCCGGATGATGGGCTCGGCGAGCCCGCGGACCCGGGCCGGCGTCATGGTGGAGGTGTCCGCCAGGAAACTGCCGGCGAAGCGGTCACGCACGTCGGCGGCCAGGGTGGCGAGGAACTGCGGGATCGTGTCCGCATGGCCGCCCACCACGAACGGCTCCTGACCGATGCGGATGGTCTGGGCGAGGATGCCTGCGGTGTCCTGGAGGTGACGGTGGGTGAGTGTGGCGATGCGCTCGTTGATCCGGTGGGATTCCAGGCCGTACCAGCCGCCGTATCGCGGGCTGCGCACACCGGGCGCCGTCGGCTCCGCCGTCGTGTCGATCCGGTCTCCCGTTACGGCAAAGAGCCAGGCGTACCGCCGGTTGATCACGGCAACGCAGTAGGAGGGGTGGCGCTGCAGGGTCAGCAGCAGTGGCGGGTCTTCGCTATGTACTGCGAGCAGCTTCTCGACATCCGCGTAGCTGATCATCACGTGCCCCCTGTTCTGCGGCGCCGCTGTACCGGATCCGATGGGGTCACGCCGGGTGGGTGGTCGGCGCCGCCTGCGCCGGCAGATGGCTGGTGAACCAGTCGATGGCCAGCTCGGCGACCTGCTCCAGGGCTCCTGGTTCCTCGAACAGGTGGGTGGCACCGGGGATGACCGTCAGCCTGCTCTCGCAGGTGAGCTGTTGCCGGGCGTGCCGGTTGAGGTCCAGGACGGCTTCATCGTGGCCGCCGACAATGAGCAGCGTCGGCGCGCGCACCGCGGCGAGCTGCGGGCCGGCCAGGTCGGGCCGCCCGCCGCGGGAGACGATCGCCGCGACCGGCACCCGTGGGCTGGCGGCAGCCCACAGCGCCGCGGCCGCGCCGGTGCTCGCGCCGAAGTAGCCAACCGGGAGACCGCGGGCGGCGGGATGCCGGCGCAGCCAGCCGGTGAGGCCGGTCAGCCGCGCGGCGAGCAGCCGCACATCGAAGACATTGGCGCGGGTGAGTTCCTCCTCCGGCGTGAGCAAGTCGGCCAGAAGCGTGCCAGCCGGCCCCGTTGAGGGCGGCAGCGACGAACCGGTTACGCGGGCTGCGCCGGCTGCTGCCGCTGCCATGCGCGAAGATGATCATTCCGGCGGCCCGGTCCGGGATCGTGAGGTGCCCGGCCAGCCGGACATCACCGTTCCCCACGGTGATCTCCCGCTCGAACCCCGGCGGAATCCGGCATCGCGCACATGTCAGCTGCTCCCCGCGTGGATGCGGCCGGCGGCGAGCATCCGCGGCCTGGCCAGGTGCGGCCCGTAACGCGCGTGATGATCCCGCATGTCGCCTGCCACATTCATGGTGGAACCTTCCCCGCGATTGCCGGGTCCTCATTCCAGGCCGGTTCGCGGTCCACATCAAGGGGCCAACGTCCTCTGCGGACCCCCCGCGACGGCTGACGAGAGGCCCTCCGCCCCTGCCCAGCCACGCCCGGCGGTGATCTGGTGGAGGTGCTGAGGTGGAATTCGCGATCCGGCGGCAGGTGATCTGCCAGCCGACGAGGAGCCCCGATGAACGAGCGCACTGGCATGAACGAGCCGGAAACGTCAATGACTGCCCTCCGGGAACGCGTGGACCTGCTGGAAGCACGCGTCGCGGCGCTGACCGAGGCGCTACAGGTCCTGGCCCGCGGCCTTGAGGACCTTCCCACGGCCGAACCAGGCGGCAGGCCCGCCGCTGAGGCCGCCAGGAGAGCACACGAACTGCTGCTCGCCCCGCAGCCCGGGCACTAGATAAGGCCGAGCCGCGGTCCGGCCAGCACGATAGGAGACCTACGCCCTCGGCGGAAGGTCGTCGATTTCGTCACCTACTTCGTGGCCGGCACATCCTTCTACGTCAAAGCCAGCGGCGGGCCGGACGTCACGTCGCTGGCCGGCGTGTGCGGGCACCGGGTCGCGGTCGAGAAGGGCACCACCCAGCAGGCGGACGTGCAGGCCCGGGAACCCGCGTGCACGTCGGCGGGCGAACCCGTCACGCTGCAGATCTTCAACGACCAGAACGCGGTCAACCTGGCGCTGTCCTCCGCCCGCGCGGACCTGGCCATGGCCGACTCGCCGGTGGCCGCCTACCAGGTCAAGCAGTCCGGCGGCACGTTCCGGCGGTCGGGCCGACCGTATGGCACCGCGCCCTACGGGATCGCCATCCCGAAGGGCAACGGGATGGCCAAGCCGCTGCTGGCCGCGCTGAAGCAGCTCATCGCCGACGGTTCGTACACGAAGGTCCTGGCGAGGTCCTCGGCGTCATGCGCGATCTGGCCACCAGCGGCATGACGATGATCGTGGTCACCCACGAGATGGCGTTCGCCCGCGAGGTGGGTGACTGGCTCGTCTTTATGGACAACGGTGTCGTGGTCGAGGCCGGGCGGCCGCGTGAGGTGCTCGCCAGCCCTCAGCATGAGCGGACCCGCGCATTTCTGTCCAAGGTGCTCTGATCGCGCACGCGGCACTGGTGCGGTAAGGCCGCGCTGACCCCCCAGGCAAGTTCACACGTTCACGTTAATGGAGTGACTAATTCTGATTCGTCACGGACTTTGTGCTCTAGGGGATTCTGCGCGCATTTGTGAGCGTGGATCAGGTCAGTCGGCCAAGGCCCGGCGCCGTTCGCGCGGGGTATCAGGTACGCCGCTTCGCGGGCCCACCTGGGCAACGATGCCGGCCAGCCGGCTGATCGGCTCTTCCCGCTGCTGTTGCTGTCGTATGCGCGAGGAGGGCGAAGGAATGAGCACGGCTCACCGGTACGCGGGCCCCGCTGGCCCGTTAACCGTCTACCCGGATGGGATCCGCGCGGGCGCGGTGTACCTAGTAGTCCCGGCGCCACCGCCGCGCACGCTGTGGCAGATCCTGGAGACCACGGCGGCGGCGTTCCCGCGGGCTGCCGCGATCGACGACGGCCGGTCCGTGCTGCGGTACCGGGGCCTGCTGCGGGAGACGCGGCGGATCGGTGACCGGCTGGCCGCCGCGGGAATCGGCGCGGGCGACCGGGTCGGTATCCGCATCCCCTCCGGCACCGCAGAGCTGTATCTGTCCATCCTCGCCGTGCTGTCCATCGGCGCGGCCTACGTACCCGTCGACGTGGACGACCCGGACGACCGTGCCGAACGGGTGTGGTCCGCGGCGGGCGTCTGCGCCGTCGCCGGCGCCGGCGGTGAACTGGCATCGCGGCCGGTGCGGCAGGCTGGCGCCACCGCCCGCCCTCCGCGGCCCGGGGACGACGCCTGGATCATCTTCACCTCCGGCACAACGGGCACCCCCAAGGGTGTGGCCGTGACCCATCGCAGTGCGGCAGCGTTGGTTGATGCCGAAGCGCGCCTGTTCCTGCGCGGGCATCCGCTGGGGCCCGGCGACCGGGTACTGGCCGGCCTTTCGGTGGCGTTCGATGCCTCCTGCGAGGAAATGTGGCTGGCCTGGCGGCACGGCGCCTGCCTGGTCCCGGCCCCCCGCTCGGTCGTCAAGACCGGGCCCGAGCTGGTCAGCTGGCTGGCGCAGCGGCGGATCTCGGTGATCTCGACCGTGCCGACGTTAGCGTCCCTGTGGCCGGCGGACTTCCTGCATGGCGTCCGGCTGCTGATCCTGGGCGGTGAGGTATGCCCGGCCGGGCTGGCGGACCGGCTCACCGGGCGGGGGACGGAGGTGTGGAACACCTACGGCCCGACCGAGGCCACCGTGGTGACGTGCGCGGCGCGGCTGTCCGGCGGCGCGGTACGTATCGGGCTGCCGCTGGACGGCTGGCGGGTCGCGGTGGTCGACCCCGCCAGCGGACGGCCGGTCCCCTGGGGCCAGACCGGCGAGCTGGTGATCGGCGGCGCCGGGGTGGCACGGTACCTGGACCGGGATAAGGACGCCGTGAGCTTCGCGCCGCTGGCCGCCCTGGGCTGGGCACGGGCTTTCCGCAGCGGTGACCTGGTGCGCGCCGAGCCGGACGGGCTCATCTACGTTGGCCGGGCCGACACGCAGGTGAAGATCCGCGGCTACCGTATCGAGCTGGGCGAGATCGAAGCGGTCCTGATGCAGCAGCCCGGCATCAGGCAGGCCGCCGTCGCCACCTATGAGCCGCAGCCGGGCGTGGTGGAGCTGGCCGCCTACTACCGGCCCCGGGACAGCGCGGTGACCCTGGACCGGCAGGCCATCTACGCGGCGCTGCGCGACCGCCTGCCGCGGCACATGCTTCCCGCCTACCTGGTGCAGCTCCCGCAGATACCGCTGCTGCCCAACGGCAAGACCGACCGCGGGCACCTCCCGCCGCCGGACGGCTCGCACCGTCCCGGCGCCGGCCAGGCCTATACCGCGCCGGCCACCGCCGGCGAGCAGGCGCTGGCCGGGACGCTGGCGGAACTGCTCGGGCTTGAGCGCGTGTCGGTGGACGCTGAGTTCTTCGACGACCTGGGCATGAGCTCGCTGCTGGTCGCGCACTTCTGCGCCCGGGTCAGGGAACGGGTGCAGGCACCGCCGGTGTCCTCCCGGGACGTCTACCTGCACCCGACCATCCGGAGCCTGGCCGCCGCGGTGACCGGGCCCGCGGCCGTTCCCGGCGGCGCGGCGAGTCCTCCCGCGCCGGGCCCGGTGTGGCGGGCCGGCACCGCGCAGTACCTGGCGTGCGGCGCCCTGCAGCTGCTGGCCTTCCTGGCGGTCACGTTCCTCGCCG
Organism: uncultured Actinomycetes bacterium; assembly: GCA_963742875.1. Classification (GTDB taxonomy): domain Bacteria; phylum Actinomycetota; class Actinomycetes; order Streptosporangiales; family Streptosporangiaceae; genus Bog-532. Next base: position 17,773 of record CAVUNO010000016.1, on the reverse strand, counting down.
CGGCGGCCATCTCGGCCGCCTTCAACTGGCTGTCCGGGACCGGCAGCCTGGCCGGGATCTACCTTCGCTCGCTGGCCTTCACCGCCGGGGCCTTCACCGTCCTGTCCGGCCTGCCGATCCTGGCCAAGTGGACGCTGATAGGCCGCTGGAAGCCCGGCGAAATTCGCGTATGGACCCTGCCCTACCTGCGTTTCTGGCTGGTGAAGACGCTCATACGGGCCGATCCGCTGGCTTTTTTCCGTGGCTCGCCGGTTTACTCGCTGTATCTGCGGGCGCTGGGGGCCAGGATTGGCCGCCGTGTCGTCATCCTGTCCCAGAGCGTGCCCGTCTGCACCGACATGCTCACCATCGGTGACGACACGGTGATCCGGCGGAATTGCTCGTTCACCGGCTACCGGGCCGACAGCGGCGTCATCCGGACAGGACCGGTAACGATCGGCAGGCAGGCGCTGATCGGCGAGCACACCCTGCTGGACATCGGCACCGGCGTGGGGAACGGATCTCAGCTCGGGCACACCTCGTCCCTGCAGGAGCCCCAGGCCGTCCCCGACGGCCAATGCTGGCACGGTTCCCCGGCGCAGCCCGCCAGCGTGAACTACCGGCGCGCGCAGCCGCTGCCGTCCGGTCGCGTGCGCCGGGTCGCCCATGGAACCGTGCAGATGGCGACGCTGCTGCTGGTGACCATGCCGCTCGCCATGGCCGCCGCCGTCGCGGCGCTGACCAAGGTGCCGGTGGTCAGCCGGCTGGCTGGCGCCGACGGGGGAAATCTCGTCACGGCGGCCTTCTACCAGGAAGGGCTGGTCGTCTCCGCCGTCTTGTTCATCGGCGCGATCCTGCTGGGAGCCGCCGTCGTGCTCACGGTCCCGCGCGTGCTGGCCCGGTTCATCACACCCGGCCGCGCCTACCCGCTGTACGGCCTGCGCCACTGGGTGCACCGCGCGATCCGGCGTCTCACCAACATCAAGTTCTATCTGGAACTCATGGGTGACAGCTCCTTTGCCGTCGGCTACCTGCGTGCCCTCGGTTACCGGATGCGCGATGTCGAGCAGACCGGCTCCAACTTCGGCGCGGACCTGGCGCACGAGACTCCCTTCGTGGTCGACATCGGGCGGGGCACGATGGTGGCAGACGGCGCCACGTTCATCAACGCCGACTACTCGAGCACATCGTTCTGCGTGACGCCGCTGTCGATCGGGCCGCACAACTTCCTCGGGAACGCAGTTGCCTACCCGGCCGGCGCGCGCACCGGCGAGAACTGCCTGATCGCCACGAAGGCGATGGTGCCGCTGGACGGGCCGGTCCAGGACAACGTCGGGCTGCTCGGTTCGCCGTGTTTCCAGATCCCCCGGTCCGCCACTGCCGACGATCGCTTCGACTACCTCAGGACCGGGGAGGAATTCCGCCGCCGGCTGCGGGCGAAGAACCGGCACAACCTCGCCACCATGGGGCTGTTCCTGGCCGTGCGGTGGGTGCACCTGTTCATCATCACCTTGCTCGCCATGGCGGCCTGGGCGTTCTACCCCGGCCACGGCGCCCTGGTCCTGGCCGGGCTGACGATCGTGACGCTGCTGTTCACCCTGGCGTACTTCATCACGGTCGAGCGGGCGCTGCTGCGCTTCCGGTCGCTTCGCCCCCAGTACTGCTCCATCTACGACCCGTACTTCTGGTGGCACGAGCGCTACTGGAAACTCATGGCACCCCTCCTCGCCATGTTCAACGGCACCCCGTTCAAGAGCCCGGTCTGGCGCCTGACCGGCGTCCGGGTCGGCCGGCGGGTCTTCGACGACGGCTGCTCGATCGCCGAGCGGACGCTGGTGACGATCGGCGACTACTGCACGCTGAATTCGGGCTCCGTCATCCAGTGCCACTCGATGGAAGACGGCATCTTCAAGGCGGACTACACCCTGCTGGAGGATGAATGCACGCTCGGCACCGGCGCCCTGGTCCACTACGGCGTCACCATCGGCCATGGTGCGCGGCTCCAGCCCGACTCCTTCCTGATGAAGGGGGAAAAGGTGCCGCCGCATGAACACTGGGGAGGTAACCCCGCCCGGCCGCTGTGACCGCCCGGCCAGGGCCCCCGTGCGCGGGCCAGCCCTTACCCTCTCGGGCCTTCAGGCCAGCCGGCTTACCGGGCTCGGTTACGCTGGGGCGTGGTCGCCCCGGACGGGCCTACCGTCCGGCGACCACGGGGGCCAGTGTGGATTTTCGTATCCTCGGACCTTTGGACCTGACGTCCGGCGGACAGGTGCTGGCCGTGGGCGGCGCGCGGATCCGGGCGGTGCTGGCGATGCTGCTGGTGAGCGCCAACCGGGTGGTCCCGGCCGATCTGCATTGGCATGGCCGAGCGCCTGGCCGGCCTGGCACGGCCCGCCGAGATTCTCGTCACCCGTACGGTGCGGGACCTGGTCGCCGGGTCCGGTATCGCCTTCGCCGATCGCGGATCACACAGCATCGGCGGGGCGCCGGGCAAATGGCGGCTGTTCGCGGTCTCCGACCAGTAGACCGGCCACCGACCAGTAGATCGGCCACCGGCGGGTAGATAAGGATGAAAATGGACCACGATCCCCTGCTCGAGGCTGGGACCGAACGTGTGTCGACTGGGGCGCTACCGCCCGACAGTGACGTGCGGGCCATCGTTACCGCGGGATACGAGCGCTATCGACATCTCGACGAGGGGGCCGTCGCCAGCTACATTCCCGCCCTCGCAGCCGCGTCGCCCAGCGCCTTCGGCGTATGCGTCGCCGGAGTTGGTGGGCGGCTCTTCTCGATTGGCGACGCTGACCAGGAGTTCGCCATCGAGAGCGTCTCCAAGCTCTTTGTCTTCGCCCTGGTTTGTCACACCCTTGGCTATGAGGAGGCACGCCGGAAACTGGGCGTCAACAGTACCGGCCTGCCCTTCAACTCGGTGATGGCCATCGAGCTCAATGCCGACCGGACGATGAACCCCCTGGTCAACGCCGGCGCCATGGCCACCACAAGCCTGGTGCCGGGTACGACCGCCGAGGAGAAATTCGAGAGCATCGTCGCCGCGATGTCGCGATTCGCCGGGCGGCGATTGGTGATGGACGATGAGGTCTACCAGTCCGAGGCGGCGGCCAACGACCGCAATCGGGGTATCGCCCACCTCCTCGACGGCTACGGCCGGATGTACTGCGACCCCAATCTCGCCACCGACGTCTACACCCGCCAATGCTCGCTGCGGGTAAGCGCACAGGACCTTGCCGTGATGGGGGCCACGCTGGCCAATGGCGGAGTGAATCCGGTCACGGGTGAGCAGGCCATCGACACCCGCTACTGCAAGCGAGTCCTCGCTGTGCTGGTCACGGCTGGGCTGTACGAGCATTCTGGCGAGTGGCTCTACGACGTGGGCCTCCCCGGGAAAAGCGGGGTCGCCGGGGGCATCGTGACGGTGTCGCCGGGTAAGGGGGGCGTCGGCACGTTCTCCCCGCCGCTCGACGCGGCCGGCAACAGCGTGCGGGGGCAGCGCATCACCAGGTACCTCTCAGAAGCCCTGGGGCTCAACCTTTTCGCCTCGGCCCCTGCGGCGCCGGCGATCGCGGAGTAGCTCCGGACGAGACGCTCGCAGTCAGACCGCGGGGACGCCTGCGGCGGTGAACGCCGCGCGGGCCTGGTCGATCTGCGCGGCGGTCGGCGGGGTCACCTCGGCGCAGGGATAATCCAGGCCGAGCGCGGCGTACTTGGCGGCACCGAGCGTATGGAACGGGAGCACGTCGACCCGTTCGACATTGCCGAGGGACGCGACGAACCGGGCGAGCGCGGCGACGTTGCCGGGGTCCTCGGTCCAGCCGGGGACCAGGACGAAGCGCACCCAGACCAGCTGCCGGCGGGCGGCGAGCCGGCGCGCGAACGCGAGCGTCGGGCCGATACCGCGGCCGGTCACCTTCCGGGCGATGGCCGGATCGAACGACTTGATGTCGAGCAGGACCAGGTCGGTCGCGTCCAGCAGCGCGCCGTCGGCGTGGGTGCCGAGGTAGCCGGACGTGTCGAGCGCGGTGTGCAGGCCGAGTTCCTTCGCGCCGGTCAGGATGGCCCGGGTAAACGCGGGCTGCAGCAGCGGCTCGCCACCGGAGACGGTCAGCCCCCCGCCGGCCGCGCCGATGAACTGGCGGTAACGGGCGGCCCGGGCGAGCACCTCGGCGGCACTCATCCGCCGCCCGTTCCGGGCGAACCAGGTGTCCGGGTTGTGGCAGTACACGCAGCGCAACGGACAGCCCGCAGTGAAGACGACGAACCGGGTACCGGGGCCGTCGACGCCGGTGGACAGGTCCCAGGAGTACACGGATCCGGTGATCTCGGCGGCCGGCGCGGCGCTCTGGGCGGCCGGCGCGGTGCTCTCCCCGGCCGGCGCGGCGGATGCCTGGAGCAGGCGGGCGGTGGCGGCGGTCAAGTCAGACCGACCGGTGGAACGTGCGGCCAACGACGTCGAGCTGCTGTTCGCGGGTGAGCCGGACAAAGTTAACCACGTACCCGGAAACCCGGATCGTCAGCTGCGGGTAGCGCTCGGGGTGATCCATCGCGTCGAGCAGGGTGCCGCGGTCGAGCACGTTGACGTTCATGTGGAACCCACCGCAAGCGACGTACCCGTCGAGGACGCCGACGAGGTTGCCGACCTGTTCCTCCGGGGTGCGGCCGAGCGCGGCCGGGGTGATGGACTCGGTCAGCGAGATGCCGTCCTCGGCATGGCTGTACGGCAGCTTCGCGACCGACAGCGCAGCGGCGACCAGGCCGTGCCGGTCGCGGCCGTTCATCGGGTTCGCTCCGGGCGCGAACGGCTCGCCGGCGTGCCGGCCGTCCGGCGTGCTGCCGGTGTGCTTACCGTAGACGACGTTGGAGGTAATGGTCAGCACCGACTGGGTGTGCACCGCGCCGCGGTAGGTCTCGTATTGGCGGACCTTGTCCATGAACGTGCGCACGAGCCACACCGCGATGTCGTCGGCGCGGTCGTCGTCGTTGCCGTAGGTCGGGAACTCCCCGTCCGTGCGGTAGTCGACGACGAGGCCCGTGTCGTCGCGGACCGGCCGCACGGTCGCGTACTTGATCGCCGCGAGGGAGTCGGCGGTGACGGACAGGCCGGCGATGCCGCAGGCCATCGTACGCAGGACGCTGTAGTCGTGCAGCGCCATCTCCAGCCGCTCGTAGGCGTACTTGTCGTGCATGTAGTGGATGACGTTGAGCGCGTCGACGTAGGTCTTCGCGAGCCAGTCCACCATCGTGCCGAACCGGGCTACCACTTCGGCGTAGTCGAGCACCTCACCGTTGATCGGCGGCAGCGGCGGCCCGACCTGCACGCCGCTGCCCTCGTCGCGGCCGCCGTTGATCGCGTACAGCAACGTCTTGGCCAGGTTGACCCGGGCACCGAAGAACTGCATCTGCTTGCCGACCTCCATCGCCGAGATGCAGCAGGCGATCGCGGTGTCATCGCCCCACCGGGCCCGCAGCAGGTCGTCGGACTCGTACTGGATCGAGCTGGTGTCGACGGAGACCAGCGCGCAGAACCGCTTGAACGCGTCCGGCAGCGCCGGGGACCAAAGCACGGTCAGGTTCGGCTCGGGCGCCGGCCGAGGTCGTACAGCGTCTGCAGGTAGCGGAAGCTGGTGCGGGTGACCAGCGGGCGGCCGTCGCGGCCGATCCCGCCGATCGACTCGGTGACCCAGGTCGGATCCCCGGAGAACAACTGGTCGTACTCCGGGGTGCGCAGGAAACGGACGATCCGCAGCTTGATAAAGAAGTCGTCGACGAGCTCCTGCGCCTCCTGCTCGGTGAGCCAGGCCCGCGTGCAGGTCGCGCTCGAGGTAGATGTCGAGGAACGTCGAGGTGCGCCCGAGTGACATCGCCGCACCGTTCTGCTCCTTGACCGCGGCCAGGTAGGCCAGGTACAGCCACTGGATCGCCTCCCGGGCGGTGGCCGCGGGCCGGGTGACGTCGTGGCCGTAGGAGCCGGCCATCCCGGCGAGCTCGGTGAGCGCGCGGATCTGCTCGGCGAGTTCCTCACGGTCGCGGATGACGTCGGCAGTGGACGGGCGGGCGTCCAGAGCCCGCCTTCTCGGCCTGCTTGGCGGCGACGAGCCGGTCGACACCGTACAGCGGCACCCGGCGGTAGTCGCCGATGATCCGGCCACGGCCGTACGCGTCCGGCAGGCCGGTGATGACGTGGGCGCGGCGGGCGGCCAGGACGTCGACCGGGTAGGCGTCGAACACGCCGTCGTTGTGTGTCTTGCGGTACCGGGTGAAGATCTCCCGGACGGCCGGGTCCAGGGTGTACCCGTAGGCGGCGAGGCCGCTCTCTACCATCCGCAGGCCACCGTTGGCCCTTATCCGGGACCTTCGGCACCGCCCGGCACTCCTGTGCCCCGGTATCAGAAGATCCCGGGTGATTCCAGACCATGGTCCCTGGGCAGTCCGCCTGGCCTGGCCATTTACTTGCGGACCCGGTGCCAGCGGCCTATGAGTCTGAGCCAGCGACGGGAGACAGTGTGACCGCTCAGCAGGAAGCGCCTACGCCCAACCCTTTCGGTCCGCTCGCGCGCTACGAGAAGAGCGTCGTCGACCGCATCACCGACTTCAACGACCCGCACCAAGAGTGGCGGCGCCTGTTCTCCGAGCTGCCCGGCACGTTCTTCCTGGTGCTGGCAGCCGCCGGCGGGGCATGATGGTTCATGCCTTCCCCGGCGTGATCAGGTGCACAGCCACCCCGCGGAAGCGCAGCCGCGGCTCGCTCCCGCTGAGCTGAGCCTCGGCATAACGACCCAGGTGGACGAACGTTAGCTCGCAGCCCGCATCGCCCATATCGGCGGTCAGCAGATCATCCAGCCAGCGCGGCCCCGTCGCCATGGGCCCGGGCAGGGAACCGGGCAGCGGGACCTCGTCACCGCCAAGGGAACCGCCGGACGCAATGAGCCGACATCACCCGTTCCGGATGAATCACCCTACGGGGGTGAGCCGAGGTGCCCCCGAGGGAGATTGACTGACGCCACGGCGTCAGAGGGGACGACAGCGGTCCAGGTGAATAGGGGCACGTGACGCTCGCACGGCCGTGACACTCTGAGCTTGTCTCGTGAGGACGAACGTGACCATTGAGCCTTACCAGGAGCTGCCTGCGGCGATACGGAGGCGGCTGACCATCTGGGCGGCGCTGCGCAGTGTCCTGGCCGCGACAGTGCTCGTGGTTCTCTACTACGTGCTTCCGCTGGACCGGCCATGGGATGCCGATACGGCGATTCGTTTGATCGTCGGCCTCCTGGTCTTCGTGGGCATCGTGGTGTGGCAGGTCAGGACCATCATCGGCTCCCGTTACCCGGCTCTGCGAGCCGCCGAGGCACTGGGGCTGATCCTTCCCCTCTACCTGGTGCTGTTCGCCTCCACGTATTTCGTGATGGAACGAGCCTCAGCGGGGAACTTCACCCAGTCGCTGACCCGCACGGATGCCCTGTACTTCACGGTGACCGTCTTCGCGACAGTGGGCTTCGGGGACATCACCCCCAAATCCGAGGTTGCCCGGGAACTGGTCATGGTGCAGATGCTGGGTGACCTCGCGCTCCTGGGCATCGGCGCACGGCTGCTCCTGACCGCCGTCCAGCGCGGCCGGGAACGAAGATCGGCCGAGGGCCCCGGCTCGGCTCCCTGACCTCGGCTGTCTCGGCGGCGGCTGCGCCAATCAGTGCTTTCCGAATACGGCGTGGACGGTGATCGTGCTGGCCATCGACGCCATCCCCAGCTGTTTCACGTGCGGCCGAAGTCAGCCCGGTGCACCTGGACCCCAGCGTCAAGCCGCACCTGGTCCGAGGCCGAGGACGGACACCTTGGCCGGGAAGGAGATGGGCCGGGTCTGGTCGCGGACGGTAAGGCTGCCGGCCACAGTGACGCCTTCGCCGGAGGGGTCAACAAGGATGTCAGCAAGAAGGACGTCCACCAGGCCGTCCAGGAAGCCGCCGCCGAAGTCAGCTGACGAAGCCGAAATGAGGGGCGTGGGCGCTGAGCGGAGCCGGCCGCGCAGCGTGGGGTCACACCAGCCGCCGAACGGGGCGAGCAGTGGTGGCCGGTGCCGCTGGCCATCCTGGTCACCGCCGGCCTGCACGTGGGCCTGCCCGAAATGTACCGGGTGCAGCCCGCATGGATAGTTCCGGCGGTGCTGGTCGCGCTGCTAGCGGCGATCAAACCATGGGCCAAGCTGCTCATGATGATCGAAGGGGCCGTCTCGCTCGGTATCGGCGCGCTCGTGATCGCCCGCGCCATCAACATCCTCCAGTAGAACCCGATGACCCCGATGACAGGGGCTGCCAATCAGGCGATGAGGCCCACATGATCCTCACCGAAACGGAGGCCTCGACGTGGCGCGGCCCCTCGGACAGAGCCTCTAACCACGCATAGCGACATGCTGTGTCTACTGGTTATCGCTACAAAAGCGGACGAGTCGAAACAGATGAGCGAACTCGTCTCACGGTGTCCGCGTGAGCCTCGGTCAACTGCCGACGTAGGCCGCAAGGTGTTCGCCGGTGAGGGTGGAGCGGGCGGCGACGAGGTCGGCGGGTGCGCCCTCGAAGACGATCCGGCCGCCGTCGTGGCCGGCGCCGGGACCAAGGTCGATGATCCAGTCGGCGTGCGCCATGACCGCCGGGTGGTGCTCGATGACGATGACCGACTTGCCGGAGTCGACGAGCCGGTCGAGCAGGCTCAGCAGCTGCTCGACGTCGGCGAGGTGCAGCCCGCTGGTCGGCTCGTCGAGGACGTACACGCCGCCCATCTCCCCCATGTGGGTGGCCAGCTTGAGCCGCTGCCGCTCGCCGCCGGACAGCGTCGTAAGCGGCTGGCCGATGCTGAGGTAGCCGAGCCCGACGTCGGCGAGCCGGTCGAGGATGGCGTGCGCCGCCGGCGTGCGCGCCTCGGCCGCGGCGAAGAACTCCTTCGCCTCGTTCACCGGCATCGCGAGCACCTCGCTGATGTCCTGGCCGCCGAAGTGGTAGTCCAGCACCGCGGCGTCGAATCGCTTCCCCTCGCACACCTCGCATGTGGTGGCGACACCGGCCATCATGGCCAGGTCGCTGTAGATGACACCGATGCCGTTGCAGTTAGGGCAGGCGCCCTCGGAGTTGGCGCTGAACAATGCCGGCTTCACGTCGTTGGCCTTCGCGAACGCCTTGCGGATCGGGTCGAGCAGCCCGGTGTAGGTCGCCGGGTTGCTCCGCCGCGAGCCACGGATTGGGGTCTGGTCCACCGACACGACCCCGTCCCGCCCGGACACCGAGCCCTGGATCAGCGAGCTCTTGCCGGAGCCGGCGACACCGGTGAGGACGGCGAGTACCCCCAGCGGGATATCGACGTCGACGTCCCGCAGGTTGTGGGTGCTGGCCCCGCGCACCTCCAGCGCTCCCGACGGCGTGCGCACCGATGCCTTCAGGGCGGCCCGGTCGTCCAGGTGCTGGCCGGTGATAGTGCCACCGGCCCGCAGCGCCTCGACGGTGCCCTCGAAGCAGACGGTGCCGCCCGCCGTGCCGGCCCCGGGGCCGAGATCCACGACATGGTCGGCGATCGCGATCGTCTGCGGCTTGTGCTCCACGACGAGCACTGTGTTGCCCTTATCGCGCAGCCGTAGCAGCAGGTCATTCATCTGCGCGATGTCGTGCGGGTGCAGGCCGACGGTCGGTTCGTCGAAGACGTACGTCACATCGGTGAGCGACGACCCGAGCTGGCGGATCATTTTGGTACGCTGCGCCTCGCCGCCCGACAGCGTGCCCGTCGGCCGGTCGAGTGAGAGGTAGCCGAGGCCAATCTCCGCGAACGAGTCAAGGTTGTGCTTGAGCGCGGCGAGCAGCGGTGCCGCCGACGGCTCGTCGAGGCCGTCGACCCACTCGGCCAGGTCGCTGATCTGCATCGCGCACGCCTCGGCGATGTTCACGCCCTTGATCCGCGATGACCGCGCCGCCTCGCTGAGCCGGGTGCCGCCGCACTCGGGGCAGGCGGTGAAGGTGACCGCGCGGTCTACGAACGCCCGGACGTGCGGCTGCATCGCGTCGGTGTCCTTGGACAGCATCGACTTCTGGATCCGCGGGATCAGGCCCTCGTAGGTCATGTTAATGCCCGCGATCTTCATCCTGACCGGTTCGTGGTGCAGGAAGTCGTGCAGTTCCTTCTTGGTGTACTTGCGGATCGGCTTGTCCGGGTCGACGAAGCCCGATGCACTGTACAGGCGGGAGTTCCAGCCACCCCCGGTGTAGCCGGGGACCGTGATCGCGCCCTCGTTGAGCGACTTGCTGTCGTCGTACAGCTGAGACAGGTCTAGGTCGGTGACGGTCCCCCGGCCTTCGCAGCGCGGGCACATGCCGCCGGTGATGCTGAAGCTGCGCCGTTCCTTCACGGTCTGCCCGCCGCGGTCGAACGTGACCGCACCCGCTCCGCTGATGGAGGCGACGTTGAAAGAGAACGCCTGAGGCGAGCCGATGTGCGGCTGCCCGAGCCGGCTGAACAGGATCCGGAGCATCGCGTTGGCGTCGGTGGCGGTGCCGACCGTGGAACGGGGGTCGGTCCCCATCCGCTGCTGGTCGACGATGATCGCGGTCGTCAGCCCCTCGAGCACGTCGACCTCGGGCCGCGCCAGCGTCGGCATGAAGCCCTGCACGAAGGCACTGTAGGTCTCGTTGATCAGCCGCTGCGATTCCGCGGCGATCGTGCCGAACACCAGAGAGCTCTTGCCCGACCCGGAGACTCCGGTGAACACCGTCAGCCGGCGCTTCGGGATCTCGACGCTGACGTCTTTGAGGTTGTTCACGCGCGCGCCGTGCACGCGGATCAGATCGTGGCTGTCGGAAACGTGCGCAGGCGACTGCGTGTCCGTCCTCGTGGCCATGCTCATCGTGTCTCCATCTGTCAGACGGGGCCGCCTTCGCGGTCTCCGTCGGCCTCGCCTGGCTCGATCTGACCAGCTTCCAGCAGGCCGTCTGGTTTTCCTTCGCTTCGGCCCATGGAGCCTCTGGGCCCGGCCACGCGGCGCGCCCGGCCGAGGCGTCAGACCAACCAGCAGCCGTCGCGCATCAGCTCGCTGGCTACCCAGGCGTCTTTGCCGTGGGTGAGCCGATGCTCGGTGTCGCGAGGACGCTGAGCGCGGCAGCGGGGGTCGGCACTCATCGGTCCTGAAGCAGCCCGAGGACGTTGCCATCGGGGTCGGTGACGGTGGCCACCAGGCGGCCGCCACCGACGTCGTGCGCGGGCTCCTTCACCGTGGCGCCCGCCGCGGTCACCTCGGCCAGCTTCGCCTCGATGTCGGGCACGTGCCAGTAGGCCACCGGTGAGGTCATGCCCTGCGGTCCACCGTTCGGCACCAGCCCGATGTGCTGGCCCGCGGCCTCGAAGCCGACGTAGTAGGACTCGTCGGTCTGCGGCGGTACGCCGAGCAGGGCGGCGTACACCGCCTTGGCCGTCGCCAGGTCGGACACGGGATGCAGCACGGTCTTGATTCCCTGGGTGGAAGAGCCAGTCATGGTCACTCCTGAAGTCGTGGGTCACAACGACCCGGTGTGTCTCGTCGCTTGGGCGTGGACGTCGGTATCGACATCCTCCCTGCTCAGAAGGGCATTCTCGTTCTACGTCACGCTCACACCACCAGCCCAGGTCGGCGGATCCGGTCTGAGTGGAAGCGGGTCGACTCAGCGGATCTCGTTGATGCGGATCAGGTTGCCCGCGAGATCGCGGAAGGCGCAGTCGCGAACGCCGTACGGCTGCTCGGTCGGCTCCTGGACGACCTCGGCGTCGCTGGCCTGCACCTTCTCGAAGGTGCCGGTGAGGTCCTTGGTGGCCAGCAGGATCGAGCCGTAGGTGCCCTTGGCCATCATCTCGGCGATGGTGCGGCGCTCGTCGTCGGTGATGCCGGGGTCGGTGGCCGGCGGCGCCAGCAGGATGGACGTGCCGGGCTGGCTGGCCGGGCCGACCGTGATCCAGCGCATCGTGCCCTGACCGACGTCGTTGCGGACCTCGAAGCCGAGGGTGTCACGATAAAAGGCCAGCGAGGCGTCCGGGTCGTTGTGCGGCAGGAAGGTCGCGTGAATGGTGATGTCCATGATGGTCAGGCTAGTTGCGGCTCGGTGACTCGCGCTTCTCGATTCCTGACCGGTCTGGGGAGCGCATCGGCGTATCTCAAACCCCGGGGATGCGCTCTAGAGGGGCAGGAGACCGGCACACCGCCGGCCACGCAACCGAGATAGCAGGGGAAGCTCACGATGGTTGATCAGGGTATAGCCCGGAAGCCGCCAAATCCGGACGTCGGGCAGTGGCTCGAGCGGCGCCAGAGCGCGCTGCGCATCAGCACGACCACGACGACGCCGGACGGCCAGACATTAGACTGGGTCCCGAGAGAGAGCCAGAGTGGCGGCGAGATCCCAGAGCCGCCGCCTGCGGTGGTGCACGATATCAAGACGGATCAGGCACAGATTCCCGGGGATCAGGTGCGGCCGACGACGTTGGTTCAGTTCGATACGGGTGAGGCCGGCCCCGTCGGCCACGTCCCGATTCTGCGGCCTGACCTGACCCAGGTTGAGAGCCTGGATGACCTTCACCGCCTGCAGTCCAAGCAGGGCGGGCTGCGCGTCAACGTCAATCGCTCGAACAAGAAGCCGACCGACCCCAGCCCCGCCGGATACTTCCACGCCCTCAGCTCACAATCGGCGACGGTGTACGGGAGCGACGCATGGCTGAACCTGTGGGACCCAATGGTCGACATCCCGTCGTCACCGGGCGACGACCACTCCATTTCGCAGCTCTGGCTGCAGAACTACCAGAAGCCGCAGCTTCAGTCGCTGGAAGGCGGCCTCACGGTCGACCACGACCTGAACGGCGGCGGCGCCAATTACCTGTTTACCTACTACACGACGAACGGCTACTCGCAGGACGGTAACAACCTGGGCGGATACAACCGCCTGGAGAGCGGATGGGTCCAGTACCATCCCTCGATCTATCCGGGAATCCGGATCAACGGCTCCAGCGCGCAGGGAGATTCGCCCCAGCTGGAGATTGGCATCAAGTACCAGCTCTGGCAGGGCAACTGGTGGTTCGGGTTCAACAACAATGAGTCGGGACCGTGGATTTGGCTCGGCTACTACCCCGGGAGCCTGTTCGCCGGCGGCATCGCCAACCTGGCCGAGTGGGTCGGCTGGGGCGGCGAGGTCTACTCCGCCCTCGCCAATCCCTGTGCCACCACGGATCAGATGGGCAGCGGGCGGCACGCGGCCGACGGATGGACTCATGCGTGCTACCAGCGCCTCATTCACAATCAGACCAACCCGAACGGTGCCCTGGTCAACTACGACGGGATCGCTTCGGTGGACGTTGCCGCCAGCAACTGCCCGGCCAACGAATACACGATCGAAACGTTCATGAACAGCGGCACCAGCTGGGGCAGCTATCAGTTCTTCGGCGGTCCGGCCGCGTAGCGGCCCGAACTGTCCTCCGTTGTCAGGCCGAGCAGGGCAAACCTGCCGGGCCGCCGGTGTATCAGCGCCCCCTCCCTATGAGGGGGCGCTGCGCCCCCTCCCTATGAGGGGATGGAGGGTGCGCATGACGTCCCAGCCGGACCGCCGTTTCCGGTCGCCCATCGTGGGGGTTCACAGGTCGGGGAAGGAGCGGCCGGGGTTGTGCTCGGACAGCTCGGACGCCGGCCCGATGAGGCTCTCGTCCGGTTCCCCGATGACCTCCTCGGTCTTGCCCTCGTAGTCATACTTCCTCAGCACGTGCTTGATCGCCTCGAGCCTGGCCCGCTTCTTATCGTTGCTCTTGACCACCGTCCACGGCGCGTCCTCGCTGTCGGTGTAGTGGAACATCGCCTCCTTGGCATCGGTGTAGGCGTCCCACTTGTCGAGCGACTCGATGTCCATCGGGCTCAGCTTCCACTGCCGGACCGGGTTGACCCGGCGGATGATGAACCGCGTGCGCTGCTCCAAGCGCGTCACCGAGAACCAGAACTTCGTCAGGTGCAGCCCGGAGCGGACCAGCATGCGCTCGAACTCCGGCACCTCCCGCATGAACTCGCTGTATTCCGCGTCCGTGCAGAAGCCCATCACCCGCTCCACGCCCGCCCGGTTATACCAGGAGCGGTCGAACATGACGATCTCGGCTGCCGCGGGCAAATGCGGCACGTAACGCTGGAAATACCACTGGGTCTGTTCCCGTTCGCTCGGCCTGGCCAGCGCGACCACCGTGGCGCCGCGAGGGTTCAGGTGCTCGGTGAACCGCTTGATCGTGCCGCCCTTGCCGGCCGCATCGCGGCCCTCGAAAACGATCACGATGTGCTCGCCCGTGGATTTGACCCAGTTCTGCAGTTTGACCAGCTCGACCTGCAGCGGGCGCTTGAGATACTCATACTCCTCCCGGGTCATCTTCTCGTCGTACGGGTAGTCCTCGCGCCACGTGTCGACCACCCGGCCGTCCGGCCAGCGCAAAACGGGGTCATCATGTTCGTCGTCGTCGTCAACGCTCAGCCCCGCCATAAGGGCCGGATCGGACGCCCAGTCCTCCGGCAGCGCATTGAACGCAGAAGTGGATTGACTAGTCATGTTCCTAGCACAGCACCTTCCCGGCCCACGGTCACGAGCCTGGCCCGCATCTAGCCCCGGCCAGTCGCTGCCGCAGGGCAGGGCATAGCGGGCCATCTTTGCCCGTCCCGAGTGCTGCCAGCCGAGCTCGAAGATCTGCGTCGTGTTCACGTCGTAGATCCTCGTAAACCTCGGGTCCCGTTCCATCTGGTGCTCGAGGCCGATCAGTTCGCCGGGCGTGAAATAGCCGTGCCGGTAGTCGTAGCGAATTCCGGACGTTGAGAAGACGAAGAAGGCGTGACGCACCCTCTCGTGCTCCACCGATCTCGCGATCTCCACAGCATCCTGGGCGGTCATGTCGTGCGGGTAGTACTGCTTGTAACCGGACAAGCTCGTGGTGCCGTTCACGATCGAGTTGTAGTGCGGCCCGATCAACGCGGGGAAGGTTGGAGCGGCGGATATGACGGCATCGCCGCCGGCGACGCGGCCGTCCAGCCACGTGCTGGCGGCGACGTCGCTGGCGGAGATCTGGTCGTCCGCTTCCGGCTGGAAGTACGTGGGGACGAATATCGCGGCGAGTACGACGACAACGACCCCGCATGCCACTGACCTGCGCGCCGGCATAAGCAGGCGAACCTGCGGTACTGCCTGCACCAGTTGTTCCGGTTGTTCCAGTTGTTCCGGCCAGAGCATCCATGCTCCCGCCATCGCGGCGAACGGAGCCGTGAAGAGCAGGCCAAAGTCAAAGACGGCATGGTCTGCTTCACGGTATCGTCCACCAATCCCGGCACGCCCGGGTGGTGGTGGCGGCAGCGCCATTGACATGTTCCAGCCGAACCGCGGCGTGTCGCTGGCACATGCGGTCAGGGACTTCAAGGACGAGTTTTCGAGTACCCCGGCCACGGCGGCCAAAGGCACCCGTGAGCTGGTTCGTGACGTTTCCTTCTACGGGCTCGCGGCAGTGGTCCCGGGCCATCCGGAGACGGTCACCGACAATCTCCGAGCCGGAACCTACTACCTGTGGGACCTTGCGAAGGCCGCCTCAGGCGGGCCGCTGCCGGTCCCGGTCACGCTGACGGTGAAGGAGGGCGGCACGAGCCAGTCGTTGCACGGCTCGGTGTCTGTTGCGGCGACGAGCGCTGACCGGTTCATCGCACCGGGCACGTGGCCGCATCAGGGCACGTACCTATTCCATAACGTGGCCGACACGATCCACTTGATGCAGATCATCCCAGTCAAGCCCGGGACAACGGACAAGCAGATCCAGGCGTTCTTCAACTCGCATTCCACGGCCCCGCCGTCATTTTTCGCGCCTGGGCCGTCAGGCGGCAACGACGTCGTCTCGCCGGGGCGCACCATCCAGGTGGGCTACAACCTGCCCACGGGCACCTACGTGCTGATGTGCTTTGTCGCTGACGACATGACCGGCATCCCGCACGCGTTCATGGGTATGCACATGGTCATCAAGCTGAAGTAAGAAAGTGATATCGCCCGCTGGGTCCGGCAGCACATTTCCGCGCAGTCTCTCCCGGACCTAGCGGGCGTACCGTTCAGCGTCCGCGCTTATCTTAGGTGGGCGCTGCCGTTGACGATTACCGCCTGTTCATGGCGGTTGGGGACTACCTCGGGTCACGCTCGACCGCCGCGCGGCGTAGCCATATGATCCGAAGATTCTGGCCGTGGCATCCGGACCTCGGCCCGTTTCTGGGATCCGGCGCGCGCTCTCGTCCGCGCCCGACATCAGGCCACCGTAGCCTGCCAGCGCTTTGGGTCAACGCGGCGATCTTTGTTCGGCTGATCCTGGACCCGGCCGGGATCTCAGCAAGATCCGGCGGCCGATGAGTCCGGCCAAGGAAGAAGACCGCCACCTGGACGGTCAGCGAGTAAGGGAAATGTGCATCATGGGGCTCATTCACACGCGCGCATCGAAGATGCGGGACCCGGGCGGCAGCCCAGCTGGCTAACGACCAAAGCAGGTACTGGAACACGAGGCCCGGCAGGCGCGTCAGAAGGAGAAGGGGGAGCGTCTGACGCAGCAGCAGGAAGCCGCGCAGAGTAGGCCCTGGTACCGCCAGCCGACAGTCGGTGACGCGATCCGCGCTGCCCGGCAGAGGTAGCAGGATCAGCGGGGCCCGGCCGGTGTGACTCCCGGAAAGCGCCCGCGGCTCTCAGCACCGCACATGACAGCGCCCCGCGGTCCCGGCATTATTGCTGGGCATCGCCGCGTGCGGATCATCCGTCAGCACGCCCAGGTCGTCGTCCAGTGCCACTTCCGAGGCCCGTCGACCGCAGCAGCAGCCGCGCTGACCTGTGGCCAGATCAGCGCGCCCCTCTCCAGGGCATTGGCCGACCTCAAAGCCAGCGACGCGCACTACCAGGAAGCATGGGTCAGCGGCGGGTATCAGGCGGACCTGCAGGCGCTTATCGACGCGACAGCCAGCCCCGGGAGCGGCACCAGCCTGAGCAGCGACGCCGCGACGTTCAATAGCTGACGCCAGCGGCTACCTTTCCGACGCAGTGGACGGCATGCTCGCCCCCGGCTGGCAGGCCGGATACGCGAAGGTCACCTCGGACATCAACACCATGGCCACCGATTGCGGGCTACCTACCGTGCCCGCGAACACCCCTGCCAACTCCTAACCAGAGGCTCCAACTCCACGTGCGGGAGATGAGCCGCCGACGCGCCGGGAGCGGCACGGCGGCTGGCTGAGCTGAGCGCATCATCCGGCCCATAAAGGCCGAATGGCGGCCCTCACCCGTCTCCGGGAATCCGGCGTCTACGAGAAGGCCGGCCAACCGTGGGCTCAGTGCTTTCAACGGATTGAAGAGCGCGGATCTTGAGTGCACGGGCCCGGGTCACCCGTGCATCAGTTGCGACGGGCGGCCGTGGAACCCGGACCACGTGTCCAAGCGGTTCCGGCGGCTGGCCGGGCAGGCTGGCGTGCCGGTCATCAAGCTGCACGAGGCGCGGCACTCGGCCAACAGCCTGCTGCGGGACGCCGGAGTGGACCAGGAGCTGCGGATGCGGATCGTCGGCCACGCCGATAAGGACGTCAACAGCCGGTACACCCACACGCTGGCCGAGGCGCACCGGGCCGCCGCCGAGCAGACCGCGAAGTACGTCTTCGGCACCGGGGGCGCGTCATGAGGACGGATGTTCCCCGGGCGTTCCCCGCGGCCCCCGCTGGCCGCCCCGCCAGCTGGGCAGATCACCGCTCCGCCGCAGCTCAGATGGG
>CAVUNO010000015.1:0-331100 GCA_963742875.1 uncultured Actinomycetes bacterium | reverse complement strand
GACGGTGGTGTCATCAAGGGTGTTCGCTGCCCTGACCGACTACCTGTGGAAACTCACCTACAAGTGGGCGTGCCGGAGCCACCCGAACAAGCCGAAACGCTGGATCGCCGGCCGGTACTTCCGGAAGTTCAATAAGGTCAGGAACGACCGGTGGGTATTCGGCGATAAAGACACCGGCGCCTACCTGCCGAAACCGGCCTGGACCGACATCGTGCGGCACACCCTGGTCAAAAGCGGGGCATCACCCGATGACCCCGCCCAGGCCGGGTACTGGGCGCAACGCCGCCAGAAGGTCAAACCCCCGCTGGACTCCTACACCGTGCGCCTGCTGTCCAGGCAGGACGGGCGGTGCAGCCTCTGCGGGGAAAACCTGCTGACCCCCGACCAGCCACCCCAGTCCCCCCAGGGCTGGGAACTCTGGTTCCTGCAGGTCACCAGGAAGGCGATCACGGCGGACCACCTGGTCTGCCACCATACGCCCAGCGCCGCGCGCAACAAGAGAACACACCTCGTACACGCCACCTGCCACCGGAGCAAACATCCGCCCCGGCCGGCGGGAAACACCGTGGTGCAACAGAACACCTGAACCGCCCCAGCGGCTTGCCTGGGCCGCGTGCGCGGGAACGTGCATGCGTGGTCCTGAGGGGGCCCCGGTGCAGCAATGCACCGGGGCTACCCGGCAAGCCCGCGGCCCGATCACCGAGATCCATCAGGAAATTACGGATCTGCTGCACCGTCCACGGCCCGTCCGGGTGCGCGGTGACCCCGAGAACGTGCACGTAGTGGCTGCCCACCTCTATGACGAACAGGCAGTACACGCGCCGGAGCGTCACGGCACAGTCCACAGGAAAGAAGTCCGCGGCGAGCATTGTCGCGGCTTGCGCGTGCAGGAACTGCCGCCAACTCGTGTCGGTGTGCCGTTTCGGTGCCGGGGGATCTTCAGGTTCTTGAGGACCCGCCGGATCATGGACGCGCTGACTCGATGACCGAGCTTGAGCAACTCGCCCTGGATCCGCTGGTACCCCCACTAGGCGTTCTCGGTGGCGAGCCGCTCGATGAGCGCTGCGATCTCGGCGCTGACCGGCGGCCGGCCTGTCCGGTGCGGGCAGGTCCACGTCCTGGTGACCAGCCGTCGGTGCCACCGGAGAACGGTGCCGGGGGTGAGCAGCCGGTGCATCCGCAACTTCCCCGGCAGGAGCCGGATCAGCGCGGCGAGCACAGCGCGGTCGGCCCAGTCCAAGCGGGGCCGCGGATTGGTGCGGCGCAGCACCGCGACCTCGTGCCGCAGCACGAGCAGCTCCGCGTTCTTGGAAGCCGGCGAACGACCGATCAGCACAAGCCAGCCGCACAGCCGGATGAAGATCAGATAGAGCAGACGGAGGGACACGGCTGATCATCATGGCCCACCGCTGCCCCCGGTGCATCGCTTCAGCTCACAGGTCAGGCAGACTCAGATCTCCGGAAGACCTGTGGCGCCGGGAGTTAAATGACTGGCTGCGGGATGATCTGGTAGGTGATGGGCCGGTTGTCGCCCGGGATGGACGGCGGCTCGGCGTTGATCTGGCCGGTGAGCAGGGCAAGGGCTCGCGCGACGCGGGGTGCGGCGGGTGCCTGGAGGGTGACCGTGATCGCGGCGGGGGCGAAGGTGATGGTCCCGGCCAGGCCGCGGATGATGGTCTCGCGGGTGACGGCCCGGTATTCGTCGTCGTCGCGCAGGTAGGCGTTGAGCTGGCTGGACAGCCAGTGCTCAGCGTTGTGGGCGAGCAGCCGGAGCACCATCTGCAGGCCCCGCCGTCCCGCGCGCAGCACCGCGATCCGGGCCTCGGGGTCGATCTGGTCTGCGGGCAGTTTCGCGGGAACCTGGTCCCGGGCGGCGGTCGCTGCCTGCAGTTTCTTCCGCGCGGCGGTGATCGCGTGGTTCACGTCCGGGATCGCCTTGTTCTTGGCTGCGGCGGTGGTGCCGGGGTCGGCGAGCAGCGCGGCCAGGGCGCGCTCGGCGGCGGCCAGGTTCTTGTCCGCGTCGCGGACGGCGGCGTTCGCGGCCTTGCGTGCCGGGTTCGCGGTTATCTTGGTGTTCACCGTGATTTCGGCGGCGTAATCGCAGATCTTGTCGATGCCGTAGTTCTCCGCCGCGTACTTGAGGAAGTTCTCCTCCCGCCACCGGGACTTCAGCCAGCCCAGGATGTCCGCCGGGCACGAATCGAAGTCGGAGGTCAGGATCTGCAGCACGACCTTGCCGTGTTCGAACAGGGTGAGCTGCCGGGCCTCGCCGTAGTCCTTGAGCTGGGCTTTCTCCTCGGCCCAGGCGACCTGCCGCTTCTTGCCGCCGACGGTCACCGGGGTGATGACCGGCAGCGCGGCGGGGACCGCGAGCGGCGCGCGGCGGTAGGTGACCCAGTGCACGTCCTGCTCGCGGCAGTGCGTGAAGACCTGCGGGTAGGCGCCGCCGCGGTCGAACCCGACCATGATCGTCGCACCGCGGCCGGCGGCTTTCTTCAGCTCGGACAGCGCCTTCGGCAAGGTGACGGTCAGCCCGGACGGTTCCCCGGACACGAAGCACACCGCCCGCCCGTCGTGGGCGGTGACGTGGGTGTCCGCGCGGCCCCTTTCCGCCCGGCCCCGCTTGTTGTTCCACCCCTTCGGCGCCGGCTTGGCGCCGGTGTAGGGGACGAAGTGGTCATCGACGTAATACACCCCGGACAGGACCGGGTTGGCGGCCAGCATCGCCGAGGCGAACATCCGCTGCACCTGCAGCGGATCGGTGCGATCCGCGATCGCGGCCAGCCGCGGGCGCAGCGTCCGCAGGCCCGGGAGCCGGGACAGCCCGGCCAGCGGCCCGGCCTCGGCGCCAGGCAGGTGCTTGAACTGCTCGGCCGTCGCCGCGCCCAGCGCGAAGCACAGGCTCACCGCCGACAGCAGCGCCACGTCACCGGGCCGGGCGTCCTCGCCCGCGGCGGCCTGCAGGATCTCCCCGGCCCCGGCCCGCGTCCCGAACGTGTGCAGCAGCATCGCCCCTGCGTACCGGGACGAGACCGTCACCGGCCCCGCGGGCCGCTCCGCATCCGCCGCTGGCCGCGGCGGCACGGGCTCTCCGGGACCGGGCTGCTCCTCCGGCTCCGGCTCCGCGGCCTGCGTGTGAGCGGCCTCCGGTTCCGGTCGCGGCGCCTGCGGCAGCGGGTCCTGCACGTGCGCACGGCCCAGCCGCCGCAGCACCGTGGACTGGTTCACCCCGAGCCGCCGGGCGATCTCCGCGTCCCGAACCCCTACGGCCCGCCACGCCCGTGCTTGCTCCCACGACGCATCATCTGTCTCCCCGGGCCGTCCCGCCGGGCGGACCAGCGCGGCCGTCCCTTCCCGCAGCGCCCGCTGCCGCAGCGTGGCCACGTAACTCGGGGTCAGCCCCAGCACCGCGGCCACGTCCTTCCCGCTGAACCCCAGCTGCCGCAGCGTCACCGCCGCCACGTGGCGCATCGCCGCGTCGTCCTCGCTGAACCGGGACAGCTCCACTGACCCGGCGAAGATCACCGTCTCCCCGCCGGCGTTCAAGCGGTGCAGATCACGCGGGCAGGGCATGCCCTCCAGGATGGCGGCAGCAGCGGCGGACATGCCCGCATTTTATCCTGATCTAACATATTATGCAAAGAAATGCGGACAGTAACCGCAGCTCACAGGCATGCCTTCCGGAGATCTGAGACTTCTGGCACCCGACAGCCGTCTCAAGCTAGGTCCGGACGTGGCGTGTCGCCCGCGCGGCCGGCCCGTTCGGCGGCGGCGGTGATGTTCTGCAGCATGCCGCCGAAGACAAGGCCGTGAAACGGTGAAATGGCCCGCCAGTAGGCATGACCGGCGAGCCCGTGCGGCCGGAAAATCGCCCGCTGGCTGTAGGTCGTCAGCCCGTCATAGTCTTGGCCCACCGACAGCTCTAGCCAGGCCAGGCCAGGCAGTTTCATCTCCGCGCGCAGCCGCAGCAGTGCTCCCGGCTCGATCGCCTCGACCCTCCAGAAATCCACGGCGTCGCCTGCGAGCAGATGGCGCGGGTCGCGGCGGCCGCGGCGCAGCCCGGACCCGTCGGCCAGCCGGCCGGGCAGCCCGCGGACGGGCCAGGCGGCCGGGAAGGAGTACCACCCGGTCTCGCCGCCGATGCCCTCGATCACCCGCCACAGCGCCGCGGGCGAGGCGTGCACCACGCTGTTGCGCGCGTCGACGTACAAGGGTCCGCCGGCCCACGACGGGTCGGTCGGCAGCGGGTCGCTGGGCGCGCCTGGGGCCGCGGCCGACGGCCAGCGGGTGGAGACGGCGCCCTCGCGGGTGTTCCGCAGAGCCAGGGTGAGGGCCTGGTCGAGGGGCAGGAGCCCGCCGGGCGGGTCCGGGATGTACTGGGCGATGTCGTGCTCGGCGCAGACGACCTCGTTCCGCAGCGACTCCACCAGCGGCATGGCCAGGCTGGCGGGCACCGGTGTCACCAGCCCGACCCACAGCGACGACAGCCGCGGCGTCAGCCACGGCAACGGCAACGGCACGATTATCCGCGGCGTGAGCCTGGCCACCTCGGCGTACCGGCGCATCATCTGCGCGTAGGTGAGCACGTCGGGACCGCCGATGTCGAAACGGCGGCTGACATCGGCCGGCAGCGTGGCGCTGCCGGCCAGGTAGCGCAGCACATCCCGGACGGCGATCGGCTGGATGCGGGTGTCCACCCATTTGGGCGTGACCATGGCCGGCAGGAGCTCGGTGAGGTAGCGGAGCAACTCGAACGGCGCTGATCCGCTGCCGATAATCACCGCAGCCTGCAGCGCGGCCGTCGGCACGCCGCTGGCCAGCAGGATGTCGCCGACTTCCGCGCGGGAGCGCAGGTGCGGCGACAGTTCCGCGGCCTGCCCGGAGATGATGCCGCCCAGATAGACGATGCGCTGCACCCCCGCGGCTTTCGCGGCCGCGGCGAAGATCCCCGCCGCGGCGCGGTCGCGCTGTTCGAACGACGCGTCCGTGCCGAGGGAATGGATGAGATAGTAGGCGACGTCCACGCCCTCGAGGGCGCGTCGCACAGCGCTCTCGTCCGCCACGTCGGCGACCGCGATCTCGACATCGTCCGACCACGGACGGTCGCTGAGCTTCCCCCCATCGCGTGCCATGCACCGGACCGTGTATCCCGCGCTTAGCAGTTCTGGGACGAGCCGTCCGCCGATGTACCCCGAAGCACCAGTAACCAGGCAGCGCACTGGCGATGACATGCGGTCAAGTATTACACCGGGCCCCCGGGGCGATCATGACCGCGGAAGGCTGCAGCCCGGCCTGCGCCCTCTTGCCCACGCGTCGAGTCGATCTGGACGTTCCCCGAAGGCTACGAGGTCACAGCCCGGGCCGCAACCGAGACCGCCACTACCGCTTCAAAATGCCGCAGCAACCCTTGACCTGCGGATTCATGAAGCAGTTCACGCGGCCCGGTGGTACTCGTTGATCACGCCGCCGAGGACTTTCCGGCGCTGCACCGGCGCGGTAAGCGGCACGACGACTGGCTCGTCGTGATCGGGTGGCCGCTGCTGCCGGGACTGGTGCGGCCGATGCCCGTTTATAGTGCCCGGCGTAGGTCCGCAGGACCGCCCGCAGTGGCTTTCGCGGTAGATCAGCATCCGGTCGGTGCACTCGGATCGTACGGTCCGTATCCAGCGTTCGGCATAACAGTTGGACCACGTTGTCAACTACGTCCCATCCAGATGATCGGTACCGACGTGTCCGGGTGACGCACCGGTTCCATCCGCTGTTCGGCCGGGACTTCGAGTTCGTCGCGCACCGCCAGAACTGGGGCGAGGACCGGGTTCACCTCCACGACGAGAACGGCGTGCTGTTCTCGCTGCCGGCAGGGTGGACCGACGTCGCGGCCGCCGATCCGTTCGTGGTGATCGCGGATGGCCGGTGCCCGTTCACGACCGGCGGCCTGCTGGCTCTGGCGGATCTGATCGACCGGCTGCGCTCCCAGCCGGACAGCGACGAGGCCGTCAAGCGAATTACGCCGTGAACGTCAAGAGGATTACGCCGGACGTGTTTCCTGGCTCGGCGCGATCAGGCTGGGATTGGTGCGGTGATTCGGCTAAATTCCTGGTGCTTTTTAGCTTTCTGCGGTGTGTCGCAGTGAGATGGTCACGCAATGTTGGCAAAATCTCCCTAACGATCGTATCGGCTGGGAGGCGGCATGGCCCCGCGAGGATCCTCCGAGGACCCGAAGGTGGCGGCGCTGCGCGAGTCGCGGTGCCTGAACCCGCACCCCGAGCAGGTCACCGACGAGGCGTTCCTGGCCGAGGAGTTCTTCGACGCCCGCGACGCGGTCCAGGTCAAGTACGAGATGATGCGTCGCGTCAGCGTGGACGGCGCACCGGTCACCGCGACAGCAGCGGCGTTCGGGTACTCCCGGCCGTCGTACTACCAGGCAGCCGCCGCGCTGGCCGCCTCCGGGCTGGACGGCCTGGTGCCGGCCAGGCCCGGGCCCCGCGGCGGCCACAAGCTCACCGAGCCGATCCTGGTCTGGGCCGAACAGCAGCTGGCGGCCGATCCCGCCATCAAGCCGGCCGGGCTGGCCGGGCCCATCGCCGAGGCATTCGGGGTGCACGTGCACCCCCGCTCCATCGAGCGAGCGCTGGCCCGCCGCCGGGAGCACTCCAAAAGCCGCTGACCCATCCGCCCGCGAGCGCGGAGAGGAGGAGAACCCGTCCCTGTCCCTGCGACCTTCACCTGGCCGTGCGGCTGCTGAACCAGGCCCGTCACCCTCGGGCCCGGATGCCGGCCAGGCTCGTGTTCCCGGCGGCGGGCTGGACGCCCGCTACGAGCAACTGCGTCATGCCGCCCTGCACGCCCGCGCGACCGCGTTCCCGCTGGGGCTGGGCGTGCTCACTGGCAAGGGCGTCACCGCCTGGCGGCGCGCCCTGGCCCACCTGACCTGCGCAACCACCTCCAGCAGCAAACGAACGTCATCACCGGCGGCTCGGCCGCCGGGGCCGCAGCCAGAGCCGGTCGCCACCGAGCTCGTCCACGCCCTGGCCGGGCTCGCCGTCGCGCTGGCAGGCACCTGACCACCCCGCAACCCCCCGGGGAAGGAGTACCCGTGTTCACCGATACCGTCTCATCGAAGGTGACCGCCGCCCACCTGTCCAAGACCGCTCTGCTCTACGTCCGCCAGTCCACGCTCAAGCAGGTGCTCAACAACACCGAGTCCGCGATCCGCCAGTACGACCTGCGCGGCAGAGCGGTCGCGCTCGGCTGGGCCGGCGACCAGATCACCGTGATCGACATCGACCAGGGCCACTCCGGCGCCTCCGCCGCCGACCGGGAAGGGTTCCAGCAGCTGGTCGCCGAGGTGTCCCTGGGCCGGGCCGGGATCGTGCTCGGCCTGGAATGCTCCCGGCTGGCCCGCAACTCCGCCGACTGGCACCAGCTGCTGGAACTCTGCGGCCTGACCGGCACCCTCATCTGCGACGAAGACGGCCTCTACGATCCGCGGAACTTTAACGATCGCCTGCTTTTGGGCATGAAAGGGCAAATGTCCGAAGCTGAGCTCCATTTCATCAGGGCCCGGCTGCGCGGCGGGATCCTGTCCAAGGCCCGCCGCGGCGAGCTCATCACCCCGCTGCCGGTCGGGCTGGTCTACGACGCCGCCGGCCACGTCATCCTCGACCCCGACACCGCCGTGCGCGGCGCGCTCGCCCACCTGTTCGCCACCTTCGAGGCGACCGGGTCCGCGTCGGCATGCGTCAAGGCGTTCAACGCCGCCGGCCTGTGTTTCCCCTGGCGGCATCTGAAGGGGCCCCGCAAAGGGGAGATCGACTGGAAACCGCTGCAGCATCACACCGTGCTGCGGGTCCTGCACAACCCCCGCTACGCCGGCTGCTTCACCTATGGCCGGCACCGTTATCACCAGCAGCCCGGCGGGAAAATGACGTCGCGGCTACTGCCCCGCGAAGAATGGATCTCCTTCATCCCCGGCGTCCACCCCGGATACATCACCCTGGGCCAGTACGACGCCAACCGCGACCGCCTGACCGCCAACGCCGCCGCCCACGGCCGTGACCGCGTCACCGGACCGCCCCGGGAAGGAACGGCACTGCTGCAGGGCATCATCATCTGCGGCCGCTGCGGCGGGCGCATGACCGTCCGCTACCACCAGCGCGGCGACCAGGACCTGCCCACCTACGTCTGCCAGCGCGACGGCATCGCCAACGGGCACCGGATCTGCACCACGATCCCCGGCCACAGCCTCGACCAGCGCATCGGCATGCTGCTCATCGAGACCCTCACCCCGCTGGCCATCGAAGCCGCCCTCACCGTCCAGGCCGAACTCCAGCACCGGGCCGACGAGGCTGACACGCTGCGCGCAGCCCACGTCGAACGCGCCCGCTACCACGCCGACCTGGCCCGCCGCCGCTACCTGGCCGTCGACCCCGCCAACCGGCTCGTCGCCGACACCCTCGAAGCCGACTGGAACACCTCCCTGCGCGCCCAGAACGAGGCCCAGGAAGCCTATGACAACGCCCGCCAGCAACACCTCCGGCAGCTCACCGATGCACAGCAGGCCCGGATCCAGCAACTGGTCACCGACCTGCCCGCGATCTGGAACGATCCCCTCACCCCGGCCAGAGAACGTAAACGCATCGCCCGGCTACTGCTCACCGACGTCACGGCGGCCAGGACCAGCGACACCATCACCGCGCACATCCGCCTGGCCGGCGGGCAGGACCACACCCTGCGCCTCCCGATACCTCAATCGGCCTGGGAGCTCCGCCAGACCTCCCCGCAGGTCGTCGCGGCGGTCGATGAACTACTCGACCACCACACCCACGCCCAGATCGCTGACATCCTCAACACCCGCGGCATGGTCAGCGGCGAGGGACGCCCCTTCCACCGCCTAATAATCATGCGTATCCGCGACCACTACGAGCTGCGCAACCGCGAACAGCGGCTGCACGACCAGGGCCTGCTCACCCTGCACGAGATGGCCGGCCGCCTCGGCGTGTCCACCCCCACCGTCAAGAAGTGGCTCCACACCGGGATTGTCAGCGGCCAGTGCTACAACGACAAGGGACAGGTCCTCTACGACCCACCCGGCCCCAACCCGCCAACCCCCCACCACGGCCTGCCACGGCTCACCGACCGGCGACCTGCACAAACACCAGCCACCAACGAATCAATCCGATGAGGTGCAGTATGCAACCTGAGGTTTCGCCCGAGGCACCCGCGGCGGGGACTTCACAATCCGTACGCCCTCGCTGGCGAAGACGTCATCGAACGCGCTCGTGAACTTGGCGTCGCGGTCCCGGATGAGGAACCAGAAGGAGCCGATCCGGCCGGCGAGGTCCATGACAAGGTTGCGGACCTGCTGGGTGGTCCAGGCGCCGTCCGGGTGGGCGGTTACCCCGAGGATGTGCACCCGCCGTGTTGCTACCTCCATGACGAACATACGTACAGGCGCTTGAGGAAGATCGTGTCCACGTGGAAGAAATCGCAGGCCAGCAGCCCATGCGCCTGAGTGCGCAGGAACGCCCGCCAGGAGGTGTTCCTATTCCGCGGGGCCGGTCTGCGCCTCCGGGCGCGCAAGATCCGCCGCACCGTCGCCTCGCTGACCTGATGACCGAGCCGGCATAGTTCACCATGCACCCCTGCAAACCGGGCTCGCCGAACTCACCGGACCGAACCCAGCACCCCTGCGCAAAGCCGCCACCATCTACCAGGCCGCCATCGATGACGTCACCCGGCGCGCAGGAATAGCCGCCTAACCACCCTTTGCCAAACTTGACTCAATCTCGCCGGCTCCGCCGGCCCTAGCTCGGCTAGTTCGCATCGAGAGGGTCAGGGCAATCTAACCTCAACGGTCAAGCCAGAACTTGCTGTGCCGCAGGATGTGCATGGCTACGCGCGGGTGGACACTGGGGGCCGCTAGCAGCGACCCGCACGACTTCCGGGTACCGTGCATGGTGATCCTGCGGACCTTGGAGAGGAAGCGGAGCTTCTGATCCTTCGGTCTTGGCAGCGCCATCACAGGAGCTGGCGGCCGACCCGCTGGACCTGCTGGCTGACACGCAACTCCGCGTTCACCCGCGCCCGGGACGGCTACCTCATCCATCGCACGCTGACGGAGTCACGCAACCGATCTTCAAAGCCCGTAGTCCGCGAGACCCCTAGCCGGACGCTACAACCTCGCCCGCTGTGACCTGGGGAGGGTTCGGGAGCAGCGACGCGAGATTGGCCCTCACGAAGTCCGCGGCCCTTTTCGTCGATTCTTCCTCCCCTGCTTGGTCTTGGAAGACCGACGTTGAAACCATCACCCCGCCCCCGGCGTTGACCCAGTAATAGGCCACGAATCCGGACACATTGCGGAGAAGCGGGACAAACTCCTCCTTGACCCGGCGTCCCGCCTCTGCGGGATCGGTCACCCCGTCGTATCGCCGTACCACTGCATACATAGCCGACCTCCTGTCTAAGCTCGCCTTCGAGGTGGCTCCATGCGACACGTCTCACCATGCGCTCCCCTTCGCGAGATGTCTAGAGGCAGGGGATGGTGCAGCAGAAAGGTGCAGCAACCGCACCGCCCCGACCGACCTCATCCGACCGCCGTCGGCCATTGACCTGCTCCAACGACCAGCATCGACCTTGCTGCAACTAGATGGTAAAGAAAGGATCACCATTCGATTCGCGGCGGCCACCGAGTCACCAACCCTGGGTATCACCCTTCACTCGAAGCATCCTGCCGCAAGCAAGCGGCCCTGTAGCCGTCAGAGCCCCGGGTCCTGCTTGAAACTGACATGGGCCGATGCTTCTGACACGTGAGTCACTGCGAATAGAGATCGCTCTCTTCGCGCAGTCTCTGCACAAAGGGGTCCGTGGCGGCCCACCCTTCGATCCGATCATCGTCCTGCCACACGTGATCGATCGCTTCGAAACTCATGCCCCAGCGCGTAGTTGCCGCCACAATTGTGGCAAGCAGGCGAGCAGTGACCATCTCAGGAATCTCGGTGAGGAGCGGCCCAGCCAAATGCAACGATTCGGCTGACATTTTCGTGGCAGAAGGCGCATAGCGCATTTCAAGAAGCCGGAGGATTTGCTGCATCTCTGCGTTCAGCTGACCGACGGAAGTCTGCCGCTGCAGCTGACCACACAGGTCGAGAAAGACTCGCCCCTTCAACGTCGCATTCACCAACGTCGCGCCGCCGCCGAACTCAATGCCACGGGCTTTAGGGCGAACGGTTGTGCGTGGCGAGGCTGGGCGCTGGTTACGTTGGGTGACTCTCAAGCGTGATGGGCTGCCTGGAAGTGCGCCGAGTTGAGCGTGTTTCACAGGATGTGAAAGTGAGGCTCCTGGTAGAAGGGGATTGCCTAGATCGCCCTTTGCCCCAGGAGCCTCTTGTGTCTTTGTACCTTGTTCCGTCGTGTGCCGCCAGCAGCAGCGCGGGTGCCGGGGAGGTGCCGGGCGGCGGGGCACTGATGGTGGTGGTGCGGGTCGCTGACCTGGTGTCGCCGGCGGGCAGGCCGCTGGGCGAGGGTGACCGCGCGGCGCTGGCGGTGGCGGGGACGGAGCGGGTCCGGACTGGTGACCAGGTGGTCTTCCTGAAGGTAGTGGCGGTCGCGCCGGCGCGGCTGCGGCGGGACGGGCGGGTGCAGGCGCAGGGCAGTCCATGCGATCACGTGAGGCTGGGGCCGCTGGAGGAGTGGCTGGATGAGCAGGCGGGGCAGGGCGTGATCGACCGGATCGCAGACGGGGCGGTGCTGCGCGAGGAGTACGTGAAAGGGGAACGGAAGAGGCTCCTGACCAGGACGTTCATGATCCGCGCCATTATCTTGATGACCTTGATGCCGGACGCGGACGTCCGGGAGGTGATCACCGCGCTGGCCGGGGACCTGGCGATGGTGCCGTGGGCGCGGGCCTGGCAGCCGGCGTCGCCTCGGGCCTTCGGGGACTGGCGGCAGGCCCTCGGCCCGCAGCCGCTGGAAGAACTGCAGGCTGTCGTGCTGCGCGCGTCGCACGGCGAGCATGAGGCGCGGGACTGGCGGGCGGTGATCATCGGGCGGCTGAAGCCGCTGAAGGTGTCCTCGGCGGACGGGACGCTCATCCGGGTGCCGGACACGCCGGCGAACCGGGCCGCGTTCGGCTCCACGGGCACCGGGGATGACTCGGCGCCGTTCCCGCAGCTGAGGGCGCTGCCGCTGAACGACGCCTTCACCCGGGCCCTGCTCGGCATGCCGCACGGCCCGGCTGGCACGGACAAGGCCGCCGCGGAACAGAAACTCCTGGACACGGCGATGGAGCAGTACCCGCACCTGTTCACGGGAGACCGGATCTGGCTCCTCGACAGGAACTTTCCCGGCGCGCCCCGGATCGCCCGCCTGGCCGCCCGCACGCACGTGCTGATCCGGCTGAAAAGCGACATCCCGCTCAGGAGGATCTCGGAGATCCTCGGCGACGGCTCCTATATCGCGCGGATCACCGGCGACGGCGTCACGGTGACCGTCCGCGTCATCGAGTACTTCATCGACGTCGAAGGCCAGGAGGTGCCGGAGATGTTCTGCCTGATCACCGACCTCATGGACATCAGAGAGTACCCGGCCCGTGACCTCGCGGCGCTGTATAAGTGGCGGTGGGACGGGTCGGAGACCGCCCTGCGCGAGGCGAAGTCCGCCCTGGACGGTGCCGGGCCGTCGGCCGGGCCGATGCTCCGCTCGGGAACCCCGGACCTGGCCCGGCAGGAACTCGCCGCCTGGGCCGCCGCCGTCGAGATGACCCGCGGCGTCGGGCGCGGCGCTGCCCTCGCCGCGGCCCCCGCCCGGAAGGGGCGCCGCGCCGGGCAGCCCGTCCAGCCCCGCGAGATCTCCCACACCGCGACCCGCCGCGCCGTCATCGCCGCGATCCGCCGCGGGAAGACCAGCTACACCGCCCTGACCAGCGCACTCGCAAAATGCCGCATGATCATCGACCGGAACCGGCACTGCGCCCGCAAGGCGAAATGTCCCAGCACCTTCGGGCACGCCAGCCTCACGGACACCGCCACCCGGATCGCCGAGGCTGTCATCACCCTGGCCAACAAACCCGCCTGACCAGCACGAACACCGCAGAAACCCCGGAAGGACCGCCCGCCGGACCGTGGAACCGGCCGTCACCCGGCACGACATGCCGGCCTCCGGCATGCCACCCCCAGGCAGAAACTACCCACCGTAACCAAAATCGGGAAACCCGAACCGCCGCCCAACCCGCCCAAATGCCTAAAGCCCATGGCATTGGCCGCCGAACTGGGTTAAAAAGCCGCATCCGAGGAGACGTAGCAGACGTTCTCGGATCGCCCCCGCAGAGACACCTAGCTGAGCGGCAAGTTCCTTGGTTCGCAGATACGGCTCCAGCGCTGTCGAAATCATGTAAAGAACAGCAAGATGGGGCCCTGCTACGCCGCTAGTCCGGACAAAGAACCGTACGTCCTCCGCGGTCAGATTACCGAACACGACGTTCATGAGGATGTCCCGGCTGACACTCTCCCTGAGCAGCCCGGCAACAAGCTCTCGTTGCGCCTCATCGTCGGCGTCGAAGTCTTGCGGCACCCAGAAAACCCGGAGCCGATGCGGCGCCACAGGAGCACCGCTCGAACGGAAGTCCTTCATAATCTCCGAGAGGAGCCGATGAGCCTTGACGGTATCTCAAGCGACGTACGCGCAGATCTCCGCATCCGGATCGAGCAGCATCGCGCGAAGGTCCTTGTCGACCCCAGCGGTGTGGTTCCAGAGAGTCTGGCCGACGAGAGAACGAGACCAGTCGCGGACGAGTTCGCACGCGAAGTCGAACTTTCGACGCTCCGCCTCCATATATGCGTAAAGGTTCGTCCGTGACAGCTCACTCAGCACACCCGTAACGCATTGGGACAAGAACTGATGCTCTTCGGATTCCGCCACAAGCACAATAATATTAACGATAGGACGTCGATACAGCGCTAGAGACCTAAGCGGGTTCAGACTGTGAACTGGACGTTACACAAGTCGTTACGGTCGGTGATGCCGTCGCCAGAAGTCCAGATACTCATCGCCACCACAAAACAGCCCTCCCCCTGCCCCGAGCTGACGCTTAATTAATCCTGCAACGGCACTTACCTCATACCAATGGCTTGACCTGCGGGAACGCGGCTCCTCGCGAGAGAGCCGTAGCGCGCCTCAGGGTCCCTGACGTGCAGATTCAAAGCTCACCCTTGCGCAAGTGCCGTTGCAGGGTCAAGCGTCAAGAGTCTCAAGGACCGGCTGACCGGCCGTCGGTGCCGGTGGCATCTCTTTACCATCGAGACGCCCGACGGTCGATAGAGGTCATTGGCGCAGGCCAGAGACCTTTGGCGGTTATCCAGGGTCGGTGTCGTGTGCTGCGGCTGCTGCACTTCCCGGGCCGCGCGTGCGTGCTAGCCTGTTGTTTTCAAGGAGCCTCCGAAGACGTGCCTCGATCCAAGCATCCATTAGAGTCAATGAGCCTTTTTCATCCGGCGATCTCGCGGGCCTGAAGGACGTGGATGGTCTTGGCCAGTTGGCCGGCGCGCCAGGGGCAGCAGCGGAGTTTGCGCAGGATGTGCCAGGTCTTCAGCTGGGCGTTGGCGCGCTCGCCGGGGGATCGTAGCTGGGCGTGGGCGCGGTTGGCGGCCTTCTGCGAGGCGGGCTTGTTCCGGCCCCGGTAGGGAGTGTGCACGTGCTCACCGGCGCCGATATAGCCCTTGTCCGCCAGCACGATGAGGCCGGCGGCGGCCAGTTCTCGCATGATGCCCCAGATCCGGGCCGCGGTCAGGTCGTGGGTGGCGCCGGGCAGCGGCCCGGACACCCACAAGATCTCGCCGTCCGGGGCGGAGATGACCTGCAGGTTCATCCCGTGGCGGCGGTGCTTGCCGGAGTAGAACGGCCGGTCGGCGGCGACCCGGTCGATCTGGATTAAGGTGCCGTCGATCACTACGTATGCGTGGCCTGCCTGCCTGGCGTTCGTCAGTGCCTGGCCCAGCTTCGGGGAGCGGGCCGCCAGCAGGGCCACGGTTTCAGTGACATAGCGCCAGGCGGTGGCGGTGCCGATGCCGAACCCGGCGGCCAGCCCGGCGAATGTCTCGCCTTTGCGCAGGTAAGCCAGCACCAGCAGGGCTTGCCGCCCGGGGTTGAGCTTGCGCCAGCATGACCCGGTC
The DNA here is from genome assembly GCA_963742875.1 of uncultured Actinomycetes bacterium. Lineage (GTDB taxonomy): Bacteria > Actinomycetota > Actinomycetes > Streptosporangiales > Streptosporangiaceae > Bog-532. The sequence goes on along the minus strand of CAVUNO010000015.1, from coordinate 315,933 downwards.
TTCCTGCGGTGACGGCGGATGATCCCGGCGACGTAAGTGAGGGTCCGGGCAGACAGCGGCAGCGCGGCAGGGTAGAAAAGCATGGAAGCCCCTTGGTGGCGAATGCGGATCTTGGTCGATCGCTTCATCTACCAGGGGCTTCGCTATGTCTCAAGCCGACACGCCGCCCGAGATCAGCTGATATACCGCTCGAGATCAGCTGATATGCCGAGCCACTCCAAGATCAGGATGAAAAAGGCTCAATGCACAGGGGGTCACTATGGAAACTCGTCGTGTCATTACCGGTGTTACTCCGGAAGGTAAGTCAGTATTTACGTCTGATGATCGGCCCGACGGGATTTCGGTCCAGGCACTGCCGGGCCTGGAGTTCTTTTTGCTCTGGGGCACCGAGGGCGGCCACCCCGTTCTCGGTCCCGGTGACGATGCGGTGGTCAAGCCATACTTCCCGGCTTTGGGCGGCACGCGGTTTGTGGTCGTCCGCTGGGCCCCAGATCGTCAGGTGCCGGGGGCAGCCGGTGATCCAGCCGAGCTCTCGGCTGAGGCAGAACGATTGCTTCCTGGCCTCCATGGCGTTATTGAGCCGGATAATCCCGGCATGCACACGACGGACACTATCGACTACGCTTTCTGCGCGGACGGCGAGATGTGGCTGGAGCTCGATAACGGCCAGGAAGTGCATCTCACGCCTGGCAGCTGCGTTGTTCAGCGCGGCACCCGCCACGCATGGCACAACCGGGGCGACAGGGCCGCCACGATGATTTTCGTCCTGATCGGCGCCGAACGGGATTCGAGCACAGACTGCGAGGAGACCGGGTGAGTGGCCAGAGAGCGTTCGGCGGGACCCTGATCGCTAGCAGGCAAGCGCGTCCTAACCATCTGACACAGGCAGAGAGCACAGCGGGCGAGTCGGCCAGTAGGCCGGGTCTCGTGCGGCGGTCTTTCTGACCGTTGCAGTATTAACAGTCACGCAGCGGGAGTGACCGTCGCTTGTATCGGCGGGTCGGAAGCTGACATGGTCAGCGGTCGAGGGATCTGATGAGTTCGCTACCGGATTCCGTCCCAGCACACGCGCTCGTCGGCGACTGGGTCGCCGGTAGAGTTGGTGGTGTCTGTGAGCAGGCCGGTGGTGCGGGCGACGGTGTCGTAGGCGGCCCAGCCAGGGTCCCCGTCGGTGACGAAATTGACCCACACCCTGTGGGCCTGGCCTGCGACGGCGCTTCGCCAATAAGGGGGCAAAGCTCATCGCAGGTGAGGGTGTCGAATACGAACCCGACCCCGGCTCCGTGGCAGGCCCCGAAACGGTGGTTGTCCCGGGGAGCGGGTGATCGAAACGGTAAATCCACGTGTTGCCGGTTCCCGATGCGGCCCGGGCTTCGGCGACCCGGATGGCTGGGATGCGATAAAACCAGTTCGTGATCACGGCGGCCAGGGTGTCGCCCGCGCTGCCGTCCGGCCGGTTGTCCCGGTAGACGGCGAGATCGTCGTCCGCGCGGCCAGGGCCCGCCCCGTCCGCTCGTCGAACTCCCCGGCCGTCAGCCTGCCCGCCTGGAAGTGCTCACCCAGGTCCGACACGACCGCATCACGGTCGGAATCGGAAGCCTTCATTTGAGCAGGAAGATAATTCCCCGTCATGGCATTCATCATGCTCCCGCCTTTCCAACTCGTACCATCGTGAGCGGGTTTCGCATGCATCTAATGTCTTAGACAACGGTCATCGGCACCACTGCCGGATGCCACCAGCCAGAGATGACATCTGTCATGGGCCTTCCGGGTATACACGGAGCGGCGCTGGCAGGCTGCCGCAATCGTCGCTGCAGGCTAACCACCTTGAGGATGCGCACCGCGCGGGCCAGGTCCAGACAGGTGAAATAGGCGGTGGCGCCTTCCGGGACAGAGCTCGTCCTAGGCCAGTCACACTCGGTAACTCGCGCTGACCCCTCTCTGTCAAACTTGTGTGAGACATGGGACGTGTGAAAACTAACGAGCAAGCAGGGCGAGACGGGACCACACACGACAGTGACGATGACGTTGGCTGACCAGGCCGCGATCGCGGGGCATGATGGTCAGATGGGCGGCAGCGGCAGGCCGCAGCGGCGCACGTTCACCGCGGCGTACAAGGCGAAGATCCTGGCTGAGTACGAGCAGGCCGGGCCGGGTGAGCGGGGCGCGATCTTGCGCCGGGAGGCGGTAACTACCGGCCATATTTCCGACTGGCGGAAAACCCGTGATAAGGGCGGGCGGAAGGAACTGGCACCCAAGCCGGCCGGGCGGCCGGGGCGCAGCGCGCAGGAGGTGGAAAACGAGCGGCTGCGCAGCGAGAACGAGAAACTCACCGCGGAGCTGGCCCGCACCAAGGCCGCGCTCGAGGTGGTGGGAAAAGCACACGCGCTCTTGGAGCTGCTCTCCGGGAGCGCGGACTCAGACAGCAAGCGGCAGAAGTAATCGACGCCGCGTTCACCGGACTCGAGACGTTTACCTCCGTAAAAACAGCCTGCGAGCTGCTCGGGAAATCACGGGCCACGCTGTACCGGAAGAAGAACCCGGAGCCGCCTGCGGAGAAAAAGAAGGAAAATAAGCCGCGGGCGCCGCACCCGGCGGCGCTCAGCGAGGACGAGCGGCGCGAAGTGCTGGAGGCCCTCGACAATGACCGGTTCGCCGACAAGTCCCCGGCCCAGGTCTGGGCCATCCTCATCGACGAGGGCTGCTACCTGTGCAGCATCCGCACCATGTACCGGGTTCTCGCCGCCGCCGGGCAAGACGGCGGCGACCGCCGCCGGCAGGCCAGCCACCCGCCCCGGGTCCGGCCCGAACTGGTTGCCGACGGCCCGGACCAGGTCTGGACCTGGGATATCACCAAACTGAAAGGCCCCTGGAAAGGTACCTACTTCGACCTGTACGTAATGATCGACATCTTCTCCCGCAAGGCCGTGCACTGGGAAGTGCACTACGGCGAGAACGGCGACCTCGCCAAAGCCTTCATCACCAGCACGATCAAAGCCAACGGCGGTGCCCGGCCCAAGTACATTCACGCGGACAACGGCACCTCGATGACCTCCAAAACAGTCGCCCAGCTCCTATCCGACCTGCATGTGACGAAATCCCATTCCCGGCCGCACGTATCCAACGACAACCCCTACTCGGAGGCGAACTTCAAGACCCTCAAATACTGCCCGGCGTTCCCCGGCAGCTTCGACACCCTCGAAGACGCCCGGCGTTTCGCCGACGCCTTCTTCACCTATTACAACACCGGGCACCGGCATTCCGGCATCGGCCTGCACACCCCCGCATCTGTCCACGACGGCACCGCCTGGGCCATCCAGGCCCGCCGCCAGCAGGTCCTCGACAAAGCGTTCGCCGCCCGCCCCGAGCGGTTCCGCGGCCGGCGCCCCGTCGCGCCGAAGCTACCCGCCAAGGTATGGATCAACAAGCCACGCCCGACCATCGAGACCCAGGAGGACACCCGGATAGATCCAGCAGCCTGATGTCTCAATCAGTTTGACAGGCTCCGCTGTGGTCTGGCGGCGCGGCGACGGCGGTCGTCGCGGCGCTGATCGCGCTGGCCGGCCTCCTGGTATGCCGGTGGCTGTTCAGCATCCCCGTCCTGGCGCCGCGCCGGGACGGCGCGTGGGGTGATGCGTCCACTGCCGGGTATGCGATCGCGGCCGCCGCCGCGCTGGTCGCGACGGCGATCATGCACCTGCTCCTGATCGCCACGCCGCGGCCGCAGATGTTCTTCACCTGGATCATCGGACTGGCGACAGTGATCGCGGTTGTGTACCCGTTCAGCACCACGGCCCCGCTGTCTCAGAAGGCGGCCACCGCGGTCATCAACCTGGTGCTCGGCGCCGCCATCGGATCGCTGATCAACGGGACCGCCGCGCGGGTGATACGGCGACGAGCGATCACTGGCGGCGACCAGCCCGACTCCCCGTCGCCGGCACTGGGGAACTGAGCTGCCCAGGCCGGACCCGCCGTCGCACCCGCCGGTAGTTTTGCATCCAGGCGGCGTGCCGCATCCGTACCAGAACAGGCCGGAAACTGCGGTGACCAACGGTCACCCACGGGCAGCGCGAACGGCCTCCGACCGGCCGATTGTAAGAGGATGGCTAGGTATGTCTGAAGACGGCCAGCGCGAACCGGGTAGCGGCGGCACGGCTCATCGCGGGCGGCCGGGAGCGGGACAGGCACGGCAGAACGCTGGCGGGGACAGTCCGTCGGGCGGCGGTCAGGACCATGTTGGTACGCCGCGGCCCGACGCGCTGATTCCGGCGCTTGACGAGGGTCAGCTCGCCGCCTTGCGCGAGGTCGGGCGCGAGTGGGACCGGGTGTCCGCTGACCCGCAAGTGTGGCGGCAGGCGCTGCCGGTCGACCCGTCCCTGGGCGAATACCCCGAGGCCAGCGAGGTCCGCCCGGGCCTGTTCACCCGGTTCGTGCCCGTCGCGGGACAAGACGGGCAGCTGCCGCCGATCCAGACTACGAGCGTTTCCGAGACGCCGCCCACGCCGCTGGGCCGGGCCGGCCAGGGCCTGAAGCGGCTGGTCTTCGGCCCACCGCTGGACGCCAGCGCGATCGCGGTGGAGCGGATGCGCAAGCTCGTGGCGCTACCCGTGCTGTCGGCGGACGCGCTGTCCTCGGTCGCCTACGGGCCCCAGGCGATGCTGGCCGTCCTGGTCCTGGCCGGCCTGCCCGGCTTGTCGTACTCGCTGCCCGTCGGCGCGGCGATCATGTTCCTGATGCTGGCAGTCGGGGTCTCCTACCGCCAGACAATCCGGGCCTACCCGCAAGGCGGAGGGTCCTACATCGTCGCGAGCGAGGAACTCGGGCGCGTCCCCGGCCTGATGGCCGCCGCAGGCCTGCTAATCGACTACATCATGACCGTCGCAGTCTCGATCGCCTCCGGCGTGGCGGCCATCACCTCGGCGTACCCGTCGATGCAGCCAGCGACCGTATGGATCGGCGTTGGCGTGATCGTGATCCTGCTGGCCGGGAACCTGCGCGGGGTACGTCAGGCGGGGGCTATGTTCGCCGTGCCGACGTACGCCTTCATCGCGGCGATCGCCGCCCTGGTGGTCGCGGGGCTGGTGCACGCCGCAGGCCGTGGGTTCCACCCCGCCCCGGTCCACCACCTGGCCATCGTGCAAGCCGTTACCATGCTGGTGGTGCTGCGCGCGTTCGCGGCCGGCTCCACGGCCATGACCGGCATCGAGGCCATCTCCAACGCCGTGCCGTCGTTCAAGCCGGTGGAGTGGCGCAACGCCCGGATCACGCTGAGCTGGATGATCGGGCTGCTCATCGCGATGTTCGCAGGCGTCCTGGTGATCACCCGGCTCGCCGGGATCGTGCCCGTGGCCAGCCAGACCATACTGTCCCAGCTAGCACACCTCAGCTTCGGCGACGGGCCGGCCTATATCTTCATCCAGGCGGCCACCGCGGCGGTGCTGCTGATGGCGGCCAACACCTCATACAACGACTTCCCGCGGGTGCTGTTCCTGATGGCCCGTGACCGGCAGGCGCCGCGCTCATTCCTGCGCATCGGCGACCGCCTCACCTTCTGCAACGGCATCCTGCTGCTGTCGGTCACCTCAGCTGCCATCTACATCGTATTCCGCGGCAACACCGAATCCCTGCTACCGCTTTACGCCGTCGGGGTCTTCCTCGCGTTCACCCTGTCGCAGACCGGCATGATCATGCACTGGCGGCGCCACCGCGACCAGCCGCACTGGCGCCGCAGCCTGGCCTTCAACGCCACCGGCGCGGTGCTGTCGGGCATCGTGTTCGTCATCGAGGGCGTCACCAAGTTCACCGCCGGAGCCTGGGTCGCCATCGTCCTCATCGGAGCGATCACCGTGACCGCGCTGCGCACCCGGCGGTACTACGTCCGGACCGGACAGCAGCTAGCCCTTCGCGCTGAGGAAGCCGCTACCCTCGCCGCGCTGCCCGCGAAGTTCGCTCCGCGGCCACCGTCGAGCCGACCCGCGCGCGGGCCCGAGGGCGCCGCCGCGCCCGGCTCCGAGGCCGAGGGCGCCGAGCAGCCCGGGCAGATCAACGCCCTCACCATCGTCCCGGTGGAGGTCATGGACCGGGCCGGCCTCCAGGCGCTAGCGTACGCTGCCGCACTCGGCCAGCCCGCGTTCGCGCTGCACATCAGCCCCACCGCCGAGGAGGCTGACCGGTTTCTTGGCTACTGGCGGGCATGGGGAGACCACCTGCCGCTCGAGGTCATCGTCTCGCCGCACCGCGCCGTGATCGCCCCACTGGTCAACTACCTCTGGACCCTGCACGAGCAACGGCCAGACCTCACACTGACCGTCGCCATCCCGGAGCTCGTGGACCGGCACTGGTGGCACCGCATCTTGCACGAGCACGTCACCGAGAGGCTGCAGCCCGTCCTGCAGTCCCTGCCGCGGGTGGTCGTCACCAGCGTGCCCTTCCACCTAGCGGACTGACCCATCCCGGAGCACGAGCGCCCCCGGCTGCCGGCATTACGACGACGCGGGTGCCATACAGCGATGCTGTGCAGCCGCTGTCTTGACAGTGTGCACAAGCGGGGTTGCCGCCGCGCCTGCGCAAACGACGCTAAATGACGCTTGCGCCAGGCGCGCTGTCCGCTATATGTACGTGCGCCCGGGCTCCCGCGTCACCGATCCCACGGGCAGCCACGTACAGGCTGCCGCAAGGGCCGGAGAACCGCCAAACCCGCAGGCAGAACCGCTTGGATGCGAGGCTCACTTCCAATGAGAGCACCTGGGCACTGGCCACCCGGCCGAATTCTTACCGCAGGCCCAGGCCGCCTGCCTCCTGCCGCACGAGCGCGACATGCTTGCCCAGACGGCGCGGTTGCGCGGCACCTCGCTGTCTGAGTTCATCCGGTCCAGCGCGATGCTGACCGCGAGCGTTCCCGGCGCAGGCAGCCGGCCGAAGGCCAGCCCAACCTGCACGCCAGGCGCGGCCAGTGGCTGTTGTAATGGTCGACGCGCTCGCTGAGGCCCAAGCGCGGGCGTCGTTCTCTGGTGATCAGCATCCTGTGTAGCCGTTCCCGGCGGGCGCCGACGATCCGTCTTCCGGGTGTCGCGCTCGCCAACATCCCGCTCGTCGAACTCATGACCCTGAGCAGTGGCGACTTCCGGGTACTACGGCAGGGAAGTACCCGCCGCATTGTGGCAGCTTCGCCCGCGTGGGTCCCGCCACGTTCTTGTTCACTGCGGGCTACATGCCCGACCTCGGCACCTACCTGGCCCGCCCGCACATCCCGTGCCTATCGAAATTTTCCCCGTCGGCAATCTTGACATGCGCCAGGCAGCACAAGACCTCCTTGCGCTCACCAAGCTGAACTGGAACAACGCCAACCCCTGCGCGGCGTTTCCCATCACCCTCAGCTTTGCGCGGTGTACCAGAGGTACACGCGAGGTACATGACTGCCGCTGCCCGGCTGGCGCTGGGCCTCTCGATGCCCACCGCCAGCCGGGCCGCGCCGGTAACGCCTGCATCCAGTCGGCTCAGGTCTGATCATCAGAAGCTGTCCTCCTGCTGGAGCCGCAAGCCCCAGCGGCGGTGCCGGACGGCCATAGGGGCGTCGGCATCCACCGGTGTTTCCCGGCGTGCGCTGCCCAGGCGGGGGATCGGACACGCATACCGGGCAGCGGGTGAGCTTCGTGCTGGAGGCCGGGTCGGCGACCGTAACCTCGCGGGTCACAGGTCCATGCTCGGCTGTCCCTACGCGGAAGAAGTGCACGAGCCAGAGCGCCCAGACGCCCACGCGGAGACGGCGCTTCGGACCGCCGGCTCTAGCGCTTTCACCGCCCGGGCTCGGCTACTGACAGTAACCACCGATTCGGATACTATCGTCGGCGGACGTTAGATCCATGTTTGCTCGGACGTCCTGGAACGATCCAGCATTACTTGACATGAAATGGACTGTGACCTGCCAAGGTATCGGACTACGCGACACAGCCGGTACGGGTCGACACGGCTTGGCACGTAGAAGAGCGGACTCTTAATCCGCGGGTTCGGGGTTCAAGTCCCTGGCGGCGCACCCGGAGGTCTTCACGTTTCAGTGAGGCCTATCTTCACGTTTGGGTCTGACATTCCAGACGCGCCTGTGGTTCCGGCGCGGGTGCCGGCGGTGCTGGGCACGGTGTGTGCCTGGCTGGTTGCTTTTTGTCTCAGATGCCTGTTTGCGGGCATGCTTGCGCTGCCTGCCTGGTGGTCGTGGTGCCGGGTCCCCGGGGTTCGTGTGCGGGGCGGGGTTATGGCGGTGCTGTGCTGAGGCTGGCGAGGGTTTTGCGGCGGCGCCTGCGGGTTTTCGGGGGGAGCCCGGCGGCGGCGCGGCGCTGGTTTTCTTCCTGCCGGGTGTTCCAGGCGTCAAGGATGCGCTGGTTGCGGACGATGAGCAGGGTGGTGGTGAACAGCATTAGCGGTGCCAGGCCCATGAGCCGGCACCAGCCGCGGCTGATGTCGGTGCTGGCGGGGTCTTTGGCGGTGGCGAAGCCGCGTTCGGCGCCGGTGCGGCGGGCGTAGGAGCGGCGGTGCGCGGCGGATGGGTAGTCGTGTTTCTGCGCGGTCTTGGCCAGCACGTCCGCCGGGACGGTGATCGTCTGCTGGGTGCAGCAGGCCTGGGGATGCTGCGGGGGCTGGAGGATCTCCGGGCGGTCCCGGTCCAGGGTCATCGATGGGGGGCGGAGAGGGCAGCGGATCTTGCCCGCGGCGGCAGGGCAGGCGACGCGGTGGTAGCCGTCGGCGTCGTCCCGGGTGAGGCGGCCGAGCTTGTACCGGGCCAGCTCAGCGGTGCGGGCGTCGTGCGCGGCGGCGTCTTCGGGGGTGCCGCTGCGGGGCAGCGGCGCAAGTTCCAGCAGCGCGCGCGGCGCCTTGGGGCAGTACAGGTTCCCGTTGCTGACGATGGCACCGTCGTAGGTGCCCTTGGGGCCGCGGTCGTGCGGGTGCAGGTCCTGGACGAGCTGCGCCCCGGCGGCGCGCAGCGGGATGGCCCAGGCTCCGGCGTCGCGGTGAGCGTAGCCGGAGTCGGCGAGGATGTCGCCGAGCGGGATGCCGTCTTCCGGCATCGCCGTCAGGACAGGGACCAGGGCACGGACGGGGTCGTGGCGGCAGGACGACAGGGTCATGCGGCGGGCGAGCTCGGGGACAGCCGGGCCGTTCTCCTCGCGCATCATGACGCATGCCGAGAGGTAGTAGCCGTAGAACAGCTCGTCTTCGCTGCGCAGCAGGTTGTTCTTGCGGTGGCCCCAGGACGCCTCGGGGTCGGCGCAGGGGCCGCCTTTGCCGGGCGGGGGCCGGGAGAAGGACTCCATGTCCGTCCAGTCCGCGGCCAGCGGCCTGCTGGCGTCCTTGAGCTCCTCCGGGATGCTGGCTTCCAGCAGGCTGCCGCAGACCGCCTGCAGCGCCGGCGATGGCTGCCCGCCGGGCTCGTCCCCGGCGAGCACGCCGGCGACCAGGCCGAAGGTGTACTCGGCCTGCCGGCAGGTCAGCCGGTGCGGGCCGTTCTTCCAGTCCGTGATGACGCCGAGCCGCCGCTGGTCATCCTCGGGCAGGCTGGTCAGCGCCTGGCGGACACGGGTCAGGTGGGCTGGCCGCCCGTCAGCCTGGGTCAGGCACATGCCGGCCAGCAGCGTGCGGACGCTCAGCTGCCTGCAGCGCACGCCGATGGGCAGCATGGCCTCGATCCGCGCCGCGGTGCCGGAGGCGTCGATGACGCCTTCCAGGGCCGCGAGCGTGATCATGGCCGGCGTGCCGCCCCGGGCAGCCGCACCGCCCCGGCCTCGCCGGCCGGCTCCAGCCCGGCGACCAGGTCGCCGAGCCGCTGGGAGCAGCTGATCCCCGCGGCGTGCATGAACGTGGCCAGGCCGAGCAGCTCCGCGACCTCGGCCAGCCACGTCGCCCGCAGCCGGGACGTGTCAAGCCGCGGCAGGCCGGTGCCGCCGTCCAGCGCGGCGATCAGCGGGTTCGTCAGGTTCCGGCGGCCCGGATCAGCCCCGCCGCAGATCAGCCCGGTCCCGGCGGACCGCGCTGCGGCCAGCAGCGGGCGGTGGTAGCGGGCCAGCACCGGCACAGCACGCGGGCGGGTGCCGCGCACGGTGACCACGACCCCGCCGGACCGGCACGCCACGTCCGGACCGCGCACGCCGCGCAGATCAGACCGGATCAGCCCGGCGCCGGCGCCCAGGCAGACCAGCCCCGCCGCCCGCATCCGCCGTCCCATCGTGGGCTGCGCGTCCGCCAGCGCCAGGAAACCGGCGATCTCCGCCGGGCTGTACGGCTTCTTGGCCCGCTCCCGGGGCAGCGGCATATCCGCCGGATACAGCTGCGGCACCACGCGCCGGCCGATGAACCGCAGGTTCGTGCGCAGCGTCCGCCGCGCCGCCCCGGACAGGCCAGGCGCGCACCGGGTGAACCGCTCGGTCACCGACGGGTGCAGCAGCACCTCCGGCATCGGCTCAAGGCCCAGCCCAAGGCCGTAGTCAGCGAGCTTTCCCGCCGCCCACAGCAGGTTCTTCGCCCGCCCCGGCCCCTCCGGCCTGGTTCTCGTGATCACGTCCCGGGCGAACGCCGCCGCGCCGGGCGAAACCGGCGACGGCCGCCACCGCCCGATATAAGCGGCAGCATCAGCATTCGTCATACAGCACTTATACTTAATGCGATGCGCGAGATGCGGGACCCCGGCTGCGACAATGACAACGTGTCGCCCACCCCGGCCCAGCAGGCCCAGGCCACTCGCATCGCCGCCGAGATCGCCGCCCTCGGCTTCACGCTGCCCGGCACCCTCGCCGACCGGTGACCCGCTGCGGCCCGCAACCTGCCACTGCCACGCCGACCCGCCCGCCCTGCACGGCCCCTACCACCAGTGGACCCGCAAGAAAAACGGGAAGACCGCCACCCGAATCCTGTCCGACGACCAGCTCGCCGACTACGGCCCCTGGTTCGACAGCCACCGCCGCCTGCGGCAACTAGTCGCCGAGCTCGAGGAACTCAGCCTCACCATCGCCGAAGCCGACCCCCGCTGGAACCGCTAGCCAAACCGCCCGGCGCGGGCATACCACGGCCAGCACGAAGAACCGGAACGGCCACCTCCAGATAGCGTGGCCACGCCGCGCTTAACCTGTGGGCCGGACCGAAAGAAGCCCGCATCCACGCAGGTCAGCCCCAAACGTGAAGACCTCACCCGTTCTGACCTAGTCTTATACCGAATTTTAGTGGCCCCAAGATGACCGTTTCGGGGCCATGCTGGCTCCGTGCTCGCTCGTGAGTTTGGAACTAGTCGCGGGAGGCTTGTCAAATCTGGCCGGATCCGGACCGGAGCGGCGGGCCGTGTCGCCCGATTCGCCCGGTAACTTTCTAGACCAATGGTCTATACCTTCGGTATCTTCGCTGCAGCCGGGTCCAGGGCACCCCTGCCGATGTTGTCACGCAGCGTGAAACATGCTGGATATCACTCCTCGCGAGGTGCCGCATCGGCCGGGTCGGGCAGGGCCAGCCCAGCAGTCTCGTCCATGTGCGCATGGCTGCAGCAAGGGTGTTCCCGGGCAGCGGTGCTGGCGGTCAGCTCTGCTCAAGCCGGCAAGTCCGCTGGGCACCCCGGCCGCGGTCTGAAGCCCGGAACGCCAGCGCGCTCCTGATGTACCTAGCCGGATGCCGACCAAGGTACATCACAGGTACATGGGGTATACGCGCTCTCGGCCGAGGGGTTCCGCGGCTTCGCGGAGATGGCAGACAGCATGCGGCGCTACGGATCGCGCGGGGCAAGCTGGCATGAGGGCGGCCATTGCGGGGCCGGGCGCCCGGGGACGGCGAATTGCCCGGCGCCCGCCGCGGTCGCGCCCACACAGGGCCGTTGTGCCCGGGACGGGCGTGCGGCCGGGCATGGCGGGAACGGGTCTGGAGGATCGGGCCGGATAGGGCCGTTGCGTAAATGCTCCGGCCGTACGACCAGGCATGGGAGGATTCAGGGGTGTCGGGGAGCATGCTGGACTCTGGGGTCAGCGATTATGAGTACCGGCAGCGGGTCCGCCGGTATAAGCCGAGTTCCCTGCTGCTGCCGATCGCGGCGGCCGCCGTCCGGTATAGGCAGCAGCAGGACTGGCTGAACAGTCCGTACCGCAAGTACACGCCGTGGGCGCTGGCGGACGCGGCCCGCGTCTCGCTGGCGTACGGCACCGAGTTCAATCGGGCGGACGCCACGGACCAGGACCTGCTGCAGATCCTGAATGGGTGTGGCTCTTCTGTAGGGACTGGCTGAACTGGGAAGATGCGGGCTGGCCGACCACGGGGGTGGGTCGTCTCCTACCGTTTCGGGTAGGAGCGAGGAGATGCCCGATGGGTTCGCTGATCGAAGAACTGCAGCGGCGTGAGGCGGCAGCCCGCCAGGAGGCGGATGAGCTGCGCGGTGAGATCGCGCGGTTGACCGAGCGGCTGGCGCGGGCCGAGGAGAGGCTGTCCCGGTTGGAGATCACCCGGGAAACGGTCGCGGAGATCCTCGGCGGGGCGGGCACCGGCGAGCCGGCGGCGGGGCAGGAAGCGGGGCCGGCGGCTGCGGCGGAGGCGGCATTCGCGGGCTCCCTGGTCGCCGGCGGGCCGCCGATAGGGGCGGTGACGGTGCCGCCGTGGCGGCCGGGCCTTGCGCAGTCGGTGTTGCCGCCCTCCTACCGGGACCTGCTGGAGGTCCTTGCCGATGCGGGGCGGCCGTTGCGGGCCGGGGGCATCGCCGCTGCGGCCGGGCTGAGTACCGACAAGTCCAAGATCGAGGGGCTGCGCTCGAAGCTGAAACGGCTGGCAGAGCGCGGCTGGCTGGCCGAGGACGGGCCCGGGCTGTTTATGCTGCCCCGCCGCGATGCGCAAAATGCCTCACCCCCGCCCGTCTGAGGGCGGGCAGATGGGCTCTTCTTCCTAGGTTCGAGGGTGCGAACCAATCCGGACCAGAAAGAAGAGCCCGATGGAAACCTACGGCACGCCCGCGCCTGGCTGACCCCTTTGCCCGCTCGCGAATCGGTTTCGAGTCCCTGGTGGAGGATCTGGCCAGCGGCCGGATCGGGGAGATGGCCCACGATCAGCTGGAGGAGCTGATCGGGGTCCGGGGCCGCGAAGTGCAGCGGCAGCTGCTGCAAGACCACCTCGATCTGCGCGCGATCCGCGAGCAGGAGGCGCTGCCCGCCAGCCCGGAGCAGCGGCGCGTGGAGGGGCGGAGCCGGGTCGAGCGCGATCACGAGCGCATGCTGGCCACGGTGTTCGGCCCGGTGACGGTCCGCCGGCTGGCCTTCCGCGCGCCCGGGCGGCCCAACGCCTACCCGGCCGACGCCGCGCTGTCGCTGCCGGCCGGACGGCATAGCCACGGGCTGCGGCGGGCGGCGGTACGCGAGGCGGTGCGCGGCTCCTACGACACCGCGAAGACGGTGATCGACCGGCGGTGCGGGCGCGTGGCGGGCAAGCGGCAGATCGAGGAGCTGGTGCAGGCCGCGGCCGTCGATATCGACGGCTTCTACGCCCAGCGCGTCCCGGTGCCGTGCACGAGCGAGGTGCTGCTGGTCCTCAGCGCAGACGGCAAGGGCATCGTGATGCGCCCCGAAGGACTGCGGCTGGCCACCCGCAAGGCCGCCGCCGCCAAGGACCGGGGCCGGGGCGTGTTCCGCACCCGGCTGGCCACGGGGGAAAAGCCGTGCCGCAAGCGGATGGCCACCCTGGCCTGCGTCTACGACGCGGCCCCAGCCTCCCGCCGACCGCACGATGTGATCGCCGTGCCCGGCGGGCGCAGCGGCGAGCGCGAGGTGCGGCGCGGCCCGCACGCAGAAGCGAAGTGGCTGACCGGATCGGTCGCCCGCAACGCCGCGGAGGTTATCCGCGCCGCCTTCGGCCAGGCCGAGGCCCGCGACCGGCAGCACGTGCGCACCTGGGTGGTGCTGGTGGACGGGGACCGCCACCAGATCGAGCTGATCGAAGCGGAGGCCGCCCGCCGGAAAGTGGCGGTCCATCTCGTCATCGACCTCGTGCACGTGCTGGAATACCTGTGGGCTGCGGCGTGGTGCTTCCATGCGAGGGATGATCCGGCAGCAGAAGACTGGGTGGCCGTCCAGGCGCTAGCGGTGCTGGCCGGCCGGACCCAGCAGGTCACCAGCTCCCTTACCGCGCAGGCCGGCCAGCGGGGGCTGACGGAAAGCCAGCGAACCGGCGTGGAGGCATGCGTGCGCTACCTGACCAACAACAAGGAGTACCTGCGCTACGACGAGGCACTCGCATCCGGCTGGCCGATCGCCACCGGAGTGATAGAAGGCGCATGTCGGCACCTGATCGGTGACCGCCTCGATATCACCGGCTCCCGGTGGGGCGTCGAGGGAGCCGAGGCCGTCCTCAGGCTCCGCACCGTGATCGACAACGGGGACTTCGAGGCGTACTGGGCATTCCACATCCGCCGCGAGCACTACCGCATCCACCAGGCCCGCGACCAGGATAGATACGACCTCAGCGCCTGACCGAACAGGTCACTGCAGAAGAGCTACACCCATCTCCATAAGCCGTCCACCAGGATCATCCGCGAGAACCAAACGGTGATCATCGAGGACCTGCCGGTCCGCAACATGGTCCGCAACCACACTCTCGCCCGCGCGATCTCCGATGCGTGTGGGCGGTGTCGGCGGCGGCAACTGGAGGAGGGAGAGCCGAGCCACCCGAGACCGAATACATCGGCCGGTCACCTTGTCGGCTCAGCACGCGGGGGCGTGGCGAGGGTGAACCAGGCCACCCAGCCGCTAGCGCCCGGGTAGGTGCCGCATGAGGCCGCGAGTGCCTGCAGGAGGTAGAGACCGTGTGGGGGCTGAGCGTTGCTCAGATCTCCGTCCCATGCGCTGCCCTGGTCCTCAACTTCCGCGCGTATCCCGCCGGGGAATCTCTCGATGCGGACGGCGAAGGTGCCACCGGGGTTGCCGCTGGCGGTATACGTGCAGGCGTTAGTGGCCAGTTCACTGATGAGGAGCACCGCGTCATCGGCTGCCGGGCATCCGCGAAGCATGTGGGCCATCAATGCGCGCGCTTTGCGCACTTGATCCAGGCGTCCCGGGAAGGACCGTTCGGAGCTCCGTGACGAGATCAGCGTGGGTCGTCGGGAGGCTGGGGGTGCGGTGGGGTTACACATCATCTTCTCCTCCTGCCCCTAATACGTGTCACCGCCGGTAGTTCGTTCATGACGCAAGCATCTGGTAATGAACTCCAGCCCCAGCTGGATGGAAGTCGATCGGGAGGCGCCGGCGTGGCGTACAGGTATTAGAGTGAATCCGCCTTACCGTGGCCTGACGTGGCGGTGGACGGCTGGTCTGCCCGCGTACGGTGATGCTGTTCACGACATGGACCTGTACGTCACGTTTCGGACGAGCAGATCACACCGCGGGCCCGGTACTTCCAGAAACCTGGACGGGTACCGCGTTCGTTCACGGGTAGAAGCTCCGGCCAGGCAGCCCGTAGCGCGGCCGGCAAGGAGGACTGGGTGAGGGCGTCCGGCATGTCACCGCGCGACGGTTACGGGCCCTACGAGCCGGACGGCTACGGAGATGGCTACTCGGACGGCCACGGCGCCGGAAGCTACGGCTCCGACGCCACCCTGCCCTACGCGCAGCGCCCCCGCAGGCCCCGCCCTCCGCGCGGCCAGGGCCCAGCCCGCACCGGGCGCACCACGCGCCCCCCCAGGCGCCGCCGCTGGCCGGTCCGGATCTTCAAGGTCCTCTCGGTCGTCATCGTCCTGCTCGCGATCGTCGTCGGCGGCCTCTTCCTTATTACCCCGTCGGTGAGCCAGGCCCCGGCGCTCGTGCAGGAGCAGGCCGTGCGGCACGGCATCAGCTACCCGGGCGTCCAGCCGCCGGCCCGATTCACCGAGGCACTCGTCGCGACCGAGGACCACCGGTTCTATTCCACGCCCGGCGTGGACCCGCTCGCCGTGGGGCGGCTCATCGTGGGCAAGTTCACCGGTCATCCTGACCAGGGCGGCAGCACGCTGGAGCAGCAGCTCGCCAAGAACCTCTACACTGCAGGCCGCTCCGGCTTTACCGTGGAGGCCGAGCAGGTCGTGCTGGCGGTCAAGCTGAACATGAACTACAGCAAGCCCCAGATCCTGCAGATGTACGCGGAGATCGCGTACTACGGCGGCAACTATTACGGGCTGAGCGCCGCGAGCTGCGGCTACTTTGGCACCGAGCCGGCCCAGCTGACCTGGCCGGAGGCCGCGGTCCTGGCGGGCGTGGTGAACGCTCCCACCGTGGATGACCCGCGCACCAACCCGCAGCAGTCCCGGGCCCGCGAGGTGCACGTGGTCGCGCGGCTCGTAGCCGTCGGTGACCTGACCCAGGCGCAGGGCGCCGCGGTGCTCGCCCAGAACCTCAACCTGGTCGATTCGGGAACCGGCTGCTCCAGCTGAGCGGACGAATCAATCAGCCGAACGGACGTGGCATCGGGCTGTCCAATGGCATACGGACCCGGGAGTAAACGGTCAGCCGAACGGACGTGGCATCGGGCCATCCACCCCGCGGGCGTGTGTCCTGGAAGAAGTGAACGGTCAGCCGACAGACGGCTGCGGGTAAATGTCCTCCGTGTCGGGCTCGGCCTGGTTCGCCCCCACCGCCCGGTGCCGCCCCGGGGCGTGCGCTCCGCCGGTCCGTGCCTCGTTGTTCGCGTACCCCCCGTTGGCGTGCGCCCCGTTCGCGTGCGTCCCGGCGACGTGCTTCCCGCCTGGGTCTGCGCCCGCGTGTTCCCCCACGGAGTGGTGCGCCCCGGCCGAATGCTCCTCGACGGGCAACTCGGTGGGCAGCACCGTCGGCGCGACTTCGGCCGGCTCGCCGGTGACCTCGAGGAAGACCCACTTGCGGTAGGACCAGAGCCGGAACAGCGTGCCCAGGCCGATTCCCACGATGTTAGCCACGTTGTACGAGAGCGGGTCGGTCATGTGCAGGCCGTAGTGAACCGTGGCCACGACGGCTTCCTGGATGCCCAGCCCGACCAAGTTCAGCAGGATGAACGTCAGCGTCTCGCGGTGCAGGCCCTTGCCCTGGCGGTGCTTGAAGGCCCAGTGACGATTCCCGAGGAACGTGACCACTGTGGCGACAACGTAACCGACGATGACCGCGGAAAGGGCTCCCACGCCCAGCCCCAGGTGCACAGCGTCCGTGACTCCGAGTTGGACGACGAAGCCGACGCCGCCGACAACGCCGAACTTCGCGATCTCGTGAATCCTTAGCGCGTAACGCGCGTAAACGTCACGGATGTATTTCACCTGGTCGATGGTCCCTTCGCTCATCGCCACACGCATGCGGGAACGTCTGCCGAGGTTACCTTCCCGGGCCCGTTAACACACATCGGAGCCAGAAAACGTGTTGTTAATGTGTCCGGCCCCCGAGGTAACGTCACGAACGTGTCAGACCCCGAGGTAGCCGAGGTACTCGTCCGGGCCCGCGGCCTCACCAAGCGGTTCGGGGATTTCACGGCGGTTGACGGTATTGACTTTAGTATCCCGCGGGGGGAGGCTTTCGGTTTCCTCGGCCCCAATGGTGCGGGCAAATCCTCGACGATGCGGATGATCGGCTGCGTATCCCCGCCGACCAGCGGCGAGCTGACCATCCTGGGCCTGAACCCGGTGGCGAACGGCCCGGCGATCCGGGCGCGCCTTGGTGTCGTCCCGCAGGAGAACACGCTCGACATCGAGCTGACGGTCCAGGAGAACCTGCTCGTCTACGGCCGCTACTTCGGGCTGCCCCGGTCTGCAATCCGCGAGCGCAGCGCGATGCTGCTGGACTTCGTCCAGCTCAGCGACCGTGCCGGGGACCAGGTCGAGCCGCTGTCGGGGGGCATGAAGCGCCGCCTCGTCATCGCCCGCTCGCTGATCAACGAGCCCGACATCCTGCTGCTCGACGAGCCGACCACCGGCCTGGACCCACAGGCCCGGCACATCGTGTGGGACAGGCTCTTCCGGCTGAAGCAGCGCGGCGTCACCCTCATCCTGACCACGCACTACATGGACGAGGCCGAGCAGCTCTGCGACCGGCTCGTCGTGATGAACGGCGGCCGGATCGTGGCCGAGGGCTCGCCGCGCGCGCTGATCGAGCGGTACTCCACCCCGGAGGTCCTCGAGCTCCGCTTCGATCCCGGCGACCACGAGCAGGCGGCGGAGAAGCTCGCCGCCCTGCCCGCGGAACGGCTCGAAGTGCTCGCCGACCGGGTGCTCGTCTACACCAGGAACGGGGACGAGGCCCTCGCGGCGGTGCGCGGGCTCGGGCTCGAACCGATCACGTCGCTGGCCCGGCGCAGCACGCTCGAGGACGTCTTCCTCCGGCTGACCGGCCGGCACCTGGACGACTGAGACGGCTGAACGGCTAAGGACGGTTAAGGACGGTTAAGGACGGTTAAGGACGCAGAGGACCAGAGGCTGCACCACCGATGACCGCTCAGGCCACGCGAACGGCCCCCGCCGCCGCCCCGGTACCGGCCGGGGGAGCGCGGTGGTCATTCGCGCTGCGCGAGCTGCGGTTCTGGCTGACCGACTACCGGCGGACCTGGCGCGGGTCAGTCATCTCCAGCGTGCTGGGGCCGCTGCTCTATCTCGGCGCGCTGGGCGCGGGCCTGGGCACCCTGGTGAACCGGCACGCCGGCGGTTCCCTGGGCGTGAGCTACCTGACGTTCATCGCGCCGGGGCTGCTGGCCGCGACCGCCATGCAGACCGCGTTCGGTGAGGGGCTCTACCCGGTCCTCGGCTCGGTCAAGTGGGTGCAGAACTACTTCGCCGCGGTGGCGAGCCCGCTGCGCCCCGGCGACGTGTTCCGCGGCCACCTGCTGTTCGTCATCCTGCGGCTGACCATGAACTGCGGGGTGTTCCTCGCCGCGTGCGCCGCGTTCGGCGCGGCCCGCTCGCCGCTGGCCATCCTGTCCCTGCCGGCGGCGGTGCTGACCGGGCTGGCGTTCGCGCCGGCGCTGATGGCGTGGGCGGTGACCCGGACCCGCGACACGAGCTTCAGTGTGCTCATGCGGTTCCTGATGGTCCCGCTGTTCCTCTTCTCCGGCACGTTCTTCCCGGTCACGCAGCTGCCCGGGTGGCTGCAGCCGGTCGCCTACGTGACGCCGCTGTGGCACGGCGTGGAACTGTGCCGCACGCTTACCCTGGGCACCACCGACCTGGGCGGCGCCGCCGTGCACGTGGGGTACCTGCTCGCCCTCACCGCGGCCGGATACGCGGTCGCCCTGCGTACCTACCGGAGGCGGCTGCATGAGTAGCGGGCCCGCGACCCTGCGGCTGCCGCTGCCCGGGCTCCTCGGCCGGTCCCTGGCCGGTGGCCGGCCGGGTGGCGGGGGCAGTGGCCGGGGAGGGCTGCCGCTCGTCGAGCGGAACGCCCGGGCCTACCGTCACCTGTGGATCCTCCTGATCACGGGGGTGCTGGAGCCGCTGTTCTACCTGCTGTCGATCCGGGTCGGCCTGGGGGCCCTGGTCGGGCCGGTGACCGGGCCCGGCGGGCGGCCGGTGGGCTACACGGAGTTCGTCGCGCCCGCACTGCTGGCCACCTCCTCGATGAACGGCGCCGTCTACGACTCCACCTTCAGCGTGTTCCACAAGCTCAAGTACGCCAAGGTCTACGATGCGGCGCTGGCCACGCCGCTGGGCCCAGGGGACATCGCGATGGGCGAGATCACCTGGGCCCTGAGCCGCGGCCTGCTGTACGCGGTCACGTTCCTGCTCGTGCTGGCGGCCATGGGGCTGGTCCATTCGGCCTGGCTGCTGGTCGCGGTCCCCGCGTCGGTGCTGATCGGCTTCGCGTTCGCCGGGGTCGGGATGGCGGCCACCACCTGCATGCGCAGCTGGAAGGACTTCGACTTCGTCGTTCTGGCCACGCTGCCGATGTTCCTGTTCTCCACGACCTTCTACCCGCTGAGCGTCTATCCCCGGCCGCTGCAGATCGTCGTGGAATGCACGCCGCTGTATCAGGCGGTGGCGCTGCTGCGCGGATTCTCCCTTGGCGTGGTCGGCCCGGCCATGCTCGTCAACGTGGCCTACCTGGCGGTGCTGGGCCTGGCCGGTGTGTACGTGGCCAGCCGCCGCATCCGCCGCCTGCTCCTCAGCTGACCGCCGGTGGGCGCTGCTCACGGCGCGGACGGCGCGTGCGGCAGGCGGAGAAAAAGCAGTCACTGGAACGGCCTCCCGTAGCGTGCGGGCTGGGTTGGGGGAGAACGGGTAGGCTGCCTGCGATGGCGGAAGATGGGCCGTGCGGGCGCGACAGCGACGGCACGGAAGCGACCAGCGCGACACGTGTCGGCGCCGCCGAGCCCGCGTCCCTATCCGCATCCTTGTCCGCGTCCTTGTTGCCTGACGCTGCCCCGCCGGACCGCGAGCGCCGCCCGTACCGGGCGCCGTGGCTGATCGCGCTGCTCGTCTTCGCCGTCTACACGACGATCTCGCTGTTCCGCTACCTGCAGTTCGATCCCTCGTCGTGGGACCTGGGCATCTTCACCAACATGGTCAAGCAGTACGCGCACCTGCGGGCGCCCATTGCCGACGTCCGCGGCGCCGGCGTCAACCTGCTGGGCGACCACTTCTCACCGATCATCGCGCTGATCGCGCCGTTCTTCCTCATCGCCCCGTCCCCGGTCACGCTGCTCGTCGCGCAGTCCTTCCTGACCGCGGTGTCCGTGCTCCCGGTGACCTGGGCCGCGGCGGACAAGCTAGGGCGCCGGGCGGGTGCCGCCGTGGGCGCGGCGTACGGGTTCTCCTGGGGCCTGCAGCAGATGATCGACTTCGACTTCCACGAGATCGCGTTCGCGGTGCCGCTGCTCGCGTTCTCGCTGTCCGCGCTGGTCCGGGGGCGTCACCGGGCGGCGGTGGCCTGGGCCCTCCCCCTGGTCTTCGTGAAGGAAGACCTAGGCTTCACGGTCGCCGCGATCGGCGGCCTGGCGATCATCCTCAGCCAGTGGCGGGACGGCCGTCGCGGGGCCGTTCTTGGCGGCGAACTGCTCATCGTGTGGGGGATCGTCTGGTCGGTGCTGGCCATCACCGTGATCATCCCGCACTTCAACGCGGCGCATCACTACCAGTACTGGAGCGACGGCGGCACGCTGAGCCCGGGCGGTCACTTCTCCGTCGGCGGCACGGTGCGCCAGTTCTTCACGTCCTGGCCCGTCAAACTGCAGACCACGCTGATGCTCCTGCTGCCGACCGCGTTCATCGCGCTGTGGTCTCCGCTGGCCCTGATCGCGCTGCCGTCGATCGTGCTGCGCTTCCTCGGTACCAGCAGCAATTTCTGGGGCACGCAGTGGCACTACAACGCCACGCTCATGCCGATTCTCTTCATCGCCGCGGTCGACGCGATCGCGCGGATCCGCTCCCGCCGGGTCTGTTCGGCATCATCGAATCCGGCGGCGGCGGGACGTGCCCCGGCAGCGGCCAGCCAGGTCCCGGGACGCATCGCGGGCTGGCGGGAGTCGCTGACCGCGGCGATCGACCGGCACGGCGCCGCCGCGATGCTGGCCATCGCCGCCGCGCTCGTCTTCCAGTTCCCGGTCAGCGGCCTGTGGGGCCCGCCGACCTACCACCTCGGCGCGCACCAGGCGGACGCGAACGCGGCCATGGCGCGGGTGCCGGACGGTGCGACCGTCACCACCACGCTGGACCTGCTCGCCCCGCTGGCCGCGCGCACCGACACGTTCTGGATCGGCAACCCCGGCAACCCCGACACGGCCTATATCGTGTTCGACGGGACCGACAGCGGCTACTCGCCCGAGCCGGCCAACGTTCCGGCTTTCGTGGCCAGCCAGCATCCGCGCACGCGGTACAGCGTGATTTACGACACCGGGGACATCTACGTCTTCCGCCGGAGCGGGCCGTAACCGAAGCTGGGAGTAGCCAGATACTGGCCAGTAGATAACGAACGGCCCGGACCGAACCAGAGATGTTTCCGGCCAGACGAAAGGTACGTGTATGTCACAGGAGACGCCGCGGATTGCCATCGTGACCGGAGCCGCGCGGGGGATCGGGGCCGGGGTGGCCGTCCGGCTGGCCGCCGACGGGATGACGGTCGCGGTCCTGGACCTAGACGAGGGCAACTGCGCCGACACGGTCAACGAGATCGAGACCGCGGGCGGCCAGGCCCTGGCGGTCGGCGCTGACGTGAGCAAGACCGACCAGGTGGAAGCGGCGGTGGGCCGGGTGGCCAGCGAGCTGGGCGCCCCCACGGTGCTGGTCAACAACGCCGGCCTGCTCCGCGACAACCTGCTGTTCAAGATGTCCGACGGCGACTGGGACACGGTGCTGAACGTCCACCTGAAGGGCACGTTCCTGATGACCCGGGCGGCGCAGAAGTACATGGTCGGGGCCAAGTACGGGCGCATCGTGAACACGTCGTCGAGTTCCGCGCTGGGCAACCGCGGGCAGGCGAACTACTCGGCGGCCAAGGCCGGTATCCAGGGCCTGACCAAGACGCTGGCCAAGGAACTGGGCCCGTTCGGCATCACCGCCAACGCGGTGGCGCCCGGCTTCATCGCCACCGACATGACCGCAGCGACCGCCGCGCGGGTGAAGATGTCGTTCGAGGACTTCAAGACCGCCGCCGCGTCGCAGATCCCGGTCCGCCGGGTCGGGCTGCCCGAGGACGTGGCGCACACGGTCTCGTTCCTGGTGAGTGAGGGTGCGGGCTACGTGTCCGGCCAGATCATCTACGTGGCCGGTGGCCCCCTGTGCTAACCGGTGCTGAGTTTACCGCCGTCGGCATCCGCGACCGGGTTCATCAGTTCCTGGCCGTGCGCGACCCGGTTGCCACGCCCCGGATGGATTTCCTGCAGGCACGCTTCGACGCCGGGCTGGCCTGGGTGCACTACCCGGTCGGCCTCGGCGGGCTGGGCGCACCCCGGGCGCTGCAGCCCGTCGCGGACGCGGAGTTCGCGGCGGCCGGCGCGCCCGACAACGACCCGGGCAGCAACGCCATCGGGCTCGGCATGGCGGCCCCGACCATCCTCGCGTTCGGTTCGGACGCGCAGCGTGAGCGCTGGCTGCGGCCGCTGTGGACGGGGGAGGAGATCTGGTGCCAGCTGTTCAGCGAGCCAGCTGCCGGAAGTGACCTCGCCTCTCTCGCGACCCGCGCCGTCCGCGACCCGGGCGAGGACTCAGGCAAGGACCCGGACGGGGATTGGATCGTCTCCGGGCAGAAGGTGTGGACCTCCCTGGCGCATCAGGCCCGCTGGGCCATCCTGGTCGCCCGGACCGACCCCGACGTGCCGAAGCATCGCGGCCTCAGTTATTTCGCCTGCGACATGACCGCCCCCGGGGTGGAGGTCCGCCCGCTGCGCCAGCTCACCGGTGAGGCCGAGTTCAACGAAGTCTTCCTCACCGATGTGCGCATCCCCGACGCGGACCGGATCGGCGAGGTCGGGGACGGCTGGAAGGTCGCCCAGGGCACGCTGATGAACGAGCGCGTCGCCATCGGCGGGATGTCGATGCCGCGTGAGGGCGGCATGATCGGCGGGGCCGCCCGGGCCTGGCGGGACCACCCCGAACAGCGCACCCCCGGTCTGCACGACCGGCTGCTGCGGCTGTGGGCCGAGGCGGAGATCGCCCGGCTGGCGGGGCTGCGGATGCGCCAGCAGCTCGCCGTGGGCCAGCCTGGGCCGGAAGGCTCCGCCGCGAAGATCGTCTTCGCCCGCCTCAACCAGGAGATCTCCGGATTCGAAGTCGAGCTGGCCGGGGCCGACGGTCTGCGCTACGACGACTGGACCATGCGCCGGCCCGCCCACGCGGACTTCTTCGGCCGCGGCCCCGGCTACCGCTACCTGCGGGCCAAGGCCAATTCGATCGAGGGCGGCACCTCGGAGATCCTGCGCAACATCGTCGCTGAACGCGTACTCGGGCTGCCGCCTGAGCAGCGGGTGGACAAGGACGTCCCATGGAAGGACCTGCCGCGATGAGCATCGCCGAGGCTGAGGCCGCGGGCGAACCTGGCCAGCGCACCCCTGATCTGCTCTACAGCGAAGCCGAACGGGACTTGGCCGGGAGCCTTCGTTCCCTGCTGGGTTCGCGGTGCCGGCCCGAGGACCTGCTGGGCCGGCTCGGCGGCATCGGCCCCGGCGAGACGGAGCCCTACGACTCCGGCCTGTGGAAGACGATCGCCGCCGACCTGGGCTGCGCCGGGCTGCTCGTCCCGGAGGAGCAGGACGGCGCCGGGGCCTCGTTCCGCGAGGCGGCCACCGTTGCCGAGGAACTGGGCCGGGCCGTGGCGCCGGTACCCTACCTTGGCAGCGCCGTGGTCGCGACGACCGCGCTGCTGGCCGCCGGCGATGACGCTACCGTCCGTGAACTCGCGCGCGGCGACGTCACGGCGGCCGTGGCCATCGGCTTTGAAACCGAGCCGGCCGCGGCGTTCCCGCTGACCGTGCGCGTCTCCGGGCCGAAGTCCAGCGACGGCCGGGCCGGCCTCACCCGGCTGCGCGGCCGGGTCCGGGGCGTGGCCGACGCGCTGTCCGCCGACCTGCTGGTCGTGCCGGCCGACGCCGTGCCGCACGGTCTGTTCGTGGTCGGCGCGGACGCCGAGGGCGTGCGGCGCACCCCCGTCGTCTCGCTGGACATGACCCGCCAGCTCTGTGACATCGAGTTCGCGGACGCCCCGGCCCGGCCGGTGGTCCCCGGCGCGGAGGCCAACCAGGCACTGGCGGCGGCCGCGATCGCCGGGGCGGCCGCGATCGCCTCCGAGCAGCTCGGTATGGCCGAGAAATGCCTGGAGATGACCGTCGCGTACGTGAAGGAGCGGCGGCAGTTCGCCCGCCCGGTCGGGTCGTTCCAGGGCCTGAAGCACCGGCTGGCCGACCTGTGGGTCGGGCTGACCCAGGCGCGGGCCGTGGCCCGCTACGCGGCGGGCTGCCTGGCCGACAGAGACAATGACGCGCCTCTCGCCGTCGCGCTGGCCAAGTCCTACTGCGGCGACCTGGCCGTTCGCGCCGCCGAGGAGTGCGTGCAGATGCACGGCGGGATCGGGTTCACCTGGGAGCACCCGGCACACCTGTACCTGAAGCGGGCCAAGGCGGCGTCGATCGCCTTCGGCACGTCCGATGCCCACCGGGCCTCCCTCGCGCGCCTGGCCGATCTGCCCGGCGCCTGAGCGGGCAGGGAGCCGCTATGGGTCGAGCAGTCGACCAACGACGCCGAGGCCGAGGCGCTGTTCGACGCCCGGCGGCTGGCGTACCCGGCGCTCGAACGGCTCGGCCCGGTCCTCACCGAGGACGTCTGCGTCCCCCGGTCGACGCTCCCGGCCATGCTGGAGCAGGTCAGCGCGATCGGGACGCGGTACAGCGTGCAGATCGCCACGATCGCTCACGCGGGGGACGGGAACCTGCACCCGCTGATCATCACGCCCCCCGGCGACGAGGCGGCCCGGGCCGCCGCCCAGGCCGCGTTCGACGAGATCCTCGACGCGGCGATCGCGTTCGGCGGCACCGTCACCGGGGAGCACGGCGTCGGGCTGCTCAAGCGCGACGGCATGCACCGGGAACTCGACCCGGGTGCCCTGGCCCTGCAGTCGGGGGTGCGCCGTGCGCTCGACCCGCTCGGCATCTTTAACCCAGGGAAGGGCTGAGCGGGCCCACTGGAGCGCGGTCCGCGGCCGGGGCGGCCCGGCGCGGCCGGAAAGCCATCCATGCGCACGTCGCGGCCAGCGCGAGCACGAAGGCGCAGTAGATCCAGAACACCGGCGTGAGCCCTGAGCTGATCGTCAGCCTCGCCTGCGCGGCCTGCGCAGGCGAGATCCCGAACTGCACCGGAGAGGTGGCCTCGCCGAGCTGGACCAGCGCCGAGACCGCCTCCGCCGCCATCGGGATGAGCGCGCCGGCGAGCAGGACCGCGCCCAGGCGAACGGGCCGCCACCATGCGGCCGCGGCGACCACCACGACGAGCGCGACCATGACGGCGACGTTCCCGGCGATCACCGGGGCCGGGTTGGCGAAGGCGTTACCGGCCGTCAGGGACTGGGCTGCCCCGCCCGCGGTCCGCAAGGTGTAGCTGTCCCACGAGGGCGCGAACGCGGCCGCCGTGCCGAGCGCAGCGGCCGTGGCGACCCCCAGCGTCACGATCCGGCCCCGGTCACGTCCGTCTCGCCTGCCCAGCAACTCGGACCGGCGGAACCGGACCGCCGTCGCGGACCCGGCCGCGCACGCGAGCCAGCCGATGAGCCCGAGCACGAGGCCCGCCCCCATGACGTGTGCTCCTCCGGCGATCGCCGTACCCGCGTCGGCGAAGAAAAGGCCGAACGTGACGATGCTCGTCCCGAGCCCGAGGAGCGCTGCTACCCGCACCAGGGCGCCGCCGCGCAGGATGAGCAGGGCGCTCGCGGTCCAGACGGCGAGGAAGATCGCGTGAGTCACGAGCTGGGCCGGCTGCTGGGCCAGGCTCGCGCCCCCGAGATAGCCCGGGAAGAGCCCGGCGATCCCGCAGCCGACGCCGACGGCGAGCAGCGCCGCCGCGACGACCGCGCGGGTCCGCGGGATGGTCACGGCCGTGCTGGGCGGGTCGGCCGGACCGATGGGGGCCATCGTGGCGGGCGAACTGACCGCGGCGAACGTGGCGGGCGAACTGACCGCGGTGAACGTGGCGGGCGTCTCGAGCCCCGTGAACCGGGACCACGCGCCCTGCCACCCCTCGGGAGTCTCCGGCCACCACTCGATCGACGGTGGCCGCGGCGCCCCCGCAGGCCAGATGCCGTAGAAGCCGGGCCCCCGCCCGAGCTCAAATCTCGCGCCCCGGTACAACACCGTCTCGTTCGCCGGCACGGTTCCAGCCTTCCTGTTCCACTGCTGTGATCATGTTTCCGCAGCCAGCGTACGAAGGTCATCTGGAGATCGGCTGAGCGAACGCACCGGCCTTCCCGAATGCCCCTGGTGAAGGGACCTGATTGAGCGCGATCCACCGCGGCGAATGGAACGAAAGACAGGCTAAGCGCCGCAGGGCAGCCGGACTGTGTACGGCGCGCACCCATTCACCGCGAGTTTGTTCTCATCAAGACCGCATTCGGCCGTCGCAGCGGGATCAGGCGTGCTGCTTCCTGACGGCGATGTTCGAGGCGATCGGGTTCGGTTCCCACGCTACTTCTGAAGAATTAAACTAGCAATATATTTCGGGAATTGATCATCCAATAATAGGGCGGCCGCCCCGCCCCGTCTGAGTCTTCGCCGCGCCGGGCGCTGTGTGCTCCGTGCGGGTGTGCTGACGGTACATATCGGCGACAAGAAAGGCCAGGTCGAGGGACTGGCTGCGGTTGAGCCGAGGGTCACAGGCGGTCTCGTACCGGCGGCGCAGGTCGCTTTCCGCGATGTGCTGCCCGCCGCCCATGCATTCGGTGACGTCGTCGCCGGTGAACTCGATGTGGATGCCGCCCGGATGGGTGCCCAGCGCGCGGTGCACCTCGAAGAACCCCGTGACCTCGTCCAGCACGTCATCGAAGTGGCGGGTCTTGTGCCCGCTTGCCTCGATGGTGTTGCCGTGCATCGGGTCGCATACCCATGCCACCACGGCGCCGCTGGCCGCCACCTTCTCGACCAGCGGCGGCAGGACGTCGCGCACCCGGCCCGCGCCCATCCGCGTGACCAGGGTCAGCCGGCCAGGTTCGCGGCCGGGGTCGAGCACGTCGGCCAGCGCGAGCACGTCCGGCGCCGTGACCGCCGGGCCGATCTTGACCGCGACCGGATTGCGGATCTGGCGCGCGAACTCGATATGAGCGCCGTCGAGGGCGCGGGTGCGCTCCCCGATCCACAGCAGGTGGGCCGACAGGTCGTAGGAAAGCCCGGTCCGCGAGTCGGTGCTGGTCAGCGCCCGCTCATAGTCAAGCAGCAGGGCCTCGTGGCTGGAATAGAACTCCACGGCGCGGAACTCTTCCGGGTCGGCCCCGCAGGCGTGCATGAATGCGATGGCCCGGTCGATCTCCCGGGCCAGCTGCTCATACCGTTGCCCGGCCGGGCTGCGGGCCACGAAGTCCTGATTCCAGGCGTGCACCTGGCCAAGGTCGGCGTACCCGCCGCTGGCGAAGGCCCGGCACAGGTTCAGGGTGACCGCCGAGCAGTGGTAGGCATCGAGCAGCCGGCCAGGGTCCGGCGTCCGGGCCGCGGCCGTGAACTCGGTCGCGTTGACCGCATCGCCCCGGTAGACGGGAAGCTCCACGCCGTTCCTGGCCTCGGCCGCCGCTGACCGGGGCTTGCCGAACTGGCCCGCCATCCGGCCAACCTTGACCACCGGCACGCTGGCGGCGTAGGTCAGTACCACCGACATCTGCAGCAGGGTCCTGAGCTTTCCGCGGATGCTGTCCGCGGTTGTGCCGGCGAACGTCTCCGCGCAGTCCCCGCCCTGGAGGAGGAACGCCTCACCACGCGCCACCGAGGCCAGCCGAGCCTTCAGCTGGTCGCATTCGCGGGCCGACACCAGCGGTGGCAGCCGTTCCAGGCTGCGCATTACTGCTGCGAGCCGATCGGGGTCAGGCCACTCGGGCTGCTGAAGCGCCTGCCCAGGCCGGGAGCCCTCGCCCGGCCTGGCCGTACCCCGCGGCCGGGCAGGAGCCCCCGGCCCGGCCCCGTCATTGGAGGCGTTCACCCGCACAGGCTAACGGCCCCGGCGCAGCGGGGCCATCGTGGGGGAGCGCGCGCCTGCTAGGTGCCCGTCAGTCTCGCACTCCCTGCGCTGCCTTCTCCTCTTCCTGCGCTGCTTTTTCCTCATCGGGCGCGGTGTCGATGATGGGTACCGGGTCCAGGCCGATCTTCTCGGCGATCCGGGTCAGCAGGACGTCCTGCGCGGCGAGATGGCCTTGCACATGCGCCACCTCGTGCAGGGTCGCGCTCGCGTCGTGGAATGTCGCCTCCGAGCGCTTGTCCGCCGCGGCGGCCTGCACGTTCTGCCCGACCATGATGACCGACAGCAGCACCAGCTGCAAGAAGGTCTGTGCCACCCAGGACACGATCGCCGCCGTGCCGGCCCGGATCGCATCGGGGAGGCTGATCAAGTCGAACAGGGCGAAGGCGTAGGCACACCACATGCTGCCGACCGCCTTCGTGACCAAGAGCGCCACACGGGTGTTGAACCGGTTGATCGCCGTTCCGTGTGGGAGCAGGTCAGCGACCTTTACGGGGCGCTCGGCGAGCCGCGAGGCGATGCGCGGATGTCGTACGTGCTGGTAAATCGTCATACCCCCGGACCTTCCATGGACGGACAGAACGCTTCTGATTACTATCTGAAATGCCGCCAGGCTAGTAGCTTCAGCCACCGGCGGCGTGCAGCTCCTGCCCGCGGTGGCGCGTCGCTCCGGCCGGCGGTGGCCGCCGCCGATGGCCGCGCCCGGCGCGGGTCGTTCGGCTTGCGGCCGGGAGGACCAAAGGCCCGGGGAGGGCTGCTGAACGTCGCTGCCCTGCCGGCGACCGGTCGCGAATGCTGTGCGCGAATGCTGTGCGCGAGGAGTGCGATGAGATGGTTGTCAGCTACTACGACGCGCTCTTGCCGGTCCGCGAGCCCAGGGCCGGCCTTCAGGGCGTCATAGCCGGTATGTGGCTGCCCTATCGGGTGCTCGCGTCGATCCGCGTGCCTGGCGGCCAGATAGTTGTCGCCTTCGTTTCCGATAGCCCCCAGCTCAGTGGCATGTTCGGGGCGAACTGGGCTCCGGCCGCGCCGCGTCAGGAACCGGACGCCACGCTCTATGCGCTGGGTAAGCCGGCGTCCCGCTACGGGCTCGATGGGGGATGGGACGGGGCGCGCTGGTGGTCACGGGACGAGAAGACGATGCTGGTGTGCGGATTCGATTCCTACCGGCTGGTCAAGGTGTGCGTGCGCGGCATCTGTTCCGCGGTGAGCGGGGACGACATTGTGTTCCTGCACGGATGCGCGTTGTCTGTCGGAGCGGGGACTGATCGGCGGGGTGTGGTCATCACGGGGAGTTCCGGGGCGGGGAAGACCACGCTGGTGGCCGGGCTATTGCGGCATCCGGAGCTTTCAGTGGCCGTGCTGAACGACGACTGGGGTGCCATTTCGCTGAGCTCCGGGGATCTGGTCAGCACCGGGGAGAGGATGCTGCATATGAAGTCGGGCAGCGTGCTGGCCCTCCAGCCCGGCTTCTTCACGAACGCCCCGCCAGGCTCCCATTCGCGTGATCTTTCCGATCGGGACCAGGCGGCCCGGATGCTGGTCATGCCGGATAGTGTCTACGGGAAGGCTTGGACCACTGCGCGGACGGTAGTCGAGCAGGTGGCCGTGGTGGTGCGCGAGCCTGCGGACTGGTTGCCGCCGGGGCAGAGGGGTGCGGCAGTGAGGGCGATCGAGGGTGAGGGTGGCGAGGGTGACACGGTTTCCATTCACCATCACGAGGCGTTCTTTAATGGATCACTGATTCTCACCTCGGAAGAGGATAAGTTGCGTGAGGAAGGGCACTACCGGCGGCTCCTCGATCGCACAACGGTATCCTGGATAAATAATTGCAGTACGTCCGGGGACCTAGTGGAGAACTTTATCTCCGCAGTCATGAAATGAGCCGGATGCGGGGCGGAGCTGCCGCTTACAGCCAGTCCCGGCGCTTGAAGACGAAGTAGAGCACGAGCCCGGAGATGACCATGATGGCGAGCGCAGCGGCCAGCCCAACGGGTTGGCTGAAGCCCGGATAGGGCACGTTCATCCCGTAGAAACCGGTGATGAACGTCGGGACCGCGATGATGGCCGCCCAGCTGGTCACCTTCTTCGTGATGACGTTCAACCGGTTGCCCTGGATGGTCAGGTTCGTCTCCAGGATGCTCGTGACCAGGTCCCGCAGGCTGTCCGTCCACTCGGCGGCGCGGAGCACGTGATCATAAACGTCGTGATAGTAGGGCCTCAGGTCGTCGTTCACGACGTGCAGGTCGGGCCGCATGAGGGCGTTCACCACCTCGCGCATCGGGATCACGATCCGGCGCAGCAGCACCAGGCTCTTGCGCAGCTCAAAGCTGCGCCGCTGCACGGCCAGGTCCTGCGGAACGTCGGCGAACAGCTGGTCTTCCAGCGCCTCGACGGCGTCGTCCAGGCTCTGCACCGCTTCGAAGTGGCCGTCCACCACGTAGTCCAGCAGTCCGTGCAGCAGGTAGCCAACGCCGAATTTGGCGAGGTCGGGGCTGGCGTCCCAGCGGTCCACGACGGCGCCGATGTCCAGGCCGTCGTCCTTGCGGACCGTGATCAGGGCGCGTGGGGTGACGAACGCGGCGATTTCGCTGGTGGCCAGCTCACCCGTGCCGGTGTCCAGCCGCGCTCCGTAGGCGGTCAGGAACAGGTGGCTCCGGTAGCGGTCCAGCTTGGGGCGCTGGTGCTCGTGCACGGCGTCCTCGACCGCCAGCGGGTGCAGCCCGAATTCGTCGCTCAGCACCGCCAGGTCGTGGCGATCGGGGTCGCGCAGGTCGAGCCAGATGGTGACCGCCTCGTCGGCCAGGTGATCACTGATCTCGGCCACCGGGAAACCCTCAAGCTCGAGGTTTCCGTCCCGGTAGAGCCGCGTGCGGGCCTGGCACTTGGTCGGGCTGTGCTCGCAGATAGCCGACGTGGCCACCCGGTCGGGATTACGGCCGTGAAAGGTCTCGGCCGTAGTCGGCCGGCTGCCCAGCACGCCGCCGGGCGAGGCGCCGGCCTCGCGTTCGGAATCCGCGGCGCCCGCTGGGTCAGAATGCGTCCGGGTCATGCGTTCTCCTCGCGTCGCTGCGGGCGGCGGGCAAACGGCGCGCGGCAAAATGGCACGCTGCGGGAATGGTACGGCCTGCTCACCGGCTCACGACGGTACCGGGGAGATTCAGGCGGGCTGTTCCGTCTGCAGTTGCCGGACGATCTCCAGTGCGGCGCTGACGTGCTGGCCGATGTTGGTCATGGAGCCGAAGACGTGCCGGACCATGCCCTGGCGGTCGATGACGTAGGTGACCCGGCCGGGCAGCAGGCCCAGCACCGCCGGGACCCCGTAAAGCTTGCGGATCTTCCCGCCCTGGTCGCTGAGCAGCGTGAAGGGCAACTGGTGCTGGCCGGCGAGGGCGGCATGCCGGGCGGCTGAGTCGGAGCTGATCCCGATCAGCTCGGCGAACGGAAACGTTACGCCAAGAAGGAAACTCGCCCTGAGCGGCCGGACGTAGGGTGGAGCCGTGCAGGGCAGGGTAATCGTTGACCTGATCGAGCCGCTGATCGGCAAGCAGGGCCAGGTCCGGCTCTTGTTCCGGGGGCTGAACGGGCGCTGGACCCTCAACGGCGACAAGCATCCGTTGATCGCCGTGCAGCTGCGCCCTGATGGGCTGATCGAGACCTCGCGCGACGACGGCTGGGATGTCCTGGATCCGGCTGACGTACTGGCCGTCGAGTGGGTCTCCAGGGAGGGTGAGGGCGGCGGCCAGTACCTGTGACTGAGCCTTCTACCTAGATCCGCTGTCACGCACGATGCTGGCCGCATTCGCTGCACGCCAGCTTCCTGGCCCGCCAACCGGGATAGCGGCAAGATGGCCTCATGCTTGATCATGCTCTTCCCAAGGCCTTTATCAGCTTCCAGAATTCTGGAAAAAGGCCCTGGCCCGGTGCGCGCTGGATACCGCATCGCCGTCCCCGGGTATCCTTTGTGTAAATGCAGGAATGAGGCGCGTGCCGGATAATTATGGCTGCCCCTCTTTTTATCCGCACATAAATGCCCTGACGGAGGTCCGCATGCACATTGGATCGGTGCTCCTCGTTATTTGGCTGGTCATCGGCGCCGTCGCTGCCGGGCAGCGAGGCTATTACGATGGGACGGTCGGCAGCTGTACCAAGGCCGGCACGATCGCGGCGACAATCGCCGCGGGCCCGCTTAACTATGTGGGCGTGAATCCGAGAATTGACTGCACCGTGCCGCAGCCCAGCAATTAACTGATTCTCGTGCCCATCGCTGGCGCTCACCGTCCCATCGCCGGCCGAGCACAGCCGGATCGACGCCCGCCTAACTCAGCCTGCTGGCCCGTCAGACCAGGGCACAGGCCAGGGACTTCCACGGGTGCGGCCGGCCGCTCCGCGCGCGACCCTGGATGCCAGGACCAGTCCCGGTGGCATGTGCCGCCGGGCCGAGCTCGCCAGCCGCGGCGCCGACGTAAGCGAGGTGTCCCACGACGTGGGCGGGGTATTTCAGCACACTGGGACCGAGGGACGGGTGCCGGCCCGGCTCCGGACCACCAGAGTTACGGCTCGTTTGCCTCGTTCAGCGACCCGGACGGCAACGGCTGGCTGCTCCAGGAGATCAGCACGCGTCTCCCGGGCCGGTGACCGGACCCCGATCTGCCCATCACTGGCCCGGCCGCCGGGCCGGCCGTCACCGAGGAGAGCCCCATGTCAGCGAGCGAGCACATGAGCAGCGACTACGACGTCATCGTCGTGGGCGGCGGCTCGCCGGGCGAGCACTGCGCCGGCGCGCTGGCCGACGGCGGCCTGCACGTCGCCATCGTCGAGCGCGAATTGGTCGGGGGATCGTGCTCGTACTACGCGTGCATCCCGTCCAAGACGCTGCTGCGCCCCGGTGAGGCAGTGCACGCCGCGCGCGAGGCGGCGGCCAGCGCGCAGGTCGACGTGGACGCGGCGCTGGCCTGGCGTGACTTCATGGTCTCGGACTACTCCGACGCCGGCCAGGAAAGCTGGCTGGCGAACAAGGGAATCGACCTGCTGCGCGGCACCGGCCGGCTCGCCGGGACAGGCGTAGTCGAGGTCGATGGCGTGCGCCACACCGCCAGGCACGTCGTCCTGGCCACCGGCTCAGATCCGGTCATACCGCCCATCCCGGGCCTGCGCGAGCTTGAGGGCGTCTGGACCAACCGCGAGGCCACCAGCATGAAGGCCATCCCGCGGCGGCTCCTCATCCTCGGCGGCGGGCCCGTCGGCGCCGAGATGGCCCAGGCCGTGCGCCGCCTGGGCGGCGACGTAGCCCTTGCCGAGGGCGCGGAGCACGTACTGGCCCGCGAGCCCGTACCACTGGGCGAGGCGCTTGGCGAAGTCCTGCGCCGCGACGGCATCGAGCTGGTCCTCGGCGTAGCGGCGACCGCCGCGCGGCACGACGGCGCGGACTACGTCCTGACCCTCGAAGATGGCCGCGAGCTGCGTGGTGACCACCTGCTCGTGGCCACCGGCCGGCGCCCGCGCACCGACGGGATCGGCCTGGAGACGGTCGGCGTGCAGGCAGACCCGCGCGGCATCCCGGTCGACGCTCAACTGCGCGCCGGCGAGCGGCTGTGGGCCGTCGGCGATGTCACCGGTGTTCGGCTGCTGACCCACGTCGGCAAGTACCAGGGCGAGGTCGTCGCCGCGAACATCCTTGGTGAGTCCCGCGAGGCCAATTACCAGGCGGTGCCGGACGTCGTCTATACCGACCCGCAGGCGGCCGCAGTCGGCGCCACCGAGGCCCGGTTCAGCGCCACCAGCCCAGTGGCCGAGGTGGCCAAAACGGCCACCTACACGCGCGCCTACGCCGAGTCCAACGGCTTCCTGACTCTGCTCAGCGACGGCGAGCAGCTGACCGGCGCCTACGCGCTCGGCCCCGAGGCCGGCGAATGGCTGCAGCAGGCCACCCTGGCCGTCCGGGCCCGCGTTCCGCTGCAGGTGCTGCGCGACGTCATCCAGCCCTTCCCCACCTTCTCCGAGATCTACGTCGCGGCTCTCAAAGCCCTCCACGACAAGATCACGGCCGCCCGCCAGCCGACCGGCGGAACCAGCACGGCGCGTTCCGGAGCGGACGGGGGATCTCGCTGAATGACCTGCTGAAACTGGCGATCGAAGGCCACGGCCGCATCCGGCGCGGGGAGCGGATCTCCCGGTTCCGCGCCGGGTCTGCGTCCGCAACCCCGACGGGTTCCCCGGACCGGGACTCAGTCTCGGTCGCCATCGACGCGGCGGGTTGTGCCCCGAGGACCACCAGCAGCACCTCGAGCTGGCCGCCAGCTACCCGCGGGGCGCGGCTAGGCCGGGAGGGCGGCCCGGTCGGCACCGGGTAGCACTCCGCGGAGCTGCCTGCGCGAGGTAATGCCGAGCTTTACGAACACCTTGCGCAGATGCCACTCGACCGTGCGCGGGCTGAGGAACATCCGGCTGCCGATCTCCAGGTTCGAAAGCCCGTCCCGGGCGAGCCGGGCGATCTGCGCCTCCTGTGCGGTGAGTCCGCCTGCCGTCCCGGCCGACCGCTTGTGCACGGTTTCCCCGGTGGCAAGCAGTTCCCTGCGGGCGCGCTCGGCGAACCCCTCGGCCCCCATCGCGGTCAGCATCTGGTAGGCGACCCGGAGCTGCTCGGTTGCGTCCACCCGGCGGTTCCGGCGCCGCAGCCATTCGCCATACACCAGGTGCGTGCGGGCCAGCTCCGCGCGGACGCGGGTGCGGCCAAGGTGCTCGATGGCCTGGAGGTACAGGTGGGCGGCGGACTCGCCCTCAGTTAGCAGCGCCCGCGAGCGCGCCTCGACCCCGAGGGCCCAGTCGGTGCCGGCGGCGCTGGTTGTCTCCGACAGGGACCGCAGGGCGTCGGCCGCATGCCCGGGCTGCCCAGTCCGGGCGGCCGCCTCGATCAGCTCGGCCATCGACCAGGTGGCCAGCCCCAGCTCGTGTGGGTATCTGCTGCCCTGTTCGGCTGCGGCCAGTGCCTCGTCGTAGCGGCTCAGGCCGTTATAAAGCACCGCGTTCGACCACTCGATGACGGTGATCCCGATTCCTTCGCCCCGCAGGCTCACTTCTCCCCTGGCCGCCTCGATCAGCGCAGAAGCCTCGTCTTCGCGGCCATGCCACGCGGCCAGGCCCAGGGCGACGTAGGGCGCGAGGTTGCCGCCCGTCGCCTCGGTTGCCGCCTGCACTTCCTCGGTCAAAGACGCCGCGGCGGTCAGCTCACCGGCGAAGAGCTGCATGTAGGCGCGGGAGCTGAGGGCCAGGGGAAGCTCGCTGAGGGCGCCAGCGCCGCGGGCCAGCTCAACGTGCCGGCTGGAGAGCGCGTCCCATTTCTGGTCATCCCATAGATGCAGGGCCGTGACCGATGCCAGCCATAGCCAGCGGAGCTGTTCCGCTGCGGACAACTCGCGGCCGAAGGCGCTGAGGGCCCGCTCCAGGGCCGGCAATCCAGCCGCATATCCCTCACTGAAGTGCCGGGCCAGGCCATCAAGGAGGAGATCGGGGGCCTGGGGCGGCTGTGGCGCCGGCGGAGCTGCCCGCACTGCCTGGGCCACCTCGCGCACGCCTCCGCCGGGACTGGCCAGATGGCCGGCGAACATGGCGGCGTTGACCGTGTCCAGGTAGGTCGCGCGGGCGAGATCGGCGTCGATCCGCTCCAGCCGCCGGGCCGCCGAGAGCAACAACGGGGGAGCGTCGCGGCCCCGGTTTGAGACGAACGCGAGCTGAGCGTGCAGGAGGTCGACGCGGGCACGCTGGAGCTCATTGAGCGGTGCGGCCTCCGCCCTCCCGAGCAGCTCCAGCGCTGCGGCGAACGCGCCGGCCTGCACCTTGGCCTCCGCCGCCGTCAGCGCCCGTTCGGTCCGCTGCGCCGGGTCCGGTGTCAGGTCCGCCGCGCGCTCCAGGAATGCGGACATGGCGGCCAGGCCCCCGCGCGCTTGCGCCCGCCCCGCTGCGCGTTCCAGCTCGGTGGCGACCTCTTCGTCGGGCCCCAGCGCGGCCTGGGCCCGGTGCCAGGCGCGGCGGTCCGGGTCGATCTGCGGATCGGTGGCCTCGGCCAGCGCGCGATGCACGTCGTGCCGGTCCTGCGGCGAGGCCGACCGGTAGGCCGCCGAGCGGGCCAGCGGATGCCGGAACCGCACCCGTGCGCCGAACTGGACCAAGCCAGCTTCGGCCGCGGGCACCGAAGCATGAGCCGGGATTCCCAGGCGTCCGGCTGCCCGCCACACCAGCGCCGGGTCACCCACCGGCTCCGCCGCCGCGACCGCTAGCAGCAGCCGGGTCTCGTTTGGCAGGCTCTCCACGCGCCGCCCGAAACTCTCCTGAATCCGGCCCGGCACCGGCAGCGCATCGGGCAGCCCGAAGCCGCCCGCGAGCTCCGCCGGCGAAAGCCCCAGCGGCAGCTCCAGCAACGCCAGCGGGTTCCCCTGCGTCTCCGCCACGAAGCGCTCACGCACCCGCTCATCCAGCGGCCACCGGACCACCGAATCCAGCAGCTTCAGCGCCTCCGCATCCCGTAGGCCCTCGACCACCAGCTCTGGCAGCCCGCCCAGGTCCGTGCCCGGCTCCCGCGCGGCGAACAGCATCATCACCGACTCGGCCAGCAGCCGGCGCGCCACGAACGCCAGCGCCTGCGCCGACGCCCGGTCCAGCCACTGCGCGTCATCCACGACGCACACCAGCGGGCGCTCCTCTGCCATCTCGGACAGCAGGCTCAGCACCGCGAGGCCAACCAGGAAACGATCCGGCGCCGGCCCATCTTCCAGCCCGAATGCGGTCCTGAGGGCCGCGCGCTGCGGCCCGGGCAGACCGCCGAAGTGATCACGGAGGGGCGCGCACAACTGGTGCAGCGCGGCGAACGCCAGTTCCATCTCCGACTCGACGCCCACTACCCGCACCACCTGCAGGTCCGGCGCCGGCGCAGCCGCATAGTCAAGCAGCGCTGTCTTGCCGACCCCCGCCTCGCCGCGCACTACCAACACTCCGCTGTGGCCGCCGCGCACCCCCTCGAGCAGCCCGTCCAGCACCGCGCATTCACTGCGCCGCCCGCGCAACGCCCCTCTCCCGGAACGGGACGCGGCCGTCGGCCGCTCGGTGCCTGCCACGCCTTCACACCTCCTGCGTCGTCCTTCAACGAACTGCGCGGAGAGAATCTTCGACGGACCGAGGAGCGTGTCCGATGGCCAAGCAAGTGAGCAGTCCGCGACGGGGTCGGCGCTGATCCGTGGCTGCTGTTCTCGGGAATTTGACCAGTTGGTGCGCAGTGATTGTACCGCTCGGCTGCCCTGGGGAACACTTCAGGGCGCTGGGCGGTGCGCGCACCTCGACCACCGGGCTGGAGGGCGACTACGGCTGAACTGGGACCGCCAGCAGCCCCGGGGGGAGACGGTCAGGCTGAACCGGACCCCGGCGGGTCAGGCAGGCTGGCCATGTTGCACCCGGAATAATCATGCCGCGCATACGCGCCGCTAACATCTGCGTCATAGAGAACCTGGATGATGCCCGGGTGACGGGCGGATACGCGGACTGGCGGGGCCACGTGATCGTGTGCGGCCTGCGCTTCGTCGGCCTGCGCATCGTCGAGGAGCTCAACCAGTCCGGCGTCCCGGCCGTGGTCGTCGACGACCACCCGGATCCGGCGCTCGCCCGCCAGCTCGCCGGGTGGGGCGTCCCGCACCTCCCGGCCAGCTCCCGGATGGCCGCCACGCTGACCGAAGCCGGCCTGGCCGGGGCGATCGCGGTCATCTGCGCCCTCGAAGATGATCTGCTGACGCTGGAGACCGCGCTGCTGACCCGTGAGCTGCGCGCCGATGTCCGGGTGGTCGTCCAGCTTGGCAACCCGGCCGTGGGCCGGGCGCTCGAGCAGATCGATGTGGCCGTCCTGGACGTGGCCGGGCTGTCCGCCCCGGCCATCGCTGAGGCGTGCCTGCAGTCCGGCGCGCAGGAGATCGCGCTGGGCGGTGAGCGGTTCCTGGCCGCGCGGACGACCGCGCCGCGCGCTGCCTCACTGCGAGAGCTGTACGGCGCGCTAGCGCCGATCGCCGTGCTGCCCGCAGGCGGGGAGGATGTCGTGATCTGCCCCGGCCGCGACCACATCGTGGCCCAGGGCGACCACGTCACGCTGTTCGCCACGCCCGGGGAACTGCGCGCGGCCGGGATCGGCGGGCAGGTCCGCTACCCGGCGCACGCCCGGCCGTTCAGCCCCGGGCGGCGGCTCCGGCACGTCACGATGTCGGTGCTGCGCGCGGTAGCGGACGGGCGGATGGCCGCTGCCCTGGCGGCGCTGGTCGCCGTGCTGATCGCCTCCACGACGATCTTGCACCTGGCGTACCGGCTGCCCCGGTCAGGGCCGATCTCGGTGCTCAACGCGGCCTACTTCACCGTCGAGACCGTGACCACGGTCGGCTACGGCGACTTCTCCTTCCGCGGCCAGCCGGCCTGGCTGATGGTCGCGGCGATCTGCCTCATGCTGCTCGGCGCGCTGTTCGTCGCCGTCTTCTTCGCCACGCTCACCAACATGATCGTCAGCCGCCGTCTGGAGGAATCCCTCGGCCGGCAGCGGATCACCGGGCTGAGCGGGCATGTGATCGTCATCGGCCTGGGCACCGTCGGCACCCGGGTGATCCAGCGGCTGATAGCCGCCGGGCGGGACGTGGTGGCCGTGGACCAGGACGAGCACAACCGCCGCCTGGGACCGGTCCGCGCGCTCGGCGTGCCGGTCATCATCGCCGACGCGACCCTGCCGCAAACGCTGGAGGCGGCCAGCCTGCCGAACGCCGCCGCGGTGGCCGTCGTGACCAGTGATGACCTGGCCAACCTCGAGACCGGCCTGGCGGTCCGCGATCAGCTGGGCGACCGCTGGAACAGCGTGCCGGTCGTGCTCCGCATGTTCGACTCACCCTTCGCCCGGTCCGTTCGGCATAATTTCGGGTTTTCCGCCGTCCGGTCCACCGCCGCGCTGGCCGCGCCGTGGTTCGTTGGGGCGGCGCTCGGCCTGGACGTGCTGAGCACCTTCTACGCCGACGACAAGCCGCTACTGGTCGCGCGGCTGACTGTGAGCCCGGGCGGTGGCCTGAACGGGCTGGCGATGAGCCAGCTGTCAGCCCGGACGCGGGTGCTGGCCATCCGGCGCGCGGCCGACGAGCAGCTGCTGGAGCACCCGCCCCGGCGGGGTACCCGATTCCGGGACGGCGACCAGGCCTTCCTTATTGGCCCGTACGAGGAACTCCTGGCCGTGCTGCGCCAGGATCGCCCGGCCCCGCAGAGCAGCAGCCCCGCTCCTGGCGTCATCCGATTCCCGGGCCATCCCTAGCGGGCCTCTTCGGCTGTCACCAGCATCTCCGCCAGCAGCGGGCCGCCGAACGTCGTGGCCATGGCCACATCCAAGGCGTCGCGGCCCCGGCCGATCACGATGCGCCCCTTGCGCCGCTGGTTGTTGCGCGGGTCGAAGGTCCACCAGCGGTCACCCAGCCAGACCTCCATCCACGCCGCGAAGTCCATCGGCGCCGGGTCCGGCGGAACGTCCATGTCCGGCAGGTAACCGAAGACATAACGGGCCGGGATGTTGAGCGCGCGGCAGAACGAGATCGCCAGGTGGGTGAAGTCGCGGCAGACCCCGCGCCCGGACGCGAAGACGTCCGCCGCCGTGGAGGTCGCCGTCGTGCTGCCGTAGGCGAACGTGAGGTGGCCGTTCACGTAGTCGCAGATCGCCTGGACCCGGCGGTAGCCGGGCGCCAGCGCGCCGAACTGGGACCACGCTTCGTCGCCGAGCAGGTCCGGCAGGCAGAACCGGCTGGGCAGCGTGTAGATGAGCGTGTCGTCCGGCAGCTTGTCGGGCGGCATCTCCGGCGCGTTCTCGTCGGCGTCCTCGGTGGCGTCCGGGACGGTGGCCACCGCGCCGTAACTGAAGCGGGACCGGCCAGACGGCAGGATGGCCCGGGTACACGGGTTGCCGTACAGGTCGGTGTAATCCCGCAGCGCCATCTCCGGCTCCGCCCCCAGCTGCCCGCCGGCCAGCGTGAGGTCGGGGGCGCGGCGCGGCTGAACGTGGAAGACGACGGGCGTGTCGATCTCGGCCACGTAGGTGAAGGTGCATCCGATCCGGACTCGCCGTGTCTGCATTATCCCATCCTCGTGGCCCCATGTTTCCGGCCGGTTACCTGCCGGCCGCCGCGGATGACCGAGTGTGGCCCTTGCGGCGAGACCGGCATAGTGTCACGGCATGAGCGAAAGGCTGCCGCTGTTCCCGCTGGGTACAGTTCTGTTCCCCGGCCTGCTGCTGCCGCTGCACATCTTCGAGGAGCGGTACCGGCAGCTCGTTCACGAGCTGCTGGACGGCCCGGAGCCGAGACGGTTCGGGGTCATCGCCATCCGGAAGGGCCGCGAGACCGGGGTGGAGGGCGTCTCGTCCCTGTACGGGGTGGGCTGCACCGCGACGCTGCGGGAGACCGAGGAGCACGACGACGGCCGCTTCAACCTGGTCACCGTGGGCACCCAGCGGTTCCGCCTGGAGGCCCTCGACGAGTCACGTCCCTACCTGCAGGGCGATGTCGAATTCCTGGACGAGGACGACGGCGACAGTGCCGAAGCGGGCCGCGCGGCCCGGCTCGTCGCCGCCTCCTTCCGCGACTACGTGGCCGCGCTCTCCGAACGCGGGCTGGCCCAGGTCAGTGTCCCCGACCTGCCCGACGAACCCGTCCTGCTCTCCTACCTGGTTGCGGCCACCATGATCATCGACCTGCCGGACCGTCAGGGCCTGCTGGCCGAACCGGACTCGCTGAGCCGATTGAATGCCGAACGGGCCATGCTGCAGCGTGAGACGACGATGCTCCGCACCCTGACCGCGCGCCCCGCTCCTGACCTTCGGTACGCGCCCTACAACCCGAACTGATCACATCAGGGTCACCGGGACCGTCAGGCGCAGGCCCCGCGCGGATGATTTCACGGTTGATCATGGAATAGAGCACCTCGAACGCGGTCTCGCCGGGTTGCCGGATGCGCGCCCGGGCCGCTCCGTCGGGGATGAACCCCAGCTCCGCCACGGCCGCGAGGACCGGCCCCGTGTGTTGAAGGGCTCATCGCAATACCGTTACCGGAAGGTGACATCGGGTACATCCCCTTCCCTCCGCCGCCCGCCCGGCCGATTCCGGCCCCGGCCGACCGGCCAGAATGCCGTCCTCACCGTGCCTGACGTGCGATACGTCACCGGGTCAGGTAACGGCCAGACCGCCGAAAAGTCTGGTACGGCCCTGGTGTGAAATGGGGCCCACGGGGCGATTCGACGGTCGCCGAGCGGGGCTTCGACACACATTGGAAACATCGGACCGCCGAAGACCTGATGCGTTACCGGCCACGTAACAAACGGGAAATGAGCCGGAAACCCGCACATGGGAGACATGGAGGCGTTCCGTGAAAAGCATCGGAGCGGCCGGGGTGGGTCCGCATAGGCCCCTGGGGGAGACCCCTGGAAACCCGAATGGCCCTTCCAAGGTAGCCCCCCTGGAGGCGCAGAGCAGTGGTTCCCTATCCAGCATGGCTGAATGCCGGAGACAACTCCTGGCAGATGACAGCCGCCACGCTTGTCGGCTTGATGAGCATTCCCGCCCTGGCCGTCCTCTACGGCGGCCTCGTCCAGAAGAAATGGGCCATGAACACCGTGCTGATGGTGTTCAGCACGTTCTGCCTGGTCCTCATCACGTGGGTCCTGTGGGCCTTTAACATGGGCTTTGGCCACCCGTGGATCAGCACGTTCGTCGGGATACCGGGGACCGTCCTCGGGCACAACGCCCTGCAAGGGCAGGCGAACGTCCCCTTGCTGGACGGCCTGATGCCCAAATTCCGGTTCCCGCAGGCCTCGCTCGTCTACTTCCAGTTTGTGTTCGCCGCGATCACCCCGATCCTGTTCATCGGCAGCGTGCTCGGCCGGATCAGCTTCAAGGTCTGGGTGCTCTTCGTTCCGCTGTGGATCACCTTCGCGTATGCGGTCAACGCGTTCCTGCTCTGGGGTGGCGGCTACTGGGCAGGCCAGGGCGCTCTCGACTTCAGTGGTGGCTACGTCATCCACCTGGCCGCGGGTACGTCCGGGTTCGTCGCGGCCGCCGTCATCGGGCCGCGCCTGGCGCGTGACCGCGAACGGGCGATTCCGAACAACCTGATGTTCGTGGCCGTCGGCGCCGGAATCCTGTGGCTCGGCTGGAACGGCTTCAACGGCGGTGACCCGTACTTCGCCGGTGCGGACGCCGCCGCCGCGGTCGTCAACACCAACGTCGCGACCGCAGTGGCCATGATGACGTGGATCTTCATGGACATGTTCCTGAGCAAGGAGAAGAAGCCGACGTTCCTCG
Organism: uncultured Actinomycetes bacterium; assembly: GCA_963742875.1. GTDB lineage: Bacteria > Actinomycetota > Actinomycetes > Streptosporangiales > Streptosporangiaceae > Bog-532. Next base: position 272,973 of record CAVUNO010000015.1, on the reverse strand, counting down.
GCGGCCTCAACGGCATGATCTGCGGCCTGGTCGGCATTACGCCCGCCGCCGGTTTCGTCAACGGCCTCGGCGCCATCGTGATCGGCCTGGTGTGCTCGGCGGTCGTCTGGGTGGCCTGGACGTTCCTGCCCAGGTACGTGTGGCCGTTCAACAAGGTGGACGATGCGCTCGGGGTGGTCTACACCCACGGCATCGCCGGACTGTTCGGCGGCCTGCTGGTCGGCTTGCTCGCCGACCCGAACATGATCGAGTACCTGGGACTCGGCAAGACCGCCTCGTTCAGCGGTGCGGGCCTGTTCTACGGGCACCCGAAGCAGCTGGCCATCCAGGCCGGAGCCGCCCTGACCGTCATCATCTGGGACGGGGCCGTCACGTTCATTATCCTCCGGGTGCTCGGGCTGTTCATGAAGCTCCGGATACCCGACGAGCAGCTGGAGATCGGCGACGTGGCGGTGCACGGCGAAGAGGCGTACCCCTCCGACGACCTGATCAGCGTCTCGGCGAGCCGTGCCTCGGAATCGTTCTCCGAGGCCTCGCCCACCACGCTGGAACCACCACGGGCCAAGGCGACGACCGAAGATCCCTGAACCAGTCCCGTCTCCTTAAAGTCCCGCTCGCGCCCTACGTCTGCCCCCGGCACCCCCGCGTGCCGGGGGCAGACGCTGGCCCGGCTCCACCGCCGTACGCGGCGCCCGCGCTGAGGGGCGGATAGCCGGCCGGCGGGCCGCCGGGGGGCCTGACCCAGGCGAGCCTCAGGACCCGAGACTCAGGACCAAGGTGCCGAGGACGGCGGCGGACCGGCAGGTTCTGCCGTGTTCGTGGCCGGGGGCCCCCAGCTTGGCGGTCCCCAGCTTGGCGGTCCCCAGCTTGGCGGTACGGAGCTTGGCGCCGAGTACGACGGCGCGGGACTTGGCGGCGCGGGACTCGGCGGCGCGGGACTCGGCGGCGCGGGACTCGGCGGCGCGGGACTCGGCGGCGCGGGACTCGGCGGCGCGGGACTCGGCGGCGCGGGACTCGGCGGCGCGGGACTCGGCGGCGCGGGACTCGACGGCGCGGGACTCGACGGCGCGGGACTCGACGGCGCGGGACTCGACGGCGCGGGACTCGACGGCGCGGGACTCGACGGCGCGGGACTCGACGGCGCGGGACTCGACGGCGCGGCCGGGGAGCTGGCGCAGACGGTCCTGACCGGCGCGGAGGCCCCGGTCTGGACCATCGTGGGCCCGGTCTCCGCCGTCGTGGAGCCACACGGGGCCATTCTGGGCGCAGCCCGCGCCGCCGCGCGCAGTGGCGCCGGGGAAACCTGGCTGGTCTGGGTGTAGGGCTTGTTCACATCGCTTTCCGGTCCGGCCGGGACGGTGGATTTAGTGAGTCCCGGCGATCTGCGCGCGTGGACCCGACCAGCCTGTGACTGTTTCGCCTGGGTATCGCCAGCTGGCCCGTTGATGAACTGAACCACCACCGGCCCGTGGTGCTGTCCCCACCAGTCACCGGCGAACACGGCCCCCGCGCCCGTCACCAGCGCGAACACGCACGCACCGGTGACGGATGCGGCAGATGCGCGCGTCTTCCAGGTACCCATCATCGGCCTCCCCGTGTCCGCGGCGCCTACTGCGGGCAAGGCGCTGGGACGGTGTCGCGAAGGTTCCGCATCGCGGGGGGAATGAAACCCTTGTCAGCCGGCCGTGCCCAGGTTGTTACGAGGGCTCCGTTGAGGCGCCTTTCCAGCGTGCGCAGATGCGTCCCGTGCGGCCGCCGGTCGTGCGCAGACGCGTCCCGTGCGGCGGCCGGCCGAGCGCGGACGGCGATCCCCGGGTGCGCCGTGGTCTCGTCCGACCGCACAATGGGATATATGGCTACACCAGTGACGATGGCAAAGACCCTGGTAACCGACGACGGCGTCCCCATCGACGCCGTGCATCTCCCGCAGGAAAGTGATCTTGCCATCGTGCTGGCGCACGGGTTCACGCTGTCCTGGCAGCGGCCCGCCGTATGGAGCATCTCCACCCGCCTCAACCGGATCGCGGGCGTCGTGAGCTTCGACTTCCGCGGGCACGGGCGTTCCGGCGGCCTGTCCACCATGGGTGACCGCGAGATCCGGGACCTTGACGTCGCGGTCAACTACGCGCGGGAGCTGGGTTACGAGCGGGTCGCAGCGGTTGGGTTCTCGATGGGCGCGTCGATCGTCATCCGGCACGCCGGACTGATCGGCGGCCTCGACGCGGCGGTCTCGGTGAGTGGCCCGGGGCACTGGTACTACCGCGGGACGGAGCGGATGCGCCGCGTGCATTTCGCCGTGGAGCATCGCGTCGGCCGGCTGGCCACCAGGATGCTGATGAAAACGCGGATCAGCCCCGTCCAGTGGAACCCGACGCCCATGCCGCCCGATCAGGCCGCCGCGCAGGTCTCGCCCATTCCGCTGCTGATCGTGCACGGCGACCAGGACCCGTACTTCCCCGTGGATCACGCTCATGAGCTTTATGACGCCGCGCGGGACCCGAAGGAGCTATGGCTCGTACCGGGATTCGGGCACGCCGAGTCCGCGTGCCGTCCAGCGCTGGTTGACCGGATCGGCGGCTGGGTCGCGGCGACTGCGGGTGCGCCCGTGGCCCAGCAACGGGCCGGCGTCGCGGGCGGGGCCCTGGCCGGGAACGCGTCCGGGTCCATGGACCCGGCGCTGCTGGACCTGCCGCCGGCCGACGATCCGGACGAGGCCTCCGCCGAGGAAGCGGCTGAGGCCGCCGGCGCCGCCGCAGCGGCGGGTACCTCCCCGGCCGAGGCGATCCGCGCGGGCGCCAAGAGCCTGGGCGCCGGGAGCCTGGGCACCGGGAGCCTGGGCGCCGGGAGCCTGGACGCCGGGAGCCTGGACGCCGGAGCCTGGACGACGACTGCTCCGGCGCCTGGCCCTAGGAGGAACGACGGCCCGTGAGAGCGCGAGTCCACGGGAGCGTCCCCGACCCCGCTACCAGCCGGCGGGCAGCGGCATGCCCTCGCTGTAGCCGGACGCGCTCTGCAGGCCGATGACCGCCCGCTCCCGGAGCTCCTCCAGGTTGTGGGCGCCGGCGTAGGTGCAGGCGCTGCGCAGCCCGGCCACGATCGAATCGATCAGGTCCTCCACACCGGGGCGCCGCGGGTCGAGGTACATCCGCGCGGTGGAAATGCCCTCCTCGAACAGCTCCTTGCGGGCCCGTTCGAACGGTGAATCCACCGCGTTGCGCTGCCGGACGGCCCGGGCAGACGCCATCCCGAAGCTTTCCTTGTACAGCCGGCCGTCCGCGTCGCGGAACGGATCGCCCGGGGACTCATGCGTCCCGGCGAACCAGGATCCGATCATCACGCTGGACGCGCCCGCGGCCAGCGCCAGCGCCACGTCACGCGGGTGCCGCACGCCGCCGTCGGCCCATACGTGCGCGCCCAGCCTACGGGCCTCCGCCGCGCATTCCAGCACGGCGCTGAACTGCGGGCGGCCGACCCCGGTCATCATCCGGGTGGTGCACATCGCGCCGGGCCCGACGCCGACCTTGACGATGTCCGCGCCGGCCTCGACCAGGTCAGTGACGCCGGCCGCGGTGACGACGTTGCCGGCTACGACGAGCGCGTCGGGGCAGGTCTCCCGGATCCGGTGCAGCGCGCAGATCATCTTTTCCTGGTGGCCGTGCGCGGTGTCGACCACGATCAGGTCGGCGCCCGCGTCGAGCAGCAGCTTCGCCTTCGAGCCGGGGTCACCGTTCACGCCGATCGCGGTGGCCAGCCGCAGCCGGCCCGCGTCGTCGATGGCGGGACGGTACAGCGTGGCCCGCAGCGCCCCGGTCCGGGTCAGGATGCCGACGCAGTGCCCCGTCGGGTCGACGACCGGAGCCAGCCGGTGCCGGCCCTCGTGCAGCAGGTTGAACGCACGCTCCGGGTCGGTGCCCGCGGGCACGGTCGCCGGGTGCGCCGACATGACCTGGCACAGCTGGGTGAAGCGGTCCACGCCCTGGCAGTCGGCCTCGGTAACGACCCCGACCGGCTTGCCGTCCTCGATGACGATGACCGCCCCGTGCGCGCGCTTGGGCAGCAGGCTGAGGGCCTCGCCCGTGGTGTCCGACGGGCCGAGTGTGATCGGCGTGTCGTGTACCCGGTCGCGGGACTTCACCCAGGCGACCACGTCGGCCACGACGTCCACGGGGATGTCCTGCGGCAGCACGGCCAGGCCGCCGCGGCGCGCCACCGTCTCGGCCATCCGCCGCCCGGAAACCGCGGTCATGTTGGCCGTGATGAGAGGTATCGTGGCCCCGCTGCCGTCGTGCGTCGACAGCTCCACGTCGAGCCGGGAGGCGACCGCCGACCGGTTCGGCACCATGAAGACGTCGCTGTAGGTAAGGTCCTGGGCCGGGACCGTTTCGCCGATAAATCGCACGCCATAGATTGTGCCCGCTGCGGCCGGATGCTACCGCCGCCGGGATGGCCCCGTCCCGGCGGCGGGCGGAACCGCTAAGCGGGAGCGAACGCCGCGAACATGATGTCCGCGATGCGGTTGGCCATCTCGTCGATGGGGAGTTTCACTTCGGCGCTGAGCAGGTAGTTCACCCGTTCCAGCATCATCAGGCACGCCACGGCGGTCAGTTCCGCGTGCTCGGGCAGCTGCCCGGCGGTGCGGGTGGCCGCGGTCATGCCCGTGGTCATCGCTTCGGAGATGCTGAACAGCATCTGCAGCCCGTCTCCGTACACTTCCTCCGGGACCAGATCGGCCTGGCTGAGAATGCGGATGACGGTCGCGTGCACGGCGTAGACGTCAAAGAATTTCCGTACCCAGCGTCGCAGTACGGTCTTGCCCGCATCGTCGCGGGTGACGATGGGGAAGTCGCCGGCGACGACTTCCATATCGCGCAGCGCATCCAGCAGCAGGGCCTTGAACAGGTCCTCTTTGTTGGAGAAGTAGAGGTAGAAGGTGCCGTGCGAGATGCCGGCGCGGCGGACAACGTTGTCGACCCGGACGCCGTGGAATCCGCGCTCCTCGAACTCAATCATGCCGGCTTCGAGCAGGCGCTTGACGGTGGCCCGTCCCTGAGCACGTAGTTCCCGGTCACGAGCGGGAACACCGCCTCCGTGGGAGGGCTGACGGCCCGGCCCGTGCGCCGCCTGGGCGCTCCCCGGCGGCTGAGTCGGCGGCCGTGGGCGGGGCCGGTTCGCCTCGGTTCCCGGGGACCCCGGGCCGCGGCTTCCCTCGTGAGTCATGGTAAGAGACTAGCCGTCTGGTTCCAGGCCCGGTGGCACTCGGGGGAGGTGCCGGGCCGGAACCCGCTGCTACGCTTCGAGCGGTGAGCAGTCCGGCGCAGGCTGACGGAGCCCAGGCTCGCCCGGACGGCCACCGGCCGTCCGGCCAGGAGGCCGCGCCCACCCCGAACTCGTGGGCCACCACAATCCGGGTGGGCGCCCTGACCGCGGCCGCGGCGCTGATCTACGCCGTCTACGCGCTCATCCGTTTCCGGTGCTTCCTGACCAGCACGTTCGACCTCGTCATCTTCGACCAGGGCGTCCGCGGCTACGCGCACTTCAGCGCGCCGGTCTCTATCGCCCGCGGCGTGGCCGACGGCGGGACGGCGCACTTCATGCTGCTGTCCGACCACTGGTCGCCGATCCTGGCCGTGCTCGCGCCGCTGTATTGGATCCACGACGGGCCCGCGACGCTGCTCGTCGCGCAAGCGGTGCTGTTCGCCCTGGCGATCCCGCCGCTGTGGGCGTTCACGCACCGCCAGCTCGGGGCCCCGTGCGCCTACTTCGTCTCCGCGGCGTACGCGCTGTCCCTGCCGGTCATGGCGGCGGTCACGTTCGACTTCCACGAAGTGGCGTTCGTCCCCGTGCTCACGGCGGTGATGGCCGAACGGTTCCAGGCCGGGCGCCGCCTGCCTGCGACCCTCGCCGCGGTGGCCCTGCTCCTGGTGAAAGAGGACATGGGGCTGCTGATCGCCGGGTACGGCGGCTATCTGCTGGTGACCAGGCGCCGCTGGACCGGGCTCGCCTTCCTTACCGGCGGCGTCGCGGCGACCTGGCTGGCCAGCCGCGTCCTGATCCCCGCCTTCGGCGGCTCGGCCAGCTTCTACTGGGCGTACGGCGAATTCGGCCGCACCGCCGGGAGCGCCGCCGTCGGCATCGTCACCCACCCGCTGCACGCGCTGCACGTCCTGGTGACCCCCGGGGTGAAGGCGCGCACGATGATCGGGCTGCTGGTCCCGCTCGGCTTGCTGCCGCTGGCGTCCCCGCTGACCCTCGCTGCGGTGCCCTTGCTGGCCGAACGGATGCTGGCGTCCGGGTACCCGCTGTGGTGGCAGGCCAAGTTCCAGTACGACGCCTTCATCGTCATGATCCTCTTCCTCGCCGCGGTCGACGGCGCGGCCCGGCTGCAGCGCCGCTGGCGGGCCGCGGGGCTGCGGCTGTCCCGCGGGAAGGACCGGGGCTGGGACCGGGGCTGGGCGCCGGCCACCGTCTGGGCGGCGGTGGTGTTCGTCGCGGCGATCGGCTACCTCCCGTTCTCGCCGTTCGGCCAGCTGCTGCACCCGACCTACTACATGGTCAGCGCGCGGATGCAAGCCGCCGACCAGGCGACCGCCCGGGTGCCGTCGGGTGTCGAGGTGGAAGCGGCCGACAACCTCGGCCCGCGGCTGTCGGGACGGGACACCGTGCTGCTGCTGGACGGTGCGCCGCGGTGGGCACCGTGGGTGGTCGCGGACACCAAGGGCCTGGACTTCCCGTTCTGTACCCCGGCGCAGCAGGCCCAGGAGGTGTCGTTCCTGCGGGCGCACGGGTACCGCCTGATCTTCAGCGACGACGGCTATGTGGTCCTGCACCGGCCGGCGGACGCGCGGACCCGCGAGGCGCTCATCCACCCCGTCCCCGCTCCCAAGATTCACACCAACGTCTGTTACTAACCGGGGCCACTGGGCTGCGTCCCGTGGGATGTGCGGATATGGTTGTCACATTGTGGGAGGGCTGATCTGGCGGGGGCTGTCAGTGATCGCCGTGGTAGCCTTGTTCGGCACCGCGGCGGCTGCGGGTATTAGCCGGTTCAGCGCGACTGCGGGTATTAGCCGGTTCAGCGCGACCGGCACTGCCGGCCACGCGAGCCACGCGAGCTCGACCGGCCCGACCGGGTTGACCAGCGCGGGCGAAACCACCGGCATTGGCGTGCCGTTCGATGCGTCGCCCCAGCCGCCGGGAGCCCCGGGAGCGGCCAGCGCTGCCGCGGTCGGGACCACGGCCAGCACGCAGATGCCCCGCCAGCTGGTCGTGCCGGACGTCCTCGCGGTCATCCAGACCGGGATCCCCCGCTCCGACGTGCCGAAGATCCGCAAGCTCAGCGGCGTCCGCGGCGTCCTGACGGTCAGCGGCGGCGCGATCAAAATCGGCGGGAAGACCGCCAACGTGCTCGGGGTCGGTCCCGGCTCCTTCCGCTCCTGGACGCCGGTGACGGCCGCCGGTGACCAGGCCCTGTGGCAGGCGCTGGCCCGCGGCCAGTTCGTCACGGCGACCGCCGCGCAGCGCACCCTGGGCCTGGCGCGGGCCCACTCCTACCCGGTCACCGGGGCGACCCAGGCGCAGCTCACCTTCGGCGGGGCAGCCGCGCTCGGTATTCCCGGCGTGGACGCGGTGGTGAACAGCTCCATCGCGGCGCGCCTCGGGCTGGTGCCGGACCTGGCGGTGCTGATCAACGCGCCCGCGGACAACCTGGCCACACTGGTGACGCAGGTCCGTGCGGTGACCGGGGCGCAGAGCCACGTCATCAGCCTTCAGCCGACGACGGTCGGCGTGCCCGGCCCGCTGCCGGTGGACAGCTCGGTACCGACCGGGCGCCCTGCGACCTATATGCAGCTGTACCAGGAATCGGCGGCGCGGTACTGCCCCGGGCTGTCCTGGACCGTTCTGGCGGCGATCGGCGAGGTCGAAAGCGGCGACGGGGCCAACGTCGGGCCGTCCAGCGCCGGGGCGCTCGGGCCGATGCAATTCATGCCGTCCACCTGGCAGGTCTGGGGGATCGACGGCTTCGGGGACACCGGTGCCCCCAACATCATGAACCCGTTCGACGCGGTGCCGAGCGCGGCCGGGATGCTGTGCGCGGACGGCGCGGCCAAGGGCGGTTCGTCGCTGTCCGGCGCGATCTTCGCCTACAACCACGCGGACTGGTACGTCAACGAGGTCCTGGCCATCGCCAGGGAATACGCCACGGACGCCTGAACGTCCCCCGGTCCGATCGCCCGGGGCCGCCTGCCCCTGTATGGCCGCGCTGCCCGCGGACGGCGCGGCGAACGGGCCTGGTTGGATGGTGAACATGCCGGATTACGACGCGTTCCTGCTTGTCTCGTTCGGGGGCCCCGAGGGGCCGGACGATGTGATGCCCTTCCTGCGGAACGTCACCCGCGGCCGCGGTATCCCAGCGGATCGCCTGGAGGCCGTCGCCGAGCACTATTACGCCGTCGGCGGCGTGAGCCCGATCAACCAGCAATGCCGGGACCTCATCACCGCCCTGCGCACCGAGTTCGGCGCCGCGCGCCTCGACCTGCCCATCTACTGGGGGAACCGGAACTGGGACCCCTACCTGACCGATACCGTGGCCGCGATGGCCGCCGACGGCGTCCGGCACGCGCTGGCCTTCGCCACCTCGGCCTACAGTTCGTTCTCGAGCTGCCGGCAGTACCTGGACGATATTGACCGGGCGCGCGAGTACGCCGGCCCCGGCGCGCCCCGCATCGACAAGATCCGCCGCTACTTCAACCACCCCGGCTTCGTCGAGCCGTTCGCCGAGAACACGCGGGCGGCGCTCGCGACCCTGCCGGCCGACGTCCGGGACGGCGCGCGCCTGGTCTTCACCGCGCACAGCGTGCCGCTGGCCATGGCGGCTCACAGCGGGCCGCCAGGATTGGGCGCGCAGCGGAACGGGGCGCCGGGGCCGGGCGGCCGGTACGCGGCCGAGCTCGCCGAGACCGCCTCTCTCATTGCCGAACGGATAGCCGGCCGGGCTCATCCCTGGGACCTGGTGTACCAGAGCCGGAGCGGCCCACCGTCCCAGCCGTGGCTGGAGCCCGATGTCCTGGACCACCTCGGCGACCTGGCCAAGGCGGGCGCCCCGGCGGCTGTGATCATCCCGGTCGGGTTCGTGTCCGATCACATGGAGGTCCGGCACGACCTCGACACCGAGGCGGCGGAAACGGCCGCGGCGCTCAGCCTGCCGGCCGCCCGCGCGGCCACCCCCTGGTACCACCGCCAGTTCCGGGCCATGATCGTCGACCTGGTGCGCGAGCGCCTCGGCCCTCCGGATGCGCCGCGCGCGGCGCTGGGCCGGCTGGGCCCGCCCACCGACGCTTGCCCGCCCGGCTGCTGCGCCGTTACCCGGCCCGCTCGGGGCAAGGCGTGAACACTCCGGACGCGAAGGACCTCCTGGCCCTCGCCGCTGACGCGGCCGCGGCCGCAGCCCGGCTGCTCGCCGATCAGGGCGCACAGAGCCGCCCCGAAGTCGTCGAGACCAAGTTGAGCCTGACCGACGTGGTGACCGAAATGGACCGCCGTGCCGAGGCGCTCATCACCGAACGGATACGGGCGGAGCGCCCCGGCGACGCGATCCTCGGTGAGGAAGGGGGCGAGACGCACGGTGCCTGCGGCCCGGACAGGGACCCGGACAGGGACCCGGACAGGGACCCGGGCGAGATCGGGGACCCGTCCGCACCCGTCGTGCGCTGGATCGTCGACCCGCTCGACGGCACCGTCAACTACCTGTACGGGCTGGCCGACTGGGCGGTCAGCATCGCCGCGGAAGTCGCGGGCACGATCGTGGCCGGCGTGGTGGCCGTTCCGCTGCACGGCGAGACCTTCACGGCCATCCGGGGCCAGGGCGCCTGGCTGCACAGCACCGCCGATCGGGCCAGCGCCACGGGGGAGGCCAGCGCCCGGGGGGGACGCGGTGCGGCCGGGCTGCGCTGCAACCGGGACGTCCCGCTCGGCCAGGCCCTGGTCGGCACCGGGTTCGGCTATCTGCCGGGGCGCCGGCGCGTCCAGGGCGAGGTCGTGGCCGCGCTGCTGCCGCAGATCCGCGACATCCGCCGCGGCGGGTCGGCGTCGGTCGACCTGTGCATGGTGGCGGTCGGCCGCCTGGACGCGTTCTACGAGCGGGGTCTGAACTACTGGGACTACGCCGCTGGCGGACTGATCGCGGAGGAGGCAGGCGCGCGAGTGACCGGCCTGGAAGGCCGCCCGGCCGGTACGTCCCTGACCGTCGCGGCTGGCCCCGGCGTGTACGAGGAGCTCACCGCTTTCCTCGCCACCCTCAACCCCGAACGCGACGCCTAGCGCCGCCCGCGGGCCGGTCAGGGGAGGCGCCGGGTCAGCCGCGTGCGGGTTCGGGGATGCCGTGCGCCGCGGCGATCTGCCTCAGGTGGTCGATCTCGTCGAGATGGGTATCGGTGAGGTCAGCGTCCCCGGCGGCCAGCGCCGCCCGCAGGGAGGCGTGGGCTTCCCTCAGACGGTGCTGCAGTGTGGCTGCGAACTCGCCCATGCGACTCCCTCCGGTCAAACACGCGAATAGCGTGCCAAGTCCTACCCCAGCGCCACTTAGCCCTAAACCCGGTTTCGCGGCCGAAACCAGCGGGCGCGAATGAGATCCCGGCCACGGGGGCATACTGTTGCGGCGGCTCGTTAGCCCGGCGGAGAAGGGTTGGCTAGAGCGAGTCAGGATGCCGGTACACTTCGCGTCCGGCGGCACTCGGCGCCGTCCGCGGGCCATCCCGGCCCCGGCGGATCCGGTCGCCGGGACACGCGGAAACGGAGGTGCGGTGCACGTCATACCCTCCACGCCACGACACTCACCGCGCTGCGTGTGCCCGCCGGGCAAACGTGACAGAATTCCCCGCCGGAATTGGGCACAACCAAGGCCTCCAGAGCGTTACACCCGCGCGATGAAGAGGCGCACAACGTGTGGAGGGGGAAAGAACCACCATGGCCACTGATTACGACAGCCCGCGGAAGACAGACGACGACCTTACCGAGGACAGCCTGCAGGAGCTTCAGGCCCGCCGGATGGATCAATCGTCGAGCACGATCGACATTGACCCGGACGAGGTGGCTGAGTCACTTGAGCTGCCCGGTGCGGACTTGTCGAACGAAGAGTTGTCTTTCCGTGTGATCCCACGGCAGGCGGACGAGTTCACCTGCTCGCGCTGCTTCCTGGTGCACCACCGCAGCCAGCTCGCTGAAGAGCGCAACGGCCAGCTTGTGTGCCGGGAGTGCGCCGCCTGACGGTACCCATTCGTCAGTTGCTGCGCCTGCCCGCGGGTATTTGAGGCCTGATGCCGGGAGCGCCTGAGGGGTCGGCCGCCGCGCTCCGGCTCGTGCCGGTTCTGGTTCCGTCCCGCCGCCCTGGCCGCGGCGGCGGGATCAGCCACCGGGCCATCAGTCGCCGGTATGGCCGACCTGGTAGGCGTGCACCTGCTTGGTGGCGGCCCTCGTCGCCAGCAGCCGGGCTGCTTCCATCGCCACGCCGGTCACCACGGCCCAGCCGAGCGCCTCTTTGAGCCCGACCTCAAGGTCTTCCGGGTGGACCGGCGGCTCCTTGCCCGTCGCCCGCGTCCACACAAGCGAGATGAGCTTACGGGCGGCCCACGCCGCGGCGAAGGCGGCGACCCCCCCGGCGATACGCGTCGCCACATCTGCGCGCTGGTCCGACATGCCAGTGCCTCCTCCGAACCCGATTGTCTGATCATTCCACGTGCGGCCCGGCGGCTACGCCGGCACGCCGGCGCCCGCCCGAAGGGCTCAGCCCCGCCGAGCCCTTCGCTCAGCCCGCCGAGCCCCTTAGCTCAAGCCCGCCGAGCCCTTCGCTCAGCCCGCCGATCCGCTGCCTCAGCCGGCCCGGCCGTGAGTGGCCGCGGGAGCATCCTTCGGGCTGCCCCGCTCGATCGCGGCGGCCAGCTCGCCCGGCCGGCGTGTCCCGATCAGCCAGTACGGAACCTGGCCGGCCGGGTCGTGCACCGCTACGTACACGGCGGTCTTCAGGTACGGCCGGATCAGTGTGTGCGCGGCCGGATCGGCCCGGGGGCCCCGCATCGCCTCAGCGTGCCGGGCGTCCAGTGCCCGCACCTCAGTGACCTTCGACAGCGGCAGCACGGCGCCCGCCGCCCGCAGGTCGCCGTCACCGACCTCGATCAGGCCCGATCCCCACACCAGCAGCACGGCGGCGCAGCCGACGGTGAAGACGGCGTAAATGATCACCACAACGGCGCCGCTGAGGTTCGCGTAGATACCGTACGCGCCGAGTAGGACGATGACGGGCACGGCCAGGATCCACCAGGCCGCCGGCACGGTGAGCCGTTCACGGTAATCGCGCATGCCGTCAACCGTAGTTGGTTAGATGGCCTTATGACGGGGCGGTCCGGCCGGGGCATCGGCCTACGGGCGCGGCAGTGGCTGGCGGCCGCCCGCGAGGGCATCCGGAACGCGGAAGAACGCCGGAACGCAGAGGAAGACCACGGTACCGGCGGACCGGTCCGGCCGGCCGCCCGCGACGTTCCCGGCGTGGCCGGCGTTCCCGGCGTGGCCGGCGCCACCGTCAACGGCGCCGCCGCTCACGGGGTCCCGCTCCCGCTGGATGAGCCGATGCCGGACGCCACCGGACGCGACGGCGGGATCGTGCCGCGCTGGCTCCAGGTCGCTGGGGGATGGGCGTGGCGGCTGCTGTTCATCGGCATCGTGCTCTACCTGGCTTACCGCGTGGCCGGGCGGCTGGCGGTGGTGATGATCCCGTGCGCGGCCGCGCTGTTGCTGACCGCGCTGCTGCAGCCGCTCACCGCCCGCCTGCACCGCGCGGGACTGCCCATGCTGGCCGCGGCGTGGTGCACCCTGCTCTGCGGCGTCATCGTGCTGGCCGGGACGATCACCCTGGTCACGATCCGGGTGCGGGCGGAGTACAAGGGCCTGGTCACGCAGATCCGGCACACCTCACACCAGATCCAGACGTGGCTGGCCGGCGCGCCGCTGCACCTCAAAACCGGTAGCCTGCAGAACCTGTCGAACAAGCTGCTGACCTACCTGGGCCAGCACAAGTCCGTGGTGGCCGGCACGGTGCTGACCGGCGGCCAGATCATCTTCGAGGTGCTCGGCGGGATCGTCCTCGCGCTGTTCGTGACGTTCTTCCTGCTGAAGGACGGCGCGCGGATCTGGGCGTGGCTGACCCGCGCCTTCGGCCCCGAGAGCAGGCTGCGGGCCGACCGGGCCGGGCGAGCGGCCTGGCAGGCCGTCGTGTACTACATGCGGGGAACCGTGCTGGTGGCGGCCATCCACGCCGTCGTGATCGGAAGCACGCTGACCATCATCGGCGTGCCGCTGGTCGCGCCGCTGGCCGTCCTGGTCTTCCTCGCGGCGTTCATCCCACTCGTGGGCATCCTGCTGGCCGGGACGCTGGTCATCCTGATCACGGTGGCGACCAAGGGCTGGATCGCCGCGGTGATCCTCCTTGGCATCTTCGTGGCCGAGAATCAGCTGGAAAGCCATCTGCTGCAGCCGCTCGTCGTCGGGCGCATCGTCCGGCTGCACCCGCTCGCCATCATCCTCGTCCTCGCCGTTGGTGGCGTCGTGGCGGGCATCCCCGGCGCCGTCGTGGCCGTTCCGATCGCCGCGGCGATCACCCGCGCGGTGCCCGAACTGCGGCGCCGCTACCCGGTGGGCGGGACCGTCCCGGTCCGCGGGGATTCGGGCTCGCCCGCCCCGGGACCGCGATAGGGTCACTGGGCGTGAGGAACCGGCCGCATCATGCCGTGTGCCGTGACGCCGTGCCATGCCCCGGCCGCCCGTTCGAGGAGTAATGCCCATGGACCGATCCGCCGACGGTGCCCGCGTCCTTGTCGACGTGCTCGTCCAGCGCCTGGACCCAGGTCTCCCGCTACCCGCCTTCGCTCATCCCGGCGATGCCGGCGCGGATCTGTTCGCGGCTGAGGACGTGGACCTGGCGCCGGGGGAGCGCGCCCTGGTCCCGACCGGCGTGGCCATCGCGCTGCCCGCCGGTTACGCGGCGTTCGTGCATCCGCGCTCGGGGCTGGCCGCACGCCACGGGGTCACGATCGTGAACGCGCCGGGGACCGTGGACTCCGGCTATCGCGGCGAGATAAAGGTCACGCTGCTCAACACGGATCGCTCGCAGCCGGTCAGCTTCCGGCGCGGGGACCGGATCGCGCAGCTCGTGATCCAGCGGGTGGAACAGGTGCAGTTTCACGAGGCCGCCTCGCTGCCCGGGTCGGCCCGCGGGGACGGTGGCTTCGGCTCCACCGGGGGCCATGCAGTCGGCGTCCCGAGTACCGTGAATCAGTTACGAAGGCATATCGAGGGGAACTCCCCTAAGCACGGCGCGGGGAATCCGCTGGATCGAAGAAGGAGCGTGCGCAGTGTTCCGTCGGCGTCGACGCGATGACGCGGACCAGGCCAGTGCGGGCTACCCCGGGGCGGATGCTACCGGGGAAACCGACGACGGCTGGGAAGACCCCGATGAGAACGGTGAATGGGACGATGACGCCGCCGGGGCGGAGAGCGCCGACCCGTCCGCCCCGGTGCCCCCCGGCCTGCGCGGCGGCCCGTGGGACGCCGACGAGGCCTACCCGGAACGGGAGCGCGCCGATTTCGGCAGCCTCCTGGTCCCGATCACGCCCATGCAGCAGATCGAGCTGGCCACGGACGGGCAGCGGTTCATCTGGGTCACGGTGAAGAACGGTATGAGCGAGCTACGGGTGCACGCCTTCGCGGCGCCGCGCAGCGGCGGGCTGTGGCAGGACGTCCGGCAGGAGATCGCCGGAGAGCTTTCCTCGGCCGGCACGCCCGCGCAGGAGACCGAGGGCCCGTTCGGGACCGAGGTGTTCGCGCACGTGGCGGTGGAACCCGGGAACTCGTCCGCCGGGACCCTTCCCGTCCGGTTCATCGGGATCGACGGCCCGCGCTGGCTGCTGCGCGGCCTGATCATAGGCGGGGCGGCCACCGGCGCTGAGCCGGTCGAGCCGTTTGAGGAACTGCTGAGCGACATCGTGGTCGTGCGCGGGGATCACCCGATGCCGCCGCGGGACATGCTGGAGCTGCGGCTGCCGCCGGAGGTGCAGCAGGCACTCGAGCAGCAGCAGGCGCTGGCGCAGCAGCAGGCGGGCGGCGAGGACGCGGAGCCCGAAGAGGAAAACCGTTTCCGGACCGACCTCAACCCCTTCGAGCGCGGTCCGGAGTTCACCGAGACGCGCTGAGGAACGCCGAGCCGGCCGAAGCCGGCCAGCACACGGACAATTAACACTGGATAATACCCCGTTAATACGCCCTCGTTAGCGTGTTCCGTGGGGATAGCTGTCCGCGCAAACAGCCAAGCCGAGCGGCCGCGTGTCCGGGTGGCGGGCACGGTGCAAGTGATCAGGCACGACCGGATCGGCGGGATGCCGGCCATGGAAGCCGAGCTGCAGCATGGCCCTGGCCAGCTTGACCATGGCCGCGTCGAGCTCATCTGGCTCGGCCGGGCGAGCATTCCCGGCGTCGAGCCAGGCATCACGGTCGTGGCGGAAGGTCGGCTGGGCGTTCGCCGCGGCCGCGCGACCATGTTCAATCCGCGCTACGAGCTGAGTCTGGCCGCGTCCGACGGATCAAGCGAGCAGGAGTTCCGCACAGCCAGCTAAATCACCGGCTGGACAGCCCCCGGTCACCGGTCGGACAACCGGGTCAACGGCTGGACAGCAGCGAGGCGAGCTGGCCCTCCACGTCCTGGCTGGCGACGAAGAGCAGCTCGTCACCGGCTTCCAGCGGATCGTCCTGTTGCGGGACGATAACCCGGCCCTCGCGCAGGATCGCCACCAGCGCGGTGTCGCCCGGCCAGTCGATGTCCCCGAAGCGCTGGCCGACCAGCGGCGCGTCGGTCGGCATGGTCAGCTCGACCAGGCTCGCCTCGCTCTGCCGGAACGTCATGAGCCGGACGAGATCCCCGACGCTGACCGCCTCCTCGACCAGGGCGGACAGCATCCGGGGGGTCGAGACCGCCACGTCCACGCCCCACGACTCGTTGAACAGCCACTCGTTGTTCGGGTGGTTGATCCGCGCCACGACGCGGGGCACCCCGTACTCGGTCTTGGCCAGCAGCGACACGACCAGGTTGACCTTGTCGTCACCCGTGGCCGCGATCACCACGTTGCAGCGGTGCAGCGCGGCCTCGTCCAGCGAGCTGATCTCGCAGGCGTCGGCGAGCAGCCACTCGGCGCCGGGCAGGCTGTCCGCCTTGATAGACCTGGCTGAGTGGTCGATGAGCAGCACCTCGTGCCCGTTGTCGAGCAGCTCCCGGGCGATGGACCGGCCGACCGCACCGGCCCCGGCTATCGCGACGCGCATCAGCGGCCTCCCTCGGGCCCGGTGGAGAATAGTTCGGTGATCCGGTCCAGCTCGTCTTCATGGGCGATTACGTGCAGCACGTCGCCTTCCTGCAGCACCGTGCCCGAAGCCGCGATCATGGCCTCGCCGAGCCGGTCGATGAAGGCGATGCGGGTGCCCGTGGCCAGCTCGATCGCCTTGATTTTCTCGCCGAGCCACCGGTCGGAGAAGGCCACCTCGGCCAGTACGACTTTGCCGGTCGGATCGCGCCAGAGCGGTTCCGCGCCCTCGGGGAGCAGCTTGCGCAGCATCTGGTCGGCCGTCCAGCGGACCGTCGCGACCGTCGGGATGCCCAGGCGCTGGTAGACCTCCGCGCGACGGGGATCGTAGATCCGGGCCGCGACCCGGTCGGTGCCGAACGATTCCCGCGCGACGCGCGCGGAGATGATGTTGGAGTTGTCACCGCTGCTGACGGCGGCGAAGGCGTCGGCTTCCTCGATGCCGGCCTGGATGAGCACGTCTCGGTCGAAGCCCATGCCCGTGACGCGGCTACCCTTGAAGGAGGAGCCGAGCTTCCGGAACGCCTCGGGATCCTGATCAATAATGGCGACCGAGTGGCCGCGGTCCTCGAGGATATGGGCGAGCGTCGACCCGACCCGTCCGCAACCCATGATCACGATATGCACGGTCGTCCTTCCAGCTTGGAGCGCCTCGCCAAAGTTATGCCCTTGCGGCGGCGATTGTGACACGCGGACACCGTGAATCCTGTGGCGCAATACTCCAGCCGGTGGGACCCGGCCGTATCTGCGACATTATGGTCGCGCCGGCCGACACTGGCCGGGAAGCAGAACTGTCAAACCGGAAGTACGGGATGCGATCTGAAGATGTGACTTCGGTCACTATATCCGGCAGTGCGGACATCTCCGGGGTCCGGCTCAATCCGGGAGATGTCGTCGAGGTGGTGGCGGGCGAAGCGGCGCACGGCGGCTGGTGCGTGGCCCGCCTGGACGGCTCGGGCCCCGTCGTCTTTGTCCGGCACGCCCTGCCGGGGGAGCGCGTCCTGGCCGGCATCACCGAGGTGACCGCGCGTTTCGCGCGGGCCGACGCCGCCGAGATCCTGGCGCCATCCGCGGACCGGGTCGAGCCGCCGTGCCCGTACGCACGGCCGGGCGGGTGCGGCGGCTGTGACTGGCAGCACGCGTCGCTGCCCGCCCAGCGGAAGCTGAAGGCATCGGTAGTGCGCCAGCAGCTGCGGCGCATCGCCGGGATCGACCGGCCGGTCACCGTGGAGGCCCTCCCGGGTGACGAGCCCGGCGACACGGACGCGGGCAAAGACGCGGGCAAGGACGCAGGCGGCGCCCGGACGCCGGGCCTCGGCTGGCGGACCAGGGTCAAGTTCGCGGTCCGGGGCGACGGCGTGGCCGGCCTGCGGGCTCACCGGTCTCACGAGGTCATCAACGTCGCGGACTGCCTGATCGCGCATCCGGGCATCCGGGATCTCGGCGTGCCGCAGCAGCCCTGGCCGCGGGCGGCGTCGGTGGAGGCGGTTGTGGCCACGGACAACGGTGAGCGGGCGGTGACCGTCTCCGGCCAGGTCCTCATTGCAGCATTGAAACAGACCACGGCCGAATCGGTGCTCGCGGTGGCCAGCCGCAGCGGGCTTGCCCGGCCCGGCCGGCGCGGCCGCTCCGGCGGGCGCGGTGACCCCGGCAGGCAGATCGGAAACCGGACGACACTGCTGCGGGGTCATTCTCATCTCCGTCAGCGCGCGGCGGGGCGGACCTGGCGGGTCAGCGCGACGGGGTTCTGGCAGGTGCACCCGGCCGCGGCGGACACCCTGGCACGGGCCGTGCTGGACGCGCTGCGCCCACAGCCCGGCGACACGGCGCTCGACCTCTACTGCGGCGCGGGCTTGTTCACCGGGGTGCTGGCCGAGGCCGTCGGCCCGGACGGGACGGTCGTCGGCATCGAGTCCGGCTCGGCCGCCGCCCGCGATGCCCGCCGCAACCTGCGCGGGACACCGTGGGCGAGCGTGTACCACGGCGACGCGAGCCAGGTGATCGCGCGCCACGGGCTTACCCCGGCCCGGCTGGCCGTGCTCGACCCGCCCCGGGCCGGGGCGGCCCGGGACGTCATCGAGTACCTGGCCCGCCCCGCCCGCGTCCTTGCCCCGGGCGGGGCAGCCGGAGCAGACGACGCGGCGGCCGGTGAGCGGCGGATCGCCTACGTCTCTTGTGACCCGGCCACCCTCGCGCGGGACATCGCGCTCTTCGCGGCGCACGGCTGGCGGCTGGAGAATCTGCGCGCGTTCGATGCGTTCCCCATGACCCACCACGTCGAGTGCCTGGCCACTCTGGTATCCCACTAAGGGTGCCGGAAGGCGCCGCGGAGCAGCGTGCTTCGATAGATCGATGAAACTCCGAATTTTCACCGAACCGCAGCAGGGGGCGGACTACGCGACCCTCCTCCGGGTGGCGACAGCCACGGAGAACCTGGGCTTCGACGCGTTCTTCCGCTCTGATCACTACCTCGCTATGGGCGATGCTCCCGGTCTGCCAGGCCCGACGGATTCCTGGGTGACGCTGGCCGGGCTGGCCTTGCAGACCAGCCGTATCCCCCTTGGCACGCTCGTCACGGCCGCCACCTTCCGGCTGCCCGGGCCGCTGGCCATCTCGGTGGCGCAGGTGGACCAGATGAGCGGCGGCCGGATCGAGTTCGGCTTTGGCACCGGGTGGTTCGAGGCCGAGCACACCGCCTACGGGATACCGTTCCCCAGCCTGAAGGAGCGTTTCGGCCGGTTCGAGGAACAGCTCGCGATCGTCACCGGGCTCTGGGAGACCCCCGAGGGGAAGACGTTCTCCTTCGACGGGACCTACTACCAGCTGGTGGATTCCCCCGCACTGCCCAAGCCCGCCCAGCGGCCGAAGCCCCCCGTCATCCTGGGCGGCACCGGCACGCGGCGCACTCCGCGGCTGGCCGCCCGGTACGCGGACGAGTTCAACATGGCGTTCCAGGGCCTGCCGACCACCGAGGCGGCGTTTGGCCGGGTCCGGGATGCCTGCACCGAGGCCGGGCGGGACCCGTCCTCGATGCGGTTCTCGGCGGCCAAGACGGTGTGCTGCGGCCGGGACGATGCCGAGGTGGCGCGCCGCGCTGCGGCCATCGGCCGCCGGCTGGGCCACGCCGGGCTGCGGCCGGAAGACATGCAGGCCAACGGCGACTTGGCCGGGACGCCGGCGCAGATCGTCGACGCCATCGGCGGCTACGCCCGCGCCGGGGCCGAGACGATCTACCTGCAGGTCCTCGACCTCAGCGACCTGGAGCATCTGGAACTGCTCGCCGCCGAGGTCATGCCGCAGGTTTGAGCGCGGGCCGGTCCCAGCTAGCGCGGTCCCGGCCAACACGGTCCCAGGCGGCGCGGTCCCAGCCCAGCACGGTCCAAGGCGGCACGGTCCCAGCCAGCACGGTCCTAGGCGGGAAAGGCGTCCCGCACGGCGTCACGGCCGGTCTGCGCGCCCGTCAGGAACCCGTAGCTGCCCCGCGCGCGGAACTCCTTCGCCGCGTCGGCGAGCGCTCCGAACGCCGCGAATGCGAACGCGCCGCCGACTGAGATCCGGCTGACGCCAGCCTCGGCCAGCACCGGCACGTCCGGCGTCTTCGCTAGTGCGAGCACGTTTACCGGCCGGTCGACCGACGCCACGACCTGGCGGATGTCCTCCAGCCGGGTCAGGCCGGGAGCGTAGAGCACGTCGGCGCCCGCGGCCTGGTAGGCCTGCAGTCGGCGGATCGTGTCGCTCAGGTCCGGCCGCCCGTGCAGGTAGTTCTCCGCGCGGGCGGTCAGCACCAGCCCGCCGCCCATCCCGTGCGCCGCCTCGGCGGCGGCCGCGACCCGCTCGGCCGCTTGCCCGATCTTGTAGATCGGATCGTCCTCGTGCCCAGTGAAGTCCTCCAGCGAGCACCCGGCCAGCCCCGTCCGGGCGGCTAGCCGGACCGTCTGGGCAACCCCGGCGGAATCGTCGGCGAAGCAGTTCTCCAGATCGGCGGACACCGGCAGGCTGGTTGAGGTGGCCATGGCGGCCGCGTGCGCGAGGGCCTCGTCGCGCGTCACGCTGCCGTCTAGCCGGCCCAGGGTCGCCGCGAACCCCGAACTGGTCGTGGCGATGGCCGAGAAGCCGAGCGCGGTGAGCAGTGCGGCCGACCCGCGATCCCAGGCGTTCGGCAGCAGGAGGGGCCCGGAGCCGTGGTGAAGTGCCAGGAAATGTTCTATTTTGGCCGGCTGATCCGTCATCGGGCCAATGTATCGGGTCTGTCACCCTGGTCAATAGCGGTAACGGGGGGCAAGTGCTACGCCTGGTGACCGGCTTTATCCGGCGGACCTGCGGATTTGGCTTGCGGGCGCAATCCTGGCAATGCCATCGTGGTTGGGTGCGTCTTGGCTCCGTCTCCGCTGGCAGACTACGGGTCGTCGTGGCCCTGGCTGTCGCGAGGCCCATGTCACGCATGCCCGGGACGGGCCAGCGGTGAGCCGTTTCCGGCCCGGCCGGGGCAGGGGGGATCCCGATTCCCCAGATGAGGGCTACGTCGGGGACGCCGACGAAGATGATCCGTACGACCGCGAGCTATACCGCGGTGCGCCGAATGAGGGCAGCTACCTACCCGATTCCGGTCCCTATCCCGCCGACGGCTACCCGTCCGGTTACGCCCCGTATCCACCGGGCGACTATCCGGCTGGGGACGGTGCCGACCGCGGGCGAGCGCCCGAGCGGTCCCGGCCGGAGCGCCCTGGGTCCGAGCGGTCCGAAGCGCCGTGGTGGTCCGGGCGCCCGCACACGCCACGATTCCGCAAGGACGAGGTCCTTCAGCCCACGTCGGTGATCTCACCGCGCGGCCTCGTCGGCGGGCCCCGGCCCGACCCAGGGACGCAGGAACCGCACGCTGGCGGCCCTGACGGGAGACCGGCCGCCTATGGGCCCGTCTCCTACGGCGCCGGCCAGTACGAGCCCGGCTCCTATGACGCCGGCTCCTATGACGCCGGCTCCTACGGGCCGCAATACGGCCCGGGCGCCGGGTACGCGTATCCAGCGCCCTATGATCCGCGTCTGGCGTACGGGCCGGCGCCTGCCGCGAACGGTCCCGGCGGCAACCACGTCCCCGTGTACGAGACAGGCGCCGCCTACCCGCCCGGGCCCGATTCCGAGGTGGACCCCGACGAGGAACTGCCGTCCGGGTACGGCAACCCGCCGCCGTACGGGGCCCCGGACATTGGGCCGGGGCCCGCATACACTCCTCAGCCCGGGCCCGGGTATGGCGCGGGGGCTGGATGCGCATCCGGGTACGGGCCGGGGCCCCCTCCGGGCCAGCAGTACGAGTACGGACCACTTCGGGGTCCGCGCCCGTGCGCGGCGCCGCCAGGACCCGGCCCGTACGGGCCGCCGAACGGCGGCTACTATCCCGGCCGGCCGCCCGGTTACGGCCCGCCGGCCGGAACCGCACCCGGCCCGCCAGGGGCGGCCTACCCAGGTGCGGCGGGTGCGGCCTGCCCGGGATCGTACGATCCCGGCTACGCCGACGGCTGTTACGCCTACGTTGTCAACGAAAGCGAAAAGTTCCATTCCGGCTCGGGGGGCGACATCCCTGGTCCGGACGCCCCCTGGGGCGGCCTGCTCGCGACCGGCCCAATGCCCGCAGTCGATCACGACGGCGCGCCCGGTCCCGCCGCGTATGACCGCGCGCCTGGCCCGGCGGCGTACGACGGTACGTACCAACGTGCCGCGCCCACCGAGGAACCGGGCTATGGTGCGGTCGCGCCGCCGTCCGGCTACCAGGCTCCAGCCGGCTACCTGCGCCCGTCCGGCCAGGGTGTTCCCCCCGGTTACCGGCGCTCGCCCGGCTACGACCCCGCGCCCGGCCGCGGTGGGGCCCCCGGCTACGGCCCGGCCCGCGGCCACGGCGCGCCACCCGGTTACCGGCCTGCGGCGGACGATGGCGTCGCGCCCGGCTATCAGCAAGCCCCGGACGACGGCGCTCCGGTTGGTTACGGGCGGGCGCCGGGGAACGGGGCACCGCCTGAGTACGGGCGCACGCCGGGGAACGGGGGCCGGCCCGGTTACGGGCGCACGCCGGGGAATGGAGGCCGGCCCGGTTATGGGCGGGCAGCGGGCCACCGGGCTGCTGGCGAGTACGGTTCCGCCCCGGAATCCGGCGGCGAGCCCCGGTTTGAGGCCCAGCCCCGGTATGAGGCCCAGCCCCGGTTTGAGGCCCAGCCCCGGTTTGAGGCCCAGCCCCGGTATGAGGCCCAGCCCCGGTATGAGGCCCAGCCCCGGTATGAGGCCCAGCCCCGGTATGAGGCCCAGCCCCGGTATGAGGCCCAACCCGGGTACCGATTCCCATCCGGCGACGCCCGTCGTTACGACTATGACTCCGGCGAGGGCACGTTCGGCTACTACGGCCAGAACGAACCGGCCGGCCACCGGGAGGCGGCGGGCCGTCACCAGCCGGGCCGCGTGAACGGGCGCGGCCGCCGCGAGGGCCCACGCCACGGCGGCGGCCTCGGTGAGCAGGCTGGCTACGACGGCCGCCGGAATCCCGGCTTCGGCGGCCATGAGCCGGCCGAGGCTCCCGGCTACGGCGCCCTGGTCCATCCCGGCTATGGCCCGAGCGACCCATCCGCTTACCGGCCGAGTGACTCATCCGCCTACCGCGACCAGGGTGGATCAGCCGGCTACGACCACGCCGGTGACTCGGCGGCCTACGGCGACTCGTACGTCAGTCCAGACGACCGAACGGCCTACGGGGGGCCGGGTGTTGCCGCGTACGGCGGTCCTGACTCCGGCGGCCCGACCTACGTCGAGCCCGGCGACGGCGGCCCGGCGGTCTACCGGGATCCCAGCGCCCCGGAACCGCCGCCCTCCTATGACGAGCCAAAGGAACCGAGCGGCTACCGCGCGCCCGACGAGTCACCCTCGTACGACCCCGCCGACTCGTACGACCCCGCCGACGAAGCGGTCCCCGCTGCCGTCCGGGAGCCCGAAGGCGCGGCCGTTTACTTTTCCGGTCCCAGCGAGCCCGCCGGGTACGGCGAGGAGCCCGCCGGGTACGGCGAGGAGCCCGCCGGGTACGGCGAAGAGGCGTCCGCGTACGGCGACGCGACAGAGCCAGAACCCTACCTGCCCCCCCATGATCCGAACACCGGGGCCGAGACGGTGCCGTTCCGCGGGCCGTTCGAGCCCCATCCCGCCCAGCCCAAACTCAGTGACCTGACCGGTACCGATCTGCTTCCTGCCGAGATGACCTCCAGCCGTGTCGATCCAGTCGGCATAGAACTGGCCGGCTCGGAACTGGCCGGCTCGGAACTGGCGGCTCGGAACTGGCCCGGAACTGGCCGGCTCGGAACCGGCCGGCTCGGAACCGGCCGGCTCGGAACCGCGGCTCGGAACCGGCCGGCTCGGAACTGGCCGGCTCGGAACCGGCGGCTCGGAACTGGGGGCGCTAGATCTCGCCGGCTCGGAACTGGCCGGTTCGGAACTGGGCGCGCCGGACCTCGTCGGCTCGGGCCCGGATCAGGACCCGGCGAGCGAAGGCTCCCGGGAGAAGCTCGAGAAGATCAAGGACCTTTACCTGACCGTCGAGGCCATCGGGGACGACAACGTTGGCAAGCACTTCGACGAGCTTATGCAGCGACAGCGCGAGCTGATCAGCGATTACTTCAAGGAGACCGGGATCGGCAGCGGCAAGAGCCGGGCGCACCAGCCGGACCCGCGCCGCCAGAACTAACGACCGCGCCCCTCCCGCCGGCGCCCCGCCCGTCCGTGGCCGTGGCGGCGACCTCAGGCGAGCGGCGCAAGCGAGTCCGCGAGCGGCGCGAGGAAGTCCGGCTTGACCCCGTGCGGAAGGTTCATGATGGCTAGGTCCACCCCCGCGTCACGGTAGGCCGCAGCGAGCGACACGGCGGGCTCGATGCCAAGGTCGGGGTCGATCCGGACGTTGACCGAGCAGGTGATCTCGCTCGGATCACGCCCGATGCGATCACAGTGGGCGATGAGGGTCTGCTTTAGGTCGAGCCACTCTTCTACGGTTTCCGGGATGACGTTCCACTGCTGCGCCCAGCGTGCCGTGGTGCGCAGCGTCCGGGTCCGGCCGCGGCCCCCGATAGTGATCGGGGGATAGGGGCGCTGGACCGGCTTCGGGTTGCACCGGGCGTCGGTGAGCTTGATGTACTTTCCGGCCAGGGTGGTCGTCTCCAGCTCAAGCAGGCAGGCGATGGCCTCGACGCTTTCGTCGAACCGGTCGAAACGTTCCCGGAGCGGGGGCAGTTCGATCCCGTAGGCGTCGCATTCCATCTGGTTCCATCCCGCGCCGAGCCCCAGTTCGAGGCGGCCGTCGGAGACGATGTTGACGGTCGCCGCCATGTTCGCGAGCACCGCTGGATGACGGTAGATCATGCCCGTGACCTGGCAGCCGATCCGGATCCGCTTCGTGGCCTGTGCCAGCGCGGCGAGCATGGTCCAGCCCTCGAGGTTCGGGCCGGTGAGGTCACCGGACAGCGGATAGAAGTGATCCCAGTTCCACGCCGATTCGAATAGGGGGATCGTGTCGGCAGCCACCCAGACGTCGCGGATCTGCGCCCAGGTGGTGTGCTCGGGTCGGGTTTTGATCGCGAAACGCATGCGCTTGGAGCCTCCTCGGCCGCCTGGCCCGCGGCGCCGGACCGGCCGCGAACGTCGCGACTAGACCTTATTGGGCGGTGCCGCCCGGCGCATGATGGGGGAGTGGAAGGAGCCGCTCGGCATCATTAACCTGCCTTGCATGATGTCTACTCGCCGGTAACTTTTAGCCTTGCTAGATAGCTTGATATCGAGATACTGTAGGTTGAGACGCAGCGGGAATAGGTAAAGACGCAGCCGGAGTAGGTACCGAACGTCACGCGGTCGCCCTCCGGGCATGGGCGAGGAGGCTCACGACGATGACCGGGAACAGCTTTGACAGCCGCGCGACGCTCACCGCCGCGGGCACGTCGTATGAGATCTACCGGCTCGATGCCGTGCCGGGTGCCGAACGCCTCCCATTCAGCCTGAAGATCCTGCTCG
Organism: uncultured Actinomycetes bacterium; assembly: GCA_963742875.1. Taxonomy (GTDB): domain Bacteria; phylum Actinomycetota; class Actinomycetes; order Streptosporangiales; family Streptosporangiaceae; genus Bog-532. The sequence goes on along the minus strand of CAVUNO010000015.1, from coordinate 247,549 downwards.
AGAACCTGCTGCGCACCGAGGACGGCCTCAACGTGACCGCCGGCCACGTCCGCGCGCTGGCCAACTGGGACCCCAAGGCCGAGCCGGACACCGAGATCCAGTTCTCCCCGGCACGCGTCATCATGCAGGACCTGACCGGGGTGCCAGCCGTCGTGGACCTGGCCGCCATGCGCGAGGCGATGGAGGCCCTGGGCGGCGACGCGTCGAAGATCAACCCGCTGGTCCCGGCCGAGCTCGTCATCGACCATTCGGTCATCGCCGACGTCTTCGGCCGCCCGGACGCCTTCGAGCGCAACGTGGACTTCGAATACGGGCGGAACAAGGAGCGCTTCCAGTTCCTGCGCTGGGGCCAGTCCGCGTTTGACCAGTTCAAAGTGGTGCCGCCGGGGACCGGGATCGTGCACCAGGTCAATATCGAGCATCTCGCCCGGGTGGTCATGACCCGCGACGGCGACGGCGCCGTGAGCGCCTACCCGGACACCTGCGTCGGCACCGACTCGCACACCACGATGCAGAACGGGCTCGGCGTCCTCGGCTGGGGCGTCGGCGGCATCGAGGCCGAGGCGGCCATGCTCGGCCAGCCGATCAGCATGCTGATCCCCAAGGTGGTCGGGTTCCGGCTGTCCGGTGAAATGCCGCCCGGCACGACTGCCACCGACCTCGTGCTCACCATTACCGAACTGCTGCGCAAGCATGGCGTGGTCGGCAAGTTCGTCGAGTTCCACGGCGACGGCGTGGCCGCGGTCCCAGTCGCCAACCGGGCCACGATCGGCAACATGAGCCCGGAGTTCGGCTCGACCTGCGCGATCTTCCCTATCGACGACGAGACGCTGGCCTACCTGCGGCTGACCGGCCGCGCCGAAGAGCACGTCGCGCTGGTCGAGGCCTACGCCAAGGAGCAGGGCCTCTGGCACGACCCGGCGCGCGACATCGTGTTCTCCGAGGAACTCGATCTCGACCTGTCCACCATCGTGCCGTCGATCGCCGGGCCGAAGCGCCCGCAGGACCGGGTGGCTCTCTCCGACGCCAAGAACGCCTTCCGCGAGGCGGTGACCGCGTACGTGCCCGGGTCCGAGCAGGATGACGGCGTGGCCGACACCTTCCCCGCCTCGGACCCGATCGCCGCGGAGCCGGCCAGGCAAGCCGTCCAAGGCGACGCAGGCCAGGCTGGACGACGGCACCACGGTCACCATCGACCACGGGTCGGTCGTGATCGCGGCCATCACCTCGTGCACCAACACCTCCAACCCGTCGGTCATGGTCGGCGCGGCGCTGCTGGCCAAGAAGGCCGCCGACGCCGGGCTGAGCCGGAAGCCCTGGGTCAAGACCACGCTGGCGCCCGGCTCCAAGGTGGTCATGGACTACTACGAGCGGGCCTGCTGCCGCCCTACCTGGACAAGCTCGGCTTCAACCTGGTCGGCTTCGGCTGCACGACCTGCATCGGCAACTCCGGGCCGCTGCCGGGGGAGATCAGCGCCGCGGTCAATGAGAGCGACCTGGCCGTCGTCGCCGTGCTGTCCGGCAACCGGAACTTCGAGGGCCGGATCAACCCCGACGTCAAAATGAACTACCTGGCCTCACCCCCGCTGGTGGTGGCGTACGCGCTCACCGGGTCGATGGACGTTGACATGGTGAACGACCCGATCGGGACCGGAACCGATGGGCAGCCCGTGTACCTGCGCGACATCTGGCCGTCACCCACGGAGATCGCCCAAGTCGTGCACGAGGCGGTCGCCGCCGAGATGTTCACCCGCGACTACGCGGACGTCTTCAAGGGCGACGAGCGGTGGCGCGGGCTCGAGATACCGTCCGGGGACACGTTCACCTGGGACGACCGTTCGACCTACGTGCGGCGGCCGCCATACTTCGACGAGATGCCGGACGAGCCGCAGCCGGTCACCGACATCCACGGGGCCCGCGTGCTCGCCCTGCTGGGCGACTCGGTGACCACCGACCACATCTCGCCGGCCGGCGCGATCAAGGCCGACAGCCCGGCCGGGCAGTACCTCACCGACCACGACGTCCCGCGCCGCGACTTCAACTCCTACGGCTCACGCCGCGGCAACCACGAGGTGATGATCCGCGGCACGTTCGCCAATATCCGGCTGCGGAACCAGCTCGCGCCGGGCACCGAGGGCGGTATCACCACCAAGCTGCCCGGGCAGGAGCAGATGAGCATCTACGACGCCTCGCGGAAATATATCGAGGAGGGCACCCCGCTAATCGTGCTCGGCGGGAAGGAGTACGGCTCCGGGTCCTCCCGCGACTGGGCCGCCAAGGGCACGGCCCTGCTCGGTGTCCGCGCGGTGCTGGTGGAGTCGTTCGAGCGGATCCACCGGTCCAACCTGATCGGCATGGGCGTGCTGCCCCTGCAGTTCAAGGCCGGGGAGTCGGTCGCGGCGCTCGGGCTCACCGGGCGCGAGACGTTCGAGGTGACGGGCATCGAGGCCATCAACTCCGGGCAGGTGCCGAAGGAGGTCGTGGTGACCGCGGACGGCCGTGAGTTCCGCGCCACCGTCCGGATCGACACCCCGGGTGAGGCCGAGTACTACCGGCACGGCGGCATCATGCAGTACGTCCTGCGCTCCCTGCGCGACCGCGCCTGAGCCCCCGGGGGAACCAGGAACCTTGGCCCGCGAGGGCTGAGAATCCCCGTCCTTCAGGGCGAGGAGAAGTCAAGCGAGTCCCTATCGGCTCTCTCTCGCCGAGGGGCGCCGCGGCTGGACCAGCAGCATGCCGGCGCTCAGCGTCACCAGCGCGGCCTCGACGATCAGTGAGACGGTCCCGGTCCAGTAGCCCCAGTTGCCGACGTCATGGGGGTCGCCCGGTACCCCGACCGAACGGGAGGCGATGTAACCGATGAATGGGCAGGCGCCGAGGAGCACCCCGGCCGCCCAGCCAAGCCAGGCCAGCCGGGCCGGCCGGGCCAGAATCACGAGCGCGGTGAGAACACCGCCGATCTCGATAAGCCGGAATCCCCAGCCCATCCAGGCCGGCGAATTGAGCACCGTGATACCGCCCTGGTCGGCCACGTGCACCGTGGCGACGGCCAGCGCGAGCAGCGCAGCGACAAGCCGCACCGAGATTTCCGGCGTGATGGCCACGCGGGCGCTTATCCGGCCCAGTTCTACCCGCTGTTCTACCCGCTCGAGTGTTTCCTCCCCTGCCATCGCCACTCCCCTTACTTTCTGTATTGATGCGGTCCGAGTTTCTTTACGGCGCTCAAGAAGGATTGGCTCCGCGCCGTGGTGCCCCGGGACACCGGACGTCCCGGGGCATCACGGAATTGGTTACTTTCTGCAATGTGGTAAGGACTAATAGTAACTAATGAGAGACCGCAATGTCCATGACGGACCGGATCCCTGGGAGCTCGTGATCCCAGGCCTGCGGCCGTAGTTTTGGCTGTTGATGGCAAAAGTTCCGGCGGCGGGCGGGCCAGGCCGGCGGTCGCTGGAAGCGGCGCTGCTCGTCGTGTCGATCACCGCGCTCGCGTTCAATCTGCGCGCCGCCATCACCAGCCTCCCGCCGGTCTTCCCCGAGCTCGAGACGCGGCTGGGACTGTCCTCGGCGACGGTGACCATCCTGGCCGCGACCCCGGTGCTGTGCTTCGGCGCGGTCTCCGGCCTGGCCGCGCGGCTGAGCCGCCGGCTGGGGGAGGAGCGCGTGCTGTTCGGCGCGCTCATCCTGCTGTCGGCCGGCCTGCTGCTGCGCGGGGCGCTGCCCAGCTCGATGCTGTTCCCCGGCACCATCGTGGCCTGCGGCGCGATCGCCGTCATGAACGTCCTGCTGTCGAGCATGATCAAGCGGCGGGCGCCTGGCCCGGGCGGGGCTGTTCATCGGCATGTACCTCACCGCCCTGTCCGCGGGGGCGGTGATCGCCTCCCTGGTCAGCGTCCCGGTGTACAACGCGACCGGCGGGTCGGTGCGCGTGACCCTCGGGCTGTGGGGCCTGCCCGCCGTGGCCGCGGCCCTGATCTGGATCAGCCAGCTCGGGTATCGCCGGGCCACGCGCGCAGCTGGCCCAGCCGGCGCGGCGGTCCCCCCTGCCCGGCGCCGGGCCAGCGTGCACCGGCACCCGCTGGCTTGGCAGGTCACCGCGTTCATGGGCCTGCAGAGCCTGCTCTACTACGCCGCCGTGTCCTGGCTGCCGGAACTGTTCCGCGATCGGGGCGAGACGGCGGCGGCGGCCGGGACCCTGCTGGCCGTGATGGGCCTGGGTAATCTCTTCACCTCGCTGAGCGTCCCGGTGCTGGCCCAGCGCCTCACGGACCAGCGCGTGCTGGTCGTCCCGGTCGTCGGCGTCACCGCGGGCGGGCTCGCGGGCACGCTGTGGGCCCCGCTCGGGTCGGCCGCGGCCTGGATGCTGGTGCTCGGCGCGGCCCAGGGCGCGGCGCTCGGCCTGGCGATCTACTTCACGATGGCACGGGCTCCCGACCCGGCCACAGCGGCGTCGCTGTCCTCGCTTGCGCAGTCCGTCGGCTACCTGGTCGCGGCGGCCGGCCCGCTGGCGGTCGGCTTGCTGCGCGCGGCCACCGGCGGCTGGACGGTCCCGGTGACGGTCCTGCTGCTGATCTGCGGCGTGGAGATGGCCGTTGGCCTGTTCGCCGGCCGTCCGAAAATGCTGCCCGCCGGGGGCCTGACCGCCAGCTCCTCCGGGCACCCGGAAGCCGACAGTACGCCCGCCGATAACTACTCAAAGTTATTAAAATTGCGCCTCGTTCCATGGCGTGTCAGCCTGGATGCGCGAGGCGGGTGACACCGATGGAATTTGTGGGTTATTTCTGTGCGGACTCCCAATCCATTCCCGCCTCAACAGAGTACAAATATTCACAAGCCAAATACGGGACCCCGTAAAGGGGCGACGGAGCCCCTCCAGTGCGGGGCCTCCGCGGCGATGTCCGGTGAGAGCTGCCACTGCGGCGAGTGGGCCCGGCCGAACTCCCATCACTGGCGTCTGGTCGATCCGCGGCCGCTGGCCCGCCCGGTGGTCAGCATCGGGCGCGACGGCCACATGGCCGACGTGATCCCGGTCCGGGCCATCGGCCAGCCCGCCGACCACGCCAGCCACGCCGCCCTGTGGGAGCCGGGCCCCGCGGTGGTCGCCGAAGTCACCGCCGCCGCCCATCTGGCCTGACCCCCCACTCGCACTCGTCGGCTACACCTATATACAGGCCCAGAGGCAGGGCCAGGCGCAGCCGAACGAAAGCGGGAAGACGGCGGCCGCCGGGATGGCCCAGGCATTGGGCGAGACCATCCGGCGGGAACTTCAGCCCTTCGCCGAGCGCCTCGAGCGGCTGGAACAGCGCTTCGGCCGCACCACCGATTGAGCTCCGCGCACCCCGGGCGATTGAGCCCCCGCGCACCCCACCGGCTAAGCTGCATGGGCGCACCTCACCTGACCGCGACTTGCCTGCACCCACGGGGTGCCAGTACGCGTTAGCCGACATCCACGTCAGTCTTTGCGCGGGTGTCGCGCGTGTCCCGGGGAGCGCGCAAATAGACTCTGGGAATTGCCGTCCCATCCCGCCACCCGGAAGCGCCATCCCAAACCAGCCCCCGGAACCCCCGGAACATGAGGAGCGCACCAACGTGACGCTGTTGGAGTCCATCGGAGGCCCGGAAGACCTGAAAAGCCTCAGCCAGGAGCAGCTGGCCGTGCTGGCGGGTGAGATACGCGACACCCTCATCGAGACCGTCATCCGCACCAGCGGCCATCTCGGCCCGAACCTTGGTGTCGTCGAGCTGACGATCGCGCTGCACCGGGTCTTCAGCTCGCCGAAGGACCGCATCGTCTTCGACACCGGTCACCAGGCCTACGTGCACAAGCTCCTGACCGGGCGCCAGGCGGAGTTCGGGACCCTGCGGCAGCGGGGCGGCATGTCCGGGTACCCGAGCCAGGCCGAGTCCGATCACGACGTCGTTGAGAACTCGCACGCGTCTACGAGCCTGTCCTACGCTGACGGGCTGGCCAAGGCGTACAAGCTGCGCGGCGAGGCCGACCGCGCGGTCGTCGCGATCATCGGGGACGGTGCGCTGACCGGCGGGATGGCCTGGGAGGCGCTGAACAACATCTCCGTGGCTGAGGATTCCCGGCTGGTCATCGTGGTCAACGACAATGGCCGGTCCTACGAGCCGACGATCGGCGGCCTGGCCAAGAACCTGGCGTCGGTCCGCATCAGCCAGCGGTACGAGAACGTGCTCGACTACATCAAGACCACACTGTCCCGCACTCCGGTGGTCGGGCCGCCGGTGTACGGGACGCTGCACGGCATCAAGAAGGGCCTCAAGGACGTCCTGCAGCCCCAGGTGCTGTTCGAGGACCTGGGGCTGAAGTACCTCGGCCCCGTCGACGGACACGACGAGGCCATGGTCGAGCACGCCCTGCGCCGGGCCAAGGAGTACGGCGGCCCCGTCCTGGTGCACGTGATCACGCAGAAGGGCTTCGGATACGGCCCGGCTGTCGAGAACGAGGACGACTGCCTGCACCAAGTGCCCGGCGCGCCCCGTCCCGGCGCTGTACCGGGCGCGCCCACCAGGACCTGGTCCCAGGTCTTCGGCGACGAACTGGTCGTCATCGGCCAGCGGCGGCCCGACGTCGTGGCCATCACCGCGGCGATGCTGCACCCGACCGGGCTCGCCGCGTTCGCGCGCGCCTTCCCGGACCGCGTCTACGACGTGGGCATCGCGGAGCAGCACGCGGTGACCAGCGCGGCCGGCCTGGCCATGGGCGGCCTGCACCCGGTGGTCGCGATCTACGCGACGTTCCTGAACCGCGCCTTCGACCAGGTGCTGATGGACGTGGCACTGCACAAGCTGCCGGTCACGCTCGTCCTGGACCGGGCCGGGGTCACCGGGCCGGACGGCGCCAGCCACAACGGGATGTGGGACGCGTCGATCCTGCAGGTCGTGCCCGGCCTGAAGATCGCCGCCCCCCGTGACGCGGCCCGCGTGGCCGAACTCCTCAACGAGGCGGTCGCCATCGCCGACGGCCCCACGGTGGTGCGGTTCCCCAAGGGCACGGTCGGCGGCGAGGTTGAGGCCGTGGCCAAGCTCGGCGGCATGGACGTGCTGCGCCAGCCGGGCAAGCACGCAGGCAGGGACGCGGGCAAGGACGCGGGGGCCGACGTACTCCTGCTCGGCGCGGGCCCGATGGCGCTGATGTGCCTGGCGGTCGCGGAACGGCTCGCCGACCACGGTATCGGCGTCACGGTGGCCGACCCCCGCTGGATCAAGCCGGTCGACGACGCGGTGGTCGGCGCGGCCCGGCGGCACCGGCTGGTGGCGGTGGTCGAGGACAACGGCCGCGTCGGCGGCTTCGGCGACGCGGTGTCGCGCCTGCTGCGCGACCACGACGTCGACGTGCCGGTCAAGACGTTCGGCCTGCCGCAGGAGTTCCTCGCGCACGGCGACCGCGGCGAGGTTCTGGCCGCCGTCGGCCTGACACCGCAGCATCTGGCCAGGCAGATCACCGAAGCGGTGGCGCGCCGCGCGAACGCCGACGTCGACGCTGCGGATCATTCAGCCGAACGGGCGGCGGCGGGGGTTGACCCCGCGAGCGAGCAATCCGAGGGTCAGTAAAACACCTCGGAAACCGCCTAGGGTATAAGGCATGAAGGTGCTTGAGGTCGCGGTCGTGGGATCAGGCCCGGCTGGGCTCTATACGGCGGAGGCGCTGGTCAAGCACGCGGCCGCGCTGACGGACCACGCGGGCGACGGGCTCCGGGGGCCGGTCCGGGTCCGGGTCGACGTCTTCGACCGGCTGCCCACGCCGTACGGGCTGGTCCGGTACGGGGTCGCCCCCGACCACAAGTCGATCAAGTCGATCGCCGAGTACCTGCGCAAGGTGCTGGAAAGTCCCGATGTCCGGTTTCTCGGCGGCGTGCACCTCGGCGAGGACGTGACCCGCGCGGACCTGCTGTCGGCCTACGACGCGGTGGTCTACGCGACCGGCGCGATGCGTGACCGCCGCCTCGGCATCCCCGGGGAGGACCTGCCCGGCAGCTATGCGGCCACCGACTTCGTCAACTGGTACTGCGGGCACCCGGACGTCGGCCCATCCTCTTTCACCCTCGGCGCCGAGTCGGTCGCGGTCATCGGCGTGGGCAACGTCGCGGTGGATGTGGCCCGGATCCTCGCCCGCGACCCAGTCGAACTGCACGGTACGGACGTACCCCAGCCGGTGCTGGAGGCCCTGCAGGCCAGTAAGGTCCGCGAGGTGCACATGATCGGCCGGCGAGGCCCCGCGCACGCCAAGTTCACCACCAAGGAACTGCGCGAACTGGGTGAGCTGCCCGGCGTCGAGGTCATCGTCCCGGCCACGGAGGCGGATCTGGAAGCGTTCGACGGCGCCGGGGAGGGAATGGCCACCGCGGAGTCCGACCGGCGGGTCCGCGGCAACATGGTCGTGATCAAGAAATGGGCCGCCACCTCCGCCCCAGCTGCCACTCCTGTCCCAGCAGGCGCGCCGCCGGACGCCTTGGGGGACGCGCACGCGCGGACGCTCACCATCCGTTTCTGGCTGCGGCCGGTGGAGATCACCGGGGACGAGCGGGTCACCGGGCTCGTCCTCGAGCGGACCCGCCTCGACGAGAACGGCGCCTTCCATGGTACGGGGGAACTCGAGACGCTCGAGGCGCAGATGGTGCTGCGCTCGGTGGGGTACCAGAGCGTTCCTCTGGACGGCGTCCCGTTCGACGAGCGTGCCGCCGTGGTGCCGAACACCGCTGGGCGGGTGCTCGGACCCAATGGCACCCCGCTACCCGGCGAGTACGTCGCAGGCTGGCTCAAGCGCGGTCCCACCGGGGTGATCGGGACGAACAAGTCCGACGCGGCCGAGACGGTCCGGAGCCTGCTCGCCGACCTGGCCGGCGGGTCCGCCGTGGACGACGCGGCGCTGCCCCGGCCCGGTGTTCTCCGGTACCCGGACGGGGCGCCCCCGCCGGCGGGCTCCCGGGTCCAGGCCCTGGAGGAGACGCTGGCGCGCCGGGGGATCCGCCCGGTGGGCTACGCGGAATGGTTGCGCGTGGAGACGGCTGAGGCAGAACTGGCGCGTTCGCTGGGCCGGGGCGAACGGGTCAAGCTGCATGGCCGGGAGGCCCTGTACGCCGCCTGCTGGCCCCCGAGCGATCCCGCCCGCGAGACTGCCGCGGACCCCCGCTAACTCCGGCCCTGTCAGGAGGCCCTCGCGATCGTGCAGTCACCCACTGTTACCCCGGCCGTAGGCCGGGGGGCGTGACGCGTCCGCTGAAGGGTCCATGGGACGCTGGGAGTAACGGATGGCAGCCTGGCTGCCTGCATGGATATGTCCCATCACGCTACGGGGAAGAGCTGTCGTGACCGAAGCCCACGAAGACGTGTCCGGCGTCGGTGAGCGCCCGCCCCGCCAGGCTCGCGATGGGCATCACGGCCAGCACGAGGGCGGTACGCGCGAGCAGGCCCACGATGCCGGCCATCAGCCCCAGCACGAGAACACCCAGCGCGGCAGCAAATGGTGGACGCTCGTCGCCGTGTGCCTGGGCACGTTCATGCTGCTGCTGGACATCACGATCGTGAACGTCGCCCTGCCGGACATCCAGCACGCCCTGCACTCCAGCTTCTCCGACCTGCAGTGGGTCGTCGACGCCTACGCGCTGACCCTGGCCGCGTTCCTGCTCACCGCGGGCAGCCTGGCGGATATGTACGGCCGCCGCCTGATGTACCTGGTCGGCCTGGCCATCTTCACCGCGGCGTCGGCCCTGTGCGGCTTCGCCACCAGCACGCTGATGCTGCAACTGTCCCGAGGCCTGCAGGGCGTCGGCGGGGCGATCATGTTCGCGGTGTCGCTGGCCCTGCTCGCCGACGCGTTCCGTGGCAAGGAACGTGGCATCGCGTTCGGCATCTGGGGCGGAGTGACCGGCCTGGCCACCGCGATCGGGCCGCTGGCGGGCGGCCTGCTGACCACCGGCCTCTCCTGGCGCTGGATCTTCTTCGTGAACGTGCCGTTCGGCGTCGCCGCCGTCATCATCGCGGCCCTCAAGGTGTCCGAGTCGCGCGCACCCCAGGCCAGCGGCCCTGACTGGCTCGGCTTCGTGTTTTTCACGGTGTCGCTCGCGAGCCTGGTCTACGGGCTGATCGAGTCGAGCCAGCGCTCTTTCACCGACCACCTCGTCCTCGGCTGCTTCGCGCTGGCGGTGGTCCTGATGGTCGCCTTCGTGATCACCGAACTGCGCATCGCGCACCCGATGTTCGACCTCAGCCTGTTCAGGCTCCCGACGTTTACCGGCGGCTCGATCGCGGCGTTCGGGCTCAGCGCGTCGATCTTCTCGATGCTGCTCTACCTCGTCCTGTACTTCCAGGACATCCTGGGCTTTTCGGCCCTGGGGACCGGTGTGCGCGTCATGGTGCTGTCCGGCGCGATCCTGGTGACCGCGACGATCGCGGGCCGGCTGTCCTCGAAGGTGCCGGTCCAGCTGCTCATCGGGCCCGGCCTCATCCTCATCGGCGTGGGGCTGCTGCTCATGCGCGGGCTCAACGCCGGCTCGGGCTGGACTCATCTCATCCCGGGCATGATCGTGGGTGGCCTCGGCGTCGGCCTGGTGAATCCGCCGCTGGCCTCCACGGCCGTCGGCGTGGTCGCCCCGCAGCGGGCCGGGATGGCGTCGGGCATCAACTCCACCTTCCGTCAGGTGGGCATCGCGACCGGGATCGCCCTGCTCGGGACACTGTTCGCCGGTCAGGTCAAGAGCGTGGTGCAATCTGGGGTGGCCGCGACGCCCGGGCTGTCCCACCAGGGACCGCAGATCGCCACGGCCGTTCAGTCCGGGCAGGTCGGCAAGGTGATCGGGACACTTCCCGCCCAGGCGCGAGAGGCCGTGGTCTCGATCACGCGGACCGCTTTCACCACCGGTCTCAACCAGATCCTGCTCGTCGCGGCGATCATCGCCCTGGCCTCAGCCGTCATATCGCTGGTCGCGATCCGCAGCAAGGACTTCGCGCCGCACTGACGAGCGCCAACAGGACCATCCCCGCACTGCTCTGACGGGGCCCGGCTGGGCCAGCCCCCCAGCGTTTTGCCCGGCGTGCCCGAGTTCATAGCGTGAGGTGACGGGCCAGTGCTCGCCGCCGGCGGGTGTGCCGGGCCCGCGGCAGGGAGAACCAATGCCCGACATCCCGCACGGCGCGTCCCGGCGGCCGGTGAGCGTCCCGCTCGCCGGGTGCGTCCTGCTGGGCGCGCTGGCCGTCCTGCTGGCCGCGTGCACCTCCGCCGGCTCGGGAAAGCCGGGCACGGGGCCGTCCTCCTCACCGACGGCGGGCGGCCACGGGCAGGCGGCGAGCCCCCCGGCCGCGAAACTGAGCGGCACGTACGTCGCGCTCGGCGATTCGTACACCGCGGCGCCGCTCGCACACGAAGAGGGCGGATCGTCCGTGGGATGCCTGCGCTCGGCCCAGGACTACCCGGTCCTGGTCGCGGCGGCCCTTCGCTCCTCGTCCTTCGTCAACGTGAGCTGCTTCGGCGCGTCGACGGCCGATATGAGCCAGGCCCAGCGGGCCACCAGCCCGCCGCAGCTGAACGCCCTGTCCGCGGCGGACACACTGGTCACGGTGCAGATAGGCGGCGACGACATCGGTGTCGCCCGCATCGGCACCACGTGCGCGGCGCTGAGCTTCACCAATCCGTTCGGCGACCCATGCCAGAGGCACTACACGAGTGGCGGCACCGACCAGCTCGCCCAGGCGGTGGCCCAGACCGGCCCGAAGGTGGCGTCGGTCCTGATCGTCATCCGGCAGCGCGCGCCGCACGCACGGGTTCTGCTCGTGGGCTACCCGGACATCCTGCCGGCCAACGGGAACGGCTGCTGGCCCGAGGTGGCCGTCGCCCGTGGCGACGTGCCCTACCTGCGCGGCATCGAGAACCAGCTCAACGTGATGCTGGCCGCCACCGCCGCCGCCCACGGCGTCACGTTCGTGAACACCTACGCGGCCAGCGTCGGGCACGACGCCTGCCAGCGCCCGGGGACGAAATGGGTGGAGGGCCTGATTCCCACGTCGCTCGCCGTCCCCTCCCACCCGAACGCGCTAGGGGAGCAGGCCATGGCCCAGGAGATTGTGCGGGCCGCCCAGCGGTGACGGCGGTCCGGACGGCGGTCAGCTAGGCTGACTGCCTGCTGGGACGGTGATCGGGGCGGGAGCGCTGTGGCTGAGGTTCGGATTCCGGGATCCAAGTCGATAACGGCGCGCGCGCTGTTTCTCGCGGCCTGTGCGCCCGGTCTGAGCTATCTGCGGCGGCCGCTCCGGTCTGATGACACGGAGGCCTTCGCCGAGGGGCTGGCCGCGCTCGGCTATAGCGTGCAGCTCGCCGGCGATGACTGGATCATCATGGGCAGCCCGTCCGGACCGCCTGCCGAGTCGGCGGACGTCTACTGCCGTGACGCGGGCACGGCCGCCCGGTTCCTGCCTGCGCTGGCGGCTACCGGCCGGGGAACGTTCCGTTTCGACGCATCGCCGCAGATGCGCCGGCGTCCCGTCGGTCCGATGGTCGAGGCCTTGCGGACACTCGGGGTCACCGTCACGCACGGGGAAGCCGATGGGCACCTGCCACTGACCGTGGTGACGCGGGGGATGACCGGCCGCCAGGTCACGCTCGACGCGAGTGTCTCGTCGCAGTTCCTGACCGCGCTCCTGATGGCCGCGCCACTGGTGAGCGGCGCGGCCAGCGAGGGCCTGACGATCTCGGTCACCGATATGGTGTCGGCCCCGTATGTAGACATGACCGTCCGGATGATGCGCCAGTTCGGGGCGCGGGTCACCCGCGACGGCGACAACTTCACCGTCCGCCCCGGCAGGTATGCGGCCCGCAGCTTCGAGGTCGAGCCGGATGCCTCCGCGGCCAGTTATTTCCTGGCGGCGGCCGCGGTGACGGGGGAGACGGTCGTCGTGCCCGGCCTGTATGCGGACTCGCTCCAGGGGGACGTCCAGTTCGCGCGCGTTCTGCAGCGGATGGGGGCGCGGGTCGGTTTCGACCCGGACGGGATCACGGTCACCGGAAGGGGCCCGCTGCACGGCACCGAGGTCAACATGCGCGACATCTCCGACACGATGCCGACCCTCGCCGCCATCGCCCCGTTCGCCGACAGCCCGGTGCGGATCGTCGACGTGGCCAATACCCGGGTCAAGGAATCCGATCGTCTCGACGCGTGCGCGGTCAACCTGCGGCAGCTCGGCGTGCAGGTCGCGACCGGACCGGACTGGATAGAGATTTGGCCCGGCACGCCCAAGGCGGCCGAGATCAAATGCCGCGGCGACCACCGCATCGCGATGAGCTTCAGCATCACCGGCCTCCGGACGCCGGGCCTGACCCTCGACGATCCCGGATGCGTCCGCAAGACTTTCCCCGGCTTCCACACCGTGCTGGCCGACCTCCGCCGTGAGTGGGGATCCGGGCCGTAGCGGGACCCGGGCCGCAGCGGACCCGCCGCCACCCGCCGACGATCCCGGGGTTGCGCTAGCTCCCGGCGAGCGGTGAACCGGTCTCCAGCAAGGTCTTAAGGCCGCTGAGCACGAACATCCAGCCGGGGCCGGAAACGCTGGTCGCGGTCTTCTTCGCCGAAACCGGGCTCGCGCTCACGCCTTACCCGGGACCTGCGGAAATCCCGGCACCCGGCCCGAACACCACAGCACCTTGACGCCCGACAATGCCCGCTATCCGCGATCCCACCGGCTGACGACCCGAGGCCACACACCGCCGCCCTCGATAACGCCGCCCGCGCCCGCACCTAACGTCCAAGTCTGGAGGATGCAAAATCCAATCTGCCTGCCGGCGGTCCCGTCCGTAACGGCGGGAATGCGCGCTGCACGAAGCCGAAAGCCGATTACGCGGCGTGAAACATGCGGGCTATGGTCTCGGTCGGGTGTATGTGTCTGATCCGTTGACCCGGTTAGCCACGTACCAGGATCACTGCGCCGTTGGCGTGTCCGTCGGCGGTGCTGCCGTGCTGGGTGGCCGCGTCCGTCATGTTACTGATGGCTGATGTCGGCCAGCAGCGACCGGACCCTGGCCTGGTGTGCCCTGCTGGCTGGCACCTGGATGACGAGAAGGAGGCCGGGCTGGTCGACCAGGCGGAGCTGGAACATCTGCAGCCCGATCAGCCCGACCCGGGGGTGGCTGATCGCGATTGTCGCGGGCCGCAGCCCGACGTCGGCGGGGGCCAGCCGGGCCCGGCTGGCGCGCAGGAACGCGGCCAGCTCGGTGTGCCGGGTCGGCCGTGGGGGCGGGCAGTGGCTGGTCAAGCCGACGTCCCCGGTGGTCCGGGCGAGCGGTGACCTGCCATGGCTAGCAGCATTAATACCAGAATAGATACCAGCATGGTGGTTAGCCTGGCCACCATGGCTCCTCGTGCAGGCCCGGTGCTGGTGATCGGCGGCAGCCGTCAGTCAGTCAGGACAGGGAGGCACTTTGACATCCTCCATCGCCCTGAAGGGCGAGGATTCCCACGCGACTCGACGTGCGCAAGCTATCACGAAGGCCGCCACCGCTTGGCTTTTGCGGTGCAAGCGGCCTTCGCCAGTGGCATCTTCCCCGGATGTCGGGTCGCGTGGAGGTTCGCGGATCATCGCCATGGTCAAGTACCCAAGAGGGCTTACCGCGCTGCCACCGCATGCCCTGCGGCGGTCCGTGGACACTCCAACTGTACCGCGCCGTATCCGGCGCTCCTTCCCGCCGTGAACGGCCGGGTTTCCGCGATGGGAGTTTTTTGATGACCAATGGGCTGGTGCTGGGACCGGGCGCGGGCCGCAAGATCCAGGGCGCGGGCATGACGCTCAAGGTGGGCGCGGGGCAGTCCCGGGCCTGGTCGGCGTTCGAGGCCGAGGTCACGCCGGGCTTCGACGTCGGCGCGCATCTGCATGGCGAGGCCGAGGAGCTGTTCTACATCCTGGAGGGCGAACTCGACCTGCTCGCCTTCGAGCCGCGGATCCGGACCGCGGGCGGCTGGCAGAGCTGGGAATCGGCCGCCGGCGCGCGGGTGGTGCGTGGCGGGCCGGGCAGCACGATGTTCGTGCCGGCCGGCTGCCCGCACGCGTTCGCCAATCCCGGAGCCGCGCCCGCCCGGATGCTGTTCCTGGTCTCCCCGCCGGGGCACGAGCGCTACCTGGAGGAGATCGGCGAGCTGATCGGCCAGCCTGGGCCGCCCGATTCGGCGGCCATCGCGGAGGTGCGGGCCAGGCACGACATCCAGCAGCTCACCCCGATGGTCGCCATTCGGCCGCGGTAGCAGCACGGCTGGCTCACCCGGAGCCAGGCGGAATACGCGCTGATCCTGGGCCTTGCCAAGACCAGCTGATCCTGAACCTTGCCAAGACCAGCAGCAGACCCAGCCAGCATGAGGCAGCTTCGCCCAGCCGACGTGGCCGATGCGTCCAGTACCCGCTAGCGAACAGCGAACGACGCGCACAATTCGTCGGCAAGGGCTGCGGCCGGCGCGACGAAGAAGCGCGGGCCGCAGTTGCCCGGGGTGTGCCCGGTTGCCCCCGCCCGGGCCGGCCCGATTACGCTGTCCTGGTGAGCGGAACGGAGCCTGCCGATGGTTAACGCCGATAAGGAAGTCCTCAGATGCGCCTATCCGGGCTGTGAGAATGAGCCGCGGCCGGGGGAGGCGGGGGCGGCAGAGCAGGGGTACTGCGGGCTGCCGGACCCGGTGAGCGGGGAGCTGCATCTGGTGCTGACCGGGTTCCGGTGGCACTAGGTGCTGGCCCGGCAAGGTAGCGGATCGGCCAACCCGGGGGATCGGGGTCGGCCGGGGTTCTGGCGGCGCCGCCAGCGGGCCGAGGCTGATGCGCGGCAGGCGCGTGCTGCGGCGGCGGAGGCTGAGGCGCGGCTGGCCGAGGCGCGGGCGGCGAAGGCTGCCGCCGACCAGGAGGCGGTGACCGCGCGGGAGGCCGCGCAGGGACGGTCTGCCCAGGCCGAGCAGGCCGCGCGGGAGCAGGTGGCTGCGGCGCGGCAGGAGCGGGACGAGGCGGTGCGCGGCGCGGAGTCCCGGGCGGCCGGGGCCGAGTCGCGGGTGGCCGAGGCCGAGTCCCGGGCCGGCGAGGCCGGGCAGGACGCGGCGCGGGCGCGGGAGGCGGCCGAGTCGGTTCGGGCGGAGCTGGACCGGGTGCGCCGGGCCGCGGAGGAGCAGGTGGCGCAGGCCCGCCGGGACGCCGAGGGGGACCAGGCCGGGCTGCGGGCCGGGCTGGAGGCGCAGGTCGCGGCGGCCGAGGAGGCCCGGGCCGGGCTTCAGGCCCGCGCCGAGCGGGCCGAGGCTGATGCGCGGGAGGCGCGGGAGGCGAAGGCTGCCGCCGAGCAGGCCGAGCAGGCCGCGCGGGAGCAGGTGGCCGCGGCGCGGCAGGAGCGGGACGAGGCGGTGACCGGCGCGGAGTCCCGGGCGGCCGGGGCCGAGTCGCGGGTGGCCGAGGCCGAGTCCCGGGCCGGCGAGGCCGGGCAGGACGCGGCGCGGGCGCGGGAGGCGGCCGAGTCGGTTCGGGCGGAGCTGGACCGGGTGCGCCGGGCCGCGGAGGAGCAGGTGGCGCAGGCCCGCCGGGACGCCGAGGGGGACCAGGCCGGGCTGCGGGCCGGGCTGGAGGCGCAGGTCGCGGCGGCCGAGGAGGCCCGGGCCGGGCTTCAGGCCCGCGCCGAGCAGGCCGAGGCGCGGCTGGCCGAGGCGCGGGAGGCGGCCGAGTCGGTTCGGGCGGAGCTGGACCGGGTGCGCCGGGCCGCGGAGGAGCAGGTGGCGCAGGCCCGCCGGGACGCCGAGGGGGACCAGGCCGGGCTGCGGGCAGGGCTGGAGGCGCAGGTCGCGGCGGCCGAGGAGGCCCGGGCCGGGCTTCAGGCCCGCGCCGAGCGGGCCGAGGCTGATGCGCGGGAGGCGCGGGAGGCGAAGGCTGCCGCCGAGCAGGAGGCGCGGGCCGCTCAGGAGCAGGTGGCCGCGGCGCGGCAGGAGCGGGACGAGGCGGTGCGCGGCGCGGAGTCCCGGGCGGCCGGGGCCGAGTCGCGGGTGGCCGAGGCCGAGTCCCGGGCCGGCGAGGCCGGGCAGGACGCGGCGCGGGCGCGGGAGGCGGCCGAGTCGGTTCGGGCGGAGCTGGACCGGGTGCGCCGGGCCGCGGAGGAGCAGGTGGCGCAGGCCCGCCGGGACGCCGAGGGGGACCAGGCCGGGCTGCGGGCCGGGCTGGAGGCGCAGGTCGCGGCGGCCGAGGAGGCCCGGGCCGGGCTTCAGGCCCGCGCCGAGCGGGCCGAGGCTGATGCGCGGGAGGCGCGGGAGGCGAAGGCTGCCGCCGAGCAGGAGGCGCGGGCCGCTCAGGAGCAGGTGGCCGCGGCGCGGCAGGAGCGGGACGAGGCGGTGACCGGCGCGGAGTCCCGGGCGGCCGGGGCCGAGGCGCGGCTGGCCGAGGCGCGGGAGGCGGCCGAGTCGGTTCGGGCGGAGCTGGACCGGGTGCGCCGGGCCGCGGAGGAGCAGGTGGCGCAGGCCCGCCGGGACGCCGAGGGGGACCAGGCCGGGCTGCGGGCCGGGCTGGAGGCGCAGGTCGCGGCGGCCGAGGAGGCCCGGGCCGGGCTTCAGGCCCGCGCCGAGCAGGCCGAGGCTGATGCGCGGGAGGCGCGGGAGGCGAAGGCTGCCGCCGAGCAGGAGGCGCGGGCCGAGCAGGCACGGGCTTCCCGGGTCGGCCAGGCTGATGCGGGGCTGGCCGAGGCGCGGGAGGCGGCCGAGTCGGCCCGGGCGGAGCTGGACCGGGTGCGCCGCGCCGCGGAGGAGCAGGTGGCGCAGGCCCGCCGGGATACCGAGCGGGACCAGGCCGGGCTGCGGGCCGGGCTGGAGGCGCAGATCGCGGCGGCCGAGGAGGCCCGGGCCGGGCTTCAGGCCCGGGCGGAGCAGGCCGAGGCTGATACGTGGCAGGCGCGCTTGGCCGCGCGGCAGGCCCAGGCGCGGCTGGCCGAGGAGCGGGAGGCGAAGACCAATGCCGAGCAGCAGGCGCGGGCCGCGCAGGAGCAGCTGGCTGCGGCGCGGCAGGAGCGGGACGAGGCGGTGACCGGCGCCCAGTCCCCGGCAACCAAGGCCGAGCCGGCCCGCGCGGATGACGCCGAGGCTGAGCAGCAGCGTCCCAGCGCCGACCGTGACGAGGCGGCCGGGCAGCCCGCCCGGCGACAACCCAAGAGCACAACACGCCGTAGCCGACAATCTCGGAAAAGGTGAGCGGCGCCGCGGGCTGCACGGCGGTCCCCGAGCCCGGTTGATCCTCTGGCTGGGGTAATCGTCGGGCGATCAGGGCCGCAGGACGGCGGATCTGGACAGCCAGACGGCCCGTCGCGCGTGCCGCCGGACTATCGCTGGTCGGCGTGGATGTCAGCACATAGGGGCGGCTTTTTGCGTTCGTTCTACCGCTAGTTCGATCGCGCGTGGTGACGACTGCAGCGCCAGTTATGGTATCACCCGTGATACCATAACTGGCATGGCGATGACATTGCGGCTGGCCGACGAGGAGACCGAAGCCCTGCGCCGGCGCGCTGACCTGGAGCACCGGTCCATGCAGGAAGTAGCCCGCCAGGCCATCCGCGAGTACGTGGAAAACCACAGCCGCGCCGAGCTGCTGGATCACGTCCTCGATGAGGAACTGCCCCGCTATGCCGAGGCGCTCGACCGGCTTGGCCAGTGATCTTCCTGACCCTGCCCGAACTCCTGCACGTCGCCGGGCGCGCCCTCGGACCGGACTACGGGGTACGCGATTATGGCCTGCTGGAAGCCGCCCTGGCCCGCCCCCGGGCCACCGTCTTCGGCAAGGACGCCTACCCCGACCTCGACGCCAAGGCAGCCGCGCTCCTGCACTCACTGGCCGGCAACCACGCGCTGATCGACGGCAACAAGCGGCTCGCGCTCGGCGCGCTCATCGCGTTCTACGGTCTCAACGGGCGCCGCATGACACTGACCAACAACGAGGCCTACCAACTGGTAATGAACGTCGCCGCCGGAAACCTTGACAACGTTGACGACATAACCGCAATCCTCCAGCGCGCTACACAACCCCGCGATTAAGAAAGCGTCTCCCGCCGCCCTCATGCCGACGAGCGGGTTCTCGCAGCCTGGGCATGCCGTGATCCCTTTGTTGCCGCGGAGCGGCGGGGAAGCGGCGAGCGGCACGGAGGGGCACGGATTGGTCGAGGGTCCGAAGGGGTGGTAGGTTCGCGCCGATAACCTAGTAACTTAGTCGACATAATGCACAACCGTGTCCTGACGGAGTCTTGCCTCGTGAGGAGGCCCCCGTGGCACTTCCGGACTTCCTGGTGATTGGCGCGCCGAAGGCGGGCACGACAGCGCTGCACGCGGCGCTGGCCGGCCATCCCGCTCTCCACATGTCACCGATCAAAGAGCCGAAGTTCTTTCTCAGCGACGGACCACCGCCGACGCGGGGCGGACCGGGCGACGCGCTGACCTACCGGGAGCACGTCTGGAAACGGGACGACTACGAGGCCCTGTTCGACGCGGCCCCGGCGGGAACACTACGCGGCGAGTCGACCCCCCTGTACATGTATGACCGCGACGCCATGCGCCGCATCCGCGACCTGATCCCGCGCGTCAGGCTTATCGCGATCATCCGGGATCCGGTGGAGCGTGCCCACTCGAACTGGACGCACCTGTGGTCCGCCGGGCTCGAGCCCGTCGGGGATTTCGTTCAGGCCTGCCGGGACGAGGAACGGCGTATCGCCGCCGGCTGGGCGTCGTTCTGGCATTACACGGGACTCGGCCGGTACGGGGAGCAGCTCGAGCACATCTTTTCGCTGTTCCCCCGCGAGCAGGTGTACGTCATCCGCTACCGCCAGCTCGTGGACAAGCCGACCGCGACCCTCGACGGCATCTTCGATTTCCTCGGCGTGGACCAGGGGGTCGTCACCGAAGTCCCCCGGCAGAACGTCACTGCTCATCCCGAGGCGACGCTGGCGCACCGCGCAGTCGCTCAGGCCCTGCGCGCCGGCTCGGCCGTCGGCCGGTTCCTGCCGGGGTCCACACCGGACGCCGTCACGGGCAGGCTCGAGCGGTTCCTGCAGCGCCAGCACCGTGAACGGCAGCCGCTCAGCTGGCAGCAGCGCCAGGAGCTCATCCCGCGGTTCGAGCCCGACCTGGAGCTGCTCGGACGTGTCCTGGATGCGGACTTCAGCGACTGGCGGGCGCCGCGCGACCGGTCGGGCGGGATGGTCGGCGCACGCCCGGAGGGACAGTCGCAGGCGAGAAACGGCCGCCCGGTCCAGACGAGCTGACCCGACCCCGATGGGCCGGCTGAGCGGGCCCGGCTGAGCTGGCCCCGCCGACCCGCCCGGGCCTGCCGCCCGGGCCTGCCGCCCGGGCCTGCCGCCGGCCTAACTGCACCTCGGTGCGCAGCTCGTGCGCGCCGTCGGGCCGGGTCATCTCGTAGTAGAGCCGCTTGCGGCCATCCGGCAGCGGCAGAATGTCCAGGTAGCGCAGGCCGCCCCCGTGGTACGGCGACCAGGCCAGGGGCCCGGTGCCCAGTGCGGCGAGCACGGATGGCTCGGTGCCCGTCGCAACACCGGTCCGTTCCTCGTAGTTCTCGGCGGCGGTCGCCCGGCCGTCGTAGTAGGCCACGATGGTGTCGCCCGAGAAGCAGACCGAGGTGACCCGGGCGCCCCGCGAATCCCAGTGCCCCGGCCGCCCGTTGAGCGCGACACCGTTCCACGTCCAGGTCAGCCCGTCCGGGCTGGTGGCGTATTCGGTGGCCATCTGGTCAGCCTCGGCGGGGTCGTCCAGGGGATGGCAGGTGACCCACATGTGCCATTCGCCGCCGTGGCGGACGATCACCGGGTCCTTGACGCCCTTTTTGGACTCGCCCGGCAGCACCACCTGACTGCGGTGGGAGTCGAACCGGGCCGGGTGGGCGGCCTCGATGACCTCGACCCGCCAGTGCTTCGTGCCCGGCGTCGCGCAGCTCAGGTACAGCCGCCAGGTCCCCTCGGTGGTCCGCACCAGGTAGGGGCGCTCCAGGGAATCGGCGGTCATGTCCTCCTTTTGGATCGTGGTCAGCAGTTCGAAGTGCTCTCCGTCAGCCGAACGGGCCACCGCAACCGCATACCCACGGCCGTGGCCGAGCGGCCGCCGTAGCCGGTAGGCGAGGAAGATCTCTCCGTCGGCGGACACGGCGGACGGCCCGCCCGCCCAGTACCCAGATCCTTGTCCCGGCGGCTCCACCGCGACCGCTCCGTTATCGGGTCTGGGCAGGACGAAGGCGCCGATCCGCGGCGGTTCGACGGGAGCGGAGCCACCGGCAGGCGGCGCCCCGGGGATGTCATCTGAGTCATGTTCACCTGAAACCACACCAGCATGATAGGCAATTGGCGTTGCCCTGGTGGCGGCGTGCTGTTGCGGTAACCGGACGAGGACGATTGCTACTTAAGGTAATCAAGCGTGTTACGGCTGTCCGCCCCGTCCGCGGGACACGTGAGCAGACCGAGGGCAACTTCACTCACGAACGGAAGTCCCGGGACGACCGGAGACCGAGCGCCCCATTCCGTGGACACGAAGGGTGAGCCTGGCGGGGGTTCTCGGTGGATCGCATGCCTGTGACAATGGGAGCATGAGCGACGGCGAGCCCCGTCTCCACGGGGACGTTGACACCAGTCCCGGGGACGTTGACACCAGTCCGGAGGGTATCGCCCCTGTCCGCGGGAGAATCGCCCCCGCCCACCGGAACGGTGCGGCCCCCGCAAAGGGCACGGAGCCCCCTTCCGAGGACCTGGCCGCCCCCGAGGACCTGGCCGCCCCCGAGGACCTGGCCGCCCCCGAGGACCTGGCCGCCCCCGAGGACCTGGCCGCAGCCGAGGACCTGGCCGCAGCCGAGGACCTGCCGCCGCTGCCGCCGAACCGGTACCTCGACCGCGAGGAGAGCTGGCTCCGTTTCAACCAGCGCGTGCTGGAACTGGCCGAGGACGAGAGCGTTCCGCTCCTGGAGCGGGTGCGGTTCCTGGCCATCTTCGCCAGCAACCTGGACGAATTCTTCATGGTCCGGGTGGCTGGCCTGATGCGGCGGATGGCCGCCGGGCTCCCGGTCGAGGGCGTCAGCGTCCAGCTGCCCGGCCAGGTGCTGAGCCGGACCCTGGACCTCGCGGGCCGGCTGACCGCGCGGCACGCGGCGTGCTTCACCGAACGGATTCTGCCCGCGCTCACCGCCGAGGGCATCGAAGTCCTCCGCTGGAAGGAGCTCTCCTCCGCCGAACGGGACAACCTGCGCGAGTTGTTCCGCGAGCGGATCTACCCGGTGCTGACACCGCTCGTCGTCGACCCGGCGCACCCGTTCCCGTTCATCTCCGGCCTGTCCCTCAACCTGGCCGTCATGGTGGCCGACCCGCGCACCGGCGCGACGATGTTCGCGCGGGTGAAGGTGCCGCCGTTGCTGCCCCGGTTCCTCGCGGTCTCCCCGCAGCGGTTCGTGCCCATCGAGGACGTGATCGCCGCCCACCTGACGCAGCTGTTCGCCGGCCTGGAGATCATTGAGCATCACGCCTTCCGGGTCACCCGCGTCCGGGACCTGGAAATGGACGAAGACCTCACCGAGGACCTGTTGCAGGCGCTGGAGCGCGAGCTGCTCCGGCGGCGCTTCGACCCCGCGGTCCGGCTCGAGGTGGAGGACTCGATGTCCAGCGACGTGCTGGACCGCCTGGTCACCGAGCTCAGCGTGGACCGGCGCGCGGTCTACCGGGTGCCGGGGCCGCTGGACCTGTCCGGCCTGACCGCGATCGCGGACCTGGACATCGGCGAGCTGCGGTACCCGCCCTTCGTCCCCTCCTCGTCGGCGATCCCGAAGGACACCGACATCTTCGCGGCCCTGCGCGAGCGCGACGTCCTGGTGCACCACCCGTACGACTCGTTCACGACCAGCGTCGAGCGCCTCATCGAAGCCGCGGCTGAAGATCCCAGCGTGCTGGCCATCAAGCAGACGCTGTACCGGACCAGCGGCGACTCCCCGATCGTGGACGCCCTGATCGAGGCGGCCGAGCTCGGCAAGCAGGTGGTCGTGGTCGTCGAGATCAAGGCCCGCGGCGACGAGCGGGCCAACATCGCCTGGGCCAGGAAGCTGGAGGAAGCGGGCTGCCACGTCGTCTACGGCTTCGTCGGCCTGAAGACGCACTGCAAGGTCCTGCTCATCGTGCGGGAGGAAGCCGACGGGACGCTGCTGCGTTACTGCCACCTCGGTACCGGCAACTACAACCCCACGACCGCCCGGCTGTACGAGGACTTCGGCCTGCTGACCGCGGACCCGACCGTCAGCGAGGACGTCACCGACCTGTTCAACCACCTCACCGGGTACAGCCGTCAGGATTCCTACCGGCAGCTCCTGGTCGCCCCCGAATCCCTCCGGGCGGGGCTGGTCGGCCGGATCGCGCACCAGGCGGACCGCAAGCGGGCCGGCAAGTCGGCCAGGATTCGGTTCAAGTGCAACGCGCTCATCGACGAGGTGGTCGTCGACGCGCTGTACCGGGCGTCGCAGGCCGGGGTGCCGATCGATCTGTGGGTGCGCGGGATATGCGCGCTCCGCCCCGGCGTCCCTGGCCTGTCGGAGACGATCCGCGTGCGCAGCATCCTGGGCCGGTTCCTGGAGCACTCGCGGGTCTATTCGTTCGGGACCGGCGAGAAGGACGAAGCCGATCCGGGCTCGGCCGGCGAGGTCTGGCTCGGCAGCCCCGATCTGATGCACCGGAACCTGGATCGCCGGGTGGAGACGATCGTGCGGGTCACCGACCAGGGGCACGCGGCGGAACTGCGGCGGCTCCTCGACCTGGGCATGGACGACAGCATCGCGTCGTGGTGGCTGGACGCCGACGGGGTCTGGGCCCGCCACAACCGCGGGCGGGGCGGCGAGCCGCTGCGCGACCTCCAGTTCCTGCTGATCGGGGACCGCCGCGTGCGGGCCGCCGATGGCTGAACCGATGGCCGGGCCCGCGGACCCGCGGGAGCCTGCAGAGCTAGGGGGGCGGGGGGAGCCCCGGCGGCCGGCGTGGCCGGGGGAGGCCGAGGGGTCCGGGGAGCCTGACGACTCTGGTGTTATCGAAGCCGCGGGTGCCATCGTGTGGCGGCACGGCCCGGACGGCCCGGAAGTGCTGCTCATCCACCGCCCGAGGCGCGACGACTGGTCGCTGGCCAAGGGCAAGCGTGACCCGGGGGAGCAGCTTCCGCAGACCGCCGTCCGTGAAGTCGTGGAGGAGACCGGCATCCGCCCCGTCCTCGGTGGGCGCCTGCGGTCGGTGAGCTATCTGGCCGGGGGGCGGCCCAAGCACGTGCACTATTGGGCGGCCGCGGAGCCGGTACCGAGGGGCTACACAAACGCATCGTTCGTGCCGGACCATGAGGTGGACGGAATCGAATGGCTCACCCTCCCGGACGCCTACGAGCGGCTTTCCTACCCCGACGACGTCATCGTGCTGCGGGACTTCGCGAAGTGGCCGCACCGCACGGTGCCATTCGTGGTCCTGCGGCACGCCTCCGCGGGCCGCAGACAGGACTGGGACGGCGACGACCTGCTCCGGCCTCTCGACGGCCAGGGGGAGGCGGACGCGCTGGCCCTCGTGCCCCTGCTGACCTGCTTCGAGCCCGTCCGCGTGGTCAGCTCACCCGCGCTGCGCTGCACCGCGACGGTCGCGCCGTACGCGGCGCACATCGGCGCGCCGGTCGAGGTTGAGCCCGCGCTCGGCGCGCCGGACCGCGCCGGTGACTCTCCATTTAGCCGAACGGACATGGGTGATCCTGTCTCGGCTATGGCGCGCCTGCTGGCCGATGGGGCACCGGCGCTTGTCTGCGCGCACCGGGAGAACATCCCCGACCTCCTCCGTGCCACGTGCCAATACCTGGGCGCCAAACCGCCCCCCGACCCATCCCTGCCGAAGGCCGGTTTCTGGGTCCTCCAGGCCGGTGAGAGCACCCTCGCCGGCCTGGAACGATACGCCGTGTCCCCGCCGGGCTAGCCGTTCCGCCGGTCGCGCTCAGCAGTGGCATCAACGGGCTCAGGAGAGTTATTAGCCCCAGTCGTCTCACTGGCCTGCCCGCGCCCGGCGGCCTCAACAGTCTCACGGTACTCGCCAGCCTCAGGGGTATCGAAACCCCCGCGCGTCTCAGCTTGCTCGGGTGCCTCGCCAGACTCAGGTGCCCCCCCAGACTCGGGCGGGGCGGCCTGACCCGCGGCGCGGGAATTCGCCTCTGGCCCGGTTCCTGCCCCCGCTTTCGGTCCCGTCTCCGCTTTCGGTCCCGTCTCCGCTTTCGGTCCCGCCTCCGCGGCCCGCGCCTGACGGCGAGCGCGCCGGCGCCACAGCCGCCAGGCGATGAACGCGACCACCGCGACCGCCAGCGCAATCAGCACGTACAGGGAGTAGCGGGTGATCTGGTCGTAAAGGGTCGTGATGTGGTTGCCGGCCAGGTACCCCAGGCTGACCCATAGGCCGACCCAGAGCGCGGCGCCGAGCGCGTTAAACACGACGAAGCGCCGCCAGTGCATGCCGCTGATGCCGGCCACGATGCCGTTGGCCTGGCGGAGACCCTCGATGAACCGGGCCACCACGATGATCTTGCCGCCGTGACGCTCGAAGAATTCCTGGGCCTTGTCCAGTCGTTCTTCGGTTAGGAACACGTATTTACCGAATCGCAGCGCGAGCGTCCGCCCGCCGAAATGCCCGATCACGAAGCCGATGTTGTCGCCGACGATCGCGGCGAGCGTGGCGACCACGAAGACCACGAAGACATTCAGCCGCCCCGCACCGGCGAACAGTGCGGCGGCGATCAATATGGTCTCGCCGGGCACCGGGATGCCGAAGTCCTCAACGGCGACGAAAAGGGCGACCGCGAGATACCCATAGTGGTTGAGGACGGGCTCCACCGTGCCGAAAAGCCCCGGCAGCGCGGGTGTGCTCATCGCGTCCTCGATCCCGGAACGGTCATGCTTCGGTATTGGCCTCGGTTTCGGCCAGCTCGATATCAGCCTCCTGGATGTCGGCCGGACCGTGCGCTGCGGGGTCCTCGATGGCCGCCGCGATGGGCCCGGCGGTCAGCCCGCGCTGCCACGGGCGCGCGCCGTAACCGGCCAGCGCCGCTTCCACGGTGAGCGGGTCGGGCGGATCCGGTGGCTCCCAGCTGATCCGCCGGACCGCGTCCGGGGGGAGCACATTCTCCGCGGGCATGGTGTGCTCCGCGGCCAGATCGGCCACCGTCGCGCGGACGGCCACCAGGCGGGCTGCGGCGGCGGGGTCCCGCTCCGCCCAGCGGTGGGTCGGCGGCGGGCCGCTGGCCAGAGTGGCCCCTCCGGTGTCCGGGAGCGCGCTGTCCGGCAGGGCTGTCGCGCGCCGGATCGCGCCGAGCCATCCCGGCAGGTGCTTGCGCGCCACCCGCCCCGTGAATCCGGGGATCTTGGTCAGCGTGGCGTTGCTGGCGGGCAGCGCCCGGGCCGCCTCAACGATGGCCGCGTCGGGCAGCACCCGTCCCGGTGAGAGGTTCATTTCCTGCGCGATCTTGTCGCGCTGCTCCCACAGCTCACGGACGAGCGCGAGGCTGCGCCGGCTGCGCACGCGGTGGATGCCGGAGGTCCGGCGCCACGGGTCGGGCCGCGGCGCGGGCGGGACGGCGTTCAGCACCGCCGCGAACTCCTGCCGCGCCCAGTCCAGCTTCCCCTGCGCGCGGAGCATGCTGGCCAGCGCGTCCCGCAGCTCGATGAGCACCTCGACGTCGAGTGCGGCGTAGCGCAGCCATTCCATCGGGAGCGGCCGCGTCGACCAGTCCGCGGCCGAGTGGCCTTTTTCCAGATGCAGGCCGAGCACGGTCTCCACCAGCGTGCCAAGGGCCACCCGCGGGAACCCGAGCAGGCGCCCGGCCAGTTCGGTGTCGAACAGCACGCGAGGGCGGTAGTTGAGCTCGGCCAGGCACGGCAGGTCCTGGGACGCCGCGTGCAGGACCGCCTCGGTCCCGGCCAGCGCGGCGTCGAGCCCGGACAGGTCCGAGCACATGATCGGGTCGATCAGCGCGGTACCCGCGCCCGCGCGGCGGAGCTGCACCAGGTAGGCGCGGTGCCCGTAGCGGTAGCCGGATGCGCGTTCGGCGTCGACCGCGACCGGGCCCGTGCCGTTGGCCATCGCGCGGGTCACCCGCTCCAGCTCCTCGGCGGTCCCCACGACCGGCGGCAGGCCGTCACGCGGCTCGAGCAGGGGTATGACCCGCCCGGTGAGTCCCGCGTCCCCGGCGGCCTGCCCGTCGGCGGTCACCGGCGCCGCCGCTGGCGGGGCTCAGCCGCCCGGCCCGGCCAGGGCAGCGCGTGCGTGCCGAGGGCCAGCGGCGGCAACCCCGCCGCGGCCGCCAGTGAGTCGCACCACGCGGTGACGTGCGAGGCGATGTCCAGCCCGGCCGGATCGCCGCCGTCCGGGCCAGGGCCCGGGCTCTCGTCCTTTTCCCCGGCCGTCGGCGACCAGGACGCCCGCTGCTCGTACCCGTGAATCGGCGGCTCCTCCTCCTTGCCGCCGAACCCCTCGGTCGTCACCCGGGTCACGGTTCCGCTCGGCGCGCCGTAACCGGGCGTGCGGGCGTCCAGGGCCTCGACCAGCCAGGTCCAGCCGACCTGGCCCAGCATCGGGTCGGCGGCGATCTCCGGGTCGATTTCCGCGCGCAGGTAGCTGATCAGCCGGAAGCAGCCGTGCCAGCCCTCGGGGGCCGCCGGGTCGTACAGCAGCACGAGGCGTCCCCAGGCGATGTCCGCGTCGTCACGCCGTACGGTGGCCGCGGTCGCGGCGGCAAATGGGGCGAGGCGCTTGGGCGCGGGTACGTCTTCAAAGGTGAATTCGGCCCGGAGGGCGCCCTGGCCTTCCAGCCCGGCCTGAAAGACGGCTACCGCGGAACCGAACACCGCCTCGGCCGCCTCTTCGCCGCTACGCTGCGGCGTTTTGCGTGGTACCGGCTGCTTCCGCGCGGGCCGGTCGGCCGATCTCATGTACAGAGCGTATGCCGCACCCGCTGTTTCCTCACGCAAGTTCCGGAGCGAACATGGCCGTTAACGGGCATAGTGCCGGTTCCGGCGAGCCTCATGCCGCACGGCCACGACGGCGCCGTGCGCCAGCCCGGAACGGCTCCTCCTGCGGCAGGAAGCCCACGATCAGGGCCGTTCCGCAGGCACAGCACGCCCACTCCGGGCAGTGCCCGTCCGGTGAGTCAGGGCAGCTACCGGAGTCGTCGTGGAACTGCTCGAACAGCTGCTCCCCGGCGCATCCGGGACAGTACCAGGGCATCTGGCTCATGGCCTGTGACCTCCTTCAGCGGCACTTCGCGGGGCTAAGCAAAATATTGGCACGCGTGTACGACAATCCGCCGGAGGCTGGGCGGCGTGTCAGTGATCCGTTCTGTGAGACGATCCCTGCTGTGACGTCGCTCGCGAAGGACTCGCCGTTCCTGCGCGCCTGCCGCCGGGAGCCGGTGCCGTATACCCCGGTCTGGTTCATGCGCCAGGCCGGGCGGTCGCTGCCCGAATACCGGCAAGCCCGCGCGGGCGTCCCGATGCTCGAGTCGTGCACCAGGGCCGACCTGATCGCCGAGATCACCCTGCAGCCGACGCGGCGTTACCGCGTGGACGCGGCCATCCTGTTCAGCGACATCGTGGTGCCCCTGAAGGCGATCGGCTTCGGCATCGACATCAAGGCCGGGGTGGGCCCGGTCATCGACGAGCCCATCCGCGGCCAGCACGACCTGGAGCGGCTGCGACCGCTTGAGCCCGGCGACGTGCCGTACGTCACCGAGGCCGTGGGGGCGCTGGTGCGCGAGCTCGGGGACCGGCCGCTGATCGGCTTCGCCGGCGCGCCGTTCACCCTGGCCTCCTACCTGATCGAGGGCGGGCCGTCCCGGCACCATGACCGGACCCGGGCCATGATGTACGCCGAGCCTGAACTGTGGAACGCGCTGATGGCGCGGCTCACCGCCATCACAGTCTCGTTCCTGGAGGTACAGATCGCCGCGGGGGTGTCAGCGGTCCAGCTGTTCGATTCGTGGGTGGGGGCCCTGAGCCCGTCCGACTACCGGACGTACGTGCTGCCGCACTCCGCCCAGATCTTCGCCGCGCTGGCGGGGCGGGACGTGCCCCGCATCCACTTCGGGGTCGGCACCGGCGAACTGCTCGGCCTGATGCGGCGCGCCGGGGCGGACGTGGTTGGCGTGGACTGGCGGGTTCCGCTGGATGAGGCCGCGAGCCGGGTCGAGGCCGGAACGGCCCTGCAGGGCAACCTGGATCCGGCGGTGCTGCTCGCCCCCTGGGACGTGGTCGCCGCCCGCGCCCGCGAGATCCTTCTCCAGGCGCGGATCGCCGAGAGCCACATCTTCAACCTGGGTCACGGCGTCCTGCCCGACACCGACCCGGGCATGCTGGCCCGGCTCACCGACTTCGTGCACGAGCATTCCGCGCGCTAGCCCGCCCCGCCCCGGGCCGGGTCGCCATCGCGGACCCTACCGCGACATCGCCTGGCCGAGAACCTCGCTGAAGGTGGCGGCCGGCTGGGCGCCCGAGACGGCCAGTCGGCCGTCGAACACGAAGAACGGAGCCGGATCTGCAAGGCTGGGCCGGTGGAGACTTCGGGGCAGGCGGAACAGCCAGGCCTGGCCGCCGGCGGCGCCAGCGGTGCCGCGGCCGCGCCCGGCCCGCGGCCGCACGTGGTCATCGTCGGCGGCGGTATCGCCGGGCTCGCGGCGGCGTTCTTCCTGCGCGGCGAGCCGGTCCGGGTCACGGTGCTGGAGGGAGCCCCGCGGCTGGGGGGCAAGCTCGCGGTGTCCGAGGTGGCCGGGGTGGCCGTGGACGAGGGCGCCGAAGCGCTGCTCGTGCGGCGCCCGGAGGGCACCGGCCTGATCAGGGACGTGGGGCTCGGCGAGCAGCTCGTCACGCCCGGCACCACGTCCTCGGCCATCTGGACCCGGGACGCGATGCGGCCGCTGCCGCGGCGCCAGTTCATGGGCGTCCCCGCGGACCTGGCGGACCTGGCCCGGTCCGGCGTGCTGTCGCCGGCAGGCCTGGCCCGGGCCCGGAAGGAGCTGGATCTCCCGGCCACGCCGCGGGACGGCGACACGGCCGTCGCCGCGTACGTGGGGGCCCGCTTCGGTGACGAACTGGTCGAGCGGCTGGTCGACCCGCTGCTCGGCGGGGTCTACGCGGGCCGGTCGGAGGAGCTGTCGTTCGAGGCGACGCTCGGGCCGCTGGCCGCGGTGGCGCCCGCGCACCGCTCGCTGGCCAGCGCCGCCGCGTCGCTGCTGCCTTCTCCCGCCGGGCCAGACCAGGCGGCCCCTCCGGAGCCGGGTACGGCTCCGCCGCCACGGCCGGTGTTCACCACGCTGGCCGGCGGCCTGGGGGCGCTGCCCGCGGCCGTGGCGGAGGCCTCCGGCGCGGTCATCCGGACCCGCGCGACGGTTCGTGACCTGGCTCGCACCGCCACGGGATGGCGGCTGACCGTCGGGTCGGCCGCGGCACCGGAAGAGCTCACCGCGGACGCCGTTGTGCTGGCCCTCCCCGCGCGCCCGGCGGGCCTGCTGCTGGGCGGCGTGCCGGGTGCGTCTACGGCCGCCGCCGCGCTAGGCGGCATCGAGTACGCGAGCATGGCCATCGTGACCCTGGCGTACCCGCGCTCGCGCTTCCGGGCCATCCGGGATGCGGTGGCCCAGGAGGCGCCCCGGAGCGGCTACCTCGTACCGGCCGTGGAGAAACGCGCCGTCAAGGCGGTCACGTTCTCGACCGTGAAGTGGCCGCACCTCGCGGGCGGCGCGGCGGACGCGGCCGAGCCGGTGGACCTGATCCGGTGTTCCATCGGGCGGATCGGCGAAGAGGGCGTGCTCCAGCGCGACGACCGCGAACTCGCCGCGCTGGCCGCCGCCGACCTGGCCGAAGAGAGCGGCGCCCAGGGCACCCCGCTGGACGCCCGCGTCACCCGGTGGGGTGGCGGGCTGCCGCAGTACACTGTCGGGCATCTGGACCGGGTCGCGGCCATCCGGGCCGGCCTGGACGCCCAGCCTGGGCTGGCCGTCTGCGGTGCGGCCTACGACGGGATCGGCATTCCGGCCTGCATCGCCACCGCGCGCACCGCGGCCGAGCGCACGCTCGCCTACCTGCGCGTCCGCCGCCAGCCCGCCGTGTGAAGGATCCGCGTCAAGGCGGACAATGGGACCATGGCTGCGAATGACGAAGCGGGCCGCCCCGAGGGCGAGGTGACCCGGCCCCGGGCCCGGGACCTGAACGAGCTGATCCGGTACACCATGTGGTCCGTGTTCCGGGTGACGGACCGCGCGGCCCTCGACGAGGGCCCCGGCGGCCGCGGCGGCGTCGCCGACGAGGTTACCAGGCTGATCGACGAGGCGGCGGGCAAGGGCACGGTCACCCGCGGCGGCTATGACGTGCAGGGCCTGCGCGCGGACGCCGACTATATGTTCTGGTGGCACGCGCCGTCCGCCGATGACCTGCAGGAGATGTACGCGCGCTTCCGCCGCACCCGGCTGGGGCGCGCCAGCGAGCCGGTGTGGTCGGTGATGGCGCTGCACCGTCCCGCCGAGTTCAACAAGGGGCACATCCCGGCGTTCCTCGCCGAGGAGGAGCCGAAGTCTTACCTGTGCGTCTACCCGTTCGTCCGGTCTTACGAGTGGTACCTGCTGGACGCGGCCGAACGCCGGAAGATGCTGGCCGAGCACGGCGTGATGGCCCGCGAATACCCGGACGTCCGGGCCAATACCGTGTCCAGCTTCGCGCTCGGCGACTACGAGTGGATCCTGGCCTTCGAGGCCAGCGAGCTGCACCGGATCGTCGACCTGATGCGCCACCTGCGGGGGGCCGAGGCCCGGCGGCACACCCGCGGGGAGATCCCGTTCTACACCGGCCGGCGTAAGCCGGTCCGGGAACTGGTCACTGCGCTGCCCTGAGCCACGCCCGTCCGGCCTGGTCGGGCATCCTGGTGGGGTGGCGGACGATCTGCGGGTGAACCGATGGCTGGTGATACCGGCCGGTGAGCTGCGCGAGCGGTTCTCCCGCGCCTCCGGTCCCGGCGGGCAGTCCGTCAACACCGCCGACTCCCGGGTCGAGCTGTCCTACGACGTCGCGAGCTCGGCGGCGCTGCCCGGCTACGCCCGGGAACGGATCCTGACCCGGCTGGGCAGCCGGCTGACCGACGGCGTGCTGACCGTGACCGCCTCCGAGCAGCGCAGCCAGCTGCTGAACCGCCGGGCGGCGCGGGGCCGGCTGGCCAACCTGCTGCGGGAGGCGCTGGCCCCGCCGGAGCCGCCCCGCATCCCGACCCGCCCCAGCCGAGCCGCCCGGCAGCGCCGGGTGGCCGACAAACGCCGCCGGGGCGCGGTCAAGCGCGCCCGCCGCCCGGATTCCGGCGATACGGACTGACCGGGTGGCAGGCCCGACTCGCAGGCGAAGATCACCGCGTGCACCCGGTCCCGCAGGCTCAGCATGGTGGTCGCCCGAGGACGCGCCCGGGAGCACGACGGTGCGGCCCATCCACAGGCCACTGGCCCCGACCAGATCGCCCGAGATGGCGGCCGACCGCTGCATCCCGGACGTCTGGGCTGTGCTGCCGGACAGCTCGCCGCCGCGGATCACCCGCAGGCCGGTCAAGACTCCGCTGGCTCGAGCGTAAGTGACACCGAGTTGATGCACCAGCGCTGGTCGGTGGGGACGTCGTAGCCCTCGCCCTCGAAAACGTGCCCCAGATGGGAGTCGCAGCGCGCGCACCGGGCCTCGGTCCGCACCATGCCCAGCGTGCGGTCCTGGATCAGCACGACGGCGTTGTCGCTGGATGGCTGGTAGAACGACGGCCAGCCACAGTGCGACTCGAACTTCTCCGCCGAACGGAACAGCTCCGACCCGCACGCGCGGCACCGGTACACCCCGACCGTCTTGGTGTCGGTGTACTCACCTGTCCAGGGGGCTTCGGTCCCGGCCTGGCGCAGCACCTTGTATTCCTCGGGCGCGAGTCGCTCGCGCCATTCCGCATCCGTAAGGACGACCTTTTCCATGCCTGTCTCCATACCCCGTTCAAACGTCCTGGGCCGGCCGGTTAATCCTCCGGGAGTGTCGGCGGCTGATGGGATAATCGGTGCATGTTCCAGGAGGCGCGCTGTTCATCTCGGCCAAGACGGCCAGCGTGCACGTGTCCAACATCCTCGGCAAGCTGGGCGTCGCGAGCCGGACCGAGGCGGCGGCCGTGGCGCTGCGGGACGGCGCGGCGCGCAGCGCGTGACGGGGCCGGGCGCGCCCCGGGTGACGGGGCCGGGCGCGCCCCGGGCCTTACTGGACCGGCGCGAGCGCGGCCATGATCTCCGCGGCCCGGGCGACGGCCGCCGCGTGTTCCACATCCGGGGACCCGATGCGGGGATCCCAGTTCAGGTCGTAGAAGACCTCCGTCACGCCCTGCTCGCCGATCCAGGCGGTGTCCGCGCGGATCTGCTCGTAGCTGCCGGACAGCAGGAGCCGCTCGCCGGTCTCGGGGGAACGCGCCTGCTGGCCGGTGCGGACCACGCCGCGGCAGACGATACGGATCTCGTCCGGGTCGCGCCCGGCGTCCGCCGCCGCGGTCCGGACCACCTTGATGTCGTCCCTGATGCGGGACAGGTCCGCCCGGCTCGACGTCATCCAGCCGTCCGCCATCCGCCCGGCCCGCTTCATCGCGGCGCGCGACATGCCGCCGAGAATGATCGGGGGCCCGGGCCGCTGCACGGGCTCCGGAGCCTGCCGCCCCGCCGGGACGGTGTAGAAGTCACCGTCGTACCGGCTCAGCCCGCCGGAGCCCGGGGCGCCGGGCCCTGTCCCGCGCGGGCCCGGGTTCCACAGGGTCCGCAGCACGTCCAGGAACTCCTCGGCCCGCGCCCCGCGCCGCGCCATGGACGCCCCGGTCAGCTCGAACTCCTCCGGCAGCCAGCCGATGCCCAGGCCCAGGTCGAACCGGCCGCCGGACAGCACGTCGACCGTGGTCGCCTGCTTGGCCAGGTAGGCGGGCGACACAAAGGGCAGGTTGATCAGTGCGACGCCGAGCCGGATCTGGGACGTGTCCGCGGCCAGGAAGCCCAGCGCGACCAGCGGGTCGAGCACGCTCTGGTACACCGGCTCCATCCGGGAGCCCTCGGGGATGAGCAGCCGCTGGAAGGTCCACAGCGACGCGTAGCCGTCGGCCTCCGCCCGGGCTCCGAAGGTGGCGAGGTCTGCGGGTGTGGCCCATGCGCCGGAGACCGGGGCGCCAAAACCAATCTTCATGGCCTCAACCCTAGGCGGGCCGGCCCTGCGTGCATCAGTGCACTCTGGCGCCGCCCAGTACCGCCGCGGTGATCTCCAGCGCGCAGCCCCAGGACAGGGTGACGCCGCCCCCGCCGTGGCCGTAGTTGTGCCACAGCACGCGCCCGCTGCCCAGCGGTTCGGCCTCCAGCCGGACCTCCGGCCGGGTGGGCCGCAGCCCGACCCGGTGGGCCAGCACCCTGGCGCCGAGCACCCTCGGATCGACGGTGGCGCAGTCACGCAGGATCCGCTCCGCCACCGCGGGCCGCGGGGCGGTATCCCGGTCGCCCGGGAGGACGGTGCCGCCGAGCACAACCGTGCTCTCGTGCGGGAACAGGTAGATCACTTCCTGGGGCGCGGGGGTGTGGTCGATGTAGAACTCCTCGATTCCCGGGTTGGCGATCACCACTACCTGCCCGCGGACCGGCGTCACGGCCGGATCGGGGACCAGTTCACGCGCGGCGACGCCCGAGCAGTTGACGATCACCGGCGGCACATCGCCCGTCCCGCCGAACCCATCAACGCCGGCAGTCTCTCCAGCCTTGCCGGAGCCGCTGGGCCCATTGCCCCCAGCGGTCACATCGGCGAGAGATGTGACCGGATTCACGTCGATACGCCCGCCCGTGCGATCGAACCGGGCCCGCAGGTATTCGAGGTAGACCGGCATGTTGACCACGGGTGCGGTGTACCGCCAGCCGGAGACGAATCCCGGCGGGAACTCGTCGTCGCGGCAAAGCCGCACGTCATCCAGGAGATCAATCCATTCCGGAGGTTCCGCCGGGACCCGGGACAGCTCCCGTCCGGCCAGCGACCGGATCCCGGTGGCCGGATCATTCTCCAGTTCCCGCAGCACGTACAGGCTGGTGCGGGCCCATTCCCGGATCCGCTGGGCGGGCCCGGCCATGACCGGCCCCCAGACCGCCCCGGCCGCGGCGGACGTCGACGCCCCCGGCGGCGCCGCCGTCCGGATACCCACCCGCAGGCCAGATTCGGCCAGGCAGAGGGCGGTCGTCAGGCCGACCACCCCCGCGCCGACCACCAGGACATCGAGTTCGCTGCCGCCCATACCCCCTGACGTTAGCGGGGGAAGGGCTGTCCCGGGAACCAGCGCGGGACCGCCCGGGATTGGCGCAATTTCGTCGTCGGGATTTCGATACCGGGCCGAGCACTTATAGCCTGAGTCCTGAACCCCAGCCCCGTTTTGCCCGGCTTAGTGCCGCGCGGCCGGGCAGGCAGGGACCAGACCACCCACCTGGCATCAACGTCAGCGTGTGACGCATGAAGGGGGATGATGGGCACCCGGTCGGGCATCGAACTCAGCACCGTGCAAGTCGTATCGAGCATGGGCGCGGCCGTGACAGGTGCAATTCTCACGTCCTACCTCGGCGACGGCGGGACGATCCTGGGCACCGCCGTGGGCGCCGGGGCGAGCACCACCGGCTTCGCCATCTATAAGCACTACCTGGGGCGTACCAAGGACAAGGTGGCCCCGGTCATCGTCGAGCACGCCCGGCAGTGGAACCCGGTCACCGGCACTCAGACTTCCCGGGACACCTCGCCGGGCGCTCAGGGCAAGCCGGGCGGTCAGGGTACAGCGGCCCGCCCTGCGACCAATCCCAACAACGCGCCTAATGGGGCGACCGTCAGAGGGGCGAACGTCAGCCGGTCCGTCGGCCCGACATCCGCGGATCAGGCCCGGCCCCTGTACGCCGCAGACCCGGGCCCCCGGGACCCGGGCGACGCCCGAACCCGCGGCTTCGAGCAGCCGGAAACCCAGACCATGCGGTCGTTCGGCACGGTGCGGATGAACAGCGCCGGGCACGACGGCGGTCCGGGCGGGACCGGCCGCCCCGGCGCGCCGGCCGACTTCGCCGGTGACGGGCCCGGCCGTGACGGCGACGGCGCGGGCCCCGGCAAGCACGGCAAAACCAGCGGCGGCAGGATCGTCCGCGGCCTGCGGGACCATCCCCGCTGGGTCGTCACGGTGGCGACCTCGGCGGCCGTGTTCCTGATCGCGATGCTCGTGATCACGCTGATCGAGTTCGGCACCGGCAAGCCCATCAACGCGAGCGTGTGGGGCCGCAACTCCTCCGGTACCACCCTGGGCAACGTCACCGGAGGCCACAGCAGCAACAGCAAGAGCGGAACGGTGACCCCGACGGTCAGCCCCACCCCTACCCAGAGCGCCACCCCGGGCGGCGTCGGCCAGACCGCTCCGCAGCCCACGTCGAGCGCGACCACGGCCCCGACCCCCAGTTCGGTGCCTTCGGTGAGCACGGCCCCGTCGCAGAACGCCCCGGCATCGGTCGCGCCCACCGGCCAAAGCCAGCAGGCCCCCGGCCAGCAGGCCCCGGGCCAGCAGGCCCCGGGCCAGCAGGCCCCGGGCCAGCAGGCCCCGGGCCAGCAGGCCCCGGGCCAGTAGCCTCCACCCAGAAGGCCCCGGGCCGCTAGCCCCCGCTAGCCCTCCACCCGGGGCCCTCCTGACGCGGCCGGCCCGGCGGGCCACAATGGTCCCGATGCAACTGTCACCTGAGTCCTGGCGGAAGCTGCACGAGGTCTCCACCGCGAGCCTGACCAGCGAACTGCTCAAGCTCGGCTTCCGCAACACGTTCATGGCGGGCGTCCGGCCACTACGGCCGGACGCCCGGCTGGTCGGCTACGCGTTCACGCTGCGCTACATCCCGGCCCGCGAAGACCTCGACTTCCAGGTCGAATACGACAACTGGGCCAACCCGCAGCGGGTCGCGGTGGAAACCGTCGGCCCGGACCAGGTTCTGGTCATCGACGCCCGCGGCCAGGCCGGCGCGGCGTCCCTGGGCCACATCCTGTGCACCCGGCTGATGGTGCGCGGGGCCGCGGGCCTGGTCACCGACGGCGCGCTGCGCGACTCGCCGGCCATCGCCGCCCTCGACTTCCCGTCGTACGCGGGCGGCGCGCACGGCACCACCAGCTCGGTGCTGCACCATCCGGCGGATTTCGGCCTGCCGATCGGCTGCGGCGGGGTCATGGTGCAGCCCGGCGATGTCGTGGTCGGCGACGGCGAGGGCGTCGTGGTCATCCCGGCCGGGGTGGCCGAGGACGTCGCGGCGCGCTGCTACCAGCGGGACCAATTGGAAACCTGGCTGCAGCGCCGGGTGGCGGACGGGGCCAGCATCCGCGGTACCTATCCGCCCGACGAGGAGACCCTGGCGGAGTATCAGCGCGAGAGCCCGTCCTGACGCGGCGGCCGCCCGGGCGAGAACCACAGCAGAACCTACGGCGAGGCGCTCGTGACCGGCCCAGCGAACCCGGCCTTCAGGCCGGGTGAGCGGCCGGTGCTGTCGGCGGTACCGGAGCAGGACCTACGGCGAGGCGCTCGTGACCGGCCCAGCGAACCGGGCCTTGTGCCCGGTGAGCGGCCGGTGTCTCGGCGAAGTACCACCGCGGGGCGCGAAGCGCAGCGGGGGGTTCCGGGGGGTCGCCCCCGGGCCAGCACAGCTAGATCCGCTGCCAGGCTTCGGTGAGGACCTCGCGCAGAATCCGCTCTATCTCATCGAAGTGCTCCTGGCCGCAGATCAGCGGCGGGGCAAGCTGGATGACCGGGTCGCCGCGGTCGTCGGCCCGGCAGACCAGGCCGGCGTCGAACAGCGCCGTGGACAGGAACCCGCGCAGCAGGCGCTCGGACTCATCGTCGCTGAAGGTCCCCCGGGTGTCCTTGTCCTTGACCATCTCGATGCCGTAGAAGTAGCCGTCCCCCCGGATGTCCCCGACGATCGGCAGGTCGTACAGCTTCTCCAGGGTGGCGCGGAAGCCGGCCTCGTTCGCGCGGACGTTGCCGAGCAGGTCTTCCTTCTCGAAGATGTCCAGGTTGGCGACCGCGACCGCGGCCGACACCGGGTGGCCGGCGAACGTGACGCCGTGCAGGAATGTCGCCGTCCCGCGGGCGAACGGCTCCATCAGCGCGTCCCGCACGAGCATGCCGCCGAGCGGGGAGTAGCCGGACGTGACGCCCTTGGCGAAGGTGATGATGTCGGGCTGGTAGCCGTACCGGGCCGAGCCGAAGTAGTGGCCGAGCCGCCCGAAGGCGCAGATCACCTCGTCGGACACCAGCAGCACACCGTACTGATCACAGATCTCGCGCACCCGCGCGAAGTACCCGGGCGGCGGCGGGAAGCACCCGCCGGAGTTCTGCACCGGCTCCAGGAACACGGCCGCGACCGATTCGGGGCCCTCCCGCAGGATGGCGCGCTCGATCTCGTCGGCGGCCCACCGGCCGAAGTCGGTGATGTCGTCGGCCACGAAGTCGGGCGCGCGGTAGAAGTTGGTGTTCGGCACGCGGACCCCGCCGGGCGGCAGCGGCTCGAACGGGTACTTGATGTCGGCGAGCCCGGTGATGGCCAGCGCCCCCATCGAGGTGCCGTGGTAGGCGATGTCGCGGCTGAGCACCTTGTACCGCTCCGGCTGGCCGGTCAGCTTGAAGTACTGCTTGGCCAGCTTCCAGGCCGACTCGACGGCCTCCGAGCCGCTGGTGGTGAAGAACACCCGGTTCAGGTCGCCCGGGGCCAGCTCGGCGAGCCGCTCGGCCAGCTCGATCGCCTGCGGGTGCGCGTAGGACCACAGCGGGAAGTAGGCCAGCTCCGACGCCTGCCGCCGCGCCGCGTCGGCGATCTCCGCGCGGCCGTGCCCGACCTGGCTGACGAACAGCCCGGACAGGCCGTCGAGGTAACGCCGGCCATGGTTGTCGAACACGTACGGCCCGGAGCCCCGCACGATCACCGGGACGTCGGCGTCGGTGTAGGCGGACATCCGGGTGAAGTGCATCCAGAGGTTACGCCGGGCCGTCTGCTGCAGTTCGGCGTTGCTTTCGGGCGGGTTGGTCATCTCGTTCCCCAGGAATAAGTCTGCTTGCGCAACTTCAGGTACACAAACGTCTCTGTGCTCGTCACCGACGGCACCGCACGGACCCGGCTGAGGATCTCCAGCAGGTGGTCGTCGTCCTCGCAGACGACCTCCAGCAGGAGGTCGAAGGAGCCGGCCGTGATCACCACATAGTCGATTTCGTCGATGTCGGCCAGGTGATCGGCGACCTCCTGCAGGTCCCCGTCGCACTTGACGGCGATCATGGTCTGCCGCCGGAAGCCTAGCGTCAGGGGATCGGTGACCGCCACGATCTGCATGACGCCGCCGTCGAGCAGCCGCTGCACCCGCTGGCGGACCGCCGCCTCGGACAGCCCGACCGCCTTGCCGACCGACGCGTACGAGCGCCGGCCATCCTGCTGCAGCTGCTCTATGATCCGCTTGGAGATCTCGTCGAGCACGACGGCGGGCGCTGGCAGCACTCTCGGGCCGTGTGCCATGCGGTCGCCTCCCTGTTGGCATCATGGGCGACATTCGCGGGCGGTGTCAACTAAATCCGTAGTTCACTGCAAACACAACCACTGAATCCCTTGTGCAGGCCATGATTCTTTGCCAAGGTCGTGAGTTGAGCCGCACAGCAGGCCCGTTCCGCGCGCAGGAGGCTGACGTTGACCGAGCTGAAGAACTTCGTCGGCGGCAAGTTCGCCGACACCCGTGATGGCCGCACCAGCGACGTTATTGACCCCAGTACCGGTGAAGCCTATGCGCAGGCCCCCATCTCCTCAGCGGAGGACGTCGACGCCGCGCTGCGCGCCGCCGCCGACGCCTTCGGGACCTGGCGGGACGCCACCCCGGCCGAGCGGAGCCTGGCCCTGCTGAAGATCGCCGACGCGGTCGAGGCCCACGCCGCCGAGCTCGCCGCCGCGGAATGCCGCAACACCGGCAAGCCGGTCGCGCTGACCATGAGCGAGGAGCTGCCGCCGATCGTCGACCAGCTCCGGTTCTTCGGCGGCGCGGCGCGGGTGCTGGAGGGCCGGTCCGCGGGCGAGTACATGCACGACCACACGTCGTTCGTCCGGCGCGAGCCGATCGGAGTGTGCGCCCAGGTCACGCCCTGGAACTACCCGCTGATGATGGCCATCTGGAAGATCGCCCCGGCCCTCGCGGCCGGCAACTCGATCGTGCTGAAGCCGTCCGACACCACCCCGGTCAGCACCCTCCTGCTGGCCGAGATCGCCGCGGAGTTCCTGCCGCCGGGGGTGTTCAACGTGATCTGCGGTGACCGCGACACCGGGCGGGCCCTGGTGGCCCACGACATCCCGCAGATGGTGTCGATCACCGGGTCGGTCCGCGCGGGCCGGGAGGTGGCCGTCGCGGCCGCCGCCGACCTCAAGCGGGTGCACCTGGAACTGGGGGGCAAGGCCCCCGTCATTGTGTTCGATGACGCCGACATCGGCGCCGCGGCGGAGGGGATCGCTGGCGCCGGTTACTTCAACGCCGGGCAGGACTGCACGGCGGCGACCCGCGTGCTGGCCGGCCCCGGCATCGCGGACGACCTGACCGCCGCGCTGGCCGAGCAGGCACGCGGCACCAAGGTCGGCGGTCCCGACGTGGAGGACGCCTACTACGGCCCGCTGAACAACGCCAGCCAGCTGGCCCGGGTCGAGGGCTTCGTCGAGCGCACCCCGGCCCACGCCGAGGTCGTGACCGGCGGCCAGCGGATCGGCGACCGCGGCTACTTCTACGCCCCGACCGTGGTGTCCGGGCTGCAGCAGCAGGACGAGATGATCCAGGACGAGATCTTCGGCCCGGTGATCACCGTGCAGCGGTTCAGCTCCGAGGACGAGGCCGCCGCGTGGGCCAACGGTGTCCAGTACGGGCTGGCTTCCAGCGTGTGGACCAAGGACCACGGCCGCGCGATGCGGATGGCCAAGCGGCTCGACTTCGGCGCTGTCTGGATCAACACGCACATCCCGATCGTGGCCGAGATGCCGCACGGCGGCTTCAAGCACTCCGGCTACGGCAAGGACCTGTCCATGTACGGCCTTGAGGACTACACCCGCATCAAGCACGTGATGAGCTACATCGGCGATTGACCCGGCCGCCGCCCCGGGGCCTTGTTCCGCGTCATCAAAGTTGCGGCGTGGAGGACGCGCCCGGAACATACGCGCGGAAGGGCTTTCCGTGCTTGCCTGTGGAGGCGGTGTAAGACCCCAGCCGGGTAACTAACGCCGCCCGTTCGGCAGCAAGATTTTTCACCGTAAGCCGCGAGGCCGTAGCCCGCGCGTTCACCGGCGCATGAAACGATCTCGTCGGAGCACAATGCTTACCCGGAACAGTGCTAGCCGTGGCTGGGCCCGTTGTGGATGGGGCCAGCCGTGGACGGGGCCGGCCGGACGAAGGAGGAGACATGCCAGCGATGCCGCTGCGGGAACGGAAGGCGTGGCAGGCGCTGCAGCGCCACTATGACGGGATAGCGGGCCGTCACCTGCGTGACCTCTTCGCCGGGGACCCCGGCCGCGGGGAACGGCTGACCGCGGAGGCGGCCGGGATCTACCTCGACTACTCCAAGAACCGGATCACCGACGAGACCATGCGGCTGCTGGTCGAGCTGGCCGAAGAGTCCGGCGTGCCCGAGCGCCGGGACGCAATGTTCCGCGGCGAGCACATCAACGTCTCCGAGGACCGCGCCGTGCTGCACGTCGCCCTGCGCATGCCCGCGGGCGAGTCGCTGACCGTGGACGGCGTCGACGTGGTGGCCCAGGTGCACGAGGTGCTCGGGCGGATGCGCCAGTTTTCCGACCGGATCCGGTCGGGAGAGTGGACCGGCTTCACCGGAAAGCGCATCCGCAACATCGTCAACGTCGGCATCGGCGGTTCCGACCTCGGGCCGGTCATGGCGTACGAGGCGCTGCGCGACTACAGCCAGCGCGACCTGACGTTCCGGTTCGTCTCCAACGTCGACTCCACCGACTTCGTCGAGGCCACCCGGGACCTGGCCGCCGACGAGACGCTGTTCATCATCTCCTCCAAGACGTTCGGCACGCTGGAGACCCTCACCAACGCGACCTCCGCGCGGGACTGGGTGGTGGGCGCACTCGGCGACGAGGCCGCGGTGGCCAAGCACTTCGTCGCGGTCTCCACCAACGCCGAACGGGTCCGCGAGTTCGGCATCGACACCGTGAACATGTTTGAGTTCTGGGACTGGGTCGGCGGCCGGTACTCGATGGACTCCGCGATCGGCCTGTCCATCATGGTGGCGATCGGCCCGGACCGTTTCGACGAGATGCTCGCGGGCTTCCACGAGATGGACGAGCATTTCCGCACGGCGCCGCTGGCGGGGAACCTGCCGGTCCTGCTGGGCCTGCTGGCGGTGTGGTACCGCGACTTCTTCGGCGCCCAGACCTACGGCGTGATGCCGTACGAGCAGTACCTGAAGCGGTTCCCCGCCTACCTGCAGCAACTCACCATGGAGTCCAACGGCAAGCACGTCACGCTGACCGGGCGGCCGGTGGACTACGACACCGGCGCCGTGTTCTGGGGTGAGCCTGGGACCAACGGGCAGCACAGCTTCTACCAGCTCATCCACCAGGGCACCACGCTGATCCCGGTCGACCTGATCGGGTTCGGCAAGTCGCTGAACCCGCTGCGCGACCACCACGACAAGCTGAACTCGAACGTGTTCGCGCAGGCCCAGGCGCTGGCGTTCGGCAAGACCGAGGAAGAGGTGCGCGCCGAGGGAACGCCGGAAAGGGTGGTGCCGCACCGGGTGATGGAGGGCAACCGCCCGACGAACGTGATGCTAGCCGAGGTCCTCACCCCGCGGCTGCTGGGCACGCTGGTGGCCCTGTACGAGCACAGCGTGTTCACGCAGGGGACGATCTGGGACATCGACTCGTTCGACCAGTGGGGGGTGGAACTCGGCAAGGTGCTGGCCCAGCAGATCATCCCGGAACTGGAGAGCGGGGCGGAGCCGGAGCTTCATCACGACTCCTCCACCAACGCCCTGATCCGTCGTTACCGCATGCTCAAGAAGCGCTGAAGAAACGGGGAGGCTGATTTTCCATGCCAACTGACAAGCCGATGCAGCTGGGAATGATCGGGCTCGGCCGGATGGGCGCGAACCTGGTCCGGCGGCTGATGCGCGACGGTCACCACTGCGTCGTGTACGACATCAACGCCGGCGCGGTCAGCACGCTCGAGGCCGAGGGGGCCAAGGGGTCCACCGACCTCGCCGCCTTCGTGAGCATGATGGAAAAGCCGCGCGCGATATGGCTCATGGTGCCGGCCGGGATCGTCCAGCCCACGCTGGACAAGCTCGTCCCGCTGCTGGAGGTCGGCGACATTGTGATCGACGGCGGCAACTCCTACTACCGCGACGACATCATCCGCGCGAAGGCGCTGAAGACCGACGGCATCCACTACATCGACTGCGGGACCAGCGGCGGGGTGTGGGGACTGGAGCGCGGCTTCTGCCTGATGATCGGCGGGGAGGACGAACCGGTCGCGCGGCTGGATCCGATCTTCAGCACGATCGCGCCGGGTAAGGGGGACGCCCTGCCCACCCCCAGCCGGGAGGAAGACCTCAGCACCGCCGCGGAGGGATACCTGCACTGCGGGCCGAACGGCGCCGGGCACTTCGTCAAGATGGTCCACAACGGCGTCGAGTACGGCATGATGGCCGCGATCGCGGAAGGGCTCAGCATCATCGAGCACGCCGACGCGGGCAAGCACATGGACGAGATCGACGCCGAGACCACCCCGCTGCGCGACCCCTGGGCCTACCAGTACACGATCGACGTCGGGGAGGTCGCCGAACTGTGGCGGCGCGGATCGGTGATCAG
This sequence comes from uncultured Actinomycetes bacterium, assembly GCA_963742875.1. Lineage (GTDB taxonomy): Bacteria > Actinomycetota > Actinomycetes > Streptosporangiales > Streptosporangiaceae > Bog-532. Next base: position 203,606 of record CAVUNO010000015.1, on the reverse strand, counting down.
CTCCTGGCTGATCGACCTGACCGCCGACGCCTTCGCCAAGTCTCCTGACCTCAGCGACTACACCGGCCGGGTATCCGACTCCGGGGAAGGCCGCTGGACCGTTCAGGCGGCCATCGATACCGGTGTCCCGGCCGCTGCCATCACCGCCGCGCTGTACGAGCGCTTTGAATCCCGCGGCGACGGCGTGTTCGCCGGCAAGGTGCTGTCCGCCATGCGCTCCGGATTTGGCGGTCACCAGGAGAAGAAGGCGGACTGAGCGTTGACCACGCAGAACCAGCCCGCGCCGCGGTCGCGGCGCCGGCGTGCGGGCACCTCGGTGCCGCGGCCCGACAACCACGTCTTCGTGATGTTCGGGGCCACCGGCGACCTGGCCAAGCGAAAGCTGTTGCCGGGGGCGTTCCACCTGGCCGCGGCCGGCCTGCTGCCGGAGCGCTACCGGATCATCGGCTCCGCCCCGGCGGCATCCGCGATGAGCACCGAGGCGTTCCGTGAGCACGCGCGCCAGGCGGTGGAACAGTTCGGCAACGGCAAGCCGACCGGGGACGCGTGGGACGCGTGGGACACGTTCGCCGCGTCCCTGTCGTTCGCCAGCGCGGACCCGGACAACACCGCCCCGCTGGCCGGCGCGGTCCAAGAGGCGGAGAGGGAGATCGGCGGGAACCCGCGCCGGCTGTTCCACCTGGCGGTCCCGCCCGCGGCGTTCGAGTCGGTCGTCGCGATGATCGGCGCGATGGACCTCGCGCCGGGCTCCCGCGTCATCGTCGAGAAGCCGTTCGGCCACGACCTGGCCTCCGCGCAGGACCTGAACGCCAAGCTGCACGCGGTCTTCGACGAGTCGCAGATCTTCCGCATCGACCACTTCCTGGGCAAGGAGTCGGTCGACAACATCCTCGCCTTCCGGTTCGCCAATGGCCTGTTCGAGCCCATCTGGAACCGGCAGAACATCCGGTACGTCCAGGTCGACGTGCCGGAGACCCTCTCGATCGAAGGGCGGGCCCAGTTCTACGACCAGACCGGCGCCTACCGGGACATGGTCGTCACCCACCTGCTCCAGGTGCTGGGCTTCATCGCGATGGAGCCACCTTCCTCGCTCGAGGCCGAGCCGCTGCGGGCCGAGAAGCGCAAGGTCTACGACGCCCTCCGGCCCATCGACGTGCGGCACGTGGTCCGCGGCCAGTACGAGGGCTACCGCGACGAGCCCGGCGTCCCGCCGGACTCCCAGACCGAGACGATGGTCGCGCTGCGGGCCGAGATCGACAACTGGCGCTGGGCCGGCGTCCCGTTCTTCCTCCGTTCCGGCAAGAACATGGGCGCGAGCCGTCAGGTAATGACCCTCGGCTTCCACGAGCCGCCGCTGAGGATGTTCCACATCGACCGGAAGGACGCGCCGGCGGGCTCCTACAACGAGCTCATCATCGACTTCGAAGACCCCGGCTGGATCGCGCTGCGGTTCCTGGCCAAGGAGCCGGGCCCGGAGATAGAGCTGGGCACCGCGTCGATGGTGTTCCGCTATGAGGATTCCTTCCAGCAGGCGATGGCGCTGGAAGGGTACGAGCGCCTCATCCTGCTCGCCATGCTCGGCGATCAGTTGCTGTTCACCAGCTCATACAGTATCGAGCGGCTGTGGGAGATCTCCGAGCCGCTGCTGCAGAACCCGCCGCCGGTCAAGCCGTACAAGCCGGGGACCTGGGGCCCGCAGCCCGACACGGACCGCCTCATAGTGCCGTTCCACTGGTACCTGCCCGACGGCCACTGACCGGGCGGGGCGGCCGGGGCAGCTGGTGACGGGACCACGCGGCTGGGGCCGGCCGCTGACCGAACGACGCGCGGCCGGGGCAACCGCCCCGGCCGCGATCATTCCGTTCCCCGGGTGGCCTGGCCCTCCCGCCAGGCGGCGTCCCTGGCCAGCTTCTCGGCGATCCGGTCGTGAAAGCTCTTGCGCCGCAGCGCTTCCTCGATGTCGGTGACGACCCGGCTGGGCGGGTAGGCGATCTCGGCCTCGATCTCGGCGACGGCGGCCTCGGTGGCCCGCCACTCGGCCGCCAGCCGGCCGACCATGCGCCGCGCCTTTGGCGTGAGCTCCACCTTCTTGCTCCGCGCGTCGGTGCCCGTCTCCGTATGTGCGGATGGTGAAGCTAACCGGCGCTGTGCGTAATCTGGAAGGCGTGGACCGTGGCCATGCTCCGGATGGTGCACAGGTCCACTACTGCGTCACGCCGACGACTGGCATGCGGAATGAGCGAGTTTGGCGCTGAAGCTCGTCGCCTCATGGCGAGCGTGAATCGTCTCTCCGGGAGTTGGCGTCCTCGATGACCTCGACGCGGGCAGCAGGTCTATTCACAAGTCTGCCGTGACCGGCCCATGATGGGCTGAGTGTCATATCCGGCTGGCTGCGGTTGCATGATCTGAGGCTGACCACCGGTGGCCCGATGCCGTTGATCTGCCAGCCGCTGGTGCACTTCGGAAGGAGAGTGCAGGTCATGAGCGATGCCAGCGACGAAGCGCCGAAGATCCTCGACCTGCCGATCGGCCTGGATGTTACCGGGACGCGGCGGGAGTTTGACAGCCTGGGCAATGTCGATGTCCCCGCTGACCGCTACTGGGGAGCCCAGACCCAGCGCAGCCTGGAGCATTTCAACATCGGCAACGACCGGATGCCCAAGGAGGTGTACCACGCCTATGGCTACGTGAAGAAGGCAGCGGCCCTGGTGAACACCCAGGCTGGCCGGCTGCCGGCCTGGAAGGGCCATCTGATCGAGCGAGTGTGCGAGGAGGTGATCAGCGGGGCCCTGGACGAGGATTTCCCGCTCTACGTCTGGCAGACGGGCTCAGGGACCCAGTCCAACATGAACGTGAACGAGGTCATCTCCAACCGGTGCATCCAGCTGGTCGGCGGGACGCTCGGCTCCCAGGAGCCGGTTCACCCGAACGATCACGTGAACATGGGCCAGTCGAGCAACGACACCTTCCCCACCGCCATGCACATCGCCGCGTACACGATGGCGACGCAGAAGACCATCCCGGCACTCAAGCGGCTGCGGGACGCGATCGAGCGCAACTCGAAAAAGTGGGCGGAGGTGGTCAAGATCGGCCGGACGCACCTGGAGGACGCGACCCCGCTGACCGTCGGCCAGGAGTGGTCGGGTTACGCCGGCGCGCTCGATGATTCCCTTGCCGAGGTGGAGCACGCCACCGACGGGTTGCTGACGGTGGCCATGGGCGGCACCGCGGTCGGCACTGGGCTGAACGCCCCGGTGGGCTTCGGTGAGCAGGTGGCGGCGCAGATCGCGTCGATGACCGGCGCCGAGTTCGAGGCCGCGGCCAACAAGTTCACCGCTCAGGGCACTCTGGACCGCATGGTGCGGGCACACGGCGGGCTCAAGGACGCGGCCGTCACCCTGTTCAAGATCGCCAATGACCTGCGCTGGCTCGGCTCCGGCCCCCGCACGGGGATCCATGAGCTGATCTTCCCCGCTAACGAGCCAGGGTCGTCGATCATGCCGGGCAAGGTCAACCCGACGCAGGCCGAGGCGATGCTGATGGTCTGCATCGAGATCATCGCGTCCGACGTAGCGGTGACCATGGGTGGCGCCGAGGGCAACTTCGAGCTGAACGCCTTCCGCCCGGTGCTGATCAGCAACTACCTGCACTCGGCGCTGATCCTGGCCGACATGTGCGACCACTTCCGCGAGTTCATGGTCGAGGGGACCAAGCTCAACGAGGCCAAGCTGACCGAGAATATCGACCGCTCGGTGATGATGGTGACCGCGCTGTCGCCCGTCATCGGCTACGACAAGGCCGCAGCCATCTCCTACTACGCCATCGACCACGACCTGACCCTCAAGCAGGCTGCCCTGGCGAAGGGCGTCAGCGAGGAACTGTTCGACCGGGTGGTCAAGCCGCTCGCCCTCACCCGCCCCGGCTCGGCCGACGTGCCGTCCGGCCCCGGGAAAGCCTGACATGGTCTCCCCCGTCCATAACGCTGTGTCGGCGGCCTGCCGCGCCGGGCCGATCGGCATGGTGGTCCGAGGCTGACGTGAGCTCCCCCGGAACGAAGCCCAGGGCGGCCGCCGGCAGCATGGAGCCGGTCGGCAAGGCGGCCCTGATCGCGTCGGTCGGCGGTCAGCGGGGCTACGCCGACTGGGCCAATCCCGACCACCGGCTGCGGCGGCTGCTGGCGGAGTTCCTCGGCATGGCCGGGCTGACGTTCATCTTGTCGGGGGGCGCGGCCGTTCTCGCTCGCTACGGGGGCCGGGCGCTGCAGCCCTGGCAGACGGTGCTGGTGCTGTCTGCGGTGTCGGCGCTGTGGCTGGTGGTGGCGGTCTACTTCCTGGGCGATATCTCGGCCCATTTCAACCCGGCCACGACCCTGGCGTTCGCGTTGCGGCGGGACATGGGCTGGGTGATGGCCGGCGCCTACTGGATCGTCCAGTTTGCGGCCGCGATCTGCGGGTCGCTGCTGGCCCGCGCCTTCTTCGGGCCGGCCGGGAACCTGGCCGCCACGATGCCCAAGCCGGGCCTGGCCTGGCAGGCCGCCGGGTTCGAGGCCATCATCACCTTCGGCCTGGTGCTCATGATCCTCAACATGGCCAACGGGCCGAAGCTTAACGGGCCGTTCGTGCCGTTGGCCGTAGGCGCCTACATCCTGGCGTGGGGCACGATGGGTGGGCCGTTCGACGGCGCCTCGATGAACCCGGCCCGCAGCTTCGGGCCCGACGTCGCCCTGGGCAACCTGTCGACCTGGTGGGTGTACCTGATCGGGCCGGTGGCCGGCGCCATCATCGCGGTAGGGGTGGCGTACGTGCTGCGCGGGCCGCCCAAGGCGCAGGAGGCCTTCGCGGCCCAGGGAACACCCCTCGACCGCGAAGCCTGAGCCTCGTCGCCCCCGGGCGATCCCCGGTACGCAGAATCGGCACAGCGCGACTACCCTGCTCAAAGCGCACATCGGAAGGTTCCTCTGCCGGAACTTCCCTTCTCTCGCAGACCCCGCAGACCCGTAAACCCGCAGACCCCGCAGACACCGGAGACTCCGATGCCCCTTGATCCATCCGCGGCCAGCAGGCTGAAAGACGCGCTGGGCACGGTGGTCGTCATCCCCGTGACGCCGATGCGCCCCGACGGCAGCCCCGAATGGGGCACCTACTCGGCGCTGATCCGGCGGGTCGTGGACGCTGGGATCACCGTCATTACGCCGAACGGCAACACCGGCGAGTTCTACGCGCTGACCGAGGCCGAGGCCCGGCAGGCGACCGAGGTGGCGGTCACGGCGGCTCACGGGGAGGTCGCGCTGGGCGCCCGGGCCCGCGTCCTGGTGGGCGTCGGGCACGACACGGCCAGCGCGGCCGCGGCCGCCCGGCACGCGCGGGAAGCCGGCGCCGAGATGATCATGATCCATCAGCCGGTGCACCCCTACCAGGCCGCCGAGGGCTGGGTGGACTACCATCGGGCCATCGCCGATGCGGTCCCGGACCTGGGCGTCGTGCTCTACGTCCGGGACGAGCGCGTCACCGGGGCCCAGATCGCCGACCTGGGCGCGCGCTGCCCGAACGTGATCGGCATCAAGTACGGGGTCAAGGACGCCACCCAGTTCGCGGCGGTGGCGCGGGACGCCGGGCTGGACCGCTTCACCTGGCTGGCCGGGCTAGCCGAGCCCTACGCGCCCGGGTACTGGGCCTACGGCGCGCGCGGGTTCACCTCGGGCCTGGCCAACGTCAACCCGGCGCTGTCGCTGTCCCTGCTGGGCGCGCTGCGCGCCGGCGACCTCACCGGGGCGATGGATGCGTGGGAGGACATCCGGCCGTTCGAGGACCTGCGCGCGGCGGGCGGCGCCGCGGACAACGTGAGCGTCGTGAAGGAAGCGCTGGCGCAGCTGGGCCTGTGCGGCCGGGATGTGCGGCCGCCGAGCCGGGTCTTGCCAGATGCCGAACGGGCGGCGGTGGGAGCCATCCTGCGGTCCTGGGACCCGTTCGCGGACGGTCCGTTCGGCGCCGAGGCCGGCGCAGGAAGGGGAACGCGCGCGTGAGCAAGACACCCGAACAACTCCGCAGCCACGGCTGGTTCGGCAGCGAGCGGATGGCGGGGCTGCGGTCTTTCGGTCACCGCTCGCGGATGCGCCAGCTGGGGATCTCGGCCGAGGAGCACCTCGGCAAGCCGATCATCGCGATCCTCAACACGTGGTCGGAGATGAACCCGTGCCACATGCACCTGCGTGAGCGTGCGTCGCAGGTCAAGCGGGGCGTGCTGGAGGCCGGCGGCTTCCCGGTGGAGTTCCCGGTCGCCACGCTGTCCGAGACGTTCCAGAAGCCGACCCCGATGATGTATCGGAACCTGCTGGCCATGGACACCGAGGAACTGCTGCGTTCCTACCCGGCCGACGGCGCGGTGCTGATGGGCGGGTGCGACAAGACCACCCCGGCGCTGCTGATGGGCGCGGCCAGCGCTGGGATCCCCGCGATCTACGTGCCCGCCGGGCCGATGCTGCGCGGCAACTACCGCGGCCAGCCGGCCGGCAGCGGAACCGACGTGTGGAAGTTCTGGGATGACGCGCGCGCGGGCTTGATCGGCGACTGCGAGATGGCCGACCTGGAGGGCGGCATCGCCCGCTCACCCGGTCACTGCATGACCATGGGCACCGCCTCCACCATGACGTCCGCGGCGGAAGCACTGGGCATGACGCTGCCCGGGGCCGCGTCGATCCCGGCCGTCGACTCGGCGCACTACCGGATGGCCGCGGCCAGCGGGCAGCGGATCGTGCAGATGGTGTGGGACGACCTCAGGCCCGCGGACATCCTCACCCGGGAGGCCTTCGAGGACGCCACGGCCACCGTGCTCGCCCTCGGCGGCTCCACCAACGCGCTCATTCACCTGATCGCCATGGCCGGGCGGGCGGGGGCCGAGCTCACCCTGGACGACTTCGACGAGATCTCCCGCCGGGTCCCGGTCCTGGCCAACATCCGGCCCAGCGGCACGTACCTGATGGAGGACTTCTACTACGCGGGCGGGCTGCGCGCGATGCTCGGCCAGCTTGCTCAGGTGCCCGGTGCGCTGCACCCGAGCCGGCCTACAGTGACCGGGGCCACGTTGCGGGAGCAGATCACCGACGTGCCGGTACACGACGAGGACGTGATCCGCTCGCCGGAGCACGCACTGTCCGCCGAGGGCGGCGTGGCCGTCCTGCGAGGCAACCTGGCCCCCGACGGCGCGGTGATCAAGCACATCGCCGCCGAGCCGCGGCTGCTCAAGCACACCGGGCCGGCCGTCGTGTTCGACAGCTACGCCGAGATGCAGCAGCGGATCAACGACCCGGCGCTGAACGTCACCACCGACTCGGTGCTGGTGCTCCGTAACGCGGGTCCCAGGGGCGGCCCGGGCATGCCCGAATACGGAATGCTGCCCATCCCGGACTACCTGCTGGCCCAGGGCGTCCGCGACATGGTGCGGATCTCCGACGCGCGGATGAGCGGCACCAGTTACGGGGCGTGCGTCCTGCACGTCGCGCCGGAAGCGTTCGTCGGCGGCCCGCTCGCGCTGGTCCGTACCGGCGATGCGATCACCCTGGACGCCGCCGCCCGCGAACTGCGCCTCGAAGTTTCCGAACGGGAACTGGCGGATCGCCGCGCCCAGTGGCAAGAGCCCGCGCCGAAGTTCGAGCGAGGCTACGGCGTGCTGTTCACCGAGCAGATCACGCAGGCCAACGAGGGCTGCGACTTCGCCTTCCTGGCCCGGCACGGCCACAATCCCGACCCGGACGCGCAGTAGGCCGCCCGAACCGGGTAGGCACGACCGGGAAGGCACGACCGGGAAGGCACGACGGGGAAGGCACGACAGCTGGGACGCGAGCGTACGCCAGACGATACGACGACGAGGTTTCCGCGACGGGAGTTTTCTGATGATTCAGGGGTTCAATCCGCGCACCGGGGAGCCGGCCGGCAAGCCGGTGGCGGAGACGACCGACGCGGAGGTCGCCGCGGCCGTGCAGGCGGCGGCCGCGGCGCTTCCGGAGTGGGCCGGGCTCGGTGCCCAGGAACGCCCGCGGGCCCTGGAGGCGGTGGCGGACGCACTGGACGCGCGGGCCGGGGAATTGGTCCTGCTGGCGGATGAGGAGACGGCACTGGGGGAGACCCGGCTGACCGGTGAGGTGGCCCGGACCACCGGGCAGCTGCGGCTGTTCGCCGGGGTGCTGCGGGACGGCGGCTACGCCGACGCCGTGGCCAGCCCGCCGGGGGGCGGCATCGCGGAGATCCGCCGGATCAGCCACCCGGTTGGGCCGGTGGCCGTGTTCGCGGCGTCCAACTTCCCGTTCGCTTTCTCGGTGGCCGGCGGGGACACCGCCTCCGCGCTCGCCGCCGGGTGCCCGGTCGTGGTCAAGGCGCACGAGGGACACCCGGGGACGTCGGTGCTGACCGCGCAGATCGTCACCGAGGCCCTCGACCAGGCCGGCGCGCCGGCCGGGGTATTCGGGCTGGTCCACGGGTTCGAAGCCGGCGTCCGGCTGCTCACCGACCCGGCGATCAGCGCGGCCGGGTTCACCGGCTCCACCCGCGCCGGGCTCGAACTGGCCCGGATCTGCGCCGAGCGGGAGGTTCCGATCCCGTTCTACGGTGAGCTCGGCGCGGTCAACCCGGTCGTCGTGCTCCCCAGCGCGGCGGCCAGCCACGGCGAACAGATCGCGTCCGGGTACGCGGGCTCGCTGACGCTCGGCGCCGGGCAGTTCTGCACCAATCCGGGCCTGCTGTTCGTGCCAGCCGGCGACATGGCGCTGTCCGCCGCCGTCACTGACGCGGTTGGCGCCGCCAGCGGCGCGCCGATGCTGTCCGAGCGGATCTACAAGGGGTACGAGGCGTCGCTGGCCGAGATCGAGGCCCATCCCGCCGTGACGGCGGTGGCGGCCGGGACGACCGGGGAAGGCCCGTGGGCCGCGACCCCGCGGCTGTTCTCCACCAGCCTGGCGGAGTTCGCCGCCGACATCCCGGTCCTGTCGCGGGAGCGGTTCGGGCCGGCTGGCCTGATGATCACCTATCCGTCCGTCGATGACCTGCTGCCGGTGCTGGCCGCGCTCGGCGGGAACCTCGTCGGCTCCGTACACGGGGACGCCGGCTCGGCGGCCGACGTGGCGGCGGCGCGGCAGGTCGTGGCGGTGTTCGAGCGGACCGTCGGCCGGGTCGTCTGGAACGGCTGGCCCACCGGCGTAGCCGTGAACGCCGCACAGCACCACGGCGGACCGTGGCCTGCCACCACCGTGCCCGCCTACACCTCCGTGGGGTCCGCGGCCATCCGCCGCTGGCTGGTCCCGGTCGCTTACCAGAATCTGCCCGCCGGGCTCTTGCCACCGAGCCTGGCCGGGCTGGGCGTGCCCGGGCAGGCCAGCTGACTCGCCACCAGGGACGCGGCTTGGCTCATCGCCACCGGCGGGTTCCCCGCCCGTTTGGCCTAGGGCGCAGTGTGAGCCCCGCAGCGACGAGGCGCGCATCCCCGCCCGTGCGGGCTTAGGCGGCTGGCTACCCGCACTTGTTCGGTGCTCGGGATCCGTAGGCGCTGCCCACCGTGCTCACGTTGCGTGATCGACCCTGGACTCAAGTGAGGCGCGCTTGACCTTCTGATCCCCGATCTGGCGGATCATGCATGCGGCTGCTGTGTGGGGTTCTGGCTTCCGGGCCCGCGCGTGTGACCTTCGGCACTACTGACAACCGGCACCGGGAGTTGAGTCGGTGTAAGTCACCTTCAGTGGCACGATGGGAGATGGACATGCGATATGTCCCGCCAGGCCAGCCGGGCAGTGTTGTACCGGTCGAGGCGCGTTACGAGAACTTCATCGGCGGCAAGTGGATAGCGCCCGCCGACGGGAAGTACCGGGTCAATTTGAGCCCGGCCACCGCAGGCCGCATTACCGAGGTTCCGCACTCAACGCCGGCGGATATCGAGCTGGCGCTGGACGCCGCTCACGCGGCCAGGGATGCGTGGGGCGAGATGCCGGCGGCCGGGCGGGCGGAGGTCCTGAACGCTATCGCGGACGCGGTCGAGAAGAACAAGGAGATGCTCGCGGTCGCCGAGAGCTGGGACAACGGCAAGCCGGTCCGGGAGACCCTGGCCGCTGATGTCCCGCTGGTCGTCGATCATTTCCGTTATTTCGCCGCGGCCGCGCGCGCGGAGGAGGGCCGGTCGACCGAGATCGACAAGGACCTGGTCGCCTACCACTTCCGTGAGCCGCTCGGCGTGGTCGGCCAGATCATCCCGTTCAACTTCCCGCTGCTGATGGCCGCGTGGAAGCTCGCGCCCGCGCTGGCGGCCGGGAACTGCTCGGTAATAAAGCCGGCCTCGCCGACGCCCTGGTCGATCCTGAAGCTGATGGAGACGATCGAGGACGTCTTGCCGCCGGGGGTGATCAATGTGGTCAACGGGCCCGGCGGCCAGATCGGCAAGGCCCTGGCGACCAACCCGCGGATCGCCAAGGTAAGCTTCACCGGCGAGACGGTCACCGGCCGGCTGATCATGCAGTATGCCGCCCAGAACTTGATCCCCTCCACCGTGGAGCTCGGCGGAAAGTCACCGAACATCTTCTTCGGCGACGTGATGGCCCGCGATGACGAGTTCCTCGACAAGGCCGTCGAGGGCCTGGTGCTGTATGCGTTCAACAAGGGCGAGGTGTGCACCTGCCCGTCCCGTGCGCTGATCCAGGAAGATATTTACGACGAGTTCATGGCCCGCTGCCTGGACCGGATCGCCGCGATCAGGCAGGGCAACCCGCTGGACACCGAGACCCAGCTCGGCCCGCAGGTGTCGGCGGACCAGCTGGAGAAGATCGCCTCTTACGTCGAGATCGGCCGGGGCGAGGGCGCGGAGGTGCTCACCGGCGGCCAGCCCACGGCGGTCGGCGGCGAGTTCGCTGACGGCTACTACTTCCAGCCGACGGTCCTCAAGGGCGACAACAAGATGCGGGTGTTCCAGGAGGAGATCTTCGGCCCGGTCCTGGCGGCCACCACGTTCCGCGACGACGCCGACGCCCTCGCGATCGCCAACGACACCCTGTACGGCCTCGGCGCGGGCGTGTGGACCCGCGATGGCACCCGCGCCTACCAGATGGGGCGCGCGATCAAGGCCGGGCGGGTCTGGACGAACTGCTACCACCAGTACCCGGCCGGCGCGGCGTTCGGCGGCTACAAGATCTCCGGCATCGGCCGCGAGAACCACCGGATGATGCTGGATCACTACAGCCAGACGAAGAACCTGCTCGTCAGCTACAGCACCAAGCCGCTCGGCCTGTTCTGAGATCACGATGACTCAAACGGCAGAACCTGACCGTGTCACGGCCACCCCGGCGGCACGCGAGGCGATCGCTCGCCTGCGCGCCGCCCAGGGCGGCCCGGTGATGTTCGCCCAGTCCGGCGGGTGCTGCGCGGGCAGCACCCCGATGTGCTACCCCGGCGGGGAGCTCATCGTCGGGGACGCTGACGTGCTGCTCGGCGAGATCGACGGCTGCCCGTTCTACATAGACCGGCGGCTGGATCAGGCATGGCACCAGGACCAGTTCGTCCTGGACGTCGCCGCCGGCGAGCCCGAGGGCTTCTCCCTCCCCGCCGGCGACAACCTGCACTTCGTTACCCGCACACCCGTCTGCGCACTGCCCGCGGCGCGCACCGCGGCCTGGCTAGCCGCATCCGGCACCTTAGCCGGGCAAGGCACGGCCGCAGCAACCGGCGGCCGCCCCGCTCAAGATCGCGGCGGCCAATGCGGCGCACCGAGGGTCACGCGACCCTCGGTGCGCAGTACGGGAACTCAGAATTCGAATACCAATCGCGCCGGGACCTGTCCGGAGAGCACCTGGTCGATGCAGGCGTTGACGTCGTCGATCCGGCGGACGTCGCCGATGACCCGGGTGCGGCCCGCGGCGTGCAGCTGGAATACCTCCGCGACGTCAAGCCGCGTGCCGACGATCGAGCCGATGACCGAGATGCCTTTGAGCACCGTCTCGAATATCGGGAGCTCGAGCACGTTATCCTTCGGCAGCGCGACGAGCACCAGGCGGCCGCCGCGCTTGAGAGAGTCGAAGGCCTGGCGCATCGCCACGGGTGCCACCGCCACTGAGATGGCGGCGTCGGCGCCGCCCAGCGCCTGAATCGCCGCGACCGGGTCGCTGGTCCGGGCGTTGACCGTGTGGTCGGCCCCAAGCTTGGTGGCCAGGTCAAGCTTGGCTTCTTCCAGATCGACCGCGACGACCGTGGCCCCCGCGATCTTCGCATACTGCAGTGCCAAGTGACCCAGGCCCCCGATGCCGAACACCGCGACCAGATCCGAGGACCTGGCACCAGAAACCTTGACCGCCTTGTACGTCGTGACTCCTGCGCAGCTCAGGGGAGCCGCCTCGAACGAGGAAATTCCTGCGGGCACCGGCACCACGAAAGCACTGGAGGCGACCGCGTACTCCGCATAGGCACCGTCGATCGTGTAGCCGCTCATCTCCTGCCTTTCGCACAATGTCTCATGGCCGGAGACGCAGAACTCGCAGTACCCGCACGCCCATCCGAGCCACGCGATCGCCACCCGCTGCCCGATCCGGCTCTGGGCTACATCGGCGCCAACCCCCTCGATGATTCCGACGCCTTCGTGGCCCGGGATAAAGGGTGGCGTCGGCTTGACCGGCCAGTCACCACGCGCGGCATGAATGTCTGTATGGCATAGGCCGCAGGCCTCGATCCGCACCAGTACCTGCCCTGGTCCCGGCACTGGCACCGGCACATCGAGAATCTGCAGCGGTTCGGTGAACGACGTAACAACAGCGGCTTTCATTGTGCTGGCTCCCTTGCCTAGACCTGGCCGCACCCACATGCGCCATGCCGGCGAATCTCCAGGACCTCCGCCCCAGGCGTTAGGGCAATTCGGCCTTGCGGGCCGGGGGCTTTTGTCCCCGGCACGACCGCCCGGGCCTGCTGCTCGAACCCGGCCAGCAGTCGGCCCGGATCCGCGCCCGAGGCGGAACAGGCCAGTACCCGGTGCGAGACTGGCATTATGGCAGATCTGTATGCGCGCCATCGCGCGGTCATCCCCAGCTGGGTCGCTACCTATTACCACGAGCCCATCGAGCTGGTCAGCGGCAAAGGATGCCGGGTCACCGACGCGTCCGGGCGCAGCTACCTGGACTTTTTCGGCGGGATCCTCACCAACATGCTGGGCTACGACGTGCCCGAGGTGCGCGAGGCCGTCGAACGGCAGATCGCCTCGGGGATCGTGCACACCTCGACGCTGTATCTCATCCGCAGCCAGGTCGAGCTGGCGGAGAAGATCACCAAGCTGTCCGGCATCCCGGGCGCCAAGGTGTTCTTCACCAACTCCGGCACCGAGGCCAACGAGACTGCGCTGCTGCTGGCGACCGCGGCCCGGCGCGCCGACCAGGTGCTCGCGCTGCGGAACAGCTATCACGGCCGGTCGTTCGGCGCGGTGGCGATCACCGGCAACGCCGGGTGGAAACCCTCTTCGCTGGCCCCGTTCGGCGTGCATTACCTGCACGGTACGGACCGGCAACTGCCCGCCCACCACGGCATGCCGGACGCAGCCTATATCGAGGCGTGCGTCGCGGACCTGCGCAACGTGCTGGCCACCGCGGCGCACCCGGCCGACGTCGCGTGCCTGATCGCCGAGCCGATCCAGGGCGTCGGCGGCTTCACCATGCCCCCGGACGGACTGCTCGCCGCGTACAAGGAGGTGCTGGACGAGCACGGCATCCTGTTCATCTCCGATGAGGTGCAGACCGGGTGGGGCCGGACCGGCGAGCATTTCTGGGGCATCGGCGCGCACGGGGTGACGCCCGACGCCATGACGTTCGCCAAAGGGCTCGGCAACGGGTTCGCCATCGGCGGCGTGGTCGCGCGCGGGGACCTGCTGGATGGGCTGCGCGGGAACGGGGTCTCCACCTTCGGCGGCAACCCGGTCTCCACCACCGCGGCCAGGGCGACGCTGGACTACCTGCTCTCCCACGATCTGCAGCGCAACGCCGGCGAGCTGGGCCGGATCATCATCACGGGGCTGCGGGACGCCGCGGCCGGGTGCACGGTCGCCGGCGAGGTGCGCGGCAAGGGCCTGATGTTCGCCATCAACCTGGTCGACCCGGCGACCGGCCAGCCCAGCCCGGCGCTCGCCGCCCAGATGCTGGAGGCCACCCGCGAGCGCGGCCTGCTCGTCGGCAAGGGCGGCCTGTACGGCAACACCCTGCGGATGGCGCCGCCGCTGACCCTGACCGAGCCCGAGGCGCGAGAGGGCCTGGCGATCCTGATCGGCGCGCTGCGCGCCATCAGCGGGGAGGCACCCCAGTGAGCAGCCCAGCCGGCTCTGACCTCAAGCACATCACGCACTGGATCGGCGGCAAGCCCTGGACCGGCGGGGCATCCGCGTGCGGGGACGTCTACGACCCGGCCACCGGCCAGGTCACCGGGCAGGTCGACCTGGGCACCGCGGCGGAGGTGAACGCCGCGGTCGCGGCGGCCACGGCCGCCTTCGCCGACTGGCGCAAGGTCTCGCTGGCGCGCCGCGCGGCGATCCTGTTCAACTTCCGTGAGCTGGTGCAGGCCCACACGAGTGAGCTGGCCGCACTGGTCACGGCCGAGCACGGCAAGGTCACCTCGGACGCGGCCGGCGAGGTCGCGCGCGGGCTGGAAGTCGTCGAGTTCGCCTGCGGCATTCCGCACCTGCTCAAGGGCGGCTATTCGGAGAACGTATCCACCGGCGTGGACTCGTATTCGCTGCGGCAGCCGCTCGGCGTCGTGGCCGGCATCACCCCGTTCAACTTCCCCACCATGGTGCCGATGTGGATGTTCCCCCTGGCCATCGCCTGCGGGAACACGTTCGTGCTCAAGCCGTCGGAGAAAGACCCGTCCGCGTCGCTCCTGCTGGCCTCGCTGTGGGCCGAGGCCGGCCTGCCGGACGGCGTGTTCAACGTCGTGCAGGGGGCCAAGGAGCCGGTCGACGCCATCCTCGGTCACCCGGACATCACCGCGGTCAGCTTCGTCGGCTCCACGCCGGTGGCCCGCTACGTGTACTCCCGCGGGACCACCGCGGGCAAGCGCGTCCAGGCCCTCGGCGGGGCCAAGAACCACATGGTCGTGCTGCCCGACGCCGACCTGGACCTGGCCGCGGACGCGGCGGTGTCGGCGGCGTTCGGCTCGGCCGGCGAGCGCTGCATGGCCATCTCCGCGCTGGTGGCCGTGGAGCCCGCCGGCGATGAGCTGATCGACCGGATCCGGGCCCGGATCAGCCGGCTCCGGGTTGGTCCCGGTACCGACGAGCGGTCCGAGATGGGCCCGCTCGTCACCGGTCCGCACCGCGACCGGGTGGCCTCCTACCTGGACTCGGGGGTCCGCGAGGGCGCCACGCTCGCGGTCGATGGCCGGGCCCACCCGGTGATCGGCGGGGCAATGCAGGGGGTCGGGGAGGTGGGTGGGGGATTCTGGCTCGGCCCGAGCGTGCTGGACCACGTGACCCCGGCGATGAGCTGCTACGCCGACGAGATCTTCGGCCCGGTGCTCAGCGTGGCCCGGGTGGACTCCTACGAGGCGGCGGTGGCAATGGTCAACGCGAGCCCGTACGGGAACGGAACGGCGGTGTTCACCAACGACGGGGGAGCGGCGCGCCGGTTCGTGTCCGAGATCGAGGTCGGCATGGTCGGCGTCAACGTGCCGATCCCGGTGCCGATGGCTTACTACTCCTTCGGCGGCTGGAAGTCCTCGCTGTTCGGCGACACCCACGTGCACGGCACCGAGGGCGTGCACTTCTACACCCGTGGCAAGGTGGTCACGTCCCGCTGGCTCGACCCGAGCCACGGCGGTGTGAGCCTCGGCTTCCCGGTGAACACCTAAGTGCAGCTGAGGCTGGCTTAATGGGTCCCGGTTCCGGGGGGCAGGTCCGGGGCTGGGGGCCCTACGGGTTCGGGCCCGACGTCGCCGTATTAGCGGCCGGTGCCTGCGGGGCTCCCGGCGGTGCCGTGGTGGCCGCGGCGGGCGGGCTCGCCGGGGCAGCCGGGCTCGCCGGGGCGGGAACATTGAGCTGCATCGAGGCCAGGATCACCCCGACGTTCGCGGTGCCCAGGTCGTCCGGCACCGTGACGTACATGACGGCGGGCGGCTGCCCCGTACCGCGGTCCACGACCTCGACGGCGCCGAGCTGCGTCTGCCACGCCAGGCCCTGGCCCGCCGCGGTCGGGTAGGTCATCTGGAACTCCACGATCCACGCCGGATGGCCGCTGACCTGGAGCGGATTGTTCTGCTGGGTCGCGCGGACGTGCGGGAGGGCGCTGTAGTAAGCCGAATCGAACGCACCGACCAGGTTCATCGCCGTCTGGGGCAGGTCAGCGACGCCGGTATAAGGGTACTGCTGGCCGAGCAGGCCGGAACAGGCGCTGGCGTACCAGGGGTCGCCGCCCGCCGGAGGGACCGTTCCGGCCACCGCGCTCTCCCCGGCCGTCCAGGTGAACGCCGCGTCGCTCATTGCGGCTGGGCAGCTCGGCTGCCAGGGAGTGCTGAGGGTCGCGTAGGACAGGCCGGACGCGGGGTCGGTCAGCGGGGTGCCGGTCGTGGGGATCGTCGACGGGGTGCTCGGCGGTGCCGCGGACGCCTTCGGGGTCAGCGTGCGCACGGCTGACGGATGGGCCGCGGCGGCCGGCGCGGCCTGCGGCGCCGTGCTCGAACCGAAGACCGCGACCAGGACGCCGGTGATGAGCATGGCCACGGCCGCACCCAGGGCCAGGCCCCACATGAGCCGGCTGCGGTTGCGGCGCAGCCTGCCGGACGCTTCGCCGCGCTCCAGCAGGGGCGTGTCGTCCTCGCCGACCGGTGTGCCGTGCGGCCAGCCGAGCTCCGCCAGCGTCCCCGGTCCGCCCCGGTCCAGCACGCGGGTCGTGCTGAATGTAGCAGGATGGTCGCGGTCGGCCACCGGAAAGGGAATGCTCTGGAACCAGTCGGTCAGCGAAGGGTCGCCGTCGTTTGCCGGAACGGACGGCGCGAACGGGGCCGATGGGCCGGACGGGGCCGATGGGCCGGACGGGGCCGAGCCGGACGGGGCCGATGGGCCGGACGGGGCCGAGCCGGACGGGGCCGATGGGCCGGACGGGGCCGATTGCTCCGTCCACTGCGTCCCGTCCCACCAGCGCAACGGGCCTCCCGCGTCAACGGGATCCTCGTACCAGCCGGGAGGGGGCATCTCCATGCGAGCTCCTACGCCGATGTCACACTGCGGTCCCGCTGGCCAAGCTCCGCACCTCCACCACCAGCCAACGGCCGGCCTCGCCCGGACACAGTCCCCAAGGTCAAGCAGAGTACCGGAGGACCGGGGCCGGACGCTGGCGGAGCGGGCAAATATGCGCATCCGAACCATCAGGCGGAGGGGTCAACGGCCGCGCGCGGGGGCGCGGGGGACGGTTGCGCGGTCGCGTCGGTGACAGGACGGGCTCCGGCCGCGAACTGCACCAGGTCATCGCCGCACATCAGCCGGGCGGGGAACGGGTCCGCCACCGCCCTGCGCCGCAGTTCCTCTCCGGGGAACGCACGGCGGCTTCCGGCCAGCACCAGGTTGCCGAACCGGCGGCGGCGCAGCACCCCGGGCTCGGCGATCATGCAGGAGGACGGGAAAACGGAACCGACGGTGGCGACCTGGGCCTTGGCGTGCCCGAGCGGCGGCCCATCGGCCACGTTCACGGCATAGATCCCGCCGGGCCGCAGCGCCCGCGCCGCCGCGGCGGCGCACTCCACCGTGGTCAGGTGCGCCGGAGTCCGCGGCCCGGCGAAGACATCGCTGATCACGACGTCGAAGCTGGCCGCGCGCACGGACTCCAGGACCTCCCGGGCGTCACCGATCCGGATCCGCAGCCGCCCCTGAGCTGGCCGCGGGCGGCTCAGCGGCAGGTACTTGCGGACCATCTCCATCAGCGCCGCGTCGGCCTCGGCCACCAGCTGGCTCGAGCCGGGACGGGTGGCCGTCACGTAACGCGGCAGCGTCAGCGCGCCGCCGCCCAGGTGCAGCACGCGCAGCGGCTCACCGGCGGGCGCGGCCACGTCCAGCAGATGGGCGATCCGGCGGATGTACTCGAACTGCAGGTACGTCGGGTCGGACAGGTCCACCTGGGACTGCGGCGCACCAGCGAGGTAGAGAATCCAGCCGTCCGTTCGGCTGATATCGGGCACGAGCTCGGCCAGCCCGGAACTCAGCTCCTGTTGACATCCTCCCGGCCGTGAACGACGGGGATTCCCACAGAAAGACTTGACGTGGCAAGCATAGCGCAGGGACCGGCACCGCTTGGCTCTCGCGGCGGTATCGCCGCTCCCTGCAAGTGTGTCCGCTCGCCGGGCCCGCTCACCGGATGCGGCGACCTGGGCCGCCCCATCTGTGCACTGTGCCCTACACCGTGGCGAAGGCGTCCTCCAGGATCGACAGGCCCTCTTCGAGCAGCGCGTTGCCGATGACCAGCGGCGGCAGGAAGCGCAGCACGTTCCCGAACGTCCCGCACGTGAGCACGACCAGGCCGGCTTCGTGGCAGGCCCGGGCCACCTTGCCCGCTGCGGCGGGGTCCGGGTCCAGGCCGCCCGGCCGGACGATCTCGACGGCGATCATTGCGCCCCGGCCCCGGACGTCCCCGATGCGGGGCGTGGCCTCGGCCAGCTTGTTCAGCCGCGGCAGCATGATGTCGCCGATGTGCCGGGCCCGCCTGGCCAGGTCCTCGGCCGCCATCGTCTCAATCGCGCCCAGCGCGGCCGCGCACGCCACCGGGTTGCCGCCGAAGGTGCCGCCCAGACCGCCCACGTGCACCGAATCCATCAGGTCGGCGCGCCCGGTGACCGCCCCCAGCGGCAGCCCGTCCGCGATCCCCTTGGCCGTCGTGATCAGGTCGGGGACGACGCCCTCATGCTCGCAGGCGAACCAGTCGCCGGTGCGGCAGAAACCGGTCTGGATCTCGTCCGCGATCAGCACGATGCCGTGTGCGCGGCAGAATCCGGCCAGCCCGGCCAGGAACCCGGGCGGCGGCACGATGAACCCGCCCTCGCCCTGGATCGGCTCGATGATGACGGCGGCCACGTTCTCCTCGCCGACCTGCGTGTGGATCAGTCCGGTGACGACCTCCAGCGCCTGGGCGCGGCAGGCCTCCGGGCCGCCCGGCCAGCGCAGCGGGTACGCCATCGGCGCCCGGTAGATCTCGCCGGCGAACGGGCCGAACCCCTGCTTGTACGGCATGTTCTTCGCGGTCAGCGCCATCGTGAGGTTGGTGCGCCCGTGGTAGGCGTGGTCGAACGCGACAACTGCCTGGCGCCCGGTCGCGTGCCGGGCGATCTTCACGGCGTTCTCCACCGCCTCCGCGCCCGAGTTGAACAGCGCGGAACGCTTCTCATAGTCACCCGGTGTCCGGCGCGCGAGCTCTTCGCAGACCGCGACGTACTCCTCGTACGGGGTGACCATGAAGCACGTGTGGGTGAACCGGGCGACCTGCTCACTGACCCGTTCCACCACGCGGGGCGCGGCGTTGCCCGCCGACACCACGGCGATGCCCGAGCCGAAGTCGACGAGCGAGTTACCGTCGGCGTCGACGAGGACGCCGCCGCCCGCGGCGGTGATGAACACCGGCAGCACATGGCTGACACCCCGCGCGACGCTGCGCTGGCGGCGCCCGAGCAGCTCACGTGAGGCTGGTCCGGGGATTTCGGTGACGACGCGGCGTTCCTGGGGGAGCCCGGGGCCGCCCGGACCGGGAACGGGCCCGCCTGGGCCAGAGAAAGGCGCGTTCATGGTCCCGACCCTACGTCTATCGTGGTCCGCGGGCGAGACGTGGGGCCAGCGACGATTGCCCGGCTGGAAGGAGTGGTCGTAACCATGTCTGAGCAGGACGCGAGCCGCGGGATGATGTTCGGCGGGGTGTTCCGCCGCGGCGGCGTCGATGCCGGTGACCAGGCATGGCTGCGCTCCATGCTGGAGGTGGAGGCCGCCCTCGCCCGCGCGCTGGAGCGGGCCGGGCTCGCGCCCGCGGGGGCCGGCGCCGCGGTAACCAAGGTGGCCGTCCCGGAGAACTTCGACGTCGCCGAGCTGGGCGGCTTGGCCGCGCTCACCGGCAACCCGGTTCCCGCCCTCAGCCGCGCCCTCATGAACCGGGTGCCCCGCACCGTGGCGGGCGCGGTACACCGCGGCGCGACCAGCCAGGACATCGTGGACACCGCCGCCATGCTGATGGCCTCCCGCGGGCTCGACGTCATCATGGCCGACCTCGCCGCCGCCGCCCGGAGCGCCGCCGCGCTCGCGGTGCGGCACCGGTCCACGATCATGGCCGGCCGGACACTCCTCCGCCAGGCCGTTCCCGTAACGTTCGGCCTGGTCGCGGCGGGCTGGCTGGCCGCCCTCGACGACGCCGGGGCCGGGCTCGCCCGGGTCGCCGCGGAACGGCTCGCGGTGCAGTTCGGCGGCGCGGCGGGCACCGTGGCGTCCCTGAACGACGCGGGACCCCGAGTGGCGGCGCTGCTGGCTGGGGAACTGGGCTTGCCGCTGCCGGTACTGCCGTGGCACACCAGCAGGTTGCGGATGGTGGAACTGGCCGGCGCGCTGGCCGGCGCGGACGCCGTGCTGGGCAAGATCGCGCGCGACGTCACCCTGCTGTCGCAGTCCGAGGTTGGCGAGGTGCACGAGGGACCGGGGGACTCCTCCGGTGGCGGAGGCAGCTCACCCCGGCGCGGTGGCTCGTCGGCCATGCCGCAGAAGCAGAACCCGGTGGCCGCCGTCGCCATCCTCGGCTGCACCAAGCGGGTTCCCGGCCTGCTCGCGACCGTGGCGGCCGCGGCCGAGCAGGAGTACCAGCGGGCCGCGGGCGCCTGGCACGCCGAATGGGAAACGATGGCGGACCTGCTCAGCCTGACCGGCTCGGCCGCGTCCTGGGCGGCCGAAATGCTCGGCGGCCTGACCGTGGACGCGGCCCGGATGAGCGCCAACCTGGCCGCGGCAAACGGGCTGCCGCTGGCCGAGCACGTGACGTCGCTGCTGGCGGACACGCTGGGCCGGGCGGCCGCGCACGATCTGGTCGCGGAGGCCGGGGCACGCGCCCTGTCGGCCGGGCTCCCGCTCCGTGACGTTCTGCTCGGGCTGCCGCAGTCGGCGGAACGGCTCGAGGCGTCCGGGATCACGGCCGAGCAGATCGAATCGGCGCTCGATCCGGCCGGCTACCTCGGCGCCGCCGCGGAGTTCGTCGACGCCGCACTGGCCGCGCACCAGGTCCCCCCGAAGGAGCACCACTCCAGGAAAGAACGGGCTGATCGCGCGCCCGAGTCAGCGTGACGCTCCTGACGTCTGCCTGCCGGGTGACCCCTCCCGGCATCGACGTCGGCCCGGCCGGGCCGCTATCGTACGGATGTCGAACGAGTGTGCACCCGGTGGACGCCAGCGGGGGAGTGGGATGGCCGAGATCGTGTCACTGGCCGAGGCGGTTGCACTGGCCGTACAGGACCGCGACACCGTGGCGATGGAGGGATTCACCCACCTGATCCCGTTCGCCGCCGGGCACGAGGTGATCCGGCAGCGCCGGCGCGGCCTCACCTTGATCCGGATGACTCCCGATCTCATCTACGACCAGCTCATCGGAGCGGGCTGCGCGCGCAAGCTGGTGTTTTCCTGGGGCGGCAATCCCGGCGTCGGGTCGCTGCACCGGTTCCGCGACGCCGTGGAGCATTCCTGGCCGGCCCCGCTGGAACTGGAGGAACACAGCCATGCGGGGATGGCGAACCGCTACGTGGCCGGCGCCTCGGGGCTGCCGTTCGGCGTGCTGCGCGGCTACAGCGGGACCGGCCTCATGACCGCCGGAGGAACGGGCAGCGTCCGCGCCATCACGTGCCCGTTCACCGGCGAGATCCTCACCGCGGTGTCCGCGCTCAACCCGGACGTCGCCATCATCCACGGCCAGCGCGCCGATACCAGCGGGAACGTCCAGCTCTGGGGCATTACCGGGGTGCAGAAGGAGGCCGTGCTGGCCGCGGAACGATCGATCGTGACGGTCGAGGAGGTCGTGCCGCACCTTGACCCGCGCCCGGACAGCGTAGTGCTGCCGTCGTGGACGGTCAGCTACGTGGCCGCCGTCCCGGGCGGCTCCCGGCCGTCCTATGCCCTCGGTTACTACGACCGCGACAATGACTACTACCTGGCGTGGGACCCGATCGCCCGGGACCGCGGCGCGTTCCGGCGGTGGCTGGACACCGAGATCTTCGGGCGGCCCGAAACAGCAGGGGAAAGTAGGTGCCTGTGCCGGATTACAGTTCCGATGAGATGATGACGGTCTCGGCCGCGCGGGCGCTGAGGGACGGCGTCACCTGCTTCGTCGGGATCGGGCTGCCCAGCGCGGCGGCGAACCTGGCCCGTGCCACGCACGCCCCCCGGCTGGTCCTGATCTACGAGTCGGGCACGATCGGGGCCAAGCCGGACCGGCTGCCGCTGTCCATCGGCGACGGCGTCCTGGCCGAGACCGCGGACGCCGTGGTCAGCGTCCCGGAGATCTTCAACTACTGGCTCCAGCCCGGCCGCATCGACGTCGGGTTCCTCAGCGCCGCCCAGATCGACATGTTCGGCAACATCAACACGACGGTCATCGGCGGCGGCTACGCGTCCCCGAAGACGCGGCTGCCCGGCTCCGGCGGCGCCCCCGAGATCGCCGCATCCTGCCGTGAGGTGATTGTCGTCGTACGGCAGACGCTCCGCTCGTTCGTGGAGCGGGTGGACTTCGTAACGTCGGTGGGCTACGGGTCCGGCCCGGGAACACGCCAGCGCCTCGGCCTGACCGGCGCCGGTCCGCTCAAGATCATCACCGACCTCGGCGTGCTCCAGCCGGACCCCGCGACGCAGCAGTTCGTGCTGACCGGTCTGTACCCGGGGGTATCGGTTGCGGATGCCCGGTCCAGAACCGGCTGGCACCTGGCCGCGGCGGCGGACCTGCAGACGGTCGACCCGCCGTCGCCGTCCGAGCTGACCGCCCTGCGCCGCCTCACCGGCAAAGCGAACGCGAAGGAATAGGAGCGCACATGACCAAACCCTTGCAGGTCCTCCTCCGGTTCGGCATCCGCCTCCAAGGCGACCACGATACGGTTTTCTTCGATGTCTGAGCGCCTCGCGGCCACGCTGGAGGGCCCGGGCGGCGCTCCGGTCGTGGCCCTCGGCACGTCGATCGGGACCAACCAGGGCCGCTGCTGTAATCCGGCCCATCCAACCTGGTCGGCAGCAGCGAGCGGGATGCGGCATGCTGGGCGTGGGGGATCAGCCGGAAGGAGATGAAATGCTGCCCTGGTCCGCAGATCTGGCCGGACGCATCGACGAGCACACGATCACCAGCGAACTTCTGCGCGGCAACCCGCTCGGAGATCCGAACCAACGGCCGCTGCTCGTCTACGTTCCGCCGGGATACGACAGCGACCAGGAACGCCGCTACCCGACGGTGTACGTCATCCAGGGATACACGGGGCACGTGACCATGTGGCGTAACCGGTCGCCCTACCGCCAGCCGTTCACCGAGACCGCCGACGCGGTGTTCGCGCGCGGTGACACGCCGCCCGCGATCGTGGTGTACGTCGACGCCTGGACTTCTTACGGCGGCAGCCAGTTCGTGGACTCACCCGCCACCGGCCGGTACCACTCCTACCTGTGCGAGGAGGTGGTGCCCTGGGTGGACGAGCACTACCGCACCAGGCCGGCCGCGGCCTATCGCGCCATCATGGGGAAATCCAGCGGGGGATTCGGTGCGATGATCACCCCGATGCTGCGGCCGGACCTGTTCGGCGCGCTGGCCTCACACTCGGGGGATTCGCTGTACGAGTACTCCTACCTCCCGGAGTTCGCGAAGTCGGCCCGGCACCTGCGCGGATACGACGGCGACATCTGGCGCTGGTGGGACGATTTCCGCTCCCGGACCCCGTTCACCAAGCCCGAAGACCACGACCTGCTGATGCTGCTCGGGGTGTCGGCGTGCTTCTCGGCCAGCAAGGACGGCTCGATCGACCTGCCGTTCGACCCGGCGACGGCGGAGATCCGGCCGGAGGTGTGGCAGCGCTGGCTCGACTGGGATCCGGTGCGGATGGCGCCCCGGTACGCCGACGTGCTCCCCTCCTTGCGCGCCATCTGGATCGACGCCGGCACCCGGGACGAATGGTTCCTCGACCTGGGCGCCGAGGCGTTCTGCGCCACCCTGCGGGACATCGGCGTACCGGACGACGTGATCAACTTCGAGCTTTTCGACGCCAGCCACATGGGCGTCGACTACCGCTACCCGCTGTCCCTCGCGTGGCTCTGCCACCGCATCGCGGACTAGCGCACGGGGTTCTTGAGGATCGGTGACCATACCTTGCCAGGCGCAGGCCCCGTCCTTCAGGGCGGGGAGAAGCCAAGATAAAGACCACCCCGTCCGCGCGCCGGCCCGTTCGGCCGTCTGATCGGGCGAGCGAACGAGCGATCGGCGGCGGATTTTTAACACTTCCCCACGGCTAGAGCCGGGGGATTTCTAGCTCGGACCGCATTCCGCCCGCGACCCCAGAAGGGAGGCAAGGGAGTTGTCTTACGTCGTCAGCACCAGCATGGCCGCGTTCTGCCATGGCCAGGATCGTCCTGGCCGCGTTCCGGTCGCGGTCGGCGGTATGCCCGCAGAACCCGCACCGGAAGGTCCGTTCATCGAGCGTGAGGCGTTCCTTGGCTCTCGTACCGCACTCAGCGCACGTCATCGTGGTGTAGGCGGGCGGTACCAGCACCACCTTCCGGCCCGCCCGCTTGCCACGTTCGATCAGTTCCCGTTTAGTCGCGGTAATCGCGGCGTCCGCGGCTTTCCTGGCCATGTTGGACTTGGCCAGGAAACGGGGCCGGAAGTTCTCCACGGCGATGGTCTGGTGGTTGTCCACGACCCGCTTAGCCCACATCCGGGCTGTGTGGGTGTTCTGCCGGGCGGCTTGCTTGTGCAGCTTGGCCGCTTCCCGGCGGGCTCGCCGGTAGCCGTTCGACGGGACCCGTCCGCGTTGCCGGCGTCGCCGGGACATACGCTTCTGAGCCTTGGCCAGTTCGGCGGCGCAGTGTTTCCTGTGACCGCCGTACGGCAGGTCATAGACCGGATCGGTGGCCGTGGCCGTGGTGGTCACACCCCAGTCGATGCCGATCGATCCGGCCGCCTCCGGTACTGGCACTGGTTCGCGGGTAACGACGAACGAGGCGTACCAGTGGCCAAGCGCGTCCTGATAGACACGGACGCTGGACGGTTGGGACGACAGCTCGCGAGACCATACGACAGGAATGGTTACACCCTTGGGCAGCACCAGGCGGCCAGCGCGGACCGTGAAGCCCCGGGCGGTGTACTCCAGCGATGGCAGCACATCCTTACGCCGCTTAATCACGGGCCTGCCTCGTCCCTTGACCTTAAACGAGTAATCAAGAGCGGCGGCGTAAGTGCGGAGCGTCTGCTGCTGGGCGACCTGCGAGCCGGCACGCAGCCACGGAAGCCCTGCGCGTGCCTCGGTAAGCAGCTTGGACAGCTTGCAGAACGTCGGCCGGCGCCCGGTTTTCTGCTGGTGGACGGCCTCGTTCCACAGGTACCGGCAGCGGCCCCACTCTTCGAGCAGTGCAGTCTCCGCCTGGCGGCCCGGCCGCAGGCGGTAGGTGTAGCGCACTGTCTCTTCCACGGCCAACAGTATATACGCCCTAGCTGTATAGTCAGGTCGTGGACGAGGTCAGGTCAAACAACAACGTCGTGTACCGCTGCACCTACCACGTGGTGTGGTGCCCAAAGTACCGGCGGAAGGTCATCGGCGGACGGATGGCGGAACGGCTCAAGCAGATCATCCGCGAAGTCTGCGCCGAACGGGACGCACCCATCGTGGAGCTGGAGACGATGCCCGATCACGTGCATTTGCTCGTCGTATGCGACCCGCAGTACGGCATTCACCGGCTGGTCAAGCAGATCAAAGGCCGGTCGTCGCACCTGCTCCGCGAGGAGTTTCCGTATTTGCGGTCCCGGCTGCCCACGCTGTGGACCAACTCATACTTCGTCGCCACGGTGGGCGGCGCAACCTTGGAGGTCGTCAAACGTTATGTCGAGAATCAGCAGAATGTTTAACCGGTGTCACCCTTTCCTCCCCATGGCTGAAGCCAGGGGTTTCGCGGGCGGTGCCTGATGATCGACGGGCAGCCGAGATCAAACCAATTGGCCTGAGGAGATCAGCGACGTGAGGCTTGCCACGATCACGACGACGGCCGGGCCGCGCCTCCACGTCCGGGCCCGCAGCGGCTACGTGGATCTTGCCGAGGCGACCGGGAATCCGCGCTTCGCGTCCGTCCGGTCGTTCCTGGAAGACGGCCGGGCCGCCTGGGACGCCGCCCGGCAGTTCGCGGCGGGTGAGGGTCGGCAGCACGAGCCGGCCGACTTCGGCCCTCCGGTCCCAGCGCCTGGGCAGATCCTGTGCCTGGGCCTGAACTACAGCGAGCACGTCGCCGAAGGCGGCCGCCAGATGCCGAGCTTCCCCGACGCCTTCACGCGGAGCAGGGAGACCGTGCTGGCGCCTTATGCCGACCTGGTGCGGCCGGCACTGACCGAACGATTCGACTACGAGGGCGAACTCGGGATCGTGATCGGCGCGGGCGGCCGCTACATCCCCGCGGACAAGGCCATGGACGCTATCGCGGGATTCACCGTGCTGAACGATGCGTCCGCGCGCGACTGGCAGCGGGCCGCGTCGCAGTGGACCGCGGGCAAGAATTTCGACGGCAGTATGCCGATCGGCCCGGAGATCGTCACCGGGGATGAGGTCAACATCCTCGACGTCGCGCTCACGACGGTGCTCAATGGTGAGGTCATGCAGTCGGCGCGGACATCGCAGATGATCGTCGACATCCCCAGCGCCGTCGAGTTCTTCTCGTCGTTCACGACGCTGCGGCCGGGTGACGTCATCGCGACCGGGACACCGGGCGGTGTGGGCTTTGCCCGTAAGCCGCCGGTCTGGCTGGAGGCGGGCAGCGTCATCGAGGTCACCATTGAGGGCGTCGGGACGATCCGGAACCGGGTCGTCGCCGAAGCGGGTGACCGGAGCAACTGGCGATGGCGGCCAAACCGTCCCGCCAACAACGGAATTTAGGTATCTGGATGCTTAGGTGCTCTTCCAGGGCATACCGGTGAGGCGCTCGTAGACGTCCGTGTAGCGGGCGCGGGTCGCCTCGGCAATGTCCTCGGGAATCGGCGGACCGGGTGCCGTACGGTCCCAGTCGAGCGTGCTGGACCAGTCGCGCAGGAATTGCTTGTCCAGCGAATGCTGCGGCCGTCCGGGCGTCCAGGAATCGGCGGGCCAGAACCGGGAAGAGTCGGGGGTCAGCACCTCGTCGGCGAGGACGATGGACCCATCGGGCGCCCGGCCGAACTCGAGTTTTGTATCGGCAATGATGACGCCGCGTTCTGCGGCCAGACTGGCGCCCCGGCGGTAAATCTCGAGGGTCAGGCGCCTGAGTTCGGCGGCCGTTTCCGCGCCGACCTCGCTGGCGGTTTCCGCGTACGTCAGCGGCTCATCGTGGCCGCTGGCGGCCTTGGTCGTGGGCGTGAACACGGGCTCGGGGAGCTTAGTGCCCTCCGGCAGTCCGGATGGCAGCCGAACGCCGGAGATGGTGCCGGACTTCTGGTATGACGCAAGCCCGAGACCGGCCAGGTAGCCTCGGGCGATGCACTCCACCGGGAGCATTTCGAGGCGGCGGCACCGGATAGCGCGCCCGGCCCATTCCGGTGGCACATCCGTGGCGGAGATGACGTGGTTCGGTACCACGTCCGCCAGCTGGCCGAACCACCACAGCGACAGCTGGGTCAGGATTTTTCCCTTGTCCGGAATATGGGTCGGCAGCACAACGTCGTAGACGCTCACCCGGTCGGAAGCGAGCAGGATGATGTCGTCGTCGTCCGCATACAGGTCGCGGACTTTGCCCGAATGCACAAGCTCCAATGACACTCCCGGGAGGGTGGCGAAAGTCGGCGCGTCAGGTCCCCCGGGGAAGTTTAGCGATCCCCGGCGTAGCATCAGGGCCATGGCGACGGAGGGCGGCACGATGACCGGCTCTGAAGCGAAATATCTGCAGGTGCAGACCACGACCGATTCGCGGGCCGAGGCGATGGAGCTCGCCCGGGTGGCGGTCGAGTCCAGGCTCGCCGCCCATGCGCAGGTGGCGGGGCCCATGACCAGCACGTACTGGTGGGACGACGGCGTCGAGCGGGCCGAGGAATGGCTGATCATGCTCAAGCTGCCGACGGACCGTTACGACGAGCTGGCTGCCCTCCTGACCGAACGTCACAGCTACGACGAGCCGGAAATCGTCGCCACGCCCATCATCCGGGGTTCCGAGTCCTACCTGACCTGGATAACGGAGGAAACCCGGCCCGAGTCAGCCGATAACGTCACCGGCTGACCCGGACAATTAGCCACGTCAGCAGGGCGACGCCGACAAGGGCCAGCACCGCACCGGCCACCCCATAGCCGTCGATCCGGGCCTCGTCGCGGTGGACGACCTGGATCGGGCCGGGAGCCGGGCCGAAATGCGCTCCGGCGGCCAGCCCCGTCTGCGGGGCGGCCGCCGCCAGCCGCGCCGCGGCGGTCAGCGCGGCGGGCGCGTTCACCTCCCCGAACCCCACGTCCGGGCTGTAGCCGCCGACCGGGCGGCGGCTGGCGGAGGAAATCATGGCCAGCTCGACCTGCACCGGGCTCAGCCGCGGGTACCGCGACAGGATCAGCGCGGCCACCCCGGCCACGATGGCCGACGCGGGGCTCGTCCCGCTGCCTTCCAGGTAGCTTCCGCCTGGTCCCGCGCCGACGACGTTGACCCCGGGGGCCGACAGCACTACGGAGGCGTTCCGGTCGGAGAAGGACGCGCGGCGGCCGTCGGCTCCGACCGCCGCGACCGAGATGACGCCCGGGAAGGATGCCGGGTAGCTGTAGGGCGTGAAGCCACTGCCTGACGTGGCGTCATTGCCGGCGGCCGCGACGACGACCACCCCATGGGCGATGGCGTCCGCGATGGCGGCTTGCAGGTCCCGCGTCGGTGTGTCGCCGCCGAGCGACATGTTGATGACCCCGGCGCCATGACGGACGGCGTACCGGATCCCGTTGCCCACCGGGTCGTTATAGTTGGTGTCGTTGTGGTAGGCCGCGAATCCTGGTTCCTGGTCGTCGAGGATCACCCGGACCGACAGGACAGTGGCGGCGGGCGCGACGCCGATTACCCCCTCCGCGTCGCCGGGGCCGCTCCCGTGCCCGGCGATGAGGGAGGCGACGTAGGTGCCGTGCAGGTGCGGCGGCTGGTAGCCGGGCGGGTCCGCGCCTTTTGTGTAGTCCGGGCCGACGGTCACCGATCCCGTTAGGTCGGGGACCGTGGCATCGACGCCGGAATCGAGTACCCCGATGGTCACCCCGCTCCCACGGGTCACTGACCACGCCGCGGTCGCGCCGACCGCGCGCAGCTGAGCCTGCTCGGCGGAACGAACCCCGGGCGGCGCCCCGGCGGACCGCAGGGCGGTCGACGCCAGCCGGACGGGTGGGCCGGCAGGCGCCACTGGGACGGGTGAGCCGGCCGCCAGGACCGGCAGCCCGACCATCGCGATGACCGCGGCACGGTGGGCGAAGCCTCGCCAGCGGGCTCCGCGCGTCCTGTGGGCTCCGCGCGTCTCGTGGGCCCCTCGCGTGGGGCCGGGCGGACCATCCCGGGCCGTCAGCATGACCATTGGCGCGTGGCGCACCGGACCGTCTCCGGCTTTGCCAGCGGCGTGCCGATCTCGGTGGCGAGCTGGGCGGCCGAGGCGAACGCGGATGGGCGCCGTTCTCCGGTCGCGGAGGCTGGCCGGCCGTCCGCGTAGCCCGCCACTGTCAGCACCACATAGGGACCGTACAGGCTGGCCGAGGCGGCCTGCCGGGCCGCATCGGTGAAGGCCGCCGCCGGTGTACCCGGCAGCGGCAGCGCGTGCAGGCCGCGGACCGGAGTCCGGTCGGCGGAATAGTGGCTGAAGAACCCGGCCGCCGCGCGCGGATCGGGGAACGCGAGCACACCGAGGGTGTAGACCACGCCGCCGGGCTGATCGAGGTAGCTGGCCCGCAGCGCCGCCCGGCAGCCGTAACGCCGGGTGAGCGCGGCCAGCGCGGCGTCCACGGCCGCAGCGCACCCGTACCCGGGCGCGATCCCGGCCCGTCGCGCCGTTTCGTCGTCCAGCAGGTCGGTCGTATACGGCAGGCCAGCCGGGAAGATCTGCCCGGCGGGCCAGCGCTGCCAGCGGCTCGCTTCACCGAAAGCGGCCGCGGCGGCTAGTTCCGCCGCGGCCGGCTTCCTGGTCAGTTCGGCGTGCGCCCGGTCGGCCGCGCCGACCGCCGCGACCAGTAGGATGACCGCGGCGATACCGACGGCCAGCGTCACGGCCCAGAAGCGCCGGCGTCCAGCCGGGGCGGTCCGGACGGGCCGGTCCGTTGAATCCAGCTTCCCCGGAGTCGGGTCGGGCTCGGCTTCGGGCTGGGGGACGTTGACCGGGGCCGGCGGATCGCTGCCCACGGCAGGGTCAGGTCCGTCCCCCGTCGGTACCGGCATGCTCCCGATCGTAAAGGCTGCCCCCGATGCCGGATAAGGCCGATACCGGCCGAGCGGCCCGGGAGTGGCCATCCTTTGCATCGACTGCCGCCCACGGCGCGGGTTTGGGCGTGGGCGGCGGTCCGTTCGGCTGAATTAACCGGGCGATAACGGGCGAACCCCTCCAGCAAGTGGCTGAAGTCCCAGGTGTTCTGGTGATTCGGGAGCACGTGCCGGCACCGGTCGTGCCTGGCAGCCGCCGTTGTCGCGCTGGATGGCCCAGATGGACGGCAGGGCCTGGCCGTGGCGCCCGGCGAAGTCGAGGATCTGATTCGCGCAGCAGGGCCTGAGCGGCAGGCTGGGCGGCGGGGGGCAGGGGGTTGCGGCGTGGGCAGCGGGACAGCGGCGGGGGGCGTACCGGGCGACGGGGGTGCGGCGTGGGCAGCGGGATGGCCGCGGTGGGCCCCAGCCACGACGTGCCGGAGGGATGTCGCCAAAATGGTGTCTATGGGAAACCTGATCCTGCTCCGGCACGGTGAGACAGAATGGAGCCGCGAGGGCCGCCATACCGGCCGCACGGACATCCCGCTGACGACCAAGGGCGAGGCGTCGGCGGCCGCACTAGCCCCGGCGCTGGCGAAACTAAACATCGTCGCCGCGTTCACCAGCCCGGCGCAGCGAGCCTTGCGCACCGCGGAACTCGCCGGCCTTTCCGGCGTGACGACCGACCCGGACCTGTGGGAATGGGACTACGGCGGATACGACGGCCGGACCACGGAGGAGATCCAGGCCGAGCGGCCCGGGTGGTACCTGTGGCGCGACGGGGTGATCCCCGGCGACGCCCATCATCCGGGCGAGACCATTGAGGCGGTCGGCGAGCGCGCGGACCGTGTGCTGGCCCGGGTCCGCCCGCTCCTGGCCGACGGGAACGTGGCGCTGGTGGCGCACGCGCACATCCTGCGGATCCTGACGGCCCGCTGGCTGGAACTCGAACCTTCGGGCGGACGGCTGTTCCGGCTGGACACCGGCACGATTTCCACGCTCGGGACCGAGCACGACACGCCGGCCATCCTGGCTTGGAATGTCCCGCCCGAGGGAATTTAGTTGACATCCTCCCCGCCGTGAACGACCGGGATTCCTCCAGCGCGGCTTGCGCCGCGCTCCGGAGGGGTTGCTGTTTCACCGGGTCCTGCCGGGGCGAGCCCCGGTCTGACGGTCCCTTCGCAGCCGTTTATGGTCTCCGCCTGCCCGGCGGCGACCTTGCGCCCTTCAAGACGGATGTTCCGGGCCGCGTTCACGTCCCGGTCGTGGCGGCGGTCAACACAGCTTCCGGGCTAACCCCGCCCTGGAGCACGGGGCATGCGCCCGGCATTTCCGGTCACAGCAGTTTGCGGAGCCTTAGCAGGTCGCGCATGCTGGCCTGGACCTTGACCCGGCCGCTCAGCCAGGCCCGGGGGAACGCCCCGAGGTCATTGGACAGCTCGAGGACAACGTTGCTGGGCGCCGTGATCCGGACATCGGCCGGGGGATCGCCCGGCGCGGCCTCCTGCACGGGGTCCGCGCCGTGCGGGCCGAACCGGGTCACGTAGGTGACATTCAGGTCTGTCACGTGGCAAGAGAATGAGCGCCCGCTGAAGAAGGCATCGCGGTCTTTCGGGTCCAGCTCCGAGAGCCGGCCCGTCAGCTTCACAAATGCCTCACGGCATTCCTCGGCCGTCGCCATCGCGGCCTCACTCTCAGGATCGTTGGGACGGTAGCGTTCAACGCGGAGGTTAGCGCAGGCGGGGCTGACAATGAGGCAAGGGGCATAGGCAGATGGCCGAGGAGCACACGGCGGCGAGCATGCAGAATGCGGCAGACGGTATCTCTGAGACCAGCCGGACACCAGGGCCGGAGGGCTCTTTCGGGCCCGGTGATCCTCCCAGGCCTAGCGGCCTGTTCGAAACAGGCGTTGTTCCCGGGACAGGCGTTGTTCCCGGGACCACTGGGATTTCTGGGACAGAGGGAATCCCGGAGACGATCAGTATGCCCGGGACCGGAGACGCGCGCGTGGATGAGGCGGTGGCGCGGCTCGGCGGGCTATCGGACGCGCCGCTCGACGAGCACCCCGTCATCCTCGGGCAGATCCATGACCGGCTGCGCGAGGTCCTCGGCGAACTCGGCTCCGCCTCGCCGAACGGTCCCGGCTCGCCCGGCACGCCATGACGGGACGGACGGCGCGCAACAGCCCGCGCTCCCGGCTTGACGCCGAACTTGTCCGGCGCGGCCTGGCCCGCTCCCGCGAGCAGGCCGCCGACCTGATCGCGGCCGGCCGGGTCACGGTGAGCGGTGAGGCCGCCGCCAAACCCGCTTCCCAGGTCACCCGCGACGCGCCGATCACCGTCACCGAGCCCGACACGGACCCTGGGTACGTGTCCCGCGGCGGCCACAAGCTGGCCGGCGCGCTCGCCGCCTTCCGGGACCTCACCGTGGCCGGGCGCCACGGCCTCGACGCGGGCGCGTCCACCGGCGGCTTTACCGACGTGCTGCTGCGCGCGGGCGCTGCGCACGTGGCCGCGGCCGACGTCGGTTACGGCCAGCTCGCCTGGTCGCTGCGCACCGATCCCCGGGTGACGGTGCTGGACCGGGTCAACGTGCGGGCGCTGCAGCCGGAACAGGTCGCCGGGCCGGACGGCCGCCTGCCGGA
Organism: uncultured Actinomycetes bacterium; assembly: GCA_963742875.1. Taxonomy (GTDB): domain Bacteria; phylum Actinomycetota; class Actinomycetes; order Streptosporangiales; family Streptosporangiaceae; genus Bog-532. The sequence continues at coordinate 170,377 of CAVUNO010000015.1, read as the reverse complement.
TCTGGTGGTCGCGGACCTGTCGTTCATCTCGCTGGCCCTGGTGCTGCCCGCGCTCGCCGGCGCCGCGGACGAGAACGCGGATTTTGTCCTGCTGGTCAAGCCGCAGTTCGAGGTGGGCAAGGGCCGGGTCGGCGCGGGCGGCGTTGTGCGCGATGCTGGATTGCGGGCCGAAGCGGTCAGCTCCGTCGCCGAGGCCGCGGCCGGGCTGGGTCTTGGTGTGCGCGGGGTGACGGCCAGCCCGCTGCCCGGACCGGCCGGCAACGTGGAGTACTTCGTCTGGCTGCGGCGCGGCGCGCCGCCGCTGGACGACGAGGACCTGCGGCGGGCCATCGCCGAAGGCCCCCATTGAGGCGCCCGGTAAAGGCGCCCAACGAAGGTGTACATGGCGGGCGTGCAGTGACGGATAACGGAAGCGAAGGACACCTCTAAGACAATGGGCGCAGTGAACGTCAGCGGCAGCGGACGAACGGCTCTGGTCGTGGCGCACACCGGGCGGAAGGATTCGCTCCGGAGTGCCCGCTTCGTCGTCGAGCGGCTCATCGCGGCCGGCCTGAACGTGCGCGTCCTCGAGCCCGAGGCGACCGACATCGCCTCCACGGGCGTGGAGAAGGTGTCGCGCGGCCTGCACGCCGCCGAGGGGGCCGAGATCGTCATCGTGGTCGGCGGGGATGGCACGCTGCTGCGCGCCGCCGAGCTCGCCCGTCCGGCCGGCGCGCCGCTGCTGGGCGTGAACCTCGGCCACGTCGGTTTCCTCGCCGAGGCGGAGCCGGATGGCCTGGCCAACACCGTCGACCGCGTGGTCGCGCGCCAGTTCGTGGTCGAGGAACGGATGACGGTAGATGTCACCGTCCAGCAGGACGGCGCCGTGATCGCGCAAAACTGGGCGCTGAACGAGGCGACGGTCGAGAAGGCAGCGCGCGAGCGGATGCTCGAGGTGGTGACCGAGATCGACGGGCGGCCGCTGTCCCGCTGGGGCTGCGACGGCGTGGTCTGCGCGACCCCGACCGGATCGACCGCGTATGCGTTCTCGGCGGGCGGCCCGGTGGTCTGGCCCGAGGTCGAGGCCCTGCTCATGGTGCCGATCAGTGCCCATGCCCTGTTCGCCGGGCCGATGGTCGTCTCCCCCCGGTCGGTGCTCGCGATCGAGGTCATCGGCGGTACTGGCCGCGGGCCCGAACCGGCCACCCCGGACGTCCTGGCCGAACCGGCCGGCGCGGCGCCGCCGGGAGGCGTGATGTGGTGCGACGGGCGCCGTAGGGTCGACCTAGAACCCGGTGCACGGGTTGAAGTCCGGCGTGGTGCCCACCCGGTCCTGCTGGCCCGGCTGCACGGCTCGGTCGATGGCGACGACAGCAGCGCCGCGTTCACGGACCGGCTCGTCGTCAAGTTCGGCCTGCCGGTGGCGGGCTGGCGCGGTGGACGGCTCAGCGGCAGGCCGGCAGCGGCCCGGGACGGCGCAGCGGCGAAAGCCGGGAACGGCGCAGAGGAGACGGCTGGCGGTCATGCTTGAGGAAGTCCGGATCACGGGTCTCGGGGTCATCGACGACGCGGTGCTCGAGCTGTCGCCGGGTTTCACCGTGGTCACCGGAGAGACCGGGGCCGGTAAGACGATGGTCGTGACGGGCCTGGGCCTGCTCTTTGGCGGCCGCGCGGACCCGGCGCGGGTCCGGCCCGGCGCTCAGCGCGCCGTCGTCGAGGGGCGGCTGCAGATCGCCCCGGATGGCGAGGTGGCCCGCCAGGTGGACGAGGCCGGGGGAGAACTGGACGACAACGGAGCGGCCTTGGTTATCAGCCGCTCGGTGTCGGCCGAGGGCCGGTCGCGGGCGCACGCCGGGGGCCGGTCGGTGCCGGTTTCCCTGCTGACCTACCTCGCCGACAACCTGGTCGCCGTGCACGGGCAGGCCGATCAGCAGCAGCTGCTGCGGGCGGGCCGTCAGCGCGAGGCCCTGGATGCCTACGCCGGGCCCGAGCTGGCGCACGTCCGCACCGACTACCAGCGGGCCTACGCGCGGCACCGGGAAGCCCGCGCGGAGCTGGCCGAGCTGGCCCAGATGGCCCGGGAGCGGACCGCCGAAGCCGAGGACCTCCGCCGGGCCCTGGAAGAGATCGAGGCCCTCGACCCCGTGGCGGGCGAGGACGCGCAGCTGCTCGCGGAGGAGGAGCGGCTGGGCAACGCCGAAGCGCTCCGGGCCGCGGCCAACGCCGCGCACGAGGCGCTGCTGGGCGACCCGTCCGCCGCGGCATACGACCGTCCGGACGCCGTCACGCTGGTCGGCGGGGCGCGGCAGGCGCTGGCGGCAGTCCGCCAGCACGACGCGGCGCTGGCCGGCCTGGCCGACCGGCTGAACGAGGCGTCGTACCTGCTGGCCGACGTGGCGGGCGAGCTGGCCTCCTACACCGAGTCGCTCGACGCCGACCCGGCCCGGCTCGCGGCCGTGCAGGAACGCCGCGCCGCGCTGAACCGGCTCGTGCGGGCCTACGGCAGCCGCGCGGCCGCCGAGACCGCGGCCTGCCAGCCCGCGCCGCCCGACGGCCCCAGTGACCCCAGTTACCCCGGGGATCTCGGGGGACCCGGTGAGGCCGTCGCGCTGACCGGGGGCGCGCGTGACGGGATCGGCGACCTGACAGCGGTGCTCGCCTGGACCAAGATCGCTGCAGCCCGGCTGAACGAGCTGGAGGGCGACGACGAGCGGATCGCCGGGCTGGCGCAGGAGGAAGCCGAGCTGGCCGCGCGGGTGGCCGGGCTGGCCGGGACCCTCACCGCGCTCCGGGGCGATGCGGCGGAACGATTCTCGCGGGACGTCACCGCCGAACTGACGGCGCTGGCCATGCCGCACGCCCGGCTCACGGTGGCCATCCGCCCGCTGGATGCGCCCGGTCCGTATGGCGCCGACGATGTGGAGATCAGGCTGGCCGCGCACCCGGGCGCGCCGCCCCTGCCGCTCAGCAAGGGGGCCTCCGGCGGCGAGCTGTCCCGGGTGATGCTGGCCATCGAAGTGGTGTTCGCCGGCGCCGACCCGGTGCCAACGTTCGTGTTCGACGAGGTGGACGCCGGGGTGGGCGGGAAGGCCGCAGTGGAGATCGGTCGCCGTCTGGGCCGGCTCGCGCGGCTGGCCCAGGTGATCGTGGTGACGCACCTGCCGCAGGTCGCGGCGTTCGCCGACAACCACCTGGTCGTGACCAAGACGGGCGACGGCCTGGTCACGGCCAGCGGCGTGGTACGCCTGGACCGGCCCGGCCGGGTCCGCGAGCTGTCGCGCATGCTGGCTGGCCTGGAGGATTCGGAGTTCGGGCGCGCGCACGCCGAGGAGCTCCTGGCCATGGCGGCCAAGGAACGCGAGTCCGGAAACTCCGGCAAGAAAACGACCAACTAGCGCCCGGGCGGGTACGGCGGGGCGGAGCTTAGCGTCTGGTATTGGTGACGTAGGTGCCACGGCCCTGGACACTGACGACGAGGCCGCGGTCACGAAGTTCGGCCATCGCCCGGCGGATGGTCAGGTAGGCGACGCCCCAGTCGGCAGCCATGGCGCGCTCCGCCGGCAGTCGGTGACCCGGTTGCCACGAACCGTCCTCGATGTGGGCCGCGACCCAGTCCGCGATCTGTACGTAGATCGGCACGGGGCCCTCATGCACGATGTCTGGGCCTTGATCATCCACGAGAACCAACCGTAAGGCACCGTTGACCTGCGACTGCGCATGTAAGGCTTCACACATGCATGTATTGCTATACAAAATGGAACCCGTCATGCAGTGTGTAAGCAGGTCGCCCGCAAGTGTTACACCGGGACCGAGAGCGACAGGCCGAAGCGGCCCTCGGCGTCGGCCCACCATTCCCGTAGCTCGAAGCCCGCAGCCGCGAGCTCGGCGGTGACGCCCTCGCGGCGGAACTTGGCCGACACCTCGGTGCGCAACTCTTCCCCGGCGGCGAACCGCGCGGTCAGGCCGATGCCGGGGATCTGCACCGTCTGCGCCGTCGCCGCGCGCAGCCGCATCTCGATCCACTCCCGCTCGGCGTCCCAGGCGGCCACGTGCTCGAAGGCATCCAGGTCGAAATCGGCGCCCAGCTCGGTGTTCAGCACGGCCAGCACGTTCTTGTTGAAGTCCGCGGTCACCCCGGCCGCGTCGTCGTACGCCGCGAGCAACACCGCCGGGTCCTTGACCAGGTCGGTGCCGAGCAGCAGGCTGTCGCCGTCGGCCAGGCTGGCGCGGACCCGGGCCAGGAAAGCGGCGCGCTGCGCGGGCAGCATGTTGCCGATCGTGCTGCCCAGGAACCCGACCATCCGGGGGGCTCCGCCCGCGGCGCGCGGGGGCAGCCCGAGCTCGTGCTCGAAGTCTGACACCACGGCGCGCACCTCCAGCCCCGGGTACTCCCCGAGCAGGGCCCGCGCCGCGGCCACCAGCGCCGGCTCGCTCACGTCGACCGGAACGTACGTCCGCAGGGTCCCCGCCGAGCGCAGCGCGCCAATCAGCAGCCGCGTCTTCTCCGAGTACCCCGACCCCAGCTCGACCAGGGTCCCTGCCCCGCTCAGCGCGGCGATCTCGCCGGCCGTCCAGTGCAGGATCTCCCGCTCGGCCCGGGTGGGGTAGTACTCGGGCAGGCCGGTGATCTTCTCGAACAGCTCGCTGCCGGCCGCGTCATAGAACCACTTCGGCGGCAGGAACTTCGGGACCGCGGTCAGCCCCGCGCGCGCGTCCGCCCGCAGCGAACCGGCCAGAAAACCTTCGGGCAGTCGGCGTTCGACGTGCAGCGGTGTCGTCATTGACCCGGGTTCCTTCCGTTCGGGGTGTCACTGGCCGCCACTTCGTGGGGGAAAGCGGCCGCCATGCCGCGCGGGAAACTCGCATGCCGCACTCGTTCGGCGGTGTCGGCGGTGACCTCCGCCGGCACCTTCAGCGGCCTGACCGCGACATTGGCCGTGGTCGCGGCGAGCATGGAGCGGTCCGGGACCTCGGTCCAGCCAGGGTCGTCGTCGGCCGGCTCGGACGCGACCGTGACGCTGTCGCCCGCGGTTCCGCTGGTGTGCCGGTACCAGAGCGAGTGCCCGGCGGCGGTCGCGGCGATCATCTGGCCGTCGGTCAGCAGAAAGTTGAACCGGCCGCTCAGCTCGGCCACGTCGAGCAGGCCGATCACTGCAGCCAGGGCCTCATCGGGCGTGGCGCCCGATCGCAGCCGGTTCAGCGTCAGCGCCCACAGGAGCGCCGAGTCGACCCGCGCGTCCAGCTCCAGCAGCTCCACCGGGCTCAAGGTGGCGGCCAGGCCCGCGGCCGTGCCGGGCCAGCCCACAAGCGCGCCGTTGTGGCTGAACAGCCAGTGGTCCGCTCCGAACGGGGAGCAGGCCGACGCGCTCGGCTCGGTCCCCGCGCTGGCGTCGCGGACCGCGGCGAGCAGGGCGCCGCTGCGCGTCACCCGGGTCAGGTCGGCGAACGAGGGGTCAGCCCAGATCGGGCCCGCGTGCCGGTAACGGGCCGGGATCGGGTCGCCGTCCGGGTACCAGCCGACGCCGAACCCGTCCACGTTCATCGTGCCGCTGTTGCGCATCATCCGCGGTGCCCACGCCTGCCGGTACAGGCCGTACGGCGGATCAATGATCGCCTCCCGCAGCGTGACCGCCGGCCCCAGGTAGGCCAGGTGGCGGCACATCAGGCGGTCTGCGCGGTGGCGGTACGCGCCGTGCGGAAGCCCGCGAAGATCTGGCGCCGGATCGGATAGTCCCAGTTCCGGAACGTTCCGCGGCAGGCGTCCGGGCTGACCGCGAACGATCCGCCGCGCAGCACCTTGTACCCGGGGCCGAAGAACACTTCGGAGTACTCGCGGTACGGCCAGGCCCGGAAGCCCGGGTAGGGCAGGAAGTCGCTGGCCGTCCACTCCCAGACGTCACCGATGAGCTGGCGCGCCCCGGACGGTGCGGCCCCGGCCGGGAACGACCCGGCCGGCGCGGGCCGCAGGTGCCGCTGGCCCAGGTTGGCGTGTTCCGGCGCGGGCGCGTCGTCGCCCCACGGGAACCGGCGGGAGCGCCCCGTCGCGGGGTCGAACCGCGCGGCCTTCTCCCATTCCGCCTCGGTGGGCAGGCGCCGGCCCGCCCAGCGGGCGTAGGCGTCCGCCTCGTACCAGCACACATGCATCACCGGTTCGGCGGGCGGGACCGCCTCGGTGACGCCGAACGCGGTATGGATCCACTCGCCGTCCTCCCGTTTCCAGGTCATCGGCGCGAACAGCCCGGCCCGCTGCCGGTGGTCCCAGCCATCCGGGGTCCACCACCGCGGGTCGTCGTACCCCCCGTCGGCGATGAACGCGGTGTACGCGGCGTTAGTGACCGGCGTCGTGTCGATGAAGAACGACGGCACCTGCACCGTGTGGGCGGGCTGTTCGTTATCCAGCGCCCAGGGTTCGGTGGACGTGCCCATCGTGAACCGGCCGCCGGGCACAGGTACCTCGGCCGGGAGGCTGATCGCGTCAGCGGGCGGGGCCGCGGGCGGCGCGGTTAGCACCGGCTGCCCCTTCCGCAACTGGTGCGTGATCAGCATCGTCTCGTCGTGCTGCTGCTCGTGCTGGACGATCATGCCGTAGGCGAAGCCGCCGGTGAGCAGGCGCGGCCCGTTGAAGCGGGCCACCTCCAGCAGGTCGAGGACCCGGCCGCGGACGTCGGCCGCGTAGCGGCGCGCCTCGCGCGGCGGGAGCAGCGGCAGCGTGGGGCGCTGCGCGCGCGGGTGCTCGAACGCGTCGTAGAGCGGGTCGATCTCCGGGTGGATCGGTTCCTGGCCGCCGACCGCGCGCAGCAGCCACATCTCCTCCTGGTTGGCGATGTGCGCCAGGTCCCAGACCAGTGGCGACATCAGCGGCGAATGCTGCCGGGTCAGGTCGGCCTCGTCCACGCAGTCGGTCAGCGCGGTGGTGCGGGCCCGGGCGGCGGTCAGGGCGGCGGAGATCTCCGAACGCAGGGTCTCGGTTCCTTCGGCGGTCTCGGTTCCTTCGGCGGTCAAGGCATCCCCTCGAGTTGGTCGTCGGCTGGGCATCGGCGTCTGGTCACGTACCGTTCGGCGAATTCGGCCACGCGGTGGCGGATGTCGGCGGGTGTTCCCGCGCGGCCGAGGGCCGCGTCCGCCGCCGCGAAGCACTGCTGGCTGGCGCGGGCGATCACCGGATCGGCCGGGCCGTCCCGCGCCGCCCGCCGCCACGGGTTCCCAGGTAGCGCGCGATCATTCGGGTGATGGCCGTTATGGCTGCTGCTCACCGTGCGACTCTGGCTTCCGCTCGGCGATTTGCTATAGCCGAACGGACCGGGGCCGGAGGTCACGCCGACTGCGACGCGCTCCTGGCCGGCCCACAGCGGTTCGGTCGCGGCCATCGCGTCGTCGGCGGCGCGCGGATCCTCGAACAGGGCCCAGGCGACCGCCGCCGGGACGATCCAGCCGTCCCCGGGCTGCGCGTCGATCATCCGCAGTTCCAGGTGGCCGCGCGGGCGCACCGGGGGGAACAGCGTGGACAGATGGTAGGTGAGGTCGTCGACGGTGGGCCGCCGCTCACCGTTGCTGTCGCCGCGCAGCCAGCCACGGAAGGTCAGCCCCCGGGGCGCCACCCAGGACGGCGAACCGGCCGGCGGAGCAGCATCAGCTCGGCGTCCAGCGAATAGGCGGTGTAGGCGTCGCGCGGATCACCGTCGGCGGCCGGCGGCAGGGTGCGCCCCGGGTCGAGGTGGCCCCATACCTTCTGGCGGGTGGACCGCCAGCCGGACAGCCGGCCCTGCCGCAACGCGGAGTTGGCGAACGCGGCCACCAGCACGGGGCCGATGCGGTGCGCGAGCCGCCACCGCCAGCGGTACCCGCCGGCCGCCGCGGTGTCCAGCCCGGCGTCCAGGCAGACCTGCACGGACGCGGTGTTGCACATCATCTCGCGGCCCCAGGGGCCGGTGCGATCGAAGAACTCCTCCATCGCCGCGTAGCGGGGCAGTTGCAGGACGCGGCGGGGAGGGCGGAGCGGGTCGTAGCCGTAGCCCTGCAGGGCCAGGTCCGCACGCCGAACGGTCTCGCGCAGGGTGGTCATCTCGCGGCGGACGGCCGTCACACACTCGCCGAGACTGTCGGCGGGTGCGGAGCTAAGTTCCAGCTGGCCACCGGGTTCCGTGGTGAGCATGCTCCCGGTGGGCAGCGCGGCTGGGGAGGGGAGGACGGCCGGGGCGGTGAGATCGGCAACGGCCGGGAAGATGCGTTCCGCCGGGACGGGGAGCGCGGGATCGCGGGCGTCGCGGACCAGCCACTCGAGTTCGACACCGACCCGCCGTGGCGGCCCGGTCTTGAAGCAGATGCCGTGAACGTGTGCCTCGGCTTCGTCCTCGGTCAGCTTGTCATCCCGCGGTTCGTTAGCTGGGCAGGTCACAGGTTCCCCCGTCCGTAGTGTTGAGCAGAGATCCTGCGCTGGACCGTAGCAAAGGGGTCTGACGAAACGGAGTCTGCCCAAATACGGTCGTACCCGGCGCCTGGGCTGGCGAGCCGGGTGTTGCCGTTCCTGTTCCTGATCAGGCGCGGGGGCTCCGTTTCTGGTGGCCGCGTGCAGCTCACATTAACAACGATGCCGCAGCGGCCCCGATTCCCCTCAAGGGTGCTCGGGGGTCAGGCGCCTACCGTCCCTCGACACCCTCACGCAGGAAGTCCGGGTGCCCGTTGTGCCGCTCGTTGTGCTCCTCCACCCGTGCCCGTGTTCGGGTCAGGAAACTACTCCGGCGCCACCCGTGGCGCGGACGGTGATCCGGCCCGCCGGCCCCGCCGGGCCCGCGGGGCCGGCCTGGACAGTGCCGACGACCGCGGCCTCGGCCCCCTGCGCCCGCAGGTCGTCGCGCAGGCCGTCCGCCGCGTCCGGGACGACCGCGATCAGCAGCCCTCCGGACGTCTGGGCGTCGTGCAGCAGGACGGCCGCGGCCGGGTCCGTGCCCGGCTCGATGTCGACGGCGTCCGCCAGGTAGGACGTGTTGGCGCGGGTGCCGCCGGAGATGAACCCAGCCGCGGCCAGGGCCGCCGCGCCGGGCAGCAGCGGCACCTGGTCGGCCCAGACTTCGGCGGCCGCGCCGCTCGCGCGCAGCATCCGGTGCAGGTGGCCCAGCAGCCCGAAGCCGGTGACGTCGGTCGCCGCCACGGCCCCGGCGCGCAGGGCCGCCTCGCTGGCCGCCGCGTTCAGCGTGGTCATGGCCGTCACCGCCGCCGCCAGTACCTCCGGGGGCGCCGCGCCGCGCTTGTGGGCCGTCGCCACCACCGCGGTGCCGATGGGCTTGGTCAGGATGAGCAGGTCGCCGTCCCGCGCGCGGTCCACGGTCAGCAGCCTCCGCGGGTCCGCCATCCCGGCCACGGCCAGACCGTACTTGGGTTCCGGATCGTCGATGGTGTGCCCCCCGACGACCAGGCAGCCCGCGGCCGCGGCCGCCTCCGCGCCGCCGCGCAGCACGTCGGCGAGCATCTCGACCGGGAGTTCGCCGGGCCAGGCCGTCAGGTTGAGGGCGATCACCGGCTTGCCGCCCATCGCGTAGACGTCCGACATCGCGTTGGTGGCGGCCACCCGGCCCCAGTCGCGCGGATCGTCGACGATGGGGGTGAAAAAGTCGGTGGTGAGCACCAGTGCGCGGTCCTCATCCAGGCGCAGGACGGCGGCGTCGTCGCCCTCGGCCGCGCCGACCAGCAGATTGCCCGCCGCGGGCATGAGGCCACCGGGACGGTCCGCACCCGTGCCGAGTGTCGCCATCAGCTGATCCAGGGCCGACAGCGGCAACTTGCACGCGCAGCCCGCGCCGTGTGACAGCGATGTGAGCCTGATCCGCCCGCCGGACTGGCCGCTCGCTGAGCCGCCCGACTGGCCGCTCGCTGAGCCGCCGGACTGGCCGCTCGCTGAGCCGCCGGACTGGCCGGCCGTCGGGCCCGCTGTCGCCCTGTCGTTGATCACTGCGCTCCCATCCTCCGTCAGTCATCCCCGGTTCCTCCGTCGGTCATCCCGGTCTGGCGGCCGCCGGGGCGCGGGGCTCCTCCTGATGGACAGCATCTGCCAACGTCCGCTCCGGACTATCAGCGGGTCCCGGTTCCGCCACCGGCCTTTCCGCCATCATCCATTTGCTGCAGTGCTGACGGAGCATTTGCTGCTATACCGCATTATTGACAGCAGCACCGCGAGTCCCGCCGCTCGTTCGATCTGTACGCACTCGATAACACGCCGTAATTGCCGAGATGACAGCGTGTGGTCGGGGGCTCTGACAGGATGGAACAACGATGAAGGTGCCGGCCGTAAGGATCCCGAATATCCACCGTGGCAAGTCTGACGAACCGCCCGGGGTGGTCGCTACCGCGCGTCTGGACCGTCGGACGAAGAACCTCACCAGGCGGCTCTGCCCCGGCGATATCGCCATCATCGACCACACCGACCTGGACCGGGTCGCCGCCGACGCCCTGATCAGCCGGAAGGTGGTCGCCGTGGTAAACGCGGCGGTGAGCATGAGCGGGCGCTACCCGAACCTTGGCCCGCAGCTGCTGATGGACGCCGGTATCCCGCTCGTCGACGACGTCGGGCCGGACGTGTTCAGCCGGGTGCACGAGGGTGCGGCGGTCCGGCTCGACGGCGACACCCTCTACCTCGGTGAGCAGGTCGTCGCCAAGGGAACGCCGCAGACGGCCGAATCGGTCGCCGCGATGATGGCCGAGGCGCGGGCCGGGATCGTCACCCAGATCGAGGCGTTCGCCGCGAACACCATGGAGTTCCTCAAGCGCGAGCACGAACTTCTGGTCGACGGGGTCGCGCTGCCCGAGCTGCGCACGGTGATGGACAGCCGCCACGTACTCGTTGTGGTCCGCGGCTATCACTACCGCGAGGACCTGGCGGCGCTGCGGCCCTATATCCGTGAGTACCGGCCGGTCATGATCGGCGTCGACGGCGGCGCCGACGCACTGCTCGAAGCCGGCTACGTACCCGACGCCATCGTGGGTGACATGGACTCGGTCACCGACGAGACGCTGCGCTGCGGCGCCGAGCTCATCGTGCACGCCTACGCCGACGGGCACGCGCCGGGCCTGATCCGCATCCAGGACCTCGGCCTGACCGCCGCGGTCTGCCCGGCCCCCGGTACCAGCGAGGACGTGGCCCTGCTCCTGGCCGACGGCAAGGGCGCGAGCCTGATCGTGGCGGTCGGCACGCACTGGACGCTCGAGGAGTTCCTGGACAAGGGCCGGTCGGGGATGGCGAGCACGTTCCTGACCCAGCTCCGGGTCGGCACCAAGATCGTCAACGCCAAGGGCGTCAGCCGGCTGTACCGCAGCCGGATCTCCGGCTGGGCCCTGATCGTGCTGGCGCTCGCCGCCGCCGTAACCGTGCTCGTCGCGGTGGCCGCCTCGCCCGCCGAGCCCATCCTCATCAGATACTTCGACGCAACGTGGCATTCGTTCGTCTCCTGGCTGACCGGACTATTCAAGTGATTGATTTTCGGTACCATCTCGTCTCCATCGTCGCGGTTTTCCTGGCTCTCGCCGTGGGCATCGTGCTGGGCTCGACCGAGCTGCGCGGCGCCGCGCTCAGCGCGCTCGACCGCACCTCCAGCGCGCTGAGCGGGAAGCTGAACGCGGCCGACGCTGAGAACAGCGCGCTCCAGCAGGAGGTCAACGAGGACCGCGCGTTCGCGCAGGCGGCCGAGCCGGTCCTGCTGGCGCACCTGCTCGACGGCCAGCGCGCCGTCGTCATCACCGCTCCGGGTGCGCCGGCAGGCGTCGTCAACGGCATCACGACCGCCCTCGGCGACGCGGGCGCGACAGTCAGCGGGCAGGTCGCCCTGTCGGCCAGGTTCGCCGACACCAGCGCCAGCAATCTGAGCCTGCTTGACCAGCTCACCCAGCGGATGGTCCCGTCGGGCCTGACCCTGGCCAACGGGACCCCGCAGCAGCAGGCGGCGCAGGTCCTGGCCAGCGCGCTGGTGTCGTCGGGTTCGTCGTCCAGCGGCTCGAGCGGGTCCGGCGGGTCCGGCAGCCATGTGGGGGACAGCGAGGCCGGCCAGACGATCCTGTCGAGCTACTCGGCCGGCCAGTTCATCACGGTCACCGGCCAGCCCGCCCAGGGCGCGACGCTCGCCGTCATCGTGACCCCCTCCAGCGCCCCGGCAGACGGCAACTCCGACCCGGCCAACCAGGCGATCGTCTCGCTGGCGCAGGAGTTCGGCACGGGCAGCGAGGCCACCGTGGTGGCCGGGCCGTCCAGCGGGTCAGGCCAGGGCAGCGCCATCTCGGCCGTGCGGTCCAGCGGGGCCGCGAACAGCGCGTCCACCGTGGACAACGCGGACCAGGTTACCGGCCAGATCGTCGTCGTTCAGGCGCTCCAACAGCAGCTGAATGGGCACAAGCCGGGCAGCTACGGTACCCAGTCGGACGCGAACTCGGCTGGGCCCAGCCCGGCGCCCATGCCGAGTGTGTCGCCGTCCGCCAGCACCAAGACCACCACTTCCGCGAAGGGAAAGAAGTAATGGCCAACGCCCGGCGCGCTGTGGCCCCGGCCGTCACGGCGGTCATCGCGGCGGCGACCGCGCGGGCCGCGTACACGGCCCTCACCCGCAACCCACCGAGCGGTGCGGAACGGTGGACGCGGACGAACCACCGAGGTGAGCCGGTCACCCTGCTGGAAGGCCCGGCGGCCGCGATCGCCGGCGCGATCGCGGCTGCGGCCGCCCCCCGGGTTCCGGCCCGGTCCCGGGCGGCGCTGGTGGTCGCCGCGACCGGAGCTGCCGCGTTCGGCGGTTACGACGACATCGCCGGATCGGGGGACCGGCGTGGGTTCCGCGGCCACCTCGGCACCCTGGTGCACGGCCAGGTCACGACCGGGGCGGTGAAGATCGGCGGCATCGGTGCGACCGGGGTCGCGGCCGCCGTGCTGAACGGGGGACCGGCCGTGGACGTCGCGATCAACGCGGCTCTGGTCGCCGGATCGGCGAACCTGATGAACCTGTTCGACCTGCGGCCGGGCCGGGCTCTCAAGGTCGCCCTGGCCGCCGGTGTCCCGCTCGGGATCAGCCAGCTCGCCCCGGGTCCCGCTGGCCGTTCGTGGTCCGCTGAACGGGCTGGGGCCGCCGTCGCGGCGCCGGTCGGGGCGGCTGTGGCGCTGCTCCCGGAGGACCTGGGTGAGCGGGCCATGCTGGGGGACGCCGGCGCCAACGCCCTGGGCGCGCTGCTCGGCGCGGCCGCGGCCGGCAGCCTGTCCCGCCGGAGCCGGATCGCCATCCTGGCCGGCGTTACCGGCCTGAACGCGGCGAGTGAGGTCGTGAGTTTCACCAAGGTCATTCAGCGGACGCCGCCGCTGCACTGGCTGGACATGCTCGGCCGCCGCCCCGCCCACGCCGTCAATTCAGCCACCCCCACCCGGTCTGCTGTTCCGGACGTGGCCGTTCCCGCGGAGCGCGGGTCGGGCCCGGCGACCCACGAGGCCCCCGAGCACAACGCCATGGCTGCGCCGCCCTCCCCGTGACCACGCCGGTGGCCGAGCGGGGGTCAGCTCGGCAGCCTGGTAGGGGGATCGGCCGGGCCGCCGCGGTCATCGGGGTGCTCACCGTGGTGTCCGGCGTCATCGGTTTCGGGCGCCAGCTCGTGTTCGCCCACACCGTCGGGGCCAGCTGTGTCGGCACCGCCTACACGACCGCCAACCAGGTACCGAACATCATTTACGACATCGTGCTCGGCGGCGCGCTGACCAGCGCGGTGGTCCCGGTTCTGGCCGGCCCGGCGGCGCGGGCCGCGGACGGGACGAACGACGGCCCGGCGGATGCCCAGCGGATCGCGTCGGCCCTGCTGACCTGGACGATGCTGCTGCTGGTGCCGGCCGCCGTGGTGATCGCGCTGGTGGCCGGCCCGCTGACCACACTGCTCATCCCGGCCGCCCGCGGCTGCGGGCACGCGGCCACGCTGGCGCTCAGCGCGCGGATGCTGGTCGCGTTCGCGCCGCAGATCCCGCTGTACGGCCTCGCGGTCGTGCTCTACGGGATCCTCCAGTCGCACCGCCGTTTCACCGCCCCGGCGCTCGCGCCCATCCTGTCCAGCGTCGTGGTGGCGGGCGCGTACATCGGCTTCCAGGCCCTCGGACATGGTTACCAGAACCGGCCCGGCGCGCTGCCGTCCAGCGCGGAACTGACCCTCGCGCTGGGCACCACCGCGGGGGTGGCGGCGCTCGCCCTCACCGCGGGCGTTCCGGTGGGGCGGCTCCGGCTCGGGCTACGGCCTGCGCTGCGCTTCCCGGACGGCGTTGCGGCGCGCGTGCGCGGGCTGGCCATGGTGGGCGTGATCACGCTCATCGCCCAGGACCTATCGACGATCGCGGCGATTGTGCTGGCCAACGGCCACGGCGCGAGCGGCGCGCTCGTCCTGTACAGCTACGGCTGGCAGGTCTTCTTCATCGTCTACGCGGGACTCGCGGTTCCCGTGGCCACCAGCGCGTTCCCGGTCCTGTCCGCGCGGGCCAGCGACAGCAGCCCGGCCGCCCGGGCGGAATTCGTCGCCACCAGCGCCGCCGCCAGCCGCGCGGTCATGCTCATGTCCTGGCTGGGGGCCGCGGTACTGGCCGGCGCGTGCATGCCGCTCGCGCGCGTGTTCGCCACCCACGACGTCGCGCAGTCCAGCCAGCTCGCCGCCGCGCTCGCCCTGTTCGCCCCGGGCCTGGTCGGCTACGGGCTGACCGCGAACCTGTCCCGGGTGATGTTCGCCGCCGGGCGCAGCCGGATGACGGCCGCCGCGGTCGCCGGGGGCTGGCTGCTGGTCATCGTGGCCGACGTCGCCATCATCCCGGTCGTACCGCGGTCCTGGGTCGTTCCCGCGCTCGGCCTGGGCACCACGATCGGCCTGACCGTGGCCGGGATCGCGCTCACGGCCACCGTGGGCCGCGCGCTCGGGCGTGCCGCGCTGCGGGGTGTTCCGCGCGCCACGCTCGCCGGTCTGGCCGGTGGCCTGGCCGGGGCGGCGGCGGGCGCAGGAGTGTCGGCAGCCCTGCCGGTGCACGGTTTCCTGCCCAACGCGGCCGTCACGATACTGACGAGTGCCGTGGCCGCGCTGGTGTTCCTCGGCGTGACGCTGCTCGCCGACGGCGGGGACCTCCGCGCCGCGACCGGCCGCCTGCTCAGCCGGCTCCGCGCTCCGCGCCCGCAGGCCGCAGCATGAGAGGCCGGGACATGGGGCCGGATGACCGCAAAACCACGGGAGGCGCGCCGTACGTGCTTCCTCCCCGGCCTGAACGCCGGGGCTTCCGCGCTGGAGGTTTGGTGAAGGTGGCGTTCGTGCTCGGCACCGCGGCCGGCGGCACCGGACGGCACGTGCAGATGCTGGCGGCCGGATGCGCCGCCCGTGGCCTGCAGGCTGAGGTCTTCGCACCGGGGGAGACGCAGCGCGCATTCCCGTTCGGTCCAGGTGTGGTGGTCCGGACCGTTGAGTTCACTGACCGGCCCCGCCCGCGTGACGGGTGGGCCGCGCTGCGGCTCCGCCAGCTGATCACCCGCTCCGGTGCGGACACGGTGCACGCGCATGGGCTGCGGGCCGGTGCGCTGACCGCGATCGCGCTGGCGTTCATCCCGCCCGCCCGGCGGCCGCCGCTGGTGGTCACCGTGCACAACGCGCCGCCCTCGGCCGGGGTGACCGGCGCAATCTACCGGGCGCTGGGACAGGTGGTCGCGCGGGGCGCGGCCACCGTGCTGTGCGTCTCGGCCGACCTGGAGGAGCGGATGCGCCGGGCCGGGGCACGCGACGTCGGCCGCGCGCTGGTACCGTCGCCCACCGTGGGCCCGGGCAGGGTGCCCGGGGGCGGTCATCCCGCCGGCGGTCGTCCCTCGGCTGGCGGCGGTCCTTCCGCTGGCGGCGGTCCTTCCGCCGAGCCGGGCATCTCCGCTGACGTCGGTCGTCTCGCCGGGCCGGGCTCGTCGGCTGGCGGCGGGCTTCCCGCCGGGTTGGGCTCCTCCGCTGATGGCGGTCCCGCCGAGACCGGTCCCCTTGGCGACGCCGGCGGCTCCGGCGCCGACGAAGCCGATGCGGTCCGGAAGGAGCTAACTGGCGGCACCGGGCGGCCCATCGTCCTGGCCGTGGGACGGCTCGCCGAGCAGAAGGACTTCGCCAGCCTGATCGACGCCGCGCGGCAGTGGACAGACCTCGACCCGGTGCCCCTGCTCGCCATCGCCGGGTCCGGTCCGCTGGCCGAATCGCTGGCCGAGCGCGCCGCGCCGCTCGGCCCGGAAGTCCGCTTCCTCGGCCCGCGCCCGGACGTACCCGTCCTGCTCGCCGCGGCCGGCGTATTCGTCCTGCCCAGCCGGTGGGAGGGCCAGCCGCTCATCCTGCAGGAGGCACTGGCCGCCGGGTGCCCAATCGTGGCCAGCCGGGCCGGTGGCATCCCGGACCTGACCGGCGAGGACGCCGCGCTGCTCGTCCCGCCCGGCGACGCGGACGCGCTGGCCGCGGCGATCCGCCGGGTGCTCACCGACCCCGCGCTCGCCCGGCACCTGGCGGCCGCCGCGCGCGAGCGGGCCCAGGCGCTCCCCTCGAAGGGCGCCGCGATCGACGCCGCGCTGGCCACCTACCGCCGTCTCACGACCGCCGCGCCCTCGACCCCGGACGGATAGGCCCCGGCCGGGCGCACGGGCCATCTCCGGCACTCCGCTCACGTGCGTGGCGGGAGCCAGTCGGCGGCGAGCTGGGCGGCGAGCTTTTCCAGCAACGGGCCGGCGTTGGCCATGCTGGACGACCGGTCAGGCTCGAGGTCGGCGAGCGCGTACGCGGCGGCGATCCCGGCGCGCTCCAGGGCCGCGGGGCCGAGGGAACAGGCGCCGGCCACGGCCACCACCGGCGTCCCCGGCGACACCGCCCGGGTGGCCCGGGCGACGCCGGCCGGGGCCTTGCCGCGCAGCGTCTGCGCGTCCAGCGATCCCTCGCCCGTGATCACCAGGCTGGCGCCCGCCGCCCGCTCGGCAAAAGACACCAGCTCCAGCACTACCTCGATGCCCGGCTGCATCCGCGCGCCCAGGAAGGCCAGCGCCGCGAAACCGAGACCGCCTGCCGCGCCCGCCCCGGCCCACTCCCGCACCCTGGGACTCCGCGCGGCTGCGCCGCCCGGCCAGTCCCGGACGCTGGGGCTCATTGCGCCTGCGCCCGGCCGGTTCCGGAGGCCCTCACCCAGCGCCGTCTCGGCCAGGTCGGCCCACCGCGCCAGGCCCTCCTCCAGGACCGGAATGTCCTCCGCGGCCGCGCCCTTCTGCGGGCCGTAGATCGCCGCTGCCCCGTCGGGGCCGAGCAGGGGATTGTCCACGTCGCTGGCCAGCAGCACGTCCACCCCGGACAGGTCCCGCAGGCCGGCCGGGTCGAGCCCGCGCAGCCCGGCCAGCGCGGCGCCCCCGGACGCGACCGGCCCGCCGTCCGCGCCCAGCAGCCGGCCGCCCAGGGCCGCGATCAGTCCCGCGCCGCCGTCGGTGGTGGCGCTGCCGCCCAGGCCCAGCACGATGTGCCGGGCGCCCGCGTCGGCGGCGGCGGCGATGAGCTCGCCGACCCCGTAACTCGTCGCGGTCAGTGGCCGGAGGCGGCCACCGGGCAGTCGGCTGAGCCCGCAAGCCTGCGCCGCCTCGACGACCGCCACGTCGCCGCGGATCGCGAACGCCGCCGTGACCGGTTCCCCGGTGGGCCCGCTGACCAGCACGTCAATACGCTGATAACCGGCCGCCACCGCCGCGTCCACGGTCCCGTCCCCGCCGTCGGCCACCGGCACCTCGTCGGTTCGCACGCCCGGAACCGCCTCCGCGAGCCCCCTCGCCAGGTGGGCGGCTACCTGGGGCGCGGACAGCGAGCCCTTGAATTTGTCCGGCGCGATCACCACCCGGTACGGGCCTGGCTGACGCACGTCTTAGTCCGCCGGAATCGAGTTGTTCCCGGCGACGTCGGCGAACCATCCGGCGCTCCGCTTCGGGATCCGCAGCTGCGTGCCGTAGTCGACGAAGATCAGACCGAACCGCTTCGAATACCCGTGCGCCCACTCGAAGTTGTCCATCAGCGACCAGGCGAAGTACCCACGCAGGTCGGTGCCTGCGGTGAGCGCGCGATGGGCCGCCCGCAGATGACCACGCAGGTAGTCGATCCGTTCGGTGTCCTCAATGGTGCCGTCCGGGTTGACGTAGTCGTCACCGGCCGCGCCGTTCTCGGTGACGTACAGGGGCAGCCCGGGCGCGTCGTCACGGAGCCGGATCAGCAGGTCATACAGGCCGTCAGGTTGGACGATCCAGTCCATGGCGGTGACCGGCAAGTGGTCCGGCCGGACGAACACGGCATACCCCCGTCCCATCGGGGTGTCGCCGCGGCGGAAGATTCCGTCCTCGCGGATGGCGGCGATGTGCGGGAAGTAGAAGTTCACGCCCAGAAAGTCGATGGGCGCCTGGATCGTGGCGAAGTCCCCGTCCCGGACGATCTGCGGCCCGGGGACGTGACCGGTGCCGAGGCGCGCCGGGTACGACCCGTCGATCAGGGGACTGAGGAAGACCCCGTTGATCTCGGCGTCGATGTCGGCGGCCAGTTCGCGGTCCCCGGCGTGGGCCGGGTCGGCCGGGTAGACGTGCGTCATGTTGAGCGTGATGCCGACCTCCGTGCGCGCCGGGCCGGTACCAGCCGGGGTGGCGGCCCGGACGGCGGCGGCGGCGCGGCCGTGCGCCAGCAGCAGGTGGTGGGTGGTGGCCACGGCCTGCCGCTCGTCCCGGATTCCGGGCGCGTGCCGGCCCCACCGGTAGCCCATGTTCGCGATCACCCATGGCTCGTTGATCGTGATCCAGCGGTCCACCCGGTCGCCCAGGGCGCCGGCCACGATCCCGGCGTAGTCGGCGAACAGTTCGGCGGTGTGGCGGGCCGCCCAGCCGCCCTTGTCCTGGAGCGCTTGCGGCAGGTCCCAGTGGTAGAGCGTCACCATGGGCGTGATCCCGCGCTCCAGCAGCGTGTCCACGAGCCTGCTGTAATGCGCCAGGCCGGCCGGTTTCGCGCTGCCCCGGCCGTCCGGCTGGATGCGCGGCCAGGAGATGGAGAACCGGTAGGCGCCGGCGTTCAGCCCGGCCACCAGGGCGATGTCCTCGTCGACCCGGTGGTAGTCGTCGCACGCGATGTCCCCGGTGTCGCCGTGCGCGGTCCGCCCGGGCTGGTGGCTGAACGTGTCCCAGATGGACCGGCCCTTCCCGTCCTCGGCGGGCGCGCCCTCGATCTGGTAGGCGGCGGTTGCCGCACCCCACAGGAAACCGGGGGGGAAGGCGTCGCGTCGCTGGCCCTCCGCTGGACTCATCCGCCCCTCCTCCGCCACCCCATCGGCAGGGCTAGCGTTGACCCCGCCTACATGCCCTTCTCACATGACAACCCAACAGGCGATAGAAGTGATCGCGCCGCCGTAGCCGGTCTGGGGATCACCAGCCGCGGGCACGCCATTCGGCCAGGTGGGGGCGCTCCGCGCCGAGGGTGGTGTCGTTACCGTGGCCGGGGTACACCCAGGTCGGGTCCGGCAGCGGCCCGAACACCCGCTCCTCCAGGTCATCCATCAGCGACGTGAAGTCCTTCGGGTTCGTCGTCTTGCCCGGGCCGCCCGGGAACAGCGAGTCGCCGGTGAACAGGTGCGGCGACCCGGCCAGCCGGCCCCCGGCGTCATAGCAGAGCGCGACGCTGCCCAGGGTGTGCCCGCGCAGGTTGATGACGGACACGGCCGCGTCACCGAACCGCAGGATGTCCCCGTCGGTGATGTCGTCGTCCACGGGGATGGGCAGTTCGCCCGCGTCCTCGGTGTGGGCGACGATCACCGCGCCGGTGGCCTGCTGGACCTCGGCCAGGGCCTGCCAGTGATCGTAGTGCCGGTGCGTGGTCACGATCCAGGTGATGGGCGTGCCGCCGATCATCTCGATCAGCCGGTCCGCCTCGTTCGCCGCGTCGATGAGCACGCCCTCGCCCGTCGCCACGTCGCGCAGCAGGTAGGCGTTGTTGTCCATCGGGCCGACGGCCAGCTTCGTGATCGTGAGGCCATCGATCTCACGGGTGTCCGGCGGCCCGCCGACTTTCACGTTCCCGGTGTAGGTCACGTGGCCATCGTACGGGCCGCAGACCCCGGCCGCTTGGTGTCGATGAACGCCAATCGCAATCAGTTGATTACGATCGGGCACCTTGCTGCCATACGCCGATGATGTTCCCCGCCGGATCGCGGAACAATGCCACCCACAGATCGCCCTCCGGGTACGGCGGCACCGTGACCTCCCCGCCGTGCGCCGTGACCCGGCCGAGGCTCTCATCGATGTGTTCCACGTAGATGTACGGCCGTACGCCGGCGTCCCCGCCGACGGGCAGGTCCGGCATGAAGTGGCCGATCACGTGCCCGCTTCCGGCCGTGAAACTCGGCTCGCCGGGATCACCGCGGATAATCCAGCCGAACGTGCCCCGGTAGAAGTTGGCCAGCCGTCCGGGGTCCGGCGCCGGAATGCGCAGATAGCTGACCGCCCCCGGCCGGAATACCGAGGGCTCCTCGCTCACCGGGCCACCCGGGGGGACCGGCTCACCGGGGACCGGCTCACCGGGGACCCGCTCACCGGGGACCCGCTCACCGGGGACCCGCTCACCGGGGACCCGCTCCCCGGGGCCGCCGGAACCCGCTCACTGGGGCCGCCGGAACCCGCTCACTGGGCCGGTTCCTGGTAAATGCCGAGCAGATTGCCGGCCAAATCCCGGAACACCGCGGTGATCTCGGGCGCCTCCCAGCCGATTGGCCGCACGATCTCGCCGCCGTGCGCGACGATCGCGGCCAGGGTCTCCTCGGCGTTGTCGACCATGATGTCGACGAGCAGGCCCGGCTCACCCAACCATGGCTTGCGGTTTGTCACCCACATCCCGCTCACCCCACCGACTGTGTCGTCGAAGGCCAGCGTCCCATCGTCGTGCCGGCGCAGTCCCCAGCCGAATATCTCCGAGTAAAAGCGGGCCGACGTATCGACGTCGGTGGCGGGGATCTGCAGGTAGCAGATCTTGCCGTGATTGCTGGTCGGGGCCATCCGTGCCTCCTGGCGATACCTCCGGTCATACACAGTTCACCCTACGGCGCTGACCGGTGCTCCCGGCTGTCCCCGCCCCCGGCGGGGCGGGTGTCACGCGGGAACGGCGACCGCGTCGATGATCACGTTGACCGTGCGGGCGGCCATGGCCTTCATCTTCGTTACGCCGAACTGGGTGCGATCCAGCGTGGCGCCGGCGTGGAACCGGATGGCGCCGCCCTCGGTGCGGACGTCGTCGATGGTCAGTCCGGTCGGCACTGACACGCCGTGCGCGGTCACCGTGCCGGGGACGACCCAGCCGCCTCCCTGTGCCCGCGCCCCCTCGCCGCTGAACGTGATCTCGGGGTAGGCCTGCGCGTCGAGCAGGTTGGAAGAGGTGACGTCCGTGTCGCGCTTGCTGTTCCCGGACGAATAGCTCGCCGCGTCGATGACCGCCCGTACGCTGGACCGTCCGGGATCGTCGGCGATGGTCACCTCGCCTGAGACGAGCCGCATCGTGCCGTGCACGGGGATCAGTCCGAGCATGCCCTTTCCGTCGACCCGGATGGTGGCGCGATCGGGATCGAGGCGGAACGTCCCGGGCGGCGGAGTGGTTGCGGGCCTGGTGGATGAGGACTCGGTCATCAGAAGTGCGGCGTGGAGACCCCGGACTTCAGGCCGGGGAGGAAACGCCGCTCCCCCCTTCCGCGTGTCGCGCTTATCCGAAACGGTGCGATCGGAGAAGCTTGGTTGGTGTGAGGACGGCGTACAAGTGCCGGGCCTACCCCGCACCGGCGCAGGCCAGCGTGCTCAACCGCACGTTCGGCTGTGTCCGCGTGGTGTGGAACCGGACCCTGGCCTGGCGGGATCAGCGGTATCACGGCGAGCGGGCCCGGACGAACTTCTCCCAGACCAATGCCTACCTGACCGCCATGAAGCGCGACCCGGACCTGGCCTGGCTGAACGAGGTGTCCGCGGTCCCGTTGCAGCAGGCGATCCGGCACCAGCAGGTCGCCTACACCAGCTTCTTCGCCAAGCGGGCCCGCTGCCCGAGGTTCAAGTCCCGCAACGGCCGCCAGTCCGCGGAATACGCCCGGTCCGGGTTCCGGTACCGGGACGGGCGATTGTTCCTGGCCAAGATGGGCACGCCACTGGCGTTCGCGTGGTCCTGGCCCGGCATCGACCCGGCGTCGATCAACCCGACCACGGTGACGGTCTCCCGGGACCCGTGCGGGCGCTGGTACGTCTGCCTCGCCGTCGAGGTCGCCGACCCGGAGCAACTCCCGGCGACGGGTGCCGTCGCCGGAATCGACCTGGGTATCAAGGATTTCGCGGTCACCTCCGGCGGGCAGAAGATTGCGAACCCGCGGAAGCTGTCCCGCCGGGCACAGGCTCTCGCCCGGTATCAGCGCAGGCTGGCCCGCTGCCAGCGCGGTTCCGCGAACCGGGCCAAGGCCCGGGCAAAGGTCGCCCGCGCGCACCGGAAGGTCCGCGCGTCCCGCGCCGATTTCCTGCACCGCACCTCGGCCCGGCTGGTCCGCGACCATGACGTGATCGTAATCGAAGACCTGGCCGTAAAGAACATGGTCCGCAACCGGTCGCTGGCCAAGGCCATCTCCGACTGCGGGTGCGGCACCTTCCGCCAGATGCTGGCGTACAAGACGGCCAGGGCGGGACGGCACCTGATCGTGACCGGCCGCTGGTACCCCTCCAGCAAGACGTGCTCGGCGTGCGGGCATCTGCTCGCGTCGCTGAGCCTGAACACCCGGACCTGGCGGTGCCCGTCCTGCCGCACCCGGCACGACCGGGACATCAACGCGGCCAAGAACATCCTGGCGGCAGGTCTTGCCGTAGCCGGGGGCAACCCCGGCAATGCCTGCGGAGCCGATGTCAGACACTCCGGGTCCTCCCGGGTGCGGTCGGCTGTGAAACAGGAACCCCAGCCTGCGAAGGCTGGAATCCCCGTCCTTCAAGACAGGGAGTAGTCAAGGAGAGATCTCCTTCTCTGTTCTGTTTCGTCTGAGCATTTCAGGTCTGGAGGGTGTTCGTGGGGCGCGCTGGGCCGGGCGTGCCCCTCGTGTGAGGAAATTGTGAGGAGGTTCCGCAACGACGCGGTGTAGTCCTCCAGCGCCCGTCGCCCGGCCCGGGTGGGGGCAAGGCAGGTGACCGGCGTGCGCGCGCGACGGTGAGCCGCAGCCGGGGCTGCGCGTGAATCACCGGGTCCAGTTCGGGCAGTCCCGTGTCCTTGCCCGTGTTCGGAACAGGCATGGTGTGCGTGCGCAAGTTATTTACCGGTTATTTACCGGGCCCGGAGGGAAGGGCCCGGTGAGCACGGGTGTTGAACGGAGGCTGGCTTGGCGGGCGGCGGGGCCGTAATGGTCATTGGGGCCGGGACCGTAACGATCATTGGGGGTCCGTAACGGTCACCGGATAGGTCGGCTGCGGAAGCGGCCCGGTTTGCCGGACCCCCTGGCTAGCATGGTGTGGCGCCATCTCCACCCCGGACGAGCTGCGCAGACGTAGCACTGGCATCACCGTTCACACAGAGCCCGCAAGGCCCATTGCGCCCAGCCCACCAACGTAGATCCGCCCACCGAAGTAAGCCCAGCCGAGCAAGCAGGAGAGCAGAGAGCCCAGTGGCTGACCGACTTGTCGTTCGCGGCGCACGCGAGCACAACCTCAAGGACATCTCGATTGACCTGCCACGGGATGCCTTGATCGTGTTCACCGGGCTGTCCGGGTCCGGGAAGTCGAGCCTCGCTTTCGACACGATCTTCGCCGAGGGCCAGCGCCGCTACGTGGAGTCGCTGTCGGCGTACGCGCGCCAGTTCCTGGGCCAGATGGACAAGCCCGACGTCGACTTCATCGACGGGCTGTCCCCGGCCGTGTCGATCGACCAGAAGGCGGCCAGCCGCAACCCGCGATCGACGGTCGGGACGATCACGGAGATCTACGATTACATGCGGCTGCTATACGCGCGGGTGGGTAAGCCGCACTGCCC
This sequence comes from uncultured Actinomycetes bacterium, assembly GCA_963742875.1. GTDB lineage: Bacteria > Actinomycetota > Actinomycetes > Streptosporangiales > Streptosporangiaceae > Bog-532. The sequence continues at coordinate 146,377 of CAVUNO010000015.1, read as the reverse complement.
GATCTGCGGCCGCCCGATCGCGCGGCAGAGCCCGCAGCAGATCGTCGACCGTGTACTGGAGCTGGCGGAGGGAACCCGGTTCCAGGTGCTGGCCCCGGTCGTCCGCGGCCGCAAGGGCGAGTACGCGGACCTGCTCCGGGAGTTGCAGACCAAGGGCTACTCGCGGGCCCGCGTCGACGGTCAGGTCACCCGCCTCGACAGCGCCACCGGCTCCGGCTCCGAACTGCCGAAGCTGAAGAAATACGAGAAGCACGACATCGAGGTCATCGTGGACCGGCTCGCGGTCAAGGACACCGCGCGGCGCCGGCTGACCGACTCGGTGGAGACCGCGCTTGGCTTGTCCGGCGGGGTCGTCGTGCTCGAATTCGTGGACCTGCCCGACAACGACCCGCACCGCGAGCGGATGTATTCGGAGCACCTGGCCTGCCTGTACGACGACCTGTCGTTCGACGAGCTGGAGCCGCGCTCGTTCTCGTTCAACTCTCCGTGGGGTGCCTGCCCGGATTGCACCGGCCTCGGCACCCGGATGGAAGTCGACCCGGAGCTGATCGTCCCGGACCCGGCGATGACGCTGGCCGAGGGTGCGCTCGCGCCGTGGAGCGGCGGGCACGTCAGCGACTACTTCGCCCGCCTGGTCGAGGCGCTCGGGGACGCGCTGGGCTTCAGCCTGGACACGCCGTGGGAGGGACTGCCGGCCCGGGCGCGCAATGCCCTGCTCAACGGGTTCGACCATCAGGTGCACGTGCGGTACCGGAACCGGTACGGCCGGGAGCGCTCGTACTACACGGCGTTCGAGGGCGTGATCCCCTACGTTGAGCGGCGGCACTCCGAGGCGGAGAGCGACTCCAGCCGGGAGAAGTTCGCCGGGTACATGCGCGAGGTGCCGTGTCCCTCGTGCCGGGGAAGCCGGCTGAAGCCGATCGCGCTGGCGGTCACCATCGACGACCGGTCGATCGCGGACACCTGCGCTCTGCCCATCGGCGAGATGGCCAAGCTCATGCTCGACATCAATCTTTCCGAACGGGACCGGCAGATCGCGGCCCAGATCCTGAAGGAGGTCAACGCCCGGCTCGGATTCCTGCTCGACGTGGGCCTCGACTACCTCAGCCTGAACCGGGCGTCGGCGACGCTGGCCGGGGGAGAGGCACAGCGGATCCGGCTCGCCACCCAGATCGGGTCCGGGCTGGTCGGCGTGCTGTACGTGCTGGATGAGCCGTCGATCGGCCTGCACCAGCGGGACAACAACCGGCTGCTGGAGACGCTGACGCGGCTGCGCGACCTGGGCAACACGCTGATCGTCGTGGAGCATGACGAGGACACCATCCGCGCCGCCGACTGGGTGGTCGACATCGGCCCCGGGGCAGGCGAGCACGGCGGCTGGGTGGTCGTGTCCGGGCCGGTTCAGGATCTGCTCACCAGTGAGAAGTCGCTGACCGGGGCGTACCTGTCCGGGCGCGCGTCGATCCCCGTGCCGGAGATTCGCCGGTCGCCGTCGAAGAGCCGCGAGGTCGTGGTCAAGGGCGCGAGCGAGCACAACCTGCGGAACGTGGACGTGGCGTTCCCGCTCGGCTGCCTGGTGGCGGTCACCGGGGTGTCCGGCTCAGGCAAGTCGACCCTGATCAACGAGATCCTGTACAACGCGCTGGCCAAGGAGCTGAACGGCGCGCGGACCGTACCCGGCAAGCACACCCGGATCACCGGGATGAAGCAGCTGGACAAGGTGGTGCACGTCGACCAGGGGCCGATCGGGCGGACCCCGCGGTCGAATCCCGCCACCTACACGGGTGTCTTCGACCACGTGCGCAAGCTGTTCGCGCAGACCACCGAGGCGAAGATCCGCGGCTACCAGCCGGGCCGGTTCTCCTTCAACGTCAAGGGCGGCCGGTGCGAGGCGTGCTCCGGTGACGGCACCATCAAGATCGAGATGCAGTTCCTGCCGGACGTCTACGTGCCGTGCGAGGTCTGCCACGGTGCGCGGTACAACACCGACACCCTGCAGGTGCACTACAAGGGCAAGACGATCGCCGAGGTGCTGGACATGCCGATCGAGGAGGCCGCCGAGTTCTTCGAGCCCGTCCCGGCCATCCACCGGCACCTTAAGACCCTGGTCGACGTCGGGCTGGGCTATGTCCGCCTGGGCCAGCCCGCGCCCACGCTGTCCGGCGGTGAGGCGCAGCGCGTGAAGCTGGCCTCGGAGCTGCAGCGGCGAGCCACCGGGCGGACCATCTACGTGCTGGACGAGCCCACCACCGGGCTGCACTTCGAGGACATCCGCAAGCTCCTCGGCGTCCTCGGCCGGCTGGTCGACACCGGGAACACGGTCATCGTCATCGAGCACAACCTTGACGTGATCAAGACGGCGGACTGGGTCATCGACCTCGGGCCGGAGGGCGGTTCGGGCGGCGGGACGGTTATCGCGACCGGAACGCCGGAGCAGGTGGCGATGGTCGAGGACAGCTACACGGGCGAGTTCCTGAAGAAGATGCTGAACGTCTGACCGGTACCGGCGTGGACATCGGGACCAGCCACGGCCCGGCGCGGGCTGAACTGGCGGTGCCGAGCGGGCCCAGCGCCTCCGGGCCCCCGTCGTTCCTCCTCGTGCTCACGCACGGGGCCGGGGGCTCGGTCAATGCGCCCGACCTGCTGGCCGTCCGGGACGCTGCGCTCCGGGCAGGCGGTGTAACGGCGCTCGTCACCCAGCCGTACCGGATCAGAGGGGCCAGGGCACCCGGTTCGCCCGCCCGCCAGGACGAGGCGTGGCGGGAGATCATCGCCTTCCTGCGCGGCAGACCGTGGTCCGGGCCGTGGTCCGGGCTGGAGGAGGTGCCGCTGAGCCCGGGCACTCCGCTGATCGTCGGCGGCCGGAGCAATGGTGCGCGGGTGGCCTGCCGCACGGCGGCGGCGGTGGGGGCCAGGGGAGTCATCGCGCTGGCGTTCCCGCTCCGTCCGCCGGGACGCCGCGGGCCCGCCGGCAGCACCAGTACCGCTGATCCGCCTGCCCGCGCTGCGGGGTTGCGCGCGGCCGGCAGCGCCAGTACGGCTGATCCGCCTGCCCCAGCCGCGGAGTTGCGCGCGGCCGCCAGCAGCGCCCGATCCAGTAATCCGCCGACCCGCGCCGCGGAGTTGCGCGCGGCCGCGGACGGAGGCGCCCGCGTTCTTGTCGTGAACGGGGACAGGGATCCGTTCGGCATCCCCGATCCCGAAGACGCCGTTCTGGGTGGTGGTCCTGAAAGGTGAATCCCACGCGCTGTCGCGGCATCCCGCGGCGGTGGCGGAGGCGTTCACCGGCTGGCTCAGTGAGGTCGTGCCGCTGGTGCGCTGAGAGTCACGGCGGTGCCATCCGAATGAGCGCGAAGAGCCATCAAAGAGTGGCCGTAGCCGACTGGATAGGAAGCCGGTACTCGGGATTCACCGCTAGATAACAATTTGACCGTTGACGCTTTAATGGGTGTTGCTGTTTCGTAATCATCCCCTGGGACGAGTGTCCCGTCTGCGGTGCGTAATGCTCCCGAGGGGCATTTCGCTGTCCGCTGAAAAACGTTCCTGCCGGGCTTTTAGGCGGCGGGGGCGTGTCCCGGCTGTGAGATCACGCTCGTCGGATAGAACACCAGATCAGTTGGCCGGTGCGGGGCGATCGTGGCGCCGCCCGGCAGTAGTTCACCGGTGTCTTCGAATATAACGATCCCGTTGCAGAGCAGGCTCCAGCCCTGATCGGGGTGACTGGCCAGTGTTCGGGCCGCCTCACGGTCCGGCGCTGACGCCTCCGGACACCTTGGCGTGTGTTGGCACATGTCGTGCCTCCTCGCGAGCTTCTTATAGTGCGTGTTCTCGATCATATGTTAGTGTGCCGCAGCAAGTGCGGACTGCAACATGGCTCATTCTGACCGTTTTTCCGGGAGCTTTTTGCAGCTTCCGGCGGGCTATCCGCTATGGCATTTTCTGACTACACCCGGTGGCTGGCCAATAGGCCTTCCGCCGGGCCTGGCGCGGTGGCTTGGGGCCGCCTCGCCATCTCAGTGGCCTAGACCAACTGCTCTAGACCAACTGTCCTACCGGGTGCCGCACCGTGCAAGCGAGACGCCCGAATTGGTCTGGTCCATTGGGTGCAACTGCACCCCGCCGGGCCCGCTCCGGCACCGTCGTGGCCGGTCGGGGTCCCCCCGGGCTGGCCGATCGCGACTTCTCGCCACCGGCTCATGGGCCGCAGTCGGCGAGCGGACGGGCCGCCCGCCGTGGACTGCCCGCCGACACCTATTCAAAACGTCCCCCGGGCGCTGCGGGTTCGAATAGTTAGACGCCTAGGTCGGACCGCAGGTTGGCGGCTCCGGCCCGGGTGGCTGGCTACCCGGATACGGGCTCTGTTCAGTTAGCGGGGCGGCCGCCCGTTCCCTGCCGCGTACGACTGTAGGCCGGTACCGCGGCGTCCGCGCCTCATTTGGCTTCACCGCTGGTCGGTCAGCGTGTCGCCGGTAAGTTGCCGTCCCGCTTAAGAAGAGCGTCCCGGCGCGCCGTTGATACGGTCGTGGGCGACGTTCGTGCGTGCGGCTATACGGCGGGCTGCAGCGGCGCCGGGGGAATGCCGTTGAGCCGGTGGCTTTCCCGGAGCGTCAGCAGTCGCTCGGCCTCGGCCGTGAGAGCGTGCACGTCCGGCCGCGCCATCGCCTTGCGCCGGAAAATCCGGTCGTCGTAGCCGCGGGGGCCGATCGCGGCCCGCTGGGCGGCGAAGGCCGAGCGCATCACCTCGGTCAGCGCCGCATCCAGGTTGACCGCCAGCCGTCTCCGTTCGGTCAGGGGGGTGGCGGAACTTACCTCGGCCCGGCGGAATTCCAGGTCGGCCTGACGGGCGGCCGCCAGCAACTCGTCGAACTTGGCGGCGAGCGCGACATCCGCCGCGTGGTTCCGCAGCGCCTCCTGGCTGACCTGCTGACGCTTTCTCACGCCGTGCCCTTTCCCTGACGGCCGTTCCGGCGGTGGCCTGCTCCTTTGCCTCGCGCAGCGCCTGGCCCCTGCGCGCAGCACCCGGCCCGTGCATAGCGTACGCGCTTCGCAGCGGCGAAGCCCGGGCAAGGTCCGGGGTGGCGCGGCGTTCCCTCTGCTAAGCGCCTTCTGTGCGTTTCTGGCCCGGTGAGCCGAATGGCATCTCATGGGTTCCCGCCCAAAGGTGGCAGCATGGGCCGCGTGGCCTTTGACGCAGAAGCGGTTCGCGCCGCCTACCCCGCGCTCCGCGACGGATACGCCTACCTGGACGGCGCCGCCGGAACGCAGGTGCCCGAGATAGTCATCGACACCATCGCCGCCGCGGCCCGGGCCGGAATCGGCAACTCGGGCGGCGCCTTCCCGGCCAGCGAGCGGGCCAGCACCATCGTGACCGGCTGTCGCCGGGCCGTCGCCGATCTCGTGGGCGGCCGCCCGGACGGCGTCATCCTCGGCCCGAACATGACCACGCTCACCTACCGGCTGGCCGCCGCCTTGTCGGACACGTGGTGGCCCGGCGACGAGATCGTGGTCTCCCGCCTGGATCACGACGCGAACGTGCGCCCGTGGGTTCAGGCCGCCGCCCGGGCCGAAGCCAGGGTGCGGTGGGCTGAAGTCGACATATCTACGGGGGAGCTGCCCGTCGCGCAGTACGGCGGGCTGCTGTCAGAACGGACCCGGCTGGTGGCGGTCACGGCGGCGAGCAACATCCTCGGCACGCGGCCGGACGTCGCGGCGATCACCGCCCGCGCCCACGCCGTCGGCGCTCTGACCTACGTCGACGGTGTGCACGCCACCCCGCACACCCCGGTCGACGTCCGCGCCCTCGGGGCCGACTTCTACGCGACCAGCGCCTACAAGTGGTCCGGCCCGCACATCGGGACGGTCATCGCCGATCCCGCCTTGCTGGAGACCCTCCGCCCGGACAAGCTCGCCTCCTCGCCGGATAGCGTGCCCGAACGTTTCGAGCTGGGCACTCCCGCCTACGCGGACCTGGCCGGCGTGACGGCCGCCGTGGACCACCTGGCCAGCCTCGGCGGGGAGGCGGCGGGGACCCGCCGCGAGCAGGTCCTCTCGTCGATGGCGGCCGTCCAGGACTACGAGAGACGGCTGTTCGCCGACATGCTCGGCGCGCTGGACGCGATGGAGCACGTGACCACCTACGGAAAGGCCGCGAGCCGCACCGCGACCGCCTACTTCAACGTGGCGGGCCACACGCCAGCGGAGGTCGCGGCGCATCTGGCCCGCCGCCACGTGAACGTCTGGAACGGCCACAACTACGCCTGGGAGCTCACCTGGGCGCTGGGTATCCGCGATTCGGGCGGCGCCGTGCGCGCGGGGCTCGTGCACTATAACGACCGTTCCGACGTGGATCGCCTCCTCGCCGCCGTCGGGGAGCTGGCCGGCTAAAGCTCGAACTGCCCGGTACGGCCGGGACTGGTCAGCTACGGCCGGAACTGGGCGGTCCGGTGGCGTCCCGCCGGGCCCCGCGCTGGCGTAGCCTGAGGGCGATTGCCCCGTGCGAGGCCTCGCGGAGAACGGGAGACGGCGGCCGTGCCAGATATCCGGGATGGTGCCCTCGCGATGGCTGCCGTCCTGTGGCACCTCGGGCTCCTGCTCACCGGCGCGGGTGCGCTCACGATCGTGAGCACGGCCGTCCTGGCCGCCGTGCTGATCGGCCTGGTCGCGGCGGTGGCCGCGGACGGCGCCCGGATCGCCCGGATGGCTGCGGCGCCCCCGTTGACCAGGCGCGTGGCCGGTCTCCGGGAGAAATCCTGGTCTGCGGCGTTCCAGCGGCAGCGTGACCCCGACGCGGCCGGGCGGCCACGCCCCAGAGCACCATCGGCGGTCCCGGCGGTCGCCTGACCTTTGCCGGCCCGGCTCCCTGCGCACCGGCTGCTCCGGTACGCGCCGAGCGCCCTCCTGTTGCGCACGACGCGTACCACCTGCCCCCGAGGCCTCATATTCCCCTTGGGTCTCATGGCTGAGTAAGCGCATCCGGAGCCCTCCATCACGCGCCGGCCACAGCTGATCGCGGCCGTCTCCAGCCGTCAACCGTCTCTTCTGACCCGCTGGAGGGTTGCTCGCCATGTTCAGTCTCTTTGGCGTCCCTGTCGACGCCGCCTACCACGTTGTCACCGCGATATCGGCCGCCCTCACGCCGCTGGCCGGCGGCCTGGCCGTCGCCGCCGCCATCATTGTGTTCACCGTCGCCGTCCGCCTGATGGTGCTGCCGTTCAGCTACTACGCCAGCCGCGGCCAGATCACGCAGGCCAGGATCGCGCCCCAGGCCCAGGCCCTGCGGCAGCGCTACGCCAAGCAGCCCGAACGCCTGACGCGCGAGCTGGCGGCGCTGTACCGGGAGAACGGCACCGGCATGTTCGCCGGCTGCCTGCCTCTCCTGCTCCAGTGGCCGTTCCTCAGCGTCATGTACCTGCTCTTCCGCTCCACGTCGATCGGCGGGGCGCCCAACGCCCTGCTGGCCCACTATCTGTTCGGCGCCCGGCTGGGCAGCCACTGGCTCAGCGGGGCCGGCCCGCTCAGCGCCCAGGGCGCTGTCTTCGCGGCGCTGTTCCTCCTCCTGGCCGCGATCGGCTGGCTGGCCGTCCGGGCTTCCCGCCGTCTCACTCCGCCTGCGGAAACCGTTCCGGGAGCAACCGCCCTGGCCGGACGTAAGCCTCCGACGGCCGGGGCGCCTGGTGCCGCTGGTCCCCAGCCTGCCGGTGTTCCCTCCTGGGTCACGAGCCTGCTGCCCTACCTCACGGCGGTCTTCGCGGCGTTCCTCCCGCTGGCCGCCGGGCTGTACCTGCTGACCACGAGCGCATGGACGCTGCTCGAGCGCAGCCTGCTCCGGCGGGTCCTCGCGCCGGCGCCCGTTCCCCTTGACGCTGGCGGGAAGGCGGCCCGATCGGGATAGGCCGCAGCCACGCCCGGGCCACCAACTGGGAGACCGTCAACGGCCTAGGGTAAACGCGGCTGCCATGCTGCCGCATCGCTCACGCGTGGGGATAGGGGAACCGGGCTGGACGGCGCATAGCGAGCCGCCCGGAGCCGCGTTTAGATCAGTTCCAGCTGGCGGGCTCGGCGGACTGCCTCGGCGCGGCGGGTCACCGCCAGCTTGCGGCAGATGTTTTGGATGTGCGTCTTGACGGTGTGGGTGGAGATGTGCATCTCGCTGGCGACCTCGGGGGTGGTCAGCATCCGTGACACATGTCGCAGTACCTGCCGCTCGCGTTCGCTGAGCGGCTCAGCCGCCGGGCTCGCGGCTTGCTCCGGGGCGGCCCGCGGAGCCGGGAGCTGATCGTGGCGGAGGGTCGGGGCGAGCAGGTGCCGGTGGGCCTGGGCCAGTTCAGGGTCGCGCCGCAGCACCGGCCCGATCCAGCTGCGCTCCAGTACGAACGGGAGCCTGAGCTGCTCAGGTTCGGCCAGCCGCAGCGCGGACGTAAGTGACCGGCGGCCTCGTGGCGGGTCACCGCTGGTGTAGCTGAGCTGGGCGTCAACGCTCTGTGCGGCGGCAGCGGCGCGTCCTTCGGCCAGGGCGCCGTAGGCAGCGGCCAGCCAGGCCGCCGCCGCGATCAGCTGGTCCCGGTCTGCGCCGAGGGCGGCGTCGGCTTGCGTGAGCCGGCTGTGCGCCTCGCGCAGCTCATAGTGTTCCAGGTGCACCCAGGCCAGGGCGACAAGTGCCGCGGGGCTGGGGTGCGGGTCGGGCGGCCGCTGCTGGCCGGCCGTGCGGGCCGCGGTCGCCTGGTCGGCCACTGTGGCCGCGCGGCGCAGTCGGCCGCGCAAAGCCTCGGTCAGCGCCAGATGCCCCAGGCAGTCCGCTGGTTTGTTCTGCCCGCCGCACGCGGTGGCGGCGGCCACCCCGGACTCCAGGACACCGGCCGCCTCGTCCAGATGACCTGACCACAGCTCGACGGCCCCGCGGCCGGACAGCACGCGGGCTCTGATGTCGGGATGGCGGGCGAGCGTGTCGCCGGGGATCCTGCTGGCCAGCGCCTCGGCCCGGGCAGCGGCCGCCGCGGCCGCGGCCAGGTCTCCGCCGCGAAGGGAGGCGGCCAGGCGGATCATCGCGGCGGCCAGCCGGCCCGGAACCTCCTGATCGGCGGGACGACGCTCCAGGATGGCCTCGGCGGCATCCAGCGCGGCGGCGGAAGCCTCGTGCCGGCCGGCGGACAGGGCGACCGCGGCGGAGACCAGGTGCGGCTGCGGTTCGGTCCAGCCCTGGTCGTGCGGTATGCGCCCGAACTCGCCGGCCATGGACGGGCTGCGCCGCGGCTCGATGATCTCGCCGATCGCCAGGTGGTCGATGACGATGCTGGCGGCGAGTGGCCAGTCGCCGGTATCGGCGGCGTGCCGGACCGCCTCGGTGAGCTGGCCGTTTCGCTCGTACCACCGGGCCGCCCGCCTATGCAAGGCGGCCCTGCGGTCTGGGTACTCGCGGCTCAGCTTCAGCCGCAGCACCTCGGCGAACAACGGGTGGTAGCGGTACCCGGAGCTGGTCGGCTGGACAAACCCGTTCGCGTGCGCCACGGCCGGCAAGATGGCCGGCGCCTGTTCGTTGCCGCTCAGCTCGCTGGCGGCCTGGGCGCTGACCTGCTCCAGGATGGACGTGCTCAGCAGGACGTCCCGGGCCGCAGGCGGCTGCGCGTCGAGAACCTCGGCCACCAGGTAGCCGGTCAGGGTGCTGTTGTCGGTGATCAGCTCGGTGACGAACTGGTCCGGGTCAGGGTGGGTGCCTAGTAGTACTTTGTTAGGTCGGGTATGGTTGCCGGGTCCTGCGGTGTTATACCGGCATGACCCCTCAGGAGATCGCGGAGGTCCGGCCCCGGCTGCTGGATTTCGCCGCGGCAATCGCCGGAGCGGCCCTCATCGCCCTGGACCTGCCCCACCCCGCGAACCTGGATACCGAGGGACGGCGGATCTTGTTCACGTTCGCGGGCGTAGGGATCGCGATCGTCGTCAATGTCCTCGCCAGCCTGCTCAAGAAGGGCAACGCCCCAGCCGCGGCACCGCACGCAAGCAAGGCCCCAGCCGCGGCAGACTGAGCGTCAGCCGGCATGGCGCAGTGTCGCAAACGATGACAGATACGCCGTCTAACCGCCTAGCCCCTCCACACCGGGCCGCCGTCAACCGGGGTTTCGGCCCGCGGTTCCGCGTGAGGTGCGCCTTTAAGGAGGCTGGCGTGATGGCCCATGATCGGCCCGGGGCTGAGCGTGGCATTCGGCATTTGGCCGAGGCTGGCAAGGAGAAATATGCCGGCGCATCGGCTGAGAGTCTGTGGCGGCGGCTGGACTCGATGGATTTCATCAACCGGGGTATGATCTTCGCAGCCACGCTGTTCTTGTGTTTCTTCCCGTTCCTGATCGTCGCCAATTCCCTGGCCGGCCGGTCGGCGGCCAGTGAACTGGCGCGGCACCTGAGCCTGGACAAGCAGGCCGCCGCCGATGTCGGCGGCCTGTTCACCTCCTCGGCGGCCACCTCCAGCGCCGTCACCGGAACCGCCTGGGTGTTCTTCATACTGGGCGGTATTGCTGCGGCCACGGCGGTGCAGAACCTGTATGAGCGGGCCTTCGAGCTGGCCCCCCGGGGAGTCAGGGAAATGCCCCGCAGGCTGATCTGGCTGGCCGTGCTGGTGGGCTTGCTAGTCCTGGGCGGCTGGGCCGAGTCCGGGCTGCGCGGCGCGGGCGGGCCGGTCTTGCTCGCGGTCATCGGCCTGGTGGTGCTCACCGGCTTCTGGTGGTTCACGATGTGGTTCTTGCTGGCGGGAAGGGTGTCCTGGCGGGCCCTGTTCCCCTGCGCCGCCGCGACGGCCGTGTTCTGGGTGGGTATGGAGGCAGTCTTTTCGGTCATCTTCTCCGGGATGGTTACCTCGTACGACAAGAAGTACGGGCCGATCGGTGTGGTCTTTGCCCTCATGTCCTGGCTGATCGCCATCGGGGTCGTGATCATCTTGGGCGCGGTGACGGGCATCGTGTGGCGGGAGCGGAATCTGTCGTTCGTGGCTGCCTTCAAGAAATTGCGGCGGGCCCGGTGACCGATCACACGGACCCGGGGCCACAGGCCGGGCGCCAGGCCAGGCCCCCGGCCCGCATGATCGTGCGGGGCGTGCTGCAGGTCGTGGGATCGATCATCGCGCTAGTGGCCTTGTACTATCTGCTGCCCCTGGACCACTCCCCGGCCTGGGCCGCCGTGACTATCCTGGTGACCGGGCTGGTGGCGTTCACCGCCCTGGTCGCGTTCCAGGTCCGCTCGATCATCCGGTCCCCCTTCCCGGGCCTGCGGGCCATCGAAGCCCTGGCTAACAGCGTTCCGCTGTTCCTACTGCTGTTCGCCAGCACCTATGTCGTGATGGCCGCGATGTCGGCCGGCAACTTCGGCGGGCGGCTGACGCACACCGACGCGCTGTACTTCACCGTCACCGTCTTCTCGACGGTCGGGTTCGGCGACATCACGGCCAAGACCCAGGCGGCGCGGCTCGTGGTCACCGGGCAGATGATCGCTGATCTCATCATCCTCGGGCTCGCGATCAAGACCATCGTGGGCGCGGTCAGCCGCGCCCGCCAGCCAGCACATGTAGGTCCCCGATCAACCCGTGATCGCTGATGTTGGGGTAACGGGCCACGATTGTCTCCTTCCGGACTGCCATAACGGGTACTACGCTGGCGTCTTGTCCGTGCCAGCGGCCGGGCTGAGGCGCGGCCGCGGCTGTGCGGGACGGGGATGCACCGTGGCCGGCGACGGCCGGCCATGCGCGACCGCCAGGGACAGGGCACCCATGGCCGCGGCCACGACCGCGCTGGCCGCGAAGATCGCCGGCAGCCGGACGCCCGCGCTGACCAGCGGGCCCACGCCGAACGCGGCGATGCCGTAGCCGGCCTGGTAGCACGCGATGACCCCGCCGGCCACCGCCGCCCCGCTGCCCGCGAGCTTCTCCTGGCCGAAGCTGATCGTCAGCGGCAGGAGCGCCGAGCAGCCGAGGCCGGCCAGGCAGAACGCGGCCACGTCCGCGGCGGGCGCGTTCCGGGGCAGGACAGCGATCAGCACGAAGGCGCCCGCGAGCAGGAACGGCAGGCCGTGATAGGCGGCCCGGCTCGGCAGCCAGCGCTGGATCGCGGCCAGCAGCACCCGCCCCGCGGTCACCGCCGCCCAGAACCCGGTCAGCGCGAGCGATGCGGTCGCTGACCGGACGCCCAGCGAGGTGATATCCAGCTGCGACCAATTGCCGTTCATCGTCTCGCAGAACCCGTACAGGACCGCGAACACCGCGAAAACCCAGAACCCGGCCGGGACCCGGCTGCCCGACGGCGGCCGCTGCGCGGCGGGCTGACCCGCATCGGGGGCAGGACGCCCGGCCGCCGCTGGCGGCGGCCCTTGATGCATCGCTGGCTCAGCACTGAGGGGCAGCCGCAGGCTGACCGCGATCAGGCCCACGAGCAGGCAGGCGGCGAGTACCGGCAGGCCGATCCAGAACCCGAAGCCGACGAACGCCGCGACGAACGCCGGCGCGAGGGCGGTGCCCAGCCCCAGCAATGCGTTCAGGATCAGCACGGACTTGTCGACCGCGGCGGGATGGAACGCGGCCGCCAGGGTATTGAGCGACGGCACGGTGAGCCCGAAGCCGGCGCCCAGGCAGCCGGTGGCGGCCAGCAGCAGCACGTACGCGGCTACGTGCTGGTGCACGACGAGCCAGCTCGCGATGAGCAGGACCATCGCGGCCAGGTCCGCCAGCAGGCCGGCCAGGTACACGGCCTTCTCGCTGACGCGCCTGGTCAGGCCGGGCCAGAGCAGGCCCGCGCCGAGCAGCGAGGCGGCGATCGCCGTGATCACCTGCGGCACGAACATCGCCCCGTACTGGCTGCTGGACAGGTCATAGGAGCTGCGGGCGGTGAAGATCGTGCTGGCGGCCGGGAAGGTGACCAGGGCGATGCCCTGCACCAGGCCGGCCGCGTTGACGGTGGCGCTCTCAGCCCGAGTAGCCAATGCTGCCCTCCGCAGGACTGGAGCGGGTCAGGTGCTGACGGTCACGGTGTTGGAAGGGTAGCCGGTGGCGCCGTTGGGCTCGGTGGGGGCCAGGGCGGCGGTCTGGGTGTAGCCGGAGGCATTGGTGGCCCGGGCCTCGATGACGTGGGTACCGGGGGTCGCGTCCCAGTACCACACCCACTGGCGCCAGGTGTCGATGCCGGGGACGGCGGCGAGAGTGGACTGGTGCCATGCGCCCTGGTCCACGCGGACCTCCACGGCGTCGATGCCCGTGTGCTGGTCCCAGGCGACCCCGGCGACCGCGGTACGGCCCGTCTTGACCGTCGATCCGCCCATGGGAACGTCGATCCGCGACTCGGTCTTGATCGGTGCCTGCTGGGACCAGCCGCGCTGGGCCCAGTATGCGCTCTGCGCATCGTACGTTGTGACGTTGATGTCGGTGACCCACTTGGTCGCCGACACGTACCCGTAGAGGCCGGGAATGACCATGCGGGCCGGGAAACCATGCTCGACGGGCAGCGCGGTCCCGTTCATGGCCACCGCCAGCAGCGCATCCCGGCCGTCCAGCACCACCTGGATCGGCGTCCCGGAGGTGAAGCCGTCGACGGACGTGCACAGCAGCTGGGTGGCTCCGGCCTTGGGCCGGGCCGAGCGGATGATGCTCGCCAGGCTCGCCCCCAGCCACTTCGCGTTGCCGATGTAGGGGCCCGCGACCGGGTTCGACACACAGCAGAGGGTCACGTAGTGCTCGATCAGCGGCCTGCGGAGCAGCTCGGCGAAGCTGATCGTGACCTCGCGCTCCACCATCCCGTGGATGTGCAGCTGCCAGTGCGCCGGGTCGACCTCGGGCAGCACGATGGCGGTGTCAACGCGGTAGAAGGTGGAGTTCGGCGTGACGAAAGAGCTCAGCCCCGGGATGTTCAGGTCGGTGCCGGCTGCGAGCGGGGGCGCGGGCTGCGAAGGCGCGGGAAGGCGGATGGCGGCCCGGGCCTGCGTGACGCTCTGCCGCGCGTTCAGCTCGCGCCCGCCGAGGGCGGCCAGGGCCGCGCCACCCGCGGCGACGCCGCTGACGACCAGGAAACGGCGCCGGCCTGGGCCGGCCGGCGGCCGGTAGGTCCAGGTGTCCGCCGACGGCGGCCCGGACACCGGGCCGTCATCTCGCCGGTCCGGTGCGGCGCCGGGCGTGGCCGATGCGGCTACGGTGGCCGGTTCTGCTGGCGGGGCCGCTGAGCCCGGTGGGGCTGCAGTGGCCGGTTCTGCTGGCTGGGACGGCTGAAGCGGCGGGGAAGGGGACGGCGGGGAAGGGGACGGCGGGGAAGGGGACGGCGGGGAAGGGGGCGGCGGGGAAGGGGACGGCGGGGAAGGGGACGGGGAGATGGGTGTCGTCGACACCGAACCGGGCCCCGTGGCGGTGCCGGACTCGAACCCCGCGTACCGGTCCGGCGGAACGGCCGCGCGCTGGGCTGGTCTCGCCCCGGGACGCAGGGACGGCGCCGTAGCCTCGTGCGCGGCGCGGATGAGCCGGCTGAGCGCGAACGCGCCCACCGCCGCCCCGAGGATCGTGGGCACCGCGTAGCCGAACGTCGCGTTCGGGCGGCTCAGCGCGGCGGCCAGGCCGATCGCTGTGAAGACCACCAGGCCGGCGTACCCGTAGGCCAGCCGGCGCATCGCGACCACCCCGATCAGCGCCGCGAAGACGGCCAGCGCGACCAGGATGCCGCTGACCAGCGCCGTCTTGTCGTTCGCGCCGAACGCGGAGATCGCGAAGTTCTTCACCGGCGGGGGAGCGAGGTCGATCGCGGCCTGCCCGACCACGACCGCCGGGGAGCCCTGCCGCGCGCTCAGGCCGGACACCAGCTGGCCGACACCCAGGGCCACGGCCGCGGTGAGCAGGCCCGCCGCGGCCCCGTACGTGGCCTGATACTTTCCCCCGGACCGCCGGGGCCGGTTAGCCTCCGCTGCCCCTCCCCTTGCCGCGCACCATCAAGAATATGGAAGCCGCGCCAGGCCAACCCGTCACCGGGCCAAATCGCCGGGATAACCGCGGAACGGGCCGGAACGGGCGCGCTTAGGACCACGGTACCTTCGTTTAATCTTCGAATATCCAACGAGTTGGTGACCCCGTGAAATCCGCGTCCCGCATGCCGAACACGCGCTGCGGCCGGACCCCGAACGTGGCGTTCACGTCCGGGTCCAGGAAGCTGACCTCGATGTGCGTCGCGTACTTCGCGTTCATGAGGTCGATCACCCGCTGCAGGGCCCCGCGGTCGGTCACCACGCGCGCCGTGCCCTCGATGATGACCGGGTTGGACGCTGATTCCGTCGATATGACGCAGTACGGGTCGGCGCGGAGGTTCTTGGTCTTGCGCGAGCCCGCGGCGCTGGAGAACCAGAGCGTGCTGTCGTCCCACATGCCCCAGACGGGCATCAGGTGCGGCCGCCCGGTCGGCCATACGGTCGCGACCCAGTAATTGCGGGCCGCCGTCAGCCGCTCGGCGGCCCAGGACCATTGCAGCAGGCCACTGCCCTCTTCCGGCCCGGAGATGCCGTACCCAGGCATGTAGGGCCGGCGAACGCTGGGGATCTCCATGCCGGCATGTTTATCACGCGGCCCGCGGCGCAGCCGGGCATATTCAAAGGACGCGCAGCCACTGCCGTATCAGGGGCATCTCGCCGCGCGACACCGGTCCCCGGTGGGGCTAACGTTGGGGCCGTGAAAGCATCTCCCGAAGCACAGTTGCGCCTGCTTGAACTGGCCGACCTGGACGCCGAGCTGGCCCGGCTCGACCAGCGTCGCCGGAGTCTCCCGGAAGCCGCTCAGCTCGAGCAGATCAACGCCCGCAGGGGTGAGCTCCGGGACGGCATCGTCATGGGCGACACCGAGCTGGGCGACCTGGCCCGCGAGCAGACCCGGGCCGAACGCGACGTGGAACAGGTCCGGTCACGGATCGACCGGGACCGGGCCCGTCTCGACGGCGGTCAGGTGAGCGCCGCCCGCGAGCTGGAGAACCTCCAGTCGGAAGTGCAGTCGCTGTTGCGCCGGCAGTCCGATCTCGAGGAGATCGTGCTGGACGCGATGGAGCGCCGCGAAGCCGCCCAGGGGCGCCGCGACGCCCTCGCGGCCGAACAGGCCACCCTCACCGAACAGGGCGCGGAGCTGACCGTCAGGCGGGACGCCGCGCTGGACGAGATCAGCGAGCAGGCAGGCAAGGCCGAAGGCCGCCGCACCACGCTGGCCGCCGACGTTCCCGCGGACGTGCTCACCCTCTACGACAAGCTCCGCGCGCAGCAGGGCGTCGGCGCGGCGATGCTGCGCCGCGGCCGCTGCGAGGGGTGCCACCTCTCGCTGCACACCGTGGACCTGAACCAGATCCGCGCGGCCGCGCCGGACGAGGTGGTCCGCTGCGAGGAATGCCGGCGGATCCTCGTGCGCACCGCCGAATCGGGCCTGTGACGGGTCCCGCGATGCGCAGGCTCATCGTCGAGGCCGACGGCGGCTCCCGCGGCAATCCGGGCCCAGCCGGGTACGGCGCCCTGGTCCGGGACGCCGACACCATGCAGGTCCTGGCCGAGGAATCGGAGTACATCGGCATCGCCACCAACAACGTCGCCGAGTACTCCGGCCTCATCGCGGGCCTGCGCGCGGCCGCACGGATTGACCCGCACGCCTCCGTCCAGGTCCGGATGGACTCCCGGCTCGTGGTGGAGCAGATGTCCGGCCGCTGGAAGATCAAGCACCCGGACATGAAGCCGCTCGCGCTAGCCGCGGGTGAGGCCGCCCGCGGCCTCACCAAGGTGACGTACGAGTGGGTGCCGCGGGAGCGCAACAAGTTTGCGGACCGGCTCGCCAACGAGGCCATGGATTCCGCCGAGCGGAATGGCGGTGGCCCTCCTACCCAGGTGAGACCCCGCCCGGCCGAGCGCCTGGCCCCCGAGCCGGACAAGCGGCCGGGCGGAAACGGGGCCGGATGGGGGCCCGCGCAGGGGCAGGCGACGATCACGCTGCTGCTGCGGCACGGGCAGACGCCCCTATCGGCCGAGCGGCGGTTCGCGGGCATCGGTGACATCGAGCTGACCGAGACGGGCCTGCGCCAGGCGAAGCTCGCGGGGGAGCGGCTCGCCGCGCGCGGCGGCGTCGACGTGGTCGTGACGTCGCCGTTGCGGCGGGCCCGGCAGACGGCCGGGGAGGTGGCCGCGGCTACCGGCGCGCCGGTCGAGGAGGACGCGGACTTCCGCGAGACCGACTTCGGCGCGTGGGAGGGCCTGACCTTCACCGAGGCCCAGCGGCGGTGGCCCAAGGAGGTCGCGTCGTGGCTGGCCGACCCGGCGGCCGCGCCGCCCGGAGGCGAGAGCTTCGCCGCGGTCGCCGCCCGGGTCAGGGCGGCGCGGGAACGGCTGATGGCCGCGCACCTGCGGCAGACCGTGCTGGTCGTCAGCCACGTGACGCCGATCAAGACGCTGCTCACCGAGGCGCTGCTCGCGCCGCCCGCGGCCATGTACCGGATGCACCTCGACGTGGGCGCGTTCAGCGAGATCGACTGGTACGCCGACGGCCCCGCGGTCGTGAGGTCACTGAACGATACCGCCCACCTGCGATAGGGCACCTTTGCGGTAAGGTCGGCTGCGCCCGGCCGCCGCCGGTTTGCGAACGTGTGGGCTCAGGGTTAGGTAAGGATGCTGCTCGATGACAACGACGGATTTTGGCGCGCCCGGCGCGCGGCGCGGGCGGCCCGGCCCGGCGCGGTCGGCCGGCTCTCGTAAAATTCGCAGTCATGGCTGATCGTTCGCAGCTCAGCGCCCCGGGGAGCCTGCAGAACACCACCGGCATCACGAAGACGGCGACGTCGCTGTCGGGTGAGCCGCTGGCCGAGCTGGCCGCCCAGCACAATCTGCGGCCCAGCGCGCAGCGGCCCGGGCTGCTGGAGTACCTGCGCAAGCTGTGGCAGCGCCGTCACTTCATCGTGGCGTTCGCCACCGCGCGGAACGTCTCGATGTACACTGACGCCCGCCTCGGCCAGGTCTGGCAGGTGCTCACCCCGCTGCTGAACTGCGCCGTGTACTACCTGATCTTCGGTATCCTGTTCAAGGCCAACCGGGGCGTCGAGCACTACATCCCGTACCTGGTCATCGGCGTCTTCATCTTCACGTTCACCGAGCGGTCGATCCTGGTCGGCTCGCGGGTCATGTACAACAACCTGTCGCTGATCCGCGCGCTGCAGTTCCCGCGGGCGTCGCTGCCGCTGGCCTACGTCATCGTCGAGCTGCAGCAGCTGATGCTGTCCATGGTGGTCATGGTCGTGATCGTGCTGGGCTATCACGAGCCGCTGACCTGGTACTGGTTCCTGGCCATCCCGGTGCTGCTGCTGCAGACGCTGTTCAACCTCGGCGCGGGCCTGATCATCGCGCGGATCGGCGCCGAGCTGAATGACGTCAGCCAGCTCGTGCCGTTCCTGACCCGCGTGTGGCGGTACTTCTGCGGGGTCATGTACAGCATTGCCACGCTGCCCGCGACGCTGCCGCTGTGGGCGAAGGAGATCCTGCAGCTCAACCCGGCGGCCGTGTACATCTCGCTGATGCGCCTGGCGATCATGGAGACGCAGCGGACGAACGCTCCCGGCGCGGAGCCGTACAACGCCCTGAAGTGTGCTGCCTTCCATGCTCATCTGTCGCTTTATCAATACCAGGCGTACTGTCGCCCGGAAGTGACCACGATGCAGCTCTGGGTGGCTGCCGTGGGCTGGGCGCTGCTCGCGCTGCTGGTCGGCGTCGTGTACTTCTGGCGCGCCGAGGCGCGCTTCGGCCGCGGCTGACCCGCCCGGAGCCGGGAACGGCGTATGCGGAGCCGCGGCTGACCCGCCCGGAGCTAAACGGGAACGGGGATGGCGAACGTCTGGCCGTCGGCGGCCCGCGCATTGAGCCAGTCACGGGAAATCAGCGCGGCCAGGGTGGCCAGGGCCCACACGGTGACGGGATCGGTGTGCGGCGGCCGGAGCAGCCGTTCGGCCGCGGGCCGGCTGACGATGGCGAACAGGCCCCCGGCGGAGCCGGTGCCGAGCACGTAGTCCCGCAGAAAGCCGGCCACGTCGTCGCCGTAGCCGCGCCGCCAGTCGAAGCGGGCCCGCTGACCGGGGCGAGCCGCGCCGGGCGCGTGCGCGGGGGGCTTCGCGGTGTCGCACTTCCAGCGGTCGGCGGCGAGCGGGATGTCCAGCAGCGCCGGGCATAGCGCGCCGATCGCCCCGCGGACCAGGCGGTCGTCGAGGCGTTCGGTCAGCGGCGCGGACCGGGCCGCGCGAACCACCTGGCCGTCGAAGTACGGCTGCACCAGCACGGAGCGGATGGCATAGGCCTGCCGCGCCGCCGCGGACCATCGCCCGGCCCGGTTGACTAGGTAGAAGTCGTCCAGGGCCGGCTGGGGACGGGCGGCCACCGCGGCGGCCCACGGGGTAAGGCTGGCCAGGTACGCGGTGCGCCAGCGGGCCCGCAGCAACGGGACCCGGCGCATCGTGAGCCGGCGCAGCAGCTCGGCGGAGCCCGCCGCCCGCCGCGCCGCCGATCCTGGGATGATCTTGGCGTACCCGCCGCGCAGCAGTTCGCCGCCGTGCCCGCCGATCGCGATCGCGGTGGCCGCGCCGGCGTCCGGATCGGGCCGGCCGACGTTCTCGAACGCGGACAGCATGCCGTCCGCGACCAGGACGGTGGCCCGGAGCCGCCCGAGCACGTCGACCTCTTGCACCACAGGTGCCCCGTCTGCGCTCGCTCCCGCGTCCGCCACTCCTCCTGTCACAGCGATCCCATTGACACCGTGAGCCCCGCTGGAATCCGGCCGCCCCGGTGGTGCGCGGCTCGGCCACCTCGTGTTCCAGGCCCAGCTCGCGGGCGACCTGCGCCGCGACGACCACGTCCGGGTGGTCCGGGAAGCCGTAGGTGCGGGCGCGGGCCGGCACCCCCGCGCGGGCCAGCGCCGCGGCGATCAGGCGGCTGTCCTTGCCCCCGGTCAGGCTCAGCTCGACCGGCGCGGAAGCGTCCCGCAGCGGCATGACCGCCTGTACGAGCGCCTCCGCGACCCGGGCCGCCGAGGCGGGGCCGGCCAGGCCCGGCCCGGTCAGCCCGGCGCGTTCGGTCTCGGTGACCGCACCTCCGGTGACATGGCAGGAGGTGGCCGGGGCGAGCGCGCGCACCCCGGCGAAGGGCGTGACGGCCCCGAGCGGGTACCCCGGGCCGAGCAGCCCGGCGTACAGCAGGGCGTCGGCGTCCCCGAGGCGGCCGGTGGCGGCCGCGGCCCAGGTCGCGCGGTCGGAGAGGACCGTCGCCCGCCCGGCCCGGGCTACGAAGACCGGGTTGACCCGGGTGATCCCGGTCCGCGCGAAAACCGTACCGGCCGATTCTTCCGAGGCCCAGATCGTCCCGGCGTAGGATCGCGCCGCTCCCGCGGACCCGACGGGGGTGTAGCCGGATACACGCGCGGGAGGGCTCGGATGAGTGTATCCGGATACATCAGGTGTTTCACTCAGAGTATCCCGGTATGCGCCCCACGTAATTATGGCGGAGCGGCCGTCTCGGGCGCGCCAGATCAGCTGCGCCGGGCCGGGGACGGGCATGGCGCGGGTATCGGTTCCGCAGGCCCGCTCGGCCAGCGCCGCGCACGTGGCGGGGTCGGGGGCGCTGACGGCCAGGGTGAAGAACATGCCGTGGGCCAGGGCCACAGATCAGGGCGCGCCGGGCAGCGAGTAGCGCTGCACCGACTTCGCCGGCTTCAGGTTCTCGGTCAGCAGCTGGTACCAGGTCCTGAACACCTTCCGGGACTCGAACAGCTCGATGGCCTGTGCCCTGGCCAGCGCCGCGGCCTCGCGCCATTGCCCGTCGGTGCGGAGCGCGGCGATCGCGGCCGCCATCTCCTGCGGGTTCTCGTGGATCCAGCGGGTGTCGTAGACGGTCTCCGCGCCGCGCCAGTGCCGGATAACCGGGACCGCCCCCGAGACCATGCCCTCGATGGGGGCGACGTGGGTGCTCTCGTCGTCGCTGGTGGACAGGACGAAGCCAACCCGCCGCAACCACGCCGGGACGTCCCGGCCCGCCTCGTCGAACACGACCGCGCCGCGCAGCAGCGGGGATCGCTGGATCCGGTGCAGCGCCGCCGCGTAATGGCCGCGCTCCTCCGGCTTCTGCCAGACCCACCAGTGGTCCCAGGGCATCCCGGACTTGACGCAGAGCATGTACCGCTCGTCGTCCCGGCGCAGTTCTTCCAGCACGTCGAGGGCCAGGTCGATGCGCTTACGCGAGGGCACCATGCCGACGAACCCAAGGCTGAACCGGGCCCCGTCGAGCTTGGGCCGGTCCAGCTGCCCGACCTCGACCGTGTTGGGCAGGGCGATGATCTTGCGGGTGGGCCAGCCGGTCATCTCGGCCACTAGCTCCGCGTAGCGCTTGTTGACCGTGACTACCTGGTCCACGGCCCTGATCTTGACCCGGTACGGGTACCGGGCGTACACCTCGAAGCGGTGCAGCCGGACGATGAGCCGGGACTTGGGCCGCTTGTTCTCGCTGTACCAGATGGCGTTCGGCCCGCACCACTCGCAGATCACGATGTCGGCCCAGCGGGAGATCTCCTGGCTGACCGCCTCGTCGTGCTCGCCCAGCGACGCCCAGTGGTCGACGCGCAGCTCAAGCCCGGGCTGCTGGCGCAGGTAGTCCAGCAGCGGGGTGATGAACTTCAGGTCGTGCCCGGCCACCGCGACCTTGAGGACCGTGGTGCCCGGGGTGACCTCGATGCGGGGCAGCGCGTCGCTGAGGTACCGGCGGATCCGGCCGGCCGCCTTGTCCAGGGTGTACTCCGCCGCGGCCGCCGAGGTGCGGCTGGCCGCGAGCTTCACGATGGCCGGGTCGGCGGCCGCGGCCTCGGCGATCGCCGTCACGTCGCGCAGGTCCCGCGCGAACATCGGGTAGTCCGCGCCCAGCAGCGCCTCGTGCATCGGCGTCCGGTTCAAGATGACCGGCAGCCCCAGCATGCCGAATTCCAGCACCTTGGTCGACAGCTCCAGGCTGGCGTCCAGGCTGGGGTGACGCCAGCCCAGCCCGATGTCGCAGCTGGCCGCGATGCGCATGGCCGCTTCCCGGGATTGGCCGCCGTGCCACACCACCCCGCGGGCGGGCACCGCCGACGGGGACGTACGCGGGCGGCCGTCTCCGTCGCCCGCCTTGTTGTCCGCATCCTGGTCCGCATCCTGGTCCGTGTCCGGCGGCGAAGAACGCGGGCTTGGGTCGCCCAGCGCCGCGCGCATCCGGCGCTGGTAGCCCCGGTCACCGGGGTCGTTGTGGATCTTGTCGCCGACCATGTGCAGCTCGGCCCGGACCCCGCTCGCGGCCAGCAGTCCGGGCAGCTGGGTCATCTCGTAGGTGTTCCAGCGCGGGGCGAACTTGCCGGTGTAGACGAGGCGCAGCACCCCGTCGGGCTCCTGCGGCGTCCCGGGCAGCGCTGGGGCGGGCGGCACGACCGGCGGGAACAGCACGCACTTGCCGCACGCCGCGGCGACGTTGCCCTCGAGGAAGCACCTCAGCTCCTCGGTCTGGCACAGCACGTATTGCGAGGCCTCCGCCACGCCGGCCAGCCAGCTCACCGCGTACGCCGTCATGTCGGGGATCGACTGCGGGATGTCGGTCAGGTAAGTCCAGAGCCGGCCGCGGAACGCGTTGTCCGTCACCACCTGGGAGACCAGCCGGCGGCCGCGCAGGACCACGATGTCGTGCCGGTGCTCCGCGTCGACCGCGGTCAGCACCTGCGACGCCTGCACGGGGCTGAGCCCCCGGGCCGTGACGCCCTCGAGCAGCTGTTCCTCGGCGGGCCGCCGGATGGTGACGCCCGGCTCGCCCTCCAGCGGCGTCAGCAGCCGGGCGGTCTGCACCGGCGCCTTCAGCACCAGCGTCACCGCGCATCCGGCCCGGGCCAGCGCCAGCACCATGGACTGCACCCAGATCGCGGACCCGTCGATCAGGTTCAGGTTGACGTCGCCGTACACCAGGGCCGAGCGTGACCTGGCCGCGCTCGCGGTGGCCCCGTCGTCACCGGGTGGCGGGAGCTCCGGCCCTGATTCGGCCAGCGGTCCTGACATGAACGGTGCCTTCCTCGTCGAAACGTCGGGTCACTCGGCCGCGGGGGATTCCGCAGTACCGGCCGCCAGGCCGGCCGCGGTGCGGCTCGCGGGGGCGCCCGTGTCCGTGTCGTTGCCCGCGTTGTTGCCCGCGTCGTTGGCGGCGGGCGCGACCGCGAACAGCCGCAGGCCGCGGCGGGCCCAGGTCGACCGCGGCGGCGCGCCCTCGCGGAACAGGTCGGTCCGGGCCACAGCCGGATCCAGCACGTCGGTGAACACGTAGTCCGCCCCGGCGGTGGGGCCGACCGCGTCGGCGCGGGAGCACTCCAGCGCGCACATGAGCTCCAGCAGATATGCGGCGGGGTAGTTTAGCCGGGGATCCCATTCGGCCGACCACGGTGAGACGGCCGCGCGCGCCGCGGCGGCCAGGCCCGCCCCGGTCACCACGCTGGCGATGACGCCCTCGGCGGTGAGCGGGGACAGCGCGCCGGCGATCTGCTCGCGGGCGGCGTGCGCCCGCGCGTGCGCGGGGTCGGCCAGCGACATATCGGCCTCGAGCCACACCCGCACCTCGTGCGGGCGCAGCCGCTGGCCCAGCACCCGCTCGGCCAGGCGCCCGGCGTCGGCCGCGTCCCGCACCCTGGCGAGCACGGCCACCCGGCGGCCCGGTACGGGGCGGGCGGGCAGGTCCACCAGCCGGCCCAGCTCGGCGAGCCGGGCGGGGGTGGCGTGCGCCTCGAACAGCTCAAGCAGCGTCGCCTTGATCTCGGCCAGGCCGCGGGGGCCCGCGCCGGCGGCGGCTGTCGAGCCGGCGGGCGGCCTCTTCGGCATCCGCGACCGCGGTGGCCCCGCTGACCTCAGTGTCCTCGGTCACCGGCCCGACCACGCGCGCCCCGCAGGCGAGCTGCTCCCGCGCTTCGGCCGCGGTCGCGGCCAGGAACACCGCGTGCTGCCGGTACACGCCCGGCGCCGCCCGCCACGACGGTTCGCCGATGACCCGGGCGGCCCGGACCGGATCTGGCCGGCCGGTGAGCTGGTCCAGCAGGCGCTTGACGGCCGGCCCCTCGCGCAGGTCCCGGTGCCCGGCGTAGACCGGGACTGCGCCGCGCGCCGCGGGCAGGTCGATCGGGTTGAACCGGGCGAGCTGGACGCCGAGACCGCCGTCCACCACGGCGTCGCAGGAGGTGCCCAGCCAGTCCAGGTACGGCATCAGGTAGGACGGGGCGTTGCGCAGGAAGACGACCGGCTTGCCCAGCGCGCGGGCCAGGTCGATCAGGTCGGCGAGCCGGCGGCCCCGGTCGGTCACGGCCGGATCGCCGGCGTGCGCCCAGGCCCCGCCGGGCAGCAGCGCGGCCGCCTCGATAAGCACCAGGTCGGCGCCGGAGCCCTCCAGGACGAACGCCGCGTCGTGTGGCAGCAGTTGCTCCGCGGTCGCGTCCGGGGCCAGCGCCGCGCAGCTCGCGTCGGTGAGGACGCCGGCCACCACGAGGCCGTCGGCCATGTCCTGGGCCTCGGCGCGCGCCGTGGCCGACCAGGCCAGACCGGGCACCGTGTAGGCGGCGAGGAACCGGTCACCGGCCGCCCCGGCGCCCGCGTCCAGCAGAATGCGCGCCCAGCGTTCCTCGTCCGCGGACCGGAACCCGTCTGTCGCCACGCCCGCGGCGCGACCGGCCCGGCGCTCCCGCCACATCCGGTACAGGTGCTTGGGCAGCCGCGGGCCGCCGATCCACGGGCGCTTGGCGGCGGCGACGATGGCCTGGCCGAGCTCCATGGTGGCCGACCGCTGCACCGACATGAGCTGCGACTCGGCGGCGGCGAGCTGCCTGTGCGTGTCGCGCAGCGCCCGGGCCAGCCGGTCCCGTTCCGCGGCGAGGGCGATCCCCCGCGCGGCGCTGCCCGGGTCGCCGCCCTCTTCGGGGCTGGGCTCATCGGGTCCAGCGGGCTCAGCGGGCGCGTAGACGGTCAGTGCCAGGTCGGCGCTCTCGTTGTCGGTCATGATGGTGCGGTGGTCTCCTCAGCCGTCGCTGGCCAGCCAGTCGGTGATGATCCGCCCGATGCGCTGCCCCGCGTGACCGTCCCACAGCGGCGGCAGCTCACCGGTGTACGGCCCGTCGTCACACGCCTTCAGCACGGCCGAGGCCAGCTCGGCGGACGTGATGAGCCTATTGCTGCCGCTGGTGATCGTGATGGGCCGTTCGGTATTCGGGCGGACGGTCAGGCACGGCACGCGCAGCAGCGTGGTTTCCTCCTGCACGCCGCCGGAGTCAGTGGTCACCGAGGCCGCGCCGCGGACCAGGCCCATGAACTCCAGGTAGCCCAGCGGCGGGCAGGCGTGCACGCCCGGATGCGAGCTGAGCCCGGCCGCCTCCAGCACGGCCCGCCCGCGCGGGTGCACCGGGATGACCACGTCGATGACGGCGGCGATCTCGTGCAGGGCCCGGACCAGCCCGGCCGCGATCTCCGGGTCGTCCACGTTCGACGGACGGTGCAGGGTGGCGGCCACGTACCGCTCCGGCAGCCCTAGCTCGGCGCGGACGGCAGCGGTGTCGAACCGGTCCATGTTGGCCAGCAGCGTGTCGATCATCGGGTTGCCGACCAGGTAGATCGAACCCACTGGGCGGCCCTCGTTGGCCAGGTAGCCGACCGCCTCGGGGGAGGTCGCGAACATCAGGCTGGAGATCTGGTCGGTCAGCCGGCGATTGATCTCCTCCGGCATCGTCTCGTCGAAGCTGCGCAGCCCGGCCTCGACGTGCGCGAGCGGGATGTGCAGCTTGGACGCCACCAGCCCGGCGGCCACGGTGGAGTTAACGTCGCCGTACACGACGACCAGGCCGGGGGGATGTTCGGTGAAGTCCTGCTCCAGCCCGGTCATCGCCGCCGCTGTCTGCTGGGCGTGACTGCCCGAGCCCACGCCCAGGTTGATGTCGGGTTCGGGCAGGCCGAGCTGGACGAAGAACACCTCGGACAGTCGCTCGTCGTAATGCTGGCCGGTGTGGACCACCCGCTGCCGGTGCCCGAGCGCCGCGAGCGCCCGGATCACCGGCGCCGCCTTGACGAAGTTCGGGCGGGCGCCGAGCACGTGGGTGATGGGTGCGAGCATCGCTGTCCTTTGCGCGTTCCGGGCGGTTAGCCCCTGTTCAGGTCACGTTCCGAGCACGGGATCAGATCGCCGGCCTGATCCTGATGTGTTCAATTCTGCGGTCCCTGCGGAGTGCCGCGGTGCACCCACGCCGCCGGCCAGGTCAGGCCGACGCACTATCATTCGCCGACGTGACGTCGCGTCCCTCCCCGCGGTCCGGCCGCCAGGATTTGCCGGGCCCGCAGCAGCCCCGCCCATGGCGCTTCTGGTTGCCCTCGGCCTGGCGGGTGTCGCCGCGGGTGCTCATCCTGGCGGCGTCCGTCATGTGGCGGCACGTCACCGCCGATCCGGTGCGCTCCCTCTTGCTCGGCTGGCGCGTGCTACCCCGCAGGCTACGCCCATGGCTGAGGTGGGCGGGCCCCTACGGGCGAGCCGCCGCGGCATGGGGATCGGGCGACCGGAAGGCGGCATTGAGCCTGCTCGGCACCATGCCCCGGCGGCTCGCGGCCTTCGCGCTAGCCGTGGACCGGCCGGACGCCGCGCGGTCCGCACTGGACCGGATGCCCGTGGCCGACCCGGCCCGGGCCACCCTGCTCGCCCGTCTGGCCGCCCGCGAGGGCCGTCTGAACGACGGCATCGCGGCCCTGGACGGCGTGACCGCGCGCCGCGCCGTCAAGCTGCGGGCCTCGCTGGCCGGCGAGCTCTACGTACTGACCGACGGCATCCCGCGCCCCGAACGTGCCGGAGCCGTCCCCCCGCGCCGGACAACTCCCGTGACCGCAGTGCTCAAGGAGGCAAAAGAGGTCGGCGGGACTAGCGGGGCTGGTGTGACCGGGACGGCGGGTGGGGCTGGGACGGCGGGTGGGACTGGGACGGGGAGTGGGGCTGGGAAAGCCGGTGGGGCTGGGACGGCGGGTGGGGCTGAGCGTGGCTGGAGCGTGCCGGGGCGCGTGCTGCATCTGGTCACTGACGCGCTGCCGACGACCAACGCCGGCTACACAGTCCGGACCCAGCGGATCGCGGCCGCCCAGCGCGAGGTCGGCCTGGACCCGCATGTGCTGACCAAGGCCGGGTTCCCGGTGGCGCAGGGTCACCTGGACGGGCGCCGCCTCGCCGAGGTGGACGGGGTCCCCTATCACCGGCTGATCCCGTACCGGCTGCCGTCCCGCGCCGACGCCGCCGCGGCGCTCGGCCTGGACCTGGCCGCCCGGCTGACCGGGCGGCTGCGGCCCGCGGTCCTGCACGCCGCGAGCAACCATCTCAACGGCCAGCTCGCGCTCGCCCTGCGCGAGGACTTCGGCCTGCCGGTGATCTACGAGGCGCGGGGCTTCTGGGAGGAAACCTGGCTCTCCCGGCACGGCGTCGCCCCTGGTGACCCGGCCGCGCAGGCTCCCCAGCCGGGTGATACGCCCAGCCGGGCCCGTTCGGCATCATTGTCACCGGCGGAACCGGTGCCTGCGGTGACGGCACGCAGGGCCCCCGTGGCGCCCGCCCGGCTGCCCGGTGCCGACCTCGCCGCGAGCGACTTCTACCAGCTCAGCCGGGCGGCGGAAACCCGCTGCATGACCGAGGCCGATCTTGTCGTCACCCTCGGCGAGGTTATGCGGGAAGAGATCGTGGCGCGCGGCGTCGCCGCCGACAAGGTCATCGTCGTACCCAACGCCGTGTCCGCGGACTTTCTCGAGCCGCTGCCCGACGGTGCGCCGCTGCGTGAGTCGCTCGGCATCCGGCCCGGCGAGCTGGTCGTGGGGGTGGTCTCGAACCTGGTCGGCTACGAGGGCGTCGGCACGCTGCTGGAAGCCGCCGGGGAGCTGCGCCGCCGTGGCCTGGCGGTCCGCCCGCTGATCGTCGGTGACGGTACCGAACGGACCGCACTGGAGCGGCTCGCCGGGCAGCTGGGCCTGACCGGCACGGCGATCTTCACCGGGCGCGTCCCCATGTCGCAGGTGCGCCGCTACCACGCCGTGCTCGATTTGTTCGCCGTGCCCCGGACCAGTGACCGGGTCTGCCAGCTCGTCACGCCGCTGAAGCCGGTGGAGGCCATGGCCAGCGGCCTGTGCGTCGTGGCCAGCGACGTCGGCGCACTCCGGGAGATTATCCGGCCCGAGGCCACCGGGGCACTGGCAACTTCCGGGGATCCGGCGTCCTTTGCCAATATCATGGAGCCTCTGCTCTACAGTTCAGATACCCGGCGCAAACTCGGGGCGAACGCGCGGGAATGGGTGGCCAGGGACCGGACCTGGGCGCACAACGCGGCGATCTACCGGGCAGCCTATGAACGTCTCGGCGCCGTCTGACATCACATCCTCAGGTGAAGGGACGCCGATGCAGGTCGATTTGCTGGTGATCGGTCTTGGCTACGTGGGCCTGCCTCTGGTGCGGGAGGCGACGAAGGCTGGCCTCAGCGTCGTCGGATACGACGTCGGCCAGGGCGTGGTGAACGGCCTGGGTGGCGGGCACTCCCACGTGGACGACATCTCCGACGACGACGTGGCCCGGATGCTCGCGGCCGGCTTCCGCGCCACCACCAGTGAGCCCGCGGCCGGTGAGCCGGACATTATCGTCATCTGCGTGCCCACCCCGCTGTCAGAGGCGGACGGCCCCGACCTGACCGCCGTGCGGGCCGCCTCCGAGACGGCCGGGCGGCTGCTGCGCCGCGGCACGCTGGTGGTGCTGGAGTCGACCACGTACCCGGGCACCACGGACGAGCTGGTCCGGCCGATCCTGGAGAAGGCGTCCGGGCTCAGCGCCGGGGTGGACTTCAACCTGGCCTTCTCGCCGGAGCGGATCGACCCCGGCAACCCCGTTTATGGGCTGCGGAACACCCCCAAGGTCGTCGGCGGCCTCACCCCGGACTGCACCGCGGTGGCCGCGCGGTTCTACCGCCAGGTCTGCGACCAGGTGATCGAGGCCAAGTCGCCGCGCGAGGCCGAGATGGCCAAGCTGCTGGAGAACACCTACCGGCACGTCAACATCGCGCTCGTCAACGAGATGGCCGTGTTCTGCCACGAGCTCGGCGTCGACCTGTGGGATGCGATCCGGTGCGCGTCCACCAAGCCGTTCGGCTTCCAGCCCTTCTACCCGGGCCCCGGCGTCGGCGGGCACTGCATCCCTATCGACCCGAACTACCTGTCCTACAAGGTCCGGACGCTGGGCTACCCGTTCCGTTTCGTGGAGCTCGCGCAGGAGATCAACAGCCGGATGCCGGGCTACGTCGTGGACCGCACCGCGGAACTGCTCAACCGGCACGCCAAGCCGCTGAACGGCGCCAACGTGCTGCTGCTCGGGGTGACCTACAAGCGGGACATCGCCGACCAGCGCGAATCACCCGCGCGGCCGATCGCGCGCCGGCTGCTCGCGCGCGGCGCCGTGCTCGCCTACCACGATCCGCACGTGCCGGACTGGGCGATCGACGGCCAGCTGGTGCGGCGGGCCACCGACCTGGACACCGAGATCGTCACCGCGGACGTCGTCATCCTCCTTCAGGATCACAGCGAGTACGACCTCGAGCAGCTCGCCGGCGAGGCCAAGCTGTTCTTCGACACCCGGGGCAAGCTGGCCGGGCCGGCCGGGCGGGACCGCCCGCGTCCTCGCCCGCATCCTTCTCCGCCCCGAACACCGAGACGCTGTAACCGCCGATGCGCGTCGTCGTCTGCACCGTGGTGCACCATCCGGCTGACGCCCGGATCCTGCACCGCCAGATCCGGGCGCTGCTGGATGCCGGGCACCAGGTCACCTACATCGCGCCGTTCCGCGCGTGCGACGTCACCCCCTGGCCGGAGCTGACCACCGCCGACGTGCCGCGGGCCGTCGGCCGGCGTCGGCTGGGGGCGTTGCGCGCGGCCCGGCGCCAGCTCGCCCGGTACGCCCCGGGCGCGGACCTCCTGCTCGTCCACGACCCCGAGCTGCTGCTGGTGCTGCCGCTGGTCCGGCGCCGGCCTCCAACGATCTGGGACGTGCACGAGGACACCGCCGCCGCCCTCGGGACCAAGGCGTGGCTGCCGCCCGCGCTGCGCCGGGTGGCGGCGTCGGCGGTGCTGCGGGCCGAGCGGATCGCCGAACGGCACCTGCACCTGATCGTGGCCGAGACGGCGTATCACGGCCGGTTCCGGCGCACGCACCCGGTCGTGCCGAACACCACGTACGTGCCCGAGGAGCCCGCGCCGTCCGACGGCCGCGGGCGGGTGGTGTACGTGGGGCATATCTCCCCGGACCGGGGGGTCTCGGAGATGGTCGCGCTGGCGGAGCTCCTCCGGCCGCACGGGATCACCGTCGAGCTGGTGGGTTCGGCCGACGCGCAGGCCCGGGCCGTGCTGGAGCCCGCGTGCGCGGCCGGGCTGGTGCGCTGGCCCGGGTTCGTGCCGAATGACGAGGCCATGCTGATCACCGACGGGGCGCTGGCCGGGCTGTCGCTGCTGCAGGACGACCCGAACTTCCGCCACTCGATGCCGACCAAGGTCGCGGAGTACATGGCGCGCGGCGTGCCGGTCGTCACCACGCCGCTGCCGCTGGCCGTGGAACTGGTGCGGCGGCACGAATGCGGGTTCGTGGTGCCGTTCGGGGATACCGGGGCGGCCGCCGAGGCGGTCCTTTCGCTGCAGCGTGACCTGGCCCTGCGCGACGCGATGGGCGCCCGCGGGCACCAGGGGGCCAGCACGTACCTGCGCTGGCCGGAAGACGCCCGGGCGTTCGTCGCCCAGCTGGAGCAGTGGGCGGGAGCGGCTTCCGGGGCGACGCCGCGCGCCGAGGCGACGCCGGGCGCCGGGGGCGCGCCCCGCGCCGAGGCGACGCCGCGGGCCGGGGGGGCGCCCCGCGCAGATGCGACGCCGCGCGCCGGGGCGGCTTCACCCGCTTCTGCCCGGGATCGCCGATAGGATCATGCTGTGCAGAACCAGGTGCCGGATTCGCCGCCGGACCAGTCGGCAGAGGGCCGGCCGTCCCGGTTCGGTCGGCTGCGCGCGCTGGTCGTGGCCAACAAGCTGTTTACGCTGGTCCTGGCCGCGGGAGCGGTGCTGCGGCTCATCACCGTGCTCGGCTATCCGGGCGCGCTCTGGTTCGCCGGTGACTCCTACGTATACCTGGGCGCGGCGCTGCGGCTCCGGCCCGACCTGTCCAAGTCGACCGGCTACTCGCTGTTCCTCAAGGTGCTCGAGCCATTCCACAGCCTGACCCTGGTCACCATCGTGCAGCACCTGATGGGCCTGGCTATCGCGGTCCTGCTGTACGTGCTGCTCCGGCGGGCCCGGGTGCCAAAGCTGTGGGCCACCCTGGCCACCGTGCCGGTGCTGCTCAACGGCTTCCAGATCGAGCTCGAGCACATGATCATGGCCGACACGCTCTTCATGTTCCTGCTCGTGGTGGCGGCCACGATCCTGCTCTGGCGGCGGCGCCCCTCCTGGCCAGCCGTGCTGGCGGCGGGCCTGCTCACCGGGTATGCCGTCACGGTGTGGAGCGGCGGCCTGATCCTGCCGGTCGTCTTCTTGGTCTTCGTGATCGTGCGCCGGATGGGCTGGCGGGCGCTGGCCGCGATCGTGGCCGGCTGCGCCGTCCCCATCGTCGGCTACGCTGCGTGGTTCCATTCCTGGTCGGGCACGTTCGCGCTCACCCAGTCCGAGGGCTTCTACCTGTACGGACGGGTCTCCTCGTTCGCCAATTGCGCGACCATCAACCCGCCGGCCAGCGAGCGGTACCTCTGCCTGTCCACCCCGGTGACCAAGCGCGAGCCCCCCGGCGCGCTCATCTGGCACATCCCGCAGGTCCACGAGGTACCAGGCGGCCCGGTCAGTGCCGCCGGGAACAAGGCCCTGCGCGATTTCGCCATCAAGGCCATCGAGGCCCAGCCGGTGAGCTACGCGCACGCCATCGTGGACGGGCTCGTGCTGTCGGTGGACTGGAGGCGTTACAACTACCCGAGCAAGGGCACCGTCTACGACTACTACTTCCACACCAAGACGCAGGCGGTACCTGACCACTCCTGGATCCCCGGGGCCACCGCCCCGCAGGACATCCAATCCTACGGGCACCAGGGCATCAGCCGCGTGGTCAAGCCGTTCGCGTACCTGATGTCCGGCTACGAGCGGGTGTTCTACCTCTACGGGCCGCTGTTCGGGCTGATCCTGGTACTGGGGCTGGGCTCCATCATCCGGGTGACCCGGCGCCCCGGCGGCGGGTTCCGGCTGGAGCGATGGCGCGCCGGGCCGAGCGCGATGCCGAGCGCCCTGCCCTGGGCGTGCGCCGTGGTGCTGCTGGTGTTCCCGATCGCGGTGGCCGACTTCGATTACCGGTACGTTCTGCCGGTCATCCCCTTCGCCTGCCTGGCCGCCGGCCTGGCCTTCGCGTCCCCGGCGTCCCGGACGGACCCGTCGGACCCCTCGCCGGCCGGCGCCGAGGCGGCCCTCCCGTCGGCCGGCGCGGATCCGGGGATGGCCGCCCCCGCATCACCCGGAGCTGACGCTGCAGAGCCCGGCAGCGCCGGCGAACCCCACCAGCCCGTAAAGTCCCGCCAGTAACTCAGGCACCGCCATCCGATCCGGGTCCGCTTCCGCCCCGGGACCCCCTTTTGGTGCTAAGAACGGGTGCTGGCCTGTGCGTTTGTGGCAGCCGGGGGGACGCGGGAGAATACCCTTGCGGTGGCGAGCGAGCCGGCCGGGCGGCCGCGCCGCGCGACGCGCGGTGAGGAAGGTCCGGGCTCCGCAGGGCAGGGTGGTCGGTAACACCGACCCGGGGTGACCCGCGGGACAGTGCCACAGAAAACAGACCGCCTCCCATGGTCCGGCCTCTGGCCGGCCGGGGAGGTAAGGGTGAAACGGTGGTGTAAGAGACCACCAGCGCCCGGGGTGACCCGGGCGGCTTGGTAAACCCCACCCGGAGCAAGGCCAAGAGGGAAGCGTCCCGCTATTTTCCGCTTCCTGCGCGAGCGTTCGAGGACGGCCCGTCCGATGCTCGCGGGTAGGCCGCACGAGGCTGTCGGCAACGGCAGCCCTAGATGGATGGCCGTCGGCCCGCATCCGCGGGTGCACAGAACCCGGCCTACAGGCCGGCTCGCCCGCCACCTGCGCCGCTGACCTGCGGCGCAATGGTGCTCACGAGGTGCCCGGGGCACTTTGGGGGCACATGCCCGCCAGCCCGAACGCTTTGTCGAGCGCGTCACGGGCCCCGCCGCTGGCCTCGGGCACGAGGTGACCGTACAGGTCGACCGTGGTCGTGATGGACTTGTGGCCCAGCCAGCGGGAGACCTCAGAAATCGGCACGCCCTCGGCGAGGGCAGTGCCGCCTAATGTCTCAAGTCGTGAAACGTAGTGTCAGCGGCGAGCCCGGCCGCCGCGATGGCGGGCTTCCAGATGTTGCGGTTGTAGTAGTCGCGGCGCAGCAGCATTCCCCGTGGAGTGCAGCAGAGGACCGCATGAGCGTCCAGCCCGAGCTGGCGGGCGTGGGTCGTTGCGGCGTCCAGGACGAACCGGGGCATCGGTACGTCGCGCAGCGACGCGGAGGTTTTCGGCGGGGCCAGAACCGGGTGACGGTCCACGACAATCACTTGCTGATCAATGGTGATCATCCCGGCCGCCGCGTCAATGCGGTCGAGCGCGAGGCCGACCTCGGTATTGTCCGGCTCGGCCAGAACCCCGTCAAAACCCCCATTGACACGGCCCCGCTCCTTCAGGGATGACAGAACCTGCCCGAAGGTCCCGGAGTCAGCAGCTATCGGGAGCGGGGGACAAGAGTGGCCAGGGCGAGTAAGCTGGTTGACGTTTAAAGCGTCAGCGGGCAATCCGACCGGGAGCACGACGGGGACCACGCTGCTAGTTCGCACCCAGGGGTCAGGGAATCAAAATCCTGATCCCGCTTAGGGCATCCGGTGCGACGGGGATGGTGACAGACAAGAATCCCGTATGTATCGTCCCTGCTAGGGGCCCTCCGTATCAGAGTGACGCAGATCGGATTTCCCTGAGGGGGGAACGACCATGACGGATACAGCCATGGGCGGAATCGGAGAGCTTCGCGCGGCGATGGACGGACCCGTCATCGCGCCCGACGATGCAGGCTTCGATGACGCACGCCGGGTGTTTAACGCGGAGATCGACCGGCGGCCGTCGGTGATCGCCCGCTGCACCTCCACGGCTGACGTGGTCGCGGCGATCGGCTTCGCCCGTGAGCACCGGCTGGAGATATCGGTACGCGGGGGCGCGCACAACCCCGCAGGCACGGCCGTCTGTGATGACGGCCTGATGGTCGACCTGAGCCTGCTGAACGCGGTCACGGTCGACCCGGCCGCCCGGCGGGCACGGGTCGGCGGGGGCGCGCTGCTGGCGGACATGGACGCGGCCGCCCAAGCCCACGGGCTTGCCGTGCCCGCCGGGATCGTCAGTCACACCGGCGTCGGCGGGCTGACCCTGGGTGGCGGGATGGGGTGGCTGACCCGCAAGTTCGGGCTGAGCATCGACAGCCTGGTCTCCGCCGAGGTCGTCACCGCCGACGGGCGGGTGCTGCGGGCGGCCGAAGACGAGCACTCCGACCTGTTCTGGGCGATCCGCGGCGGCGGCGGCAACTTCGGCGTCGTCACCTCCTTTGAGTTCCGGCTGCACGAGGCCGGTCCGATGGTGCAGTTCGGGCTGTTCTTCTGGAGCCTGGACCAGGGCCCGCAGGCGCTGCGGCTGGCCCGCGAGATCACCGCGGCGATGCCGCCGGACATCAACGCCGTGATCGCCGCGCTGAACGCGCCGCCAGCCCCCTTCGTCCCGCAGCAGCACCACCTCGCGCCCGGCTACGCGCTGCTGCTGACCGGATTCGGATTCCGCGCAGGAGCACGCCCAGCTCGTCACCCAGATCCGCGACAGCGTTCCGCCACTGTTTGACATGGTCACTCCGATGCCCTACGTCGAGCTGCAGAAACTCCTCGACGAGGGCCTTGCCTGGGGCTTCTACTCCTATGAGAAGGGCACCTACGTCGAGGACCTGTCCGACGCGGTGATCGAGGTGGTCACCGAGCAGGTACCGCGTAAGAACTCGCCGATGTCGGCGCTGCTGTTGTACCGGCTCGACGGCGCCTACAGCCGGATCGGCGACGACGAGACGGCATTCAGCGGCGGGCGTTCGCCGCGATACGGCGCCTTCATCGAAGGCTTCGCGCCGGACACCGATCTGCTCGCCGCGGATCGCGGCTGGGTCCGCAACCTGTGGGAGGCGCTGCGCCCGTACGCCATCGGCAGCGGAGACGGCTACGTCAACGGCACGGTCGAATACCAAAACGACCGGGTCCGTGGAAGCTACGGCACGGCCAAGTACGAACGGCTGGCCAGGATCAAAGCCGACTACGACCCAGACAACGTGTTCCACCTCAACGCCAACATCCCACCGGCCTAACGCCGGTCGGTGGCTGCTATACGTCGAGATCGTGCGATCGCACAACGCAGGGCGGACGCCTGTCTTTCGTTGCTGCGCGGTTCAGAAAGTGCCTAACACCGTGACAGAAAGGAAGTGCAATGAGCGATCAACCAACGCCGGAGCGGATCATGCAGGTCGGCATGGGCTTCTGGGCATCCAAGACGCTCCTGAGTGCGATCGAGATGGAGCTCTTCACCGAGCTTGCGCAGCATCCAGAGGACGGACCGACGCTGCGCCAGCGGCTCGGGCTGCATCCGCGATCGGCGCATGACTTCCTGGACGCACTCGTCGCGATGGGCTTCCTGGCGCGTCACGACGGCATCTACAGCAACACATCCGAGACTGACCTCTTCCTCGACAAGCGCAAACCCTCCTACGTCGGCGGCGTGCTGGAGATGGCGAACGCTCGCCTCTACGGCTTCTGGGGGCACCTTACGGAGGGATTGCGCACGGGACGGCCGCAGAACGAGGCGAGGTCCGGCGACACGCCTTTGTTCGAAGCGCTCTACGCCAATCCCCGTCGACTCAGGGGATTCATCGCAGCGATGACAGGGCTCAGCCACCCAGCCAACCGCGAGATCGCCACACGGTTCCCCTGGCACCAGCACACGACCTTCGCGGATCTCGGCACCGCCCAGGGGGATCTCCCGGTGCAGATCGCGCTCGCCAACCCACAGCTGACGGGCGTCGGCTTCGACCTGCCCGAGGTCGCGCCGATCTTCGAGGACTACGTGCAGCACAACGGAGTCGACGGCCGGGTGCAGTTCGTTGGCGGCGACTTCTTTGCGGATGACCTCCCCCAGGTCGACGTCGTGGCCATGGGGCACATCCTTCACGACTGGGATCTCGACACGAAGCGAGCGCTCATCGGCAAGGCCTACGACGCGCTCCCTGACGGCGGTGCGCTCATCGTCTACGACGCGATCATCGACGACGACCGCTCTCAGAACGCCTTCGGGCTTCTCGCGAGCCTCAACATGCTCATCGAAACCCCAGGCGGGTTCGACTACACCGCAGCGGACTGCATCGGCTGGATGCACGACGCCGGCT
This sequence comes from uncultured Actinomycetes bacterium, assembly GCA_963742875.1. Taxonomy (GTDB): domain Bacteria; phylum Actinomycetota; class Actinomycetes; order Streptosporangiales; family Streptosporangiaceae; genus Bog-532. Next base: position 109,828 of record CAVUNO010000015.1, on the reverse strand, counting down.
TCAAAAGCGCCTGGGTAGAGCATCTCGTCGGCCCCGACTCAATGGTGATCGGCACGAAGTAGCCCCGGCGGCCAAGAGCCACCGCCGACCCACGACCCCAACTGGTCAGAGGCAACTGAGCGAGCCTGATGACTAACGAATTATGGCGTACTTATCCTCGCCACCTCGCCTCAGTTATGGACTTCGATCTGCACCGTCTTCAGCACTTGGTATCCCGGAGGCAGGTTAGACAGGCCAGGATTCTTGTGCTGGAGGTCGTGCGCTTGGACGTAGTTGATGAATGACGCTTCATCGGAGTCGTTCAGCATGATGATCTGCAGTTCCTGGGTGCCGGAGGCGGGCCAGATAATGCCAGGCCCAACGCTCCAATGCCCATTCTGAACAACCAGCCGCTCCACCGGGTACCAGCGGGCTTCGATCCCAGACCGGACCGCCAACCACAGATCATCGCTTAACGGGATATTGTGGGCAGTCCCGGAGGAACCGAGGGAACTGGGCTGTGCGCTGCCGTTCACCGGTTCGGCGAAGGCGGCGGCAGGGCCCGTAAGGTGGTTGTAGACGTCTATAGCGTACTCATAACCGAACATCGTAATGCGCGCTCCTTCAGCATAGGCGTCTACAGAAAGGTCTAGATACTCTCCATGCGCAATGCTATTGCGAGGCTTTACTAGTGAAAAATCTATAAAGTGAGATTGAGCGGCGTCGCTCAGCCTCCGAAGACCCCGCGCGGCGGACGCTGGGCCGGGCCATACTGGCAGCAAACGCCTACTAAGCCTCCTCGCAGCTGGGCCGCTGGAGCGGCACTCAGCCGTCTTGTCGGCGCTCGAGTGTTCGGCTCGTGAGCCGCTGTCACCCTGAGCGCCGACTTGGGCGTGGCCGGGGGCGTCCAGCGATGACATTTACGTCACTTGACCCGGCATCGTCACGCCGGATGGTCTACCGTTAGCGACTGATCACTCATCCTGGCGGTCATCGAGGGCGCCGCTTGCGTTGTTCATGGCACGATCCAGGCTGCGATATGCGGGAAGGCAGAGATGAACGCCACCCAGAGCGTCCGTACCCTCTCGCTTATCGTGGCGATCATGGTCCTAGCCGCCGGGTGCTCCACTGCGGGCGGCAACGCTGCGCCGTCCAAACCCGCGCAGACGGACATCACCGTCGCCGCCATACCGGCGGTCGACCTGGCTGGCCTGTACATCGCCCAGAACGATGGGCTCTTCGCCCAGCAGGGATTGCGCGTGACAATCAAGCCGATACCCAGCAGCCAGGCGATAATCGCCAGCCAGTTGGCTGGTCACATTGACATCAGCGCCGGAGCTTATGTCGGTTACATCGCGGCGCAGGCCGCGGGAGGCAGGTTCCGCATCCTCGCCGCGGCCTCTATCCTCCAGCCGAACACGCGCGAGGTAGTCACCACCGCGCACTCACCCCTCACCACCCTCACCGAGCTGGCGGGCAAGAAGGTCGGGGTCAACGGAACCAATAGCATCGGCACCCTGCTGATGTGCATGATGCTGTCCGAAGAGGGAGTTTCACCCAAGAAGGTGCATTTCATCACCGACCCGCAAGGCTTCCCCTCGATGGCCGGTCAGCTGCAGCACGGCGCGTGGGATGCGGCGTTTCTCGCCGAGCCCTACATCACCGCGGCGGAGGAGGAATACGGCGACAAGGTGGTGGCTGACCTCGATCAGGTCGGTATCGTGAACTTCCCCATCGACGGGTACGTCGCCACCCAGGCGTGGACAGAGCAGCACCCGAAGACCGCCGCCGCGTTCGCGCGGGCGATCGAAGCGGGACAGGCGATGGCCAATAACGACGCTCCCGCAGCCCAGGCGGCCATGGCAAAGTACGACCAACTGCCGCCCCAGGTGACCGCAGCCATGGCACTGCCCGGATTCCCCATAAGGCCGCCAAATGAGACAGCCATGCAGGGCGTCGCCCAGACCATGCTCCAATACGGCCTCCTCGGCGAGAGCTACAGCACTGAAGTAGACAGCGGAACCTTGGTCCAATCGATGTTTCGCCCCGGCTCCTGATAGCCGCATCTCCGGGGCACGTCTTAGCTTTTGTTGAAGAGACGTCATCGCGACGTGAAGCGATAGATAGCGATAGATGTTGTGCGCCCAGAACTAGAGATCGTTTGCGTGCGAAGCTGTCATCGTCTCTTACATTCTCGACAACTAACCTCGCTCGGATCAAAGACGCTCACAAGGCGACCAGCCACCTGTCCGCAAAGCGTTAACTTTGGGCCACCCCCAAGAGCAAGGGCAAGGATACCAACTGGCACCATGGCGGCCCCAATACCAGGCGTCAAGTGCCCCCCGGCCGAGTCCCTCAGAGTCGGGGAACGGGTGCCCGTAGCTGTCCATCGTCTCGGCGATGCGGCGCCGCAGGAAGTCAACGCGCGAATGGTCAGCCCTGTTGCCTTGCCGAATCTGCACCCCACATGCCACAGCCGCATCATCTGTTCCGTCATCACGCCGACAAGATCTCCTGACCACGGCCTCTTCCCGGGGGCAGCGCCGCGGCCCAGCCGGATGGGGTCATGCCCGTCCGGCTCCGCCGGGCCCGTCTGGCGATCCGTTTTCGCCCGGACGGTTCGTGGTTCCCGGTCCTTACATGTACAAGCCGCCGTTGACGGGGTAGACCTGGCCGGTGATGTAGGCCGATTCGGGATCGGCCAGGAACTCCACCACCCGGGCGACCTCGTCCGGTTCGCCGAGCCGGCCGACTGGGATCCGGGCGACGACCTTCGCCAACGCGTCGGCTGGGACCGTCGCGGTCATGTCGGTCGTGATGAACCCGGGCGTGACGGTGTTGATCGTGATGCCCTTGCCGGCGGTCTCGAGAGCCAGGCTCATGGTCAGCCCGAACATCCCCGACTTGGCCGCCGCGTAGTTGGCCTGCCCGAACCCGCCCGCCGAGCCGATGATCGAGGAGATGTTGATGATCCGGCCGTAACCGCGGTCCAGCATGTGCTGCAGCACCGCCCGGGACGCGTAGAACGCTCCGGACAGGTTGACGTGGATGACGTGGTCCCACTCCCGCGGATCCATCTTCCGCACCGTCTTGTCGATGGTGATGCCGGCGTTGTTGACCAGGATGTCCACGTGCTCGTGCCGGTCGAGGACCTCGCCGAAGACGCGGAGGACATCCTCGTTGTGGCCCACGTTGCCCTGGTGGACGCTCACGCCCCGGTCGGCGTACTTGTCGGCGAACTCCCGGGCGTGGTCGTGCCTGGTCGCGTAGCCGGCCGCCACCGTGACGCCGCGGTTGAGCAGCCGCTGGCTGATGGCCAGCCCGATGCCGCGGGTCCCGCCGGTGACCACCGCGACCTGCCCGTTCATGTCACCCACGGTGTACCTCCGATACTGTCGGTTTGGTGGACCTAAATCAGCCGGGCACGTACTCGCCCGTGGTATGCGCGATGGCCTGGTGCCGGCCGCTGCCCATGGGAGGCGGCTTTTTCGCGTTCGCCTGCCCGGGGGCCGGGCCACGTCGTCCGGTCCTCCCGACAGAGCTGCGGTGCTTGGTGGCCGAAGCGCGCCAGGCCTCGTGATCAGGGCCCGCGTAGGCGGCCGCCTCGGACCAGGCCGTCGGGCCGGGCGGGTTGACGATTCCGGCGCGAGCGGGTCCAGCAGGAAAACGGTGGGGATCCGGGCCTTGGCGTCGCCGGCCAGGTCGCTCGCCCCGGCCGCCACATAGCCCTGCCGCACTGCGAAGTACGCCGGGTTTTCGCTCCACGCCGGGTCCGCGAACGGCTTGTCGCCCTCCGGCACGTGGACCGGCGGCTTACGTCCATGCTCGGCCATGCCAACAGCCTGCAGCCGCCGACAGCCGCCCACTAGGGGAGAAAGTCCCGGTGTCCGGGCGCGCACTCAACTCGCCGGACGGCGCCGTCTGGTGACAGGCTTCTCGGCCCGGTGCGGTGGCTCTGAGCTGGGCGACGGTGTAGGTCGCGTGGATCGTACTCTTGCCACGGCACAGGCTATCGACTCATTATTATTGCCTTACAAGCGAGGGATCACGCGGCCAGAGCGCCCTCCGTTTGCCCCGGCTGGCCACTGCGGAGAAAACTTGTGATGATCGGCGCGACGCGGGCCGGGCTATCCATCAGCATCAGGTGACCGCCGCCCTCGATGATGTGAAGCTGGGCACGGGGGATGAGCGCCGCCATGATCTGGTGGTTGAGCTGCGGCGCGATCGGGTCGTCGTCGCCGCAGATGACGAGCGTGGGCTGGCGGATCGCCCACAGCCACGGCAGGCTCGTCCAGCCAAGGAGCGGAGCCATGTTGTGCAGGGCCGTCGGGATGTTCGGCGGGCTGCAGATGGGCATGGCGCGCACGAGTTCTGGCGCGGTGCGCAGGCGGCCGCCGAACGTGTCACCGGCGATCTCCTCCATCCGGCCGCGGTGACTCCCGGGATGGATGATGTGCCAGAGCGCCGTCGGATGGCCGGGGATGGCGAATGTTCCGAAGGAGGTGGAGGCGAGCACCAGGCGGCGCACCCGGCCCGGATGGCAGATCGCCATGTGCTGCGCGACGGCGCCGCCGAAGGATGCGCCAAGCACGTGGGCGGATTCGATGCCGAGCTCATCGAGCAGGGCGGCGCCAACAGATGCCAGCGCCTGCATGCTGATCGGCAGGGCGGGCATCGGCGAGCGGCCGATGCCCGGCGGGTCGAAGGCGATGGTGCGGAATCCGGTCAGGTATGGCAGTAGCGGCTCCCACACCTCGGCCTGTGACCAGATAGGGGAGTACATCAGTAAGGGTTCGCCTTCCCCACGGATCTGGGCGTGGATGCGGAGCCCTCCGATCCCCAGCTCCCGGTGTGCGATGTGTCTGGCCGACGTGATTGGTGTCATGGAAATTCCTCCGTTACCGGCACGCGGGTGCCTCCTTGACCTGGAGGCCGCTGTCCGCCACCTGTCATTTCGCACCCTTACAGGCTCCCGGGGTGCCTTCGCAGACCTGCACACTCAGGCTGGACGGGTCGGCCATGCCGGGCCAGAACGGATCGGCCCATCTGCCGGGGACCTACGTCCCGTTGCCGTGCGCCCGCTCATCGCGCCAGGCACTGACCGGGGCATCAGCGGGATCACTGCTGATCGGGCCCCGAACCGGGTGAGATATCTGCGGGACGATCCCCAGGTCCGCGCCGTTCGAGATAAGTCATCGGCCCAGGTCAAGACGACCACGGTGCGCTCAGCTGTAATGGGCTGTAAAACCGTCGGCCGTCATTGCGCGGCCGGTGTGGCCAGGGGGTGGCGTGCGCCGCCCGGGCCTGTCTTCAGGACTGCTCTCTGCGCAGGAGGTCGAGCACGACGTCGTTAACGACGTGGTCGGCCGCGGCGGCCCGGATCATGGCCCCGATCGCCCGGGCCAGAGTCATCCTGCTGACCGGCTGATCAAGCTCCACGCCGGCCCTGGCCAGCCAGCTGTTCAGGACCTGATAGTCGGCCGGGGTCAGGTCGACCGTGATCCGGACGGGCTTAGTGCGGGACTCCTTGGCGCGGGACTCCTTAGCAGGGCGGGACCCCCTAGGAGGTGGGCCGTACGGCATGAGCTTAGTTTGCTGCATGTACTGCACTAAGGCAATCAGGGTCGTGCTGGCGTGCTGGGTGCGGTGGCCGGCGCCGTGTCAGGCCAGTGAGTGCGAGCCCACAGCGCGGTCCATGCGCGCGCGGGGACGAGGCGCGCGGTCTTCATCAGCAGTGCCATCCTGGTGGGGAAGACGATAGCCGGCGGACAGCACGGCCAGGTCGATGGGCCCGAGTTCTTCGGATACGCGCACGTTCGAACTTCTCGATCCAGCCTTAGGTGGTGGCGCGTGCCACAAGGGCGGTACGTGCGGCGTGCGGCGTGACATAGTGCTTGGGGTCCCGCTCCAGGCATCGCTCATGGCTGAGTGCTTCGCAGCAGGGGCAGGCGACGCGGAGGGCGGGGTCGGCGTGAGCCAGCTGGTCGGCGCTTCCCCGGTCAGCGAGCACGCGGTTGATAGCGATTTCCGATTGGGTCGCGGAAGACATTCTTCGTGACGGAGCTGCCCTAAAAGGCATCGCTTTCATCCCATTTCAAGTTGTCCTTTCAAACTATCACGTTACGCCAAATTAACCACCGTTTAGAGAAAAATCGAATACTTGAGCGAATAATCCGGGTTTGTCATCATGGGCGGCGGGATCCAAGCCCCTGAGCCCTCCTGGCCGTGCACGCCCCCGACGGCTGAGGGCACGGGCAGGCCGGACGGCGCGCCCTAGCCCGGCCCCGCAGCAATACCGTCCGTGAAGGCCCGCAGCTAGCCGTGGACGCGGTTCGCGTGCCCCGCCCATTCGGGGTCGCGGAGCATGAACTTCTGGATCTTTCCCGTCGGGGTCTTCGGCAGCTGCACCGTGATGTCGATATCGCGGGGCGCCTTGTAGCGGGCGATCTTCGTCCGCACGTGGGCCATCAGCTCTTCCGGGCTCGCGCTGGCGTCGGGGCGCAGCACGACGAACGCTTTCGGGCGCTCGCCCCATTTGTCGTCGGGCACCCCCACGACCGCCACCTCAAGAACGCTTGGGTGGCTCATGAGCGCCTGCTCCACCTCGATCGTCGAGATGTTCTCCCCGCCGGAGATGACGATGTCCTTGGCCCGGTCACGTAGTTCGATGTACCCGTCCGGGTGCGTGACGCCGAGGTCCCCGCTGTGGAACCAGCCGCCGCGGAAGGCCTCGGCGGTTGCGTCCGGGTCGAGGTAGTAGCCGGCCATGACGGTGTTGCCGCGCATGACGATCTCGCCCATGGTGGCACCGTCGGCCGGGACGTCAGCCATCGAGCTGTCCACGACCCGCACGCCCTCGGCCGTGATCATGCGGACGCCCTGCCGGGCCTGGAGCACGGCGCGCTGGTCGGCGGTCAGGTCAGCCCATTCCGGCCGGTACTGGCAGAAGGTGAAAGGCCCGTAGGTCTCGGTCAGCCCGTAGACGTGCACGATGGTGAACCCCATGCGCTCCATATGCGCGAGCGTCGTGGGGCTGGGCGGCGCACCGGCCGTGGTGATCAGAACCGGCTGGGGCAGCGGCCCGGCCTCGCTCGCGTTCAGGATGGTGGTCACGACCGTCGGCGCCGCGTTGAGGTGGCTGACGCCGTTCTCGCGCAGCTGCGCCCAGATCGCATCGCCGCGCACCTCGCGCAGGCACACGTGCGTGCCGCCGATGGCGGTGATGGCCCAGGGAGTGCACCAGCCGTTGCAGTGGAACATGGGCAGTGTCCACAGGTAGACGCTGTTCTCGTCGTGCCTGGAGTGGGCGATCTGGGCGAACGAGTTCAGGTAGGCGCCCCGATGGGTGTACACGGCGCCCTTCGGGAGCCCGGTGGTACCGGACGTGTAGTCGATCGCTATGGGCGTCAGCTCGTCCGCGACCGCCCACGGAAGCGGGTCCCCCGAGGCCTGGGCCAGAAAGTCCGGATAGCTCACCAGCCGGGGGTCAGCGCCCAGGTCGGCGCCCGCGCCCGCGCTCTCGTTCCCGGGCTCGATTTCGGCATCTTCGGCTACCACCAGCCGAAGTAGCGTGTCCAGGTCCTTCGCGGCGGCCACCGCCGTGGGCAGCATGTCAGCGTCGGTGACCAGGAGCCTCGCGCCTGAATGGCGCAAGATGAACGACATCTCCTCGGCGACCAGCCGGGTGTTCATCGCCACCAGCACTCCGCCCGCCAGTGGCACCGCGAAGTGGGCGATGAGCAACTCGGGCAGGTTGGGCATCAGGTAGGCGACCCGGTCGCCGGGTTCGACGCCGGCGGCTCGCAGCGCGCGAGCCGCCCGGGAGACCTCGGCCGCCAGCTCGGAGTAGGTGAGGCGACGGCGGCCATAGATCACGGCGGTCTTCTCCGGCCACACCTGAGCGGACCTTTCCAGGAACGACAGGGGCGTCATGGCCGTGTACGAAACAGAGTCCATAGCGATCACCGCTCTTTCATTGCTATGTGAGGCAGCGCGCTACGTGCCCGGCGCCTGCCCTATCGCCAGGTACACCAGCTCAGGACGCTTTCCCGGTGACCGATAGGGGAGAAGGTCCCTGCCCCGGACGGCACTACGACCACGATGTGCCCCACCTGAGGAGCAGGGCAGGCCGGTCAGTGCAGCCGGCGGAGGTGGGCGTCGGCGGCCTCGGCGGCCTGAAGGCGGATCCGGGCATCGACGGCCTGCACACCGTCCGGGCGGGCGAAAACCGGGCTCAGCTCGAGCTCGGCGATCTGCGGCAGGTCGTCGGCCATCCGGGAGACGCGCAGCAGCAGGTCCCGCAGCGCGGCGAGATCAGCGGCCGGAGCGCCGGTTTGCCCGAGCAGGAGCGGGGCGGCGTGTTTGGAGCGGATCAGCTCGTCGGCATCGGCGTCGGTGAGCGGGGCGAGCCGGGCGGCGCGGTCAGCCAGCGCATCGGCGGCGGCACCGCCGACCCCGAACAGCACCAGCGGGCCGACGACCTCTTCCTGCAGCACGCTGATCATCACCTCGACGCCGCCGGTGACCATCGGCTTGACGATGACACCGGCCAGCCGGTGACCGAAAGCCTCCTTCAGCGAGCGGAACCCGCGCCGGACCTCGTCCGCGCCGTACAGATCGATCAGCAGGGCGCCGGCGCCACGCGCGCGCACCAGGCCGGGCACGTCCGCCCGGAGCGCGACCGGGCCCCCGAACCGGGCCGCCGCCGCGATGGCGGCGTCCTCCGTGACGACCCCGATGCTTTCGGCCAGCGGCACCCCGTAGCAGCCGAGGAGTTCCACGGTGGGGTCCAGCGGCAGCCAGCCGCCGCCCCCGGTGCCGGCCAGACACCCGGCGACCAGTGCCCTCGCCCGGTCCTGCCGCAAGCCGTCGAGCTCGGGCACGTTTCCCGGCGGGATCGCCCGCCACCTGCCGTAGCGGGCGGCGTGGCCGAGGGCGCGGGCGGCGGACTCGGCGTAGGCGTAGGCCGGAACGGCGGGGGAGTCCGCGCCCGGCCCCCCGAGCAGCCGGACCACTTCCACCTGGTCCAGCACCGCGGCGGCGATCGGCACGGGCAGCCGCGCGGCGGGCACCTCGGGCACCGGGTCGCCGCCCGCGCTCGGGGCCGTCAGCGCCAGCACCGCGTCCACGCCCGGATCGGCGCCGGCCAGTTCCAGGCAGCGGCGGAAGATTCCCGGGCCGATCAGCAGGGTGGTATCAACCGGCCCGGCCACCGTGGCGTCGCCGGGAAGCAGGTCCCCGAGCGCCCGCTGGGTGTCCCCGGCCAGGCCGGCGACCTGCAGGCCCGCGTCACCGCACGCGTCGGCGGCGAGCACCGCGGCGCCGCGGGTGTTGGACACCACGGCGACCCTGGGCCCGGCGGGCACCGGCTGGGCGGCCAGCAGGACCGCGGCATCCAGCAGCTCGCCGAGGTTCGCGGTGGCGATCACCCCGGCCTGCTCGAACAGGGCCTGCCTGGTGAGCAGGGGGGTAGCGGCTGCGGCGCGAGCCCCGGCCAGGCGCCGGCCGGTGATGGACCGGCCCACAATCACGGTCAGGACCGGCACGCTGCGGCCGACGCGGCGGGCCGTGCGGGCGAACTTGGGCGGGTTCGCGATCGACTCCAGATACAGCAGGGCCAGCTTGGTCGCCGGGTCGGACTCCCACCACAGCAGCATGTCGTCGCCGGCCACGTCGTCCTTGTCACCAAGCGAGACCAGGGAGGAGATCCCGACGCCGATCCGTGACAGGTGCTCGGCCAGGGCGAAGCCGGCGCCACCGGTCGACTGCAGCGCCAGGCCCGCGCATCCCGGCCTGGCATGGCGGGCCGCGAACGTCGCGTCCAGGCCGGCACTGGTGTCGGCCACCCCGAAGCTGGCCGGCCCGACCATCCGCATGCCGTGGCGGCGGCAGATGCCCAGCAGCTCCGCGCGGCACGCGGCGCTGAGTCCCGCCGCGAGCACCACCAGCGCCTGGACCCCCCGCTGCCCGCATTGTTCGGCGATACCGGTCACCGCCGCCGCCGGTGCGGCGATGACCGCCAGGTCGACCTCCTCGGGCAGAGCGGCCACCGACGGGACGCAGGGCACGCCCTCCAGCTCGGCCACGGCCGGGTGGACCGCATAGACCGGGCCGGAAAAGCCACCGCTGAGAATGTTCCGCAGGATGGCCCGGCCGACCGAGCCGGGCCGCCGGCCGGCGCCGACGACCGCGACCGAGGCCGCCGCCAGCACGTGCCGCAGGCTCGCCACGCCGGCCGAGCGCTCCCGCGCCGCCACCGCGTCACGGTAACTGCCCAGGGCAACGTCCTCCTCGCCGGTGGGCAGCGGGAACGTAAGCTCGTACACGCCGTCGGCCAGGGCGCGATGCGCCTGCAACCCGGCGTCAGCGAACACCTTCAGCATGAGCGCGTTCTCGCTCAGCGTCTCCGCGGTGAAGGCGAGCAGGCCCCGGCCGCGCGCGAGCGAGATCAGGTGCTCCATCAGGAGCATGCCGACACCGCGGTTGTGCATGTCATCGGCGACCGTAAAGGCGACCTCGGCCGACCGCGACGCGGGATCGTCGCACTCGTAGCTGCCGCAGCCGATCAGCTCGCCGTCCAGCAGGGCGAGCAGCGCGGCGTGGTCCGGCGCGGGCGGGCGGCAGATCCGGCGTGCCTCCCGTTCGGCCGCATGCGGGCTCATGCTGAAGAAGCGCAGGTAGAGGTTGTCCGGGGACATCTTGGTGTGCATCCCCCGCACCGCGTCGAAGTCGTCAGGGCGGGCGGCCCGGATCTCGATCGTGGTGCCATCGGTCAGCAGGGCGTACACGCTGGGCTCGGTGTCCGTGCTCACGTCGCCTCCCCCATTTCCGCGCCTTCTGCGACGGCTGACGATGCCGAACTTACCCGTATTACGGGCCATCGGCAGCCGGTCTACCGGGACTGGGTGGGCACAGGGGGAAGGGGAGGACAGAGGGAGCGGCGAGGAGCGCTAGACGGACGGTGCAGCGCGGCTGCTGGGGCGAAATGGGGCGCGGGCTCTTGCGTAAGGAATTCCGCGATGAGCAGGTTGCACAGGCCCGGCTTCTGCACCAGGAGGCCGTGCGAGGTGTTGGGCACGACGGCGTGTTCAGCGTGAGCGAGGCTTGCTGAGTGGGCGCCGCTGGGCGATCACTAGGGTGACCACCTGCGCGGCCCAAACTCATCGCGAAGCGGCGAGCAGCTCGCTCACGGTCACGAAGGTGTATCCAGCGTCGGTCATGGCGCCGACCAGGCGGTCGAGTTGCCGCATGAGCGTGGCGTTCGGCTGGGGGCCGCCGTCGTGCGCGAGCACGATGCTGCCGGGGGAGGCCCGCCGCAAAGTCTCGTCGACGTCGGATTTCGGGCTGCCGCCGTTGACCCAGTTCGACCACAGCATGACCTCATAGCGCAGGCTCGCGCATACGGCCAGCCCGACGCTGTCGATGCGGCCGTACGGCGGCCGGCACAACGTGGGCGCGCGGCCGGTCAGCCTGGTCAGGAGGTCGTGGGTGCGCTCCAGGCTGGCCCGGTCGAAGGCCTCGTCGTAGTGGGTCAGGTCGCTGTGGGCCCAGGTGTGGTTCGCCACTTCATGACCCGCGTCCGTGGCCTGCGATACGGCGCCCGGGTCGGTCTGCGCCCGCATCCCCACCTGGAAGAACGTGGCCTGGGCGTTGTGCCGCCGCAAGATCCGGAGCACCTGCGGCGTCCATTGCTTCGTCGGGCCGTCATCGAAGGTGAGGGCGACGAGCCGGGCGGACGGTGCGGTGCGGAACGTGACCGTCGCGGCGTACGCGACGGAGCCGGCCGGGACGGCCGTTCGCGCCGTCGGGCTTTCGGCGGTGGCGGCAGGTCCGGTCAACGGTCCAGCCGCCGTGCCGGCGGCACCGCCGGCGGCGAGTAGTCCCACTCCGGCGAGCAGCGTGCGGCGATTCACGAGTTAAGTTTCAGGCAGTTTTCAGTCAATTTCAAACATGCATCGCCTTTTCCAGCGAAGAATGCATGAATCCTTCGCGGTCCCCGGTCCCTACCTGCACGATCATCCGGACGGCGCGGCGTTCAGGTCAGGGCGTCACTCCTCGCACGGCCAATACGCCTTCACGCTGGGCTTATGTCTCCCGGGCCCGGGCCCGGGCGCCCGCTTGGTACCGTAACGTCGGTGGCACGCTCCCCGTCCGCGCCAGGTGGGGCGCCCCGACATCCCCGGCGCCACCGACTAGGGCCATGCAGACGTCGACCACCGCCCCGAAGCCGCGCTCAGCCTGCTGCCCGGTACGAGCGCTGCGCAGCACCCGGAAAGGCTCCCTTGGCCATCTCGTTTTCCCTTGCTGATCTTCCGCCGATCGTCGGCGCGCTCCGCGCCGCGGGCTGCGTGTTCCCCGAGGACGAGGCGCAGCTGCTCGTTTCCTCCGCGCAGACCACGGCCGACCTCACCGCCATGGTGAACGAACGCGTCACCGGGCTGCCCCTCGAACAGGTCCTCGGCTGGGCCGAATTCTGCGGCCTGCGGGTCGCCGTGGACCGGGGGGTCTTCGTGCCACGCCGGCGCACCGAATTCCTCGCCCGCACCGCGATCACGCTCGGCTGGCAGGCGGCCCGGCCCGGGGAGCCGCTGGTCGTCCTCGACCTGTGCTGCGGTTCGGGTGCGGTGGGCGCCGCGGCAGCCGCCGCGCTGGGCCCGGTCGAGCTGCACGCCGCCGACCTGGACCCCGCTGCCGTGCTGTGCGCCCGGCGCAACGTCGCCGCCGCGGGCGGCCAGGTGCACGAGGGTGATCTGTTCGATCCGCTCCCGCCCGGGCTGCGCGGCCGCGTCGGCATCCTGACCGCCAACGTCCCCTACATCCCGACCGATCAGATCGCGCTGCTGCCGGCGGAGGCCCGCCTGCACGAGCCCCGGGTAGCGCTCGACGGCGGCGGGGACGGCCTGGACCTGCTGCGGCGGGTGGCCGCCGGTGCCCCGCAGTGGCTGGCGCCCGGCGGCAGCGTACTGAGCGAGGTCAGCGGGCGGCAGGCGCAGGCGGCCAGAGCTGCCTTCGCCGCGGGCGGCCTGGGAACACGCGTGACGGCCAGCGAGGACCTGAACGCCACCGTGGTCGTCGGTACCCGGCACCGGTAATGCCTGATGAGGGCCCCCGGCCAGGGGAAGAAGACGGAATCCAGCGTGTCTCAGTCCGTGGTGTGGTTCTCCCGGGGCGGAGCGGCACGGTCATCCGTCGCGCGGTGCTCGGCGGGAACCAGGTGCGGCGCCACCGTGGGGGCGTCCTCGATATGATCAGGCGGGGTCAGGCCCAGCAGCCGGTAGACCTCCGCGCCGTCCACGGTTTCCTGGTCAACGAGCAGATCGGCGAGCTGGTCCAGCTGGGCCTCGTGGCCGCGCAGCAGCCCGGTTGCGGTCTGTTCGGCCTCGCGCAGCAGCCGGGAGACTTCCCGGTCGATGAGGGCCTGAGTGCTCTCGGCGTACGGCCGGCTCGACAGGCCGGGACCGCCGCCGTCCAGGTACATCGATCCGCCCTGCGGGTAGCCGACCGGGCCGACCACCGGGGACAGGCCGAACTCGCGGACCATCCTGGTGGCCAGGTCGGTAGCCGACGCCAGGTCGTTGGCGGCCCCGGTGGAACCCTGGTTGAACTTGACCAGTTCCCCGGCGCGCCCGCCGAGGCGGACCGCGAGGGACTCGTCGAGGTATTGCTCGCTGTACAGGTGCCGTTCGACCAGCGGGAGCTGCTCGGTGACGCCGAGCGCCTGGCCCGCGGGCAGGATCGTCACCTTGGCAACCGGGTTGGCGTGCGGGGACAGCGCGGCGACGATCGCGTGGCCGGCCTCGTGCACGGCCACCGCACGCTTCTCCGACGGCAGCAGCACGTTCGAGTCGTCGCGGCGCCCGAGGATGATCCGGTCCCGGGCGGCGGCGAAGTCGGCCGCGGTGATCACCTCGCGCCCGTCGCGAACCGCGAAGATCGCCGCCTCGTTGACCAGGTTGGCCAGGTCGGCGCCGGAGAATCCCGGGGTGCCGCGGGCCACCGCGTTCAGGTCGACGTTCGGGGCGATCTGCTTGCCGCGGCAGTGCACGGCCAGAATCACGGTCCGCTCGCTCACGTTGGGCAGTGGGATTGTGACCTGCCGGTCGAACCGGCCGGGGCGCAGCAGGGCCGGGTCCAGCACCTCGGGGCGGTTCGTCGCGGCGAGCACGACGATGCCGGAGGCGGGATCGAAGCCGTCCATCTCCGACAGCAGCTGGTTCAGAGTCTGCTCGCGCTCGTCGTTGGACGCGTAGACCTGCCCGCTGGAACGGCGCTGCCCGATCGCGTCGATTTCGTCGATGAAGACAATGGCCGGGGCACGCTTGCGCGCCTCGTTGAACAGGTCGCGGACGCGGGCGGCGCCGACGCCGACGAACAATTCCACGAAGCTGGAGCCTGCGACGGAGAAGAACGGCACCTCCGCCTCGCCGGCCACGGCCCGGGCGATCAGCGTCTTGCCGGTTCCGGGCGGCCCGATCATGAGGACGCCGCGCGGCGGGATCGCGCCGACCCGGCGGTAGCGTTCGGGCTCCTTGAGGAAGTCCACCACTTCGGAGATCTCCCGCTTCGCGCCGTCGTACCCGGCAACGTCGGAGAACCGGGTGGTGGGCCGTTCGGCGTCGAATACCTTGGCCCGCGACCGCCCGACGCCCATGACGCCCTGAAGCTGGCCGGCCGCGTTACGGGAAAGCCGGAACCACAGGTAGCCGAGCAGCAGCAGCGGCAGCAGGATAATCGCCCAGGTCAGGACCTCCGAGCCGAGCGACGCGCCGGTGGGCGCAGCCGTCACCTGGACGTGGTCCGCCTGAAGCTGGTTCAGCAGCGAGGAGCCGGCCTGGGCCGGGATGACGGTGGTGAAGTCCTTCCCGTTGGTTAGTGTCCCGGTGCTCGTCTGCCCGCTCTGCGCCAGGTCGATGCTCTTGACCTGGTGGGCCGATACGTCTGACAGGAACTGGGTGTAGGTCAGCGTCACGGGGGAGGAGGTGTGCACCGCCGGCAACGCGAACCACAGCCCCAGCGCGACGACGATGGCGACGGGCCATAGCCAGTGCCGCCAGGTCGGCGGCGGTGGCGGAGCAGAAGGTGTCGGCTTGTCGCCCGGTGGCGGGGGCGTTACCTGCTTGCTCACGGCTTGTCCACTGTCATGTTTTCAGTCTGCCTTACGCTTAATTGATCTTTGGCCGGGCCGGGCTGCCGGTTCGCTGAACGCGCAATGCGGCGGCGGCCCTCCGGTGCGGTGGTGCTCAGTCCGGCTGGCATGACGGGCACCAGTAGGTGATCCGGTCGCCGAGTTCCGCTTGCCGGATGCGGGTACCGCAGCGCCGGCAGGGCCGGTCGCGCCGGCCGTACACCCAGGTCTCCTGACCTCTGCGCTCGTCTCCGGTCGTTACCCGGTCGTACCGGTCCTTATTGAAGTCCAGCATCCGGTGGGCCAGGCTGACCAGCGCATCGAGATCGTGGACCTGGCCGGCCGGCCGCGGCGGCCGGATGCCGCGCAGGAACAGCACCTCGGATTTGTAGACGTTCCCGATCCCGGCAAGGTTCCGCTGGTCCAGCAGGGCCTCCCCGATGGGACGTTCCGGGTCATCGCTCAGCCGCCGCACCGCCTCCGCCGGGTCCCAGTCGGACCCGAGCAGATCCGGGCCGAGATGGCCGGTGAACCGGTCCTCCTGCGCGGTGGGCAGCACCTCGATGATCCCGAGCTGGTACCCGACCGCCCGCCATTCGGCGTTGGCCAGGATGAGACGGATCCGGTAACTCTCCCGCAGTCGCTCGGACGCGGGCGCGATCCGCCACCGGCCTTCCATTTTGAGGTGTGTGTGTATGGTCAGGCCGTTGTGCACGCGGATGAGCAGATGCTTCCCGCGCGGCACGACCTGCGTGACGGTGCGGCCCGCCAGGTCGGTCACCGCGAAGCGGGGCACCCGGAAGTCGCTGTGCGTCAGCGTCCTCCCGGCCAGGGCGTCGTGAAGCAGGCGCGCCGTGTGCCAGACGGTGTCCCCTTCAGGCATGCACCCAGCATGCCTCAGGCGGCGCCGTGCGGTGACGGCGTGCTCGGTACGGGCTGTCGTCCGGTGGCCGGGTGCCGAGGAGCGGCGAGTTCAGTAGCGGCCGGTGTCTGGCCTGCCGTAAGGGTTCTCGTAGGGGTCGTCCGGGCGGCGGTGGTTGCGGTTACCGGACCGGCGTCCCCGCGGGTATCCGCTCGACCCTCCGGCCCCTACGGCCCTTCCCGGCTGGGACGAGTTCCCGTACGTCCCCGGGTAGGGCGAGTTTCCGTTGGTGCCGGGGTAGGCGGAGGTCCCGTTGGTGCCGGGGTAGGGCGAGTTCCCGGTGGTCCCCGGGTACGCCGAGCTGCCGTCGGTTCCGGGGGAAAGCGGGTCCGGGTAACCGGGAGGCGTGTAGGACGCGCCGCCGGAGGCCGGACCGGGACGCGCGGGACGCGGAGGCCGCGGGCCACTGGAAGCAGGCGGCCGGCCACTGGAAGCAGGCGGCCGGCCAGGCCACTGGAAGCAGGCGGCCGGCCATTGGAAGCAGGGGGCCGGCCATAGGCGGCGGGCGGGCGACCGTTACCGGCCGATAGGCGGCCACCCCCTGGGGGGGACGCGTGCCGGGAGCTGCTGGCAGGGGACTCATGGCCGCCGGTGGCTTCGGGGTACGGACCGGCCGGGCGGGCACCGGTGCGGTATCCGCCCTCACCACTGCGCGGGTCGCCCGGTGAGGCTGGGCCGCCGGCCGCGTTGGGGCCGGTAGGCGCGTTAGGGCCGCCGAGCCCACCGGGCCCGCTGAGCGGGAGGCCCGGGAATCCCCGCTGACCCGGCCCGGTTGTGCCGCCGGGCCCGGGCTGGCCACCCGGTCCGGGCGCGCCGCGGCGCGGGGAGCCAGATCCCGGTGCCCCAGCCGGGCCCGGCGGCGCCCCGAAGCCGCGCGGGTCGGGGCGCATGGTCTGCGTCTCGTCCGCCGATGCGTCGGGCCGGCCGTGTGAGGGCCGGTGGGGCTGGCGAGAGCCCCGGTAAGACCGGCTGTCACCCGCCTCGCGGGCGTGCCGCGAGAACGACGCGCTCGTCAAGGGATCGTCCTCGGCGCCGCGCGGGGAGCGCATCGACTCACCCCGGCGCCGCGAGCCGCCGGACGCGCCGGCCCCTGCTGTCCCGCTAGCCCCTGCTGTCCCGCTAGCCCCTGCTGTCCCGCTAGGCCCGGCCGGTCCGTGGGGCGCTACTGCCCCGCCTGCCCCGCTGTCGGCCGGCTGCCGCGGACGCGGCTCCGTGCCGTCCTCCGGCTCCGCGACACGCCCTCGGGCCCGGCGGCCGCGGCCCTTGGCGGGGGCGTCCGCCGGGACCGGCGCGGACACCATGTCCGTGGAGTCCGGTCCCGCTGACGGGCCCGGCCGGCCAGGACCGTCGCCCGGCGCCCAGGGCTGTCCAGAATCGCTTGCGGCCTGCGCGGCCCGCGCGGTCGTGGCCAGCGGCTTGTCGGAGGAGAGGTCACTCCAGAACTGATCGTCGGAAACGCCATCGATCTCGTCGGGACTGGGCCACGGATCGTTGTCATAGTCCTGCCGGGAGCGGCCTATCCGCAGCTGCGGCTTCTGAATCTTTGCGATCCGCCGTCGCCCGCCGGGAGAGCTGTCACCGGTTTCGCCGGTATTGTCGTCGGACGGGAAGTCCGCGCCCGAGGTGGATGAGAACGGGTGGTCGGTCGGTGCGGTCGGCGCGTCGTCGTAGTCGGCCGGTGGCGCGGAATCGGGGGCGCCAGCGCGGCGGCGCCCTCCCGGCCTGGCGTGCCCGCGCGGGGTCCTGGCCTCCGGCGCGCCGAAGTCGGTCCCTGCCGGGTCCTCGGGCGAGTAGGGGTCCGGCGGCGGGTACATCCCGCCGCCAGCGCCCTCCGGCGCGGACCCCGGATACCTGCCGCGGGGAGAATCGGCGTCCCGGCCGCGCTCGCCTGCGCTGTCGCGAACGCGATAACCGCCTGGGGTCTCGCCGCCGTACCCGGGGGACGGTCCCGAGCCCGCGTCGTAGGCACCCGCATCGTAACCGCCCGTGGCGTAGGGCCCGGTGCCGGGCTCGGCGGCGCCCATCGGGCCGGACACGCGCGTGTCCGCCGCGGCGTCGTACCCGTCATAGCCCGCGGCGCTGTGGCCGTAAGCAGCGTGCAGGGCGGGGTCGGTCTCGTCGAATCCGGCCGCGGTCCGTCCGTCCGCTCGATGGCCCGTCCCGGCCGTCACCAGACTGCTGCGGTCGCCGCCGGCACTGCGAGAGGACCCGCGTGCCGTGACGTAATCGGGCACGCCGTACTCGTCATCGCCGCCGAAACGGCGTCGGGAAGATCCGGCGGCCTCGCCCTGGTCGGCCATGGACCGGACGCGCCCCGCCAGCGACGCTGATCTGCCGGACCTGCTCCCGCCTTTGGTCTGGCGGTCGCTGGCTGATGCCCCACTGGGCGCGGGCTCATCGCCTCGTCCAGACTTCAGGCTGAGGTAGAGGGCCGCGAGAATCGTGGCGATCACCACGATCCCGAGGGCCACAAGCAGAGTCATTCCACCACCCAACAAACCATGGCCTCATGGGCGGCACTAGCGAGGCACACGCGGCCATCGATGCGGACCTGCCCCCGGTTTCGCTAGCGCCCTGGATCCGTCTATGCCTGGTCGCCCCCGATGAACGATTCTCTCGGACCTGCCAGGCTGGTGTCTGAGGATTACCAAAGTTCCGCCCGAAGGGGTGATGGCGGGACCCTGCCCGTGCCTAGCGCGGGGTCCGGTCACACGGTCATGGGAGCCTGGGCTGGCGGTGCGCGGTTACCAGGCGGTGTCGGGCGTGACCCGGCACCGGTCCCCGGCCCGTGTCGATCAAGGATTGGCGTCGACGGTGATGCGGCCCCGCGCGATCGCCGCGTTGGCGATCGCCATCCACGCCGACAGGGTCGACGCGCCGTTCGGCAGGTTCAGCGTGGTGCTGAGGGCGTACACCGTGAAGCGGTAACTATGCCCGGGGGAGTCTGGGCAGGGTGGGTCGTAACTTGCCCGGCCCAGGCTGTTGTCCGCCTGCCTGGCCCCGGGAGGCAACTGGGGACCGTTCTGGATATCGGTGGTCGCCGCCGGAATGTCGAACACGATCCAGTAGATGTACGGCGTGATCGGCGCGGCGGCGTCGTCCACGACGATGGCGTAGCTTTTCGTGGCGGACGGCGCCCCGGTCCAGTCCAGCGGCGGGCTGATATTCGCCCCGTGGCAGGTGAAATGCGGCGGGAGCACGTTCTGGCTGAAGGCAGCACTGCTCACGGTCATAGTGGACGTCGCGTCCGGAGTCAGGCTCCCGGTCCCGGAGACGGTGCCGCACCCGGTGAGCAGGATGGTCACGGCCGCAACGATGGCACCTGCGCGGGGGCGGCGGCCCACACGCGGAAACCGGCTCACGCGCCCGTCACCCTTGCCCTTCGGTTGCCACCGGTAGCTTGACGCCCCGGGAAGCCGGACAGCTTCCGGTGCCCGATCCTATGTGGGCGAGGGGCGCGCGGGGGCGATCACCGGTGCGTGTGTGTTGGTTCTAGTCAGGCTGGCGTGAGTTGCCGAGCATGATCTCGTCCCACGAGGGGACCGACGACCGCCGTCCGCGTGGTCCGGCGGCCTTCTTGCCGCGCCCACGGGCCGGGGTCTCGTCCGCGTTCCGGTCCGCGTGGTTTTCCGCGTTCCGGTCGGCCGCCGGCTGCGCCGGGGACTGGCCCGGGCGCTGCGGCCGGCTGTTAGCCGGGCCACCGGTGGCGGGGGCCTGATCGGCCGGGGCTTCGGCGGCTTCCGGGGCCCGCGGCATGCCGGCCCGGGCGCTGGCTTCCTCGGCGCTGGCGGACCGGACGCTGGCTTCCTCAGCGCTGGCGGACCGGGCGCTGGCGGACCGGGCGCTGGCGGACCGCTCCGGACTCAGGTCCGCCGCCGCGGCCCGTTCCGTGCTGGCGTGTCCCGCAGCCGCCCGTTCCGTATTGGGCTGTTCCGCGGTCGCGGAAGCGGTCGACGCGGCGGGCCGGGCCTTGGCCGCGAGCTGACCGGCCCGGCTTTCGCCCGCCGGGCTCTGGGCCGGCGTACCCGTCGGTTCCTCCGCCGCCCCGCGGTCGGTTCCCTGACCAGCCGCCCCCCGGCCGCTGGAGCCCGGCCGGTCGGTGAACGCCGGGGCGGCACCGTTCCGCTGATCATCCGGCGCCATGGGCCGCGAACCGCCGTTCGGGTGCGGCACAGCCGGAGACGGCGGCCGGCCGACGGGCGGGCGCGGGGGACCGAACGACGACGGTGACGCCGCCTGCGCGGCAGCCCGGGCAGGCTCCTCGACCTGTTCCGCGGCGGCCTGATGCTGCGATGCGGCCTCCCGCCGGTCCGGCCGGGGCCTGATTGGGGTCACCGTGGCCGCCCCGAGCGATCCGCCGGTCGGCAGGCGAAACTCGGCTTCCGGCAGCGACAGCCGTTCCGCATTGTCATCCGCGGGCGAAACGTGGCGGCGGCGCGGGTCGAACAGCCACTCGGCGATGTGCAGGCGGCCGCCCGCCCGGAACGCCAGCTGCACCTGCCAGCTCCCGTCCCCGTGCTTCCGGGAGTCCCACTGCGCGTCCTCGGGATCGGCACCCAGCTCAGTGAGGCGCTCCGCCACCACCTCGCCGAGGCGGGGTCCGGGCGCGGAGTCTCCCTGGCGCCGTACGGACGCTCTCTGCGCCTGTTCAGCTACGTAACCGCGCTCGGCGAGGACGGGGCCCTCGAACCACCGGACTCGCTCGACCGGGATTCCTGCCGCGTCAGCGATCTCCTCGACTGTCTCCCCGGCGCGGATTCGTGCCTGGATCTCCTTGGGTCGCAAGGGATTCTCCACTTCGATTTCGTACTGGGCAAGCCGCGAGAACTGACCCCGTGCGACTGCCCGCAGTCGGTCGTCGATGGGCAGCATGAAGCGCCCGCTCCGCCCCGGAATGGCGAGGACGGCATAGCTGCCGTCTTCGCTTACCGCGACGAAGCGCAGTTCCTGCATCGGCGTCCCTTCCGCTCTCGCACGCTGTCGGGAGGCCGCTGGGCCCGGCCGCCAGCGTCGTGTCGGAGCGTTAACGCTGTGTACGGTCGTACCCTATGCCGTTACTTCGGTCTCCCGGCACGAGTCTGGCCGGTCAAAGGTCATCTGGCCAGCACCACGGGCGGCATGTCCCGAGTTCTCCTCTGCATTCTTGCGGCCGGGCGGACGGCGGACCGCTAGCGCGGGGGTGTGCCCACCGGTTTGCCAGGGGCCGCCTCCGGCTCGGCCGGGGCGGCTTCAGACTGCCCCAGGGCCCCGTCCGGCTGGTCCTGGCTGTCCACCGGGCGACCAGGCACCCCGACCGGTTCGCCCCGGGTGTCCGCCGGGCCACCAGGCACGGTCACCGGCTGGCCCTCCGCGAGCGCCGCGCCGCCCGGTCCGGACGGCCCGTCGCCGGGACCGCCGTCACCCGGGCCGCCGCCCCCGCCGTGACCGTCGTCCCCGGGCCGGTCGGCCGGCACGCGGCTGAGCCGGGACGGCCACCAGTTCCACCGGCCGAGGAGCACGACCGTGGACGGAACGAGCACGGTGCGGACCACGAACGTGTCCATCAGCACGCCGAGCGCGAGGCCGGCGCCGACGTCACGGATCTGGGCACCGCCAGAGCCGCGGCCGCCGACGATCGCGAAGACCGCGAACGTGCCGGCCAGCACCATCCCGGCCGACGTGACCGTGGTTCCGGTCACCGCGATGGCCCGGGTCACCGCCTCACGGAGCGGGTAGTGATGAACTTCCTCCCGGATCCGGCTCATCACGAGGATGTTGTAGTCCTCCCCCAGCGCCAGCAGGAAGATGAACATCAGGAACGGGAGGATGAAGGTCAGGCCGCCGTCGCCCGCGAGCTTGATGAAGATCAGGCACGACAGGCCGAGCGCCGCCAGGTAGGACAGGGCGACCGAGGCGATCAGGTACACGGGCGCCACGAGGCTTCGCAGCACCAGGGCCAGCAGGATGCCGATGACCACGATCGCGATCGGGATCACGTGGAGCAGGTCAGTGTCGGAGATCTGGCTGATGTCGTAGAACGCGGGTGCCTCGCCGCCGACTCCGTAGTCGGACGCGCCGATGGCTGCGGCCGCCGCCGCGGCCGCGTGCCGGATGGCCGGCACCGCGTTCATCGCCGCGGTCGAGGACGGATCCCCCGCCTTCAGGCCGGCCTCGAACTGGATCGTCCGGCCGTCCGCGCTCATGTACTGCGCCATCGCGCGGTACACGTCGTAGGCGGCCACCGGGACCGGAAGGTGGCTCGGCGGTGTGGTGGGCAGTTGCGAGGGCGGCCCGAGCGACGCCAGTTCCGCGTGCAGTCCGGAAAACTGCGCGGGGGTCAGCGTGACGGCCCCGACCGGGTTGAGCGGCCCGGTCACGCCCGTGAACAGCCCGCTCTGGACGATGGTCTTCTCACCCGCGGCGATCGCCTGTGCGTCGTCCCAGGCCGGCTGCTTGAGCTTGTAAACGAGGTTGGTGGGGTTGGCGCTGCTGGCGGGGAAGTGCTTGGCCAGCAGGGCCTGGCCGGCCGCCGAATCCGTGCCCGCCGGGGCGCTCAGGGTGCCGCCAAAACCGGCCGGCTTGTAGAGAGTGACCGCGCTCGCCAGCGCGCCGAAGATGACGATGCCGGTGATCAGTGCGGCGGCGGGGCGCTGGACAATGCGGGCGGCGATCCGGCCCCAGATCCCGACCTTGCCCGTCCCGGCGCGCGTCCTGGCCGGCCAGAACGCGGCCCGGCCGAAGATGGCCAGCAACGCGGGCAGCAGGGTCAGCCCGGCGAGCAGCATCACGCCGATGGCGATGGCCAGCGGGATCCCCAGCTGCGAGTAGATCTGGAACGTGGCGGCCAGCAGGGTGAGCAGAGCCGCGATGACGGTGGCGGCAGAGAAGGTGATTGATTCCCCCACCTTGATGAGCGCGGACCGCACCGCCTCCCTGGGCTCGATTCCGGCCCGGAGCTGTTCCCGGACGCGGAATACGAGGAAGAGGCCGTAATCGGTGCCGGCCCCCAGCACCAGCACGATGAGCATGAGCTGGGCGATCTGCGAAACCTTCAGGCCCGCGTGCGCCGCCTCGGCGACCAGCGGCCCGGAGATCGCCACCGCCATGAATGCCGGGATCAGAGTGATGAGCGGCGCCAGCAGCGAACGGAAGATCAGCAGCAGCAGCACCAGGATGAAGACGACCGTGAGGGCCTCCTCCTGGTTACCGGTCGACCCCGATTTCTTCTGCTGGTCGACCTGGATGGGGATCGCCCCCGCCAGGTGCACCTGCAGCCCGGCCGGCGGGCCGGCCCGCGCGATGGTGCTCCGGAGGCCGTTGACCAGGTTGGTCACGCCGGTCTGGTCGCCCTGCCCGACGTCGGACAGCACCTGCAGTTCTTCGGCCTGGCCGTCGCCGGACCGGCCCAGGTCGGTGACCCGCACCACCGTGGGCACGGTGCGGAGGTCTTGCCGCAGCGTGTTCAGCCACGCCACGTCGGACGCGGTCAGCTGCCCCTGGCTGACGGCGGCCACCACCGGGATCGGTACCCGGTTGGTCTCGCCGAACGGCGCAGCCAGGTCGGCGGCGTGCTGGCTGGGCGCACTGGCCGGCAGGAAGTTGGCGTTGTTGCCCTGCGTCACGCTGGCCAGCGACGGTAGGAAGCGGGGCACCGCGAACGCGGCCAGCACCCACACCACCACGACGACCCACCGGAATTTGATGGCGAACGTTCCGATTGCCCCGAAGATCCCATCGATTCGCACGGGCAGAAGCATACTTGCGGCCCGCTGTGAGCCGGCTGAGCCGGGCGTTACGCGCTGGCTACACCGCCCTGGGCGCCGGCGCGCCGGCCCACAGACGCGAATGAGCCCTGACAACGGAGCCGCGCGCTAGCCTCGTACCAGTCAGCCGGCCGCGGGGGCGGCCGGCCACGAGGCACCCGCCGCGCTTCACGGGACGGGTGGCGGAAGGGAATGCGGACATGCGGCATCTTGCCGGGATCGTTCTCGCCGTCGTCGCCGCGGTGGTCATCTTCTTCGCCGGTGGCTGGGGGTACCTGAAGCTGCTCCGGGCACCGGCGCCCGCGGGCGCGGTGGCCGTCGGCCTGCCCGCGGGCGGCGGCTCACTGCTGCACAACCACAACGCGCTGATCGCGCTGGGGGCCCTGCTGGCCGTCGGGCTGGTGGTTGGCTTGCTGATCGCCATCCCGTGGGTCTCACCGCTGGCCGCCGGGCTGCCCGGGCTGGCGCTGCTCGCCCTGACCGGGTTCTACCTGACCAGTGTCCGGCACGCGGTGCGGCTGATCCCGCTGAAGACCCACATCTACGGGCAGGGATTCGAGGCCATGCTGTTCAACGGCGTGCTCGCCCTAGTCGGCCTGGCCATGGTGATCCCGCTGTTCGTGCCGTCGCGCTGGCGGCGGCGCGCGGTGTCCAGCGTCGTCCCGGCGGGCCCCTCTACCGGGCTGCTGGCCGAGGATTCCGAGGCGCCCACCCAGCCGGGCGCGTTGCCCGGGTCCTTCTTCGCGCCGCAGGACCAGTACACCTCCCCGACGATCATCCACGACCCGTTCCCCCCGGCCGGGACCGGCAGCGCGGGGAGCACCGGCGGTGCCCCCTTCCCCCCGACGCAGGAGAACCCGTTCCCGAAGCGCTAGCGACGGAACGGGTTCTCCTGGCCCCGGGCAAAGTGCGCCAGGCAGCGCGATCAGGTCACGCCTTTGTGAACTGATCGCTTTCGGTGGAGCCCGCGAGGGCAACCGTGGAAGAGGTCGGGTTGATGGCCGAGGCCACCAGGTCGAAGTAGCCGGTGCCGACCTCGCGCTGGTGCCGGGTCGCGGTGTAGCCCTCCGCCTCGGCCGCGAACTCCTTCTCCTGCAGCTCGACGTAGGCGGGCATGCCCTCGGCGGCGTAGCCGGTGGCCAGCTCGAACATCGAGTAGTTCAGCACGTGGAAGCCGGCCAGCGTGATGAACTGGAACTTGTAGCCCATCGACCCGAGCTCGCGCTGGAACTTCGCGATCGTGGCGTCGTCCAGGTGGCGGCGCCAGTTGAAAGACGGCGAGCAGTTGTAGGACAGCATCTGGTCCGGGTAGACGGCCTTGATCGCCTCGGCGAACTGGCGCGCTTCCTCCAGGTCCGGAGTGGACGTCTCCATCCACAGCAGGTCGGAGTACGGGGCGTAGGCCAGCCCGCGGGCGATGCACGGTTCCATGCCCTGGTGGGTGCGGTAGAAGCCCTCGGCGGTGCGCTCGCCGGTGGTGAACTCCTTGTCGCGATCGTCGATGTCGCTCGTGATGAGCGTGGCAGCGTGCGCGTCGGTGCGCGCGATCACCAGTGACGGGACGCCGCACACGTCCGCGGCGAGCCGCGCCGCGTTCAGCGTCTTGATGTGCTGGCCGGTCGGGATGAGCACCTTGCCGCCCAGGTGGCCGCACTTCTTCTCGGAGGCGAGCTGGTCTTCCCAGTGCACGCCCGCCGCACCAGCCGCGATCATGCCCTTCATGAGCTCGTAGGCGTTGAGCACGCCGCCGAACCCGGCTTCCGCGTCGGCCACGATCGGGGCCATCCAGTACGGGGCCCTGCCGGTGTCGCCGTCGGCGGACTCGGAGAAGGTGATCTGGTCGGCGCGGATCAGCGCGTTGTTGATCCGCCGGACGACCTGGGGTACGGAGTTCGCGGGGTACAGGCTCTGATCGGGGTAGGTCTGCCCAGCGAGGTTCGCGTCGGCGGCGACCTGCCAGCCGGACAGGTAGATGGCCTTCAGGCCGGCCCGAACCTGCTGGACCGCCTGGTTGCCGGTCAGCGCGCCGAGCGCATTGACGTAGTCCTCCTCCTGCAGCAGCGACCACAGCCGCTCCGCGCCGAGCCGCGCAAGCGTGTGCTCCTCCCGAACGGAGCCGCGCAGCCGGATTACGTCCTCGGCAGTGTACGTCCGCTTCGTACCCGCCCAGCGCGGGTTTTCCTGCCATTCGGTCCGGAGTTGCCTGGCTTGCTCGCTGATGCTATCCATGTCCCCTTTGCCTCCTGCTTGGGCGCCGCTTTCGTGGCGTTACACCCAGGATGCCTCGTTATCAAGCTACTGACTGGTAATTTATTAAATAAAAAACCTGGAAATTCTCGTCACGAGAAGATATGCTTCTATTCATGACTGAAGGATCGATAAAGTTGACGTCTGACCATGGTCTAGACCTTATGACCATGGGCCGGCGTCTTCGCCACCTCCGCCGTTCGCGAGGCCTGACCCTGGCCGAGCTGGGCGACCGGGTGGGCCGCGCCCCGTCCGCGCTCTCACTGCTGGAAAACGGCCGCCGCGAGCCGAAGTTCTCGGTGCTGGAGGACCTGGCCAGCGCCCTGTCGGTGCCGGTGGAGGAGCTGCTGCGGCGGCAGGCACCCAGCCGCCGGGCACAGCTGGAGATCACCCTGGAGGAATTGCAGCGCGACCCCGCCTACGCCGGGCTCGGCCTGCCGCACCTCAGGATCGGCACGCGGGTGCCCACCGACGTGCTGGAGCATCTGGTGAAGCTGGCCGGGGCGCTGCGCGAGCAGCGGGGCAAGCCGGCCGCCACGCCGGAGGAGGCGCGCGCCGCCAACGCCGACCTGCGCACGGCCATGCGCGACCGCGCGAACTACTTCGAGGAGATCGAGCAGGCCGCGCAAGGTGCGCTACAGGCGACGGGGTACGCGGGCGGTGCCCTGTCACAGGGCATGCTGATGTCCGTGGTCAGCCGCCACGGGTTCTCCGTCCGGTACGTGCAAGACCTGCCCAATTCCGTTCGGTCCCTGACCGATCTCCGCAACCACCGGATCTACGTCAAACAGGAGGCGGTGGGGACGCATTCGCCACGCGCGGTCCTGCTGCAGGCGCTTGGGCACTTCCTGCTGGGTCACGAGGAGCCGCGTGACTTCGCCGATTTCCTCCGCCAGCGGGTCGAGAGCAACTACTTCGCCGCGGCCGTGCTGATGCCGGAATGGGCGGCGGTCCGCTTCCTGGCCGACGCCAAGGAGGCGCGTGACCTGGCCGTGGAGGATCTGGTGGACGTGTTCTCGGTGTCGTACGAGATGGCCGCGCACCGCTTCACCAACCTGGCCACCCGGCACCTCGGCATGCCGTGCCACTTCACCAAGAACGACTCCAGCGGCATCATGTTCAAGGCGTACGAGTCCGACGGGCTGGTCTTCCCGGCCGACCCGGACGGCGCGATCGAGGGCCAGCGGATGTGCCGCAAGTGGGCCGGGCGCCAGGTGTTCAGCGCGGCCGACCCCTTCTCCCCGTACTACCAGTATTCAGCCACGCCGTCGGGCACGTTCTTCTGCGTCTCGCACGTGGATCCGCGCGCCGACCGCGGCTTCGCCATCACGCTGGGCGTCCCGTACGAGCATTCCCGCTGGTTCCGCGGTCGCGACACATCCACCCGGATGCGCTCGTCCTGCCCGGACGGCGAGTGCTGCAAGCGGGCGCCGGCCGAGCTGGCGACGCACTGGGAGGGCATGGCGTGGCCGTCGGCGCGGGCGCACTCACACGTGCTGTCCGCGCTGCCAGCCGGCAGCTTCCCCGGGGTCGACGAGGCGGACGTCTACGAATTTCTCGACCGGCATTCCAGGTCCTAGACCACAGATCTTCATGCCGTCGAACGGGCGTGGCCTTCATGCTGGCCGACATGCAGGCGTCGGTCGACGCGGCGCGCCTGCTGACCTGGCGGGCCGCCTGGATGGCCCGGCACAGCAAGCCGTTCAGCCACGCCGAGGGCTCCATGTGCAAGCTGGTGGCGGGGGAGACCGCGGTCCGCGTCACCGAGCAGGCCATCCAGATCCTCGGCGGCAACGGTTACATCCGCGAGTACCCGGTCGAGCGCTGGCACCGCGACGCCAAGATCTTCACGATCTTCGAGGGCACCAGCGAGATCCAGCGGATGATTATCGGCCGGGCGGTCACCGGGCTGGACGTTCGCCAGTCTGACCTGCGGATATACCTATCGTGGACCCGGGGGAGGGACTGTCCTGCGGTCTCGCGGGGCGGCTCCTTCTCGTATGTCGATTGTCCGAATAATCCCGGTTGTTTCGTGTCGTTTCCGGACCGCGTGCTGAATCCGTGCTGATACCTGTGGGTCCATGGTCTAGACCAATCACTGGGCAGGTCTAGACCAATTGGTAGAGTGCGAGGCCGGATGCCCAGATCTTATGTTGGAGGCTGACGGTAGACGACCATTATCCGTGCACAGGCAGGAGCCCGGTTTCGCCGGTGGGGATGTCAGGTGCTGTTGCGGCGTAGGTCCTGTAGGAGGAGAGGCAGGTCCTGTTCCTCGTAGCGTGGCGGGCCGGGAGGTCGTGCTTCGAAGCGCCAGAGTTTCGCGTCGGGGATCGCCCTGCGCACGGTAGCGACTATCGCCTGGCCGGAGGTGTCATCATCGGCACGGACGTGGATTGACGTCCCGCTTTCCGCGAGGCCAGTGAGCAGGCGGAGCGCGGCGGCCGAGGGACGCCCGTTGGTGCAGACAAGCGGACGAGAAGACCTGCCGAGCCGATCGGCCGCGGCGATGAGCACTGACGGGTTCTCGCATACGTATACGTCCGAAGCGGGCACTGCCATCCGGAAAGATCCGGCGAGGGAGCGGAGCGTCAGCCACAGCGGTTCGGGTCCTGCTGCCTGCGCGAGCCCCGCGCATGGCGCGTCGCCGCCGAGCGGCAGGTTGAGCACGAGGACACGAGACGACACCGGGTCACAATCAATCCCGTGCTCCTCCCACGCCATCCGCCAGGCTTCAGCCGAGTCCGGCAGATCGTGGCCCAGCAGCCGCAGTACCGCCGTGGCGGTCGAACTTCCCCGGTCCAGTGCATGCGGATCGTCCAGTGCCGTCGCCGCGAGTACGGTCAGCAGCATCCGCCCGCTTTCGAGCTGGGGAAGCGCTGACCAGACCCGGGCGCATCGCTCGGCGAGGTCGAGCAACTGGCCGTTGCCCGCCGCGGGGAGACCACGCCGGTCAAGCCAGGCCGAGGCGGTGGTCGCGGGTACTCCCACGTCGCGCAGTGCCGCCGCGGCGCGTTCGCGTTCGGTAGCCGCGTTCTGCCGCGCGCTTTCCTTCGCCGCCCGGAGGTCCCGGACCGGATCACCAGTGACGGCCAGCAGGTCGGTCACAGTTGCGCCGTAGTTTTCGACCGCCAGGGCGAGCGCCTTCGCCCTCACCGCATATCCCGACCGTTCCCAGGACATGCCCAGCAGCTTGCCGACCTCCGAGCGCTCGGCCGGAGTGAGATCGACCTGCAGGGGACTTCCGCCCAGGCCATGTCCGGCCTCCAGGCGTCGCCGGGCGGCGGCCAGTACCTTTCGGGGACCTGGCAGCCGAGCCCAGGTCAGGAGACGGTCGTCCATCGTTCGCAACCTTAAAACAGGGCGTCGTTGTCTTCGTCCGCGGTGTCACGGGCAGCCATGTCTTTCAGGTCGGCGGGGTCGGGCGCCATCACGTGCGTGAGTTCATTGCCGGCCCAGACGGCCAGCTCCAGCGACACCCCCGGCAGCGGCTGCGGTGCCCGGCGTACCTCGTAGATGGCGGCCATCGGGACTGCGGCGGAGTTCGCGATGATGCCTGGGCCGGCGATCAGCCAGTCCAGGTCGCAGGACGTCAGGAGACGGAACATGCTGGCCTTGTTCGTCCCGTCCACGCCACCGAATGCCTCGTCCAGCCAGAGCATGCGGGGACCGGAGCCCGCCTGGTCATACATGGCGTGCAGCGCCGCGATGAACGGCTGCATCAAGGTGACGACCTTCGCGCCGCCGGACAGCAGGCCATGGTCACCGCGCTCCAGGCTGCGCCAGCCGCCGCCGGGCCGGTCACCCGACTCTGACCGGGGAGTCCGGTACTCCAGGTGCAGTTCGAACCAGCGCCGGTAGTCAAGGATCTCCGCCAGCATCGATCGCCAGTTCGGGTCGCCTGAAGCCCGGGCTGTCTCCTGCGCGCTCGTAATCCGCTCGGACAGGAAAGCACGGATACGGTCCTGGGACGGCTTCGGCAGCATGTCGAAGTGCTGTTCCAGCGTGTCCAGCACGTCGTTCGCCGCTCGTTCCTCGGAGACCGGGATTCGCCGCAAGCGCAGAGTGATTCCCGATACCGCGGTCGGGTTCTGCGCGAGCTTCTTGTTGATGTCGTCCCGCAGCGTCTCCGCCTCGGACAGGCGGTCGCGCAGATGCTCGATGAACGTGCTGCCGAGAAGCTCGTCGATTGTCTTGGTCAGCTCGTCGTCGTAGTCCGCTTGGAGCTGCTCCAGCAGCGCCGACAGCCGCTCAGCGGCCCTCGGCGGCGCGAGCGCGCTGCCCGTCGAGTCGACGATGAGCTGCAGGCTTCCAGGGAAGTCCTCGCGGCCGTCGCCCGGCGAGCTGACCTGCACGCTGCGCCCGCCGAGTAGTTCCAGCTTCGAGCGGAGGTCGCTGCTGTCGCTGACCATGGCGGCCCAGCGGTTCTGCACCACCTGCGCGAACTGGTGCTGCTGATCAGATTCGGGCCAGTTTCGGGGTGTTATCACCGCTCGCGCGGCCCGGGCGTTTTCCAGGGCTGCGGTGACATGCCTGGCGTGAGGCTCCGGCACATCGCGGAGCCGGGGAAGTCCGGAATCGACGCAGTTCCACCAGCGGTCGGCTGCGGCTTCCCGTTCCGCCTCGGCGTTCTTGCGCTTCCCCTCGGTGTCCTCCAGCACCCCCTCCGCCCGCGACAGTTTTCCGGCCAGCTCGATGAGTTCCTTACCCAGGCGCTTGAGCGTTTCGTCCGCGTCCTTGATCCGCCGGCTGAGGCGGCTGACCTCTTGCAGGATCTCTTGGGCGTCCTTGGACAGGGCCTTATCCGCGGCGTCGGCCTGGGAGCGGAGTGTGCCGGCCGTGGTCCGGTCCGTCTCTGCGTCCTCTGCCGCTGTACCAGTCGCAGCCAGCAGTCCCTTCACAGTCTCCTCGGCCTGCTCCGCCGCCTCGCGCAGGGGCGCGACCAGGCCTATCTTGCCCTCAAGATCGGTGATCGCTGAGATGTACCCGGACAGTGCGCCGAGCAGGTCGGCAACCTCTGGCCGTGTGCGGGGCAGATCGTATTCGTCGCAGTGCCCGGCGACAGCTGCGGCTGCGGCGTCGGCCGCCTTCTGGGCGGTATCGGCGGTCTTATCCGCGGCGTCGGCCTCCGTCCGGAGCTCGGCCACCCTCTCAGTGGCGTCGCGAGCGGCCAGTACCGCGGTGACGACGTAAGCGTCGGACGGCAAGTGACCGCTCGCGCTGTCGAGGGCCCTCAGCAGGTCGGTGACGTCGCCGAGTTCAAGGGACATCAGCTCGTGATCGTCGGCCAGGTCGGAGATCTGGGTCCGGATCTTCTCGGCGCGGCGGACCCGGTTCGCTGCGCGCGCGGCGGCACCGAGCAGCTTGGGGCTTTCCGGGAGAGGAACTGCCGTGCCGGTGAGCTTCCCGTGCCGCCACCGCCCGTCCGGGCTCACCGCCACTGGGCCAGCGGCGGCGTCCGTGCCGTATGCGACGCTGCTGAGCAGGCGGTCCACGACGAGAGCCAGTTCCCCGGCGTCGTCGGCGGGACGGAGCACATCGCGAAGCGAGGACGCCGCGGGCGCCGTGTCGGTATCCGCTGTCCAGACCGTCTCACTGCCGTCCCTGCTGGCCAGGTACGCGGCGTCCGGCGTGACCCAGGCCTGCAGCAGCCCGGCCGCGTCCAGCGCCGCCTCGATCGTGGCGGCGGGAACGGCATCCAGCGTCTCGACCAGCCGCCAGAACGGGGCACCCGCGGCGGTTACTCCTTCCGGCCGCTGACGGCGCTGCCAAAACTGCGGGCTGCCGGGCACCGGGTCCCGCTCCTTCTCGACGCGCTCGAGTTCTGCCTTGAGCTTCTCGCGCTCCTTGACGTTGTCCTGCATGTCCTTGGCGAGTTCCGCCCGGCTCTTCTCAATCGGTCGGCGCACCGGGATTAGGTGCTCCTGGGTGATCGCCATCGCCAGGACCGGGGACGGTGACGTTGCGTCCGCCAGTCCTGCTATGAGCAAGCCCCAGTTCTCGGCGGTCTCAGCCGTCGGACGGATCCGCTCGTCAACGTCCTGGATCCACGAGGACAGCGTCTGCGCGGCGGCCGTGATCGCGATCTCGACCGCGGCCTCCTTGTTAGCGGCTGTCTCCTCGGCTTGGCCCAGCCTGGTCCGCGCTGCGGCGGCCTCGGTTGCGGCGGTCTCCGCCTTGCCCAGTGCCGTGTCGTAGCTCTCGATTAGTGTGTTCGCCTGGCGGGCCGCCGCTGTCCGCAACTGGGCAGCCTGCCGCAGGCGTGCCGTGTCCCGGTCTGGCAGATGAGCGGCGGTGACATGGGTCAGCCCGGAATCGGCAGCGTGAGCGGAAACTTGGTCGGCGGCAGTAACCACGGAGCGTTCTGCTGATTCCAGATTTTGACTGGCTTTTTTCAGCTGTTGCTGCGCGGGGAGGACCGCCTTCTGCGCCTCACCGGCACGCCGCTCCGAGCGTTCTGCCGTCTGTTCCGCCTGGGTGGCCTGTTCGGCCAGTTGCTTCGCGTTGGCGACGGCACTGATCGCGTCCTGGTATGCCTTCCGGTTCTGCAGCACGTCGCGCTCGGCGCTCGCGGTTCGCTGCGCTTCCTCCTCATCCGCGCTCTGCTTGTCGAGTTTCTCTTTCTGCTTTGCGAGTGTCGTGACCGCTTCCTGGGCGGTCTTTTCCTCACGGGTGATCTGGGTGAGGGCGCTGGCGGCAGCGGTCACCGGGTCGGCTGCGGCCCGGATGACGGCGTCTGCCCAGGGCCGCCAGGATCGTCGGCTGAAGTCGGTGACGGCGGTGAGGGCCTGCTCGGCCTCGTCGCGTTCGTCCCGCAGGCGCTGCAGCTGTTCCCAGCCGTCCGCGAGCTGCTTGATCTCGTCCTGCGCGATCGGGGGCAGTGCGGTGCGGAACGCCTGCGTCAGGAACTTCAGGTCGATCTTGTGCCCGATCTGCGGGGTGCGGACGACGCGGAGGATCCGGTTCAGCTGGTTCAGCCACGCCTCATCCGTCTCGTACAGGACACGGGCGATCGTCTCGCGGTAGGCGGTCCCGGTGGGATGGGACGTGAACCCCAGGACCTCCTTGAACCGCGCGGGATCGGCGATGAAGCCGGCCGTGGTCAGCGAGAGGCCGGAGCGGACGCGGGTCTGGCCGCTGAGGGTGCACCAGCTGACCGTCATGTTCGTGTCGGCACGGCGAGTTTCGGCGAAAAGCAGCAGGGTGAAGAAGTCCGCTTCCTGACCGGCTTGGGCTCCCCGGCCGAATTCAAGCCAGGCCCAGCCGCGGTTCTTCTGCGCGCTGGTGTCCCGGCGGTCCAGGGCATGGTCGGTGGGCTCGACGTAGTAGCGGAAGCGCTTGTCATTCTGGCCGAGCGTGTCGATGTTATGGCTGGTGATCTCGCCCGCGAGGAGGAGCAGGGTGGTCAGCGTCATGAGTGTTGACTTGCCGGACTCGTTCGCTCCCTGTAGCTGCATCCGGCCGTCGGCGTACCAGACCTCGGCGGTGTCGTATTCCCACAGGTTCACCACGCCAGCGCGGAGCGGCTGCCAGCGGTCGGAGCGTACGGGCTCGGGCAGCTTCCCCTCGATGGCCGCGACGCGCCACGACGTGAGTTCCTCAAGCGTCATCATGCGTCATGTCCTCTAGCGTGGGCTCCCAGACGGCCTTCGGATCGCGGTAGCGCCCCGCGACGGGAAGCACGGTCCAGCCCGCGTCGCTCACTCGGACCAGGCCGGCCTCGGTCAGCACTGGCTCGACGGCTGCGAGCATTACGAGCGGGGACTTCTTGAGGTCGTTCGTCAGGGCGCCGAAGTTGCCGGTGTAGACCCGCTCGGCGGCTGTCTCGACTTCGTCTGGCGTGAGCGAGATCCGCCCGTCATCGTCAGGAGAGCGGCCGGTGATGACGGCCTCCAGCATTTTCAGCGCGAACCACGGGGTGGCCGTCGCAGCCGGGAATGGCACCGTTGCCGCGCCGCTGGCCGGGCGATCCGGCGGCAGGTGCAGTAGCATGCCCTCCTCGCGGATCTCGACCGTGCCTCCGGTCATGTCGGAGGCATGCCCGGCGAGCCATGAGCGCTGGCCCCGGGCGTACTCGGCGTCCTCCGGGTGCAGATCGGCGTAGAGCAGCGCGGTGTCCTCGACCAGCGTGCGGAGCATCCGTTGGCTGCGGGTGGCAGTTCGCGTACCTGGGGTGCTTTTCAGGCCGTCGTTGCCGTCATCGTCGCCCTCGCCGACTTCGGGTTGCCTGAGTGCCAGCGCCACCGTGTGCGGGTCGGTGAACTGGAGCAGTGCGTCCCGGTCGACTTCGAATCCGGCGCCGACTCCCGTCCCGTCCTCTTCCCACTGGCGGAGAAGCGCCTCGTCTGCGGTGTGGCGCAGCAGGATGCCCAGCTCGGCCAGCTGGTTGACCCCGCGGAGGAACGCCTGGCGCTCGGTCCGGCGATCCGGGTTGTAGGGCATGACGCGGGCACCGGGCGCTGCGGAGATTGCTCGCACCTCGTCGGACATGGCTTGGACTGTCGTCGTCATATCCGCGTCCTCGCACGCAGCGGTGGTCAGGGCCATGAGCGTGAGCGCCCGGCGGGACGGCGGTGCCCCTGTCGCGGGAGCGGCGGTTCGCTGCGGTCCTGCGGGATCCCGGTGCAGGCGCGCAACACTCCCGGCTATCACTAGCCGGTATGCGAGCCTCCCCGTCCACTCTGTTAGCTGGGCACGGTGCTGGAGCACCGCGGCGAAGCGCGCGGGCGCGACGCGCGCGGAGACGAATGGTGTAGTCAGCAGGGCGACGAACGTGTCCTGGGCTTCCGCGCGGGTGGTGAGGCCGGTCGCCTCGGATGTCATGCCCGGGTCACCTCGAGTCGCCAGTTTTCGCAGGCGAGGTGTCCCTCAGGCAGGCTGAGGACGGCGGATGGGTATTCCGGCGGGGAGGGATGCGCGATTGCGAGCCATCGGTCATCCTCGGTGAGAGCTGTCCGGGTCCCATCGTCGCCGGGCGCAGCGCGGAGTACGGCAGTCAGCAGGTCCCAGACGATCGCGGCCTCCTCGTCGCTGGTGACAGGTGCCCAGTCGGCGAGATACTCACCGGAACGCGCCGCCAGGGCTCGCTCGGCGATTTCGGCCCGTTCCCGCTGCTGCCGGGCGGCCTCGCGCGCCGCACGGCGAGCGTCGCGGCGGTTCGGGACCTGAGCGGGCCTCCCTTTAACCGACTGGGCGCCGCGCTTACGGAGTTTCACGTCCACCGGTGTCGCCGGAGCCGTCCAGAAGGAGGTCCGGGCCGGCAACTCTGGCTCGTCGGGGACACCGGATACATGCCGGGCGGACCATAGACCGGTGGCCGCGCACCACGTCTTCCACGCGTCGGCGTCACTGTCCGCCGACTCGACCGCCGCGGCCAGGCGTAGCAGTTCCGCCCGGCGGGTGACACGGCCGCCGGTGGCGAGCAGCGCCCGCGACCCGCGCAGCAGGGGAGTGACGGCGTCCCGTACTTGCCGCCGCAGACGCAGCGCCTGCCCGGTCCGTTCGCCGAACCAGACGGATAGGGTGTCCGCCGCGTCCCGATTGCCCTGCGCGATCGCTTGGACGGTTTCTTCGGCGGCAGTCGCATCGACTCCGGAGAGCGCCATGGCCCGCCAGTCGTCGTCAGTGACGATCTGCCTCAGTCGGCTGAGGGCTTCCCTGATGCGCGGGCTGTAGGTGTCGACGCCAGCGCCCCAGACAGTGACGTAGGCAGTGAGGGTCTCGCGCAGTCGGCTCATCTTGTCCGCGTCGGGGGTTCCGGCCAGCGCCGACGCCATGCGGGACTGCCAGATTGACGCCGCCTCGGCCATGTCCTTCAACGTGGTGCGCACCTGAGCCCAGGCCTGGGCCGCCTGGCCAAGATCCCGCTGCCCGATAGCGTCGGTCGTGTCGTCGAGTCGTTCGGCGATGATGGCCGGCGCGAACGCCGCCGCGCTCGTTGAGACCGCGTCCTCGTCGATCTTCCGGCGCAGCCAGCGGTGCAGGTCCGCGGCATCGCTGGTCAGCTGGTAGCGGTCTCGGGTCCGGATGAAGTCGGCTTCGGTCTTCGCCTTGTCCTGCCAGCGGATGACGACTTTCCAATCCTGGAGCGCGCGCATCCGAGCGTCCGGATCGAAGGCTTCTGGGAGGATCAGGCGTTCCGCGGTCATTGCGTCGGTGGCGTCAGCGATGCGGTCACGGACGGCCGCGAGAAGTTCATCCCGGCCGACTCCGGTCAGTGAGTGCTCCTGCGCGTCCAGCAGCACGTCGACGAGCACCCGGTACTGTGCTGCCAGCTGATCAGCGGTCAGGTAGGCGGCGATGTCGAGTCGGCCAGGGAAACCGGCCAGTTCCCATGCGTCCGAGTTGGGTGTGCTCATGGTGATGTTGGCGCGCAGCCAGGCGATCTCGTCGATGCTGATGTCTCTGGCATAGCGTCATGTTAGGGGGAGGGTGGGACATTCGGTGGTCACTCCACGTCCCGTCTGATGAGCAATTTGTCGCAATAATGCTGGAATGCTGGCAGCGACGTCGCGGTGCTCATAGACGGCGTCGTTGATCTGGTAGAAGGTCTCGGTCGCGTCCTGCCCGGCTGGCAGGGTGCTTTCAGATTGCTTCGGGGAGGAGCCTGAACGCGGAGACGTGCCTTGGGCGGACGATGCTGAAGTGCTTGCGGTCCACCGTCGCGACCTCCGCGAGGTTCAGGCGCTCGGCGATCGCGATCACGGCCGCATCAACGATGCCGAGGGAAAGGCTCACGTACTGCTCGACGAGTTCCGCGATGCGCGGGATGTCGCCTTCCTCGACCTCAGCAACATGGAAGCCGTTGCCGCCGAATGACTTGAGGAAGGTAACCTCCGCGTGCGGCCCGACGCGTGACTGGAGCAGGTAGCCAATCTCGCCTAGTGTCCCGGTCCTGAGATACGTGAGCAGTAACGGCAGATGCGGTCGATGATCTGGTCGGCGGTCTTGGTCCACTTGAATGGCCGTGCCGTTTCGTTCCAGGTGCTGATCCACTCCTCCAGCGCGGTCTTGAGCGCGTCCAGCGAGCAGAAGGTGCCGCGCTCGAGGCAGCGCCGTTCCAGTTCGGCGAACCACCGCTCGACCTGGCTGATCCACGACGAGTATGTCGGCGTGAAGTGCAGCTCGAACCGCGGGTGCGCCAGTAGCCACTTGTGCACCGCCGGCGCTTTATGCGCGGAGAGGTTGTCGCAGATGACGTGGACGGCCAGGCCGGGCTCGACCTGCCGGTCGATGTCGTTGAGGAAATCGCGGAAGTCCTCCGCCGTGTGCTGTGCGGCCAGCTTGCCGATCACCTTGCCGGTGGCGGTGTTGAGCGCGGCGAACAGGTCCACGGTGCCGTGCCGGGTGTAATCGAAGCTGCGCCGCTCGGGAATGCCGGGGATCATCGGTAGCACCGGGGCGGTCCGCTCCAGCGCTTGGATCTGCGGCTTCTCATCAACGCAGAAGACCGCCGCCGTGGCGGGCGGGGCCAGGTAGAGCCCCACCACATCGCGGATCTTGTCGATGAGCAGTGGGTCTGGGGAGATCTTGAACTCCTCCACCCGGTGCGGCTGCAAGCCAAAGGCCCGCCAGATACGGTGCACGCTGGTCGGCGAGATGCCCGCCTTCCGGGCCAGCTCCCGCTTGGACCAGTGCGTGGCACCCGCCGGCACCTCCTCCAGGGTGCGCACCACCACCTCCTCCACCTGGGCGTCAGTGATGGTGCGCGGCACCCCCGGCCGCGGTTCGTCGCACAGCCCATCCAGCCGCCGGCGCAAGAACCGCTCCCGCCACTTGGTCACGGTGCCCCGGCTGGCGCCCAGCCGGGCGGCCACCGCGATGTTGGGTGCGCCTTCTGCGCAAGCCAGCACGATCCGCGCCCGCAACGCAAGGCCCTGCGCGGTGCTGCGGCGCCTGGCCCAGCTCTCCAGCGTGCGTCGCTCGTCTTCCGAGAGCACCAGCGGCTCTAACCTGGGATCTGCCATATCCCCAGCAGACCGCACCCGCCAGCCAGGCGATAGCCGTCAGCGCCAGACTGGGAGACAAATCAACTCACGTGGTGACTGGGAAACTCAAGACCGGCTCACTAGGACAGGAGACGGAACGAGGAGCGGCCCCTCGGCAGCGCGCATCAGAGCGAGGCACGCGGCGTGATGGTGGTCCTTCACATTGCCGGCAGCGAGCAGGACGCCTGTGTCGCACAGCAGCATGTCAGCGGCCGAGTTCGGCCCGCAGAATCTCTTCTGACCTCTCCGCCAGATCCGGATCGGACTCGAAGGACGCGAAGAACGGCAGGTCCCGCACGCCGTGAGCGGCGTCAGCCCGGCCCCGGATCAGCTCAAGAACCGGCCGAACCTCCGCTTCGGGAAGCTCGTCCACTAGGTGATGCAGTTCCTCACGCATCGCGCTCATGCGGCCAGTATATGAGCACCGGCTGGAGACGGCAGCGCGCCTTGCCGGAGGGCGGAATCTGTCAACTTGTCTTCACGGTCGTGCGCTCCGTGCGGGTCAGGTAATCGGTCTGGGTGATGAAGGCGCGGCCTGGGCGCCCTCGCTCGTCCAGTTCACGGATGGCGACCTGAAACTCGCGAGAGGGAAGTTTGATCGACAGGTCGGGACCTGGCTCGCCGCGGCCCGCATCGCCGGCCTGGACCTTCGCCGGAGCCGACCAGCCCATCTCGAGGGCCTGACGTTCAACGCAGTCAGCCCGGGCGCGGTCAAAACCAGTCTCGGCAGCAAGGCCGGCGGCCCGTTCAAAACGATTGAGGCGTTGACCAATCCGTTCGTCGGGCCTCCGGAGAAGGGGTCACGCGGCTGTGTGCGGCTGATGGCCGATCCGGAGCTCGCGACCGCGACCGGCGGCTACTACAGCTCCGCGAAGTTGAAGAAGTCCTCGAAGAAGTCCCAGGACGCCGAAGGCCAGGAACGCATCTACGCCCAGACCGAACGGGAATTGCGCGCCCACCCCTGAGCCGGCGGTCACCTACCGATGAGACCCGCCGACAAAGAGCTCACGCAAGCGGTGCGGGCACTACGTGATCCTCGCGCCTGGGGTCGGTGGGGCGTTCCTGGGCCCGTCGCCAAGCGCGCCGACGCCATCGCCGGAGCTGCCGCTCACACCCAGGGCCCAGTCCGTGACGGGGCGGCACTCGCCCCGCCCACATCACCTATAGGAGTTGCGTCGTGGCAGACTTTCCCGCCCCAGCCGAGGGCATCGTGCTCACCCATTTCCTCGTCTCCGACGATGTCGACCGCTCGCGGGCCTTCTACACCGAGGTGCTCGGTGGCGAGGCGCTGATGGATGGCGAGCCGACGATCGTGGCGCTGGCCAACAGCTGGATCATCATCAACACCGGCGGCGGCCCCACGGACGACAAACCCTCGATCACGCTCGAGGCCCCGCACGATCTGGACCGGGTCAGCGCGTTCCTGAATATCCGTGTTGCCGACATCGCCGCCGTATACGCCGACTGGTCGGCCAAGGGCGCGCAGTTCCTCACCGAACCGATCGATCGTGGCCCGGAGATCCGCTGCTACCTGCGTGACCCCGACGGTCACCTCATCGAGGTCGGGCAGAGCCGACGCTGAGTGCCATCCCCGCCATCACTCCTAACACTTGGAGTTAGATATGCAGGACAAGTGATTGCCGTCACTAGAGCCAACTGGGGTTGGCACAGACGGTCACACCTGACCTGACACCGGATAGTGCGGCGGACCCAAGGCCCTGTCGCGGACATGGGATGGTCAGACCTGAAGCATGATCTCCAACGCTTCCTCGAGCGGGCGGACGTCTCCGTGAATTGCGCTGAGACCGAATCCGCCATGCAACACGGTCGACGCGGCGAGGCCAAAGATGGATACGTCTGGTAGTCGCAGAACCGGTTCGTTGGAATGGACCCTCTCGAAGCTCTGCGAGAGCGCGAGTCCCCAGCGCACGTACATCGTCCGGATGATGTCCTGATGTTCGTTTGACTCTGAAGCGAGTTCGCCCCACAGGCTTGTCGGCAGATAGCCGGTCTCGGACGATCTGGATTGGAACGCTTGGATGACGAACTCGCGCCAGCCAACAATGTCGCCGGTCGAGACAAGGGCTTGGAGCGCGGCTTCATGGGCTGCCAGGACTAGGCCGCATTGGTAGGTAAGCACGGCCGAGATGAGTGCGTTCTTGTCGGCGAAATAGTGGTAGATCTGGGATCTGCTCACGCGCGCCTCGGCATTGACTTGGTCAAGGCTGGTGGCTGCACCGTTCGTCATCATCAGCCGGGAGGCGGTCGTGATGATCCTGGTTCGCGTGAGCTCGCCCCTCGCCGTGATCGATGGCTGGGTCCGCTGATGTTCGCTGCTCACCCGTGGAGTCCGCGAGTGGGTAGCTCTCGGGCGCTCGGCGCGCAAGTCACATTGCCGAGCGCCTCCACGGCCCCAGCGGCCACCCGCCAGCACCAGGCCCCAGCACCACGACCCGGACAAGCCGCAGGACAAGTCAGCGGCAGGACAACCACGCCCGGAAACCGGTCAAGATCAATACCAGCCAGCCAACGCACTCGAGGCCGACGCCAGAATTACTGCGGTGGATCGAGGCTTAGCATGCGCGTCGCCGGTGAACACTGCCGCCCCGGCGCCCGCCACCACCGAGATTCCTGCGGCCTGCTCGGCGTCTCGTAGGCCAGCCAGTAGCCCGGTTACTTCGTGTCCGAACGCCTCGTCCTTCCGGGCTGCCGCCGTGATCGCAAGTTCGAGTTGCTGGCGGGTGAGATCGCTGACCCCGGCACCACCGGTAGCTGCCTGATCTGCCTCTTCGACCAGCTCTGCCAGCACCGGGTGCCCGGCCAGCTTTGCTTCGACCGCCCCGAGCAGCCGGTCCAAGCTTGCGTCGATCAATGCGTCTGCCTCGGCGTCCAGTCGCCCTCCGACCCGGCGGGCTTTGCGCACCCGCCCAAGCGATCAGGTAGCCGGCAATCACACCAGCCTCAATTACCATGTCAGCTCACAATCTCCCCAGCCAGTACCACAAATCCACGGAAGACGCGCAAAAGACCAGGCCATCAGCATGAAAGAAAGCGACTTAACTGGCTCGCGACCGCGATCAACGACGTGATGATCACGCTCACGGCTGAGAGCTCGAGCGACAACACCGCGCTGAACCCCGGAAAACCAGCTGCTCTCCGCAAGCTTAGCCTCGATCCACCGACGCCTTTTCGGGTTTATCGGTGTTTAAGCAGGTCAGCGCCCTGATTGGCGCTGTGGACGGCTGCACCTGGTAAGTGCAGCTTCCTGGAAGGGATAACGGGAGTCTGACCTGGGAGAACGGCTGCCAGCCTTCAATATCATCGGTGGATCCAGGCTTAGGCCTAGGGTATTGCCCTCCTGCATCGGGTGCATCTTTCTGACATGTGCGACATTAGGCCGATACCTAATTAACCTCCTGAAATTTGGCGTGTCTGAGTTTTGCGGACATATCGGGCGTTGCTGATGGTGGTCTGCGCTGGTCACCGTGGCGGGGACGAGCTGCCAGGGCGAGGTCCGGGATGGCCGTCCGTTGCCGGGTCCGCCGGTTTCCGGGGCGTTTCCGGGACCATGGGCGGAAATCATTCCCGGCAGGCCCAGGAGGCGGCGGTGACGGTGAGGTTCTCGGTGACGGTGAGGCAGGTCCGGGAGGACGGGAGCGAGGCCCCGCTGGACGGGGAGCTGGCGGCGGCGCTCGCCGCCCCGGCGGAGCAGTTCGCCGGGCTGGCGGCCTGGGCCGCGGAGGAATCGCGGTACCTCGATCACGGGGAGCGGGAGAAGGCGATCGGCCGGGAGGGTCGCGAGCTGCAGCGGCGCCTGCTGCAGGCCACGTTCGACATCGACAGCGCCCGCGAGGAGCGGGCTGAGGGGGTCACGAGCGCCGCCGGGATCGGTCACGGCACCGTCGAGGCCGGGCACGGCCGGGGCGTGACCAGCGTGTTCGGGCCGGTTCGCGTCAGTCGGCTGGCCTACCGCAACCGCCGCGAGCCGAACCTGTACCCCGCCGACGCCCGGCAGGTCCTGCCCGATGACCCCTACTCCCTGGGCATGCGGGCCCTGGCGGCCTTCCACCTGGCCGCGGGCGGGTTCGGGCAGGCCCAGGAGGTCATCGAGGCCCGCACCGGCGTCACCGTCGGCCGCGCCCAGCTCACCGGGCTCGCGGAAGACCTCGCGGCCTGGACGGGCGGCTGCTGCGAGGAACGCTCCCGCGACGCGGAAGAAGAAGAGCAGCCGGACAGCGACGTGATCATGATGCAGGCCGACGGCAAGGGCATCGCCATGCGCCCGGAGCACCGCAAGAGCGCCGGGAAGGAGGACGGCACGCGCCCCGGGATCAAGAAGATGGCCGAGATCGTCGCCGTCGCCGACTTCACCCCCGCCGTCCGGGAACCGGAGGACGTCGCCGCCCCCCAGGCGCACCCCGGCCCGAAAGCCCGCGACAAGTGGGTATCGGCCTCGGTCACCGAGTCCATCGAGGACATGATCGCGTCCGCGTCCGGCGAGGCCGACCGCCGCGACCCCCAGCGCACCCGGCAGCGGGTCTTCCTCGCCGACGGTAACAGGCAGCAGATCACCGCCATCGAGGCCCAGGCCGCCGGGCGCGGCCTGAAGGTCCCGGTCCTGATCGATTACATCCACGTCAGCGGCTATATAGGCAAAGCCGCCGCCGGCCTCCACCCCGGCGACCCCGTCACCGCGGGCCAGTGGGCCGACGGGCAGCTGCTCCGCGTCCTGCACGGCCGCGCGAAAGCCGTCGCCGCCACCCTCGCCTCCGTCGCCGCGAAAACCCGCGCCAACCCCCGCAAGCGCCTTGACCTCACCGACATGGACAAGGCCGTCACCTACCTCACGAACAACCACCGGCACATGCACTACGACAAGGCACCCGAGAAAGGCTGGCCGATCGCCACCGGCATGATCGAGGGCGCCTGCAGATTCGTCATCGAAGACAGATTCGGGATCACAGGCGCCAGATGGTCCCCCGACGGAGCCGAGACCATTCTCAAGCTCCGCGCCGTCGTCGTCAACGGCGACCTCGACGCATACATGAACTGCTACAAGGAACGCTACCGCAGCGAACACCACCTCAGCCGCTACGACCCGGCCACCATCGAAGACCTCAACCTCGCCGCATGACCGGAACACCCCGAAATGAGGCACCTTTCAGCAAGACGCACCCCCTGCATCAGTTGCGTCGTAGTCGCTGATTGTGTGGCTAAGGCGCACCTTACGAGCCGCGCCTAGTGCGCAGGGTTCAGCTCGGTCCAACTACAAATCAGCAGGTCAGCATCGCGGACTCCGCCTGGACGTCCGACCGGACAGTCCAGCAGCTGCGGCTGCGCGCTGTCGCCACCTTCCCGTGGGCGGACGCGGGCGACCTCGCGATCGAGCCACGTCGCCGCCTCGAGCTGGAACAGGACCTGCCGGTCAGTCACCTCGCCGGCGTCGTGACGACACTGTCCGCCCGCCGCGGCGCGGCGCTGCCCGCGGGCACATGGCAACGCGGGCCCAACCGCAACGCCACGGATGCCCTGAGCTATTCGAGCGTAATCTCCGCACCGGCCGGGGTGACGGCCCTGTCCGCCGAGGTCATGGCGGCCCTGCCGGGTCAGATGGACTCCTCCGTGGTCACCTGCGCTGATGTCCGGCTGGTAGATCTCCAGGCGTGGGCCGAGGCGCTCGCCGCATCCGGTGCCCCGCGCCACCACGACCTGCGGCTGTCGATGGAGGAAGTGGCCGAAGTGCTCACCGTCGCCTGGCAGACCGCGGCCGAGCGGCTTACGTCAGCGGTAGCTACTGATCCCGCCGGGATGCGCTGGGCGTACCTCCCGACTGTGGAGCTGCGGGTCATCGCCGAGGCGCGCTACGACGGCACCCCGCACCGCCAGCCCGAGCTCAGCGATTACATCGACCTCAGCTCCCTCGGGCACAGCGACCGGGGCCAGATCCACGACATGACGGTCACGATCACCGCAGATCCGCAACTCGACCAGGACGAGCGAAGGT
This sequence comes from uncultured Actinomycetes bacterium, assembly GCA_963742875.1. GTDB lineage: Bacteria > Actinomycetota > Actinomycetes > Streptosporangiales > Streptosporangiaceae > Bog-532. The sequence continues at coordinate 65,826 of CAVUNO010000015.1, read as the reverse complement.
CCCGGGCCCGCGAGGCGCTCACGTACATGGCACGGCAGTTCGGGTTCCTTGACGCCGCGGAAGACATGTTCTGACCGCAGGGCAGGCAACCGGGCCTGCCTGCACGAAGCGTGGATATCGAAGTAGCAGTCGCGTCCCGCCCTGAGTGAGCTTTGAGCTGAACAGGTGCCGCCGGTCTAGAGCGAGCCGGCGGAAGCGAACGGGACCCATCGTTCGGGGCGGCCTGGATGGGTGTTCCGGACGGCGCGGCAGACTTCGCGTATGACCCGGGGGGTGTCGTCCGGATGCAGGGCCGGGGTCCCGTTCCCGCTAGTGATCAGTTCCCGTACATGCCGGCCGCGAAGTCCACGGCGTGGTCGTCGGCGACCGGCCAGAGGGTCGCAACGACATACTTGCATCCTGCGGTGCACAGGGCGGTGGCAGTCGTGACGGTCTCATCGGGGATGGCCGCTGACCCGTGGTGGGTCGCGCAGGCGGACAGGAAGGCGAAGCGGGCACCGGGCAGGCGGCGTTCCAGCAGGCCGCGAATGGTCAGGCGGCCGTCTGCCAGTTCGATGCCGCCGTTAACGGGGGTGTGCTCGTCCGTGATGCCGTGAGCGGAGAAGTGGAACCAGGAGTGGGCCGTCATGCCGGCGAGGACGGCCTCTACTGTCGCGTCTGGCCCGGTCAGGTGCGCTGCGCCGGGGAAGGCCCGTATCAGGTATTCCGCCTCCTCGCGTGCACCGGGCAGCGGCTGTTGCCCGGGGGTTTCGGGCATGGACACGATCAGGGGCGGCGTGGCTACCTCGTTTGCGGCAGGCTCGCCGGACCCGGCCGGTACCAGGGCGCGCAGCCTGGCTATGTAAACCGACTCGGCCCGGTCGATGACTGCCTGCGGTCCCGGCTCGCCGTGACGGCCGGCCGCGTGAAGCGGCAGGAAGACCGCCGGGCCCGCTGGGCACCAGTGGACCCGCGGCGCGCTGCTGCCGGCCGGGGCCACCGTGGTGATGCCGAGATGCTCCAGGACGGGCTCGCACACGGCGTCCCAGAGCCATGCGAGCCGCCTGGCGATTTCGTTACGGGCAGTGCGGCCAACCCAGCCTGGCCGCACTGCGTTCTCGGCTGTGTCACGGAAGAACTCGGCGGCGTCCTCGGCGTCCTGCCTGGACAGGGACGGCAGCGGGACGGCTCCCGCCCCTGCGGAGGTCACGATGATCGCATCGCAGCGGTACTCGCTGACGTTGATGATCACGGCCGAGCGCCGCCCGACGGCCTCCTGCAGCCTGGCGAAGCCGGGCGGGCTGAACAGATCCGCGCAGCCGGGTCGCCTGCGGATCTCGCCGATCAGGCTCTCAAGCCGGCGCGCAAGGGCACTGCGCTGGTCAGCCTCGCTTTCCTGGTGCGGCGGGCGGTAGGGGAGCTCGAACTCGTCGGCCCCCAGGTCCGCCATGACGATGCTGTCGAGGTCGTGCCGGAGACCCTCGAACTCGCGGGCCAGGTCCGGGTCCGCCTCGTGGAGCTGGGCAAGCTCCGCGCTGTCGTCGACGTGGCGGTCCAGCAGTACTCCGCGTCCCCGTTCGAGGAACTCCACGGCTGTTTCCGGCTGCCCGGCGGTGACCGCTACGGCCGCGGCATCGGATGGGATCCCTGCGCATCCGGCGAGCATCCGCTCCTGGTCCCGCCGGTCCATGCCCCGCCATGCTGCCGAGTCCAGCAGTTCGACCGCAAGTGCGTACAAGCTCAGGCTCACGGCGGTCTCGCCGCAGCGGGCCGCAAGGACCGCACCGGCCTGCGCCACGTGGAGGCGCCTGAAGATCGCCAGCCGGGCGTCGCCAGCGGCCAGCTGGTACGCCTCCATGGCAGCCGACGCCGCCTCCGGGACCCCGGTGAGGTCATACCGGGCGGCCAGGGCGTGAGCCAGGCCCGCAGCGAGCAGCGTCGATGACACGTCGGCCGGCTCCGGGGCCCTGACCGCCAGGCATCGCGTGACCGGGTCATCGAGAACAGCGGCGTCACCACTGAGCCAGGCCAGCGTGGCCGAGGCGATCGTGAAGTTCAGCAGCCGGTTCGAGTACTCGCTGTGTTCCGGCCTGGTGGCGTCGGCCGCCTTCCGGGCGAGGCGGACCGCCTCCGCCGCCAGCGCTACGGGCTCTCCGCTGCCCGGCAGGCTGGCGAGGGCTTCGAGGATCGCGCCGTGATTCGACTCGATCACCGCGCGGTCCGGATCGTCATGCCGCAGCAGGCTTGCCGCCTGCGCAAGGCCGGCGGCTGCCTTCCCCAGCTTCGGGACGGAAGGCAGGTAGCACAGCGCCTGCGCGTGCAGGGTAAGGCGCATCGCCCGGTACGTGTGGCCCGTCGGCGTGGCCTCCACCACCTGGCCCGACAAGACGGCGGTTTCATCGAAGTCAAGCAGCGTGCCGCGCAGTTCCCCACGCCGGAACAGCCCGTACGCGAGCCCGAACAGGCACGTCGCATATTGAGCGTGGCCGGGGCTGGCAGCGGCGACAGCCTCACGGCCCGTCCGGATGGCCTCGTCGAGCGTGGCCGGGTCGCCGTCGCGCTCAAATAGGGCAAGCAGCACGGACACAAAGCTGTTCAGCCGCTCGGACTTCCTGGAATGCCCTGCGGGAGTCTGCTCTGCGGCACGCCGCACCGGGCCGAGCGACGCATCCAGGTACTCGCGGTTCCTGGTCAGTTCATAAGCGCGGAAGAGAGCCGAACCATAGTCCGACTCAATGACCAGCGAGTTCCCGCCGCTGGGCAAGCGCTCGTGCATCGCCTCCATATGATCCGCCACGACAACGTCCAGCTCCGCCCGGCTGCGGCCGGCCGAGCGCAGAAGGCGCTCAAGCCGGGCATTGCCCAGCGAAGTCAAGACCAGGGACCGGTCGGCTGAGCCGTCGGGATACTTCTCCGCCGACTCAAGGACCGCGACCGCCTCGTCCAGCTCAGCGACGTTGCGGAACATGGCTCCGCTGTGAAGCAGCGTTATGCCCAGCTCCAGCATGCCCTCGCCGTAACCCGCGTGGACCCGGGGCGTCAGCCGGGCACGCTTCTTCCTGGCCTGGACGGCCGCCCGCATCACGGCCCTATCAGCCGTACGCTGCGCCTTCAGCAGCAGCGCCTGCCCCTTCCGCTGCAGGAAAGGGATCTGCTGATCGCGAGTACGGAAATGCTGCTCGTTGGCATCAAGGAGATCCAGCGCACGGTCAACTGGGCCGTCCGAGCCGTCCGCCTCGGCCTGCTTGATCAGCGCATCGGCCAGGTTGACCACAGACTTCCAGTACTCCACGTGAGGCCCCCGGCTGCAGACGCTCATGACCTCGTCGAACAAGGAGACGGCTTCGGCGATGCCTTTCGAGTCGCCAGCACCCAAGGCGCTCTCGAGCATCCCGGCGGCGCGTTCGGTCAGCTCAGACAGCTCTACCTGTTCTTTCTGCGGCCCTCCGCTGATTCACCCGGTAACTCTATGAGTTCCCGTGACCCAGTCCGCTCGTGCCGCCGCGGGCGGCGGCACGGAATGTTGTCAGCCGTCGGCGGATTTCGCATGCTCCGGCGATCCCGCCGGGCGAGGCAGCGGTACGCCACAGCAACGGCCAGCCGGCTCACGCGCCTGGCCGACGTGCTAAGCACGAGCCTGGGCAAGTTCCGGTGAAGACTCTGGCTCGCTCCGTAGCGTGCCCGCGCCGGGTGTTATGAGCGCCGCGGGACGGGTTCGTCGGCATGGGCGCGATTACGGCCCGTCCGGCCGGTGACGCCGCCGTGTCGGCGGGACAGCGGCCAGCCCAGGTTTCCCGCATTCCCGGGCCGCCGGGCCCGTGTGCGGCCCGCCCGCGCGCCGCTGGCAGCGCGGGCGAGTGTCCTGGCCGACGGGATAATGGCAGGTCAGAGCAAAATATACCTCCGATGTACCCGCGGCGGAGTACGTGCACGGGCCGGACGGAAACCGTCATTCCTCTCGGGCAGCCCGTGCTGGATCCGTGCTGATACCACGGGGGTCAAAAGGCCGCTGACCTGCGGAAACTGCCCCGTAGTCCACAATCTTCACGATCTTCGAGGGCACCTCCGAGATCCAGCGCATGATCATCGGCCGCGCCGTGGCTGGGTTGGACGTTCGATAGCCCTGACCTGCAGTTATAGCGATTCGCTAAGCCGTAGTTCCCCCCAGTGGCGAACCGATATAGGCGCTGACCAGGTGAAACAGCCTCAGCTCATGACTACGTAGTCATGTAATTTCCGTGATCAAGGGTTCTACCACCTGGTCAAACGCGTTGACCAATCGGCTCGGGGGGAACTTCGGGCTAAGCCGCGTCATGGTCTGTCCTGCCGGGGGTGGGGCGGCCCCTTCTCGTGTGGCGTTTGTCCGGATCGTCCCGGTTTGAGTCGCTCTTGCCCGGCCGGCCCTCACCGGATGCTGTCAGGTGCTGTTGCGGCGCAGGTCCTGCAGGAGGAGGGGCAGGTCCTGTTCCTCGTAGCGTGGCGGGCCGGGGGGCCGGGCTTCGAAGCGCCAGAGTTTCGCGTAGGGGATCGCCCTGCGCACGGTAGCGACTATCGCCTGGCCGGAGGTGTCATCATCGGCACGAACGTGGATTGACGTCCCGCTTTCGGCGAGGCCAGTGAGCAGGCGGAGCGCGGCGGCCGAGGGACGCCCGTTGGTGCAGACAAGCGGACGAGAAGACTTGCCGAGCTGATCGGCCGCGGCGATGAGCACTGACGGGTTCTCGCATACGTATACGTCCGAGGCGGGCACTGCCATCCGGAAAGATCCGGTGAGGGAGCGGAGCGTCAGCCACAGCGGTTCGGGTCCTGCTGCCTGCGCGAGCCGCGCGCATGGCGCGTCGCCGCCGAGCGGCAGGTTGAGCACGAGGACACGAGACGACACCGGGTCGCAGTCAATTCCGTGTTCCTCCCACGCCATCCGCCATGCTTCCACTGAATCCGGCAGGTCGTTACCGAGCAGCCGCAGTACCGCCGTGGCCGTGGCACTGCCCCGGTCCAGCGCGTGCGGGTCGTTCAGCGCTGTCGCCGCGAGCACGGCGAGCAGCACGCGCCCGCTGTCAGGCCGCGGCAGTGCGGACCAGACACTCGCGCACCGCAGGGCAAGGTCGAGCAACTGGCCGTTGCCTGCCGCCGGAAGGCCGCGCCGGCCGAGCCAGGCAGTGACAGCTGCCGCGGGCGTTCCCGCTTCGTGCAGCGCTGCCGCGGCGCGGTCGCGTTCGTCTTCGGCCCGCTGCCGCGCGGTTTCCCTCGCTCCGCGCAGGTCCCGGGCCGGCGTGCCGACGGCGGCCAGCAGGTCGGTCACCTCCACGCCGTAGTCCGCGATCTTCCGGGCGAGTGCCTGCGCCCCGACCGGCCGGCCGGATCGTTCCCACGACATGCCAAGCAACCGGCCGACCTCCATGCGCTCCCTAGGGGCGAGATCGGCGTGGAGCGGACTGCCGCCCAGACCGTGACCGGCCTCAAGCCGCCGCCGGGCGGAGTCCAGCAGCTTGCGGGGGCCGGGCAACTGCGCCCATGCCAGCAGGCGGTCCTCCATCTTCCGGATACTAGAACAGCGCGTCGTCTTCGGCTGCCGTCCCGGCGGCGGCCAGGTCCTTCAGGTCGGCGGGGTCCGGGGTAAGCACATGAGTGAGCTCGTTCCCGGCCCAGACAGCGAGCTCGAGAGACACGCCCGGCTGGGGTTGCGGTGCCCGCCGTACCTCGTAGATCGCGGCCATCGGTACGGCGGCTGAGTTGGCGATGATGCCGGGCCCGGCGATCAGCCAATCCAGGTCGCACGATGCCAGCATGCGGAACATGCTGGCCTTGTTCGTTCCGTCGACTCCGCCGAATGCCTCGTCCAGCCAGAGCATCCGCGGACCGGTAGCCGACTGGTCGTACATGGCGTGCAGGGCCGCGATGAACGGCTGCATCAGGGTGACGACTTTCGCGCCGCCGGACAGCAGGCCATGGTCGCCGCGCTCTAGGCTCCGCCAGCCGCCACCGGCCCGGTCACCCGACTCTGACCGGGGAGTCCGGTACTCCAGGCGCAGTTCGAACCAGCGCCGGTAGTCGAGGATCTCCGCCAGCTTTGATCGCCAGTTCGGGTCACCTGACGCCCGGGCGGACTCCTGCGCGCTGGTGATCCGCTCGGACAGAAAGGCTCGGATACGGTCCTGGGAGGGCTTCGGCAGCATGTCGAAGTGCTGTTCCAGCGTGTCCAGCACGTCGTTCGCCGCTCGTTCCTCCGTGACCGGGATTCGCCGCAGGCGCAGGGTGATCCCCGATATCGCGGTCGGGTTCCGTGCGAGTTTCCTGTTGATGTCGTCCCGCAGTGTCTCCGCCTCGGACAGGCGCTCGCGCAGATGCTCGATGAACGTGCTGCCGAGAAGCTCGTCGATCGTCTTGGTCAGCTCGTCGTCGTAGTCCGCCTGGAGTTTCTCCAGGAGCGCCGATAGCCGCTCGGCGGCCCGGGGCGGTGCGAGCGCGCTGCCCGTCGAGTCGACGATGAGCTCCACCCTGCCCGGGAAGTCCTCACGGCCGTCGCCCGGTGAGCTAACCTGCACGCTGCGCCCGCCGAGTAGTTCCAATTTCGAGCGGAGCTCGCTGCTGTCGTTCACCATGGACGCCCAGCGGTTCTGGACGACTGGCGCGAACTGGTGCTGTTGATCCGAGTCTGGCCAGTTCCGGACGCTGATCAGTGACCGCGCGGCCCGGGAGTTTTCCAAGGCGGCGGTCACATGCCGGGCCGACGGCTCCGGCACGCCCCGGAGCCGGGGCAGGCCGGAGTCGACGCAGGCCCACCAGCGGTTCGCCGCAGCTTCCCGCTCCTCTTCGGCTTTCTCGCGCTTGCCCTCGGTCTCCTCCAGCACCGTCTCCGCGCGCGACAGCTTCGTGGCCAGCTCGATGAGCTCCCCGGCCAGGCGCTTGACTGCGCCGCCGGCGTCCTTGATCCGCCTACTGAGGCGGCTGACATGCCGGGCCGACCATAGTCCGGTGGCGGCGCACCACGTCGCCCAGGCATCGGTGTCGCTGCCGGCCGACTCGACCGCCGCGGCCAGGCGCAGCAGTTCGGCCCGGCGCGTGACGCGGCCGCCGGTGGCGAGCAGCGCCCGTGATCCGCGCAGCAGGGGCGTGACAGCATCTCGTACCTGCCGCCGCAGGCGCAGCGCCTGGCCGGACCGTTCGCCGAACCAGACCGCCAGCGTCTCCGCCGCGTCGCGGTTTCCCTGCGCGATCGCCTGGACGGTCTGTTCAGCGGTGGCAGCGTCGACTCCGCTCAGGGCCATGGCCCGCCAGTCGTCGTCGGTGGCGGCCTGACGCAACCGACTGAGGGCATCCCTGATTCGCGGGCTGTAGGTGTCAACGCCAGCGCCCCAGACGGTCACATACGCCATCAGAGTCTCACGCAAGCGGCCCATCTTGTCCGCGTCAGGGCTCCCGGCGAGCGCCGACGCCATCCGTGACTGCCAGATCGACGCCGCCTCGGCCATGTCTTTCAGCGTGGTGCGGACCTGAGCCCAGGCCTGCGCCGCGCGGCTGAGATCGCGCTGCCTGATGGCGCCAATCGTGTCATCGAGCCGCTCGGCGATGATGGCCGGCGCGAACGCGGCCGCGCTCGTCGAGACCGCGTCCTCGTCGATCTTCCGGCGTAGCCATCGGTGCAGGTCCGCCGCCTCGCTGGTCAGCTGGAACCGGTCCCGGGTCCGGATAAAGTCGGCCTCGGTCTTCGCCTTGTCCTGCCACCGGATGACGACTCTCCAGTCCTGGAGGGCGCGCATCCGGGCGTCGAGGTCGAAGGCTTCCGGGCGGGTGAGGCGCTCGGCGGTTGCCGCGCCTGCGGCCCCGGCGATGCGGTCGCGGACGGCGGTGAGAAGCTCGTCGCGCCCGACGCCGGTGAGCGAGTGCTCCTGCGCGTCCAGCAGCACGTCAACGAGCACGCGGTACTGCGCTGCCAGCTGATCCGCGGTCAGGTAGGCAGCCACGTCGAGGCGACCCGGGAAGCCGGCCAGCTCCCAGGCGTCCGAGTTTGGTGTGCTCATGGTGATAAACTCGTGGAATTGCCAGGAATTCAAATCGTTTCAACGCTATCGCGCATGGTGCGGTTAACGCGCCCTTCGCCCCAAGCTCTCACGCTCCGCCGGGCCACCCCGGCTCCTTTTCGTCAGCCCGGATCGGGTCGGCCTTGCGGCCAGGAACCCTCGCCGGTGATCGGAAGGGGCATCGGCGCTCCCATCGGCAGGAGCTGTCGGAGCCCCTGTGAGTCCATGTTTTTGCAGGTCATCCTAGTTGCGAGGTATACCGATGATTCCGCTCCTGCGCGAAGATCTTCACGATCTTCGAGGGCACCTCCGAGATCCAGCGCATGATCATCGGCCGCGCCGTCACCGGGCTCCCCGTCCGGTAGTTCTGACCTGCGGAAACGTTCGGGGGTTGGTAATCGTCCGTTAGACCGGGCAACGGCATGACCGGGTTCGCCATGGCCCTGGCCGGGTACTGTTCCATCACTGTTCCGTGATCATGAGCGCGGCGAAGTGGTCGTTGATAACGACGCGGGCGCGGTCATGCGAGGACGGCAGCATGTGCGGCGTTCCCTGCGCGGGTGCAGACTAACTCGTCCGTGCGCTGGGCGGATATACCCGGTCCGGGCCGCCATTAAGCGTTCGCTTAACTGTTTCGCTTAATTCTTAATAGACAATCCAGGCAAGTGCGGCGGACATTGAGAAGGAGAGGCCGCAGTGCAGCGGCCGGGACAGGGCCCTGAGGTCGCGGCTCGTGTTCTCGAGGATTCCCGGCAGCGGACGAAAGACGAACGACTCAAAGATGCAGGAGGAACGATGAACGAGGAAGCCAGGGAGCTAGCTGAGAAGTGGGGATGCACTCCCTCGAACACCTGCTACTGGTACTGCGTCGAGGCAGCGCAGCGCGAGATTGATGACGATGAAGATATTCTTTGCGTTGAGCTTAGAGCTTAGAGCTTAGAGCTTAGAGCTTAGAGCTTAGAGCTTAGAGCTTAGAGCTCAGAGTAGGGGAATCTTCTGGCCGAGCAGGGAGCCCAGAACGTCTCGCTGTCGTACTCAACACTGTCCAAGAGTGTCAAGTTCCCAAACCCTGGACTCTTGAAGGGCATTTTCCGGTCGAGCAGAATATTCTGCTGGATGCCGCTTCCAGAGACCTTAGAGTGGCTTGACATTTTATCGTCAAAGCCGAAGCTATCCCCGCCCCATCCGGCCTTGACAACGCGCTTCCGTAGGGCCCGTCAGTAAGTACGTCGACCTCATTAAAAGCCGATGGGTGATGAGGTAGCCCGTAAGCATAAGGGCGAGGCCGGGATGCCTGACTACTGAACCTCCAGTCAGGCCGCGGTGCCGTGCTCGTCGGCTAGGCTCCGCTGATACCTCATCCTCGGGAACCAGCTTCCGTCAGACCCGGGACATCAAGCGAGCACACCACCGGGAATAGGCGGCGAAGGTGCAGCAGAAAAGCCCAGCAACCGCAGCGGCCTCCAATGATCCTCATCGCCTTCCGCAAGCCGATGAGCTCCGTCAACGACCCTCAGCGCCCCCCCATGCCTCTCGATGGTAAAGAGAAGAACTGCCCGGCGCTCCGCTGGAGCGTTAAGCGCCAACGGGTCCTGTGTCAGTTCACAGGCCAGGAGAGCGGAGTAGCCGTCTGAGGATCTTCCCCGATGGTGACTTTGGGATTTCCGGCACACATGCAAGGACGCGGATGCGCTTGTACGGCGCGACCTGCCCGGCGACGAAGGCGAGGACCGCCTCGGCGTCGAAGTCGTCGCCCGCCGGGACCACGAACGCCTTCGGCACCTCTCCGGCCTCATTGTCGGGGACGCCGATCACCGCGCAGTCGGCGACCTGCGGGTGAGTGATCAGGATCGCCTCCAGCTCGGCGGGAGCGACCTGCAGGCCTTTGTGTTTGATCAGCTCCTTGACCCGGTTGGCGATGGTGAGCCAGCCATCCTCGTCGGCGATGCCGAGGTCCCCGGTATGCAGCCAGCCGGCACGGTCGATCATCGCCGCGGTCGCCTCGGGGTTGTTGAGGTAGCCCCGCATCACCTGCGGGCCGCGCACCCATACCTCGCCGCGTTCCCCGGGGCTGGCATCGGTACCCGTTTGCGGGTCGACCAGGCGGCATTCGGTGCCGGGGACCGGCGGGCCAACTGAGCCGCGCTTGCCTGCGCCGCCGAACAGGGGCACCATGTGCGTGATCGGGCTGGTCTCGGTCAGGCCGTATATCTGGCTCACATCGCACCCCATCCGCTGGGCCAGTTCCTGTTCCAGCTCCGCGGCCAGCGGCGCCGCGCCGCACATGATGTGCCGCAGGGCCGTGAGGTTCCGGCGAGCTACGGCCGGGTGGCGGGCGAGCGCCAGCGCCATCGGCGGCACCGCGTGGCCGCGCGTCACCTGGTAGCGCTCCAGCAGATCGAGGAACTGCCCGGACTCGAAGCCAGGCACGGTGACGATTGTTGCTCCTGCACGCAGCCCGGTGTTCATGATCCCGGCCAGCCCGGCCAGGTGGAAGAACGGCAGCGCGGCGAGCACCACGTCGTCGGGGGACAAGGCGAACAGGTCCTGGCACTGGACCATGTTGGCGACCAGGTTGCGGTGGCTGAGCATCACTCCCTTGCTCAGCCCGGTCGTGCCGCTCGAATAGGGGACCGCGGCGATGTCGCTTGGAGGATCGAACGCCACCTCCGGCGCCGTCTCGGGGTCGCCGAGCAGCTCGGAGAAGGACGCAGCGCCGATGGCCTCGCCGAGCACGAACACCTCGCAGTCACCGGCCTGTGCGGCGGCCTGGCGGGCGACGTTGAGTAACGGCAGCGCCGTCAGCAGCAGCGTCGCTCGCGAATCGGCGAGCTGATAGCCGAGCTCGCGCACCGTGTAGCGGGGGTTAGCTGTCGTGCAGCTTCCGCCGGCCGCCACCGCACCATGGAAGGCCACCGCATACTCGGGAACGTTGGGCATGTAGATCGCGAACGTGTCGCCCTTGGCGAACCCGGCCGCGCTCAGCCCAGCAGCCAAGCTACGCACCGACCGCTCAAGATCGGCATAACTCAGCGCCCGCCCGGAAGGACCATCTACCAGCGCAGGCTTGTCGCCAAGCTCCTTCGCGCGATGAAGCGTGAAACTAGCAAGATCACTATCTGGGACATCGGCCTCAAGCGGCCCGCCGGAATAGATCACAGTTGTCCCCTTCGCGCCTCGCAACATGCAACTCCTTCCTGCGGAGCGGCACAAGGGGAGTAAACGACGATGGCAGCATGTGAGGCTGCCCGCACCCAGGCATCCGTGCCGCCCTCCCCGGAGGCAGGCGGAGGGTTGTCCGGGGCGCGCTCGCTGGCACTACCCGGACTCTCGCCCACGCCGCACCCGCCTCCCTGTTCCGTCTCCGTTCCGTCAGAGCCGAGAAAAGGGCGGAAGACGCCCACCACCGACCACAGCTCACTGCGCAGCCCAAAGGCATGGTCGCCAACATGGACGCTGGTCAACACTGACCACGCCTGACAACTTCACGATCTTCGAGGGCACCTCCGAGATCCAGCGCATGATCATCGGCCGCGCCGTCGCCGGCCTCCCCGTCCGGTAGTCCTGACAGACCGGTCTTGGACCAGTTCGTCACGCATAGTCACTGTCAATGAAACATTGACAGCGAAATCGGCAAATGGCAGGTACCTCCCGTCCCGGGGGAGGTCTGCAAAGCCCTAAAATGACTTGACCCTTAATTTAAATTAAGCGTCAACGAGTTTCCAAACTCACCTGACAATTAAGCGTCAAAGTGGTGCTTACCGGCGACCTTCATGCCTAGCTGTTCATTTAGCTCATGGCGAGGGCTCATGTACTCGGGAAGTACGCTGCTGTCCGGTCTATGGCCGAAATTCGGTGGGTCGTTCGGGCAGTTCGCCGCGTCGCGCCAAGAAACCCGAGGCCGGACCCATAATCCGCGGGTCGTAGGTTCGAGCCCCGCCCCATTGGTTCCAACCCAGTTGCGCCCACCAGCCATAACGCAGCAGAGCGATGTTGAATTGGGCGTGTGACCAAGGCCGGCGGCTCTCGGCTGCTCAGTGCATGGTGCCGTGAATCCCGACGGACATGGCCAAGCCGACGATGAGGACGATGACCAGGATCACCGCCGCCCAGCCGAGTATCAAGCCCGCGAGCGCCAGGTCAGCCCCCTGTTCTCCGGTGCGCTTGATCTGGTGCCGGGCCATATGGCCGAACACGATCGCCGGGATGGCCGCCACCGGCCCGAACATGAACTGCACGAGCCCGCAGGTGAGGCTCGCTATCGCGAGCTCGTTGGTCTTGGCCACCGGGGTCACCGTGGTCGCCCGCGCGGCAGGCAGGTCGGTCACGAGCTGGTCCAGGTCGGCGTAGGTGCGCGCGGACAAGGCGTTCCCTAGGCGGCCGTCGTACTCGTCCTTGGACAGCCGACCTTCGCTGTAGGCCATGTTGAGGCATTCAACCACGCGGTCGCGGTCGGCGTCGGCGGCCCGCATCTTCCCCCGTTCGCGACCAGCGGTGAACGCCTGGGCGCGGCCGACGGATTGGATCACGCGGGGCGCGGTCGTTCGTCGTCCGCGCTCATGGTCCGCGATCCGCTGCAACTCGTCGGCGAGCGACGGAGTGCCGTTGTCCGGGATGAGCGTGGGGTCGTTGTCGTTCATCTGCACCACCCCTTACCTTGACGCTGCAACCGGGGCGCTAGCGTGGCAAGTGCCGTTAGTCCCGGCGATAGTCCTGACGGGAGATGACCGCTCACACTGTCGAAAGTTTCAGTGCGATCGGCCAAGAAGATCGGCCGAGAAGACGAGAAGAGTGCAACTTAGGCGCGGTCGAGCTGCGCGGCCAGCGCGCGCAGGGGGACCTCGTAGCCCTGGGCGACGGTCGGGAAGGGGTGCACAACGTCGGCGAGCATCCGCAGCGGAACGCTGGCCCGGATCGCCACACTGGCCTCGGAGATCCAGTCGTCTGCGCCGGGCCCGACCCCGGCGGCCCCGACGAGCACCTCTCGGGCCCGGTCCGCGACCAGGATCAGCCGGCCCCCGGCACGCCGTCGGTGTTCAGGCGCGCCAGCCCCGACAGGTCCGTGCTCGCGGTGATCACCTCGATCCCGGCGGCCCGCGCCTGTTCGGCCGGCATGCCCACGCTGGCCATGGGCGGATAGGTGCAGACGACCTGGGGGATGGAGGGGACCTGGGCGTGCTACTACGACGCCACCGGCACCAGCCAGATGATCTGGACCAGCCCGAATCTGGACATTCTGGCCTCGGCGAACGCCCGCGCCCAGACGCCGCAGCAACTGAACGACTGGTTCTTCTCCCCGGCGGAGACGGGGCCCCGGTAATCCCCGCGCAGCGTATTCCCCGGGGCGATCGGTCTCCTTCTGGTAGGACTGAGCCATGACGATCCTGGATCAGGGAAAGCCCGCTCACGCCGCGGCCGCGGGCCGCCTGCAATCCGAGCCGATCATCTGGCTGACCACCGTGACCCCGTTCCGGGCAGCCGCAGTCCACCCCGGTCTGGTTCCTGTGGCAGGACGGGAAGTTCCTGATCTACGGCGCCAGGAACGGGCCGAAGAACGAGAGTCTCAAGGCCAATCCGCACGTTTCGCTGCACCTGGAGGGCAACGGGAGGGGCGGCGCCAACGTCATCTTCGAGGGCGACGCCCGGATCGACCCGGACGGCCCCCGGGCTGACGCCGTGCCGGAGTACATCGACAAGTACCGCGGGTTCATTGACGACTACGGCTGGACACCGCAGAGCTTCGCCGGCGACTACCCGCATGTGATCCGCGTGACCCCCACCCGCGCCCGCATCTGGTAACTCCGCGGGCTCCGGGCCGGCGAGGGTGGCTGCCTTGCGCTCGAGCTAGCGCTTCTGGGGGAGGCTGGTGGTCCGGCGGGCGGCGGCCAGGTAGGCGGCGCGCGCCGCGGCGCGGTCACCGGCTATTTCGTGCAGTTGGCCGCGGACCGCAAGCAGCCGGTGCTGGCTGGCCAGCTGCCGGTCACCGTCGAGCCCGTCCAGCAGCCCGCAGTCCCGAATGGGTGGCGGGCGGTCAGCCGGGCCCCGTTCCCACGCTGAGCTCGGCCTGCGCGACCGGGTGCAGGCCGTCATCCGCGCCTACGATGCCGGGATGGTCGTCCCCGGGAGGGAGTGACGTCATGCCAGCCTGCGCCGCTGGGCAGCCGGCGCAACCCGCTGAACGGCCAGTCATACTGCGAGGTGATGATGGTGGAAAAGACGTGAGCCCGGTCATTACCGGGAATGCTGAACGTAAGGCCGGGTAACCGGCCGGAACAGGAAGGCCGGAGGGGAGGGGGCGGAGCTGCCGGGCCGAAATGCCGTCAGGCGGGAACAAGCGCGCGATGTGACGTCCCCGCCGCGGGTTTCACCGGGGGACGAACGCGTCCGCCGTCCGACGGATCTGCTGTTCGGGGTGCTGTCGCTGGCGGTCGTCCTCGTCGTCGTCGGCTCAATCCGGGCCCTCCCGCTCGGCAGTACTGAGCTCGCCAACGACGTCTCGCGCGCGCTGGAGCACATCCCCCGCTGGCTGGCCTCGCTGGCCGCGGTGGTCGTCGGCATCGGCTGCTTCCTGTTCGCGGGCCTGGTCCTCTTCGTCCTGGTACGGAGGGCGTGGCGGGACGCGCTGAACGCGGGCTCCGCGGCGCTCACGGCCGCGGCGGCCGCGATCGCGGTGTGGATCATCTGGCGGGTGCAGAACGGTTCCGTCGCGGACGCGGTGATCCACGGCAAGAACCCCTTGTATTTCGTGATCGAGTCTGCGTTCGTGGCGTTCCTGGTCGGCAGCGACCTGGCCCGGCGCTCGCGCTGGTTCCGCCGCTGCATGGGCTCGGCGACCGCCCTGCTGCTCACCGGGCTCGCCATCGACGCGCTCACGCCCTTCGCCGTGGTGATCGTGCTGTTCGGCGGGCTGATGACCGGCTGGCTGGTGCGCTGGCTGCTGCGCGCGGCGTCGGTCCGCCCCGCCACCAGCGAGCTGATGGCCTGGCTGAACGACCGCGGTGTGGACATGAGCAGCCTCGCCCGGCCCGATCCCCAGAACCAGGGCCGGATGGAAGGCACCCTCGCCGACGGCACCGCGGTCGACGTGCACCTCGCGGACCGCGACACCCGGGGTTCGGGTGTCGCGCGACGGCTGTGGTCCCTGATCCGGCTGCGGCCGGTCGCCGCGGGGTACGTCCCGCTCAGCTCGCGCGCCCAGCTCCAGCAACTGGCGCTGGCCAGCTCGCTGGCCCAGAAGGCCGGCGTGCTGAGCCCTTCCGTGCTGCTCCTCGAAGAGATGCCGAACGAGACGCTCATGCTCGCGGTGGCCAGGCCGCGGGGCAACGACCTCGGCGGGACGGTCAGCGTTGAGGACGCAACGGCCCTGTTCACCTCGCTGCGCGCACTGCATGACGCGGGCATCGCGCACCGCGATCTGCGTCCCGGCAACCTGCTGGTGAACGGGACGGCCGGCTTCAGGTCGCTGGAGGCGGCCGTGCCCGGGGCGAGCGTGCTGGTCCGGCGGCTCGACCTGGCCCAGCTCCTGGCCACCCTCGGACGGGCCGCGGGACCGGCCAACGCCGTCCGGGCCCTGCGAGCGGGATACGGCCCGGTGGACGAGAATGCCGTCGCCGCGGTCATGCAGCCGCTCGCCCTGGCGCCGTGGGGATGGTCGGCCATGCGCAGCGCCGAAGGCTGCCTGACCCAGGTCCGCCACGAGCTGCTGGGCCCGGACACCGCGGCGCCCGTCGCCCGCCTGGAACGGTTCCGCTGGCGGACCGTCCTCAGCGCGATCGCCCTTACCATCGCGGCCTACCTGCTCATCGGCGAAATCTCGAAGGTCAACCTGCTCGGGACGCTGCGCCATACGAACCTCGGCTGGTTCGCGGTCGCCGTCGCCGCGTCGGCCCTCACCTACTTCGCGGCCGCCGCCAACCTGGCCGCTTTCGTGCCGAAACGGCTGTCCCCCATCCGTGGGTTCCTCGTCCAGCTCTCGACGGCCTTCGTGGGGGTGGCGATGCCCCCGTCCGTCGGCCACGTGGCGGTCAACGCCCGCTACCTGCACCGGCAGGATGTGGACGAGGGCTCGATCACCGCGGCGGTCACGCTGTCACAGCTGGTGAACTTGGTCACGACCGTCCTGTTGCTGGTGGCCCTCGGCCTGCTCACCGGGTCCGGGCTGAGCCGTTTCAAGATCGTGCCGGGGGCCGACGTGCTCATCGCGCTGGCGGTGATCGCCGGTGCGGCCGCCATCCTGATCGCGATACCGCAGACCCGCGCACAGCTGCACCGCATCGTCTGGCCGTACCTGCGGGGCATCTGGCCCCGCTTCCTGGACGCTCTGTCCCATCCGCTGCGGCTCGCGGCCAGCGCGGGCGCGAACCTGCTGCTCACCGCCGCCTACCTGGTGGCCTTTTTCGCGTCGCTCTATGCGGTGGGTGCCCACCCGGCGATCCTTCCCGCCTCGGTCGTGTACCTCGCCGGTAACGCGGTCGGCTCGGCCGCCCCCACGCCCGGCGGACTCGGGGGAGTGGAAGCCGTCCTGGCCGCCGGGCTCACCGGCATGGGCATCCCCGCCCACGAGGCCATCCCCGCGGTGCTGGTATTCCGCGTGGCCACCTTCTGGCTCCCGATCCCGGCCGGCTGGCTCACCTACCTCGGCCTCCAGCGCAGCGGCACGCTCTAGCGGCCGTTCAGCGGACGCCGAGGTTATGCCGCGAGCTCGAGGGTGTGCTCCGGAAAGTCAACGATAACGACGGAGTTGGTGGTGCCGAAGGCGTTGGGTGCCGGTCAACCTGGTACGACCCGCCCCACGACTTCAAGGCTGGTGGCGAGCGACCGCCGTTCTGAACAGCCCGGCCCGGCTGGCGAAAGTACCCAAGATGGCCTTACATCCCGGAATTGCACGGCAGACTGGCCAGGTGGGCAGGACCGAACCACCGCATGGTGCGGTCCTGCCCGCGCCAACGGGGTCCCGGACCTGGCCAGGCGCAGGGCCCCCGTTCGCCCATGGTCCGAGGCTGCCTCGCAGTCATTGCTGGTCATCTCCCTCTCTGGGCGATTGCTGTGCCGAGGACGACCTATCGTGAAGCTGGACAGTCTTACAGTGAGGACTGAATGAGGAGGCAGGCCTCGAAGAGCCACGGACCGGGGGCCCATGTGGACAGCGACAACCGGCCGGCGCTGAGACGGCCGGCCATTTCCCGCCGGGTGCTCCTCGCGGCCGGCGGGATGATGCTGGCCGAATGCGTCGCCTGCCAGGCCCAGGATGCACCGTCGGGGACGCCCCGCCGGCCGAACGTACCGGCCGGAGCGGATCCGGCAGCCCGGCCCGGGGGGTCGGCCATGCGCAGCAGTTCAACCGGATCGGACAGCCCTGCCCGCGCGGCCGGGCAGCCGAGCGCGGGGAGCACCGCCACGCCGCACCATGGCGGGAACGGGGCCGCCGGCGAACCGCGCTCTGCACCGCGCGGGAGCGCGTATGACCGGCCCATTCAGCACATCGACGACGGCCCGATGGCGATAGCGGTCACCATCGACGACGGCCCCAGCGCCTTCTACACACCGCAGGTCCTCCGCTTGCTGCACAAATACGGGGTGACGGCCACATTCTGCATGGTCGGCGCCCGCGTCGCCGCCCACCCCGGCATCGCCCGCGAGGTGGCTGACGCCGGCCACGCTATTGCCAATCACACCTGGACGCACGCGAGGCTCTCCGCGCTGGCGCCGGCTGCGGTACAGGACCAGATGAGCCGGGCCAACGACGCAATACAGAATGTGACCGGAAGGCGTCCCGGCATGTTCCGCGCGCCTTACGGCGCGTGGTCGCCGATCGTACTGAAGCTGTGCGGGCAGATGCAGCTGGCGCCGCTGGGCTGGTCGGTGGATCCGCAAGACTGGTCCAATCCGGGCGTCAACGCCATTGTCACGAACATCATGCGTAACACCGGGTCCGGTTCGATCATCCTGGAGCACGATGGCGGCGGCCGTCGCGCCGAGACCGTGGCGGCTCTCAAGATTGTGCTGCCAAGGCTCCTCGCGGCCGGCTTCCGGTTCCGCACCGCGTGATCGCCCCCGATTCGCCCGGCCACCGCCCTTTACGCATGGTGAACGACCATCGATCTGACCGCATCAGATGGTGCCCCCGCTTTCAGCCAGCACGGCCGCGACCAGCTTGAGCAGAGGCCCCACCAGGTCCTCCTCCCCGACCTGGCACACTTGATCGCCCACGCGAGCGCTACCTGCGCCTGTACACCGACCCAGCCGACGACGTCGCCGTCGGCTGGGTCGAGAACCTACAGGACAGGCGGCAACGCCCAACTGCCGGGCCTGAACTACGCGCATTACATGGCGGCCAAGCACGGGGTCATCGGGCTAATGAAGAACATCGCGCTCGAGCTGGTCCCGTACGGCATCCGGACGGGCCCCCGGCGGCCGCACGGTAGGCTGACCTGTCGTCCGTTTCTGATGGAGCCGCCTGCCCATGCTCAGCCCCGACCTGATCGATTCGCTGTTCCCGCAGGGCCTGCCCGGCCCGGACGAATGGGAACGGCGGTACCCGCCGCGTGACCTGCCCGCCGGCGCCGAAGTCACCCGGTTCTCGCCCAGCCCCACGGGTTACCTGCACATCGGCGGGGTGTACGTGGCGATCATCGACGCGGACATCGCGCTGCATTCGGGTGGCACCTACCTGCTGCGGATCGAGGACACCGACCAGGCCCGGGTCACCGAGGGCGCCGTCGAACAGTTCGCGGACGCGCTGGCGTACTTCTCGATCAGCCCGCAGGAAGACGACCTCAGCGGCCAGTACGGCCCGTACGTCCAGTCGAGCCGCCAGGAGATCTACCTGACCTACGTGCGCGAGATGCTCCGCCAGGGCCAGGCGTACCTGTGCTTCGCGACCAAGGCGGAACTGGAGGACATCAGCGCCCGCCAGCGGGCGGCCGGCGCGCTGCCGGGCTACTACGGGCCGTGGGCGATCTGGCGGGACGCCGCCGGGGAGCAGGTCCGCGAACGGCTCGCGGCCGGTGACCCGTACGTGGTCCGGTTCCGTGCGCCGGGCACCGCCTCCCGGGTCAGCTACACCGACGCGATCCGCGGCGAGATCACCGCCGACGACAACCGCAACGACGCCGTCATCCTGAAGAGCAGCGAACAGCCGCTGCGCCTGCCGACGTACCATTTCGCGCACGCGGTCGACGACCACCTCATGCGGGTCAGCCTGGTCATCCGGGGCGACGAGTGGATCTCCTCGGTGCCGCTGCACCACCAGCTGTCCGACGCGCTGGGCTTCCCCCGGGTGCGCTACGCGCACATCGCCCCGCTGATGAAGCAGGACGGCGGCAGCCGCCGCAAGCTGTCCAAGCGCAGGGATCCGGAAGCCAGCGTCGGTTTCTACATCGAGCTGGGCTACCCGGCCGGGGCGGTGGAGTATTACCTGCGTGGCCTGGCCAACGGGAGGCTGGCCGAGGTGCCCCTGCCCGAGGCGCTGGCCACGCCGATCAGCCTGGATGATTTCGGCGCGGCCGGGCCGCTGGTCGACCTGGTCAAGCTCGATGACATCAGCGCCGACTACATCGCCACCCTGCCCGCCGCCGACATCCTGGCCCGGGTCATCACCTGGGCGCAGGCCTCTGACCCGCCGCTGGCCGAGGTGCTGGCCGCGGAATCGGACCTGGCGCTGGGGGCGCTGGCCATCGAGCGCGAGGGTGTCCCCAACCCGCGCAAGGACCTGCGCCGCTGGGCCGACTTCCGCGCCGTGTACGGGTACTTCTTCCCGGAGATCTTCGAGCCGGTGACCGATGCGGCCGATCCCCGGTTCGGCGGGCTGGACCCTGGGATAGTTCGTTCGGTGGCGGAGGACTTCGCTGAGGGGTACCAGCCGCCGGCGCCGGACATCGAGTGGTTCGGCCAGATCCGCAACCTCGCCGCGCGGCTGGGATTCGCGCCGAACCAGAAGGCCTACAAGCAGGATCCGGAGAGTTACCGGGGCTCGATCCGGGACGCGTCGCAGGTCATCCGGGTGCTGCTGACCGGGACGACCCGCAGCCCCGACCTCGCCGCCGTTGCCGGGGTGCTGGGCGCCGATGAGGTCGTGCGCCGGGTCCGGGCGGTAGCCGGGCCGCCTGCGTAAGCGTCGCGGGGCGCCCAGCTAGGGTGACGCTATGCCGGTCGAACGCTTGCTGCCCAGCGCCGAGGCCGAGGAACTGGTGGGCCTGGCGCACGACATCGCCGTGTCCGAGCTGAGGCCCATCGCCAGCCAGTACGAGGCGGAGGACCGGTTCCCGCGGGAGAAGTTCCGCCTGCTGGGCAAGAGCGGGCTGCTGGGGCTGCCGTACCCGGAGCGCTGGGGCGGTGGCGACGTCAGCTACGAGGTCTATCTCCAGGTGCTGGAGGAACTGGCCGCGGCGTGGATGACGGTCGGGGTCGGCCTGTCCGTGCACACCATGTCCTGTTATCCGCTTTCCCGGCTCGGCACCGATGAGCAGCGGGAGGAATGGCTGGCCGCAATGCTGGCCGGCGACCTGCTCGGCGCGTACGCGCTGTCGGAGCCGCACGCGGGCTCGGACGCGGCGGCGCTATCCGCCCGCGCCGTCCGGGACGGCCACGACTACGTGGTCAGCGGGACGAAGGCGTGGATCACGCACGCCGGCCAGGCGGACTTCTACACGGTGATGGTCCGCACCAGCGACGAGGGCGGCCGCGGGGTCAGCTGCCTGCTGGTCGACGCGGGCACGCCGGGCCTGACCGTGGGCGCGCTGGAGCACAAGATGGGGCTGACCGGCTCGCCGACCGCGCAGCTTCTCTTCGATGGGGCTCGGGTTCCGGCCCGGCGGCGGCTCGGTGCCGAAGGCCAGGGCCTGAAGATGGCCCTGGAGGCGCTCGATTCCGGGCGGCTCGGCATCGCCGCGTGCGCGGTCGGCCTGGCCCAGGCCGCGCTGGACGAGGCGGTCGCGTATGCGGCCCAGCGCACGCAGTTCGGCCGGCCGATCATCGAGTTCCAGGGCCTGGAATTCCTGCTGGCCGACATGGCGGCCGGGGTGGAGTCGGCGCGCGCGACGTATCTGGAGGCTGCGCGCCGCCGTGACCGGGGCCTGCCGTTCCACCGCCAGGCGTCCATTGCCAAACTGGTGGCGACCGACATGGCCATGCGCGTGACCACAGATGCGGTGCAGGTGCTCGGCGGCGCGGGCTACACCCGCGACTTCCCCGTCGAGCGGTATATGCGGGAGGCGAAGGTGGCGCAGATTTTCGAGGGCACGAACCAGATCCAGCGCATGGTCATCGCGCGGGCTCTCCGCGGAACTATCCGAAACAGAGGATGATTCATGGACGCGACGGCGATTATCACCGGCGGCTCCGGTGGCCTGGGGACCGCGGTGGTCGAGGAGTTCATCGCGGCGGGCTGGCGAGTCGTGGTGCCGTGGATTGAGGAAAGCGAACTGAAGCGGCTGCCGGACCTTCCGCACCTGGTCACCGTGCAGGCCGACCTGTTTGATCCGGACTCGGCGCAGGAGGTGGCGTCGCTGGCCGCCGGGTCGCCCCGAGCCCCGCTGCGCGCCGTGGTCAACCTCGTCGGCGGGTTCGCGGCGGGCGGCCGGGTGCACGAGACGCCCATCGAGGAGTTCGAGCAGCAGATCCGGCTGAATCTGCGCCCGCTGTACCTCACCACCCAGGCGGCGCTGCCGGAACTGATATCCGGCGGCGGGGGAGCGGTGGTGTGCGTGTCCAGCCGCGCGGCCACCCACCCGTTCCCCGGTGCGGCGGGCTACGTGACCGGCAAGGCGGCCGTCCTCGCCCTGGCCGACACGCTGGCCGTGGAGTACGCGAAGAACAGCATCCGGGTTAACACGGTCGTGCCGAGCGTGATCGACACACCCGGCAACCGGGCTGCGCAGCCCGATGCCGACTACTCGACGTGGGTCGCGCCGTCGCGCATCGCGCGCGTCGTCCGTTTCCTGTGCGAGGACTCCTCCGACGCGATCGACGCCGCGCACATTCCCGTGTACGGCACGCCCTAGCCTTCCCGCCCGATCCCTTCGCAGGCCCCGGACCCTGGGCGCGGGCTCCGGAGCCGCACACGAACCGATGCGGGACCGGTGCAGCGCGAGCGCACGGATAGAGTCGAGGCAGAAGGGAGCCGACGCTGGGTATGGACGATCGCGCGACCGGTGGTCCGGGTTCGCTAGGTCCGCTGGATTCGCCGGGTCCGCCTGGCGCGAGCCGCGAGCCTGGGCTTCTCCGGCTCGGCCGTCAGGAGTTTCCCCCGGACCGGTTGCTGGTCATGGCCATCGTCAACCGGACGCCCGACTCGTTTTACCGGCCCGGCATCACGTGGGATGAGGCGGCCGCGCTGGAACGCGTGCACACGGTGGTCGCCGAAGGCGCGGACATCGTTGATATCGGCGGAGTGCCCGCTAAGCCAGGCACTGAGGTGACGGTGGATGAGGAAATCCGCCGAACGATCCCGTTCGTCGAGGCGGTGCGCCAGGCCTACCCAAACCTGGTGATCAGCGTCGACACGTGGCGCAACGAGGTCGGCCGGGTGGCCTGTGGGGCAGGCGCGGATCTGCTCAACGACACCTGGAGCGGCTGGGATCCGAAGCTCGCGCAGGTGGCGGGGGACTTTGGCGTCGGCCTGGTGTGCTCGCACGCGGGCGGGCTGCCGCCGCGGACCCGCGTGTTCCGCGCGGCGTATGCCGACGTCATGGCCGATGTCCTGGACCGGACCCTGGGCTTGGCGCAGCGCGCGATGTCGGCCGGGGTCGATCCGTCCCGGATTCTCATCGATCCGGCACATGATTTCGGAAAGAACACCTGGCACTCGCTGGAGATCTCACGTCGTCTGGCTGCCATGACCGCCACCGGCTGGCCGGTGCTGTTGTCCATGTCGAACAAGGACTTCGTCGGCGAGACGCTGGGTGCGGGCGTCGAGGACCGCTTGGCGGGCACGCTGGCCGTCACCTCGGTCGCGGCCTGGCTGGGAGCGAGAGTGTTCCGCGCACACCACGTGGAGCAGACCCGCCAGGCGCTGGACATGGTCGCGGCCATCAAGGGTGATTTCCAGCCCGCCCGGGTCCTGAAGGGGCTGGTCTAGAATGCGGCGCCCGGAGACCCAGCAGTGCATGCGGCGCCCGGAGACCCAGCAGTGCACGCGGCGCCCGGCGGCGCAGCGGTGATCATCCGCGCCGCCCTATGTCCGTCCCCGCCGCTGCTGGCGCGAGAGCTGACCGGACGTGACCCGCTCGTTCCGGGCCTGCGCGAAGCCTGCGCCGAAGTCACCGCCCGCCTGGTCGACGCCGACCCCGACGTCATCATTGTCGTCGGGTCCGCCTCCGAGACCTCAGCCTGGGACTCCGCCAGCCGCGTGGACCTGTCCGCTTTCGCCCCGGCACTGGAGGCCGGTGGCACACCGGGCCTGCCGTTGTCGCTCGGGCTGGGCGCGCTCCTCCTGGACCAGGCCGGCTACTCCGGCCTGCGGGTCCTGCAGGCGGTCGGCGAGCGCGAGCCGACGGCGCGCTGCGCCGAGCTCGGTGACAAGCTCTCGGCATCCGTGGGCCGCGCCGTCCTGCTCGTGCTGGGGGATGGCAGTGCGCGCCGGAGCCTCACCGCCCCCGGCCACTTGGACGAACGCTCCGCCCCGTTCGACGCCCGGGTCGAGCGGGCCATCCGGGATGGCGACCTGGCCGCCCTGGCCAAAGTGGACGAAGCCCTGGCACGTGACCTGATGGCGACTGGCCGCCCCGCCTGGCAGGTCCTGGCCGGCGCGATGGGTACTGGGCAACCCGCCACGCAGGTCCTGTACGCGGACGCCCCCTTCGGGGTGACTTACCTCGTGGCGCATTTCGAAGCCGCACCGAACGGCGCTTGCTAGCCGGGTGCGACCCGAATCGGGGCCCGGGTTTGCGCGAGGCGGTAGGAGTCGGTGTCCAGCGGGCAGACTCCAGTGGCCGTCCACACAGCTCGGCGCCGCACCAGGACGATCGACGCGCGCACCAGCTCGGCGCCGCACCGGTCCGAGGACGGGCACCAGCTCGGCGCCGGGCACCAGGACCAGGACGGGCACCAGCTCGGCGCCGCACCGGGACGAGTACGCGCACCAGCTCACCGCGGCGGTCGGCGACGCGAGCACCAGCTCGGCGGCCGCACCGGGTCGGCGCGCTGCGCCTGCCGGGCCGGTGCCCGTCCTCGGGCCGGCATGCCCGGAAGATTGATGGGCAAGCCCTTGACCGGAACGTGCCCGACCATGCACGCTGAGTAATGGCCGCCTCTGCCAGCCACTCAGGCACGGCAGCGAAGGGTGACACATGGCACAGCTCACCATCTACGAGCGGGGCGCGGTCGAACGCGCCCGGAAGATCCTGGCGGACTCCACGGCGAACGAGTGCGCGGAAGCGTTCGCGAGCTACCTGGGCCTGCTGGAGGTCATGGCCGCGGCACTGCTGGACGTGATTGACCGCATGACGGCCGACGGTGACGGCGGGAAGGGCGCCGCCTGACATGGACGCCGTGAAGCGGGGCTCCGGACATGGACAGGACTCCGGCCCAGCCAGTCCGGAATGAGCTGGGATTCCGGACTGGCTGGGCATCGCACCGGGGTCGGGCCTATGCCTGGGTCAGGCTTTCCAAGCGGCCAGTACCGTCTCGGTGTCCGCCCCGGGAACCGGGGGAGCCGTCGGGCGGGCCGCGGGCGTCCGGGAGAACCGGGGGGCTGGGGCCGCCTGCTCGATACCGTCGAGCGTGATGACCGACTGCCGCGCCGCCATGTGCGGGTGCGAGCTCACCTCGCCAAACGACAGCACCGGGGTCACGCACGCGTCGGTGCCGGCGAAGATCTCGGTCCACTCGTCGCGCGGACGGCTCGCGATCACCTCGGTGAACCGGGCCCGCAGCCGGGGCCAGCCGGACCGGTCACCTGGGGCGGGCAGGTCCTCGTCCGCGATGCCCAGACCCGCCAGGAACTGGGCGTAGAACCGGGGCTCGAGCGGGGCCACCGCGATCCACCGGCCGTCCGCGCAGGTGTAGGTACCGTAGAACGGCGCGGCCCCATCCAGCAGGTTCGCGTCGCGGTCGTCGCTCCAGGTGCCTACGCCACGGAACGCCCACATCATCTGCATCAGCACGCTGGCGCCGTCGACCATGGCCGCGTCCACCACCTGGCCCGCGCCGGAGTGCTCGCGTTCCCACAGCGCGGCGAGTATCCCGGTGACCAGGAACAGGGAGCCGCCGCCGAAGTCGCCGACCAGGTTAAGCGGCACCGGGGGCGGGCGGTCGGCCGGGCCGATCGCGTGCAGGGCGCCGGTCAGCGAGATGTAGTTGAGGTCGTGCCCGGCGCGCGACGCCATCGGGCCTTCCTGTCCCCACCCGGTCATCCGGCCGTAGACGAGCCGGGGATTGACCGCGTGACAGTGCTCCGGTCCCACACCGAGCCGTTCGGCCACCCCCGGCCGGAGGCCTTCCAGCAGCACGTCGGCCCTGGCCGCCAGGCGCAGCACGAGATGCCGGCCGCTGTCCATATTGAGATCAGCCGTCACCGACCGGCGGTTGCGCAGCAGGTGGTCGGGCCCGTCGCCGGCCAGGCCGAAGCTCGCCGCGACCGGGCGGTCCACCCGCACCACGTCGGCGCCCAGGTCGCCGAGGATCATCGCCGCGTGCGGCGCCGGGCCAATCCCGGCGAGTTCGACCACCCGCAGCCCGTGCAGCGGACCGGACATGCAAACTCCTCCCAGCGATGGCTCTCCGGCTGACCTGATGTGCCGTCGCTACCCGGGTGCGGGTCCGGCGGCGGGTGTGCGGTTGGCGTGCACGAGGCCCTCCTGCACCACGGTCGCGATCAGCGTGCCGTCCCGGTGGGAGATGTGCCGGACCAGGGCGGCGTATTCGGCCGGGTCGCCGAGCCGGGACGGGTGCCGCCCCTGCGCGCCCGAAGCGCCACCGGTCACCAGGGCAACAGTGTCCGCCATTTTCACGCTTTCCTTCCGGGTGAGGTCAGTAGAGGAGGTCGACGACCCGGGTGTCGGCGTCCGGGATCAGGTACTGGCGGAGGCCGCGCATATGACTGGCCCAGTGCTTCTCCGTGCCGTCACCGTCGCGTGCGCCGACGAATTCCACGAGCTTCTCGTAGGAGCGCAGCGCGCGCCGGTTGTCCGCCTCGATCTCCTCCGGGGTACGGGTGGTCTCGCTGAAGGTCCGCTCGATGTGCCGGTTGATGATCTCTGTGAGCATCCCGACCACCGCGGTCAGCGTCTTGTTGGCGGACAGCTCGACCACGCTCTGGTGGAACGCCGTGGTCATCCGGCCGAAGGTCAGCGGGTCCCCGATGCTGTCGCGCAGCTGGTCCAGGGCGGCCGTGAGCTGCTTGCGGTCCGCGGCGGTGCCCCCCTCGGCGAGACGGCGGGCGGCGGCGGGCTCGATGATCGTCCGCGCCTCGTACACGTCCTTCAGGGTGGTGCCGGCCAGCGTGAGCAGCATGCCGAACTGGGCGGCGGCGGCCTCGGGCCCGGGCACGGTCACCCGGGCACCGCCCGGCGGCCCGCGCCGGATGGTGACGAGTGAGTCCGATTCCAGCAGCCGGAACGCCTCCCGCAGCGTGGGACGGGAGACCCCGAACTGTTCCATCAGCTCGGGTTCGGTCGGCAGCCATTCGCCGTCGCTGAGCTCGCCGCGCGCTATCATCTGGCGGATGCGGCCGGCCACCATGTCGGCCATCTTCAGCGGCCGGACGCGGTAGTCGGCCGTGCTGGACGAGCGCGCGCCCACCGGTCTCGTCACGGCGCCATCTCCGTCCGGGCCAGGTTTCGGTTGCTCCATGCTACCGACAAAGAATCTAAATTCCTATGACCCGGAGCGCGCCCGGGAATCTCCAGGGAGCCGGGCTGGCGGCCGGGTTCCCACGACGCGATGGTGCCCCCGATTATGCCGCGTCGGGAGTCCCACGCCCGGGCGGGCAGGTAATCCCGGCCGGCTGCTTTCGTGAGATCAGATAGTTTCTATAGATTCAATGCTGATCAGCGTGTTAGCCTGGCGGAGTACCCGAAATACCCCGGGATTGCGGCCGGTCCCGGCGACCTGGAGGACGGTTCAGTGCGTGACGCGGTAATCGTGGCGGCAGTGCGGACACCGGTAGGCAAGCGCAACGGGGGGCTGTCGGGGGTGCATCCGGTCGACCTCTCGGCGCTTGTGCTCAGGGCGCTCGCCGACCGGACCGCGATCGATCCGGCCGTCGTGGACGATGTGATCTGGGGCTGCGTAAGCCAGGTCGGGGAGCAGACCTTCGACATCGCGCGGAACGCGGTACTGGGCGCGGGCTGGCCCGAGTCCGTGCCAGGCGTGACCGTCGACCGGCAGTGCGGCTCCTCGCAGCAGGCGGTGCACTTCGCGGCGGCCGGGGTGATCTCCGGCCAGTACGACGTGGCCGTGGCCGGCGGCGTGGAGTCGATGAGCCGGGTCCCGATGGGCTCCTCCATCGGCCAGGCGTGGCCGTTCGGCGAGAGCTTCCGGGCCCGTTACGACGGCGTGGTGCCGAACCAGGGCATCGGCGCGGAGATGGTCGCCGAGCGGTGGCAGCTGTCCCGCAGCCAGTTGGACGAATACAGCCTCGCCTCGCACGAGAGGGCCGCCGCCGCGCAGGACGAGGGCGGGTACGACGAGCAGATCGTGCCGGTGACCACGTCCGACGGCACAGTGGTCACCAGGGACGAGGGCATCCGGCGCGGCGGCACGCTGGAGACCCTGGCGAAGCTAAAGCCGGCGTTCAAGCCGGACGGCGTGATCACGGCCGGGAACAGCTCACAGATCAGCGACGGGTCCGCCGCGCTGCTCATCACCACCAGCGCGAAGGCCGCCGAGCTCGGACTGACCCCGCTGGTGCGGATACACACAGCGGTGCTGGCCGCCGCCGATCCGGTCATCATGCTGACCGCGCCGATCCCCGCCACCAAGAAGGCCCTGCAGCGCAGCGGGCTGACCATCGACCAGATCGGGGCGGCCGAGATCAACGAGGCGTTCGCACCGGTGCCGCTGGCCTGGCTGGCTGAGCTGGGCGCCGACCCCAAGGTGCTGAACCCGAACGGCGGCGCCATCGCCCTGGGCCACCCGCTGGGCGGCAGCGGGGCCCGCGCGATGACCACGCTCGCGTACCGCATGCGGGACCACGGGACCCGCTACGGGCTCCAGGCCATGTGCGAGGGCGGCGGCCAGGCCAACGCCACCATCCTCGAACTGCTTTAGCCCGGCTTTAGCCCAGGGGAGCAGTGCATGCGGCGCACCGTTTACGAGCCGGAGCACGAGCAGTTCCGCGAGGTCGTGCGGGAGTTCCTGGCGCGTGAGGTCGCGCCGCACGCGCGGGCTTGGGAGAAGGCCGGGATCGTCGGCCGGGAGGTGTACCGGGCGGCCGGCAAGCACGGCGTGATCGGCTTCAACGTTCCGGAGGAGTTCGGCGGCGCGGGGGTCGATGACTTCAGGTTCAACGCGGTGGTGACCGAGGAACTCGCCCAGGCCGGCCCCGGGACTCCCGCGTTCAGCCTGCACAACGACGTCATCGCCCCGTACCTCACGTCGCTCACGACCTCCGCGCAGCGGCAGCGCTGGCTGCCCGGTTTCGCTTCCGGCGACCTGATCGGGGCGATCGCCATGACCGAGCCGGGCACGGGCAGCGACCTGGCCGGCATCCGGACCCGGGCAATCCCCGACGGGGACACCTGGATGCTGTCCGGGGCCAAGACATTCATCTCCTCCGGGATCAACTCCGACCTGGTGATCGTGGTCACCCGGACCAGCCCCGATCCCGCGGCCGGGCACTGCGCCTTCAGCCTCCTGGTCGTGGAGCGGGGCATGACCGGCTTCAGCCGCGGCCGGAACCTGGAGAAGATCGGCCTGAAATCCCAGGACACCGCGGAGCTGTTCTTCGACCAGGTGCCGGTGCCCGCGGCCAACGTGCTCGGAAAGCCCGGGCAGGGCTTCTACCACCTGATGCACAACCTGCCGGCGGAGCGGATGTCCATTGCCATCAGCGCCGTCGCCGGGGCCCGGGCGATCTTCGCCGAGACGCTGGAGTACGCGAAGAACCGCCAGGCGTTCGGCCGGCCGATTGGCTCCTTCCAGCACAACCGGTTCGTGCTCGCCGAGCTGGACACCGAACTGGACCTCGCCCAGGTCTTCGTGGACCGCTGCCTGGAGGCCATGGTCGCGGGCGAGCTCACCGCGGTCGAGGCGGCCAAGGCCAAGTGGTGGACAACCGAACTGCAGAAGCGAGTGATCGACGCCTGCCTCCAGATGCACGGCGGCTACGGCTATATGATGGAGTTCCCGGTGGCCCGGGCCTACCTGGACACGCGCGTCCAGACCATCTACGGCGGCAGCACCGAGATCATGAAGGAGATCGTCGGCCGTAATCTGGGCGTCTGAGCCCCGCCCGAAGCGGCCGGCCCAACAGGGCATCGGCAGTTATCTATATCTGGGGCACGGTTGGCAGGTGATCAGTCGCCAGTGTGATCCGGGCCGCCCGCGATCACGTCCTGGAACCAGGTCAGCAGGCGAGTCAATGGCCGCCCGTACCGTTTCTCGCGGGCGATCGCCTTGGCCAGTTTCCGGGAGCCGTCCGGATAGCGCCAGCGGGCCCACAGGGAGCCGGGCCGGGCCACTCGGATCGCGCCGACCAGAGCGAACAGGCTGATGTAGACGCCGATAACGCCGGACCAGACCTTTCCCTTCAGCAGGCAGATGGCGGTGAGGGCCAGGTTGACCACCAGGACGAGAGCAATTACGAGGAAGGCCTCCAGGCGCGTTTCTCGTCCTGCGGAGGGGCTGATGCCCAGCGGAGTCCACCCCAGCAGGGCCAGGCCGCACAAGGCAACGGCGATGAAGACGACCTCTACCGACAGCCGTCCTTGCTCGCTCCAGTAGACATCCTTCAAGAACAGCACCAGGGCGAATTCGTCCAGCACCAACGCCATCCCGATGCCCAGCAGCGCGGCCGCCGCGGCCGCCCAGCCCGAGCGGGGATTCTGCACGGCCAGGCCGCCGACCCCGCCGGCACACATGAAAACGACCCCGAAGATGGCGTGGTGGAAGTGCACCCCGCCGGTCGTGACGTTGCCTGGCCACCACCTCACCTGGGCTCGGATCATCCGGACGCTGAACCGGATAAACAAGAACGCCGCAATAAACGACACAAAGAAGCAGAACAGCCGTAGTCGGCCACCGGCCACGATTGCGTGCTGAAACCAGCTATTCATCGAATCGGCCCCTTAGGCAGGGTACCTCAGGCGACGTCCGGGGCCAGGGTGCCGAATGGAGCCCGGGCCCCGGACGCTCCCGGCGGCGGCCTGGCAGAACGTGGCCGATGCGGCCGCGCTGGTCGAGGCGTTCCGCGATGAGCTGGCCCGGCAGATCCTGGCCGACCTCACTGCGGTACGCCGGGATGACGGCGCCGCGGAGGTCCTGACGCTGCTGGCGGTCCGGGGCTGCCTGGGGTACGTCGATGCCGTGATCGTGCACTGGCTGGCCCTGCCCGAAGACCAGCGGGACCAGGTCAGCGTGGACATGATCGCTGACATGGCGGCGGGGGTTCTCCGGGGGATTCCCGGCGCCGGCCTGACCTGGTGCGGCAGGCTGGTCGGCATGAATGCTGGAGCCGAGGTGCTGCCGGTCGACCCGCTTGACGTGCTGCGGCGCCGGCGCAGTGCGAAGTGGCAGACCTACGCCCCCGACGTGCTGCCGCTGACCGTGGCCGAGATGGACTTCGCGCTCGCGCCGCCCGTCGGCGACGTCCTGCGGCAGGCCGTCGAGCGGTCCGACGCCGGGTACGCCCACCCCATCCCCGATCTCGGCCGGGCCATCGCCGGGTTCGCGGCCCGCCGCTGGAACTGGGACCTGGACCCGGCCGCGGTAACGGCGGTGACCGATGTCGGGGTCGGTGTGGTCGAACTGCTCCGGGTACTGACCCGCCCGGGGGACGCGGTCGTGATCAGTCCGCCGGTCTATCCGCCGTTCTTCGACTGGGTGCCCGAGGCGGGCGCCCGGATCCTGGAGGTCCCGCTGGCTCACGGGTCCGACGGCTGGCGCCTGAACCTGGCCGGGCTGGAGGCCGCGTTCGCCACCCACCCGGCCGCGTACGTGCTGTGCAACCCGCAGAACCCGGTCGGACGGGTGCATACCGCCGACGAACTGGCCGCGCTGGTCCGGCTGGCCCGGATCTACCGGGTCACACTGGTCAGCGACGAGATCCACGGCCCGCTGGTGCTGCCCGGCGCCACCTTTACCCCGCTGCTGAGCGTGCCGGGCGCCGCAGACGTCGCCGTCACCGTGCTGTCCGCCAGCAAGGCCTGGAACCTGGCCGCGCTGAAGTGCGCCGCGGTCGTCACGGCCACGCCCCGGATGGCCGCCCTGACCGGCCGGTTCCCGCCCGATACCAAGTGGCGCATCGGCCACTTCGGCGTGTTGGCCGCTATCGCCGCCTTCAGCGAGGGGGAGCCCTGGCTCGACCGGCTGCTGGCCACCCTCGATCATCGCCGGGCGCTGCTATCGACCCTGCTATGGGACCGCCTGCCCACGGTCGCCTGGCATCCGCCGGAGGCGACCTTCCTGGCCTGGCTCGACTGCTCAGCGCTAGGCTCGGACGACCACGCCTGCGACCGTTTCCTCGAGCACGGCCGCGTCGCCCTGGAACCGGGGCTGCGGTTCGGCGCGGTCGGCAGCGGTTACACCCGGCTGAACTTTGCCACCAGCGCCGACATCCTCGACCAGGCGATCGCCCGGATGGCGGCGTCGGCCAGCTGACCCCCGGATCATTCCGCCGAACGGACCTCATGCAAAGCCCCGGGGCACTGCGGCGTCGCAGCGTCCCGGGGCTCGCATCACGTCCGTTCGGGATCAGTGTTTGTCGATTAGTCGCCGGTGACCCTTTTTGCGGCGTGGAAGGCCTGGAGTGCCTCGCCGGGGGTGTCGTAGTAGGCGCCGGGGCCGAGGGTGCCGCTGATGCCGTAGCGGTCGAGTTGCTCGCAGACCGGGCCGAGGAGGGCGCTGACGGCGAAGCGGACATCTCGTTTGCGGAGGTGTTCGATGACGCTGGTGAGGACCGCCGCCGCGGTGTAGTCGACGTCGCCGATGGCCGCGCCGTCGAGCACCATCCACCGCAGCGGGCCGCCGTGGTCGGCGAGGGCTGTGACGTCGTCGATGAGGCGCGAGGCATTGGCGTAGTACAGGTTAGTGCCGAACCGGTAGATCACCAGTCCTTCCTCGGTCCGAGCGCCAGGCAGGACCGGGTCAGGCTGCCAGTGCCCGGCCGGTGACTTCACCAGCACGCTGTTGCGTGGGTTGTAGCTGTGGCGCAGGTGGTCGATGATCGAGGCGACGACGGCCAGCACGATGCCATCCTCGACCCCGAGGACCACCACCGCGACGGTCGCGAGCAGGGCGATCGCGAATTCATGGCGGCGGCAGGCCAGGATGCGCCGCATCCCCTTGATGTCGATGAGCTCGATGGCGATGAGGAAGACGATCGCCGCCAGGGCGGCGTCCGGCAGGTAGGCGAGCGGCCCGGTGAGCAGCAGCAGGACGATGAGAACCACAACGGAGGTCGTGAGCTGGGCCAGCTGGCTGCGCCCGCCCGCGCTGTCGACCATCTGAGTCTTGGTCGGGCTCCCGTTGACCACGAAGGTGCCGGAGAACGCGGCGGCCACGTTGGCGGCGCCCAGGCCGACCAGGTTGGTGTTTTCGCTGAACGAGGTCTCCTCGTACTTCCCGGCGTAGGCGCGCGAGGTAGCCGCGCTCTGCGCGAGAATGACGACAAACATCGAGGCCGCGGCGGCGCCCAGGGCGGTGGCGTCGTGCCAGCCGAGCGCGGGCAGCCCGAGGTGCGGCAGCCCGCGTGGGACGGCTCCGAGTACGGCTACGCCGTGGCCGGCCAGATCCACGGCCCGGCTCACGCTGATCGCGGTGACCGCAGCGATCAGCGGGCCGGGAATCTTTCGCGTGATCCGTCGGGCGACCAGCACGATCACGATGACCCCGACCGACACGGCCAGGTCAGATCGGCGTAGGTGCGGGAGCGCGCTTACGGTGTCCCAGAGCTTGGTCAGGGTATTTTTCCCAGTGGCCGTCACCCCGAGCATGTCGGGGAGCTGGCCGGCCGCCACCTGGATACCGACGCCGGTGAGGAATCCGACCAGGACGGTGCGGGAGAGGAAATTCGCCAGGAACCCGAGGCTGGCCAGCCGGGCCAGCAGCAGCAGCGCGCCGGCGAGCAGGGCTGCCAGCCCGGCCAGCCGGACGTATCTCTCCGACCCGGCGACCGCGAGCCCGGTCAGCGCGGCGGCGAGTATGGCGGCGGTGGCAGAGTCCGCGCCGACGACGAGATGGCGCGACGAAGCGAGGACGGCGAACACGGCCATCGGGAGCAGCAGCGTGTACAGGCCGGTCACCACCGGCATCCCGGCGATCTTCGCGTACCCGAGAACCTCCGGTATGCCCAGGGCGGCCAGCGTCATGCCGGCGAGCACGTCCGCGGGTACCCGGGACCGGTCGATGGGCAGCAGCCCCTGCATCACGGGCAGTGCCCGCAGCCAGCCCCGCTGGCGGCCACCGCGCGAAGCCGACATCGTCTCGCCCCCGCCCGTTTCCCTGCCGTTTCGGATTGGTCAATCATCCCTCTGGCAGGGCGTTTCATGGGTTACCGTGGCCTCGGGTCACATCATCGACGAGACGCTGGCCCGGTCGCAGTTCATCGGCGGCATGACCATGGGCCTAGGCATGGCGCTGATGGAGGAGACGGTCATCGACACCGAACTCGGCGGCTTCCTCAACCACGACCTGGCCCAGTAACAGGTGCCCAGCTGTGCCGACGTCCTCGGCCTCGAGGCGGTGTGGATCGACGAGGACGACCCGCACCTCAACCCGATGGGGGCCAAGGGCATCGGCGAGATCGGCATCGTGGGCACCGCGGCCACGATCGCCAACGCGGTGCCCACGCGACCGGCCGGCGTATCCGCGACCTGCCGATCACTCCCGCGAAGCTGGTCAGCGAGGGCCTGAACTAGGGCGGCGCGGCGGGGGACCCTGGGCCCGGCGACGTCGCCTCGTCAGGCCGCAAACCGGCCAGGTGCTCCCGGGCCGCCTGGTCGGGACCAAAGCGTTCGTTGACCTCTTCGGCCGGCCTGCCGCCGAGCCTGGCCGGGCCGGCCCGACCCCAGGTGATGCCGGGCTGCTCCGCTCGCATGGCCGGCCGGGCTCGCTGGGCGCCCTGCGCCCGGCGCAGGGCGCGGTACCCAGCTGACCGCGGCTGCAGACCGGCGTCCTTGCCGTCTCCCACATCTGGACCGTCGTCCGCGGAGCCCGGGCCGCCTAACACATCGCCGTCCGGACAGACCAGTAGATGCGCTCCGTTTCTAACTATATACGGAAAGTAATCACTCCTTGCAGTGGAAGGCGGCTGGTACATCACGATGAATGTCTCCTCGGTCGGTGACCTGGGCGGCGGGAGCTGGGCTCCCGCTACGGCACCCGGCCTGGCAGTCAGGAGCGTTAACCGGCCTGCATCCCGTGCCGTCTCAGGGCTGGTGGGAGCAAGGGAAGTGGTCACGGCAGTCAAGCGAACAAATCTCCTAATCCGGCACTTATTCACCGAAGGTGATCATAGCAGGATTGAGAGTGACAATCACCCGAAGCAAGTGAATTCGGTGGGATTGCACGAAATCGTCCGCGGTTCCCGCGCCCGGCCGGTCCTTGTGATGACCGTCAGAACGATGCGTTCCAGGCGACCGCGAACGCCACGCCGCCTTCGGCGGCTCCCGGCGTGGCCATCGCGTCGGTCCCGTTGTCCATCGTGACCGCGGACGGGGCCCAGTACCCGTTGGCGGGGCCGTAGTTGCCCTGGATGCCGGCCAGGCTGGTCACCTGGCTGTCCAGGTAGTTCGCCTGCCCGAAGTCGGCCAGGTCATACCCGTCCGGGACACCACCGCCCGGGTCCTCGGTGATCACTTCTGCGTCGGTGTGCTGGCAGATCTGCCCGGACGGGCACGCCTGCGTGGTGGCGATGAACCCGCGGGTGGTGGTGTCGGCCAGGTGCAGCTGGTAGGTCCTGCCGTTGAAGTACACGTCCGCCTCGATCGCGTCCCCGGGTGAGACGCCGGTGAACGCGACCGGCGGCAACGGGTACATCTCATACCAGGCGTAGTAGGCGGCCGGGCTGGATGTGGACGTGCAGTATCCGTCGACGCCGGTCTGCTCCACGGTGCCGTCGGTGAGCCCGTCCAGGCCCACCCAATCCGCGACGAACGCATATCCGGTCGTGCCGATCGTGGAATCAGCGCAGCGGCAGCGGGCCGCCATGCGGCTCGACGGGTGATGGACAAGCCCGTCGAGACTTACCGCCGTTGAGCGCTAGGGCGCATACTCCCCGGACGGGTAGTCGCACTCGAGCGTCACGTACTCCTCCGCCGTATCCGGGCTCCCGTCGAGCAGGCCCCCGGCGCCGTCGCCGGCGGCGAAGGGACGGACCTCCGTACCCGTGACGACCTGCAGCGGCGCCTCCAGGTCGCCGCCCGGCTCTTCCAGCGGCGCCACCCGGACGGGCATGTCATCGGGGAAGTCGGCGAGAGCCTTGCGGAGCTGACCGACGGTCCAGGCGGTGACTTCGTGCTTGACCAGCTTCATCGTCAGCGCTCCCGCTCTTCGTCCCGGTCATGTCGGCCAGCCGCTGGCGTACCCCATTCACGCCGCGCGCGGCATCTGCTGGTATTCGTCATGATTGCGTCCCCTTCAACAGTCCTACAGGCAGTTTGCCGTGAAGGGACGACAATCTCAGCAGGTTAGCCACCTCTGGGGCCAGCCGGCCACCTGTTTTTCGCGGCCGGCGCCGGTCAGGCGGGCGGCCCGATGGTCGCGGCCTCGGGGCCGAACCGGCTGACGTAGCCGGAGTGCACCTGCTGCCAGCGGCCGGCCGGCGGCGGCTCGTCGCCGTCCAGCCGGGCCGTCAGCGCCTCCAGGCTGACGTGCCAGCCCGCTCCGTCACGGGCCGCCTTGCCGTACGTGTCGATGGTGTCGGTGAACGTCAGCTGGCAGCCGCTCCCGTCGGGCCGCAGCTCCCAGCGCAGGACGTCGGTGGCCCACCGGTAGGCGAGGATCCGCGGCGGATCGTATACCAGCACCTCCCCGTCGAACGGCGGAGCCTCGCCGCCGCGGAACGTGAACCGCATGGTGCCGCCCCCCCGCAGATCGGCCGCCACGTCCTGGGGGAACCAGTGGGCGAGCTCGGCCGGGTCGGTCAGCGCCGCCCACACCTTCTCCGGCGGATGCGCGAGCCAGCGCTCGAAGCGCAGGACGAAGCGGCCATCCTCAACATTCAGCGTGCCGTTCATGAGCTCGTACTCTTCGTCGTGTCCGGTGCTGCGGGGCTGGGCATGGCATCGAGGTGGCGCTCGAGTGCGTCGAGCCGGCCGGCCCAGAACTTCCGGTACGGGCACAGCCACTCGTCGATGTCGGTCAGCGGCCCTGGTTCCACCTCATACCAGCGCCGCTGCGCATCCTGGCGGACCCGCACCAGCCCCGCATCGCGCAGCACCCGTAGGTGCTTGGAGGTGCCGGGCTGGCTCAGGCCGAGCAGGAGGGCCAGCTCGCCGACCGGGCGCGGCTGGTCCAGGAGCAGGTCCAGCAGGTGCCGGCGCATCGGCTCGGCCAGTACCGCGAACGTTTCCGTTGCCATACAGACATATAACCAGTTAGGCATATTACTGTCAAGGCATGTACGGAATCCGCACGCCGAAATCGTTTGCATAAATGGTTCAACACTGATCACGCCCAACCGAATGTGCCGATGGACGTTAATACCACCGCTAGGCATGACCGGCCCGGCAGTGCAAGACTGGCCGAATGACGCACGATCACGACACCACGATGGACGAATTGACCGAAGACCCGGCGTGCGCTGTCGCGCACGGAGCTCCGGCCCCGGCGACCGCGACCCGCACCCTTATTGCCGTATTCGCCTCTCCGGTCGCCGAATTCCTGCTGCACTTCGGGTCCGATTGCGGCTTCCGGGCCATCCTGCTGGAGCACGACGCCGAGCGGGCGGCGGCGGTCATGGTGCCGGGCGCGGAGGTGACGGCGTCGTTCGATGCCCTCGACTCCTCAGCCGACGTCGTGGTCACCGACCATCACCGCCCTGAGCTGGGCACGGTGCTCCGTGATCTGCTGGCCGGCAAGGCCCGCTGGATCGGCGTGATGGGCAACCCTCGTCACCCGGCGCCCTACATCCCGGCCCTGCGGGAGCTGGGCGTGGGGGAGGAGGACATCAATCGTGTGCACCGGCCGGTAGGCCTGAACATCGGCTCGCGGACCCCGCCCGAGATCGCCGTCGCCACACTGGCCGGCCTCATCGCGGACCGCAACGCCCGCCCCGGGGGCTTTACCTTCTGACCCGGGAGCCGAGCGCAGAGCGGTAACCGACCGCTGCGGTCGATCTGCCACCCGTGACGGCCCCTGTGCGTCACAAAGCAGAGATCCTGATCCTCATGTGCTGTCTATGACATCGCGATACCTCGCGCGTCCGAATTGACGCAAAGCGTTGTCCACATTAACTGCGGCGTTCTGAGCTGGTCAACGGTTTTAGTCGGGTTGTGGGCAAAATATCCGCTTTACGTCCTGTTATCACCGGCTAACTATTCGGCAATGTCACCAAGAGGAATTTCTTAATAGCTTTCCGTAACTCGTGCACCGAACGAGGCTTGTCTACAGAGACTCAGCCCGTACCTTGAGTGCGCCGTTCAGCGCCCGGAAGCTCGTCTCGGCCCGGGCCAGGGCCCGGCCGGACCACGGGACCAGGGCGCCGCGGAAGGTCTCACTCTGCACCACCAGCGTTCCGCCGTTTCGGGCGCTCAGCTCGAACCGGTGCTCCCCGCCGATGATGCCGGGCAGGCGGGAGGCCCACCCCAGCTGGGTTCCCGCGGTCGCCGCGGTGATCGTGGGCCTGAGCGTCATCGGCCGGCTGCTGGCGGGGTAGCTCCGCAGGAAGATCCGGCGGCCGACGGCGATCTCGCCGGACGCCTGCCGGAAAAGCGGGTTCCAGTCCTGATAGCGGCTCAGGTCGGTGAGAATGGCCCAGACCTTCATCGGTGACGCGTCGATCCACGCCGTCGCCGACACCGTCTTCATCTGCCCCGCCTCCCGCCGGGCCGTCCGCGGGCGGCGCCGCGTTCCGGCCACCGACTTCCTACCACCCAGGCGGCTTCGGCGGCCAGTACGCCCGCCACGGCGGGTAGATCTCCCCCGTACGCCCGTTCGGCTAATTGATCATGACGCCAGGCGGACCCGCGCATCGGCTAGCTGGAACAGGCGGGACGGCTGCAGGGCGTCGGAACGGTCCCAGAGCCCGGGGCCCACCATCTCGCGCGCCCCGGCGTGCGTGACGGCCCCGAAGCCATGTTCGTTCAGCAGGGCGGACATCTGCGCCGGGGACAGGAACGTCAGCCACGGTTCGCCCCGCTCCGCCAGCGCCTGCGCGACGAGCCGCGCGTACTCACGTCCGCGGTCATCCTGCAGGTCATCAGGTACGGCGTAGTCAGCGATCAGCTCGGTTCCCGGCGCACAGCAGAGATTGCAATCCGGTATTGATTTCTATCCGCTCAGCCGGCGGCGGAGCACGTCAGCGGCGGTGTCGAGCGCGTCGGTGACCTCATCGGTTGCGCCGGTCAGGACCTCGGCCGGCCTCGCCAGGTCCGCGGCCGGCCCACCCTCGTCCCCATCAGCTCCGGGCTGGATCCCATCAACCGCATTAGCCCCATCAGCCCCGAGATGGACCCCAGCAGGTCCGGAGAGCTGGTCGTAGATGGCCGTTTGCCACTCTCGCAGCGGGAGCATGTCGCCCGGCGGCCGAAGGCTCCGCAGCGATCCCGCGATGACCCGGGCCGCGTCTTCCACGCCGTCGGCGAACCGGCCGACCGCCCCGACCGCCCCGACGGCCCCTTCGGCCTGCCCGGGCCGGACGCACTCGCGCAGCACCAGGGCCGCGTAGTGCGCGGGGACTCCGGTACGCCGGCGTCGGGGATGACAGTAACGCGCGGGCGCTCCCGGTCGCTGGCGGTGGCCGGCCCGACCCGCTAAGCTGACCGCTGTGCGAGCCGTGCCGAGCCTGCAGTGGTGGCGCCGCCCATAGGCGGCGTGATGGCTCGCGTACTGCGCAGATCATGAAACGATCGCCCGGGAAACGGCGGTCGTTTTTCGTTCCCGCCGGGGCCTGGGCCCGGACAAAGGTGCCCACGTGGACTCCGAACCGCATAACGAGCTGACCACCTTCGAGACCGCCGGCGGCGTGCGCGTCACCCGCACCGCGGGGCCGTTCGACCCGGACCTGCTGGCCGACGTGTCGCGCGCCGTCGACGAGCGCCGCGGCGGCGTGCTCAGCTCGGGCATGGAGTATCCGGGACGCTACAGCCGCTGGCACATCGCCTACGCCGACCCGTGCGTGGAGATCGTGGCCCGCGGCCGCCGCATCGGGGCCCGGGCGCTGAACGACCGCGGCCGGGTACTGCTCCCGGTCATCGGCGCGGCCCTGCTGCGGGCCGGCACCCCGGTGGGCGACCGTACCGCCGACGGCGTGGAAGTCGTCATCCCGGAGCCGGACCGCGCCTATACCGAAGAGGAACGGAGCCGGCGCCCCACCGTGTTCACCGCGCTCCGCGAGATCATCGCGGCGTTCGGCGGCGAGGACTCGCACCTGGGCCTGTACGGGGCGTTCGGGTACGACCTGGCGTTCCAGTTCGAGCCCGTCCGGCTGAGCCTGGACCGCCCGGCCGACCAGCGCGACCTCGTGCTGCACCTGCCCGATGAGATCTACGTGCTGGACCGCAAGCGCGAGCAGGCCACCCGCCACGCCTACGAGTTCGAGGTGGACGGGGCCTCCACCGCCGGCCTGCCCCGCCTGACCGGGCCCACTGCGCCGGCCGGGACGGGCCCGGCCAGCCCCCGGCCCGGAGTTTCCCAGGACCTGCCGGAACAGCCCAAGCCGGGGTCATACGCCCAGGTCGTGGCGGAGGCGAGAGAGCGGTTCGCGCGCGGCGACCTGTTCGAGGTCGTGCCCAGTCACGTCTTCTACGGGCGCTGCCCGACCCCGTCGGCGTTCTACGAGCGGCTGCGTCAGCGTAATCCGGCGCCGTATGAGTTCATGTTCAACCTGGGCGAGGGGGAGTACCTGGTCGGCGCGTCCCCGGAGATGTATGTCCGGGTCACCGGGGACCGGGTGGAGACGTGCCCCATCGCGGGGACGATCGCCCGCGGCGAGGGCCCGCTGGAGGACGCGGCGAACATCCGCACGCTGCTCGGATCACTGAAGGAGGAGTCCGAGCTGACCATGTGCACCGACGTGGACCGCAACGACAAGTCGCGCGTCTGCGAGCCGGGCAGCGTCCAGGTCATCGGGCGCCGCCAGATCGAGCTGTACAGCCGGGTGATCCACACCGTCGACCACGTGGAGGGCAAGCTGCGGCCCGGGTTCGACGCGCTCGACGCGTTCCTCACCCACATGTGGGCGGTGACGATCACCGGGGCGCCGAAGACGTGGGCCATGCAGTTCATCGAGGACCACGAGGCCACCCCGCGCCGCTGGTACGGGGGCGCCGTCGGCGCCGTCGGCTTCGACGGCGGCATGAACACCGGCCTGACCCTGCGTACCGCACACATCCGGGACGGGATCGCGGCCGTGCGGGCCGGCGCCACCCTGCTGTTCGATTCGGACCCGGAGGCGGAGGAGCGCGAGACGCAGATCAAGGCGCGCGCGCTGATCGAAACCCTCAAGGACGCCGAACGGACGTTGCCGGGAG
Source organism: uncultured Actinomycetes bacterium (assembly GCA_963742875.1). GTDB lineage: Bacteria > Actinomycetota > Actinomycetes > Streptosporangiales > Streptosporangiaceae > Bog-532. The sequence goes on along the minus strand of CAVUNO010000015.1, from coordinate 25,037 downwards.
CGCTCACCGGCACCGGAGACGCCGGGCCCGCCGTCGTCGAGGCGGGGGAGGGCCGTCCCGGGTCCGGGCTGCGCGTCCTGCTCGTAGACCACCAGGACTCATTCGTGCACACGCTGGCTGATTACTTCCGTCAGCAAGGCGCGGTGGTCACCACCCTGCGGGCCGGTTTCCGGCCGGCGCTGCTGGATTCCTACGCTCCCGATCTGGTGGTGCTGTCCCCGGGCCCGGGCCGGCCCATGGACTTCGCATGCGATGGCCTGCTCAGCGAGCTCGACGACCGGGGACTGCCCGCGTTCGGCGTGTGCCTGGGCCTGCAGGCCATGGTCGAGCACGCGGGGGGTGAGCTGTCCCTGCTGGCCGAGCCCGCGCACGGCAAGCCGGGTGTGATCCAGGTCCAGGGCGGCGAGCTGCTGAACGGACTGCCCGCAGAGTTCACCGGTGCGCGGTACCACTCCATCTACGCGCGGCCCGGGCAGGTCAAGGGGGGTTTCGAGGTGACCGCGACGACCCCGGACGGCGTGGTGATGGCCATCGAGGATCCCGTGGCCGGGCGCTGGGGCGTCCAGTTCCATCCGGAGTCGATCCTGACTGCCTCCGGCCGGGCCGGCCACCTCGTCATCGCCAACGTCCTCCGCCTCTGCCGCGCCCGCGCTGTGTTAGCCCGGGGGATGACCCCCCGGAACCCCCCACGTGTGCTTCGCACCCGCTGGGGTACCTCGCCGTAGCATCGTCGCTCGCCGAGGCACAAGGCCCCGGCTCGCGGCGATCGGCGCTGCGCACCGCCACCCCCGTAACCCCGCTGTGTTTCTCGCCGCGGCACCGCCGGCATTCGGGCGCGCCACGCAGGGCTATGTGGCCAGACGGGGCGGATCGGGCAGGCGGTGTCGTTAGAGTGCTGTGACATGAGGAGCGTTGAGCCGGAAGTCCTGCTGGTGGCGCGGCCCCAGCTCGACTACGAGGCGGTCACGGAGTATCTGCGTGAGGTCGGCGGCGACGCCTGGCTAGAGCGGCTGGACCGCGGCGACCTGGATAACGACGCGCAGAATCTCGCCGAGTTCGCGGGCCGGCTCTGCTACCGGTCCTGGGACCCTGGGCTGAACCCCAACGTCACCCGCATCCGCACCAACCAGGCCAAGTACCTGGAGAACATCCTGGCCAGCGCGCACGGCTCGGTCCTGGAGCACGTGAATTTCACGTTCGTCCTGCACAACGTGAGCCGGGTGTGCTGTTACGACGACGACACCGAGGTGCTCACCACCGACGGCTGGAAGCCGTGGCCGAAGGTCGACGGGTCAGAGACCTTCGGGACGCTTAACCCGGCTTCCGGTGAACTTGAGTACCAGAAGGCCACCGAGGTCTTTCACGGTGACTACAACGGCCCCATGTACCGGGTGCGGTCGGAGCAGGTGGACCTGCTGGTGACGCCTAACCACCGCATGTGGGTGCAGCGTCATGACACGCAGGCGGCCAAGCGGAAGGAAGAACGGTTTGGCATTGTGCAGGCTACGGACCTCCTGCACAAGCGCGTTAAGTATCAGAAGTCTGCGCGATGGGCCGGCGCCACGCCGCTCACCGTCACGATCCCTGCCGCTACTCGCGTGTGGAAACGGTCAGACAACGGCGCGGCATGCGTCCGTACCTACGCGGAGAGGACCTTTCCTGCCGAGCCGTTTGCTCGCTTCCTTGGCTATTACCTTGCCGAGGGATGCACCTACGGCCACCAGATCATCCTGGCGCAGAACCGCGGTCCCATCCTGGACAGGATGGTGGATACGATCCGCGCCATGGGGCTTCCGGCCTATCTCCCGGTGTCAGGCTGCGGCGGGGTGCGCACCCAGTGCACGCCGCTGCGGGACATGCTCGCTGAACTAGGCCACGCGCACGAGAAGCGCGTACCCGCGATGGTTCAGGAATGGTCGCCAGAGCTCATCCGGGTCTTCCTGGAGGCCGTGATCGAGGGCGACGGGACTACCCACCGTTCCGCTAACCACCGGGTCATCTACACCTCCTCGGCCGAGATGGCGGATGATCTCCAGGTCCTGGCCATCAAGGCAGGGTGGTCGGCAAATGTGCGCGTCGATGACCGCATCGGTCTCGAACGCGTCATGCGCAGTGGCCAACGTTTCCGCAACCTCCGGGTCAGCTATATCGTCTCCATCGTCACGAGGCGCCTGGCTCCCTTGGTTAACCATCAGCGCCATCAGGCTCCTCCCAGCAGGTACCTCAACGATGATGGCTACAACGACGGCATGGAGCCATACGACGGGATGGTGCATTGCGTCTCAGTGCCCAATGGGCTGCTCTTCGTTCGCCGCAACGGCAAGCCGACCGTCTCGGGGAATACGCATGAGATTGTCAGGCACCGGCCCGGGACGGCGGTGTCGCAGGAATCGCTGCGGTTCGTACGGCTCGCGGACATCCCGTTCTGGTTCCCGGAATGGGCTCGCCAAGACGAAGAACTGATGAAGCGAGCGGGGGTGCTCCTCTCCGAGATGGAGAACTTCCAGCGCTGGATGGCCGACCACTTCGGGCTCGACGAGGAGGGCGTGCCCTTCCACGAGAAGAAGCACAAGACCTCGTTCATGCGCCGGCTCGCGCCCGACGGGGTGGCCACCGGGCTGGTGTGGTCGGCGAACGTCCGTACGCTGCGGCACACCATCGAGTCGCGGACCGATCCCGGGGCGGAGGAGGAGATCCGCCTGGTATTCGGCAAGATCGGCGAGCTGATGCGCGCCGAGGCCCCGGCGCTGTTCGGCGACTACGAGGTGCGCGACGGCGCCTGGATACCCGGCTGGCGCAAGGTCTGACCCCCGGACCCCCGCGCGCCGATCCGTGGCGAGTTTCCCGCAGCATAGGGAGACGAGACAAATCCGAAAAAATAGGTGGCCGCCGCCTGGTCATTGAGTGGACAGCCCAACTATGACCGCACCACCCGAGGCTAGCGCGGCCAGTTGAGCCGGCCGCACACGCTAGCCCGAGGGAGGCACCGAGGCAGACGTCGACCCGGCGACCGGGGACCAGCACCGGCCGCCCACTCCTTCCCAGCCGCGCCCCCAACCACGGAAAACATCCCAGGAGCTTTAATGTCAAGCTGCAGCGTCAGATTGAGGGATGCTTTCCCGCTGGGGCCAGGCGATTGCCTCGTCGTAGGGGGTGCGGGTTTTGAGGCAGCCGTGCAGGATGCCGACGAGCCGGTTGGCGAGCTTGCGCAGGGCAGGGTTGTGCTCTGCGCCGCGGGCACGCTCAGCGTCGTAGAGGGCGCGGGCGCCGGGCGAGGCGTTCAGGGCGCTCATGGCCTGGGCCATCAGCGCGTCGGTGAGCCGGTCGTTGCGGATGAACCGGGCGGCGACGACCTTCTTCTTCCCCGACGCGCGGGTGATCGGGGAAGTGGCGGCGTAGTTCTTGCGGGCCTTGCCGCTGACATACCGGTCCGGGTCGTCGCCGAACTCGCCGAGGACCCGGGCGCCGAGGACGGGTCCCAGGCCGGGCTGGGACAGGTAGACCTCAGCGTCCGGGTGCCGGCCAAATCCGCCTCCACCTGCCCTTGCAGGGTCTTGACCTGCTCATTGAGGGTGGTGATCACCGCGATCAGCGACCGGGCGGCGACGGCGTAGGCGGCGGTGACGGCCAGCGGCTGGCCCAGCTGCGGGCTGCGCAGCGCCGCCATGATCGCGGTCGCCTTGTCCGGTATCCCGCGGCGGCGGGCGCGCTTAAGCGCCGCGCTGACCTGCGCGCGGGTCAGCCTCGCGGCCCGTGCCGGGTCCGGCGCCTTGCCCAGCAGCTCCAGCGCGTCGGGGGCGTCCAGGTCCTCGAAGGCCGCCAGCGCGGCGGGGAAGTACTCCCGCAGCTGGTGCCGCAGCCGCTGCACCTGCCGGGTCCGTTCCCAGATCAGCGTCTTATGCGCCCGCGCCACCACCTTGACCGCCTCCGCCTCCGGGGTGTCGCCCGCCACGGCACGCAGCTGGTGGGAGTCGGTGCGCACCATGTCCGTCAGCATGTGCGAGTCGCCAGTGTCGCTCTTGGCCCCGGACACGCCGTGGCGTTCCCGGTAGCGGGAGGCCTGCAGAGGGTTCACACCGTACACCGTGTACCCGGCCGCCACCAGCGCGGCTACCCACGGGCCGCGGTCTGTCTCGGTCCCGATCACCACCTCCGAATCGTCCGTGTCCTCGCCGAGCTGCTCCCCGATCAGGGCGTGCAGCCGGGCCATCCCGGCCACCCCCTCGGGCAGCCGCTTGCGGGCCAGCACCCGGCCCTGCTCGTCCATCAGCTCCAGGTCGTGATAGTCCTCAGCCCAGTCATCTCCCCCGAACAACCGCATGCATCTCCCGTCCCAAGAGCCTGGATCTGGCCGGCAGCCCGCGGGAGAACAATCAGCGCGCTAATGAAACAGTGCTCACGCCCCAGCGGGCGCGCACGACATCCCAGCAGCGATCAACTCTCCCGGCCAGCCGGGCAGGGGCACGATCTTCCGTTAGGGCTGTTAGCGGCCTATTTATCTGCACATAGGACCATGATCAATGGCAGCGCTCTTTGCGCGGATTTGGCTGTCACGGAGCGTGACTGACCAGGTTGGCCTGACTGTAGCCAAACCGTTCAGAACGCCGATTAGGAATGCCTACTGAAACGGTAGGCATTCGCGAGCCAATGCGCGCAGAACGTCCGTTACGTTGCCTGCGTGGCTGGCTCGGAGGGCGGCAAGAATCTTCTACTCAGTAGCGGCCTTTACGGAGGAAGTTTCCGATCTAGGCGTACTGACCACAGATAGGTATGGGCGACACAGGATTGGGTGATCTCGGAACAGGGGATGGCCTTCGCCCTTCGATCCGGCGTCGATCTAGTTGATCACGTGGTGTCGGCGGAGAGCACCTTCATGGTGACGTAGCTGGTCACCATGGCCACGCCGGGCAGGCTGGCCAGCTGGTTGGCGTGGAAGTCCTCGTAGGCGGGCAGGTCGGCGACCTCGACCTGGAGCAGGTAGTCGTAGTTGCCGGTGACGTGGTGGCTGTGCACCACTTCGGGCAGCCGGACGACCGCACGTTCGAATGCGACCACATCGGCGCGGGCGTGCCGCACCAGCCTGACACCAGCGAACACCCGCAGGCTGCGACCGACTGCGGCCGGATCGATCAGTGCCCGGTAACCGCGGATCACCCCGGTCTTCTCCAGCCGGCGCACACGCCGGAGGCAGGGCGATGGCGACAGGCCAACCCGGGCGGCGAGATCGGCGTTGCTGATCCGGCCGTGCTTTTCGAGCACAGCCAGTATTGACCGGTCCACCTCGTCCATCATGGCAGATTATTGCTCTGATGCTGTGTCTACCACAATCAGGTGCCTCGAGCTGGCGGCAACTTGCTGCCAAAGTTGCCGGCATCGGTTCGCGTCGGCGTGCGGGCCGGCCAGGCTTGTGGTGTCACCAGATGGTCCACCGGAAGGGGAACCATGTCGGGCAGCATCAGCACGGTTGCCATTCACGCCGATCGCGACGTCCATCCCAGCCGTGCCGTGGCACCGCCCATCTACCAGACGGCGACGTTCTGGGCCGAGGATGCGGAGCAGTTCGCGCAGGCCGCCGTCGACCGGCGGGGCCAGGGTTTCTACACCCGCTTCGGCAACCCCAACCACGCGCAGGTCGCGGCAGTGGTCGCGGAACTGGAGCACACCGAGGCGGCGATGGTCACCGCATCCGGGATGGCCGCACTCACCACCGCCGTGCTGGCCCTGGTGTCCGCCGGTGACCACGTGATCGGGCAGAAGTCCACCTACGGGGGCACGGCGTCGGTGCTGCTGAACCTGCTGCCCCGGCTGGGCGTGTCGACTACCCAAGTGGACCAGGAGTGGCGAAGGTGTTGTCGGCTATGGTCAGCACGTTGTGCGCGCGGGCCAGGTCCGCGACGGCGCGCAGGTCGGTGATCTGCAACAGCGGATTGCTCGGCGATCCCACCAGAATCAGGCGGGTCTGCGGAGTCAGCGCGTTTTCGAATGCCTCCGGGTCGGCCGACACGCACTGGCGCACAGCCAGATGAGCGGTTTCGGCGGGGTACTCGGCATTGAACTCGCCGGCGGTTTCGAGGCGGCCGACGCGTTCCTCGGCCGGCTGCGCTACGTCCGCCGGGCGGCCAGCCTCGGCGGCGTGGAATCTCTACCCGTGCATCCGGCGTCCATGTGGCGCGGCATGCTCAGCCAGGAACAGATTGCCGCGTCCGGGGTTCCGCTAGGCCTGATCCGGCTGGCCGCGGGCACGGAGGACACGGCCGACCTGGTTGCCGACGCGCTCGCCGCCGCCGACGCGGTGGTCGCCCCACCGGCGCGCACCTGACGCCCGGCGGCACCGGACCCCCTCCTAGGTGCGGGGTCGCTGAGAACCGTTTCCGCTGCCATCGGAAGGCCCTCGATGACCATGCCGCGCTCACGTGCGTTTACGCAGGTCGATGTGTTCTCCACGGTCCCCTATCTCGGCAATCCGGTTGCCGTCGTCCACGATGGCACGGACTTGACCGACGAGCAATTGCAGCGCCTGGCGCGCTGGACGAATTTGTCCGAGACGACGTTCGTTTTGCCTCCCACCGCTCCGGCGGCGGACTACCGGCTGCGGATCTTCACCCCTGAAGGTGAACTGCCGTTCGCCGGGCACCCCACTCTTGGGTCCACACGCGCGTGGCTGGACAACGGCGGCATACCGCACCATGCCGGCCGTATCGTGCAGGAGTGCGCCATCGGCCTGGTCAGCGTGCGCCGCGTCGAGGGCATCCTGTCCTTCGCCGCCCCGCCGCTGGTGCGCGACGGCGCGCTCGACGAAGAGTACGTCGGCCAGATCGTCGCCGCGTTCGGCATCAAGCGGGACCGTGTCCTCGCCCACCAGTGGGTAGACAACGGACCCGGCTGGGCCGTGGTCCAGTTGCCCACGGCCGGGGAGGTCCTCGCCCTCGAACCCGATCTCTCCGGGCCGTCTTTGTGCTTGCGTGCTTCCCGCTCCTGCCGGTTTCGCGGCCGTCCAAGTGCCGGCCGCAGGACTGCCAATTCTGCACTTAAGTGCGCCGGCACCGTTACTGCCCACACCCCGCGCTGAACGGCGGGTAGGCGCGCGTCCTTGCGGGGACCTCGCGCTGATCACGCGGGGTGGCCTCATCCGTCAGGTCGCCGGGTATGTCTTTGGATGCGAAGTGCTGTTGATCTGCGCCTGGCCCTGGGTGCGGTGGGGTGATCCCGGAGCTGTCGGTCTGTCTGGCATTGGGAAAGTACCCTTGGCCGATGTTCTCGCCTCAAGGCCCGTCACTGCGTGAGCTGGCGATGCAGGCGCTGTCCTCGGTCGAGGGCGGCTACGACCTGCTTGCCCCGAAGTTCGACCACACGCCTTTTCGCACCTCCGACGGCGTGCTTGACGCGACCGCCTGTGCGCTGTGCCCGCTCGGCCCGTTCGGCCGGGGACTGGACGTGTGCTGCGGCACCGGCGCGGGCATGCGGGTCCTGGCATCCCTGTGCCAGGGACCGGTCACCGGGGTCGACTTCAGCACGGGCATGCTCGCGCAGGCGCGCCGTGCGCACCCCGGCGCCGGGTGGGTACGGGCCGACGTCCGGGCCCTGCCCTTCGCCGGGACCTTCGACCTGGCGGTCAGCTTCGGAGCGCTCGGGCATTTCCTGCCCGCCGAACGGCCCGCGCTGTTCGCCGGCGTGTACCGCGCGCTGCGGCCCGGCGGGATTTTCGCCTTCCCGGCCGGGGCGCCGCGGCCCGTCACCTCCGGCTGGTACTGGGCACTGCTCGGGTTCGACCTGGCCATGCGGGTCCGCAATGCCGTGTGGCGTCCCCCGTTCGTCATGTACTACCGCACCTGCCCGCTGCCCGCGGTCCGCAGCGACCTGACCGCATCCGGATTCACCGTGACGACAGTCCCGCTGACGGCTCTGGGCCGGCGCGAGGACGGCAGCCCGCGGTACCGGCTTGTCCTCGCGCGCAGAGCCAGCACGCCCCGGCTGATGCGCGCGCCGCCGGACTACAGCTGATCGCGGTCTCAGTCCTGCCGCCCACGACCGCCGGCCAGGACCGTCCGGCTGCGCGTTCTGACACAGGAGGCCGCGCCGCAGCTGAGCACAGCGATCCAGATGCCCCGATCATCCTTATGCGCCTTCACCAGCGAGCCCGAAGTGGATCAGCAGGCCGCACGGATCGGCGGCTACGGAATACTCGGGTGGATGGTGTTCAGCCACGGAACGTGATGTCGGCCCGGCTGGAGATCCAAGCGCGGAGTTAGCTGGGTGGCGCCGGCTCCTGGCCTGTTCCTTTTCCGCTTGATTGCCCGCGCTCAAGCTGTTGTGCGGCGAGCTCGACTGGGGGGCCGGTAGCCGCGAGAGCTGTTGGTGTGTTGCGGTGCAGCGCATGGTTCAGCTCGCCGAGGTCACAATGTGCCAGGCCACCAGCATCGCTGATGGCCACCTCACAGAGGAACGCCATGTCGTTCATGCGCCCCAGCACGCTGCGGTCCGCGGTCTTGGCCACGATCAGCTCCTGCGAGTCCAGGTTGCCGAACGTTGCAGGCGGCAGGCCCTCGCGGCGGAGTTCCCGCTCGACCAGCCCGGTGACCAGACGGTGCGTTGCGCGCAGGTCCACTGCGCGCACGTCGGTCTCGAAGACCGAAAACAGGGTGGCGGCGTGAGTGAGCAGCAGGCACGTGCGCCGGTCAAACCAGAGCAGGCTGGCGTACCAGTCCTCCGCATCTGGTGTAGGTCCTGGCCCGGCGACGCGGCCCGCGCCGAGGACGGCCAGCAGCTTGTTCGTGCACCGCAGGATCACCAGCCGATCATAGGGGTGCGCGGCGCACCGAACGCCCGCCAGGACGTGACCGCTGCCCGCCCCGCCAGCGTGCCGAAGACCAAACGGCCGGATCGGTTCTGCCCTACCGTCTGGGTATGCCTGCCAGGAACCTGCCCACGCCCCAGGACGCGGCCACCGCCCGCCGGATCCTGCTTAACGGGCTGGCCCGCGATAGCGAAGTAGCCGAGCTGGTGGGTGAGCTGGCGCCCCCGCATCCCCGGAACAGCACTTTCCCCGGCGAGGTGTTCCTCCACGTCGCAGTCGACGTGCTGGACTGGTGCGGGGCCAGCCGCGCCGACCCGCTGGCCCTGGAAGGGATGCGGGAGCGGTTCCTGCCCGAGTGCGCCTTCCGCGGCCGGCAGAACAAGAAGCTTCAGTTCGCGATCCTGGCAGCGGCGGCGCTGCGCGGCGGACCGAGCCGGACTTGCTGGACGAGGTCGCCTGGTGGCAGACCGACGACTTCTGGCAGTACGCCCTGTACGCGGCGGTCGCCTATATCCGCGCGGCACCAGCCGGGCCGGCGTGCCGGTGCGCCAGGTATGCCAGGAACTGGCCCAGCGCGACGGCCCGCGGCCCGAATGAGCCTTCGCTGATGCACCCTGATGACCGGGCTCCCAAGTGGCCAGCCGGCCACCAGGCCAGGCAGCCTGGCAGGGTTTGACCGCACCGGAGGTGTGAAGTCGCGCGAACCTGGTTGTCGATCCGGGTCGACCTGATCGAGGGCCACGGCGAGCAGTACTGGCCGCGGCCAGTACTGCTCTTCGCGTCTTCGCGGCCGCGCGCAGCCACACCTTCAAACAGCTCGCCGACGCGATCGACGACGCGTTCGCCCGCTGGGACCGCTCGCACCCGCAGGAGTTCTCTCTCGCCGACGGCAGGCGCTTGTGCGACCTGATCTTCCACCGCTCCGGCCTCACTGCGGGCCCGACAGCCGCCGGCCGAGGCGAAGGTCCACGGTGCTGTAGCCAGGCACCTGCCGGCCAGGCAATCACCCACCTCGCCTCCCCCGAGCCCGCCCATGCTGCCGCGGGCGCCCGCGCGGAACACCCAGATCCGCACCATTTGGAGGCGATTCCGTCAGGCCAAACCGACGTCCATAACGGCGGATCTCGCGTGCCACCGCTAGCCACCGGCACGGAGATCGCTGCCCTCCAGAACGGCGGGTGGTTAGGCTGGCCGAGGCTGCTGACGGACGGAGGGCAGGCCGCGGTGGATGTTACGATCCCCACGCCCGTGGGCGGGATGCCTGGCTACCTGTCGCGGCCCGGCGGTGAGGGCCGCTGGCCGGGGGTGGTGGTGCTGCACGACGGGTTCGGCATCGACGAGGCGGTGCGCGCGCAGGCGGACTGGCTGGCCGGCGCCGGGTACCTGGCCCTGTCGGCCGATCTGGGCTTCTGGGGGCGGCCGGCCGCGTGCCTGCTGAGAATGTTCCATGACCTGCGGGCCGGCCGCGGCCAGACCTTCGGCCAGGTCGATGCGGCGCGGGCGTGGCTGGCGGGCCAGCCCGGATGCGGCGGCCGGCTCGGCGTGATCGGGTTCTGCGCCACCGGCGGTTTCGCCCTGCTGATGGCCGCCGGTCACGGGTTCTCGGTCTCGGGCGTCAACTACGGCCTGGTCGGAAAGGACGCCCAGGACGCCCTGCGCGGGGCCTGCCCGATCGTGGCCAGCTTCGGGGGCAGGGACCGGTTCTTGCGCACGGCGCCGCGGCGGCTGGGCCGGGCGCTGGAGGCGCTCGGGATCGACCACGACATCAAGGTGTACCCGGATGCCGGGCACGGCTTTCCTGCACCAGCCCGGGGGCGAGCCCGGCCCGGTCGCTGGCTTCCTGGCGCGGATCACCCACGCCGGCTACCACGAGCCGTCCGCGCAGGACGCCCGCCGCAGGATCGTCGCGTTCTTCGACGCGCACCTGAAAACGTGAGCAGGCGCCGGGGGATGCCCGCACCCAGATCGACCTGATCGGGGTGGCCAGCATCGTGACCGGACTCAAGCCCGCATCCGCGCATAACAGGCGGATATCGCACGCATCCCGCTCAGAGACGCCACGGAGAGTGCTTCCGGAAGTGTTGCCGTGGTCGGTGTACACAGCGCCGGCGCACCCCCGAAGCCGGTTTTTCGTGTGGCTATGACCTTTCCTTCCTCTTGCAATGGTGGGCGGCACGGCCGCGAACCGCTGCCGCCGACTCAGCGATCCGCCGCCGACACCCCGCGGGCGATGCCGCGCCAGGCCAGCAGGAAGCCGGCCGATGCATCCGCCATCCCACCCAGGCTGACCGGCAGCCAGGGCCAGCGCGCATGCCGGGATGAATTCGGCCTGCGCTATTTGCTGTCCTCCTTGTCGTGACAGCCCCGGCGGCTTCACGTCCGCGCAGCGCGGGCAACAGCCGCCGGACATCCGGCTTGGGACACGGTTGGCCCAAGCCAGAGCGGGTAGCGGAGCATTTCGCGGGAATGACGAAGGGACCCTGAGCATGTGGGCATTTTTCTCCAGGCGGCTGCGGATGTGGCTGCTGCTGGCCATCGCCCTGCCGCTGACCCAGGCGCTCGTCCATCGCCTGGCGCTAGCCGCCCAGCGCCACGATTCCTCCACCCGAACCGCGAAGGCGCTGCACCAGGCCGACTCGACGGTCACCGCCGTATCCCAGCGGGCGGCCCGTAAGGGAAAACGCCGCGCAGCAGAACACTGACCCGCTCAGGCGGAGTCACCGAAGCCCGGCAACAGTCATGGTGCCGGCGATGTACTGGTGACCGGCGACGGGGAGCTGGGCAGGACGGCCAGGGCACGGCCAGGGCTGCCGGTGCCGTCGTCCAGCCGCAGCGGCAGGAACTGGAACCACGCACACCGTGGCGGGACCTGGTCCAGGCGTCCGAGTGCTTCTATCAACGTCACGCCGTGCGGCAGGCCGGTCAAGTGGGCCGGTGCGCCGCCCTCGGCCGGCCCGATCGACAGGCCGTCGGTGCCGGACGCTGGTGACGCCCCGGTCGCGGGGCGGTCCAAATCGTCTCGGGCCGAGGCGCCGGCCAGCCCGGCGCACGACCCGTAGTGAGGACGCCGGCACCGTGGGAATCCCTGGCGCTGGTTTCGTGTTGGCACAGGAGTTCGGAGGGGGTCATGATGTGATTAAGCTCAGGAACCGCGGCCCCGACCCGGCGCCTGCGCCGCCGTTCGAGGGACACGGACCGGGCGGGGCTAAGCGCGCCACGTTCGCCGCAGGATGCTTCTGGGGTGTGGAGGCGGCCTTCCGCCAGATCCACGGGGTGTTGCAGACTACTGCGGGCTACACTGGCGGCCACGTCGCCGACCCCGGCTACGAACGGGTCTGCCCGGCAGCGCACCGGCCACGCTGAGGCGGTCGAGGTGTGGTTCGACCCGGCCCAGGTCAGCTACGCGGAGCTACTCCAGACGTTCTGGCGAATCCACAAACCGACCACCCGCAACCGCCAGGGCTTCGACTTCGGCAGCCAGTACCGCTCGGCGATCTTCTACCATGACGCTGGCCAGATGGAAGCCGCGATCGCATCACGTGATGCCCAGCAGCAATCGCTGAGGCGGCAAATCGTCACTCAGATCACCCCGGCGTCCGCGTTCTACCGGGCCGAGGAGTACCACCAGCGGTACCTCGAGAAGCATGGCCACCCCGGCTGCGCAGCCACCATCCGGTGAACGGGCCCGGAGCCGAGCCCAAATCGGCCAGTTCTGCGCGCCATCGGCAGAGATACCGGCCGATCACCAAAGCATACAGATTAGATGACATGCATCGGGCCGGACTGAGCTGAGGTTGGCGGCCGGGTGCCGGGAGACCTCCCCAGCTCAGACGCGCGTCACGATGGACCGCGTAGGCAATTCGCATGGGGCGCGTGCGCGCCCCCTCGGAGCGTGAGGAGGTCCCGATGCCCATCGTAGGCGGGCTGGATATCCACCGGAAGCAGATCACCTTCGACTATCTCGACACCGGCACCGGGCAGGTGCGGCGCGGCCAGATCAGCCCAGCCGACCGGGTGCACCTGCGCGCCTGGCTGGCGCGGTTCGCCGGCCTCGAGGATGTGGCGTTCGCGCTGGAGGCGTGCACGGGGTGGCGGTATATCGCGGAGGAGCTGGCCGCGGCCGGCATCGCGGTGCATCTGGCCGAGCCGGCCGACACCGCGTTCGCCCGCGGCCGCAAGCGGCACGCCAAGACCGATAAGACCGACTCCCGGCACCTGCGGATGCTGCTGGCCGAGGGGCGGCTGCCGGAGTGCTGGATCCCGCCCGGCCACATCCTGGAATGCCGGGCGCTGCTCGAGCTGTACAACGACCTGCGGGCCGAGCACACCGCCTGGGTGCAGCGGATCCACGCGGTCTTGTTCCACCAGGGCGCTCCGGCCCTGGGCGAGGGGACGCTGCGCACCGAGCAGGGCCTGGCCGCGCTGCGGGTGGCCGCGGCCGCGCATCTGTCCCCGGCCGGGCAGCTGCAGGTCGCCACCGCGCTGGAGGTGCTCGAAGCACTGGAAACCCGGCAGCACGCGGTGCGGCATCAGCTGCTGGCTGCCGCCCGGCACCTGACCGGTGCCAAGGTCCTGGCCGCGCGGCTGTACGGGGTCGGGCCGGTCACCGCGCTGGCGATGACCTGCTGGCTGGGCGGGGAGGGCCGGTTCTCCTCCTCCCGCCAGGCGGTCCGGTTCGCCGGGCTGGACGTCACCGTCTGGTCCTCCGACCGCAAGGGCCCGCCCGGGCGGCTGTCCCGGCAGGGACCGCCGGTGCTGCGCTGGGCGGTGTACGAGGCCGGCAAGACCCACGCCCGCTCGTCGGCCCCGGACCACCGCTACTACGCCCAGTTTAAGGACCGCTGTAACGGCAAGCGCGCCGCGCTGTCTGAGGCCCGCAAGATCCTCCGGCAGGCCTGCCACATCCTGGCCGAGCTCGGCGACGACGCGCTCGCCCCCGCGGCCTGAACCCGCCCCCATGCCATGGTGACCAGCCCGTGACCGCCGGCCCGGGCCGGGCCCGCCGCAGCCGTACTCACCCGATGGGGGACCACCGCGGCCAGCTCCCGCCGATCCGCTGTCAGCCGCCGCCGGCCCGCCCTCAACGGGCCAGGCGGATGGCCTGATTAGACTGAGCGGCCGCATCCCCGCAGGCCGGGGACACCCAATCAATCATCATGTCGCCGGGGCAGCGCCTGCGCCCCGCGGACCTAGTGAGCCGGTCTTGAGTTTCCCAGTCACCACGTGAGTTGATTTGTCCCCCAGTCTGGCGCTGACGGCTATCGCCTGGCTGGCGGGTGCGGTCTGCTGGGGATATGGCAGATCCCAGGTTAGAGCCGCTGGTGCTCTCGGAAGACGAGCGACGCACGCTGGAGAGCTGGGCCAGGCGCCGCAGCACCGCGCAGGGCCTTGCGTTGCGGGCGCGGATCGTGCTGGCTTGCGCAGAAGGCGCACCCAACATCGCGGTGGCCGCCCGGCTGGGCGCCAGCCGGGGCACCGTGACCAAGTGGCGGGAGCGGTTCTTGCGCCGGCGGCTGGATGGGCTGTGCGACGAACCGCGGCCGGGGGTGCCGCGCACCATCACTGATGCCCAGGTGGAGGAGGTGGTGGTGCGCACCCTGGAGGAGGTGCCGGCGGGTGCCACGCACTGGTCCAAGCGGGAGCTGGCCCGGAAGGCGGGCATCTCGCCGACCAGCGTGCACCGTATCTGGCGGGCCTTTGGCTTGCAGCCGCACCGGGTGGAGGAGTTCAAGATCTCCCCAGACCCACTGCTCATCGACAAGATCCGCGATGTGGTGGGGCTCTACCTGGCCCCGCCCGCCACGGCGGCGGTCTTCTGCGTTGATGAGAAGCCGCAGATCCAAGCGCTGGAGCGGACCGCCCCGGTGCTACCGATGATCCCCGGCATTCCCGAGCGGCGCAGCTTCGATTACACCCGGCACGGCACCGTGGACCTGTTCGCCGCGCTCAACACCGCCACCGGCAAGGTGATCGGCAAGCTGGCCGCACAGCACACGGCGGAGGACTTCCGCGATTTCCTCAACGACATCGACCGGCAGGTCGAGCCCGGCCTGGCCGTCCACGTCATCTGCGACAACCTCTCCGCGCATAAAGCGCCGGCGGTGCACAAGTGGCTACTGGCGCACCCGCGGTTCGAGCTGCACTTCACGCCGACATACTCGTCGTGGATCAGCCAGGTCGAGCGGTGGTTCGCCGAACTGGAACGGCGCTGCCTCGAGCGCGGCACCTTCTGCTCGCTGGACGCGCTCAAGACCGCGCTGGAGGAGTGGATCAGCACCTGGAACGAAACGGCACGGCCATTCAAGTGGACCAAGACCGCCGACCAGATCATCGACCGCATCTGCCGTTACTGCTCACGTATCTCAGGACCGGGACACTAGGTAAGGCTGGCTGCTCCCTGGCCCCGCCCCCGGCCGCCACGGCTCGTCACCCCGCGCAGAAAGGCCAACCAGCCTGAACCGCTGAACCACATCTACACCAGCGGCTCGCTGCCCCGCCGCCTGGCATGATCCGCTCCCGGCAGCTATCGGGCACAGGGAGCAGACTCAGCCACGCCCCAGGACCAGGGGCAACCACGACTGGTGAGCATCGGCATCGAGCTGACCGGCCGCCCCGGAATTTGACAAGGGAACCCTCGCGAGGACCCTGATCGGGCTATACGGGCAGGTCACAAGCCTGCCCGATCGGCGGAAAGCCTACGGGTCCTCGCCCCTTGCCAAATTCCTGCACTCGCGAGGGAACGTCGCAGAACGCGCTTGCGGTCAACGGCGGATGCAGGTAAGGCGGTTTTGCGCGGCGGTCAGCGACTAGTGTTAGTCACTGAGCGTGACTACTTGCCTGTCTGGCATGGCCGCAGGGCCGGCGCTACTCGAACCGGTTCGCCCGGCCCTGGCGGTGGCGCGAAGACTGTTCTTGCTCGGTATCGACGCGCGGGGGCTTGCCGTGAGCATCGCCGTCACTACTCCGGCTCGCCATGCCGGGTCGCATGCGGTGCGGATGCGGCGGTTGGGCCACCGCAACACCATGTCAGCGTTCAGCGATAGGTCCCGGCCATCCCGCCGGTCTATGTTGTGAACGCTTCATCCGATCGCAGAAGGAGTCGTGATGCCCCGCACCCGGGTCCACAACATGAACGTCTCCCTCGACGGCTACGCCGCCGGCGAGCATGTGACGTTCGACGCCCCGATCGGCGGCGCCGAGCGGTTGTTCACGTGGTTCGATGGCCGGGTAATCCATGGCGTCGATAAGGCGGATGCCCCCGTCACGCTGGACCGCGCTCTGACCAGCATGTGGAGCCAGGGCATCGGCGCCGAGATCATGGGACGGCGCAAGTTCGGTCCCCAGGTTGGTGATTGGCCCGACGATGGGTGGCGGGGCTGGTGGGGCGACGAGCCGCCATTCCAGACACCGGTGTTCGTCATGAGCCACCACCCGCATCCCACGATTGACTTTCCTAACGGGACCAGCTTCCGGTTCGTGGACGGGCCACTGGAGGAGGTGCTCCGCCTAGCCCGGCAGGCTGCTGGTGGTCGTGACGTCCGCATCGGGGGAGGACCCTCGACGGTGCGTCAGTTCCTCCAGGCCGGCCTGGTCGACTTCATGCACCTGGTGATCGTGCCGATTACCCTTGGGCGCGGCGTATCCCTCTGGGAGGGATCAAGCGGCCTCGAAGACCGCTTCACCGTCGAGTCGGTCGCCTCGCCTAGCGGCCTTACTCACCAGCTGTGGAACAAAAACGACCACGCCTGAAGCCGGACCCCCAACCGGGGACTGCCCCCCGCGCCAGACTGACCAGATCTGCACACCTCAACGGCCAGCGGTGATAATGCCACAGGCCGCTCAGATCGGCGGATCTCGCGCGCCGCATCCCGGCCTTGCCGTCACCGTCCGTGACGTAAGCCGGGGTACCGGCATGCGCCGACTGGAGCCGCCAAGGTGAGGATCCCGGTGCCAGGGTGAGCACGGCGGAGATGCCCACTGGATAGGCATGCCAGCAACCGAGGCTCGCCGTGAGTTACGTCCGGCGCTCATGGCGAATGACGACGCGTAACACCCGGGACGCAAATCCACCCCGGCCCAACGTCGTGATCTTGAATCCGCCGACCGCATGGCGGCCACTCAGAGGCCGGATGCAGACCTTAAGAGTCTTCCTCGGGTACTGCTGTACTGCTGCTGTACATAGCGAAGAAGCGTTCGAAAAACAGTCGGGACGGCGGGATTTGAACCCGCGACCCCTTGACCCCCAGTCACGAATGGCCCGTCTGGCCCGGTCGGACTGAGTCGGCCAGGGAGCCTCTCACCTGCAATAACGCCCTGAAGGCGTCGCGGTCGGTCTGGGGGAGTCTGCATGCGTTGGCTCCCGTGCATGGCTCCCGTCGCTCTTCGGGCGGGAGATGGGCGACCCGATGTCAATCAAGATCTACGACCACCACATGTGCCTGGAGATAGACGGCGTTTCATCGCCGCCGCGAGGGAGGACGGCGACGGCCGGTGGAAAGAGGAGCACGAGTGCCGAGGGCAGAAGCCCAGGTCAGATGCTCTGCGCGAGTTCTGGCACCTCACAGGGGTCCGTCGGCCTCCCCGAACCGGACGAGGGAACGATCCCTAGCTGGCGGGGTGTCACGCCCCGGCGGTGGAGGCGGCAGCCGGAGCCGCGGCGGTGATGATGGACCGCAGTTTTCCCCACTTCTGGTAGAAGAGGTGGCCGGGCATGGGAGCGAGCGGCTCTGCCAGCACGGGCGTGAACTCCATCTGTGCGGGCACGTTGCGCTCCAGGTCGATGCCGGGGGCGAGCTCGGTCAAGGTCATCCTCCCCTCGTGCAGCTCGAAGACGGCGCGTTCGGTCACGTACAGGATCCGCTGGCCTCGCCGGGTCGCCTCGGCGCCGCTGAAGGTGATCTGCTCCACCGCCGAGACGAACTTCTTGAATTTGCCTTCCTTGGTGACTTGGAGACGGCCGTCGCCGGTTGCGACCTCGAGGCCTCCGGCGGTGAACGAACCGCAGTAGATGACGGTCTTCGTCGCCTGGGTGATGTTGATGAAGCCGCCCGGCCCCACGTCGCGGCCGCTGAAGCGGCTCACGTTGACGTTGCCGTGCTGGTCGGTCTGCGCCAGGCCCAGGAAGGCGATGTCGAGCCCCCCGCCGTCGTACCAGTCGAACATGGCCGCCTGCTCGATGAGTGCCTGGGCGTTGCGTGACGTGCCGAAGAACAAATCCGCCCCCGGTTGCCCGCCCACCGCGCCGGGCTCGGTGGTGAGGGTCACCATCTCGTCGACCCCCTCCTCGGCGGCCAGCCCGCCCATGGCGTCGGGATAGCCGACGCCGAGGTTGACGACCGCACCCGGGACGAGCTGCATGGCCGCACGGCGGACCACCACGGCGCGCGCACCCAGGGGAGGTGGCTTGGCCGCCGTCCGGGGGACCCGCAAATCCCCCGACAGCGCCGGGTCGAAGCCGCCGGCCGTTTGGGGATGGAACTCGGGACAGGAGGCGACCACCACGTAATCGACCAGCGGGGCGGGGACCCGCACATGCTTGGGGTGCAGGGTGCCGGCCTGGGCCGTGTACTTCACCTGGGCGATCACGATGCCGCCGCTGTTCTTGGCCGCCTGGGCCATCGGGAGCTGGCCCAGGAGGACCGCCTCTTCGTCCAGGGTGACGTTACCCAGTTCGTCGGCGGTGGTGCCCCGGATCACCGCCACGTCGATGGGAAACGAGGGGTACAGGAGGTACTCCTGTTGCTCGATCTCGATCACCTGCACATAATCGGCGGTCGTCGCCTGGTTCATCCGGCCGCCCCCGAGGCGGGGGTCGACGAAGGTGCCGATGCCGACGTGGGTGATGAGGCCTGGGCGGTGGGCGGCGATCTCCCGGTAGAGCTGGGCCTCGACTCCCTGGGGGATGCAATAGGCCTGGCAATGGTTCTCCTCGATGAGGTGGGCCATCGCCGGGGCCGCGCCGGTGTGGCCGCCGATCCACTTGGTGACCAGGCCCTCGTGCCCGAGGTGGGCGACCCTCGCCTTCTGCCAGTTGCCAATGCCGGCGGCGTGCACGAGGGTGAGGTCCCGCGGGTGCCCGCGGTCCCGGAAGGCCCTTTCGATGGCGGCCGCCACCTCCTCGGCGACCCCGCACATGACGATGCCGGTCATCCCGAGCGTGGCGCCGTCGGGGATCCGGGCTACCGCCTCATCCGCCGAGAGGAATTCCGCCATGGGTGAGCCTCCTGTCCGTCCAGTAGTGATTGGTGGCTTGAGCGAAATGAGTGATCGATGACTGGTCCGTAAGCTCGCCGTCGCTTTCCGAGCCAGTCCCGGAGGTCGGCGGGCATATCGGCGCTGACCTCCACCCGTACCACACCCGCGTACTTCCGGGCGGTCACCTCCGCCGTGACCATCCCGATGATCGCACCGGGGGAGAGGTCCACGTCCTCGTCCCCGGCCTGATCGCTCCACGGATCATCCTTCGCCCCCCTCGTGACCCGGAAGAAAGAGCAGGCCAGCTCCGGCGCCTGCGGGAAGAGCACGCTCAGATTGCCGGTGATCACCTGCTCAAGGGCACCCAGCCCGCATGGTTCGGCAGCGGCACCCATCGCGGCCGGTTGTCCGGCACCTTGATCCGGACGAAACGGCGTTTTCCGGCGGCCCGGTTCGGTGACCAGCACCGCCAGGTTGAGGGCGAGGTTGCTGATGAACGGGAACGGATGTGCGGCGTCCGCGGCAAGCGGGATAAGGATCGGTTCAACGGAGTCTACGAAGTATCGCGCGAGGAAGTCCCGCTGGGACGGATCCAGATCCCCGGCATCCAAGATCGGGGCCCCGAGGCCGCGCAGAGCAGGACGCAACTGCTCCTCGACGAGCCTGGCCACCACCTCCTGCTGGGACCGCAGCTCCGCGCGGCAGGCCCGGAGCACCTCGGCCGGGGTCAGGCCGTCAGGTCCGCGTCGGCGCTGACCCTTTCGGACCTGCCGGACCAGGCCGCCGATCCGCTTCATCGCGAATTCGTCGTAGAGCATGCCCACGATCCCGGCGAACTTGACCCGCTTCAGAAGAGGCTAATCCGGGTCCTCGGCCAGAGCGAGCACGCGGCGGGCGAAGCTGAGCCAGCTCAACCGCAGGCTCTGACATATCCGCGCACCTCCGGGCCATCGCCCCCGCCTGGCCTCGATCATTCACGAAGCAGCGTGACCGTGCAGCGCCACCATGCCACCGCCATGGCCTGGCGGTGTTCCTGCGGCGCTTCGTGCAGCTCGCCGATGTCTCCGTCACTTCCCGGCTGCCAGGCGTGGCAGGATTGCTCGATGGTGGCGGCCTGGCAGGCTTGGCCGTGGTGCATCAGGTCGTAGGTGAAGGTGTCCTCCCCCGCCGCCCGGGCCATCTGGGCCAGGTCGAGCAGCACTATCCGTGCGACAACGCTGTCGTGGTGGTCGCCGAGCAGTTGCTGCAGTTCCTTGGCTTGTGTGGCCTGGCGGCTGGCGGTCCTGCCGAGTGCGGGCACGGCTGCTTCGGCGGCGTACCGGGCCCGTTTGGTGGCCTTGCGCGCCTCATGGATCGCAGTGTCGCGGTCTTCGGCGCCGGGCACGGCGTCCAGGGCGCGCTGTGGCCGGCGTGCTGCCTGCCGGACCGGCTTGGCCAGCACCTTGCCTGCCGGGCGTTTCGCCAGCGGTGTCAGCGGCGGGTCGGCCAGCAGCGCATGCAGGTCGTCGAGCAAGCGCAGATAGCGCTGCCCGTCGAGCGCCTTGAGCGCGGCCCGGCGTGCCTGGGGAGCTCGGCGTTGAAGTGGGCAGTAATGCGGGCCTGCACTGGCCCTACCACCAGGGCGGGGGGGATAACAGCAAGGTTGGCGGTCAGCCGGGCCAGCAGCACCTCGGTGTCGCGGGCTTGTCCGAGCGCCGCCGCGAGCCACTTCAGCTCCGCGCACAGCGGCCGGGTCGTGTGCCGGTCGATGACGCCGCCGAAGGCCTGCAACGCGCTGCGGGCCCGGCGGGTGGCGACCCGCATCAGGTGCACGGCGTCTGGCTTATCACGGCGGACCCGCGGGTCATAACGGGTGATTGCGGCCACCTGGTCGCGCACGTAGGCGAGCACCACCTCGCCCGCGGGCGAATGTCGGGTCAGCGGCGGTGGTTCCGGCGCGGCCCCGGCGGCGGTCAGGCGGCCAGCCAGCGCCCGCTGCGGTTTGGTCGTGGCGGCGGCGGGCCGGGCGCCGGCCCGGCGCAACTGCAGGTCGATCACCTCCAGCAGTGCGGGCCCGCCGGTGACCAGCTCGGCCTCGATCTCGTCCCACGATGTGGCGGCGGATCCGTCGGCTGGCTCGGCCAGAACGTGATCGGCGGCGATCTCGGCGAGTGGCTGGCTGGTGTCGTCGAGCAGCCGGAGCACGCAGCGGCTGGCCTGTATACGCACCACCGGCGCCAGTGCCAGGCCCCGCGTACAGGACCGGACCAAAGCCGCGAACTCGCCAGGCACCGCGTCATCGGCACTGGCCATGGCATTGCCGCACGCCCACCGGCCGCTCCGGAGGCTGCGCCGGCGGCAGGGCTGCCGCCGGGCCCGGTCAGGGGCAGGCGTATCTCGTCCCAGGTGTCCGCGCCGACCGCCCGCAGCAGGGCCAGATTGCCCCAGCGCAGGGCGACCGACAGCGCGATGGTCCCGGCCACGACGAAGAACGCGATGGCCCCCACGTCGACCGCAACGTTCGTCGCCAGCTGAAGCAGACCGAGCTTGTCGGTGCCGACGGCGAGGTCCTCAGCCTGGCCGATCTTCGCCGGCTCGAGCACGGTCAGATGCGAGCCGCCGAGTACGGCCTGGACGCGCCCGGTCAGGGTGGCCGCGGACACCCCCGGCTTGGCCACGATGCCGATAATGTCGGCCTGTCCCGGGTGGCCGTACAGCGCGGCCGCCTCGGCGTCCGACAGGAACACGGTCCAGTCCCCGGCCGGGTTGGCGCCCCTGGCCGCGGCCACGCCCACCACCTTTGAAGGGAGGAAGGTCCTGGCCCGCCAGACGAACAGCGGACCCGATACGCAACCCCGTCGAGGCGGCCACGCCCGAGCCGAGGACTATGGCTGGCTGTGACCGGCGCACGTCCGCTAGCCAGGCGGAACGGGGTGAGCGCGGCACTGGCCCAGCCATGAGCCTGGAACGGCTCGGCCGCCGTACCCGTGGCAATGTTCCCGCTGGTCGGCTCCAGGGCCACCTGGAACGAGACGTCGGGAACAGCGGCCGCCACGCCCTCTACCGAAGTCAGACGATTGGCCAGGCCAAGTGGCACTCGCCGGTAGTCCGGCAGCGGCAACACGTCAGTAACCGCAACCGTTCCTGGATCGGCAAGATCCGCTACCGATGGGCCTGGCCGGGTATCCCACGCTGCGGCTGATGGCCTGGCTGAGACCGGCACCCGCGGCCTGGTCGGTGCCACCGTCGGCTCGGCCGCCGACCGGGACGAGGCTCACCTGGCCCGGCGGCTGCTGCACCTGCTGCGCCCGGGCATGCTCGTCCTGCTC
Source organism: uncultured Actinomycetes bacterium (assembly GCA_963742875.1). Lineage (GTDB taxonomy): Bacteria > Actinomycetota > Actinomycetes > Streptosporangiales > Streptosporangiaceae > Bog-532. Next base: position 2,741 of record CAVUNO010000015.1, on the reverse strand, counting down.
GACCGGGCCTTCGACGCCAACGAGTTCCTCGCCGAGATCGCGGGCACCGGGGCGATGCTGCTGGCCCGCGCCAAATCCACCCGCAACCCCCCGGTGCTGGAGCACCTGCCGGACGGCTCCTACCTATCTCGCCTGGACGACCTGCCGGTGCGGATGGTCGACGCGCAAGTGGCCATGACCGGCGCCGACGGCAGCCATGTCGCCGACGGCTACCGGCTGAGTCCGCGTTCCTGGCCCTGCGCCACACCCTGCTGGGCGGCCGCGTTCTGCGCTCGGGTGACCGGCCCGGCGTCGAGCAGGAACTGTGTAGTTCCAGTCCCCGTGCCAGTCGTGGCGGGTCAGGGGTAAGGCGTCCATCTGCCGGTCGCTGATCTGGACTCCGGTGTCGTAGGTGCTGGTGTCGAGTTCGGCGTGCACGCGCAGCCCGGTGCGGGTCGTGGTGGCGGCGATGGTCTGCACGATGACCTCGTGGCTGGTCAGCGGGCGGCCCCGCCAGTTCATCGTGATGTGGGAGAACAGCCGGTGCTCGACCTTGTTCCACTTGGAGGTGCCCGGGGGTGCCCGGGGGGAAGTGGCAGCAGGTGATCTCCAGGCCCGTCTCCACGGCCAGGGCCGCCAGCTCGGCCTTCCACGCGCGGGTGCGGTAGCCGTTGGAGCCGTCCGCGTCCGCGGTGATCAGCAGCCGCCGGGCCTGTGGGTAATCGCCGCGGCCGGCCGCTTTCCGCCAGCGGCGGACCGACTCCACAGCGAAGGCGGCGGTGTCATGGTCGGTGCCGACGGATACCCAGCCGGCGTCGGCGATGATGTCATAGACCCCGTACGGCACCGCCTTGCCGAGGCTGTCCCCGGGGAAGTCGTGGGTGCGGGTGGCCACGGGCTGGCCCTTGGGCCGCCACTCCCGGCCCGCGTTCTTGAACTCCCCGACCAGCTCCTTCTTTGGTGTCCACGCTGACCACCGGATCTGCGGTCCCCTGGTGGTCTTTGACCTGCTCGTTGATGTACCGGAACTGGGCGTCCCGGTCCGGGTGCCGCTGGCCCTCGATGGTCTTGGCGTTGCCCTGCAGGCTGAACCCTTCCCCGCGGAGCAGGTCACCAACAGTGTCGGCGGTTACCCGGTGGCCCTGGCGGGTCAGTTCCGCCGCCAGGTTGCGGGTCGACTTGGTCGTCCAGCGCAGCGGCGACATCGGATCGCCGCGCTCTTCCGGCTCGACCAGGGCCAGCAAGGCCGGGCGCAGCCCCGGATCCAGCTCCGCGGCCCGCTTGCGCCCACCGCCCGGTTTGCGAGCCCGGCCCAGCGGCTCCGCACCCGCATCCAGCTCATCGACTCCCAGCGACACGGTGGCCTCGCGGACCCCGGCGGCCCGGGCCACCGCCCGGATCCCGCCGTGCCCCAGCGCGCGGGCCTCGGCGCCCATCAGCAGCCGCCGCTGCCGCTCATCCAGATGCGGGAAGATCGCCTGGAACTTCGCCGCCAGCACCTGCCCGAATTCCTCCATGGCACCCAATACCACACCAGACAGCAGAAATCCGGGAAGCTACGGGTTATTTTTCTGCAAGCTCTTAACTACGCGGCATTGGATCGCGAAGCGACGCCGTAGGCGCCATTGACGCGGTGTTTGCGACCTGGACACTGGAGTGCCGAGGAAGATGGTCCCCCGCCAACTAATTGATCCGGGGGTCGGGGGTGTCCCCGGGCGTGGTGTCGGCGAAGGGCTGACCGCGTGCGCGGAGCACGGAGGGTAATAAACACTAGGGACCACTGCACCCTAGTTTCACAGGCTTGGGGTATCGGTGGCTGCGGGCCGTATGGCCCGGCTAGGGTGGGACCTTTGGCCCCACTAGGCCAGGACGTTTGCCTCTTCGCTGCGCGCGGTCACGAACGAACTGTTGGCCTGCGAATCCAGTTCCGAGCGGGCCGGGCACTCCCGTGGGAGGGGCGTGGCTCACCAGTACAGACCAAGATCCGGGCGAGCTGAGGGGAGCCAGCAATGGCAAAGTACATGACCTTGTTCACCTACACCAGCGAGGCATGGGCGCGGATGGTCCAAAACCCTGGTGACCGGAGCGCCACGGTGCGGCGGCTGGCTGACTCGCTGGGCGGGTCTGTCGAATGCCTCTACTGGGGGCTCGGCAGTTACGACGGGATCGTCATTCTAGATCTCCCTGACTCGATCAGTGCGGCCTCTCTGAGCGTCACCGTCGGAAGCACGGGCGCCTTTAAGGACCTGGAGACGCATGAGCTGCTGACTCAAGAGCAACTCAGCCAGGCGCTGTCACGGTCCAAAGACGCGGCGCAGGCTTACCAGCCACCCGGGCAGTAAGGCTAGCGCGGTTGACGCGTTCGGGAATTTGTCCAGCGGCTTGACAGGAGTATTGGCAGCGGTTGCGGGGGAACGGCACTGATCGCCGACCGTCCGCTTTTCAGCCCCTGATATCCCTGCGGTGACGCCCGTTCTGGGCGGAAAATCGGGTGTGGCTGGTGCCCGCGGCTTTGCAGGTCCGGGAGAGTCCGCCGCAGGCTCGCTCAGCGGGCCATACGAGGCCGCGGGGTCCCTTTGGCGTCCACGTTCAGCGCCATGTCTCCACAGCCGTTGTTAGCACGGCGTTAGCAAGATCGGCAGCCCCCACGGTGCGCTGGTTCTTGTCGGCGTCAGCTTGGTCTGCCTGAAACTTGACAATTCAACAGTGTTGGTTGTGTTGCGGCGCCGTTCACGAGGCTGCATTGACGTTTTCCCAACGAC
>CAVUNO010000014.1:0-33809 GCA_963742875.1 uncultured Actinomycetes bacterium | reverse complement strand
GGGTGCCCGGCGGGAAATGGCACACAGTGATCGCCAGCCCGGTCTCAGCCGCCAGGGCGGCCAGCTCGCTTTTCCAGACCCGGTACCGGTAGCTGTTGGAGCCGCCTGCGTCCGCGGTGATCAGCAAGCGTGAGGCCTGCGGGTAGTCCTGGCTGCCGCGCAGCTTCCACCAGCGGCGGATGGACTCCACCGCGAACACCGACGTGTCATGATCGACGCCCACGTTCATCCAGCCGGTGTTGCGGGTGATGTCGTAGATCCCGTACGGGATCGCTTGCCCCACATCCGGGCCGGTGAAGAAGCTGTGATCCTCCATCGCTACGGGCTCGCCTTTCGGGCGCCACTCCCCACGTAACGCTTCAGGCAGCGGATGATCTCGGCCTTGGACTTTCCTTCTTTCGTACGGCGTTCGACATAGGCGCGGGTGGCCGGGTCCGAGCCCATGCGGGTGAACACGATCCGCCACAGGGCATGGTTGGCCTGGCGGTCGCCCCCCGGGGTTGAGCCGGTGGCGGGTTACTTTCCCCGACGATGCGGGACGTGATTGGGTGACACCGTGGTCACGAAGTTGGAGTACACCACGCCGCCCTTCATCAGGTTCACGGCCCGGTAGTGGGTGTCGTCGCCCAGCCTGGCGGCGTCCAGGAAGAACTCCGGCCCGCCCAGCCCGGTGGCCCACAGGACCTCAGTACCGGTCACGCCCTGGTGGCGAAAGTTGTGGATGGTGTAGCAGACCCGCTGGTCCGGCATCACCTGCCGGTAACGCTCATACAACAGTACCGGGACCAGTCCGGCCTGCCAGTCGTGACAGTGGATAACCTTAGGGCGCTTGCCGGACTGCAGCAGGAACTCCACCGCCGCCTTGGAGAAGAAGGCAAACCGCGCCACGTCATCGCCATAGCCGTACAGCAGGTCCCGGCCGAAGAAGTTATCCGCCGAGTGCGGCTCGATGAAGAAGCACTTGCGCCCGTGCACGAAGCCGAACCAGACGGTGCAGTGCACCGCCCCGCCGTACCACGGCACCCACAGGTCGTGGTGGCTCGGCTGCAGGCCCCAGATGTCGCCGTAGCGCATGCCCGCGTACTTCGGCAGCACGATCTCGACCGTGTTACCGCGGATCTCCAGCTCACGGCTTAAGCCGAACACCACGTCCCCGAGCCCGCCCGCCTTTGCCGCCGGAGCGCACTCAAGCGCGACCATAACGATGTACACAACCCACCTACGGTGTCAGAATCCGGAAACCTCGGCCGCGGCCCGGCTTCCAGCCGCCCGCGGCACCCCGAGCACACGGTATCGCCTCACCTGCGGCCGCACCCCCCTAAAAGGGCCGATTCCGGTCACCGTCCATAGCGCGCCTTGGCGCTGCTTTCTGGCCGTGCCGGACCCGCTGGCTGCGCCGGTGGCCTTGCGGGATCGGCTGTCGTGACCCGCCGGCCCGGCGGCTGGCCTGCCCGGCCGGGCTGGCCTGCGGCCGGGGCTGGTCCCTGCTGCCTGGTCAGGTGACCAGCATCCAGGCGCCACCCTGGCGGGCCAGGCCCCGGCCGGTCAGGTTACGCAGGTTCAGCGTGGCGGTGCGGCGCTTGAGCCAGGCGTGGTTCTTGGTCACCCCGCGGTCGCGGAGCTTGAGCCGACGTCCCCGCCAGGTGGCGACCTGGGCAACAGCGCATTCCAGGTTGGGCCGGTGTTTCAGGTAGTCCTCGCGCAGCCCAGTGGCAGCGGCCGGCCCGGGCGGATCGCCGCCACCAGCCGGGTAACTGTGTCCTGAGTGGCCACCCCGCCGGCCAGGATCGTGGAGTCCACCGCCCGGCGGCGCCGGCCCTCCAGCGCACCGGTCGCCTCGATCACCTTGTTGACGGGGTCGTTGACCCGGTGCGGCCGGCCTGACTTGGCGATCCGGCTCCGCCAGTACACCAGCGACGACGGGCCGGACCCGCATCCTCCAGCGAGGACCCGATCGCCGTCTTCCACCGCACGTCGAAGCGGACCGCCTGGGCGGTCTCCCGGCCGGCGTAATCGTGCAGCGCCTGCAGCGTCAGCACCGCCGCCATCCGCGTGGCCGACAGCGACGGCCGACCCACCCCGGCGGGCGAACAGGTCCGCATAATCGGCGTCGGGGAACACTTCGGCCCGGTGCGCGGCCAGGAACGCGAACATGCTGCTCGCCGGGATCAGGTGCCCGGCCAGCGCCGCGGCGTCCAGAAGTTCACGGCCGGCCCGCCCGAAACCCTGCATGGGAAAATTGTCCCAGGTCATCGAACGCGACGTCGGCAAACAACCATGACCTGCGGTCTTTTCAGCAGGCTCCCAGCACATTTTGCCTCTGCGCGCCCGGCCCGGACCGCACCCGTCCGCCGCGCAGGACCCAGCCTGCGGTCAGGAAAGCGTGGCGGGGATCCGTCAGCCGCACAGGCCGGTCCTCCCGACGCATGACGCGGCGGTCCTACGTACCGCACGAGCCGCATGCCCGAAGCCGGAGGGACCAGCCGCGCGTTGGGGATCAGTCCCGGGCCGCCGCATCGTCTGCACCACCGTCCCGCCCTTGGCCCGTGCTATTTCTTCGTCGTCCCGGCCGGCTTCGCCGCAGACGCTGCGGCCTTCTTGGCAGCCTGCGCTGGCGCCGGCTTCTTCACCGCGTCCTTTATTGCCGGCGCCTTCGCTTTCCTCGCGGCCGGCGGGACCGCCGCGGCCAGCGTGGTCAGGTCCACGACCGAGTCATCCCCGGCGAAGTCGTTGCGGACGTAGGCGTCGGCGGCCCAGTCGTTGTCCCATCGATCGCCATCCAGGAGGTACCGGAACCGGTAGGCACGCCCCGGGTCCAGGTCAACGGTCAGGCTGAACCCTCCCTCGGCGTCGCGGTGCATCACCCCGGCGTCGGCCGACCAGTCGTTCCACTCCCCGCACACTGCCGCCGTCTGGGCGCCCGCCCGGGGATCAACGGTGAACGTGACGTGGGCCTTGCCCTTGGCTCCCCTGGACTTGATCACTTCGCCTCCGCTGTTCTGGCCTGCCCGGCACGGCCCGGGAAGGGGCGGCCGGGACCGGCAGCCCGAGCCCTCGATCCCAGTCCGGCCATCACACCCTATCCTGCACGTCCTGGCAGCGCCTTGACCCCGCCGGCCTCGTTCCGGGCGTCCGCCGACAGCGCGAAGACCATCAGATGGCCGCCCGCCTCGCGCTGGCCTGGCCCAAAGCCATGTCTGCCGAGGCGCATGAACCCACTGTTGTCCGAGGGTTCACGATGCCCGGGCGCTGGTGGTGTCCGCCCCGGGGGCGACCGGGACAAGCGCCGAGGAGGGTGAACGCTTGCCGCCAGGCCGGGACGGGGATGGTGATCTTCTCGACCTGGTGGCCTCCGAGGGTGAACGACCGGGGAAATCATGCAGGCCTGGCGGCTCCGGTATTGCATGCGAGGCCGCGATCATCCCTCACCCATCTCACCGGACGCCAGTACCCACGTGCGACGGCCATGTGCGGCGGATCGTGCCCCTCTGCCAGCGCGCAGTGCAACAGGGAGTGGATCCAGACATCGGCACACCGCCGGCGATTCGCGCCTTCTGGCGGCGGCCTGAAACCAGGCGGCGGCTGGCGCCCCGCGGCCTGCCCGGCGGCCAGTCGCAGCGCCTCCTCGAAGGACCCGGCCTCTACCACGTCGTTATAGAACCGCCCGGCGTAGGTGTGCTCTCTCAACGTGACGTTGAACGATCGCTGCCCGGAGTCAGGCGGCGGTCGGGATGCGGTGGCCTGCCCGGCGGCCAGTTGCAGCGCCTCCTCGAAGGACCCGGCCTCCACGACGTCGTTATGGAACCGCCCGGTGTAGGTGTGCTCTCTCAACGTGATATGGAACAACGGCATAAACAGCACTCTATCGGGCACTGGTTTCGACGACGTTTCGAAGGAACAGCGCCCGGCACGCCGTCCGCAGAGGTACTGATCAGCAGCATGCCCGATGATGACCTGGCCGGGTCGCCCGCCGAGAACTGTCGCTGCCTGCTGAGGACGCCCGTAGCGCGCCTAGTTTGCTGTACCTCACTGCTGTACGGGACGACCGGCGCGAGCAAGAAACACCGTTAATGTGGCGTCGACATTGATCCCGAATCACTCACGAGCTACGCGGCCGGTCAGCCTTGCAAGTACTTGGTTCCGCAGCCGCCGCACTTGATCGTCTTCCGCGCGGGGCCGAGCAGGCCGACGTCCTACCGGTGTCCTACCGGCGTCCTACTCGTTCAACTACCCGCTCCAACCTAGCCGCGATTCGCCGTAGAAAGCTCTACCGCCGATGAGATAGGTGAGCTAAATTTTGGCGGATTTGACGGCGACTGCCCGGAGCCGGCTACAAAGCGTAACTCAGGGAATCTGGTCTGAGCGCGCGCGAGCGGGTGATATGCGGGTGATCATCTCCGCATATCGGATCGAAAGATTTGCGATGATCACCCGTATATCTAGCGTTCGTCCGAAGGGCTTGGGTGATCTTCGATCACCCGTATACGCCGACTCTGAACGGCGGAGACCTGCGCCTGCCTCAGTGGTGAGCACGCGCAGAACATCGGGATCTGCAGGCTTGGCCATCACTGCGGTGCATTGTGATGGGCGATGGACGCGATCCGAGCGCAGCAGGTCTGGTAGAGAGGCTTGCAGGTCCCGGCGGTAGCGCTGTGGCAGGGCACGCCACTGGCTGGGTTGCCGTTGGTGGGCGTTGTTCAGAGGGGGAGGGGGTTGGCGAGCAGGCCGCTGCCGGGTGCGCGGCCGGAGATTGTCCAGGCCCATCCGGTAGCGTCGATGTCGTGATGGGGGCCGTCGTTTCCGCTGGTGTAGGTGCCGCCCGCGGGTCCGCTGAGGTGAAGTGAGAACGCGTGGTGGTTGGTGCTGGCCCAGTCAGCGACCATGTCGGCGATGAGCCGGTCATCGTGCTCAGCGGCCAGGATGGGTTGGCGGCCGGTCGCGCGGGCGATGTCGATGCGGTGCATCCACACGTCGCGGGTGTAGACGATGTCCATCAGGTAGGCAAGCGATCGCCTGCCCAGTGGTGCCTCGAAGCCGATGCGCACGGGGCGCAGGAACGGCGGGAATTGGCGTCGGCCCTTGAGGGCGCGTGGAACGGCCCGGGTCCACCGGTCGATCAGCTCAGCGGGGTCGAGGCCGGCGCGTTCGCGGACTTTGGACTTCGTTGGCCCCATGCACGATGTGAGCCAGGCCGAGCTGGCGTTGCACCCGGCGGCCAAGGCGCATCTGGTGGATGTTCTCGCGGATCGAGGCGCAGGCTTCAGCTGCTCCCCAGCACGTGGGCGGCGATGGCCCGCACGTCCCAGCGGTCGCATACCGTCGAAGCATTCCAATCGCCGGGTGCGAGGCTGTGTAGCAGCGCGCCGAAGCGCTGGTATTCCGCGGCGGCTAGTGTCCCGGTCCTGAGATACGTGAGCAGTAACGGCAGATGCGGTCGATGATCTGGTCGGCGGTCTTGGTCCACTTGAATGGCCGTGCCGTTTCGTTCCAGGTGCTGATCCACTCCTCCAGCGCGGTCTTGAGCGCGTCCAGCGAGCAGAAGGTGCCGCGCTCGAGGCAGCGCCGTTCCAGTTCGGCGAACCACCGCTCGACCTGGCTGATCCACGACGAGTATGTCGGCGTGAAGTGCAGCTCGAACCGCGGGTGCGCCAGTAGCCACTTGTGCACCGCCGGCGCTTTATGCGCGGAGAGGTTGTCGCAGATGACGTGGACGGCCAGGCCGGGCTCGACCTGCCGGTCGATGTCGTTGAGGAAATCGCGGAAGTCCTCCGCCGTGTGCTGTGCGGCCAGCTTGCCGATCACCTTGCCGGTGGCGGTGTTGAGCGCGGCGAACAGGTCCACGGTGCCGTGCCGGGTGTAATCGAAGCTGCGCCGCTCGGGAATGCCGGGGATCATCGGTAGCACCGGGGCGGTCCGCTCCAGCGCTTGGATCTGCGGCTTCTCATCAACGCAGAAGACCGCCGCCGTGGCGGGCGGGGCCAGGTAGAGCCCCACCACATCGCGGATCTTGTCGATGAGCAGTGGGTCTGGGGAGATCTTGAACTCCTCCACCCGGTGCGGCTGCAAGCCAAAGGCCCGCCAGATACGGTGCACGCTGGTCGGCGAGATGCCCGCCTTCCGGGCCAGCTCCCGCTTGGACCAGTGCGTGGCACCCGCCGGCACCTCCTCCAGGGTGCGCACCACCACCTCCTCCACCTGGGCATCAGTGATGGTGCGCGGCACCCCCGGCCGCGGTTCGTCGCACAGCCCATCCAGCCGCCGGCGCAAGAACCGCTCCCGCCACTTGGTCACGGTGCCCCGGCTGGCGCCCAGCCGGGCGGCCACCGCGATGTTGGGTGCGCCTTCTGCGCAAGCCAGCACGATCCGCGCCCGCAACGCAAGGCCCTGCGCGGTGCTGCGGCGCCTGGCCCAGCTCTCCAGCGTGCGTCGCTCGTCTTCCGAGAGCACCAGCGGCTCTAACCTGGGATCTGCCATATCCCCAGCAGACCGCACCCGCCAGCCAGGCGATAGCCGTCAGCGCCAGACTGGGAGACAAATCAACTCACGTGGTGACTGGGAAACTCAAGAACGGCTCACTAGGTCCATCGCTTCGTCATGCCGGATCGGCGGGATGTCGCGCACGTCGGTCGTGGTCAGTGTCATGATCGGGTCCTCTCACGTGTCCGGCGGGTTGGCCCGCCTGTGGCCTTGACGTGGGTTAGGAACATGTCGACGGCGGTGTCCACGAGACGCACCCAGCGATCGCCGCCGGGGTCGTTGGCGATCTGCTGTCCGGCCAGCCCGCCGATCAGCGAGGTGAACAGATCAAGCCCCCCGGGGTCGCCCATGCCGTTGCAGGCGAACCATGCCCGGGTGCGCTCGAGCACCTTGACCGACAGCTCGTAGGACGGTGGGCTGGGCGTGAACCCCGGGATGGTCCGGTGGAACAGCAACTGGTAACGCGCGGGCTCCTCGATCATGAACGCCATCGCCCGGTGGGCCATCGCCCGCAGCCCCTCCTCACCCGATACTTCCAGGACGCACGAGACGCCCAGGGGACCGCTGGTCTGGCCAGAGGTGACCAGCTCGAGCTGTCCTGCCTTCACCTCGGCTTCTATCTAGCCAGCTGGGGCATGATGCGAGGACGAGGCGGCCTGCACGGCCGCAGCTTGCAGGAACTGGTCCAAGTGGTGCAGGCGATCGCCAACGAGCCGGCCGCCACCTGGGAACTGGATGTTCCCGGCTGCTCCGAGACGGGCATCGGCGCGGTGCTGGCACTCGCCGACCGAATCAAGGCCGCGTACACCTTCACTGCCAGCCCCGTCCTTGTCACCAAGACGATGCTCGGCGTCTTCGGCTGCATCCCAGCCTTCGACCGCTTCTTCCGCCTTGGTTTCGGAGGTGCCGCCCTCGACCGCGCCACGCTCACAATGATCAGCGACTTCTACACGGCAAACAGGAGCGCCCTGCACGCTGCGCGGATCCCCACCCTGGACTTCACCACGGGAACGGACACACGTCGCTGCTACGCCCAGGCGAAGATCATCGACATGATCTTCTTCCAGGAAGGCTACAGGCGGACCGGAAAAGTACGAGACTGAGTCGCACATCAGCAGACCTGGATCCCCTGCCCGGCTTGTCAGCCGTTGCCGAAAGGCCCGCACAGTCCGATGCTTCCGCGCGATGAGCCGTGGGTGCCCAGAGGCACTTCATCGGGGCAGATGAGGGCGTCTGCGGAAAATGTCGAAGTACGACTGGTCTGGGCAACGGCTGATCACGGCTACAGAGCTGACCGGAAAATAACTCACCTCAATTGGGCGCGCGGCAGCGGACCCGAGGCTGGTTCGAGCGTCGGGCCTGGTCAGGGCGGTATGGGTTAGGCGGCCGGGGCCAGGGTTACTTCCAGTCCCAGGGCCTGGAGCTGCCGGACGTGGTTGCGGATCTTCTTGTCCCGGTCGGTGCGGGAGGCGACGTAGTCCGGGCCGAGGTCGGTGTAGCGGGCGGCAGGCTCGGCGAGCAGGTGCCAGATGATGATCAGGATGGACCGGGCGACGGCGACCTGGGCTTTGGCCTTGCCGCGGCGGCGGGCGACGCGGCGGTATCGTTCGCCGAGGAAGGTACCGGTACGCGCGGCGCCGAGGGCGGCCTGGCCGAGGGCGCCGCGCAGGTAGGCGTTGCCGTGTTTCTTTTTGCCGTGGCCGGTGCGCGGCCCGGACTGGTTCGCGGCCGGGCATAGCCCGGCCCAGGAGACCAGGTGCGCGGCGGTGGGGAACCGGGTCATGTCCAGGCCGGCCTCGGCGATGATCGCCGCGGCCAGGTCCGGGCTGATGCCGGGGATCTCGGCTAGCCGGGCGGCGGCGGGCAGCACGGCGGCGTCCGGGCCGGTGCCGGCGGCGGGGCCGGTGGTGCCGTCGGCGTCCACGCCCTGCGCTTCGGGGAGGGTGGCCAGGGTGTCGCGGATGCGCGCCTCCAGCTGGGTGATCTTCTGGTCCAGGAACTTGATCTGGTCCAGTTCCAGCTGGGCGAGCTCGCCGTGGTGGGCGTCGAACATGCCGGTCAGCGCCTCGACGAGCTCATCGTGCTTGGCTTTCATCCGGGTGCGGGCCAGGCCGGCCAGCACGTGCGGGTCGCGTTCCCCGGCGATCATCGCCCGCACCATGTCCTTGGCCGATTCGGTGGTCAGCTTGCTGGCCACCGACGACAGCTTGATCAGCGCGCCTTCGAGCAGCTTCTCCAGCCGCTGGTAGCAGCGGGTCCGCTCGCGGACGTAGTCGGTGCGGGCGCGGGTATAGTCCCGCAGCGTCCGGATCGGGGCCGGCGGCACGAAGCACGGCCGCAGCATCCCCCACTCCGTCAGCCGGGCCAGCCACATCGCGTCGTGCTTATCGGTCTTCGGGCGGCCCTTGAGCTGCCGGGCCTGGGCCGGGGACACCAGCTGCACCGCCAGCCCGAGCGCTTCCAGCAGGTAGTAGAAGATCCGCCAGTAGTCGCTGGTCGCCTCCAGCGTGACCATCTGCACACGGTCCTTGAGCAGGTGCCGGCCCAGATCACTGACCGCGCTGGTCACGGCCTGCACCTCCCAGACCTTGCTGGCCCGGGGCCTGCCGTCCCGGCCGGGCAGCCGGACGCACACCATCCCCGACGCCTTGGCCACGTCGACCGCGGCCACCCGCTCGAACACCCGCTGGTGCTCCTCGTCCTCGATAACCTGCGGCCTGGCCTTGCCCACCGCGGTCACCTCCGTATCCTCGGATATGGGTAACAGGGCGGGCTGCCCGGGGACCCGCGGTCACGGCCTCAACGGCCCGAATACTGACCGGCGTGCTCGAAGCAACAAAAAGCGACCCTCAGGTCACAGGTCCCGGCGCCAGGCTTAGCTACGGGCTCGTATCCCAAAGAAGCTCGGCGTCACGGGCAGCCCGCACCCAACCTGCACCATCCGGCACCCGCTCCGCAGCCACATCACCCAGCCCCGGCCACCACGCGGCAGTGAGCGGACCTCAGCCCGCCACGACCAGCACCCGCCATTTTCACGCCGCGGCAACCACACCCCCGGGTGAGGAAGGCTTAGCTTGCGATTTAAGCTTCCGTTATCACTCTTCGTGCTTGCGGTGGCCGGTTCGCTCTTGCGGTAGGGCGGTCGCCGGGATTTCGGGCGGTTCTTCGAGCCTTTCGGGCGGCCTGGGCCGGGGCGGGTGGGTTTGGGCGAGTCGGCGGGTGTGCCGATTCGTGCGCGGAGTCGGCGGAAGCCGAGCCGGACCTTGCAGGGGCTGAGGGGCTTGCCCGGGTCGGGCCGTGGGTGCCAGGGGCGGCGCAGGTCGTCCACGAGGTGGCGGGCGAGGCGTAGCTGGGCGTACGCACCCATGGCCAGGGACACCCACCGGTCGGTGGCTGCCGCCGAGTTCAGGTGTGCGCTGGCCAGGCCAAGATAGGACTTGGCGAAGCGGTGGAAGTGCTCTTGGCCGGAGCGGCGCAGGTAGGCCTTCCAGAGCAGGTCCGGGTCGGCCGGGACGGGGCCGGCGTGCCACAGCCACAGGTCCTTGGGTGGTTTGCGGCCGTCGGGCAGGTGGCCGACGGCCACTTGCAGGACCGTGCCGCGCACGATCGGCAGCTGCTTGTCCCGCGGCCAGCCGGCCCAGCGGCCGGTGCTGCCGAGTTTTTGGTGCAGTCCCGTCCAGGCGCGGACTGTCACGGTGCCGTACAGCCCGGACTCCGCGGTGCGTTCGAAGTCGGGGGCGTGCCGTCTGGCGGGGTCGGAGCAGGAGAACTCCGCGCCGTGGCGCGCCGGCGCGCCCATCTGGCCCGGTCGCCGGGGTGCAGGGTCGAGGTAGAAGACCCGGGTGGTACGCAGCCGGACCAGCAGTTGCACGTCATGGCCGGCCAGGGCGCAGGTGAGGTCGGTGGCGTAGTTGCCCGCATCGAGCAGGACCAGCGGGGGCGGGTCGCCGGGCTGCCACTTCCCGGTCGCGGTCAGGTCTTTGAGCAGCCCGGTGATCTGGTCGATCGTGACGTCGGTGTGCTCCTCGCCGGGCCGCAGCCGGCGTGCCCCGACGGGATCGGCCCAGGAGGAAGAACCCCACTGGATGCCAACGAGCAGGCTGTAGGGCCAGCCGGGCAGCCAGCGGTCCCCGCCCTTGCCGCGGACCTGCACCATCGTCCGCTCGTCGGCGTACTGGGCGTCAGGGCGCGGGTGCGGAGTGACGTCGATCGCGAACATCAGCGGCTCGCCCGCCCTGGCCGGTGCTGACAGGCCGACCAGCAGGTGCCGCAGGCAGCTACCGCTGATCCGGCCCTTAGCCAGGGCGTCGCAGACAGAGCCGTGCCGGCGGCGGAACTCCGGCTCCAAGGGCAGCTCCACCGGCGATCGCACCGGGCCCTGCGCGCACAGCATCGCGTCCGCCAGCTCGAACAGGGCATCACCGCGGCGGGTGAAGCAGGCATGAAAACCCGCACGGAACCTGGATAACCCGGACAACGCCTCGACGCGAGCAGGGGTGTCTTGCAGACTGTTCATCACGGCCTTCTGGTGCAGCTGGATCTCTTGGCGAGAACTCAGCGTCACCCGAAGGCCGCTCCTATGTCCAGGGAACAGCAGAACCCAGACCTAAACGATCTCCGCGTCCTTAAATCGCAAGCTTAGTGGGTGAGCCCGTAAGTTCGTCGGGCCTGTCGTTATGCGGCCTGTGGCAGGCTGGCTGGTTTCTCGTGGGCGCTGGTCCGCTCGAGGAGCCGGGCCAGGTCAGCGGCGGTGTATTTCCAGTTGAATGGCCTGGCGGTCTGGTTGTAGCGGTCGATGAAGGCCAGCAGGGTGGCGGCGAGCTGAGCCGTGCTGGCGAAGTCGTTGGGTGAGATGACCTTTTTCTGGATGATGGAGAAGACGATCTCCACTTGGTTCAGCCAGGAGGCGTGCACCGGTGTGTGGATCATGATGGCGTTCGGGTAGGCGCGGCGCAGCCGCCGGGCCGCCTCCTTGCCGCGGTGGTCCGAGCCGTTGTCCACGATGACGAATACCCGGCTGGCACTGTTGTACGGCTCGGCGCTCATGACCTGGCCCATCAGTGCCATGAACGGGGCGATCCCGGTGGTGCCGCGGGTGGAGGCGAACACCGTCCCGGTGCGGGCATCCAGGGCTGCCAGCAGCGCCAGCGCGCCCTGGCGCTCGTATTCGTGCTCCACCCGGCCGGCCGGCCAGGGGCGGGCGGGCTGGTGGGATGGCATCGGGCGCGGGCCTGGATGGAGGGCTTGGCGTCCACCGAGATGACCCGGTCGCCCGGCCGCAGCCGCTTGCCCTGGTAGTACCCCTGGTACAGGTCGAGGATGACGGTGGCCTTGGCGGCGAAGTCCGGGTCGCGCGGGTAGATCCACGATTGGTACTGCCAGGGCTTGATGGGGTGCTCGGCCAGGATCCGCAGCACCGACGATGGTGAGATCTGGCTGGCCAGCCCCGCCCTGGTGATCTCGGCGGCCAGTTCCGGGCCGGTCCAGCGGGCCAGCGGCACCCCGGTGGCGGCGGGCAGCTGGCAGGCCAGCGCGACCACCGCGGCCCGTTCCAGCGCGCTGATCCGCCGCGGCCGCCCGGACCGGGGCAGGTCCGCCAGTCCTGCTTGCGGGTGACGCTCAGGCTGGTATCGGTGATGGTGACGGTGAAGTGCTTGCCGGTCTTGTACGTGCTGATCACCTTGCCGACCTCGACCCCGATCTCGCCGGCACCCTGGAGCCGTCCGGCGGCCACCCGGGCGGTGATGGGGGCGAGCAGTTTCTCGGTGGCGGCGAGCAGGTCTTCGCGCTTGCGGGCCCGCTCGGCGGCCAGCACCGGGTTGCGGCAGGCGATCAGCCGCTCGCCGGGGAAGTCATCGGAGGTGATCTCGGCGAGATCTTGCTGATCGAAGAGGCTGAGCTGGAGCGGGCCGTCGTCGGCCATGAGCTTTTTGATGGCGGGGGCGCGCAGCGCGGTGATCCACCCGTAGGCATCCGGCCGCGGGGTCCCGTCTTCCAGCTGGTTCAGGGCCCGGATCCGCGCCGAGGTGATCATCCCCCGGTCCCCGACCATGATCATCTGCTCCAGCCCGAACTTCTCCCGCACCACGTCCACGATGGTGGTGAAGGCGCCGGGGTCGCCGGTGTTGCCGGGGAGCACCCGGACCGCGACCGGCCGGCCTGCCGGGTCGGTGAGCAGCCCGTACTCGATCTGCAGCTTGCCTTTCTTGCCGTCCCGGGAGTAGCCGCGGGCGGCCAGCGGGCAGTGCGAGCCTTCCAGCCACGAGCTGGACAGGTCGAACAGCGCCATCTTCGACGGGTTGGGCTCCGGGCCGAGGTGCCGGCGGGCCAGCTCCGCCTCGATCGCGTCCTGCCGGTGCTCCAGCCAGTCCATCGCGGCGTAGATGTCATCGGTGGACGCCCCGGCTACGCCGAGGTCGGCGCCCAGGGTGGTGTCGTCCCACCAGGTCAGGGTGGACAGTTTGGAGCCGGGCTGGATCACCCGGGAGATGATCAGCGCCAGGGCCAGGTCCCGCTGGCGGCCAGCCGGGCCCAGCAGCGCGGGCAGGCCCAGCTTGGCGGCCAGGGCGTGCACGGCGGCGACGTGGCCATGCGGCAGCGACCGGGTGATGGTGACGGCCTCGGCGGCAGGGACGAGCTGCCGGCCCTTCAGCCCGGCGTCGATCAGGTCGATGACGTGGCCGGGCAGGGCGGACAGGCTGGCGACGGTCTCGTTCCTGACCGTGCCGCCGTCGCGGTAGGTGCGCCGCAGGTACGCCGAGGTGTAGTCCTTGCGGCGGCCCTGCTTATCCACGTAGCCGGTCTTGCTGAGTCTGACTACGTGAACTTTCCCGCTGGTTCCCGCCATAGCCCCGATCGTAAGGGAATATCTGCGCATAACCCGGCAGCGACACGCCAGAAATTCTGACTACACTCCGCAGGCAGATTCCACCGAAGCCGCAGGTCAGGATGCAACGCCTACAGAGAGCTACGGCAACTTCGGGCTAGCGCGCGTGGCGCATCGGGCCGTACTTCTTGTAATCAGCCGGTCTGGCATGAACAGTCACTGGAGACTAATTCATCAGCAAGAGGCGCTTCGTCCCTGTGAAGACTTTCTGCGCGGTTTCAAGGCGGCCCGCCGGGCCGCTCGCGCCGCCAACTCGGCGCGCACGCCGCAGCTCCCGCTGGCGCTCCCGCAGCGGCGGCGCAAGACGCCGGTCGGTCTCCGCACCGTGTCCGGGTTCGCCAGGCAAAGTCGCCTCCATTCATGCCCCACGCTGAGCCATGGCGCAGTCGGTCAGGCTACTTTTCTGATTTTGTCGTGGTGGGAATTCTCGAACTCGGCAACGCGGCGGTAGCCGAGGGCGCTGTACAGCCGGGGGCTTCGGCCGATGGGACTTGTGCGGGCAGCTCGGTCGGATCAGCGGGCCGGTCGCCCGATCGCGCGTTCTATGACATCGATTCCGTCGCGCCGCATGACGTCGACGATGTGTTGCAAGGCTGCGCGTTCGTTCGCGTCGGTCCGGGACTTAGCCCGCCCGGCTATCTGGTCGGCGACGTCGCGCTTGATCGCATTGTCGACTGCGGTGATCGCCGGTACGTTCAGCCGCCCCCACTGCCAGTCGAAGGACAGGTTCGTGGTTGAGCTGGGGTCAACTCGCGGCACGTACTGCAGCGCCTGGAAGGGCCGCATGGCGGCGATCGCCGCAATAGCAAGGGTCTCCGCGTCTGCTTGCGGCGGCGGGCCGGGACTGTAGATGGGTCTCGGCGCCTGCTGGCGCCCGACGGCGGCCACGGCGCGGACATCCGCAATCGACGCGCGCAGCGCGGACATCACCATATCCCGCGTGCTTCTCGCCGCGGGCGTTGAACCTGGCGCGGTGGTCGAGCTAGTGCCGAGGTATGAGTCGCCGACGTCGTGCCACTGGTAGCCACCGGGCACTAGGCGGCCGGTCGGGTCAGAGTCAGATATTACGTCCAGGCCGGGGTTGTCGGCGTCATGCAGAGCGAGGGAGACGATGTTGCCGAGGCTGAATGCATCCAACGCGCTGCCGCCGATCTGGGTGATTTTTTGAATAAGATCGGCTTCGCTCGGCACGAAGCCAAAGAAGTCCGCGATGGAATGTTCAGCCGCCAGGAAGACCTCCATCTCGTGCGCCATCCATTTCACGAACAGGGTTTTCGTGTCCGGGACGTGCGCGTCGTACCACGACTTGATCGCCGCGCGTTCGGTGCGAACGTGACCGGCCGCAAACATGTCGCTGAGGAAGTGCTGGGCGCCTGCTTCCTCGGTCATTGCGGAGGTGAGGTCTACGGTCGTTTCACCCGGCATCTGGTGGTAACCGGCTAGGAATGCCGTGCGTAGGGCGCTTTCGTGCGCACTCTCATACGTGGTGCGCGCACTGCCGCCCGCGCTGAAGTGGGAGATGTTGTGCGCGGCCAGCGTGAAGTACCGGTCGCGCGCGGTCTGCTTGTCCGCTTCTGGGATCACGGGTTCGCTGACGCCGTGGTACTGGTCGATCGCCCACCACCTCGTCCACCGGATTTGGTTGCGACCGGGATCCGTCACGGTGAGTGCGCGCAAATCCGCCGTGCTGGCGAAGTAATCGCCTACCAGCGCCACCAGGTCACCGGAGCTGAGGAAGTCGTGCAGGCCGCCGACGCCGATGTCGATGTCACTCTGCGCGCCGGCGAACGCCGCGTCTCCGAGCGCCTTGTGCTCATCAGATCCGAAGCAGCACACAGTGCCTGGCGCCACCCGAAGCGCCGAGCCTGAGCCGCGACGACTATCGGCGGTCCCAGCCGCTGCCGAGCGGGCGTACGCCTCGGCAGCGTCGCCGTGGTCACTCACCCGGGTCGGCGGCCCGCTTGAGCCATCGGCCGCGGTGGCATGCGCGAGCTCGTGGACGAGCAGCCTGCGGCCCGCGATCGTGTCCGAGCGCACGTCGGCGCGGTCTCCGACCACGATGTCACGGCCGAATGCATACCCAGCAGCGCCCAGCGACGCGGTGGAGACTGGGTCGACGTGCAGCCGCACCGGACTACCGCTCGTCCGGCCGGGAGCCAGCGAGGACACCAAGTCCTCCGATAGCGTCTTGCTCGGACTATCGACCGCGGTCTCGACCTGTTGCGCCCACCGCGGTACGCCTAGCCGCGAACCGTGGGCCACCGACGGCAACGACGTCGCATTATCGAGGTTTGCCGCTGCCCCATCAGTGTGGACCCCGACGGCGGGTGACAGGCCTTCGTCCACAGCGGGCGGCTCTGCCTCCGTCAATGGATCAACATGTTTTGACCGCCCGAGCGCATCGCGCGGCCACACTGGGATCTGGCTCGGCCGAAGGCGAACCGCAGGCGGCTCTGCTTCCGTTGGTGGGCCAATGTGCTCGGGTTGCCCGGCTGCATCGCGTGCCCACACTGGGATCCGGCTCGGCCGTGCGCGGGCATGTGAGCACGCGTTTCCAGCGCTATCCGGATAGCGAAGCGCCGACCGAGCTGACACGCTATCGGCTCGGACGGCCGAAGGGCGCCGCTGCTGCGAAAAGCTCAGATCACCCATGCTTACTTGCCCTCAAGACTGTTAGACCCGGATGGTCCCATACTCTTGAGGCGCCGTCACCGCAGCGTCACAACTCCACTGACACCTTCACTGTCCGTGGCCGTGAGAAAGTATCCGCAGGTGGCCAGGTTGGGGTCCCCGGTTTTGGCCAGTTAGAAGTCCCCATCCCTCGTTGGTCGTGTCGTCGGGGAGTGTGGCCCCGGACGGTGAATCGTGACGGTGTCAGCCAGTCACCATCACCGCCCGGGGGGCCTTCTCAGCATGAAATCTGCGAGGGAGAACATGGACGTCATCGCTGCCTACCAGCAGGTGGGCACCTACCGCGGGGCCGCCGTCATGTGCGGGACCACGCATAAGACCGTCAAGCGCATCATCGAGCGTGCCGAGGCTGGCGGCAAGTCGCCAGACCGTGCGGGGCGCGGTCACAATTATGATCTGGTCGCTGAGCTGGCCGCGGACCGGGTCGCGGTGACGAAGGGGCGGATCTCGGCGAAGCGGCTGCTGCCCGCGGCGAGGGCCGCGGGGTATGCGGGGTCGGCGCGGAATTTCCGGCGGCTGGTCGCGGAGGCGAAGAGGACGTGGCGCCGGGATAACCACCGGGGCCGGAGGCAGGCGGTGTGGACGCCGGGTGAGGTGCTGGCGATCGACTGGGGCAGCACCGGCTCGCTGCACGTGTTCTGCGCGGTGCTGGCCTGGTCCCGGTTCCGGTTCGTGCGGTTCGCTGGTAACGAGCGGTCCGGGACGACGCTGGCGATGCTGGCGGAGTGCTTCGAGGAGCTGGGCGGGGTGCCGAAGGTGGTCCTCGCGGACCGGATGGGCTGCCTGAAAGGCGGCGTGGTCGCGAACAAGGTGGTGCCGACCGCGGAGTACGTCCGGTTCGCGGCGCACTACGGTTTCCGGCCGGACTGGTGCGAGGCCGCTGATCCTGAGTCGAAGGGGATCGTGGAGAACCTGGTCGGCTATGCCAAGCGGGACCTGATCGTCCCGCAGGCGCCGTTCACCGGCATGACCGCGGCCAATGCCGCGGCGGGCGAGTGGTGCGCGGAGGTGAACGGCGTCGCGCACTCGGAGGTCTGCGCGGTCCCCGCTGACCGGCTGGAGGCCGAGCGGGACCTGCTGACGGCGCTGCCGTCGCTGCGCCCGGCGATCGGCAGGGCCGCCGCCATCCGCAAGGTGGACCGGCTCTCGTGCATCCGGTTCGGGTCAGCCCGCTACTCGGTGCCGGCCCGGCTGATCGGCCAGCAGGTCACCGTGACCGAGTCCGGCGGGCGACTGCTGGTCACCGATCCTGTCACGGGCGAGGTCGTCGCGGAGCATGCCCCGGTCGCCCCGGGCGAGGCCTGCGTGCTCGATGAGCATTACGGCGGCCCCCGGCCCGCGCCGCGCCGCGCGGCGCGGGCCAAGACCGCGGCGGAGAAGACATTCCTCGCGCTGGGGCCGGCCGCCGAGGCGTTCCTGACCGGGTCGGCGGCCTCGGGCAACACCAAGCTGGCCGCCGACCTGGACGAGCTCGCCGCGCTGGGCGCCGCGCACGGCGAGGCGGCGCTGACCGCGGCGCTGGAACGGGCGGTCACGTTCCGCCGCTGGCGGGCCGGGGACGTCCGGTCGATCCTGGCCGCCGGGGCCGGGACCCCGCAGCCCCGCCCGGCCGGGGACGCCCTGGTCATCGAGCTGCCCACGGTCCCCGTCCGGCCGCTGTCGGCCTACAAGATCGAAGGCGCCTCATGACCGCCGCCGCCCCGGGCGCCGGTGACGGGGGGCTGCTCCCGGCCCGGCCGCTGGCCGCCCAGGCGCACGCCCTGCACGCCGCCGCCGCGTTCATCGAGCACGCCGGCATCCCCGGCCTGTCCCTGACCATCGACGACGAGCAGATCGTCATCCAGGTGCCCGCTGACCTGGCCGGCCCGGCCAGCCGGGCAGCCGCGGTCGCCCGGCTGGCCGCCGCCGCGGGCGGCCGCGCGGCCCGCGACGACCGGCCCGGCCGCACCCTCGGCTGGATCCGCGCCGGCGGGCAGATCGCCGGGCACCACGTCCGCATCTTCACCGCCATCACGGAGGAAACGCCATGACCGCCGCGACCGCGCCTGCCCTGGCCGCCGACCTGGACGCCGGGCTGCGCAGGCTCAAGCTCGGCACGATGCGCCGCACCGCCGCGGAGCTGATGGTCACCGCGAAGACCCAGCGGTGGTCACCGGAGGAGTTCCTGCGCACCCTGCTGGACGCGGAGATCACCTCCCGTGATGAGTCCAACGCCCGCGCCCGGATGAAAGCCGCCGCGTTCCCGGTGCTCAAGACGATCTCGGAGTTCGACGTCGCCGCCTCCTCCATCCCGCAGGCGACCTTCGACTACCTGGCCTCGCTGGAATGGATCCGGGCCGCGGAGAACTACTGCGCCGTCGGCCCGGCCGGGACAGGGAAATCACACAGCCTCGTCGCGTTCGGCGTCGCCGCCGTCGAAGCCGGATGCAAGGTCCGCTACTTCACCGCCGCCGACCTCGTCGAGACCCTCTACCGCGGCCTGGCCGACAACTCCGTCGGCCGCATCATCGAGAACCTGCTCCGCAACGACCTCGTCATCATCGACGAGGTCGGCTTCGCACCGCTCGACGACACCGGCGCACAGCTGCTGTTCCGGTTCGTCGCCGCCGCCTACGAACGGCGCGCCCTGGGCATCGGCTCCCACTGGCCCTTCGACCAGTGGGGCCGGTTCCTGCCCGAGCACACCACGGCCGTCAGCCTGCTGGACCGGCTCCTGCATCACGCGGTCGTGGTGGTCACCGAAGGAGAGTCGTTCCGGATGCGCCAGGCACGGACCAAGACGGGAGGACGCCTCACCAAGAACTGAAAATCACCGAGGGATGGGGACTTTTACCTGGCCACCAGCGGCGACAAGCACTTGGCCGTTGACATTCACAATAGCGAACAACAAATGGTCGCAAATGAGCAGAGAGAGAGCGAGCGGAAGATCAGCAACCCCTGCGGTCGTGGAGTCGTTCAGCTGCTGGCGTCCTAGTCCTGGCCGTCCTGCTCGTAGGAGCCGAATCCTTGGTGAGTGGGCGCCGTGATGGTCGGCGTGAGCCGATCGTGTGGGACGGCCAGTTGGGCCGCCATTGAGTACGCCCGGCATGGGCGATCGATTGGGGGTGAAAGTCCCCTGGAGGAAGAGGTGGTGCTAACTCCGAGCCGGAGGCAACTGCGTCGTCGTGAGGCGGGGTGGGAAGGAAGCCCGAGGCGTATCCCTGCACCGAGGAACACGAACCGCGTATGAGGCGGGGCGATCTGGGTGAGCCTGCTCAAGAAGGTAAAGCCCGTCACCATCAACAGGGTCGTCACGTAGACGCGGCGGGCGTAGGGGGAAATTGGTCGTTCTTATCCGGGGAGGTCTGCCCGGGTGCCGGTTGCGGCATCGTTGTCGCCGCGCTGGCGGCTCGCATCGGAAGGTGCGGGCTGACCGGGCAGAAGTCAGCAGAGGTCGTAGTACCGGCCGGGGATCGGATCGTGGCCGGGAAGGACCGAACGTCGAGTGAGACGGAGGAATCGGTGCTGCTCGTGCTGGTCGCGGTGATCGCAGTCATCCCGCGGACGCGGGCCCGCTGTGGTGCAGGCGGTGAGGTCCGTTGAGCACCCCGGCGGAGCGTAGCGGCCGGCCGGCGCACTCCGAGGAGGCTGTCATCCCCGGCCTGGAGGTGACTTTGTGGGAGCGGTTGCTCTCGCGGGAGAATCTGGGCCGGGCGTTGAGGCGTGTGGAGGCCAACCGGGGGGCGCCCGGTGTGGATGGCATGACCACGGGGCGGCTTCGCCCGTGGCTGCGGTTGCACTGGGCGTCGGTCCGGGAGGCTCTGGACGCGGGCACGTACCGGCCGTCGCCGGTCCGCCGGGTGGTGATCCCCAAGCCCGGGGGCGGCGAGCGTTTACTGGGGGTGCCTACCTGCCTGGACAGGCTGATCTGTCAGGCCATCGCGCAGGTACTCACGCCGATCTTCGATCCGGGTTTCTCGGGGTCGTCGTTCGGGTTCCGTCCCGGCCGGTCCGCCCATCAGGCGGTGCGGGTCGCGCGGCGGTGCATCGCCGACGGCCTGGAATGGGTCGTGGACATCGACTTGGACCGGTTTTTCGACCGGGTTCAGTTCGATGTGCTGATGGCGCGGGTGGCGCGCAAGGTGACTGACCGCAAGGTCCTCAGGCTCATCCGGAGCTATCTGGAGGCCGGGGTGATGGTGGACGGGGTCAAGCAGCCGACAGCAGAAGGAACCCCGCAGGGTTCCCCGCTGTCGCCGATCTTGTCGAACGTCATGCTGGATGATCTGGACCGGGAGCTGTGGGGTCGCGGTCACAGGTTCGTCCGCTACGCCGATGACCTGCGGGTCTTCGTGCGCAGCGAACGGGCCGCCCAGAGGGTGTTCGAGAGCGTCTGCGGCGTGATCGAGCAGCGGCTGAAGCTGAAGGTGAACCGGGAGAAATCCTCGATCCGGCACGCCGCCGAGGCGACGCTGCTGGGGTTCGGGTTCTTTTTCACCGGCCCGCAGGTCAGGATCCGGGTCGCCCCCAGGGCGGTCGAGCGGCTGAAGGATCAGCTGCGGGTCCTGACCAGGCGGAACTGGCGCGTGTCGATGGAATACCGCATCGGCAGGCTCAACAGGTTCACCACCAGCTGGATGGCCTACTTCCGGCTCGCAGAACCCGGAACGACGTTCCGCGATCTGGACGGATGGCTGCGCCGCCGCCTGCGGCAGGTCCGCTGGAAGGAATGGAAGACCACCGCCGCTAAACGGCACAACCTGCGGATACGCGGTATCTCCGAGAGCAACGCCCGCAAATGGGCGGGTAGCAGCAAGGGATACTGGCGGGTTGCGGGCTCCAAGGTCCTCCAGGTGTCCCTGCCCAATGCCTACTGGAACCGCCTCGGCCTGAAGACCCTCAGCCAGACCTGGCAGCGTCTCAATCCGACGGCTTGACGAACCGCCGGATGCGGGCCCGCATGTCCGGTGGTGTGGGAGGGGGCGGGGCGACCCCGCCCCCTACCCGATCGCGGTGGCCGCGAGCTGGACAATCGGCAGCGAGGTGGATATGGTTCGGCGCAGCACGGTACAGCGTGGTCTGTGAGCCACCTCAGTCTGCGTGTCCTGCGCGCGTGGCCCGGCGTGCGGCGGGCGGGCCTCCCAAGGCTGAGCCCGGCGCTGACGCCGGGCCAGCGGCGCCGCAGGCGCCGCCCTGATCCAGTACGGCATGATCCGGCAACGGATAGTGCTGACAAGGGCGAATTGTTCACGAGCAGACGACAGGTCTACCACGTCCTGACTTGGCGCAACGCGAGACGCTGGGCCGAGTTGGGCGCGTATCGGGCAGGCTCAAGCGCAAAAGCCAATCGGACGGCTTCTGACCACTGTCCTCATGCCCTAGCGCCCGCCACGTCGGGGGAAGCAGCGACTGGCCGTCGGCTAGGGCTGACCCGTAGTTGCACCCAGGCATGCCAAATCAGGCGCTCCCGACTGCAGATCTGGCGGTCAGTTGTGCGAGGTAGGCGGCGGCTCGCCGGTCAACCTCCGATACAGGGTCGGCGTAGTGCCGGAGGGTGGTGGCCCCGCCACTGCCATGGCCAAGACGAGCGGCAGTATTGCGCAGGTCGAACCGGGCCGCGAGCAACTGGCTCGCCGTATAGTGCCGCAGCCCTTTGATGTTGAGTTTTACGCCTGCCGCTGCCGCCATCTCACCCGCCTTGTGGGTAGCCCAGTCAGGATTCCACGGCCTCATGCCTTTAGGGTCGTTAGAGAAGACGTAAGAGTCTTCAGGCAGCTCAAGACCGAAATCGGCCAGACTAAAGTGGATTGCATCCAGGTGCTTGCGGAGCATTGCGCAAGTGACCGGATCGATCGCGAGATATCGGTCTTGATGTGTTTTGGTGTCCTTACGGACTCGCTGGCCATTCTTGACGAGGTAGTTGAATGCGATATGAAGGTTGCCACGCTCTAGGTCGATGTCGCGGACCTGCAACGCGCATATCTCACCCCGGCGCGCTCCAGTTATCGCGACCAGCCATAGGTACAACGCCATTTTCGGGTGTACTCTACGGCCTTCGGCGACCACCGCCGCAACGTCTTCTGGCGTGGTCGCTGGCAGTGGTCGCTGCGCGACGGTCGGAGGCTTAGCAGATTCCGTCGGGTTCCAGTCGATCCAGTCCCAGCGTTTCGCCGTCGCGAAGGCCCCGGACAGAATGCTGTGGATGTTCCTGATGGTCTTGGCCTTCATCGGCTTGCACACGTGCGGACGGCAACCAGCCAGCTTGCAGTCATGACTGCGCCCAGGGCGACGCGCGCGGCCATTACTGCCGTTCGACCCGGCTCCTCCAGCGACAACCGCAGTACGACCATGCCGAAGGGTTATCAACCGCTCATCAGCCAGGACAGCAAAGACGTGCTGGATCGTCGCCGT
Source organism: uncultured Actinomycetes bacterium (assembly GCA_963742875.1). Taxonomy (GTDB): domain Bacteria; phylum Actinomycetota; class Actinomycetes; order Streptosporangiales; family Streptosporangiaceae; genus Bog-532. Next base: position 11,365 of record CAVUNO010000014.1, on the reverse strand, counting down.
GCGCACCCACTGGAGGCCGTTCAGTTCGCGAACAGAGGGGAGCGGCTCGCCTGGCGCTAGCTCCCCGGCGGCGATAGCGTCCCGCAGTCGGCCCGCGGCTTGCTCCCACCCGGGGCGGGAGTCCGCAGGGTCAGCGATGAGGACCGGAATCTGGCGGTGTTCGGTGAACGGCCTGCCCGTGCAGGATGGGTCGCTGCACCGCTTCAGCCGCGCGTACAGCTTGTCCAGGATCGGGCCGCGGACCTTGCGGACCTCGAGGTGCCCGAGAGCAGGCTTGATTGTCCGGCGGATATAGCCCTCGTTGGCTTCCCGCGTCGACAGCTCCCATTCGGCTATCGCGGCATACTCATCCATCAGCGTCGCCACGGTCACGTTCGACTCGGGCTGCCGACCAACTGCGGCCTGTTCGAGCAGCTTGCCGAGGGCGATTTGGGCAGCCCGCTCGGTCCTGCATGTCTCCCGCAGGCGGATCTCGCGGCGCGTGAGTGGATCAACCCCGGCGTACACCCTCGCGCGCCACGATCCGCTAGGCAGTTGCTCTATGTGTCCGCTTGGACCGCTGGCCATGGGGTGACGGTACACTGCACAACCGACATCCGGTCCACAAACCGGTCCACGCCCAACACGTCGGCTGAGCGTTTTCCCAGGTGGGGCGCCAGGGGGTCGAACCCTGAACCCACGGGTTAAAAGCCCGCTGCTCTGCCATTGAGCTAACGCCCCGAAACGCGCGTTGCGCGCCCAACCATGAAGCGTACCGATGTCTGCGCGATAGTGCAGCGGCCTGTGCGGCCGGTCTGGGCCGGGCACACAGCCCGGAGCGGGTTCCAGGGGCCGGCGGGCAGGCCGGTGATCGCCTGCTTCAGCGGTAGGCCGACAGACCGGTGATCGCCTGGCCGATCGCCAATTCGTGAATTTCCTCGGTGCCTTCGTAGGTGAGGACCGCCTCGAGATTGTTCGCGTGCCTGATGACCGGGTACTCCAGCGTCACGCCGTTGGCCCCGAGGATGGTCCGGGCCGTCCGCGCGATGTCGATGGCCGTCCGGACGCAGGTCATCTTGCCCAGGCTGACCTGCTCGGGGCGCAGTGGGCCCGCTTCCTTGAGCCGTCCGAGGTGCAACGCCAGCAACTGCGCGCGAGCCAGTTCGGAGGCCATCCACGCCAGTTTGGACTGGGTGAGCTGGAATCCGCCGATCGGCCGGCCGAACTGCTTGCGCGTCCGCGCGTACTCGACCGCGGACTCGTAGCACGCACGCGCCGCCCCGGTGGAGCCCCAGGTGATGCCGAACCGTGCCTCGGTCAGGCAGGAGAGCGGGCCCCTGAGCCCGGTGACGCCAGGCAGGGCCGCGTCCGCGGGCAGGCGGACGTCGTCGAAGTGCAGTTCGGAGGTGATCGACGCGCGCAGCGCCATCTTCTTGTGGATGTCGTTCGTCGTGAAGCCGGGCTCGCCGTGGGGGACCAGGAACCCGCGGACGCCGTCCTCGGTGGCCGCCCAGACCACCGCGACGTCGGAGATGCTTCCGTTGGTGATCCACATCTTGGTGCCCGAGAGCACCCAGTCGGAGCCGTCCCGGCGGGCGCGGGTGCTCATCCCGGCGGGGTCAGAGCCGTGATCGGGCTCGGTCAGGCCGAAGCAGCCGATCGCCTCGCCTGCCGCCATCCGTGGCAGCCACTGCGTCTTCTGCTCCTCGGAGCCGTGCTTCCAGATCGGGTACATGGCCAGCGAGCCCTGCACCGAGACCATGCTGCGCAGCCCGGAGTCGGTCGCTTCAAGCTCGCGGCAGGCCACCCCGTAGGCGACCGGGCCCATTCCGGCGCACCCGTAGCCGGTCAGGTGCATGCCGAGCAGGCCCAGCTTGCCCAGTTCGGGCATGAGATCCCGTGGCAGGGTGCCCGCCTCGAACCAGTCGGCGATATACGGCTCGATCCGGTCGGCCGCGAAATCGCGCACCGTGTCACGGACTAGGCGTTCGTCGGAGGTCAGCTGGTCGTCGACGCGGAGCAGGTCGATATCGGCCGGCCTGCGGGCGTGGCCGGGCGGGCGACTGACAGAGGGGGTGTTACCCGAAGCGTCAGACGTGGCGGATGACATCGGCGGCTCCTCTCGGCGCTTTAAGACTCAGAGTATTAATACGGGGGAATTCCCTATGTCGGAAGTTGCGCGTAGCGGGCATGATCAAAAGCATGAGCGAAAGCAACGGCCACGGAGCCGGCGGGACCAAGCACCTGTATCGTCGCCGTGACGGGCGGCTCATAGCCGGCGTGTGTGCCGGTGTGGCCGCCTACTTCGGCGTCGACGTGACCCTCGTCCGCGTCGGCTTCGCCATTTTCACGATCTTCTGGGGGCTCGGCGCCCTGCTGTATCTCGTCGCCTGGGCGGTCATCCCCGAAGAGGGGGAGAAGGCGTCGATCGTGGAGAACCTCCTCAGCAAGCAGCGCTGAACCAGCGAGCGGCGCTGAGCGCGCTGAGCTGGCCCCGGACGGCCTACGGCGGCCGCCTTGCGACTCCGCCCTGGCTCCTGGGGGCGGATGCGGCGGGTTAGCGACCGGCGGCCGAGCTCGCCCGCGTGGTCGCGACCACCTCGCCGCGGCGCACCGTCCAGCCCATCGCGAGGATCGCGGCTGCGCATAGGCCCAGCAGGCCGGCCAGGCCCACCGCGACCGGGGCCCCGATAATGCTGGCGACGGCCCCGCCGGCCAGGATGCCCAGGCCCTGCACGGCAAGTAGGCCCGACTGGGCCAGACCGAACGCCCGCGCGCGGCCCTCGGGTGCGAGGGTCTGCACGAACGCCGCCGCCGCCGCGAGCTGGTACGCGCCGCCCGCGCCGGCCAGCGCCCACAGAATCAGCACGGCCCACAGCGGCGGGCTGAAGGCGCTGCCGATCAGCGGCGCGCAGGAAGCCATGGCCAGCCAGCCCATCACCCGTATCCGGCCGGACGGCGGTACGAGCCGGCCGAAGGCGAACGCGCCGATCACCGTGCCGAGCGGCATCGCGGCCATGAGCAGCCCGACGTCCAGGGCGTTCCCGTGCAGCGAGTGCGCATACGGCGCTGCCAGCCCCTCGGGCACGATGCAGAAGCCGGCCAGCCAGCCGAACAGCAGCAGCGTCCGCAGCGCCGGGTTGCCGAAGACCATGGTCAGGCCTTCCCGCAACACCGCCCACAGGGAAGGGCGCTTTCCCGGGTCGCGGTGCGGTGACGGACGCCGCTTCACCCAGCCGGTCACGATCACGGCGGACAGCGCGAACGACAACGCATCGACGCCCAGCGTCCGGTACGGGTCCAGGGCCGCCACCACGGCCGCTCCGGCGACGAAGCCAAGGATCTGGCTGGCCTGGAAGCTGATGTTCCCGATCGCCGAACCGACGACGAACGTGTCACCTGGCAGGATGTCGGGCAGCAGCGCGGACCGGGCTGAGGAGAACGGTGCCCCCAGCAGCATGGTGAAGAAGAGCAGTCCGCACAGTCCCGCAAACGGCATGCTCGGTATTGCCATCGCCGTGACGAGCCCCACCCGGATGACGTCGCAGACGATCATGACCCGGCGGCGCGGGAACAGATCGGCCAGCGCCGACAGCAGCGGGCCTCCCGCGATTGGCGGCAGATAGGTGAGCGCGTACGCCAGCGCGGTCAGCAGCGGCGAGCCGGTCCGGCGGTAGACCAGGATCGCGATTGCGACCTGGGCAAACTGGTCGCCGGCGTAAGACATGACCTGCGCGACCCACAATCCGCGGAACTCGCGGATGGCGAAGACCTCGCGATAGGAGGCTTGTTTCTCGGGCGCCCTGCGGTGGCGTCCGTGCCGTGTCCCGCCGCCGTCCGCAGAGAGCACGGCCGTCGGCGCGACACCCGGCGCGTTACGGGGAGTGCGCGGCGGCACGTAAGCACCATCGGGTCGCTGGGTGGGCGGCCACATAGGCGGCCTGACGAAGCGCGGAGTGCGCGTCGGCACGGGTGCGCCATTGGGCTGCGGTGTGGTCCGCTGGGCAGGTGCGCCATCGGGCCGCGGTGTGGTCCGCTGCGCGGGTACGGGGGCCGCAGGCGTTCCGAGGCCTGGAGCCTGTGTCCTCGGTGGTGATCCGAGCGTGCCGGATCCAGCACGCCGACCTGACGGCACGGGCGCCTACCCGCGCTCCCCGTGTAGCCCATCGTCATCCATCATGAGCGCCCCCCATCCGGCCTTCCGCCGTTCGTTGCCGGCCGCAGGGTTGGCCAGCGTGACCAGCGCCACTGTTGTGACCTCGTTCCGTCATACTCACATCACTTACGGTGTCGAAAATCAGGCGTGTTGGCAAGGGGATCAGACCGGCGCGCCGCGGAGGCATCCGGCGGTAGCGTTTTCACCTGCGACTTTCCGGCCAACGGCATCTTGGCGAACGCTGGTTACTTCGGCCGCAGCAGTCGGCGGTGCCCCGCGGGTAAACTGGGGGCCGTAGCGCTTTGCTGGTTGTGGTCTCTGTCCCCTATGCTGGGGCAGTCCCCGACGGCGGACGCCACGGGCAACGGCGGCGAAAGCCTCGAGCCCCCATCGTCTAGCGGCCTAGGACACCGCCCTTTCAAGGCGGCGGCACGGGTTCGAATCCCGTTGGGGGCACCTGCTGGCATAAGCTGGCAGACGCATGGTCCTGTAGAGCAGCTCGGAGTGCTCGCCACCCTGTCAAGGTGGAGGTCGCGGGTTCAAATCCCGTCAGGACCGCTGGGGAAGAGCGGCGGTACCGTCAGCCCCCTGATGGTCAGGTAGCTCAGTTGGTACGAGCGTCCGCCTGAAAAGCGGAAGGTCGGCAGTTCGATCCTGCCCCTGACCACCACTCCAACCAGGCGCTGAGCTGGGAAATTATGCGGTAGCGCACTCGGGTATCCGAGTCTTTGATTGCCCGTGATGCCCAGCCTGTGACCGTCAATTGCCGCCCGGTATCGCACGCGGATCGCACGCCTGAACTGGCCTGCCTCTTCGTCCTGATCCTCTGCGCCGCGAGGCCGGTCCGGCGAACCTTGTTTGCGGCGCCGCCCCAGGGTAGGAGCAGACACAAATGCGACGCTGCGGAGAGGAAGGCTAGCGTGTTCGAGGCGGCCAACATCCGGGAATGGCGCGGCCACGACGTTGTGGACGCCGGGGATCACAAGATCGGGGAGCTGGAGGCCGTGTACGTCGACACGAGCACTGACCTGCCCTCGTTCGGCACCGTCAAGGTCGGAATGCCGACCCGGCACCGGCTCGTGTTCGTGCCTCTTGACCGCGCGGCCGTGGGTCCGGGGTATCTCAAGGTCGCCTACGACAAGAAGCAGGTGACGGATGCCCCCTCGATCGGCACCGATGGCGAGCTGCCAGCGGCCGAAGAAGAGGCCATCTTCAAGCACTACGGCCTGACATACCAGCCGGGCGCCAGCGGTGAGCGGCAGCTGGCCCGCCGCTGAGCCGCCCAACTGAGCGGAGGATCAGATGCTTGCCCTCTTCCTACTCCTGGTGATCGCGGCGATCGTGCTGGGCATCGTGGGCGTCGTCGCCAAGGGCCTGCTGTACTTGCTGATCATCGGCATTGTCGTGTTCCTCGGCGCCCTTCTCCTCGGTGCCCTGCGGATGCGGCGGCGGCCCAGTAGGCGCCCGGCGCGGTAATCCAGGGTCACCCTTGATGCGTGGCGTTTCTCGCGTGTCGTGCGATCCTCGACGTAGAGCGTGCCTGCCAGCACCATCGAAATCGTCGCCGTTGCGACCGTCCGTTTTTCAGGCCGGACATACCCCCAAGCTGCCACGGATCGTGCGAGCGTTATGCGCTGTCGCCGGTCGCGGCTGGTAGCCGTTGGCTGCCTTCCACCTGCATGCAAATGCTTTAGTGCGGGACAGCCGTGATGACTCCGAGCGAAGCCAGCCCATTGAAGACCAGTTGCACGGCGATCGCGGCGATCAAGAACGCGAAAATCTTCTCGGTGACCAGCATCCGGTCTTCGCTGAACCTTACTCGATTGGCCCAGTGGAACACCACCGCATCGATGAGCAGGATGATCGCGAGGATGCCGAGCTCCATGGCGAAGACGCTGATCGACTTGGCCTCGGCGGAGATCGTTATCAGGCTGACAATGCCCACCGGGTTGAGCAGGTAGGGCACGGCCAGCGGGTAGTGCGCGAGTTGCATCGGGTCTTTCCCGGCAATGTGGGGGCTGGTGCTCGCGGGTGGCCCGAGCGCCATCCCCACCGCCTGCACGAGCAAGATCACGCCGCCAGCGATGGACAACGATCCGATACTGAAGTGCAGCAGTGTGCGCAGCAACTCGCCCAGCACCATGAGTATCACGGCCACTGTCGCTGCTATGGTCAGCATCGTGCGCTGCACCTGCTGCCTGGCGGCCGGGTGAAGGGAAGCTGTGATGGTCAGGAACGGGACCAGCGCGAGCTTTGGCCCGATACCGATCAGCAGTACCAGGAATGTATCGATCGCACTAACGGCGGTGATTGATGTCTGATCCATTTTCCAAGTGTCGCGGAGGTAGGGCTTCCGTTTCTCCTCACCATTGGACGCAGCTATCAGACCATGACCTGGCCAGACGCCGCACGGCACACTGAACTGGGCAGGTATCGGGCAGTTTTATCCAGACCGTGAATTCGGCATGTCTGGCACGTGGACAGCCGGTAACGCTTTCGCGAATCGCCCGCGCCTGTGTCGGGGCAGGCCAGGGCGGCCGCGGCTCCTGCTAGTTATGCTCGTGACAGCGGACTAGCGTGGGACTCATCCATCGGGTAACCCGAGCAGGGGAGATGCCATGGCTGAGAACAAACAACTGGTCGTCTACGCCGCGGCGTACGATAGCGTCGATGCCGCGCTGGCGGATTTGGACGCCATCGAGCAGCTGCATAAGGACGAGATGATCGGCCAGTACGATGCGGCCGTGCTCGATAAGGAAAACGGCAAGCCCCACGTAGTCAAGCGGGTGGACCGCCCGCATATGCGGGTCATTCCGGAGTGGTTCGGAGGCGGGACCCTGCCGCGCAAGGAGCTGCACGAGGCCGCCGAGCAGCTCACCGCTAACCAGGCGGGGCTCATCGCGGTCGGCGAGCCGACCATCCAAAAAGGAGTCGACCAGGCGCTGACCAAGGCCGCCAAAGTCGTGAAGCGCACCGTGGAGGCCACCACCGACCAGATCACCAGCGAGCTGCAGGAAGCGCTCAAAGGCTGACCGTGCCGCAGTCGTGACCTTCTGGCAGATCCGTAGTAGTACTTTGTTAGGTCGGAGTGAGAGTGGCGGCGAGCCGGTCAAGGGTTAAGGGCTGGCAGCATAGGGGGCAGGCGCCGAGGATGAGGGCGAGCACGAGCTGCAGTTCTCGCAGGGCCTGGTAGAGGGTCATCCCGGCGCAGGGACTTTTGGGTCGGTGCGGATCATGGTGCGGAAGGCCTGGGCGAGGACGGCGAGGGTGACGTGCCGGTGCCAGCCGGTGAACGAGCGGCCCTCGAAGTGGCCCAGGCCCAGGCCGGTCTTCAGCTCGCGGTAATCGTGCTCGACCCGCCAGCGGATCTTGGCCATCCGGGCCAGCTCGGCGATCGGGGTGTCCGGCGGGAGGTTAGACAGCCAGTAATCGGTGGGCTCATCGGCTCCGGGCGGCCATTCGGCCAGCAGCCAGCACTCCGGCAGGCTGCCATCGGCCGCGCGGGGGATGTCCCGGTTGGCTGGCCGGACCCGTATGGCCAGGAAGTGACTGGTCATGGCGGCGTCAGGGTTGTCCCTGGTGGCCTTGGTGCCCTGCCGCCAGGTCACCGGGGCGATCATGTCCGCGCTGGCGATGGCGAGCTGGCGCAGGGGCAGCGGCCGGGCGCGGTAGCGGGGAACGCCGGGCCGCCCCCGGCCGCTGCAGGCCATCATCTCCGGAACGGCATCGTGCGGGTAGGCGCTGGTGGTGCCCTTGACCGCGACTGCGTACTGCCAGCCGCGGGCGGCCAGTTCCAGGCGGAAGGCGGTGTTATCGCCATAGCCCGCATCGGCCGCCACCACCGGCCGCGCGCCGCCGGCGGCGGTGATCTCCTCCAGCACGCCCCACCCGCCGGGGCCGGCCATCTCGTCGATCATCTCCAGCGCCAGCCGCCACTTTTCGGTATGCCGCACCTGACCGGGGATGCCGGCCCGCTCGCGGCGGCGGCGGGCCCGGGCCGCCTGGGCCGGGTCGGCCAGCGCCTGGTCATCCCAGGATTCCGGGCAGAACAGCCGCCAGTCCGCCGCGCAGGAGGCGTGCTCGTTCACCAGGTGCACGCTGACGGCGACCTGGCAGTTGGCGACCTTGCCCAGCGTCCCGGAGTACTGCCGGGCCACGCACGGCGAGGCGGTCCCGTCCTTGGCGAACCCGGTGTCATCGATCACCAGCGCCTCCACCGGCTGGCTGGCCGCGAACCACCGCGCGACATTCCGCCGCACCGCCGCATAATCCCAGGTCGAGGACGTGATGAACTGCTGCAGCCGCTGATGATCTATGCCCAGCCGCGCCGCCATCGGCTGCATCGACTTGCGCTGCCCGTCGGTCAGCAGCCCGCGCACATACAACTCACCGGCCGCCCGCTGGTCCTTCCGCGGCAGCCCGCCGAGCATCTCCGCGGCGAAATCCAGCAGCCGGGGCCGGACCTCCGCGATCTCCTGAGGGGTCATGCCGGTATAACACCGCAGGACCCGGCAACCATACCCGACCTAACAAAGTACTAGTAGATGTCCGTGAGGGCATCCGGGGCCGTTCAGAACGGTTCGTGACCTCGGGCGCGTCCCTGCCCGCAGTTCATGCCAGTCCGGAGAATCGGGAGGTCGTTCGGTGGCGTGGCTCCCAGCGTGGCTCCCCACCGCAGCCCTACGAGCGGTCCCACCGTTGCTGGGCTGCCTGGCGGGTGACCCCGAGGCGGGCGGCGATCTCGGCCCAGGAGTACCCGGCTGCGCGGAGTCCGGTGACGGCCTGGCTGATCACCTCGTCCAGTTCGGCGGCCAGGCCGGTCATGTCGGCCAGGGCGTCAGCATCACCGGCCGCGACCCGGCGGGAATAAGCGCGCAGGACGCGGCGGATGAACGAGGCGTACTCGTCGTTCTCGACCGGCCGCCGCCTCCGGTTTGGTGTCAATCTGGCCTTGACGCTTGATCGCCCGGCACGCTCGCCCGCACTGGATGGGTGGTCCGCCGTGATGGGGCTCATCTGCCCTGCTCCTTCCGCCTCGGCCGGGTTGAGGGGGAACGGCCTGGGGCCTTCACCCGATGGGTGCCGGGGTTGTGGAGCCGGGAGTGGAGGTCAAGTTGCGGCTGCTTGATGCTTTGGACTGGTAGAGGCTCCGCGCGGGCCAAGGGGTAGCCCGTAGGGTTCGGTCCGTGTGGAGGGGCCGGGCCAAAGGATCATGCGGTTAGCCGCTGCTTGACCGGAGTGGACGGCGGAATACGATCTCGGTCCGGGTGAAGCCTCCTAGCTGCACCGTCGCCGCATGACCAGGCGTGTGGCACGTGCGTGGCACGGCCAGCCAACGGCGAAGTGACTGATCACCCCTCGCGGGTGAATTGCGACATGTGGGAAAGTCCACTGCCAAGTGGTTGTGTACGTTGGTCACGCCGGCGACGCGCTGTGCCGCGGCCGCTGCCTCCACGTACTGCGGGTAACTGGGCACCGTGCCGTTGAGCGCGACGTCCCCGTTCATGTTCTTGACGGTGATGTTTGACGGGTCAATCAGCGGGTCGAAGGTGAGTTCTGCTTCGACCGCCTCGCGGATATCCTTGCTCTTGCCCACTTGCGTGCGTCCTTTCGTAAGCGGTTAGACGGCGAAATGGCCGCTTACCAGCCAGTGCACCGGACAATCTCATGTCGGAAAAGGCGACGCTGGCTGTGGTGACATTGGCGCCCTCTATACGAGAAGGCCACTGCCGTATAGGGAAAGCGCTGCTCAGCAGCGGGCCGCGATTCTCACCCGGTCAGGATGCGACCGCATAAGAATCGCGGGCTGGGATGGCATCGGCGGTGTCGAAAAGGACCTGCTGCAGATGCCGCGGCAGATCGCCGCTCCACGCCAGGGCGGCCATAGCGGTCAGCGGGCGCCGCTCGACTTGCACCCGGACCATCTGGTAGCTGTCCGCCACCTCCTGGGCCATGCTCGGCGTGTTCGGTCCTGCGGCGACGTGCAGCGGGCGGGTCAGGACGGCGGTGGGGCGGCTGGCTGTCGCCGCGAAAGCCAGCGTCATCGGCAGCGAATGCCGGAACGGAGGATCGGTGAACTCAAAACGAGGCTGGCTGGTCCGCAAGACCGCGAGCCAGGCGTCATAGGTGGCGGCACTGGCGCCGCGCGGGGTGTGAATGACCGCCATGCCGGCCAGTTCATCGAGGGTGATGGTGCGGCGATCGCCGATTCCGGCGGAGGAAGGGATCCACACCTCAGGCTCGTATTCCCCGAGGCTCATGACATCCAGCGGATCCGGCAACGCCCCATCGGCCGAAGCCAGCCAGCCCAGGCCGGCATCGGCCCGGCGCTGACGGATCACCGTGAACTCGGCGTCCAGGTTCGTCTCCAGCCAGGTGACGTCGGCGCCGGCCGCCGTGGCCGTGGACCGCAGCCGGGAGGCCGTCCCCACGGCGAGACCCTCCGGCAGGTACGGGGGCAGGACAAACCGCAGCCGGGGCCGTCCGAGGCCCGCCGCTTGCCGGCTTCTGCTTACTCCGTGCTCGAGCAGCGACAGCACGGCCCGGGACTCCTCCAGCAGCACACTGCCGGCCGGGGTAAGCCGTACGCCCTCGCGCCGGCGCTGCAGCAGTGGCGTGCCGACCATCTCCTCCAGTCGCCGGATCTGCTGGCTCAGCGTGGGCTGGGCAATGAACATGCGCTCGGCGGCGTGCGTGAACGTACCGGCATCCGCGACAGCCACCAGGTAGCGCAGATGCCGCAGCTCAAGGCCGAGGTGCGCACAACCTTCCGAGTCGGAAAACTGATCCGGTCCGGTCATGTGGCCCATCTCCGTCACCTATATCCCTTGCGGTATCCCTTGCGGCGGGAGCCGCCCGCCGCACCGTGCCGCGGGGCGCTCTCACTTATAAACGACAATGCCGCGCAGGGCGAGGTGATCGAATCCCGGAAACACACAGCCTTAGCCGAGCCGTACGCCGCGGGGCCGCGGTTGCCGTCGCACGGTAATGCCACCTGGGCTCGGCGCTTGCCCGCAGGCAGCTCATTACCGCAGGCTTGGCGGCCCCGTGTTGGTCCATCCGCGGCCCATAACCGGGACCGGTGACCGGCGGGACGGCGGGCAATCTGTCGTATCCCCGATTTGCATAGCCGGGATCCCGCCCCCAGGCCCACGCGTTGTCCGGTTCGCGGCGCGGCCGACCACCGGCTGACCCACGGTGATCCAAAACCAGCCGCTCGGCGTGGCACTG
>CAVUNO010000013.1:0-89458 GCA_963742875.1 uncultured Actinomycetes bacterium | reverse complement strand
AAGCGGTGACAGCCTGGGCGGTAGCGGCTGGAGAGGAGACCTCGGTCACGAATGAGCGACGTCCACCCGCGCTAGATGTGCGGTATCGCCCGGCGGGATGGGTGCCGGGACCTGGTGGCTGGTGTTCGTTCTGGCCAGAACTTGGCTCGGCATCCCGTTCGCCTGCGATCAGACGCACCCAAGGTCTACATTTATGCCACCTATAAAGGCGCTCGGGTACTCCGCACCGCGGAGCAGCGGGACCGCGGGCTCTAGGTGCCGTGAGGGGACGATGAGCCGGAGGCTTCTTCAGCTGGTAATGCCGGTGTTCCCGGACCGGCGCATGTTCCGCCTTCACGACGCGGCCGTCGACCCCAATGCCCCAGGTGCCCCTCTTCCCCCGGTGGGCTCGCTGATCAGCGTCAATCGCGAGCAGCTGTGGGTCGGGAGCCTGCAGGAGCAGCTTGACGTCCGGGTGGTCATCGAAGAATGGGACGAAGCGCCCCCGCCGTTCGGCGACACCTGGCCGGAGGAGGCGAAATGCCGCCTGTACCTGCGCGGGTACCTCAGCATCGACGAGGGCTCGGCGGGCAAGGCCATTCACGGCCTGCGGCTGGCCAGCGGCGTGGGCGACTACGCCGTCCGGGTCTACGCGAGCAATCGCGACGAGGCGGCGCGCCGCTACGCCGAGCTCTACGACGCGCACCGCAACCCGCTCGCCGACGAGTTCCAGCAGGCCAAGAAACAGCTGGAAGGACTCGAGCGGTACCTCATACAGCTCTGGCGCGAGTACTTATCGCCGCATGATCCGCGTGTCCGACGGGCTCATTCAGGTGTCCCGCGGGCCGCTTGCCGCGCATTCCCCGCCCGGGAAGGCTTCCCGCTCAGGGTCCGGGAATCGGGCCTGAGGCCCGTGAATCAAGCCCGGGCCCGGGATGCTGCGTACCAGGCCTGCTGCGTACCAGGCCTGCGGATCAGGGGCGCTGTCCCGCGTTAGGGGCCCTGTCCCGCGGTCGAGGCGGGATGAGCGGTGGTCCCGGCCGGGCCGTCCGCCTGGTGCACCGCCGCACCCGAAGCGTGAGAGCCGGGGCTCTGATGCGCCGTGCTGACGGCGGCGGCTCTGGCCGCCGTGTTCTTGCCCGTGTTCCTGCCTGCGTTCTTCGCCGCTTTGGTGCCGGGACCGGCGCCGATCTTCGGCTGGCCGGTGCCGGTACTGGAGAAGGTCGCCGTTACCGGGTGGCCAGTTGTCCGTGAACCGGAGCGAAAGGGCAAGATCGCGTACACCATCAGGGAGACCATCGCGACGACGGCGACGGTGAGCAGGGAACCGATGATGCGGGCCCGCGCGGAGCGGAAGACACTGATCCGGCTCGGCCGGCGGAAAGCCGACAGGTGAACGGCCAGCCTCGGATCCTCCGCGGCAAGCCGTCGCTCTATCTCTGCGAGCATGCGCTGCTCGTCCATTGACAGCGCCATAGCGCCACCTCCGCGTCGCGCGCCGGTGGATACTCTATAACTATCCCCCACCACAAGATCTTTATCCAATTGTTCTGGCATTGCCGTCACTCGTTTTCCGGGCCGACGCCGGCCGGGCCCGTGTAGGGCTGCACCAGAGTATCGAACAAGTGACTGAGTTCGGCTACCGGGTCTGCGGTAAAGATACTGGCTGACCGGGCAGCTGGCGTCGGAACCGACCAACGCCTCCACAACCGGCCCGCTGGACCCCGCGCGAGATTATGCGAACATATGTTTGCCATCCTCGAATAAGAGTTCTACGCTCGCGGGATATGCGATGGGATCACCTGCGGCTGGACGGAACGCCCGAGGCCGGCCCGGATGAGAGCCCGCAGGCCGACCCAGGCCGCACCGGGCCCGATGGCGCGCTGTTCGAGCGGGGTGCGATCACGCGCACGTTCGACACGCCGGGTTTCCGCGGCATGACCTTCTACGAGATCCAGGCCAAGTCCATCGTCAACCGGGTCCCGGCGACCTCCCGAATGGCCTTCAGCTGGACGATCAACCCGTACCGGGGCTGCCAGCATGCGTGCTATTACTGCTCAGCTGGCGAAACGCCAATCCTGATGGCAGATGGAAGCACCAAGCCCCTGGCGGACACCCGCGTCGGCGACGCGATCTACGGCACCGTCCGCCGCGGTTACTACCGGCGGTACGCGATCACAACGGTCCTCGCGCACTGGTCCACGACCAAGCCCGCCTACCGGGTCACGCTGGCGGACGGGACCCAGCTGATCACCAGCGGCGACCACCGCTTCCTCACCGAACGGGGCTGGAAGCACGTGACCGGCGCGGAGCAGGGTCCGCTGCGGCGGCCATTCCTGACCGTCAACAACAAGCTGATGGGGATGGGCGGGTTCGCGGAGCCGCCCAAGAACACCATCGATTACCGGCGTGGCTACCTCTGCGGCATGGTTCGCGGCGATGGTCACCTGCACACCTACCGCTACGCACGGGGGGAAGTTAGCCAGTTCCGCCTCGCGCTGGTGGACGAGGAAGGACTGAGCAGGACCCGCTACTGCCTGGGCACCTTCGGCATCGTGACGTCCGAGCGCACGTTTGCCGAAGCGCATGGGCGGCGGAAGGCTGTGCGGGCGATATCCGTGTGCTCGGCTGGCTCGGTGGAAGCGATCCGGCACCTGATCGCCTGGCCCGAGGCGCCCACGCCGGACTGGCAGAAGGGCTTCCTGGCCGGGATCTTCGACGCCGAAGGCGGCTACAGCCAAAGGGTGTTCCGGATCGCCAACACCGATCCCGAGATCATCAGCCGCACGGCCGCGGCACTGGCGTCGCTCGGCTTTACCTATGAGGCCGAACGCCGCGAGATGCCGAACGGCCTCGTCAATCTTCGGCTGCGCGGCGGGCTCAGGGAAGTGGTCCGGTTCTTCCACACCGTCGATACCGCCATCACCAGGAAGCGATCGATCGAAGGTGTCGCACTCAAGAGCGACGCCGAGCTGAACGTGACCGAGATCAAGGCCCTGGGCATCGAGGTGCCCATGTACGACATCACCACCGGGACGGGTGACTTCATCGCCAACGGGGTGGTCAGCCACAACTGCTTCGCCCGTAACACGCACACCTACCTCGACCTGGACGCCGGGCAGGACTTCAACTCCAAGGTCGTCGTCAAGGTGAACGCCCCCGAGCGGCTGCGCAAGACGCTGGCGTCGGCGCGCTGGGCGGGCGAGCACATCGCGATGGGCACGAACGTCGACTGTTACCAGCGCGCCGAGGGCAAGTACCAGCTGATGCGCGGCATTATCGCCGCGCTGCGCGACTACGCGAACCCGTTCTCGATCCTGACCAAGGGCACCCTTATCCTCCGTGACCTCGACCTGCTCACCCAGGCCGCCGAGGTTACCGACGTGGGCCTTAACGTCTCGGTGGGATTTGTCGATAAAGAGCTTTGGCGATCCCTGGAGCCGGGCACACCGAGCCCGGAGCGGCGGCTCGACGTCTGCCGCACCCTGAACGGCGCCGGGCTGCGCTGCGGGGTGCTGATGGGCCCGGTGGTGCCGTTCCTGTCCGACTCACCCGCGCAGCTGGAGGCCGCGGTCCGCCGGATCGCCGCGGCCGGCGCCGGGCACGTCACCCCGATCGTGCTGCACCTGCGGCCCGGGACGCGGGACTGGTACCTGCGGTGGCTGACCGGGAACCATCCCGCGCTGCTCCCCCGCTACCGCGCCCTGTACGGGCGGGGCTCCTACCCGCCGAAGGATTACCAGGCGGAGATCAGCGGGCGGGTCCGCGAACTCGCCCAGCGCTACGGCGTCGGCGCGACCACGCCCGCCGGGGCCCGTTCGGTCGGCGCCCGCCGGGGCATCGGCCCCATCCGGCGGCCCGTCCCGGGAGCGCAGCCAGCCCGGGAGGCGACGGCGCGCGAGGCCGGGAAGGAGGCGCCCATGCAGCTCAGCCTCCTGTGACGGGAAACCAGACCGCCGCCCGGGCTCCGCGCGGGTGGCACAAACGTTCCGTTGCACGCACTGCCGTAAAATCGACTGCCGTGACACCCGACGGGAATGATGTGACGCCCGGCGAGCCGAACCCGGGACCCGGGCGGCCCGCACCGGAGCCCGGAGGCCTCACGGCCCGCACCGTGCCCATCGCCGACCCTGGCAACCTGCTGGCCCGCATTCCGCCCGCGTCGTCGCCCGCGTCCCTGCCCGCCTCGGCGCTGGCCTGGGTGCGGCAGGGATCCGGGCTGGTGGGCTGGGGCGAAGTCGCACGGATCACGCTGCCCGCCGGTGAGGACCGCTTCACCGCCGGGGAGAAATGGCTGCGCACCCTGTTCGAGGGGGCCGTGACCGAGGACCAGGTCCGGCGGCCCGGCACCGGCCCGGTGGCGTTCGGCAGCTTCACCTTCGACCCCGCCTCCGATGGCTCCGTGCTGATCGTGCCGCGGACCATCCTCGGCCGCGACCCGTCCGGGCAGGCCTGGCTCACCACCATCTCCGACGGCCGTGAGCCCGGCAGCAGTGGTGAGCGCCGAGGCGGCGATGAGTCGCGCGGCCATGGGCTCGGCGACAGCGATGATGCGGCGGTGCCGGCCTACCCGGGTGCGCCGGCTGGCTTCGGTGCGCCGGCTAATCCGGGTGATCTGGCCGACGCGGGCGCCGCCTCGCCTGGCCTGCGCTGGCACGACGGAAGCCTGACCGCACCGGAATGGGCGCACGCCGTCGCGGTCGCGGTCAGCCGGATCTCCGCCGGGGCCGTGCGCAAGGTCGTGCTGGCCCGCGACGTGTTCGCGACCGCGGCCGGCCCGATCGACGCGCGCGTCCTGCTGCGCCGACTGGCTGCCCGGTACCCGGACTGCTTCACGTTCTCGTGCGCGAACCTGGTCGGCGCTACCCCCGAACTTCTGGTCCGGCGGCAGGGCAGCGAGGTCACGGCGCTGATCCTGGGCGGGACCTCGCCCCGGGGCACCCAGCCCGCCGAAGACGCCGCGCTCGGCGCCGCCCTGCTCGCCTCGGCCAAGAACACCGAGGAGCACGCCTACGCGGTCGCCTCGGTGCGGGACGCGCTCGCCCCGCTGTGCGCCGAGCTCGACATTCCGTCCCGCCCCTCGCTGCTCAAGCTGGCCAACGTGCACCACCTGGGCACCTCCGTCCGGGGCACTCTCGGCCGGGACCGTTCGGTGCTATCGCTGGCCGGAGCGCTGCACCCACCCGCGGCGGTGTGCGGAACGCCAGCCGAAACGGCGCTGGAACTGATCCGCGAACTGGAGCACATGGAGCGGGGCCGGTACGCCGGGCCGGTCGGCTGGATGGACGCGGACGGCAACGGGGAGTTCGGGATCGCGCTGCGCTGTGCCGAACTGGACGGCCGCCGGGCCCGGCTGTTCGCCGGCTGCGGCATCGTGGCGGGCTCGGACCCGGTCGCCGAGGTGGCCGAGACCGAGGTCAAGTTCCTCCCGATGCGCCAGTCACTCCAAGGGTTAGCGTGCCGGGGCATCCGGTTTCACTGGCCTGCCGCTGCGCGACGGTGCCCGCTCGCGGGCACGCCCTTGCCCCGGGGCCGGGCCCTGGGTCAGCGCGGCGTCAGGCGGATGGCCCGGGCGCCTGCGGCCCAGGCCAGGTGCAGGTCGGCGGGATCCGGGGTGCCGGCCGGGTCGAAGCCGATCCGGTTGAACTTAGCGAAGCTGTGGTTGTCGCGCGCCATGACGCCGTACAGCTCGGCAACGCCGGCCTCGTCGGTGCGGACGTGAACCTCGGCCGGTCGCCGCTTGCCCCTGAGCCGGATATCCACCGGCTCGCCGGTGCGCAGGTTGCGTCCCCACGCAAACGGCGTACCGATCAGCAGGCTCCCGTCATGACGGGTGTAGGCGACCGGGATGGTGTAGTGCCGCCCAGACTTGCGGCCCACCGCGTACACCGTGATCAGCCGCTTGCCCGCGAGGCGGCACACCAGCGGTGTCCGCAGGAGACCCCGCACGATCCGGTTCGCTAGCCCTTGCCAGGCCAGAGTCTGCGCCCTGACGCCCGGGGCCGGCTGCCCGCCCGCGTCCAGCGGGACCATCGTTGGGTCGGTCATCCGTGCTTGCATGAGCTGTGCTCCTCTGGATCTGTTACTGGATCTGTTACCTCGACCGGGTTCGGTCCGACATTCATATGACGGGCGGCGGCGAAGGAAGGTAACAATGGACGAGAGCGAGTGGCTGGCCCGCAGCTTCGAGGCGCACCGCGCCCATCTGCGGGCGGTGGCGTACCGGATGCTCGGCTCACTGGCCGACGCCGACGACGCCGTGCAGGAGACGTGGCTGCGGCTGGCCCGGTCGGACGTAAACGGCGTGCAGAACCTGGGCGGGTGGCTGACGACGGTCGCGGCTCGGGTCTGCCTGGACATGCTGCGCGCCCGGGCTACGCGCCGCGAGGACCCGCTCCACCTGCCGGACCCGATCGTCAGCCCCGCCGCCGGCCCCGGGCCCGAACAGCAGGCCCTGCTGGCCGACTCGGTCGGGCTCGCGCTGCTCGTGGTGCTGGACACCCTGTCCCCCACCGAGCGGCTCGCGTTCGTGTTGCACGACGTCTTCGCGGTGCCGTTCGAGGAGATCGCGCGAATCCTGGACCGTTCACCGGCCGCGGCCAAGCAGCTGGCTAGCCGCGCCCGCCGGCGGCTGGGCGGTGCCGCGCCCGCTCCGGACGCCGACCTCGCCCGCCAGCGGGAGATCGTCGATGCCTTCCTCGCGGCGGCACGCGAGGGGGACTTCGGCGCCCTGCTCGCCGTGCTCGACCCCGATGTGGTGCTGCGCGCCGACGCCGGTGCCGGGCCGTTGGGCCCGTCGCGGCTGGTGCGCGGATCGCGGGCGGTGGCCGGGCAGGCGCTTGGCTTCGCCCGGTTCGCGCGGTTCGCACGACCGGTGCTGGTCAACGGCACGCCCGGACTCATCGCCGCCCCGCACGGACAGCCGATATCGGTGCTGGGCATGACGATCCGGGGCGACAAGATCGTCGAGATCGACGTCCTCGCCGACCCCGACCGCCTCGGCCGGCTGGACCTGACCGTCCTGGACGGCTGATCTGCAGGGACGGGTTCGCGGAGCGGGCGGTAGCCGCGCAGCGGTTCCCGAGGCGGGTTAGCGCGCGGTGCGGGTGGCTTCCGGGGCGGCCGCTGCGGAGGCGGCGGAGGCGGCGGCTGCGGAGGCGGCTTGCTGCAGGCGGGTCCGCAGAGCCGCGCCGGCCTCCCGGTCGGTACGGGCCTCCACTACCCGGAGCCCGGATCCGGCCAGGGCCGCGGGCAGGTCGTGGATGCGCTGCAGGCGGGTGTACGGCAGTCCGGCCGCCACGGCCAGCTGCCCCAGATCGGCTCCGTGCGGCGTGCCGAAGACGCGCTCGAACGGGCCGGCCGCCCGGCGAAGGCCGCCTGCTCCAGCAGGGAGAAAATTCCGCCGCCGTCGTTGTTGACCACGATCAGGCACAGGTCGGGGGCGGGCTCACCCGGGCCGAGGATCAGCCCGGGCGCGTCGTGCAGGAACGCCAGGTCCCCCAGGAGGGCGAAGGCCGGTCCGCCGCCTGCCGCCTGGTGGGCCAGGGCCGCGCCGATCGCCGCCGAGGTGGTGCCGTCGATGCCGCTGGCGCCGCGGCTGGCCAGGACACGGATCCCAGCGCGTGGCGTCATGTGGTGGTCCAGGTCGCGGATGGGCAGGCTGGACGCCGCCCACAGCAGGGCGCCGTCGGGGAGCGCGGCCCCGAGGTCCCGGGCCAGCCGCGGTTCGCTCAGGGCGTCGCCGGCGTCCAGGATCTCGTCGGCGGCGCGGCGGGCCGCCGCATCCGCCCGCAGCCACGATTCCAGCCAGCCGGTGCCCGGCCCGCTCCGTCCGGCGTGCCCGTTGGGCTCCGCGCGGTCGGCCAGGCGGATAGCCGGGGCCACGTCCGAGGCGGTACGCGACGGATCGTCCCACCGGCCGGGCTGCCCGGTGATGACGATGTGGCGCGACGGCGGAAGTTTGAACAGGCTGGTCTGCTGGCGGGACAGGCCGGGGCGCCCCGCGGAGACGATGACGTCCGGCCGGTGCGTGCTCATGAATTCGGGCGAGCCGAGCAGGTACTCGTAGGCGGACAGCGCGTTGCGGCCGCGGCGGGCGCCGGAGGACGGTTCGGCCAGGACGGGCCAGCCGGCGGCCTCGGCCAGTTCACCAAGCGATCCGGCGTCGTCGTCATCGTCACCGCAGACGACCAGGCCGCGCTCGATCCACGGCAACTCCAGCGGCGCTGCGGTCCGCGCCCCGCCGAACGTGGTCCATGCTGCGCCGCCCAGGCGGCCCGCCAGCGGTTCGGGCCACCCTCCGCTGTCGCCGTTGCCGCCGGGCACCGGCCGGTCCGGGACGAGCGGGTCGCGGAACGCCATGTTCAGGTGGACGGGACCGGCCGGGCCACCCGCGGTGCCCGCCGCGAGACCCCAGGCCCGGCAGGCCAGTGACCGCCAGTACCCCGCCATGCCCGGCTGCGCTTCCGGCACGCCAACCTCGCAGAACCAGCGGACCGCGTCGCCGTACAGCTTGATCTGGTCGATGGCCTGGTTAGCGCCGGTCCCGCGCAGTTCGGGCGGCCGGTCCGCGGTGAGCACCAGCAGCGGCACGCACGACTCGCTGGCCTCGATCACCGCGGGATGGAAGCTGGCCGCCGCCGTCCCGGACGTGCAGACCACGCACACGGGCCGGTGGCTGGCCTTGGCCAGGCCCAGGGCGAGGAACGCCGCCGAGCGCTCGTCGATGCGGACGTGCAGCCGCACGTCCCCCCGCTGCGCCCGGGCGAAAAGTTCCATCGCCAGCGGTGCGCTCCGGGACCCCGGCGCGAGCACCGCGTCGGTCATTCCGCAGCGGACCAGCTCGTCGGCAAGAGTGACGGCGAGGGCCGTCGACGGGTTCACCACGCGCCCCAGCGAGTGACCTCACCGAGGAATTTCGCGGCGGCCGCCGCGCGGTCCCGCCACGGTTCCGGGTCCACCTCCCACCGCACCAGCTCCGCGGCCGAGACGGGCGGCCGCCGCACCCGAAGGGAGCCCCCCGCCGGGACCAGCGGGGCAGCGGTGACATCCCCCGTTAGCAGGCTCATGGTGCCCAGCCCGCAAGCGTACGGAAGTTCCGGCAGCGCCGCGGCCAGCGCCAGCCCGGCGGCCAGCCCGACGGAGCTGTCAACCGCGCTGGACACGACGACCGGGAGGCCGCATGCCTCGGCGATCCGCAGAGCGGCCCGCACCCCGCCGAGCGGCTGCACCTTGAGGACCACGATGTCGGCGGCGCCGGCCGCCCGGACCCGCAGCGGGTCTTCGGCGCGGCGGATCGACTCGTCAGCGGCGAGCGGCACCCGCACGGCCCGGCGCAACTCGGCCATTTCGGCCAGCGTCGCGCACGGCTGTTCCGCGTATTCGAGGCCGAAACGGTCCAGTTCGGCCAGCATGCGGGCGGCGTGGGCGACGTCCCACCGGCCGTTCACATCGATCCGTACCTTGCCGTCCGGCCCGAGGGCGTCCCGGACAGCCTCGACCCGCGCGATGTCGTCGGCGTCCGGCCGGCCCTGTTCGGCCACCTTGACCTTGGCCGTACGGCAGCCGGACGACGCGGCGATCTCGTGCGCCCGCCCGGCGGGAACGGCGGGCACCGTCACGTTGACCGGAACCAGGTGGCGGACGGGGGCGGGCCAGCCGGCCGTCGCGGCCTCCAGCGCACTGGCCAGCCAGCGGGCGCTTTCCCGCGGGCCGTACTCGGCGAACGGCGAGAACTCGCCCCACCCGGCCGGGCCCTGAACCAGCGCGCCTTCGCGGACGGTGATGCCACGGAACTTCGTGGTCATCGGGATCGCGAACGCGCGCAGCGACCCGAGGACGGTCTCCCGGTCCGGAAATGCCGTCACGGCTGGCGTGCGAAGCGCCCGGGATCGGGGGAATCCTGGCCCGCCTGCTGCTCTGCGACCACGCGCGCACCCTCCACCTTGAGAACCCGTCACGGTGAGAGCTTCGTCACCGTTTGGTCCCGCTCACCGGGATCGCCGTCACCGGGAGACCGGGGCCGTTCCAGCAGGATCTAACCTTACGTGCGTGGTAGAACGTCCTTTGCATGCGGTTGTCCTCCCCCCCGCGGCGGGCGGGCGGATGCTGGAACGGCTCGCGGCGGCCCTGGACGGCAGCGGGCCGGCGATCCTCCCGCTGGGGGCCGACCTTCCGCCGGAGCGGCTGGCGCGCATCCTGGACGCGTTCGCACCGTCCGCGGTGGAGACACCGGACGGTCTCAGCCGCCGGCCTCAGCGGGCCCGGGGGATCCCGGTCAGCGAACAGACCGCTGTGGTGATGGCCACATCCGGCTCGACCGGCCAGCCCAAGGGCGTGGAACTCAGCGCGTCCGCCCTGACGCACTCGGCGCGCGCGTCGCTGGCCCGGGTCGGGGCGGTACCGGGTGACCGGTGGCTGCTCTGCCTGCCCGCCACGCACATCGCCGGCATCCAGGTGCTGGTGCGCTCGCTCGTCGCCGGCACGGAGCCGGTGATCGCCGGCCGGCTGGACCCGGCGGTCCTGGAAGACTCCGGCTGCGCTCACGTTTCCATCGTCCCGACCCAGCTCCGGCGCCTGCTCGCCGGCCCGGGCAGGGACGCGGGCACGGACGCGGGCAGGGACGCGGGCAGGCCCGCCACCTGGGCCGATAACTTCACATCGGTGCTGCTGGGCGGCGCCGCCGCGTCCGGGGAACTGATCGGCCGGGCCCAGGAGACGGGCATTCCGGTCGTCACGACATACGGGATGACCGAGACCTGCGGCGGCTGCGTCTACGACGGCCTCCCGCTGGACGGGGTATCGGTGACGCCCGGGGGCGACGGCCGGATCCGGATCAGCGGGCCGGTGCTGTTCTCCGGCTACCGGCTGCGCCCGGACCTGTCCGCGGCCGCACTGGACGGCGGCGGGTTCGTCACCTCCGACCTGGGCGCCGTCGATGCGGCCGGGCAGCTCACGGTGCGCGGGCGCGCGGATGACGTGATCAACACCGGCGGGAAAAAGGTGGTCGCCGGGGAGGTCGCGTCGGTGCTTGAGACATGCCCTGGAGTGCGGGAAGCTGTGGTTATCGGTCGGCCTGACGCGGAATGGGGCGAGCGGGTGACTGCGGTGATTATCCCGGACAATTCCGCCCAGCCGCCGACTCTGGATCTGCTGTCTCGGCATGTGCGCGAGCGCCTGCCACGTTACGCTGCTCCCCGGGAACTGGTTCTGCTGGACGCTATGCCGATGCTGCCGAGCGGCAAACCTGATCTCGAAGTTCTCCGGCGGGAACAATCCCCGGCCGAAAACGTTAGTAGATAGTGCCCGGGCGCACGCCGCAGCGCAGCGCCGGGTCCCCTAGACGAGGACGCCTCGGGCGTCTGTGAACGGCACGCCTGTCGTGCCCGTGTCAAGAGGAGAAGGAGGGAGGTGTCGCATGCCGCGGACCGCAATCGCCACACCGGTCGGGGACGGTGAGGTAAGCACTGCGCGCGTGGACGACCTGATCCAGCGAGGGCGCAGCCAGGGTCACCTGTCCCTCTCCGAGCTTCGGACCGCCTTCGAGCGGGCGGGCATCGCCCCGGCCGAGGGACGTTCCATCCTGCGCGAGCTCACCGATGCGGGCGTGCGCCTGGCCAATGAGCGCCAGGAGGCCGCCAAGGGCAAGCGCACAGACAAGGCCGCTACGGCCAAGGCCAGCACGGCCAAGGCCAGCCGCGCCAAGACCGGCGCGGCTAAGACCGCAGACGGTGCCGCTCCCACCGGGAGCGATGGCGGCAAGGAGGCCGATGGCGCCGAGGACGCAGTGGCATCGGCAGTGGCAGTGGCCGACGATGGGGCCATCGAAGCCGAGGCGGTGGCGCTGGCCGAGGTTGACCTCGACGACCAGACGCCCGCGATGGGCGACTCGGTGCACACGTACCTCAAGTCGATTGGCCGGACCAGCCTGCTCACCGCCGAGCAGGAAGTCGACCTGGCCAAGCGGATCGAGGCCGGCCTGTTCGCTGAGCACAAGCTGGACACCGAGCCGGGCCTGAGCGAGGACTTCCGGCGGGATCTGGAGGCGGTGGCCGAGGACGGCCGGCGCGCCAAGGCCCACATGCTGGAGGCCAACCTGCGGCTGGTCGTGTCGGTGGCCAAGAAATACACCGACCGTGGCCTTTCGCTGCTCGACGTGGTGCAGGAGGGCAACCTCGGCCTGATCCGGGCCGTCGAGAAGTTCGACTACACCAAGGGCTACAAGTTCTCCACCTACGCCATGTGGTGGATTCCGCCAGGCCATTCAGCGTGGCTTCGCGGATTCGGCCCGGACCATCCGGCTGCCGGTGCACGTGCTCGAGATGCTCAGCAAGCTGAGCCGCGTCGAGCGCGACATGCACCAGCGTCTCGGCCGGGAGCCGACGCCGGAGGAGCTGGCCGTCGAACTGGACCGCACCCCGGACCAGATCGAGGAACTGCTCCGGACCAGCCGCCAGCCGATCAGCCTGGACTCCACGATCGGCGAGGACGGGGAGACCAGCATCGGCGACCTCATCGAGGACGTCGACGCCCCGGAAGCTTCCGAGATGGTCGACCGTCAGCTGATGGCCGAGCAGCTGCGCAGTGCGCTCGACGCGCTGACGCCGCGCGAGGCCACGATCATGTCGATGCGGTTCGGGCTGTACGACGGGAACCCGCACACGCTCGACGAGATCGGCCGGGCCCTGGGCCTGACCCGGGAGCGGATCCGTCAGCTGGAGAAGCAGTCGCTATCCAAGCTGCGCCACCCCAGCCGCGCCCAGCCGCTGCTGGACTTCGCCAGCTAGATCAGCACCACAGAACGTCCGCAGTCCCACCCCGGGGCTGCGGACGTTTTTTGTCCCGAACGGACCTACCAGGACGGACACCCGCCCTGCGAGTACCCGGCGCAGGTTACGGCGAGGCGCTCATACCGGTTACCACAGCGGGGCGCGGAGCGCAGCGGGGGGTTCCAGGGGGGTCGCCCCCCCGGGCTAGCATCGAAATGTGGCGACCAGGACCGAACGGCGGCGGGTACTGCGGATTTCACTGCCCGGGTCGTCCGGGCACCGGGCAGACCTGCTCGCGGTCGAGGAGCCGCTGGAGATCCGGATCGGCGGGACCCCGCTGACTGTGACCATGCGCACGCCCGGCGACGATATCGACCTGGCCGCCGGCTTCCTGTTCGGTGAGGGCCTGCTTCAGCCCGCGGTTGACCTCCGGCAGATCCGCATGTGCGACGAGAACGTCGCCGACGTCACACTCGAGCCGGCCGCGCTCCCGCTGGCCCACGACGTGGAGCGGGCCGCCGATGCCCGCCGGTCGCAGCGGAACTTCCTCACCACCAGCGCCTGCGGGGTCTGCGGGAAGGAAAGCATTGAGGCGATCCGCGTCACCTCGCGCTATGACGTTGCCGCCGACGCCGTGCAGGTCTCCCCCGAGGTGCTCGCGTCGCTGCCGGACCGCTTGCGGGACGCCCAGCGGGTCTTCGCCAGTACCGGCGGGCTGCACGCGGCCGGATTGTTCACCCCGGACGGCACGCTGCTGGTGCTGCGCGAGGACGTGGGCCGGCACAACGCGGTGGATAAAGTCGTCGGCTGGGCGCTCCGCGAGGGGCGCCTCCCGCTGGCCGGTCACATCTTGCTAGTTAGCGGGCGCGCCTCCTTCGAACTCTTGCAGAAGGCCTACATGGCCGGCATCCCGGTCCTGGCCGCGGTGTCCGCGCCCTCGTCGCTGGCCGTCGGCCTGGCCGAGGAGGCCGGCCTGACCCTGGTCGGCTTCCTGCGCGGCACCTCGATGAACGCCTACACCGGCACCCACCGCCTCACTGCGGTCCCCGCCCTCAGCTCGGCAGCCCGGCGTACGCGCTGGCCTTGAAAGCGTGGTGGATCGCTTCCTCAGGCGCCGAGATCATGACCGAAACCGCATGGGCAGCGGCCTCGATTCCATCTCCGGGCCACGTAATCTGCGAAACGACGCTGACCCGTGATGCCCGAGCCGAGCAAAGAAACGAGTAAGGAACATGGCCAAGCAGATCACCAACTCGATAGTCATGGTGCGCCCGATCGCGTTCTGCTTCAACACCCAGACCGCTGCCAATGACTTCTTCCAGAATGACCTCGGCGAAAAGCACGACATCGTCGAAGCAAAGGCCCTCATCGAGTTCGATGGCTTCGTCGACAAGCTGCGTGGCAAAGGCATCACCGTGCACGTGATCCAGGACGACGATTCGGTATTCGCCACACCCGACAGCATCTTCCCCAACAACTGGTTCGTCTCACTCGAAGACGGCAAGTTGGTGCTGTGCCCGATGTTCGCCGAGGACCGTCGCCATGAGCGCACGAAGTTCCTGGGCAGCCTGGTGGAAATTGTCGGCAGGGACACCTTGGAGATTTACGACTACACCAAGCACGAGAAGGACAAGCGCTATCTGGAGGGAACCGGCGCCATGGTGCTCGACCGCGCCAGCAAGAAGGCCTACTGTTGCCTGTCCGAGCGCGCCGACGAGGGGCTGTTCCGCCAGTTCTGCTCGGACTTCGGCTTCAAGCCGGTGCCCTTCCACGGCTTCCAGAACTACCGCGAAAAGCGGGTCGCGATCTACCACACCAACGTGATGATGGCGATGGGAGAGAAGTTCGCGGTGGTATGCCTGTCTTCGATCGACGATCCGGCCGAACGCCAGCTGGTGGTCGATGAGCTCACCGAAAGCGGCAAGCAGATCATCGATGTCTCCGGGAGGGAGATCGACAACTTCGCCGGCAACGAGATCGAACTCGAAGGCTCGGGTGGCAAGCGCTACACCCTGATGACCCGCTCAACCTTCAAAGCGCTGACCGACGGCCAGAAGACGGAGATTGAAAAGTCCAGCGAGATCCTGGTCGGCGACGTGGAGACCATTGAGACCTACGGCGGCGGATCGGTCCGCTGCATGATTTCGGAAGTGTTCTGACCGAATCCTGGCGCGTACCACAGGGTGCCTTTCCGGCCGACATCCCAGACCACACCACCGGCGATGATCGGAGGCCCCGGGCTGAGGCCGGTCAACGACCAGCGGACGTGGAGCCCGGGCGCGGCTCCGTTCCGCCCGGATGTGATCTGCACGGCGCGAAGACTGTCGTAGCAGGAGAAGACGCCCGTGGCCACGTCGAGCTCCCACAGGGTATGCCGGTAGGCCGGCTGACCGGTGAACGTGACGACCCACAGCCGTCCGCTGGTCACGTCGGCTACCGGCGTGCCCGTGATACCCGACGGATCGACGTTGCCGCACGGCAGCCCGGCCGGGACCGGGGACGCCAGATGCCGCGACCAGCGCACCGCGCCCGTCGATTCGTCCAGAGCGTAGACGGTGTTGTTTTCAGTGGCGACGATCACCTCGGAACCGACGACCAGCGGCTGGGCGAACACCGCACCGTCGACTGCTGTCGTCCACGATCGCCGCGGCGTAGCGGGCGCGGGTGAGCTGATGGAGACCCCGCTGCGGTCGGCGGTTCGATCGTAGGTCGGCCAGTCCGCGTCCTGCCCGGCCGGCCGGGCCGACGTGACCGCGGCCGACGGGGCGGCCGCCGAGGAGGTGGCGGGGGCGGCCGGCGCCGGTGCGGTGCCCGTCGCCTGGCCGGCCGCCGTCCTCGACGACGTGCAGGCCGCCACGGCCATCAGCACGGCTACGATACCTGCGAGTACCGCCGCCGGTTGCGTCACTGGCCGCCGGCGCGGAAGCCGGGACGGCCGGTGGCCTTCGGTCATCTGGCGCCTCCGCTAGCCGGAACCGTTGGAGATCGTCACGTCCCCGAAGACGTGGGATATGGCGCCGCTGGGGTCATACCGGTAGAACGCACCGCGCGGGCTGGTCTTGTCGTAGCTCATCGACCCGCAGAAGAACCGGCCTTGCCGGTCCACACCGCGTTCGTTCATCCGCACCACGGGATCGGTGAACGCGACCTGCTCCGGGCCGATCTGCCCGGCGCCGTCGATCAGTACGAAGCCGTGCTCGACGGCCACCACCAGGCCGCCCGCCGCCCGGGACCGCATCGCGGCCGCGATGGTGCCGACGTGCAGCCGGTCGATGTGCCCGGCCGGGGTGAGGGTGAGGGTGTCACCGTTGAGCATGTCGACCCAGCGCAGGACGCCGGCGGGCGCATCCCACATGGGGCCTTCACCGTGGTAGGTGCGGGCCTGGCGGGCCACCCCGACCGGTAGGACCGCTAGCGGGCCACTCCGGTGCCCAGCCGCCAGCCCCGTGCGGCGGGCGGGGACGCCGATAGCCCGCGGCGCCGGCGGATCGATTCGTTCAGCCTATTGAACAGGATGTCGACCGTGATGCCGAGCGCGAGGATCACGATCATGATCGAGATCACGCCCACCATGTCGGTCTGGTCCTGGTCGGAGGAGAGCAGGACGCCGAGGGACGGCGAGTTGGGCACGATGACCAGCAGTTCACCGGCGAACAGGCCGTGCCACGCGAACGCCCAGCCCTGTTTCAGCCCGGCGACGTAGGGGGGCAGCGCCGCCGGCAGGACCAGGTTCTCGGTACAGCCCGAACCGGCGCAATCCCATGCTCTTGCCCGCGCGCATCAGCAGCGGCGGCGTGAAGTCGACGCCGGAGATGAGCCCGTTGGCGATCGACGGGGCCGCGGTGATGATGACCATGAACAAGATGGCGGGCGTGTTGTTGCCGAACAGGATGATCGCGAAGGGGATCCAGACGACCGACGGGATGGTCTGCAAACCGGTGATCATCGATCCGACCGCGGCGCGCACCGGGGGAACGCGCGCGACGAGCAGGCCGACGAGGGTCCCGATGATGAGGGCCAGCGCGAAACCGATGACCGCGCGGCGCAACGTCGTCCCGATGGCGTGCCAGAGCTGCCCGTGGGTGAGCTGGCTCCACAGGTCCGGGAACACCTGGCCCGGCCCGGGCAGGATGTCATGTGGCTTCACCTTCGCCGCGTAGACGAGCTGCCACAGGGCGAGCACGATCGCGACCGCGAGCACCTTGGGCCACAGCGCGCGCCAGATTCTGCCGCCCACCTCGCCGGGGCTTCGCTTCGCGGGACCGGCGGGGCCTCTTTCCAGGTTGTCCAGGCCGGTGAGCGCGGCCGCCTGCTCAGTGTCAGCCGACATGCCGCATGACTTCCTCGTTCAGCTGGGCCTTGATCTGCATGGCCCGCTCGACGGTCTGGCCGGAGTCGATGCCGCGGGGCCGCTCGATGCCGATGTCGAACTCTTCCAGAACGCGCCCGGGGCGGCTGCTCAGCAGCACGACCCGGTCACCGAGGCGGACGGCTTCGCGTACCTCGTGCGTCACGAACAGCACGCTGAAGCCCTGCCGCCGCCAGATGCCCTCGAGCAGTTCGTGCAGCAGGTCGCGGGTCATCGCGTCCAGGGCACCGAACGGCTCGTCCATCAGCAGCACCTCGGCGTCCTGGGCCAGCGCCCGGGCCAGGGCCACGCGCTGGCGCATTCCGCCGGACAGCTCGTGCGGCCGCTTTTCGGCGAACCCGCCCAGATGCACCGATTCCAGTAGGTCCCGGACCCGCTCCCGCCGCTCGCGGCGGCCCACGCCGTTGGCCTTCAGCGGGAGCGCGACGTTCTGCGCGGCCGTGAACCACGGGAACAGCGCGGGCTCCTGGAACATGAAGGCGACCCGGCGGCCGCCGCTGGATACCGTGCCGCTCGTCGGTGCCTCCAGGCCCGCGACCAGCGACAGCAGGGTGCTCTTGCCGCAGCCGGACGCACCGATCAGGCAGACGAACTCACCCGGGGCGACCGACAGCGACACCCCGTCGAGGGCTACCGTCGCGGACCGTCCCTTGCCGAACGCCTTGGTGACGTCGGTGATCTGGATCGCGGCCACGGCGGTGCCCTCCCGGCCGGGCCGGAGATCTTCCGCGCCGCCCGCGGGACCCGTGACGCCGGCCGGAGCGGGTGATGTACGCGGCGCTTGCCCGTTGAGCGTGATGGGCTGGTCGGTCGGGCTCATCGGTTCACCTCATGAATTGACTTGCGGCTGGCCGGCCGCCGTCAGCAACTGATTGAGCGGCCCGAGGTCGAAGATGCCGGTGAGGTTGGTTGACGTCAGCAGCCCGACTGCCTTGGCCTGCTGGGCGTCGGTCGACAGCGACGACGCATCGGGGTCGTTGGTGAAGGTGATCTGCTTGAAGGCCGCCGGCAGCACGCTGGACTTGATGCCCTTGCCGGTCAGCGCGGTCAGTTCGGTGTTGGCCGCGGCCTGGGCGGCGCTCGGGTCCTTGGCGATGTAATCGTTGGCCTCGATCTGCCCCTTGAGCAGGTCGCTGACTTGTCCCGGGTGGGCCTTCAGGAACGGCTGCGTCACCACCAGGACGGTCGTGACGCCCGGCTCGGTGAACAGGACCTTGCCGCCGTCCTGGACCATCTCGACGTCGTACGGCGACGGCATGGAGGCCCCGGCGATCTGGCCAGACTGGAACTGCAGCACCGCGGCCGAGTTGGGGTTGGTCGGCTTGATGGTGACGTCTCCCCCGCCGGTCGTCGTGGTGGCCAGGCCGTTCTGCTTGAGCCAGTAACGCACCGCCACGTCCTGGGTGTTGCCCAGTGATGGCGTGGCGACGACCTTTCCTTTGAGGCCGGAAGCGCTGGTAATCCCGGACTTGACGACGACCGACGCACCTCCGGTCGCAGCCCCCGAAATGATCTTGATGGCGGTGCCGCCGGACTTCTGGAACGCGTTGATGGCGGGGTTCGGGCCGACGTAGGCGGCGTCGAGCTGCCCGGCGAGAATGGCCGTGGTCTCCTGGGTCCCGCTGTTGTACACCGTCGTGGTCAGCTTGCCGGCGCTGCCGAGGTTCTTGCTGAAAAAGCCCTGCTGAATGCCGACGAGCGCGGGCGCATGCGTGATATTGGCCAGCAATCCGAGCCGCACGGTCACGGGTGCGCTGCCGGAGCCGGAGCTACTGGAACCGCTCGAACTCGCGGAGCTAGAAGAGCTGGACGATCCGCAGCCCGCCAGAATAAGCGCCCCCACCACGACCGCGCCAATACTGGCGCCAAAAACTGGTCTCCGCATTAGTCTCTTTTTCTATCTGGTTAATAGGTATTGCGTGGATAGTACTACACGAGTCCCTCCGCATAGGGAGATCAGCAGGCGCGCAGCCCGTCCGGACGCACGTGCACCGGGGCGGTGCTCAGTCGCCGCCCTCCTGCTCCACGTTGACGCCCTGCACGGACCGGAACTGCGACAGGCACTGCGTGAGCCGGGCGATGTCCGCGTCGGATGCGTGGTCGATGCGGAACCGCACGTCATAGACGCCGCTCGTGGCGCTGGAGCTGGTCGGCATCGGCTCCGGGGCGGCGTGGGGCAGGTTCGAGCACGCGGACCGCGCCTTCATCATCGCGGCCTGGGACGTACCGGGCCGGAACGCCACCACCAGTTCCTGCTTCCCCAGCGCCGCGTCGAACTTGGCGCATCCGGCGGAGCCCAGCACCGCCGCCGCGATCACGGCCATGGCGGTAACCGCCCGCATGTCGGCCAGTCCGCGTAGTTGCCCGCGTACTACCCCGCGTAGCGCCCGCATGAACCCAGCCTATGCGGCGACGCCGCTTCCGGTATGCGCCCCTGGGAGGATAACCACATGAGAGGCTGACCAGAAGCAATCCGCAGGCCGTCCGCCCCTTCGCCCGCCCAGGCCGCCCCCGGCACCGAGGATCACGCCACGCATCATCGCCGCGCCGCATGGCTTTCGGCGGTGATTTCTCAGACTGGTAGCACGATGCGATCAGCACGCCACATTCTCATCGTCAACGGCCGCAAAGTGCAGCAGCCGGTGTTCATCATCGGCGCGCCGCACTCCGGCACGCACCTGCTGGCCCGCGCGCTGAAGCGGGCCGACGGGGTGCACCTGACGATCGGCCAGTCCAGCGTGCTGCGCGTGATCTACGCCTTCGCCCGCCGGCCCTCGATCCACGATGGCCGAGGTGAGGCGGCTGCGTCCGTGCTGCGGGACGCGTTCGGCCAGGGCTGGCGGATCACCCCGCACGGCTGCATGGAGTGCGTGCCGGAGTGCCGGGAGGCGGCCGGGCTCAGGGCCGGCATCGGGCCGTGCGCGACCGAGCGTGGCCTGCGCCTGTACGGCGACGCGAGCCCCGACCTGGCCTACTGCGCCGAGGCGCTGACCGGCGCCTTTCCGGACGCGCGGATCGTGCAGTTCATCCGGGACGGCCGCGACGTGGCCGCGTGCATGCTGCGGGATCCGGCCGTCCTGTCCTGGTTCAAGCCGAGCTTCGCCACCATCGACTCCGAGTTCCCCAACCCGTTCTTCGGCGTCGAGACCGAAGGGGACCGGGACATCTGGGCCGGCCTGTCGCCCGCCGGCAAGTGCGCGATGCGCTGGCGGGGAGCGGTCCGGCTGGCGGCCCGGCTCCGGCGCAGCCTGCCCGCCGAACAGCTGATCACGGTGCGCTACGAGACGCTGATCGAGCGGCCCGCCGCCACCGCGTCGGCGATCTCCGATTTCGTGGGCCTCTCGCTGCCGCCCGGGCAGATGCGTGAGCCGGCGGAGACGCCGTCCATCAGCTCGGGCGGCTGGCGGCGGGCGCTGTCGCCCGATCAGGCCGCCGACGTGGAAAAGATCGCGGGCGAGGAACTCCGCCGCGTCGGCTACGCCCTATCCGGCGTCCGCTGACGGGCCCAGGCTGACGCTAGGCCGCGGAATTCCCCCGAACGGACGTGGCCGGGTGCCGTCCGGTGTGCTGAACCTAGGGCGCTGCGGGCGCCGCACGCTCCTGGGCGGCGAACTGGGTGTGGTAAAGCTCGGCGTACAGGCCGTCCGCAGCCAGCAGCTCCTCGTGGCTGCCGCGTTCGGTGACCCTGCCCGCGTCGATGACCAGGATCTGGTCGGCGTCCCTGATGGTGGACAGCCGGTGCGCGATGACCAGGGAGGTCCGGCCCGCCAGCGCGGTCTTCAGCGCCCGCTGCACGGCGGCCTCCGACTCGGAGTCCAGGTGCGCGGTCGCCTCGTCCAGGACGACCACGGTCGGCGCCTTGAGCAGCAGCCGGGCCAGCGCGACCCGCTGCTTCTCCCCGCCGGACAGCCGGTAACCACGGTCGCCGACCACCGTGTCCAGCCCGTCCGGCAGCGAGGCGATCAGGTCCCAGATCTGCGCGGCGCGGCACGCCTCGATCACCTCGGCTTCGGCCGCCGTGGGCCGCGCGTACAGCAGGTTGGCGCGCAGGGTGTCGTGGAACAGGTGCGCGTCCTGCGTGACGACGCCCACCGCGTCGTGCAGGGACTCCTGTGTGACGTCCCGCAGGTCGTAGCCGCCGATCCTGACCGCGCCGGCGTCCGGGTCGTACAGCCGGGCCGCCAGGTTCGTGATCGTCGTCTTCCCGGCCCCCGAAGGCCCGACCAGCGCGGTCAGCTGGCCGGACGGCGCGGTGAAGCTCACGCCGTTGAGCACGTTCGGGGTGGCGCCGGTCCGCTCCGGGACGGGCCGCGCGATCGACTCCAGCGACGCCAGGGAGACCTCGCTGGCGCTCGGGTAGCGGAACGAAACATGGTCGAACTCGATGTCCGGGGCAGCGCCCGAGCCGTTCGGGGCCGTCGTCCGCGGCATGGCGACCGCGCCGGGCTTCTCCTCGATCAGCGGCTTCAGGTCGAGCACCTCGAAGACCCGGTTGAAGCTGACCAGCGCCGTCATGACGTTGACCTGGACGTTGGACAGTCCGGTGATCGGGCCGTACACCCGGCCGAGCAGCGCCGTGAGGGCGACGAGCGTGCCGAGCTGGAAGACGCCGCGGATGATCAAGGTGCCGCCGAGCCCGTACACCACGGCGGTGGCCAGGGCCGCGAGCAGGGTCAGCGCGACGAAGAACACCTGGCCATACATGGCGGTGGTGACGCCGATGTCGCGGACCCGGGCGGCGCGCCCGGCGAAGACATCGGCCTCCTCTTCCGGGCGGCCGAACAGCTTGACCAGCATCGCGCCCGCCACGTTGAAGCGCTCGGTCATGGTCGAGCCCATCTCCGCGTCGAGCTGCATCGACTCGCGGGTGAGCCGCTGCATCCGGCGGCCGACCCGGCGGGCCGGCAGGATGAACAACGGGATCAGCGCCAGCGCGATGACGCTGACCAGCCAGGAGAGGTAGAACATGGTGATCAGGATGGCGATCAGGGACAGGAAGTTCGCCACCACCGAGGACATGGTGGACGTGATGGCCTGCTGGGCCCCGATCACGTCGCTGTTCAGCCTGCTGACCAGCGAGCCGGTCTGGGCCCGGGTGAAGAACGCGATCGGCTGCCGCTGCACGTGCCGGAACACCTGCGTCCGCAGGTCGTAGATGAGGCTCTCGCCGATCCGGGCCGAGAACCACCGGTTGGCCACGCCGAGAAAGGCGTCGAACAGCGCGACGGCGGCGAGCGCCCCGGCGAGCCCGATCACGATCGCCTCGTTCCTGCCCAGGATGCCCTTGTCGATGATGTCCCGCAGCAGCAGCGGGGAAACCACCGTGATCAGCGCGTCCAGCGAGGTGGTGACCATGAAGGCGGCCAGCGCGCCCCGGTAGGGCCGCGCGTAGGAGATGATCCGGCGGACCGTCCCCTTCTTGAGCTTCTGATGCGTCACGGAGGGGTCCTGACGGAAGGACCTCATCATCGACATGCTCGCCCGCGCACCGTACATGCGTGCGGAAACCTCCGTCCGGCCGCGAATTCTTCCCGCCGCGGCCCCGCACGCCGTCCGCCCGCAGCGAACCGGTTTAGCTCACGTGCTCCCGCCGGAACGGCGCTCACGCTGGAGGGCCGCCTGTGCGGTCCGTTCGGCCGCCGCCTGTTCCTCCAGCGTACGCCCGGGGGCCCCGGCGAGCAGCTTCTTTACGGCGCGGACGGTGGCCGGGTCGGGCGCCAGCAGCGCGGCGACCAGGCCGGCCACGGCGGTGTCGAGGTCTGCGCCCGGCACGACCTTCTCGGCCAGCCGCAGCTCGCGTGCCTCGGCCGCGCGGACCATGCGCGTGGTGAGGCAGAGCTCGAGCGCCCGCGGCAGGCCCACGATGTCGACAAGCGGCTTTGTCCCCGCAAGGTCCGGGACCAGGCCGAGGGCCGGCTCCTTCATGCAGAGTAGCGCGTCGTCGGCGAGGACCCGCAGATCGCAGGCCAGGGCCAGCTGGAACCCGGCGCCGAGGGCGTGCCCGCGGACCGCCGCCACCGAGATGATGTCCGGCCGGTGCAGCCAGCGGAACCCGGCCTGCAGTCCTTCCAGCCACTCCCCGAAGCCCGGGCTCAGCGGGTCGGCCAGCGGGCCCTCCCCCGGCACTCCTTCCGCGGAGAACAGCCGGAGGTCGATCCCGGCCGAGAAGGATGGGCCATCGCCGCGGACGACGACGGCCCGGACCTGCGGGGGCAATGAGTCGCCGATCGTCGCGAGACCGCGCCACATGGACGGGGTGATCAGCATTGCGCCGTTCGGGCCGGTTCAGGCTCACCGTGGCGACGGCGCCGTCAACGTCGAGCTTGAGCCCGGTGTCGCCGGGCCCGGTGTCGCCGGGCCCAGTGTCGCCGGGCATTGTGCGGTCGGACGCGCCCGGGCTGCCGGTCATGCTGAACCTCCCGCCGTCGCGCAGGCCCTGCTCAGTGCTTGGACGTGGTTTTGCCGCGGGTGGCGCCGCCGCGGCCGCGCAGCTTGACGCCCGACTCGCTGAGCATCCGATGGACGAAGCCATACGACCGGCCGGTCGAGGCCGCGAGAGAGCGAATGCTCTCCCCCGCGTCGTACCTGCTCTTGAGGTCGGCCGCCAGCTTGGATCGGTCCGCGCCCGTCACCCGGGTGCCCTTCTTCAGGGTCTCGGCCACATGTACCTCCCGTTAGCTAGAGTCACCGCTGCGTAACATCGCCCTTCGCCATGATCAGGCACCGCCGCCGGAATAGCCACCCGTATTTAGGTAAACGATCATTATTTTTACAAGCGTTGGCGGATGACGACAAGCTCACGCAAGCGACACCAGATCCTCGAAATCCTCGTTCCAGGCGTCCTCTACCCCGTCCGGAAGCAAAATGACTCTCTCGGGTGAAAGGGCTTCAACCGCCTCTTCATCGTGGGTGACCAAAACGATCGCGCCCTTGTATCCGCGCAGGGCGGCGAGGATCTCCGCCCGGCTGGCCGGGTCCAGGTTGTTGGTCGGCTCGTCAAGCAGCAGCACGTTGGCGCCGGATACCACGAGGAGAGCCAGCGCCAGCCTGGTTTTCTCCCCGCCGGACAGCACCCCGGCCGGCTTGGCCACATCATCCCCCGAGAACAGGAACGACCCCAGCACCGTTCGCTGCTCGGACTCGGTGAGGCCCGGCGCGGCCGAGCGCATGTTCTCCAGCACGGTGCGCTCCACGGCCAGCGTCTCGTGCTCCTGCGCGTAATACCCGAGGCGGAGGCCATGCCCGGGCGTCACGGTGCCGGTGTCGGGCGCCTCGATCCCGGCCAGCAGCCGCAGCAGGGTCGTCTTGCCCGCGCCGTTGAGGCCGAGGATAACGACCCGGCTGCCCCGGTCCACCGCGATGTCCACGTCGGTGAAGACCTCCAGGCTGCCGTACGACTTGGCCAGGCCGGTCGCCGTCAATGGCGTCCGGCCGCACGGCGCCGGGACGGGGAATCGGAGCTTCGCCACGCGGTCGGCGGCCCGTTCGTCGGCCAGGCCGGACAGCAGCCGTTCGGCCCGGCGCTGCATCCCCTGGGCCGCCCGGGCCTTGGTGGCCTTGGCCCGCATCCGGTCGGCCTGCGAGCTCAGCGCCGCGGCCTGCCGTTCGGCGTTGGCCCGCTCCCGCTTGCGGCGCCGCTCGTCCGTCTCGCGCTGCTGCAGGTATGCCCGCCAGCCCAGGTTGTAGTAGTCGAGCACGGACCGCTGTGCGTCGAGGTGGAAGACCTTATTCACGACGGCTTCCAGCAGGCCCGCGTCGTGGCTGACCACCATCAGGCCGCCGCGGTAGGTGCGCAGGTGATCGCGCAGCCAGGCGATCGAGTCCGCGTCCAGGTGGTTGGTCGGCTCGTCCAGGAGCAGCGCCTGCGAGTCGCCGAAAAGAATCCGGGCCAGCTCGATGCGGCGCCGCTGCCCACCGGACAGCGTGCCCAGCGGCTGGTGCATCACCCGGTCGGGCAGCCCGAGGCTGGCGGCGAGCGCCGCCGCCGCCGCCTCCGCGGCGTAGCCGCCCAGCACGGACATGCGCTCCTCGAGGCGGGCGTAGGTGCGGATGGCCGCGTCGGCGCGAGTCCGGTCCGGATCCGACATCTGGATTTCGGCGCGGCGCAGCCCGGCGCGCAGTTCATCGAGCCCGCGGGAGGACAGCACCCGGTCCACGGCCATGACGTCCAGGTCGCCGGTGCGGGGGTCCTGCGGGAGGTAGCCGACGGCGCCGCCGCGGCGGACCGAGCCGGCCGCGGGCAGGGCGTCGCCGGCCAGCACCTTGAGCAGGGTTGTCTTGCCCGCCCCGTTCCGGCCCACGAGGCCAACGCGATCACCGGGGGCGACCTGGAAGCTGCCGTCTTCGAGCAGCAGGCGCGCCCCCGCGCGCAGTTCGATGCCACTGGCCACAATCAAAGAAATCCACTCCCATTATTCAGTCAGCGCGTGCACGCGGGCGATCAGTCCGCGGCGGCCGCCCTGGTCTGTCGCCGCCTGCGGACTGTCCCTAAGGAAGGAGTGGAGACACGCTGACAAGTCTACCGGACCCCGGAAAGTGCCCCAAAGGTTTTCCGGGCCACCGAAGGCTATGGCGAGGCAACCGGCTAGCGAACCGGGCCTTGTGCCCGGTGAGCGGCCGGTGCTATCGGCGGTCACGCACTCGTCCCCGGCCGCGCGCACGGGCACGGAAACAGCAGCGGCAAGGAAGGGCGGCCCCGCGCAGGAGGTATCGACCATGCTGCGGCACGACTGCAAGCCGGTCATCTTCCTGATCAACAACGGCGGATACACCATCGAGCGCTGCTGGCTGGGCAAGACCTCGCGCTTCAACGACGTCGCGAACTGGGCCTACGCGGATCTGCCGAAGGTGTTCCGCCCGGACACCACAGCGCGGTCATTCGTCGTCAAGACCGTGGCCGACCTGGAAAAAGCCCTCAGCGCGCCGAACGACACGCTGATCTTCATCGAATCGATCATGGATCCCTTCGACGCTCCCACCGCGGTCATCAACAGCGGCAACAACGGGGCCGACCTCGACTACGGGCCCCGCGGCCCGCAGCACCGCGACAACATGCTGATCCGCCCAGCCACATGATGTGGTAAGCCAGCACGGCCCCTCACGCGCGGAACGTGAGGGGCCGTGTTCGTACCGCCCAGGCCGGCCACGTCTGACGCACTCCGAGTTCGGGCAGGCCGCCACTGCGCAGATTGGCATGCGCCAGCGACGCTGTTCGTGGCCGCAATCGTTGCCATTTACGTGACGTTCGTCAATGCCGGTCCTTCGCTATGCTGACGGCTGTGCTCGGGCGAGGCGTTCGGCCTGCTGCTTGATAGTGAGGAGCATCTTGCGCTCCATCACCCACGAGCCTGGTTCGATGACCGGGTACGCGAGCTTGTCCTTTACCGGCAAGGCGGCGGTGTCGAAGCGGTTCCGGCTGATCAGCCTGGTATGCCCGTTGGCTGGCCGCAGCACGAATGACCACACCCAGGCGTGGTTGCTGGAGCGGACGACCATCGCCTGCCCG
Source organism: uncultured Actinomycetes bacterium (assembly GCA_963742875.1). Taxonomy (GTDB): domain Bacteria; phylum Actinomycetota; class Actinomycetes; order Streptosporangiales; family Streptosporangiaceae; genus Bog-532. Next base: position 62,838 of record CAVUNO010000013.1, on the reverse strand, counting down.
GGATCAAGCCGCTCGACGCGCATCGCGTAACCGGGCATCGGGATCTCATCACTCACCTTGAGGTGCTGCAATTCGGGGATAACACGGTCGGTGTTGCGGATGTCGATGCCGAGCCGGCGCTCGATCCAGTCGTAGGTGTAGGCGCCGCCGCGTCCTGGCCCCATCTGTACCAGCCACGGCCAGATCGCCGACGGTGGTGCGTCGATCTCGACCACCCGGGTCGCCACGATGTCCGGGTGCGGCATCAGTTCGTCCCCGGCCACCTCGCCGCTCACCTCCTGCGCCGTGGCACCCCAGTGCAGATGCCACGGGCGCAGGAAACGGAAATACACCGCCGCCGCACCCACGATGACCAAACCTGCGCCTGCGCGCCTGCCCAGCATCCTTGACCTCCGCTGGCCACGATAGCGCCGCGGCCAGCCAAGCCGGGCCTACCAGATGGCACCCGACCGGCTACGCTACGCCAATGCCGCTTTCCCCGCCATCGCCGGGCCCGTAATCTCCGGGTCCGCACACCGTGGCGGGTGTGTCCATGGTGCCCGCACGAGCCTGGCCTGCCCCGCCACTACGCCGCCTACCCCGGCCACCGCACCGTCACCGTCCGCGAAGACCTCATGATGACCGCCCTGGCCCGGTTCTTTGACCGGGCACACTGGGTCGTCCCCCCGGGCCAGCACAGCTAACACAGCCGGATGCGGATCGCGCGGAACAGCCGCGGGCTGTCCCGCAGGATCGCCAGCCGGGGGTCCGGGACGGTCAGGAACCGGTCGGTCGCGAGGGCCAGGTAGGGCCGGACGCGCGGGTCATCGAGCAGGCTGGTTACGGTCCGCCGGTCCCCGCCCAGCACGACGGCATCGAGATTGCCCTGATAGGGGCCGAATACCCGGACCGCGGCGGCCGCGGCGGCATCCAGCGCCTCCGCTGCCTGCTTCTCCCGGCGGCGGGCAAAGCGATGCTGGGACCAGCCGCCCGCCGCGCTGCGCCCGTGGACCAGCCGACTGCCGGTTTTGGACGCGACAAGTTCCGGCGGTGATCCGGCGAAAACTCCCGCCGCGTAACCACCGAGCCGGACGAGCAGCACGGCCACGGTGCGGGGAGCGGTGGCGTGCGCGGCGACGCCGGCGATGAGCGTTCCGGCGGAGACGGCCTCGCCGGAGCCAGCCGCCTGCTCCGGGCCGGGCAACTCCCCCGGGCCGGGCGGCTCCCCCGGGCCGGGCGGCTCCCCCGGGCCGGGCGGCTCCCCCGGGCTGGGCGGCTCCCCCGGGCCCCCCGCGGCCGGCCGACACGCCGGCGCGAGGGATGTCATCGGCGGGAACGGAACATGACATTCAGCGATCGAACCGTCGGCGGCGGTCAGCGTGAGGACGGCCGGGCCAGCCTCCGTGGCCAGCTGACCATGGCGTTCGCCGAAGCTGCCGGCCCACGTGGCGAAGCGCTCGGGGGCGACCTCGACCCACCGGCCACCCCCCGCTGCCGGATTCCGCACTACGCACCGCCTGGAAGGATTTGGTCACCAGCCGTACCCACCCCGCGAACGCGACGCTACCGCAGCGGGCCGCGACGCATCGACGGGCCGCGGCGCTGGCCCGGGGGGACGACATCCGGGGTCGCTGGGCCGGTATCGTCGACAGGCATGAGTGCAGCCGCGGCCCGGCCGGACCGCCGCATCATCGCCGCTACCACCCGGCTGACCAGGGTGCCCTACGTACCCGAGATCCGGCTGCAGCAGGCCGACGACCCGTTCACCGTCTGGGAGCAGCTGGAGAAGGAGGCCGGGCAGGCGAGCCTGCCCCCGCCGTTCTGGGCGTTCCCGTGGGCCGGCGGCCAGGCACTGGCCCGATACCTGCTCGATCATCCGGCCCTGGTGGCCGGGACGAGGGTGCTGGACATCGCCTCCGGCTCGGGCCTGGTCGCGATCGCGGCGGCCCGCAGCGGGGCCCTCAGCGTGGTGGCCGCGGACGTGGACGAGATCGCGGTCCGCGCGATCTCCGTCAACGCGGCGGCCAACGGAGTGCGCGTCACGCCGGTCCTCGCCGACCTGCTGGACGGTGACGCGGACGGCGCCGGCGTCGTGCTGTGCGCCGACGCCTTCTACGAGCAGGATCTGGCGATGCGGACCCTGGCGTTCCTGCGGCGTGCCCACACGGCTGGCGCCCGGGTGCTCGTCGCTGATCCGGGCCGCGCGTTCCTGCGTACCGCCGGCCTCCACCGCCTCGCGAGCTTCGAGATCCCGGTCACGATCGCGCTGGAGGGAATGACGGTGAAACAGGCGGCCGTGTACGAGATGACGGCCGGCTCCTGACCGGTGCATCTCAGGTCCCCTGGCCGCAAACAGTACCGGCCCGGGGACGACTACGTGAATCGGCGGTCTACGAGTAATGCCCGGCCGGCTGGACCTGCCCGCAGAACAGCTGCTCGTAGAAGCCTCCGCGTGCGAGCAGCTCATCGTGGGTTCCCTGGTCGACGACCCTGCCGCCGTCCATGACCACGATCGTCTCGGCACGGGTGACCGTGCTCAGCCGGTGGGCGACCACGATGGAGGTGCAGCCGAGGGAGGCCAGATTCCGGTAGACCGCTGCCTCAGTCACGGCATCGAGGGCACTGGTGGCCTCATCGAGGAGGAGAATCGACGGACGGTGGGCGAGTGCCCGGGCCAGGACCAGCCGCTGACGCTGCCCCCCGGAGAGCGATGCGCCCCCTTCTACCAGAACTGTCGCATACCCCATGGTCATTGCGTCGATGTCCTCGTCGATGCAGGCGAGCCGGGCGGCGCGCACCACGTCGTCTTGCGCGAGGCCGGGAACGCTCAGGGCGATGTTGTCCCGGACGCTGGTCCCGAAGACATAGGACCCTTGGGTCACGATCCCGAGCTGGCGGCGCACCGAACGGGCCTCGAACTCGCGCAGGTCGGTCCCGTCGTAGCGGACGGATCCCGCCTCAGGCTCATACAGCCCCAGCAGCAGCCGCGCCAGCGTCGACTTGCCCGACCCTGAGCGGCCGACGATCGCCACGAGCTGGCCCGGCTGGATCTGGGCCGAGACGCCATCCACGGCCAGCGGCGCGTGGGAGCTGTACCGGAACGACACGCCCTCGGCCTGGATGTGACCGCTGAGCCGGCCGGCGGGCCGGACGGCGCGCCCCTGCTGCTCTTTCGGCGTGTCGAGCACGTCATTGATCCGGGCCATATAGCTGCCGAGGAGCTGAAGCTCGAGCCCGGTGGTGACCAGCAGAGCGAGCGGCTCGAGGAAGCCAGCCCCGAGCACGGTGAGGCCGAGCATGGTGCCCAGGCCGAGCTTGCCCTGGAGCACCAGCACCGCACCCGCGGCGAGGAGGGCCAGCGGCGACACCAGCTGCAGGGCCGCCGTGACCGAGTCGACCAGCGCGCTCAGCCGCCCCCTGCCCAGCGCGACCTCGATCTCCCTGGCGAACAGGCCGGACCAGTGCCCGACGGCGCGGTCCTCGGCACCTGCCGCCTTCAGATCCTCGATCCCGGCCAGCAGCTGGTACGCATAGCTCTCCGAGCGCGCCGCGGCTTCCAGGCTCTCCTTCATGAGGCGCTGGTTCCTGCGGCGCGCGAGGATGATGACCGTCACCTGCGCCGCGCCGAGCCCGAGGACCAGGATGCCGAGCGGCGGGCTGATCACCAGCAGCAGGACAAGGTAGATGGTGGCCATGCCACCGTCCAGGATCGCCGACAGGGACCCCTCGGTGAGGATCTCCCGGACGGTGGCATTGCTCTGCAGCCGCATCATCAGGTCACCGGCGGACCTGCTGAGGAAGAACGCGTACGGAAGGTCGGTCAGATGGCGGACGAACCTGGTCGTGAGCTGCCGGTCCAGGTGCGTACGCAGGTACAGCAGGACGTGGCCGCGGACCAGGGAGACGAGGAAGTAATACCCGGCCACCGCAGCCATCGCCACCGTCAGGACCACCAGCAGGTGCCGGTCGCCGTCGGGCACGATTCGGCCGACCACGACCGCGGTGAACAGCGGGACGGCCAGCGCGAGGAGCTGCAGCAGGACCGAAACGACCAGGACACGGCGGGCCAGGGCGCCCTGCCCGACGATGGGCCGCAAGTAGCGGTAAGGGCTAGCGCCGGCCTTCCCGCCGCGGATGAAATCGGCGCCAGGCTCCAGGATGATCGCCACACCGGTATAAGACTTGGCGAACGCGCCGGCGGGAACGACCCGGCGCCCAATGGCCGGGTCCACCACCACGACACCCTTCCTGGTGACCTTCTCGAACACGATGAAGTGGTCGAAGTCCCAGTGCAGGACCGATCCCCGAGGCAGACAGGCGAGGTCGTCGATGTCTGCCTTCACGGCCCGTGCCGTCAGACCGTACCGGCGGGCGGCCGCGAGAATCCCGCTGGCGTCCGCGCCGTCCCGCCCGGTGCCGGTCGCCTCCCGCAGGTCCGCCAGGGGGACGTACCGTTTGTGATAGGCCAGAGTCATGCCCACGCAGGCGGCTGCGCAATCCGCCAGCCCAAGCTGCGCCACGTAGGGAACGGCCCTACCCATTGGCGGCATCCGATACCAGGCCCGTGACGAGCGCGACGATCAGCCGCCGCGAGCTCACCTGAACCGATGCGGTCCCCGCCGCTCCTTCGGCCACGCGCTGCGGTACAGTCGCCCGCACCACAAGCAGCGCTCCCGGAGCCGGGCCGGCCCCGCCGACGGCGGTCCGCAGCAGGCGGCCCGCAGCCGCCGCGCTTGCCACCTCCGGCCCGGCGCCCGTGACAGCGACGGTCACCGGACGGTGGCCGCGCAGCGCCAGCTTAAGCGGCATGCCCGGATGCAGGTCAGATGCGAAGACGGCCGGCACCACAGACTCCACGGCTCCTTCGCGAACCACGGCCGGGCCCTGGGCCACCTGCCCGACCCGGATCAGCGCGCCCGCGGTCAGGCCGACTGCCACCAGGACCAGCAGTGCCCAGTACGCTCCCGCGATCCACCGCGGGCTCGCCCGCGCCGCTCGGCCGGGAGGCCGCTGGGTCTCGCGGCTGCGCAACGCCTCGTCACGGAAGATCAGGGCTGCCTCCCTCATCGAAAACCTCCGGTGCGGATACCCCGCCGTTCAGGGCGGGCAGGAGCGCCGGGTACGGCGCGGCAGGACTGACGAGTCCACAGGACCCGCCGGGGGACACCCGGTGGCAGCGCGCGGACCGTTCTTGCGCAGTCAGGCACCGGGATGAAACGCGAACCTCTTGCACATGGCTGACACCCCGCAGGGGGATGCCAACTTCGCAGGGGCGGCGATGCCGCGAGAGCCAACCGGTGCCGCCCCTGCACTATGGGGCCCGTCAGCTGTGCGCAAGGAATCCTCCCCCTTCAGGGCGATGGAGGATGCCAAAAGGCACGAAACAGCAGTCGGGCGAGCCGGTGCGGGGCGTGCCTTGCGGTCGGCCTGCCACCGGGAAGCTGCGCGGCCTGACGCGAAGAGGCCGGAGGGCAGAGCGTGCCGCTCCGCCCTCCGACCCCCTTCAGCATCACACGATTAACTACTTCTGACCCCACCAGTGCCAGCGGTGATGCCTGCGGTGGTGCCAGTGGTGGTGCCAGCCACCGTCGCCACCGCCGGGCCCCCAGCCGCCGTCGCCACCGCCGGGCCCCCAGCCACCGCCGCTGACCTCCGCCAGTTCCGCGGGCGTCAGCGCCTGAAGCTGCTCCCTCGCCGGGACCAGCTTCTTCGCCTTGCGTGAAATCATGACATTCCTCCCCATCTTTATCTCTAAGGCCTCCTTGACTCGTCCAACTGTAGGCTATTCAGCCGACCTTTCGCCATACGAATGCCGCTTAATTAAGCGGGACCGGAATTAGTGTCCACATTTCCACAGGCCGACACGCCCGGCTTCGGTAGATACCCGCCCAAAATCGGCAGTGTGCTTTTATTGCCCGGTCTTACCCGTTATCTTCTGCGCCGTGGGTGAAGGGAGAGCGGCCAACTGGCAGCCACCGGCAGTGTACGGCTGACCGGCCGGATTGAGATCGGTGTGCTGACCCGCCTGGTGCCGGGGGCTTTGATCGACGGGATACCGGCGGAAACTGGCCGCGGGAGAAGCGGTCCCGTCTTCTGCCTGCTCTGTCGTGGTGTATTTCGTGATGGCTATGGCGGTCTTCCGGGATGGCTATGAGGAGGTGATGCGGCGGCTGACTAGGGGCCTGCAGTTCATGCGGGCATAACATGAGGAATGGGTGGTTCCCACTACCGGGTGGCGGTGCCACTGGCTGTGGCGGGAACGCCCGGTGCGTGCCTCGGAAAGCGTCGGCTGATGGCCATTGACGGGTAAAGCTGGACGTGCCCGATATACCGGCCAATATTAGCGGCGCCAATTCCCGCAGTCGGATAGTTCCCCGTCGCGTCGGGTTGCGGCCGGTGCGGACCGCGTTCCGGCGCCGGCTGAGCGGGTCAGCCGAGCGGGCCGGTCCGCGCGCCCGCAGCGTGCCCGGCTAGGCTCTCGGTGTGCTCCATGGCGACGATCCGGTGAGCGATCGCTCTTCGCGTGTGGCCCGGGCCAGAGCGTTCGGCGACGCGGCCGCGCTGTACGAACGCGGGCGGCCGCCATACCCGCCCGCGGCGCTGGACTGGCTGCTGCCGCCCACGGCACGCCGTGTCCTCGACCTGGGCGCGGGGACCGGGAAACTGACCCGGCAGCTGGTGGCGCGCGGCCTGGACGTGGTGGCGGTCGAGCCGCTGGACGGCATGCGGGTGGAGCTGACCCGGGTGCTGCCGGGCACCCGGGTGCTGGCCTGGCTCGGCCGAGCAGATCCCGCTCGACCACGGATCCGTGGACGCCGTGCTGTTCGCGCAGGCCTGGCATTGGGTGGACCCGGCACGGGCGGTGCCCGAGGTCGCCCGGGTGCTGTCGCCCGGCGGGACGCTGGGCCTGCTGTGGAACGAGCGGGACGAGCGCGCGGGCTGGGTGGCCGAGCTGGGCCGGATCATCGGCGAGACCCGCGTCCAGGACAACGAGACCCAGCAGAACACGAGCGATCACCCGCGGGTGGGGGCGCCGTTCTCAGCGCTGGAGCGGCGCGACGTGCCGTGGATCCACCATCTCAGCGTCGCGGAGCTGCTGGACATGGTGGCCTCGCGCAGTCATGTCATCCTGCTGCCGCCGGGCGAGCGCGAGGTTTTGCTGGACCGGGTGAGACTACTGGCGCAGACGGATCCGGCGCTGGCCGGGCGGCCGGAGATCAGCCTGCCGTACGTGGCCCACTGCTGGCGGTGTTACCGGCCCTGACGCGGAGCGGGCGGCGTCCTCAGAGGTTGAAGCCGAGGGCGCGGAGCTGCTCGCGGCCGTCCTCGGTGATGTGCTCCGGGCCCCACGGGGGCAGCCACACCCAGTTGATCCGGAAGTCGGACACGACGCCTTCGAGCGCCTCGCGGGCCTGGTCCTCGATCACGTCGGTGAGCGGGCACGCCGCGCTGGTCAGCGTCATGTCGATCGACGCGTTCCGCTCCGCGTCCAGCGTGACCCCGTAGACCAGGCCGAGGTCCACGACATTGATCCCCAGTTCCGGGTCCACCACGTCGCGGAGCGCCTCAAGCACGTCTTCGGTTTCCTGCTGGCTGGTCATGTTTTCGGTCATCATGCCTGTCCTGTCATCTCGTCCAGCGCCCGCCCGGTGGCGTCTTTCCAGGCCATCCAGCCGAGCAGCGCGCACTTGATCCGGGCCGGGTACTTGGAGACGCCGGCGAAGGCCACGGCGTCCTCCAGCGCGTTCTCGTCCGGCTCGGCCGCGCCCTTCGACTGCATGAGATCGAGGAACTCCTGCGAGATCCGCATCGCCTCACCGACCGGCTTGCCGATGACCAGATCGGACATCACCGACGCGCTGGCCTGGCTGATCGAGCAGCCGAGCGCGTCGTACGACACGTCGGTCACCACCGGATCGCCGTCGACGTCCTTGAGCGTGACCCGCAGGGTCACCTCGTCCCCGCATGTCGGGTTGACGTGGTGGACCTCGGCGTCGAACGGCTCCCGCAGCCCCTTGTGGTGCGGGTTGCGGTAGTGATCCAGGATGATCTCCTGGTACAGCGACTGGATCTGCATATGTGGCCCTAGTCACATCTGGAGTTCGTTATTCCCGATTCGGTCGTATCGCGGCTAGCTCACGCCGAAGAACTTCTGCGCCTGGCGGATACCGTCGGCCAGTGCTGCCACTTCCTCGTGCGTGTTGTACAGGTAGAACGACGCGCGGGTGCTGGCCTGTACACCGAGCGCCCGGTGCAGCGGCCATGCGCAGTGGTGCCCCGCGCGCACGGCGATGCCCAGCTCGTCCAGCACCTGGCTTACGTCGTGCGGGTGCACGCCGTCCACCTCGAAGGAGATCGCGGTGCCGCGGTCTTCCGGTTCGGCCGGACCCAGGATGCGCAGCCCGTCGATCCCGGCCAGCTGGGCGAGCGCGTCCGTAAGCAGGGCCTGCTCATGCGCGTGGATGGAGTCCCGGCCCGCCTCGTTCAGGTAGTCAATCGCCGCGCTGAGGCCGGCCGCCTCGGCGATGGGCATCGTGCCCGCCTCGAATTTGTGCGGCGGTGCGGCGAACGTCGAGTGATCCATCCAGACGGCCTCGATCATCTCACCGCCACCGAGGAACGGCGGCATCTCCTCCAGCAGTTCCCGGCGCGCCCACAGCACCCCGATGCCGGTCGGGCCGCACATCTTGTGGCCGGTGAAGCCGACGAAGTCGGCCCCGAGGTCCTGCACGTCCACCGGCATGTGCGGGACCGACTGGGCGGCGTCGGCCAGCACCAGCGCCCCCACGGCGTGCGCGCGGCCGGCGATCAGGCGGACCGGGTTGATGGTGCCGAGCACGTTCGACTGATGCACCAGCGCCACCAGCTTGGTGCGCTCGTTGACCAGCTCGTCGAGGTTGGTCAGGTCGAGCCGTCCCTCCGGCGTCACGCTGAACCAGCGCAGGGTGGCCCCGGTACGCTCGCAGAGCAGCTGCCACGGAACGAGATCGGAATGGTGTTCCATCTCGGTGACGACGATCTCGTCGCCAGGGCCCAGCCGGAAGCGGTCCGGGGACGCCGGGCCGGGTGCGCCCGCCGACGCGTTGCCCATCGAGTAAGCCAGCAGGTTGATCGCCTCGGAGACGTTCTTGGTGAAGATGATCTCCGACTCGTCCCGGGCGCCGACGAAGCCGGCCACCTTGATCCGGGCCCCCTCGTAGGCCGCAGTCGCCTCCTCGCCGAGCTCGTGAGTGGCGCGGTGGATGTTGGCGTTGTGCCGCTCGTAGAAGCCGCTGATCGCGTCGATCACCTGTCGCGGCTTCTGCGAGGTGTTCGCGCTGTCCAGGTAGATCAGCGGGCGGCCGCCGCGCACCTGCCGATCCAGGATCGGGAAGTCCTTACGGATGCGCCCGACGTCCAGAGTCATGCCGCCGCCTCCGCGGTGATGAACTTCTCGTAGCCGTCGCGCTCGAGCTCTTCGGCCAGCTCCGGGCCGCCCTGGCGGACGATCCGGCCGGCCACGAACACGTGCACGAAGTCCGGCTGCACGTACCGCAGGATCCGGGTGTAGTGCGTGATGAGCAGGACGCCGTGGGAGGGATCTGCGCGGAACCGGTTGATCCCCTCGGACACGACCTTCAGCGCGTCGATGTCGAGCCCGGAGTCGGTTTCGTCGAGCACCGCGATGGTCGGGTTCAGCAGCTCCATCTGCAGGACCTCGTGCCGCTTCTTCTCCCCACCGGAGAAACCCTCGTTCAGGTTCCGTTCGGCAAAAGCAGGATCGATCGACAGGGCGGACATCGCGGCGCGCATGTTCTTCATGAAGTCGCGCAGCTTCGGCGCCTCGCCCCGGACCGCGGTGACCGCGGTCCGCAGGAAGTTCGACACCGAGACGCCCGGGACCTCGACCGGGTACTGCATCGCGAGGAACAGGCCCGCACGGGCGCGCTGGTCGACGCTCATGGACAGCACGTCCTCGCCGTCCAGCGTCACCGAGCCCTGGGTCACGTGGTACTTCGGGTGCCCGGCGATCGCGTAGGCGAGAGTGGACTTGCCGGAGCCGTTCGGCCCCATGATCGCGTGCGTCTCCCCGGCGTTGACGTCGAGGTCGACGCCGCGCAGGATCTCGCGCTGGGTACCGGCCGCCTCCTCCACACTGACGTGCAGGTCGCGGATCTCAAGGGTCGCCATGTCTAAGGTCTCCAGATAAACGTCAGTTGTGGTCTGGCGGGAGCGCGACGTACACGTCGTCGCCCTCGGTTTTCACCGGGTAGACCGGCACCGGCTCGGTGGCCGGGGGGCCGGTTGGCGCGCCGGTCCGCACGTCGAAGCAGGACCCGTGCAGCCAGCACTCCAGCGTGTGGTCGTACACCTCGCCCTCGGACAGCGGGACCTCGGCGTGTGAGCATACGTCGCGCAGCGCGTAGACCTCCTCGCCGGTCCGCACCACGGCGACCGGGGTGCCGTCAATGTCGAGGCCGAGTGCGCCGTCCTCGGGCACGTCCTTCACCGCGCAGGCGAACACGAACTTCTGGCCCGCGTCCTGGCCCGCGTCCTGGCCCGCGTCCTGGCCCGCGTCCTGGCCCGCGTCCTGGCCCGCGTCCTGCTGGACCGTGTTGCCGGGCGTTGCTTTTCCCGGTTCCGCCTGCGTCATCCGAGCTCCGCTTCGACCGCGGCCGCGACCCTCTCCCGGAGGTCCGGCACCCGGATCTTGTCCAGCAGCTCGCCGAAGAAGCCCTGGATGACCAGGCGGCGCGCCTGCTCATAGGGGATGCCGCGGGCCATCAGGTAGAACAGGTGGGTGTCCTCCAGGCGGCCGTTCGCGCTGGCGTGACCCGCACCGCGTACTTCGCCGGTGAGGATCTCCAGGTTCGGGACGGAATCGGCGCGGGCCCCATCGGTCAGCACCAGGTTCCGGTTGTACTCGTAGGTGTCCGTGCCGGTCGCCTCGGCGCCGATCAGGACGTCCCCGACCCAGACGGTGTGTGCGCCGTCGCCTTTCAGCGCCCCCTTGTACAGCACGCGGCTGCGGCAGTCGGGCACCGTGTGGTTGACGAACAGCCGGTGCTCCAGGTGCTGCCCCGCGTCAGCGAAGTACAGCCCGTTCAGCTCGGCGTCGCCGCCGCGGCCCGCGTAGCTGACGGATGGGACGATGCGGACCACGTCGCCGCCGAAGGAGACGACGGTGTGCGAGATCCGCGCGTCCTTGCCCAGCCGCGCGTGGTGGTGCGACAGGTGCACGGCGTCATCGGCCCAGTCCTGCAGGCTGATCACGTCGAGACCCGCGCCGTCCCGCACCAGCAATTCGACGTTGTCGGCGTAGGTGGCGCTGCCCCGATGGTCGAGGACCAGCGTGGCGCGGGCCATCGGGCCGACGTCGACGACCGTGTGCCCGAACGAGGCGCCCTCGGTGCCGTGCCCGCGCACCGTGACGATGGTCGGAGCGGACGTGACCGCCCCGGCGGGCACGCTGATCACGGTGGCCGTGCCGGACGAGGCGAACGCGCGGGCGCTGACCCGGTCCGACGGCACGTAGCACGCGCCGACGCGCGGGTCGCCGCGCTCCGCCTTCTCCGCCGTGACCTCGGGCGCCGGCTCGACATCCACGGTCACCGTGCCCGCCGGCAGCCAGTCCGCGCCGTGCAGGCCGCGCAGCCGGCGCAGCGGCGTGAACCGCCATTCCTCCTCGCGGCCGGTCGGGACGGGGAAGTCCGCCGGGTCGAACGACTGCTGCTCGTGCAGCCTTGATACGGGCGCCGACGTTTCCAGCGCCCCCTGAAGTGCCGCCATCAGCCGACCGCCCCCTCCATCTGGAGCACGATCAGCCGGTTCAGCTCGAGCGCGTACTCCATGGGCAGCTCGCGCGCGATCGGCTCAACGAAGCCGCGCACGATGGTGGCCATCGCCTCGTCCTCGGTCATCCCCCGGCTCATCAGGTAGAACAGCTGATCCTCGGAGATCTTGGAGACCGAGGCCTCGTGGCCCATCTCCACGTCGTCCTCCCGCACGTCCACGTACGGGTAGGTGTCCGAGCGGCTGATCGCGTCCACGAGCAGCGCGTCGCACTTGACCGTCGACCGGGAGTGCTCGGCGCCCTCCTGCACGTTGACCAGGCCCCGGTAAGAGGTCCGGCCCCCGCCGCGCGCCACCGACTTGGACACGATGGTGGAGGAGGTGTTCGGCGCGCAGTGCACCATCTTGGCCCCGGCGTCCTGGTGCTGGCCCTCACCGGCGAAAGCGACGGACAGGGTCTCGCCCTTGGCGTGCTCACCCATCAGGTAGACCGCCGGGTACTTCATCGTCACCTTGGAGCCGATGTTGCCGTCGATCCACTCCATCGTCGCGCCCTGCTCAGCGATGGCGCGCTTGGTGACCAGGTTGTAGACGTTGTTCGACCAGTTCTGGATCGTGGTGTAGCGGCAGCGCGCGTCCTTCTTCACGATGATCTCGACCACCGCGGAATGCAGCGAGTCGGACTTGTAGATCGGCGCGGTGCAGCCTTCCACGTAGTGCACGTAGGCGCCCTCGTCCACGATGATCAGCGTCCGCTCGAACTGGCCCATGTTCTCCGTGTTGATCCGGAAGTAGGCCTGCAGCGGGATGTCGACGTGCACGCCCTTCGGCACGTAGATGAACGAGCCACCGGACCACACGGCCGTGTTCAGCGCGGCGAACTTGTTGTCGCCCGGCGGGATCACCGTGCCGAAGTACTCCTGGAACAGCTCCGGGTGCTCGCGCAGCGCGGTGTCGGTGTCGAGGAAGATGACACCCTTCTGCTCAAGGTCCTCACGGATCTTGTGGTACACCACTTCGCTCTCGTACTGCGCCGCGACACCAGCGATGAGGCGCTGCTTCTCGGCCTCGGGGATGCCGAGCTTGTCGTAGGTGCTCTTGATGTCGTCGGGCAGCTCGTCCCAGCTCGCCGCCTGCTTCTCGGTCGAGCGGACGAAGTACTTGATGTTCTCGAAGTCGATGCCGGAAAGATCAGCGCCCCACGCCGGCATCGGCTTGCGCCCGAACATGCGCAGCCCCCTCAGGCGCAGGTCCAGCACCCAGTCGGGCTCGTTCTTCTTGCCCGAAATGTCGCGAACCACGTCCTCGGACAGGCCACGGCGCGCGGCCGCGCCGGCCACGTCGGAGTCGGCCCAGCCGAACTTGTACGTACCCAGGCCGTCAAGCCTGTCGTTCGTGGTGGTCGTCATATGAAGAGGTCCCTCGTTTTGTCAGCGGCTGGTGATAGCTTTTTCTGTGTCTGGCTTGCATCAAGCCGGATCCGCCTCAGGGCATGAGGTGGCAGCGCGGGGAGACTTCTAGGGGTTGCCCGAGTCTGTGAGCCGCGAACCAACAGCGTGACCAGGTCACGGCTGGAATCCTGGCCCGTCCAGGGCTTGGAGGATGCCAAATGAAGAGCCCTCCGGAGCTGCTCGCAGCGGTTCAACATGGCTGACCGCCACGGCATTCCGCGCTTGCCTGAGCGCTTATGCCCTGGCGGTCAGCCAGGGAGCGGCCGGTGACGTGCGTGGTGCAGATTCCGTCACCGTGGGCGATCGTAGCCAGCCGCTGCACGGGCCGGCCCAGCAGCCGGCCGAAGGCCTCGGTCTCCGCCTCGCAGAGCTGCGGGAATTCCGCGGCCACGTGCGCCACCGGGCAGTGGTGCTGGCATAGCTGCTGGCCCGCGGCCGCCGGGCCCACAGCGCCCGCCAGGCGCGGCCTCGCCGGCGGCGGGGGCCGCGTACGCCGAGGCGGCGTACCCGTCCGCGGACAGGGCGTCGGCCAGGGCCCGCACGCGGTCCGCGGGCGCCGCGTCCGCCAGCACCGCGCCATACCGGCGCTCCAGTTCGAAGACCTGGTGCCGCGCGAACTTCTCCACCGCGGCCGGGCCGGCCTCCTGGGCCAGGAAGCGGAGCGCGCTGCTGGCCAGGTCGTCGTAGGTGTGCTCGAAGGCACTGCGGCCGGCATCGGTGATCGCGAAGAGCCGGGCGGGGCGCCCCCGCCCGCGGCTGGCGTAGGTCCGGGCCGTCCGCGTCTCGATGAGGCCCTCGGTGAGCAGGTTGTCCAGGTGCCGGCGGATGGCCGCCGGGGTCAGGCCGAGCCGCCCGCCGATGACGGACGCCGTCGACGGACCCAGCTCCAGGATCAGCCGGGCGACCCGGGCCCGGGTGCTCCGCTCGGCGCGCCCCTGCGCGGACAGCTCGACCCCCGGCCGCGGCGCCGCCACGGGGCTCGTGGGACCCGTTGGGCCCGCAGCGCCCGGGCGGTCTGGGCGCACGGCGTCGCTGGCCACGGCATCGTGTGCCGCCGCCCTGCGCTCCGTGTCCGCTGTCCGCATGTTTTTCACAACATCAGTATGCCGTAAATAAGTCCGTTCCGGCAAAGTTTACCGAACGGCGATGTGACGTAAATGGCGGGGCCGGCCGTGTCACGTCCCGTGAACACCGGACACCCCGTAACGTCGTATGTCGTGCGGCCCTGGGCCGGCGCGGAAGCGGGCCCGGTTCGCACCGGGGGTCAGGGCCGCTCCGTACCATCGGACGGGCCCTTTTCGCCGTCGGCCGATCAGGGAAGGATGAACCTGTCATGGCCTCCCCCAAACCCGACGTCGCCGACCTGCTCGATGTCCCCGTGCCGGCCGGCGCCGCGGTCCTCGCCATCAGCGACTTGCACCTGCCGCCGCAGCGGACGGACGTGTCGGGGCGCTCGTGCGAGATCCTGGCCGGCCGCCTGTCCGCGGAGACGGGCCCGGTCACGGTGGTCCTCGCCGGCGACGTCATCGAGCTGCTCGGCTTCCCGCAGGCCAACGCGGCGGAGATCCTGCGGGAGCACGAGGTGCTCAGCGCCGCGCTCAGCGCCGTGACCGAACGCGGTGGGCAGGTCATCTGGGCGATCGGCAACCACGACAGCGATCTGGCCTGGGACGTCAAGGCCGCCGACGCGATACGGGAGATGACCGGGGCCAAGATCTGCCTCGCGGCCGACCTGGTGCTGCCCGGCGGCCGCCGGGTGCGGGTGGAACACGGTCACCAGCTCGATCCCTACAACTGCTTCCACGACCAGCGGAACAGCCTGGACACACCGCTCGGCCATCACATCGTCCGGCAGGTGCTGCCGCGGATCGAGTGGCTGGGCCGGGACTGGCTCACCGGAGCGCACGAGATGGCCGACCCGACCGATTTCCCGGCCTTCGTCGGGTCCCGCCTCTTCTACCGCAAGCTGGTCCGGCACGCGTGGTGGCTGGTTGCGCTGCCGGTTGCGATACTGCTGGTCCTGCGGATATCGGAGTTCTTCGAGCTCCCGTCCCGTTATCCGGATACCACCCGCTGGGTGCACGGCGCCGAAATCCTCGGCTACGGCGCCGTCGCCGACCTGATCGTCGTGGCCTTGATCATCGCGATCATGTCGCGGCGCGCGTGGACGGCCATCAGCGCGCTGGCCCTGGACGAGCGGGGCTACGGGCAGAACCGCGCGGCCCGGCAGCGGGCCACGGACCTGACCGGCGACGGTTACCGCGGCTTCCTGTCCGGCCATACGCACCACCCCGAACTGCTCGCGGCCGGCCAGGGTTTCTACGCCAATACCGGGTCGTGCACCACGGTGGTGGAGGCGATCCCGACCCGCTTTGGCATGCCGCCCGCCTACCTGCGGGCTCAGCAGATCACCTGGGTGGAAATCACCGACGGCCAGGCCCAGCTCATGGCCGCGCGGATTCAGCTGCCCGGGGCGACCCGGCTGGAGCGCTTTGCCGCCCACGGCCACGACCACTTCACCGCGACGCCGGTCAGGGTCGGCTCGTGGCCGGTCACTCCGGCCCGGTCCGGCACCGGCCGCCAGGCGGCAGGCAAGCGCCCATAGACTCGCGAGCGTGAGCAGCGTCCCCGCGGTCGAACTTGTGAGCCTGATAAAGCGGTACCGGCACACGGTGGCCGTGGACGGGCTGACGCTGACCGCCGCGCGCGGCGAGGTGACCTCGATCCTCGGTCCCAACGGGGCGGGCAAGACCACCACGATCGAGATCTGCGAGGGGTACCGCCAGGCTGACGGCGGCACGGTGCGGATCCTCGGGCTGGACCCGGCGCACGACGCCCGGGCCCTGCGCCCGCGTGTCGGGGTTATGCTGCAGGCCGGCGGAGTGCCGCCTGGCCGTCCCGGCCGGGGAGTATCTCCGGCTGCTGTCCCGCTTCCACGCCCACCCACTCGATCCCGCCGGCCTGCTCGCCCGGGTCGGGCTGACGGACGCGGCGCGGACGCCCTACAAGCGGCTGTCGGGCGGCCAGCAGCAGCGGCTGGCGCTGGCCGCCGCCGTGATCGGCCGGCCCGAGCTGGTGTTCCTGGACGAGCCGACGGCCGGGATGGACCCGCAGGCCCGCCACGCGACCTGGGATCTCATCGGGGAAATGCGCGCGTCCGGCGCGACCGTGATTCTTACCACGCACTTCATGGAGGAGGCCGAGCGGCTGTCGGACCAGGTGGCGATCATCGACCGCGGCCAGCTCGTCGCCGGCGGCCCCCCCGCCGAGCTGTGCGGCGGGGCCGGCCAGCTCCGGTTCCGGGCCGAGGTCGGCCTGGACACCGACGGCCTGCTGTCCGCGCTGCCCGACGGCAGCCTGGCCAAGGAATCCCCGGCCGGGCATTACGTCATCGAGGTGCCGGACGGGATCAGCCCGCAGCTGCTCGCCTCGGTGACCGCCTGGTGCGCCGAGCATAGCGTCCTGCCGACCAGCCTCCGGATCGAGAGCCGGACGCTGGAAGACGTCTTCCTGGAACTGACCGGAAAGGAGCTGCGCCCGTGACCGTGGCCGCCGCGACCCCGGCGGCGGAAGCCGCGTTCACGCCGGCCCGGGGGCCGCACCGCTGCCCCGGATGATCGCCGCGCAGACCGCGATGGAGACGCGCTCGCTGCTGCGGAACGGCGAGCAGCTCACGGTCACGATGGTCATCCCGCTCGGGCTGCTGGCCATGTTCAGCCTCGAGCCCCTGGTGAACCTGGGCGCCGGCAGCCGGGTCGACTTCCTGGCCCCGGGCATCATCGCCCTCGCCGTCATGTCGACCGCGTTTACCAGCCAGGCGATCGCGACCGGCTTTGAGCGCCGGTACGGCGTGCTCAAGCGGCTCGGCGCGACGCCCCTGTCGCGGGGCGGCCTGATCTCGGCCAAGACGGCGACCGTCATCATCATCGAGCTGCTCCAGGCGGCGATCATCACGGCCGTGGCGACCGGGCTGGGCTGGCGCCCGCACGCCAGGCCGCTAGCGTTGCTCACCGTGCCGCTGCTCGTCCTGGTGGGCACCGCCGCGTTCAGCGGGCTGGCCCTGCTGATGGCCGGCACCCTGCGCGCCGAGGCGACCCTGGCCCTGGCCAACCTGATCTATATCGTCCTGCTCGGCCTGGGCGGCGTGGTGTTCCCGCTTACCAAGTTCCCCGCCGGGGCCCGGCCGTTCCTGACCCTGCTGCCGACCGGCGCGCTGGCCACCGGGCTGCGGGCCGTGCTCGCGAACGCCGCGGGCTTCCCCGTGCGTGACCTGCTCGTGCTCGCGGTCTGGGCGGTGGCGGGGATCGGCCTGGCCGCGCGCACGTTCCGCTGGGAGTGACCGCCCGGCACGGAGCCGCCCGGCACGGGCCCGTGCAGAACGGAGCGGCCCGGCACGGGCGGGCCCGCCCGTGCCGGGCCCGCCCGGCACGGGCGGGCCGCCAGGGAACCGGCACGGATAGCCGGCCGGAGCCGGGCGCGCGGCCCGGACGGGTTCCGCAGGCGGTGGCCGGCCCAACTGCGCTGGTCCTGGCCGGGATCGTGTCCGTCCAGCTAGGAGCGGGTCTCGCCACCCGCCTGTTCCACGAGTTGCCGCCCGCCGCCGTGACCGGGCTGCGGCTGTGGAGCGCCGCGGTCTTCCTCCTCATCATCGGCGGCCGCCGGGCCAGGGGCACCGCGGCCGGCCTGGTGGAGCGCCGCGCCTGCCGTGATGCGGCCATCGCGCTGTCGTTCGGTATCTGCCTGGGCGGCATGAATTTCGTCTTCTACCAGGCCATCGCGCGGATACCGCTGGGCGTGGCGGTGACCATCGAGTTCCTGGGCCCGCTGGCCGTCGCCGTGGCGGGCTCCCGCCGCCTGCTCGACCTGCTCTGGGTGGCGCTGGCGGGCACCGGGGTGGTTCTGCTCACCGGGGGCGGTACGGCTCACCTGAGCGTTCCCGGGGTCGTCTTCGCCGCTCTGTCCGCCGTGGGCTGGGCCGCCTACATCGTGCTCAGCGCCGCGACCGGCCGACGCTTCCCGGGGTCGTCGGGGCTGGTCATCGCCATGCTGATCGCCGCGGTGGTGGTGACCCCGGGCGCCCTGGCCACCGCCAACGGCTCGCTCCGGAGGCCGTCTGTCCTCGCGACCGGGGCGGGCGTAGGCCTGCTGTCATCGGCGATCCCCTACGCCATCGAGCTTCGGGCGCTGCGGCGGCTGTCGACCCGGGTGTTCGGCATCTGGATGAGCCTCGAGCCGGTGGCGGCGGCACTCATCGGGCTGGCCTTGCTGGGCCAGCACCTGTCGGTCAGCGAATGGGCCGCCGTCGGCTGCGTGGTCATCGCCTGCATCGGCGCCGCCCGCTCCGCGCTCCCGTCCCCGGCGCCGCCCCCCATCTCCGCCCCCGAGCCGCCAACGGGCCCCGCGGCGTCCCCAGCCCCCGCGACGTCCCCGGATCGCAGCCAGGAAACATGAGCCCCACAGGTCCCTCCAGCCTGCCCTTGAACCGGCCGCTGGCCCGCGGGGCTCCCTGAGGGCACTGAGCTAGACGTGGTGGCCAGGCTCAGCCGTGACGGCTGCGTCGTCCAGGTGCTTACAGGGCCCTGGCGAAGGCCAGGGTTCGGATTACTTATAGTAATTATTCGTTACTTTAAGTAGGGATGCGGGGGGCGGGCCCGGCCATTTCCGCCAGGACCAGGGCAACGGACGGGGGAAGAGGTCATGCGCGTATGGATAGGTGGTCGCAGCGTCACGGGGTTTCGTGGATGGTTGCCCGCGCGGGGGTGGTGCGCCGCCGTGGTGGCGGTGTTGGTGGTGGGGGGGATGCCGCTCGTGACTGCGGCGCTCGCTCCGGCGCCGGTTTGTTACCGGGTGACCCGCACCATCCCGGTGGGCGCCGACCCGGCCGGGGTGGCGGTGGATCCCGCCACCCGCACCGTCTACGTGACCAACACCGGCAGTGGCACGGTGTCGGTGATCCACGCGGCCACCGGCACCGTCACCCGCACCATCCCCGTGGGCTACAGCCCGGAGGCGGTGGCGGTGGATCCCGCCACCCGCACCGTCTACGTGACCAACACCGGCAGTGGCACGGTGTCGGTGATCCACGCGGCCACCGGCACCGTCACCCGCACCATCCCGGTGGGCTCATACCCGTACGCGGTGGCGGTGGATCCCGCCACCCGCACCGTCTACGTGACCAACGCCGGCGATGACACGGTGTCGGTGATCAACGCGGCCACCAGCATCGTGACCCGCACCATCCCGGTGGGCTCCGGCCCGGTGGCGGTGGCGGTCGATCCCGCTGCCCGCACCGTCTACGTGACCAACCAAAGCGATGGCACGGTGTCGGTGATCGACGCGGCCACCGGCACCGTGACCCGCACCATCCCGGTGGGCCGCCTCCCGGCCGCGGTAGCGGTGGATGCCGCTGCCCGCACCGTCTACGTGACCAACCAAAGCGATAACACGGTGTCGGTGATCCACGCGGCCAACGGCACCGTCACCCGCACCATCCCCGTGGGCTCCCATCCGGACGGGGTGACGGTGGATTCCGCTGCCCGCACCGTCTACGTGGCCAACGCCAACAATGACAGGGTGTCGGTGATCGACGAGACCACCAGCAGGGTAACGGCCACCATCCGGGTGGGCTCAGGACCGCAGGGGGTAGCGGTGGACCCCGATACCCACGCGGCCTACGAGGCCAACGAATCCGGTAACTCGGTGTCGGTGATCAGCCGGTGCAGGTGATGGGCGGTGCGCGCTCGGTGGTCGTCTGGATGGTTACCTCCGGGGTGAAAGGCTTAGCGTCCGCGTGTGGGCAGGCTGTGGGCCGTTTCCCGGTGCCCGGCCCACAGCCAGCCGCGCTGTCGGGTACCCCCGGGTGCAGCCCTCATGGGGCTCTGCAGATCTGACGGTGCAGGGAGCCGGGCGCTGGTCCGCTGGCCCAGGGCCCGCGGGGTGCCCGGAGCCGGACCGCGGCGGGTCAGGGTTCGGGCGGCGGGGCCGGGAGCCGTCTCCTACGATGAATAGTGTGTCTGCCGATGCCGCCCCCGCGCCCGAAACGTCCGGGCCCGCCTCAGGTTCCGGGCCTGTCTCCGCCGCCGCGGCCGCCTCGCCGCTCTGCCGCGCGGTGAACCGGATCGCGGCTAACCGGATCGCGGGAACGGTGCTGCGGCCGACGCCGGCGTCGATGCGGGGGCTGGTGCTCGCCTCGGTGATCGCCAACGCGGTCATCATGTCGACCGGCGAGGCGGTCCGGCTCAGCAAGTCGGGGCTCGGCTGCCCGGACTGGCCCAGATGTACGGCGCACAGCCTGGGCGCGGCGAACACGGCCGGGCAAT
The DNA here is from genome assembly GCA_963742875.1 of uncultured Actinomycetes bacterium. Taxonomy (GTDB): domain Bacteria; phylum Actinomycetota; class Actinomycetes; order Streptosporangiales; family Streptosporangiaceae; genus Bog-532. Next base: position 42,317 of record CAVUNO010000013.1, on the reverse strand, counting down.
CCACCCTGAACACCTGGATCGAGTTCGGCAACCGCCTGCTGAACTTCCCGCTCGTGCTCATCGCCGGCCTCGCGTTCATCGCCGCGTGGCAGTACCGGCCGCCGGGCAGCAATCGGCGGCGGCGCGACCTGGTATGGCTGGCCGCGGCGCTGCCCGGTGGGGTGATCGCCCAGGCCGTGGTGGGCGGGATCGTCGTGCTGACCAAGCTGAATCCGGCCTGGGTAGCCTTCCACTTCCTGCTCTCGACCGCGATCCTGGGCGCGGCGGTCGTACTGCACGTCCGCTGCGGGGAGGGCGCCGGGCCCGCGACACCCGTGGTCCGGCGGGACCTGCGGCTCATGGGCGCGGTCCTGGTGCCGGTGGTGGCCGTGATGTTCGCGGCCGGCACCGTGGTCACCGGCACCGGCAAACTGGCCGGCAACGCGACGGCGCCCCGCTTCCACCTGTCGTTCATCGGCGTCGCCCAGTTCCACGCGGACATCGGCTGGCTGATGACCGGCCTGTCCGCCGCGCTGATTCTCGGCCTGACGGTGTTGGGCGCGCCGCGCCGGGCGGTTCGGCGGGGCTGGACGCTCGGCGCCCTGATCCTGGCCCAGGGTGCGATCGGGTACGCGCAGTACTTCAGCGGCCTGCCCGCCGGCCTGGTCTGGGTGCACGTCACGGTCGCGGTGGTGATCTGGATCGTCACCATCCGGCTCTTTCTGGCCCTGCGTGACCGGGGCCCCGTCGAGACCGCCCCGGCCAGTCAGGCGCTTGCGGCCAGCGATAGGGTCACGGCCGTGTCGCTGGAACCTGACGCGCAACGGGACACCAGCGCGCCGGTCCCTGGGAGCTAACCGCCGGTCCTGGCGAGCTAACGCGCCGGTCCCTGGGAGCTAACCGCCGGTCCTGGCGAGCTAACGCGCCGGTCCCTGGGAGCTAACCGCCGGTCCTGGCGAGCTAACGCGCCGGTCCCTGGGAGCTAACCGCCGTCCTGGCGAGCTAACGCGCCGGTCCTGGCGAGCTAACGATCGGGCCCGGGCGGGATGAACGGGTGCGGCACCGGGGCCGGGTGAGATGACGGCCGGGTGAATCCCGACGGTCCGGTCCCGGCCCACGGGGCCCGCGGCGGGGCCGCTGGCGGCGCAGGAACGCCGCGCGCGCCACCTGCATCAGGCCGAGCAGGGCCTGCTGACGCTGGGCCACCTCGCTGCGGCCGAGAACCCCCCGTCTGGCCTTCTCGTGCAGCAGCGCAAGCTCCGTCGCCGCGAGCTGGTAGTTACCCATCGCCGACGCCGCGGGCAGGCCGCCGGTCGCCAGCGCCCAGTTGCGGGCCAGCCGCCGGGCCCTCAGCGAGCTGAGCATCGTGATGTCCTGCGCCGTGACCAGGCCGGTCGGCTCGTAACCGGGCAGGTAATGCTCGATCTGGGCGACGATCCGGCGGCGGTCCGCGATGATGACGGCCCACAGGATGCCGAGCAGGCCGAGCAGGATCAGGTACGCGACGGCCGTCCCGGCCAGCCCGAAGATGCTGAGCCCGTTCCACATGGCGTGCAGGCACACGGCGGCGAACCAGCCCAGCAGCAGCGCCCAGCCGGCGTTCCGGTGCGAGGCCGCGTACGCGGCGCCGATCCCGATCATCGAGGTGAAGATCGGGTGCAGGAATGGCGACAGCACGCCGCGCAGCACGAACGTGTAGCCGAGCAGCTGAACGCCGCCGTGCACCGGGTTGACGAGCGCGTTGATGTAGTAGCCGACGTTCTCGGTCATCGCGAAGCCGAGCCCGACCATCGCGGCGTAGACGATGCCGTCCGTCGGCCCGTCGAGTTCCTGGCGGCGCCAGCGGACCAGCCAGACGAGGAACAGGCCCTTGAGGGTCTCCTCTACGACCGGCGCGCCGGCGGTGGCCGAGATGTACTGCCCGGCGGAAGCGCCCAGCGCGGGCTGCGTGATGTACTCCAGGCCGGCCGTGTTGATGAGCGCGGCGAACAGCGCCGCGACACCGGCGCCCCACACAAAGCCGAAGGCCAGGTTGATCCGCGGCTCTGGCTCCAGGCGATCGATGAACAGGACCGCCGCCACCAGCAGCGGGACGGGCGCGAGGGCCAGCGGCACCGCGATGAAGAACGGCGTGGTGCTGTGCCCCGAGGCCACGCTCTCGCCCAGCTCGATGCCGAACACGAGGATCACGCACAGCGCGGCCGCCACGATCCCGACAATGACCCCGACCCGGGACCGGCCCGGCGGCAGGCCGTCAACGACCGCCCTCGGATCGAAGACGGGTACGGGCGTCCCCATGCCGGCCGAGCCTACCGGGAGCGGCCCGCGCAGAGTCCGCCCGCTGGGCACAGTAGCGGGGCCCATGGGTGCCCAGGACAATCGACCGGTGACCTTGCCGCAGCATGATAAACAGGCCGAACGGTCCCCGGACGGGGATTACCGGGCCGGGCGCCTGCCGGACCCGGGCCGGCCGATCTCCCGCCTAGTGTCGCGGGACGCCGGGACCGCTCGTGGACGGTCCCCGGCGCCCGCCACTGAACGGGCCCGTGAACGGCGGATGTCGGCCGAGTCAAAACATCGTCACGACGGGCCGGCCGGGCCCCTCGCGCTCAGGCTAGCGCGGCCGGCGGGATAGGCTCGACGGTGGTCATTTCCCGCGGGTTTTGCGCGGGGCTTTTTGGCTGCCTGGACGAGGGTAGGTGGGGCTGCGCGGGCGGCATCACGGCAGAGTCCGCGAGTGCCGCCACCATAGCCTTCATCAGCAGAGAGGAGCCGTGACCAAGCGGTGAGTAGCCAGCCAAAAAATAAGCTCGACTGGTCTGACGTCGATGAGCGCACCGTGAACCTGATCCGGGTCCTGGCCATGGACGCCGTGCAGAACGAGGGATCGGGGCACCCTGGCACCGCGATGAGCCTCGCCCCGGCCGCGTACCTGCTCTTCCAGCGGATTCTCCGGCACGATCCCGCGGACCCGGCGTGGACCGGGCGGGACCGTTTCGTGCTGTCCTGCGGGCACTCCAGCCTGACCCTGTACATCCAGCTCTACCTGTCCGGTTACGGGCTGAGCCTGGAGGACCTCAAGCAGTACCGGTCCTGGGGCAGCGTCACCCCCGGCCACCCGGAGCACGGGCACACGGCCGGGGTGGAGACGACGACCGGCCCGCTGGGGCAGGGCCTGGGCAACGCGGTGGGCATGGCGATGGCCGCCCGGCGCGAGCGCGGCCTGTTCGACCCGGACGGGAAGCCGGGCGCCAGCCCGTTCGACCACCACGTGTACGTGTTCGCCTCCGACGGCGACATCGAGGAGGGCATCACGCACGAGGCCTCCTCCCTCGCCGCCCACCAGGAGCTCGGCAACCTGATCCTGATCTACGACGACAACCGCATCTCCATCGAGGATGACACGCTGATCGCCAAGTCCGAGAACGTCGCGGCGCGGTACGAGGCCTACGGGTGGCACGTGCAGCACGTCGACTGGGTGCAGCCGGACGGCAGCTACACCGAGAACGTCCAGGCCCTCTACGACGCGCTGATCGCGGCCAAGAGCGAGACCGGGCGGCCGTCCATGATCAACCTGCGCACGATCATCGGCTGGCCGGCCCCGCACAAGAAGGGCACCGGCGCGGCGCACGGCTCGGCCCTGGGCGCCGAGGAGGTCGCGGAAACCAAGGAGATCCTCGGCTTCGACCCGGCCATCTCCTTCCCCCAGGCCCCCGACCTGGTCGCGCACGCGCGCGGCGTCATCGAGCGCGGCAAGGCCACGCGCGCCGAGTGGGACGACACCTTCGAGGCGTGGGCCAAGGCCGACGGCAGCCGCAAGGACCTGTTCGACCGGCTGGCCAAGCGCGAGCTGCCCGCCGGCTGGGACGGGGCGCTGCCCACGTTCCCGGCCGACAAGAAGGGCATGGCCACCCGGAAGGCGTCCGGTGAGGTGCTCAACGCGCTCGCGCCGGTGCTGCCGGAACTGTGGGGCGGATCCGCCGACCTGGCCGAGAGCAACCTCACCACCATGAACGGCGAGCCGTCCTTCATCCCGCGCGACCACCAGACCAAGATGTTCCCCGGTAATAAGTACGGCCGCACGCTGCACTTCGGCATCCGCGAGCACGCCATGGGCGCAATCCTCAACGGCATCGCGCTGCACGGGGGAACAAGGCCGTACGGCGGCACGTTCCTCGTCTTCAGCGACTACATGCGGGGGTCCGTGCGGCTCGCGGCGCTGATGAAGCTGCCGGTGACGTACGTGTGGACGCACGACTCGATCGGGCTGGGCGAGGACGGGCCGACGCACCAGCCGGTGGAGCACCTGTGGGCGCTGCGTTCCATCCCGAACCTGGAGGTCGTCCGGCCCGGCGACGCGAACGAGACGACCGTGGCCTGGAAGACCATTTTGGAGCGGAACAGCAACCCGTCCGCGCTGTGCCTGAGCCGGCAGAACCTGCCGGTACTGGAGCGCTCCGCGGGCCGCGCCGGCGCCGGCGGCCTGGCCGGCGCGGAGGGCACCGCCCGCGGCGGGTACGTGCTGGCCGAGGCGGACGGTGACCCGAAAGTGATCATCATCGGCACCGGCAGTGAGGTGCAGATCGCGCTGGCGGCCCGGGACGAGCTGCAGGCCGAAGGGACGCCGACCCGCGTGGTGTCCATGCCCTGCGTGGAATGGTTCGCCGCGCAGCAAGCCTCCTACCGGGAAGAGGTTCTGCCGAGCCGGATCCGGGCACGGGTCTCGGTGGAAGCAGGTATCACGCTCGGCTGGCGACAGTACGTCGGTGACCTGGGTGAGTCGGTCGGGGTGGAGCACTTCGGTGCCTCCGCCGCGTACCAGCGGCTGTACGCCGAGTTCGGGCTCACCTCGGAGCGGGTCGCCGCCGTGGCACGGACGGCCCTGGAGCGGGCCAGCGCACCGTGACGGTGAACGACATTGCCTCCTGAGGGTGAAGACAAGGGCCTCAGCAGGAGGAACGGCATAAGGGAAGGAACCAAAGCTCATGACCTCCCAGTCAGAAGACGTTCTCGCTCAGCTGACCGCCCTGGGGGTGGCGGTATGGCTGGATGACATCAGCCGTGACCGGCTCCGCACAGGGAACCTGGAACAGCTCATCCGCGACGACCACGTCATCGGCGTGACGTCGAATCCGACGATCTTCGCGGCCGCGCTGAGCAAGGGGTCGGCCTACGACGGCCAGTCCCACGACCTGGCGATCCGCAAGGTGCCGGCCGACGAGGCGGTCCGCGCCATCACCAGCTACGACATCCGCTGGGCGTGTGACGTGTTTCGGCACGTCTACGAGGAGACCGGCGGCCAGGACGGCCGGGTCTCGCTGGAAGTGGACCCGCGGCTGGCGAAGGAGACCGAGCCGACGATCGCCGAGGCGCGTGCACTGTGGTGGCTGGTGGACCGGCCGAACCTGTTCATCAAGATCCCGGCCACGCTGGAGGGACTGCCGGCCATCACGCAGGCGATCTCCGAGGGCATCAGCGTCAACGTGACCCTGATCTTCTCGCTGGAGCGCTACAACGCGGTCATCGACGCCTACATGGCCGGACTGGAGAAGGCGGCCGAAGCCGGCCGCGACCTGTCCGGCATCGCGTCGGTCGCGTCGTTCTTCGTCAGCCGGGTGGACACCGAGGTCGACAAGCGGCTGGACAAGATCGGCACGGACGAGGCGAAGGCCCTGCGCGGCAAGGCCGCCATTGCCAACGCGCGGCTAGCCTACGAGCTGTTCGAGAAGCGGATCGCGACGCCCCGGTGGGAGGCGCTGCGGGCCAAGGGCGCGCGGGTGCAGCGGCCGCTGTGGGCGTCCACCAGCACCAAGGACCCGTCGTTCCCCGACACCATGTATGTGGTGGACCTGGTGGCGCCGGACACTGTCAACACGATGCCGGAGCCGACCATCCACGCCGTGGCCGACCACGGCCAGCTGCGCGGGGACACGATCCACGGCACCTACGACGAGTCCCGGAAGGTCATCGCGGACCTGGAGAATCTGGGTATCCCCTACGACGACGTGGTCAGGGTGCTGGAGGATGAGGGAGTGGCGAAGTTTGCCGCGTCCTGGAACGAGCTCATCGAGACGGTCAAGGGCCAGCTCGCGGAACAGTGATCAGCACTCGACAGCGGCCGGCGAGCCACCGCTCGCCGGCCGCCCGGCGCCACGATGGCGAGGGAACGGGAGAATCGTGAGCGAGTCAGTGACGTCAGGCCAGGGCGCCCGCGGGCCCGCGCCTGCCAATCCCGCGGCTCTCCCGGACCTGCAGGTGCAGGAGAACCCGCTGCGGGATCCGCGGGACCGGCGCATTCCCCGGGTCGCCGGCCCGTGTGTGCTGGTCATGTTCGGCGTGACCGGTGACCTGGCGCGCAAGAAGCTGCTGCCCGCGATCTACGACCTGGCCAACCGCGGGCTGCTCCCGCCTGGGTTCTCCCTGGTCGGCTTCGCCCGGCGGGACTGGGACGATGAGGACTTCGCCCAGCTCACCTACGAGGCGGTCAAGGAGCACGCGCGGACGCCGTTCCGGGACACGGTCTGGCAGCAGGTCAGTGAGGGGATCCGGTTCGTCCAGGGGGAGTTCGACGACGACGACGCCTTCGACAGCCTGGCCGAGACCGTCCGCGCCCTGGACGCCGAGCGGAGCACGGGCGGGAACTACGCGTTCTACCTGTCGATCCCGCCCAAGGCGTTCCCGGTGGTGGTGCAGCAGCTGAAGCGGTCCGGGCTGTCCGATCCGGACGACTACACGCCGCCCGAAGGCCAGCAGGCGGCGTGGGCGGGCCGCCGCCCCTGGCGCCGGGTGGTCATCGAGAAGCCGTTCGGTCATGACCTGAAGAGCGCCCGGGAGCTGAACGACATCCTGGCCGAGGTCTTCCCGCCCGAGTCGGTGTTCCGCATCGACCACTACCTGGGCAAGGAGACCGTCCAGAACATCCTGGCGCTGCGCTTCGCCAACGAAATGTACGAGCCGATCTGGAACCGCGGGTACGTCGACCACATCCAGATCACGATGGCTGAGGACATCGGCATCGGCGGCCGGGCGGGCTACTACGACGGGATCGGCGCGGCCCGCGACGTGATCCAGAACCACCTGCTGCAGTTGCTGGCGCTGACCGCGATGGAGGAGCCGGTCGCCTTCGACGCCGACTCGCTGCGCGCGGAGAAGGAGAAGGTGCTGTCGGCCGTCCGGCTGCCGCAGGACCCGGCCACCGGCACCGCGCGCGGCCAGTACACCGCAGGCTGGCAGGGCGGCCACGAGGTGCGCGGATACCTGGAGGAAGACGGGATCCCGCCGGACTCCCGGACCGAGACCTACGCCGCGGTACGGCTGGGTGTGGGCACCCGGCGGTGGGCCGGCGTGCCGTTCTACCTGCGGACCGGCAAACGGCTGCCGCGCCGGATGACGGAGATCGCGCTGATCTTCCAGCGCGCACCGCACCTGCCGTTCTCCGCGACCGACACCCAGGAACTCGGGCAGAACGCGCTGGTGATCCGGGTGCAGCCGGACGAGGGCATAACGGTGCGGTTCGGCTCCAAGGTGCCCGGCTCGGCGATGGAAGTCCGCGACGTGAACATGGACTTCGCCTACGGGGAATCCTTCACCGAGTCCAGCCCCGAGGCGTACGAGCGGCTGCTGCTCGACGTGCTCATCGGCGACCCGCCGCTGTTCCCCCGGCAGGAAGAGGTCGAGCTGTCGTGGCGCATCCTCGATCCGATAGAGGACTTCTGGGCCGAATACACCAAGCCGGAACCATACCCGGCGGGCACCTCCGGCCCCGCCTCCGCGGACGCGCTGATGGCCCGCGACGGCCGTGCCTGGCGACGGCTCTAGCGGCGGCCGGCCGGACGAGACCCGGCGGGATCCGGGCCGACAGGAGGGGTACGACGATGACCATTGACCTGACCGATACCAGCGCGACCGCGATCTATGAGGCGCTGACCGAGGCGCGGCGCCGTCTCGGCGGCGCCGCGCTGGGCATGGTGCTCACGCTGATCGTGGAGACCAGCGAGGCCGCGCAGTACGACGCGATGCGCGCCGCGAACCAGGCGGCACGCGAGCACCCGTGCCGCGTGCTCGGTGTGATCACGCGCCGCCCGAACGCCGAGTCGCGCCTCGACGCGGAGATCCGGGTCGGCGAAACGGGCCCCGGTGAGACGATCCTGCTGCGGATGTACGGCCCGGTCGGGCAGCACGCCGACTCCGTGCTCGCGCCCCTGCTCGTACCGGACGTGCCCGTGGTGACCTGGTGGCCCGGGCAGGTACCGGAGATGCCCTCGCAGAGCCCGCTCGGGGCGCTGGCCCAGCGCCGGGTGACCGACTCCGCGTCCGGGGACGGGGAGCCAGGGTCGCTGGCCCTGGCCGGGCTGGCCGAGGCGTACAAGCCCGGGGACACCGACTTCAGCTGGACCCGGCTCACCCCGTGGCGCACGCTGCTCGCGGCCACGTTCGACGTGCCGCATCCCCCCATCACGCAGGGAGAGGTGCTGGCCGAGCGGGACAACCCGAGCGGCGACATCCTCGCGGCCTGGCTGTCGTTGCGGCTGGGCGTCCCGGTGCGGCGCGCCGCGTCCGGCGGCCCGGGCATCACCGACGTCCAGTTCGAGACGGAGAACGGCCAGATCGAGATCTCCCGGCACGACGGCCGGACCGCCACGCTGTCGAAGACCGGTGAGCCGGACCGGCGGGTCGCCCTGCACCGCCGGGACCAGCCCGAGCTGCTCGCCGAGGAACTGCGCCTGCTCGACCCCGACGACGTGTACGCGGAGTCGCTGGCCTGGCTGTTCAGCGACGCGCGGATCAACGACGACCGGGAGGCCGACACGTTCACGCTGATCGGTGTGGCAACGTCCGCGTCCCTCCCGGCGCAGGCGGCCTACGGCGGCACCACGGAGGTGCGCACTGCGGATGAGCGCCTCGCGGATTCGGTGCAGAAGAACGCGCCGGAACCTGGCCTGGTCGACTCGGCCGCCACGGAAGCCATGAACGCAGGCGAAGGCGAGACGGGCGTGGAATCGGAGCAGGAGATCGCCGACCTATGAGCGCTCCGGAGGTCATCGTCCACCGGGACGCCCCGCTGCTGGCCAAGGCGGTCGCGGCGCGGCTGGTCACCCGGCTGGTGGACGCGGTCGCGGCCCGGGACACCGCCTCGCTGGTGCTCACCGGCGGCGGGATCGGCACCGCCGTGCTCGCCGAACTCGCGGCGATCCCGGCCCGGGACGCCGTGGACTGGCGGCACGTGGGCATCTGGTGGGGGGACGAGCGGTTCCTGCCGTCCGGGGACACGGAACGGAACGAGACGGGGGCGCGCGCCGCCCTGCTCGATCACGTGGACGTCGATCCGGCGCGGGTCCACCCCATGCCGCCGTCCGACGGCCCGGACGGCGACAACCCGGAGGCGGCGGCGGCCCGCTACGCGGCGTGGCTCTGCGAGGCGGCCCGGCCGGAAGACCACGGCGCCGTGCCCTCCTTTGACGTCCTGCTGCTGGGCATCGGCCCCGAGGGCCACATCGCGTCGCTGTTCCCGGGGATGCCGGCACTGTACGACGACCGGCCGGTGGTCGCGGTCCGGGGAGCGCCGAAACCCCCGCCGACGCGGCTGACGATGACGTTGCCGTCGATCAACTCGGCCCGGGAAATCTGGATCCTGGCCGCCGGGCAGGAGAAGGCCGGCGCGGTCGCGCTGGCCCTGTCCGACGCCGGCCCGGTGCAGGTCCCGGCCGCGGGCGCGCGGGGGCGGCAGCGCACACTGTTCCTGCTCGACGCGGAGGCGGCCAGTCGGGTGCCGCCCGAGATCGGCCGTCCCGCCGCTCACTGAGCCCCCGCCGCTGCCCAGAGCATGGAGTGATGGAGCCGAGCCACTGCGGATCCGAGAACCCGGGCCGGCGATTCAGTCGGTCGCGGCGGTCGCGGTCTCGGCGTGGGCCTGGGCCGCCTTCCGTGCGGCGCGGGGCTCTCGCGACAGGGCCAGCCCGGCGGCGAGGCAGGCCACCGGCACGGCCGCGAGCACGTACCGGTAACTGAAGCCGGCCGTCATCGGCGGCAGGATGATGAGGACCGCGGCGATGGCCCACGGCAGCAGGGCCAGGCCGCCCCACCGCCGCCAGCGCGCGATGATGCCCGCCGCGCCGAGCAGCAGGATGACCCCCAGCATCGTGCCCCTGAAGTAGAAGACCTTCTGATAGGCCTGGATGATGCTGGAGAACGGTTTGGTCACCGTGGGCTGGCCCAGGCCCGGGCCGGCGTAACGCAGCAGCGCGGACTTGATCTGCGGGTAGTACAGCACCCACCACAGCGTCTTATCGGCCGTCACCGGCGCCACCACCGGCTCGAACTGGAACGACGGCCCGGAGCCGGTCAGGTCCGACTGGCTGCGGTCCCAGGTGAACGTGCGCGCGGTGTCGCTGAACACGGCCCTGGCGTACGCCAGCGGCTCGGACTCGATCGCGGCCCGGGCGAATTTGCCCGCCATGCTGTCGGCCGCCGGCGAGAACTGGTTCCCCTTGGTCAGCTTGTACAGCGGCGTGCTGACCGACCACAGGTATTCCTGCGAGCTGGGCCGCTGCGCAGGCGGCGTGGGGTCACACAGGACCTTCAGGCTGGCGGGCAGGGTTATCTGGGAACATTTGGCGAAGGTGCTCACCCGGCTGTAGAGGAAGGTGCCGCTGGAGGTGTCGAGGGCGTACTGCCCGTAAAAGCCGTGGAACCAGACCATGTAGCCGGCGATCGGCAGCACGCCTGCCACCAGCAGCACCGCCGTCCGTTTCCAGTCCACCCGCCGCAGCAGCAGGCCGACCACGAGGACGACCAGCAGTGGCTCCCCCACCGTCCGGACGACACTCGCGTAGCCGATCATCAGTCCCGCGACCGCGCACAGCAGCAACGGCGGTCGGTCGGACCAGCACAGCGCGGCGAGGGCCACGGTGACGAGGAAGGTGAACAGCACGTCGGACATGACCATGTGCTCGATCTGCGTCTCGTACACGTCGAACAGCACCGGCAGGGCGGGCAGTGTCGCGCCCCACCACGGCAGCCCGCGCCGCCGCAATACCGCGTAGATGGCGGCGCCCATGGCCAGGCCCATGAGAGCCTGCAGCGCGGCGATCAGGGTGAGGCTATGGAAAGGCAGCAGAAGATAGAGGAAGAGCGGATATCCATCCGAACGGACGATATCGGGGGTCTTCGCCACCGTATCGGTGATGTAGCTGTACGAGTCGCTGTACCACAGGATCGGCGGGTAGCCCAGCATGACGACCGCGCGCAGCGCCGCGGCGAGGGCGATCACGATGCCGAACTGCCAGTGAGCGCTCAGCACGCGGCTGACCCTGCGGGGGGCCCGTTGGGTGGCAGCTGTCTCTTCGGCCGTATCCGGAGCGGTCTCCGGGCTGGCCGGCGCGGCACCGGGCGGTTCTGCGGGCCCCGTCTGTACGTCCTGAGAAGCCGTGTCCGCCGAGGTGCCCGCGCCGCCCGCGCGTTCGCCTTCAGCGGTTACATCAGCCAACAGGTCTCCCGAGTTCCTCGCTACGGTGTTACGCACGCCGCGTCGCGCAACGCCGGCGTACCCGGACTCCATCCCGCAGGCCCCGGCGCAATGGTCGGTCCAGACCTCGACGTTACTAGATTTCACGGCTGGTGACCGCCGCACGTTCGATTCTCCGGGACTGCCCAGCAGATCGGCGGGATTTACCCCCGGCGCGGCGCTAGATGATGTCGTCCGCGCGCCTGCCCGGCCCGGGCCCCTGGCCGGGACCCCGGTCCTTCGGCGGGTGCCTGCGGCGCCAGCCGGCCATCCGCACCGACAGCAGGCACAGCAGCACGATGGGAATGACCACGGCGGACGCGTGCGCGGCGGCCGCGACGACCAGCCAGACCAGGGCGATCGGCAGCAGCGGGATGAACGGCGGCCGCCGGGACCCGTACTGCAGCGGCACGTCGGCCAATGGCTTGGGCGCCGGCATCCGCAGGTCGGCTCCCAGGGTGGGCTCGGCGGGCAGATCGGACGTCAGCTCACGCAGGTCGCCCCAGGTCTTGGCCGCGTACGCGGCGGTCGTCCGCTCATCGAACTCGTCCAGGTTCAGGCGGCCCGCAGTGTACGCGTCCCGGAGTACCTCGACCGCGCTTTCCCGGTCGTGGTCGGAAGCGCGAATCCCACCGTCTGATGTCATATAAGGGCCTTCCCGTGGCCTAGCCCTGATAACAGTTTGAGCATACCCGCTGCGCCACGACGCGTCAGGGCGCCCTCGGCCGCCGGGCGTGCACGCCGTCGCCGGGAAAGCCACGAGACGATGCGGGCGGCGGATCTCCGGACCAGCATCGCCTGGTTCCGGTGACCAGCAGCGACGAGGTCAACCTCAAGGCGGCCCGGCACGCGACCGGAAAACACCAGGTCTGGGTATACCAACCGGGGTCCAGAGGGTTACCCTCAGGGCAGAGATCACATATGGTTCTGTTGTTCCGCGTGTGATCGATAAGGGAACGCGGCACGGCTGTTCGCGTTCGGCGTGAGCAGGACGTGCCTTCCTTCACAGGAGGTTCACCGTGAGCGTCAACGACGATCGCATCACTGGGGCAGGTGAGCGCGCGACGCCGGCGGTAGCCACGTCCGCACCTATCGCCGACCCGGCCCCCCTCGGGGCAGCCGCATTCGCCCTCACCACATTTCTGCTGTCCGCCTTCAACGCGGGATGGATGACCAAGGCGACGGGAACGGCCTGGCTGCCGTATGCGCTTGCCTACGGCGGCCTCGTCCAGTTGCTGGCTGCCATGTGGGAATTCCGCAACAAGAATGTCTTCGGCACCACCCTGTTCGGCACCTACGGCGGCTTCTGGATCGGCCTCGGGCTGTGGGTCATTCTGGTCCAGCGTAACGCGCCCGCGACCGCCGCACTCAGGGCTCTTTACGCGTCGCAAAGCGTCAAGGACCTCGCCTGGATCCTGGTGGCGTTTGCCATCTTCAACACGTACATGCTGCTGATCAGCAGCCAGATCAACGCGACCCTCTTCACGGTGTTGCTCCTCCTGGAGGCCACCGAGATCATCCTGTTCATCGGCTTCTTCACGGCTAGCACGGGAACGATCAAGGCCGGCGGCTACGTCGGCGTCGCCACCGCGCTGGCCGCCTGGTACCTCTCGGCGGCCGGGGTGACCAATGGCCTCGGGAGCCGGATCAAAATGCCGGTCGGCAGGGCGCTGATCAGCTAGCACGTCCGGCTCGTAACCTGTTCAGCTCGTACCCGTCAGCTTGGCGGCCGGTCCCGGAGGCGCAGACCTCCGGGACCGGTTCGCATTTGCGGGGCCTGGCTCGTGCCCCCTTCCCCCCGGCGTGCCGATACCGTAGGCGAAAAGTCTCGGCGCCGCGGCCCGAAGGAGGGAGCAGGGGGTGGATCAGGAGGAGCAGCGGGCGCACGACCTCAGGGAGCTGAGCGCCCAGGTGGCCCGGGTCAAGAAGAGGACCGCCCAGGTTAAGGAGAGGACCCGGCCGTGGAAAGAGACGATCGCGCTCATACTCGCGATCGCCGCCGCCCAGGTGTCGCTCAACGCGGCGACGATATTCAGCGGGTTGGTACCGGCGGGGCCCGCCACACAGGCCGTCCGGGGCGCGCTGAACATCATCTTCTTCGGGCTGGCAACCGTCGCGCTGTTCGGCATCTCGGCCAAGACGCGGGCCTTCCTTGAGCCGCGGATCGGGTCGGCGCACGCGGCGGTGATCCGCTACGCCCTGCTGCTCGTGGGCCTTGTCGTCATCCTGATCATCACCCTGCACCTTTTTGCGGTCGCCGTCAGAGGGCTCCTGCTCGGCACCGCGCTCACCAGCGTGCTCATCGGGATCGCGGCCCAGCAGTCGCTGTCCAACGTCTTCGCCGGGATGATCCTGCTGCTGTCCCGGCCCTTCCGGGTCGGTGACCCCATTCAGCTCCGTGCGGGAGCGCTCGGCGGTCAGCTGCAGGGCGTCGTCACCGAGATCGGCATCACCTACATCCGGCTGGATACCGGTGACACCATCATGAACGTGCCGAACTCCCAGGTGCTGGCCGCGGCGGTCGGCCCCATCCCCCGGCACGCCGACAAACCCGCGCCCGTCCCCGAGGCTGACAACCCGGCCACCCGCCCCCCCGGCACCGGCGCCCACGCCTGACCCACGCCGCGGTCAGAGACGGCGCCTCGCTGGTGTCCCGTGCCGTTAGTTCGCGGGCTTCCCGGCACCGATCGGCGCGGGCTGGTCACCGGCACGCTGGAAGGCGGCCTTGATGACTTCTATCGCCGTGGCACGGTCCTGCCAGCCCCGGACGTCGGTGTCCTTCCCCGGCTCCAGTTCCTTGTAGATGTCGAAGAAATGCCCGATCTCGGCGGTCACGTGCGGGGGAACGTCGCCCAGGTCCTGCAGCCCGGCGTACCGGGGGTCGTGGGCCGGAACGGTCAGCACTTTTGCGTCCGGGCGGTGCTCGTCATGCATCCAGAACACGCCGATGGGACGGGCGGTTACCAGGCAGCCGGGAAAGGTCGGTTCTTCTAGCATCACCATCGCGTCCAGCGGTTCGCCGTCCTCGGCCAGCGTCTCCGGGATGAAGCCGTAATCGTGCGGATAGCGGGTTGAGGTGAACAGCATCCGGTCCAGCCGGATCCGGCCGGTCTCGTGATCCATCTCGTACTTGTTCCGTGAGCCCTGCGGGATCTCGACGATCACCTCGACCTCCACCATGCCTCCTCAGCTGGCCGAACGTAGCGCGTTAGCAATCAGGATGCGGTTCCTGGTGGTCACATCGGTATGCACATCCCGCCTTCACCGGTTGCCCATCCAGCAGAAGCCATCAGCCACTGCGGCGGTTGAGGCGGGCTTCATCGCCTGGGCAGGATTTTACTCCGGAACGGACTAGAAGATCAGGGGCGCGGAGCCGCTGCTATTTCGCCCGAAAGCCGGATGCGCGCAAAATGCGAGCCGCGGGTTGCGCGGACCGCAGCGGCGCGTCACAGTTGAACCAGGCGATGAGCTTGCCAAAACCGCAGCAGCCCGTTCCGGTCGAGCTGCTGCTGACGGCCTCTACTGCGTGTCTCCAGGACGTGGCGAGGAGACCCATCGTGTTCACCACCATGCCTGCCCGAGCCGGCGAGATCATCCGGCCGACGGACCTGCACGCCCTCGGCATGGTCCGGGGTGAACTATCGCGGACACAGGCGCTCCTCCGTGATCTGGACCCGGCCGAATGGCTGCGCCCGACCGATTGCGCCGGCTGGAGCGTCCGCGATGTGGTGGCGCACATGATCGGCGAGAACGAGGAGCTGTCCCGGCCCACCCGGCTGGCCCGCCGGATCCACGCGGCCCGGCGGCTGGCTGGCACGGACGGAGATGGCCGCAGCGGGGCACAGATCCGTGACCGTGCCGAACGCTCCGCCGAGCAGCTGATGGCCGAACTGGCCTACTGGGGCCGCAAGGCGACCCTGGCTGCGGAGCGCATTCCCGGGCCGCTGCACCGCATGCGCGGGAGCATTTTCTTCCCGGCGGCACGTGTGGCGCCAGAAAACACCATCGACTACTTCATCCGTGTGCTGATGCCCCGCGAGGCGTGGATGCACCGCACGGATATCGCGATCGCCGCACAGCGGCCGGTGGGCGTGGGCGCCCAAGACGGCGAAATCGCGCGGCAGGTAATCCGTGATCTTGCGTGCGCATGGTCACGACCCGCGGTGATCCTGGACTTCAGCGGGCCCATGGGCGGACGGTGGTCGCTCGGTGCGGGCCAGCCGGTCGCTGAGATACATTCCGATCCGGTCAGTTTTGTGCGGCTGGCGGCGGGCCGGCCGGGGCACCGGCCCGTGATCTCCGGAGACGGCGGAACGGCGGCTGAATTGCTCGCCACCCGTGTTGTGTCGTGCCCACCGCTGCGCGGAGCATCACCTGCGTGATCCCCCCGGGCCTCAGGCCAGTGCGGTGACCGCGGCGATCACGGCGATGAGCGCGATGAGCATGTACAGCAGGTAGGCATCAAGGCGGCCAGACTGAAGCCGTTTCACCGCTGCGACGATCACCGTGACGAGGCGGAACGCGGGACGGTACAGGTAGGTTTCCACGACCTCGATCACGTCAGACGTGTAGCCGAGATGCGGTCCCACGGCAGCCGCACCCGGCTCTTCGGCACCACTCCCCGGCTCCGCACCACCCCCCGGCTCCGCACCACCCCCCGCTCCGCGCACCCCCCGGCTCCGCGCCGGGGCCTGGCTCGGCGACCCCCCGTGTGACGTTGAGGCCACCATCGGCTTCCAGTGCTCCGCCCGTGTCATCCGCGGCCGCGGCGTCCCGCTCGGCGGTCAGCACCCGCACCTCGGACCGGGTGTGCAGGACATTGGCGAGCACCCGGCGGGTCGGATTCGCGTAGCCGAACGCGGTATAGGAATCCGGCCCCTCGACGCCGATTGTCGCCGAACGCCACGCGGGAACCCGTCGCACCCGCAGCATCCGCCGACCGGACACGGCCCAGCTGAAGAGCCCTACCAGCACGACGAGGGTGGGGATATCAATCCACAGCCAGGACGGTGACAGGATCGAAAAGCCGGCGAACACCGGCTGCAGGACCCATGGCGATTTCAGCGCCCCCAACGTGACAGCGCCCGGCACGACGGGCGACAGCCCGGCCGCGATGACCCGGATCTCCAGCGGGGTCACCGCGGCGAGCGCCAGCGGGCACGCGGCGAGCACGGCGACGGCCGCCTGCCCGGCCCAGCCGTAGTCGCGGCGGCAGGCGTCGCCGGATGACCTGGCCGGCCGGCCCCGGCCGAGGACCACGAGCCCGACCAGGCGGACGAACGTGACGCCGGCGAAACCCACCGTCAGCGCGACCGCGGCCCCGGCCAGCGCGAGCACCAGCCGGTAGCCGAGCCCGGGCACCCGGAACTGCTGCATCAGCGATTCGAGCAGGAACCACTCCGATACGAACCCCGCGGTCGGTGGCAGCCCGGCCAGGGTCAGCGAGCCAATGGCCAGCCCGGTGCCGCTGCACGGCGCCCGCCGCCCCATGCCGCGGAGCATCTCCAGGTCGTCGCCGCCCGCCACCGCCTCGATGGCGGCACTGGACGTAAACAGCAGCGACTTGGCCGCGGTGTGCGCGATCATCTGCAAGGTGGCGGCCAGCAGGCCCGCGGCGACCAGCCGCTCGTCCCGCACGGCGGCGCCGGTCAGGGCAACGCCGAAGCCGACGATGATGAGGCCGCTGTTCTCCAGGCTGGAATAGGCGATGACCCGTGGCAGCCGGTTCTGCACCGCGGCGTGGGCGATGCCGAGCAGCGCGGTGAACCCGCCCAGCAGCAGCAGCAGCACGCCAGCCAGCCAGCCGGGCGGGCGCCCCAGCAGGGCAAACGTCCGCCACATCCCGTAGAACGCGACGTTGATGCAGACTCCGGCCATGACCGCCCGGGCCGGTCCGGGCGCGGCGGCGTAACCGCGCGGCAGCCACACCTGGAATGGCACCAGGCCGGCCTTGACCGCGAACCCGCCGAGCAGCAGCACCAGCGCGGTGGTCCGGGCCGCGCCGCCGGGCACACGGGCGAACGAGGCCAGCGCGATCGAGTGCGATTCGCTGGCCAGCAGCAGCAGCCCGGCCAGCAGCGCGGCCCCGCTGATCTGGCCGAACGCGAGCGTGATCTGCGCCGCCCCCGCCCGGCCCGCCCGGCCGCGCTCGAACCCGGCGAGCAGGTAGAACGCGACGGTCAGCGACTCCCATCCGAACAGCACGGTGAACGCGTCGGTGGCCGTCACGAACACCGCGACCGAGCCAACCGCGAGCGCGTAGCTGGCGCCCAGGCCCCTCCGGCCGACTGCGCCGGGCCGTGCCGCCCAGCTGGCGAACGCAACCGAGACGGGCACGGCGGCGCCGAGCGCAATGACGAGGAACATCCCGGACAGCCGGTCGGCGGACAGCCCGAGCGCCTGCTGCCCGGGAAGGACCTGGCCAAGCAGCCGGCCGGTACCCAGGCGGACCGTGTTCCCGGCGAGCGCGGCTCCCCCGGCCGCGGCCAGGCATCCGCAGCCGGCGGCACCGAGCAGGTACGGCAGCCCGCTCACCCGCCCCCGCCCAGGGCGCGGCACGCCGAGCAGGTCCGCCGCCGCGGCGACGGCCAGCAGGATCAGCCCGGCTCCGAATAGCCAGCTCACCGCGTCCCCTTCCGGTTACTGCCGAGCCGGCCCACGGCGATCAGCAGGGCATTGAGGATGCCGAACGGGGACGGCGGAGACCCTGGCACCCATACGTCCACCCGGACGCTGGCGGAAACCCCGCCCGTGGTGACGTCGCTTCCGCGCAGCAGCCCGCCGCTGATCGCGTCGGTTCCGGCGGCGATGACGACCCTGGGATCGGGCATCGCCTCATACGTGGCCCGTAGCGGCCCGGCCATTCCGGCCGCGCCGGCGCCCGTGACCAGCAGAATGTCCGCGTGGCGCGGGCTGGCGGTGAAGAAGACGCCGAGCCGGTGCACGTCGTAGACGGGGCCGAGCAGCGCGAGGACCTCCCATTCCTCGCTGCCGTCCGATCCGGCGTCGACGTGGCGCACGTGCACGCTGCGGCGCAGCGCGACGGTGCGCTCGCGCAGGCGCGCACGGACCGCTTCGACCGCCGCGTCGGCATCGGTGACCTGCGGGACGACGAGCCCGTCCCGGGTCAGCGCGGCGGCACCGGGCCCGGTCGTGCCCGCGGACCAGGCGAACACGTCGGGACGCGCGTCGATGCACCGGCCGCAGAGGATGCACCGGCCCTGGTCGAGCCGCACGGCACCGGGCTGGCCGGTGACGGAGATGGCACCGGTCGGGCACAGCTCACCGAGCCCGGCGGTGCCGGCCGCGTACGGGTCATGCACGGTCGCTGGGCCGCGCCAGCCGTCCGCGTAGCCGTCGGGCCGCTTCGGCCACCCGGTGGTGACCACGCCGTCACGCAGTCCCCGCAGCACCCACAGGCTCATGCCGCCCCGCCTTCCGGGTGTCCCGCCGGGCCCGTCACAGCGCCACTCCCGCGACCGACAGGCCGAAGCTCGCCTCGATGAACGGGAAGTCGGTGAGGATGTCCCCGGCGAACACCTCGTGCATGAGCACGAGGTTGTGGAAGGACGCCGACCGGGGATGGCAGCGGCTGATCCGGCCGTCCTGCAGCGTCACGTCGTAGAGCACCTCGCCCTGCGGCGCCTCGGCCCACCCGGCCGCCCGCCCGGCGATCGGATCACACGCGGCTGCCGTTGGCCCGTCGCTGGCATCCAGCCCGGCCATCTCGTCGGCGACCTGGCGCAGCAAGTGGAAGGACGCAGCGACCTCATCCCAGCGCACCGCCAGCCGGACCAGCGCATCTCCCGCCTCATGCGCACGGCCGGGCAGCATGCCGAGCGACGGATAGGCATCGTAGGGCCGCTCGACCCGCGCGTCGTCGGAGAACCCGGAGGCCTTCCCGATCGGGCCCAGTGCCCCGTGCTCCCGCGCCCGCGCCGGGGGCAGCGGGCCGGTGGTGCGCAGCCGGTCCAGGAACGAGGAGGTGGCCATCAGCGAGTCGGCGTCCGCCATGACGGCCTTCTCCAGCCGGCCGAGCTCGGCCAGCAGGGCGTCAGGGCCCATCCGGGGCAACGCGCTGACACCGCCCGGCACGACGACGCCCCGGCCGAACCGGCTGCCGCACAGCCCGCTGACCAGCCGCAGCACCCGTTCCTTGTGGACGGCGAACCGGGCCGCGGCCACCGCCAGGCCGGCCGCGTCGGCCAGCCTGGCGGCGACATCGACATGGTTGGCGATCCGCTCCAGCTCTGCGTGCAGCACCCGCCCCAGGCCGGCCGATTCCGGCGGGACGCATCCGGCGATGCGCTCGATCGCGTGGCAGTAGGCCAGCGTGTGCGCGACGGTGGCGATGCCCTCGGCCCGCTCGGCGAGCAGCACGCCATCGGCGGCGGTCATGCCCTCGAATCGCCTCTCGATGCCGCGGTGCTTGTAGAAGACGCGCATGTTCAGGTGCGGGATCGCCTCGCCCGGAGTCTCGACCAGGTACTCGATGGACTCCAGCACCCCGGAGCGGACCGGGCCGTGCGGGATCGTGAACATCCCGTACCCGGCCACGTGCCGGGGCAGCGCGTGGTCTTCCGGCGAGCCGTGCAGGACCAGCGGCGCCAGCCGGGGATGCCCGCGCGGAACCACGCCGAACTGGTCGTGGATCACCCGCTCATACCAGAACGCCGCGCCCACCAGCGGGGTCAGCGCGGGATAGCCGGCCGCGCCCGGCGGCAGTGCCACCTCCATGGTGTCGATCCCGCCCCCGGCCGCCACCTGCGCGGACAGGACCAGCGCGGTCTGCTCGCCGGCGTCGCTGCAGTGCGGGGGGCGGACGGCGGCGAACAGGCCGGCGAACCGGTCGCCGGCGGCGACCCGCGCGGCCAGTTTCTGCCACAGCTCCGCGACGCCCGCTTCGGTCGCCGAGAACGTCATGCGGCCCCCCCGAGCTGGGCCACGGCTCGCGAGATGAGCTGGGTCAGTTCGCCGGGCGGGTGCAATCCGAGGACCAGCAGCACAGCGATCCCCGCCAGCACCGGCACGACCATCCATGCGCTGGGCTCGCTGCGGGTAAGCGCCCGGCCCGTTCCTGTCCGCTCAAGCACCGTGACCCCCGCCGTACCGGCGGGCTCCGGTGAGCCGGGGCCGCCCGGGCGCCGGTTGTCCCCCGGCGATGCGGGCACGGCAGGCACGGCGGGTTCTGCAGCCGGCGCTGCGCGTCCCCCGGCGGGCCGGCGCGACCTGAAGAGCATGCTGGTAGCAGACGCGGTGAGGCCGAAGAACGCCACAGTGACGAGAACGATCAGGGCCGCTGCCGCGGCATAACTATGTGAGCCGAAGCCCCCGGCGACGATCTGGAACTCGCTGCGGAAGATGCCGAACGGCGGCATCGCGGACAGCGCGAGCACCGCGAGCAGGAACAGCGGGCCGCTCCACGGCAGCAGGTCCAGCGCACCCCGCTGCGCGGAGATCTGCTTGCTGCCGAACTTGATCACCAGCACCCCAGCGCCCATGAACGCGTTCCCCTTGGCCGCCGCGTGCGCCAGCACGTGCAGCATCACCCCGGCCAGCGCGACCGGCGCGCCGAAGCTGACCCCGATGGCCAAGATGCCCATGTGCTCGATGCTGGAGTAGGCCAGCAGCCGTTTCAGGTCCCGCTGGTCCAGCAGGTACAGCGACGCGAGCAACAGCGAGGCGACCCCGAAGGCCAGCAGCACATGACGCGGGAAGGCACTGCCGAGCGCGGCCGTGGCGATCTGGTAGTAACGCAGGATCGCGTAGAAGCTGACCGCGAGCAGCGATCCGGACAGCAGCGCGGAGACCGGTGTCGGCGCTTCGGAGTGCGCGTCGGGCAGCCAGGTGTGCACCGGGAACAAGCCCACCTTCGTGCCATAGCCCAGCACCGCCAGCATGAACGCAAGCCGCACCGGCGTATGCGGGAGCCGCCCGCCGACGGGCAAGATCGAATTCAGCGCGAGGTCGTAATGCTGGCCAAGTACCTGCGCGCCGGCGAAGTAGGCGAAGATCGTGGCAAGCAGCGCCAGGCCCAGCCCAGCGGAGGCGATGAGCACGTACTTCCACGCCGCCTCCACGGCCGCGTCGCTGTTCTCGAGCGCAACGAGCAGCGCCGAGACGACGGTCGTCACCTCGACGGCGATCCACAGCAGCGCCAGGCTGTTCATCATCGGCGCGACCAGCATCGACCAGCCGAACACGTTGAACAGGGCGTAGAGGTGGCGCGCGTAACGGCGCGCGGCGGCCGGGTCCTCCCCCTCGGTCTCCTTCCGTACGTAACCGGCCGAGTACACGGCCACGGCCGCGTACAGGAACCCGGTGGCCAGCATGAAGATGACGCTGATGGCATCGACCCGGAAGTACGACCCGTAGCCGAGGGTGCGGTGAGCCGCCGCCGGGACCAGCGCGAGCACCAGGCCGAAGCTCGCGATGCCCGACGTCATGGTGACCGCCGCTCCCGTCCGCGGCAACGCGGTCAGCGACACGATCCCCGCCGCGAGCGGGACGATAACCAGGGCGAGGAGGACGGCGAGCATGCCCTACCCCCGCAGCTGGGTGAGGTCGGCCGTGGATAGCGACTCGGCGCGGGCGTGGTGGGCCCGCATCAGCATGGCGAAGACCACCACGGCGACCAGCAGGTCGAACAGGAACGCGGTCTCCAGGATCAGCGGCAGCCCGGCCGCGACCACCAGCGCGGCCAGCGAGATGGCGTTCTCCAGTGAGAAGAACCCGATGGCCTGGGAGGCGACGTCGCGCCGGACGATCATCAGGCCGAACGCGACGAGCACCATCGCCCCGGCGATGGCCAGCGCGGCCGCCGGGGCCACCGGTGAGTGGATACCGAGCGCGCCGAAGCAGAAGAACCCGAACGCGGCCAGGCCGATCGAGCCCAGCACGGTGTTGGCCACGCCGAGGGTGTAGCTTCCGGCGACGCCCGGCGCCTCGTCGTGGCCCGTCCGGCCGAGCAGGCGCCGCACGACCAGCGGGACGGCCACCACCTTCAGCGCGGCCGACAGCGCCGCGAGCGCGTACAGGTCGGGCAGGCCCCGGTCGGCGGCGATGACGATGGCCAGCACCGAGATCAGCGCGGATTGCGCTGCATACAGGCGGATCTGGTCCCGGATCAGCGCCTGCCGCAGCATGCCGAACTCCAGCAGCAGCATGAGCGCCGCGATCACGTTGGCGGCGCCCTGGTAGACACCCGGAGCCTGGACGGGATCCATCACCCACCCCCCAGATACAGCGTGAATACGCCGAGCACGGCGAGCAGGAACGCCCCGGCCACGAATTCGGTGATCTTGAACAGTCTCAGCTTGGCGAACGAGTTGTCGATCACCGCGACCACGGCGCCGATCGCTGTGGCCTTCGCCAGCAGCGCCACGATGGCCAGCAGCACGGAACCGGCCTGCTGGGTGGACGCCAGCCCCCAGGGGGCGAGGAAGACGTTGGCGAGGATCGTGTACAGGATGAGCTGTTTCAGCTCCGATCCCCACTTCAGCAGCGCGAAATAGGGGCCGGAGTGCTCGAAGGGCCGCGCCTCGTCGATCATCCCGAACTCATTGGTCCCGGTGTGCGTCTCCACCGGGATCCGGCCCGTCTCGGCCAGAATCACCATGAACAGCGCGGCGGAGGCGAGCAGGTGGGCCGGCCGCACGATCTGCCCGGCTGAGGACCGCACCGTCGCCGCGAGCGCGTACGGCAGGTCGGTCCCGGTCAGCAACGCCACCGTGAACACGACGAACAGCACCACCGGCTCGGTGATCGCCGAGAACGTCTTCGCCCGGCTCGAGCCGAGCTGCGCGTACGGGCCGCCCGACTCCAGCGCCGCCGTCGCGACCAGGAAGCTGGCCAGTGACAGCATGAACCCGCCACCCAGGATGTCGCCCATGTAGCCGAGCGGCAGCCCATAGGTGGTCAGCACCGGGATCAGCAGCGGCACGGTCAGGTAGGCCGCCACCGCCACCACCGGCGCGGCCAGGAAGAACCAGGTCGCGCCCGCCGGGGCCAGCGCCTCCTTGCGGAACAGCTTCGCCAGGTCGTAGTAGGGCTGCAGGACGCGCGGCCCGGTTCGGCCCTGCAGCCGCGCCTCCATCCGCGCGATCACGCCGCGCCGGGCGCTGCGACCGCCACCGTCAGGACCTGCAGCAGCTGGATAACCGGGATCGGGAGGGCCGCGCTCACCGCACGGCCCCCAGATCATTACCGGGACGCTCGGCGGTATCCTCCATCACTCTTGCCTCCTCCACCCAGACGGCACAAACGCGCGAACAGGGGGTAGAGGCCATCAGCGCGGCCGGCGCCGCGCGGTTATGGCGAGCCTCATCGCCAGGCGCCAATTGTCGCCTAGGAGCTCCGCGGCCCGCAACCCGCCGCGTCGCGGCCTTGCCGTCACCGACTCCACCGGCCTTGCCCGTCGCGCGCCTTCCCGCTTCCTACGCCGGGGTAACGGCTCGCGGGTGATCAGGTGTCCGCCCGCGGGCCGGCCGCGGCGGCTTCTGGCTCGGCGCCGAAAATCTGCCGGTAGAGGTCCGGCCCGTAGCTGGTCGGCAGGGGCCCGCCCGCAAACAGCCGGAATGTCCGCTTCCCGTCCTCGCGCCGCTCGGGCCGCAGGAACAGCGCCGAATCCGCCTTTTCGGCGTGGAAGCTGTGCGCCAGGTCAAAGAGGTGGGTGACGAAGAAGACCCGGACGCCGGATTCGAGCAGGGCGCGGACGATCTGCCGGGGACAACTTCTGCACCAACCCCGCCATCATCACCAGCGCCATCGAGCGCGGCATCGCCAACGCCTCGCTGATCAAACTCAACCAGATCGGCACCGTCACCGAGACGCTGCGGGCGATGGCGATCTGCCGCGACGCCGGGTACCGGCAATTCGTCTCGCACCGCACCGGCGAGACCGAGGACACCTTCATCGGCGACCTCAGCTCACCGGTCGCTCAGCAGCAGCACGGGCAGCGTGCCTGCCCTGGCCGCCGTCTCGGCGACACGGCCGAGACGGCGGTGCAGCACCCCGCCGTCCCCATGACGGCCGAGGACGAGCAGGTCGAAACCGTGCTCAGCGGCATAATCACACACGGCGCGGGCCGGGTCACCATCCTCGACGATCTGCAGGCTCACCCGGGCGCGCGCCGCGGCTGGCACGCCATCTCTGGCCTTATCGAACAGCCGCTCGGTGTACCGCCGCCGCTCGGCCCGATCCCGCGCGCGGTCCTCGCTGCACTCCCCGTGCGGCACGGCATCAAGGACAGCGAGCGCGACGACATGCGCCGTCCCGTCCCCGGCGATCGACGCTGCGGTCTGCAGCGCCGCCGCGGCGTCGGCGGAGCAATCCCATCCGACGAGCACCCGCCGGAACGTTCTGGTCGTCATCGGCCCGGTCCCATCGCCCGGTCCCGCCCGGCATTCGCGCTCATGCCGGCCTCCTCTTCTCCCGCAGGCATGCAGGTGGCCGAGGCCATCAGCGGGCGCATCATCCCGCGGTTCAGATGAGCCTCATCGCCACAGTCATTGTGACCTCCGTCACCGGCTGGCGCAAACGTCACAAGCTGAGGCTGCCGGAGAGGGAACAGCGGGCACCAGGGCCCGACCACCCGCACGATCGGGTCCTAAGCCACTGCCGGGTGCCGCCGCCAGGCGCGTGGATGACAGCCTTCCTCGGTGAAGACCCGTGATGACGCCCGGATTTCTCCGGCGGCACGGCCGCACTCCACCCGCCCTCCTGGGCTAGCACGGTCGTCCGCCCCCGTGCGCCAGCACAGTCGTCTCCCGGGCCAGAACAGCCGAAAGGCCCAGCGGCTCGCCAGCTTTCGCTGACGAGCACACTGGGCCCACGACCTGAAGGCCGGTGCGGAGGTCGCCTCCTCGGCGAGTGGCACAACGCGGCTCCAGCCGAACGGTATTCCGCGAAGGCTTTTTTGGATGCGGCCCGGGGCACTCAGCCGCACCGACCGAATACTAGGAACGCAGTGCCCGCCCCCACTGTTCCCGACCCCGAGATTTTTTCCGATTTCTCGAGGCTCGGGGGATTGGTCAGGAACGGTTGCGGGGCGCTCGCGGTTCCGGGCGGTCCGGCGGCAGGGCGTACGGGTGCGAACCGGCCTGCACGTCGTCGGGGTTGGCGGGCCCGCGGGAGTCGTCCGGATACACCGACTGGAAAGGGTCGTCCGCATACCGCGGCCCGGGTGCCTCCCCGGGATACGGGGCCGGCTCGTCCGGGTAGGCGGGCGGGTACTGGTCGTCCCGGTAGCTGGGGTAGCTGCCCGACCCCAGCGGATCGCCCCCGTACGGGTCGCTGTCCCGGTGCCCGGGCCGGGAGCCGGGAAAGGACCCGGGCAGCGAGCCGTCGCGGTAGCCGCCCGAGCCGAGCGGGTCGTCGCCGTAGGCCGGCGGCGGGGGGCTGTCGCGGTAGACCGGCGGGCCGTCATCGGCATAGCCGGGGAACGAGCCGCCCAGACGGTCCCGGTCCCGGTCTCGGTAGCTGGGGTAGCTGCCCGACCCCAGCGGATCGCCCCCGTACGGGTCGCTGTCCCGGTGCCCGGGCCGGGAGCCGGGAAAGGACCCGGGCAGCGAGCCGTCACGGTAGCCGCCCGAGCCGAGCGGGCCGTCCCGGTAGCTGGACGTGGCCGGGGGGTCGTCGCGATAGCGGGGCGTCCCGAGGGGGTCGTCGCGGTAGGCCGGCGGCGGGGTGCTGTCACGGTAGACCGGCGGGCCGTCATCGGCATAGCCGGGGAACGAGCCGCCCGGGCCGTCCTGGTCCCTGCCCTGGTTATTGTCCCGGCCACGGTTCCGGTAGCTGGGGTAGCCGCCCGACCCCAGCGGATCGTCCCGGTTAGCCAGCGGATCGTCCCGGTTAGCCAGCGGATCGTCCCGGTAGGAGGGTCCAGCCGGCCCCAGTGACCTGAATTCCCCCGTCACGGGCGCGATCTGGCCCGTCGCGTAGTCGGCCACCGCGGGCATCGCTTCGGTCGGCGCCGAAGCGAGGCCGCGGCGCTGCCGTTCGGCGCCGAGTCCGCGTTGTTCCTGCCCGCGTTCCTGGTCACGCAACTGTCCGGCTGGCAGGGCCGCTCCGCGCGGCCCGCGCTGCAGGGCCTCCACCATGCGCGGCAGATCGTCGATGGGCAGACGGAATGTTCCCGTGCAGGTGCCCCCCTGCCAGACGCTGAATACCGCCACGCCGGTGTCGGAGTACCAGCTGAGACGCATGCTGCGGGAGCTGCCGCGCACGTCGAAGAAGACTTCGCCGAGCCGGGGCAGTGGGGCTGCGTCGGACGCTGACATGGAGCCATCGTGGCGTGCGGCACTGCCTTTGTCCAGTTCGTTACCCGACTTGGTGCAACCAGAAAAAACTGCTGGTCACGAGATGGGCTAAATTACCGACCCCGGCTGCGCGGAAGAGATCACTGGTGGCATGATTATCGCCTGGTTCGCAACCGGTCGGCGTCATGAGATATCGGGCGGGACCGTGACGCTCGCGCTTGCCGTTCGGCCGATGACCGCGCCGCCTGGTAACGCCGTCCTCCCGGCACCGGGGACGCCCTGCGCCCCGGGAACATAACGGCGATAGTACGCGTTGGAAGGATCGACGGGCGGCTGGCCGCGCGCTGCGCGGTCCGTCCGCGTGTCCACGAGCTAGCTAAATGAACATGCCCTAAAGATGTCCGGCGAGAAGATGTCCTGTAAGCAAGTCTAGGAAACAATTAGAGGTGATTGGTCCCATGTCTCAGGTGCGTCGGCAGTCGGCCGTGCTTCCCCGGCCCAACTGGGGCTGGCAGGATGCTGCTGCGTGCCGTGAAGAGGATCTTATCCTCTTCTTCGGTCCCGACGGTGAGCGCCAGCCGGAGCGTGAGATCCGGGAGCGCAAGGCCAAGGCCGTATGCGCCGATTGCCCGGTCCGGGTGGAATGCCTGAACTACGCGCTGTCCCGGCCGGAGAAGTACGGCGTTTGGGGTGGCCTGAACGAGGAAGAGCGCGCCGCCGAGCGCCGGCGCAGGATGCGCCGCGCCAACGCCGCCTGACGGCCCGGCATCCCCAGCCCAGCGGCTCATATTCCATCCGTCCTCGCCGCGGTCTCCGGGCCGCGGCGGGGACTTCGTCGTAAGGCCCGGGTCCGGGCTCTTGCCCGGGCCAGCAGCGAGAGCACATCGGCGTCGCTGAGCTGGCCGAAGGACACGTACCACTCCCCGACCGACCGGAAGGCCGCCGGGCTGGCCAGCACCACCACGTCGTCCGCCTCCCGCATCATCTGGGCGGCCGCCGCCGGGGGGGCCACGGGCACGGCCAGGATGGTGCGCCCGGCGCCCTGGGCGCGGATGGCCCGCAGCGCGGCCCGCGCGGTCACGCCGGTGGCGATGCCGTCGTCGACCAGCACGATCAGCCGGCCGGTGACGTCCGGCGGTGGCTGCCCGCCCCGGTACACGCGCACGCGACGGGTGAGCTCCTCGCGTTCCCGTTCGGCCGTGGCCAGCAGATCAGCCGGCTCGAGACCGATCGTGGCCAGCAGCCGGTGATCGTAGACGGGCTCGCCGCCCTCCGCGATCGCCCCCAGCCCGAGCTCCGGCCGCGGCGGGTAACCGATCTTGCGGGTGACGAGCACATCGAGAGGCGCCCCCAGGATGCGGGCCACCTCGGCGCCGACGGCGACGCCACCACGGGGCAGGCCCAGGACCAGCGCGGGAAGCCCCCCACGGGCATCCGGGCCCGCGGCGCTCCCCTCCTGGACCGGGGCTCCCGGCCCCTGCTGGACCTGGATCAGCGGCTCCTGCCCGGCCTGGGCGCCAAGCTGCTCCCCGAGCCGGGCGCCGAGCAGCAGGCCGGCCGCTTGCCGGTCCGGAAACGGGAGCGGTACCCGGCGTTGCGTCGTCCCCATCATGGGATCACCCGGATTCTGTCAGCACGAGCCAGGAAAGCGAGAAGATAACGGCATGATCTGCGTTCCGTGCCGGGAGCGCCACCACGAGGACTGCCCGGGTGGCACCTGGTGTGATTGTCAGCATCTTCCGCCCCGTGAGACTGAGCCGCCGATGGGCTGGATTCGTCAGGGCTGAGCTGGATTCGCCCGGACTGACCAGGCCGGGAATGTCTCAGGACGGTAAATCTTCGGCTGCGGCGGAATAACTTGGGTCAACCGCCGCGTTCCGGCATGCGTGATGTCACACGAGCGTGCGACCCGGGCCGCGGCCCGGATAACGGGTGCCTCGACAGGCGGTGCCGGCGCGTGTGATGCTATTGGCGTGCGCGCCGTGGATCCCTTGCTCGTCGAACGCAGGCATGTCGACCTGCTTCGCGTCCGCAGCGCCATCTGTCTGCCTGCCCGCTGACCACTCGCCCGTGACGTAAACCGGGCGCGTGTCGCGGAACCGGGCGTGTATCCCGGACTGAGCCACCGCTACCGGCCGTGCCAAAGCCGGATGGGGTGAACCAGGCCAGTCCCGGGAAGGGTGTGCTTCTCCGGCACTCCTCGCCTCCGGCCCGGGCGCGCGCCCCTGAGAGCCGAAGGACACCAGCTGCATGCCACCGAGCACCGCTAAGCGCACTCCCCGTCGCGCGCGCGGCGAAGGTCAGTGGGCGCTCGGATACCGCGAGCCGCTCAACAAGAACGAAGAGAACAAGAAGAACGACGACGGGCTGAACGTCCGCCAGCGGATCATCGACATCTACTCCAAGCAGGGATTCGACTCGATCGACCCTGCCGACCTGCGCGGGCGGTTCCGCTGGTTCGGCCTGTACACGCAGCGCAAGCCGGGTATCGACGGGGGCAAGACCGCGGTCCTTGAGCCCGAGGAACTCGACGACCGCTACTTCATGCTCCGGGTCCGGATCGACGGCGGCCAGCTCAGCACCGAGCAGCTCCGGGTGATCGCCGACATTTCCCGCCGGTACGCCCGCGGCACCGCCGACGTCACCGACCGGCAGAACATCCAGCTGCACTGGATCGAGATCGAGAGTGTCCCGGCCATCTGGGCGGCACTGGAGTCGGTGGGGCTGTCGACCATGGAAGCCTGCGGTGACACCCCGCGGGTCATCTTGGGCTGCCCGCTGGCCGGGATCGACGATGGCGAGCTCATCGACGCGACGCCGCAGATCGAAGAGGTGCAGCGGCGCTACATCGGCGATGCGGCCTTCTCCAACCTGCCGCGCAAGTTCAAGTCGGTGATGAGCGGCTGCCCGGCGCAGTGCACGGTGCACGAGATCAACGACGTGGCGTTCGTCGGTGTGCTGTCGGCGAGCGGGGAGGCCGGCTACGACCTGTGGGTCGGCGGCGGGCTGTCCACCAACCCGATGATCGGCAAGCGGCTGGGCGCGTTCGTGCGGCCCGAACAGGTTGCCGAGGTGTGGGCGGGCGTCGTCTCGGTGTTCCGCGACTACGGGTACCGGCGGCTCCGGCACCGGGCCCGGATCAAGTTCCTGGTCGCCGACTGGGGACCGGAGAGGTTCCGCGAGGTCCTGGAGAAGGAGTACCTCGGGTACGCGCTCCCGGACGGCCCTGCGCCGGGCACGCCACGCGGGGGGGTCCGGGACCACGTTGGCGTGCACCCGCAGCGGGACGGCGCGAGCTACGTCGGGTTCGCCCCCCGGGTCGGCCGGCTGAACGCCGGCGCGCTGGACGCCATCGCCGACCTGTCCGCCCGGTACGGAAGCGGCCGGGTGCGCACCACCACCGAGCAGAAGATGGTGATCCTCGACGTGCCCGCGGACCGCGTTGACGCCTTGGTCGCCGAGCTGGAGGCCGCTGACCTGCAGGTCAGCCCCAGCGCCTTCCGGCGGCACACGATGGCGTGCACCGGGATCGAGTTCTGCAAGCTGGCGATCGTGGAAACCAAGCAGCGCGCCATGGACCTGATCAGCGAGCTGGAGCGGCGGCTGCCGGACTTCGCGGACCCGGTCACCATCAACGTCAACGGCTGCCCGAACTCCTGCGCCCGGATCCAGACCGCCGACATCGGGCTGAAGGGCTCGCTCGTCACCGGGCCGGACGGCCGGCAGGTGGAGGGATTCCAGGTCCACCTGGGCGGCAGCCTCGCCGGCGGTGACGGATCGGCGTCCGGGTTCGGGCGCAAGGTCAGGGGCCTGAAGAGCACGGCCGAAGACCTCCCCGACTACGTTCGAGCGTGTTCTCAGCCGCTTTGCGGCCGGCAAGGAGCAAGGCGAGACGTTCGCGCAGTGGACTGGACGGGCCAGCGACGAGGAGCTGTCATGACCACCCACACGGCCCGGGCCGTTCCGTTCTACTGCCCGTACTGCGGAGAGGAAGACCTCGAGCCGCAGGGGGCAGCGGACGGGGACTGGCACTGCCGTAGCTGCACCCGCAGCTTCCAGCTACGTTTCGCCGGAATAGGAGCGGCCCTGTGAGTTCCGCGGCAACAATTGCCAGTGAGACCGTGGTCGATGAAGCTCTTCAGCAGGAGGAACCGCACCGTATGGAGCAGATCGTCGCGCGTGCCGCTGAGGACCTGGCCGACGCGTCCGCGGACGACATTCTCCGCTGGGCCACCGAAACGTTCGGGGAGCGCATCTGCGTCACGTCCTCGATGACCGACGCGGTGATCATCCACATGGCCTCGGCCATCGCGCCCGGGATCGACGTCGTCTTCCTCGACACCGGCTATCACTTCGCCGAGACCATCGGTACCCGGGACGCGGTGTCCGCCGTCCACCCGGTCAACCTGATCAACGTCACGCCGTCCCGCACGGTGGCCGAGCAGGACGCCGAGCTGGGGCCGCGGCTCTACGGGCGTAACCCGGACCTGTGCTGCTACCTGCGCAAGGTAGAGCCGCTGGAGCGGGCGCTCAGCCGCTACGACGCCTGGATCACCGGCGTGCGCCGCGACGAGACCGTGGAGCGCCGCGGCGCCAGCGTGGTGGAGTGGGACGGCCGCCGCGAGATGGTCAAGGTCAACCCCATCGCCGGGTGGTCCGCCAAGCAGGTCGATGACTACATTGCCGACAACGGCATCCTGGTCAATCCGCTCGTGTACGACGGTTACCCGTCGATCGGCTGCGCGACCTGCACGCGCCAGGTGGCCCCGGGCGAGAACCCGCGCAGCGGACGGTGGGCCGGGACCGGGAAAACCGAGTGCGGCATTCATCTCTGAGCCCCCCGCCCGCGTTCCCCCCCGCGTTCCCGGCGGCGGTGCCCGCACCGCTGGGGTCCGCACCGCTGGGGTCCCGGCCCGCGTCCTCACGGGTGGCGCCGCCGCTGGTGGCCGTGGCGCACGGGAGCAGAGATCCGCGCGCGGCCGCCACCGTCGGCGCGCTGCTGGACCTGGTGTGCCGCCGCGCGGCCGGCGCCGGTTACCCGGGTCTCGACGTGCGGGCCGCCTACCTGGGGCACGCGGCGCCCACCCTGGGCCAGGCGCTCGGCGCCCTGGATGGGGCGGCCGTCGTCCTGCCGCTGCTGCTGACGGCCGCGTACCACAGCAAGACCGACATCCCGAAGGCGCTGCACGAAGCGCGCAGCACGCAGCCCCGGCTGGACATCACCTACGGCCGCCCGCTCGGCCCGCACCCGCTGCTGCTGCGCGCGCTGGACCGGCGGCTGGCCGAGGCACTGCAGGAGGCGGACACCCAGAACGCAGGGCAGAACGCGGGCCAGAACGCGGGCCCCGAGGACACCAGCGCCGGCGAGGCGGTGCCGCCCGGCGAGACCGCCGTGGTGCTGGCGGCGGCCGGCTCCAGCGACCCCGCCGCGAACGCCGTGATCAGCGATCTGGCCGCACGCTGGCAGTCCGAGCGGGGCTGGCGTGCGGTCGTCGCCGCGTACGCGTCGGCGACGTCGCCGACCCCGCCGGAAGCGGTGGCCGCGGCGCGCCGCGCCGGGGCCCGGCGCGTCCTCGTCGCCAGCTACCTCCTCTCCCCCGGGATCTTCGCCGATCAGATCCGCGGTGACTGCCTGGCCGCGGGCGCGACGGTGGTCTCCGCCGTGCTCGGCGCCGCGCCCGAGGTCGCGGATGTGGTCCTCGGCCGGTACGCCGAGTCGCTCGCGGACGGAGCCGCCGCCGCGGTATGAGCTGGCACGGGCCGGAGGCGCCCCGGCCGTCAGCTTTATCGTCACGTCGCGATCGTCTGCGGCATATCGTCACCATGCGCGTCCCGGTAGCCTTACGCGGGTATGAAGATGAACAAACCACCGCGGCCTGATACGCCGGACCGACGCGAAGGAGGCGAATGCATCCCTGGCCCGGTGCACCGTACCCCCTGGGTGCTACCTGGGACGGATGGGGCACGAATTTCGCGTTGTTCTCCGAGGTCGCAGACGGCGTCGAGCTCTGCCTTTTCGCCGGAAACGGCGCGGAAGCGGACACCGCCCAGACCGAGACCAGGGTCCCGCTGACCGAGGCCGACGGGTTCGTCTGGCACGCCTACCTGCCGGGCGTCGGGCCCGGGCAGCGGTATGGATACCGGGTACACGGGCGCTATGATCCGGGCGCCGGGCTGCGGTGTGATCCGTCCAAGCTGCTACTGGACCCCTACGGCAAGGCCGTTCAGGGCAGCATTCAATGGGACGAGTCGCTATTCTCGTACCGCTACGCGGATCCGTACGTCCGGAACGTCACCGACAGCGCGCCCAGCATGCCGAAGAACGTGGTCATCAACCCCTTCTTCGACTGGGCCAACGACCGGCCGCCGCGCACGCCGTACCACGAGACGCTGATCTACGAGGCGCACGTCCGCGGGCTGACGCTGCGGCACCCGGAGGTCCCGCTAGGGCAGCGGGGCACCTACGCCGGCCTGGCCCACCCCGCGATCACCGAGCACCTGCGCCGCCTCGGCGTCACCGCGGTCGAGCTGATGCCGGTCCACCAGTTCGTGCCCGAGCAGGCCATGGTGGCCCGCGGGCTGACCAATTACTGGGGCTACAACACGATCGGCTTCCTGGCCCCGCACAACCGCTACTCCTCGGCCGGCGATCTCGGCGAGCAGGTGGGCGAGTTCAAGACCATGGTCAAGACGCTGCACGACGCGGGGATCGAGGTCATCCTCGACGTGGTCTACAACCACACCGCCGAGGGCAACGACATGGGCCCGACCCTGTGCTTCCGCGGCATCGACAACGCCTCCTACTACCGGCTGAACGAACAGGATAAGTCGCGGTACGTCGACTACACGGGCTGCGGCAACAGCCTGAACGTCCGGCACCCGCACTCCCTGCAGTTGATCATGGACTCGCTCCGCTACTGGGTCCTGGAGATGCACGTCGACGGGTTCCGGTTCGACCTGGCCTCCGCGCTGGCCCGTGAGCTGCACGACGTCGACCGGCTGTCCACGTTCTTCGACCTCGTGCAGCAGGACCCCATCGTCTCGCAGGTAAAGCTGATCGCCGAGCCCTGGGACGTCGGCGAGGGCGGCTACCAGGTCGGGAACTTCCCGCCGTTGTGGACCGAATGGAACGGGAAGTACCGCGACACGGTCCGCGACCTGTGGCGGTGCCAGCCTGGCACCTTGCCGGAGTTCGCCTCCCGGCTGAGCGGCTCCAGCGACCTGTACGAGACCAGCGGGCGCCGCCCGGTCGCCTCGATCAACTTCGTCACCTGCCACGACGGGTTCACGCTGAACGACCTGGTCAGCCACAACTACAAGCACAACGAGGGCAACGGCGAGGGCAACCGGGACGGCACCGACGACAACCGGTCCTGGAACTGCGGCGTCGAGGGCCCGGCGGACGATTCGGAGATCAGCGAGCTGCGGGCCCGGCAAAAACGCAACGTCCTCACCACGCTCTTCTGCTCCCAGGGTGTCCCCATGATGCTCGGCGGCGACGAGATGGGCCGCACCCAGCGCGGCAACAACAACGCCTACTGCCAGGACAACGAGATTTCCTGGGTGGACTGGGCCCTGATGGACCGCGAGCGGGATCTGGTGGATTTCACCCGCGCGCTGTCCGCGCTGCGCCGTGATCATCCGGTGTTCCGGCGGCGCCGGTTCTTCCGCGGGCACCAGCCCGGTGCGGGCCCGTCCGATGGGCCGGGCGACATCGTCTCGGCTGACCCCGGCCGGCAAGGAGGTCACCGACAGCGACTGGTACGCTCCCTGGGCCAAGTCCCTGGCCGTCTTCCTCAACGGCGACGCGATCACCGAGCCCGATCCACGGGGTGAGCGCATTACCGACGACCGGTTCCTGTTGCTGTTCAACGCGAACGACGAAACGGTCTCGTTCACGCTGCCGGGCGTGAGGTTCGGGCGCGAGTGGGAGATCATGATCGACACGTGCGGTCCCCGGGTTCCCGTCCTGCACGGTGAGCTGCCGCTGCTGAGCGCGCGAGCGCACGCCAAGGTGGCCGCGCACGCGGTGATGGTACTGCGCTGCCCCGGCAGCCGGGCCTGACGTGCGGCAGCTGTATCCGGCCGGCGGTCCTCCCGGCGACGCCGATCGCGGGCAGCTCGCCCGGCTGTACGCCTATCCGCCTCATCGCCCGGCCGGGCCGACCGGGCGCCCGTGGGTGCGCGCGAACATGGTGGCCAGCGTGGACGGGGCGGCGTCGGTCGATGGCCGCTCCGGGGGCCTGTCCGGCCCCGCCGACCGGCAGATCTTCGGCGTGCTGCGCAGCCTCGCCGACGTGATCCTGGTCGGCGCGGGGACGGCCCGGGCCGAACACTATCGCCCGGCTCAGCCGGCGTCGATCCAGCCGGAGCTGCGGGCGGGGCGCACCGCGACGCCCCCCATCGCGGTCATCTCCGGGCGGCTCGACCTGGATCCCGCCCTGGAGCTGCTGACCGCGGCGCCGCCGAACGCCCGCACGATCGTCATCACCACCGCTCGCGTCCCGGAGCGCCAGCGGGCCGCGGTCGCCGAGCACGCGGACGTGCTGGTCGCAGGCACGGAGCAGGTCGACCTGAAGACCGCGCTGACCGGCCTGGCCGCGCGCGGCTACCAGCGGGTCCTCACCGAGGGCGGCCCGCACCTGCTGGCGGAACTGACCATCGGCGGCCTGCTCGACGAGCTGTGCCTGACCGTCAGCCCGTGGCTGGCCGGCCCGGGGCCAGCCCGCATCCTCGAAGGCGGCGGGCAGTTCCCGGGCGGTCTCCCGGTCACGCTGGGGCATGTCCTGGAGGACCAGGGCTTCCTGCTCTGCCGGTATACGGTGACGGGCCGCAGGTAGGCCAGCGGGCGCGGCCAGGCGCCTAGTTAGACCCACAGATTTTGAACCATGCGCCCCCGGCAGCCGGTCATGCGAGCGGTTAACCGGGCGGCGGTCTCAATGTTCGGCAATATGCCGGGTAGTCCGGCCAGTCATCCGATCGTGTCGCCGTCACAAACGACCATGGTCAGTACACCTAGTCCACGGTGCGCGGCAGCAGGCCCCGCTCGAACCCGGCCGCCACGGCCGCCGCGCGGTCGTTGACGTTGAGCTTGGCGTAGATGTGCAGCAGGTGCGTCTTCACCGTCGCCTCGCTGATGAACAGGCGGGCCGCCGTGTCACGGTTGGAGGAGCCGCGCGCGATCAGCGCGAGCACGTCCAGCTCGCGCCCGCTCAGCGGTTCCCGGGCCGGCGCCCGAACCTGGCCGAGCAGCCGGGCCGCTGATAGAACGAGGCGTACAGATCCAGCGCCTCCTTCACCCGCAGCTTGTCGGGTAGCTGGCCGTCCTGCAGCTACACGCCGACCAGCTCGCGCAGCTCGTCGTGGTCCCGCTGCGGATCCAGGCCCAGCACGCTGATACGACCGCGATCCGGCTTGCGCAGCCCCACGACGCATTCCACGGTCGTGGTCTTCCCGGCGCCGTTCGGCCCGAGAATGCCGAAGATCTCGCCGGCCTGGACGGTGAACGACACGCTGTCCACCGCGACCTTGGGCCCGTACTCCTTGTGCAGGTCGCTGACTTCGATGACCGCCATACGTCCATGTTCACTCACCGCAACCGGGGCGGGCATCGCCCGCAGGGCCATATTTCGTGGCGGGCCGGGCGGAGCGCCTCATCAGCCAAACGGTGGATGCCGCATCGGCCGGCCGCCCCCCGGGAACATTCGTCGCGCCGCCGGGAACCGATAGCCTGGCCCGCGATGGCCGATCACCTCACCCAGGGAGCCGACGGTGGCGCTGCACAAGCAAGTCGACGTGTCTCAGCAGGACCGGGAGGTCGATATCAACCCGGTATACGTGCAGGAAAAGGGCCTTGAGATACCCCGGTTCCGGCTCCCCGATCACGGCCAGCTGCCGCGCACCGCGGCCCAGGTGGTGCAGGATGAGCTCACCCTGGACGGCAACTCCCGGCTCAACCTGGCGACCTTCGTCACCACCTGGATGGAGCCGGAGGCCACCCAACTGATGGCAGCGTGCTTCGACAAGAACCTGATCGACAAGGACGAGTATCCGCAGACCGCCGAGATCGAGCGCCGCTGCATCAACATCCTGGCCAACCTGTGGCACTCGCCGGTGGGGGGCAACGCGACCGGATGCTCGACCACGGGATCGAGTGAGGCGTGCATGCTCGGCGGGATGGCGCTGCTGTGGCGCTGGCGCAAGGCGCGCCGCACGGCCGGCCAGGACGCGTCGGCGCCCAACCTGGTGATGGGCACGAACGTGCAGGTCTGCTGGGAGAAGTTCTGCCGGTACTGGGAAGTCGAGCCGCGGATGGTGCCGATGGAAACGGGCCGCCTGCACCTGACCGCGGCCGAGGCGGCGGCCCAGTGCGACCAGAACACGATCGGGGTCGTGGCCATCGTGGGCTCGACCATGGACGGCAGCTACGAGCCGGTCAAGGAGATCAGCGACGCGCTGGACCAGGTGCAGCAGACCAAGGGCCACGACGTCCCCATCCACGTCGACGGGGCCTCCGGCGGCTTCGTGGCGCCCTTCCTGCAGCCGTTCCTGGAGTGGGACTTCCGGGTGCCACGGGTGGCGTCCATCAACGCTTCCGGGCACAAGTACGGCCTGGTCTACCCGGGGGTGGGCTGGGTGGTGTGGCGGGAGCCAGCCGCGCTGCCGGACGACCTCGTCTTCAACGTCAACTACCTGGGCGGCCAGATGCCGACGTTCGCGCTGAACTTCTCCCGGCCGGGCTCCAACGTCATCGCGCAGTACTACAACTTCCTCCGCCTCGGGTTCAAGGGCTACCGCGACGTGCAGCAGGCTTGCCAGGACGTCGCCGTCTACCTGGCGTCAGGGATCGCCAAGATCGGCCCGTTCGAGCTGCTCAGCGAGGGCAAAGAGCTTCCGGTCTTCGCGTTCAAGCTCAGCGACAGCGTCACCGGGTACTCGGTCTTTGACATCTCCGAGCGCCTGCGGGGGCGCGGCTGGCTGGTGCCGGCCTACACCTTCCCCGCCAACCTGCAGCAGACTGCGGTGCTGCGGATCGTGGTCAGGAACGGCTTCAGCATGGACCTGGCCAGTTGCCTGCTGGGCGACATCCGCCAGCAGGTCAAGCTGCTGGAAGCCAATTCCCGGCCCCCCATCCCGCTGGTGGGCGAAAAGGCCCGCGAGTCCTTCCGCCACTGAGCCCGGCGGCCGGGCCGGGGTCCAGGTGGCCAATATGCGATAGGACCCGCGCATAGCGCGGGTCCTATCGCACGATCACGAGCACGGGGGTGACGGGGCGGGCCGGTCAGGCGCCCTTGCGCAAGCGGTCGAGGGCCTCGGCGAGGATGGCGGCGCCATCGGAGTCGGTGCGGCGCTCCTTCACGTAGGCGAGGTGCGTCTTGTATGGCTCGGCGCGCGGCGGGGCGGGCGGGTTCCGCTCGTCCTGCCCGGCCGGGTACCCGCACCGAGGGCACTCCCAGCTGTCCGGAACGGATGCGTCGGTCGCAAAGCTCGGGCGCGTTTCGTGCCGGTTCGCACACCAGAACGACACCCAGACGCGAGGCGCGGACTCGCCGCGTTCGGCCTCGCCCATGGGACCTGCGCCCACCCTGCTGCCGCGGATGGCGTTGCCACTGCTCACAGATCACCCCTTGAATAGCGCACATGCGTCACGTCCGGTGCGGAAGGACGTCGGTATAGACGATCGGTAAGGCCAGTAAAGCCGGTCAGTGCAGGATCAGCAGGTTCAGCCCGATAATGCTCACGAACCAGAGGATCCCGAAGAAGACCGTGATCCGGTCGAGGTTCCGCTCAACCACGGAGGAGGAACCGAGCGTCGAGGAGACGCCACCGCCGAACATGTCTGACAGGCCGCCGCCCTTGCCCTTATGCAGCAGCACCAGCAGTACCATCACCAGGCTCGTGATGATCAGGATGACGGAAACACCGATGACCATCGCCGCTCGTGCCCTCTTCCCTGTCTCTCCACTAGCCAAAGCCAGAACGCGGTCCCGGCGTCCTTGCCCAGGCCGCACCAACGCCAGCGCCCCGGGGGGTCGCCCCCCGGGTCAACACTGCGGGCCTCCGGAAGCTGACCGGAGGCCAGCGACCAGGCTCAGCCCCGGGGGGCGACCCCCGGGGGGTCCGGGGGGTCGCCCCCCCGGGTCAACACTGCGGGCCTCCGGAAGCTGACCGGAGGTCAGCGACCAGGCTGAGCCGCATCGGCGACCTCGCGAAAACGGCAGATCCTAGCGAACTCAGCGGCGTCAAGGCTGGCCCCTCCAACGAGGGCACCGTTGACATCCGGCTGCGCCATGATCGGTGCGATGTTGTCGTGCTTCACCGACCCGCCATACAGGATACGCAGACTATTGGCCGTCTCGCGCCCGTGAACCGCAGAAACGTACTCTCTAATTGCCCCACAGGCCTCCTGGGCATCCTCCGGTGTGGCGACCTCACCCGTGCCGATCGCCCATACCGGCTCATAGGCGATCACCATGCCGGCCACCTGCTCGGCGGGGATGCCGGCCAGCGATCCGGTCACCTGGCCGACGCAGTGTTCCACCTGCCGCCCCTGCTGGCGGATCTCCAGGGCCTCGCCGACGCACATGATGGGCGTGATCTCGGCGCCCAGGGCGGCCTTCACCTTGCCGTTGACCAGAGCGTCGTCCTCGTGGTGGTACTGGCGCCGCTCGGAATGCCCGGCCAGCACGTAATCGCAGCCGAGCTTGGCCAGCATCGACGCCGAGATCTCACCGGTATACGCGCCGGCGGGGTGCTGGGACACGTCCTGCGCCCCGTAGGCGATCCGCAGCCGGTCCCCTTCCACCAGCGTCTGCACGCTGCGCAGCGAGGTGAACGGCGGCAGCACCGCCACGTCCACTGCGTCGAAGTCCTTATCGGACAGCGTGAAGGCCAGCTTCTGGACCAGTGCGATGGCCTCGAGGTGGTTGCCGTTCATCTTCCAGTTGCCGGCCATCAGCGGCAGGCCTGGCTTGCGGTCCCGCCGGCCGCTCATGCCCGGCCGCCAGTACGCGGGTCCGTGCTGGGATCGTCCGCCTCGAGCGCCGTCAGGCCGGGCAGCGTGCGTCCTTCGAGGTACTCCAGGCTGGCGCCGCCACCGGTGGAGATGTGGCCGAACGCGTCCTCCGGCAGGCCAAACGACCGCACGGCCGCCGCCGAGTCGCCCCCGCCCACCACGGTGAACCCGTCGACGTGGATGATCGCCTCGGCCAGGGCGCGGGTGCCGACCGCGAACGCGGGAAACTCGAACACGCCCATGGGGCCGTTCCAGAACACCGTCCCGGCGTCGGCCACCTTCTCGGCGAACAGCTCCCGGGTGGCCGGGCCGATGTCCACGCCCTCCCGGTCCGCCGGGAAGTCCTTGACCGAGACGACCTCGTGCTCGGCATCCGGCGCGAAATGCGTGGCGGCGACGGTGTTAACCGGCAGCACCAGCTCCACGCCGCGCTGCTCGGCGTCCGCCATGATCTCGGTGACCTGCGGGATCCTGTCCGCTTCGAGCAGCGAGTGACCGACCTCGTAGCCTTGCGCGGCCAGGAAGGTGTAGG
This sequence comes from uncultured Actinomycetes bacterium, assembly GCA_963742875.1. GTDB lineage: Bacteria > Actinomycetota > Actinomycetes > Streptosporangiales > Streptosporangiaceae > Bog-532. The sequence continues at coordinate 2,031 of CAVUNO010000013.1, read as the reverse complement.
CCATGCCGCCGCCGATGACCAGCCGGTCGGCGCGGTCGAGCAGGTTCGAGATCACCCCCAGCTTGTCCGACACCTTCGCGCCGCCGAGCACGACCACGTAGGGCCGTTCCGGCGCGGAGGTCAGCCTGCTGAGCACCTCGACCTCGGCTCGGACCAGGTCGCCGGCCGCGTGCGGCAGCCGCTGGGGCACGTCGTAGACGCTGGCGTGCTTGCGGTGCACGGCCCCGAACCCGTCGCCGACGTAGTACTCGCCGAACAGCGCGAGCTGGGCGGCGAACTCGCCCCGCACCGCGTCGTCCTTGCTCGTCTCGGCGGGCTCGAACCGGACGTTCTCCAGCAGCGCCACGTCGGAGTCGGCCAGCCCGGCCACCACCCGGGACGCGTCCGGCCCGACCACGTTGGTGGCGAACGCGACCGGGTGGCCCAGCAGCTCACCGAGCCGGGTGGCCACCGGGCGCAGGGACGGCCCGCCGGCGGCCCGTTCGGCGTAATCGGCGCCCTTGGGCCGGCCGAGGTGCGCCATGACGATCACCCGGGCGCCGCGCTCGGACAGCTTCCGTATGGTCGGCAGGCTCGCCCGGATCCGGCCGTCGTCGGTGATCCGCGGGTTCTCCGGGTCGGAGAGGTCCAGCGGCACGTTGAGGTCGGCCCGCAGCAGCACGCGCCGGCCGGCGACCGCGAGGTCTTCGATGGTTTTCATTTCCTTCGTCTTTTCGCTCGGCGCCGCGCGGTGCGCGGCTAGGACAGCCGGGCGCCGATGAGCGCCGTCAGGTCGGCAAGCCGGGCGGAGTAGCCCCACTCGTTGTCGTACCAGCCGAGCACCTTCACCTGGTCGCCGAACGTCATGGTCAGCGAGGCGTCGAAGGTGCAGGACGCCGGCGAGCCGACGATGTTGGAGGAGACGATAGCGTCCTCGGTGTAGTACAGGACGCCCTTGAGCGGGCCCTCGGCAGCCGTACGGAAGGCCGTGTTGACCTCATCCTTGGTCGCCTCGCGGTTGAGCTGGACGACCAGGTTGACGAGCGAGCCGTCCGGCACCGGCACGCGCAGCGCCATGCCGTCGAGCTTGCCCTTGAGCTCCGGCAGCACCAGGGAAGTGGCCTTGGCGGCGCCCGTCGTGGTCGGGATGATGTTCACCGCGGCGGCCCGGGCCCGGCGCAGGTCCTTGTGCGGGAAGTCCAGGATGACCTGGTCGTTGGTGTAGGCGTGCACCGTCGTCATCAGGCCCTTGACGATGCCGAAGTTTTCCAGCAGCACCTTCGCCATCGGCGCGACGCAGTTGGTCGTGCAGGAGGCGTTGGAGATGATGTGATGTTTCGCCGGGTCATAGTCGCCGTCGTTCACGCCCAGGACGACCGTCAGGTCCTCTTCCTTGGCGGGCGCGGAAATGAGGACCTTCTTCGCGCCGGCGTTGAGGTGGTTGCGGGCGTCCGCCGCCTTGGTGAAGCGCCCGGTGGACTCGAGCACGACGTCGACGCCCAGGTCCTTCCAGGGCAGCTTGGCCGGGTCGCGCTCGGCCAGCACCGTGACCGACTGGCCGCCCACCCGGATGGAGTCCCCGGAGACGGACACGTCCAGCGGCAGCGTGCCAAGTACGGTGTCGTACTTCAGCAGATGCGCCAGCGTGGCGGTATCGGTGAGGTCGTTGGCGGCCACGATCTCGATCTCGCCCGCCGGGACCCGGCCAGCCATGCCGATCAACTCGGCGTTGGCGGCGCGCCAGTAGTTACGGCCGATCCGGCCAAATCCGTTAATGCCCACGCGGATGGTCACAGCACCGCTCTCCTCATTGTCGCTGTGTTGCTATTGAGGCCGATTTAAGACCGTCGGCCACCGGCGCCACAGAGCCTTTCGTCCCTGAAGACCCTATCGAACGCCGCCCCCGGGGGACCCCCGGAGACGGCGTTCGATCCAGCGCTCCGCCTGTTCCTGGCGGTGACGCGGCAGGCGGCCACCGCCGATGGTCTAGACCATATGAGAATTGGTTGCCCGCGGCAACAGGCATGCCGTGAACACCGGCCCAGCGAGCCC
>CAVUNO010000012.1:0-470507 GCA_963742875.1 uncultured Actinomycetes bacterium | reverse complement strand
CGGAAACATCCCGCCGCCGCGGCCGGGTCGCCACGGCGCAGCGCCGCCTGCCCGGACGCGGCCAGTCGCTCGAACCGGACCGCATCCACCACGCCCGGATCGACGCTGAGCACATAGCCGCCCCCGCGCCCCACCAGTTCGACGTCGGGCGTTAGGAGCGTGCGCAACCGCGATACGTACGACCGCAGCGTCTTGGCCGCGCCCGGCGGCGGGCTGCCCCGCCAGACCTCCTCACCCAGCCGTCCGGCAGGCACTACCCGCCCCGACTCCAGCACCAGCGACGCCAGCACCGCCCGCTGCCGGGGACGCCAGCGCGATCTCGCGGCCGGCCCGGCCAATTTGGACCGGGCCCAGCAGCCGCACCTCAAACGCTAAATACCGCCGGAAGCATTCCGGTCATCCGAGGACACCTGACGATCATCGGCCTGCCACACCAGTCTGCGCCACAGGCTCACCGTGCCGACTTGCGGAAGCCCGAGACCTTTCGATCTGGCTGCTCCAGGCCAGCAGCAGGTAAACCGACGGCCGCCCCGGAGTCTCCGGGGCTCCTCTTGTTGCCTTCGCCGGGCCGGGAGGCGGATCATGCTTGGTGTCCCTGGATGGCTGGCCTGGGGCTGGCGGGGCTTTAACGTTTGAGGTGCGGCTGCTGGGGCCGGTGCAGGTCGTCCGGGCGGGCCGCGAGGTCGGGGTGGGCGGGCCGCGGCCGCGGGCGGTGCTGGCGTTGCTGGTGCTGGAGGCCGGCCGGGTGGTGCCCGCCGGGCGGCTGGTGGAGGAGCTCTGGCGGGGCAGCCCGCCGCCGGGTGCGGCCAAGACGCTGCGGTCGTATGTGTCGCGGTTGCGGGCGCTGCTGGGCCCTGATGCCGCGCTGGCGGCGCGCGGGGGCGGCTATGTGCTCAGCGTCGATCCTGAGGTGGTGGATGCGGGCCGGTTCGAGCGGCTGGTCGCGGCGGGGCAGCGATGCTCAGCCGCGGTGAGGCGGCCGCCGCGGCGGGCCGTTTCCGGGAGGCGCTGGGGTTGTGGCGGGGCCGGGCGCTGGCCGATGTGGGTGAGGTGGAGCCGCTGGCGCGGGAGGCCGCGCGGCTGGAGGAGCTCCGGCTGGCGGCGGTGGAGGGCCGGATCGAGGCCGACATCGAGCTGGGGCTGCACGCGGAGGTGACCGGGGAACTGGAGGGCCTGGTCGGGGAGTACCCGCTGCGGGAGCGGTTGTGGCGGCTGCTGGTGCTGGCGCTGTACCGGGCCGAACGGCAGGCCGACGCGCTGGCGGCCTACCGGCGGGCCCGGGAACTGCTGGCCACCGAGCTGGGGCTGGAGCCGGGTGAGGAGCTGCGCCGGCTGGAGCAGGCGGTCCTGCGCCAGGAGGTCCCGGCCGCGCCGCCGCCCGCGCGGCATAACCTGCCCGCGCCGCTGACCAGCTTCGTGGGCCGCGAGCAGGACCTGGCCCGGGCTCGAGCAGCTGCTGGGGCAGGCGCGGCTGGTCACGCTGACCGGGACCGGCGGGACGGGCAAGACCCGGCTGGCCCTGGAGGCCGGGGCGCGGGTGGTGGGCCGGTTCCCGGACGGGGTGTGGCTGGCCGAGCTGGCCGGTATCACCGACCCAGGACTGGTGGCGGTGCAGGTGATGGAGGCGCTGGGGGTGCGGCAGGCCGGTGACGTGCCGGTGCTGGAGGCGCTGATCTACCGGCTGCGCTCGGCGGAGCTGCTGCTGGTGCTGGATAACTGCGAGCACCTGCTGGACGCGTGCGCGCAGCTGGCCGGCGCGCTGCTGCGCGCCGCGCCGGGGCTGCGGGTGCTGGCGACCAGCCGCGAGCCGCTGGGCATCCCCGGTGAGGTGGCCTGCCCGGTGCGGCCGCTGGACCTGCCGCCCGAGGAGGCCGATGCGCCAGCCACGGGCAGGCGGCGGCGGTGCGGTTGTTCCTGGACCGCGGGTCGGCGGCGCGCGGCGGGACGGGCGGCGGGGTGGCGCCGGTGGCGGTGGCGGAGCGGATCTGCCGCAAGCTGGACGGGCTGCCGCTGGCGATCGAGCTGGCCGCGGCGCGGCTGGGCACCCTGTCCGCGGCGGAGATCGAGGCGCATCTGGCGGACCGGTTCCGGTTCCTGGCCTACCGGCGGCCTCGCCGCCGACCCGCGGCATCAGGCGCTGCGGGCGGCGATGGACTGGAGCTATGAACTGCTGTCGGCGGAGGAGCGCCGCGTGCTGGGCGAGCTGTCGGTGTTCGCCGGCACGTTCGGGCTGGCGCAGGTAGCCGAGGTATGCAGTGGCGGGGATCCGCTGGCGGCGCTGGAGGTGATCGACCGGCTGGCGGGCAAGTCGCTGGTGGTCGCCGAGCCGGCCGAGGACGGGACCCGCTACCGGCTGCTGGACACGGTCCGCCACTACGCGGCGGACCGGCTCGCCGAGGCCGGCGGCACCGATGCCGCCCGGCAGCGGCACGCGGTTGCGTTCCTGAGCCTGGCCGAGCGGGAACGCGGCCGGGCCGTGCTGGCGCGCGAGCAGGACAATTTCCGCGCCGCGCTGGAATGGTCCCTGGCGCACGGCGACCAGACCGGGCCGCGGCTCGCCCGGGCGCTCGGACGACTTCTGGCTCGGCCGCGGGCTGCTGCAGGAAGGACGGGACTGGCTGGAACGCGCCCTCGCCCAGCGCCCGGCCGATCAGCGCCTGCGAGCGGACCTGCTGCGGCTGCTCGGCGCGGTGCTGTTCGAGGCCGGTGACCTGAGACCGCGCGGACACCGTGCTGTCGGAAGGCTCGGAGGTTGCGGCGGCGGCGGGCGCACCCGCGGTGCAGGCCCGGATCCGGGTCCTGCTCGCTGACATCCGGAACTTGCAGGGCGAAGGAAACGCCGAAGCGCTGGCTGAATGTGAGGCGGCGGCGGCTGTCCTGGAATCCGAAGGTGATCTCGACGGATTGGCCGAGGCGCTGACATCAGCCGGCAGGCTGCGGTTCTGGCTCGGTGACATGGCAGGGAGCGAGGAGGTGCTTGAGCGCGCTATCGCCTGCGCGCGGCAAAGCGGCAACTATCGCGCGCAGATGCGGGCCAGCCACTGGCTGGCCGTGACCTTCCACGTGCTGCCTATCCCCGTCGATGCCGCGGTCGCCCGCACCGAGCAGCTACTGCAGGACGCCAGCGGCGATCCCTGGGCCGAAGCAGATCTGCTCAAGCCGCTTGCGTGCTGTATGCCTACCTCGGCCGTTCCGCCGATGCCCGCGCGGCCATCGACCGCAGCCAATCAATATTCGCCGGCTTCGGCGCGAAACTCGCCCTGGCAGAAAGCGCCATCCCGGCCGGCCTGATGGGACTGATCATCGGCGATCCGGCCGCGGCCGAACGCTACTGCAGGGAAGGGATATAAGGCGGTCCGTGCCATGGGAGAGCGGGGAGGATATGTCGTCGACCTCGCCGGCCTGCTCGCCGAGGCACTCTATGCCCAAGGCCGCTTCGATGAGGCGCAGCAGCTGATCGACGAAGCCCCGGCAGACCCTTCGCCTGCCACGAGCAGCCAGTGGCTGACCGAGGCGAAGCTGCTCGCCCGGCGTGGCCAGTTCTCCGCGGCACGCCAGCTGGTCGACGAGGCAGAGGCGCTCCTTTCGCCGACCTCCTCACCGACTGGACCGGGCCGAGGTCCTCGAGGCCAAAGCCGAGGTGGAGCGGCTCGCCGGCGCACCCGGCCAGGCTGCGGCCAGCCTGCGCGGCGGCCCTGCGGATCTATGAGGACCGGGGAGCAACAGCTCTGGCCGATCGAGTCAGAGCCGCCCTCGCCAGCCTCACCGCCCAGCCTGGCCATGAGCCGGCGTAACCATCCCGCTCACGGGTTCAACACGATTCCAACCGGCTTTCAACGCCCTTCGCTGATTCTCGTGTCAAGCCCGGCCACCCGGCCGGACGACACGACCAGAACGCAGGTGCGGCCATGCCCGCCCGGCGTCTCCAGCTGAAGGGAACCAGCCATGTACGCCCATGAATACCTCGTCAAGGCCCGGCACGACGATCTGATGCGCGCCGCAGCGCAATACCGTCTCGCTGCCCAGATCCGGCGGTCGCGTGGCCCGCGGCGTCACCATGTGATCGCGGCGCCGGTCCGGCGCCTGGCACGCCTGCGCCCGCACAAAGTCGCTGCATAACTCGCCGATAGTCGGGCTGAGCGGCGGGTGATGGCTTGCCTGCGCAGTGCGGTGGGCGGACGATGTATGGATGTCCCCGGGGAGCCGGCCGCGGCCGGCGGGATGGTGTTCGAGGTGCGGCTTCTTGGCCCGGTGCAGGCGGTGCGGGCCGGCCGCGAGATTCCGCTGGGCGGGCCGAAGCAGCGAGCGGTGCTGGCGTTGCTGCTGGTGGACGCGGGCCGGACGGTTCCGGCTGGGCGGCTGATCGAAGATGTCTGGCGGGGTCGGGCACCGCCCGGGGCGGCCAAGACGCTGCGGTCGTATGTATCGCGGCTGCGGTCGGCGCTCCAGCCGGAGGCGCCGTGGTCGCGCGCGGCGGCGGCTACGCCATCGGCGTCGACCTCGGCCAGCTGGATGCCGGCCGGTTTGAGCGGCTGGTGGCCGAGGGCCAGGCCGCGGCAGGCCGGGATGAGGCGGCTGCCGCGGCCAATCGTTTCCGGGAGGCGCTGGCGTTGTGGCGCGGCCGCGCGCTGGCGGACGTGCTGGACGTCGAGCCGCTCGCGCTGGAAAGCAACCGTCTGGAGGAGCTCCGGCTGGTCGCGGTGGAGGGCCGGCTGGAGGCGGACCTGGCGGCTGGGTTGCATGCGCAGGTGACCGGGGAACTGGAGAGCCTGGTCGCCGAGCATCCGCTGCGGGAGCGGTTGTGGCGGCTGCTGGTGCTGGCGCTGTACCGGGGGGAGCGGCAGGCCGACGCGCTGGCCGCCTACCGGCGGGCCCGGGCCATGCTGGCCGCGGAACTGGGGCTGGAGCCGGGTGCGGAGCTGCGTGACCTGGAGCGGGCGGTGCTGCGCCAGGAGGTCCCGCCGGCACCGGCGATGCCGGTGCATAACCTGCCGACCCAGCTGACCAGTTTCGTCGGCCGCGAGCAGGAGCTGGCCGAACTGGGCAAGCTGATCGGTGAGGCGCGGCTGATCACGCTGACCGGGACGGGCGGGGCGGGGAAGACCCGGCTGGCCACCGAGTTCGCCGCGTCCGTGCTGGAGCGGTTCGCGCAGGGAGCATGGCTGGCTGATCTGGCCGGCATCACCGACCCGGACCTGGTGGCCGCGCAGGTGATGGAGGCGCTGGGAGTCCGGCAAGACGGTGACCTGCCGCCGGTCGAGGCGCTGCGCTTCCGGCTGCGGTCCGCGGAGCTGCTGCTGGTACTGGACAACTGCGAGCACCTGCTCGATGCGTGCGCCGAGCTGGCGGCAGCGCTGCTGGCAAGTTCACCGGGGCTGCGGGTGGTCGCGACCAGCCGCGAGCCGCTGGGGATCGCGGGTGAGGTCCGCTACCAGGTGCCGCCGCTGGCTGTCCCGCCGGATGAGGCCGAGGCGGATGTCGCCGCCCGGGCCCCGGCGGTCCGGTTGTTCCTCGACCGGGTCTCGGCCGCCCGCGGAGGCGTGAGCCGGGACCCCGGTCCGGCCGGCGCGGTGGCGGGGATCTGCCGGAAGCTGGACGGGCTGCCGCTGGCGATCGAGCTGGCCGCGGCGCGGGCGGCCACGCTGTCGGTGGAGGAGATCGAGACCCACCTGGCCGACCGGTTCCGGTTCCTGGCCTACCGGCGGCCGTCCGGCGGGCAGCGCCACCAGGCGCTGAAGGCGGCGATCGACTGGAGCTATGAGCTGCTCTCGGCGGAGGAACGCCGCGCCTTCAGTCGACCTGTCGGTGTTCGCAGGCAGCTTCGGCCTTGAACAGGCGGCCGCGGTATGCAGCGGCGGGAACCCGGCGGCGGCACTGGATGTCATCGACCGGCTTGCCGAGTAAGTCGCTGCTGACCGTGGAGAGGGCGGCCACCGGGACGCGGTACCGGATGCTGGAGACGATCCGCCAGTACGCGGCCGGCCGTCTCACGGAGGCCGGCGGAACCGAGGCCGCCCGGCGGCGGCACGCGTACGCGTTCCTGGCCTTGGCGGAACGCGAACGCGCGGTTGCGGTGCTGTCGCGTGATCATGACAACTTCCGCGCCGCGCTGGACTGGTCACTGCGCACGGGTGATGAGGCCGGGCCGCGGCTGGCCCGGGCGCTGGGCGGCTTCTGGATTGCCTGCGGCTTCTGGCAGGAGGCCCGGGACTGGCTCGAACGCGCGCTCGCGTCCCGCCCGGCCGATCAGCAGGTGCGCGCCGAGCTGCTCCGGCTGCTCGGGGCCGTCTTGTTTGAATCGGGCGATCTGGTACAGGCGCAGGCCGTGCTGTCCGAAGGCTTTGCCGTAGCCGAGGCGGCTGGCCTGCCGGCGGCGGTGCAGGCCCGGATCCGCCTCAACCTCACCGAGATCCGCTTCCTGGAAGGTGGTGGAGGCCTCATCCAATCCCTCGCAGAATGCCAGGCGGCCCTGGCCACGCTCGAATCCGAGGGTGACGTCGAGGCCATGGCAGAGGCATGGCTCACCATCGGGCAGATACATCTCAACCTTGGCGACTCAGTCTGCCGAAGAGGACTTCGAACACGCTCTCGACTGTGCGCGGCGCAGCGGAAACCACAGCGCTGCGCTGAAAGCCAGCAGCTGGCTGGTCTTCACATTCACCTTGATGCCTGTTCGGGTCGATATAGCGATCGGCCGCGCCGAGCAGCTGCTCGATGCGCTCTCCAGCGACCCCTGGGCGGAAGCGATGATAGGCGCGCCGCTGTCCGGGCTGTACGCATACGCTGGCCGCTTCCCCGACGCCCGCGCCGCGATGGCCCGCGCCCAGGCCATCCAGCAGAGATCCGGATCGAGACTCTACTCCGCCCATAAGCGCGATCTTCATGGGTGAGATCGAGATGCTGGCCGGGGACCCCGCTGCAGCCGAAGCGCAATTGCGGCAAGGCTGTGAGGCATTGCGGGCGATCGGCGACCGCGGATATCTCGCCTCCTCCCTGCCGAGCTTGCCGAGGCCGTCTACGCGCAGGGGCGCCTCGACGAAGCAGATCAGCTCACCCGGGAAGTCGAGGCCCTCGCCACAGCGACGACCTCGACGCACAGGCCCGTTGGCGGGCAACGCGGGCGAAGGTACTAGCACGGCGCGGCCACTTCAAACTGCCAGGCAGCTGGCCAGCGAGGCAGAAGCACTCTTCGCCCCAACCCCCTTCGCGACAGAACAGGCCGGAGTACTGGAGGCCAAGGCCGAGGTCGCCAAGCTCGCCGGCGAGCCGGAGGAGGCCGCTGGCTACCTGCGCACGGCGCTGCACATCCATGAGGAACGGCGCGCGACCGCCCTCGCCGACCGGACCCGGGCCGCGCTCGCCAGCCTCTCCGCCAATCTCCGGTAACCGCCTCACGGGACCGCTGTTCAACGGGCCTTCAACCTCCTTGCAACCTCCCTCGCCGACCGTGGGGTCATGAACAACGATCACAAGGAGGTCGCCATGAACCCCATCCGCCGCATCTGCCGATCCACCGCCATCGCGGCCGGGCTCGCCGTGACCCTGCTGACATCAGGCACCCTGTCCCCGCGGCCAACGCCATCATTGTGCCGCCACCGGGCGGCCCGGCCGGGCCAGCGAACGTGGCACCCCCGGTGCAGACCATCGCCGCCGGCGGCATGCCGGGCTGGCAGATCACCCTCATCGCTGTCGGGGCCGCGATCGTCGCCGCCGCGGTGGCCGTGCTCCTGGACCGGGCCCGCGTCGCGCGACGGCACGTGGCCGTGCCGAGCTGACCGGCACCAACAGCTGATACCAGGCCGCGCGGCTGGCACCACAGCCGCGCGGCCTGAACGCCGTCATGACCGAGCGCAAACTTCTCCGGTCTGAATCGGCGTCCGGCAGGGCACTTGGGTTATGAGTACTGGCTGCGAGGTCAGCACGGTACGAGGGCAATGCTGATATGCGCGGCATTGTTCTTGCTCTAGGCCGCCATTGGCCTGAACCCGAACCGCCCTAGATTCGGACCCCGGCCTTTCAACCTCTGTAGCGAAATGCGGCTGCCTTACTAGGCTGCCATTGGATGTACCGCGCCCATGAAATTTTTTAGATGCGATCCACTCCAGAAGCAATCCGAGCATCAGCCAGCCATCGTGCACCAGTCCTCGTGCCCGAAGTCATGCTGCGGACGGAATCGACTACGGCGCAGAACTTTATACAGTTTACCGCGGGCAACAGTGCCGAGTTGAATAGGTTCTTCACTATAGAGTCTATCGGAATAAAATACGCCAATCCAGGCCAGCAATGCCGAAAATATCAGTGCGCATATTATAATTGCTGACGCCGTTTCCCATGAACCGATCCACGTGTGTATTCGCACAACCGGCGACGCCAGCACTGACAAAAGCAGACCAATGACCCCTATCGTCGCCACAGCTATACCCAGCACATAAAGACGAATGAGTGCTACCACGCACAAGACTACGGCTACGATAATTGCAAGTAGCTTGAGCCATCCAGGCCACGTAGCCATGAAATGTGCTGACCCGAAGTACCACGACCAGCCGTAGCTTATCCATGTTACGATTTGCCAGCAAGCCATTACAATAATGCCGACAGCTAGCCCGCCAGCTGAAGCGAAAGACAAATTGCTGGCAACTTCGAGTCTTGGCGCATGCACTAGGTCGTGACCAGTTTTAGCCCAGTATTGCCAGTCCACAGGCGACATCCACTGTGACGCCGAAAACATCGATGCGGCTAGGCGAGCCTGGTTGCTCGGCGAAAGCGAGTCAAACAGAATGGAAGATAGCTCATTGTCAAGAAAATGCCGCATAACATGAGCGATGAGATTAGCTTGCATTGAAGCCATTGAAGGATTCGTATGCGCCAGGTCCAGGCGGATAAGCTTCCCAATATCACGATACGCTAGTTGCTCGAGGTATGATTGAGACGTGCCTTTCTCACGCCTGCTGTCCTCGTCGATCATTACTGATTCTTCAGCATGATAAAGGTGGCGAATTATATCGGCGTCGTCGTCGTGTGGATTGACCAGGCATGCGCTATGGTACGGACTCTTATTCTCCCGCACAGCAATAAGCGCTATCGCGATATATGGATCAACTGTCAATGGTGGCGGTGGTACATATTTGAGGCCTCCTTCTCTGAGTAGATAGCCAATACGGCCTTGGACCGCATTAAATGCATCGTCCGATCGCGTTGAACTCTCGCCTGGTCTAATTAGCCATTTGAGGCGAGACTGGCTTAGCTGACTTTCGTCGAGTTCTAGTCTTCTCAATGCAGCACATACGTTGCTGCTTCCCAACAGAGCGGCTAGCTTCCATGCCGCAATGTAGGCTTCAGGCCGAGGTGTCTTTGCCTCCAGTTGGACGAAGAGATCAGCGACAAGACTTTCCACGGTTTCCGGGGAAGCATTAGGAGACCTCTGTTCTTGGTAGTCGTCAGCTTGGTCATTGTCTCCGAGCGATCCCGAACCACTTACAAGGGCACGGCGCTTTACGACCCTGTCGACGACCGGAACAGTAGTGATTAAATTTTCAACACGCTTATCCGGCGGCGCTAGCCTCTGGCGATCCGCTGCTTGCATGTAATTATATATCAAAGTTGTCACGCCAGACGCTACAAGAAAAGGAAATACCCACAAGTTATGTTCGTCAAGAGCGGCACCAAACGAGCCGCCGGTGACAAGACTGGCGCATAGATCATAAATGAGAGGGGCCAAGGCGAAGGCAAGGAACGCCGCGTTAATACGAAGCTGGCGCATCGTTTCAGCAGCCCAGTGGTTCTTGTGCAGCCCTCGCGTCTCCCATGTAGGAGATTTTCATGCCATACGAGCAGACTGTCCAGTTCAAGCTGTAGTCACACTCGCCGCGAGCACGCATAGGTTACATATCGGTCGAACAGGACACGTCGCCTATCTGGGGCACAGTCCGTCAGACGCTCGGTCGGCCGTTGCGGCCTTCTCCCAGCCCATGCAAGTCGCTCCTGCCAACCGGCCGAAGACTGCGCGGCCCGGGCGCTCGTTGTCGCTGTGAACGGCAACCGGCGCCCCCAGAACGGGAAAGACTAGAAGATCCATCAAGGAGTCCCCCGAGAACGGGGAGTCCAAATGACCTGATCTGGACGCCGCGAACCGTCGCAGCCAGGCGGCGTGATGCAGGCCAGATCGGCGGGTCGGCGCGCGGTTATCACGTGATCGTCGTGCCGTTGGCTGCTCTCAGCAGTCTCGGCTACGGCCCAACTAGACGGTCAGCGAGCAGATTATCTATACATCGCGGCCATGCACGGAATGCGCGCTCAGTAGCCGCGAGTAGGCGGCGCGTTAGCGGGAGATGTCCCCTGGCAGCGGTAGCGCTAAGGCAGAGTTAGGCACGGTTGCGTGAAACCAAGATGGCGGGTGACGAGCCGAAGCCCTGTCGCGCATCTCGCCTGCACGTGATCGTGCCCTCGATGCAGGCGCGCGACCGTCAGGTACGACGTGCCCGATTCTCCGTGCTACGGAGACGCGCAGCGTCTGACCCGTAGATACCCGCAGGCTAGAGGCCCTTATTTGTCCGGCTGCGTCGGGCCGCCGGGCATGGTCAGCGCCACGTTTGTCACTGGATCTTGGAATCTTGGCACTTGATCTTGAACAGCCACGTTCGAAACAGCGCGCTGACCTAGAGAGGTCTTCACGTTTGGGGCTGGCCTGGGCAGATGCCGGCTGGTCAGAGGGCGGCCCACAGGTTAAGCGGGCGCTGCCCACGCGATCTGGAGGCTGCGGTTCCGCTTCGGTGGCCTGGCGGCCGGTGCCCGCGTCCGGGCGGTCTGGCTAGCGTTTCCAGCGGGGGTCGGCTTCGAAGGCGGCGGTGCCGAGGGCTTCGAGCCGGGCGAGGAGTTCGCGCAGCCGCCGGTCGTTGTCGATCCAGGGCGTGTAGTCGCCGTGCTGGTCGGCGCTGAGCCATCGGCAGATGGTTCTGGCGGCGACCTTGCGGGTCCATTGCCAGTAGGGGCCGTGCAGGCGGGGCGGGTCGGCGTGGCAGCCGCAGTTGCGGCGGCCGCAGCGGGTGCGCCGTTCGGTGATCGAGCCGGGCAGCACCTTGCCGGAGCTGGCGATGGCGGCGAGCTCGGTGGCGATCTTCTCGGCCTCGGCCTGGTGGCTGGCGGCGACACGCACGGTCTCAGGGTGGCATAGGTCCGGGATTCCGGGCATGTCCTACTGTATATGTACAGTGTGAATGGGGCGGCCCTTGCGGGAGTGCCGGCGCCCGGGGATACCGCTGGCCTGGTCACCGGCTACATCGCCGGATGGCGGCCGTCGTCGGTGTCGCCGCAGGCGGCCGCGTTCGCCCGCGCAGTGATCACCGAAGCGGCACCTGCGGGCCAGGAGCGGGCCAAGAACCTGCTGTGGGCGGCGGGCAAGCTCGCTGATTACGGCCTCGGGCTGGGGCTGGACGCGGTGCCGGAGGTGCTGCTGCACCCGTCGGTGACCGAGCGGTTCACCCGGTGCGCGCCGGGCCTGTCCGGGGCGGCGCGGCGGACGCTGCGCACGAACCTGCGGTTCATCGGGCGGCGTGTCGTGCCGCAGCTGTATCCGGCCGGCGTGCCGCTGCCCCGGGAAAGGTCCAAGCAGCCGTACAGTCCCGCGCAGATTGACGGGTATCTCGCGCTCGCGGACGCTCAGCCCACCGCGGAACGCCGGATGCGGGCGGCCGGGCTGGTCTGCCTGGGCGCCGGCGCGGCCTGATCCGCGGCGACCTGCGCGACGTGCGCGGCACCGACGTCGCCTGCCGCTCCGGCGGCGTCATCGTCCGGGTCAGGGGCCGGCGTGCCCGCGTCGTGCCGGTGCTCGCCGGGTACCACGCGCCGCTGCTGGCGGCCGCCCGGGCCGCCGGGAACGGCCTGATCTGCGGCGGGGCCGATCCGGGCCGCCGGAACATCACGAACCCGCTGATCACCGCGCTGGACGGCGGGGGCGGGCTGCCCCGGCTGGATACCAGCCGGCTGCGCGCCACCTGGCTGCGCGATGCCGCGCAGCTGCTGGGGCTGGCCACTTTCATGCACGCGGCCGGGATCAGCTGCTCCCAGCGGCTCGGCGATCTCGTCGCCGGACTCGAGCTGGCCAGCGAAGCCGGCGCGGTGCGGTTGCTCGGGGCCGTCCGGCGATGATCCCGCTGGCGGTCTGGGAGCAGATCATCGATGCCTCCGGCGTCGCGCCGCGGATCGAGGCGCTGCTGCCCATCGGGGTGCGCGGGCGTCAGCTGAAAGTCCGTACCCTGCTGGCCGGCATGTGCCTGGCCCAGGCTGACCACCGGCCGGCCCACCTGACCCGCGTCCACCAGGCACTGACCGGGCTCAGCGATGATGACCAGCGGCGGCTCGGCGTGGTCGCGGACTGGAAGCACGGCCCTCACGTGCTGACCTACCGGCAGACAGAGCGGACGTCCGGCCTGGTCGCCGCGGCCCTCGGCAAGGACGAGCCCGGCGGGCTGCCGCCGCAGGCGCTGCAGGCAGTCTGCGACGACCTGCTCGAGGCTTCCGTCCCCGGCGGGTTCAAGGACGCCAGCACCTCGCTGGCCGTGGACTGGACGGACATGGAGTCTTTCTCCCGTCCCCCGCCGGCCAGGGGCGGGCCCTGCGCCGACCCCGAGGCGTCCTGGGGGCACCGCAAGAACAACCTGCTGCGCCGCGAAGACGAGCTGTTCTTCGGCTACTACCTGTCCGCCGCGATCATGATGCCCGGCGAGAACGGCCCCGCCGTCCCCGAGCTTGCCCGCCGCGCCATCATCTCGTCGTGCCGGCATGACCCGGTCCGCGCGTTCGTGCCCGTCCTGACGGCGATGCCCTCCGCAGGGATCCCGCTCGGGGACGTCCTCGCCGACTCCGGCTACGCCCACCGCGACGCCGCCGCCTGGGCGCTCCCGCTGCGCGACGCTGGAGCCAGCCTCGTGCAGGACCTGCACCCGCACGACCGCGGACCCAAAGGGACGCATGACGGAGCCATCATCAGCAACGGCAACCTGTACTGCCCGTGCACGCCCCGCTCCCTGCTGGAACTCGGGCCGCTGTCCCGCGGCGCCTCCCGTGAGGAGGCCGCCGCGCACGACGCCAAGACCGCCGAGACTGCCCGCTACAAGCTCGGCAAGATCACCCGCGACGACGCCGACGGCTATCACCGGGCCCAGTGCCCTGCAGCCATGGGCAAGATCCGCTGCCCGCTCCGGCCCGTCTCCATGAGCCTGGACCGGGACCGGCCGGAAATCCTCCAGCCTCCCGGCAACCCGCGGCCTGCTGCACCCGGCAGACCCTCACCGTCCCGCCCGAGGTCGCCGCCAAAACGGCACAGAAGCACGACTACCCCTCCGTGGCGCACCGCCGCTCCTACGCCCGGCGCACCGGCGCCGAGCGCGGCTTCGCCACCGCCAAGGACCCCGCCACCAACACCATCAGCCGCGGCTGGTGCCGCCTCACGGGCCTGGCGCCGCTGATGCTGTTCGCCACCACCCTGCTCATCGTCCGCAACCAGCGCATCCTGCAGGCCTGGAACGCCCGGCAGGAAGAAAACGAACGCCGCGCCGCCAAGGGCCTGCCCCCGAAAACCCGCCGCCGGCGCCGCAAAACGCTCACCGCGCTCGCCGCCACCAGGCCGCCCTAGCCCAGGCGAGTACGCCCGCACACCGAACAGCACCCGCCGCCAGCACCTCCGGCAGCACCCGGACACCGCACGCAGACAGCGCCAGCATGCCCGGAAACCGCTCCCGGGCGCGCGGAAAGCCAACAGGCGGACACGAACACACGACACGGCAGCGGCCACACCAGACTGCGCACCAGAATGTCAGACCCAAACGTGAAGATAAGACCAGGTTAAACGTGAAGACCTCCTAGAGCCCCGTTACGGAATCGAACCGTAGACCTTCTCCTTACCATGGACGCTCGTTCGGTCCGAGAGGGTCGCGCTGGGTCGCGTCAGTGCACGTCAGAGCGATAACGCTGTCTGGCTGGTACTGACTCGGTCCGGCGTTGACTGGGGCCGTTGTCACTTGGTTTGTCACTGGCTTTCCGGACCTCACCATCGAAGGTGAGGTCCGGTATGGCAGCTCGAATCGACGACGACTTCATGACCGCCGAGTTCGGCGGGGCGCGTGATTTGCGACTGCGCGGTACGCGCACGCCGCGGCTGACGGCCAGGGCGCGTGGATAGTGTCCGGTCTCCCCTCACCGGTTGTTCACCCGGAACCAGGCGATCACGGCCATGGTGCTCGCGGAGGCGGCTGGCCGCGGGCTACCGCGACGATGACCTGTTCGCCATCGGGTGGCGTGAGGAACTGGGTCTGTGATGGACCGGTTCATCCGGGTCAGTACGCCGACATCTGGTACATCCTCGCCGACCCCGCGACCCCCGGCACAAGATCAGTGTCCTCCGCCAGCACTGCACCGACGTCGGCCGCGACCCGGCCGAGATCGAGATCTGCGCCGACACGGAGGATCCGGGCGCGGCCGGAGGAGCTCGCTGCGAAGCTGCGGGCGGAGGGAGCCTCGCTGTTCACGGTCAACTCCAGCGGACCCGGCTACACCTGGCGCAACTCCGCGACTGGATCGCCTGGCGTGACGAGCAGACTCGCTGATCAGGACCAGCGTTATCTGCTGGTCTGAAGACCCCACTGACCGACTTCAGATCTCAGCCGCTGTGCCGCTTGGTTTCCCAGCGTCTTCCGCACCATGAGCACGAAGTTGACCCGCCACGCGTGATGGTGGCCTTTGCTGCTCTCCCGGCCGCGGGCCGGCTCACGCAGTTGCCGATCTGGCCCGCAGCCGGGAGTCCCTATGTGCGCCAGTTCGTGGAGGCAGGCGTGTTCATACTCGCGGACGCGGTGCCGGTCGGTTGAGCCGATCTTGATGGACCCACGGGCAGCATCAGCACTGCTGCGCCCTTTCCTGCCTGCCACGGTCACCGGGCGGGTGTAGCCAGTGAACGCGACCGCGTACCAGCCACTGCACTGAAGAGCATGAATGCAGGCCGCATAGGACCGATGATGAATGGTGCCGTCAGCACTGATCAGCACGGCAGTGGCCAGGTCGCTCACGCGCAGGCCGACCGCCAGCTGTGCCCCGTACGCCGCTTCCTTCAGCTTGGTCGCTTCGGCCTCCTTTTGTTCGGTGCGCTCGACATTACGTCTGGCGCCCGGGCCGCCGCCTGGGCCATCACCAGGGCGAGTGAGCTCTCCGCTTCGCTCAGGTCGTGGCGCTGTGGGCCCTGGGCCAGCCCAGGTTGAACGGTCCAGTATCAGCTACCTAGGCCAGAGCGAGGTCAGTCTGCGTGAAGTCCTCACCCACGAACAGCAGCGGTTCACTGGCCAGCCGGGCAACCGCGTAGGTCAGGCAGTCACCGAAATTGAGTCGGGCCTTGTGACGGCCCCGACCGAACCGCAGAAACGCATCAACAGCCTCTCGCCAGTGGCGATCGCCGAACGGGATCTGCTCGACACCGAATTCGTCGAGCAGCCGAATGATGAGGTCGCGCGGGTCACGGCCCAGGCGGGATGCCAGTACCAGCCCGGTTTCAGCGAGGGTAGGAGTGCCCATCCCGGCCGAAGGCGCGGCGGCGAGCTTGGCGATCAGCTCCCCGTGGCCTGGCTCGGCGAAGGTAATGGCGACCAGCGCCGAGGTGTCGACGATCACACGCCCTCCTCGCCGTAACCGAGAATTTCGTCCTCTTCGCTCCGGCTCAGCCTGCGGCCGAGCTGGTCTGCTGGAATTCGCGGCCAGACCTCGCGTTCGAGAAACCGCAGGGCCTGCGTTTCCCGGTCTCCCGGGCTGATCCGGTAAGCCAGGCGCTGACGTCGCTCGGCCAGTGCCCGGCGAATGGCCTCTGTCTTCGATTCCCCGGTCAGGCGGGCCACCTCAGCGGCGAGCCGCTCCACTTCGTCGTTCTTTATGTTCAACGCCATTCTTTTATTACACCATTATTAAACCATGGTGTAAACAAGACCGGCAGATGACAATTGCGTGTGCGTCCTGAGCGGATCGGGCAGCTGGGATCGGCCTCATCGGTGTCCTTTTCTTCGCTTTGCGCGTGACTTGGTGGCCGGGGAACGCGCCTGCTCGCGCCGGTGGGCGGTGCTGGTCGTGAGCTTCCGGTGCGTACGGGCAGCTTCGACGGCTTGCGCGACCGCGGGATCCGGGTGCTGTGACAGCGGCCCGGCGAGCACCGCGAAGGCATCAGAGGCCGTCTTCTCCATTTCCGTGAACAGGTCCGTGGCACCGCCTGGCCAGTCAGCCACGGCCTTGCCGACGGCGGCCCGCAGGTCTGGCAGCAGCCCTGGATCCTGGTCCGGGTGCTCGTCCGTCATCCGGTAGGTGAGCATCGCCGCGCGGTTCATTTCGGCCAGTTCATCGGCCAGCAGTACGGCCCGGGCGGAGGCGGGCACCTCGGCCGCCGGGACGGGAAGACCGCGTTCGTGCAAGGCACGTTCGGCCCAGGCACCGAGGATGCAGTCGGTCAGGATGTCCCGCAGCACCTCGGTGGGCGCGTCGCTGAGGTCGACCTGGCGCATGAGTCGGCGGCGAGCCGCAGTGATGCCACTGGCCAACGCGGCCCCGAGGACCGAGAACAGCTCGGTCCAGCCCGCGGCGCCGTGGGCGGTCAGCCAGTCGGACAGCACCTTGCGTGCCGTCGGCGGCGGCCAGTCGCCGGCCGCGTCGGCGAGCCAGCCGGCCTCCCAGCGCAGCACTTCGTCCCGGGTCGGGAATGAGGCCGCGTGCACCGGGCTCGGTTCGGCCGTACCGAGGAGAAGCGCTTCACGCAGCAGGGAGCAACCCAGTGGGGTGAGGACGATGGTGTCACCGGCCCGTGAGGTGACACCAAGATCCGCCAGCCGGTCGATGACGGCCGCCAGCCGCTCAGCCGGCGCCCGCAGCTCGGAGCGGTCCTCCTTGGTCAGCCCGGGGATCCCGGTCAGGTCCGACAGCGCCCGGGTGTCCGGTACCTGATAAGGTCCGGCCGACGCGGCCGACTCGGTGGGCGTGACGGGAGGTTCCGGTGGAACCATCCACGTCTCCTCTTCCGCGACCTGCCGGGCCAGCGATTGCGGCAGCCCGCCACGCTGGTAAAGAGAGTAGAGGGTGGCGATGTGGTCGCCGAGGATCTCTTCCGCGGTCTGATCGTCGGACTGCATCTGGCCGAGCACCGCGCCCAGCACGTCCAGCGCCACGCCGACCACCTCGGCCGGCCCGCCGTCCTGGCACATGCCGACGGCCGGGCCACGCCGGAGCGTGCCGTCGGCGTCACGGAGGAGAAATCCGCTCGTCAGCCCCAGGTCAGCCACTGACGGGTCAGCATTGGGTGGATCGGCGGCGGCTGCGGCCAGCGACATCATGGTGGGCACCGCGCGGACGGCAGCGGCCAGTTCGCCGGCGTCGAGCGCCGGCACGGGAGGTAGCGGGGCAGTGCCGGGACCGTACATGTCCAGATGAAGCTGGGCGAGTTGCTCGACAACGTCCAACAGCGGAGCCGGACGGTCCAGGCCGGGCGCGAGCTCGGCCGTATGCGCGCTGAGCAGCGCGTCCAGCCCGGCGGCCGTCCAGCGGTCCGCCAGCCGTCGCGCCTGTGCTTCGTACCACGCCTCGGCGGCTTCCTCATCTTTTTCGTCGCGGGGGACGCCGACGATCAGCGGACGCTGATCCACGTTACTCAGCTGTTCAGTACGCGCCACCACTTCCAGGCGCTGGCGCAGCAGGAGCCGAGCCTGCCGTGAACGCTCACCGATCAGGGATCGCACGAACGCCGCCCAGGCCAATGGAGGTTCAGCGGTGCTGTCCGGGCCAACGAAATCAGCGGGAACATCCAGGCCCAGAGCCGTCCACCGAACCTGACCGGCCTGGCGGCCAAAGCCGGTCAGCCAGTCGCCGACCGCTTGCGAGTCGCCAGGGTCGACGCCCTCGGCGCGCAGCAGCTGGCCGTACAGTCTGGCCCAGGTGGCCCGCCGTGGGTTCGTCATCACCGCCTCGAACCGCGGCGCGAGTGTCCCGACCGCGGTGATCAGCCGGTCTCTCCGTTTGCTGTTCAGCCGGCCCGCCTCGTGGGTGTAACCAGCCAGGGCGACCAGTACGGCAGGAAACGCCTGGAGTTCACCCGCGGCTACGCTGGCGAATAGCGGCAGGATGCTGAGCAGCAACTCTTCGGCCAGTTCAGGAGTCGGTTCGGGCAACCCCGTGCGCCGACGTGTGTCCGACAGCGCCAGCAGGCCCACCACGGCCTCAGCCACGCGACGGTCGAGCCGCTCACCTCGCCGGGCTGCCCAGACCAGCAGCGGAGCGATGTCCAGGTCGAGCGACTCGATGGCAGCCACCCCGGCAGCGTAACGGCTGCTTCAGACCGGCATGTCCGGAGATGGTCACCATGCCTCCAACAGCACGGTAAACCTGACCTCCGGCACGCAGCGATCGCGCTGCTGCTCAGCCCGATCTGATCCTTCGTGACCGGAGCCGTCATCCCGCTCGACGGCGGCCAGGTCATCGACCGGGAATGATGGCCCGCTGCCGGCTCCGGTCAGTTCGAGCACCCGGGCCACCAGCGGCCGGGGCTTCCGGGTCACCAGGCACCTGAACCGCATGGGCATCGTTTACCCGGATGATCAACTCGTCCGGCGAGCTTCTCCGTGCCACGGAGACGCGCAACGTCCGACCCGGGGATACCCGCAGGCCAGAAGCCGCCTTTTGTCCGGCTACGTCGCGCTGTCCAGCCCCGTCAGCGGCACGTTTGGCTCTTGATCTTGAAATCTTGGCACTTGATCTTGAACAGTCGTGTTCGAAATAACGGGTTGAGCTGGAGCCCCGTTACGGAATCGAACCGTAGACCTTCTCCTTACCATGGAGACGCTCTGCCGACTGAGCTAACGGGGCCTGTATTTAGGTGTCTGAGCTGGGGTTTTGCGTCCCTAGCCGTCTTCACGAATCGTGCATACCGGTCGTACAGCGTCTAATCTAACATCATGGCCAAGGCCAAAGTACGTCCAACCGGCGTTGGAGAGCTTAGCGCACTTCTACCGTCCTGGCGTCTCCACCTGGAGGCGGCGAACCTCTCCCCGCGGACCATCCGGGCCTACACCGACGACGCGTCGATCTTCGCGGCGTTCCTGGTCCGCCAGGGCATGCCTTCCGCCGTGCGCAGCATCCGCCGGGAGCACGTTGAGGCCTTCATCGTGGCCGAGCTTGAGCGCACCGCGCCATCGTCGGCCGCGACTCGCTACCGGTCCCTTCAGCAGCTCTTCGGCTGGCTGGACGAGGAGGGCGAGATCGACAGCTCGCCCATGGCCAAGATGCGGCCGCCGAAGATCCCGGAGAAGCCTGTCCCCGTGCTTCCCGATGACGATGTGCGGCGCCTGCTCGCTGACTGTTCGGGCAAGGACTTCCGTGATCGGCGGGACCTAGCGGTCATCCGGCTGTTCCTAGATACCGGGATGCGACTGGAGGGCATGGCAGGGCTCCGTTACAGCGCCAGTGATCCCGAGGCGTCCGACGTAGACCTGCGGTCGCGGGTGGTGCGGATCACCGCGAAGGGACGGCGCGAGCTGGTCCTGCCGATTGGCACCAAGTCTGCCCGGGACATTGACCGGTACATCCGCGTGCGGGCTGGTCATCCGCGGGCGGCCGATGCGTGGCTGTGGCTTGGCACGAAGGGGCGGCTCACTGCGAGTGGCGTCTATCAGATGATCAAGGACCGGGGGGCCGCGGTGGGGCTTCCTGATCTGCACCCGCACCAACTACGGCACACGTTCTCGCATGACTGGCTGGCTAATGGCGGGTCGGAGGGCGACTTGATGCGGCTCGCGGGATGGAAGTCGCGGGCGATGCTGACGCGGTACGCGGCCAGCGCAGCGGATGAGCGGGCGCGCGACGCCCATCGGCGTCTATCCCCCGGCGACCGTTTCTAGTCATGGATCGCCCAGAACGCGCAACGAACCTCCGTCATGTACCGTCTAACTAACGTCTTCAACATGGGTAGCTGCCTTGAATATCACTAACTCCTCATAAAGAAAGATTTTCTTGAGAATGCGTGACGAATACATTGTACGATGGAATGATATTACTCACAAGCAGCTTGCAACTTTTAAACAAACACTCGAAGCTGCGCCAAACGAAGCTGCGATGCAGACGTTTCTCGAACAAAATCCACAGATCCTAATCCAGCACATTGCTGGCGGCTATGATCGTTGGGTGATTCCCAAAAAACGGCTGGGAGCTGAACATGAGACAGACTTTCTGATCGCCGAGAAAGACGCCGTTGGCTACACGTGGTACGCAGTCGAGTTGGAACGCCCCCAAGCGAAGCTTTTCACTTCTCATGGCGATCCATCAGCCGCGCTGACACATGCACTTAGACAAATTAGCGATTGGCGCTCATGGCTTTCCCATAACCGTGACTACTCTACTCGAGCGCCTGAGCAGGCAGGTCTCGGTCTAACAGACATCGACCCAGAGCTTGAAGGACTACTAATTATAGGTCGAGAAACTGACGTTGATAAGCGAACCGCTGAGCGTCGACGACGACTCGCCCGTGAGCACCGAATTAAGATTAACACCTATGACTGGCTCGGTGAACAGGCGAAAGCGCACCTGGCAGCGCTGGATCAAAGAGCAAGTGACGATCCACGAGTGGCTTTCATAACAGAAATTCTGAACCAGCCACCTGAGCCCGCCAAGAGAGCCCTGGAAACAGTATTCGGTTCACCAGGGAACGCCTCGGCAGATCTAAGCGCTACACGATCTCTTGATTGGGACTTTGTTACCCTTGAAGCCGCATCAGGAACTGAGACAGATGTCGTTGTAGAGATCATACGTTCATATTCGCCCTTTGAACAAAAGCTTTCAAGACACGATTGGGAAGATTGGGTCTCCCGAGTAAGAGAAGATATACAGGAAAGTTACAGTCTGCTTATTACGAGCAGAAGACCAGACGAAGCGGTCAATGCTCTCATGGTGCCTGAGGCAGACGGAGTTTGGTTCCAGACCCACGAAGCTGACTGGTCCATGGCGTCTGGCATGGACGTACTCGTTTACCTCGAAAGCCCGGATATAGTTGAGGACTGCGTGAACCGTATATCAATAGCAAGGCAAGTGATTCTCCGATATTTGCCAACGGCCCGGGAATCGCGCTGGAGCGAAGTTAAAGCGCGCCTAGCGGAGAAAAAACTGCACGAGAAGTAGATTTCATTAAGCCGAGACCTGCAAACCAATCATCCATTCTATAAGGTCCTGCAGCAGCTCAACTGCGGAGTCTCCCCGAGTACCAGCAGCTATCTCGCCAACAGACATACTTACTACCCGCGCTCGCCGAGGATTTAGAAGTGTAATTCGCTCAACAGTATATTCCGAAGCGTAAAGCATTGCTGTATAAGTCAAAGCCTGCCGAATATCGTTCGTGTGGAAGGGCCGTGTAACAGTCTTTATCTCGACAAGTTCATTTCCGGCCAAAACATCGCCGACAGCTGCATCCACAACACCGCATCCCGCTATGCGGGGAGAAAATTTAGGCTCCTGGAGCCTAGAAACGTATCCCTGTGTCACGCTTGCGAGCATGCCGACCTCGGTCCACTCGCGCGCACTTAGTTCAGCTTCTGCCCCCGCACTGCGAGGCAACTTCATCAAGAACTCTCTAGCTTTAGACTCTAGCTCAAATTTTTGATAAGACCCGGGAAAACCGGCACCAGCTAGCAAGAAAGCAGTCTCGGCAATTAGGGCATTTCTTTGATTATCGCTAAGGCTTGGCACCGGAGCGCCGAGTGATTCCTGCAAGCTATTTGTCACCCGCAATACGGGGTCCATTGTAGGAGTAACCTGTGTCCATACTGAGTTGTGGCGTACAAACGCACTAACGGATATCACACCGGCACCTGCCACGACCCATCGCGCTGACGCCTATGAGCCGTCCAATCTCGCACTACCCGATCGAATGGACTCATCAAAGACATATTAGCAGACCGCCAATACCTACCCTCATCACCCAGCTCATACGACGCGATAATGAATGCTCGTTTCACCCACGGGTGCGCTGATGCCACATAATTCTTTTGGTCACTCAGCCAATATGTCACCCCCCAACGTGCCAGGGTTAGCATTATGTCTCTCTGAACATTAGGTGACGGACCGCTCCCGAATCCATGTGCTGATTGGTACAGTTGTATGAGAAGGAGTTCATTCTCCGTGGTGTGCTGACCCGCCAAGACGCGAATCATGAAGGCCAGGTTAAGATCTACCTGCGCAACGTAGTGGCCGTCACGGATGAGTTTTCTTATGGCAGCGTGCACTATGCTGACAAATTCCGGTTCAAGGTCGCTAATACAGTCCCGTATCGCCATCATTACTTGCGGTATGACTGGAGCCAGCGTCTCGATGTTCTTGTTCTCAAGCAAAGAGAGGACGGCCTGCTGTCGGGGAACTGCATCCATATAACGAAGCGCTTGAATGAGTCTTCGAGCAAGGGCGGAGTGAATTCGGCCCTTAACCAACTCGTCCCGAAGCAGACTAAGAATATCGAACTCGTTTAGCTGGTGCTTGAGCCTATCGTAATCTTCTGAAGCCGTCGGAGAATAAGGATCGTAATGAATGTGCAGATTCAGGAATGCACCAGCACTCCCTTGTGGTGGATCCGGTGGATCGAGGACTGACAAGTACTCCGATGACTTCATGATCCGGGTCTTACTCTTTTGTAGCGTCAGACCTTCGTTCCGGAGAAGCTTCTCGGACAGCAGGCCAATGCACTTGTACGCATCCTCAACGTCGTTCACGAAGAAACGGTAATCGTCCGCATAGCGGCAAAAAGTACTCGTCGTAGGATCCGCGATGATAAGGTGGTCGACGCGGTTCAATACCAGTTCGGCAAGGATTCTGGCTGCTGGGCCGCCGACGGGAAGTCCATACGAGGTGTTATTTGACAGTCGCTTCAGAACAGCCATTATATGCTTAGTTTTCGTCGCTGATCTATCGACCAGTTGCAGTGAATTTTCAAGGCGGTGATGGTAGACGCGAGCATAGAAATCACCGATATCGACCGAGACGACCCAATCGTGATTTTCTGCTAGGTGTCTGGTCGTCTCTTGAAACTGGCTCCAACTGTCCAAGCAAAATAGTGAGCTGTCTGAAGTCTGTTCCCTGTACCGGTATGAGAAGACCTTGGCTTCCGTCTCGCTAAGGCGTACACGTTCAATCTCTGGCGCTAGGGATAGAACGCAAGCCAAGAGATAAGCGTTCCAAATTGGTTCGATCTGCGTCGCCCAGCGGAATCCTGTGTATCCCACAGGGGCCAGAGTCGAGTAGCTGTCAATTACGACAGTATCTATCACCGAATCAAAATTAGAAGCCATCTCTGATAGCAGGTCGATAACTGGGGCAGGGGAGTCACGAAAGACATGATTCTCGATTGGTAGAGGAAAAATGTCCGTGTCGCCCCAGTTTGCGATGTTGGCGATAGCGCGGCTCAAGGTCGGCACGTCTAGTAGCGGCACGTATTACTCCTAAGTCGTGATCGCTTGCGCAGGTCCTGATAGGAGTCGGCGCATACAGTCCACTCGTGGAGGGCAACCTCCATACAGGCACTGCCTCTCGCCGAAGTGAGTGTAACGGAAATGCATCTTTCACGGCCAGACGTGGACCGAAATACGTAAAGTTATCATGGCATGCAGAGAGTAGCGATTTGTGCGCACTACCCCCGAAGTTGTTGTGGGTCTGTAGCCGTGCCCCACAGGTATCGGGCCGGAACAGCAATTAATCACTAGGGTCATAGGCTGCGCCAGCAGTTCGCATCAAGGACGCGCTAGTGGGCTACCTCGCCTTGCGGGCGGCTGCGGCTCTTTTGGCGAGGCGGAGCATGTAGGCGCGTTTGGCGTGCTCGGCACGGCGGTGGCGCTCGTCGGGCGACAATGTGCCTTCGGGGTCAACCTCTCGTTCGAACCGGCGTAGAAACGCCTCACGGGCTGGGCGGGTGCGGGCGCTCCGGTCGTAGGTGCGACTCCAAGAGATCTCGGCGGCTATCTGCCGGTTGATGTCTTTGCCTGCTATGCGCGCCACCTCCCCCCGCAGCTACGCTGCGTGCTTGTCTCAGCGTTTGTCTCAGGGCAGCGTGTACGTGCGTTTACGTGCAGACGCGCGCGCGAGACGTGAGATGAGACAAACCGTGAGACGATCACAGACCGTGATCCCCTGCCGTGTGCGGCCGGTCATGGCTGACCGGCTTCACGATCTGCCGGGCCCGCTTCGCTGAGCCGTTCGGCGGCGAGGCGCGCGAAGGCTGGGGATAGCTCGATGCCGGTGAAGCGTCGGCCGAGCTGGAGGGCGGCCAGGCCGGTGGTGCCCGAGCCGGTGAACATGTCCAGCACGGTGCCGCCCGGCTTGCATCCGGCGGCGATGCAGCGCCGCGGGAGCTCGAGGGGGAACGCGGCGAAGTGCGGCCCGGCGTAGGGCCGGGTGGGGATCGGCCCATACGTCGCCGGGGTTACGGCCGTTCGGGTGCGCGCGCCGGCTCCGGCCGGTGCCGTACCGCTGGGCGCCGGTGACCTGGCGGGCGTGCGGGCCATACTTCGGCGGCCGGGTCGCGGTCTTGCCGTCGCGGCGGGGCGGCCGAGGCGGGCCGGGCGGTCTTGTGCGGGATGCGGATCGGGTCCAGGTCGAACCAGTAGGACGGCTGCTTGACGAGCAGGAACATCAGCTCGTAGCGGCAGTTGAGCCGGTCACGGACCGATTCGGGCATGGCGTTGGGCTTGTGCCAGACGATCGCGTTGCGCAGGATCCAGCCGTCGTCCTGGAGGGCGAACGCCACCCGCCACGGCAGGCCGAGGAGGTTCTTGGCCGGCAGGCTCGTGGCCCGGTGTGCGGCGAGGTTGCGGCCGAGGTAGGCGTGCAGGCCGGTGGCGCCTCCCCCGCCGGCGGAGTAAGAGTCGCCGAGGTTGAGCCAGCACGTGCCGTCGTCGGCCAGGACGCGGCGGGCTTCTGTGAACGTCGCTCGCAGGGTGTCGACGTAGGCGGCCGGGTCGGGTTCGTGGCCGTACTGCCCGACCACGCGGTAGTCGCGTTTGCCCCAGTAGGGCGGGCTGGTGACGATGCAATCGGCCGACCCGTCGGGCATCTCGGCCAGCACCTCGCGAGCGTCGCCCACGTAGAGCGTGCTCGTCGTGTTACGCCAATATGGGGCCCTGGGATGCGGAGGTGGCGTGTTGACCAGGGGCTCAGTCACGGGGCGGCTCCTGGGTCATCTGGGCGCGCCAGCGTCCGCGGCTGACCTGGATCGCGCGGCCGGCCCTGGCGTGGTCGGCCAGGCGCCGGTACAGCGTCGGGCGGCTCATTCCGGTCACCCGGATCAGCTCGCCCACGTCGGTACCCTCGTCGGGGGCCAGGCACAACGCCAGCCACAGTTCGTCGTCGGCATTTGCTGTTTCCTCGCCGGGGTCTGGCTCCGGCCGGCTCGCGCCGGGCGGGGAGCCGTCGTCCGCGGAGATCGGCCACCGTATCGGCAGCTGCCGCGCTGATCGCGCGCTGTGATGTCTCGTCCAGTTCCGGCCGCTGGCCGGCGTAGCGGGCGGCGGTCTCGGTGACGGCCTGGTCGGTGAGCAGGTAGGCGCGGGCGCGGCGCGGAGTGCCGTGCTCGGGTGCGCTGATGAGGAATTTGCCGGGGGCGTTGAGGGTGTGGGCGTGCCAGCCGGCCGCGAGCATGCCCTGCCCGAGGATGAGGTCAACGTCCTTGCGTTCGCGGACCCGGAACGTGATGCGCAGGTCCATCTGGGAGCGCACCGCGCCCTGGCCCATGGCCTTCTGCGTCGGCCGCTGGGTCGCGGCGATCAGCGTCACGGCGAGGGCCCGTCCGAGCCGGGCGATCGAATCGGCGTCGCTCATCGCTTCGGCGCGCGTCGTCGGCCAGCTCCGCGTACTCATCGATGATGATCACCAGCGCCGGGGCGTCCGGGGACGGTTCCCAGGTGCGGCGTCCCTCGGTGGCGAGCTGAGCGGCGCGGGCCTCCACGATGGCCACGGCGTCGGCCAGCAGCGCGCGGGCCTGCCCGGGAGTGGTGGCGAGCCGGGCGATGCAGGACGCCCAGGGCTGTAGCTCGATGCCCTTCTTCAGGTCGATGCCCCAGATCACCACGTCGGGGCAGGCCACCAGGTTGCCGATCAGCACGTTGAGGCCGCCGCTCTTGCCGGAGCCGGTGCTGCCGCCCATCAGGCCGTGCCGGCGCAGGAAGCAGCACCCGGCACGGGGCGGCGTCCTCGAACGGGCCCAGGTCGATCGGCTCCGTGATCGACGTGACCGAGGGGCCGGGCCAGGGGATCGCGCCGGCGTGCGGGTCGATGTCCAGCACGCGCAGTTCGCACCGGTTGGCCAGATCATCCGGGGTGGGATAGACGCGGATGGCGCCCCGGAAGGTGCCCAGCGCCGATTCCAGCGCGGGAATCTTGGCGATCACGTCGTTGATGGTCTGGCCGCGGGCCAGCCGGATGCGGGACCGCCAGCCCCACACGTCCACCACGGCGGACATGACCTGCGAGCCGGGCAGGCCCACGGCCTTGGCGATCTCGGGCCAGGCTTCGAGTTTCCGCTCGACGCGGACCTTGGCGCGCCGGCGCCGGTGCGCCCACCAGGGCACCGACAGCACCAGGCCGCCGACGATGAGCGCTTGCGGCAGGGGTGTCGTGAACGGGCCGGCGGCCGTGGCGAACGCGAGCCATCCGCCGATGACGAGGATGGCGGTCGCGGCGTACCACCGTTCGGCGCGGGCCGGCAGGCCCATCCGCCCGCCGAAGACCGCGACAAGCCAGGCGGCTCATGGCGGCCGCGGCGAGCACCAGTGCCCACCAGTGCGGGTGTGTGGCGTGCAGCCACCAGGCCGCGCACCCGGCAGCGAGGGCGACGTTGAGCGGCGCGAGTTCGGATCGGTAACGCCAGGCGTACCGGAGCAGGACCACGGCGACGGTTTCGGGGAGCTGGTCGCCGCTGTTGATGACCATCATGGGCTGCATGCCGCCGCGGCGTATCCGGCGGGCCTGGCGGCGCATCCGGCGCGGGCTGTTCATCATCGGCGCCCCCGCGCCTCGGGGTTGTCCAGCCCGCGCGCCCGAAGTTCGTCGCGCAGGTACCACAGGGGGTCGGCGTTCGCCGTCGTGGTGCGCGCTGAGCGTGGCCCGGATGGCGGCGATGAGGTTGGCGCGGTCGAGGCGGATCTCCCGGATCTCGGCGCGTTGCCAGATGATTTCAGCGGTGAGGGGGACGGCG
This sequence comes from uncultured Actinomycetes bacterium, assembly GCA_963742875.1. Lineage (GTDB taxonomy): Bacteria > Actinomycetota > Actinomycetes > Streptosporangiales > Streptosporangiaceae > Bog-532. The sequence continues at coordinate 443,275 of CAVUNO010000012.1, read as the reverse complement.
TCGGTGAGCGCCTGGTCGAGGTAGTGCCATATCTCGGTGAGGGTGGGCAGGGCGAGGGAGAATCCGGCGATGATGTGCCGGGCGTTCTGGTTTCTCGTGCTGATCTCCTGCAGGTCAATCGTGTGGTCCCGGGGCGTATCGGTCACTAGGCATCAGCTCCATAGGTCATGGCTTGGTGAGCCACTGGACGAGTCCGGTCAGGAGATTGCGGATTTCCGGGGCGGCGGTCGTTGCGGCGAGCAGGAATCCGAAAATGAGGCAGACGACGGCCTGCCAGACGCGCAGGCCCATATAGCGGTAAGCGACGTAGATGATCGCGCCGACGATGACGACGAGTGGAATGGAAACGGTCATGACGGCATGTCCTTTCGCGGGTTACGGTTCGGCTTGAAGTGGCGGGCGCGGCGCTGGGCCGCTTTTCTGGTAATGCGTCTTGCGACGGTAGCGGGCACGCGCCTGGCACTTGGGGCACTTCTTGGTTGCTTTGTCGCGACGTGCGCCGCAGCGGCAGCGTTTCCCGGTGAGAGGCAGCGTGATGGGCGGCATCAGTTCTCCCCGGTGTCGCTGGTGTCCTGGCGGGGGTTCGCGCACGCCGACGAGCAGCCGCCGTGATGCGGATTCGGCGCGGGTACGGGGCTGGCCGCGCACGTCGCGGCGGCGGTCAGCGCTGCGGATGCCCAGCACGAGCACGGTGAGCATCCCGAGACAGACCCCGAACAGGAACAGGACGGCGATCAGAGCGCACAGGACGGTACTCATGGGTCAGTCCTCCTCGCGGGTGCCGGGAATGACGTTGCCGGCATAGGAGTTCTGCGCGTCGTAGTAGGCGCGGGTGCGGGACGGGATGGCCACCGCCCGGTATTGCACGCGCCCGAAGGTTCGCGATGCGGTGTAATGGCCGTAGCCGGCGGTCCGGTCGTTGATTTCCGTGCCGAGCAGGGCCGCTATGCGGTCGATCTCCGCGCAGATGTCCTCGTCGGAGCCGTCCGGCGGGAAAACCAGCACGTCAATTGCATAGGGCGCGGGAATCTCCGGGCAGGATTCCAGCAGATCAGCCAGCGCACGCAATCCGCTGATCAGATCGGGTCTTCGCAGAGGGTCGGCGTAGGTCATGGCGACCAGATCCCTTCCACCATTTGTTCAGGATGCTTATGTTCAGCGACAGTAAGCCGGGCAGAAGGGGGCACCCAATAACGCGGCGAGATATATCACGGCGAGATAATCAGCATGAGAACCATGCCCATAGCAGAATGCCGAGCCGAACTCAATTACACGGTGATATATCAGCGTCAGATAGGTCTTACGGGTCTGGCCTTAACCGGCCGTGTTCTGGTGTGATTGACTGGCAGGGCAACATCTCAACTGGCAGGCGAGCAACCAAGGGAACGGGAAGCGCGCCATGGCTGTAGGTATCCCCTGCCCCGGGGGACGGAAGAACGCGTCAGCGCACCTGCGCATCCGCGTCGCTCACCGGGGCATCCCGGGCCGACTGACCCGTGCGAGCTGACCCGGCGGGGCACGAGCTGGACGAGGGACGCGCTCAGGCTCTGCTCAAACAAGCATGCGAAATGGCCGGGCTGGACGCCGACGGGGCACGCCTGCTACGCCTCGGCTCCAACGCCGTCTATCACCTGGCCACACCGGTCGTGGTGCGGATCTCGCGTCACAACGCTGGCCTGGAGACGGCACGCAGGTCGGTCGCGGTGGCCCGGTGGCTGGAGTCCGTCGATTATCCGGCTGTCCGCGTCATCGACGTTGACCAGCCGATCAGCATCGACGGGCACACGGTCACCTTCTGGCGATCAGTCTCCGACGACGGGGACCAGTTCGCGACGGTCGGCGAGTTCGCAGAACTTCTGGCCAGGCTGCACACGCTGTCCGCGCCCGGGACGTTGCATCTTCCTGAGCTGGCACCCTTCGACAACGCAGCCAAACGGATCACAAGCAACCAGTGGCTACGTCCCGCTGACCGTGAGTTCCTCATCGAGCAACTAGCTCTATTGCAAGAACAATATGCCGGGCTGGAGTTCGTGCTGCCGCAAGGTGTCATTCACGGTGACGCAAACGTCGGGAATGTCCTGCGCGACTCCCGGGGCGATCCAGTCGTGATCGACCTTGACGGATTCGCTATCGGCCCACGAGAGTGGGACGTTGCCCTGACGGCCATCTATTACGATAGCTTCGGCTGGCATACACGCGAAGAGTACGAAACCTTTGTGCGCGTGTATGGCTTCGACATCATGCAATGGCCCGGCTATCCCGTGATGCGCGCCGTCCGCGAGTTCCTGATGGTCACATGGGTCATCCAGAAAGCAGGAGAAAGCCAGCACGTCGCAGCGGAGGCGGACAAACGCATAAGGGCACTCCGCACCGGTGCGAGCCGCAAGGACTGGAAGCCTTACTGAGATGATCCAAGCGAAATACGCTTCACAACGTCCCAATATTTTCCTACCTGGTATGCGAGGACATCAGCCCATCAGCCCGTCTGCCCGTCCAGGGCAGTAGCCGACATCATGCTCCGGTCACCTCCAAACGCCATCATCACCTCTGGGTCAGCCTAGAGCCGCACTCTCGAACGGCTCAGAGAGGACGGCGCACAAGCATCAGCCGTCCTCTTCGAGCTCGCGCGGCGTATCTTCCCGGGCTCGCCGGAGTCTCTTAGCGCGTCCTCGATACGCCACTTGGCTACATCGTCCTGACTGTCGATGCACTTGGCATAGACCTCTTGGTCGTAGTCGCGTTTCACCAGCGGTGAGTTTCACCAGCGGCGAGGCGTATTCCGCGGGTGGACACATGTTCGCACGGTCAAGGTCCTATGGCGAAACTCCAGAGCACTATTTCAGCGACCGGCAGTAGATGACAGTGTGGCTAGGCGGGCGTTTGATGCGCTGTCACTACCCGGAGATCAACTCGTTATGAACCGGGCTCAAAGGCAAAGGTCGCTAGATTGAGGCGCCTTTAGTAGCCAATCACCAGCTCAGTGCAGAACGAGCTGCCGCACTATGCGTTGACGGTAGGCGAGCCTACCGTCTCGACATTTTCACGGCCCGGGTGCCTAACGTCACTCAATAGCGGCCGTTCATAACTGAGCTCAATGATGTTAGTTTTTTGCATAAATGTAGGTCGCATATTCTGGGGGATTTCAGGCAAGCCGTTATCAGCCACTATTAGCTGACAGTCCGGTGAGGCCAGGGCCAGCAAGTGCATTCTGTAGTAAAGGCGCCAGCCAGCGTGAACGTCGCCCGGCGTGTTGCCCAAACTAGTACGCGGGCTGTCTAGTATTACGGTCGACGGCATTAGTATTTCTGAATCCGCGAGCGTCATTGACAAATTTGCAAGATAGTAAGATACGTTGGCAAGCGTCTTTCTTGCGCCGCTAACGCTTAGGTTATCGAAAGTATCGCCGTTAATAGTGGGCAAGAAAGACTTTTCATCTATACCCGAGCTTTGATACCCTACCAGCCCGAGCTCACGAACCTCGTTGTCGAATAGAGTACCGAGATCTCGAACTCGGGCCTTATTATCTTCGAGGGCTCGTCGTCGGCGCACTGCGTCGAGATCACACTCTTGCGCCCGCCTCTTTATGTCTTCAATACTCTCTATCATTTCATCGTACTTTGACCATAGATCTCGATCTCGTTCAATGTCACGAAGACGAGCTCTGGCCAGTTCTCTGCTGGTAGCAGCTTCTGTGCTCATATCAACACTTGGGAGCAACCGGTCCGGCTCCATTTGATCTTCTAGCTCACCTGCAACTTCATTAAGTTCGCTCCGCACGACTGTCAGCTCGCGCATAACCAGCTGGGACCGCCGTTCGTCCTGGTCCAATAGATCATGGGCCTCCGAGCGCTGATCGCGCAGGCGACCTAGGCGCGCTTCTAGGTCTGCATCCGCAGGGGCTACGTCTTGACTCTGACCGCACAGCAAGCAATGATCGGACGGCACACTTCTCTCGCGAATTGATTGCAAGCATCGAGGGCATTGCGTGAACTCAAGGCCAGATAGGCTGCCAATGGCATGAGCTGAACGGATCTCGGCATGTTCATCAAGCTCAAGTTGGGCAATAAGCGCTCGCTTCTTCTCAATTGAAATGTCCAAAGCAAGGAATTCGGCCTCCAGATCCGCGACCACTGTTCGCAGGCGCCCAAGGCGATCCCGCAGCCCCCTCTGGTCCTCGCCGAAGGCTTCGCGCCCTAGTTCGCGTGCCATTGCTAGACGAGCTTCTGCTTGAAGCAGTGCCGCTCTTGCAGAGGACTCCTCACGGTCAAGATCAGATATCTCTGGAGTCCCGGTGTCTTCCATGAACTTACGAACCGCCGCCGCAGATTTGCTTAGGTCATCTCTCGCTCGCTTTAGCTCTGCAGCCTTAACCTCTAGCTCCTGGATCTGAGCATCTACCAAGCCATAGGCAATCTCGAAGACTGCTCGCCGCTTACGGTCAACCATTCTTTCCGCATGTCCAGCGACCGACGAATTTACATCCGCTTGCGGAAGGTAAACATATCGGTAAAGATCAAAAAAGGTGAGCGGCTCACTGGCTGGGCCGCTCTTGCGAGGCAGTCGTACCACCGGAAATCCCAAGACCTCCAATAGTCGAATCGCTGCACGTGCAAGGCGACCTCCGGTAGCAGTCCATACCTCGTCTCCCTCTGCTTTTGACACCACTGACACTGAATTACTATTGAGAGTACGCGTAAACTGGAGGAGTTGGCCTCCTACGGTTGCTTGCAGTGTCACACTTTCGAGATTTCTCTTAATATCTGGCATAAGCTCTGCACTACGGCTTCCCAGCGCAAACTTTATGAGCTCAAACATGCTGCTCTTGCCGGTAGCATAGTCACCAGTGACAATATTCAACCCCGGCTTAAAACTATATGAGCTGACGCTGAGCTTAGTTCGAAGTTCTAGCCTATGAAAAGCTAGAGTCGTTGCCATAATCTCCGCCTCTATATTAGATCGGGCGGCGATGCCGCGTATTGCCGACTATGGGCAATTCTCTATATATAAGTTCTCTTAGCTTGTTTCCAGTCATATTAAACAAGTCCACAACGAAACTGCATCTAGCGGCTATCGGTCTCCAGAACGGCGTCTTCCGAAAGAGACCTAGCTATGTCGGCGCCTTGCGTGGTGACATTAAGGGTCACGCGACCTTTTCCGGAAACCGGCGTTACGAGCCCAAGGCCAATTAGTGTTCCAAGGATAGGATAATAGCGATCATCCCATGGGCCATATTTATACCGTATCATTCGGCTTTCAACCCCAAGGCGCTCAGCGTCAGTGGGCTTAATGGGATCAGGTAGACCTTGGCCCGATGTCGTCTCGGTCAGCTGCTGGAGGAAAAGTGGATAACGCACAAGGAAGTCAAGTTTGGCCAACTTCGTAAGTCCATCGAGCGGCTGGTGATAAGTTTCGTTAAATGACGCGATGAGAATCAAAATTCGCGCAGAATGATAATCAAGACGGCTGTCGCGTATCGTGTTGCCATATGCGGGATTGAGAAGATGCTCAGTCAAAGGGTAGCTCCCCTTGAGTGAAGGGTGATCCGGCAGAAGGTGATTTGCCGTTAATGGCCAACCATGGAGCCTCAGTGGAGGTGTCAAACTGGTCTGACCACCAAATTTCACACTCATCGGCCAGTTGGTATGCACATCCCATGAGTTCAGCTTGCGATAGCCTAACACGTCCGGCTGGCGATATGCAGCTCAACTTATCGGCTAGTTCGTGGTGCATCTGGACGCCATAGGACGTTCCAGGAATACGGTACTTTGACTCTGCTTGTCCGGCGCGGAGCGCTACCTCTGCTCGTATACGGTCTAGCTCATCTATGAATGAATTAGGAATGTCGGGACGCATGTAGACTTCAAGCTCGTACCATTGCTGCCGAATCCTTGGCGCAGCCGCCAAAATAGTCGGCCCGAGACCTCCAGCCCGCAATTTCCGAATCATTACGCTTTCGCGCTCTTTCGGGAAGCTTAGGCTATCTGGTGGTATCGCAACACCATTTTCTTCTAGGCATCTCAAAAGGCGCTCACGCGTTATTCTTCGTCGTTCAGCGTCAAAGCTTGTAGCTTCATCGCCCGAGTACCAGTTGACACTGCATACATTCGGATCAAGGCCCTCTACGGCCTCTACGACGAGCTCATGTACAGCTCGATAAGCGGCGTGCGCGAGACCTGGGCGCGCACCGAGTTGGGCAAGCACAGGTCGGGCGACATCGTCGATAACCTGTGCACGGAAACTACGTGCATCACCGCCGGTGCTGAAGAGAGTAAGCGAACCGAGAAAGTTCGTCGCGTCCTCTAGTGTTTCAGCGTCCATCTGATCCCGCAAGTAAATGGCGTACGGGATGATAGTAGAGTTGAAATCCTCTTCATTGGTTGACAGAAGAGCGCAAAGATTCCTGGTTTGCATCTCTCCGGGCTTCAACCCGCCGTTAGTTACCCATCGACAGTTGTGCTTTCGACCACTGTCATGTAGGGTCGGGAGCTGGCGCGGTGGCGTTGTCCGGGGTTAGGTCCCGCAGCCACTTTTCCCCGGGTTTCCCCTGCGGGCCGCTTCACTGCGGTGACCATGTCCGGGCGCTTCCGTTTCCAGCTCCCGCCACATCGATCCGTGCATGCGGTTCTCCCGCACACGGCTCACCGACGTTCTTCACCACCGGCATTCGGCGTGTCCCGCCAGGGCTTGTCATGCCTGGGGGCGACGATGATCCCATCGAGGCAGAGCAGTCCCAGCCTGTCGGGTGAGGCGATGCCGACCACCCAGCGCCCGAACGCCCACGACCGTTTGTGCCGTTCGGCGACGAACTTCGCCAGGCGCTCGAACGCATACCACTGGAGCTTCTCAAGCGCACGCGCGGAGTTGCCAAACCGGAAGTATCCGGCGAAGCCACGCAGGAATGCGTTCATCTCCGTCACGATCTGCCCGATCGGCAGCCGCAGCCGGGGCCGGGACGTGATCTCCCGGATCCGGTCACGGGCATACTGCATCTTCTCGTTCCTGGGCCAGCGGGCCAGGAAGGCGAACCTCCGCCCGGTCCTCCGCGACGTGACGGTGACCAGGCGGTGGTGGAAGCCGAGGAAGTCAGCCCCGTCTTCCGCGCCCGCCGTCAGGTGCACTATCCGCGTCTTGGCCGCCTTGGGTTCCAGCCCCAGCCCGGCCAGCAGCGCCACGTACCGCCCAAGCGCGGCCTCGGCCTGCGCGCGGTCCTTGCACATGATCGCCGCGTCGTCCGCGAACCTCACCAGCACCCCGTGCGCCCGGGCCGACCACGCGCGGTCGATCCGGTGCAGGTAGATGTTGCAGAGCAACGGTGAGATCACCGAACCCTGCGCGGTGCCGGTCAGCGGGTGCTCAACCCGCCCGTCTTCCATCACCCCTGCGCCCAGCATGGCGCGCAGCAGCTTCAAGACGCGCCGGTCGCTGACGCGTTCCTCAACCGCCTGCATCAACGCGTCCGCCGGGATCTGCCCGAAACAGTCCTTGATGTCCGTCTCAACCACCCAGCGCCTGCCCCGCCAGGACTCATCGATGAGCACCTGCAAGGCATCACGCGGGTCCAGCCCGGGCCGGAACCCGAAGCTGCACGGCAGGAAACCGGCCTCGAACACCGGCTCAAGGACGATCCGCGCCGCGGCCTGCACGATCCGGTCAGACACCGCCGGAACCGACAACGGCCTCCGCTCCCCCGCACTGCCCGGCTTGGGAATATAAACCCGCCGGGCCGGGAGGGGACGGTAACTGCCATCAGCCAGCGCGGCAGCCAGCTCACCCAGGAGCCGGCCGGCGCCGTACTCCTCCACATCGGCGATGCTGACCCCGTCGATGCCAGGCGCGCCCTTGTTCCTGCGCACCTGAACCCACGCGCGCTGCAACACGTCTGTGCGGCAGATCTTGTCGAACAGCGCATGGAACCGCCGCCCGGGATCAGCCTTGGCCGCCCGGTAAAGCACGTGCTGCAAAGCGCGGACCCTGTCACCATCAACAGCACCCAGGGTGGACCTAACCGTGTTACCGGTACTCACCGGCCGCATCCTTCCAGATCGTGCATGAACGAAGCAGCGGCCCTTCCCTCACCGCCGGTTCTGCTGTCCGGCCGGCTCAAGCAGTGTCGGGTCGGGGGAGGCCGCAGGCTGAAAGCCCGCTGCCTCCGCCCGCCCTACCGAACCGCTCATGCAGTTTTCCCGCAAGCGGCTCTCAATGGGTATAGCCCTTCCGGCGGTAGTAGTCGCGCATGCTGGGAACCAGTTGCAGAAGGTTGACCAGGCCGTATTCACCGTAGAGGCGGGTCTCCGGCAGGGTGCGCCATCCGGCGTTACGCCATCGCTTGAACCGCCACCCCCAGATTCGCCGCACGATCCACATATTGAGCCGATTAAACAACCGGCGCACATTCGCCCGCCGGTAGTACATGCCCCAGCCCCGGATCACCGGGTTCAAAGCACGTATCAGCTCTTCCAGAGGCACAGCGATACGACGGCGCGTGAGCGCCCGTACCTTATCCTTGAACCGGTCAACCGACCGCTGCCGGGGAATCGCGTACAAGCCGCTACCACCTTGCCTGAAGCGCAGCCCCTTACCCAGGCCGATCTTATAGCCCAAGAACTCGAACCCCTGGCTGACGTGGACTATCCTGGTTTTCTCCGGATGAATCCGCAGGCCCAGTTCTCCTTCCAGCACCGCACGAGCGCTCGCCAGCGCTCGTTCCGCTTCCTCACGAGTCCGGCATACCACTAGCCAATCGTCGGCATACCTCGTAAGCTGGAATCCAGCCCGCTGCATCCGCTCGTCAAAGACGTGCAGATAAATGTTGCTGAGCAATGGGCTGATAACCCCGCCTTGTGGCGTGCCAGCGATCGTGCTTTCATAAATGCCGTCTCGCAGTGCTCCAGCCGTGAGTACCTGACGTATCAGTCTCAGCACCTTGCTGTCGGCGACCCGTTCGGCCACCAGGGCGACGAGCCGGTCATGCGAGATCGTCCCAAAGAAATCGGCGATGTCCGCATCGACGATCCATTTCCCGCCAGCCTGCAACTGTCCCCATATACGGCGCATAGCCATATGCGCCGACCGGCCCGGGCGGAACCCGAAACTGACCTCGGAGAACACCGGCTCGAAAATCGGCTCCAGGACCTGGCGCAGCGCCTGCTGGCACACCCGGTCGATCACAGTGGGTATACCCAGCGGACGTTTACCCGCCGATCCCGGCTTGTCAATTTCAACCCGGCGTACTGGCTGAGGGCGATAACATCCACCCGCCAGCCGTTGCTGCAGAACCATGAGATAACGGCCGCGCTCGCGCTCGAACCGGTCAATACTAACCCGGTCCACACCACCAGCACCCCGGTTTTCCCGCACACGCTCCCACGCCCGCGCCAGATTACGCGGGTCATGAACCTGACCGATCAGCGAGTGCGCCTTCCGCACCTGCACACGTTTCCTCGCTACCTGGCTCACCAGAACACCATCCCGGGTATCCTCAGCCGCGCCGCCTCGGTCATTGCCTCAGCAACCATCAGCCCGGCACCGCCTACTCACCCGGCATCGCCTCCGATGACGCCATTCCCACCGTGACCCCTTCCCCAGGCCGGTGCCTTTTGAGTCACCGCCCGCCGCCGCACCATCACGACGGTCCCAGGATTTCTGTTATTTCCTGGTTCATAAGTACCGCGGGTCACTCCGACTTCTCGCACGGCATCGCTTGCGATTTCGCCTCGCGGCTTATACGCCCAGCTACCCAGCTCCGTCGAGCGGGACCATACGAGATCTCCCGGGGTAACGCAGAGAGCTGTCCCACCGCGCCGCCCGCACACACCTTGTTGCGCCCAGGTGCCCCAAGTATTTCCTTCGCCCCCATAGTGCAGGCTCGGCATCACCTGGATCGGGCCGACCGGTTCGCCAATTTCGGCTACGGCTCGGTGTTTCGCCTCAAACCCTTCAGACCCCACCTCACGGTGGGCGCCCTGTCCTGCGCCACTGGTCAGCCTGACACGACAGCCCGCACTCACGACCACCGCCTCCACCTCCCAGTACCGCCCGGCGAGGCATTACCCCCGCCTTCGGCTACGGACCCCGCTTGGGGCCGGTCCGGCTGGACTTTCACCAGCAAGTTCTCTGCGCCGCCCGGCGCACACTACGGCCGCCTCCGACTCCCTCCCGGCCAGCAGCCCATTTCCCGTTTTGCCGGTTATAAGGCGCCACGCTCCGGCGGCACCGCGCACAAGGCACGGCCGCACGCCACCGGGCCGGGGAGGGTCTCCCAAGTTCCCGCCGCCACCATCGACGCGTTCCGCGCCCCATACGCCGGGGAGTCCTTCGCGGCTGCGCTTCCAGGCTCTACACCGCTTCCATGGCCTTCGCCCCGATGGAGCGGGCTCGGCACTCCCTCGTCCCCACCCGAAGGCGGGCTACATTAACGACGCCGCAGGCTTCGCTTGATGCTACGGACCGCATCGTCGCTCCCCCCAACGGGGCTTTTGACGCTGGGCTCCGGCCCGGCCCGTTTCCAGGCCAGACCGCCAGCCTGCTACCGGGCCTCCTGGCAGCTACCCGGACCGGACTTCCACCGGCAGGCGACGACGAGCTGACGAACGAAAAGTACGGCTGCCTACCTCACAGCCCACCTCCCGCTCTGCTTGGCGCACTCCAACGCTTATAGAGAGTTGCAAGGCCACCTCTCTTTGCCATCTCCGAGAGAGGCCATGCTCCTTGGTCTGGCTCGCGATGTTTTACTGAAACGAGGTGATGTGGCGGAGCTCCATTCAGTCCAGCACAAATAAAGTCGGTGTGCCACTCACACAAAACCCAAGGTGTAGCATCCGTTAGCATTTTAAGACAGTCGCGGGCTGTACAGGAGTACTGATATGCGTACCAAACAGCCGTATCGTGGCCTCTGTCTTCTTCAGGCCGAGCTTCGATCGGTTGATCCACCACAGAATAACGTTATGGTTTTGGGCGGGTTCTGTCTAGCTCCAGTTAACGATCTAGTGCGGGTGTGCCAGCACTCGGAGGTAGACATAGTTCCCTGGGCGGCGAATCCTGGCCGGGCTGATCACTGAAGGTCATGCCCCTGGCAGGTAGGTGTGCATGCCGCCTAGCATTCGTTGTTCGTCCCGCGTCGTGGTTGACTCGGCACGTCTACGAGTGAGGCCATCAGCGTGTCCTCTTCGGGGTCGCGTAGCGCGTCCTCGATGCGCCGCTTGGCTATCTGGTCCTGGCCATGCACTTGGCGTAGACGTTGAGCAGTACGGCGACACTGTGATCAGCCCACTCGGCGACCTGGGCAGGCGGGGAAACCGCCGTTGAGTCATGTCGAGACGCAAGCGTGCCGCAAGTCGTATACACGTTTGACTAGTGAAGAGGCGTATTCAGCGGCCGTCAGTGCCACAAGGCGTGCCTTGTCCCATGAGCGGCGGTGGGTGATCGACGCTAGCTCGCCCCCATTGAGGCCGGAGAAGACACGCCCGCCGGAGCCAGCTCCAAACTTCTCCAGGTACGAGCGCTAAAGCTGGGTCAGCGGAGGGGACGGGCACCCGGCGCCATTGCCCAACGGGGCGGAACTTAAGTCCGGTCATCGGGTCACCACCAGCCGCATCAAATCACGACGTCGCGGGGCCGCGCTCGTCCCACCCCATTTTGAACAGGCTTCAGTGACTAGATGCAGGCAGATCACCTCAATTAGGAGCCGTCGCGCCAGGTCGCTTGGCAATGCGCCACAACCGTGATTCTGCGGCCTGGCCGTAAAAATCCCTGATCGTTGGAGTGTCACCGACGGTAGATAGGCGCTGGCTGAACTCGCGAAGGTAGTTGACGCAGCGGGCCGACCGTATCTGTTCGCCAGCCGTGAGCGCCTTGAGGGCCACGCTGCACGCCTGCTCGACCTCTCCGGCAGCCACATACGCGTCGGCGAGGACCACCGTGGCGAAAAAGTCACTGCGGCCCAATGTTGTTTCATCGACGGCCATCACACCGCGGCTCGCGTGCCGCGCCGCCTCCGTTGCCCGCCCGAGGTCGCACAGACAGTGGCCGAACTCGGCAGACAGCTCGAACTCATCGAAGTACCGAATCCAGGCAGGATCATTTTCCGGCGTGCGCCGCTCGAACTCGCGAACCGCCTCGGCCAAGGCGTGATCGCAGCCTTTCCCGTCGCCCATCCGGGCCAGGGCGCGCGCCTCCATAGTGTGGAAATGCGATACGAGAGTGGGAGTGGCGACGCCTTGGGTCCCTGTCTTGGCAGCGCGTGCGAGGTTGGCCGCCTCGCTGAAGCGGCCCATGTACGTCGCCTGGTGGCTCATCGCGTCCAGGATGCTCGCGCCCAGCAGTCGGTCGTCGCCTGCCTGGGCGAGCGCGAGTGCCTGGATGAAGTACCGCTGAGCGAGCGCGCTGGCGGGCATGCTGTCGTAACTCATCCAGGCCGCGAGGAGAGTCGCCTCGGCCACCGACGAGTACAGCGCCCGGCCGGTGGTTTCGCTGTACCGGCCACGTAGCAGGCGCCCCGCGTCGGTGCTGAGGTACTGAACGAGAGTCGTCCGGGCATGCCCTCCACCGAACCGGTTGTCGAGATGGACGAACAAATCGACGGTCGCGCGGAACCTCTCGATATCCGCCAGACCGATGCGGGCCCCGTCTGCCTTTCCGTTGTCGGGCTGACAGCCCGGATCGACCAGCCACCGAAGAGAGGCATCGTTCCACGGCCCAGGATCGGCCTGGCCCCACGGCGCCGTTGCCTCATTGAGATCGGCTTGCCACAAGTGGGCCAGATTGTCTGCGGCTGGTGCCGACGTGTCCGGATAGCTCAAGCCAGCGTCCGGAACGGCCAGCCCTGGCGACTGACCGCCGATGGCCGCAGATTCTCCCGGTGGACCAGGAGCCAGGCCAAGCGCTTCACGCGCGGTCGAGGGCATACCGACGCCATCGGCGAATGCCTGAAACGTCGAAGAGGCGCGCGGAACGCGCTTACGCGTCATGTACTCGCTCAGACGACCCTGCGGGATGCCGGTCAAGCCCGAGATCTGGCCCTGTGTGACACCATGCGCTCCGAGAACAGCGATGACGGTGCCCAGGTCACGTTTGCGGCATGCGTCGAGAACATCGGTACGCGCGCAAACCTTCGTAACGGTGGCACGCACGTCAGAGACGCTTAACACCATGGCGCGCTACCCGTTCCCTTGGTCGCTCGCCTGTGAAACTTAGTGCAGTTAGTCCATCACTCTAACGAGACATCACAGGCGAGATCGCCCGAATGGTTCAAGACCCGCATGGGTTTGATGGGAGCTACGTCTTTGGGGGGACGAACGTTCCTCTGCCGTGAACAGTGACAAGCTTGCCGCGGTCGCGGAGCTGCTCGATCGCGCGACGCACCGTGCCCCGGGCAACGCCGTACTGGACGGACAATTCTGCCTCGCTTGGCAGACGAGTGTCAGGCGCGATTCTCCCCGCATCTATGTCTGCTTCGATGTCTACGGCCACCTGGACGGACACGGGTACGGACGAACCATGCTTGATCCGGGCCGTTCGATCCTCCAGAGACATGGCGATCATGGTAGAAGCCTCGTGACCTGCAAGGACACACAGGTACGTCGAAGGACTTCCAGTGACGTTCATAGAGGACTAGACTGCGGACGCAGGCTCCCCGACGGGGCTGGCAGTGCGTGCCCGCACTCGTTCCCACAGCCCCGCCGGGGTCTTTGCTTCGCGTAACGGAAGCATGCGAGGAGGCGTGCAGCTTAGATTCTTTCCCAGCACTCGCGGAAACAATTCCAGGCATACTGTGCACCGGCCGGCGATTCTATGTACATGTAATCGTGATCCGGGTAAGCGAGCAGGATGCGTTCTGCTTGTTCGCGCTGAGACACCCTATGCGATGATGCGGCATCGCCGTCATTCCAGACGGTCCACGAGCCCGCGGGCCTTCCCCGCCAGAACGGCGCCCATTGACGGAGAAGGCCCGCGATCTTCCCCGGGCGCCCGGGGATCTCGGGAAAGCTCACTTTTCCCACCCGGCTATAAGCCGCCGAAGTTCCGGCGCAGTACTGGCTTCCAGAGCGAGAATGAGCGGCGGAGTGTGCTGTGGATCGGTCCGTATCGCGTACAGCTTTCCGGATTCGCTGGACCAAATAGTCAGGCCGGGAAAATCGTGACGCAGGCGCGCAAGCTCATCACTGCGGTTAAGTTCCACCTGTTCAATCTTCGTCCGCACCTCATCAGCCGTATACCCGGTGACGATCCTCTCAGGCCCTACTCCCAGGTACACGGCGGTCAGGACATTTGCCCTAGACCAGTAAAACGACCACCAGACATAGTCGCTTTTCAGTCCGGCAGTATCCCGGATGCGGCGGTCCGAATCATCCCGGCTTCTGGGTTGGGTAATCACGCTCTCACCTCGGGCTGTCATCTTCCAATACTGGCCACAATGGCCCAGCGGGGGCGAGTGCGCCTGCCTGACTTCAGGCAAGTGCTCAAACACCGTGATGCGTGGAAATCCATCGTTGGCCGTGGAATCGGCTTTTAGCGAGTAGAAAGGCAGTGATCCCAGTGGAGGCGGACCCTATCCTCGTCTTCGGGAGCGTCCTTCGCGCATTGCGCGAGCGAGCCGGGCTCTCTCAGAAGGATCTGGCCGTGCGAGTGTACTGCTCCCCCTCGCTGGTCAGCGCGATCGAGACCGGAACCAAGCCGGCGAAACTCGACCTGGTGGAACGCATGGACACCGAGCTGAGCACCGGCGGTGCCTTGTCCAGCGTGTGGCCGATCACCGCGGGCGGGACCTATCCGTCGTGGTTTGCGCGTGTGGCTGAGCTCGAAGGACAGGCGTTCAAGATCCACGAATGGGAACTGCGCATCATTCCCGGGCTACTCCAGACGCCTGACTACGCACGGGCCATCATGCGGGCGGTCCGTCCGCGGGATGACGATGAGACGATCGAACGGGACGTTACCGCAAGAGTCAGCCGCCAGGAGATCTTCTCAGCCAACGAGCCGCCGATGGCCTGGTTCGTTCTGGACGAGTCAATTCTGTATCGGCCGTTCGGCGGCCCGCACATCATGCGCGACCAGCTCGCTAAGCTGGAAAAGATGTCCCAGGATACAAATGTCATCATTCAGATAATGCCATTCAGTGCTACGTCTCATCCGGGAATGGAAGGTCCGCTCCGAATACTGGAATTCAAAGATTCTCCTTCAGTCTGGTATACTGAGGGATGGTATTCTGGCCGATCTACCGAAGCTCAGGACGAGGTGGCATCGGCCATGACCTGTTTTGACCTCATCCGCGCTTCCGCTCTTGCGCCGGATGAATCAATGAGAGCCATGGCCACGATAAGGAGCGAGCGCTATGGATCGGCTGACGTGGACTAAGTCTTCTTATTCAGGCGGCAGCGGCGGGAACTGCGTAGAGGTAGCCATCCTGCCCAACGGCGCCGACCGAATTATCCGGGACTCCAAGAATCCCGATGGCCCCGTAATCCGTCTGTCTGATCAAGAATGGCAAGATTTCCGCGCGAATATCGGGTAATGATGCCGGGTAGGTTATCTTTCCCCGCAGGGATTTCACCGGTCGAGTCAACTTGGGTTGCGTGTTACGACTGATGCTGGGTGTGACTGGCTTTTGGTGACGGATCGTGGCTGGATGCCGAGCGAGGCCTGGGCCGCGAGGTCGGCGATCGCGGCCCTGTAGGCGCGGTCGGCCTGGCGGAGCGGGCTGCCGGGCGGCGGGCCGGCAGCGGCGATCTCGGCGAGCGCGGGGATGATGACGCGTCTGGTCAGGCGGGTGAAGAACAGAGCGGTGGACAGGCCGTCGGCGGTGACCTGGTAGGTGCGGCTATGGGGGATGCGCTCGATGATCTGGTGGGCGCGGAGCCTGCGCAGGTCGTAGCTGATCTGGCCGCCGGTCATTTCCTCAGGTGCCCTGCCGAGCTGGGGGGCGAGGATGTGCCGCAGGTCGCGGCTGGTGAAGCCGGCGGGCCGGAGCGCGAGGGCGCAGCAGGCGGCAAGGAGCGCCTGGACGCGGGGGTCGGGGAAGCGCATGCCGGGGACGCGGGTGCAGGTGGTGCTGATGACGGGGCTGGTGAGGGTTTCCAGGGCGGCGGTCCCGGCGGCGGGGTCGTGGCTGATGCGTTCGGCGTCCAGCAGGCGCCGGTTGGCTGAGTAGCCTGCCTTCGCCATGGCGGCGAGGTTAGTCAGCTCTTTGCCGATGCCGAAGTCGCGGGGCTGGTTGAGGGTGGTCTCGGTGCGGAGCGCCCTCCCTTCTTTCAGGTACTGCTTGACCTGGGTCTTCTTGTAAAACAGGTAGATATACGGGCAGGTGCCGGAGGTGATCACCTGGGTGCGGAAGGTCCCGGGGGTCTGGCCTTTGCCGCGCTGCCGGATGGTCCGGCCGAAGACGAGGTTCACCTTGTCCGGGCGGCCGATGTCCAGGTTGTCGCGGATGAGCTGCTCGAAGAAGATGCGGCCGCTCAGGGGGCGGTCCAGGGCCATGGTGGTGGAGAACTCGATCTGCTGGACCGACAGCTGCCAGCGGTAATCCGCCTCTTCGTCGTCGCGGGTGAACGGCTGCGGCAGCCGGGCCAGCCACTTGCCGGCGAACCGGTAGATCTTCTGATCGGTGAGCCCGTCGCAGATCCGCTGGACGGCAGCCGCGTCGCTGACGGCGCCGAACGCGTTGTCCAGCGGAGTGAACGCGATTCCCTGCTTCAGGCACTGCTGCTTGGCGTACTCGTGGCCGTTGAAGTAGACCTGCCCGGTGAACGGGAAATAGCCGCAGAACTTGACGTAGAACGGCCCGAAGCCGGCGTTGAACCCGTAGAAGTACCAGTGGTTCACCATCGCCTGGTCCTGGTAAAGCCACGGGTACCTCTTGCCGGTCGCCGGGTCCCGGCGCTGGGAGGTGCGCCATATCCGGGCCTTTTCCTGGGCCACGCCGACGAACAGGATCTGGTCGCCGCCGGACTTCTCGGCCAGGTAGCCCCTGGCGACCTGGTCCTTGCTCTGCCCCTTGGCGAACCGGACCAGCTCCAGCCTCCGCACGTCGATGTAGTGGCGGATGTCCGCGGCGAAGCGCTCGGTCATCGGCATCATCAGCGCCGAGGAGGCGAACTGGTTCCCGCGGTGATAGCAGAAGAACCCGTGGATGCCCTGCCCGTACTGCAGTCGCGGCTGCCGGAAGGTCAGCAGCACCCGGTCGGTGCAGCGGATCTCCAGCCTCACGTGCCCGGACAGGACCTCGGCGGCAGTACGCGGTAGCGTCATGACAGGCTCCGGCTGGGGCTCGGCCGGCAACGGCCACCCGACCGCTGCAAGCGGCGGAATGAACAGCCACATTGTGGACTATCTTGAGTCCCAGCCGGAACCCCCACCCGCCTCAGCCCGCCCATGCACACACGCCAGCCTGTCCACGCATGCCTCGTCGGGTTGGGGCAAAGCCCCGTTATACATTAGCGAGCGGTAAACCTCTCCCCTGCGGACAGACGGCCGACGCTCGGCAGTTATTACCCATCAGAGTGCGAGCAAGGCGCCCGTCCCGTAGGCGAAGCCCACCGCTCTCCAGATCCCCTCAAGGACAGAGTGCTCCCGCACGCGCGGCAGCGCCACTGTGGGCGACCGTACGTATCATCCTCGCGCATGCTTTCATCAACCTCATGCCCCAGGTCACGAAATTCCTCAATCGCGGCAGCAAGAAGCTCCGGGTCAGGCTTAAGCAGGGCCAGCGGCTGCCTTTCCCGATGGACTTCCTGAATTAGCGGAACAAGTAGGTCCGGGACACGAAATCCGGAAGCCCACCCAGGATTGTCGCTTACAGGGTCGTATTCAGTTGCTAGAATATCGATTGCGGATTCCGGAATAATCTTATACTGACGAAATTCTCGGGTGATGCGATTGACTGGCCGCGTGAATCCTCGCAGACTACGTCCTTCATCGTATCCGCCTAGACTATAAACAATCTCACGCTCCACGAAGCCGTCGCGCAAGGCCGCCATCCGTATCGCCTGCTCCTGGGCGCTCCAGCCTTCCTCGGAGAGCCGAGCCAAGAGCTGATCGATGGTACTTATGCTCCATCCGCCATTCTCTCCTTCCGCAACCCGCTCGATGTCCTGTACGGACTCATCCCGCACCTCGAAATTGAGGATCTGGCGCGCATGTAGCAGGAGACTCTCCGGTCGGAACATGAACAGGCGAGCGCCCGCCACCTTTCGCATTTCCTCCGCTAGTTCCGGCCGAGGTCCGCGGAGCTCTCCATGTTCTCTCCGCCACCAATCCTCTTTGACGTCGCCAGTCACGATCAGCACGTCTCGGCGCTGTCGCTTAGCCTCCCGCAAAGTCTGCGCCCAGATCAGATAATCCCCCGCCGGGCCAATTCCCGGCTTGCCGAAATCTTTATAGCCTGGAGGCTCTTTTGCCGCCGCGCGGCGCTTCGCCTCCTCAAGCGCCTTATGGTACTCAGCCTCATCTAGTCCCGTCCCAACGCGGCCGTTTAGGATCGGCTCAAGTCCGACGAGTACAGGGTCCTTGCCGGTGTTCGTTGCCGACTGACTCGCGTCATCATCAGCAAGTTCGGCAACGCCAGCAATCACCTCACCAAACGCCTCGGACAACACGCTAATCAATTCTTCGCTGCGCTTCGAGGACAGTCCCACACGGTTGGCCCAAGCGCGGAAGGTACCGGTAGCTTCGTCACGCTGGGCAGCAAGTTCTCTCGCCGTCTTGTCGGTATCCCGAGGATCCTGGAGCACAGCCTCGCGGTTGCGCCAGAACTCCACCATCACTTGCCGGGGAACCCACAGACGCTCACCAAGTCCGCTCAATACGGTGAACAGGTCGCTTCGCGTCTGCTCGTTGTAGCGATACAGGTTAAGAAAGACATTAGTGTCTGGGACGACAAGCCCGCCCGTAAGCAGGCCGCGGTAGTCAGCCTCCGTCGGGGTCCGGTAGGCCTCGAAGCCGTCATACAGGCCGCCCAAACTCCCTGCCGCTTCTTCTGGCTCGGTCACAAACCCATCATCATCCCTCAGCGACTCACTTCGCCGAAGAATGCAGAGAGTCATCGGTGATCACCCTTAGAACTATCCCTTCGCCCAATTAACTCGGGTTGCGATGAAACCGGGTCTCATTGAGATGGATCTTCTTCTGACGGCGTCGGCGGGTCGACTCCTAGCACGTCGGCCAATCTCGCTCCAACGCAACCAGGTCGGCCCGCAACATGCGGGCCGACCCTTTCGGCGTACCTCGGCTCACCCTTCGTTCGAGGTCAGGCAGTTAACCACCCGGAGCCGACGCGGGCGGAGCGGCGACGGTCAGGACGTCACGCGGTGGCCTGGCGTGGGCCACCCTGGCGGGTGGAAGGTCTGCCATGCGTCGTGGAACCACCACACGCCGAACGCAACGAGCGCGATCAACGCGAGCGTCGCGATGATCAGCAGTAGCCGCCGGGTGCGTTCCTTCTGGGCGATGGCGTAGCCGATAAGCCAAACGATGCTGCCGACAGCGGAGCAGCCGGCGAAGTGCGTGAGCACGGTTGACGTCCTGCCTGGCCTCTCCGAACGGAAAATGGCCAGGCGTGAACGGAGAGGCCGCCGCGTTCCACTGGCCGAGTTCTCCGTTCGTGCACCTGATGTTCAGCCTCAAGCGGCTGGTCCGGCCCGTCCGGCTCAGGCATAAAACAGGTACGCCAACGTTTCTGTCTAACCGGTTTACAGAGGCGATGGGCTCCTGCCGGCAGCAACGCGCGGATAATGCCGACCCGCGCGCAGCCCAATTATATCCAGCTACGCCAGTGCGAACACCGGCCAGTTTTACATCTCGCCCGCCGCTCTAGCTCCACGAGGGCCGCCCACGCCGGGTCGTCGCCGACCGGGATGTCGCCGAGCGCCGCGCCCTACAGCACGCGATGGCCTGCTTACCGCACTCGGTGAGCTCGGGGCGCCATGTCGGGTTGACCTTACCGCGCCAGCGATTCTCCGTCGGTTCCCACAAAGCGCGCATGGATAGTCTCGTACGCCTCCTGGGTCACCCCGGGACGGCCCGCGATCAGCGAACGGCGCGGCCCATCGGCCCACTGCTTCCATTGCTCGTACATGGCCCGCACGCTCGTCCCGGCTGCCTCGGCCACCTGGTCCGGGGTGGCGCCTGCGAGCAGCGCCCGGTGCAGGCTGATCGGCTGCCAGCGGGTCAGCCACTCGGCCGCCATGGTCATCAGCGCCAGCTCTTCGAGGTGGTGCTCTGGCTCGTGCTCGTGCAGGAAGGCCGACTCGCGGTGAAGCCAGCGGCCGATTACGTCGTACATGGGCAACCGGTCAGCCTGCCGACGCGTCAGGACGCGCTCAGTGGAGTTCTGGGTGGCTGTGCTGCTGGTGACCTGGGGTTCAGATGACATGGATCTCGCCCGTCTTCCCGGGACAAGACCACAACTCAGACGTGACGTGCGTCACATTTTGACGGCGCACCCGCAAGCGAAATCTAGAGCGTCTTATTTGACGCACAGCGGTCGGCACCTACGTGCAACTTCGCAGCTCAGTACAGCGATTCGAACTAGATACTTACCATGGAGACGCTCTGCCGACTGAGCTAACGGGGCCTATCTTTCAGTTATCTGACCTGAGGTTTTATGCTCCTGGTCACCTTGCGGGTCGTGCATAGCGGTAGCACAGCGTCGAATCTAGCATCTCGGCCAGACCGCACCACACGCCGCCAGCGCTGGAGAGCTTAGCGCACTTCCGCCGTCCTGGCGTCTCCACCTGGAGGCGGCCAACCTCTCGCCGCGGACCATCCGCGCCTGCACCGACGACGCGGTGCTCTTCGTAGCGTTCCTCGCCAGCCAGGGCATGCCCACCGTGGCGCGCAGCATCCACTGGGAGCACGTCGAGGTGTTCATCGCGGCCGAGCTTCAGCGCACCGCGCCATCGTCTGCCGCGACCCGCTACCGGTCCCATCAGCAGCTCTTTGGCTGGCTGGACGAGGAGGCGAGATCGACGGGTCACCCATGGCCAAGATGCGCCCGCCGAAGATCCCCGAAAAGCCGGTCCCCGTGCTTCCCGATGAGGGCGTGCGGCGCCTGCTGGCGAACTGCTCAGGCACGGACTTCCGCGATCGGCGAGACCTGGCAATCATCCGGCTGTTCCTGGACACCGGGATGCGGCTCGAGGGCATGGCCGGCCTCCGTTACAGCACCAGCGATCCGGAGGCGTCCGACGTGGACCTGCGGTCGCGGGTGGTGCGGATCACCGCCAAGGGCCGCCGTGAGCTGGTCCCTGCCCATCGGCACCAAAGCCGCCCGGGACATTGACCGGTACATCCGTCTGCGCGCCGGTCATCCGCGCTCGGCCGACGCGTGACCCTGGCTCGGTACGAAGGGCCGGCTCACATCGAGCGGCGTCTATCGGATGATGAAAGACCGGGGGGCGGCGGTAGGGCTTCCCGATCTGCATCTGCATCAGCTACGGCACACGTTCTCACACGACTGGCTGGCGAATGGCGGGTCTGAGGGTGACCTGATGCGGCTAGCGGGGTGGAAATCGCGAGCGATGCTCACCCGCTACGCGGCCAGCGCGGCAGACGAACGCGCCCCCGATGCACACCGGCGTCTGTCCCCCGGCGACCGTTTCGCCAGGCCGAGTTCTGAGCGTACGCTCTGGGATATGAGATAAACCAGCGAAACGCTGAGCGGGTCCGCAGCCGTTACTATTCGGCCTGTTCTCCGCCGTTTCCTAGTTCGCTACGCAGTTTCTCGGCCTCATTCTGTAGGCGAGATAGATCTGATTCGATCCGCTGCAAACGCCGTCGTTTCTTGGCCTCTATCTCCTCCACCGTCGGCTGCGGCTTCTCGCGGGCTTCGGTATCGGATGGTCAGCGAGTTTCCGATCAGTCGGTATTCTACGATGCGCTGTAGGTAGGCGCATCTAGGGCACTTCTCTTCCGTTGCCGGATTGGAGACGAGGTAGCTTTTATGCTCTACTTGCTCTCTAAGAGCGCGAACGATATCATCGTCGCGATCTCTCCATTCTGGAGATAATCGCCTCTTTAGGGGTTTCGATTTCCTTTGGGTCCAAGTCAGGCGGCATTACTGGCGACCACTCGATACTAGAGTTGTTTGGGGAGTAACAATGCCCGCATGAAAGCTCGTAGCAAGGTCAGGCGGTCGGGTGCCTGCGCAGCTGATAGGGCCGGTTCGGAGGGCCGGGGTTGCTCGGCGTTCTCAGCGGGCATTAGAGCTCGATGCGTGATCCCATGATGACAGTGCGGTCACGGGGAAGGTGGAAATACTCAGCGGCGTCGGCGGTGATCCGTGAGGTGGCGACGAACAGGCGTTTTCGCCACTGGTTCATGCCTGGTGTCGTGCCCCGGCACAGCTCGATGGTCGACAGGAAGTAGGACAGCTTGTTGCTGTCGAGGGGGCATTCGATCCCGGCCTTGCGGATCAGCGGCAGGAGCCCGGGGACGTCCGGTTGGTCCGCGTAGCCGAAGCGGGCGGTGAGGTGGGTGATCCGGTCTTGTTTATAGCCCAGCATCTGGACGGTGAGCCGGTCGGCGTCCGGGACGTGCGGTACGGGCATGGTTTCGATCGCAAGGATGATCACGTGCTCGTGCAGGATCTTGTTGTGTTCGACGTTCGCGCGCAGCGCCAGCGGGGCCGTGGCCTTGCCGCGGTTGAGGAACACAGCGGTGCCGGGCACCCGGGGCAGCCGCGGCTTGATGGCATGGATCTGGTCGATGAACGCCCCAAGCGGCCCCTCGTCAAGCTGGCGCTGGCGGGTGACCAGTGCGCGGCCCTTCTGCCAGGTGGTGAGGACCGCGAACACCGCGACGGCGATGACCAGCGGAAGCCAGGCGCCATGGACGAGCTTGGTCAGGTTGGCGGCGAAGAAGAGCAGGTCAACGGTCAGGAGCGCGGCCGCGGCAGGCACGACCATCCACAGTGGCTTGCGCCATTGCTGACGGGCGATATAGAAGAACAGCAGCGTGGTGATGGTGATCGTGCCGGTCACGGCCATGCCGAACGCGTAGGCCAGCGCGTCTGCGGTCTTGAACGTAACAACGAGCGTAAGGACCGAGACCATCAGCGCCCAGTTGATCCACGGGACGTAGATCTGGCCCATCTTCTCTTCGGAGGTGTACGCGACGCGCAGCCGCGGAAGATAGCCGATCTGGGCGGCCTGCTGGGTGAGCGAGAAAGCGCCCGTGATCACCGCCTGCGAGGCGATGACCGTGGCCGCGGTGGCCAGGAGAACCATCGGCAGCCGCGCCCACCCGGGTACCAGCAGGAAAAACGGGCTGGTGACGGCGCTCCGGTCACCGAGGATCAAGGCGCCTTGTCCCATGTAGCTGAGGATGCAGGCGGGGAAGACCAGGATCAGCCAGATGCGCGTAATCGGCGCGCGGCCAAAGTGCCCCATGTCCGCGTACAGTGCCTCGGCTCCGGTGACGGCCAGGACCACGGCGGCCAGCGAGAAGAACGCGGTGCCGAAATGCCCGGTCAGGAAGCCAACGGCGTAACTGGGTGACAGCGCTTTGAGGATCGCGGGGTGGGCGGCGATACCGCGGACCCCGATCACGCCGATCGCGGTGAACCAGAGGCACATGACCGGCCCGAACAGGCGTCCCATCGCGCCGCTGCCCAATCGCTGAATGACAAACAGGATGACGATGATCGCCGCTGTGATCGGGACGACCAGGCTAGCCAGCGACGGCGCGGCGACGTTGAGGCCCTCGACCGCGGAAAGAACCGAGATCGCCGGCGTGATCACGCTGTCGCCGAAGAACAGCGATGCGCCGAAGATCCCGAGCACCGCAAGCGCCACCACGGTCCGGCGCCCGCCGGGAACTCTTCGTCTGCGGATCAAGGTGATCAACGCCATGATCCCGCCTTCACCGTCGTTGTCGGCGCGCATAACGAGCAAGACGTAGGTGACAGTGACGACGATCGTGACCGACCAAAAGATCAGCGAGACGATCCCGAAAATGCTCTCCGTGGACACCTGGATCGGATGCGGATCATGCGGATTGAAGACCGTCTGCTCGGTGTACAGCGGGCTCGTGCCGATGTCTCCGAAGACAACCCCGAGAGCACCAATCGCAAGAGCCCACTGCGCGGTATCACGACGGTCCATGCTCATCAGTATTCGCCTTCCCCGCTAGCAAGCAAGGAGGGCGTGAGGCAGCCGCCGCCTGGCAACGGCGCGGCCTCATGGCAAGAACGCCCGGGAGCAAAAGGTCTCGCTTCGCCAGCTCGCGGCCGTGAGTGGGGAATCTCAGCCGTCCTATTCCGGTCTGCCGATGAGGCCTGATGGCGCCGCTATTTGTTGTGTTGTTGTGCTGCTGCTGCCGACTGGAATCCTCATCCTCGCGGAGCTCGGCGACAGGGGTTGAAAGGCCAGGGTCTGGTCCGACGGTGGTTCGAGGCCGCCTGCCGACGCGTCAGTACGCGCTCAGGGGAGTTCTGCGTGGCTGTGCTGCCGGTGACCTGGGGTTCAGATGACATCGATCTCGCCCGTCTTCCCGGGGACAAGATCACAACTCAGACGTGACTTGCGTCACACCTGACGGCGCATCGGCAAACGGTATCCAAAGCGTCTTATTTGACGCACAGCGGTCGGCGCTTACGTGCATCTTCACAGGTCAGTACAGCGTTTCGAACGAGATACTTAGCATGGAGACGCTCTGCCGACTGAGCTAACGGGGCCGGTATTCAGCTGTCTGACCTGCGGTTTTATGCTTTCGGTCACCCTTGCGGGTCGTGCATTGCGGTAGCACAGCGTCGAATCCAGCACCTCGGCCAGACCGCACCACACGCCGCCAGCGTTGGTGAGCTTAGCGTACTTCTGCCGTCCTGGCGTCCCCGCCCGGAGGCGGCCAACCTGTCCCGCGGACCATCCGCGCCTACACCGACGACGCCGCGCTCTTCGCGGCGTACCTGGCCCGCCAGGGCATGCCCACCGCTGCGCGCAGCATCCGCCAGGAGCACGTCGAGGCGTTCATCGCGGCCGAACTGGAGCGCACCGCGCCATCCTCTGCCGCGACACGCTACCGGTCCCTTCAGCATCGATGCCAGGATGTGCGCGATGGCGTGCCGGGGCAGCTAGTGGCCGTGGAGAATCTGCGCGCGACGCGCTTGCCGACCGTGTCGGTGACGGAAACCGTAGTGGTATGGACAACGTCATGCCAGGCGTGTTTGCTTAACTGACAGTGCTTAGTGAAAGCCATATTCCTCGGCCTGTTCTGACCGAGTTGCGCGCCATCGCTGGATCGGAGAATCTACGGCTGGCAGATGGCGAGCTTGCCGTGTACGCGCGCGACGCGACACCGTTGTTCCGTGGGACGCCGGATGCGGTTATCGCGCCGGCGGACGCCGAGCAGGTCGCACGGATCCTGCGGCTGGCTACCGATCACGGTATCCCGGTGATCCCGCGGGGCGCCGGCTCCAATCTGTGCGCAGGCACCGTCCCGCTTACCGGCGGCATCGTGCTGTCCACCGCGCGGATGAACAGCATTCTGGAGGTAGCGCCCGAGGAGATGCTGGCACGAGCCGAGCCGGGGGTATCAACAATGGCGCTCAACGATGCCGCGGCGGCACATGGCCTGTTCTACCCGCCGGATCCGGGCAGTCGCACCGTCTCCACGATCGGCGGTAACGTCGCCACCTGCGCCGGCGGGCTGCGCGGGCTGAAATACGGCGTCACCCGCAACTACGTGCTGGGGCTGACGGTCGTGCTCCCGACCGGCGAGATCGTGCGGACCGGCGGTCGGCTCTGGAAGGATGTCGCGGGCTACGACCTGACCCGGCTGATCACTGGATCCGAGGGTACCCTCGGCGTGATCACTGAGGTAACGGTGGCGCTCCTGCCGGATCCGTCCGCTAGTCGCACCGGCTTGGCCTACTTCGACTCCCTGACCCAGGCCGGTCGTGCCGTTTCCGGCATCCTGGCTGCGGGGGTGATCCCGTCGACGCTGGAGTTTCTCGACCGCAGCTGCATGGACGCGGTCGAGCAGTACGCGCATCTCGGCCTGCATGCCAACGCCGGTGCCCTGCTGCTATTTGGCGACGACGGCGATGAAGCGGCCGTCGCACGCAACTTCGAGCGAATCACAGCTGTCTGCGAGGACTCCGGTGCCATCGGAGTCCAGACCGCCGGTGATGTCACCGAGTCCGAGGCGCTGCTGACCGCCCGGCGCTGCACGCTTCCGGCGCTGTCCCGGCTGGGCTCGCTGACGATTCTCGAGGACGCCAGCGTGCCCAGGCCGCGGCTGGCCGAGATGGTCGCGCGCATCGACGCGATAGCCGCGCGGCACGGGGTCACCATGGCCACTTTCGGGCACGCCGGCGACGGCAACCTGCATCCGACCTGCGTGCTGGAATCCGCCGAGGACACCGAGGGAATCGCCCGTGCCGAGCGTGCCTTTGCCGAGGTCTTCCGCACCGCGATTGAGCTCGGCGGCACGATCACCGGTGAGCACGGAGTCGGGGCCGCCAAGCTGCCATACCTGGAACAGCGCCTCGGAAAGGCGCAGATGGACCTGATCCGGCGGATCAAAAGCACCTTCGACCCGGCTGGCATCCTCAATCCTGGAAAGCTGGGATCCTGATGACCAGCGACAAGGTGTCGCACGCTCGCTCGGTCTTCGACCCGACGCTGCTCAGCCGCTGCATCTCCTGCGGCTTCTGCCTGCCGGCGTGCCCGACGTACGCGCTTACCGGTGATGAGGCATCCTCGCCACGGGGCAGGATCACGCTGATGCGGGCGCTCGAATCCGGCACGCTTCCAGCCGACGACCCGACGCTCGCCGAGCAGGCCTCCTTCTGTCTGGGCTGCCGGGCCTGCGAGCTGGTGTGCCCGGCGGGAGTGCAGTACGGCGAGCTCCTCGAGCAGTGGCGCGATTTCCAGTGGACCGGGCGCCGTCGGCCGCTGGCCGTCCGGTTCCTGATCTTCGCGGCCGAACGCGCCTGGGCGCACCGGATCGCCGGCGGCTGCGCCGCGCCGCGCACACTCCGGCGGGCGCGTCGCAGCACTCGCTGATGCTCGGTTGCTTCGAGCGGAGTCTGTTCCCGGGGGTAAGCAGATCGGCACTGGCGCTGGCGCCCGAAGTCGCCGTACCCAGCAACCAGGGGTGCTGCGGCGCGCTGCACGCACATAATGGTGAGCCTGGGCGGGGCAGACAGCTGGCCGAGCAACTCGGCGCCCAGCTGCCGGGGCAGATCGTGACGACGTCCGGCGGTTGCGCCGCGCACCTGTCCTCGGTGATCGGCAGGGACCGGGTCAGTGAGCTGTCGGAATACATGCTGCACCGAGTGACCGGCCAGGTGTGGATCGGGGACCGGCGGGCCCGGGTCGCCCTGCAGGATTCCTGCCATCTGCGCAACGGCCTTGACGTGTGGCGCGAACCGCGGGCGCTGCTCAGCACAGTGGCCGAGTACGTCGAGCTGCCCGGCGCGGCCCGGTGCTGCGGAGCAGCCGGCACCTACGCGCTGGTACGGCCCCGCGACTCCCGGCGGGTACTCGATCCCAAGATCGATGAGATCGAAGCAGCCGGGATCGATTACGTGGTGGCAGTAAATCCCGGCTGCCTGCGTCAGCTCCGCCAGGGACTACGCCGCCGGAAATCAGCCGTCCGAGCGTTGCACATCGCCGATATCCTGCGCCTGGCTGCCGACTAGCCCGAAGTTCCCCCCGAGCCGATTGGTCAACGTGTTTGACCAGGTGGTAGAACCCTTGATCACGGAAATTACATGACTACGTAGTCATGAGCTGAGGCTGTTTCACCTGGTCAGCGCCTATATCGGTTCGCCACTGGGGGGAACTACGGACTAGCGAATCACCGGCTGCTGGCAAGGCGTACTCCCTCCCGTCGTCTACCTCGCAAAGAAGTAGGCGCAGGACGCCTGGACAGGCTTGCCTGCCCATCGCCGCGGGCCCCACCCGCCGGAAGCGGCCACCATATGACGCCAGCCACGACATACCTCCGCGACCATGGCGGAAGCCGTATCTCAGGATGGTTCGACGATGATGACTTCAAGAGTGCGCGGCCCGTGCACGCCTTCGACGCGTTCAAACTCGATGTCGACGGTCGCGGACGGTCCGCTGATCCAGGTCTGCGGCCGATCGGGGTGCAACCGCGTGATCGCTTCCGGCAGGAGGGCGACGACCTGGCTCGCGCGCACGATGCACAGGAGGTAGTCGGGGACGAGCGAGATGGCCCGCCTGCCCTGATCTGGGGAGCCGTCGAGGATGATGGTCCCGGTTTCCGCGATGGCCACCGCGACCGCGGCGATCGTACCGTCGAAGGTGTCGAGTTCGGCGGGGGTGAACTGGGCGTCGGCGACGACCTCCACCCCGGCGGGCAGCGTGGGCAAGTCGAGGCCAGGCGGCACCACCACACGCCGCGCCCCGCGCTGTGTCAGGGCCTCGCCGATCGCGGCTGCGAGCTGGCTAGGTGTGGTGCGCCGCACAGTCGCCTTGTAGCCGGCTAGCCGGCCGGCGAACAGGTCGAGTAGCTCACCCGGGTCGGCGTCGCGTCGGAGCCTGTAGTCATGAGGTACCGCGCCAGCCCGGGGGGACGTGCCTTCCTCGCCGCCTTCCCCGGGTGCGCTGCCGATCGCGGTGCGGATTCGGGACAGCACCTCGTCGCGCGCGCTCACCCGCGCGCTCCGTCCTCGGGCCTGTGCTCGCGCCGCCACCACTCACGGAAGGTCATGGCCGCGGGCACCGGCATGTCGCGTGCCTCGGTCCAGCCGGCGAACGGCGGCGGCAGCCTGCGGATCTGGCCGCGGCGGCCCACCGCGCGTCCGAGTTTTGCTGCGCGCTGCGCCGCCGTGAAGCGTCCACGGCCGGCCATCACCCACGACGCCGCGGCCATGGTGACAGCCTCACCGCGAGGCAGCCAACGGCCCTCTCGCGCCGCCTCCACGTGACGAGCGCGCAGATGGACCAGCACCGAAGGGATGTCGATCTTCACCGGGCACACGTCGTAGCAGGCGCCGCACAACGACGACGCATACGGCAGCGACGCGTTGTCCTCGATGCCGGTCAGCTGCGGCGACAAGATGGCGCCGATCGGGCCCGGGTAGACCGAACCGTAGGCATGACCGCCGACCCGCTCGTAGACCGGGCACACGTTCAGGCATGCCGAGCAGCGAATGCAATGCAGAGTCTGCCGGCCAGTCTCGTCGGCCAGGACAGCGGTCCTCCCGTTGTCGAGCAGCACAAGGTGGAACTGCTGCGGGCCGTCCCCGGGAGTCACCCCGGTCCAGATCGAGGTATAGGGGTTCATCCGCTCGCCGGTGGACGAACGCGGCAGCAGTTGCATGAACACCCCCAGGTCGCGCCAAGACGGCACCACCTTCTCGATCCCCATCACGGTGATCAGTGTTTCTGGCAGCGTCAGGCACATGCGGCCATTGCCCTCGGATTCCACCACGCCCAGCGCGCCGGTATCGGCGACGGCAAAGTTGGCGCCGCTGATCCCGACTCGGGCGGACAGGAACAGCCGCCGCAGATGGGCGCGCGAGGCCTCGGCGAGCGCGGCTGGATCGTCGCTGAGGCCCGGGTCGGCGTCGCCCATTTCCCTGAGGAAGATCTCGCGGATCTCCGCACGGTTGCGGTGGATCGCCGGCACCAGAATGTGGGAGGGCCTGTCATGGCCGAGTTGCACGATGAGCTCGGCGAGGTCAGTCTCGTACGCTTGGACCCCCGCCTGCGCTAGCGCCTCGTTCAGCCCGATCTCGTCGGTGACCATAGACTTGACCTTGACGACCTGGGCGGCGCCTGTGCCGCAGACCAGGTCCACGATGATGCGATTGGCCTCGTTGGCATCCCGGGCCCAGTGGACGACGCCGCCGTGCGCCGTGACATTGGTCTCCAGTTGCTCCAGGTAGTGGTCCAAGTGCGCCATGGTTTCGGTTTTGATCGCCCGCCCCGCCTCGCGCAGTTGCTCCCAGTCCGGGACTTCGCCGACGATCGCTGCCCGCTTGGCGCGGATTATTCCGGTCGCTTTGGTCAGGTTGCGCCGCATCTGGGTGTTGGCGAGGCCGCGACGTGCCGCTACCGGGAACGGCTCGACTTGGCGGAGATGCCCAACGCCGCGCGGGGCCGTTGGCATGCCGAGGAATGTTGTCATCCGGCCTCCCTGGTCGATGCGAGTATCTCCGCCAAGTGGACCGTCTTTACCCCCGCACGCAGCCTGGAGAGCCCGCCGCCGATGTGCATCAGGCACGAACTGTCACCAGCCGTGCACACCTGCGCCCCGGAATCCACAACATTACGCATCTTGTCGGCCAGCATCGCCGTAGACACATCCGCGTTCTTCAGCGCGAACGTGCCACCGAAACCGCAGCAGACCTCCGCGTCGGGCAGCTCTACCAGGTCGATGCCCGCTACGTTCCGCAGTAGCTGCAACGGGCGCTCCCCCACCCGCAGCAGTCGCAGGGAGTGACACGTCGGGTGGTAGGTGACCCGGTGCGGGTAGTAGGCGCCGACATCCTCCACCCCGAGCACGTCGACAAGCAGCTGCGATAGCTCGTATGTCCGGGCCGCCACGCCCTCAGCTCGCTGGGCGAGCTTCTCATCCCCGCATCGGCGGGCCACCATCGCGTACTGGTGCCGGACCGAGCCGACGCAGGAGCCGGATGGAGCGACGATCACCTCATAGGGCTTGAACAACTCGACATAATGGCGGACAAGCGGAAGCGCTTCCGAAGCGTAGCCAGTGTTGATGTGCATCTGGCCGCAGCACGTCTGCGTCTCTGGAAACTCGACGCTATGGCCGAGCCGCTCGAGCAACCGCACGGTGGACTGGCCGACGCCCGGAAACAGCGTGTCGGCCAGGCAGGTCACGAACAAGGCGATACGCACTGTGTCACCTCGTGGCTTTTGGAGGCGGCCGCTTCGCCCGGCGACGCCATTCCTCCGAACCGTCGCGGAGAGCACTCCGCCACCGGACCCCCATGGAAAAAGATCCGAAGGGTTGAAAGCAGTCTCAAGTTCAGACGACAGAACTGTCAAGAAGCTGCCTGCTTCGCCGGCGAATTGTTGCAGACATATTTCAGCACACCCGGAAACCGCCTGGGAGCAGCGGCCAGGACCGGGATTTCCGCTAGGACCGGGTCCGCGGCAAGGAGGCCGGGACGATGGACGAGTTCCTGGGCATTCCGTACGCGGCTCCACCGGTTGGGTCGCTGCGCTGGCGTCGCTCGCAGCCGCCCGCGCGCTGGACCGGTATCCGGGAGGCTACGGCGTTCGCGCCGCATTGCCCGCAGCCGTCATCAGGGTTCGTGTGGCCAGCACATCCGAGAACTGTCTCTACCTGAACGTCTTCGTCCCCGCCGGCGCACCGGGCAGGCATCTGCCCGTCCTGGCAGGACCAGCCTGGTGGCCCGGACTTCGGCCCCGGCATCGGATCAGGAGGCCGAGATCGTGGACACGGAATACCAGTGGTTCGTGCAGGAGGTCACCACCCGCCTCGGATCGGCGGGGTCATCGTCATCGCCGTGGTTTCCGCGCTGATCGGCGCGACGCGCGGGCGCAGCTACGCTCACGCGCTGGCGCACGGCTACCAGCCCGCGATAATCATCATGGGCGGTCTCTGCGCGGCGGCCGCGCCGGTCACCGCGCTGTTCGTGAGCGACAAGCGCACCAGCGGTCACCGCATCGTGCTGCGGGCGCCCGACGCCGGCTGCGCCAAACCCATCCGAACCCAGGAGGTAACGTCATGACCCGCAAACCGGAACTGGCCGGGCAGACCGTCGTCGTAATCGGCGGCAGCACCGGCATAGGCCTGGAAACCGCCCGCCGGGCCCGCGAGGAGGGCGCGGAGGTCATCCTGACCGGCCGCAACGCCGAACACCTCAAGCAGGCCACGGCCGACGTCGGCGCGCGCGAGGTCGCGGCCTTCGACGCCACCGACCCGGCCGCCCTCGGGCAGTTCTTCGCCGGCCTGCCGGGACCGGTCGACCACGTGATGGTGACCGGCCCCGGCCCGTACTACGCGCCCCTGGCCGACCTCGACCACGAGCGGGCGATCCGCGATTTCGACGGGCACCCGTGGCTGGCCATCGAGGTGGCCCGGCATGCCGTCGGCCGGGTGCGGCCCGGCGGCGCGCTGCTGTTCATGAGCGGCACCAGCGCCCGGGGACCCGGCCTGTCGCTCATGGCCGCGTTCAACGCCGCGCTGCCCGCCCTTATCGCCAACCTGGCGGTCGAGGTGGCGCCGGTCCGGGTCAACCTCATCGCGGCCGGCTTCGTCGACACGGCGCTGTCGGCCCGGCTGCTCGGCGACGATCTGGATGCGCGCCGCGCCCAGCTCAGCGCCAGGCTGCCCATCGGGCGCGTGGTCGGGCCGGCCGACATCGCCCTGCTGGCCGTGCACCTGATGATCAACACGGCCGTCACCGGGGCGACCTACGACATCGACGGCGGGGAGCAGCTCGTGCCGGACTCATGAGCGTCATCACCACGAGTGGAAGGAGCCTCCGCCACTTGCTCCGGGGTGGTGCCTGGCAGCAGCGCCCGGTGCATGCTGATCGGCCGCTAGCCCGAAGTTACGGCCTGGCTGGCGAATGGCGGGTCAGAGGGCGATTTGATGCGGCTGGCCGGGTGGAAGTCACGGGCGATGCTGACTCGCGATGCGGCTAGCGCGCCCGACGAACGTGCGCGCGACGCCCATCGGCGCCTGTCCCCGGCGACCGTTTCTAGCACAGGCCATTGGAGGCGCCCTGGATGGGGACGTACTCGTTGTCCTTGATCAGCTCATGGGTCCGCGCGCCGCAGGCCCCGCCGCTGAGCGGGAACCCGGGGATCAGCACCACCGGCCTGCCCGAGCCATGGTCCTCGTAATACAGCTGGATCGGCGCGGAGTTCTCCTGGCCGACGGTGACGAACGGCCTCACCGTCTCCTTCGAGTGTGCTGGTTAGGTAGGCACGACGTAGGGGAAGCTGCTGGCCCGCTGGTCCTCGGCGACGGAGGGCTTGAGCCCCGAAGGCACCGCGTTGCTGGTGACCAGGGACAGCATCGCTTCGGGGGCGTTGTCGGCCAGTGTCCGGCCGTTGAAACCGGCGAACCCGTAGACCGCGGGGGTGCCGACCACGTAGGGCAGCACGTCGGGGAACAGCTCCCGCGCCACCGCCTGCCCGTAGCCCACGGGGTTACCGGAGGTGCCGGCGGCCGCCACCACGGCGGCGATCTGCTCACCGATGTACTTGGCCGCCGCGCTGACGTCTTCGGAGGGGTGGCGGGCGTTGGCCGGGTCGGTGAAGTCGGTGTCGTTCGGCCAGAAGATCGGCCACATCATCGGGTGGCCGGCGCGGTTGATCTGCCGCCAGCCGCCGGCGTCGGTGGCCAGCTTGGTGGCGGCCCACACGCCGGTGCGGGCGCCGGGCCGCAGCCGCGGGTGGGTGTGCGGAACCTCCAGCGCGATCGAGTAGACGAGGCTGCCGGCGAAGCTGTTTTTCGCGTCCTGCGGCCGCCACCCGGACAGGTCGGGTGCGGTCCCCGCGGCCACCGCGCCGTTGATGAGGGCCAGCAGCGACAGGTCGATGTAGAACGAGTCGGCGATCCGCCCGGCCCACGCCCGGATGCCGCTCGCGCTGGCCGTCTCGCCGGTCCGGCCTTCCAGCACCAGTTCGCCGGATGCGGCGTCGTCGCGCGCCGCCTCGCCGGTCAGGACGTGCAGCCGCAGCGCCTGCCACCCGCCGGCGTCCGCCTCGCCGAAGGACACCCGGTAGGTCAAGGTCTCGAGGTCGGCCCCGTCGAAGTGGACCTTGAACTCGTAGCGCGCCTCGGGGTGGAAGCCCGGCTCGGCGTGCAGGCCGTTGACGTTGGAGTTGACGTCCATGACGAACACCGTGCTGCCCTCGCCAGGAAACACGTACAGGTCGTCGAGGTACAGCTGGCCAGTCTTAGCCGCCAGCGGCGTGTCCAGATGATGAGACACGGGAGTGTTCCTTTCTTTTGGCGGATTCAGATGCGCGTCGGGGTCCATCCATTCTCACTCACCCGTTGCAGCAGAGTGCTTGTTAGCGCTCATGCCACAGTCCTGCCTTGCGGCGGGACGGTCCCGGTCTGACCCGTGTACGCGGTGCCGGGTTGACGTTTCGCAGCCACCAGCGACCCGGGGGTCGTCTTACGGTCGGCTCCACGTCCGTTGCTGTCCGGGCCACTCCCGGCCAGTTGACGCTTACCGTATTCGGCGAGGTTCACGGCGGCGTTCCGGTCCCGGTCAGCGACCAGCCCGCACGCCCCGCACACGTAGGTCCGCTCGGACAGGAGCAGCTTGGTTTTCACCGCTCCACAGCCTGAGCATGTCTTACTACTGGCGAACCACCGGTCTGCGACTATCACAGCCCCGCCACGCCAGGCGGTCTTGTACGCGACCTGCCGCCGGAACTCAGCGAACGAGGCATCCGCCACGTGGCGGGCCAGCCGCCGGCTGGCGAGCATCCCATGCACATTGAGGTCTTCGATCACCAGCGTCCCGAACCGGCCGGTCAGGTTGGTGGTGGCCTTGTGCAGCGCGTCCCGCCGCTGGTCGGCGACACGGCCCTGAACCTTCCCCAGCGCCACCGCGGCGCGGCGCCACCGGTTCGACGGCGGCTGCCGGGCCCGCCGGTCCGGGCCCCGCCGCCGGCACACGGTGCGGGACAGGCGGCGGACCTTCCGCAGCGACCTGCCCAGGTGCCGCGGATTGGGGATCTGCTCCCCGGTGGACACGACGGCGAGGGTCTTGATCCCCAGGTCGACGCCGGCCACCGCGCCCGGGTCGGCCGGTGACGGCCGGGACACGTCCTGCTCGACGGTGAACGCGGCGAACCAGCGGCCCCGCTCAAACCGCACCGACACGCCCAGCACCCGCGCCGTCCCCGCCACGACCAGATCAGCGAGCCGGGTGCCGGGCTCGTGCAGCTTCACCCGGCCGATCCGCGGCAGCACCGCATGCCGGGCCTCGCAGCGGAACGCGCCGGTGGTGAACCGGATCGACGGGCGGGCCGTCCGCCTGGACCTGAACCGGGGAAACCCGGCCGACTTGCCTTTCCGCTGCCCCTTACGGGAGCCGGCCCAGTTTTTCAGCGCCCGCGCGAGCTGGTCCAGGCCGGTATTGAACGCCTCCTTCGAGCACTGCGCCCACCAGGGCGCGGCCGTGCCCTTGGCGGCGTTCCAGTCTTTGCGCAGCGAGTACAGCGACCATGAGATGGCGGGGGTCAGGTCGCCGCCGGTGATCCCGTAGGTGGCTTCCGCCGCCCGCTGATCCATCACGGCTTTCACCCGTGCCAGGCCCCAGTTGAACGCCACCCGCGCCGCACCCGCATGCGACCGCAGCGCCCGCTCCTTCGCCGGGGTGGGATCCAGCGCGAACCTGTAAGCGAGCAAGCCGGTCATGCTGGGCCGTCCGTTGAAGTCACGGCAGCTACCGCACGCGCGGCCCGGTTCGCGGCGGCACGCCGCCCGTACAGGCGGGCGCACAGGGACGTGAGGATCTCGGTCACGTCCCGCACCAGGTCATCGTCTACTCCGGCCGGGTCCACCACGAGCAGCCCGCGCCCGGACGCGGCGAGTGCCGCCTCGACGTACTCCGCGCCGAACCGGGCGAATCGATCCCGGTGCTCCACCACGATCATGGTCACGGACGGGTCGCGGAGCAGGGCGAGGAACTTACGGCGCTTGCCGTTCAGGGCGGATCCGGTTTCGGTGACCACGCGGCCGACCGTGATGCCGCGCCCGGTCGCCCACGCGGTGACCCGGGCCACTTGCCTGTCTAGGTCGGTTTTCTGATCTGCCGACGAAACCCGGGCGTACACGACAGCGCTCCCGGCATTGCCCGGGGCGGGAGTTTCCCCGACGAGGATCAGGCCGCCGACCCGGCGAGCCTGGACAGGCAGCATGCCCGCAGCGAACCAGCGGCGCGCGGTCGCATACGAGACGCCTTGCCGCTCAGCCCACTGCTTCAGGTTCACGCGACCATCATAGTAAGCTGTTGAGCGCTATAGCACGCGACGCGCCAAACAGTTTATCCCCTTCTGCTAGCCGCCACTGCGGGTGCCGTCGGATCGGTGAGCGGGTCGGCGACGTTGAGCAACTCAACAACCGAGCCCGGCCAGCGATGGGTGATGGTGAGCGGCAGCGCGTTCTCGTGAGGCGACGTGACGTGGATGAAGGATGTCGGATGCCCGAGAGTGACTGGTTGACCTCATGTGCGATCGACGCTGTCAGCACTCCGAGGCTCACGACCCGTGTCATACACCGGCAGCGGATCAGCCTGTCGTCGGTGCGCGCACCAGCGTTGGTGAGCTTCGCGTACTTCTACGGCGCGGCGTCCTCACCTCGATGGGGCCGCCAGCACTACCCTGGCCCAGCAGCGTGCGGCGTACCCGGGATTCCGATATGCCGCCAATGCACCGGAATGCCGTATCGGCTGGCCCGTTCTGCGGCACCATGGTCAAAAATCCGAGAGCGCAATCCTCTGCGCGGGGGCGGCAGGGTAAGGCCAGGCCATCATGGGTGTCCCGTTCTGAGAGCGCGCGTCACACTCTGAGAGGCTGCGATGGCCCAGCGCGCTCCGGCGGGCAAAAGCCCTGCCAGGTGGGGCACGGTCACGGTTCTGCTAACCGTCGCGATTATCGGCACGCTGTGGGTGCCGCTGTATGCCCGGTCGACGCCGGAGCTGGGGCACTTCCCGTTCTTTTACTGGTTCCAGCTGGTCTGGGTGCCCGTGGTCGGCCTGCTGTGCTGGATCTGCTACCTGCTGCTCAGGACCGGGCCGGTGCCGGACCGCGGGGCGGGAGATGGCGGGGGTGCGCACAGGTGAGTCACCTTAATGTGGTCCCGTTCATCATCGTTGTCGGCTCGTTCCTGATCGTCACCTTGATCGGCTTCGCGTCAGCCAGATGGCGCCCGGCCGAGGACCTGCTCCAGCTGAACGAGTGGGGTCTGGGCGGCCGCGGATTCGGGACGTTTGTCAGCTGGTTCCTGCTCGGCGGTGACATCTACACCGCTTACACCTTCATCGCCGTGCCGGCCCTGGTCTATGCGACCGGCGCCGCGGGGTTCTATGCGCTGTCGTACACGATCATGGTCTTCCCGATCGTGTTCATCTTCGCACCGCGGCTCTGGTCGGTGGCCCGGGCGCATGGTTACGTCAGCCCCGGTGAGTTCGTCCGGGGCAGGAAGGGCTCGCAGGGCCTGGGGCTGGCGGTGGCGGCGACCGGAATCCTGGCCACCATGCCGTACATCGCGCTGCAGCTGGTGGGTATCGAGTCCGTGCTGACCGTCATGGGGATCGGCAGCACCTCAGGCAATGCCTTTGTCCGGGATCTGCCGCTGATCATCGCGTTCGCCGTCGTGGCCGCGTACACCTACCTGGCCGGGCTGCGCGCGCCGGCCCTGATCGCGTTCGTCAAGGACATCCTCATCTACGTGACGGTCATCGTCGCGATGGTGTACATCCCGAGCCGGATCGGCGGCTGGGGGCACATCTTCGGCGCCGCCTCGGCGCACCTGAAAACGGTCAACCCCGCGACCGGCAAGCCGTTCGGCAGCATCGTGGTGATGCCGGCCGGAGAATGGGCCTACGCCACCCTGGCGCTCGGCTCCGCGCTGGCCCTGTTCGTGTACCCGCACGCGGCCACCGGGGTATTGGCCGCCAAGCGGCGCGACGTGATCAGGCGCAACGCGGCGATGCTGCCCGCCTACTCGCTCATCCTGGGCCTGATCGCCTTGTTCGGCTACATGGCGCGGGCGGTGCCGGCCGTGAACGCCGGCGTCAAGGCGGCCGGCGGCAACCCCCAGCTGTCCGTGCCACTGCTGTTCGCGCACATCTTCCCCGGCTGGTTCGCCGGCATCGGCTTCTCGGCGATCGTCATCGGCGCGCTCGTCCCCGCGGCCATCATGTCGATTGCGGCGGCGAACCTGTTCACCCGGACTATTTACAAGGAGCTCCTCAAGCCCGATGCCACCCCCGCGCAGGAGACGCGGGTGGCGCGGCTGGCCTCGCTGATCATGAAAGTCGGCGCGCTGGGCTTCGCCCTCGAGCTGAACAAGACGTTCTCGATCAACCTGCAGCTGCTCGGCGGTATCTGGATCCTGCAGACCTTCCCGGCGATCGTGATCAGCCTGTACACGCGCTGGTTCCACCGCTCTGCGCTTATCTTCGGCTGGGCCGCGGGGATGGCGTACGGCACCATCCAGGCGTACCGAATGCCCGGCGGCGGCCAGGCGCACTTCGGGACCTCCGCAGCCCCGGTGTTCGGGCACGTCACCTACATCGGGATCACCGCTCTCATCCTCAACGTGGCCCTCGCAGCCCTGCTCACCCTGGTCTTCCGCCAGATCGGAGTCCAAGACGGATACGACCAGACCAAGCCCGGCGACTACACCGCTGACCCCGTGCCCGCCACCGCAGCCGGGACCAGGACCCGCGGCAGTTACACCGGCGGGCATGCCCGGCGCCGCGTCCGGACCTGCCCCCACGCCCCGGCCTGCCCTCAGGCCTGGGCCTTTCCCTGCAGCCGAACCGCCACCCGGGGCGCCTCCGGCGGCCGGGACCCGGCCGCCGGCCACGCCGTCGGCCCCTCACCGGGGCCAGTGATGGGCTAGCGAAGGCCGGGAGCCAGGAGCGCCGACCGCACGGCCGGCCACTCCGAGCGCATGGTGTAGATGCTGGCCAGGCTG
Organism: uncultured Actinomycetes bacterium; assembly: GCA_963742875.1. Taxonomy (GTDB): domain Bacteria; phylum Actinomycetota; class Actinomycetes; order Streptosporangiales; family Streptosporangiaceae; genus Bog-532. The sequence goes on along the minus strand of CAVUNO010000012.1, from coordinate 404,641 downwards.
TCCGGTTCGTGGCTGAGCTTTTGGCTGGCCCAGATGGCGGCACCGGCGTATTGGGCCGGTAGCTGAGTCTTCGCCGGGTCTGGCCGGGATGCCTGACCCGGGCCGGCTACCGCGCGGCGGTCCGCTGGCGATCTTGTTCCGCGGACGGCAGTCGGAGCTGGGTGGGTCCGCTCGCACGGGATGTGGAATCAGCCCAGACGCTAGCTGACAGCCCACTACCGCTATGCCCCGAATGACCGGTTCGATCTATGGTGTGGGTCACGCCGGGCCGCTCGGTCACGAGGCCTGGCCCACGGCGGCAGCCATGAGCAACCGCCCTCCGGCGGGCCCGCCGGAGGGCGGTTGCGAGGGCGGACGGGCCACGGCGACCTTCCCGCGCCGGGTGAGCATACGGAACCGATCAGAGAATCGGAAACGTCGTACTAAAAGGCGCGGCCCGCGCCCGCGACCGCGACCGCGCCTGCGGTCCTACCCAGGGAGGTAACTCTAGGCGACGGAATGTAAGCAAAACCGAAAACTACCGGGTCTCAAGGGGTGGCGGTGAGCGCAGGTATCGGTGTCGAATAGAAACGTCTACGGCCAAAAGAAAGTCCGTGCACCCAGATGACGACGTATCCCGAAGCGCACGATCCCAGATGTCACAGCACACAGACAGGTTGTCCTCATGCGATCCCCGCACGCGCGACCGCTCACGCTGGGCCTGGCCACCGGTATCTTCGTTATCTCCGGCGGCATGACCGGCACGGCCATGGCGGCCACCACGCCGTCGGCTTCGGTCACGCCGTCGAGTACCGGCGCGTCCCGCACCCCAGCGGCGTCCAGTAGCCCCGCGGCGTCCAAGAGCGCGACAGCGTCATCGAGCGCGACAGCGTCATCGAGCGCGACAGCGTCATCGAGCCCGGCGTTGTCCAAGAGCGCGACAGCGTCATCGAGCCCAGCGGTCGAATCGTCCTCACTGGCGGCAAGCAGCCCCGCGGCCTCTTCGACGATGAGCCTCGCCCCCACGCCGACGCCGACGCCCACCTCCACGCCGACGCCGACCCCCACCCCGACGCCGACCCCCACCTCCACGCCGACCCCCACCTCCACGCCGACCCCCACCTCCACGCCGACCCCCACCTCCACGCCGACCCCCACCTCCACGCCGACCCCCACCTCCACGCCGACCCCCACCTCCACGCCGACCCCCACCTCCACGCCGACGCCGGCGCCGACGCCGACGCCGGCGCCGACGGACACGCCGACGCCGACCCCCACCCCGACGAAGCCCTCCGTGACCGTTACAGCCTCCGCGAAAAGCGTGAAGCCCGGCGGCACCATCCTGTTCCGGATCTCCGCCTGGTCCACCTCGTCGGAGAACGGCACGATCGCGACGACCCTGACGCCGGGCGCGAAGACCCCAGTGTTCAGCCAGCCGGTATTCACCGTCGACAAGTGCACCACTAATCCGACCAGCGCGAGCTGTGACCTTCCCCTTCCGGCGAAACAGCCCGCCGCATCGCAGATCGAGGCGCAGGTCAGGGTGCCGAAGACGGCTCCCGCGGGAGAGACGATAAAGTTCGCTGCCACCGTCTCCGTCCACACCACCGTCTCCGTCCACAATGGGAGCGGTTCACCGCTGACAGCCACCGCTAGCGCTCCGACGGTCACCGTGGCGAAGACCACCCCGTCGCCCAGTCCGAGCGCTTCCAGCACGAAGTCCGCGGGCGGGGGCTCCTCGCCGAGCATCACGAGCGGCGGCTCAAGCGTGACGACCCCAGGCGTGTCGGGGACGAGTTACGGCCTGGGCACGGGCCTGCCCATCGGATCGATCCCGCTCGTCGGTGCGGCGGGGACCTCGACGATCATCCCGGCTGGCAGCGCGTCGAGCCTCTTCCCGCGGATCAGCCCGTCCTCGGTGCCCAGCCCAGCTCCGGAGAGCCTGGCCAGCCCTGGCAAGCAAGATCAGGTCGTCGATCCCTCGACCATTCCGCTCTCGCTGAGCAGTTCGGAGTTCGGGGCTCAGCTCGTCGGGCTGATCATCCTGCTGCTCGGCGTCGCGATCGCGGTTACCCGGGTCTCCCTGCGCAAGGTACGGGCCACCGGAAAGTCTGGCAGCTAGGGCCGCATCCGGGGTTACCGCGTGGCCACCAGCTCAACGTGCGGCCGGATTTGGCGCATCGTGTTCGCCAGCGCCGAGGCGTTCATGGTCGGGGAAACGACCTCGCCGAAGCTGTCATTGTCGAACCACGCGCACATCGCCACGCTGCCCGGCTGCGAGGCGGTCGCATTGACGCACGCGGCCTCGCCGAGGCCGCCCGCGCTGGTGATCTCGGCGCCCCTGAAGCGCTGGGTGAAGCTGGTCACCGACACCTGCGGTGAGGCGTTGAGCAGGTTGCCGCCGATGAACAGGATGATCTGCGGCGTGCTCCCGGACGTGGAGTTCCCGGCCTCGTAGACGGCCTCGACGACGTGGCGGGCCTGCCCAGAGCTCGTGGTCACGACGTCCTGGCGCAGCTGCGCGACGTTCATCTGCTGTTCCAGCGCGGGCCTGCGGGTAAAGGCATTCAGCTGGCTGGGGGTCACCAGGGTGTGCGCGGGGCCGCCCGGCCCGGACGGGAAGGCGACCACGACGATGGCCACGATCGCCCCTATGAAGACGACCACGACCCCGCCCAGCGCGAACCAGAGCCTGCGGTCGCCGCTGCGCCCACGGCGGCGGCCAACCGGCCGGCTGCTCGGGCGCGGGCGGAGCAGGGCACCGGTGCCGCCGGTCTTCCCGCCGCGGCTCTGGGACTCGGCCGGCAGGTCAAACGCGGTGATCTCGGCCGGTGCCGCGTCGTCGAAGAAACCGGAGCCGCCCTCCAGCACGCCGGCGGCGTCACCCGCCTCGGCCCCGTCCAGCACGATGCCGTGGTCCCCGCGGACCGGATCATCCCGATAATCGCGCGGGTCGATGCCGGTCGCGTCCAGCGTCCCGACCGGAGCGGGAGCGCCCAGGAAGCCCTGGGTGGCCGATGCGGCGCCCGGGTGGTCGTTGTACAGCTCGACGTGGTCCGAGATCCCGGTGCTGTCCAGGATGCCAGTGGCCGCCAGCATGCCGGTCGCGGCCAGGTCGGGCATCCCGGCGGAAAGCTCGCCGATCGCGCCGATCCCCGCCGGGAACTGACCCGACGGGTACTCGGCGGCCACGTAACCCGGCCCGTCACCGGAGTCTTCCTCGTAATCTCCGGCGCCGCCGTAGTCGTCCGCCGCGTAGCCGCCGTCAGGCCGCAGCCCGCCAGTGGACGCGCCGGCGTCCGGGTACCTGCGGTATTCACCGTCCGCGTACCCGTGCGTTTCTACGGCCGAATACGCGGGCGGGTAGGCCGGCGAACCGTAGCCCGCAGCCGCGGGCCGGCCCGGCTGGCCCGGCTGGCCCGGGTAGCCACCGGAGCCGTGACGCTGGTCGCCGTAGCCCGTGTCCTGCACGCCCTCGTTCGCGTAGGCGGGGCCCGGCTGGGCTGCCCCGCGGTGGGCGGAGCCGGGGTGCGGCGTGTCGTCGTAGGTGAGATCACCGTAGCTGGGGTCGTCGTACCGCGGATCGCCATAGTCCTGGTAGCCGTAGTCCTGGTAGCCGGAAGCAGGCTGCCCGGAACCCGCCCGGCCAGGATCCGCGGCCTCGTGCCCGGCGCACCCACCCGGCTGGTAGCCGGCCTGCTGGCCTGGATGGCTGCCGCCCGGGTCGTTCGGGGCGTAGCCATCTTCGGCGTAGTACGCCCCGGAGTCGCCCTCTCCGGCGTAGGGCTGCTGGCCGTAGAGGACTCCGGCGTAGCGCGCCGTACCGGGCTGGTGAGCCTGGCCGTATCCGGCCGGGCCGTACTCAGCCTCCCAGTACGGCGCCGCACCGTACTGCTCGTCCTCGTACGGGCCGTCCTCGTACCGCGTGTCCCCGGGGCCGGCTCCCCGATAGTCCGCCTCCGCGTAGACGGGGATTCCGTACAGGCCCGCACCGCGGATCCCGCCGTAGCCGTGCGTACCGGGCAGGGGACCGGAGGGGTGCGACGCTTCCGCCGGGCCCGCCGCGTCCTCCGGTGCGTACCAGCCGTCCTCGTCGTAGCTGGGCGGCACGCCGGATGGCCCGGATCCGCCGCTCTCGTCCGCATCGGCGGGATAGCGGGCGTAGCCTGAATAGCCGCGATCGGCACCGCGGGAATCGTGCCCCGCGCCGACGACGGAAGCGTGCCGAACCGGCTCCCACCGGCGGTCATCTTCCTCCGGCGGCCATCCGCTACTCATATTCCGGGTCACCCCCGAGTGTGACAGGGCAGGGCCGAACTGCAGTGAAATCCATCATTGCGACAAAACAGGCGTCTCCGCTACCTCATCCGTGACATGCGCTCCCGCTTCGGTCATGGCATCACACGTTACTGGTCTAACCTCGGGGTTGTGGCAAGAGACGAACGCGGGGTGACGCCGCAGAGCGAAGACTTCTCGGCCTGGTATAACGAACTGGTCTTCAAGGCCGAGCTGGTCGACCGCGGCCCGGTCAAGGGCACGATGGTCATCCGGCCCTACGGCTACCGGCTCTGGGAGCTGCTGCAGGCCGACCTGGACGAGCGGATCAAGGAGACCGGTCATCAGAACGCGTACTTCCCGCTGCTGATCCCGGAAAGCTACCTGAAGCGCGAGGCGGAGCACGTCGAGGGGTTCGCGCCCGAGCTCGCGGTCGTCACGCACGCCGGCGGCAAGGAGCTGGAAGAGAAGCTCATCGTCCGGCCCACGTCCGAGACGATCATCGGCGAGATGATGTCAAAATGGATCAGCTCCCACCGGGATCTGCCCATGCTGCTGAATCAGTGGGCCAACGTGGTCCGCTGGGAGATGCGGCCGCGCATGTTCCTGCGCACCACCGAGTTCCTCTGGCAGGAGGGCCACACCGCGCACGCCGACGAGGCGGACGCCATGCGGGAGACCATGCTCGCGCTCGGCCTGTACTCGGCCACGGCCCGCGAGATGGCGGCCATGCCGGTCATCGAGGGCGAGAAGGCGGCCGGCGAGCGCTTCGCCGGAGCGGTGCGGACCTTTACGATCGAGGGCATGATGCGGGACGGCCGCGCCCTGCAGGCCGGTACGTCGCATTACCTGGGCACAAACTTCGCTCACGCCTTCGACATCACCTACGCTGGCGAGGACGGCAACCTGGCCCTGTGCCACACCGTGTCCTTCGGCATGAGCACCCGCATGATCGGTGGCGTGATCATGACGCACGGGGACGACAAGGGACTCGTCCTGCCGCCCCGGCTGGCTCCCTACCAGGTGGTCATCGTCCCCATCGGGCGCGGCGAGCAGGCCGGGGAGGTCGCCGCGGCCGCGACCGCACTCGCGCGGCGGCTCACCGAGGCCGGGATCCGGACGCACGTGGACGACCGCCCGCAGCTGTCCCCGGGCTTCAAGTTCAATGACTGGGAGCTGCGCGGCGTGCCCATCCGGCTGGAACTCGGGCCGCGTGACCTGGCGGCGGGCAGCGCCGTGATGGTGCGGCGGCTCGGTGACGGCAAGGAGCCCATCTCGCTGGACGGGGCGTCCGCGCGGCTGGCCGACGAACTGGAGGCCTTCCAGGCCTTCCTGCTCGAGCGGGCCACCGCGTTCCGGGACTCCCGCACGGTCACGACCGACTCGTGGGACGAGTTCGAGGCAGCGGTGGCCACCGGATGGGCCCGTGCCCTGCACTGCGGCACACCAGAATGCGAGGAGGACATCAAGGCCCAGACCGGAGCCACGGCCCGGTGCATTCCGCTGGACGGCGAGCCGGACTCCGGGCCGTGCATCCGCTGCGGCCGGCCGTCCGCGTACGGTAAGCGCGTCATCTTCGGCCGCTCATATTGATCCCGAACGGGGCGATCAGCCGATATCGCGCCTGCGCAGGGCGGCCAGGCCCGCGGCGGCCAGCAGCGCCGCGGCCAGGGTGAGCCACAACAGCGGCGCGGCGTGCACCGGGCCACCCGGAAGCTTCGGTACGTGGGTGAACGGCGAGATGTCCATGATCCACCCGGGGAAGCGCAGCAGCGGGCCGAAGAACGCCAGCAGCACGACCGCCGATACGACGGTCCAGCCACCGGCCACCGTGGCCCGCGGGACGGCACCGAACAGGACGACGACGGCGCCCGCGACCGCGAGCGACGCCGGCCACTGGGCCAGCGCCGCGCCCAGCAACCGGGACACTTCCAGGTCGGCGTCGCCAGCCCGCAGCCCGTAGCCGAGTCCGGCGGCCAGGCCCGCCACGGCGAGCAGGGCGGCGGAACCGGCCGCCGCGATCGTGCCATAGCTGAGCGCCCAGCGGATCCGACCGGTCGCGGTGGCCAGCATCAGCTCGGCGAGCTGCCCCGTTTCCTCGGCGCGCAGCCGGTTGACGGCCGCTACGGCGTACGCGGCCGCGGCGAGGCCGGCCATCGACACGATCGCGGCCAGGTAGGCGTTGGTGAGGGCGGTCTGGCCGCCCATCGAGGTAAATACGTGCTTGAGCTGCGTGCTGCCGCCAAGGAGCGAGCCGATGCCCTTGGCCGCGGCGCCGGCGGCCGCGGCGCCGAACGCGAAGCCTGCCGCCCAGCCGGCCAGCGCGCCCCGCTGAAGCCGCCAGGCCAGCCCGAACGGCCCACGGAGCAGGCGGCCGGCCTGCGGGCGGCCCGGGCGGGCGGTCACCAGACCCGCGCCGTAATCGCGCCGGGCGGCCACCGCGTACGCGGCCCCGCCGGCCAGCGCCGCCAGCGCCAGCGGCAGCGGCAGCACCCACCACCGGTTCCCGGCGAACGGCCGGGTGAACTCGATCCACCCCAGCGGGGACAGCCAGGATAGCCAGCCGGGCCCCTGTGCTCCGGCCGAGTCCCCGATCGCCCGCAGCAGGTAGGCGGCACCCAGCACGGCGGCCGCGATGCCCCGGGCCGTGCGGGCGCCCGACGCGATCTGGGCGGCGAGCGCGGCGATACACGCGAACGCCAGACTGGTCGCGGCGATGGCCAGGGCGAGCGCGGCGGAACCCGCGGCCGGAAGGCCGAGAACGGTCAGAGCCGCCGTGATCAGCACCGCCAGCAGCACGCTGCCCGTGCCGGCCACGACGAGCGCCACGGTGAGCGGCGCGTGCCGCCCGACCACACCCGCGCCGATCAGTTCCAGCCGGCCGGTCTCCTCGTCGGCCCGGGTGTGCCTGACCACGAGGAAGATCGCGACCAGGGACGCCAGGATCGACGCCCACACCCCGTACCGCCAGGCAGTCAGCGCCCCGACCGAGGTGGCGTACGGCTTGCCGTACAGGAACAGGAACGCGGGGTTGTGGCCGGCGGTGACCTGAAGCTGGGCCCGCGTCGCTGGTGTGTAGACCTTCCGGAAGGTGTAGGCCGTGCCGGCGACGAGCGCCGTGATCACGTAGGCCCAGGCGGGCAGCATGATCCGGTCCCGGCGCAGAGCCAGCCGGGACAGGACGCCCGTGCCGGCGAGCCCGGTCATCGGAAGGCTCCCGCCACATCCCGTTCAGCTGAATAATGACGGAGAAAGAGGTCCTCCAGCGTCGGCGGCTGGCAGGTCATGGTGCGGACGCCGGCCTCGGCCAGCCGCCGGAGTACGTCGGTCAGCGTGTCGTTGTCGACCTGGCAGCGGAGCCGCAGGCCCACGACGTCCAGATCGTGGACGCCGGGCAGGCCGTCCAGGCTGACCGGCGCGGCCAGCTCGGCGTCGATGGCAGTGCGGGTCAGGTGACGCAGCTCGGCGAGCGTCCCGGTCTCGACGCACCGGCCGTCGCGGATAATGCTCACCCGGTCCGACAGCGCCTCGGCCTCGGCCAGTATGTGGCTGGACAGCAGGATGGTCCGGCCCGCCCGCCGTTCCTCCTGCACGCATTCGCGGAATGTGGCTTCCATGATCGGATCCAGGCCGGAGGTCGGCTCGTCCAGCAGGAGAAGCTCGGCGTCGGACGCGAGCGCGGCGACCAGCGCCACCTTCTGCCGGTTGCCCTTGGAGTAGGCGCGGGCCTTCTTCGCCGGGTCCAGGGCGAAACGCCCGCACAGGGCCGTCCGGCGCTGCGCGTCGAACCCGCCGTGCAGGCGGCCGAGCAGGTCGATGATCTCGCCACCGGAGAGATTCGGCCAGAGGGTGACGTCGCCGGGTACGTAGGCGAGACGCCCGTGCAGCCTGGTCGCGTCCCGCCACGGATCGCCGCCCAGCAGCTGGGCCTCGCCGCCGTCGGCCCGGAGCAGGCCGAGCAGAATCCGCAGCGTGGTGGTCTTGCCGGCGCTGTTCGGGCCGAGGAACGCGTGCACTTCGCCGGACCGGACGGTCAGGTCAAGGCCGTTGAGCGCGCGGACCGCACCGAACCTCTTCTGCAGCCCGTGGACCTCGATCGCGTTCACCATGGCGCCACCTACAGCGATTCTCGGACAGGGTTTCCCTACAGGGTTTTCACAAATTCCTGAAGCACGTGAATAGTATAAACTTCGAAGCGGTCGGGCGGGGCGGGGCAGCCGACCCGCCGCGCCGATCTGCCGGGAAGGGAGCCGCGAGGGTGCCGGACGAGGCCAGTGTGGCCGGGGCGGGGCAGCCCGGGGCAGAGCCGAAGGGCCCGGACACGGAGGCCGTCTTCCGGTATATCGAGCGCTTCGCCTCGCTGCTGATCTCTCTGGGTGTCCCGCCGATGCCGGCCCGCGTATTCGCCGCCCTGCTGATCACCGACTCGGGGCGGCTGACCGCGGCCGAGCTGGCGGGCACGCTCCAGGTCAGCCGGGCCGCGATCTCGGATGGCGTCCGTTACCTGACCCAGCTCGGCCTCGTCGACCGCGAGCGCGAACCGGGTTCCCGGCGTGACTACTACCGGATGCCAGACGACGTCTCGGGTAAAGATGATCAGCCTGCGGGACCAGACCCTGGTGCGCTGGAGCAACCTGCTCCGCGAGGGCATCGACCTCATCGGCGCCGGCACCCCGGCCGGGTCCCGGATGGCAGAGCACGCGGCCTACGTCGAGTTCGTCAGCAAGGAACTGCCCGGCGTCCTGCAGCGGTGGGAGGAGTACCAGGCCAGCCTCCCCGCCGACGGCCGCTGACCTGCCGTCGGCTAGGGAATAGGAGTGTCCCGGGCGGGGAGGGTGAACTCGCCGCCGAGGTAGCGGAAGACCGGGTCGTCGGGGTCGGCCGGGGCGCGGGCCAGGACTTCGGCAGCGTAGATCTCGGCGTCGTCCCGCGGCTCGTAGCCAAGGAACTTCGCCTCGTTCAGCGAGACCCAGCCGCCCCTGGTGTTGGCCGACACCCCGAAGATGATGCGGAAGCCGGGCTGCGGCGCGGATAGGCACGCCTCGAAGAGCCGCCCGGCGTCATCGGGTGACAGCCAGGTCGACAGGGCGCGGGGATTGACGGGCCGTTCGGCGCAGGTCAGGATGCGCACGCAGATCGTGTCCAGGCCGTACCGGTGGTGGTACATGGACGCGAGCGCCTCGGTGGCCACCTTGGAGACGCCGTAATACGTGTCCGGTTCGGGGAAAGCGTAGTCGGGAACCGGAAAGCTCGCCCGGGGTGCGAAGCCGGCCGCGTGGTTGGAAGAGGCGAAGATGACCCGGCTCACCCCGGCCCGGCGCGCGGCCTCGAACGCGACGTAGCCGCCGTGGATGTTGACGTCAAGGATGGAATCCCAGTGTTCCTCCCCCGCGTAGCCGCCCAGGTGGATCACCGCGTCGGCGCGCTGGCACGCAGCCGTCATCGCGTCCAGGTCGGTGACCGACGCCCGGATCACCTCCTCCCCGGTCCCGGCCGTCAGCGGCGCGACGTCCAGCAGGCGAAGGGTACGGCCCGGCCGGGCCAGCCGGGTCCGGAGCATGGTCCCTATCCGGCCGGCCGCGCCGGTCATCAGGACGGTCGGCACGATGGCTCCTCGTTAGGCTCCGGTCGTCGTCCGCCGGGGTCGTTCGCCCGGGCAGGGTACGCGGCCCGGGGGGTGTGCGCTGGTTGTGCGCTGGAACGTGATTCGCCGCGGGTGCGCGGCCGGGCGTGGTCCGCCGGGGGCACGCGGCCGGTCTCAGAAGGCGACGACGCTGCGCAGCACCTCGCCGCGTTCCATCTTGCCGAACGCCTTCTCGACGTCCTCCAGTGAGATCGTCTCGGAAACGAACTTCTCCAACGGGAGGCGGCCGCCCAGGTGCAGGTCGATGAGCATCGGGAAGTCACGGCTGGGCAGGCAGTCGCCGTACCAGGAAGACCTGAGCGCGCCGCCGCGACCGAACACATCAAGCAGCGGCAGGTCGAGCCGCATCTGCGGGGTTGGTACACCCACCAGTACCACGGTCCCGGCGAGGTCGCGGGCGTAGAAGGCCTGCCGATAGGTCTCCGGCCGACCGACCGCCTCGATTACCACGTCCGCGCCGAAGCCGTCGGTCAGCTCGCGGATGCGCTCGACTGGATCACCGGCCCGGGAATTGACCACGTCCGTGGCCCCGAACTCGCCCGCCCACTTCAGCTTCCGGTCGTCGACGTCCACCGCGATGATGCGTGTCGCGCCGGCCAGGCGGGCCCCCATGACGGCGGCGTCTCCCACGCCCCCGCAGCCGATGACCGCGACCGAGTCACCCTGGCCGACCCGGCCGGTGTTCAGCGCCGCGCCGAGCCCGGCCATGACGCCGCAGCCCAGCAGGCCGGCTACCTCGGGCCGCGCGGCCGGGTTGACCTTGGTGCACTGACCGGATGCGACCAGGGTCTTCCCGGCGAACGCGCCGATACCCAGGGCCGGCGACAGCGGGGTGCCGTCCGCGAGCGTCATCTTCTGCTTCGCGTTGTGGGTGCTGAAGCAGTACCAGGGCCGGCCTCGGCGGCACGCGCGGCACTGCCCGCAGACCGCGCGCCAGTTGAGGATGACGAAGTCGCCGGGGGCCACGTCGGTCACGTCATCACCGACGGCTTCCACCACCCCGGCCGCCTCGTGGCCGAGAAAGTACGGGAAGTCGTCGCCAATCCCGCCTTCCCGGTAGTGCAGGTCGGTGTGGCAGACGCCGCAGGCCTGGATGCGAACCAGGGCCTCCCCCGGCCCCGGCTCCGGTATCAGGATCGTCGCGACCTCGACCGGAGCGCCTTTCCCGCGCGCGATCACGCCCGGCACGCTTTCCGTCATCGGCTCACCCTCCCGTGCGGACCGCAGCCCCGGCCGGTTCCGGCCGGGGCGCCTCTCGTCACCCTCATTACTTATCAGAGGAAAGAGCCGCCGGCGCCCGGCGCACCCAGCGGTACGGATGGCAGCAGCCGCCGAACGAAGCCACAGCGGCCGTCACAGGGGCGCCGGGCCGTAACGCCGACCTGGCCACCGACGCCGCCACCCTCCGGGCTGGAATGCCCCTGGGTGGCGCGGGCCGGGCTGGTGCTTGCCGCCCTTAGCGAGTGGGCATTCGGGTGGCGGGGCGGGCTGGTATTTGCCGCCCTCCGGGCTGGGCATCCCAGGGTGACGGGGCGGCCTACTGCTTGCCGCCGACGAGGCCGCCGAGGCCGTTGGTGACATTGCCGGCCCCCTTGCCCACGCTGCCCGCGGTACTGCTGACCGTCCGGCCCGGCATCTGGACGGTGGCGGCGGCGCCGTTACCGACATTGGTCACCGCGCCGCCGACGGTTCCGAGCCCGGACTTACTGAGCCCCGCGCCGACCTGCTGGGTGGTATCGCTGACCGCATTCCCGATCGTGGAAACGGTGGGGCCCAGCACGGTGCCGACCGCCCGGGTGGCGCCCGCTACGACCTGTCCGAGGTTGCCGACCGTGGTGCCGAGGCCAGCGCGGACGCCCTTGGTGATCGTCCTGCTCGGCCCGGTACTCCGGCCGGTGGTGCCGCCATTGGCCGTGGTGCGGTCCGCCGACGGCACGGCCGCGTCCGTCCCGGGCGACGCAGCCCGCGCTCCCATAGCCGGACCGGCTGGCCCGGCGCTCGCGGCGCCGCCACAACCCCCGCTGGCCCCGTCCGGCGCGCTGGTCCCGTTGGACGCGGAGCGGCACACACTCCCCGTCACCCCGCTGACCGGGGCCAGGGCCGCGGCCGAACCCAGCCGGCTGGCCGCGCCGGACACGCCGTGGTGCGCGAACGGCCCCGAGGAAGACAGCGCGGCGGCCGGGACGGCAACGTGTCCGGTACCGATGGCTAGTGGGGAGGGGCCGGCCGCGGTAACGCTGATGACGAAGACCATGCCGCCCGCCGCGGCCAGTCCGGCCGCAGCGCCCGCCGCGGCGGTCAGGGGGTGCAGCCGCAGCAGCCGCCAGTGGGCGCCCAGCCAGGCTCGCGCGCCCTCCCGGGCCATGGCCGCCTTGATCCCGGTCCCGGCCTTGATCCCGGTGGCCGCTCCGGCCTTGATTCCGGTAACCGGCTTGGCCCCAGCCGCGGCCCCCGCCTTCGCCCCGCCCGCCTTCGCTGCGCCCGCCTCCACTGCGCCCGCCTTCGCTGCTCCGGCCCCCGCACCGGAGGCGAGCGCAGCCGACCCGCCGGCCAGCGCGGCGGGCGTGAGGATGGCGCCGAGGCGGCTGTTGAGCTCGGTCAGCTCACTGGCCAGGGCGTGGCAGCCCGTGCAGTGCTGGAGATGCTCGTGGACGACGCTGCGCCGGCGCCGGCTCAGCTGGCCACGGGCGTCCGCGCCGAGCGCGGCCGCGTATGACTGGCAGGAGACCGGAACGTTGCGCCCAATGTGCTGCTGCAGGTAAGCCTGCCGGAGGCCTTCCCGGGCCCGTACGGCCAGAGCTGACACTCCGTTGGCCGACAGCCCGAACATCGGGGCGATTGCGGCGGGTGCCTTGCCCTCGACCTCCAGCTGCCAGAGGACGGCGCGCCAGCGGGTCGGCAGCCGGCCGAACGCCGCAGCGACCAGGCGAGCCTCGGCCCGGGCTTCGGCCTCCGCTTCCGGGCCGCGGGAAAGCTGGGCCAGGCTCATGTTCTCTTCTGGCACACGGTCTTCGAGATCCTGGCCGAGATCGCCGATGACGGTCGTCCGGCGGCTGGCGCGCAGCCAGTCGTTGGCCGTGTTACGGACCGCCGTCAACAGGTACGCGCGGAAGGCCAGGCCGGGGCCGCCGCCGGCCCGGATCGCCCCGAGCACGCGGGTGAAGGCCTCGGCGACGATATCGTCGGCCACGTCGCGCTGGACCATGGAGAGCGCGACGCGCCGCGCGACCGGCGCGTGCTCGATGTACAGCTCCTCGTACGTGCGACCGGCAACGTCGCAGACGGGCACGATTGCCATGTCGTCGGGCCTGCGGTGCTTAGGCCGATGGCCGCCGTCGGGGATTTGTTCCCCGGCTGTCCCGCTGAGCACGATAACCTCCGGGCTATCTCGGGTGCGGGACCGATAATGCCAAAGTGTGGAGCCTAAACACTAGTTGATGGCCGAAGAATTAGCATCAATATGAGCAGGAATAATTCGGATATTTAGGGTGTTCCGGTGGCAATGGGATGGATGATTACAAAAGGAGCCCTCGGGGTGAGCGGTTGAATTGATCCGCCGAGGGCGTCATTTCCGGAGCAGGCTGCGCCGTACTTATAAGCTATCTTTGCACCTCTTCCCGCAGGCCGGTTCCCCGCTCATCCGGACGTCCCGCACGGCCCTTCCACGCTCCGCCGCGCCCGGCGTAGTGCCGACGGGCCGAATCGGCCGTCATGGCCGCGTAGATGGCCGCGACGGCAGGCAGCAGAGGAGCCCGCAGGGGCGACAGCCGGTACAGCCGGAGCATCGGCAGGTAACTGATCCCCATTGCCGCCCATCCAGCCCCGCCGGCCGCCGCGCATAGCAGCGGCCCGGTCTCCGCGCTCCCCGCCGTGTGGCCCGCGTCCGCTACGAGAGCGATCAGGCCGGTGATCGCGCTGACGGGGGGCAGCGCATAGAGCCAGGCGAGCCCGGCCAGTGTCCCGGCCAGCAGCCGCGGCGAGTAGCGAAGCTGGGTGTAGGCCGACCGAGCGACCATGTTCCACAGTTCGGTGAGGCCCACGTACGGCCGGACACTCCGGACCTCGGTACTGAGCCCGAGCCAGCAGCGGCCCCGGGCCGGAGGGCGTTTCAGCAGCCGGCCCAGGGCCACGTCGTCGATGAGCGCGCCGCGGATGGGAGCGAGGCCCCCGGCCGCGTCGAGGGCCCGGCGGCGGATGAGCATGCATCCGCCCGCTGCCGCCGCCGTCCGGCCGCCCGGCCGGTTGACCCAGCGGAACGGGTAGAGCTGGGCGAAGAAATAGACGAACGCCGGGATGATCGTCTTTTCCCATCCGGTCTCGCTGCGCAGCAGGGCCATCTGTGACACCAGGTCACGATCATCGGCCTCAGCCGCGGTGACGAGCGCGCGGAGTGCGCCGGGGGCCCAGGCGATGTCGGCGTCGGTGAACAGAACGTACGGGGCGCCGTCGGCCCGGGTCGCCTCCAGTCCCTGAGCCATGGCCCACGGCTTGCCAGCCCAGCCGGCGGGCGGGGCGATGCCGTGGACGATGCGCAGCGGCCGGGGCGCGGCAACGCCGATCGCGGTGGCGACCTCACCCGTGCCGTCGGTGCTGCTGTCGTCGACGAGCGTGACCGAGAACGGGCCGGGGTAGTCCTGGGCCAGCAGGGCCGGCAGCGTCACCGGCAGCATGGCCGCCTCGTCCCGGGCCGGCACCACAGCGACGACCTCTGGCCAGGCGGCCGGCTTCGCCGTGGCCGGCTGGCGCGTGGGCGACTCGGGGGCCGGCTCCAGCCCGGCTGAGTGCCGGGCTGGGAGCCGCTGTTCGGTGCGCCAGTAGCCGCCGTGGCCGGTGAGCAGGACGAGCCAGGCGACGGCGGCCAGCGCCGTCACGATCCCGAGAACAAGCACAGGGGAAGCCTGGCACAGGCCGCGGGCCCGGTGGCCAGGCTGGGGGCTATCTGCGCCAGGCGAGGATCTTGCCGACGTGGTAGGTGGGCTGCCCGAGCAGGCCGATCAGGTACTCCCCGAGCCCCGAGCGCGGGCCGGTGACCGCTACCACGGCGGCCGGGTCCCAGCGCGCGAGCTGGGCTTCTACCTGTGTGCGCGCGGGCATTTCGAGGAACGCGCCGCCCGACCACAAGACGTTCAGGTACAGCGCGGCGGGTGACATGACGCCGCCGTCGATGTAGGCCTGACCGCCCGGTCCGGGGCCGGTGAAGTACCCGCCGATCAGGTCGATGGGCAGCGCGGTGTCGGCCTGCCAGCGCATCGGCTCGGTGAACGTCGCCGTGGGGATCGGGACGACGAGGACCCGGGCGCCAGCCGGCAGATGCAGGGCGGCGAAGGACGCCGACCAACCGGCCGGCGCGGGGGCGGCCGCGGCGTCGGGCAGCGGGCGGGGCAGGAGCGGCAGCACCGCGAGGACCGCGGCGGCGGTGGCGGCCTGCGGCCCCCAGCGCCGGGCGACGACGCGCGGGTGGCGGTGCGCGAGATCCAGGCCGAACGCCAGCAGGGCCGCCCCGGCGCCATCGGCGATGATCGAGAACCGGGTCGGCAGCGCCGCCCCCAGCAGGGGCAGCGAGCCTATCCAGTGCCAGGGCAGCAGGACCGCGTGGTGGTCTGTGCCACCGACCATCAGGGTGCCCCCGAGAGAGAAGATCTCCAGCACCGCGAACGTCACGGCGGTCGCCCGCACCGGGAGGTTCCGCCAGCAGAACACCGCCACCACGGCCAGCACAACGAGCAGCGGCCATCCCACGTAGGCGAGATACTCCGGGACACCGCCCTGGTAGCTGGCGGCGGCCGCGGCGCTGGCCGCGGTGTGGAAGAACAGAAACGCCGACGGGGTCACGAACCCGGCCAGGTCATTCTTGAAGAAGTCGGGCGCGAATGCGCTTCCGTGCTGGTGCAGCGGCCCGAAGAACTGGACCCACAGCGGGTAACCGGACACGATAAGCACCGTGGCCACCGCGACGGCGAGCCCGGCCATCAGGTTGTCGGTCCGCTGCAGCGCCGCCCGCGGCCGGCTCACGGCGAGCACGATGGCGATCACCGCGCCCGCCAGGGCCGTGTCCAGCAGCACTTCCTCCGCTGCGAGCAACTGCACGGTGGCCAGCAGGCCCAGCCACAGCCCACCGCGCGGCGGCCGGGAACGTCCGGAGCCGATCCGCAGCGCCGCATCGAGGATGAGCGGCGGCAGGACGGCGAACTGAAAGTCGTAGTGGCCGACGGCCGACTGGAGGAGGGCGGGCGAGAAACCGTAGACCGCGCCCGCGATCGCCGCGGCGGTGACGCTCACGCCCCACCGCCGAAGGACGAAGAACAGGGTGAGCGCGCTGCCCGCGAAGCCGATCGTCATCAGCACCGTCAGGCTCACCTGAGGCCCGGCCAGCAGCGTGAGCGGCGCCAGCAGGACCCCGGGGAGCAGCATGAACGTGTTCCACATGACGTTGATGCCCTGCGGGGCGTTCAGCGCCGTCGTGACCAGGGCTGGCAGCCTGAAGTGCGCGACGGCCGTCGCGTCATAGCGGAAGAACCAGGCGAACTGGTCGGCGTCATTGGCGTTGCCCGCGACGGTGCCGGTCCCGGGGTGCCGCCACAGCCACAGCATCAGCGCCAGGGCCGCCAGCAGGTAGTACAGCGCCGCCAGCGTGAGCACACGCGCCTCACGCCGAGACGATGGGACATCCCGGGCCGCAGCCGGGAATTGCGTGGCGGGCAGCGCGGACACGCCTATTGAGGCTAGTCGCCGGCGCCGCGCAATGTGCGCGAAGGGTCGATAACCACAGCAAAGGACAGATTACGCCACTGCGGCCGGAAGCGCGGCCGGGCCGACGGCCGGAAGCGCGGCCGGGCCGACGGCCGGAAGCGCGGCCGGGCCGACGGCCGGAAGCGCGGCCGGGCCGACGGCCGGAAGCGCGGCCGGGCCGACGGCCGGAAGCGCGGCCGGCCCCATGGGGGAAGCGCGGCCGTTGGGGCGGCGGGGCACCGGGGAGGGACACCGGGGCCGGGCCGCTGCGCGCCTCACTTCACTTCGCGCAGCCGCCCGGTCGCGACGTCGAAGACGAATCCGCGGACGTCATCGGTATGCGGAATGAACGGGCTCGTCTTGATCCGCGCGATGGACTGCCGCACGTCCTCGTCCAGGTCGGCGAACGCCTCGGCCGCCCAGGGCGGCTTGATGCCGACCTCCTGCTGGATGGCCGTCTTGAACTGGTCGTCGGTGAAGGTGAGCATCCCGCAGTCGGTGTGGTGGATCAGGATGACGGACCTGGTGCCGAGCAGCCGCTGGCTGATGGTCAGCGAGCGGATCTCGTCGTCGGTGACGACGCCGCCCGCGTTGCGGATGACGTGCGCCTCCCCCCCTTCAAGGCCGAGGATGCCGAAGATGTCCAGGCGCGCGTCCATGCACGCGATCACGGCCAGGTGCTCCGAGGGCGGCAGCGGCAGCGGGCCGGGGTAACTCTCGGCGTAGTGGTCGTTGTTGGCGAGCAGGTCGTCGATGACGGACATGTTGGTCACCCCTCCTGAATTTACGACGGAAGCAGTACGAGTGGCTGGAGGCGTCGCCGCCCTCCGGCCGCACCTGCTGCACGCGCCGGCCGCGGAACGCCTCTCCCTCGGGGAAGAACCGCTCGTCGAAGGCGATCCCGCCGTCCGGGTTCACGTCGAGCTCCCTCCCTTGTCCACTATCCCTCCGGTCGCGTACCCCGGTCTGGTGCCCGTGTGCCGCGTCACTCATGTCACCCGTCCCTCAGCAGATCCTTTCGGCTCGAACGGTGTCAAGCCGAGCGACGGGGTACGAGAGCCGTGACCGATGGCTAACCGGCCTGAATCTAGTTAATTCCGGTCAGGAACGTCAACTATTAACGCCAGCGCGGGCAGCTCCGGCCACCGCAGCGCCGCGCGGCTCCGGCCACCGCAGCGCCGCGCGGCTCCGGCCACCGCAGCGCCGCGCGGCTCCGGCCACCGCAGCGCCGCGCGGCTCCGGCCACCGCAGCGCCGCGCGGCTCCGGCCACCGCAGCGCCGGGCAGTTCCGGCCACCGACATGTCCCGAAAAGGTAACGCTGTGGAACACATCGGCCACGCCTGAGCGCGGCCAGCCGGAAAGCCGGGTAAGACGTCTAAAGCAACAATGGCGACGGTTACCTGCGTGCCGCCGTTCCGCGTCCTGCCGATTAGTGGCCAATTCCGTCGGCGAGGCCAGCGCGGCGCATTTCGGGATTTCTTTCCGGAGGGAGTTCGGGTGGGATGGTTAAGGCCAAATCGGGGCCCCGGCGATGGGCGCTCGGCCTTGGCGCGGCGGCGATGACCGCAACTGTGCTGAGCGGCGGGGTGGCGGCGGTGGCCTACGCGGCACCGGCGAAGGTCTCGGCCGCGGCCTACACGCCGGCGACACGCACGCTGAGGCCAGGCGTGCGGGGCAACGACGTCAAGCGCCTCCAGCGGCGCCTGGCGCAGCTCGCGTACTACCCGGGCACGATCAACGGGCGCTACGGCTCCGACACCGAGGAAGCGGTCTGGGCGTTCGAAGAGGTCCAGAACATGCCCGCCAGCGGGACCGTCACCGTGAAGGTGGAGCGGGCGCTCGTCAATCCCCGGCACCCGACGCCACTGGTGGCGCACGGGGCGGCGCTCCGGGTCGAGGTCAGCCTCGGCCGCCACGTGCTGTACGTCTACCACAGCCACAGGATCGTGCTGATCAGCCACATTTCGTCCGGTGGCGGCTATTACTACTGCGACAGCGGCTGTTCTTACGCGATCACGCCAACCGGCAACTTCCGCACCACATGGCGGGTCAAGGGGTGGCACACCTCACCGCTCGGGGAGATGTACAACCCGGTCTTCTTCTACAGCGGGTTCGCCATTCACGGCGACACCTACGTCCCCATCCAGCCGGTTTCGCACGGCTGTATCCGGATCCCCATGGACGTGGCCAACATCTTCCCGGGCCTCGTGCCGAGGAACGGTATCCCGGTCTACGTGCGGGCCCGGGGATAGCAACCTCGCGTCACGCACCACCACCGCCGCCAGAGCCGCTGGCTGTTCTCGCCGCCAGCGGCTCCGCGGCGTTCTGGCCGCCGCCCGGAGCGGACGTCCGGCCGAGTGGCCATCAGGCCGCAGGCGCCATCAGGCCGGAGCAAACGTCCGGCCCGAGCGGACGTCAGCCGGAATGGCCCTCGGCCGGGGTGGCCGGGGCCTGGGAGAGCCGGCGCGGGCTGGTGCCGTTCCCGGACGCCGGGCGGTCCGGGTCCGAGATGCCCTTGCGCACCAATTCCAGGATGGTCATGCCCTGGCTCACCAGCCCGGCCGCTATCTCGCCGAGACCGTCGGCGCCGTTCAGCACGCTGACGTTGGCGCCGGCCAGCCCGGCCGCCGCCTCCTTGACGATCTGCGGCAGCTGGCTGATCAGCATCTGGTCCAGCGCGACCCGGTTGTTCGAGGAGGCCGCCTCGGCCTGTATCCGGGTCCGCTCGGCGTCGGCCACCGCGAGGATCCGGACCCGCTCGGCCTCGGCCTGCGCGGGCTTGACCACCTCGGAGACCAGCTGCTGCTGGCGCAGCTCGGCCTGCCTCTGCGCCAGTTCGGCCTGCGCGGAAATGACCGCCTGCTGTACGTTGGCCTGGGCCAGCGGTCCCGCCTGGGCCGCCTCGGCCTGCGCCTTGTCCACCTCCGCCTTGTACTGCGCCTGGACGACAGCGGTCTGCCGTCCGTACTCGGCCTGCTGGCGCTGGGACTCCTGCTGAGCCTGCACCGCCAGCTGGTCGGCCTGCGCCTGCGCGATCTTTGCCTGCCGCTGGATGGCAGCGTTGTGCGGCGAGGCCATAGCGGCGATGTAGCCGGCGCCCATGTCGTCGATGGACTGGATCTGCAGCGCGTCGACGGTCAGGCCGATGGTGGCCATCTCGGACTTGGAGCCGTCTAGGACTTCGGTGGCCAGCTTCTGCCGCTCGGTGACGATTTCCTCGACTGTCATCGAGCCGATGATCGAGCGCAAGTGACCGGCGAAGATCCGGCCGGTGAGGATCGCCATCTGGTCCTGGTCGGAAAGAAAACGTTGTCCGGCGTTGACGATGCTTTCCTCGTCGTTGCCCACCTTGAAGGCAATCACGGCCCGGACGTTCAGCGAAATGCCCTGCTTCGTCACGCAGGTCTCGGCCACCTCGGCCTCCTGCAAGCTCAGCGTGAGGTAACGGGCCTTGCGGAACGCGGGCGTAACAAAGGCCCCATGGCCGGTGACGACCTTGAATGGAGCGCCACTGCGGCCAGCCCTCCCGCCAGAAATCAGCAGGGCTTCATCGGGGGCTGGAACGCGATATCCAAACATCACTTCATCTCCTCAACCGGCTTCCGGCCGGCTGCCTTTTCCTGAGCCGGTTTGTCAGCCGGCACATCCGTTCCAGGGGTCTCCGGCCGCGCTATCCGCCATAGTCGCCCAGCGCGTCGAGCGGGTCGCTGGCCCACTCCATGACGTCGACCGCCCGGCGGCCGCGCTCGTCGATGATGAGCACGGTGGCGCCTCTCGCCAGCGGAGTCTCCGACCAGGCGATGAAGGTTTCTGAGCCGCCGCGGATCTTGATCCGTACTTCCCCGGGACCACTGCGGCCGCGCGTGCCAACGGTAAGGACGCCCACCGAGCCGATCGCCGACGAATCCGCGGCCAACACGCCCCCTTGCACCTCCTGAACAAGGCCAGCCTAGCCCCGCCAGGACCGTGCGTTAACGCTGATTTTCACTAAGCGAATCGGCCCCCAGTCTGGTCAGTCGTACTGGTAGCGGAGGGTTCGGCCTTCCCACCAGGGCACGGTGATCGTGTCGGGGAGGCTGGCCTGGCGCAGGACTGGTGAGTAGGTGCGCCGGGCTAGCCGGATGGTGGTCTGGCCGCGGTGGTTTTCGATGATGCCGCCGGTGTTCAGGAACCGCCGCTGGAGGGTGTCGGGGGTGGCGGTGGCGTAGCTGGGCAGGCGGCGGCGCAGCGCGGCGCAGACGGTGTGGGCCAGGACGGACAGCATGACGTCGAGGTCGACGTTGAGCGGGACTGCGCCGGCCAGGGCGTCCAGGCTGAACGACTGGATCGCTTCGGCGAGGCGCTGCTCGATGTTCATCCGCCGGGCGTAGGACTGGATGACCTGGCGGGCCGGGAGCTGGGGCCGGTTGGTGATCAGCAAGGTGGGCTGGTCGTGGCCTAGGCCGGTGACGGCGAGCTGGCGGATCGGGCGCGGGTAGGCCGAACAGGGTCGCGGTGGGGTCGTCGTGCACTTTGACGCGGCGGGTCTTGCCGCCGGCCCGGCCGAGGGTCATGGATGTCCAGGCGGTGGCGGGCAGGGCGGCCAGGGCCTTGGTGATGCCGGGGTGGCGGGCGCGCAAAGTGATGAACCCGATCTGCCGGTCATCCAGTTCGGCGAGCACGGCCTGGGTGGTGAGCTTGGAGTCGAAGATCAGCAGCGCCGGGTCGGAATCCGGTGACGGCCTTCCAGTGGTCGGCGAACGCGATGACCTCCCGGTTCTGGCTGGCTTTGGACAGGTCGGCGTTGGCGTATACCAGGGTGCGGGTGACGGCGTCTTCGGCGAAGAAGGTCAGCACCGACCGGGTGCGCTGGGAGCGGCGGGGCACGTAGTGCTTCTCCAGGACCGGGTCCTCACCCCAGTGCATCACGGCGTGGAAGTCCAGGTTTAGCGCTTCCCCCTGGGCGAGCCCGGCCGCGATGGCGCCCTTGTCCAGCGCGGTCAGGAACGCGGCCTGCCGGGAATGCTGCAGCCGGTAGGAGTAGGTGGTCAGCGCGGTGGCCTTCGGCAAGGCCGTGAGCCCGGCGAACAGGGCGGCGCCGGGGTCGGCGGCGATGTCGTAGACGTGGGAGACCCGCCGGGTCGATGTCAGCTTGAGTGCCAGCAGCGACAAGATGTACGACAGGGCGGGGATCTTCGGGGTGGACGGGTAGCCCGCGGCGGCCACCATGTCCGGCACGCCGAGCGCGATCAGGTCCGGGATGGCCAGGAACAGCCCGGCCAGCCGGGTCTCAGCCCGCCCGGGCAGCGCGGCGAAATCCGCGGCTTCGGCGCGGGCCTGGATCTCCCGGGCCGGTCCGCCGCGTTCGGCGTCGGGGCGGCGCCACATCCGGGGCAGCCCGTCGGCGGCGATCACCTCGGCGATCCCGGTCCGGTTCAGCGGGGTGCCCTCGGCGGCGAGAGCCTGGGCGATCTCGTCGATGGAGTGCCCGGCGGCGCGCAGCTCGATGATCCGCGGCCGGGCGGCGTCCTTGGCCGGCGCGGCCTTCGGGCCGGGCCTGCCGGTGACGAAGAACTCCCGCGCGCCCGCGCGGAAGTCCCGTACCGCCGAGGCCAGCGATGCCGGGGTGTAGCCGAACCGGGCGGCGGCCTCGGCCGCGGGCAGTCCCTCGGCCAGGTAGGCGCGCAGCGCCTCATACCGCCGGTGCGCCGGGGATTGCGGGCGCAGGAAGAACTCCCCGCCGGGCCGGGTAGGTTGAGGGTCTTTCGCTGACTGGTCGATGCTGCTAGTTCACCACGTCTGCGACGGGATCTCCCGCAGACGCGCCGGTACCGGGTCATCCCGCCATGAATTACATGGCTGTAAGCCTGTACTACCGTGGTGCCGGCGGGCCGTCCGGTATGACATTAGCAGCCATCTGACACGACCAGTCAGCGTTACATACCCCACCTAATGGCCGCCCGTAGCGGAGCTATCGCACAAAATGCCTGCACACAGACCAGAGGCAGTCCCCTGCGGCCGGATGCCATCCAGTCAGCCAGGGGATAACTACCCGCCGCGAGAATCGGCGTTAATACGTGCGGCGCCGCCGGAAAAACCATCGGGAACGGGCTGGTCATCGCCGCGAAGGGGCCGATGTTACGGTCGGGAGGGGGCCCTGGCGCACCGGTACGCACCGGGAAGAACGGACAAGATGCGGAGCGCGACCAATGACGGTGCCGCCTGCCCGGCGGACCGCGCCGGAGAGCTGCAGGTGGATCGCGCTGTCGAGCACCACGATCGGCCAGCGGTTAGAGCCAGCCGGCCCGGACGTTGTCCGCGGGGCTGCCGGCCGGCGCGTTGCCCAGTTCACCGGAACGGACCCTGCCGAGCAGCCGTTCGGTGGCCTCGAGGATGTCGGGGACGGCGCGCCGGAGGCTTTCCGCGTCCCCGGGGGCCGCGATGTCGGCGGAAACACCGGCTTCCTTCAGCACCTCCGGCAGGTCGGATAGCTTGACCGCGAGCCAGGCGATCGGGTCCGCGGACAGCTCCCGGACGAATACCCGGCGCCCCGGCTCCCAGCCCGTGAAGGCTGGGTGATGATGGGTCCGGTCGAAGCTGCCCGGCTTGCCGTCCACCGATTCGAGCAGGTCAACCCGCCAGATGGGGTCGCCAACGGATATCGGCTGCGCCGAGTAGATCGATCCCTTCAGGTCACCGCGTTCGAGCACCCGGAGTTCCAGCCGGACTCCGTGCTCCGCGCCTTCCTGGCTCTTGCCGGGCTCGGGGTCGACGAAGTAGAGGTCGCTGAGCAGTACACCGATGCGCTCGAAGCCGAACGTGCAGAGCATGAATGAGTCCCTTCCCGGCCGCGGCCAGCGTGCCCGTTTCTCCCACTATCACCCGGGCGTGCGCGCCGCGGCCACCCCCGCGCCGGATTGTGGCGGCCCGCCGGTGATAGAAACGGGCAAAGCAGACGCGGGCGACCGCGACCGCAACGCGCTAGTAGCGGACAAGGACGCGGGCCGGTGGTTTCCCGCGTACCGGCCCGCTTACTGGCCCGCGTAGTAACCCGAGCCCTGGGACGTATCGATGGACGATCGGCCGGATGTCAGCTTTCCGCTCCCCCGCGCATGCCCCTTCCGCGTGCCCCCGGAGTACGACCGGCTGCGCAGGGCGCCCGGCCTGGCGGCCGCGGAACTGCCCGGCGGATCGCTCACCTGGCTGGTGACCCGGCTGGACGACGCGCGTGCGGCACTGTCCGCGCCCGGGTTCACGGCCGACCGCTCGGACCCCGCGTTCCCGATGCCGCAAAAGCGCCCCGCCCCGCCGGCCGGGACGCCGCGCCCACCGCTGACGCCCGCCGAGCAACGGGTCCGGAGCCGCGGCGCGTCGCTGATCGGGATGGATTCCGCCGGACCACACAGCGGCGCGGCGCGCGGTCATCGGCGAGTTCACGGCTCGGCGCGTGCAAGACCTGCGGCCGCGCATCCAGGAGATCGTCGACGAGCGGATCGACGCGATCCTGGACGCCGGGCCGCCCGCCGACCTGGTGCCGGCCCTGTCGCTGCCGGTGCCGTCCGAGGTCATCTGCGAACTGCTCGGCGTACCGTACGAGCGGCACGAGTTCTTCCAGTCCCGCAGCATGATGCTGCTCAGCCACCGGGTTCCCGCCGAACAGCGGTTCGACGCGCTGCGGGAACTGTTCGGCTTTCTGGACGAGCTTGTCTCGGCGGAGGAGGCCAAGCCCGGCGACAACCTGCTCGGCCGTCAGGTTACGCGGCACGGACCGGGACGTGACGCCGACCATCGCGACCTGGTCAGCCTGGCGTTCCTGCTCCTGGTGGCCGGCCACGAGACGACGGCGAACATGATCTCGCTCGGCGTCCTGGCCGTACTGCGGGACCCCGCGACGCTGATGACTGCGGTCACGGACCCGGACCGGACGCCGGGCGCCGTGGAGGAACTGCTGCGGTACTTCTCGATCGCGGACACCGGGACGGGCCGCATCGCGCTCGCCGACACCGAGATCGGCGGCACTGTCGTCCGCACCGGCGAGGGAGTGATCGTCTCCCTGCTGGCCGCCAACCACGATCCCGCAGCGTTTCCCGACCCCGGCACACTCGACCCGGCGCGGCGGATCCGGCAGCACGTCGCCTTCGGGTCCGGCCCGCACCAGTGCCTCGGGCAGAGCCTGGCCCGCGCCGAACTCGAGATCGTTTACCGGACCTTGATCCAGCGGATCCCCGCGCTGCGGCTCGCCGTCCCGCTGGATGAGCTGCCCGTCAAGGACGACGCGTTCGTCTACGGCCTGCACGAGCTGCCCGTCATCTGGTGAAGCCGGGACGTCCTCAGTCCGCCAGCGGTGCGGGACCGGCGGCCAGGGACACCGCGGCCGCAGCGCCCACAGCCGCCGCCCCGCCGGAACTGAGGGCGACCAGCCAGCGCTGACGCGACGGCAGATCACGCCACGAGACCGCCGTGGTCACCAGATCGAGGCCGTCGGCGAGCGCGGCGAGGCCGACCCACATCCCCGCAGCCAGGCCGGTTGCCGCCGCCGGATCCGGCTTTCCCGGGTCGGTGGACATCGCGGCGCCCCAAATCGAGGCCGGGCTCCGCGCCGGCTGGAGCCGCAGCGCCGCCAGCGCGCCGAGGCCCAGCGCGAGATCCCGGCCGCCCAGCGCCCGCCCGAGTACCTGGCCCAGGACCCGTCCGGGTACTTGCCCGGGTTCTTGCCCGGAGGGCCCGTCGCCCGCACCACCCGTCCAGGACCGCGACACGAGCCCCGGCGCGGCGAACGCCACGACGCCTACTCCCACCCGGCTGACGGCCACGGCCATGGCCCCCCGCCGTAGCCACACCGACATCGCTGCTGTCACCTGCGCGGCCTCCTCCGGTTCGTGCTCCGGTTCGTGCTTACCCGTCATCAGAAGTGCGGCGTGGAGACCCCGGACTTCAGGCCGGGGAGGAAACGCCGCTCCCCCCTTCCGCGTGTCGCGCTTATCCGAAACGAGGTGATCGTAGAAGCTTGGATGTTATGCGGACGGCGTACAAGTGCAGGGCCTACCCGACACCAGAGCAGGCCAGCGTGCTCAACCGCACGTTCGGCTGCGTCCGCGTCGTGTGGAACCGGACCCTGGCCTGGCGGCATCAGCGGTATTAGGGCGAGCAGGTGAAGACGAACTTCACGCAGGCCAATGCCTATCTGACCGCGATGAAAGCCACCGGGAACCTGGCGTGGCTGAACGAGGTGTCCTCGGTCAGCGACTGCGGGTGGGGCACCTTCCGCCAGATGCTGGAATACAAGGCCGCCAGGTACGGGCGGCACCTGATCGTGATCGACCGCTGGTACCCCTCCAGCAAGACCTGCTCGGCGTGCGGGCACCTGCTCGCCGAACTCAGCCTGAACACCAGGCACTGGACGTGCCCATCCTGCGGCACCCGGCACGACCGGGACATCAACGCCGCGAAGAACATCCGGGCGGCAGGTCTTGCCGTAGCCGGGGGCAACCCCGGCGATGCCTGCGGAGCTGATGTCAGACACTCCGGGTCCTCCCGGGTGCAGTCGGCCGTGAAGCAGGAACCCCCGGGCGTGAGCCCGGGAGTCCCCGTCCTTCAGGGCGGGGAGTAGTCAACATGCGGCACGTTCCCCCTGTGCCCGGTGAGCGGCCGGTGTGTCGGCGAGTAACCACCGCGGGGCGCGAAGCGCAGCGGGGAATCCGGGGGGTCGTCCCCCCGGGCCAAACAGAGGAGCGCGCATGCCGTCCTATGACGTCATCGTGATCGGGCTAGGCGGCATGGGCAGTGCCGCGGCGTACCGGCTGGCCCAGCGCGGCCAGCGCGTCCTCGGGCTGGAGCGGTACACCCCGGTCCACGACCAGGGTTCCAGCCACGGCGGCTCGCGGATCACCCGCCAGGCCTACTTTGAGGCTCCCGCGTACGTCCCGCTGCTGCTGCGGGCGGCGGAACTGTGGCCGGAGGTCGAGGGCGGCTCCGGGCGGACGATCGTCCACTGGACCGGCGGGGTGATGGTGGGCCGCGCCGACAGCCGGACCGTAGCCGGCAGCCTGCGCAGCGCGCAGGAATGGGGCCTGCCGCACGAACTGCTCGACGCCGCCGGCATCCGCCGCCGGTTTCCCACCATGACCCCGGCGCCGGACGAGGTCGCGCTCTACGAGCGCGGCGCCGGGCTGGTGATCCCCGAGGAGTCGGTGGCCGCGCACCTCGCGCTGGCCGGGCGGTCCGGCGCCGAACTGCACTTCGAAGAGCCGGTGACAAGCTGGCAGGCGACCGGCGGCGCGGGAGTCCGCGTCAGCACGGCCGCGGCCACGTACACGGCGGCCCAGCTGGTGATCTGCCCCGGGGCGTGGGCTGCGGAGCTGCTGGCCGATCTGGGCGTGCCGTTCGGCGTGGAGCGGCAGGTGCAGTACTGGTTCACCCCGGCCGGGGACGTGGCCCGGTTCCGCTCGGACCGGCACCCGATCTACATCTGGGAGGCCGGCGACGGCCGCCAGTTCTACGGCTTCCCCTCGTTCCCCGACCCCACCGGGAGCCCCGCAGGAGGGGTCAAGGTCGCGTTCTTCCGGGGCGGACAGCCCTGCACGTCGGGGACCGTCGATCGCCAGGTCCGTTCGGCAGAAATCGAGGCGATGCGGGCGTTCGTCGCACCGCGGATGCCGGACCTGCCCGCGACCTTCCTGGCCGCCGTGACCTGCATGTACACGAACACACCGGACGAGCATTTCGTCATCGCGCGGCATCCCAGTCACGAGCAGGTGGTCATGGCCTGCGGCTTCTCCGGGCACGGGTTCAAGTTCGTGCCCGTCGTCGCGGAGATCATCGCCGACCTGGTCACCGACGGCGGAACCTCCCATCCCATCGGCCCTTTCGATCCCCGGCGGCTGGCCCCGTCCGCCCCGTGAGAGGCCTGCGATGAGCCGAACGGCGAGCCCATCGGGCCCGGCGGCGGCTCGGTCAGGAGCCGAGCCGATCCAGGCGCGCGGCCAGGAAGCCGCGTTCAACGGCGTTGCCGGTCAGCAGCAGCGCCTCCTCATACGCCAGGCGCGCCTCACCGGTCCGGCCGAGGCGGCGCAGGAACTCCGCCCGGGAGGCGGACAGGTAGCCGTAACCGGCCAGTTCCGGGCTCGCCGCCAGAGCATCGAGAGCCGCAAGGCCCTTGGCGGGCCCGTGGGCGAAGCCGACCGCCACGGCCCGGTTCAGCGCGACCACCGGCGACGGCCAGCGCCGCGTGAGCAGGTCGTACAGCCCGACGATCTGCGGCCAGTCGGTGTCGCCGAACCGCGGCGCCTCGTCGTGCACGGCCGCGATCGCCGCCATCACCGCGAAGCGTCCCGGAGCGCCCTGCCCGAGGGCCTCGCGGACCAGGGCGACGCCCTCATCGATCTTGGCCGGGTCCCAGCGCGCCCGGTCCTGGTCGGCGAGCAGGACCAGCCGGCCAGCCTCGTCGACGCGGGCGCCGCGGCGGGCGTCGGTCAGCAGGATCAGGGCCAGCAGCCCTGCGGCCTCGCCGTGGCCGGGCAGCAGCACGCGGAGCATCCGGGCCAGGTCCAGTGAGCGCTCCGCCAGGTCCTCGCGCATCAGCTCGTCCCCGGTAGGAGCGGCGTAGCCGGTGCTGAACATCAGGTGCACGACCGTCAGCACGGCGTCCACGCGGGCGGGCAGCTCGGCGCGGGGTGGCACGCGGTAGGGAATCCGGGCGGCGGCGATCTTCTTCTTGGCCCGGGTGATGCGGGCCGCCATCGTCGCCTCATTGACCAGGAACGCGCGCGCCACCTCGGCCGTCGACAGCCCGCAGAGCAGCCGAAGCGACAGGGCGACCTGGGCGTCGGTCGCCAGCGCGGGGTGACAGCAGGTGAAGACCAGCCGCAGCCGGTCATCGGCAACCGCCGGGTCGGCCAGCTTCACTGGCACGGAGCCCCCTGGTTCGGGCCCGGCCAGTTCGGGCCCGGCCAGTTGGTCTGCTGCCACGTCGGGCCGGGGCGCCAGAGCGGGATCGGTAACCAGCAGCGGCAGTGCGCGCCGGGCGGTCGCATCGCGGCGCAGCAGGTCCAGCGCCCGCCGGCGGGCGACCGTGGTCAGCCAGGCGCCAGGACGGGCCGGAATCCCGGCGGTGCCCCAGGTGTCCAGCGCGCGGGCGTAGGCGTCCTGAACGCACTCTTCGGCCAGGTCGAGGTCGCAGGTGACGCGCACCGTCGCGGCGAGCACGAAGGCCCACTCGCGGCGGTGCGCGTCCGCGACCGCGGCGGCCACGGCCGCCGCGGTCGGGTCCACGTCCATCACGGTCTCGTCACCACCTCAGCATCGGCCCGGGAACCGGGGTCACATCACCTCCCAGATCGGCCGGACCTCGACACCACCGAACCGCATGGGTACCTCCCGGGCGATGGCGAGGGCCTGGTCGAGATCGGCCGCCTCGATGAGGTAGTAGCCGCCCAGGGCCTCCTTGGTCTCGGCGAATGGCCCGTCCGTGACCGCGAAGCTGCCGCCCGCATCGGGCCGGACGGAGGTCGCCGTGGGGGAGGGCTGAAGAGCGTTGCCGCCGCGGATCACGTCCGCGTGGCGCTGACCGAACTCCGCGTGCTCCTTGGTGAGCTGTGCGGTCTCGCCCGGGGTCGCGTTCGCCCACTGGGCTTCGTCTGCGTAGATCAGGATCAGGTACTGCGACATGGTTGCCTTCCCTCCGGTGCACGGCCCGCCTGCCGGGCCCTTACTTCACCGACGCACGCGCCCGGCGCGGATCGACACCCGCAGGGCTCATTTTCCCGCAGCTGCGCCGGAGATGGCAGCACGGTCAGCCAATTACAGAGTGTAAGAGAGGCTGTTACTTTCCGTATTAGACGAGGTGGGGATGCCGCTGTGTCCTGAGTCAGCGGTGTTGTTATCACGGGAGGATCACAAAATTTCGTCGATTTGCCTGCGGACCCCCCTCCCGTCCTGCGATGCTCTCCAGCGGCACACAACAACCGGCAACGGGCGGCATACGCCGCGAAAGATCACAAACGTGATCAGCGCTCAGCCGGGCCGAAAGCAGCTCCCGCGGAGCAGCGATTAAGCGGGCATTAACACGACGATGGGAGCTCTGTGGGTTCAGCGCATAGGCATGGCCGCAAGATGAAGGTCATGCGGTCGGGACGGCACGCAACGCTGTCGCAGGTGGAGAAGGTAGCGGAGAAGGCCGGGAAGGCCGCTCCGGCGATGGCGGTGACGGCGGGCGCGCTGATGGCCGTTCCGCACGGGCACGCCGCGGCGCCAGCCAAGCACAGCACCGTGGCCGAGGCGGTCGTTACCGCGAAGACCGAGCACACCGCCGCTGGCAGCTATTCCGCGGCCGGGACGCTCCTCGCCACGAAGGCTGCACTGGCCAGTTCCGCCGGCCTGGACACGGCGACCCAAGCCGCGGCGGTCAGCCAGACCTACGCGGTGCGCTCGGGCGAAACCTTGTCGAGCATCTCCAGCCAGTTCTACGGGAAGGCGGGTGACTGGCAGTGGCTCTACCACGTGAACCACTCGACCGTTTCCGACCCGAACCTGATCTACCCGGGCCAGGAGCTGAACGTGCCGGCCGACCCGCCCGCCAACTACACGCTGCCCGCCTCGGAGGCGCCGGCCACCACGCCGAGCGTCGCGAGCGCGCCGAGCGGGGGGTACCAGGCTAAGCATGCGACCCCGAGCAGTGACGCAGGCAGTGACAGCGGCAGCAGTTCGGCTCCGGTGAGCGCACCGACCATGGTGTCCAACCTCTCCAGTGGGCCGGCGACGACCTCGGCTGGCACGTACAGCTGCAGAGGCCTGGAGTCCCTGTGGGAGCAGGCCGGCGGCTCCACCGGTGAGGCGGTGATGGCGGCGTCCATCGCCATGGCCGAGTCCGGCGGCAACCCGGGCGCCATCAGCCCCACCAACGACTACGGGCTCTGGCAGATCAATGGCTCGCACGGCGCGCTGGCCACCCTCAACCCGCTGGGGAACGCCGAGGCCGCCGTCAGCATCAGCGGTAACGGCGGCGACTGGGGCCCGTGGACGACCTACACCACCGGCGCGTACTCCGGCCGCTGCTAGGAGGCGCCGCACATCCGGCCGAGCGCGCTGAAGCCCCCGCGGGCAGCCACCCGCGGGGGTTTTAGTGTTTCCGCGACCGGGATGGCGCGCCGTTCTGGGCTAGGCTCGCTGGTCTCAGGCGGCCTGCGACCGGTCTCAGTGGTCGCGCCGAGGCGGGCCCGGGCCGCCCTCAGGTCGCCGGCCTCAGGCGGCCGGGCCGTTGGCGAGGGTGACGGTGGCCGTCTGGCTCTGGCCGTAGGCGTCGGTCCAGCCGATGCTGACCTGGTCGCCGGGGTGGTAGGCCCCGAGGATCGTCTGGATCTGCGACTCTGAGGTCACCGACTGGCCAGCGAGGGAGGTAATGACGTCACCGTCCGCCAGCCCGGCATCCGCGGCCGGAGAGCCGGACAGGGCCCCGGCGACCGTCACACCCGACGTGGTGGTCCCGCTGCCGTCGCCGCCGTAGCCATCACCGGCGCCGTAGCCATAACCGCCGCTACCGTCGCCGCCCAGGCCACTCCCGGAACCGGTGGCCGCACTGCCGACCTCGACGCCGAGAAATGCGGTGGAGCCCAGGTGCACGGTGGAAGATGAGGTCCCCCCTTCGATCTGCGACGCGAGCGATTCGGCCTCGTCGATCGGGATGGAGAACGCCTGAGTTGCCTGGCTCTGACCCTGCTGGCTATCGCCCTGCTGGCTCTGGCCCGGGGTCGCCGCCTGCGCCGTTGGCGTCGCGCTTGAGCTGGAGGCCGCGGTGTCGATCCCGATGACCTGGCCCGCCGAGTTGACCAGCGGCCCGCCCGAGTCGCCGGGCTGGATCGGCGCGTTGGTCTGGATCAGCCCGCTCAGCTGCTCCGAGTTGCTCGCCGAGCCCTCATCGCTGGCCGTGATGGACTGGTTGAGCGACGTCACGCTGCCGGTCACCACCGATGGCTGCCCGCCCTTACCCTCCGCGTTCCCGATGGCGACGACCTGCTGGCCCACGCTCACCGTGGCGGAGTCGCCGAAGGTCACGGTCTGCAGGCCCGACGCGTTCTGCAGCTGCAGTACCGCGATGTCCTTGGTTTTGTCGTAGCCGACGACGGTGGCCTTATAGGTGTGGCCATTTCCGATGTCGGTGACCGAGATGGAGGTCGCTCCGTCGATCACGTGGTTGTTGGTCAGTACCTCACCGTTCGAGTTCAGCACCATGCCCGTGCCGGCCGCCTCGCCGTTCTCGTCACCAAGGGTCGACACCACGTCGACGAGACCCGGTGAGATCTTGGCGGCGATCTGGGAGGTGCTGAGGACCGTGCTGGCGCTGGTGGTCGCGTGGCTGGTTCCGCTGCCGTTGCTCTGCACGGCATCGTAGGAGCCGACCGCGGCGGCCGCGGCCAATGCGACCCCGGCGACCCCGAACGCAAGCCCGCGCCGCAAGCCCCGGTGCCGCGGGTTGGGCGGTTCACCGCCGGACCAGTTCCCGCCCGACCAGTTCCCGCCTCCGCCGGACCAGCCACCGCCGGACCAACTGCCGCCCGACGGGCCACTGCCGCCCGAGCCGTAGGACCCTTCTGAGCTGCCCCCGTACGAGCCGTAGGGACCACCCGCACCGGGGTACGCGGAAGATGACGGTGCCTGTTCTGGTTCCGCCGAAAATGCCGAACCCTGGATGACGTTCATGGATCTGCCCACCTAGCTCCTTGGTCTCTTGCTCTATGGGAACCTTCGGCGGCGAACCTGGGGCGAAGCTGCTGGCGGGCAAACGACGGGCTGAAATGTTGCTGAGGGTTTCCTGAAGACCCTAAGGTTGTCCAAGTGTCCGGGCCGGCGGTTTTCTGCAGGAGGGCCGGGGCCGGGCTGGGACCGGAGAAACTGTCGTGACTGCGGTGGCCCGCCGCCGGGTACAGTTTGCGACCATGAAGAAGGTTTTGGAGCTTTTGGTCTGCCTCATTCACCCGGTCGCGGTCATCCTCATGTGGATCAACCTGGCCGGCCGGACCGACCTCACCGGCCTGGAGAAGGTGGTGTGGGCAGTATTCGGCCTCATTCCTCTCGTGCCATTCCTGTATGTGCTGGTCGGCGGCGACCTCTGGTAGGAGGCGCGGCGCGGCTGCTGCGACTCGCGGTGCCGGGAGCATGAGCGAGCACCTGCCGTTGGCGGAGACGCGACTGATCCATGCGGGCACCGAACGGTCTGCGGGTTCGCCCGCCGCACCGCCGCTCGTCCCCGCCAGCGTGTACGCCTCCTGGGGTGACCCCGACCCGCCGCACGCCTACGGGCGGAACGGCAACCCCAGCTGGGCGGCGCTGGAGCAGGCCCTCGGCGCGCTGGAGGACGCGGAAGCCGTCGTCTTCGCGTCGGGCCAGGCCGCGTCGATGGCGCTGATGCTTGCGCTGGCGAAGGACCGCCAGCAGGTCGTGCTCCCCGGTGACGGCTACTACAACACACGGCTGCTCGCCGACTGGCTCCGGCCGCACGGCGCCGCGCCCGTCGCCGTCGACCTGCTCGACCACGCACAGGTAGAGCGTCACCTCGCCGCCGCCCCGGCGGTGCTGTGGGCGGAGACACCGACCAACCCGCTGCTACGGGTCGCGGACCTGACCAGCCTCGCCCGGCTGGCTTCGGCCGCGGACGCGCCCATGGTTGTGGACAACACCGTCGCGACCGGCCTGCTGCAGAAGCCATTGGACCTGGGTGCGGTCGCCTCCCTGTGCTCGCTGACCAAGGCGGCGTCCGGGCATTCCGACGTGCTGCTCGGCGCGGTCATGACCCGGGACCATCGGTTGACGGCAGATCTCAGGGGATGGCGCTCGGTCGGCGGGGGCATTCCGGGGCCGTTCGAGAGCTGGCTGGCCCTGCGCGGCCTGAAGACTCTAGCCCTGCGCACCGCCCGCCAGTCGGAGAGCGCCGGCGCAGTCGCCCAGCATCTGGCTGGCCATCCGCGGGTCCGTTCGGTCCATTATCCCGGCACCGAACAGGCGACGCTCGAGGTGGCACGGCGTCAGATGCCACGCGGGTTCGGCCCGCTGCTGTCGTTCGAGGTGGACGGGACCGCCGCCGACACCGACGCCGTCGTGCAGGCCTCGCGGGTCATCCTCCCGGCTACGAGCTTCGGCGGGGTGGGGTCGGCGTGGGAACGGCGAGCCCGATGGGCATCGGAGACGGCCCCCGAGTCGCTCGTCCGGCTGTCCGTGGGGATCGAACCGGTGGAAGACCTAGTGGCCGACATCGACCAGAGCCTGGCCGCCATCGGGTGAAGCAGTGGTTTGTGGCGCGTGGGTAGCCGCAGCCGGTGAACCGGCAGCCGTGGTCTTTACCAGGTGAAACACTCATCGTGACCCCTCCTGGGCCGCTGCTGGGCCGTCAGCGCCGGAAAACACAGTGTCGGCGGCCGCCCGCATTTGGTCGGCGGAGTCCGGTATCAGACCGGGCACCCCGCACATCCCGTTCTGAGACCATACATGACACTCTGAGAGGCTGCGATGGCCCAGCGCGCTCCGGCGGGCAAAAGCCCTGCCAGGTGGGGCACGGTCACGGTTCTGCTAACCGTCGCGATTATCGGCACGCTGTGGGTGCCCCTGTATGCCCGGTCGACGCCGGAGCTGGGGCACTTCCCGTTCTTTTACTGGTTCCAGCTGGTCTGGGTGCCCGTGGTCGGCCTGCTGTGCTGGATCTGCTACCTGCTGCTCAGGACCGGGCCGGTGCCGGACCGCGGGGCGGGAGATGGCGGGAGTGCGCACAGGTGAGTCACCTTAATGTGGTCCCGTTCATCATCGTTGTCGGCTCGTTCCTGATCGTCACCTTGATCGGCTTCGCGTCAGCCAGATGGCGCCCGGCCGAGGACCTGCTCCAGCTGAACGAGTGGGGTCTGGGCGGCCGCGGATTCGGGACGTTTGTCAGCTGGTTCCTGCTCGGCGGTGACATCTACACCGCTTACACCTTCATCGCCGTGCCGGCCCTGGTCTATGCGACCGGCGCCGCGGGGTTCTATGCGCTGTCGTACACGATCATGGTCTTCCCGATCGTGTTCATCTTCGCACCGCGGCTCTGGTCGGTGGCCCGGGCGCATGGTTACGTCAGCCCCGGTGAGTTCGTCCGGGGCAGGAAGGGCTCGCAGGGCCTGGGGCTGGCGGTGGCGGCGACCGGAATCCTGGCCACCATGCCGTACATCGCGCTGCAGCTGGTGGGTATCGAGTCCGTGCTGACCGTCATGGGGATCGGCAGCACCTCAGGCAATGCCTTTGTCCGGGATCTGCCGCTGATCATCGCGTTCGCCGTCGTGGCCGCGTACACCTACCTGGCCGGGCTGCGCGCGCCGGCCCTGATCGCGTTCGTCAAGGACATCCTCATCTACGTGACGGTCATCGTCGCGATGGTGTACATCCCGAGCCGGATCGGCGGCTGGGGGCACATCTTCGGCGCCGCCTCGGCGCACCTGAAAACGGTCAACCCCGCGACCGGCAAGCCGTTCGGCAGCATCGTGGTGATGCCGGCCGGAGAATGGGCCTACGCCACCCTGGCGCTCGGCTCCGCGCTGGCCCTGTTCGTGTACCCGCACGCGGCCACCGGGGTATTGGCCGCCAAGCGGCGCGACGTGATCAGGCGCAACGCGGCGATGCTGCCCGCCTACTCGCTCATCCTGGGCCTGATCGCCTTGTTCGGCTACATGGCGCGGGCGGTGCCGGCCGTGAACGCCGGCGTCAAGGCGGCCGGCGGCAACCCCCAGCTGTCCGTGCCACTGCTGTTCGCGCACATCTTCCCCGGCTGGTTCGCCGGCATCGGCTTCTCGGCGATCGTCATCGGCGCGCTCGTCCCCGCGGCCATCATGTCGATTGCGGCGGCGAACCTGTTCACCCGGACTATTTACAAGGAGCTCCTCAAGCCCGATGCCACCCCCGCGCAGGAGACGCGGGTGGCGCGGCTGGCCTCGCTGATCATGAAAGTCGGCGCGCTGGGCTTCGCCCTCGAGCTGAACAAGACGTTCTCGATCAACCTGCAGCTGCTCGGCGGTATCTGGATCCTGCAGACCTTCCCGGCGATCGTGATCAGCCTGTACACGCGCTGGTTCCACCGCTCTGCGCTTATCTTCGGCTGGGCCGCGGGGATGGCGTACGGCACCATCCAGGCGTACCGAATGCCCGGCGGCGGCCAGGCGCACTTCGGGACCTCCGCAGCCCCGGTGTTCGGGCACGTCACCTACATCGGGATCACCGCTCTCATCCTCAACGTGGCCCTCGCAGCCCTGCTCACCCTCGTCTTCCGCCAGATCGGAGTCCAAGACGGATACGACCAGACCAAGCCCGGCGACTACACCGCTGACCCCGCAACTGAGCCGACCGCCGCAGCCGGGCCGCGGACCCCCCGTCAAGCCGCCGGCCGGACGGCGGGCACCGCGACCGGGAGAGCGGGCACCGTGTTTGAGCCCGCTCGGGCATCCGAGCCTGCACCCACGTCGGTTCCCGCGCCCGTGCCTGAGCCCGTGCCTGAGCCCGTCCCTGCGGCTGAACCCGAGCCCGAGTCCGAGCCCGTTCCCACGGCTGAGCTCGAGCCCGCCGCCACGCCGTGGCCCGCCCGCTCATCCTGGCCCGGCTCCACGGCGTGGGCCGACGCCGCGACAACCCAGCCGCTGCCAACCCAGCCGCCGGCCCCGCCCGGCAACCCGCCGCCGCCCGAACCCAGACCGCCCCGGAGGTTCGCTTTCATGACCCGCGAGCGTGCGGCTTCGAGACGGACGGGCCGGTAGAAAGAGCAGGATACGGCTGGACCGCAGGCCACACCGCGCTCGTCGCCGTAACGCCGGGCCGGCCGGATCAGCTGTGACGCCTGTGGCAAGCTTGCCTCATATCAGCGAAGCGAAGCGGAACGGACCTCGCAGGAAGGAAACCGGACGCGATGACAGCACCGTCGCAGCCATCGCCTGAGCCGCAGCCGGTCGTGACGCCGCTCAGGACCGCGGCGATCTTCCTCGTACTTACCATCGACCCGGGCGGAGAGGCGGCCGCGCGTGATCTGCTCGCCGACGTATCCGCCATTCAGCGATCGGTCGGCTTCCGGCTCCCGGATGCGGAACTGGCCTGTGTGGCCGCGATCGGATCGGACGCCTGGGACCGCCTGATCGGGGGGCCGCGCCCCGCCGAACTGCACCCGTTCCGCGCGCTGCACGGCGCCCGGCATCAGGCCATCGCCACCCCGGGCGACCTGCTGTTCCACCTGCGCGCCAACGAGATGGACGTCTGCTTCGAATTCGCCACCCAGGTCATGAAACGGCTCGCCGGGGCCGCCACCCTGCAGGATGAGGTGCACGGCTTCCGGTACTTCGACGAGCGCGACCTGATGGGTTTCGTGGACGGCACCGAGAGCCCGGGCGGACGGGCCGGTGAGGCGGCGGCGCTGGTCGGCGCGGAGGATCCGGACTTCACCGGCGGCAGCTACGTCATCGTGCAGAAGTACCTGCACGACCTGGACGCGTGGAACGGGCTGACCACCGAGGAACAGGAACTGGTGATCGGCCGCACCAAACTGTCCGACATCGAGCTTCCCGACGACGTGAAGCCGGCCAACTCGCACGTCGCGCTCAACACCATCACCGACCCGGATGGAACCGAACGGCAGATTCTGCGCGCCAACATGCCGTTCGGGTCGGCCGGGCGCGGGGAATTCGGCACGTACTACATCGGATACGCCGCCAGCCCCAGCGTGACGGAGCGGATGCTGGAGAACATGTTCATCGGCAATCCGCCGGGGAACCACGACCGAATCCTGGATTTCTCGACGGCAGCGACCGGAACTTTGTTCTTCGCTCCGTCGGCCGGCTTTCTCGACGACCTGCCCGACCTGCCCAGCACACCCGGCCCGCCGGGCCCTGCCGGAACTGGCAGGCCGACCCCATCGTCCCCAGCCAGCGGTTCTCTCGGAATCGGCAGCCTGAAGAGGAGTACCCCGCCTTGAACAACCTGTATCGCGAGCTGGCACCGATTACCGACTCCGCGTGGGCCAGCATCGAGGAGGAGGCCCGGCGCACGTTCGGCAGCTACGTGGCCGGCCGCCGGATCGCCGACGTCGACGAACCCGGCGGACCCACCCGGGCCGCGGTCAACACCGGGCACCTGGGGGACGTCGAGCCCCCCGCCGAGGGGGTCACCGCCCACCTGCGCCAAGCGCAGCCACTGGTACGGCTGCGGGCGCCGTTCCGGCTGAACCGGGCCGATATCGACGACGTCGAGCGGGGCGCGCAGGACCCGGACTGGCAGCCGCTGAAGGACGCGGCCAAGAAGATCGCCTACGCCGAGGACCGCGCGGTGTTCGAGGGATACCCAGCGGCGGGCATCACCGGGCTCCGGGCCGCGACGACCAACCCGGCGCTGGCGCTCCCGGCCGACCCGCACGAGTATCCCGACGTGATCATCGACGCCCTGACCGCCCTGCGGCTGGCCGGGGTCGGCGCCCCGTACTCGCTGGCGCTGAGCACCGCCGCCTACGACGCGATCAGCGTGACCTCCAACCACGGGTACCCGATCCGGCACCAGATCGAGCGCCTGTTCGACGGGGAGATCCTGTGGGCGCCCGCCATCGACGGGGCCTTCCTGCTGTCCGCGCGCGGCGGTGACTACACGCTGAGCCTCGGCCAGGACCTGTCGATCGGCTACCTGTCGCACGACGCGGAATCGGTCGAGCTGTACTTCCAGGAATCGCTGACCTTCCTGGTTTACACGACCGAGGCGATCGTGGCGATCAACCCGCGCCCGTAGCACCAACCGGCGCGAAACGGACCTCACGGGAGGCCGCCCGCGGTGCGGCGAAAGCTAGCACCCGTCCGGCCTCGGCGGTGATCTGGTCACGGTCGCGCGCCGGGACACGGTTGTCGAACAGTTCGACGGTCAGCGTCGCCGCGTCCCGTGACCGGCTCAGCCGCCACATGCCGCCGACGAACCCGTCCACCAGCACGGTCCCGGGAAAGACGTTCAGCAGGCTGAACAGGCGCTTGCGGTTCTCCTCGGTCATGACGCGGGTGCGGTCGTCGTGGGCGAGGATCAGGTTGTCGTACTCCGGGACCAGGCGGGCCGGCGCGGGGGTGCCCGGGTCCGGCCGGGGCGCTTCGGGCAGGTCGAACAGTTCCCGCCCGCTGGGGTCGCGGAACGTCCGCAGGCGGGGGCGCATCGGCTCGATGACCTCGCGCAGCCGAGTCAGCCCCGACCAGGCCTGCACGTCCAGCACCGTGGCCGGGCCGAAGGCAGCCAGGTACCGCCGCACCATGGCGGCCAGCGAGGCGCCCTCATCCAGCGGGCGTCCGAGCCACACCTCGGCCGGGGTGTGCCGGGCCTGCCCCGCCTGGCCCCACACGGCGCGGGGTGGCACCTGGACAAGGGGGACCAGCGCCCGGACCGCCTGCGCAAGTGCGGCCGGGGGATGGTCCGGCCACGTTTGCGCCAGCAGGCCGCCCAGCTCGGCGAACGTGCGCGGCTGCTCGGCGGTCAGGGCCCTCCCCGCGGCGGCGACCGCGGGCAGGTCCGCCCCGGCGAGCTGCCGGCCGAAGGTACTGGCCAGGGCCCGGTCGAGGACCGGCTGGATGAGCGGGCGCAGCGCCAGGCCGTCCCGGGCCGAGACGAGGTGGATGGTCCCGCGCATCAGCGCGACCCGCACAACGTCCCGGCTCAGCAGCAGCCCGGCCAGGTCGTCCGCGCGGAACCCGTCCAGCCGGGCCAGCAGGCCGAAGTAGGGCGGGAACGGCGCCTGGGCCTGCATGCCGACCAGGTGCTCGATCGTCTCGATCACCGGCTCGCTCGCCGGACCCGCCAGGCCCGCCAGGCCGCCCAGTCCCGGCGGCGGCCGCTGGACCGCCCGCTGGGTTGGCCGCGCGACCGCCCGCTGGATTGGCCGCGGGAGCGGCCGCGGGACGCCGCGGGGGCGCGGCGCATCAGCCACTGGCGCTCCAGCAGGGCGCGATTGAGCGCCCGGCGGCTCAGCACCGCACGCACGCACTGCACCTCACGGCGCAACGCCGGCAAAGTCCAAGGGACCGGTCCCGCCAGCCCTGCCGCCCACACCGCAGCCTCGGCCGTGCTCGCACCCTGACGGACAGCCAGCGCCTCCAGCACCCTCCGGGCGTCCAGGCGATCCTTGATCAAGGCGAGTCCCAGTTGAACGCGAACCTCGCCGCCCCCGCATGACTGGCGAGCGCCGAGCGAGCCTCATTGTTCGGGTCCAGCTCGAAACGGAACGCCTGGAGATACCTCACGGCCCGGCCGTTGCCGGGCCAACATCACGCTTGGCGCAACCGAGCGCCTTGACCGCCCGGTTCCGAGCCCCCCGACGCCCATAAAGGCGAGCACAAAACGAGGTGAGCACCTCGGTCATGTCCCGGATCAGATCATCGTCAACCTCGCCAGCGTCCACCACAACAATCCTGCGCCGCTGCGCCGACAGCGCCGCTTCGAGATGCTCGACCCCGAAACGAGCCAGACGATCACGATGCTCCACGACCACTGTCGTAGCCGTCGCATCGGCCAGCAGGCGAGCCAGCCTGCGACGTTTCCCGCTCATCCCCGGCCCGACCTTGACGACAACCTCGGCTACGGCCATGCCCTGCCCAGTCGCCCACTCGGTCAGCCGCGCCACCTGCCGGTCCAGATCACTCCGCTGGTCATACGACGACACCCGCGCGTACAGCACCGTCCGAGCCGACTCGCGCTTTGCCACGTCGACGTTGACCAGGATCAGCCTCCCCACCCGCTCCGCCGGGACCGGCAAGGTTCCCTCCCGAAACCAGCGATACGCCGTGAACTTCGACACCCCCACACGGTCCGCCCACTCCGACAAGTTCACACCAATATACTAGAACACACGTACGACAACCACAACCAACTCAACCGGCAACAGTCGGATACCCTCCCCATGCGGTTGTACCGCCCCCATCGTTGTCCATGCCACCGACGGTAGAAGAGACTGGGGCGCGCGGGCTGACAGTGACGATGCGAACAGATGGGACTGTCGTGCGATTCGTGTTCACCCCACCCGCCGAGGAGGCGGCCGGGTTGCTGTCCCTGCCGTGGGATGAGCCGCTGGAAAGCTGGCAGGACGACCGGCTCGTAGAGATACGCCAGCGCGGGATCTCCCGGCACGTGGTCCGCTTCGCCGTCGACGACGGCGCGCTCTACGCGCTCAAGGAACTCGGCGAGAGGTTCGCGCGGCGTGAGTACCATCTGCTGCGGTCCCTGACCGAGCTGGGCGTTCCCTCGGTCGATGTGGTCGGCGTCGCGGTCGACCGCGGCCCGGGTGCCGACGCCATCCTGGTCACGAAGTTCCTCACCTACGCGACGACTTACCGTGCGGTGTTTTCCCGGCCCCGCGGCGGCCAGCCCACGGACCGGCTACTGGACGCGCTGGTCGAACTGCTCGTGCGGCTGCACCTTTCCGGTTTCTTCTGGGGGACTGCTCGCTGTCGAACACACTGTTCCGCTACGACGCCGGCACGCTGGAGGCCTACCTCGTCGATGCGGAGACCAGCGAGCAGCATCCGCAACTATCCGCCGGGCAGCGGGACTGGGACCTCGAGCTGGCCACCGAACGCGTCTACGGCGAGCTCCTCGATCTGCAGGCCGGCGACCTGCTGCCGGCGGACGTCGACCCGCTGGAGATCGCCGAGCAGCTGCAGAGCCGGTACGCGGCGCTGTGGGAGGAGCTCAACCGGGAGGAGATCCTGCGCCCGGACGAGCAGCGATACCGGATCGCCGAACGGCTGCGACGGCTCAATCAGCTGGGTTTCGACGCCGAGGAAGTCGAGCTGATCAGCACCCCGGAGGGCAACCGGCTGCGGGTGAAGACCCGGGTCGCCGAATCCGGCCTGCACAGCCGGCAGCTCTTCCTGCGCACCGGCATCGACGCGGGCGAGAACCAGGCCCGCCGCCTGCTGAACGACATCGCCTCGTTCCGGGCCTACCTGGAGCAGAAGCACGGCCGCCCGGTGTCGGAGTTCGTGGCCGCGAGCCGGTGGCGGGAAGAGGTGTACGAGCCGGTCGTGGAGGCGATCCCCGGCGATCTGCGCGGCCGCCTGGCGCCGACGGAGATCTTCCACGAGATTCTCGAGCACCGCTGGTACATGTCGGAGGCGGCCGGGCGCGACGTGGGCACCACCGCGGCGGCCCGGTCGTACTTCAACCGGATCCTCCCGGAGGCGCCCGAGCCGATGGAGACCACGGCCGCGCCGGGGCCGCCGAGCGGGGATGCCAGCACTCAGCTGGCCAGCGAGGCAGGGCCGACTGGCGAGAGACAGGTCACGGCGCCGCCCGTAGAGGCCGAGTCTCTCAGCCGCTAGCCGACACCAGCTCGGAGTAAAGGGCGGCGGTCTGCTCGGCTATCGCGCCCCAGCCGAATTCGTTGACGGCCCGCTTCCGGCCCGCGCGGCCCATCGCCTCGGTCCAGGCCGGGTCACGCACCAACGTGTTCAGCGCGTCGGCCAGCGCCTCCGGGTCGCCGGGCGGCACCAGCAGCCCGGTGACGCCGTCCGCGACGACCTCGGGTATGCCGCCAACGCGGGAGCCGACGACCGCGGTGCCGCACGCCATCGCCTCCAGGTTCACGATCCCCAGCGGCTCGTACAGCGACGGGCAGGCGAACACCATGGCGTGCGTCAGCAGCTGGATGACGTCCTGCTTGGGCAGCATCTCCGGAATCCACACCACCCCGGACCGGTCCGCGCGCAACCCGCCGACCAGCTCGGTCACTTCCTCCAGCAGCTCAGGGGTGTCGGCCTGGCCGGCGCACAGCACCAGCTGCGCCGCCGGGTCCAGCCGCGCCGCCGCGCGCAGCAGCACCGGAACGCCCTTCTGCCGGGTGATCCGGCCCACGAAGATCACATACGGCCGGCCCAGGTCGATGCCGTGACGTTTGACCGCGTTTACCGCAGGATCGGGAGCGTACTCACTCGTGTCAATTCCGTTACGGATCACCCGGACCAGTTCGGGATCGATATCGGGATACGCGGCGAGGATGTCCGCGCGCATGCCGTTGGACACGGCGATCACGGCGGCCGCGCTGGTCACGGACACGCGCTCACACCAGGACGACAGCGCGTACCCGCCGCCCAGCTGCTCGGCCTTCCACGGGCGCAGCGGTTCCAGCGAGTGCATGGTGACCACGTGCGGGATGCCGTACAGCAGCGACGCCAGATGGCCGCCCAGGTCGGCGTACCAGGTGTGGGAGTGCACGAGGTCGGCACCCTCGGCGCCGGCGGTCATGGAAAGGTCGGTCGAGATCGTCTGCAGGGCCGGGTTCGTGCCTGCGAGCAGGTCCCACGGCCGGTGCGCCACGGCGTCCGGGCGGTCCTTGCCCTGGCAGTGCACGGTGAGATCCACCAGCCCGGCCAGCTCACGGGCCAGGTACGTCACGTGTACCCCCGCGCCGCCGTACACCTCGGGCGGGTACTCGCGGGTGAGCAGCGCCACCCGGAGCCGGCGCTCCGCCGTCATGGGGTCACCGCCTGGCCCTTGCCGACCACCGTCACGCCGCCGGCCGACACGACGAACCCG
Source organism: uncultured Actinomycetes bacterium (assembly GCA_963742875.1). GTDB lineage: Bacteria > Actinomycetota > Actinomycetes > Streptosporangiales > Streptosporangiaceae > Bog-532. Next base: position 361,496 of record CAVUNO010000012.1, on the reverse strand, counting down.
CGGGCCCGGTCGTGCTCCTTGTCCACGCCCACCATCACGCCCTCCGGAACCTCCACGTTCTTGTCGAGGATCGCGTTCCGGACCACGGCGTGGCGGCCGATCTTCGTGCTATGCATGATGACCGAGCGCTCGACCGACGCCCAGCTGTTGATCCGCACGCCCGGTGACAGCACGGATTCGCGCACCAGGCCGCCCGAGACGATCACGCCATTGCTGACCAGGCTGTTGACCGCACGGCCGACCCGGTCGCCGGATTCGTGCACGAACTTCGCCGGGGGCAGCGAGGGCACGGAGGTCAGGATCGGCCACAGGTCGTTATACAGGTTGAACAGGGGCTGGATCGCGCACAGGTCCAAGTGGGCGTCGAAGTAGGACTCCAGCGTGCCGACATCGCGCCAGTACGGAACGTCGTCTTCCCGGGCGCCGGGGATCCGGTTGCTCAGGAAGTCGTACGCTTGCGCAGATCCGTCCCGGACCAGCATGGGAACGATGTTGCCGCCCATGTCGTGGCGGCTGGAGTCATCGGCGGCGTCCTTGCGCAGCGCATCGACGAGCACGTTGGTGTCGAACACGTAGTTGCCCATGGACGTGTAGGACAGCTGCGGGCTGCCCGGGATGCCCGGCGGATCGGCGGGCTTCTCCAGGAACGCCTCCACCGTCCGGCCGTCCTTGCCCACGCCCACCACGCCGAACTCGGTGGCTTCCTCGCGCGGCACGGGTATGGAGGCCACGGTCACCCCGGCCCCGTGCGCGATGTGCTGCTCGATCATCTGCGACGGGTCCATCCGGTACACGTGATCCGCGCCGAAGACGATGACGTGGTCCGGCTTCTCGTCGTTGATCAGGTTCATCGACTGGTAGATGGCGTCCGCCGAGCCCGTGTACCACTGCGGGCCCAGCCGCTGCTGGGCGGGCACCGGAGTGACGTAGTTGCCGAGCAGCGCGCTCATCCGCCAGGTGGTGGAGATATGCCGGTCGAGGCTGTGGCTCTTGTACTGGGTCAGGACACAGATCTTCCGGATGCCGCCATTGACCAGATTCGAGAGCGCGAAGTCGATCAACCGGTAAAGACCGCCGAACGGGACCGCCGGCTTGGCCCGGTCGGCCGTGAGGGGGCTGAGGCGTGTGCCTGCGCCTCCGGCGAGAACGATCCCGAGGACGCTCGGATCCGGCATATCGGCCTCCTATCCGCATGGATCACGGGCGGCGTTGCCCGCGCCGTACCGCCATGCTCTCCTTGAATGCCCGGACAGGGAAGCTTTCAGCGAGTTAACAGCAAAAGAAGCCGCTGGCCCGCGCGGACACAGGCCGGCGGCGGGGTGCCCTCCGGTGGATCAGCCGGGAGCCTCGATGGCCGCCGCGGTGGGGTTACGGCCCACGGCGGCCACGGCTGGTCACTGATACGAGATCATGACGGGCTGAGGGCGCTTTGACATGGTGTCTCGCGGGCTCGCCATCGGGTGATCCTTCGTGAAGAAATTCTTCCAGCCGAAGCACACCCCGGGCGGAGCGGCCCCGGTGACCACGTTCCAGGTGTCCTGCTTCACGCTCTGGCTACCCTGCCCGTCCATGTGGATGACGATCGCCAGGTCGCCGTTGCTGGTGTCGAGGCGCCGCTCATCCTGAATCATCGACAGCCGGAACTGGTGCAGGACCAGAAGTTTCTGCGGCAGGCGGAGCTGGGCGGTCAGGCCGGCCAGCCAGCTGACCACGCTGTTGACCTCGTTGATGCTGACGCTGCCGATCTGCCGCAGCGGCAACTGGCCCCGCTGCAGTTTCCACTCCGCGTCCAGGGCCAGCCCCACGTTGGGCATGGCCAGCAACGGCTCGTACATCCTGGCCTGATCGAGCAGGCTGGCCCGCCCCGGCTGCAGGTCCAGCACGACGTAGAAGCCGGCGGCGGTCGCCCGCTCCACCCAGGGGCGGAGCGAGGCCACGCTGGACACACCCGAGTAGGTACCGTCCGGGCCGGGGAATCCCAGGGCCACCGTGGCGATGATCTCGAACGCCGGGACGACAGGGACGCTGCTCAGCGCCTGGTAGGACGCGGCTATCTGCTTCGCCCGGGCGATGCTGGCCGGGAGGTCCTGCTGGCCGAGCGCGCCGAGTACGGGCGACTCCGGGTGGCCGTACAGGGCGACCAGCCGGTGGCCGGGAAAGACGATCTGGCCACCGCCGGGCAGCTGGACGCCGGTCGCGGCGACCGCGACCCGGTAGGCCAGGACGCTGGGCGGCCCGAAACCGGCCCCGGCCGCCACGACCCAGGCGGGCTTCGCCGCCGACAGCGCGGCGATCGCGGTGGGGTCGGCGCGCGGGTCGTCACCGGGCACCGGCACCACGGTGGCCCCGGCGATCTGTGCGATCTCGGTCATCGCCGTCGTGGCCGCGGCAGCCCCGGGTGGCACGAGGACGGCCACGTGGCTGAGCGGCGGCGGCAGCGTCGTCGCGGGCAGCGCGCCGGGCCCCGCGACCACGTGCACCCCGGGCAGCTGGCCGGCCAGCAGACGCGCGGGCACCCCCACGGCCAGGACGTCGCGCGGGCGAAGGTCCTTGATCTCGGTGCGCAGAGCCGGAGTGATCGCACCGGGTGCGGTAGGAGCCCGGGCTGGCCGGGGAGACGGCGGGAGGCCGGGCGAGGGCTGGGGCCCAGCGGCTGCCGGGGATCCAGTAGCGCCCGGCGCGGGTCCCGTAGACGGCGGGGGCCCGGATCGCGGCGTGGCGGCCGGGCTGCCCGGCCCGGTCAGCAAGAGCGGCGCATTCACCCGCCGCGCGTCGGCGGCGGCGGCTTCACCATAGCCGGATCGTTTGCGCTGATCACGATGACCGGGGCGGACAGGAACAGCTGCTGCGCCACGCCGACCGCGAGCTGGTCGGCGGACGAGCCGGTGAGGACGACCGTCGCCGAGGACGGCGCACGCGTCCGCGCGGCCACCGGGTCACGCGGGGTTCCCTGCTGGGGCCCCGCCGATGAGGCCGCCTGGGGCCGGCCGCTCGAGCAGGCCGTGACGCAGAGCGCGAGGACGTACAGCACAGCCAGGATCGTTCCGCCACGGTGCCCGCATATGCGCCCGTGTATATGAGACACGATTTCCCGCAGGGTTCGCTCAGAGGGTAGGCCCGGATAGTGCCGTCGGACAACGTATCGCGTTCGGGCGCCCGGTATGCGCCCCAACGCGCGGTTTTAACGATCGGCTTATGGTCAATTCTGGGATTCAGCCGCCCCGGGCCCGGCCGGCGGCTAACCAGCGCAGGCGTGAAGCCGGCGGCGGCCTCGCGCCCACGCCTCCACCAGGCCCGGCAGCCGGCCCCGCGCGATGTCGTTGTCGCTCAGTTCCTGATGAATGCGCAGTTCCCGGACCAGAATGCAGGCGAGGTTGACGGTGAACTCCGCATCCGCCCCGGCCGACGCCACCGCCGCCTCGATGCGCGGCCGTATCGCGGGGGCGGCGTCGCCGAGGAGTACGTACAGCGTCGCCAGGTCATAACCGGCCAGGTATTGACCGCCGAACTCCCAGTCCACCACCGTGCAAGCGTGGCCGGCGCCGAGCAGGATGTTGGCGGGAAGTAGGTCGCCATGGGCGAACTCGCGCCGGTCACCGTAGCGGGACAGCAGGCGCAGGAGTGCCTCCCGGTCGGCCGCGGTAAAGAGGCCACGGCGATGATAGCGGTCGATCCGCTTCTCATAGTCGACCATCACGCGCCGGGCCGGCGACCCGGGCACGGCCGGTTGCCAGCTGCTGATCGCCTCCGCCGCCCCAACGACCGCCGCGATGTCGCCCGCATCGAGAGGGCGGGAAAGATAACGGCCTTCGTCGGCCGGGCGGTCCCCGATCCATTCGAGGATCAGCGCGGTCTGGCCGTTCATCCACTTCAGCTCGGGAATCCGGACCGGCGGCCGTTCCCGGGCGAAGGACCGGTAGATGTCAATTTCGTGCCGCCACTTCGCCACCCAGAACGGATCGGTGGTGAGCAGGATCTTGGCGATGACGGGCTCACCGTCCATCTCGCCCGCGACGAGCATCGACTTGCCGGTACCGCGGACAATCTGGGTACCCTTGAGCCCCGCTTCGGCGGTCACCGCCGCCAGCAAGGTGTCCGGGGTGCGCTCCGTCATCCGGTGGCCACTCACGTCGCGCGGCGCCAGGCGGCCCGGCTTCAGAGCTCGTAATCGAGCGTGCAGGACTGGCCTCTATCCGGGATGATGAATGTTTTCCTGATGTGAGCCGGGGCGAGCTTCACGCCCTTGCGGTTGTCGTACGGTGCCTCGTCGTCGAACCGGTCCAGGTTGAACGTGCCCTCTGCTCGCCGCATGATCCTTAGTCTGTCGCAGGTCGCGGCGCATAGCACGCGTCTGTCGCAGGTGGCGGCATAACTCGCGCATACCCCTGGTTCGGGTAAGACAGGACACGTGGACCCGGCACAGGCGTTGCGGCAGATAGCGTTTGAGCTCGAGCGGGCCAGCGCGCCGACCTACCGCGTCCGGGCGTTCCGCCGGGCCGCCCAGGTCGTCGGCGAGCTGCCACCAGGGGAGCTCGAACTGCGGATCAGCCAGGGCAGGCTGCGCGCCCTTCCGGGGATCGGCGCGACCACCGCCGAGGTCATCGAGCAGGCCGCCAGCGGCCAGCAGCCCGCGTACCTCGCCAATCTGCTCGCCTCGGCGCTTCCCCCGGTGCGGGCGGGCCTGCGGGCAGCCCTGCGCGGCGACTGCCACACCCACTCGGACTGGTCCGACGGCGGCAACCCGCCCGGGGAGATGGCCGCCGCGGCCCGCGATCTGGGTCTGGACTGGATCGCGCTGACCGACCACTCCCCCCGGCTCACGGTCGCTCGCGGGCTGTCCGCCGAACGGCTCGCCGCGCAGCTCAACCTGGTCACCAAGCTCAACGAGCAGCTGGCACCGTTTCGCATCCTGACCGGGATCGAGGTGGACATTCTCCAGGACGGTTCCCTCGACCAGCGTGATGACCTGCTGGCACAACTGGACATCGTGGTCGCCAGCGTGCACTCGAAACTGCGGATGGACGCCGCACCGATGACGATGCGAATGCTGGCGGCCGTGCGGAACCCGCTCGTGGATGTCCTCGGGCACTGCACCGGGCGGCTCATCTCTGGCCGCGGACGGCCACAGTCGCAGTTCGACGCCCGCGCCGTGTTCACCGCCTGCCGGGAGAGCGGCACCGCGGTCGAGATCAACTGCCGCCCCGAGCGGCAGGACCCGCCCGACGACCTGCTCGGCCTGGCGGTCGACATCGGCTGCGTCTTCTCCGTCGACACCGACGCGCACGCCCCCGGCCAGCTCGACTGGCTGGGCGACGGCTGCCAGCGGGCCGAAGCGGCCGGGATCACGCCGGACCGAGTGATCAACGCCCTGGCCGCCGACGACCTGACCGCCCGCACCCGCGGCTGACGGCACCGGCAGGACCGGGAGGGTACCGGGGCTGGGCCCTCGTCCTCGGCGATGTATTTGTGCGGGGGCGTCTGCAGGCCGACGTCGAGCTCGCGGTGCCCCCGGACAGGTGCCGCGACCGCGCTGCTGCACTGGCTGCCCGGGATCGCCAGTGCGCGGCACTACCTGGTCGGCAGCCCGTCTATCCGGTGGCCAGCAGGTAGTGCGTGAGCGGGGCCGGCTGCGCGAGCGCGATGAGATGACCGCCGGGCAGCACGTCTGCCTCGATCCCTAGCCGGTCCCGCGCCACCTGCTGCTGGAAGGCGGCGGGGAAGAAGCGGTCATCGGCCCCCACCGCGACGCGGATCGGGACGGCCGGCCACGCCCGGAAGTCGCAGACGGCCCCGAAGACCGCGTTGGACTCGGGATACTGCTGGCTCTCGCCGGACGCGATGACCTGGGGCGGGACGTCGTGCAGGAAATAGACGGACAGATCGAAATCCGTCCCGTAGCCGCCCCGTTCGGCCGCGCAATCACGCGCCTGCTGCGAGCCGGTGTTGCCCCACCAGGCTCCCGGGGTCTCGCCGGGCAGCGGGATCATCGCGTTGACCAGGACGAGGGCACGGACGGGAACCTTCTCCGCCACCAGCGGCGCGGCGAAACCGCCGATCGACGCGGCGACCAGCACCACGTCCTCGCGCCCATCGATGGCGGACACCACCAGGTCGGTGTATTCGGGCAGGCCGGCGTGGGGATCCGGGCCCGGCAAGTCGACGGCGATGGCGTCGTGCCCCGCGGCCCGCAGCAGCGGGACGACACGGTGCCAGTACCAGGCGGAACCGCCCGCACCGGGAATCAGGACGTAGGTGCTCATGGCACCAGCCAACCCTATGACCTGGACCCGCGCTCGCTCCGGGGTGCTCACCGGCCGGCTCGTCGCGCGCGCCCGCAGGAGCGGCCGCCTCCGCCCCAACGTGGTCGCCGACGACCTTATCTTCCTGCTGGAAGGCGCCGCGGCCATCCGGCTCCCCGAACCCGGCCCGCACGGCCGAGCTCGCGCAGGCTGACCAGAGCGAACAGCACCATCACCTGTCCGGGGCGCTCGGGCGCGGCCTGCCCGACCGTTTCCTCGAACTCGGCTGGATCCGGCGCTCCGGCGACAGCCGCGCACTGCGTCTCACCGAGGCGGGGCGCCGGGAATCAGCCAGACGTTCGGAATTGACCTGAACGGACCGCCGCGGGGCTCGTGAAGCGCCCGGGGCCCGGCGGCCCGGCGGCTACCCCGGCCCGGGACCTTGGCCGGCCGTCCGGGCTCTGAGCTCGCGTTCGACCATCGCGACCAGGTCCGGGTGAGCGCTCAGACCCCGCAGGACCCCGGCCGGGACGCCGAGCTGACGGGCGGCCTCCGCCACCACGGGCTGCAGCATGCCCAGGGCGTGGGCCAGGGTCTCGTCCCGGGTAAACGTCGGCGGCAGGTCATCGAGGGAAAGCTCGGCCGGCCGCCGGAACGCGCCGTCCGGTCCCGGGAGCCACGCCTGGCTCGCGGCGGCGGCACCGATCGCCGACCGGACGTTCTCCAGCGCGGAATCCGCGAACGACGGGCGGATGGCCTTCTCAACGACCCCGGCGACGAGTCCCCGGTGCGCGCCGAGCAGCACGTTCCAGACGTATTCGGACCGCGCGTGGGTGGGGTGGCCCAGGGCGAAGTCCAGGCCGTCGATCTCCGCGCCCGGGTCGAAGCCGTCGAGACCGCGCTCCTGCCGGGCGAACTCATCCACGATGACGACGTGCCCGAGCTGGCCCGGGATCCGTGCGCGCACCTCGACGGCCTCGCGCACACCCATCTCGCGCAGCTGAACCAGCCACGGCCCGTACCCGTCGCCGGCGAACCAGGCGTCCGGGTTCCCGTCGAAGTAGCTTTCCAGCTCCTTGCTCCGCTGGTAAAGCGCCGTGGGCGGCGTGAGGCGCCGAACGCCCGTGGCGGCGTTCTCGCCGATGAGGAAGGCGGTTCGCTGGAGCCTGTCAAGGAGCCGTGGCCGCTGCCGGGCCGTCGCCTCGTCCAGGGCCCGGACGACGCGTTCACAGTCAGCCTCGTGCTGAGCCAGGTCCAGGCCGACGAGGTCCAGCCCGCCGTACCGGGGCAACACGATTTCGAGGACCTCCGCCACCACGTCCGGCTCGGTGAGGTTCAGCGCATCCAGGAACGGCCGGCCCACAGGTGAGCCCGCCACGGAACGCCGGACCGTGGGCAGGCTGGTGCCGCTGGCTCCCGGGAGGTACACGGCGGGGTGGCCGAGCGCGTCGAACGGCGCGACGTGACGGCCGTCCTCGAGCCGGATGATCGGCCGGGTCCGGGCCGGCCCGGCCTCATCGTCCGGGAACCCGGCCGCCTGCCACAACGCCGACGACTGGTAGAGGAACGCGTAGAAGCGCGTGATCCACTCGTCGGACTGCGCGGCCAGGAAATCCGGGGTGACCATGCAAGCACGTCCGCGGGCGTGACCTCACTCGACGCCGAGCTCGTCCCGCAGGTACCGCCACAGGAGCGGGGTGAGGTCCGGCGTGATCGACTCGTGGGCGAAGTAGAGCAGGCGCCCGGCATCGAAGAGCGCACCAAGCTGATCGGGGCCGACAGCTCGCCAGCCCCGCGCCGCGGGCCAGCTTCAGCTCGGCGGGGCGGGATGCGCCCGTTGCCGGGTAGCCGCCCTCGGTGGGTCGCCGCTTGCGGCGGGAATGAGCTCCCCGCCGGCCAGCGCCTCGCGTACCGAGTCGAACAGCGGGCGGAACATCGAGCCTGGCTGGAAACGCGCCACGTCGAGCGGCAGGGCCCGCAGGGCGTCCGCCGTGAGCAGGCCGTCCGCCCGCAGTTCCCGGAGCACGCCGGCGAGCAGCCCGCCGGTCTGGCCCACCAGGGCCTGGTTCGACGGATCGTGCGCCGGGACGTTGTCGCGGGCCGGGGTTGTGCGGTACGGACCCTGGATCAGGAAACCGAGAAACGTCTCCTTCTCGCGTCGGGAAGAACACGATGAGCGGGGACCGACCGCACGCGGTGATCCGGCGATCGCCGCCGGTGGCATCCACGCGGAAGGCGACCTCCACCCGCCGTGCCGGTTCCGCGCGCTGTGCCGGTTCCGCGCGCTGTGCCGGTTCCGCGCGCTGTGCTGGTTCCGAGGGCCGTTCCGGCTCCGATGGCTCTGCGGGATGGCCCGGGTCATCGGCCTGCGGTGCCAGACGAGCCACTCCTCGCCCGGCCGGCCCGGCCCGTGGACAGGGTGACGTGACGGCGCGCGGCGCTGCGGTGCGCGGCCCGGCGCTCGATAACCGATCCAGAGACGCCAACGCCGCCGGCGCGCAGACGCTCGATGTTCCTGAGGAACAGCAGGGTGCCCGGCTCGATGGTGTTCAGGGCCGCGGCGATCTCCCGCACGGCGACCGCGGCCGGGACCTGTATCAGTGATCGAAGGGGAAGACGAACAGCGTGCCGCCCGTGCCGTCAGCCACCGGGTGCACAGCGCCGTCGGCGAGCGGGTACCGAGCGCCGTCAGCCCGCGGTGCACAGCGCCGTCGGCGAGCGGGTCCACGGCGTACGGCCGGACGTAATTCTCGATCCGGAAATGCTCGCCCGCGTTCTCGCCGCGCTTTTGCCCGCGCTGTAGATGCGCGGAGATTTCGTGTAGGCGTACACGGACTTGAAGCCGATGCCGAACTGCCCGATCTTCGTCAGGTCGCCGGACTTCGCGCTGCGCCGACGCCGCACACACCGCGGACGTCGGCTTCGGTGAAGGGCCGCCCATCGTGCCGTACCTCCAGGCGATCTTCGAAGAGCTCGAAGGCCAGCTCGGTCGCGCCAGCGTCCTCGGCGTTCTGGATCAGCTCGAAGATGAAGTGCGTGCGCTCGCTGTACAAGCTGCCCGAGCAGGTCCAGCACCGCCGTGTCCCAGCCGTACCGCGCGATGTTCTCGGCACGGATCTTCTCGTAGTCAGCAGGCAACGGCATCCTCCGGGGCTCTGGCTGCTTGTGGCCGCGCTTGCACCCTAACCTGGACAACCTCCACCTGCCTCTCTGGCTGGCGCCGTCCGGCCGGAGCACACCGACGAGAACCGCGCGGCGCTGGAGAACCGCCTGGACTCCACCGACCTGGCGGCCCTGGACCAGGAGTTCCCGCCTCCGCTGAACGCTTAGCCGCCGGAGATGCTCTCTGGTCCTGCAGCGCAACTGCTAGCGGCGCTCGGTTACTAACGGCCGGACAGCAACCTCACGGCGGCCAGACGGTGAACATTGAGCCAGTCTCCGGGCCCCGTCAGCACGGAAAACCTGCGCCGTACACGGACTTTCATGCGTATCAGGCCAATCGTGAAAAGAGCGGCAAATCGTGGCGAATCACCGCCAACCTACCCACAGGCCTGCGCGTCTTTCTATCGTCGACGCTCGCAACACCGATATGAGTGGCATCGCGCGGCAGGTGCATGGAGGTGGGGAAACGTCATGATGTCAGTCGTTTGGGCAGCGAAGCCGATGTACGGCCCAGGCCGTCCGTACGGATGCAGACCAGCTGTCTCGGATCATGCACTCAATACCAAACTCCCATCGGTAACCCCGCACGCACCCTAGTTCCGTATGACCTCTCAAACTGTTGCGGTGACGGCGGCTACTAAGCGGAGGCGGGATGACGACGAGGCAGGCAAAAGACGTCAGCGCGCAGGCCGTCGCACGACTTGTGCGACAGGCTGCCGAGGGGGCCGCAGGGGCGTGGGAGCGCCTGGTCGACCAGTACGCGAGGCTCATCTGGGCCATCAGCAGGGATTTCAAACTGGTCGAGAGTGACGCCGCAGACGTCGCCCAGGTGACGTGGCTGCGGCTGCTGGAGAACATCCATAAGATCGAGAACCCGGATCGCGCGGGTTCCTGGCTCGCGGCCACCGCGCGGAACGAATGCCTGCGCGGCCTCGCGGCAAAGAAAAAAGCAGTTCTGCCCGACGACGACGTTGTCCTTGAGGGAGCAGCCACACCGGAGCCGGAGATCGACGAGCGCCTGCTCTCCGCTGAGCGGCCGGAGATGCGTCCGCGAAGCCCTATCGCGCCTGCCCTGGCGCTGGCAGCGGATGCTGGAACTGCTCATGGCGGATCCACCGGCCTCCTATGCCGAGATATCTGACCAACTCGGACTCCCCATCGGCAGCATCGGCCCCGCCCGCAGCCGATGCCTGGCCCGTCTCCTGGGGCTGTTGCACCACGCTTAGCCGTGACGCCGGCGTTACCGGGGCAAACCGGCTCCAGACGGTCGTGGCGACACCGATCGCGCTGACGTCCGGGCCGGATTAGATCGCCTACGAGTGGGGCGCCTCCTCAAGGCTCTGGTCGTCCAGCGCAGCTGCTGAACACCCGACAGGGCGGGCGGCAATACACAGATGGGGGAATGACCGCGTATCGGAGACAAATTGCTGCCGCATTGTGTATCAGGGCGGGGCGGCCGCGGATCTACTACTTCGCGGGTGGTTGTCTCGCCGCCCGGATCTGGTTCGAGTCACGCTGGGGGATTATCGATGCAGGTCCTTACCCTGGGCGATGGTGGCGCGCGTGCTGGTTGATGCGACCCGCCGTCGGCTGGCGGTAACGGCCGGAGGGCAGCGGACGGCAGCGCTGTGGCGAATGGCGCGCGCCGCGATCGGTCGGCTGAGCTGGGGTGTCGCGGACCACGCGTTGTCCAGCATCAGTACCGGGGCTGCCGCGACCGTGGGCCTGGCGGCTGATGCCTGCGTGCCTGCGGTGGCCGCGGTCAACAGCACCTCGAGTCAGCATGGCGGCCGAATCAGTACATGGCCCGGACCCGCATGAGCGACCGCGGTGAAGAGACCACATCAAGAAGGCGCCTACGCTAAGCAGAAACTAAAATTTTTGACTAAGAGCAGCAACACGGGAAATCATTAACCCCACATGGCATTGGCGAACTGCCTGAGAACGATACGCAGCCGCGGCACCATTATCGCCTTTCCCCGCTGGGCGCCTACATGACCCTGCATGCACAAGACGCTTATGTGTCAGGCATGCACAAGACGCTTATGTGTCAGATTGGTTAAATCTTCCCCGCGCAACACTTTATCGTTATCTGGCGAGGATGAGACGCCACCGCGGATGCCTCGCCGACGGCGGACGAGCGCCACGTCAGCATATCATTACTACCTGCGATTATAACAGAAAGCGACGATTATTTTACTTTCCGGCATGGGCGTTCAGCTTCTGGCCTCTCTCCAAAGAAGAAATATCGGGCCTAGTGCAAGAACGAACGGTTTGATATGTTTGCAGACCTTGGTACATGGCCCCCTCGGCACGCGCGGGCAAAGCGTCCAGCAAGGCCGAGGCATGTGAGGCCAGGGGGGACCCAGGCAGTGGGACTTGTCATGGTAGTGCACGTTCTGACCGGCAGGGCAGAGATTCGGCCCCGGCTGGCCAGACGCCTATCAGCCAATTGCCACCTGATCTTTCCTGATAAGCCGGTCTGCGCTATCCACTCACGGAGTCAGTATTACCCGCATCCGGCATCCGGCCCCTTTCGATATCAATCCCGCTCTGAATCTGCACGACCTTCTCGAACTGGGTGCGGTAACGGCTGCTGGGAGGCCGGATGACGACGACGCAGGTAGAAGACACCGGAGCCTTGGACGTCGCACGACTCGTGCGGCGCGCTTCTGAGGGGGACAGAGGGGCGTGGGAGCGCCTGGTCGACCAGTACGCGCGGCTCATCTGGGCCATCACCAGGGATTTCAAACTGGTCGAGAGTGACGCCGCAGACGTCACCCAGGTGACGTGGCTGCGACTGCTGGAGAACATTCACAAGATCGAGAACCCGGATCGCGTGGGTTCCTGGCTCGCGGCCACCGCGCGGAACGAATGCCTGCGCGGCCTCGCGGCAAAGAAAAAAGTAGTCCTGGCCGACGACGACATCGTCCTGGAGGGGGCGGCCCCACCCGAACCGGAGGTCGACGAGCGCCTGCTCTGCGCCGAGCGCACGCAGATGGTCCGCGAGGCAATGTCCTGTCTGCCCCGGCGGTGGCAGCGCATGCTCGAACTGCTCATGGCCGACCCGCCAGCTTCCTACGCCGAAATATCCGACCAGCTCGGGCTCCCGGTCGGCAGCATCGGCCCCACCCGCAGCCGATGCCTGGCCCGTCTCCGGGATCTCCTGCACTCGTCTTTAGCCGGTGACGCTGGCCAGCAGCAGGAAACCGGCTCCGGACGGTCAGCCCCGAGCCGGGGCCGAGCCGAGCGCGTCGGCCTCAGCGCCCTCAGGCGTGGCGCGCCGGGATGAGGCCACGGGAATCTTCGGGCAGCTCGACTACTACGTCCAACCATTCCTTGGCGCCGACCGCCTCGGCCAGCGTCGCGAAGACGGCCCGAGCATCCTCGAATATTTCGCTGAAGAGGCCGTCCTCGTCGACGTCGGTGCCTTCCCGCCGGGCCAGCCGCTGCAGGAATTCCTCGAGCGGCATCCACCGTGCGCCCCGCCCATTCGGCGAGGTACTCCGGCAGCGGTGGGTGCAGCAACGGATCGAGCTGGGCGATGAGGTCCTCGACCTGGCCGGCACAATCCGCGCCTCGCCGCGTGTCTCCAGTACCGCCTCGGTAATCTGGCGAGCCGCGGGGTCATCGACGCCCAGCCACTGCCGGACCCGGCCCCCGAACTCTCCGGCCTGGCATGATGTTCGGGTATCTGTTCCTGCGCCTCCGCCGCAAGAGGATCAAAGGTCTGCAGAAGGACGGCGGCCATATGCGCCACCACCTCCGCGCCGAGCGCCCGGCCGAGCGCGGAGAAGACCGCGCGCCGATGCCGCAGCGCGGTTTCGACATCGGTGTCCTCGCGCTTGGCTACCTGGTCCAGGAACTCATCGATGTCGAACTTCTCCGCCTCAGTCTCGGGCTGGGTCGCCGCGGCGGCCGGGCCGCGTCCCTGTCCGGGTAGATCGCGTCTGGGCGGGGATCCGGATGGCAGCGGCTCCTGCCATTCGGGCACGATGACCTTGAATGAATTCCGGGACGATGTTGCCGCAGTATGGCGGGCGAGTGACGCATCGGGGGGAGCGCCTGTGCCGCCTAGGGACGTTCCCGCTCCGGCGGCCGGTCCGGCGGGCCGGCGGCTGTCCTCGCGGCGCAGGCTCGGGCGCCGGGTCCTGATCGCGCTCGTTATCCTCGTGATCGTCGCCGCCGCGGCGACCGCCCGGTTGTTCGTCTGGCCCGATCAGGGCATGCCGCCTGCGGTGAGTGCCGTCCTGATGCTGGACGTGCCGGGCGGCAGACTCAGTAACGCCCTGCGCCTGGCCGCACAGCACCGGGCGCCGTTCCTGCTGATCTCGCTGGGCATGCCCTGGGGCGGCTACGGCTGCCCCCGTCCGGTACCGCGGGTGACCCTGATCTGCTTCAACCCATCGCCGGGTACGACCAAGGGAGAGGCTGAGTACGTCGGCAAGCTGGCCCGCAAGTATCACTGGCGCTCCATCGCGGTGGTCACGATCACTCCCCAGGATTCACGCGCCCGGCTGCGGGTGGAACGGTGTTTCGCCGGTCCCGTATACGTCGTGGCGACACCGATCGCGCTGACCTCCTGGCCGTATCAGGTCGCCTACGAATGGGGCGCCCTCGTCAAGGCCCTGGTCGTCCAGCGCAGCTGCTGAACCCCCGACAGGGCAGGCGGCAATACACAGACGGGGAATGACCGGAAACAGGGGCAAATTGCTGCCGCATCGTGTATTAGGGCGAGGCGGTCGCGGATCCACTGCATCGTGGGTGTTTGTCTCGCCGCCCAGATCCGGTCTGAGTCAAGCTGGGAGATTATCGGTGCAGGTCCGCATCCTGGGGACGGTGGCGCGCGTGCTGGTTGATGCGCTGAGGCTGCCGTCGATGATTGCCGTAAGGGGCGGGTGCGTCAGCGCCGGCGTGCACGCTCTGGTGGCCGCGCCGCGATCGCCGGAGTCGCCGGGACGATGCAAGGTGCCGCCGTAGCGTCATGGATTGGCGCGCTGGTGTTCTGGTGGCAGCTCTGCGGCCCGGCGCTCCGGGAGTGGGGTAACGAATCAGAACATCACCCGGACCCGCACGGGCGACCGCGCTGAAGAGACCACATCAAGAAGGCACAGCAGCACCGGGGAAATCATTAACCCCACCGGGCATTGGCGACTGTCTGGAGATGATACGCAGCCGCGGCGTCATTATCGCCTTTCCCCGCTGGGCGCCTACATGGCCCTGCATGCACAAGACGCTTATATATCAGATTGGTTAAATTTTTCCCCGTGCAACATTATATCGCTGTCTGGCCAGGAGGAGACGGCACACGGATGCCTCGCCGACGGCGGACGAGCGCCACGTCAGCATGACATTGTCCCCTGCGGTAATAACAGTAGGCAACGAGAATTTTACTTTCTGGCATGGGCTTTCGCAACGAACCCGAGCCGGAGGTACGGCCAAAGGTCCCGAAAGTATCTGCAAGGCTTCTTTACTGAATCCGTTCAGCTTCGAACCCCTCCTAAAAAGAGAAATATCGGGTCCAGTGCAGTAGCGGACGTTTTGGTATGTTTGCAGATCTTGGTACATGGCCCCCTCGGCGCCCCCTCGGCGCGCGCGGGCAAGGCGTCCAGCAAGGCCGAGGCATGTGAGGCCAGGGGGGACCTGGGCAGTGGGGACTTGTCATGGTAGTGCGCGTTCTGACCGGCAGGGCAGAGATTCGGCCCCGGCTGGCCAGACGCCTATCAGCCAATTGCCACCTGATCTTTCCTGATAAGCCGGTCTGCTGCTATCCGCGCACGGAGTAAGTATTACCCGCGTCCGGCATCCGGCCCCTTTTCGATACCAATCCCGCTCTGAATCTGCACGACCTCTTCGAACTGGTGCGGTAACGACTGCTGGGAGGGCCGGATGACGACGACGCAGGTAGAAGATGCCGGAGCCTTGGACGTCGCACGACTCGTGCGGCGCGCTGCTGAGGGGCACCGCTGGGCGTGGGAGCGCCTGGTCGACCAGTACGCGCGGCTCATCTGGGCCATCACCAGGGATTTCAAACTGGTCGAGAGTGACGCCGCAGACGTCACCCAGGTGACGTGGCTGCGACTGCTGGAGAACATTCACAAGATCGAGAACCCGGATCGCGTGGGTTCCTGGCTCGCGGCCACCGCGCGGAACGAATGCCTGCGCGGCCTCGCGGCAAGAAAAAAGTAGTCCTGGCCGACGACGACATCGTCCTGGAGGGGGCGGCCCCACCCGAACCGGAGGTCGACGAGCGCCTGCTCTGCGCCGAGCGCACGCAGATGGTCCGCGAGGCAATGTCCTGTCTGCCCCGGCGGTGGCAGCGCATGCTCGAACTGCTCATGGCCGACCCGCCAGCTTCCTACGCCGAAATATCCGACCAGCTCGGGCTCCCGGTCGGCAGCATCGGCCCCACCCGCAGCCGATGCCTGGCCCGTCTCCGGGATCTCCTGCACTCATCTTTAGCCTAGTTCCCCCCGGATGATCTGACATCCCTGTTCACCTGGGAAAACGTGGACGCACAATACCGTAGGCATGTAAGTCCGGCACCTGAAGCTCTATCCAGGGCAGACATGATGGGCCTTATGAGCCTGGGGGGAACTTCCGTTTAGCCGGTGACGCTGGCCAGCAGCAGGAAACCGGCTCTGGCTCGTCAGCCAACGGCCGAGCCGGAGCCGAGCATCTCCGCATTCACCCAGCGGCCACCCGCTGCCTCGACCTCCGGGAACGCCGCCCGGACCTCTGGCAGCAGGTCGGCAAGGAAGAGGACAACCGCGGCTGGCCGATCCGCGGCGAGCCGGGCCGGCCCCACCACAGGAATATCCGTACCGGGCATCCTCCGGCCTCGCTTAGCGGGCGAGGCATCGACGACCGCATGGATGAGACTGCTGTCCGCTCCGGCCCAGCGCAGCAGCGCCACCGCGCGTGAAGCGGCGCCGTATCCGAGCACAGTGTTCCCGGCGGATCGTTCTGCGAGGAGCCAGTCACGCAGTCCCCGGGCCCGGGCCTGCGCATCGCGCTGAAGAGCGCGGAGCGCCGCCGGGTCGCGGACACCGGCCCTGGCCTCCTGGCTGAGCAGCGCCGACACCGAATCATCGGGGGGATGGGCGGGTCGGCGTCGCGGCTGGCGGCCAGCAGCACGGTGCCGCCATACAGTTCGAACTGCCAGGCCCGGCGGGTACTGAATCCCTGTGCGGCTAGCATGGCCGCGAGCGCGATGGCCGAGTAGTAGGCGTAATGCCCGTGCCGGAGCGCGTTCCACTGCCCACCCCGGATGATCGCATCGAGCGAGTGGTACTGGAGCAGCAGCACTCCACCCGGGACTACCCGGGACACCCGCTCGGCCATGGCGGCGGATTGATCCGCAGCGTGCATCAGCCCGAAACAGTCAAGCACCACGTCGGCCGGTTCGCCCTGCGGCACGGGCGTGAGCCCGCGGCGAGCGAGCAGGTCCAGCCATGAGCCGCCGTGGGGACTACCGTACTCGGCCACCCGGCCACCATCAGCCAGCAAACCGGCCGCGGCGACCCGGTCCACGGCGTCGGCGGCCTGTGCGACCAGGGCGGCCGGCTCAGTCCCCGCGGCTCCTCGGGCACCGTGGGGTCGGCCACCAACTGGGCCAGACCGCAGGTTGAGCACAGCCACATCTGCAACGGATAGGCAGGATCGGGCCCAGGGTCGCCGGATCGCGGGAAATAGTCACAGGCCGGCTGCTCCCCCAGGTCAAGCACCAGCTGACCGGCCTGCCCGGCACACGCCCGGCACACAGGTTCCCCCATTTCGTATCTTCCTTCCCGCGCGCCGACGCATGTGTATCAAACCGGCAGGCTCAGTCATCTTCTGGTCGTGCACAGCACCGTGCCCACAGCACCGGGCCGAGTCGGCAAGCGCTCCGGCGGCTGCAGCGCCAGCGAAGGCCCGGCACGAAGATATCTTATCGTTCCAATTTGTAAAACTGACTGATGTATCAACCGGAAAAATGTTCTTCCGCACTCTCGGTACGGACAGTTCCAAGGGGAGATGTTGTTGCTGCCGAAATGTCGCCTGTGTGGCGCGGAACTTACCCATACATTCGTCGACCTGGGAATGTCCCCGCTCTGCGAGAGTTACGTCCCCGCAGAGCGGCTGGACGATGCGGAGAGCTTCTATCCGCTGCACGTCCGGCTGTGCGAATCTTGCCTCCTGGTGCAGCTGCCCGCGTACGTGGCCGGCGAGGACATCTTCTCCGACTACGCGTATTTTTCGTCGTACTCCGATTCATGGGTGGCGCACGCCGGGCGGTACGCCGAGGCAATGATCGGCCGGCTTGGCCTCGATTCCGGCAGCCTGGTCACCGAGGTCGCGAGCAATGACGGTTATCTGCTCCAGCATTTTCAGGCCCGGGAGATTCCGGTGCTCGGCGTCGAGCCGGCCGGCGAACGTCGCCGAGGCGGCTCACGCCCGGGGAATCCGGACCGTCGTCCAGTTCCTGGGCGCCGAAACTGGCCGGGAGATCGCTGAGGAATACGGGCAGGCCGACCTGGTGGCGGGGAACAACGTATTCGCCCACGTGCCTGATATCCGGGGCTTCGCGGCCGGCCTGCGCGCACTGGTCAAGGACACCGGCCTGGTCACGTTGGAGTTCCCGCATCTGCTCCGGCTCATCGAGCGGCGGCAGTACGACACCATCTATCACGAGCATTTCTCCTATCTCTCCCTGCGCACCTCATCCCAGGCCCTGGCCACGGCTGGATTGCAGGTCGTTGACGTTGACGATCTGAGCACGCACGGCGGTTCGCTCCGCGTCTACGCGCGGCCTGCCGAGGGCGTCGGTGAGCCAACAGCGCGGGTGAAGGCGGTGCTCGAGGAGGAGGCGGCGGCCGGACTGCACACCGTGGCCGGCCATGACGGATTCGCCCGGGAAGTGCTGCAGATCAAGAGCAACCTGCTGGAGTTCCTGCTCTCGGCGGCGGCGGCGGGCCGGTCAGTGGCCGGCTACGGCGCCCCGGGCAAGGGGAACACACTGCTCAACCACTGCGGCATCCGCTCGGATCTGCTCGCGTACACCGTCGACCGGAGCCCGTGGAAGCAAGGTAAATTCCTCCCCGGCACGCATATCCCTATTTACCCGCCGGAACACATCGCCGAAACCCGGCCAGATTACATACTCGTCCTGCCCTGGAACCTGCGGGAAGAGATCAGCCAGCAGCTTGCATATATCCGGTCGTGGGGCGGTCGGTTGGTCTTCCCGATTCCAGCACTTGAAATTGTCTGAAGTGGGGGGTATGAACAGTGAAGGTTGTCCTTTTTTGCGGTGGCCTTGGGATGCGCATGCGCGATGGCGTCAGCACTGCTCCCAAGCCGATGGCCATGGTCGGCGAGCGTCCGCTGCTCTGGCACGTCATGCGCTACTACGCTCATCACGGGCACACCGACTTCGTGCTGTGTCTCGGTTACGGCGCCTCGGCCGTCAAGGATTTCTTCCTGACATACGACGAGACGAGATCCAACGACTTCGTCATCGAGAACGGTGCCCGTGACGTCAAGCTATTCAGCACCGATATCTCCGACTGGCGGATCACCCTCGTCGATACGGGCCTGAACTCGGCAATCGGCGAGCGGTTGCGCCGGGTCCGCCGTTTCGTCGACGGCGAAGAAATGTTCATGGCTAACTACGCGGATGTACTCACGACCGCGCCGCTGCCCGACGTGATCGAGCGGTTCGAGGCCAGCAGCGCGGTAGCTAGCTTGCTTGCGGTGCCGCCTCAGTCGTCGCACCACGTGGTGGATATTGGCGAGGACGGGATCATCACCCAGGTGACTCCCATGCAGGACCTGCGCCAGTGGGAGAACGGCGGCTACTTCCTGCTTCGGCCGGAAATCTTCGATCACCTTCATGAAGGCGAAGACCTCGTCGAGGACGCGCTCATGCGGCGGCTAGTCCCCCAGAGGACGCGTCCTCGCCTACGCGTACAAGGGATATTGGTCACCCGCCGACACCGTCAACGAACGTGCCCAGCTGGAGGAGATGTACCAGCGCGGGAACTGCCCCTGGATGATCTGGGACCCGGAACGATCCGGTGTTGCCACGCCCGTCAACAGCCAGAGCCCGGAAATGGCATAGGAGTCCCTGCGCACCCGCGCGGGCTCAGGCCAGCAACTTCATCGCGGCAGTGAGCGGCGGGGCGACTCGGTCCCGCGACGACATGGCGGCCACAGGAAGCGGCCATGGGATGGCCAGTTCGGGGTCATCGAAGGCAATCGATACGTCCTCATTAGGGTCATGCGGGCGATCGATGCGATAGGAGACGTCGGCTAGGTCGGTGAGGGCCTGAAACCCGTGTGCGCAGCCGACCGGCACGTAGAGCGACACCTGTTCATCGTCGCGCAGTTCGAAGCTCTCCCAGTTACGGTACGTCGGAGACGCGGGCCGCAGGTCGACGACCACGTCGAAGATCGCGCCGTAGGAGCATCGCACGAGCTTCGCCTCTCCGTCCCCGCGCCGCACGTGCAGGCCTCGCACCACGCCGCGCACCGAGCGGGAGAGGCTGTCCTGAGCGAACGCGGTCGGGTCGATGCCGGCCGCGCGCGTCACCTCCACATCGAAGGTACGACAGAAGAAGCCGCGCTCGTCCACGTGCGGCGTCGGCCTGAACAACAGTGCACCGGCGATGTGTGGGACAGGACAGACGTTCACAAGGCCTCCCTTCCGGCGCCAGCGCCGAGTACCTACGCTCTATCGCCAGCTCGACAAGGCGCTCTATCCGCAAACTGACCCACAGCGCCCGTCAGGGCATCGAGAGGGCTCAGAAAAGTAGTTCCCCCGCCGTTGCAAACCGGAAGCCAGTGCTCAGCCGGGCAACCGCGTTCATTCTCCGCCGACCTCGCGCCCGGCTGCATGCAGCACAAGACAAGGACGGTTCCGATGCAGCGACGATCATCCACAAACGACCTCTCATCGCTAGCCTTCAGAGTTCGAAGAGATGAGTTCGGACCTGCGGCCCCAAACGACCACCCGCAACTTAGGAGATCCGCGACGGTCCCGCCCTGATACATTCTAGTTAGAACTGCTCCGGGCGGATCCGGCGACCGCGCACGTGGGCCATCAGTGGCTGGGCCGGTACGGCAAGACCAATAACGGCGTAGTCACCGTCACCACGGTGCGGGCTGCCGAGCGGCTCTAATACCCCGCTGCATGCGGTGCCCTATACCCCGGCCAGCCACTTCCCGAAAGGGAAGAGCGATCCGGCGTTCCGGACCAAGCTGGTGATCGGCGTGGATCTGGCGATCAAGGCCCGGGCCGCGGGTTTCGTGTTCCGCGCGGTCCCGCGCACAAGGAACAAATAACTGAGACTAGGAGCGCCGTGCGACGACGAGATACGCGGTTCCCATCCAGCGGCGCCAGCCACGAGTTACGGTACGTGCATGCGCAGTTTGTCGGGCCTTAAGCTTCGTTCGCGGGAGGCGATCGAAGGGCGGGATGAGTGGCGTAACGTCGAAATATATAACGTCAACCGGCTGCAGGCCGACGTGCCTCAACAATCGTTGGAGCTTGCCTGCGGGAAGCGCGTGTACGCCGCTGCGGCGTGCTCCACGGCGCCGTTCGGCAGGGGTACCGAAAAATCTCTGGATCGCTCCGGCCATCCGGAGCAAAGGCCAGTAAAGAAACCACTCCGTCAGTCGGTATAGGCTAAGGGGATTGAGCATGGTTACGATGACCAGACCACCCTGACGGGTGACCCGAGATATCTCCTGGACTGCCGCCTGTACATTGGTATACTCCAATGCACCCATGACAAGAGTGACGTCAAAGCTGGCGTCACCCAAGGGCATCGCCTCCAGCTCACCGACCATTGCGCGTACCTCGCCGACTTCCCGCACACTGTCCGCGCAATATTTGACCATAGCGGGGGACTGATCTAGCGCCGTGATGCGGAAGTCATGCGGGCGGGACTTGAGCAGGGTGAGTACCATGACCCCCGGACCGCACCCCGCATCTAGCAAATCGCCTCCTGGGCATGACGCCAAGACGTCTTGGACAAGTCGTAGCCGCGACCTGAAGAATCTGCCCGCGGGCGCTGAGCCGTCGTGCGCGCGCGCATACTCGTCTGCCGCCTGCGCACTTTCGTACTGGGCAGTAACTCGTGCTTTACGCGAGGGCCCATGGAATGACTGCGACATCACGCGCTCCATCCTGTGAGACGGTCCTGGACTTCAGCCGTGAAGCAACGGTCCACGGATAGGGACTGTGCCCACATCGCGTGTCTCCGACTGCGCATCGCTTGGTGCCCAATCACTGCGCGGCTGAAATGGCAAGCAGCCCGGCGGCATTGGCCCCGGTGGTGTGCACTCCAACGCATTTGAGTCTAAAAGAGCAGCCGCTGCCCACTGGATACAGATCATTCTGTGCCCTCACTTTCATCAGGCCGCAGCAGTTGCGGCGCCTTCGGTTGGTTAGGCTGGCGGTGCAGCCACGTGACCCACTGTCGGTGGAGGCAAGCCCCTTTGACGCTGCCTTGGCCTTCAGACCGGCGACTCGACCAGAATGACGGACTAGCAGGTACTTTGCCGGATTCTCGTAGCGCCGCGCGCAGCTGCCACCACCACATCAGCACCCCAATCCAAGTCGCAACCGCGACGCCGCACACCGTCCCGATTGCTCCTCCCCATGCCGCCCCGATCACGCCAAGGCTGAGGAAGGCTGCGGACGTGAGAACCATGGCGCGCAGACTCCGCCGCGCTGCCCCCAATGCGTGCAAGCCCGCGCTGATGCCGACATTGACACATGCGCCCATGACGCAAATCACATACGGAAGCACCAACGGATAGGTTGGCCGCCATATCGGGCCCAGAAGCCAGTGGCCAAGCCCTCTCGGCAGCGCCACCAGCACCACGACTCCCCACGCGAGCGCCGATATAGCGAGTGCACCGCCAATTACCAGGCAGAACAACGCCAGGTGCCGCGGTGAGCGGCGCAGAACCCGATTGGCCTCCGGTACCGTAACTAGGGACATCCCCATAAAGATGACCAGGAACGGGCCCATCAGCGTGGTGGCCGCCTGCACGTAGCCAACAGCGGCCAGGCCCACGATGAGGCCGATGCTGTAGGTACGCAGCTGGGCCGCGCCGCTGTTGGAGGTGTTCTCTGCAAGGTAGCGGGGCCCGAGATCGCGATGATCCGACACCCACCCCCATGCACCCGAAAGCCTTGGAACGACCCGGGCCTGCAGCGGCCCGACGGCAGCCCCGACACTCGCTGATGCGCCCCACGCCAAAACAAACCAGAAGACATTTGCGTGGCCGGTCACTCGCAGGAGGACCAGGGCCGGAATAAGTACCGATGCCCAGACCATGTCGTTGAGGAATGCCTGACTGCCCCGTGCGATCGCAAAGAACGCATATCGCCAGCTGTCCTGCAGCATTAGTCCCGGCAACGTCAGTCCTAGCGCGAGGAAGGCGGCCCTGGCCGTGCCGTTGAACAGCGCGGCCGCCACGAGCACGCAGGCACCAGCCCCCAGTCCCACCACCGTGGCTGTCCCGGTACAGGCTGCGGCGGCCCGCCGCCAGGTCCGGATGTCCGCGCCGCTGAACCTGACCATCAGCGGGTCAGTAGCAAGGCCGCGTGCCGCATTGAGCATGAACGAGTAGGTCACGTAGGCGAGGGTGAAGGCGCCGAACTGAACCGCCCCAAGGGTGTGGACCACGTAGATGCTGACCGCAGCGTTGGTCAGGCTGGACACCGCCTGGTCTGCGACACCCCAGCCAAGACGAGCCCCCGCCTGGTGCCGCAAGCGCCAAAGTATCGCAGTCCGTGACCTTTTGAGCACTGCCGCCTCTCTAAAGCTGACCGCTTCAACGGACATAGGCGGCACTCTGACCGGTAGTGAAGTGCCAACGTCGGCACTGGGAGCAAGGGGGTCGCTGGTCCTGAAGTCCCACCTCCTGCCGCAGCTCTGTCTGGGCCCCAGGCCTACACCGTGCTGGAACGTTCCGCCGGACTTGTCGAGGGCACCGCATAAGGTGGCAGACACAGCATCGATGCGCGATTGGCCGACGGTGCTAACCCAACCAGAATCGTCCCGGATGCGGCCGCGATCACCTGCGACCAAAACTGTCATTTTGCCATCCCCGGGACCTTGGAAGCATGTCAAGCGGGGAACCGGTCCCGCCAGCTACAAGACTCGCCGGGGCCCGGCCGTGATACAGCTCTGGCGAAATCTCTTCATAGTTACAGACGCGCTCCTCTCCGGGGATGAGAGTAAACTTGTGCTGCGCCGTGGCGCAGGGTGCGAGTGTCTACGACCTCGACAGAAGAAAGTATGCGTAGCGCTCGTCGAGGTCGTTCTTCGGCACGAGTGCGACGACCTCGGGACGGAATCCGATGCCCACCATGGCCGTCCAGAACTCCTCGATACGGTAGGTGGTGCCCGCTACGGCCGAACGGTAGCTGCGCCGCCGCGGCCGGGTGCGCCACGATCCGGTGGCGTACTTAATCTGCACGAACGCCTGTCCGCCTGGCCCGAGCAGGTCGTAGGCGACGCGCATGACGCGCAGCCCATACGCTTGCGTTGGGACGAGTTCGAGGACGTAGAGGCACAGGAACAGGTCGCAGGGCCGGGGCATGTGCCTGATGGCCTCCTCCGGGCGTGCCAGGTCTGCCAGGACCCTGACGAAGGGGGTTGAGCAGGTCTGGGCTACCCGCCGTGCGGACTCCTCGACGCTGTCGGCGGCGACGTCGACGCCGATGAACTCCTCAGCCAGCGGCGCGAAAGACACCGCGTTGGCGCCTCCCCCACATCCCCAGTCGACGATCCTCTTCAACGGTGCGGGCTCATCCACGGTCCGCTGCAAGCGCTGGAACAACTGCAGATGCTCCTGGCCTATGGCCGCCCAGCGGTCGGAGTCGGCGAACTCGCTCCCGCCGCGCCAATGCGAGTCGTTCTGCCAGCGGTTGCCGGACTGGCCGGACCAGTATTGCGAGGCGTCGCGGGTCAGCCGGCTACTGGAGTGGGCGAGCCCCACCTGCCCGAGCAGAAACTGGGCTTGGTCGCGGGCGGCGCCAGCGGCACTGCGAAGGCGGACCACACTAGGGGCGGGCATGGGCTGCTCCCATCTGGATGAACGGTCCTCCCTAATAAGAGCATCGCCTCGGCCCCCCTGATACCGCTGTCCCCCGGGTTGAGGGATACAGACGCTCCTGTGAAAACCCCGACGGGCCGTAGACGGGCTTCGCCCGGGGGCCCGTCCGGTCCCCACCAGCCCAGGGTCGGGTCGCCGGCGTACCAGGTCTGGGTGCGCCCGTCGCGGAAGGCCCGGGCACCGCCTGCCAGTCGCCGGGATCGGCGGGCCCATTCCAGGCCAGGGCGCGGGCGGCGTCCGCGGGAGTATAGGCATCAGCGCCGTAGGCCCGATTCGCCAGAGTCTCGTGGCGGACCTTGCCGCCGTCGCGGTAGGTGCGCCGCAGGTACCGGGACTCACACTCGCGGCGGCGGCCCGCCTTGTCCGTGTAGCCGCTGCGGATCTTGGCCACGTGCATCGCGGCGGTCTGCCCTCGTCAACACCACCTCGACCCGAGGCGGCCTCCAGATTGGGCACGTCCTCATCCGCGCCGCCTGATGGTCGGCCTGACCGGTCTGCCATGGAGCACCTTCGCGATGCCGTCCTCAAGAGCGCGCCGGTATATCGGCATCAACTCCGCCATCGCATCGACGGTATGGCGGATCGCGGCCGGGTCATGGGCAGCGCACACCACGAACGACGGGGCAAGGATCGCCCGTCCCACGAGCTCCTGCAGCACCAGGGTGCGAAACGCCTGGCTGGGCTCCCCCTGATCGTCTCGTGCCACATAAACCAGGTTGCAGTCACGCCCTCGCAGCTGGAAGTGCGAACTCAGCCCGGCGTCGGCCACTACCTCCTCGATGCCGCGACGCAGATCGCCACCGATCCGGTGCAACTGCTCGGCGATCTGTTCGCGCTGATAGGTGTCGATGACGGCCAGCATGGCAGCCAGCGCCCACGGCTGCGCGGCGTACGTCTGCGACAGGAGGAAGACGCGGTCGACGTCATCGACGTAGCCGCCCAAGCGCATAACGTCATGGCGGCCGGCCAGCGCTGACAGCGGGAATCCGTTCGCCATGCCCTTGCCAAACGTACACAGGTCTGGCTCGATTTGGTACACGAACTGGGCTCCCCGCTCATGCCACCGGAATCCGGTGATGATCTCGTCGAGGATAAGCAGCGCCCCGTGTCTGTCGCAGAGTCGACGCAGGCCGGCGAAGAAACCCGGGGCAGGTGGCTCGACCGTTTCGGCTTCCAGCACCACCGCGGCGATCTGGCCGGGGAAGGCGTCGAAGAGCTGGGCCAGGCTCGGCAGGTCGTTGTAGGAGAACTGCACGGTGAGGCGTTCGGCGGCCGCCGGGATCCCTGCCGACATAGGAGTGGTGACGATGAACCAGTCGTCGGTGGCGAAGAACGGCTGCTGCCGGCAGACGGCGACCATTTCACGGTTGGTGTACGCTCGCGCCAGACGAACGGCGGCCGTAGTGGCGTCGGAGCCGTTGAGACCAAACTTGACCATTTCTGCGCTCGGAATGAGGTCGATTATGCGCTCTGCGGCTTCGCGCTCGATCCGGTGAGGGCGGACGAAACTCATGCCGTCAGCCAACCGGCTGCGCGCGGCGTGCACCACTGGCTCGAATCCATGGCCGAGTGTGGTCGAGCGCAGGCCGTTGCTGAACTCGACGTACTCGTTGCCGTCGAGGTCCCACACGCGGCATCCAGCTCCGCGCTCAATCACTGGTGCCATGCCAGCGGGGTACTGGTCGTCCCCCTTCGCGTAAGTGTGCGCGCCGCCGGGAATTAGGGAGTGAACGGCCGACAGGTGGGAGTTGGACGCGGCGAAGCTCTTCGTCTCGGGAGAGGCCATCAGCTTCCCCGTGTCGGAAAACGCCATCATCTTCCCTTCATCTGCCAGCCGGGCGAGCGCGTCTTGTTCAGGTGCAATGGCAGCATGCGGATCACCGCGTCGCCGACATGGGCAGCGGCGGGGAGCTCTTGTCGCCGCCGGGCTCGGGCAAGGCGCCGCCGGCCGTCGTGGTCAGGCCCGACCGTTCCTCGTCCCAGACCATCCAGGGGCAGTTCCCCCGGTGGTACATCTCCTCCAGCTGCGCGCGTTCCTTCACCGTGTCGGCGGGCGACCAGTACCCTTTGTACGGGTAGGCGAGGACGCCTCCTTGGGGGACCAGCCGCGCCAGCGCGTGCTCGACGAGATTTTCGCCTTCGTTGAGGTCATCGAAGATCTGTGGCCGGAACACGAAGTAGCCGCCGTTCTCCCACTGGCGCAGGTCCTGCATGGGAGTCACCTGGGTGATAAGCCCGTTCTCGCCGATATCCACCACGTGGTGCGACGACTGCGGCGGTACCGCGAGCAGGCCGGCCACCGCGCCGCTGGCGCCGAACCGCCCGATCATGTCGGGCAGCGGCGCATTGGTGAGGACGTCCGCATAGTTGGCCAGGAACATCGGCTCGTCCTCGACGAAGCGGCGGACCCGGCGCAGCCGCTCGCCGATCGGGGAGTTCAGGCCGGTGTCGACGAAGGTGACCCGCCAGTCGGAGATGTCGGTGCTGAACAGCTTCACCTCGCGGGCGCCGTTTTCCAAGACGAAGTCGTTCGACCTCGTCTCGTCGTAGGTCAGGAAGAAATCCTTGACCGCCGAGGCGCCGTAACCGAGGCAGAGCACGAAATCGGTGTGCCCGAAATGGGCGTAGTAGCGCATGACGTGCCACAGCAGCGGGCGCTCCCCGATCATCGCCATCGGCTTGGGAGCGCTGGCGACGCCATCACGCATCCGCGTCCCGAGGCCACCGCAGAACAGGACGACCTTCACGATTCACACCCCATGTCAGATGACCTCAAGCGCGGGGATCGGGAACACCAGCCGACCCCTCAGCGAGACCCGGCGCTGCCACCTGGCCAAGGCCCAGATCTCTCATCGACCTTGGCAGTGTCGTCAACGTCGACTCCCCAGACGTCATGGCCATTAGATGTCACGATGGCCATTGGATGTCACGCGGGCTGCCGTCACCGTGCCGACGTCGCCAAGACCGGCCACCGCAACGTTCATCGCGTCACCTCACCTGGTTCGCTCGCGCAGGGGCCGTCAGCCCCGTGTGCATATGAGCGCAGAGCGGGTGGCCCTGATACCACGAACACCGTCAAAGGCTGTGATCTCCGCACAAGCGGAGAGATTCTTAGCGTAAAGTGATGGATCGACTGCAAGAAGGTACTACCATAATTTGGGTTGGAAAGAAGTCGCCCCGGATCGCACTTGGCACCTGAACGCGGCGGGGAGCAAGTTTTGGAAGGATCCGCCGTCGATGGTACACGGGCAGAAGCCACGGGCGCCGACGCAGGGATGATCATGCCTGCCGGTCAGCAGCTTCGCTGCAGGACTAGCGCCTTGAAGGTTGCCGCCCATTGATAGGCGATCGCATAAGGCCATTGGGATGCGGACAGCGGGGTGGTGACCACATAGACGGGGCCGGTGAAACAGCGCCCGAACCTGAGGCGCGCGCGGGTGTCCTGGTCGGGCGTGGTCACCAGCACCACAGACCGCCAGCGGTACTGCCTGGCGAGATGGCCGATAAACTCGGCCTCCCCCTGCGTCGTGCCCGGCTCAGGCTGGAAGCAGATCACCTTCAGGGCCTGGCCCTGCGGCTCGCACAAGCTGGCGGGAATCGTCTGCGGCAGGCCCTCCGAGACGACGAGGACGGGCGCCCGGCCCTGATGTGCCAGCTCCAGGCCCTTACCCAGCCGATCCCCTGGACCGCCCAGCACGACGATGGCGTCCACGCGCACTGGCATGCCCTAGCCGGCCAGATGAAAAGACGGCCCGATGCCGCGCACACTCCGGCGACCAGGATCATCAGCGCCGCCGCCAGTCTGCGCCGGTGCCTGCGACGGACCGCTCGCCGGCTGGCTTGCGCCATCTCGGGCCGGTCAGGTACCTCATCGGTCAGCATTAAGGCGCCTTAGCGTGTTCTTCCACCTGCCTGGCCGCAGGTGTCAGCATGACAGCTCTCCCTACTCGGGCGCGCCCATCACCGGTCGGGTGGATCTGATGGGGGCAGTGATCACCCATGCCTGGTGCCACCAGTCCAAATGGTCCTCGATCCTGACGCCGTCATTCTGGATCCCTAGCCCCGCCAGAGGTAAGCACTCAGGATCCCTCACGACTCCGGGATGACACCCGCGGGAATGACACCCGTGATCGTACGCCCCGCACGTGCCCGTGGCTTCCTGATGATCATGTTTCCGTGGAAAGAACCATTATCTTGAAAGCCGCTGGCACTCTTATGCAGCGACACGCCAGTCCTGCCCAGTCGCCAGGATCCGTCAGCAGGCCGCTACGCCATCCCGATTAACTTCGAAGAGCCAGGAATGGGCCGACAATCGCTGGAAACCACATCGCGCCTTCAACGGGCACCCCTGCGTGCTTGCGGCTGATCGGCCGCGGCACCAGCCTGTTCCTGTGCCGGAAAGAGCACGGCGGACAACGTGGCGAACTGGTCGTCGAGAAGCCGCGCATTCGCCATGTTACGCTCCCGCATCGTTCGCCGCAGCTGCGCTGAACAGCTCTCCAGCTCCGTGAACTGCTCGATCAACCGGCCGACGTCAAGCGAGCGGACGGACTGGCAGAACTCCGACAGCCCCATATCCGCCATCAGGACGTCGTTCTTTACGGCGTAGCCGATCGACAGGGTCGGCTTGGAGAGCTTGAGCGCACACATCACGTTGTGATAACGAGTAGCGACGACGGTGCCGACGGGCGCCATTGCCTGCGTCAATTCCGCAAACGAAGACACGGGTTCCGCGACGACCCACGATTCCTCGAGATTGGGCCGGTGCGCCCGCAGGTCGGTCAGGATTTCCTGCACCACACTATAGTCGGACGTGTCCCCCACGAGCAGTCGGATCCTGCGACCGTTATCGACCAGCCACCGGACGAAGAATTTCATCTTCTCGACGTAACAGGCATAGATTTCGCCAGCCTGCCTGCGATCGTCGTTGGTGCCGTAGTACGCCATCACACCTACGCCGACGGTCTGCGCGTCACCGGGGTCGTAGGGCGGCGTGGGAATGCCGAACACAAGGTCGGGATAAATGTGATCCTGCGCGGTGTCGAGACCTCGTTGCCGTATCGCGTCACGCGATCCGATGTCGCGATAGGACCGGTAGAAGGCCAGCCGGGCGGCAGACTTGAATAGCCATCGCGTCAGCCACTGATTTGTGATGTTTGCCCCCACGCTGACCAGCGCAACCTTCGTCCCGAAGATTCTCCCGGATGCGCAGAGCAAGAACATTTGGTACGGCCACCCCCACAGCCGCCCCGCAAGGCTCGTTTCAAGGATCCCCATGCCGGGCACGATCACCACATCGTGCCGACGGATCCAGGACGCTGTCCTGAATGCGTCGATCCCCTTCCCTAGCACCTTCAGCGCGATCGCCGTCACGCCAGATGCCTGCTGCTCATACTTCTGGTACCAGAGCAGAGGGATGGCCTCGATGCCGTACTTGCCTTTCAGCCTCTCCGGCCCCATACACATGGCGTCCAGGATGGCGTCGGGATGATCAGCACTGAGGTACCTGAGCACGGACTCCATCGAGGCGTCGTTGCCGATATTGCCCGAGCCGAGCCAGCCGAACAGGCCGACCCGGGGAGCAGCGACCATGGGATGCTCACGCCTGCCGGTGAATCCCGTTATGTTCACGAAGATCCCCGGCCGGCCACGAGCGTATCTACCGAGATAGCAGTTTGCGGAGCTGAAGCCTGCTCCGCGGGCGGGCGGCCGTGCCCCAGAAGAGAGCGGCCAGCCACCGAGACGGCGCGATTAGCCACATACCCCGCCAAGTGGCGGTAGCACTCATGCCGGTCCGCGGGCGACAGCGGCGCGCGCCGGATCGCCGCGACGTAGGCCCAGATGTATTCCGCATACAGGCGAACAGCCGGGTTGCGCAGTCGGGCCGCCCGGCGCGGGTCCAGGTTCGCGCACCAGGTTTGCACCTTCGGATACGCCCGCACTGCCGCCTCGGGGTGGTCGCGCCGGAAATACAGCCAATCCGGGATCGTGTAGAACGGGCCGTGCAAGCCGATTTCGGCGGTCAGGGTCCGATCCGAGCGCTGGTAACTGTTGTAGGGCGAGACCTGGCGGAGAACCTTGACCCGGATGACACCCTCGCTGTCATCGCTCCCGGTGTCGAACAGCATGCTCCGAAACCGCTCCGGCGCCCGCATGGAGGCCGTGGCCAGCGAGTACGCGTCCGCCTTCGTGACGGCTCCCGAGCTATCGATCATGGCCGTCCAGGAGTGGGCCAGCACGACCCGCGGGTACTCGTCGAGCGCTTCGATACAGCACTTCAGCAGGTCCCGGGCGTAGAGGTCGTCGTAGGAAGCCCACTTGAACAGCTCGCCCCTGGCTTGCGCGAGGACGACGTTGTGGTTGGGAGCGAGGCCGACATTGCGCGGCTGGCGGATATAGCGGATCCGGGAGTCCAGCTTCCCGTAACGACGGCAGATGTCGGCGGTGCCGTCGGTCGAGGCGTTATCCGAAATGATCAGCTCGAAATCCTCGTAACTCTGACCGAGCAGGGCGTCGAGCGACTCGGCGAGGTAGTTCTCGCCGTTGTAGACCGGAAGCCCAATGCTCAGCCGGGGCACCGCGTTCATTTTATTCATCCCCTAATCTCACGTCCCTGTCCCCTGATTTCAGGCTGTAGCCGCACCATCACACCTCGTAGTCGGACCGGGGATTCAGGTACGCCGATGCTCGCGCAGGTCCGCCCACAAGGGGCCGCACGCCGACCGGAGGTGCCACAGCCACCACACGGCTGCGCTCGTCCACGTGCGGGGGCGCTCTTCGAAGCCCGGCATCGGGAGCTGCCCGCCGGTCTCACGCGGAACCCTCATTCCCACCCCTCAGATTTTGGAGACGAGATTGGACCGGGGCGGCCAGGCGACCATACAACTCAGAGGATCGGCGACGGGCCGGTCCTGATACATCCGGGGCGGCCTTCACAACCAGACCGCTGGTTGGTGACAGTTTGCAGTCCATGCGAGGTTCGTGCCGGAGGCCGTGCAGGCGGAGATCCTGGCCGGCGTGCTGGCCGAGATCGAGCTGGGCGCCTGGGATCTGCGGATCCTGGGATCTGCGGATCCTGGGCTGGCTGGCGGGGTGGGATGCCAGCACGGTGCTGACCGTCGCGTCGTGGATCGCGCGGTCACGGGCCGCCGGGCCGAACCGGTGAGCGTGATGATCATGCGGCCGACAACGGGCGTGTCACCCCCCGATGTCCTGACATTAATAGTTTAGGGTTAGGGATGAGCAGCGTAGATGGCCATGCATCTTTATGTCATGGCTGGTGGTCGTCGCGCCGGGGACGCTGAGCACGCTGCGCAGGTCAACGCGGCCGCTGACCTCGACCTGCTGGAAACCGGCGTGGCGGGGGCCGAGGCGGCCCGCGAGCAGTTCGCGGCGGCACGCCGCCAGGTCGGAAGGTTCCTACCGCTGAACCTGACCATCAGCGGGTCGGTGGCAAGGCCGCGGGACGCGTTAAGCAAGACCGAGTAGGTCACGTACGCAAGGCTGAAGGCACCGAACTGCGTGGCCCCCAGCGTGCGGGCCACATAAATACTCGCAGCGAAGTTGCTCACGTTGGACATCGCCTGGTCCGCGAGACCCCAGCCAAGACGTCGGCCCGCCTGCCCCCAGCTCGGCGGGATTCGCTCTTGGGTACTTCCGAATCTTGCCGGCACGATGCGCTGTGGCCCGTGTCACGGGTCCCCTTCGCCGCGGCGTGCGGAACAGATGAAAAGGTGTTCCACGGCGAGTATCGGGCTAATAACAGATACAGTTATGTTTATATGCACATGTGCAGCCTTTACAAATCTCCGGCCAGGTCCACTTCATGGCTGTCGGGCGTGTATGTCACGCCGAGGCTCTCGTCGCTGTGGTCCGCTCCGATGAGTACCGCGGAGACGAGGCGCGTCCCGGACAGCCGTATCATCTCGCCCACAGCGCTTATCGTCGTCCACGACGAACGGCCCGCGGTGATGACCGCGACGGCATCGGTCGCCCACGTCGAAAGGTGGTCACCGCCGAGGGAGACATCGAGGGTGGCCAGGGTGAGCAAAAGGTTCGCCTGGGCGGAGGCAGCGGTCACCGCGTCAGTGAAGGGAGAGCCCTGCACCTGCGTACGGCCGAGCGGTCCGGTGGGCGGTAGCACGTCATCCCCTTCGGGAACCGCCAGAATAAGGCGGTTGTTGTGCCCGCTCACCATGCTGACCCCGCGTTCGTGGAAGCCCAGTAGCCTCGCCGCGGGCGCGCCGGTGACGAGGTCGGCTAGGACAACCTGTTCGCCCTGCTGCGCTCGGGACAGGGCCAGTGACACCAGGGAAAGTGCCGCAGCCCGCGGGTCGTCGACGGGAACGACCGCCAGGGCGGCGACGTGGCCGGAGTCTGCCGGCACGGCTCGGTCCAGGTACGCGGCCATCCGCTGGATGTTAGGGTCACCGGCGGCGGCCCGCCGGCTCGGCCGCACGCGGGCCACGCTGAGCTTCACGGGGGCGCCGAGCGCTTGCGCAACGTCGTCACGCTGACGTAGCCGGTTGGACACGAGCGCCCGGATCAGGACGACACCTACACCCAGCACGACGCCCGCGACAAGTCCGATCAGCGCGTAAAGAAGCAGGGGCTTCAGCCACGAGTGTGGCAACGGGGTGGCATCGTCCAGCACCACGGCGCCCCCCGCGTCCGCCGCAATGGCGGGCTGGGTGTTTGTTTGTTCGCTGACAAGCTCTTGCTTAAGGGCGGTCAGCGTGGTGGTCACCTGGGAACGTTTGGCCTGCAGACTGCTGAGTTGAGACTTCTGTGCGGGTGAGACCGATTCAGCCGACAGTCGGCCGATCTGCCCGTTGAGAGAGCTGATGTCTTGCTCGACCTGCCCGATCTGCTGCTCAAGTGACTCACGCGTCAGCTCCTGTTCGTTCAGCAGTTCATCCGCCCGAACCTGCAAGAATGCCGAGGCTACGGCATTAGCCCGCAGCACCGCCTGATCGCTCGATGATGCGCTGACAGTAATGAAAAGCACCCGGTCGCTGACGGAAGTGGCTGAGTACGACGAGAGAAAGCTGCCGGCGCTTTGCCGAAGCCCAAGATTGCGGATCGCGAGCCCGGCCACGGACCGGCTCTGCACAGTGGCGAGATTGTCCGCCATGATCTCGTTACTCAGCGCTTGCATACTGGTATCCGAATTGGGAGGGAGCGGCAATAGGAGCGTTGTCGACGCATGGTAGGGATGGGGGGTCGCCAGATATGCTCCCAAGCCGGCGATCAACCCGGCGACGGCAGCGAGGCACAAGAACCGTGCACTGCGCCGCAAGGCTGCCTTGAGAAATCCCAGGCTTACCAGGCTGGGCACGAAATCTGCCGACCGGTCCTCGGCAACCGCGGAGTCCTCGTAGGCTCCGAGCCCACCCAGCGCGTTACCGTCTCCATTGCGGGACGGCATGATTGGCCGGTATCGGTCGCTCAATGTCTTATCTCCGTCGTTGTGTCGGTCAGGCGCGTCGGCGTCCTCCGTTGCCCAGGCCGCGCTACCTGCGGCATACGGCCGGTCGTGCGATCCGCCGGGTCAGGATCCGCGACCAGGATTCCGGCAATCTCACGACCGTCGACGGCAGCGCTCAGCGCGACGCGGGCCAGTTGGTCTGCTGTTGCCGCGCCGGCCGAGACGCCCAGCACCGTCGATGTGGTGCGCATCGTGGCAGCGAACCGCGGGGCCTTGCCGTCGACAACCGCAACGACGACAGTCAGTGCGGCGCCCAGTCGTTGGCCAGCGTGTTCGTCATCGCTCACGGCGACCCGCAGGTGCCCCGACCGCTTCGGTGGCACCGTTGCGGCACATGCGGCGCGCAGCGTAGCCGCAGCGTTCGCGTCCTGCTGAGGACCGATGACGAGTGCGGTGGAAATTCCCAGGGCGGCGGCCAAAGCAGCTAGCTGCGGGCCGAGCGCGAGAGCTTTTCGGTCGGTCGACAGCGAGAGCACCGCGAGCGAGGAACCGCCGCCAAGCCGAGGGTCCGAGGGATCCGCGGCCCCAAGGCCCAGTTGGTGGAGGGTCTTGCGAAGCTGCCAGGCGTCGGCGGCCCCGGGGTCATATTCACCAAGGAGTTCCAGCCAATCTGCTGCATCGGACGGGTGAACGACGGAAACCGATGCCAGGACGGGAACGCCGATCGAATCGGCGATCTGGTCGCGGTCTCGCAGGCGCCGGTCGCTGCGGCCGATCGCGAGGGCGATGATGACTCCAATCAGTGCCCCTGATACCGCGCCGGCGAGGAGATAGAGGATAAGCGGCTTTAGTGGCGCGCCCGTCGCGTCCGTGGCCAGGCTCGAACAATTGCGCCAACACGCGCGTCGAGCTCGTTCCCGAACCGACATAGCTGACGTAGCTCCGCGCGACGGCGTTGGCCGTTGTCTCCGCGTCGGCGGCCACTTTACCTTTCGCGCTTACCGAAATGACATAGGGGGTCGGGCTTGCCACCTGAATGTCGCGGCGAAGCTGATCGAGCGACATGGCAGGGCTGACATTAGGCAGTGCGTCAAGAAGCACTGTATTACTGGTCGCAACTATCCGCTCGGTCGCCGTATAGGGATCCGCCCCGCCCTCGGCGGCTACGAGTGCGCCCGCTTGAGCGTTTGAGTCTTGCGGGAGCGCCACCAGCGCGGTACTCGTGAGCATCGGCGGGGCGAACACGATGTAAGCTGCGCCGCCAACGAGGATCCCGAGGACCACCAGCAGACCCATGAGACGCTTGTGTCGCCGCACAATCTGCGCCGACCTCCTCAGGTCCAGGGCCTGCTCGCTCATCGGGTCTCCCTCGCATACGGCCGATGCCTCCCCAACTAGAGCGTTCGAGGGGAGTGCCGTGATACAGCCACTGCCCTTAACTTCTGGGAGTTCCGTGCCTCAGTGCCCGGCCCGTGGCGAATGGTGACACGTTGATCACAAGCCGTATCAGGGTCAGTATCGGCGTACTCCCTGCCGTGCAGAGGTAGGTACGGGGAAACGTGGAGAGGTGTTGCTGGTCAGTGGGCCAGCGCGAGTCCGCGATGGGTGGTTCGGGGCTGAACCGCAGGCGGGCTCGCCGGGGCTGGTGCCCGGACCCGGACCGCTATGAAATGGCTGGTCATGGCAGCGTCCGGGTTGCCCCGGGTGGTCTTGGTGTTCCGCCGCCAGGTCACCGGGGCGGCCTGGTCCGCGTGTGCGATGGCGAGCTGGCGCACGCTGACCGGGGCGGTGCGGTAGCGGGGGACGCTGGGCCGCCCCAGCCCGCCATAGGCCAGTGTTTCGGGGACGGCGCCGGGCGGCCGGGCGCTGGCGCTGCCCTTGACCGCGATCACGTACTGCTAGCCGCGGGCGTCCAGTTCCACCCGGAAGGCGGCGCTTTCGCCGTAGCCGGCATCGGCCGCCACTACCGGCCGGGCACCGCCAGCGGCAGTGATCTGCTCTGGGACGCCCCATCCGCCCGGGTCCGTCATGCCGTTGATCATCTCCAGCGCCAGCCGCCACTTCTCGGTATGGCGCACCGCATCGGGGACGCCCGCCCGCACCCGGCGGCGGGCGGCCGCGGCCGCCGCGACCGGGTCGGTCAGCGCGGCGTCGTCCAGCTTTGCGGGCAGAACAGCCGCCAGTCCGCCGCGCAGGAGGCGCGCTCGTTCACCAGGTGCACGCTGACGGCAACCTGGCAGTTGCCGACCTTGCCCAGGGTGCCGGAATACTGCCGGGCCACGCACGGCGACGCGGTCCCGTCCTTGCCGAACCCGGTGTCATCGATCACTAGCGCCTCCACCGGCTGGCTGGCCGCGAACCACCGCGCGACATTCCGCCGCACCCCGGCGTAATCCCAGGTCGAGGACGTGATGAACTGCTGCAGCCGCTGATGGTCCACCCCCAGCCGTTCGGCCATCGGCTGCATCGACTTACGCCGCCCATCCGTCAGCAGCCCTCGCACATACAGCTCCCCGGCCGCCCGCTGATCCTTCCGCGGCAGCCAGCCGAGCATCTCCGCGGCGAAACCCAGCAGCCGGGGCCGGACCTCCGCGATTTCCTGAGGGGTCATGCCGGGACAACACCGCAGAACCCGCCAGCCATACCAGACTTAACAAAGTACTACTAGTGGTCGCGCCCGTTAATTCGTCGGGGTTCATGCGGCCAGCGGCTGCGGTGCGTGCCGGTCGTGCTGTCTGATGCGTACCAGGAGGCGGTTGAGGTCGGTGCGGGTGAACTTCCAGTCGAAGGGCCTGGCGGCGGCGTTGTAGTGCTTTTCGAAGGGAGGATCTGGGCGGCGAGCTCGTCGAGGTCCTCGAAGTCGTCCGGGGTGAGGAGCTTGCGCTGAACGCGACGTGCGGCCCGCGAAAACCCAGCAGAACATCTGCCGGCGGCTCCGCTCGGAGGAAACCACCCGCCAGCGGTACGCGATACGCGGCTACATCTCCACCGCCGCCAAGCACGGAAGCCGACATCCTCACCGCCATCCGCGACGCCCTGACCGGCAGCCCCTGGACGCCACCCCTACCCGCCCAGCTCTGAACCCTGCGCGCAAACCATCACACAGAGCCGACAAACATCACTCATTCGTCAACGGCTGAATGCTTACGCGTCCACTGCGGCGTTCGCCTACCCGATAGCGACGAAGGGGTGGCCAGAAAGCGCGTCGGCTGAGTGGCCGAACGTCCGCTTAGTTTGAGGTCGTCTGAATGCTCGGAGGTCGACGAACAATCTTCATTACGAAGAGCGGGTTGTTTCGCATGTAGCGACGCGACAGACGACCCGGCTCTTTGAACATTCGGTAAAGCCACTCGAAGCCAGAGCCCTGGATCCAGCGAGGAGCCTCATCGATGAGCCCTGCATGGAAGTCAAAAGCTGCCCCCACAGCGAGCACGGCGCGGGCGTCGAGACGGTCTACGTGAGCCGCAGCCCAACGCTCTTGCTTTGGCGTGCTGAGGCCGATCCAGACGAGATCGGGTTCCGAGGCATTTATGAGATCGACTATCACCTGGTCTTCCTCGGGGCTCAGCTCCCGGAACGGTGGCGAATAGCACCCTGCCACCTTCAGCTGAGGCAGCTTGAGTGACAGTTGCTCGGCCAACTGCTCTGGAACACCCTGTCTTCCGCCGTAAAAGAAGGAGTTCCATCCTCGATCATTGGCCTCAATCAGAACTCTGAGCATAAGATCGGCCCCGCGCACTTGGCGCATGGTCTTCTCGCCTGCGTATCTCGCGGACCATACCATGGGGACACCATCAGGCACGGTAAGACCCGATCGATTGTGTATTTCGCGGAGATCTTCAAAAGTTTGCGACTCTACGACCCCATGCACGCCCGTGACGCAGACGTAGTGTTTTTCTTTCTCTTCGACCCAACGGCGGATCTCGGCGGTAGCCGAGTCGAGATCGACGGCGCTGATACCAACGCCAAGGACGTCGACACGAGGAATCTCGGAAGATCGGTCGCTCATTGCTCCGCCTTGTTATCTTCTTAGACCGACGCCATGTCCTGCACGTGGATCTCAGCGCGGGACTTGCTGGCCTGTACTTGCTTCTCGATCCAGCGGTACGTGGCGACCAGGCCTTCGTCGAGGGTGATCTCGGGCTCCCAGCCGAGAACCTCACGTAGGCGGCTGTTATCTGAGTTACGACCTCGCACACCCATCGGTCCCTCGACGTGCTTGAAGCTGATGTCGTTCTTACCTGACACAGCGATGACTTTGCGCGCCAGGTCATTGATCGTGACGATCTCTTCGGTGCCGAGGTTGAGCGGCTCGCGGTAGTCGGACTGCATGAGGCGATAGACGCCCTCGACGCAGTCATTGACGTGGCAGAACGAACGGGTCTGCTCGCCGTCGCCCCAGATCTCGATCGAGCCGCCGTCGCTGACGGTCGCTACCTTTCGAGACATCGCTGCGGGAGCTTTCTCACGCCCACCGTCATACGTCCCATACGGGCCGTAGATGTTGTGGAAGCGGACCGTGCGGGTCTCGAGGCCATAGTCAGACGTGTAGTACTCGCAGAGCTTCTCGGTAACGAGTTTCTCCCAGCCATACGCGTCTTGCGGATCGGCCGGGTAAGCGTCGTCTTCCTTGAGCGGCGTGACGTTCGCGTCTGCCTGAAGGTGCTCAGGGTAGATGCATGCAGACGACGTGTAGAGGTAGCGCGACACGCCATTGAGACGAGCGGCTTCGAGCGTGTGGAGATTGATCAGCGCATTGTTGTGCAAAATAAGGGCGTGGTTGGCCGATATGAAGCCCATGCCACCCATGTCTGCAGCGAGCGCGTAAACCTGCTCGATGTTGCGCGTTGCAGCGATGCACTCGTCCCAGCGGCGAAGGTCTCTGATTTCGAACTGGTCTGCATTGACATCGACATAGTTGGGGTACTTGAGGTCTACGCCGCGCACCCAGTAGCCACGCCCCTTGAGGTACGTAACAAGGTGGTGCCCAATGAAGCCGCCTGCACCTGTGACGAGGACTCGCGTTTGGGTTTGTGCCACTGATTTCTCCTTTCGTTCGCTCGCCCGAGGGCCCACGTTTGGGCTCTCACGCAGATCATCGGTGTTCATCTTGAAACTCAAGCCGAGCAGGGGCGACGGCGCGGGCGGCCGACGCGAGGACACGGTTCGCGACTTCGTTGATCACCAGCTCGTTGGTGGCCAGCGAGCCGGCGAGCAGCGGCAGATCCGCACCGTTCATACGGGCCAGGTGCAGCAGCGACCTGAGGTCTTTGGGCAGGCAGGACCCGCCGAAGGCGAAGCCGGGGCGCAGGTAGGCGGGTGGGATGTTGAGGACCTGGTCCTCGCAGAACGAGGACATGACCGTGCGGGAGTCCACGTCCAGCAGCCGCAGCGGCCGCGGCACCTTGTTGGCGAA
This sequence comes from uncultured Actinomycetes bacterium, assembly GCA_963742875.1. GTDB lineage: Bacteria > Actinomycetota > Actinomycetes > Streptosporangiales > Streptosporangiaceae > Bog-532. Next base: position 322,138 of record CAVUNO010000012.1, on the reverse strand, counting down.
AGACACCTTGGTGGCGTGAAAGGAGTTGAAGGCGTACTTGACCGCCTCGCCGACGGATGTCGACCACCCGCGCCGACTGATCGAGAAAGCCGAACAGGCGGGTGACAGCCTCGGCGACGCGGGGGTCGCGGGTGCCGGCGACAAGGTAAGGCGAGGCGAAGAAGTCGGCGATCCCGGAGCCCTCCCGGAGGGACTCCGGGAGGGACTCCGGGCACATCGCGGCCCCGATCGTGATCCCGGTGTCGGTCAGGCCGCCGGTCAGCGTTGGGGCCACCAGGTCCTGGGCAGTCCCCGGGGGCACGGTGCCGCGGATGACGACGCTGTGCTGACCGGACGCCGACGGCATCATCAGGCGCGGCGCCTCAACGATATCGTCCTCGGCGCGCCGCAGGTAGGAGAAGTCTGTGCTGCCGCGTGCCGTCGATGGCGTCCCGGTGCATACCAGCAACGCATTGGCCCCGTCCAGAGCGTCACGGCAAGACGTTGTCGCGAGCAGCGTGCCGCCCGTCACCGCCTGCGTGACGAGCGCCTCCAGACCCGGCTCTGCCACCAGGCTACGGCCGGCGCAGATCTCATCGACCTTGACGGCATCAACGTCAACTCTCCACACGTCATGGCCATCACAGGCCACGCAGGCTGCCGTCACCGCACCGACATAGCCAAGACCGACCACCGCAACCTTCATCGCGTCACCTCCCCTGGTTCGTCATTTGGTTCGCACGCGCCGGGAGCCGTGTGCACATGAGCGCCGAGCGGATGGCCGTGATACGACGAACGCCTCCTAACGCTGTGATCTCGCCAGGACCAGGAGACGCAATCGACGCACAGTGATAGATAAGTTGCGAGGTCTATCCAATTCGGCGGCCTGATTATGAGTCACGTCGCCCCGGGATGTATCAGGACCGGGCCGTCTCGGGTCATGCGAGTTGCCGGGTCGCGGTCTCGCCGCCCCGCGCAACTCGTTTCCAGAGACTGAGGGGCAAACGATGAGGGTCCTCGTTGCGGGCGATCGTGGCTTCATCGGAGCCGTTCTCGTTCCCCTCCCGCGCGCGGCCGGGCACGAGGTCGATGGACTCGACCTCGGCTTGTACGAGGGGTGCGATCTCGGACCCGCCCCGGAGGACATCCGCGGGCGACCCCCGCGCGACATTAGGGACGTCGTAATCGGCCAGCGGACCGACTACGACGCTGTGATCTGTCTCGCGGCGCTGTCCAATGACCCGCTCGGTCACCTCAACCCAGCGGCGACGTTGTCAGTGAATCTCGAGGGGACGCTGCGCCTGTGGTGTCGTTCCACCAGGTCAGGGTGGACAGCTTGGAGCCCGGCCGGACCACCCGGGAGATGATCAGGGCCAGGGCCAGGGCCAGGTCCCGGGACCGGCCCGCCGGGCCCAGCAGCGCGGGCAGGCCCAGCTGTACCGCGGCCGCGTGCACGGCGGCGACATGCCCGTGCGGCGCCGCGGCCGTGATCCTCACTGCCTGTGCGGCCGGCACCAGCCGCTCTCCCTTCAAGGTGGCCTCGATCGCGGACACCGTCTCGGTCGGCAGCGCGGACAGGTTCGCCAGCGTCTCATGCCGGACCCTGCCGCCATCCCGGTAGGTGCGGCGCACCAGGACCGACCCATACATCCGCTGCTCACCGGACTTTGCCGTATACGTCCGCCGGTTCCGGGCTACATGCATCGCCCCGCCACGAGCCACCATAACCTCGATCGTAGCGCGAATGCCCTGACGGACACGGAGCGACACGCACAATTTCGTGGCTACGGCAACCGGCGCAAGCTGACGAGTTTCGGCACTTTAAGTCAAGTAATATCTACGGAGAGCTACGGCAACTCCGGTTTAACCGCAGCTCAATTATGGAAGGCCGCGGCTGGTTGTATCAGGACCGGGTCATCGCAGGTCTCCTATTCCGGGGGCCAATTGGCCGCCCGGCACGGCTCGTCCCTTAACGGACTCCCAGCCCCGGGAAGGGGAACATTTCATTGCTGCAAACATGCCGCCTGTGCGGCGCGGGCCTTACGCATAGGTTCGTAGACCTGGGGATGTCCCCGCTCTGTGAGAGCTACGTCGCCGCGGAGCAACTGGACGGCCCGGAAACCTTCTACCCGCTCCATGTGCGCCTGTGTGCATCATGTCTGCTGGTCCAGCTTCCCGCTTACGTGTCGGGCGAGCACATCTTTTCCGATTACGCGTATTTCTCGTCGTACTCCGACTCGTGGGTGGCGCACGCCAGGCGGTACGCGGAAGCGATGATCGACCGGCTCGATCTCACCCCCGACAGCCTGGTCACCGAGGTAGCGAGCAGTGGTGAATACTTCTAAGGAGTTGCATATGGCCACGCGCACGTCTCGGCTTGGCGAAGTGGTACGCGATCCCAGTCTCCTACGTGGGGCGGTGGGCAGACGGCTGCTGGTTCCTTTCACACGCTGGAGCAGGTTGCATGATCTGCGCTGGCGACAGCAGTCACGCCAGGCCTTGTTTACGCAGGTCTACGACACGGCTGCATGGGGTAGTAGCGAATCTGGGTCCGGGACCGGATCTGAGCTGCGGGCGACGGATAACGTACGCGAGCGTTTGCCGGACGTACTGTCGCGTCTCGGTGCCCAGTCGGTCCTCGACGCTCCCTGCGGCGACTGGAACTGGATGCAGCACATCGAACTACCGATCGAGGACTATTACGGTGTGGACATCGTGCCGAGCGTGATCGAAAGCAACGAACTGCGTTTTGGTGGAGAGCATCGCCAGTTTACTGTCGCTGACCTGACTCGCGACATACTGCCACGTGCCGACGTGATTCTGTGCCGAGACTGCTTGGTGCATGTCTCCTTCCAGGAGTGCGCGATGATTCTGGAGAACTTCCGCAGCACTGGGGCCACCTGGCTACTGCTTAATACCTATCCTGAGGTTCGGCATAACGTGAACCAGTTCACAGGCAAACGGTACCGTTGTCTCAATTTGCGCCTGCCACCGTTTGAGTTTCCCGAACCGATCGAGATGCTCCCCGACGGTGGTGAGGTAGATCCGAACCAACTTGCTCTATGGCGCCTGCAGGAGCTACCGCCCATGGGGGTCGGGGGATAGGTACAGTCTCATGTCCGTGCGGATTGCGGGTGGGTCAGGCGGATGAGATCCCCGGGAATCTCATCCGCAGGCCCGCGGGCGGGGGGGTGCAGCGACCTGATAGAGACCCGGGCCCAGTCATAGATCCGGGGCCCATGCGCGCCGTTGCCGACGGAGCGGCGCTGCCGGGCGCACTCGGGCAGCGCGGCGATCAGCTCATCGACGCGCGTCCAGCACCGTGCCGGTCGGCACGGTGTCGTTGCGCTTGGTGGCCAGCACGTGGAACACATCCCGCTGTTCCAGCCGAACCCGCAGGTTATTTCCTGGTTCAGGGACGCTGAGCGCATACCGCCGGAGAAGCTGCGCCTGGCCGACATCGACCGGCCCCGGGTTCTGCGGTTCCTGGACTGGCTGGAGGCCGAGCGGGGCTGCTCGGCCGCCACCCGCAACCAGCGCCTGGCGGTGATCAAGTCGTTTTGCCGCTACACCGCCGTCGAGCAGCCCGACCATCTCGACCAGGTCACCCAGGTCCTCGCGATCCGGCAGAAAAAGACCCCGGCCCCGCAGCTAGACCACCTGACCGGCGACGAGGTCAAAACGCTGCTCGCCGAACCTGGTACGGCCAGCGCACGCGCTGTCAGGGACACCGTCCTGCTCGCCCTGGCCTACGACACCGCCGCCCGCGTCCAGGAGCTCTGCGACCTCGACGTCGCTGACATCCGCCGCGGCAGCCCGATGACGGTGGTAATCCGCGGGAAGGGTTCCAAGATCCGGTACGTGCCCGCGATGGAGCCGACCGCCCAGCTCGTCGACGACTATCTCAACCACCGCGATCGGCATCCCGGCGTCGGCGCCGACGCGGACCCGCTGTTCGCCGGGCCGAACCACACCAGATTGACACGGTCCGGGGTGGCTAAGCTGGAGTTACGTCAGCGTGTCGGCCGCAAACAACCTTTGAGCTGGGAAAACTCCCCAAGATGGGCCTCCTGATGTAGACAGAAACTCCATAACTCGGTTGAAAGTGATAGGGCTGAAGAACCAGCGGATTCTTGTAGACAGAACGGCAGCTGCCCGGCCCAGCGTCTCCGCAGGTCACAATGCAGTTTCGGATACCAAGGGCAAGTAACTTCGGGCTAAGTGGGTGAGCCCGTAAGTTCGTCGGGGGTTGGGGGCCGGGGTCACGGGTCTGGCTCGTGGCCGAGCCCGGCGAGGTGGATGGTGCAGGCGGTGTCGAGGGCTTCTTGCGGGGTGCCGGTGGGGAGACCGGTGCGCAGGATCGCGTCTTGGTAGCGGTCGTGGGCTGCGGAGTAGATCGCGAAGCCGAACGAATGGGCCGAGCCGCCGTAGCGCAGGCGGCATAGCGGGATGTTCTCGCCGTTGCGGAGCACGCCGGTGACGTAGCCGAAGGCACCGCGGTAGGTGACCTTCACCCGGGTGAGCTGGGGCCAGTGGGCTTCGGCGTGGTCCAGCAGCCGCAAGGTGATCGAGTTGCGGGTGGATTCCGGGATGGCGGCCATGGGCCTCATTGTGCCGCCGGGCCCGCGCTGCCCGTTATGATCACGGGTCTGGGGGCGGGTCATGTGCTGGTGATTTACCCCTGGAGGCGGCATGCCGCAGTATCGCGCGGTGCTGGTCACGCTGAGTGCTGGTGAGCGCAGGATGTTAAAGAAACGTGCCCGCGGGGGCAAGACCGCGTACCGGGACTGGCTGCGGGCGCAGATCGTGCTGGCCGCCGCTCGCGGCCGGGCCAGCGCCCGCATCGCCGCGGACCTGCACGTCAGTGTGGACACGGTGCGCAAGTGGCGGGGCCGGTTCGCCGCCCGGGGCCTGGACGGCCTGGCGGACCTGCCCCGGTCCGGGCGGCCGCGGCGGATCAGCGCGCTGGAACGGGCCGCGGTGGTCGCGCTGGCCTGCCAGCTGCCCGCCGCCACCGGGGTGCCGCTGGCCCGCTGGACCGGCCCGGAACTGGCCGCCGAGATCACCAGGGCGGGGCTGGCCAGCCAGATCTCACCATCGTCGGTGCTGCGGATCCTGGCCGAGCACCCCATCAAGCCCTGGCAGTACCAATCGTGGATCTACCCGCGCGACCCGGACTTCGCCGCCAAGGCCACCGTCATCCTCGACCTGTACCAGGGGTACTACCAGGGCAAGCGGCTGCGGCCGGGCGACCGGGTCATCTCGGTGGACGCCAAGCCCTCCATCCAGGCCCGCGCCCGATGCCATCCCACCAGCCCGCCCGCCCCTGGCCGGCAGGCCCGGGTGGAGCACGAATACGAGCGCCAGGGCGCGCTGGCGCTGCTGGCAGCCCTGGATGCCCGCACCGGGAAGGTGTTCGCCTCCACCCCCGGCACCACCGGGATCGCCCCGTTCACGGCACTGATGGGCCAGGTCATGAGCGCCGAGCCGTACAACAGTGCCAGCCGGGTATTCGTCATCGTGGACAACGGCTCGGACCACCGCGGCAAGGAGGCGGCCCGGCGGCTGCGCCGCGCCTACCCGAACGCCATCATGATCCACACACCGGTGCACGCCTCCTGGCTGAACCAAGTGGAGATCGTCTTCTCCATCATCCAGAAAAAGGTCATCTCACCCAACGACTTCGCCAGCACGGCTCAGCTCGCCGCCACCCTGCTGGCCTTCATCGACCGCTACAACCAGACCGCCAGGCCATTCAACTGGAAATACACCGCCGCTGACCTGGCCCGGCTCCTCGAGCGGACCAGCGCCCACGAGAAACCAGCCAGCCTGCCACAGGCCGCATAACGACAGACCCGACGAACTTACGGGCTCACCCACTAAGCTGCTGGCCCGCCACGTGCGGGCCGTCCGGGCGCGCGACCCCGGCTGGGCTCCCTGCCTGCAGGTCACGCCTCATACGCTCCGGCGGAGCCGGGCCATGCACCTGGTCCAGGCCGGCGTCAACCTGATCTACATCCGCGATCTGCTCGGCCATGCCGATGTGTCCACCACCGAGATCTACGCCCGTGCAGACGCCGAGACCAAACGCAGAGCGATTGAAAATGCCTACGAACCACTCACCCCAGACGCCTTGCCGGACTGGACCTTGGACTCGTCCCTGGTCGGCTGGCTCGACTCGCTGGGGCGATGACGCTGGCGAGCAGCATTATGCGGACTACAAGACGAGCTCCGCCGCCCCTAGCAGCGGAAACACCACGGCAGGGCACATAACCCAGCCGTCCGCCTAATGCCGGTTATGTGGAATTCCACATAACCGGCATACCTTCGCGGTCAGCGTGTCTCAGCCCGCCGGTCCGTGGACGCCGACGGCTCGTGTCCATTCAGGGATGGCTCTGACCTGCGACTCAGGGATGGCTCTGACCTGCGACTCAGGGATGGCTCTGACCTGCGACGACGCTGGCAGCCTCGGCGAGCCTCGGCTCGCGATGGCCAGGTCAGCACCGGTTACCAACGGGTACCCCCCGAATGGACACGACGGCTCCGTCACAGGACTTCCGAGTACTTACGGTGAGCCTGCCAGAAACTCTGAAGGGTCTGGTCGTCCATAAACTGTCCCCTCCGTGCCAGTCACACGCCACGCTGGCTCATGGTGCTGCCCGGGTCCTGACCATATGGCCTTCCACGCCACACCGCCCAGCTAACTGCGTTGCCTTGCCAGAGCGGCATGAATCGCCACGGGCCGATGTAGGTGTTCGATGCGAAATGGTTGTTCTGGTAGAACGTGATGTGATTTTCAATCACTGCGCCACTATACGGCTTAAAGGAGCCCGACAGGCTGAAGATGCCGTTGAAACCGCAAAATCTTGCCCGGGTGCAGTCCTGTCCGATGTGCGCAGGATCGAAGATGAAGTCATTGCCGCTGACCTGCACGTTCTGAGTCTTCCAGCGGCAGTCGCCGTAGTAAGGCTGGGTTCGGATGAGGCTGGGATTGGAGCAATTGCTGATCGTCGCTACCGAGGGATCTACAGGCGTACAGTATCCGGTCGAGGCATTCGCTCTGCTGCTGCAGTACCTGTCGGCGTTCTCATACAGCACGACACCGCCCCAGTTGTCGGAGAACATATTGCCCGAGATGTCTATGTCCGCCCCGTAAATGTTAGGCACACGGCTGTCTCCGCCGGACTCGGAGATGTAGACTGCCGGTTCGGGGAATCCGCGGCTGGTGGGCCCAATCACCAAAGAGTTACGGACAAAGGTGTTATTAACGAGTCGTAGGTTGTAGCTAGTTTCATAGGTTACCGCCCAGCTATCATTGTTCGAGACGTAGTTGCCCTCCACGTCAAAATTCGCGTTGTCGGTATCGGCCCAGATCCCAGGGCCATGATTGTTGTGGATATAGTTGTCGGTTAGGTTTACGTCAGCAACGTTCCAGAACTTGTCCGCGCCACTGCACCCGCATCCAGCGTCCTTGCTTTCCCAGTTCCAGGTGTTGTTTCCGGCGACTTCGTTGTGGTCTATGGTCAGGTGGGTCGCGCTGAACTGCCCGCGGGCGTCGCCTATGCCCTGGAATCCGTATTCACCGTTGTCGCGCAGGCACGAGTAACTGAGGATGTCATCGGTGCCCACAAAGACGCCAGCGCCAGCATCGTACTGGACGGTCAAGTATTTCATTACCCAGCCGCTGCCGGAATAGTCGTTGACTACCCCTTGGCCTCTGTTGGCCCCGGATGGTGTGGTTGCGGACGAGCCGCTCCCGAAGTCCTGTATTGTCAGGTACTTGATAGTGATATTGTTTGCGGTCCCGGTGAAGGCGTAATGGTTATCACCCTGCCCGTCGAGGATTGCACCGGGTGCGCCGATGAACACGTCGCCATCTGCGGGGATAATCTGGGCATACTGGCCAATACCGAGAGTATGCGTGCCTGGCGCGAACCAGTATGTGGTATCGGGCCGGATGGTCCTGTCGTGGGCAAGGGCGGTGCCGCTGTCATCACCGGGCGGTATTGCGACGGCTCCCCTCGGAGGGGAGGAAGGCCCGCCTGCGAGGATCTTTTTGTTGCCGCATACCTGCACGAGAGGCGATGCAGGACCCGCAGCCGGGGGTGCAGGACCATCGGCCGAGGAATGGTGCAAGACACCTGCGGAGCACGCGGGGGCAGCCAAGATTAGCAGTCCAGCGGCGAAGTAAGCTACCAGTCTGCGCACGGCAGGCGGCCGGTGCGGCTGACCAAGGTCAATATGTCGCTGCTTCAAACTAATAACCATTCCACGATGGGATTTTAACTTGGCGGCTGAGCAGCAGGAGCTTACCCATAATCATTCAAATGTGCGGTTCATGTCTGCAGCGGAAGGCACCAGCAGAGATGCGGCCAGGGTGAGATCGAGCAGGTATATCGAAGCGTCGGTGAACCCATCCTCGGTGAACGAAGATAGCAGACAGAACGTAATCAGGAAGAGAGCGAGGGCGCGCCGTACACCGGATGGCTGGAAGTAGGCTGTGACGAGTAGGAAGAACAGAAGCGCCGCGCAGACGACCACTCCAAAGAGGCCCTGTTGCTGGTAAGAGCTGAGCCAGTTGTTGTCAATTGGGCTCCCATTGAACAAGCTGTTTGACAGGCCGAAGCCAAAGATCTCCTGAAATTTGTCTCGCGGGAACGCGAGAAGAGGGCCCCATCTCTGGGTCCGGCCGGTGAGACTGGTCAGCTGCTGCGTGCCCTCGCCTCGAGTTAGCCAGGTGCCGATGGCACCGGACAACGTGATAATGGCGATCGCCGGGACGGCGGCTGCGGCCGCATACAACTTGCGTACCTTGGTCTTTGCGGCGATCAGGCTCAGGCCGGCGACCAGGATGCCGACCACCAAGCTGACCATGGCGGTCCTTGTGTGCGTGAGGATCAGGATGGCCGCCGCCGCGACGGCCGCGATCATGGCGGCCCGGCCGCCGATCTGGCCGCAGAACCAGAGTATGACCACCATTCCGAGCGCAACCGCCGCGTAGTGTGCCACCTGTGTGGGCTCGATATGCCAAAGGACGCCGGTGAGCCGCAGGCCGTGTTGTCGCTCCCGGCTGGGTTGGTCCCGACATTCCCTGCGGGGATGGCACGGCCGGGCGCCACCAGCAGGCCTAGGACTACCGTGCCTAGTACGACCCAGAGAGATGCCAGATGGCATCGGACGAGCAGCAGGTCGCGCCGACCCCACCATGGCGTAAGCAGCCAGAGCGTGGCAACGAACTCAGCCAGCCGGAAATTCCGGTAGAAGCCACCAAGGTGGATACCTGGCGCGCTCGAAATGACCGACCCGATGACGAGCAGGCTCACCAGGCAGAGGAACACGTTCGGGCGCACGATAACTCTGCGATTCACGGTCAGCGCCATCAGCAACGCTACCTGCAAGGCTCCTTGCTGGACGACCTTGCCCGCCGCCGCCGGGATATGAACCACGGTTCCGTAGTAGGTCAGGCCGTTGAGGACCAGCAGGCCCCATGTGACGCCAACCCTGCGCCGTATCGAACGTTCGCGCGCCTGCGCGGACGCCAGCAGTTCAGCTCCACGGCGGGGGCGGAGTGCGGCCATGGACGAGTACATCAGCTTATGCACCTACAAAGACGGCGGACAGAGCAACTGCGCGGCACTGCACGACTTCATCAAGGCTCCTGCCTTGGGTTGCCCAAGAAGCCTGCATCAACATGAGCGGCGAGGGGATGATCGTGATACCAGGAATGGCTGTAACCTCGAACAGGGAGAAGGCTTCCTCGTCCAGGACCCGGTAGCCCACCTCGTCCAGCTATGCGGACATCCGCATAGCTGGACTATGCCGACACCGCGACTATGCTGCAGGTTCTCGGTGCGATGGCAAGCAGGTCCTGTGACCTGCGGTTCCCCGGGCTTCCCGGATTGCGGCATTCTCCTCAGCCGGAGGGTGGCTGTCGTCAGCACGCTCGGCGGCGTTCAGCTGCGCTACTGGCGGCGATGATCTTCCGCCTGCCAGGTCCGGCATATCCCCCGCCGGTTGCGGGCATTGCCGTAACCCGCTGTCGGCTGCCAACGGGGTGACCCTGCCATGTCACGTGCCCTTCACTGGGCCGGGCACCCAGCCAGATAAGGCCATCGGTTCCCGCTGGGGCGCCTGGCTCAGCGACGGCACCTGGCTGGCTCCGGTTCGGGCTCCGGATCGAGGTCGATGCGGACGGTCAGCGGAGCCGAGACCATCATCCTGCCGATCGCCGCATCCCAGCGTGGTGACCACACCGTACTTCCGCGAGCGCATATCCCGGTTGTACCGCGGGCGCTTGGCGCTGTGAATGTGGGATCGGCCACCCGCCGCCCCCGCCCGCCGCGCCACCCCGCGGCCATCCCGGTGCTGACCCGCGCGCAGGACTGAACTCAGGAAGCCCTCCCCACGCGAGCGGACCGGTTTGTCAGAGCACCCCGGCACTGCCGTCGCGACGTGGACTTACAGGAGGCCGGACACAAGTTCTCAATGGGGTCGTTCCAACCTGAAGTTGCTGGTCAGGGGACTGGTATGAGCTGATTGGGGGGTGCTCGTGCTGGTGGGAGCGGCTGGGCGTAGCTGCTGATCGTTTGACGTGGTTGCGGGTTTGCCCGGCGTGTCGGTACCGGATTGGCGGTACCCGCCGGTTATCGTCTGTGTCCATCCCTGTTCGTACGGTAATACCCCCTGGGGGCGGGATGGAGCTGACGGAACGGATCACCGGCCGGGTCAACGAGCTGACCGGTGAAGTCGAGCTGCTGCGCAAGCAGCTCGCCGATGCCGAGCGCGAGCTGGAACGGCTGGTGATAGCCGGGCAGGTCATCACCCAGCTGACAGCCGATGACGCACTCGCCGGTGAGCCGGGCGGCACCGGGCCGGCGCAGCGGGGTTTCGGGCTGCTGGTGCCCCCGCGCAGCCAGGGATCCGGCACAGGCGACCTCCCAGATGACTACCGGTCACTGCTGGAGGCGGTAGCCGCGGTCGCGGCCGAGACCGGCGGGGCGGTGACCTGCGTGATGGCCGCCCAGCGGGCCGGCATCGACGTGACCGGCCGCCAGGCCGAGAACGTCCGCGCCAAGCTCAAGCGGCTCGAAGACCGCGGCTGGCTGCGCCGCAACGCCACCGGCAGGTTCACCGTCGCGCCCTGACCCGAGCCTGGTGCGGGGCCGCTGCCTGCCGGGATAGCCCCCGGCGGGCCATTAGGCGCTTGTGACAACAACCATCCAGCCCGCCGAGGGCACCCCGCTTGCCTGCCAGTGCGCGCTGCCGCTGTCGCGCCAGACGCTCGCCTTCGTCGCTGATCTGCTGCGCGCCCACCTGAAGAAGATCGGCTCCCGGTGGCGCAAGCTGCCGCCCGGGAGAATCGCCCTCATCGTGCTGGCCACGCTGCGCCACGACCACCGGCTGGCTGACATGGCCGGCGGCAACGGCGTCTCTGCCTCCACCATCAGCCGCTGGACCTGGGAGATCATCGGCCTGCTCGCCGCCCGCGCGCCCCGCCTGGACCGCGCCCTGGCCGCGATCAAGAAACAAGGCGGGGAAGCGGCGCTGGTGGACGGCACCCTGATCCCCACCCGCCGCCGGACCGGCACCGCGAACCGCAAGAATTACAACGGCAAGCACAAGAAACACGGGCTGCTGTTCCTCGCTCTCACCGACCAGGCAGGCAACCTGATCTGGATCTCCTCCGCCCGCCGCGGCGCCGCCAGTGAGATCCGTGCTGCCCGCCACGACCACATCACCGGGCACCTGCGCACCGCCGGGCTCGGCGCCCTGGCCGACCTCGGCTTCACCGGGCTCGACCCCGGCCCCGAAGATCCGGTCATCATCACCGGCTACAAGGCCACCGCGACACGCAAGCTCACTCCCGCCCAGCGCCACGCTAACCAGGCCCTGTCCGCCGCCCGCGCCCCAGTCGAGCACGGCTTCAGCGACCTCAAGAACTGGCGGATCCTCACCCGGCTGCGCCTCAGCCCCGCTAAGGCCACCACCGTGCTGCGCGCGCTGCTCGTCCTTACCCGCCAGCACACCATCCGCTGACAGACGATCATGACCTACGCCCAGCCGCTCCCACCAGCCCGAGCACCGCCAACCCAGGCCACACCAGCCCGCTGACCAGCCAATTCAGGTTGGAACGACCTCAATCGGACGGCACACATGCCACCCATATGCCATCGCGATTGAGAATAATGCCGCGCCGCAGCTACAGCACCCTCAAACCCCTGAATGGACACTGGCCAGGGCCGCGGGTCCGCATCCGATGTCGAGCAGGTCACACTCACGCCCGCGGATGACACGGCGCACTTCCCGCGCCACCTTACGCATCCTGAAATGCGGCTGAACGAACTTGCGGTTCTCCGTCGCCCAGAAGTCTCGCTTGTGGTACCGCACTTCACGTTCACCGTCACCGTCCGGGCGAAGGCCGGGAGAACAACGCGGCAACACGCCCGCCACCCGGCCGGCGATAGATCTGGCTGTACGGGGCACTCGGGACCTCCGATCTGCAGCAGGAAGAACCCGCCGGAAGGGAAACGATTCCGGTGACTGGCGACAATGTATCAGGACGGTGGGATAACTGCGTGCGGTCAGGCTGTCGCACAGCAGTGTTGGTTACCTTCCGTCTTGATGTCATTACAGTTCCGCGTCCCCGTCCATGGCGGGGATCTGGTGCATTGAGGCCCGCCTGCCGTATCACGGCGGCCTGCTCCGCGCTCATATGCATGATCCATCTGCGACGAGACCAGGCGAGGTAGGCAGCATGATCGGCCAGCGGCTCGAAGCCGGGCCTGACCGCGCGCCGTTTCCGCGGCGAACATCCCGGCCAGCTACGGCCGCCCGGACAAGGGCCCGCGGCGTGCGCCTGATTTCTGCGCCGAGGCTGTCCGCCGGCGCCGGCCGCGGCCGCTGTGCGCCACCTGCCGCCTGGGCCGCGTAGATGTATTTTCTGGACAGGCGTCCGGGGCAAGGCTCCTGGCCGGGAGTTCCGGGACCGACGTCCTCGACGTGCCGATGACGAGCACCTGAGGTTGGGGCATGCACATCCTTCAGGTCCACAACTCTTACCGTCAAAGAGGCGGCGAGGACACGGTGGTGGCCGCAGATGCCCGGCTCCTGCGTTCCGAAGGTCACGCTGTGACGCAGTACATCGTGCCAAACCCTGTCCGGAGCATGGAAACGGGAATGCGGCTGGGATTTTCGCTCTGGAATCCGGTAGCTGGGCGGCGCTTCCGCGGGCAGCTTGAAGCCGCAAAGCCTGACCTTGTGCACTTCCACAACACATGGTTCTCCATAACCCCGTCGGCAGTGCATGAAGCGAGACGAGCAGATGTGCCCGTCGTCATGACGCTGCATAACTACCGGCTCAGTTGCGCGAACGGCCAGTTCTTCCGGGATGGCGGCCAATGCACGGACTGCCTTAAAGGATCAGCTTTCAACGGTCTGCTGCATCGCTGCTACCAGGACTCTTTCGCCGCGTCTGCTTTTGCTGCCGCCAATACCGGGATTCACCGCCAGCTGGGCACATGGACGAAGAACGTTGACCTCTTCCTATGTCTGACCGAGTTCGCGAAAGCGTATTTTACCGAAGCGGGAATGCCGAAGGATAAGCTGTGCGTACGCCACAATTGCGTCGCTGATCCTGGCGAGCGCACGCGGCCTGCGTCAGCGTCGCATCAGTTCGCTTACATTGGGCGGCTGGCAGGCGAGAAAGGCGTTCGCGGGCTCCTGGAGGCCTGGCGGCTCGCCCGGATGGAGGCGTTCGAGCTCCTGGTGGTCGGCGAGGGGCCGGAGCGTGAAGCGCTGGAAGCGATGCGGGTGCCGGGCGTCCGTTTCACGGGCTCGATGGAGCACGGGGCAGTGCTCGAGACCCTTCGTTCGGTCCGGTGCCTCATCTTCCCGTCGTTGTGGTTTGAGTGTGAGCCGATGATCGTCGTCGAAGCTCTGGGGACGGGCACACCGGTCCTCGCCTCCGATGTCGGCGGCATACCGGAACTCCTGGCCTGCGGCTCGGCAGGCTGGCTTACGAAGGCGGGGGATGCCGATGCATGGGTAACGGCTCTGCAGCATCTCCGCAACGATCCCGGCATTGATGAGAAGTCACACGCCGCGAGGCACATGTACCTGAAACGGCACACGCCAGTGCAGGGCCTGCAGAGCCTTATCGGCAGTTACCAGTCGCTCATGTCCTGAGCAGCGTCAACCGCAGCTTTCCTGTGCTGTGTTGCCGGCTGCCCGGGCGGCGATCGTCCCCGGGCGCCTGGCCCTCGCCGGCACTGCAGAACCGGAGAGGCGCCGTGATACCGGCGATCCGCAAACGGCAGATTCTTCCCGCTGCCCGCGTCGAGGAACCCCAGCCGGCTGGTGAGCCGCGCTGCCGGTGCGGACCGCCCGCAGCCGAGCACCACCCCCAGTACCTCCCCATTCGCCGCGGATGAGGCGGTCCGCTGCGGCCAGCACCGCGGCCTTGGCCGCACCGGGAACCCGGGCGGCGGTACCGGGCGGGAGCACGGCGGTGAAGCTGCGCGTGCCCGGCCGCGGCGGCAGCACCCGGGGGAAGCTGGCCGGGCCGGACCTGACGGCGCGCCCAGGCGAGCTGGACCGCCTGGTCACGTGCCCGCCACAACACCTCGGTCGGCGGGAGTTACCGCCGGTGACGTAGGTGATCAACCCGGTCGACCCGTTACCGAACCGGATGGTCGCCTGCACGTCGTCGCGGTCGGGGCCGCGGACCGCGACGGCCTCCTCCGGGAGGCTGCCGGCCCACCAGCCCACGGTGTCGATGAAATGACCGCCTTCGCCGCGAAAGCGCGCCCCCTCCAGTTACTCGTTGCGGTACCAGCTGTCGGCGTCCAGCCGTCCCGCGTTGACCACGTACCGGGTCACCGAGCCGCCGCCCGGCTGGCCGAACCGCGCCTTCAGCTCGCCGAGCAGCGGCGCGAAGCGGCGGTTGAACCCCACCATCAGCCGGTCGTTGCCGGTCTTTTCCACCACCTCGACGATGCGGTCGAGTTCTTCCCTGGTCAGTGCGAACGGCTTCTCGACGAACACCGCCTTGCCGGTCTCCAGGGCGCGGCACACCAGGTCCGCGTGGGAGTGATGGCGCGTGACGATGAAGAGCGCGCCCAGCGCGGCGTCCGCGAGCACGGCGTCCGCGCTGGTGGAGGTCGCGCCGAAACCAACCGGCGCTGGGCGTTGGCGGCTGACAGCGACCGGTTCGTCGCGACGCGCGCGAGCTGCACGGTTTCCATCCGGGCCAGGTGCGGCAGCAGCATCGAGGACGCGTAGTTGCCGACGCCGATGAAGCCGGCCGCGAGCCGCCCGCCGCTGCTGCCGCGGGGCGCGGCCTTCCGGGCCGGCGGCACCGTCTGGCTCACCGGGCGCGGCGAGCTGGCCGACCAGGCCCAGGCCTATCACGCAGGCGGTCTCGCCCAGCTGTGGCTCCGCGCCGGACGCCGTGCATGGCGATCGCGCCAACCGTCGAGAACGCGGCGCGCTCGGGCTGAACTCCGCGCGGGACCGGCACGCACATGTTGACCGGTACCCAGTTGACTTCGGCGTGCAGCGCGTACTCGTTGCCGGCCGCGGCGACGAGCTGCCCGAAGTGGAACTCCTCGGCGCCCCGGCCCACCTCGGTGACCTCTCCGCAGAGCGAGTAGCCCAGCGGCGTGTAGGAGTCGAGCCGGTTCATGACCTTCTTGTAAGTGGCCACCGCACCCTGCTGCGCGACCGTGTTGAGGACCTTGCGCACCTGGTCGGGCCGGGCCCGCGCTTGCCGACCATCGACAGCTTGGCCTCAGTCAGCTTCATCATCTCCGTACCACTGGAGATGAGCGAGAACCGTGACTGCACGAGCACACCGCCCGGGCGGCACGCCGGAGCCGGCACGTCCAGGACACTGAGCTCCCCGCTTTTATAGTTTTGCGCTACCTGCTTCATCGTTTCCTCTGGTCGACGGTGCGATTGGCCTGCACAGGGGCGGTGGCGCCGTTAACCCCGTCACGCCCATGGACCGGGCGTGCTGGTGCCACAGTTCGAGCGTCAGCAGCTGCCATAGGTGCTTGGAGCGGTCCTCGCGACCCGCGTGCCCCTCCTCGATGAGACCGAGCAGGGCTTCGCGGCGGATCATCCCGGATCCGACCAGCTCACCTTCGACGAGCACGTCGCGGATGACCTCCCGCAGGTCGTTGCGCACCCAGGCCCGGAGGGGAACGCTGAACGAGGCCTTGGGGCGGTGCACGATCTCTTTGGGCAGCCAGCTCTCGGCCGCCTGCTTGAGCACGACCTTGCCGCGGCGGCGATGGATCTTCGCGCTGCCCTCGATCGAGAACGCCGCACGCGCCACGACGGGATCGACGAACGGGACGCGCACCTCGACCGACGCCGCCATGCTGGCCCGGTCGGTGTAGGCGAGGTTGAGCCCGGGCAGGAACATGCGCGTGTCGGTCAGGCACATCCGGTTGACCTCGTTGGGCAGGGCGTTGTCGTTGTAGATGTGCCGGTGCTCCCCGATCACATCGTCCACGTGGCCGGCCAGGTCCGGGCTTATGAGGGCAGTCAGCTCAGGTGGGTCATACAGCGTGTAGCTGCGGCGGAACCGCGGTTCCTCGGGCAGCTCGGCGAACGTCAGGAAGCGCTTCGCCCGGCGCGGGTAGCGCAGGCCACGGCCGGCCACGCTGACCGGTAGGCGGCTCACGGCGGATCGCACGCCCGCGCGCGCAGCGGCTGGCAGCTTGCCGTAGTTGCTGGCCATGACGCACGCGAGGTGCTTGCGGCAACCACCGAACAACTCGTCGGCGCCCATGCCAGAGAGGATCACCTTGACACCGCGCCCGCGCGCCGCCTCGCACATGAGCAGCGTGTTGATCGCGGCCGGGTCACCAATCGGCTCGTCGAGAACGTCGACGATCCGCGGCAACATGCCAACGATGTCCGGCGCGATCTCGATCTCGTGCAGCTTTATGCCGTACTGCGACGCGACCTTCCGTGCGTAGACGGCATCGTCCGGCACAGCTTCCAGCCGCTGATCCTCCCGGCGGAAGGCGATCGTGTACGCGTCGATCCCGGGGCTGTCCCGGTGAGCCAGTACGGTGACGATACCCGAGTCCAGGCCGCCGGACAGAAAGCTGGAGACCGGCACGTCGGACACCAGATGGGCGGCGACCGATTCCTCGATCACCGCGCCCAGGTCGGCAGGCGGCCCGGCCGCCGCCTCGGCGGCCACGTCGGCCGCCCGCCAGTAGTGCTGGATCAGGCAGTTTCCGTCCGGACGGAAGCGCGCCCAGGAGCCGCCGGGAAGCTTTTCCACCCCGTCGATCGCGCACCGCTGCTCGGGCAGCCAGTAATAGAGCATGGAGGCCACGAGGGCGCCGGGCTCGATCCGCAGTTCCGAACCGATCGCCGCCACCAGGGCCTTCAGCTCAGAGGCGAAGATCACGCCCCCTCGCCGGGGCAGGAAGTACAGCGGCTTGATGCCGAGCGGATCCCGGGCCAGGATGAGTTCACCGGAGCGCTCATCGAACAGCGCCAGCGCGAACATGCCGCGAAACCGGCGCAGCGCCTCCGGCCCCCAGGCCCGCCATGCCTCGAGGACCACCTCGGTGTCCGACTTGGTGACAAAGCGAACGCCGCGGGAGGCCAGCTCGGCCCGCAGCGACCGGTAATTGTACAGCTCGCCGTTGTAGACGAGCGTCAGGCCGTGCTTGGTCAGCGGCTG
This sequence comes from uncultured Actinomycetes bacterium, assembly GCA_963742875.1. Classification (GTDB taxonomy): domain Bacteria; phylum Actinomycetota; class Actinomycetes; order Streptosporangiales; family Streptosporangiaceae; genus Bog-532. The sequence continues at coordinate 304,452 of CAVUNO010000012.1, read as the reverse complement.
GTCGGCCGCCGCGGTGAGATCGATGATCGATAGCCTGCGGTGGCCGAGCTGGACGGTTACCCGGCCATCCTCGTGGCCCCATATTCCGGCCGCGTCCGGACCGCGATGGGCGATCCGGTCGGTCATGACGTTGACGAGCTTCCGACCGTCGCTCTGCTGATAGCACCCTGCGATACCGCACACGTCAGCTCCCAGCTCGTTCGGTTGCCGCGCGGTCGCCAGTCACGCGCTGGTACACGCCGAGGTGGGCGCGCCGCTGGTGGCTCCAGGCCAGCTCCTGCTCCACCCGGACCCGGCCGAGTTTGCCCATCTGCAAGCGCCGGGGCTCGTCGTGCGTTAGCGCCACGATCGCCTCGGCGTACTCGTGCTCGTCGTTGGGCGTCACGTAGACAGCGGCGTTCCCCGCCGACACCCGCGTCTCCCGCAGGTCGAACGCGACCACCGGAAGCTCGAAGGCCATGTACTCCATGGTCTTGTTCATGGTCGACACGTCGTTGAGCGGACTCTTGGGATCCGGCGACAGGCCCAGGTCCGCGGTCGACATGACAGGCCCGACCAGTTCGTCGGGTGCCCGCCCGGTGAATTCCACATGGCCGGCCAGGCCCAGCTCGTCACACAACGTTACCAGGTCGTCGAAGCAGTCTCCCGAGCCGATCAGCGTGAAGGCGATGTCGTCACGGCCCAGCTGATGAACCACGATGTCCGCGGTCCGCACCACAATGTCGACTCCGTCCTGCGGGCCCACGACAGCGATGTACGCCGCGAGGAACCGGCGGCCCCGGCGCATCTCGGGATTGGGCTCGCCGCGCCGCAAATGCCCTGGATCCGGGCCCGTGCGGACCACCGTGACGTCAGCGGGCGCCTTGCCGCTGCGCGTGAGAGCAACGTCCCGGTAGGAGTCGTTGGTGGAGATCACATGGTCCGCGGTCCGGTGCGTCCTGCGCTCCAGCGCCCGCAGACCCCGGTACGGCAGCCCGGGGACGCCCGGGAAACGCGACTGGAAGAGCTCGGGGGACAGGTCGTGGTAATCGAAAACGAACCGGGTGCGGTCAACGGCCCGCAAGGCCAGCGCGATCGGCCAGAAGATGTCGGGCGGATTGCAGGCCTGCATCGCAGCGAACCGTCCGGATCGTCTCGCCCTGAGCGTCAGCCAGGCCGTCGCGAGGAACGAGTAGGCGTACTCAGTGATAAAGCTGAGCTTGCTGCCGCCGGGTGCGCAGGGCCGGTACTTGTACAGCTTCACAACCTTGATGACCTCGTAGGCGGGGTCGCCTTTGCCCTTGGGGCATACGACGCGACGTCATAGCCGTCGGAGACGAGCGCCTGGCACTCCAGCCACAAGCGCCGGCCGAAGGGCATCGGCAGATTCTGGACGATAATGAGAACGCGGGTCACCAGCCGATCCCCTGGTAACCGGGAAGCGACTCGATCTCGTGGCCCAGCCGGCCGTTAAGGTCGAGCAGCTGACCCGGCGGGGCCGCCAGCAGCGCCGCCCGGATCGCAGGGTCGATGGACGAGACGATCGCCACGTCGGCTTCCCGCAGCGCTTCACTCGGCATGTGGGTGAGCAGACGTCTCAGGTGGGGCAGCTTCGCCTCGATGTCCCGCCGGTCGGCGCCGATCAGCCTGGCCGGATGAACGACCGGATCGTAGATCCGGATGAACGACCGGATCGTAGATACGGACGTCGAATCCTTTGCCGATCAGCCGCTCGGCCAGCTCTGCGTTCGGGCTCTCCCGAAGGTCGTCGGTGTCAGCCTTATAGCTCAGGCCGAGCAGGGCGACCGTCCAGCCACCGCCGGCGACGATGCGGTCCACGACGTTACCGATCATCAGCTCGTTCGTGGCCGTGCCCGGGGGCACGGTACTGCGGATGACGACACTATTGTGCCCGGATGCTGGCGGCGTGACCGCGCGCATCGCACCCACGATGCCGTCGACCGACCTTCGGATGTAGGAAAGGTCTGTCGCGCCGCCGGCCCCCGACGGCGTCCCGCCGCACACCAGCGACACCTCGGCCCGGTCCGGCGCCTCGAAGCAGGAGGTGGCGGCGTGCAGAGCGCCATCCGCCACGGCCTGTGCGGTGAGCGTGTCCAGCCCCGGCTCGGCGACCGGGCTACGGCCCGCGCGGACCTCATCGACCTTGGCGGCGCCGACGTCAACTCCCCAGACGTCGTGGCCGTGGGAGGCCAGGCAGGCCGCCGTTACTGTCCTGACATAGCCGAGACCGAACACCGCTACCTTCATTGCTTCCCCTGACGTGAGTCCCGCCTCGGCCTCACCGCCGGCCGCCGTGCATATGAGCGCGAAGCAGTTCGTGGTGATACGGGAAGTTGGCAATAGCGGCCAGCGAGGTCGGCGGGGACGCACCGGGACGTATACCGGGATGTATCAAGTCCGGGTTGCGCAGGGTCCTTTAACTGGCGGGCTGTTCCGCACGGCACTTCCGAACTCGTCTGTACGGTCTGGAGCAATTGATGAGGATCCTTGTCGCAGGTGACGGTGGCTATATCGGGGGTGTCCTGGTCCCGTTTCTGCGTGCAGTGGGGAATCAGGTCAATGGATATGACCTAGGGCTCTATGAAGGCTGTGACCTGGGGCCGGCGGTGGAGGACGGCGCGCCGCGGACGGTGCGCGACATCAGGGACGCCAGGCCAGCCGGGCTGTCCGGGTACGACGCGGTCATCTGCCTGGCGGCACTGTCCAATGACCCGCTGGGTGACCTCAATCCCGCGGTGACGTACTCGGTGAACCTGGAGGGGACGCTGCAGTTGGCCCGGGCGGCCAAGGAGGCAGGAATCGAGCGGTTCCTGTTCGCCTCCTCCTGCAGCCTGTACGGGGCGGCTGGCTCGCAGGCGGTCGCGGAAGACGCGGACATGATGCCTGTCACTCCGTATGGCGAGACCAAGGTGCTGGCCGAACGCGACCTGTCTTCACTGGCCGATGATTCCTTCAGCCCGACGTACCTGCGGAACGCGACCGCCTACGGTGCTTCGCCGCGGCTTCGCCTGGACATCGTAGTGAACAACCTCGCCGCAATCGCGATGACGGCCGGGGAGGTGCGGCTGCAGAGCGACGGGTCTCCATGGCGGCCGCTGGTGCACATCGAGGACATCAGCCGGGCGTTCCTGGCGATGCTGCAGGCGCCGCGTGAACTGGTGCACGATCAGGCCTTCAACATTGGCCGCGCACAGGACAACGTTCAGGTCCGCGACATCGCCGAGATGGTCCGCGACGCCGTGCCCGGCTCGGAACTTTCGTTCGCTGAGGGCGCCGGGCCGGACGCGCGCAACTACCGCGTCGACTTCTCCAAGCTCACCGACACCTTCCCTGGCCTGGATCTGCGCTGGACCCTGCGGGACGGGATCGATGAGCTCATCGACGCCTACACCAAGGGCGGCCTGACGTACGAGGACTTCACCTCATCACGGTTCGTGCGGCTGCGCCGGATCCGCGAACTGCTGTCCGCCGGCCTGCTGGACGAAATGCTGCGGCGGCAGACGAGCGACCCATTCCCGACGCCCGCCGCGCTAATTTAGTTGCAAAGCAAAGTGCGTCAAATCCACCGGTAATCAGGAGACTTGAATAGGCTGGCGAGCTGCTCGCCTATATGCTCGACAAAGGCAGCGAATTGGCTCGCACAATAAGGGCGAAACCTGTTAACCCGGCGGCCCGAAGAGTACCTTCGCGCAGTGGAACGCCTCGGCGTATGGCGCCCGGCACTCCATGCCACGCAACCGGGCCAGGCCCAGGAAGACCTCGTCGTCCCACCAGTCGCGATGCCGCTGGGACGGAAAGCACTTGTGCAGCAGCTCCACTTTCCGGCGCGCCATGGCGCCGGGCAGCGGGAAATACATACCCGGCCGCCCCAGGTCGCCGTCCCACTTGGGGACCTCGTAGGCGAGGAAGAACCGGTCGCGGAAGACCGTGGGCACGATCTCGCCGATGGTCCGGTGATCCTGATGCGCGTCATCGCGCGACGGCGCGATGACGACGTTCGGGCGAGCACGTTTGCGCGACCTCTTCGATCGCTTCCTTCACCTCGCCCCAGACCGCGGGCAGCCTGCCTTCTGGCAGATCATGCAGTTCGACAGTAAGATCCGCAGCTGGCAGGAAGGCCCTGGCCGCATTCCGTGCTTCCTGCTGGCGCTCCGGTGTTCCTGTCAGAACGACATAATGGGCCTCCAATCCCGAGTGGCTCTCCGCCAGACTGAGGAGAGTCCCGCCGGCCCCGATCTCGATGTCATCAGGGTGCGCACCGATCGCGAGTACGGACAGCGGCCTGTCCTGCGGCACCGTCAAATGCAAGGGCAACATGCGTGCTTCACCGCCTGGCCTGCTGGTAATGAGTCCTTCTGCATATGAGCGCTGAACGGCCAGTGCTGATACAAGCAAAACCTGGTCAGGACGTGACGTGGTCGGCGCCGCATTGGTTTCACTTAAGGTCATCGACAACTTACATAGAGTATTTAGCTAATGACCAGGCTCGTTTATACCTGGTCATCACGCGATTGCGATTTTTGCTCGCAAGAAGCCGGCCCCGGCATGTATCAGACGCGGGTTGCCGGAGGTCTTTGTACATGCACGGTTGTTACGCAGGACCTTGAAAGGGGACGCGCCAGCTCCGTACTCACAGATATCCGATCAGTTTGGGGCTTTCTGTCGGCTGCATGAGCCCCATTCATGTTTTGTACTGTCTTAAGGGCAGCGCGCCGACAAGGACCTCCCTAAGCCGCCTTATCCCGCTGACCGCGGACCCGGGAGTAATGACGGTCCCGCATGGGACAGCTTGACAGAGGGGGAGGTGGCCTCATGGCAGCATCGATCAATCCATTGGTGTGTGGCGATGACAGCGCCAAGGGGGCACACGAGTTCACGCTCCGTTACCAGCGCCGGGCAGAAACGATGAGCCGATCGGGCCGGGGCGGGTAAGGGTGGCTGGGCAGTCGGCCGTCAGAGGGCACATTCCTGGATATCACGCCCTGCGTGCCGCTAGGGACTCCGCCGCCTGGACTAGGGCCTACCTCTGGCGGGCTGCCGTCGGCGATGTGACGTGCGCTGTCCTGGCCGGTGTCCTGGCCATTCAGGCGCGTTTTCTGAGCCAGGGCTCCCAGCCGGCGGCATACCTGGCCTTTACCTTCGCGATTCCGCTGTTGTGGGTCGCGGCGATAGCTCTGGCCGGAGGATACGACCCTCGCTTCATCGGGGTCGGCTCCGACGAGTTCCGCCGGGTCCTCAACGCAGGCGTGAGCCTGACCGCAGCAGTGGCGATTGTTTCCTACGCGTTCAAGCTCAACGTCGCCCGTGGTTACGTGGCCCTTGCCATGCCGTCGGCGGTGCTCCTGGACCTGGTGATGCGGTACTGGCTGCGCAAGCACCTGCACAGAATGCGCGACGCTGGCCACTGTCTGCGGCGGGTGGTCGTGGTCGGTCACGCACCGGCGGCCGCTGAACTGGCGGCCATGCTGCGCCGCAGCAATTATCACGGCATGTCCATCGTGGGCGCTTGCCTGGCGGGGGCCAGCAGGCCCCCTAAGATCGCGGACGTCCCCGTCTTCGGGGGGCTGGACAGCGTCTCAGCGGCTGTAGACAGGTTCGGCGCCGACACCGTGGCGGTGCTTGCGTGCCCGGAGATGAACGGCATCCGGCTGCGTGAGCTTGGCTGGGCACTCGAGAAAACCGGCACTGAGCTGTGCGTGGCCTCGGCTCTGCTCGACGTCGCAGGCCCCCGTACGACCATCCGCCCGATTGCCGGGCTGCCGTTGCTGCACGTGGAGCAGGCCGAGCTCGGCGGGGTCAAGCGGCTCATCAAAGGCGTGTTCGACCGGCTTATCTCCGGCGCGGCCCTGCTTATGCTGTCGCCCGCCTTCGCGGTGATTGCGCTGGCCATCCGGGCCAGCGACCGCGGGCCGGTGTTCTTCCGGCAGAAGAGGGTCGGCAAGGACGGTCAGACGTTCTCGCTGTGGAAGTTCCGCACGATGGTCGTGGACGCCGAAGAACGCCGGGCCCCGCTGGCCGCGCTCAACGAGGGGGCCGGGGTGCTGTTCAAAATGCGCCGTGATCCGCGGGTGACGAAGGTGGGCAGGTGGCTGCGCCGGTGGTCACTGGATGAGCTTCCGCAGCTTATCAACGTGGTCACCGGTGAGATGTCGCTGGTCGGGCCCCGGCCGGCGCTGCCCCAGGAAACCGCACGCTACGGCGACCACATGCAGCGAAGGCTCAAGGTCCCGCCGGGCATCACGGGCCTGTGGCAAGTCAGCGGCCGGTCCAACCTGCCGTGGGAAGAGGCGGAAAGGCTCGATGTCCGATACGTGGAGAACTGGTCGGTCGCGCTTGACTTGCAGATCCTCTGGAAGACCTGCGCAGCGGTCATCCGCGGATCAGGCGCCTACTAACCGCGAGCAGACGATGAGGATCCATGCCCGCGCGCCGGAGCCTTGGCGTACCGACCGCTGCGGTAACTGCGAAACCGGGTGGCTTGCGATTTCGTCGAGATGGTGCGGCAGTCACCGATGATGGAGCCATGATCGCTGGCGCCTGTGACCGGGGCGGCCGCAGTATGGTCCCGCCGGGAGGCAGGGTGTGAGTATCGGCGAAGCGCTCGCGGACGCGCGACGTCAAGCCGGTCTGACCGTGAGCCGTCTCAGCGACCGGGCCCGCATCAGGGAAATGATCATCACCGACATCGAGGGTGATGATTTCTCAGCATGTGGCGGCGACTCTTATGCCCGGGGGTACATCCGCATCATCGCCCAGGCTGTCGGGGCTGATCCGGAGCCATTGATCCGGGAGTACAACACGGCCCGGCCAGTGCCGCAGCCGATCACGCGGGTCCGGATGCGCAAGCGGCTCCGGCTGAACTGGGTCGCGGTACTGGTTCTGGTGTGGCTCGGTCTCGCGGCGTACGACCTGCATGGGGGCTTGCCCCACGTGACGAGCGCTGCGTCCCCGGCACGGGCACACACGGTGACTCAGCGCCCCGCCGGGCACGTCAGGAAGGTGCCGCCGGTACCGAAGACGGCCACCTCGGGCGCCGTCCCGGCGCGCACGCTCACCCCGGTAAGCGCGGCCGCGTTCGGTCCCTCCGGCATTGGGCAGGGCGACGACCCCGAGCTCGCGCCCTTTGCGATCGACGGCAATCTTGCCACGGCATGGCATACCGACCAGTACGCCACCGCCCGCTTCGGGAACCTGTATGCGGGCACGGGCCTGCTCCTGGACATGGGCCGGCCGGCGACAATCACAGCCGCCTGGGTCACGCTCGGCCCGGCTCACGGCGCCAGCTTCCAGTTGCGCGCCGGCGCCGCACCCGCACTGGCCGACCTGCCACCCGTCGCGCAAGCGACCAGCACGGGCGGTGTGGTACACCTGCGGCTCCCCACACCAGCGCACGGCCGTTACGTGCTCATCTGGTTCACCAGCCTGCCGCCCGACCCGGCAGGCACCTTCCAGGCCAGCGTGTATGACGTCCGCCTGGAAGGTCAGGCCTGACCACTGCTAGAGCCCGGATTGACGGCCGCGCCCGTCTCGCTCGGGGGCGAATCCGATGGCTACCAGCCGTTGCTCGAGGGTCGAACGCGCTACGGCAGCGTTTGCCAGGCCGGGGAATGGGCGCCGGGTGAACGGCTACCGGCTGTAGCTGAGCTCGCACAGGAATACGGAGTAGCACGGAAGAGGATCATGAAGGCGCTGAGGCGCCTGTCAGATGATGGCCTCATTTAGATTGTGCCCAACTGGGGAACATTCCGTAAGTTAGCGGCAGGCCCAACGCGGTGATTCGAGCGGCCGAAAAAGGGTCACCACCACGCGTGCCGGTCATGAACACCTGGTTTGACCGGTACCGGGGAGCCACGCTGTTTCCTCATCTGCCGGTTACGGCGGGTACGCCCGGCGGCATGCGCGGGAACAGCCCGTCCGGGCCGGGAGGCTGGTCGCGTCCTGAGCCACATGGGAGGAGCAACCCCTCACCAGCGCCGGGAACCGCCGAGCCCTGGGCAAGACCGGGGCCTGCGGGCAGCTGGGGTCACGAACGGCCAATCGGATGGCGGTGCCTCAGAGCCCTTCCATTAGGGAGCGTGAGCATGCGTGCCCTGCACGGCCTGGACCAGCACGAACGACACGACGGCACCTAGTAAGGAGGAGTTAATTGAACGTATTCTGCGGAATCGACTGAGCCGAGGATCACCACGACATCGCCCTCGTGGACCGGGGACGGCGGGCTGCTGGCCCGCCTGCGGATCAGCGACGACGCGGCCGGGCTGGCCGCCCTGCTGGCGCTGCTCGCCGAGCACGGCGACAGTGCCGAAGACCCCATCCCGGTGGCGATCGAGAGGCCGCGCGGGCTGCTCCTGGCCTGCCTGCGCGCCGCCGGCCGCCAGGTCTATCCGGTCAACCCGATGGCAGTGGCGCGCTACCGGGACCGGCACTCGGTCTCGGGCCGGAAATCCGACAAGGGCGACGCGCTGGAGGAGCTGACCGACGCCGGGATCCGCGAGGATACGCTGGAGCGCAAGGCGCGCGAGCGCGACCGCGCGGTGGAGATGCTGCAGTCGATCGAGCTGGACAGCGACGAGGACGACTAGCGCTGCCGGCCCCTGCCGCATATCCTCGCCGGGTAGGAGCCGGGGCGATGAGATGCGGGGAGCGGGCTTGACATGACCCAAGTCGAGATCCGCGCCGCTGTCCTTGGCGACGGCCGGGCGCTCGCCGCGCTGAACAATCGCGCCTGGTCATCCGACAGTGACGTTGCCGGTCGGCCACCGGCGGACCGCGCGTTCTTCGGGGGAGGGCCCGCCCTTGCGCTTGAGTTCCTGGACCGCGGCAAGCGTGTCGAGCGTTTCACCCGACTGGCTGGCCGACTTCGTGGTGCCGCCCCGCGACCGGGCGAGATCCTTGTGGCCGTACCCTCATTGCCGGCTTCGGATGCCGGGCAGGTCGCCGGATACATCCGCGTGGTCCCACCGACCGCCCTGCCGAGCAATGCGCACGTCAGGCAGATCCAAGGGCTTGCTGTGGACCCGGCACTGCGGGGCCGCGGGATAGGCCGGGCGCTTATCGACGCTGCCTGCGAGCGGGCGAGCTGCCAACGCGCACGGCGGATCACGCTGAAGGTGCTTTCTTCCAATGCAACGGCCCGCAGGTTGTATGCGGCGGCCGGGTTCACCGTCGAGGGAGTGCTCCCCGGCGAGTTTCATATCGCGGGCCACTACGTGGACGACATCCTGATGGGCAGGCCACTGACGTGAGACTCAGCCCGTCCGCTGGTTTCGCGGCCACACCTGCGGGCGAGGCGGTGCGAGGTCTGCGGCAGCCTATCGGGCGCGAAGTACCGCGACGGGCACCGCTGCGCTAACGTTCCGCGAGCGGCAGCCGGTGCCCGCAGAAGGCAGTCCTCTACGGGATGTGCAGCCCGCACGCGGCCAGGTCTGACGCTGGCAAGTACGGCGGCACTACCGCGAGATCCGCGCGGCCCTGCTGGACGACAGCCCCCGGCTGAGCAGCACGATCGCCTCAGGGGTGCGCACCGACTCGGTGGTTGTCAGCAAGGTCCGCCGCGAGCTGGAGACGCAAGGGCTGCAGGTCACGGTGAAATCCCCGCTGCTGCTGAACTTCGGCGTGGACTCGTTGCCGTGCCCGGTGAACGTGAGGAGAACCACCGGGGGCCGCCGGTGCGGCAGCAGCCTTAAATCACCTGCATATGTATCAGTAATGGCCGATCACCGCTCTTGTGTAAGTGGGATGCTGTGGGATGCGACCGTTCTCTGTCGGCCTCGTCGGCGAGACACTGCGTCGGCCACCTGGTGGACGGCCCTCCCCGTCAGGCACCGACGTCGTGGGGCAGATGCGCTAACGCCGATTTCACGCAACAGGTTCGGGGCGCGACGTGAACGCGACAGCGGGAGCAACCACGGTCCTCCAATCAGGAGGCTGCGGTGATCAGGTTGGCTTACGGGATAGCCGCAGGCGGAGTCCTTGCCCGGAAGGTCCACGATTGGATGTGCGGCTCCGGCGGCCACCATACGCATCGAGGTCACCGAAAGCTTCTGATGGAGACAGTCGCGGGAACCTGCCCGACGGGGGAGATACCGTGCGAATTGCCTGCATAGGCGGAGGGCCGACCGGCCTCTACTTCGCGCTTCTCATGAAGCTGCATGACCCCGGACACGACATTACGGTCTACGAACGGAGTATGGTCGGCCCGGCTTGTGGCTGGGGGGTGACCCTCGGGGACGACCTCCTGGAGAAACTCTACGAGAGCGACCCGAAGTCGTCGCAGGAGATCGATCAGGCCGCGTTCCGCTGGGCCAACCATGTTGTCAGCGTTCAGGACAAGCATGTGCTGCGGGCCGGTTACAGCGGCTACAGCATCAGCCAACAGCGTCTGCTGGACATCTTGGCCGGCCGGGCACGAAGCCTAGGCGTGCGTATCGAGTTCGGTATGGAGGTGATGGCCCCGTCGCAACTACCGGGGGCCGACCTCATTGTGGCTTGTGACGGCGTAAACAGCCACACACGCCGTGAAGTCGGCAGGTTTCAGACCTGCGCGCACCTGGGGAGAAACAAATACATATGGCTGGGGACAGAAAAAGTCTTCGATTCCTTCACCTATCCTTTCGTTCACACAAGCAGCGGTTGGATGTGGGCTTACGCCTACGGGATAGACTCTAAATGGAGCACATTCATTATTGAATGCTCGCCCGAAACGTGGACCGGTCTCGGCTTTGACACCATGCCACCACAAGACAGCCTATTCCTCCTCGAGAAATTCTTCGAACGCCATCTTGATGGTCATCAGCTGGTCGGGCAGCTCCATGACAGCGCGAACGTCCGATGGCTGAATTTCCGTAATATCACCAACCAGCGCTGGTACGACGGCAAAATCGTGCTGGCCGGAGACGCCGCTCATACCACCCACTTCACCATAGGATCGGGAACAGAACTGGCCATTGAGGACGCGATTGTCCTCGCCGAAAACGTGCAGCAGGCCGAACATCTAAAGCTGGCTCTCCAGTCATATCAAGAACAACGCCGAACCGCGCTCTTGCAGCCCCAAAGTGACGCTCGCCTCAGCGCCGAATGGTTTGAGAACATCTCCCGCTACATCGATCTCAAGCCACATCAGTTTTCCAGGCTCCTCCATGGGCGCCGATCGCCGCTCCTTCCGCACATCCGCCCCCAGCTTTACTATCAGCTTCACCGGGCAACGGAGGAAGTCACCCCCCTACGTGATCTTCGCAAACGGGCGGGGCCTAAGGTAAGAAAGGTTATGGCTATTCACAGTGGCCCGTAATTAACAGCTTTCCGGCGTGTCGACATGAAGGCGGCCGGTTTACCGGGAGATCACCACATACTCAATCTCACACGAACTGGCCGCCTCACATGTGTTCTATCGCTGAAATTGGCCTAAAGCGCATCACGGACCCTCATGTACGGCCGAAAAGGCCGTTCGGCCGGGCGGTGATGCTACCGCCGCGTTCAAAAACAGACACGGAATAGGACAAGTGCGCGTACTTCTCGTTCGCCCATGTGAGCTGGGTCCAACTGAGATCGCCGCCTGGCAGTCCATGCAGCTCGCCACGCCGTCTCTGGCTAATCCGTTCCTGTCACCTGAATTTGCGGTAGCCGCCGGGCGTTTCCGGTCCGGCACTCAAGTTGCCATTCTAACGGAAGGCCAGTCTATCATCGGGTTCTTCCCCTTCGAAAGGCGGCGGCTCAGCGCAGGCGTGCCGGTCTGCGGCTGGCTGAGCCCTTGCCAGGGCCTGATCCACGCACCGGGAGTGCAATGGGATTCGCGGGAGCTCCTTCGCGGCTGTCGGCTATCGGCCTGGAAGTTCGACAATCTGATCGCTGACCAGCTGCCCTTCCGGCCCTATCATGCGGCTATGGCGCTCGCGCCAATGATTGACCTTACTGACGGCTTCGATACTTACTACGCAAAACTCCGGGTTAAATCGCCACGCTTTTGCAGGGAGCTCGCCCGCCGCAGCCGCAAGCTCGCGAGAGAAGCCGGTGCGCTCCACATGGTAGCCGATTCAGGCGATATTGACGTGCTGCGCACGCTCATGGCCTGGAAGTCAGAGCAGTACCGCCGGACCAGTCACGTCGACCGCTTCGAGGAACCCTGGTTTGCTGCCCTCCTTGATGCCCTCCTGGCCACCCGCGGTGACCACGTCAGCGGGCTACTTTCTGCCCTATACGCGGGCGACGAACCCGTCGCTGCTCAATTCGGCCTGCGTACCGGGAACCTCCTCGTCGGCTGGTTCACCGCATACAATCCCCGCTTCCGTAAGTACTCCCCCGGGCTGATCCACCTCAAGCAGCTGGCCGAGGAGCTCCCGGCCACCGGGATACAGGCGATCGACATGGGCGGGGGCGCCAAGAATTACTACAAGGAGACCCTGAAGACCCATGACATCTTCGTCGCCCAAGGCATCGTGACCGGCCGGTCCGTTCTCGGAACCGCGCACCGTGTCCGCAATGCTTCAATCCGGTGGGCCGCCCGCACCGTCCATCAGCGTCCGAACCTGTACCGTACTGCGGATCAGGTTCTCCGCCGGAGCGGCCTTTCTCGCCGGATCTACGGACGGGTTTTACTGTACTGTAAGTACCGCGACATCGAGGACGCGGCCATCCGGCTGCGCGACCTGAAGGATAAGCGGCACGACGGACCGGTCCGGCACGCACGGCCCGGCGAGGGCCGCGTCGCTCGTTACGGCTCGCGATGTGCCGACTGGCTGCTGGCCAGCGCCGCGCCCACCTGATCGGCGAATCCGATGGCCACGAGCCGTTGCTCAAGGGTCGAACGCGTCTGGGGCCCCGGGGTCATCAGGAACCGGCCCTGGAGCAGGCCGCTGGTCTCGACGAGCAGCTCCGTATCGAAGCCGAGCGGCAGGTCCTCGTACGGGAAGCCCGATGGCCGGCTCCCGGCCGTGACCCGCCCGTCGCGCTGCAGCCGGGCGGGCCGGCCGATCCCCGCGATGCCGTACTGGAAGCGGCATGACCTCAGCGACAGCAGCTCGGTGAGCTGCCCGGACACCTGTTCGATCAGGGCCGTCGGCGAATCACCCGTGGCCACGGCGCGGGCGGCCGCATTGACCCCGTCGAGGTAGCCCGCGCGCCTGCTGGCGGCCACGTGCTGGCGGCGGCCCCAGACGGCGATCTCCGTGATCGCGACGCCGATGACGAGCAACAGGACCGTGGTCTCGATGTCGGTCCGCCGGGTGATGCTGAATTGTTCGTAGGGCCGGGTGAGGAAGAAGTCGAACCACACCGCCGCGGATAGTGCGGCGAGGATCCCAGCGAGCCGGTTCCCGTTCGCGGCGACGGCCACCACCACCAGCACGAGCACGAGCGCCGCGTCAGTGTTGGGGAAGCTGGTCCGGAAGGGCACGAGAACGGCAGTCAGGGCCAGCGGACCCACCAGCGCGGCTAGTACCGCCAGACGGTCCCGGCTCAGCGCTCCGGCCCGCGCGGGAGCCGCATGGTCGCTGGCCTGAACTGTATGTCGAGTGGTCATCACGCGCTCCGGTGCACGGGTCCGACGGTTGCGGACGTCGCGCCGACCAGGCTTCCCGGCTCACCTGATGACGAGCCTAGGTCATGCTTTCCTGGCTGCCAATAGACGGTCCCGCCGTGGCGTAAGGAGCGTGACGACGTCTCCCCGGCCGGCCCGGCCGCCCTGACCGGGCGGTTCGCGGCGCGCAGCTTCATCAGCGTGGCACCGAACTGGTCCAGCGATCGCCCGCCGATCACGGACCCGAGGCGCGTTCCGAGCTCGTCCTCGAAGTTCCTGGTGGCCTCGGCCAGCAGCCGCCTCCCGGCAGGCCTCAGTTCGATGAGATGCGAGCGCCGGTCATCGGGGTTGGCGTAATGCAGGTGGAACCCCGTCACTGGCTGACAGCGCCTACTGGCAGTCCTACGAGGACGGCGCCGCTGTACCCGAGCCCGACGATGACCAAAATCCTTGCAGGGCGCAAGCCCCGTCCTTCAGGGCGGGGTTTGCCCGGCGTGGCGCCGCACGATTGAAACAGTGCAATGAGAGCATTTCGGGATGAGCGGGCGGGTGGTGAAGCGGGCGTACAAGTACCGCTTCTACCCGACCCCGGAACAGGCCGGCCAGCTGAACCGGACGTTCGGGTCGGTCCGGTACGTCTACAACCGGGCGCTGGCGGAGCGGTCCCGGGCATGGGCCCAGGAACACAAGCGGGTCACCTTCGCGGAAACCTGCCGGATGCTGACGGCATGGAAAAACGACCCGGGCACGGCGTGGCTGTATGAGGTGTCCAACGTCGCCTTGCAGCAGGGCCTGCAGCATCTGCAGAACGCCTACGTGAACTTCTGGGCCAAACGCGCCAGGTACCCCACGTTCAAGTCCAAGCACAAGTCGGGGGCGTCGGCGACGTTCACCACGTCCGGGTTCCGGTACCGGGATGGCCAGGTCTGGCTGGCGAAGATGTCCGCGCCGCTGGGCATCCGCTGGTCCCGGCCGCTGCCCGAGGGCGCGGAGCCGTCCACGGTCACCGTGTCGCGGGACGCGGCCGGGCGGTGGCACATCTCCATCCTGGTCGGCTGCCGCATCGAGACGCTGCCCCCGGCTGGAGCGGTCGTGGGGGTCGATGCGGGGATCACCTCCCTGGTCACGCTGTCGACCGGGGAGAAGGTCACCAACCCGCGGCACGAGCGCCGCGACCGGGCCCGGCTCGCGAAGGCGCAGCGGGCACTGTCCCGCAAGGCGAAGGGTTCCGCGAACCGGGCCAGGGCCCGGGTCAAGGTCGCGAGGGTGCATGCCCGGATCACCGACCGGCGCCGGGACCTGCTCCACAAGCTGTCCACGAGGATCATCCGCGAGAACCAAACGGTGATCATCGAGGACCTGTCCGTCCGCAACATGGTCCGCAACCACACTCTGGCCCGCGCGATCTCGGATGCGGCGTGGGCGGAGTTCCGCCGGCAGTTGGAGTACAAGGCGGACTGGTACGGGCGGACCGTGATCGTGGTGGACCGGTTCTGCCCGAGCAGCAAGACGTGCTCGGTGTGCGGTGTGATCACCGCGAAGTATGCCGCTGAACGTCCGGGAGTGGACCTGCGCCGTCTGCGGTGTGCGGCACGACCGGGACGTGAACGCGGCGAAGGTCCTACGGGCGGCCGGGCTGGCCGTCTTGGCCTGCGGAGATGGTGTGAGACCGCCCCGCACGTAGTGCGGGGAGGCGACCGTCGGTGAAACAGGAACCTTGGCCCGCGAGGGCTGAGAATCCCCGTCCCTCAGGGCGGGGAGAAGTCAATAATGCTGTAGTTGCCCCCCACCACCCACCCAGCTATCGGCGTGCAGGAGGCTGGTCATGCCGCACCACACCTGGCTCATTACCGGCAGCTCCCGCGGCTTCGGGCGGGCACTGGCCGCTGCCGCGCTGGCGGCGGGTGACAGCGTCGTCGCAACCGCTCGTCACCCTGAGCGGCTCAACGGCCTAGCCGAACGGTACGGTGACCGGGTCCTCACCGTCGCGCTCGACGTGACCGACGCGTCTGCGGCGTACGCGGCCGTCGCCAGGGCAGTCAATGATTTCGGGTCACTGGACGTTGTCGTGAACAACGCCGGCTACGCCAACTCGGCTGCTATCGAGGACATGCCAGCCGACGACTTCCGGGCCCAGATCGAGACCAACCTGTTTGGCGTGGTCAACGTGACCCGTGCTGCCCTGCCGGTCTTCCGCGCCCAGCGTTCGGGGCATTTCCTGCAGTTCTCCTCCGTCGGAGGACGGGTGGGCGGTAGCCCCGGCCTGGGCGCCTACCAGACGGCCAAGTTCGGCGTCGAGGGCTTCTCCGAAGTTCTGAACGCCGAGGTCAAACCGCTCGGCATCAAGGTCACGATCGTCGAGCCCGGCGCCTTCCGTACCGACTGGAGCGGCTCCTCGATGAGCTTCCACCCGGTCAGCCCCGACTACGAACAGACCGTCGGCCAGATGAACAGGTTCCGCCACGAGACCGCTGACACCTGGCCGGGCGATCCTGCACGCGCGGCCCGGATCCTGATCGGCATCGTCAACCAGCCCGACCCGCCACTGCGGCTGCTGCTCGGCAATGGCGCTGTTGACTCCGCCGAACGATCCTCCGTCGCGCGTGCCGCCGAGGCCGCCGCATGGGCCGACGTCAGCCGCTCCGCTGACTTCCCGCCGAGGTGAGCGCGCTGGGGCGCTGAGTCCGGCCGGGGCCGGCCAGGTGAGAATCTCCGCGGACCTTGGGCCCGAAAACCTGATCGGGGCTCAACGGCGTGCCTGGCGGCTCGGCCCTGAGTTACGCTGCCATGGCACGAACAGCCTGAGGTGCTGCTGCTGATCCGCAGCCCCGGCATTGGCGAGCAGGTTGGAGCAGACGAGACAGGCTTATGACGAAAGTAGGGGGGCCCGTGGGTATCGAGGCGGTCACCGCTCGGATGAGAACCGGCGCGGCACGGCTGTGGCAGCAAGACCGGGAGGCCAGGTCAGAGGGCCGGGATTCCGTCGGCCAATGGCAGGCTGGAGGACGGCACGCTGGTTCGGCCAGCGGGTCGGCCGGGCAGCCGAGCCGGCTACGGTCGTTCGACCCGGGCCGCGTCGCCGACCTCGAATACCGGGCGTGGGCCGGGTACTACCGGCGTAACTGGCCTCAGGTGCTGGTGGCTTTCGTCGGCCTGCTCAGGATGGTCTTCAGTATGGACTGGTACCGGACCCTGCGCGGCGCCTGGCTGGTGCTGCGCGCCATCCAGTTGTGGGCGCCCTACCCGGACAACGACCCGGACGGCGCACGAGCCTGCATGCGGCGGTTTTACGCCCTGGTCAGGCTGAGCTACGGCGAGCCAGCCAGCCCGGCGGAGGCCGCCAAGCTCGAGGTTGACTGGTGGTGGGCGCACCGGCAGGCCCAGTACTCGATAACGCCGGGAGGTGCTGGCGATGAGCTGGTGGAGTCGGTGACTCGCCTCTACTGCTATCTCTTCAGTGAACCCGAGGCGGAGCTCAGGCCCGCGGCGGCGCACCGGGCTCACGCAATGAGCCTGTCGGATCAGTGGGTCAGGGAGGGCTGCCTCCCCGGCAGCCCGTTGCTTCCGCTGGTCCGTGCTGCGCTGGTCCGCGCCTATGACGCGCTGCTGGTCGCCGTGCACCACTGAACGGCACCGGGTAGCGTGAGTTCCCGGCTGCTGTACTGCGGCCGGTGTAATACTTGACCGCATGTCATCGCCCGTGCGCTGCCTGGTCACTGGTGCTTCGGGGTACATCGGCGGGCGGCTCGTCCCGGAGCTGCTCAGCGCGGGATACGCGGTCCGGTGCATGCCGCGCGATGCGGGGAAGCTCAGCGACCGTCCGTGGTCGGCCGATGTCGAGATCGCGGTCGCCGACGCGGTGGACGAGAGCGCTGTGCGGCGCGCCCTCGAGGGCGTGGACGTCGCCCACTATCTCATCCATTCCCTCGGCACGGACGCGTCGTTCGAACGGCGCGACCGCGCCGCGGCGAGGGCCTTCGCCGCTGCCGCGAAAGCGGTAGGAGTGCAGCGCATCGTGGCTGATGGTGACGTTCGGCTGGGTGACGCCGGCTGCCCCGGCCATGCGAGCATTGTCTGGAAGCTTCACTGACCATCAGCGACATACAGGGGCCCAGAATTCAGCCGTCGCCAGGGGGCAAAATTCGAGCGCCGTCGATATCCCCGAGCACGTACCTGCCGCAGTGTGAGCCCGATGGGCTTGTCCGGGTAGGCGTACCAGGCGATGCGCTGGCGAGTGAGGAACGCCGTGATGGCCGTGATGGCCGTGGTGGTTATCAGCGCGACCCGGCCGTTGCCGTGGCCGGAGCGCTGCTTCGCGCGAGCTGGCAGCAACATCCAGCACCACCGCAGGATTGCACGCTGAGTAGGTCCTTACACGCGCGCCGGGTGTCCGGCGAGGGCGGAGCGACGAGTTGACGACCTGGCGGAAGAGCATCCCGTCGCTGGTGCTGTGGGTGGTATGGCTCGCGACGCGGACGGCTCTTTACCTGCCCGCCACCGCCCCGAGCCGGATCGGCGACGTCAGCATCTACCAGAAGTGGTACACATGCTGTTTCTCCCACGGCACTTTCCCGGTGGCCGACCCGATGTGGCAGTATCCGCCCGGCGCAGCCCTGGTCCTCTGGCTGCCCGGTCGCCTGCCAGGCAGCTACGTGGGCCACTTCATGTTCCTCGCCATCGGCTGCGACCTGGCCATCACTGTCATGCTGTGCTCATCGGCCCGGCGCGGAGGATCGCTGGCCGGAGCCTGGTACTGGGTGTGCGGCGTGCCGCTGCTCGGTGCGGCCACCGTCGGCAGGTTCGATGTGGTCCCAGTCGCGCTGGCGGTCGCTGCCCTGCGCGCGAACGGCCCTGGCGGCGTCCGCGGCGCCCTGATCGGAGCCGGGGTGGCGGTCAAGGTATGGCCGGCAACGCTGCTGGCCGGGATGGCTCCCGGCCAGTGGCGCCGCGGTGTTGCCGCTGCAGCGGCAGTGCTTGTCGTGGTCTGCGCCGTCTTCGCCGGCGGAACGGCGAGCTTCCTAGCGCACCAGAACGCCCGCGGCGTCGAGATCGAAGCGGTCGCAGCGACGCCGTTCATGATCTGGCGGCAAGCTGGCTGGCATGGGACGGCGGTGTACCGGTTCGGCGCGTGGCAGCTCAGCGGGGGGCACGTCGCGCTCGCCCGGGACGCGTCCCGCCTGGGCCTCGTCCTCGCAGCGGCTGCGGTGATCGGCTGGCAGCTGCTGATCGCCTCCGGCCGCGCAACGTGGCGGGCGGAGTTCGCGGCTGACGTGCCGCTGGCCGCGACCTTGCTGTTCCTCGTGGCCAGCCCGGTGCTCAGCCCGCAGTACCTGCTCTGGGTCATCGGCCTCGCCGCGGCGTGCCTGGCCACGGGACGGACAACGCAGCGCTCGGTCGCGCTAGCCGTGCTGGCCGCCGCGGGGCTCACGCAGGTGATCTTCCCGACCGGGTGGCGCAGCCTGCTCGACGGATCCAACGCGGTCACTGGCGTTCTGACGGCACGCAACGTGCTCCTGGTGGTGGCCGCCGCTCTGTCCTGCTGGCGGATAGTCAGCGCGATCTCACCCGGTTACGAAGACGACCCCTATCAAGGGTTGCCGACGTCTCGGCGCTCTTTATCCCGTAGTTCCCCCCAGTGGCGAACCGATATAGGCGCTGACCAGGTGAAACAGCCTCAGCTCATGACTACGTAGTCATGTAATTTCCGTGATCAAGGGCTCTACCACCTGGTCAAACGCGTTGACCAATCGGCTCGGGGGGAACTTCGGTTTATCGCGCGGCGAAGGCAGAATTGATCAAACAGCGAACACCCACGCCGGATTGATCATCATTGGCCTGCACGCATGCCTGGCTGCGACACGAGCGGCTGTTTGCGGTTCAGCTGATGTGGCGGTGCAGATTTTCCGCGTCGGATGGCCCTGGCTCGGCGGGAGCGACCCACGGCCCGGGTATCGACGGGTCGATGATGCCGTCCTCAAGCCACGAGTAGCGGCCGGCCAGCACGCGACGCGCCAGCGCCGAGTCGGCGGCATCTGTGTTGCTCCACAGCTGCCCGAACAGTTCCTCGGCACGCAGCTTCGCCTGAGCGCAGAACAGGCCGGCGAGCTCGACCGCCACCGAACCCCGCTCGGTCCCGCTGGCAGCGGTGACATCCAGTTGCGCCCGGACGCATGCAGCGCTCATGGCGAACAGCTCCGCGCCGATGTCGACGATCCGGCCGAGGAAGCCCTGCTTGTGCTCAAGCCGCCCCTGCCACCGTGCCATCCCGTAGAAGGTGGCCCGGGCCAGCTTCCGGCTCGCTCGTTCCACGTAGCGCAGGTGCGGCGCCAGCGGGCCGAACTCGCCGTAAGCGCGCGGCCGCTGTCCCTCACCCGTCACCAGCGTGGGCAGCCACCTGGCGTAGAATCCGCCCGCCTGGGCAGCCGCACGGGCGCGGCGGGCTGGCGGCAGCTGCGGATCGATGAGCTCGCCGGCCACGGACAGGTGCGCATCCACCGCCTCGCGCGCGATGAACAGCCGCATGATCTCAGAGGATCCCTCGAAGATCCGGTTGATGCGCATATCCCGCAGCAGCTGTTCGGCGGGCACGCCACGCTCGCCGCGCGCAGCGAGGGACGCGGCCGTCTCATAGCCGCGGCCACCGCGGATCTGCACCAGCTCATCGGCGATCTTGCTGGCCATTTCCGAACAGTACAGCTTGGCCAGCGCCGCCTCGATGCGGATATCGCTGCGGTGATCATCCGCGAGCTGGCTGGACAGCTCGAGCACCGCCTCCATCGCATAGGTGGTCGCGGCGATAAACGAGATCTTCTTGGCCACCGCCTCGTGCTCGCCGACCGGCCGCCCCCACTGCACCCGTTCCCGGGACCACTCCCTGGCGATCTTCAACGCCAGCTTCCCGGCCGCGGCACAGCTAGCGGGCACCGCCAGCCTGCCCGTGTTCAGCGTCGTCAAGGCGATCTTCAGTCCCTGGCCCTCCCCGCCGACCCGGCTCGCGGCCGGAACCCGGACCTCGTGGAACCTAGTCACCCCGTTTTCCAGGCCGCGCAGGCCCATAAACGCGTTCCGCCGCTCGACGGTGATCCCGGCCGCGGCGGCCTCCACGACGAAGGCGGTGATCCCGCCGCGGTGACCGTCACCCGGCGGCACCCGGGCCATCACCACCAGCAGGTCAGCGATCACCCCGTTCGTCGTCCAGAGCTTGACCCCGTTCAGCACATACTCCGACCCGTCAGCCAACGGTGTCGCCGTCGTGTTCAGCCGGGCTGGATCGGAGCCGACATCGGGCTCGGTGAGCAAGAATGCGCTGATCTCGCCTCGCGCACAGCGTGGCAGGTAGCGCTGCTTCTGCTCATCGGTCCCGAACATCGCAAGCGGCTGCGGCACACCAATCGACTGGTGCGCCGACAAGAGCGCGGCCAGCACCGGGGAGGCGGAGCCGACGATCACTAGCGCCCGGTTGTAGTACAGATTGCTGAGGCCAAGCCCGCCGAATTCCGGCGCGATTTTCATCCCGAACGTGCCCACGGCGGCTAGGCCCTTGACCACCTCATCGGGTATCCGGGCATCGCGCTCGATGAGCGCCCCGTTCACCGAGGCCTCGCAGAACTCCCGCAACCGAGCGCAGAACTCCTCGCCACGGTGGCTGGACTCCTCGCTGGGGCGCGGATGCGGATGGATCAGGTCCAGCCGGAAGTCACCGAGGAACAGCTGCTTACCGAAGCTGGGCTGAAGCCATCCGGCCTCCCGGGCTTCCTCCGCTACCTGGCGTGCCTCACGCTCGCCGACCTGTCGGCCACGTTCTTCCTGATGCGCACTCATCGGAGATCCTCTGGCGGCTGTCCTTCGCGGCGCAAGCTCGCGCGGATCGGCATAACCCGCCGCGGATGATCAGATCCTTCCTCCTGTCGACGATACAGAAATAGCCATCCTCGTCAACCTTGCCAGGTCGCTGGTACGGAACCAGCCGTCCGTGATCGCCGCCGAGCGCGGGAGCGGATAGCTGTACTGGCCGGGCTCAGGCGGCTCACCGATCAGAAAGGTCGGTGGCTGTATCAGGTCATCCACCGCGGCAGGTACGGGTCGGTCCGATAGACCGGGCGAATCATCATGGCGTCCGCATCCGTACGCTGAGCCGGCGATCGCCCGGCTGCCGAACAGTCGCATCCGAGGACGTCCGTTGCAGCCCCACTGCAACGGGACGTGTGCGCCCCGGAGGTCACCGTGATCACCCGGGCGGGGCCGGCCGCGGCCAGCTTGCCCAGCAGCCGGTTGGTCAGCAGGAACGGTGCCAGATGATTAACGGCGAAGACCTCGTCGAAGCCGTCCGCAGTGACCCGGCGGTGGCCAGCCATCAGCCCCGCGTTGTTGACCAGCACGTCGATCCGCTCCAGCGCCCCCAGGCGGTCCGCCAGCGTGCGCACTTGCCCCATCGAGGCCAGATCGGCGACTTCCAGCCGCGCCGCCGGGCCGCCCGCCGCAGCCAGTTCCGCGGCGGCCGCCTCACCACGGCCACAGTCCCGGGCGACCAGAACCACCTGCGCGCCGCGCCCGGCCAGAGCGGCCGCCGTCGCCTTACCGATCCCGGAGGTGGCGCCCGTCACCACACAAACCTCGCCGCTCATCGCCACAGGCTAGCCCCAGCAGCCGAGCGGAAATAAGGCCTTTAGGTGCCGGTATTACGGCCGGCTGTGAGATCAGCCGGTTCACCGTCTGGCGACCTGGCCCCAGGCGGCGGGCATCCGCCGCGCCAGCCATTGGTGGCACCACGCTGCCACGAAGATCAAAAAAGGCCTGACCGCCTCCTGCAATCAGGCCTTGACCTGCACTTACTTGGAAAGCCAAGGAAATCATCCGCTGCCTCAAACGCTAAGTCGCCCGCGAAGACTACCCCACCTGCGCGGTTCCGCCGGCTAACCCACACTCCCGGGGCGGTCTGGTCCAATATTCGGCTGCCGCACCTGGGTCCCAGCCGGATTCTGAGGGCGCTCCATGGCTACCGCCTCCCCATCCATTGCATTCGTACCCGGATGCTCGGAGGTGAGTGCTTCCAGGGCGCTGGCGTGCGCCTGCACGTCTGCGTCTCCGGCCAGGGCTCGCTGGGCGACGAATCCCAGGGTTATCGACTCCAGCAGCTGCGCTACCCCGTCAGGGTCGGCGCCGGGGCCGAGCGTCCCGGCCGCCTGCCACCGTCTTACCGTCTCGGCGAGCAGTTCGCGCTGCCGGCGGTAGGCGGCGCGGGTGGGCGCCTTTAGTCCGGGATCGCTCTGGGAGTGGCTCCAGCCGTGGAGGGAGACGAGCAGGCGGTCGATGCCGCCGCGCTTGTGCTGGCCGAAGGCCACGATGGCGGCCAGTAGCTGCTCCACCAGCTGGGGAAGCGGCGGCGGCTCGGGGTTCTTGAGGATCGGGGCGAGCTGCTGGCCCATCGCGGCCATTCCTTCGGTCACGACAGCGTTGATGATCTCGTCCTTGCCCTTGAAGTAGCCGTAGACGGCGCCGGTCGACAGGCCGGAACGGGCGATGATCATCTCCATCGAGACGGCTTCGAGGCCGTGCTCTTGCAGGCAGGCGCGGGCCGCCTCGAGGACTTGCTCGCGCCGGGCCTCGCGGCGCTCGTCGGTGATCCGGGGCATGGCACCACCCTATCACCAAAAAGAAGGAAGGTTCGATCTCGACAGCCGGGACACGCCCGTTATAGGCCGGGGGGAGCGCCGTGCTCGGGCTACTGTTCGGCCGGGCGGGCTCACGCGGATAAAGAGCATCACGGGCGCTGCAGGCGGACGTCCAGGGCGTCCCGCACGGCGTCGCCGATCAGGTTGAACGCCACCACGGTGAGGATCAGGATGACGGCCGGCGGGTAGACCAGCCACCAGTACCCGTCGAACAGGTAGTTCAGGCCGCCGGAGAGCATGCCGCCCCAGTCGGCCTGCGGCGGGGGCAGGCCCAGGCCGAGGAAACTGAGCGCGGACAGGGTCAGGATCGCATCCGACAGGGTGAACGTGGCGTTCACGACGATGACGCCGATCGCGTTGGGGGCCAGGTGCCGGAGCACGATCCGTCGCCGGGTGGCGCCCATGACCTTCACGGCCTGCACGAACTCCCGGGTCTTGAGGGTGAGCACTTCACCGCGAACCAGGCGCGCGATCGGCAGCCAGGACAGCAGGGTGAGCAGCAGGATGATCACCCCCAGGTTCGGAGTCACCACGTTGACCAGGATCAGCAGCAGGACCAGGGCGGGGACGGCCAGGGCGGTGTCGATGACCCGCATCATCAGGGCGTCGACGATCCCTCCCGCCAGGCCGGCCACCGCCCCGTAGGCGGTGCCCAGCACGGTGGTGGCGATGCTCACCGCGAAGCCGAGCTCCAGCGAGGACTGGCCGCCGACCATCAGCCGGCCCAGCACGCTGTAGCCGGACGGGTCGGTGCCCAACGGGAACCGCCCGCCCGGCGGGAGCTTGGCCAGGCCCAGCTGGACGGTGACCTGGTTGGTGGGGTAGATCAGCGGCCCGGCGAAGCAGAACAGCGTGATGGCCGCGATCAGTCCCACCCCGGCCACGGCCACGCGGTTCTCCGCGAACGTGGCCGCGATGAGCCGCAACGGGCCAGGCCGGCCCGCCACGGCCTCAACAGCCGGACCAGCTGGGCCGTCTGGGGCGGCCAGCGGCGGCTGCTCAGCCGCGGCCATAGCGGATCCGTGGGTCGAGGACGGCGTAGGCGATGTCGGCGGCCAGGCTCCCGATGACCGTGGAAATGCCTACCACCAGGGTGGAGCCGAGCAGCACCGGGAAGTCGTGGCTGATGGCCGCCTGGTAGAAGAGCAGTCCCATGCCCGGGAAGTTGAACACCTCCTCGGCGATCACGGCCCCCGCCACGATCGCCGGGAATGACAGCCCAACGATCGTGATGACCGGCAGCAGCGAGTTGCGCAGCACGTGCCGGGCCAGGATCAGCCGCTGGGACAGTCCCTTGGCCCGGGCCACCCGGATGTAGTCCTGGGCCAGGGTGTCGATGGCCGAGGAGCGCATGTACCGGCTGAAGCTGGCCACGCTGACCAGGGCCAGGGTGAGCACCGGCAGGATGAGCGCCCGCGGGTCGGCCAGCAGGCCGGTGGCCGTCGTGGCCTGCGGCGCCTCCGGCGGCAGCAGCCGCAGTTGCACGCAGAAGACGGCGATGAGCGCGATGGCGAGCAGGAAGTCCGGCATCGAGTACAGGGTGAAAGCGATCCCAGTGAACACGTAGTCGCCGGGCCGGTTCCGCCGCAGCGCCTGGTACAGGCCCAGCGGCAGCGCAATGAGCAGGGCCAGCGCGGTGGAGACGCCGAGCAGCAGCAGGTCCCGGGGCAGCCGCTGGGCGATCAGCGTCGAGACCGGCTGCTGCAGCACGTAGGAGGTGCCCAGGTTCCCGCGGGCGACCTGGGCCAGGTAGGTGCCGAACTGCCGGCCGATCGGCTCGTTCAGCCCATAGGTGCTGTTGAAGATGGCGACCCGGCTGGCCGTAACGTGCGGGCCGAGCGCGGCCCGGGCCGCGCTGCCCGGCTCCAGGTGGATAAGGACGAAGGTCAGCACCATGACGCCCACTACCACGGCAGCGGCCTGCCCGATCCGGCGGATGAGGAAGGCGGTCATGACCGGTAGGACCAGACCTCCGCGTTGAGCCCCGCGGAGACAGGGTTCAGCGGGGTGAAGCCCTGCAGCGTGCTGCGGTAGACGAAGATGTTCGACGACAGCGGGATCCAAAGCCAGGGCAGCTGCCGGGCCGCGTAGTCCTCGTAGCTGAAGAAGGCGCTGGTGCTGGAGCCGTACTCGGTGGCGTTGATGAGGCTGTCCATCTCGGTGCTGGAGTAGCCGCCCTGGTTGTTGTAGCCGCCGGTGTCGAAGAACCCGTCACCGGCCGGGTAGGCCTCGTAGGGGGCGTAGCCGAAATTCACCAGCTGCCAGCCGCAGCTCGAGGCCGGGTGGCTGCTGGCGGTGCAGGTGCCCACCTCGCCGGACAAGGTGTTGAACGGCTCGGCCTTAAGGCTGATCCGCACCCCGGCCTGGGCCTCGGAAGATTGGATGGCCGCGTCCTCCTCGTCCATGGTCGCGCTGCCGGAGGAGTAGCCGAGCTGGAAGCGGAGCGGCTGCCCGGCGGAGATCGCCGCGCCGCAGTCGGCGGCCCCGGTGCCGGCCCGCTGGCAGGCCGACGTCCCGCCCGGGGCCACCTTCCAGCCGTGCGCCTTGAGCAGGGCGATGGCCGCCGACGGCGAGTAGGGGTAAGGGCCGCCGGACTTCTCCAGCGGCGAGGCCCAGGATGGGAAGGCCTGTACCGGGACCGGGCCGTTGCCCGGGTCGGCGGTTCCGCCGAACACCTTGGACACGATCTGCGGGCGGTTGATCAGGGCTTCCAGGGCCTGCCGGATGTAGAGCTGGCGCAGCAGGGCCCCGGCGCCGGCGTTGTACAGGTTGGGCATGATGTCGCCGACGGCCGGATAGGGCACGGTGGCCACCGAGTACCCCTCGCTCTTGAGCACGCCCTCCTGGGCGATGTCATTGGGCGGGAGGGTGGCCACGTCGACGCTGCCGCCCGACCGCAGGGCGTCCACCTCGGCCGCGTCGGTGGTGTAGGGCACGTTGTTCCAGCTGGCCAGGATGGGCTTGTCCGGGCCGGAGTAATGCTTGTTGGGCACGAAGTCCCAGGCGCCGTTGCTCTGGAACGAGGCCAGCGTCCAGGGGCCGTCGACCACCTTCCACAGTGGGTTGGTGGTGAACGTGGTCATCTGGGCGCCTTCCCTGGCCAGGAAGGCGTAGACCGCCTTGGCGCCCGCAGTGGTGTCGTCGTCGTTGCCGGCCTTGCCGCTCATCGAGGTCTTGTCCCAGGCGTGCTGTGGCAGCAGCGGGACCTGGCTCAGCACATTCTCGGTGTAGAACGTCGGATCGTAGGAGTGGGTCAGGTGCATCACGACCGTGTGCGGGCCGGGGGTGGCCACGCTGGCCACGTCGTCGGGGAACAGCCCCGGCACGTACAGGTACCAGTTCGGCACCCCGGCCTTGAGAAGGTGGTACACGAAGGTGAAGTCCCGGCTGGTGACGGGCGCGCCGTCGGACCATTTCCAGGGCTTGAGGGTGATGATGATGGTGGTGTCGCGGTCGGTGTAACGGATGGCGGAGAACAGGCTCTCCTGCGGGTTCACCGCCGCCTGCGAGCCGTTACCGTCGTAGGTGAGATTCGGCCAGAGCGGGTTCTCTAGGTTGGCGTTGTAGCCGTTGGTGTTGGTGGCCGGGGGCAGCGGGAAGATGAAGTCCGGTGACGCGCCGACCCAGGCCAAGCTGGCCGTCCCACCGGCTTTGACGTGGCCTTCAGGCTGCCGCCGCCTCCGGAGCACGCGGCCCCGATCAGGATCACGGCCAGGATCAACGGCAGGGCAAAGGCCGCCTTCCTGCGAGGAATGCGCATGATTCTCCTCAGAAATGGACTTTTCTCGCCTTATTCGCGCTGAATTCACCAGCGATGATAACGTCAGCTCGCAGCCGGCGGCGGCAGAAGAGGCCCAGGTAACAGCTGGTCGGCCACTCCTACGGCGGCGCCGTGATCACCAACGCCGCCACCGGTGACTCCAACGCCAAGGGCCTTGTCTACGTCGACGCGTTCGGGCCCGCCAAGGGCCAGATCATCGGCAAGCTCGCCGGCGCCGTGCCCGGCTTCTGCGCGGCTGGGTCGAGCGTCACCCTCGCGCCGTGTCCCGGCGCCCCGTCTGGCTCTGAGGACGCCTAGGTCAGCGCTCCGGGAATCGGCGGGATTCCGTCCACGCGCCGGTCAGCGCGCCGGGGGCGCATTCGGCTGGCTGCTCGTGGCGCGCATCAGTCGAAGTGTTTTTGTGCGGGCCAGATGGCCTGCCAGGTCCTGGTGAGCTGCTCGCAGATCCAGACCGGGGCGCCCTGCTCGTCGTCGTTGATGCCGGCGTGGTTGTCCAGGTATGCGGCGAGGCGGGCTGAGCCGCAGAAGGTGAGCTGGCTGCGCTGGTAGCCGACGACGATCGCGGTGGTCGCCCGGGCGGGTGGCGGCCCCCAGTACCAGAAGGACATGTGGCCGCTGTAAGCGGCCGGCAGCCCATCGGCCGGGCCGAAACGATCGACCGCGCCCGCCTCACCGTAGTTGCTGGTCAATACGGTCGTGGCAGAGCGCTGGGCGGGCGGCAGCGTCCGGTATGCCGTTGCGATCTCGCGCACGAACGCAGGCCAGCCGATCGTCTCGCCCGCGTCGTAGTTCAGCGTCACGATCGGTGTGTCGTGAACCGCCGAGACCGGCAAGACCGGCAGGGTGATCGGCAGTTGCAGCACGGCGAGCACCAGCCCCGCCGTGATCAGCACGGCCCGGCGCCCGTGGTGCGCGCGCCCCGCCCAGTCCACGGCGGGCTGGGCACCGGCGGCCAGCAGGGCGGGGAAGTACGCCGCCAGGTAGTACGGTTTGCCACCGGTCAGCATGAACGCCACGGCCAGCACCGGGTAGGCCACGCCGACCGCCCGGCACCAGCGAAGTCCCGGGTCCCGGAAGAACCGCACCAGCCCGGTGATCCAGATCGGCGAGAAGTACCACGCGACCAAGACGAACTGCTCCGGCAGGATCAGCCACCAAGGAGCCGATGTTCCCGATCCGCCGGCCGCGATCGAACGGGCCACTGCCAGTTCGGGCCACCCGTGGCTGCCCTGCCAGCCCAGGTAGGGGGCCCACATGCCAAGTGCGATGCCGCCGCCAGCATAGAACCAGCCAGACCGCAGCGGCGCCCGCGGCCCGGCAATGGCAAGCGCGACGACGACCGCGGCGATCAGGAAGGCGACCAGGTCGGTATCGAGCAGCCCGGCGCCTGCCGCCAGCCCGGCAGGCAGCCAGAGCCGCTGATCACCGGTACGCAGGATCCGTACCAGCAGCCACAGCAGCACCGCCCAGACTGGGAGGTCAAAGGTGGCCGTGCTGAGCAGGTGGCTCGTGCCGGTGACCACCGGTGCGAGCGCAATGACAGCACAGGCCAGCGCCTGGGCAGCGCGCCGGCCGCCAAGCTCGCGGGTGAGCAGCCCGGTCAGCAGCACCAGTATCCCGCCCGCCAGCGCGGACGGCAGCCGGAGCACCACAAGCGAACCCGGTGCCAGACTGGTCATCAGCCTGGCGACCAAGGGCACGAACGGCGGCTGATCCGGATAACCCCAGGCTAGGTGCTTGCCGCAGTCGATGAAGTAGAGCTCGTCCCGGTGGTAGCCGTAGCGATCAGAAAAAGCGATCAGCAGGCCGGTGAGTACGACCGCGATGGCCAGCACCGGCTTGATGGCCAGGGCAGGCAGTACGGCAGGGCCAGATTCGCCCGGCTGGGACCCAGGCCGCAGGACGTGTGTCTCTTCGCTCATCGAGGCCCCGTTTCACGTTTCGCCGATGGCGGCGAGCGCGCACCGCCAGGCGAAGGGTGAGAGCAGTCATCGCCATTCTGGCGAGTCTGCGGGGGTGACCGGGTCAGTGGGCTAGGCCGAGCTCGCCGGCCCGCACCCCGGCCTGGAAGCGGGAGCCGGCCTGGAGCGCGGCCATCAGCTCGGCGACCCGCCGCCGGTAGGTGCGCAGCGAGGTGCCCAGCCGCCGGGCGGCCGCCTCGTCGGTGAGGCCCGCCCCGAGCGCCCGCAGGATCTCCCGGTCCTCGGGAGCGAGCTCGGGGACCTCGCCGCGCAGGCAGGCGCCGAGGTCGATGGCCGCCTCCCAGGCGGCGGCGAACAGTGAATAAACCCCGCCCACCAGGACTGGGGAGGTCGTCACCGTGTACTCGCGGCCGAGCGGCGACGGCTCGCCGGCCAGGATCGCCACCCGCCGGTCCAGAATGATCGTCTCGTGCGGCAGCGGCGCGGAACTGATCCGCACCTGCGCGCCTGCCGCGTCGAGCCGCCGCAGGTGCGCGCGCTGTGCCTCGTCGGCCAGCGCCAGCGGGCTCATCAGCTTGCGCACCGTGAAGCCGTCCGTGCCGGGGGGAAGCACCCGCCGGGTGACCGCGGACCGGGCCTCCGGATCCGACCACCAGGTGGCCAGGTCGCGGGCCGCGCAGGCGAACTCCTCGTGCACCGCGTCGAACAGGTGCCCCGCCCGGGCGATGAGCTCCGCATCGCCACGCACCGTGCTGGTCTGGTCATCAGCCACGCGCTCAGTATGCTTGCCGTCTCCAGGTCCGGCAAATGGCAGCAACCTGCCAGCTCCTCGCCGCGGCCACGGCGCCGGGGCAGGCTGTGAGCATGGCGAACACGACGAACAACAGCCAGCTCGCCGCGGCCTCCGGCACCTTCGCGATCGGTGGCGACCTGCCCGTCGCACGGCTCGGCTTCGGCACGATGCGGCTGCCCACCGGGACCTTCACCGGCCCGGTCCGCGACCCGGAGGACGGGATCGCGGTGCTGCGCCGCGCCGTCGAGCTGGGCGTGAACCACATCGACACCGCGAGCTTCTACCGGCGCGGCGACGTCGTCGCCAACGAGCTGGTCCGCCGGGCGCTGGCCCCCTATCCCGACGGCCTGGTGATCGCCACCAAGGTCGGCCCGATGCTCGGGCCGGACGGCACCCCCACCCTGCAGGCCACCCCGGGCCAGCTGCGCAGCCTGGTGGAGGACAACCTCCGCGAGCTCGACGTCGACCATCTCAACCTGGTCTACCTGCGGGTCGGCGCGCGGAATCCGCCGGGGGGCGAGCCGATCGCCGAGAGGTTCGCTGCGCTGGCGAAGCTGCGCGAGGAGGGCCTGATCCGGTACCTGGGCGTCAGCAACGTCGGCGCCGAGCAGCTCGCCGAGGCCCGCGCGATCGCCCCGGTCGCCGCCGTGCAGAACGCGTTCCACGTGCAGGCCAGCGCGGACGCCGCGCTTCTGGCGGAGTGCACCCGGTCCGGCGCCGCGTTCGTGCCGTTCTTCCCGCTCGGCGGCGGCCTCGACCCGATCGACACGACCCGGCTTGAGAAGACCGCCGCCCGGCATGCGGCGACCGTCCAGCAGGTCGCGCTCGCCGCGCTGCTGGCAGCTTCCCCGGTGATGCTCCCCATCCCCGGCACCGGCAGCCTCGCCCACTTGGCGGAGAACGTCGGGGCAGCCAGCGTCCGGCTCACCCCGGAGGACATCGCCAGCCTCGCCGGGTAACGGCGCGGACGCCGAGGTGCCCGTGAGCGGTGCGGCCCGATAACGAGGCCGCACCCGGAACGCGAGTACGCCAGCGCCAACCAATTGGTTATCGTCTCCGCTGATAATGACTTCGGCGAAATGCTGGCTGCATCACAGGGTTGAGCCCGGTCCTCGGTGGTATTGCTCCGGTCGGCGGCGTCGAGCAGCTCATCGGCCATCGCGGCGATCGCAGGCTCCAGGCCGGCGATGCGCCGCGCCGTGAACGTGCGAGCCATCAGGCTCCTGATCCGCGGATGCCGCGGTGCGTTCAGGTTCAGGATCCAGTCCACCACCTGGACAAACACCGGATTCGCCCGCTATCCGGGGAAGTCCTTGTCGAAACTGGATTCGTCGGAGACGCGAAACGCCCCTCCTCGGTCCCGGACAATTCACTGCCGACGACAACGTCAGTCTTGTCTCGTCTGCCGTGGCATGGTGCGGGCTCATGGGACTTGACAAGCCCGTACCCAGCTGAAACTATCACCGATAGATAATCTATCGATGATAGGAAGAGATGCGATCCGCACCGATGACCGAGGGACAGCAAGTCGATGGCCGGGAGCGCCGACGGCAGGCGAAGTTGTCCGCGATCCTCGCCGAGGCGTGGGCCCTGGCCCATCGCGACGGGCTCGCCGTGATCTCGCTCCGGGACCTCGCCGGCCGCGTCGATCTGCGCCAGCCGTCCCTGTACGCCTACTTCGAATCCAAGCTCGGCCTGTACGACCTCATGTTCGCGGACGGCAACCGCCAGCTCCTGGAGATGGTCCGGTCCCTGTCCCTCAGCGACGACCCCTGCCAGGCGCTCGTGGAGTTTGTCGAGGCACTGGTGCGGTTCTCGACCCGGGACGTGGTGCGCCACCAGCTGCTCTTCCAGCGGACGATCCCCGGCTTCGAGCCCTCTGCGGCGTCCTACGCGCTCGCCTTGGAGTTCTACGAGATCGCCCGCCAGCGCCTGGCCGCGGCCGGCGTGTCCGATCCGTCCGACCTTGACGTCTTCAGCGCCCTGGTGACCGGCCTCGCCCACCAGCAGGTGGCCAACGACCCGGGCGGCGATCGCTGGGTCCGCCTGGCCCAGCGGGCAGTTGACATGTTCCTAGCCGACGTTGACCGGCACCGGCAGCGAAGCACCCAGAAAGGGTAACGACCATGAGCCAGGCCACCATCAAGGATGTAATCACCGTGCCGAGGATCGCCCACGGTGAGGCGATGCAGATCGCGGCGGAGGAGAACGCCAAGTTCGCCGCGCTGTTGCGCAGCCTCGATCCCGGCGACTGGACCAAGCCCACCGACTGCACGCTGTGGGACGCGCGGGCCGTGGCCGCCCACGTCGTCGGGGCGGCCGCCGGCCAGGCATCGCCGCGCGAGTTCGCCCGCCAGGTCCGCAAGGGACGCCCGCTGATCGCTGAGATCGGCGGCCAGTACTGGTGGGACGGGATGAACCAGCTCCAGGTCCGCGAGCGCGCCGGGCTGAGCACCGAGCAGCTCATCACCGAGTGGGACGTCGCCTCGTCCAGGGCTCTGCGGGCCCGCACCCGCCTCCCGCGCCCAATCGCCAGGCTCCCCCTGCTCAACCTCCCCGCCCCGGTCGGCCGCCAGCCGCTGTCCTACCTCTTCGACATCGGGTTCACCCGCGACGTGTGGATGCACCGGATCGACCTGGCGACGGCTACCAGCAAGGCGCTCGATCTGGACCCCGGCCACGACGGCCGCATCGTCGCCGACATCGTCGCCGAATGGGCGGGCATCCACGGCGAGCCCTTCACCCTCTCGCTCGGCAGCCCGGCCGGAGGGGAGTACCGCTCAGGGACCGACGGCGAGCACGTCGACATGGACGCCATCGATTTCTGCCGGATCCTCGCCGGACGTGGCGAGGGCACCGGCATCCTGCGGCACCCCCTGCCCCTCTAGCCCGGCCGCTTCCGCCCAAGACCCGGCCGCCTGAATCCCCAAAGGAGTGCATTGCGCCATGGACACCCAGACCAGCGAGATCGCCGATGGCATCTACCGGTTCTCCACCTTCGTGCCCGACGTTGGTCCGATCGGCCTCACCTTCAACCAATACCTCATCGACGACGAGCAGCCGCTGCTGTTCCATACCGGACATCGAGCCACCTTCCCGCTCCTCGCCGAGGCGATCGCCGCGATCACCCCGCTCGACCGGCTCCGCTGGATCACCTTCGGCCATGTCGAAGCCGACGAGTGCGGGGCCATGAACCAGCTGCTCGCCGCGGCGCCTCAGGCCGAAGTCGCTCATGGGGCGCTCGGTTGCCTGGTGTCGCTGAACGACCTGGCTGACCGGCCGCCCGTGCCGCTCGCCGACGGCCAGGTCCTCCAGCTCGGCGCGCACCGGGTGCGGCATATCGACACGCCGCATATCCCGCACGGCTGGGAAGCCAGGGTCCTGTACGAGGAAACCACCAGCACGCTACTGTGCGGGGACCTCTTCACCAAGCTGGGCAACGGGCCGGCGATCACGACCGGCGACATTATCGGCGCCGCCGCCCAGGCAGAGGACGCCTTCAGGGCCAGCTGCCTGACACCAGACACCGGTCCCACGATCCGGCGACTGGCCAACCTCATCATGATCGTCATCTGGTTCTCCCCGCCTGATCTTCTACGGTGCTGGTCAGGAGCGTAGGCCGGCCGGACGATCAATCGCCCAGCGTCCGCACGGCGCAAGCTCGCCCACCAGAGCGAAGATATCCGGTGCCACGAACGGCTGTCGTACCTGCTGCGATCCGGGCCGGACGACCCGCCCGTGTACCTGACCTGGCTGCTGCGGCTGGCTCCGGGCGGATGCGCGGTCCGCCTGGAGATCGACGAGGTCGACACCGCCGACTCAGCCGCGGCCGCAGAAGATGTCTGGCTGCCCGTCCTCGCTGCACTGCAACTCATGGTGGATCCGAGCTGACGGCTTATCGCGCATGAGGGGGCACCGATGAACTCACCAGAATCCGCTGTCCGGGCCTACTTTAAGCGGCTGAACGGCTCAGACGTCGAGGCGGCCGTGGCGCTGTTCGCCAGCGACGGGTCGATCATGGCCGAGGAGGCGCCCAGCGCAACCGGCCACGTGCGGCTGCGCGGTTTCTTCACCGCGGTCGGTCCCGGACCTGGCGCAGGCGGCGGGGGTGCATGAGCCGTCCCTGCGCCGGGTGCTGCGCTCCCTGGCCTGCCTGGGATTGTTCACCGAGCCGGGCCCGGGCCAGGTCGCTCTCACCCCGCTCGGGCGCACCCTGGCCGGCGGCCACCCCGAGTCCTCCATGCGGGATGTCGCGATCACCTGGATGGAAACCCACTACGCGGCCTTCAGCGAGCTCGCCGGCACCGTCCGCAGCGGCCAGCCGGCCTTCGACCGGTACCACGGCATACCGGTTCTCGAATGGTTCGGCGCCCACCCCACTGACGTGCAGACATTCTCCCCGGCCATGGCCAACTTGACCGACGGCATCCGGCCCGGCGTCGTGGCGTCCTTGCGCCTCGACGGCATCCGCACCCTGGTCGACGTGGGCGGGGCCGACGGCGCCCTGCTGGCCGCCATCCTCGCCGGGCCGCGCTGTCGTCGGCCGACCGAGCGGGCAGCACGCCGATCCGTCTACGGCTCACGGCATCCCGGTGAAGTCCTACGCCGCGCCGAGGCTGGGGGCGAATGCCGCGGTCCGTTCTGACATGGCCGCGTCGAACCGGGCGGGCAGCGGCGATGACCGTCCCCGGCGTCCTCGGGTGCGCGCACTGCTGCTGGATGCCGCCAGGTCAGCCCGGGTGCCGGTCGGTCCACGCGTCGATGACGTCCAGTACGGTGTGGGGCGGCTCGGGTGGCACGAAGCCGAGCGTGTCCCGCAGGATCGGGTGCACAACGGGGTGCAGCCGGTTCTCGGTGAAGGACTCGTGGTCGTCCTTGGACTGCCAGACGTCGACGTAGCGCAGCCCGGAGTCGGTGCGCCAGGCCAGGTGGGCGATCAGGCCCGGCGGCCGTTCCGGGCCCACGCCCTGCTTGATGCGGTCGTAGGTCTCGGCGTTGATCGGCACGTCGTAGGTGTAGGCGTAGGTCATCGGATCCTCCCCGACATTGGCCAGAACTTGCTTCGGACGAATATTGGTATCATGACCCGCATGCCCAGCCCCGTCAAGAGGCACTACGACGCCACCCGCCGCCGCCAGGCCGCCGCCCGCACCCGCGCCGCCATCCTGGAGGCCGCCCGCGAACTGTTCGCCGAACGCGGCTACGCCGCCACCCCGATGACCGCGATCGCCGACCGGGCCGGGGTGGCATTGGACACCGTTCTACGCCTCGGTTGGACGCAAGCCCGAACTGGCCCGGCTGCTGATCGAGACCGCGATCTCCGGCACCGGCCAGGCCATCCCCGCCGAGCAGCGCGACTACGTGCAGGCGATCCAGGCCGCCCCCGACGCCAACACCAAGATCGCCATCTACGCCGCGGCCATCACGGCTATCGCCCCCCGCATGGCCCTCGTGCTCAGCATCATCCAGGAAGCAGCCCGCGATGAGCCGGGACTGGCCGCGCTCTGGTCCGAGATCGCCGAACGCCGCGCGACGAACATGCGCCTGTTCGTCGCCGACCTGGCCACGGTCGCCCCGCTGCGGCTAGACCCCGACCAGGCCGCCGACATCGTTCTGGGCCACCAACGCCGCCGAGATGTACCAGCTCCTGGTCGGCCAGCGCGGCTGGACCCCGCAGCGCTACCAGCACTTCCTCGCCGACACCTGGCACCGCCTGCTCCTCGCTGACTAAGACCGGCCTCCCCCGCGCCCGCGATCTGCTGCCTATAGGTGCCCGTGTCACGCCGATCCGAGCCGTGACACAGCGCGCCGAGTTGCTGCAGCACGATGGCCGCCGCGGACGGCCAGGTGCTCGGTGATCGCATCAGGCCAGCAATGCGCCGGCACGGATCAGCCTGATCAGCGCCGCACTGCCACCCAGTATCAAAGAGGCCGCCGTCGCCGTTGACAACTCAGATACTAGCGGTATTAGATACCGATGGTATGGGAACGAAACTGGGCCGTGCCGAGCAGATGGCCAGGAATCGCCAGCTGGTGCTTGTGGCCGCCAGGCGCGTATTCCTGGCCCAGGGCTACGCCAGCGCAACCCTCGATGCGATCGCCGAGGAAGCGGGCTTCTCCAAGGGAGTGGTCTACTCCCAGTTCGAGAGCAAGGCGGACATGTTCTTGGCGCTTCTCGAAGCCCGGATCAACGAGCGGGCCGGGCAGAACGAGCGGCTTGCGGCTCAGTTTGACGGTAGGCAACTCGCCGAGGCGGTCCCTCAGCTAGCCCT
This sequence comes from uncultured Actinomycetes bacterium, assembly GCA_963742875.1. Taxonomy (GTDB): domain Bacteria; phylum Actinomycetota; class Actinomycetes; order Streptosporangiales; family Streptosporangiaceae; genus Bog-532. The sequence continues at coordinate 268,500 of CAVUNO010000012.1, read as the reverse complement.
GGCACTGCGGCGGGCTGAGCCCGAGTGGACGCAACTGGTGCTGGAATTTCGCCTGCATGCTGCCCGCGTACCCGAACTGAACCGGCGATACGCCGAGCTGCATGAGCGCACAGTGCACCGGCTGGCCACCGTCTTCTCCCGGCTGCATGAGCGGGCGGGCAGCACACCCAACTATCCGCCCCTCGTGATGGCCAAGATGGCCCTGGCCATCAACGTCGGCACGTTTCTTGAGCAGATGGCCGATCCGGCTGTGGTTGACGTGCCGGCCACTGAGGTCATCAGTGAGCTAGTGCTGCAGACGGCGCCACCAGCGGGTGGCGACCAACTGCGCAGCTAGACGGGAGGGACCGATGTCCGCAGAGCTGCTACCACAATCGGACGACGACGCACCCACCTTCGGTAACGTGCGCGAATGCATCCAGGCGGACACATTTACCCGCCTCACGGAGCGTATCGACCGGCTCCGCTGGGATGCCGCCCGCCTGCGCAAATGGCAGCGTGACCGGCTCCGCGCGCTGCTCGCCCAGGTAACGCAGCGATCGGCCTTCCACGCCAGGCGACTGCGAGGCGTCGATCCGGCGAGATTCGAGCTCGCCGACCTGGCCAACCTGCCGGTCATGACCAAGGCGCAGATGATGGCTGACTTCGACGACGTGGTCACCGACAAGCGAATGAACCGCGCGGCGGCCGAACGTGCACTGGCCGCGACGTCGACCGAGCCGGTGCCACTGCCTGGCGGCCACCTGTGCATGGCGACCGGCGGAAGCTCAGGCCAGCGCGGCATCTTCGGCTATGACCCCGCGGCGGCGGCGGAGTTCGTCACCATGATCTTCAGGACCAGGATCGCCGTAATGGCCGCGGCCGCGCCAGCTGACGGCCAGCTGACGGGTGATGGGCTTGGCCGGATTGTCGTCCCCGCTCATATTCCGGACAGTACTATCGACTATCGCCATGGTGGGCGCGCCGTCCGCGGTGCATGGCACCATGTTGGTGCCGTCCCTGTTGGCGGGCAGCCCTATCAGTTTCGTCCATGTGCCGGTCACGTTGCCGATTGCCGAGATGGTTGGCCGCCTGAACGAGCTGCAGCCTGATGCACTATTCGGTTACCCCAGCATGCTGGCCAGGCTGGCGGCGGAGCAGCAGGCAGGCAGGCTCAGCGTCGGACCACGGCTGGTGAACTCCACCGCCGAGACGCTACTGCCCGCTTTCCGGGCCGCAATCAGGGCGGCATTCGGCGCGCCTGTCACGTGCGAGCCGCACTGGTGCGGGCCGGGCTGGTAGATCCGGATGTGACCGTCGAGGCCGTGAACTCCCTCCCCCGTCACCTGGAGACCGGCAAGCTACGGCGGGTGATCTCGGCCTAGCCGCGAACAGCAGCGCGAACAGCAGATTGTGCTCATAGCAGTAACCACCACGCTAGCCCGTGCGCTCCAAATAGGCATCCAGGTCCAGTTCGCCTGAGCTCCAGGCCAGGTCGCTCATCTCACCCTCTGGATGATCAGTCATCGGCGATGAGGAGGGCGGCGCCGCCGGCGGGTCCTGCGCACCTGGCCGCCGCACGCCTTCCGGGAGGGAATGAACCCCCAGTTGGCCGCCGACACCTACGCCGCCCTCTGCAATATCGACGTCTACCGCGTCCTGGCCGAGGAGCGAGGCCGGTCACCCGAGCGGATCGAACGGTGGTGGCTCGATGCCCTGATCCGCCTCATCCTGCGCTGAGTGTCAACTCGACTGTGAACGATCACGTGACCCGCGGCCGCGGGCTCGCGTCGGTCAGCACGTCGCAGTGCAACCTACGACATGCCAGCTCACCGCAGATGTTGGCCCCTAGCGGGACTATTCATTAGGAGCTGACCAAGACCACGGACACCACATACGTGATCGCCGGGGCGAGCCTCACCGGCGCGAAAGCCGCTTAGACGCTCCGTGCGGAGGGCTTCGACGGCCCTCTTCTCCTGATCGACGCCGAAAGCAAACGGCCCTACGAGCACGTTGACAGACCGAATAAGGGTGAGCGGGTGTGACGATCAGCCGGCGCTGCCGGTCATGGCAGGCAGGATCCGGGGAAACCGCGCACGGGGTGCAGTTCGATGCTGAAGATGCCGGCGCGCACGCCGGGGTCGTTGTCCATGAGGCGGCGGGTCGTGTCGAGGTCGGCGTTGAAGATGCCGTAGCCGGCGATGCCGCTGTCGTCGGCGGCGGGAAGGACGACCGGGAGCAGGCCCGCTTCGACGAGTGCCATGTTGCGTCGTCCGTGTTCCCAGACGATGGCGTCGCAGGCGGGACGGGCGAAGGCTGTGGTGGTGTGCAGCACCATGACGGTGTAGGGCTTGGCCTGGGCGATCCTGGACCGCATCGTGTCATCGGTGATGGCCGGGAGCGGCTTGCCGAGCGCAACGCCACTGAACGGCTGCTGGGCTGCCTTGGTGAAGCCGGTCAGGCTCCAGCCCGAGCCGACCGCGTCGCGCATGCCTTCCCACCCGTCGCCGTGCCGGTCGAGGTGCCGGTGGGTCAGCACAACCCGGGTGCGGTCGGGCGTTAGCTCGGTGAAGGTGATCTCGACCTCGCTGGCGCGCTCCGGGTCGGGCTCGATCTGCCACTGGAGGTTGATGTCCCAGCTGAAACAGACCCGGACGGGCGGTTCGTAGGCGAGAACTGTGGCCCAGCGGCATTCACTGCCATCGGCGCCGCGGTCGATGATGTGGCCGCCGACATAGGGCTCGAAGACCATCTCGGCGAGCGGAGCTTGCAGAATGTGCTGGTCGTCGTCCCACCAGGTGCCGATCCCTTCGGTGAAGACGCGGAACGCATGCTCCGCGCTGGCATCGACCTCGACTTCGGTGCTGACCGAGGTGGGACTGATCTGCGTTGTCACTGCGCTCCTCCTGGGGGATCGGGCTGCGGGTTATCAAGGTCCTGGCCAGTGCCTGAGCGGCCGGCGGGGGGCCGCGTGGTCATCTCGGCGGCGCGGCGGAAACCCTCGAGCGAGCGGTTCCAGAACGCATCGAAGTAACTGCGCAGCAGTGCGAGGGCATCCGGGTCCACCGTGTACACCCGGCGGGTACCGGCGGGTGTGTCGTCGACCAGCCCGACGGACTTCATCATTTGCAGGTGCTGCGATACCGCTGACCGGGTCACGGGGAGGTGCCGCGCGAGTTCCGTCGCGGTGGCCGGTGACTCCAGGAGCCGCTCGAGGATCGTGACGCGCATCGGCTCGCCGAGCACCTCGATCAGGGACCTTGCGTTAGTCATGGCTTTCGCAAGCTACCACTGTCAAAATGGCCTTGTCCACCTGGCCTCACTTGGCCAATGCGCCGTCCTCGTGTCGTCCCGGTCGGCTTCGCCGCAGACGCTGCGGCTTTCTTGGCAGCCTGCGTTGGGGCGGACTTCTTCACCGCGTCCTTATTGCCACCCTATCCTGCACGTCCTGGCGGCGCCTTGACCCCGCCGGCCTCGTTCCGGGCGTCCGCCGACAGCGCGAAGACCATCAGATGGCCGCCCGCCTCGCGCTGGCCTGGCCCAAAGCCATGTCTGCCGAGGCGCGTGAACCCACTGTTGTCCGAGGGTTCACGATGCCCGGGCGCTGGTGGTGTCCGCCCCGGGGGCGACCGGGACAAGCGCCGAGGAGGGTGAACGCTTGCCGCCAGGCCGGGACGGGGATGGTGATCTTCTCGACCTGGTGGCCTCCGAGGGTGAACGACCGGGGAAATCATGCAGGCCTGGCGGCTCCGGTATTGCATGCGAGGCCGCGATCATCCCTCACCCATCTCACCGGACGCCAGTACCCACGTGCGACGGCCATGTGCGGCGGATCGTGCCCCTCCGCCAGCGCGCAGTGCAACAGGGAGTGGATCCAGACATCGGCACACCGCCGGCGATTCGCGCCTTCTGGCGGCGGCCTGAAACCAGGCGGCGGCTGGCGCCCCGCGGCCTGCCCGGCGGCCAGTCGCAGCGCCTCCTCGAAGGACCCGGCCTCTACCACGTCGTTATAGAACCGCCCGGCGTAGGTGTGCTCTCTCAACGTGACGTTGAACGATCGCTGCCCGGAGTCAGGCGGCGGTCGGGATGCGGTGGCCTGCCCGGCGGCCAGTTGCAGCGCCTCCTCGAAGGACCCGGCCTCCACGACGTCGTTATGGAACCGCCCGGTGTAGGTGTGCTCTCTCAACGTGATATGGAACAACGGCATAAACAGCACTCTATCGGGCACTGGTTTCGACGACGTTTCGACGGAACAGCGCCCGGCACGCGGTCCGCAGAGGTACTGAGCAGAGGTACTGATCAGCAGCATGCCCGATGATGACCTGGCCGGGTCGCCCGCCGGGAACTGCGGCAGGGTCCCCTGGCTCACCGAGTGGCACGCAGCCGGATCCAGGATCGCCGGCTCGTAGCGGGGCCTTCCTAGCCACAGACGCGGCCCCGTCGATGTGTACCCCATCCAGGTCGACGTGCTCGATCTCGCCTACGACCCGACGCTGCGGGCGACGTGGGCCCCGGCGTCGCTTGGCAATGCTGACTGATCGGCGGTGACGATCTCCGCGCCGTTCCCGCTGCGATTGTCTGCTCCATGGCAGCACCTTTTCGGCTGCCTTCGTGGCAATTTCCAGGGTCAGCCGGGCTGGACGACGGTCATGAACTCGAGGATCCATTCGATGATCTCGGTGTGGTGCCGCGCATTCAGCAGGCTGGTTCCCCAGGCGTAGAGCCCGTGGCCGGCGACCAGCATGCCGGGAACGCGCGGATTCCGGGACCGTTCCAGCCGGTCGCCCAGCTCGGTCATGTCCTGGCTGTTGCTGATCACCGGCAGCAGGACGGTCTCGCCGGCGGCTGGCAGGCCGATTCCTTTGAGCATCTCCAGGTCAGCCAGTTCCACCCCGGCCGGCCAGCGCCGCCGGCCACCACCGCGGCGATCGTATGGATGTGCACCACAGCGCCGGCACCGGTGAGGCGGGCCGCGCGGGCATGCAGCGCCGCCTCGGCCGACGGTGCCGTGCGCGCGGCCCCCGGATAGCCGCGCACCGGGCTGCCGAGGGCGTCGACAACGCCGATGTCAGCCGCGGCGAGCGTGCCCTTGTCCACGCCGCTCGCGGTGACGGCCAGGCGCAGCGGGTCCCGTGACAGTACCGCTGACAGGTTGCCCGACGTGCCGCGCATCCAGCCGAGCGAGGCGAACCTCGCCGCCTCGGCCGCGAGCTGAGGGCCGATCTCAGCCAGCGAGTCAGGTGAGCCGGTACCGCCCGTCACGGCGCCACCAGGCTTACGCCCCGCCCAGCGCTTGCGCCCGCGCTTGGATGGCGTCCCCGTCGGGGAACCGGCGCGCGATGTCGCTGCCGGTCGGGACACCCACCCAGCCCTGCCTGGCGTGGAAGAAGCGGATGGCCGTGAAGTCTGGCACCAGCCCGGTGTCGAACCAGTGCGTGGTGCCGTGCGGGACCCCGAGCAGGTCGCCAGCAGCGGCGTAGACGGCGTGCACCTGGCCCCTGATGTGCAGGTAGAACACGCCGCTGCCGCGGATCATGAACCGCACCTCGTCGTCGTCACCATGGGTATGCTCGTCAATGAATTTGGCCCGCATCGCCTTGGCCGTGTCCGGCCAGTCCGGATCGTCGCTGGGGTGCGCGGCGGCAACATCGACGGTGACGAATCCTTGCTCGCTGACCAGTTGCTCGATCACGTCGCGGTAGGCGGCAAGGACGGTTTCCTGATCGGCATCCGCGTCGACATCGGGACGGACCGCGCGGCGCTCGAACCGGCAGCCGATCTGACCAAGCGCTGCGGAGATCTCGGCGGGATCGGCGGTCTGCCGGATCGCCGTCACCGGATCGCCGTCGGGCCAGGTGACCAGCAGTGACATCGCGGTCCTCACCTTCGCTCGCGAAACCGTCGCTCACGGGAGCCTTCATCACTGCAGCCCCGGTCTTGCTGAAAAGATTATGCCGAAGGGGGACGGGCATGCTACGGACCGTCGTGATCGACATCGAAGGGACCACCAGCTCGACTACCTTCGTCACCAGACGTCTTTACTCCTACTCGGCCGGTCGGTTCGCCAGCTGGATCGCAGACCATCAGGCTGACCCGGCGACCAGCCGGGCCGTGGCCCAGGTGCGGGAGCTGATCGGCGACCGGTCGGCCGGGCTGGATCGTGTCGTCACCACGCTGCTCGACTGGCTCGCATCCGACCAGAAGGTCACCCCGCTCAAGACCCTGCAGGGCCTGATCTGGGAGCGGGGATTCGCCAACGGCGACCTCGTCGCCCATTTCTATCCCGACGCCATCCCTGCACTGCGCGCCTGGAAGGCAGCTGACCACGGCCTGTACATCTTCTCCTCGGGATCCGCAGCCGCGCAGCGCGCCTGGTTCGGCCACTCCCCCGAGGGAGACCTGCGCCCTTTGATCTCCGGCTACTTCGACACCGAGAACGCCGGGCCGAAACAACAGCCCAGCTCCTACCGGAACATTGCGGCGGCGACCGGAGCAGACCCCGCGCAGATCGTCTTCGTCTCCGACCTAGCCGCCGAGCTCAACGCGGCGCAGCAGGCAGGCTGGCAGACCACCAGAGTCCGGCGCCCCGGCGAAAAGCACTACGACGACCCTGCCAAGGGCCACCTCGAAGTAAGCTCACTCGCCCAACTGGATCTCACCGGAGACCAGCCGGCCGCCATAGCCTGACGGCCGCGTGACGCCACCGTGCGGCCCCTCTTACACAGTGGCCCCGGGTCCTTGCCACGTCATCATCCCCCCGGGAGGCCCGATCCCGATCGGTCAGCCGCCACGTCAGGGACACGGCCGCGCCCGGGGACCGATTGTGCGCCGATCCGCCACCGCGCCGATCCCGGCCGTTAGCGCACGGGCTTGTCAAAGCTCGCGGTGAACAGGCATGTTAGGCCGAATCCAACCAAGACCTGCCGGGAACCTGACGAGCCGTCCTGGGCAGCGCACTGGCTCCGCGCGGCAGCGCTGGCCAGTCACTGAGCAGATGTTCGCATGGGATCTGGCAGATCCCAGGCTGACTTTGCCGATACTCGCGTCCATACTTACGCTGCAGGGCGCGGGGTTCGTCCTGGGGATCGGGCTGCTCTACCGCCACATTCCGCAAGCGGCTGCCGCCTTTGTGGTGACCGGGATCCCGGTCGTGAACCTCATCACAGCCGGGCTGGTCTTCGAACCGCAGATCGTGGCTGGCCAGCGTACGGCGGGCAGCTATGAGTTCCTGCAGTCGATGCCGGTCCCGCGCAGCATGGCGGCGATCGCCTGGTACACGGTCGCGCTGATCACGGCGCTTCCCGCTGTCGTACTCACGCTCGTGTCCGGGGTACTGAGGTACCACCTGCACCTCGACATCACGCCCGCGATCGTTCCCGCCATCCTCGCGGTCAGCTTCACTGGCGTCCTCATGGGCTATGCCATCGCCCACGCCATCACGACCCCGATGATCGCGCAACTGGTGACCGTGGCGCTGATCTTCGTGATCTTCGGGTTCAGCCCGGTCATGTTCCCCGCCGGACAACTGCCCCTCTGGCTGGCACAGGTGAATCGGTGGCTGCCGTTCGGCTCCATGGCGACGATCATGCACTTGGCGCTGGGCATCAGCGAGGCGAGCGGTTCAGGGCGGGCCTATCTCGTCGTGGCCGCGTGGGCGATCGGGTCCGGGCTTGTCGCTGCGTGGGCCGTCGGACGCCGGAGGTAAGGCATGGATACCGCTATTGACAATGTTTTACAGCCGGGGGTCGTGTCGTTACGCTCTGCTCATGGGGGGAACACACCAGCAACGATGCCATCGTTCTGCGATCAGAGGGTGGCCGCTAAGTTTGCCAAGAAGAACTGTGTTTCTTGGCTTGGCCTCAGTAATTTGGGTAATCGGTGGCGGGTACGCCGGCGCGGCGACCCTCTCGTCCCGGCCCGTCGACTCCAGTTCGTGGACGGTGTACCACCACAATGCGGCTGGCACTGGCGTTGTGGAGTCGGTGACCGCCGTCGACACCACGACCCGGGCGTGGACTTCGCCCACTCTCGATGGACAGCTCTACGGCGAGCCCCTCGTGTCGTCGGGGAGGGTCTACGTGGCAACAGAGAACGACACGGTGTACGCGCTGTCGTCCGCCACTGGTGCAGTGGCCTGGTCGACGCATCTCGGCAGCCCTGTGCCAGCGGGATCCCTTCCCTGCGGCGACATCACGCCCACCGTCGGAATCACGGGTACACCGGTCATCGACCAGGCACGTGGCGAGATCTTCGTGGTGGCCGACGAAGTGCTGAACGGAAATCAGGCGCACATGCTGGTCGGCCTCGACGCGCGCTCGGGCAAGGCCGAGATGACCCAGGACGTAGACCCGGCCGGAGCGAATACGGCGGCGCTGTTGCAGCGCACTGGGCTGACTCTTGACGCCGGTCGGGTGGTGTTCGGCTTCGGTGGTCATACCGGAGACTGTTCTACCTACCGAGGGCGGCTGGTAGCGGTGAACGAAACGGGCGGGAAGCCGACCTACTTCACCGTCGATGCCGCAGCCGGTGAGTCGCAGGGCGCGATCTGGATGGGCGGAGCAGCACCTGCTGTCGATAGGAGCGGCCACCTTTGGGTCAGCGTCGGGAACGGCTCGGTGACCTCGGCCACCCACGCGTACGACAACAGCGATTCGGTACTCGAACTGTCGTCTTCCCTCCGGCTTTTGCAGTTCTTCGCACCGCGCACATGGGCGTCAAATAATTCCCACGATTTGGATATGTCGACGGCGCCGGTGCTGCTGTCCGATGGCCAAGTGGTCCTGACAGGGAAATCCCGCATCGTTTATCTCCTCAACGGTGCGCACCTCGGCGGTATCGGCGGGCAGCAGGCTGCACTGGGACCCGTATGCAGCGACGATATAGACGGTGGCACCGCAGTGGTGGGCACGACGGTCTACCTTCCCTGTCGAAGCGGCATCGTTGCAGTCCAAGCAGCGAGGTCTCCGCCTGCGCTTCGTCTGCTTTGGAACTCTGGAACGGCTGGCGGCCCCCCCATCGTAGTTGCGGGCCTGGTTTGGACCATCGGGCAGAACGGCACGCTGTACGCGCTCGATCCCTCTACAGGCGCGGTGCGGCAGCAGGCAACGATCGGCGTACCCGCCAACCACTTCCCGACTCCGAGCGTAGGCGACGGCCTCCTACTGGCTCCCTCCGCGGAGCATGTTGTCGCCTTCACCGCGTCTAGCCTCCAGCTTTCACGGAAAGTGATACGACACAGAGGCTGAAAACAATGAAGTGCATGTTCTGCCTCGGAAATCGGGCTCGTCAAAAGTCCAGAACTCGCAAACAAGAAGGGACCTCTGAAGTGAAGCGTAACCGACGGTCCCGGCGTATCAAGGTCGGAGCGCCGTCGTGGGCCCGGCAAATAGCATCCGAGGCGTGAAGTGGGTGCGGCTCCGCAGCGGGGTCTCGTCGGCGCACACCACGTGCGCCAGGATGATCAGCGCCCGGATCGACTTGTTCGCATCAGGGTGGACTGACGGACAGGTAGATCACGGCCATCCGCGATAGGTGCGAGGCGGTGACCTTCCCGGACTCACTCATCGTCCGCCTCCCTCGCCGCCCCGGGCGCGGCGGCTTGCGCCCTGGCGATCAGGCCCGCCAGCAGCGTGATGACTGCTCCTACCGGCGGGCCGGGAAGCTGGCCGATCAGATCCGGCAGTGCCGCCGGAACCTGTTCCGGCAGCAGACTGAGCTGGACAGGCTGCAGATCTGCCACAATGTCGATCACGCCCCCTTCTTTGAAATCCCCGATGAGTTCGCCGCACTCCTCGGCCACCACTTCGCCGATCACCTCGGGGATCAGCGCCGCAGCGAGCAGCATGCCTCCGGGTCCTCGCACCGGCTGGCCAGTGCAGGATGCCTTTGGTGAAGCGCTCGCCGAAGGCGCCTGATATGCGGAGGGCCGGAGCCGGGCATCACGCTCGGCACCTGTGTATTACTCTCTTACAGCGCTGGCGGCTGCTTGCGACCTTCAACGGCGGCTTCACCTACACCGACGGCGCTAATGGCTCGGCCGACAACGGCCGCACGAACGAGCCGCTGAAGGACGGCAACGCCACGCTCATCGGCTACCGCGACGGTCGCATCGCGATCGTGAACTGGAGCGGCGGCCCGGATGTAGGCTCGGACGTGGCGTGGGCCCGCCAGAGCCTGGCACCAATCGGCTGGAACGGGAAGCTGAACCCGCAGCTGAACGACAACCCGAACAGCCCGCAGTGGGGGTATACGCTCGGCGGCCTGGCCCGCGTCTGGCGCAGCGGTGTCGGCATCGACAGTCGCGGCAACCTTATCTACGTCGCCGCCGACGACCAGACAGTGATCACCTTGGCGAAGGTCCTCCAGCACGCCGGTGCAGTTCGGGCGATGGAGTTTGACATCAACCCTGAATGGCACACCTTGATCACTTATTACACCCATGAAACTAACGGTCTCGTCCCCACGATGGTCGGGCCCAACCCGATGCAGTCGCCCAACCGTTACCTCGCCCCCGACGACCGTGACTTCTTTGCTGTCTACCTGCCCCTACCCGGTCCGGTCACCGTCCCCTTCAAGTAGGGGGAAAGGTTGCCCAGGCAGTGGGCCGGGATCAGGGTGACGGTCAGGTTCTGGGTACCGCTATCACGGTCCCGGTTTGGCAGGTGGTCTCGTAACCGTATCGGGCCGGTTCATGCTGGCCTGCAGACGCGCTGGACCAGGTCTTCCCCGGAGCCGCGGCCAGGCGCTATTCCCGGCACACGGGCCTTCGGCTCGGCCAGGGACCCCGAAGAAAGCCAGGTCCTCGTACTCGCATGCCCGCCGGGCCTCGGCCAGGGCGGCCTCGTAGCTGCCCAGACCGTTGTACAGCACCGCAGCGGTATACCAGGCGAGCCTGGGCGCCCTTCCCTCACCCATGGCGGTCGCGTCCCGGACGACGGCTTCGATCAGCTCCAGCGCCCCGGTCTTCTCGCCTCGCCAGGCGGCGAGCATCATTGAGATCCACCTTAAAGACGCATTGCCGGTTGCCGCCGTGATCGCATCGGCCTCCTCGATCAGCCCGGCCGCGGCGCCGAACTCCCCCGCGTGCACGTGCAGGCCCGCGCGGTAGATGAGCCAGACAGGAAGCACGGCGAACGCGCCAGCCTCACGGGCGAGTCCGACCGCGCGGGCGGTTAGCTCATACCAGGCCGCGTCGTCCCACAGCTCGGGTGCGATGGACGCCATCCAGAGCCAGCCCCTGATGTCAGTCTCGCCGCGGCCGCGCCAGCCGGTTGCCGCGTGTCTCGGCGACGATGCGGTCCCGCACCCACTCATCCAGCCGTCCCGGGGTCACCGAATCCAGCAGCGCACGGGCATCACCGCTGCTCAGACCCCCGATCGTAAGTAGTGGCATGCCCCCCGCTGCTGCTCCTCGCAGGGCTCACGCACCGCGAGCCGACACCGGAGCAACCGCTGATCACGACAACGGCATCGTAGTGTATCCGAGCCTTCGTTCGACGGCAGAGTGTGACTGTTGTACCCGGCGCCGATGGCTGCGCCAGTGCCCCTTGGGGACCCACTAGGGATTCCCACGGAGGCGATCCTCGCAGGCGAACGCGACAGTGGTGCCACCGGCCAGGAGACCGCCATACCCACGAGCAGTTCCGCGTCGCATCCCGGGAGGATTCGATGACCATCCACGCCCGAACCCGACGGGTCAGCGCGCCCGCCTGGCTGCTACCGGGCCGTCCAGCTGCCCTATGGCTGGCCGCCTCCCACGCCATCGCGCACCACTTCTTCACATCCGAAACAAGATGAGGCAAGAAAGCTCAGGAACATGAAGATCGCTGTCATCGGCGGGACCGGGCTCATCGGATCGCAGGTAGTCAAGATCCTGAACGCGAGCGGCATGAGGCGGTGCCGCACTCGCCGTCCACCGGCCCGGACCTGCTCAGCGCACAGGGCCTGCCCGAGGTGCTGAGGGGGGCCGACATCGTGGTCAACCTAGGTCTTCGCGCTCGACGAATTCAGCCGCGCTGATCGCCGATTCTCGTCGATGGCAAGTCCGCCGCTGCTTAGCGGCCCAGAATGGCCAGTTATGGCCTCTGCCGCGAACGGAGGTTGCTTTATGGCCTAGTCCTAGCCGTAGATGTATACGGGGGTGCCGGGCGCCTTGACCAGGGTGTGGAAGAACGCGGCAATGTCCATCGGGATCCGTACGCAGCCGTGCGAGACGGGCTGCAGCGGCACGTCGGTGTCGCCGTGGATCGCGTAGGCGGTGCCGATGAAGAATACCGGGTTGTACATCTGGCCAAGCGGCACCGTGACCCAGCCGGGCATGAAAACGGTGGTCGTGAAATGGCCGGCCGGGGTGATGGCGTAACCGCAGGAGCCGTCACTGCAGTAGTAATATCCGCCGCCGGCGGAGACGTGGCTGACAAGTGCCAGATTATTGTCCCGGTAGAGCAGGAGCACCCGCAGTTGTAGGTTCACCTCCACCCGCAGCGCACCGCCGCGCGGATCGCGCGGTTGCGGAGCGCGGGGGCTCACCAGCGCGTGCCCGGCGACGGGGCCGACGGTGCCGTCGGCGTTCAGCCCCTGCACCTCCTGGAACGCCCAGACCGCTTCCAGCGTGTCGGACCCGAACTGGCCGTTCGCAGCGCCCGGGTAGTATCCGAGCTGCGCCAGCCGCTGCTGGAGCGCCCGGACGTCGTTGCCGGACATGCCGTACTCAAGCGTGCGGCTGCGCCGGCACGTACGCGGGCGACGTCACGCGGGCCGCCGCCACATGGGCGGCTGCCGCCGTCGACGTCTGCCCGGCCGCCGATGCCGCCCCCGGCACCGCGCCCGCGAGTGCGATGCCCACCACAACGATGCTGCCGGCCACGGCACGGTTGATGTGCAAGAACCTGGTCATGCGCCGCCCACCTTCTCCACTCTCCGCTCCGCTTCCCGTTTACCTGACAGGAAGCTCGCCGCATAGGGTCTCAGGGCAGGCAACCGCGGACCAGAACCTGATCTTGCCTGATCGCGCAGGCGGTGGGTGTGGAGGGCGGCCGCGGGGAAGATCCCCGCGGCCGCCTCTTGGTAGCGTTGCCTATCCGTTCCGGACAGCCGGATGGGGGAAGCGCCCGGTCATGATTACTGCCGTGGCGCTAGCACATTTGGGCGGTTGTCCATGCTGACCAGTTGCGGCCATTGTCTGACATGCGGACGGCGGTCGCGGCGTTCGCGGCCGGGTCGAGCATGCGGGGGCCGCCGTCGTGGATCTGCCATAGGCCCCAGTCGTTGGTCGGGCTGATGGCATTGGGGTTGCCGCCTGATTCATGCTCGGCGATGCAGGCGGCGTGGGAGGCGGTCCCGCCGCTGCCGCCTGCGGCCATCCAGAGGTGTTCGAGCGCGCCGAAGCTGTAGTCGGCGGTGAGCGGCCTGGAGTAGGCGTCCAGGACGGCGCCTTGGTGTGGCTCGGCCGCGGCGGCTGGCCCGGTTGCGCTGGCAGCCGTGGCGGCGCTGGTTGCTGCGCCCGAGGCGATGGCGGCCACGGCGACCGCGCAGCCTGATGCCGCGATGGTGACTGTGGAGAACTTGCGGTTGGGTGTCTTCTTGGTAGTCAAGATGACCTTTCGGTTGTGCACTTGGCGTGCTCGGCGTCCACCCATGGGCGTATGCCCGCTGCCGCGAGACCGGCGGCTGAGCATCGGCGTGCACGCGTGTCGCAGGGTCAGGGCGACGGGCCACTTTGGCAACTTTGGCAACTTTGCGCACGCTGGGTGCTGGAAGCCACCATGCCATGATTCAGCCCGGAAGGTGTCCGGTTCCGGAATAAAACGTCGCGAACCTGTATCTCCCGTTTGCCCGATTTGAGCCTATGTCTGCCTGTTTGCCGACATGAGCAGGTGGGCCCCAGATCCGTCACGGCGGGATGTCCCAGTGACAGCCGTCCCAGGCGGACGCCGAAAGACACATTTAGTAGCGGGGGCAGGATTTGAACCTGCGACGATGTCGCTGGCGGACCGGTCCCAGTCGCCGTAGAACTCTGGCGCGCGGGAGTCGAGGAACACGACGACGTGCTCGATCAGATCGACACGATCGTACCGCCCGGCGTGACCCTCAGCCCCGCCGACAACGGCTGGGTCAGCCCCACGCTTTCGTCCGCCGCCCGGCGCCGCTAACACCACGACCGGAAACCCGGTCCCCGCGATGAGCCGTCATCACGGGGACCGGGCTTCCGTTACTTCTCTTTTCTGAGTCCTGGTCATTCCCCTGGCGGGAAGTCGGTCGAGGCGGCCAGGTCGGCTTGTGCCTCAAAGCCGGCGATGCGCTCCTTGAGGACGCCGACGGTGGTCTGCAGGGCCTGCGAGCCGAGCATGATGCGCAGCGGGGCGGGCTGGGTGTCCACGCTGGCGATGATGGCGGCGGCCATGCGGGCGGGGTCGCCGGGGGCGAGTCCGTTGGCGGGGTCGAGGATGGCCAGGAAGCCGTGCGCCGGGCTGCCGTCATAGGCGGGCCGCAGGTCGGCGACCTGGGCGCTGCCGTAGCGGAACTCGGTCCGGGCGCCCCCCGGCTCGACGATGGTCACGCCGATCCCGAACGGGGCCACCTCCTGGGCGACAGATTCGGCGAAGCCTTCGATGCCCCACTTGGTGGCGTGGTACATCGAGTTGCCGGCGAAGGCGACCTGCCCGCCGTAGGTGGACATCTGGATGATCCGCCCGCCGCCCTGGGCGCGCAGGTACGGCAGTGCGGCCCGGATGAAGTCGAAGACCTTGCCCATCCCGGCATAGGGGACGGCCTGGTAGACGATCTCCCTGGCCTCGACGGGGCTGACCCCGGCGGCGAGGGCGGCGGCGAGCATGACCCGGTATTCGCTGAGCGCCTGGCCGCCGATGAGCACCGCGAGCTGCACCATCAGCCGGGTCCGGATGCCGAGCCTGCTGTGCCGGAGCACCTCATCGAAGGCGAAGTTGTCGAAGATCTCGATCAGCTCAGGGTCGGCGACCTTCAGGGTCGAGACGTGGCCGGGAAACAGGTCGTCGTGGTTCTTCTGCGCGGTTTCGCTGATGGCCATCGCGCTTTACTTCTCCTTGCCGGGTTGCGGTACGAGGCGGACGGTCAGGCCGTGTGCGCCGGGGCCGGTGACGGAGCCGACGATCCGCGGCCCGTAGCGGTCGTACTTCGCGCGGTAGGCCGCGTCGATGTCGCCCTGGACATCCGGGGCGGCCTCGGTGAAGGAGACGTCCCGTTCGATGCCGCCGGCCCGGATCCGGCCGGTGCCACTGGCGGTGGCGCGGCGATACCACGGGTTGTCCGGCCCGTAGGCTGAACGCACGTACAGGTCGTCACCGGCCCGCACCACCCACATCGTCACGTACGGGCGCAGGCTGCCGTCCGGGCGCCGGGAGGCAAGCCCGAGCTCCTCCGCCGCGCCGATACGTTCGAGTTCATCTCGCGGCCAGGTGGCCATGCCGTTCGCTGCTGGCATCAGACCGCTCCCACCCGGATCAGCGACTTGATGGCCCGCCGCTCGTCCATGGCCCGGTAGGCGCCGGCAATGTGATCAAGGTCGGTCTCGTAGTCAAAGACCAGGCCGGGGTTGATCGTGCCGTCGAGGACGTCGCCCAGCAGCTCGGGAATGTAGATCCGGGCCGGGGTCGGGCCGCCACGCCACCAGATGTTGCGGAAGAACGTCTCGGTGAACGGCACCTGGCCGTGCGGGACCCCGACGATGCCGATGGTGGCGCCGGGCCGGGCGATCGCCGCCGCGGTGGCGATCGATTGCGCAGTGCCAACGCATTCGAGCGCGGCGTCGGCACCGATGCCGCCGGTGAGGTCCAGGACGGTCTGGCTGGCTTCCTCGCCCCGTGCCTCGATGATGTCGGTGGCGCCGAAGTCAAGGGCCACCTTCTGCCGGTCGGGGTTGCGGCTGAGCGCGATGATGCGCTCCGCGCCGAGCCGCCTGGACGCCAGGACGGCGCACAGGCCGACGGCGCCGTCTCCCACGACCGGCACCGTGCCGCCTTCCTCGACCCCGGCGACGGCCGCCGCGTGATGCCCGGTCGACATCACGTCGGACAGGGCCAGCAGCGACCGCAGCACCTCGTCCGAATGTTCCGAGCCGGGCACGGGGACGAGGCTGCTCCCGGCCAGCGGAACAGGACCGCCTCCCCTTGGCCGCCGTCGACCTGGCCGTCGCCGAAGCTGCCGCCGGCGGGGCAGGAGATCGTCGACCCGTTCAGGCAGTGCGGGCAGGACATGTCGCTGTAGATGAACGGGGCGACGACCAGGTTACCCGGGCGAACGTTCCGCACATCAGCACCAGCCTGCTCGACAATGCCAATGAACTCGTGCCCGATCGATCCCGCCGGGTGCGGCGACTCACCCCGGTAGTACCACAGGTCGGACCCGCACACGCAGCCCAGCACCACCCGGACGACGGCGTCGGCCGGCTCCTGGATCACCGGGTCGGGCCGTTCGCCGGCCTCGACCGCTCTGGGTCCGCTGAATATCGCAGCCTTCATAGCCCACAGGCTCCTTGACCTCAGATCTCTTAATGCCTCGACTCCAGGCAACCACCGGCTGGCTGGCGCCGGGAGGGCCGGTCGTTCGGGGTACTGGCAGGACCCCCTTCCCCGGCAGCCGGAACCACGCCAGGGCATGCGGTCTCGTGATCAGCATCCGGTCAGCCAGTCTGTGCTGTTCGCAGTAACGGCCAGGAGGTGGCGTGCAGCGGCCCGAGCACCTGGACAGCGCTTCCAGGCCACCAGCTGAGCGGGCCAGGGCCACGATGGGAAGCTGATTGGCCACCGATGGCAACGGGAATCCGGCTGATGTCTCTCGGGCACGCGCCCAGCGGCACCACAAAGAACGTCTGCGTCTCGGGTTACGCTGCCTGTCCATGCCGCCTCTACTACACGCGCTACTACACCCGACCCGGGCTCTCAGCACCAGCCGGCTGGCCAGGACGCCGAACCGGCGTGGCTGCGCGGTATCACTTGTCAGGCCCACAGCCAATGACCATGTGTTCAGCCGCGCCTGCCGACTCGGGGCGGGTCGCGATCGCGCTTGATGCGCCATGCACTGTGCGCAGAACATCCGGTTCTGGCTCTTGCTCCAGCGGTGGAGCACCTCGTCGCGTGGCTTGCCGGATGCGTCGCGCTTTCGCACCGAGCTGCCGGGAGAACTCATGATGACCCGTCACGGCGCCAGTCCACCAATCCGGTACCGGCCCGGCGCGGTCACATTCCTGTTAGCCGGTGCCGAAGGTCCGGCGGCTGGCCCGGCCGGAATACCTGCAGGCGGACGGTGCTCCAGAGCCTGCAGGGGCGGCCGCGGTGATTCCCGGGCGCATACGCTGACCAGCTCGCCGGCCAGGCATCCGGGCCGCCCCGAAAGCGGCGAGGGAGCCAGGTGAAAGGGCGAGCGCCCGTCACCGGGGCAGGCTGAGGAGGAGCGGCTCCGTTGTGCGGGCGCGATCCGACCGGCTCGCCCGCGGGGTGCGGATTACTCGGGCGCGTGGCATACGGCCTCGACGTTGTTACCGTCGGGGTCACGTACGAAAGCGCCGTAGTAGCTGGCGTGATACTCAGGCCACAGGCGGGGTTCGTGCAGCACCTCGGCGCCGATGCCGGTCGCTGCCTCGAAGAACGCCCGTACCGCGGCCCGGTCGGGTGCCGCGAAGGCGATATGGGACTCGCGGAACCCCTCGCCACTGTTCTGCCTGCCGATCCAGAATTCCGGCTTGCCCGCGGCGCCGAACCCGATGACCTCGCCGAAGTCCATCACCCGGGTTCCGCCGAGCCCGCCGAGCACAGCGTCGTAGAACGCTGCACTGGCACGCACATCAGTGCACTGAATGGAAAGGTGATCAAGCATGCCGCCATCTTTACCACAGAACATGTCACCGGGTCCTGACTCCGCATCCGGTCGACACGCAGGTACACAGGCCCGCGATCCTGCTGACGCACCTGCACGGTGACCATGCGGGCTCGGCCGCCGAGCTGGCGAGGGCCTGGAACGTGCCGGTCTACGTCGGTCCGGGCGAGCTGCCGCTGCCGACGGGGAAGCTGGCCTACTCCGATCCGATCGGCCGGGTCATCGGGCCCCTTTACGCGGTTCCTCCCGGACGGGGAGTTCGGCGCCGCCCTGCGCATCGTGACCGCAGCTGACCCGGGCGCCGGCGTTCCCGGGCTCCGGGGTTGGGAGCGCATTGCCACCCCGGGAGCTATTGTCAAGACCTGTGGATCAAGATCGTTTAGGCGGCCTCGGACTGCGCGTTCGCGCCGGGCCTTTCGACGAGTTTTCCGTTGACGAAGGTCGCCCCCGCGCGCACAAGCGCCACGAGGTGTGGAGCGTTCACGGCACGCCAGCGGTCCTGAGCGGACTCGATGAGCTTGAACGCCATCGCCAGGCCCGCCGCCCGGGAACCAGGCCCCTTGGTGATCTTGGTCCGGTGCCGGACCGTGGCGAAAGTTGACTCGATCGGGTTGGTGGTGCGCAGATGCACCCAGTGCTCGCACGGGTAGTCATAGAACGCCAGCAGCTCGTCCGCGTCGTCGGTGATCTTCGCGGTGGCCTTGGGGAACTTGGCCCCGTAAGCGGCATCGAAGGCCTTCACCGCGGCGAGGGCGTGCCGCTTGTCCTCGGCGCCCCAGATCTGCGCCAGGGCCTTCTTCGCCCCGGGATGCGCTGACTTCGGCAGTGCGGCCAGGACGTTGGCCGTCTTGTGGAACCAGCAGCGGCCCTCCCTGGTCCCGGGGAACACCTCACGCAGCCCGTTCCAGAACCCCAGCGCCCCGTCCCCGACGGCCAGGACCGGGGCGCGCATGCCACGGCGGGCGCAATCGCGCAGCAGGTCCGCCCACGATTCGGCGGACTCCCGGTAGCCGTCGGCCAGGGCGATCAGCTCCTTGCGGCCATCAGCGCGGACCCCGATCAGCACCAGCAGGCACAGCTTGTGCTCTTCCAGCCGGATGTTCACATGGATCCCGTCCGCCCACAGGTACACGTAGTCCACCCCCGACAGATCCCGCTGCGCGAAGGCACGCTGCTCACCCTTCCACGTCTCGGTCAGCCGGGTGATCACCGCCGCCGACAGCCCGGCCGATGAGCCCAGGAACTGGCCCAGCGCCGGCACGAAATCCCCGGACGACAGGCCATGCAGGTACAGCAGCGGCAGCACCTCGGTGATCTTGGGGGTCTTCCGCGCCCACGGCGGCAAGATCGCCGAGGAGAACCGCTGCCGCTCCCCGGTGCCTGGATCGGTGCGCTTGTCGTTGACCCGCGGCGCGGTCACCTGCACCGCGCCCGCACTGGTCAGCACCTCCCGGCTCTGGTGAGAGCCGTTCCGCACCACCAGGCGGCGGCCGTTCTCATCCCGTTCGGCGGCATGCGCCGCGATATAGGCGTCCACCTCGGCCTGCAGCGCCTCGGCCAGCATCCGCCGCGCGCCTTCCCGCACGATCTCATCGATCAGCGACGGTGAGACACCCTTCCCGTCCTCGTGGCCTGACTCGTCGCCAGGGACTACGGTGAGCATCGGGTTGTACCTTCCCGGCCGGCGCGCCAACGCCGGTCATTGCTTGAGACTCCAAATGATTACCGGGAAGGTACACCCAACCCGGCCCATCCACAGGTCTCAAGCATTGCTCCACCCCGGGCCACACTCCTGGCCATGTCAGTTACTTCCGCGCAAGCGACAGGGTGCTGATCACCGCCGATGCCCTGCTGACCGCAAACGCCAGATCGCTGTGGGGCCTGCTGCCCGCCCAGCAGATGATCTTCGGCCCGCCGCGTATTTCGACCTGGAACTGGGCGGCGGCCACTGAGTCCGTTGCCCGGCTCGCCGGGCAACGGACCCGCAGGTGCTGGCACCCGGCCACGGGACGCCCATGACCACAGCGGCGACGGCGGCGGCCTTGCGCTCTTTCGCCCGGCGCCTGGCCAGCGGGCCGAGGGCGAAGTGATTGACCTTGCCCTGGGCCATCAGCTGCTGCACGGCCCCCGCCACGTCGTCGATGGGAACGTCCGGGTCGACGCGGTGCTGGTAGAGCAGGTCGATCCGGTCGGTTCCAAGACGCTTGAGCGACGCGTCGGCTACTCGCCTGACGTGTTCCGGCCGGCTGTTGAGTCCGCCGCGCTGCCCGGTGCGGGGTCGACGTCGAACCCGAACTTGGTCGCTATCACGACCTGGTCGCGCACTGGGGCGATGGCCTCACCGACCAGTTCCTCGTTGGTGAACGGCCCGTAGACCTCGGCAGTGTCGAAGAAGGTGACGCCCCGGTCGGCCGCAGCCCGGATTAGGGCGATGCCCTCCTGCTTGTCCGCTTGCTGGCCGTAGTTCATGCCCAGGCCCGTGCAACCCAGTCCCGGGCGCGACCCTTTAGGCCGACCGCCGACAGCGTGACGAAGGAACGCGGCCGAGACCACGATGTGCAGCCACGACGCGGTACCGCCCAGCGGCGCGTCCGTAGGCGCTGCCCAGCGTTTTCGGCAGCGATGGTGCGCCGATGCCCAGGTCACCTCTGGCGAAAGGAAGACATGGACCCGGTCGCTGTGAATCTGTCAGACCCTCGGCGTATCACCGGGTCTAAGGCCTCCATCAACCAGTAGAAAGCGGCCCCTCACCTGCGGTAATGCGGTCAGGGGCCGTCTCACGTTCTCCGGCTGGCTACGGCTGAGACCGGCTCGCTGTGCTCGATGCGTGCCTTAGTTTCAGTCATCTGCTTCAGCGCTGACAGTCCGCGTCGTTACTTGGCTTCGGGACGAAGAGGCCGCCGAAGCCGCGAGCCGGTAGGCAGTGACACTGCCGGATCGAGCCGTGTACAGATCGAGGCGGCACCTCACGGCGCCGCTGGCTCGGCGTCAGCGCGGCGCGAGCTATTGTCAAGACCTGTGGATCAAGATCGTTTAGGCGGCCTCGGACTGCGCGTTCGCGCCGGGCCTTTCGACGAGTTTTCCGTTGACGAAGGTCGCCCCCGCGCGCACAAGCGCCACGAGGTGTGGAGCGTTCACGGCACGCCAGCGGTCCTGAGCGGACTCGATGAGCTTGAACGCCATCGCCAGGCCCGCCGCCCGGGAACCAGGCCCCTTGGTGATCTTGGTCCGGTGCCGGACCGTGGCGAAAGTTGACTCGATCGGGTTGGTGGTGCGCAGATGCACCCAGTGCTCGCACGGGTAGTCATAGAACGCCAGCAGCTCGTCCGCGTCGTCGGTGATCTTCGCGGTGGCCTTGGGGAACTTGGCCCCGTAAGCGGCATCGAAGGCCTTCACCGCGGCGAGGGCGTGCCGCTTGTCCTCGGCGCCCCAGATCTGCGCCAGGGCCTTCTTCGCCCCGGGATGCGCTGACTTCGGCAGTGCGGCCAGGACGTTGGCCGTCTTGTGGAACCAGCAGCGGCCCTCCCTGGTCCCGGGGAACACCTCACGCAGCCCGTTCCAGAACCCCAGCGCCCCGTCCCCGACGGCCAGGACCGGGGCGCGCATGCCACGGCGGGCGCAATCGCGCAGCAGGTCCGCCCACGATTCGGCGGACTCCCGGTAGCCGTCGGCCAGGGCGATCAGCTCCTTGCGGCCATCAGCGCGGACCCCGATCAGCACCAGCAGGCACAGCTTGTGCTCTTCCAGCCGGATGTTCACATGGATCCCGTCCGCCCACAGGTACACGTAGTCCACCCCCGACAGATCCCGCTGCGCGAAGGCACGCTGCTCACCCTTCCACGTCTCGGTCAGCCGGGTGATCACCGCCGCCGACAGCCCGGCCGATGAGCCCAGGAACTGGCCCAGCGCCGGCACGAAATCCCCGGACGACAGGCCATGCAGGTACAGCAGCGGCAGCACCTCGGTGATCTTGGGGGTCTTCCGCGCCCACGGCGGCAAGATCGCCGAGGAGAACCGCTGCCGCTCCCCGGTGCCTGGATCGGTGCGCTTGTCGTTGACCCGCGGCGCGGTCACCTGCACCGCGCCCGCACTGGTCAGCACCTCCCGGCTCTGGTGAGAGCCGTTCCGCACCACCAGGCGGCGGCCGTTCTCATCCCGTTCGGCGGCATGCGCCGCGATATAGGCGTCCACCTCGGCCTGCAGCGCCTCGGCCAGCATCCGCCGCGCGCCTTCCCGCACGATCTCATCGATCAGCGACGGTGAGACACCCTTCCCGTCCTCGTGGCCTGACTCGTCGCCAGGGACTACGGTGAGCATCGGGTTGTACCTTCCCGGCCGGCGCGCCAACGCCGGTCATTGCTTGAGACTCCAAATGATTACCGGGAAGGTACACCCAACCCGGCCCATCCACAGGTCTCAAGCATTGCTCCGCGGCGCTCTGCCTTGGCAGGCTCGCGCCGCACGCCAGGCCGCATCCGGCCGGACACATCGTCAGCTCGGCTCATACGTGGCGTATTTAGGTCGCGCAGCCGTCTTCCGCAGCGGCCGCCGTCCGGCCGCGCCGTCATCGCTTCAGTGGTGTCCCTGACGCTCCATCTCGCGCTTGATCTGGCTCTCAGAAACCGGTCTGCGCAGGTAGACGCCCAGACCGCCCGCGACCTCCAGAAACACCCACGCGATCGCCGGGTAGATGATCCAGATGTTCCACACGTTAGGGATCCCGGAGCTCTGGCTGAATCCCTGGGTCGGCCAGCCGCCCGCGTTGTGGTATTCGCCGATCGCCCAGATAGCCGCGACGATAAGCACGCCGACGAAGGAGATAGCGGTGCTGATCCAGTAACGGCGCTTACGCTCGATCTGCTTGATCGCCTGCTCGCGGGCCAGCTGCTTAGTGTCAGAGGGGACGGACGAGCTGGAATCCGCTGGTCTGTCATCAGTGATGTGCGTCATGTCGGTACCTCCCTCACATCGGGAGCCGAGGGCCCTCCCGGGAGCTCACTCGTCTCCCAGCATCAGTCTGGAGTCATCGGGAGACGGCCAGCAGGACCATAAGTCACTAGCCGCAGGGGCCATAGCCCTGCGAGGCCGTGGCCCCCTGCGTGGCGGATCGGGCATTGCGGTTAGGAACTCTCACGTCACCCCGGGCGTGTGCCCTGGTCGCGCTAGGAGGGACGTTCGCCGGCGTTGCCGGGTCGTTGGACTCTCCCGCTGCATACAGCCACGGCTGGATGCCGGATATGGAGCATTTGGCAGGCCATTGACGCGAGCCCGGACGTCATCGCCTCCGGTTCATGGCCCGCCCGCGCATCATAAGGGAGGGGCCATGATTACTACCTCAGCACCTCAACGCGGCGGCCGTACGGCGCATCACAGCCAGCCGATCCTGATCGCCGTCCTGATCGCCGTCCTGATCGCTGCTCTTGTCGTGGCCGCCATGCCGGGGCTGGACAGCAGCGTGTGGTAGACCTTCAGCTGGGTGTTGCCGACGGCGACCAGGGCTTTGGCTTTGCCGCGGCGGCGGGCTAGCCGCCGGTACCGGGCGCCTTCGCGGGTCTGGGTCTTGCCGGCGGCGACGGCGGTCCCGCCGGGCAGGCCGCCGAGGTACCGGTTGCCCTTCTTGGACTTGGCTTTCCCTGCGACGGCGCCGGCCGGTTAGGCCAGCTTCCGGCGGCGGGATCTGTCTACTTGCGACGGCCGATTATCCAGGCGGTTGCCGTCCATGCGACGACGGTCCAGCCAGCGAGCACGGCGTAAGAGCAGCCCGATCCCCAGGACGAACCCCGCGCCCTGCAGCGTAAGTATGGACGCGACTCAGCCACGCCGGTCCCCACGAGATCCTGCGCCCATCCGATGGCATGTGATGCCTCGACGTCATCGATAACGGCCATGAGGTTGTGGCCGACTCGCGTCGAGCGCTTGACGAATCCCGGCAGCTCCGGGTCGGCGCCTCCGGGTACGAGCATCACCTGCAGCCGCAGCTGCCCGCGGTCACCCGCTTTCATAGATGACGGCGTACCCTCCGCCAGCAGGCGGCCGTTGTCAATGATGGCCAGGCGGTCCACCGCCTTCTCGGCTTCCAGCACGTTATGGGTCACGAGCAATACCGCGATGCCGAGGTCGCCGAGTTCGCGTACCTGCTGCCATAGCAGCCTGCGCCGCAGCGGATCGACATCATTGGTTGGCTCGTCCAGAATCACGACCCGTCCCGGGCACACCGGGACCATGCCGAACCCGACCAGCCGCTTGACTCCGCCAGACAGATTGATCCCCGCTTGTTCCGCCATTGCCCAAGATCGAGTGCCTCGATCAGCGCATCTGCCGTGCATGGCGTACCCGAACGCCTCACGGACGGTCCTGGAAACGCTAGAGCCATAACTGGCGGATCTGAGCGCTCATGCGCCCACCGCACCGGTCCAATCCGACGAGCAAATAGTGGGCGATCCGGTCCCACGCCGGGTTGAGGTGGGATCACGCGCTGTGAGTTACGCTGCTCCGCACCCAGCGCGCGCCAAGCCGCCGTTCGGTGCGGCCAGGGCTGCCTCTCCGCTCATCAACGAGCCGCGCATATAAGGATCGGTCTGAGTCGGCGCGCTCGTGGCGGGGCCGGCGGGCCGCGGCCAGCGCCACCGCGCCGGCCGTCAGCGCGCCTGCCGCCCAGGATCTGGGGTTCTGGATGCCGGGTCGCTTGCGGAAGGATAGCGGCTGGACTCCGAGGTGCATGGCCGTCACCTCGCCCGCGGGTCCGCGGCTGAACAGGACCTGGGAGGTGCCCGATCCGAAGCCGGGGAGCTCAATGCGGAAGGCGTATGGGTCGTCGCTGTCGGGATGCAGGCGCAGTCCCTTGCGGATTGCGGGGACCGGGATCTGCCCGCGGAGGATCAGGTGGCCGTGGCGGACGGTGACCTCCAGGGCGCCGAGCATTCGGGGCTGGGGGTCGGTGAGCACGCCCGGTCCGAGGCAGTACCGGCCGCACAGGTTGCTCCAGGCCGCGGGTTGCTGCGGGATGCCGGTGTGCACGGCGTCGTCGGGGAGATCGAGCAGGCTGCGCAGGACCGCATGGGCGACCGGGCCCGGCGCGGTCAGCGGGCTGAATGGTCCGGTGGTGGCGAACGCGACGACACCGGTGCTCTGGCCAGGGGCGAGCAGCAGGGTGGAGTGGAAGCCGGTCCAGATCCCGTCGTGACTCACGGTCTGGTGCTCGCCGGCGTAGCTGCGGAAGAACGCCAGGCCCATGCCGGGGATGCGGGGGTCGGGCTGGTAGTGCGGCTGGAACATGGTGGCGAGCGTTTCGGGCCTGAGCACCCGGCCGTGCGCGTTGGCGCCGCCGCCGAGCAGGGCTGCGGTGTAGCGGGCCATATCATGGGTGGTGGAGTAGACCGCGCCAGCGCCGGCTTGCACGACCTCGCGGTCGGCGACCGCCTTGAGTCCGCGGGAGCCCAGCTGGTATCCGGTGGCCAGGCGGGGCCGCACCCGCTCAGACCGGAGCAGGTCGGAGTGGTCCATGCCGAGCGGGCCGAACACATGCTCGCGCAGGTAGCGGCTGAGCGGGATCCTGGTGACGTCCTCGATGATCTGGCCGAGCGCGGCGAACCCGTGATTGGAGTACGCCCACTTGGTGCCCGGCTCAGTGTCGATATGCAGGCCGTCCCGGTAGTACTCCGCCAGCGGGGGCACCGGCTGGCCCGCCGGGCACTCCCCAGCCCAGCACCGGCCGCAAAAGGTCGGAGAGTTTGCGTACGGCCCGGACTCCGGAGGTGTGAGTCAGCAGGTGCCGCAGCGTCACCGGCCGGTACCCCGCCCTGGCGGGGATCAGCCGGAAGGCGCGCAGGTAGCGGCTGGCCGGGGCATCCAGGTCGACCATTCCCTGTTCCTGCAGCTGCATGACCGCGACCGCAGTGATGGTCTTGGTCACCGAGGCGATCCGGAATACGGTGTCCTGGTCGACCGGCGTGCCTGAGCTTACGTCGGCCACGCCGTAGCCATGGAACCACGCCAGGGACCCGCCGCGGATCACCCCGACAGCCAGGCCAGCGACCGGCCAGCGGTTCAGCACCTCGCCGACCCTGGCCGTCAGCGCCAGCTCATCGATTGTTGCCGTCATTCCCGGCCATCCTTCCGCAGCCTGTTCCACGGGCCGTAGCCGCGACGGCTGCAGCTAGCCGGCTGTCCGGGGACGGGAGGCGATGAAGCCGCTCCTGGCCTCCATCGCGGCGTCGCCCCGGGCACACGCCCTTCCGGTACCGCAGACCGATCACCTGCACCGCCGGAGACCGGCCGTCCCGGTAGGCCGCGCAGGCGCCGCCCTGGCGTCAGACTAGGTTCATGGCAGTTGATCGTCCACGCCTGGTTCAGGTGCATCCATTTCCGTCCAGCAGGCGTCTGGTCACCGCGGCGATGCGCGCCGGCCGGCGCATGGCACCGATGGTCGGGCTGGTCGACGTGGACGTGACCACGGCGAACCGGCTCCTTGCGTCCCACGAGCCGCCCTCGTCCCTGACCGCCTTCGTCGTCGCCAGCGTCGCCCGTGCCGCGGCGGCTCACCCGGACGTCCATGCCTACCGCAACTGGCGGGGGCAGCTGGTGACCCATCGCCACGTCGATGTCACCACGATGGTCGAGATCCCGACCGCGCAAGGCCCGTTCGGCCTTCCCCATGTCCTGCGCGACGCCGATGTCCGGGAGGTGCCTGATCTGACGGCCGAGCTGCACCGGGTCAAACGCGAGCCATCGGCCAGCGGCAGCGGCAGGTGGCTCGAACGAGCCGCACCGGTCGCTACTCATATTCCCGGCGCGGCCGGGGCGATGTACGCCGTGATGGCACGATCGGTCGCGGCCCGGCAGCGCGTCGGCACGGTCGCCGTGACCGCCGTGGGCATGTTCGCTGGCGGGGGAGGATTCGGCCTCACCCCCCCGACCATGATGAGCCTGGAGGTGGTCGTGGGCGGAATGACCCAGCGCCCGCGAGCCGTCAACGGCCAGGTCGAGATCCGTGACGTCCTGGACCTCACCCTGATCATCGACCACAATGTGGTCGACGGAGCGCCCGCCACCCGCTTCGGCGCCGAACTCCGGGAACTAATCGAAAACGCCGCAGTGCTTTCACCGGCGGCTCATCGCCTCCGATGACCAATGAGCGCTCTGGTTCCCACCCCATGCGGGCAGCTTGCTCACTGCCGTTACGTGATGGTCGTCGCCCCAAACTGTGCGCACTCGGGAACCGGCGACGGACGCGCGAGCACATCCTGACGGAAGAACACACGCGCCGGTTCCACGAAGTGAGCGATCTCATCGGCGGTCATATGCCTAAGTTAGAACGCTGGTGGCCCGACCTCATCCTTATCAGTTCGGCATAGACACGGTCATCTGCTGCATGAGCCCGTGGCGCTCGTCTGCCATCCCGTATGTCCCGTGGGATGAGGCCACCGGTTAGATGTCTGCTATCGCATAGATCGCATCCTCTACCTGGTGCTTACGTTCCAGGAGACATAGGTGACTGGCTCCGGTTCCGTGGGCTGTGCGCTTGCGACGCGGGTCACCTGGCTTATTAGGCCAGCCGTCTTGGTCTGCCTTCTAAGTGGCATGCGGCCGGACGGAGTCCCTGCTTGCACGTCAGGGCCTGCGCGCCACAGGGGGCGACGGGTCGCATATGACCGTCGAGGATGCCGTGTCGGCTCAATTCGCCAACGATATTCCAGCTTTTCCGGCAAACCCGTCCGCATCGCGATCGAGATGGTCTGCCAGCCGGGGCTGTGCCACGTGCTCCGCTTCGGCTGCCGCCGCCCGAGCCGCCAGATCTCCTCGACCGAGCCATCGCGGCCGCCCGCGCAGCAGGCCAGAAGGTCATTCCAGAAGGTCATTCCAGTGGGTCGGTGGATGGATCGGCTAGCAAACCGTTCGGCTATCTGCACGGCGAAGCCGACCCGTGGCTCGGCGTCGCTGATCAGCAAGCTGGGTGGTGAGCGGCGCCGACAGGAGTTGATCCTAGGCCGACCGTGCCGGAGTCACTCGCACGAGATGCTCCGCTCACGGCTGGGCGGGAATGTGTTTTCGGTCGTGACCGCGTTCGCGAGGAATGACCGTCACGAGTTCAGGTCTGGCCGAAAACCGCCAGTGTAATGGTGCGGGACCGGAGCCGGCCGCGACGCATTCAGCGGCACCCAGCCATACCGCGCCTGCTTCCGCGGGAATCAGGCCCCTTCCGGTTCCAAGACGCCGAGGTTGCCTTCCCCAGGGTGGCGGTGACTTCCCGGGCAACCATCGGACGGCGCTCCATTCCATGAAGACATGCCCGCCGACGGGTAAATCCGGCCGCGGCACGCGGCGTCGACTCGCGCCCGGCCACGGGCCACGGCTAGTGACCGAGGTCCCCGCTGACCGTGACATTCGGCCGTAATCGACCCCACAGCTGAGAGAAACGCTCGGGGTGCAGTACCCCCGGCAACGGATCACGAGAGGGGGAGAGGACATGACACGCAACGACATGTACCATCGCGCGATGCTCCGTCAACTTGGGGTGACGACGTATCAAGAGTCCCCACACGGCAAGGCCACCGCCGTGGACCATAGGCTGGAGCACTCAGGGGAGCGGGCCGCGGCAGCCGCGTCCCCGGCCGCAAGTCCGCATGCCCCCGGCCGGGGCAAGCAGCACCCCGGGCGATGGCACGAGCGGGTCAGGGACGTCATGACGACGTTCTGTGGTGACCGTCAACCGGATGACCCCCTACAAGGAAATCGCTGTGCGGATGGCCGAGCATAAGATCAGCGCCGTGCCGGTGCTGATCTTGGGCCGCCATGTCGCCGGGGTGGTGTCCGAGGCCGACCTGCTCAGCGTGCTGGATGAGCGCGCGCGGAAGGCCCAGCTCGAATCGGGCGGCCGCCTCCACCGGCACGCCGGCGATAAAAAGCACTGGGGCCTCACGGCGGGTGAGCTGATGACCTCGCCGGCCATCACGATCCACCCGGACGCAACGCTGCCGGCCGCCGCGAGGCTGATGAACAGCCGCCACCTCAAGCGGCTGCCGGTGGTCGACTCCGGCGGGGGTGTCTTCGGCGGCAATCTGGTTGGGATCGTGAGCCGCTGTGACCTACTAAGCGTGTTCCTCCGCCCCGACGACGACATCGCCGGGGAGGTCCGCCAGATGCTCACCCAGATCCTGCTCGCGGACCCGGCAAGCATCACCGTACAAGTGCGGAACGGCGTCGTCACCCTGGCAGGCCAGCTCGGGTCCGCCGGGAAGGATGACCTGATCCGGGCAGCGGTCCGGCTGACCTGGGACATTGACGGCGTGGTAAGCGTGGTGAACAAACTCGGTGCCGTCCAGCCGGTCACCCCGTCCATCCCAGCGCCCAGCCTGTCCCACAGCGACATGCTGCCCAGGCCCGAGGAGTTCGTGGCCAGTACCTACGACTTCGCCGAGCAGCTCCTCGCCTCCCAGCGGAAGTTCGCTGAGAATATAGTCGAGGCAACCAAGCCGTTGCTTGGCGCCAGGCAAGCCCCGGCGGGCAAGGAAGGCGACACCAAGTAGCATCCGCATACGCGGTCGGCAGGGATTCCCGTGGCTCCCCGGGAGCATGGCCTGACCTTCCCAACCGCGCCGAACTGACCGGCCTGTGCCCGATGCGCAGCCTCGACGGGTATGCGGCGGCGTACCCATTCGGCGACGATAGGCGCACTCGCACCTTCCCCGCCCGGGTCTGGGCCGCCGTCACGATGCGGTCGATCCGGCCCGGCGGCTCGATGCGGTCCACGCGGCACTGCACGAGCAAGGCCTCGGTCAACCGGTCCTCGACCAACTCGACCGGGCACAACTCGGCAGTCAGTCACGCAATCAGCTGTTCCTCGTCCGTCCGCGTCCAAGGCCGGAATCCCAGCGCCTCGCGGATCTGCTTACGGGTGGTACTCGGCGGTCCGGCCGATGAAGGAGTACTTCGCGAACTCCGCAGTCGGTACTTTCACCAGCTCCGCGACGTACTCGACCGCGGCCTGCGGGATCTCCTCGACAAACTCCGGGAACCGGCCCTCCTGCTCGATGTACCCATCGGCGCAGGGACTTCGGCATGCTGCATGGACCTCACGTCAGCCCGCTTGGAGTGCGTTATACTGCTCTTATCGCCAAGTAAGCGCGTTATACCAGTCTCTAGCATGGGAGGGATTCGGTGCGGCGTAGTCACACATACTCTCCGCAGACGCTGGATGCCGCTCGCGTACTGGGGCTGAGGATCGCCGAAGGGCGTCGGCGACGACGGTGGACGCAGGCGGAACTGTGCGAGCGCGCCGGAGTTTCCAAGGCCACGCTGCGCAATGCCGAGCGAGGCGAGCCCACGGTGGCCGTTGGGGTGATGTTCGAGCTTGCGACACTAGTTGGCGTGGAGTTGTACGGGCTCCCGCCTGGTGACCTGCGGGACCTGGCTGCCCGCGAAAGCGACCGCCTCGCATTGCTGCCTGCGCACGTCCATCCGCGGCATGTGAGTGTCGATGACAACTTCTGACCCGCAGACGGCATTCGTCTGGACCTGGCTGCCCGGTGCGGGGGAACCGGTCGTAGCCGGCCGGATTGACGCTGACGGGCCCATGCACACATTCACGTACGCTCGTTCGTACCGGGAACGCAGTGATGCTGTTCCGCTGTATGAGCCAGAGCTTCCGCTGGTGCCGGGCATACTGCGTCCTGCCGGGGGGCTCACGGTGGCGGGCTGCCTGCGTGACTCCGGGCCGGACTCGTGGGGGCAGCGGGTCATCCTGGCCCGGCATGTCGGCCACCTGACCGGTGCCAGCAATGTCAGTGAGCTGAGCTTGCTGACATACCTGCTGGAATCAGGCTCAGACCGGATCGGCGGGCTGGACTTCCAGGTCAGCGCCAGTGAGTATGTGCCGCGGGCCACCTCGTCGGCCACGCTCGAGCAGCTGATGGCAGCCGCCGCCGACATCGAGGCGGGACGCATGCTCCCGTTGCCGCTGGCCGAGGCGCTCACACGCGGCACGTCCATCGGCGGTGCCCGCCCGAAGGTGCTGCTGACAGACGCCGACCGGAGCCTGATCGCGAAGTTCGCGTCCACGACCGACATCCGGTCGGTGGTCAAGGCCGAAGGAGTAGCGATGGAACTGGCGCGCCGCAGTGGGCTGAACGTCGCGCCTACGCAGGTCATACAGGTCACTGGCAAGGATGTCCTGCTCGTAGAGCGGTTCGACCGGCCCAGGGGCGGACAGCGGCGTCATCTCGTGTCGGCGCTGACGATCCTTGGCCTGGACGAGTTCAGCGGCGCCCGCTACGGCAGTTACGCGCTCCTAGCCGATCACATCCGCCGGTCCTTCACCCGCCCCGCAGCCACGTTGCGCGAACTGTTCTCCCGGATCGTGTTCAACATCCTGGTCGGTAATACCGACGATCACCCGCGTAACCACGCGGCCTTCGTCAACGCCGATCGCAGCCTCACGCTCACGCCCGCATATGACATCTGCCCGCAGCCAAGGTCCGTTCCGCAGGCGAACCAGGCGATGGCTATCGGCCGAAACGGTGAACGCTCCAGCCAGCTAGCCACGTGCCTTGCCGCATGCGAGGTATACCTGCTTGACACCTCACAGGCACAGTCGATCATCGACGCCCAGATTAGCGTTATCGAAACCCAATGGCGCGACGCGGCGGATGCCGCACGGCTAACCGAACTGGAGCGGCAGCAGTTGTTCCGCCGGGAAATCCTCAACGAATTCGCATTCCGCAGCTGACAGACGATACCCCGTCCCGGCACAGAACCACCGGCTACGCGCGTGGCCATGAACAGCAGTCATCATCCAGGCAGGTGCGCCGACGGCGGTTACATGCGCAGACTGTGGGCAAGCCGACCACACTGTGCAATGCGCGTGCGACGAATGCACGCCGCATCGGCAGCACTGTGTCCGCGATGCCCTCGGTGAGCTCGGGCAAGGGTTGGACCTTGCGCTTCTAGTAGCCGGATGCCAGGAGCAGACATCTGCCAGGCCCGGCCTGACCCCGTCGCAGCTATGCGCGTTCCGGCTACTCCATCACGAACGGGGAAGAGACCCGGTGGGTACCTGCGCTACCTCCGGGCCAAGCACCCAGCGATCGCAGGCGGCAACGTCCACCACGTCCAGGTCGTCTCATCATCCCGTGCCATCCCGTCTCGCCGCCAGGCCGCGCGGAGCGCTGTTGCTTATACATTGATTACTACAGCGCCCGGCACGCAAAAGGCCCTCTCCCTGGCGGGAAAGGGCCCTGAACTGCCGAAACTAGTAGCGGGGCCGGGATTTGAACCCGCGACCTCTGGGTTATGAGTAAACCGGCCTTCATCTACGCAGGCTAGCCGGGTCTATGTAGTCCAGCGCACGCGCTGCTCGCCGCGTCGCGGTGTCTCGCTGCGTCTCGGGTCGCGCTGCCTGTACATGGCGTCTCTACTACACGCGCTACTACACCCGACCCGGGCTCTCAGCACCAGCCGGCTGGCCAGGACGCCGATCCGGCATGGCTGCGCGGTATCACGTGTCAGGCCCATGGCCAATGACCATGCGTTCACCCGCGCAGATCGCCGAATATTTGCACTTCTCCGCCCTCGGGTGCCAGTACCGATAGCAAGGGCAGATCAGCCAGTTCGGGGCGAGCTCGGCTGCTGGCAACCTGGCCGTCCGGCGGTGCCACGGTTGAGTCCGCCTGACGGCAGTGTCGCCGATGCCGCTTGGGGGAAGCCGACACGGGCTGCGGTGCCGCCGGGGCGGTCGGCATGGCTAGAGCCTGGCATCGAGACTGTCGTCAACGATGCCTACGGCACCGGCTGCCAGCGCCGCTGCCGGAGGAGCCGCCGCAGGTTGCGACCGGGGCGGCTCGGGACTCAGTTTCCAAAGATGGGGTGAATCCCTCATGATCGGCGCTGTTTCGCGACCCGAGGGTCCAGGTGAGTGGGTGTGCGGTATGAGTCGCCGTGACCGCCGCGAGCCCAGGCGGGAAGCAGGTCCGGGGCAATCTGCTTGAGGCATAGGAGGCCACTGATCATGACCGGTACGAGTCTGAGCCGGCCCTCAACTGGGGGTTGCGACGGTGAGGACGCGCCGCAGAATCCTGGCGCTGGCCCTGCCGGTTACGGCCGTGCTCTTGCTGTTCGGGGGCGCATTGACGCCGAGGGGTCTGGATCGGCCGGTGACGTCGCTGGCCGGGGCCTTGCGTGAACTGCAGATCGCGGCCGCGCATCCGGGCCAGGTCTACTTCTCGAACGTGCTCGTTATCTTTGGGGCTCGGAACATTGGGTGTCTCGTTCTTCGCCATCGCTGTGCTGGCTTCAGACCGCGATAGGGTGCTCGCGGCGACGGCTGGCGTGATGGGATGGTTCGGTGCCTTCTGCGGAGCCGTCGCAAATGTGCTTATCGGGTTCGACCTGGCCGCTGTGGCGGCAGTCCATCTGTCATCGGCTGCCGCCCCGATCCTGTCTCGGCCAACACTGCCGCCGCGGCCTGGGTGTTCTTTATCGGGTATTTCCCCGGTATTCCTGTGGCTGTCATCCTCACCGGGATCGCTCTCTGGTGCAGCCAGGCCATGCCGCGATGGCTGCCGGTGCTGTTCGTGGTAGCCCTGCTCGCCGGGGCCCTGGCGCCGCCCGGGATCGTCTCGGTTCCGCTTTCGCCGCGTTTGTGATCGTCATGATGCTTCTCGCGCGGCGAATCTGGGACACAGCCCCTGAACGGTAACCACGCCCAGCCTGGGCCGCCGCTGCCGTGATGAGATGCTGACCCGGCCGGCAGCCTCAGCGAGGAGTCCTGGTCCCGGTGCTCGCCAGTGGTCTGCGCCTCGATGGGCTTCCTGACCCGCGCCCGGTTCAGCGGGGGTACCTCGCGCAACCCCTGACCACCAGCAGCGCTCGTATCGTGATCGTTAGCTGCGGGGGCGGCCCCGTAGACTCTGGTTGTGGTGGTGGCCCGGGCGGGCTCTCCTTCGCGACGACGCACTGCACGCTGGGCTCCCAGTTCGCTGAGCAGATCGGTTTGGACGAGGCGGTCTGCGTCGCGATTAGGCAGGGGTATGAGCAGTGGGACGGCAAGGGTTATCCCGGCCACCTGCGGGGTGAGGAGATCTGCCTGCCCGCGCGGCTGGTGCAGCTGGCCGGCCCGGTCGAGGTCCTCGCCCGGCGCCGCGGGGTTGAGGCGGCGGTGGCGGTTGCGCGCAGGCACCGCGGGACCCAGTTCGACCCGGCGGTGGTGGACCTGTTCTGCTCCCGTGCGCCCGAACTACTGGACGGCCTGGACCGGGCGTCGGATTGGGATGCGGTCCTGGGCACCGAGCCGGAGCTTTCGCGCCGGGTCAGTGGCGCCGGCCTGGACCAGGTCCTGGAGGCGATGGCCGACCTGGTTGACATGAAGAACCCCTGCCTGGCCGGCCACTCGCGCGGGGTGGCCAACCTGGCCAGCGCGGCGGCGCGCGTGGCCGGTTATCCCGGCGATGACGTGGCGGTCTTGCGCCGCGCGGGGCTGATCCATGACCTGGGCCGGCTCGGGGTGTCCAACGCGATCTGGGACAAGCCGGGCCCGGTCACCGAGGCCGAGTCCGAGCGTGTCCGGCTGCACCCCTACCTTACCGACCGGATGCTGGCCCGGGTGGGCGCGCTCGGCAGGAGCCGCGAGATCGCAGCCCGGCACCACGAGCGCCTGGATGGCTCGGGTTATCCGCGGGGGCTGACAGCGGCCTCGCTGACGCCGCCGGACCGGCTGCTGGCCGCGGCGGACGTCTACCACGCGATGACCGAACCGCGGCCGTACCGGGCCCCGCTCGGCCCCGGCCAGGCCTCACGCGAGCTGCGGGCTGGACAGTGAGGCTGCCGAGGCCGTGCTGGCGGCCGCGGGCCATCGCGTGCCGGCCCGGCGAGCCTGGCCCGGCGGGCTCACCGCACGCGAGGTGGAGGTGCTCGGGCTGCTGGCCCGCGGCCACTCGAACCGGGAAATCGCCCAGGCGCTGGTGGTCACGCCGAAGACGGCGGCCAACCACATCGAGCACATCTACACCAAGCTCGGCATATCAAGCCGTGCCGCCGCGACGCTCTACGCCACCCAGCACGGCCTGATGGGCGCCTTCGCGTCCGCCAGCTGATGACGAGCCTTAAAGCCTGGCAGCGAGCCCGCCAGGGCAGCCAGGGTCATCACTGCCCAAGCGCTGAGTCCGGGGCGGCCGGATCGGCGCCCGGCTGTCTCTGGCGCAGAAAGCGGCAGTACCTGACGGCGGCCATGGTCATGACCGGGTTCCTCCGCCGAGCCGCGCGTCCGGGGACGGCACCGGTGCAGGAACCGTAGCGCTGCCCACAATGGCCGGGCTGACGAACCTGAAGACCTTCGGCAGCGTCATGTGCTCGGCGCGCGTGACGGTAAGACCAGCTTCCCGGATGGAGTCAAGCGTCGGGCGGTTGCAGTCACAGCCGACCACGAACCGGTTGATCCCGTTCATGCGGTCCTGCGAACGCGCCAGGCGGGTGTCGCCGGAGCGCACGTGCTCGATGAACAGCAGCTGGCCGCCGGGCCGCAGCACACGGCGCAGCTCCCGCAGCGCCCGCGGCTGGTCGTCCACCCCGCACAGCACCAGCGTCGAGACCGCCACGTCGAAGGTGGCGTCCTCGAAAGGCAGGTCCTCCGCTGGTGCCCGCAGCACCGTTGCGCCCGGCGCCTGCACAGCGGCCTTGCGCTCCAGGCGGCGCAGCATCGGGGTCTCGGGCTCGGTCAGGGTCAGCGACTCCACAGCCGGGCCGTAGAAACGCAGGTTCGCCCCCGTCCCGGCGTCGATCTCAAGCACCTGGCCGGCCGCGCCGGCGAGCAGCCCTTCCCGGTAGGCACGCAGGCCTGCCTTCTCCACCTTGGTCATCTGACGGTCGTACGTCATGGCGAAGAACCTGCTCCGCAGAGTCATGGCTGCCTCATTTCATCGCAGTGAGAGATCACTGCGGGCAACGTAACCAAACAGCCGGTACCCGTTCACGAGCCGATTACCTCATTTTCCGGGGGTCAGCAGCTGACGATCCCGCCAGCTCTGCCAGGGTCTGGGGAGGTCCGTCACTTGGAGGCTGCGCTGGCCGCAGCTGGAGCAGGACGCGGCGGCGTGGTGCTGATCACTGGCGAGGCGGGGATCGGCAAGTCGCGGCTGGCCCGCGAGGCGGCGCGGGCGGCCGGGGCACTCGGGCTCGTCGTGCTGACCGGCCGGGCGGTGGCCGGCGATGTGCCGACGCCGTTCCGGCCGTTTGCCGAGGCGCTGGCCTCGGCAGGGCGGGCGGGCCGCCTGCCCGACGGCCCGGGGCTGGATCCGTTCCGGCCGGCGCTGGGCCGGCTGGTTCCGGAGTGGCGGCAGCCGCGGCAGAGGGTAGGCGATGAGTCGCTGGTGTTCTTGGGGGAGGCGGTGCTGCGGCTGCTGCGTGCGCTGTCCGGGGAGGCTGGGTGCCTGCTGGTCCTGGAGGACTTGCACTGGGCGGACCGGGAGACGCTGGCGTTGCTGGAGTACCTGGCCGACAACTCGGCAGCGGAGCGGGTTCTGTGCGTGGGCACGCTGCGTGATGAGGAAGGCGCCGCGGCGGCTGGGCTGGCCAGCGTGCTTGAGGCCCGCGGCTCGGCGGTGGTGCTGCCGCTGGGCCGGCTGGATGCGGCGGCGGCCGATTGCATGGCGCTGGCGTGCGTCGGAGCCAGCCAGCTGCCGGATGTGGTCCATTCACTGGTCGCAGAACGGGCGGAGGGTCTGCCGTTCCTGGTCGAGGAGGTCTTGGCCGGCCTGATCGGTGACGGGTCGCTGGCCGAGCGGGACGGCCACTGGCATGTGTCCGGCCTGGCCGGGGCCGGGGTGCCCGGCACGTTCGCCGACGCGGTGCGGCGGCGGCTTGACGGGCTGGCTGCCAGTTCCCGCCGGGTGATCGACGCGGCTGCGGTGCTCGGCCGCAGGTTCGACTGGCGGGTCCTCGGCCCGGTGACCGGCATGCCGGACGCCGCCGTGGCGGCGGCACTGCGGCAGGCGGTGGGCTTGCAGCTGGTCGCGGCGGACCGGGATGGTTTCCGGTTCCGGCATGCGCTCACGCAGGAGGCGGTGCTCGCCGGCCTGCTGCCGCCGGAGCGGGCGCTGCTGGCCGGCCAGGCCCTGGCCGCGGCCGAAGCCGCGCATCCCGGCTTGCCCGGGACATGGTGCGTGCTCGCCGCTGAACTCGCCGGCGTCTCGGGAAACACGGCGCGGGCCGGCGCGCTGCTGCTCGAGGCCGGCCGTCGTGACCTGGCCGTGGGGGCGCTGGCCAGCGCCGAGCAGGCCCTCACCCGGGCAGACGCTTTGATCGGCCCGGATGACCCGTCGCTGCGCGGCCCGGTGGGCGAGGCGCTGACCGAGGTCTTCGCGTTGTCCGGCCAGGTGGACCGGGCGATCGAGATGGGTAAGGCGCTGTTGGCCCGGTTCGGCGGCCAGCCCGGGTCCGCCCGGGTAGCGGCCTTGCATCTGGGGATCGCCCGTGCGGCGATCGCCGGCGGGCGATGGGCGGAGGCTGCCGCGAGTGTCGAGATCGCCCGCCGGTCAGCCGGTGCCGATACCGCGCAGGTGGACGCGTGCGCGGCCCAGGTCGCGGTCGGCCGGGGAGAGCTGGGGCGGGCGGGCGAACTGGCCCGCGCGGCGCTGGCCGCGGCCGAGGGCGGCGGGCTGGCGGAGGTGGCGTGTGAGGCGCTGGAGGTGATCGGCAGGGTCGCCCGGCAAAGCGACCTCGACGCGGCGGAGCGGGCATTCACCCGTGCCGCGATCGTTGCGAACGCGCACGGGCTGCGGCTGTGGCATGCGCGGGCGCTGCACGAGCTTGGCACCATCGACCAGTTGCGCACCGAGAGCACGGCCCGGCTCGAGCAGGCGCGCGAGCTGGCGGCGGCCGAGGGCGCGCTGGCGCTGACCGCGACGCTGGACCTGCAGATCGCCGCCGGGCTGAACAAGCAGTTCCGGGCCGGTGAGGCGCTGGAGGCCGCCGGGCGGTCGCGGAGGCCTCGCGCCGGTTCCGGCTGGCGACGCTGCCGATGGCGCTGATCTTCCAGGCCACCGCGCACGCGATCCGCGGTGATCAGCAGGACATGGAGGCCAAGATCGCCGAGGCTATCGCGCTCGCTCCGGGCGACCCGGATGTGCTCGGCTGCTCCGAGGGCCACTGCCGGGCTACGTTCGCGCTGCTGGCCGAGCGGCTCGACGAGGCGCACGAGCGGATGACGGCCGGGGCCGGGCTGCTGCTGAGTTCCCCGGCGACGATCGTGCCGCCGTTCCTCGGGTTGTGGCCGCTGCTGGGTGCCCTGCTGGAGCGGGACGCGGCCAGTGCCGCGGCCCGGGTGCGGGCCGCGCACGGCGCCGTCGCCGAAGCGAAGCTGGATAACCTCCCCGGCCGGTTCATGGCCGATCCGGGGTTCACCCGGTTCTGCCGGGCCGTGCAGGCCCCGTCCAGCCTCGTCTGCCAGGCGCGTTCGTGATGACCGCATCCGCTCAGGCCAGCCCAGGAGCCAGCGCGACGGCCAGCTTCGAGGGGGTGCTGGCCCTGCCGGGTGCCCGGCTGGCCTACCAGGTGACCGGCACCAGGCCGGCCGTGGTGCTGGTCCACGGGTTCGGGCTGGACATGCGGAGGAGATGTCTGCCGTGCTCGCCCGCCGCATCCCGGGCGCCCGGTACCACGTCGTCCGCGGCGCTGGCCACATGATCAACATGGAG
This sequence comes from uncultured Actinomycetes bacterium, assembly GCA_963742875.1. Lineage (GTDB taxonomy): Bacteria > Actinomycetota > Actinomycetes > Streptosporangiales > Streptosporangiaceae > Bog-532. The sequence goes on along the minus strand of CAVUNO010000012.1, from coordinate 229,990 downwards.
CAGCCCGGCACGGTCAACGAGCTGCTGGCCAGCTTCCTCGCACAGCTCACCGAGGATCAGCGATGTCACCGGTGACGGTCGCGGCCGTGCAGGCCGCGCCGGAGTCGCTTGCGCCCACGCTGGCCTCAGGTGACGGCTGGATCGCGACCATGCGGCACATCGCCAGGGAGAACCGGATGTTCGTGGTCGGGGTCAACCCGGTGCTGCACGCAGACCAGGTCCCGGCCGGGTTCCCCGGGCGCGACCGGCTGATCCCGGCCAGATACCTGGACGGCAACGGGCCCTGGCTGGAGGAGGGCAACACCGTCGTCGTCGCGCCCAGCGGCACCGTGCTCGCCGGCCCGGTCCGCCAGCGCGAGGAAACCCTGATCGCCGACCTCGGCCTGCGGGATGTCACCGTCGCACGCCATCACCTGGATCCGGCCGGCCACTACAACCGCCCGGACATATTCCGGCTGCAGGTCAACACCTCGCCGCGGCCTGCGGTCATCGAGTCCGGCACTATCACGGCAATCAGCCAGCTGAACGGAGGCAGCGATGAACACCACGCCAGTGACGAGCACGCCCGGGCCTGAGCCGGCCGCCGCCAGCGTCCTGGTCAGCCCGGCGTGGCTGCAGGCCCGCCTGCACGACCCTGCGGTGCGGGTGGTCGAGGTGGACGTGAGCCGGGCCGCCTACAACGACTGGCACATCGACGGGGCGGTGCTGTGGAATATCTACGCCGACCTGCGCGGCGCCGAGTACCGGCCGGTGCCCACCCTGGCGGTGCAGCGGCTGCTGGAGCGGTCCGGGATCGCCCCGCACACCACGGTCGTGTTCTACGGCTATGGACCCGCTATGGGCTTCTGGCTGATGAAGCTGTACGGCCACGCCGACGCGCGGATCCTGGACTGCTCGCGCGACACCTGGCGCGGCGAGGGCCGGCCTGCCAGCTCGATGGCCACCGAGCCGGCCCCGGCCAGCTACCCGCTCGGCGAGCCGGACGCGCGGCTCCGGGCCGACCACGCCGCGGTGCTCGACGCCATCGGCAGCCCCGGCACCACCCTGCTGGACGTGCGCACCCCGCAGGAGTACTCCGGCGAACGGTTCTGGCCGTCCGGCGGCATGGAGCCGGGCGGACAGGCCGGCCACATCCCAGGAGCGGTGCACCAGCCGATCGATGGCATGTACGACGACCGCGGGGTCTTCCTGGATCCCGCCAGCCTGCGCAAGGTCTTCTAGCCGCCGGCCCCGACCGCGACGGCGAACTGATCACCTACTGCACGATCGGCGGCCGCGCCAGTACCGCGTGGTTCGTCCTGACTCACCTGCTCGGCCGCAACCATGTCCGCGTCTACGACGGGTCCTGGGCCGAATGGGGCAAGATGCCCGGCACCCCGGTCCAAGCGGCATGATCCGCTGACCCGGTCCGCCACCAATCAGAAACGGAGAACATGACATGCCAGGACTCATCCGCAAGAGCCTCGACTCGCCTGAGGAGGTCCGCAAGTTCGAGGCCGACAGCGGCCAGCTCGAGCTGGTCAACCTCGACGCCGGCCCGGTCGGCCGGGCCACCTTCCAGCCCGGCTGGCGCTGGTCGCAGCACGTGAGGCCGATCGCCAAGACCGACAGCTGCCAGGCCGCCCACACTGGCTGCTTCATCTCTCGCCGGATGAAGGTCGTCATGGACGACGGCGAGGAGATGGAATACGGCCCCGGCGACTTCGCCATCATGGCGCCCGGGCACGACGCCTGGATCGTGGGCGACGAGCCGTGCGTGGTCCTGGACTGGCAAGGCTTCGCCGACTACGCCAAGCCCGCGTCCTGACGGGGCATCACCAGCCCGGCCATGGCGACGGCCTGCTCGCCCATGACCGAGCCGGAAACGGGCCCACGAGGCCACGACATAGCCGACGACATCATGGCCATTCCCGCACTCGAGCAGCTCGCCCGGGACCTGGCGGGCCAGGTCAAGCTGGTCAAGGCGAACGTCGAGCACGCGGATCATCTGGTTCGCGTTTGCCTGGGATTGCGGTGTGTCACCGACAAGCACCGATGGGATCGTCGGCAAACGAGAGCTCTGCCTGGCGGCCGCCGTGGACCACCAGGCAGAGCTGTTCCGGTCGATGCCCGTTACCGGGCAGCGCCCGCAATATAGGCGGCGACAATATTGGTAGCGTACCGGTCGAGGCTGCCGCGGGCCCGGTCGTACCGGACCGTGGTCCGCGGGTCGGCATGAGAGGCGGCCTCTTGCACGTCGCGCAGGCTGACGATCCGTACTGCCGGTTCGCCAGCGGACTTTAAATCCACAGGTCTGGCGACTACTGCCGCGTCGGAGAGCTCCTACTCCGCGTCAGTGTCGATGCTCTTCCCCGCCCGTCCGTGGGTACTTGCGCGCCCGCTGGTGGTTCGCTCATGGTGAGGCTCTCGCCTCGGATCTCGCGCCAGACTGAGCCGAGCTCAGGTCCCATCCGGTAGTAGGCCTGGTTGGTCCCCCCGGCCGACCACTGCCTTTCATAGGGCGGCTTGCCTCGCTTCAACTTGGCCTCACTGTCAGCCCGAACCCGCCGAGCTGCCCGGTACCGCTGGCGGTCGTCACGCCCGCCCTTTGATAGGCGTCGCCTGCTGCAATCCAGGTCCCCCTCGATAGCGCCCGCCCGCCGGCACGCGCGCCGACTGGCGCCGGGCCGCGACTTGGCGGTGCCTTCCGGAATCCCGACGGCGTGCGCGACCTCGCGGCAGGTCAGCCCCTCGAAGTAGGCCAGCTCGACGACCTGGCGCTGGCTGGCGGGCAACTGCCCGACCGCGGACCGGACCAAGCCGGCGGTCTCGGCCGCCAGCACCTCGTCGCCGGCGCCGCCGGCCGACGGCGCGGGCGTCAGCCGACAGGACCGCTCCTGGCGCGCCACCCGGCGGAATTCACTGCGGACCACGTCCACCGCGCGGTGTAGCGCGGCCGGCACTGGCCGGGCAATACTCGCCTACCGCCTGGGCCGTGGGCGGTGCGTCCAGGCACAGCTGAGGCGGCGTGGCGATCACCGTGCCTTCCATCGCCGGGACTGCCACCAGGAATACGTCACCGCGCCCGGGACCGGGTCAATATCCGCCTAGCTGGCCAGCATGCCGGGCGGGTTTATGAAACGGGTGCGGGAGCCGCCGAGGACCGCGCCGACCGTGTACGCGGACGAGACCCGGCCCGGGTGGCTGCAGGGACCCGGTACGTGCACCTGGCCTGTACCGCCCGCCTGACGCACCAGGGAGCCCGACCGCCGGGTCGGAACGCCTGATTCGTCGCCCGGCTGTCCGGGCAGCTCCGCCTAGATCACCCGGTCGCGCGCCAGACCAGATAGCCAGGGGGCCAAACGGATCCGGAGCGCTTACCGCAGTTCCCGCACGCGGGGGGTGGAGGCCTGGTGACCTGGCGAGATAGCCAGATGAGGCGGGCGGTCGCGCCGGTTACTGGCGGGGCCGCCAGGGAGAGCCTTCGGGACCGGGAAAGCCGACGGTGCGGAAGCGCGCACTTACCTGGGCTAGCTGCTCGGGGGCCGGCTGCGGGCCAAGAGCGCCGATTTCCAGGAGCATCTCCTCGTTGCCCGACGGTGAGCACACGAACAGCACCCGGCGGCGGTGGTGAAGGCATGCTGGCTGCCCTGAGGCACCAGGACCAGGCTGCCCGGGCCGCCGGAGAAGGCGGCGTCGCCGACCCGGAACTCGTACTGCCCGTCCAGGATGTACAAGATCTTGGCGAAGTCCTGGTGCACGTGCGGCGGGTTCTCGGCGATCGCGGCGTGGTGGAACACGAACGCGCCGAACCGGCCGCCTGACTCTGCGCCGCGCAGCAGCACCGTGATCGGTGCTGCCCGGCCCGCGGTGTAGCTCGGCGCGCGATCTCCGATCGGGCGGTCGTTGATCACGTCCACCGCTGCGACAGCGTCACGGGCCATGACGGCCCTCACCCGGCCCCGGGCTGGAGCTCGGCCATGCGCGACCACCCGTCAGCGGCGATGTCGGCATGGATGATCTCCGGCGGCCCGGCCAGAAGGCCCGGCATCTGGGCAATTGCCGCCTTGAAATGGCCGGAGGAGACGTGAGCCTCACCTGCTGCCGCATCCCGGAAAACCTCGACCAGGAAATACACAGCCGGGTCGTCGGTGCTCGCCGACCACTCGAAACTGATCGTTCCCGGCTCGGCCCGGCTGGCGGCGGTGAACTCCCCGACCAGGCGCGGGAAGTCACCAGCATACTCCGGCCGCACCCGGTGCCTGGCCACAATGAGGATCACGGCTAGGCCACCACCGTCAGCTCATAGGCCTCCCGCACCGGAGGGGCGGCCAGCACGGCGCCCAGCCTGGCGATCTGCTGCTGATAGTTACCGCTGGTCTCGCTCGCGGCCAGGTCCGCTTCGCTGGCCCACATGCTGTAGCCGATTCTCTTATCGTGCTCGCGGTCGGCCAGCGCCACGAATCCCAGGAACCCGTTCTGCTCTTTGAGCGATGGCACGACAAGTCGCGGATCAGTGCCAGCCACTCATCCATTTTTCCTGCCTGAATCTGATTCGTTACCACACGCGCGTACATGGGTCCCCCTCGAAGCTCCGGACCGGACCGTGCGTCGTCAGGCGGGAGGAGAGGGAAAGGCGTAAGGCCGGCTGTCAACCAGCCGCCAGTCATCGCCGTCTCTGCGCAGAAGATTGACGACGTGCAGAGCCATCAGGACATCTCCGTTTACCGCGTAGATCGTCTGCTCGGCGTCGGCGAACGCGTGATCGGGCCCGATCGACCTCAAATGGGTCAAGCTGATCGATGTCGTCGTTCCCTTCAGCATTCCGCCGAAATACTCGCTGTACATGGCCGTCAGAGCCTCGCGCCCGTCAGCTCGTTCGCCGAACGGGTTGATGAGCGAACCGTCCTTTGTGAAGAAGGTAGCGAACGCAGTCCCATCGTTGGCGCTCCATGCGGCGGCGAGCTTCTTGTGGAAGGCAACGACGCTGTTCTCGGGTGAGCCCATGAGAGTCCTCTTTCCTAAGGAACCGATCTGACATGATCCTCCACCGGCTTAACCGGTGGATCACACTGCGGACAAGTGCTGGGGCTGCGCCACTCGTGCCCGCACAGAGCTGGCAACGTCCCCCCGAATCGCCCGGCCGACGTCGGTGTGCCCTCAACCCTCGCCTTCGGCGCCGTTCCCCTATTCGGATCTGGCGGCCTGATCCAGCTTGCGGATCGGCATGACGGCGGGCTCTCCGGGATCAACACCCACCTCGGCGAGGATGGGCATGAGCACCTCGCCGAAGGCTTGGAAGCTTTCTGGGCTGTCCCAGATGTCGTACACCATGAGGTCACCATCCTCACCGAAGCAGGAGTGATGGAGACGGCGGGGATTCGGTTCCGCACCGGCCTTTTCCAGACGCCGATGGATCTCGTTGAACTGCGTGAGTGTCATGCTCTTGGGGTGGAAATACGCGGCGATGGCCATGGCTGATCTCCCGTCGTCGCTAAGCGTGGTCGCTTAAGTTACGTCACCGGTACTCGTCTTGGATCACCGATCTGACAGACTTAGCCTGAAGGCCGGGCAGCCACCCGGCAGGATTCCGGTAACTGATCCTGAGCCACATAGGCCACTGCGGTTCCGCGCCCTGCCATCCAGAGGGCAAGGACCAGCGGCACGGGCGACCGCTGGCCCTCGCCATGTCCCTCAAAAAGCCTGAGGGTACCGGGCCTGGGGGTATCCGGCCGGCGGGTACTGGACCGGCGGGGCCAGTGGATACTGCGGCGCCACCGCACCCGATCCCGCCCCGGCGGCGCCCAAGACCAGGCAGGTCACCCGCTGGCTGCTCACCCGCCCTGACCATCTTCAGCCAGGAGAACAGGCACAGCTCAACGCCATCCGCGCCAGCTGCCCGCACACCGGCACCCTGGCCCGGCACGTTGCCAGCTTCGCCGAGATGATGACTGGGCGGACCGGCAACCGCGACCTGGAATCCTGGCTCACCGCCGCCGGAGCCGGCGACAGCCATCCCGGCCTGCGCTCCTTCGCCGCCGGCATCCGCAACGACCAGCAGGCCGTTACCAACAGCCTCACCCTGCCCTGCAGCTCCGCCAAGGTCGAGGGCACCGTCAACAAAGATCAAAATGATCAAGAGGCAGATGTACGGGCGCGCCGGATTCGCCCTGCTCCGCACCCGCGTCATCCTTCACCCAGCGTAACCACCGAATTCGCGGAAGAGCCTCGGATCTGCCCACTGGCGGTCACGAGGATGGGACGGCGTCCATCACGGAAAGTGAGACGATTTTCCCGTTCGCTGTGCACGGGGCTCGCTCCCTGCCGAATACGTACGGCTCCCCGCGTTCGGATGTCAGCACCGAGTCGAGCACAGATCAACCATTAGGGCGTCCTCACTCCGTGGAGGCGTTTGAGCTATCGGTGTGGTCGTCACAGCATTTTCCAGCTCGGTCCTCGCGGCCCGTAAAGTATTCCCGGTTGATAGCTGATCCGTGGCCGGCCAGCGGCCAGATCGGTTTTAAGGGCAGGTGACACAGCCGGTCATGCTCTTCCACTACCTATGGCCCGGTGGCCTCGATCCCAGCGATCGGATTGTCCGCGATTGAGCTGATAGCTCACCCGCGGCATGACTGTCCTTCTTGCGGGGCTGTCAGCGGCCAGCACAGATCGGCGTGCCGGAAGGCCGGGCCGCTGGCTGCTGGTCAGTCTCCCAGCACTGCCTCGGTCTGGGCGGTGTCCTCGGTACCGCGGTAATGGGCGATCTTGCCGTCGCGAAACCGGAAGAAGTGGTGCAGGTCCATCGCCGCGGTCTTGCCGGTGCGGCGCGACTTGGCCCGGAACCGGACGACGGTGAGCACGTCAGTCTCGTTGGCGGCGAAGGAGACCGGCGTGAACTCCTCCACCTCCATGGTCGAGCCGAATGCCGCGAAGAACGCTGCGACCGCGTCCTTGCCATGCCGCACGCCGTACCAGGGGGCGGCGGCCGAGCTGGCCTCCGCCGCCCAGTCGACATCGTCGGTGACCGCGTCCAGGATCGCGGCGACATCGCCGCGGCCGAACGCCTCGTATACCTGCGCGATCGTCTTGATGTTGGTATCAGCGCTCATGTGAAGCTCCCGTACGGTTATGGCCAGGCTTAGTACTGGTCCGGTGAGGTGATTGCCTCAGCGATGGTGATCTCCGGCAGCCCTGGGGCGGCCCGGACGCTGCGATGAGGGCTTGCAGGTCCTGGTCTACGAAGAACTCCTCGAAATCCCCGGCGGTCTCCCATTCATCAACCACGACGACGAAGCCGTCGCCGACCGCGAAGCGATGGTGTATTCCGCTGCCCGACGTCCGGGCGTTCTCGGCCATCTTCGCGAAGTCACCCCTACGATCAGCCAGAGCCTGGCGGAACCGGGCGACGTCACCTTGGAACTTCGCAATGACAAGCACGCTCATGACCTGGATCCCTCCCTTGAGTTTCATGGCGGACAGCCGCGCAGCCACCAGTACAGGTACGTCGCCGGAGGCAGCGCCGGATCACCCGGCTGGTGAGTCAGTGAGTTAGCCGAGCGCGAGTCCCGAAGCCGCAGCCAGCATCCGGGCGGCACGGCCGGGGTCTGCGCTGATGTGCAGATCAAGCTCGGCGGGGAACGCCCCGGTGGTCGGCCAGCCGGCAGGACCCGGCCGCATCGGTCACGATTGCGATGGCGGCCGGGCGCGGCGGGCTTCGCCCGCCGCGATATCCCAGGTGCCGCCGCCGGGCCAGATGCATATTCATGGGCTGGCGACGGCCTGCCCAGGTCGCGGCATGCGGGAGCAGCCGGGTCTCGACCTCCGTCACGCTGCGCTAGGTGCTCGGCCAGGCCGATCAGTGGGGCGTCGAGGGATACGGTATCGCGATCGGGCCTTTACCGCCGGGCTGCGCGGCCTGGATGACGAACAGCACCTGGTGCGGCTGGACTGCGGAGACTAGCTCACCGACACTTCATGGCCGTCCTGTGGTCTTGAGTCCGGTGGATCCGGCGCGGCGAGCCCGGCCAGAGCCGGCATCTGCCCGGCGAGCAAGCTCAAGCCGATGCAAGCCGGGCAGGCCGCCTCGGCCCAGGCTTCGGAGGCCGCGCGCCTGCCCCGCCTGGTCCGCCAGAACACTAGCGCGCCGAGGATCAGCACGGCGAGCACCGCTACAGCAGGCCCTTTGGCCCGGTCGAAGGCCCGGTCAGCGAGCGGCCCGAGCAGCAGTCCGAGGACCAGGTGGAGCTGAAGAAACACGCTGCTGCCCAGGATCAGCGCGGGCAACGCGCGGCGTCTGCTCAGCCCGGAGGCGCCCGCCGCCACCACCGTGAGCGTCCGCAGACCCGGCATCGCGCGTCCTGCCGCAAGCGCGGGCAGGCCGCGCGCCTCGACAATGCCGGCCCCGCGGCGGACCCGCGCCTGGGTGAGCCCAAGACGCGGCCCGAACCGGGCGATGACCAGATGGGCGGGCCCGCGGCAGGCGAGGAACAGGGCAGTCGTGCCGAGGACCGAGATGACCTCGAAGCCGGTCACCGCCAGCCACAGCGGGAACGTTCCGGCGGCCACCCGCTCGCCCACGGTGAACATCACCAGATCGGCCGGGAGCGGGATGGGCACGCCGGCTTCCATCGGGAGAAGCAGCGCCAGGGCAGCCAGGCCGCCCAGGCCCGCGGCACCGGCCTTCACTTCACGCCGCCGCGCAGGCCCGGCTCACCAGAAGTGGGCGCCCCGCGCCGTGCACAGCGACCATGATGATTCCTTCTATACGGGTGTCAGCTGCCCTGGGCCGCGGCGGTGGCGGTGAGGGTGACCGGTTGCGGCAGGTACACCTCGTGGGCGGGGTAGAAGGTGGCTTCCGGCTGGACGTTCACGCCGACGGCGGCCATGGCCGGGCCCAGGCGCTGCTCGCCGAAGGTGGTGAACGCCGCCTCGCTGTCCCACGCATCGACGTTGTGACAGTCAGCCCCGTCCCACCACGTCAGGTGCGCGATCCCGCCGTCCGGGACCTGCTCGAGCCAGCCGGTCTTGGCCCGCACCGCATCGTACTGATCGGGGGTGACGCCACGCAGAATGACGTGAACTATAACGGTCATGGGTGCCTCCTATTACGGTGACGCTGCCCGTCTGCAGGGGTACGGTGCCGGGGCCCGGTCCGGATCACTGCGCGGAGGACGCGAGCCGGAATTTTGATCCGGTCGCGGGCGCGGTGACGTACCCCGGCAGGACCCTTGGGCGTAGGAGGCACGGTGCCGACAGCGCTTGACGAGGTGTGCCTGGACGATCCGGTCACGGATCGGCCGACACCGGAGCATTGCGCAGTAGGCTCGAGCCGCGTTAGCGTCATGGACGTGGGGGGTACGGACGCGCTGCTCGCGGCGCGCCTGGCGGCCGACGCCGTTACCGTGGTCGGCCCGGACGGGCAGGTCGTCGCGCTCAGTGCCGCGTCGCAAGCAAGAATGACGCTGCTGTCGGGTGCCGACTCGGCAAGGACTTGTGCCGCTTCGAGTCCGCGCCGGGCCCGGTCGAGCCAGGATGCCCCGTCCGCCTGCGCGCCTTGCACCCGCTCAATGCGACCCTCGGCGAGCAGACGTTCAACCGTGGCCTCTCAGGCGCTCCAGCGCATCAGTCTTCCCCTGCCCGCGGTTCTTCCCCAACAACCCAGACGATCGGCGCCGTACGAATCTGCTGAATGAGCGGGTCCTCTGCCGCGAACCATCGCGGCAGAGAGCACAAAAGTGGGTTCACCGGTAGCCCGAGACGCTGCTCGGCCCGCTCTGCCGCCTCGTACATCACGCGGCGCGGTACGTCACCGATGACAAGAACGTCGACGTCGTTCGGTGCGCGGCCCGTGCTGCCTTCATAACGCGCAGCCCAGGACGGCGCTCCCGGATCAGCCCGGAGCCGGACAGGCGGGTCGCTTCGCGCTGCACCGTGGTGAGCGGAAGACCAAGCTTGCCGGCTACCTCGCTGAGGGTGTATTCCACATCGCACTTGACGTGGGCGGAAACCAAGGCGGGGTTTCCCCAGTCTCACTGGGTACGGTCCCCTTTCACCCTGTCTTGGTCACAGCCGCGGTCACGCGCCCAGGCCGTCGCCCTGCGAAACTGGCGAGGTTAGCCCGGCTGACGCGAGCGCAGCCGAGCCGCATAAGGCGTGATGGGCCGGCAGTGGGCGCACAAGTTTCCGCCGATACGTGCGGTTATCGGGTATCGCTCCTGGCGGTCGCAGTCCGCAAATAACGGAATGATCTGCGCGCCCCCAGCCCTCCTATTGTGCATGGCCATCTGCTTGCGCGCGGGGCAGGTGGCCCAGAGTAGCCGTGGAACAGCTACCCTACGCAGGTGTCCTCCAAGAAGCGGAGTTCTGGCGGGCGCAAGGCTCACCGCCAGGGCCTCAGCGGCAACCCGCAGCGCCGCGCCGAGCAGTTGGCGCGGGATCGGCAGCCAGGCGAGCCACCTGTGTCAGCATTCCGGGAGCTGGCCTATCGCTTTGCTGGCGGCGCGCTGCCCGAAGCGTGGTGGCGGGAATCCCATGACCGCATTCTCGCCCGGGCCCGTGCCCTGACCTGGCCGGCTCGCCCGGTCGATCTGGAGACGCAAGCCTGCCAGATCGTCGGTGACGAGTTCTACGATCGCCTGCGCTCGCCGGGAACCGGTCTTCACCCAGCCCAGTGGCTGCGCGCACTCGCTGAGGAGACCGGGGCGGCGCTGCGCGCGACGCTAGCCCAGGGCGCTGATGAGTGGCGGAAGCTCTGGGCACTGCTGTGCGGGCTGGCCCTGGCGGCGCCCCGGGCGCCTGCCGGCGCGGTGGATGAGACCGTCCGCGAGAGGCTTCCGGAGTTCCCCGACATCAGGGATCCCCGTGAAACCGCGCTGGCCGAGGCAGAGAAGGTCGCCAGGCTAGCGGCGGACCGCGGAGTGGAGCCGGGCCTCGGCCATCTAGCCGATGGCTGGCGGCCGGCTGGTGAGCCCCTGGTTGCCTGCGACGTGTACGGCAGCCGCCGCCTGGTCGTGGCCCCGTTCAGCTGCGACGGCCGCGCGCCGGATCACTGGTATGCCTGGGACATCGACCTGTGCTGGATCGCCGTCGTCGCCGGCGCCGGCGTGTTCGCCTCGGCCGAGGACGCGCTGCGCGAATGGCGCGATGCCGTCGGCCCCGCAGCCTCCGGGGCGGCGCTGTCCTCGTGCCCTGCCGGGATGACCGCCCAGCTGCTGGGCCCATGCCTGAGGACAGGCCCTATGGCGGACATGCTGCAGGGCAATGAGCCCCGCGACCTTATCCGCGAGTACTACCGGCTCCGGCGCCGTGCCCGCGACCTCACCGGATCAGCGGACGCCGCAGCGGGCTCGTCCCCGTTCGATGCCGGCCATGCGCCTGACGCGTTCTTGAACTGGTACGCCACTCGGCACGACGGCGTCCCGGCGGCAGTGACCGAGGCCGCGGCCACCATCCATGAAGAGTGGGGACCCCACGAGTATCCGGACGAGCGCTCGTTCTGCGCCTGCTCGCCGCACCGTATCGAGATGGCGGCAGACCTGATCCGCGGGTCCTACTTTGCTGACCATGCCAATCCGGCGCTGCGGCTGCTGCCGGAGTGGACGCAGTGGTGCATCGAGCGAACCGGGCTCGACGGTGACGCCGCCGCCCGGTCCCGCGAGACGGCCCGCGCCGCGGCTTCAGCGTTCATTCACGATGAGGACGACGAGCCGCCCGCCGAGGAGGACAAGGCGCCATTCCGCCGCCAGGAGTGAACCGCGCGAAGCAGGAGGCGCTGCTGTGCGGTCTCAGCCGGGAACACAGGAAGCCGGTGTTTAGGCGGGCGCTATCGCCGATGCGCGTCGAGCGCATCGGCGGGATGCGGCAGACGTCATGGCTCGATGGCCTTCGGATCGCCCGGGTGTTCGGCGTTCGGCTCGGCAAGGTATCGCAGTACCGGGACTGTCTAGAGGTGAGGACATGAAGGCGATCGTTCAGGACGTATACGGTTGGCCGGCGTGCTCAAGCTGCGTGACATCGCCCGGCCCTCGATCGGCGACGGCGAGGTGCTCGTCCGGGTGCGGGCCGCTGGCGTGGATCCGGGGGTGTGGCACCTGATGACCGGCGAGCCCTGCCTTGTACGCGTCATGGGGTTCGGGCTGCGCAAGCCCAAGGTTGGGGTGCGCGGCCGTGACGTGGCCGGAGTGGTGGAGGCGGCCGGGGCACGGGTGACCCGCTTCGGTCCCGGGGACGAGGTGTACGGGACCTGCGAGAGTGGCTCGTTCGCCGAATACGCGGCCGCACGGGAGGAGCGGCTGGCGTCCAGCCGGCCAGCGTCTCCTTCGAGCAGGCCGCGGTGGTGCCCATCTCGGGGGTGACGGCGCTGCAGGCCGTCCGCGACTGCGGGCGTGTGCAGCCGGGGAACCAGGTGGTGGTCATCGGCGCGGCGGGAGGCGTGGGGTCGTTCGCCGTGCAGATCGCGAAGGCGTCCGGTGCGCGGGTGACCGGCGTGTGCAGCACCTCGAAGGCCGATCTTGTGCGTTCCCTCGGCGCCGCTGACGTCATCGACTACACTTACGACGAGGTCGGCTGCAACGGAGCGCGGTACGACGTCGTTATCGACACGGCCGGGAACCGTCCGCTGTCGCTGCTGCGGCGCGCTATGACGCCGCGCGGGACGCTGGTCCTCGTGGGTGGTGAGCACGGTGGCGGCCGGGTGATCGGCGGCTTCGATCGGCAGCTCCGGGCGCCGCTGGTCTCGATGTTCGTGGGGCAGCGGCTGCGCGGCCTGGTCGCCAAGGAACGCGCCGAGGACCTCGAGGCCATGACCCGGCTCATCGAGTCCGGCGACGTCACGCCCGTCATCGACCGTACCTACGCCCTCGCCGACGCGCCCGATGCGATCCGTTACCTCGCCGAGGGTCACGCCGCGGGAAAGGTCGTCGTCACCGTGTGAATCCTCCCCCGCGCGCGCAGGACGACGTCACCCGGCCATCACCCCGCACCAAAATGGCTCCTGGAACGTGACGACGCCAGCGTCACGCGACGGCATCCACACAGTGCCACGCCCCGCCGGGAACCGCACCCATCTGAGATGAGATACGCCGGGACCGCCGAGCGCCTTCCATGGGGTTCGACTCCCAGGAGCACCGGTCCCAGCCTCTAGCGCCAGGCACTCGGTCGCGGACCCTCGTGGCGCCGGCACGCCTGCACATCCGCATCGGACGCTGACCGCAGGGCGTGGTCGACTAGCCAGTGACAGCCGGGCGCGTAGCCGCCGATCTGGCGTGAGGCATGAACACGAGCGACGTCGGCTTCTGTCGCTCATAACTGGGAGTTCGGCGCGCAGTTCCTGGTGGCGAGCCTTGGCAAGCCGGGCGCCACCTCGCGCCCGGGCCAGCGGCGTAGGGGCGCCGGGCATGGCCTGGTAGGCCGGGCTACCGGCCGGGGCCGGCGGGCGGGATGATGACATGAGGAGATGAGTCATGCGAGTACTGATGATCGCGCCCCCGGGCGCGGGCAAGGGGACTCAGGGCGCGCTGATCGCCGCGCATTTCGACATCCCGCACATCGCAACCGGTGAACTGCTGCGCGATCACGTCGCGCGGCGGACCGCGCTCGGCCAGGCCGTCCAGGCGTATCTGGACCGCGGTGAGCTCGTCCCGACCAGGTCGTCCTCGACATGGTGCGGGAGGCGCTGGTCGCCGCGAAGGCGGCCGGAGGCGGGTATGTCCTCGACGGAATCCCGCGAAACATGCAACAAGCCCGGGCGACCTACCTTATCGCCCGCGAGCTCGGGATGACCGCGGATGTGGCGCTGCACCTGCAGGCCGACGATGCCGAGCTAATGCGCCGGCTGCTCGCGCGCGCCGCGCTCGAGCATCGCTCCGACGACACGCCAGACATCATTGCCCAGCGCCTGGCCCTCTACCATGAAGTGACATCCCCCATCATCTCGTGGTACCGCGACCGCGGAATCCTGGTCTCGGTGGATGCGATGCGTTCCGCGCAGCAGGTCGGCCGCGAAATCCTGGCCGCCCTCGAAGCGATGCGCCCGTTCCTGGACCAGGCGCCCGCGCTGGCACGGCGCTCAGTTGACCTCACCGGCCTGGGGGACGCGTTCGGCGCCACCGGCCCCACCGCCGGCACATCCGGCTGAGCCCTCCGGCCGGCCCTCAGTGCCGGCCTCGGCCGCATGGCCGCTGCCGGATATCAGCCACGGCAGGACCTGCTCAACGCCGCCGGGAAAACCGCTGAGGACGCTCCGCGAGACTTGACGGCCGGTTCCACCTCGACATGGACAACCCGCCCCTGCCTCGCCAGGACGGCAAGACAGACAAGGGATCGCCTGCCACAGCCAGATCCGGCGTAGCCGAGAGAATGGAACCGCCGTTCTGGGCGGTTCGGGCGCGGCGATGTCCTCCGCTCGGCGCCGCTCGTAACCGGCGATTCTGTGGCGGCATCCCATCGTGCCCGGCCACTCCCCATCTGGAGTGCGGGCGGATCGCGCGATCCAGGCGAGGCGCTCGCGGCAGAGCTGGTGACCTTGGTCCCGGCCGCCTGGGACCTACGCCTGCGGAACCGCCGCGCGGCAGCGCTAACCTGAAGATTGCCCAAGGGAAAGGGAACCCGGAGGGAAACCGAGGGGGAACCGGAACCGGGCAACGGCCGAAGGGACCGAACCGGAGAACGCCGGACGACGGGAAACCAGAGGACGGCGGACGAAGGGGAAGAACCCGGCGGGCAACCGGGAAACCGGAGGAAAGCCCGCAGGGGAAACCGGAGGACGTGAGATGAGGCCCCAGACCGCCCGGTGAGAGTCCGGGGATTTGGGGCCGCATGCATCTACGATGCCGCTAGCAGAGTCCTGGCGGGTCTGCGCGAACTGCGCATAGTCGTCCACCACCTTTCTGGCGGGCAACGGCCGTCTGTTAGTCGCGCTCCCCAGACGCTGCACTCCCCGGGAGCGCCGGCCCTGCGCCCTCTGCGGTCTGCTGATCGCCGACCGCAGTTGACCCGGCAGGGATGGCCGCTCGCGTATCCGAGCAGCCCCTGGATCAGGGCTGGTGGACGACCCTGCCGGGGATGCCGCCGACGGCTTTTGCGGTGTACGCCTTAGCTGCTTGCGCGGCCGATGCCTAACGCCCGGATCTGCGTGTGAGCCGGTGGGGTAGCGTCAGGCAACCGACCCTCACTGACGTGGCACCGAGCGGGGCTGTCGCGGTACGTCAGCGGGTCGCGGCTAGTCCCTCCTAGATACGTGAGCAGTAACGGCAATGCTGTCGATGATCTGGTCGGCGGTCTTGGTCCACTTGAATGGCCGTGCCGTTTCGTTCCAGGTGCTGATCCACTCCTCCAGCGCGGTCTTGAGCGCGTCCAGCGAGCAGAAGGTGCCGCGCTCGAGGCAGCGCCGTTCCAGTTCGGCGAACCACCGCTCGACCTGGCTGATCCACGACGAGTATGTCGGCGTGAAGTGCAGCTCGAACCGCGGGTGCGCCAGTAGCCACTTGTGCACCGCCGTCGCTTCATGCGCGGAGAGGTTGTCGCAGATGACGTGGACGGCCAGGCCGGGCTCGACCTGCCGGTCGATGTCGTTGAGGAAATCGCGGAAGTCCTCCGCCGTGTGCTGTGGCGCCAGCTTGCCGATCACCTTGCCGGTGGCGGTGTTGAGCGCGGCGAACAGGTCCACGGTGCCGTGCCGGGTGTAATCGAAGCTGCGCCGCTCGGGAATGCCGGGGATCATCGGTAGCACCGGGGCGGTCCGCTCCAGCGCTTGGATCTGCGGCTTCTCATCAACGCAGAAGACCGCCGCCGTGGCGGGCGGGGCCAGGTAGAGCCCCACCACATCGCGGATCTTGTCGATGAGCAGTGGGTCTGGGGAGATCTTGAACTCCTCCACCCGGTGCGGCTGCAAGCCAAAGGCCCGCCAGATACGGTGCACGCTGGTCGGCGAGATGCCCGCCTTCCGGGCCAGCTCCCGCTTGGACCAGTGCGTGGCACCCGCCGGCACCTCCTCCAGGGTGCGCACTACCACCTCCTCCACCCGCGCGTCAGCGATGGTGCGCGGCACCCCCGGCCGCGGTTCGTCGCACAGCCCATCCAGCCGCCCGCGCAAGAACCGCTCCCGCCACTTGGTCACGGTGCCCCGGCTGGCGCCCAGCCGGGCGGCCACCGCGATGTCGCGTGCGCCTTCTGCGCAAGCCAGCACGATCCGCGCCCGCAACGCAAGGCCCTGCGCGGTGCTGCGGCGCCTGGCCCAGCTCTCCAGCGTGCGTCGCTCGTCTTCCCAGAGCACCAGCGGCTCTAACCTGGGATCTGCCATATCCCCAGCAGACCGCACCCGCCAGCCAGGCCATAGCCGTTAGCGCCAGACTGGGAGACAAATCAACTCACGTGGTGACTGGGAAACTCAAGACCGGCTCACTAGAGCAAGAGCGCACCGGGACGCCGGGGCCTAGTCTCGGGCTCGATGCTGTACAGAGCCGGTCAGGCGCGAGAGCACTGTCGTCAGCTACATCCCGGGCATTCAGCAGACGAAGGAGCCTGCCTTGACCGAGACCACCGCGGTACCGGCCGTCACCGCGGACAGGGTTGATCGGTGCTGACCGGCGCTGAGCCTTACCGGGTGAGCGTTTCCTTCGGGCGTATTACACAGAACTCGTTTCCCTCGGGGTCGGCCAGGACAGTCCAGGACTCTGCGCCAGTTGCCCGATGTCGACCCGGCGCGCCCCCAGCGCGAGCAACCGCTCAATCTCCTGTTCGCGGTCCTGCGCGCTGCTGGTCAGGTCGAGGTGCACGCGGTTCTTAACCGTCTTTGGATCGGTGACCGGCATGAAGCACATGCCGACCAGCGCGTTTTCGTCGGTCCCGATGACGATCTCGCGTTCACGCTCGGAGAGAACCTTCCAGCCGAGTGCCTGCGTCCAGAACCGGGCCAGCTTAGGCAGGTCGTGAGCGTCAACGACGATGTGATGGAGCCGGACAGGCATGCTGTCAGTATGCGCGGGCGCGCCGGACTGCATCCCGCGCACCCGCCCGCTTCACGCGGAGACGACGGTCGACACAGGACTGCTCGATACATGGCATCACGCTGAGTGACAGAGATGCAAGACAATAACACACACCGAGCCGCCGTTATGGTCGGAGGTCGGCACGATGATGATCAAGACGCAGGCAATCCAGATCTGGGAATTCTGCGCGCCCGCGAGCCGATACGGACAGCGCTCGCTGGCCTTGTCTCGATGGTGCGCCTGACCGCGCCGGGCTTTGGTCCGGTTGAGCCGTGTCGAGAGCCCGCCCACTACTTCGGCGATGACGCTGGCCGCTGGCGGCTGGCGTTGGCCGCGTTACCCTGGACCAGCATTGGCTGGCGGGGAACCGCCCGGTACCGGCGGGGAGCCACCCGCTACGAGGCGGAGCTGGATGCGGGCGGCGGGGATGCGTTCCTGCTCGCGGGCCAGCAGGGTCAGTGCGCGGGCATCGGCTGTGGTGGGGCGGTTCGGGTCCAGGGCGCGTGGCCACAGCCGGGCATAGCGGACGGCTGCGACTTCGGCCGCGTACACCAGTGCCTGACCGACCAGGTACAGCAGGGCGAACATGCCGGCCACGGTGGCGAAGCTGCCGTAGACGGGTCCGGCCTTGGCCACCAGCCTGGCCAGCAACGGAGCCCCGGCGTTGAGCACGACCGTCACCGCCGCCGCGCCCATGATGGCTCCCGGCCAGAGGGCCCGCACCGGCGCGGGCCGGGCCAGCAGCAACTTGGCACCTAGCAGCAGCACTGCGAAGACGACCAGCGCCGAGCCGAGCACCGCGGCCGCGCGTTGCAGTCCGGGCTGGCCGGGCAGCGCGGTGGCCACCACGGTGAGCGCCCCGGTCGCCAGCGCCCCGGCCAGCAGCGTCGCCAGCACCACGAGCACCCGGACATACCGGGAGAAGAAACCGGCCCGAAGGCGGTACCGGACCGCTGCGACATGGTTCAGCGTCTGGTAGGCGGAGAACACAACACCAGTGCCGGACAGCAGCAGACCGATCAGGCCGGCAATGAACGGGATCGTCGACGCCGGCAAGGTGGCCAGCGAGTGCTCGACCGTGGATTTCAGCGCCCGCGGCACGATCTCGTTGATCAGCCGCTGGCGCAGGTCCGGATGATCTGCCAGCACCCGCGACAGTACCGCCACCCCGAGCAGCAGCAGCGGGAAGATGCTCAGGAATCCGTAGTAGGTGATCAGCGCCGCCTGCCGCCCGCCGTCATCGTCGCCGTACTTCTTCACCACCGCGTAGGGGAACCCCAGCACACCATGGTTGCGCTGCAGCCGGTCCGCCCACGCGATGATCCGGTTCACCAGGCCACTCAAACCCTCCAAATTCATAGGCCCAGCCTGCCCGGAACCGCCCTGACTTGGGTGTGACCCAGGCGATTCACCCGCTCCGGGCGAGAGCGTAACGCCGGGACGCGAGATCCTTGACTGAGTTCGCATTGTTGGTCCCGGCACGAAGGAGCGTGACATGACGACCAAGGCCGCCTTTTCAGCCGAGGAATGGAAGGTCGTGCTGGAGGGGCCGCCGACCGCTGGCATAATCGCGATCACCGCGGCGCGCGGCGCGCGGCGGAATGTTCCGCGAAACGCTCGCGATGTCGAAGGCCTACGCCGAAGCGCGCGCCGAGCATGGCGACAGCGAGCTCCTGGATGAGATCGTGGCCGCCAGACCCCAGATGGACCACACCCAGATACCGCTCTGCCGAAGAACTCCGGGACAACGGGCTCAGGCACCTTCGCGATGCAGTGACGCTGGTCGATAGCAAGGCGACCACCCAGGAACGCGATGACTGCCGGCGCTTCGTCTTCAACCTGGCCGACAAGGTGGCTGCCGCCCATAAAGAGGGAGGGCAAAGCGTGAGTCCTGCGGAGGCAGAAGCTATCCAGCAGATCACAGCGGCCCTCGGCATGGCTGGTCCCTGACCCCGAGTACACGGCCTGCCATCGCGCTTGGCCGGTACGGGCCCTGTTGATTATGACCACCTGGACCAGTTGCCGTTGCCGTCCGAGTGCACCGCCGCCGACCTGGGCCGCCTAGCGGCTCGCCTCCCCGCCCGCCTCAGCTTGACTTACGAGCGCGGAGGGCACAGACCAGCACCCGGCCGGTGGCCGCGCTGTGCACCACCCTCGCCTTGCAGGGCGGGAACCGGGACCGGGCCCGTCGGCCGTCCCCGGATTCCTAGTGCCCGCTGGTTACGGACCTTCGGCTCTTTCCGCGTCGGCCGGGCGGTGGCAGCCATGATGGTATGACCGCTATCGCGACCAGCTACGAGTCGCTGCCAAGGTACGCAAGGGTGCGGTGGACATCGTGGATGTCCCCGAGTTCGGGTTCGTGGCGGTGACCCGGACCGGTGAGCCCGGCGGCGCCGAGTTCACCGAGGCGGTGCAGGCGCTGTACAGCGTGAGCTACGGCGCGCACTTCCGGCTGAAGAAGCTCACCGGCGAGGCGCCGCGGGTCATGCCGCTGGAAGGGCTGTGGTGCGTGGACGACCCGGCCCAGCAGGACATCGTCGCCGCGGTGGCGCGGGGCGAGGTCACCATGGCCGGCAGCGATCGCGGCAGCTGGCGGTGGCAGGCGCTGATCATGCAGCCGGACCCGATCGGCGCGGAGCTGATCGCCGCCGCCACGGCGGAAGCGGCCAGCAAGAAGGACCTGCCCGGCCTGGCCCGCCTGGAGTACATCCGGTGGGCGGAGGGCCGGTGCGCTCAGCTGCTGCACATCGGGCCGTACGCCGCCGAAGCGCCGTCGATCGCGGCACTGCACGAGGCCATCGCGGAAGCAGGCTACCGCCCCCGTGGCCGCCACCACGAGATCTACCTCGGCGACCCGCGCCGCAGCGCGCCGGAGAAGCTGCGGACGATCATCCGGCATCCCGTCGAGCCGGTGTGAGGCCTGGCATGACCAGGATCACCGGCGAGATCGTCATCGGCGCACCAGCGGACGTGGTCTTCGACTTCGTCGCCGACCAGCGGAACGAGCCGACCTACAACCCGCACATGGTGCGATCCGCGAAGGTCACGCCGGGGCCGGTCGGGAAGGGCACCCAGTTCCGCTCGGCGGTCAGGTCCCGGGGCCGGCCGCCGAGATGGCCATCGAGTACACCGGCTTCCAGCGGCCATCCCGGCTGGCCTCGACCACGAGGATGGCTCAGGCCGAGTTCAGCGGGACGCTCACGTTCGAGCCGGCTGGCGCTGGCACGCGGCTGCGGTGGTCATGGGACGCCCGGTTCACCTGGCCGCTGCGGCTGCTGGCACCGGTCCTCGCCCGGGTGGGCGGACGGCAGGAACGAGCGACGTGGGCAGGGCTCAAGCGGTACCTGGAGTCCTCCCATCACGCGGCGGGCCCCGGCGCCGGGGAGCAGCCCGGCCCCGCACCCGCCGCGGCTGCGGACGGGAACGGCAGGCAGCCGCCCGGCCAGGGCCGGGCGGGCGCGGCGCTGCTGGTCGCGAGCGTGGCCGGGGTGGCGCTCGCCCCGCTTGCGCTGCGGCGGCTCGGCCGCGGCGGCAGCCTGCTGGTGGCAGCCGGCTGCGGGGCGCTGTTCGCCCGGGACGCCCAGATGACGCTGACCGGCGCGCCCGCCCGGCTCCGCCCGCTGCCCCGGCTCCTGCTCCGCACCGAGGTGCCGGTGTCCGGCAGCGCCGCCGGGGCGGCACTGCTGGCCTGCTGGCAGCAGCGGCCGGGCGTGGCCCGGGTGGCCGCGGCAGCCGCCGCGGCGACGTTCGCCGTCCACGCCGTTCGTGAGGCCATCTACCTCAGCCCAGGTCACGGCAGCGAGGAACCGGCCGCCCAGTAGAGTCCGGCGGCATCGGACGGCCGGACGGCCCGCTGGGACCGCTGAGTGCTGCTGGTGGGATTCCTCTACGACGAGATCGCGGACCCCCGGTCTTTGGCTACCAGACGCGATGTCGCGACGCTTACAGCGTCGAAGCTCTGATCGCAGAGCGTAGTCGACCCGCCGATGGCAGATCGCGCGCCTACCCGCCTGGCGCGGACGCTGAGTCAGGGCGAGCGCACTCGTTGTGCGGGCAGATCCGGTCGACCTGAGTGCCTGTTCTGGCAGGCCAGCACGAACGGCAGACCGATGAATAACTGTGCTGCCTCTGGGAGAAGCGCCCAGAGATCGCCAGCAAGTTGTTAAGCCGGGTCCCACACTGTCTCGCCCCGTGCCAGCCCGTCTCGCCTGCTGGAGGGCACCCGCTCCCGGTCGTGGTCACACGCCCTGGGACGCCAAAGGCCCTCTCCGATCGGGAAAGGACCCTGACCTGCGGAAAATAGTAGCGGGGGCAGGATTTGAACCTGCGACCTCTGGGTTATGAGCAAGCCGCGCGCCGTCCCAGCCGGTCTTGACCCGTCGCTCGCCGCCTTTCGGGCCTCAGTTGACGCTGCCGCGCGCTCTGCTGGGTCTCATCGTGTCCCACCTCGTTGTGGCCTGTCTTGGTCACAATCACGGTCACAAGAACGCTGCTCACCTGGGCCTGCCGACCGCAGCGGCGTCAATATCTGTGTTCGGTATGGCGCTGGGCCATCGCCCTGCCGCCGCAGGGGTTTATTGGTCGCGGCCCGGGATCGACCAGTCCTGCCTTATCGATGGTTGACCGAGTTCATGGGCGCGGCTCCATGCAGGCGGGGCTGGATATCTAACCGTCTTCTCAGGTGCCGCTATGGTGGCCCCTGCGGCGAGTGTTTTCGGACCGCTCGATGGGTCTGCTCCTGTGCTCGACGGGTCGTTCGATGTCGTCGTAGACGCGGGCCGTAGCTAGCAGCCCGTCCGGGCCGCGCTGGTAGACCCCGATTCCCGCCTGTGGTGGCAGGTCGTGCCGCCCCACGGACGCAGTCGCATTCCAGGGCGCAGCGCACCCGTCGTCGGTCACGGCACAGTGCTGAAGGCCGATGCCGGAGCAGCAACCCTCAGCGGGTGGTCCCTTCCGCGTGGCGGGTGCCCCTCGGGCGCACCCCAGGGGTCATACCAGGGCATCTCACGGGGGCGATAACGCGTACGGCGATGCGACAGTGGGTTATGGCAGCGAGCCTGACCCGGCACGCCCAGGGAGAAGGAGAGGGCCATGAGCGTCATCGACGAGGCGCTGAGCGCCAATGCAACCATCGCCAACGACTACGATCCCAGCCGTGGGAAGCCGCCGGCGCCTCGGATCGCGATCGTCACCTGTGCGGATCCCCGGCTAACCATCATCGAGCACATGCTGGGTCTCGCCGATGGCGATGTCGACATGATCAGGAACTTCGGCACCGTGATCGATGACGACGCGGTCCGGTCGCTTGTTCTCTCGACCAGGCTGCTGGGCAGCCGAGAGATAATGATCATCAATCACACCGACTGCGGGATGCTCAGGTTCACCGACAGCGAGTTTGAGGACCGGCTCCGCAAGGAGACAGGGCGGGCGCCGATTGCGCCGGCCAAGTTCTACAGCTTCACCGACGCCGAGGAGAACACCAAGGAGCAGATCCAGAAGGCCAGGTCACATCCATGGATCTCGCCGGACGTTCCGGTCAGGGGATTCGTTTTTGACGTCAGCACCGGGCGGCTCAGCGAAGTGTTCCCGGATCCGGAGACCGTCACTGGTAAGTAAGGGCACCGCCGCCTCGGCGTGCGCTGCGCCAGGACGCCTCGGGGGCGGAGCCGGCGCCCGAGCGCAGGAGGCTCCAGACCTTCGCTGTCCGCGCGGGTGGGGCCCAGGCTGACTTCCGCTGTCCGTTCGGATAGCAGCCCAGGCTCGAACTTCGTTGTCCGCTATCAGACAGGCAGCCCGTGCTAAAGGAGATGCCGAGATGCCGAGCCAGGCCATGCAGGACGTGATCGACGCCTTCCGGGACCGGCAGCAGGCCAGTGCCAGCCAGGCCCCGCCGACGCTGGAACAGCGCCGCGCCGCCTTCGTCCCCGGGGACCGCCTTCATCCGGTGCCGGACGACGTGCTGGTACGGGAGGTGACCGCGGGCGGGGTGCCCGCCCACTGGCTCACCGCCCCGGGAGCAGACACCGGCCGGGTGCTGCTGTTCCTGCACGGCGGGGGTTACGAGCTCGGGTCGGTGCGCAGCGACGGCGAGCTGGCCGCCCGGCTGGGGCGGGCCAGCGGGATGCGGGTGCTGTTCCCCGAATACCGGCTGGCCCCCGAGCATCCCTTTCCCGCCGCCATCGATGACGTGCTGGCCGCATGGCGCTGGCTGCGCACCGGCCAGGACCTGAGCGCGAGCTCACTAGCGGTGGCCGGCGACTCGGCCGGCGGCGGGCTCACCGTCGCCCTGCTGGTGGCCACCCGTGACGCCGGGGAAGCATTGCCCGCAGCCGCCGCACTGATGTCCCCGACGGTGGATCTGACCAGCTCGGGGACCTCGATGACCGACCGCGCCGAGCAGGATCCGATCTCCACCCCCGCCATGCTCGGTCAGTTCGCCGCCGACTACCTGGCCGGGGCTGACCCCAAGACGCCCCTGGCGTCGCCGCTGTTCGCCTCCCTGTCCGGGCTTCCGCCGCTGCTTATCCAGGTCGGCACGGCCGACCTGCTGCTCAGTGATTCCGAACGCCTGGCCACCGCAGCAGCCCAAGCCGGGGTCGACGTCACCCTGCAGATCGGCGAGGGCCTGCCCCACGTTTACCAGCTCCTGCTCGGCACCCCCGAGGCAGCTCAGGCCACCGAGCAAATCGGGAAGTTCCTGCGGGCCCGGGTTCGCTCACCAGACAGCCCATAGACAGTAGGCTCCCCGGCGCCCCGCCCATCCCCTAGCCGCGTACCGCCCGGGGAGCTTGCTGATCACCCCCAAGGGCGCCCGCCGAAAGGCCCCACCGAACAAGATGATCTGTCCGGATACCAGCAGCTAGATGCCGAACATCGGCTCGGCAAATATTCGGGATTTGTGCCGCTGACGTCACCGCCATCGGCTTATCGCCTCGGTGGATAGTAACTCGCCAGGCTGCTTGTCCCAGCGATCGGGCCTTACCGATCGCGTTTCAGGTCTCGCCGCCGCGAACTCTGTCCGTGGCCGTGAGAAAGTATCCGCAGGTGGCCAGGTTGAGGTCCCCGGTTTTGGCCAGTTAGAAGTCCCCATCCCTCGTTGGCCGTGTCGTCGGGGAGTGTGGCCCCGGACGGTGAATCGTGACGGTGTCAGCCAGTCACCATCACCGCCCGGGGGGCCTTCTCAGCATGAAATCTGCGAGGGAGAACATGGACGTCATCGCTGCCTACCAGCAGGTGGGCACCTATCGCGGGGCCGCCGTCATGTGCGGGACCACGCATAAGACTGTCAAGCGCATCATCGAGCGTGCCGAGGCTGGCGGCAAGTCGCCAGACCGTGCGGGGCGCGGTCACAATTATGATCTGGTCGCTGAGCTGGCCGCGGACCGGGTCGCGGTGACGAAGGGGCGGATCTCGGCGAAGCGGCTGCTGCCCGCGGCGAGGGCCGCGGGGTATGCGGGGTCGGCGCGGAATTTCCGGCGGCTGGTCGCGGAGGCGAAGAGGACGTGGCGCCGGGATAACCACCGGGGCCGGCAGCAGGCGGTGTGGACGCCGGGTGAGGTGCTGGCGATCGACTGGGGCAGCACCGGCTCGCTGCACGTGTTCTGCGCGGTGCTGGCCTGGTCCCGGTTCCGGTTCGTGCGGTTCGCTGGTAACGAGCGGTCCGGGACGACGCTGGCGATGCTGGCGGAGTGCTTCGAGGAGCTGGGCGGGGTGCCGAAGGTGGTCCTCGCGGACCGGATGGGCTGCCTGAAAGGCGGCGTGGTCGCGAACAAGGTGGTGCCGGCCGCGGAGTACGTCCGGTTCGCGGCGCACTACGGTTTCCGGCCGGACTGGTGCGAGGCCGCTGATCCTGAGTCGAAGGGGATCGTGGAGAACCTGGTCGGCTATGCCAAGCGGGACCTGATCGTCCCGCAGGCGCCGTTCACCGGCATGACCGCGGCCAATGCCGCGGCGGGCGAGTGGTGCGCGGAGGTGAACGGCGTCGCGCACTCGGAGGTCTGCGCGGTCCCCGCTGACCGGCTGGAGGCCGAGCGGGACCTGCTGACGGCGCTGCCGTCGCTGCGCCCGGCGATCGGCAGGGCCGCCGCCATCCGCAAGGTGGACCGGCTCTCGTGCATCCGGTTCGGGTCAGCCCGCTACTCGGTGCCGGCCCGGCTGATCGGCCAGCAGGTCACCGTGACCGAGTCCGGCGGCCGGCTGCTGGTCACCGATCCTGTCACGGGCGAGGTCGTCGCGGAGCATGCCCCGGTCGCCCCGGGCGAGGCCTGCGTGCTCGATGAGCATTACGGCGGCCCCCGGCCCGCGCCGCGCCGCGCGGCGCGGGCCAAGACCGCGGCGGAGAAGACATTCCTCGCGCTGGGCAGGCCGCCGAGGCGTTCCTGACCGGGTCGGCGGCCTCGGGCAACACCAAGCTGGCCGCCGACCTGGACGAGCTCGCCGCGCTGGGCGCCGCGCACGGCGAGGCGGCGCTGACCGCGGCGCTGGAACGGGCGGTCACGTTCCGCCGCTGGCGGGCCGGGGACGTCCGGTCGATCCTGGCCGCCGGGGCCGGGACCCCGCAGCCCCGCCCGGCCGGGGACGCCCTGGTCATCGAGCTGCCCACGGTCCCCGTCCGGCCGCTGTCGGCCTACAAGATCGAAGGCGCCTCATGACCGCCGCCGCCCCGGCGCCGGTGACGGGGGGCTGCTCCCGGCCCCGGCCGCTGGCCGCCCAGGCGCACGCCCTGCACGCCGCCGCCGCGTTCATCGAGCACGCCGGCATCCCCGGCCTGTCCCTGACCATCGACGACGAGCAGATCGTCATCCAGGTGCCCGCTGACCTGGCAGGCCCGGCCAGCCGGGCAGCCGCGGTCGCCCGGCTGGCCGCCGCCGCGGGCGGCCGCGCGGCCCGCGACGACCGGCCCGGCCGCACCCTCGGCTGGATCCGCGCCGGCGGGCAGATCGCCGGGCACCACGTCCGCATCTTCACCGCCATCACGGAGGAAACGCCATGACCGCCGCGACCGCGCCTGCCCTGGCCGCCGACCTGGACGCCGGGCTGCGCAGGCTCAAGCTCGGCACGATGCGCCGCACGGCCGCGGAGCTGATGGTCACCGCGAAGACCCAGCGGTGGTCACCGGAGGAGTTCCTGCGCACCCTGCTGGACGCGGAGATCACCTCCCGTGATGAGTCCAACGCCCGCGCCCGGATGAAAGCCGCCGCGTTCCCGGTGCTCAAGACGATCTCGGAGTTCGACGTCGCCGCCTCCTCCATCCCGCAGGCGACCTTCGACTACCTGGCCTCGCTGGAATGGATCCGGGCCGCGGAGAACTACTGCGCCGTCGGCCCGGCCGGGACAGGGAAATCACACAGCCTCGTCGCGTTCGGCGTCGCCGCCGTCGAAGCCGGATGCAAGGTCCGCTACTTCACCGCCGCCGACCTCGTCGAGACCCTCTACCGCGGCCTGGCCGACAACTCCGTCGGCCGCATCATCGAGAACCTGCTCCGCAACAACCTCGTCATCATCGACGAGGTCGGCTTCGCACCGCTCGACGACACCGGCGCACAGCTGCTGTTCCGGTTCGTCGCCGCCGCCTACGAACGGCGCGCCCTGGGCATCGGCTCCCACTGGCCCTTCGACCAGTGGGGCCGGTTCCTGCCCGAGCACACCACGGCCGTCAGCCTGCTGGACCGGCTCCTGCATCACGCGGTCGTGGTGGTCACCGAAGGAGAGTCGTTCCGGATGCGCCAGGCACGGACCAAGACGGGAGGACGCCTCACCAAGAACTGAAAATCACCTAGGGATGGGGACTTTTACCTGGCCACCAGCGGCGACAAGCACTTGGCCGTTGACAAACTCGCGACCTGCTGACACGCGCTACTTGTGACCAGACCGTTGGTCACAAGTAGCGGAAAACGACCCCGGAATCCATGATCCCAAAGCCGTTTTGCCTGGTAGCGGGGGCGGGATTTGAACCTGCGACCTCTGGGTTATGAGCAGTACGACGCCCGTCTCTCCCGTCTCGGGGGGTCTCCCGTCTTTGCGCTGGCCTCGGCAGACTTGCGACCGGAAGTCCTCTCGGGTGTCCTGCGTCTCCCCCGTCTCAGCCCGTCCCGCCGCGTCTCGTGCACAAATCCGTGCACAAATCAGGTTCCTGACCTGCGGGACTTCTACGCCGGGTCAGTGGGCCGACCGAAGGAACGCGGGGTCCGGCATGACGGTCGGACTCCGCAGTTCGACCGACGGATAGAGTCCGGTTGGCAAATTGGCGTAGTGGACTACGACCTGACCAGCCTCGGCGGCCGAGAAGAGCCGCCGCTGATAGACGCAGGTATGCGAACATTAATGGGACTATCGGCCACCCGGTCCCCGATGGAAAGAGACAGGTTCATACGGATCCATCAGATTGCTGCCGAATGCGTCGCGGGAGTCGCTGTCCGGGAGGACGGTTTCGACTCGGCTGCCGCGGGCGCGTAGTTCATCGACCTCTGCTGCAAGATGCATGCCCCAGTCCAGCGGCGCCCGTGTTCTGCCGCCAAGTGGCGACAGCACCAGCACCCGGCCGTATCCGGCTGCCAGATCGGCATTCTCGCTGGATCGTCGGTAGCCGCCGTCGATGTATCGGCAGTCGCCGATACCGTAGGGAGGGACACCGAAGCCGTTGGCCGCTGGCGGCGACGGCGTCCACCAAGTCGACTCCGCTGTGGCGGTCGAACACGACCGGTTCACCGGTATGGGCATCGACAGCCACGATCAGCACCGTTCGTTCCGGCCAGCGCTGACTGGGCAGCCGAGCGGCGACCGTAGCGCGCCACCGCGTTTGCCCGGAGCCGTCCGGCGCGGCATCCATCTCGAGCGCCGCCGCACCCAGTCTACGGCGCATGTCGGCCGAATCCTCAGCGGCGGCGATGATCTCGCTCGTCCTCCGCATATGGTCGGCCACCGGCCTAACGGGAACGCGTCCGCCGTCGGATCCGACCGGACCAGTCCGTTGCTGGGGCGCAGCGGAAAGGATGTCGGCAAGCAGTTGGGTCGGGCTCGCGCTAGTTATCTGGGCAGCGGCCGTCGATCCGGCCGACGTCCCGATGATCAGATCGGCCTCGGTCACATCCAACCCGGCATCAAACAGGCCGGCAATGACGCCGATCAACCACGCATTGCCTACCGATCCGCCACCACCGAGGACCAACGCTCGCTGACCCGCGGCGCGCACCCGCCTTCCTGCTCGACGGCCGGGCTGCTGACCGGAAGTCACCCGCAGGCCGGGGAGCCGTGACCGCACCGAAGTGGGCTCAACGGCGTCGAGGGGCTCCGCTGAAGCGGGCGTCCGCGTAGCGCTTGGTCCGCGGGAGAGGGTGCTAGTAGTACTTTGTTAGGTCGGGTATGGTTGCCGGGTCCGGCGGTGTTATACCGGCATGACCCCTCAGGAGATCGCGGAGGTCCGGCCCCGGCTGCTGGATTTCGCCGCGGAGATGCTCGGCGGGCTGCCGCGGAAGGACCAGCGGGCGGCCGGTGAGTTGTATGTGCGCGGGCTGCTGACCGACGGGCAGCGCAAGTCGATGCAGCCGATGGCGGCGCGGCTGGGCATAGATCATCAGCGGCTGCAGCAGTTCATCACGTCCTCGACCTGGGATTATGCGGCGGTGCGGCGGAATGTCGCGCGGTGGTTCGCGGCCAGCCAGCCGGTGGAGGCGCTGGTGATCGATGACACCGGGTTCGCCAAGGACGGGACCGCCTCGCCGTGCGTGGCCCGGCAGTACTCCGGGACGCTGGGCAAGGTCGCCAACTGCCAGGTCGCCGTCAGCGTGCACCTGGTGAACGAGCACGCCTCCTGCGCGGCGGACTGGCGGCTGTTCTGCCCGGAATCCTGGGATGACCAGGCGCTGGCCGACCCGGCCCAGGCGGCCCGGGCCCGCCGCCGCCGCGAGCGGGCCGGCATCCCCGGTCAGGTGCGGCATACCGAAAAGTGGCGGCTGGCGCTGGAGATGATCGACGAGATGGCCGGCCCCGGCGGGTGGGGCGTGCTGGAGGAGATCACCGCCGCCGGCGGCGCGCGGCCGGTGGTGGCGGCCGATGCGGGCTATGGCGATAACACCGCCTTCCGCCTGGAACTGGCCGCCCGCGGCTGGCAGTACGCAGTCGCGGTCAAGGGCACCACCAGCGCCTACCCGCACGATGCCGTTCCGGAGATGATGGCCTGCAGCGGCCGGGGGCGGCCCGGCGTTCCCCGCTACCGCGCCCGGCCGCTGCCCCTGCGCCAGCTCGCCATCGCCAGCGCGGACATGATCGCCCCGGTGACCTGGCGGCAGGGCACCAAGGCCACCAGGGACAACCCTGACGCCGCCATGACCAGTCACTTCCTGGCCATACGGGTCCGGCCAGCCAACCGGGACATCCCCCGCGCGGCCGATGGCAGCCTGCCGGAGTGCTGGCTGCTGGCCGAATGGCCGCCCGGAGCCGATGAGCCCACCGATTACTGGCTGTCTAACCTCCCGCCGGACACCCCGATCGCCGAGCTGGCCCGGATGGCCAAGATCCGCTGGCGGGTCGAGCACGATTACCGCGAGCTGAAGACCGGCCTGGGCCTGGGCCACTTCGAGGGCCGCTCGTTCACCGGCTGGCACCGGCACGTCACCCTCGCCGTCCTCGCCCAGGCCTTCCGCACCATGATCCGCACCGACCCAAAAGTCCCTGCGCCGGGATGACCCTCTACCAGGCCCTGCGAGAACTGCAGCTCGTGCTCGCCCTCATCCTCGGCGCCTGCCCCCTATGCTGCCAGCCCTTAACCCTTGACCGGCTC
Source organism: uncultured Actinomycetes bacterium (assembly GCA_963742875.1). GTDB lineage: Bacteria > Actinomycetota > Actinomycetes > Streptosporangiales > Streptosporangiaceae > Bog-532. Next base: position 200,248 of record CAVUNO010000012.1, on the reverse strand, counting down.
GCCGCCACTCTCACTCCGACCTAACAAAGTACTACTAGTTCTCGGCCGGGGCCGCTTCAGCGTCCGCCGTATCGCGGCTGGTATATGTGTCGTCGGCCTTGAGGGTAATGAGCTGAATGTCGAAGCGCGCGTCCAGGGCCGTGGACAGCGCGGCCAGCGTCCGCAGCGTCAGGTTCTCCCCGCCGCCGAGGATCTGGCTCACCCGCCCGGGAGAAACGCCCATGCGGGCCGCGAGGTCGGCCCGGGTGAGACCACGCTCCCGCATATTCCAGTTGATCTCGTTCGTCAGCTGCGTGACAAGGGCGAGCATCTCTTCGTCGATCTGGGCATCCGCAGCCCGCTGGTCTGGTGAAACGCCTAGTCTGAAGCCCATCAGTGCCCCCACGTCGTTATGGCCAGACCTAGTTGCGCCCGGACGGTTGGAGCTTCCGGTGTACTTAGATTTAGCTAAAGGTATAGGTATGCCTAAAGTCCTTAAGCTACGCCTAAGGTCTCGCCGACGCCATGATCTAACAACCCGCAGCACCTGTTTGTTATAGAAACGTTATCTTAAGGCTGTCCGGCCCGCCAGGGGCGGTCGCAAGGCCCGCCAGGGGCGGGGCGACCTCGCCAGGGGCGGGGCGACGGGCGCAACCAGGGCAAGCTGGGGCTTTCTGTGACGTCCGCCCACAAGATGAATGACTCAAAGTGGACGTGGACAAGATCAAAGCCTAGCTAGATCACCAATCACCTGCAACGATATTTCTCAGGGGCGGCTACTGTCTGTGCTGGCACGGGCATGAGGCGAGGGGGCTTGGCATGCCTGACTGGTTGGCGGGTGCTGTCGGAACATTCGCCCTGTCGCTGATTCTGGCCTGTGGGTTCCTGTGGTTGCGCTGCCGGGGAGTCGGGCCCCCATTCGGGCCTCGCGCCAGGTTCTGGGCCTTCTTCATCGTGGTCGCCGCGGCCATCGCGTCCACCGGCGTAGGCCTGCTCATCGTCGCCGCCAGCCACCACATCGCCACCGGTTATGCCGGCATCATCGTTTCGGGCGGGCTGTGGTTCAGCAAGCTGCCTCCCCAGGGTGACCGACTGTCATCAGGCAGGACGCTCCCCGCCGTCGTGCTGACGTTCCCGCTCAGCCGCTTGTACGACCGGATGGGCGACGACATGCAGGACTGGTGCGATACCAGGCTCAGGGCGGCGTCAGCGAAACCGCAGTGGATAGCCGACGCCGTGACGTATTACTACGACCAGGTGCGAGGCGGGCTCAAGGACGGCCAGGCGCGGTCCGACCTAGGCCGCTGGCAGCACTCCATTACGCACAAGATCGGCATCGTGCAGCTGATCAGCCTGGACACAACCCCAGCCCAGGTGCGGGGAGCCCTGCAGATGCACCCCTCCACGCTGCACATACGCAAGTACACCGATGACGACCTGCCGCGGCTGGTAAGCCGACTGGAAAGCGACGCACTAAGCGAGCTGCACCTGTTCCTCGCCTACGTGTACCGGCTCGGGCATCACAAGCTGCTGATCTACCCGTTCCGGCCGGCCGCTCAGCGGGCCCGGGCCCGGCGTCCCGAGCCGACGGCGCCGGACCTGTAGGCACCGAAGCGAAAATCAGGAAAGAAACGCCACCGCCGAGGGGCCGCTCACAGTCGGCATGTCGGTGGGAGGAATACGCAACGCATCGGCACCAGCGGGCCCGGCGGCGATGACGGCAACAATTGCCGACGTGGGTGGGCAGGGCTGGCGTGCTATATGCCGGGGAACTGTATTCGAGCCTGCTGCAACTGACCCGCAATCCTGCAGACGCGGAGGTTCTGGTGCAGGAGGCGCCGCATCGTGGACCGGTTTGCTGACCGCACCCGCTTATGAGCGGTCGTGAAAACAGGCCCTGCGGCAACGCAGAGATCCCGGGGAGGGTGGCGTGAGCACAGGGAGCGAGGCCAGTGCCTATGCCCTGCTGACCGACGGCACGACGATTGAGATCCGGCCTGCGCGGCCGGGCGACTTTGACGCGGTGCGGGAAATGCGCGCCAAGATGTCGTCGGACAACCTTTATCTGCGTTTCTTCGGCGTCAGCGCGCTTGCGGCCGAGCGGGAAGCGCGCCGGATCTGCCGCGAGCCCGCACCGGATCACGGTGCGCTGCTGGCCGTGCTGGACGGCGAGGTGGTCGGCTGCGGCAGCTTCGAGGTGACCGATGATGGCTCGCGGTCCGCGGAGGTCGCGATGGCGGTCGCCGATGACATACGACTTCACCTTCCCGCTGCCTGCCGACGAGGCCGACGCCGCCCTCGGCACCTACCGTGACGCGGTCGCCGAACGGGAGCGGTCCGCTGACGTGGCGAGCCTGCGGCACGTGCTGACCCCAGCCTCGGTCGCGGTCATCGGCGCGAGCCAGCGCCCCGGCTCCGTCCGGCGGGCCATCCTGCAGAACGTCACCGCCGGCAACTTCCCGGGCCCGGTCTACGCGGTCAACCCGGGCGTGGCTGAGCTGGACGGCGTCCCGTGCGTGCCGTCGGCCGCCGCGCTGCCCGAACAAGTCGACCTGGCGGTCGTCGCCGCGCCGGCGGCGGCCGTGCCCGGCATCGCCGAGCAATGCGGGCGGCGTTACGGCTGAGGTCGGCTAGGCCTAGATCGAAGTTCCCCCCGAGCCGATTGGTCAACGCGTTTGACCAGGTGGTAGAGCCCTTGATCACGGAAATTACATGACTACGTAGTCATGAGCTGAGGCTGTTTCACCTGGTCAGCGCCTATATCGGTTCGCCACTGGGGTGAACTACGGCCTAGAACGCAGTTCATGGGCCGCGGAACTCATCGTGTACTGGCCTGAGCGACACCCTTGGAAGGAATAGGCAAACCTCGGCTCGGGCCGCCGACTCGACGAGTGCACGAAATGAACTAATCTCGCCACGATTCCCTGGACCAGTCGACTGACCGCTGGCGCACAGATCGAGGCGATTTCGCGCGATCCGCGTCCCGCACCTGCACTGACCAGCACCGTGGCTGGGAGGAAGTCTGGCTCCTCTTGCGCGGACCTTTGGCCCTGATTCCCGGGGCTCACCACGGTCAAAGTGATGGCAGCACTACTGCTGAAGGAGGCAGAAGATGCACGCGGTTGTGGGTGATGAGCTCCTGGTCAAAGGCCGTCACGTCGGCGATGTGGATCGCGAGGGCGTCATCGTCGAGGTACATGGCGCCAATGGCGCACCGCCGTACCTGGTTCGCTGGAAGGACAGAAGCGAGAGTGTGTTCGTTCCCTCTTCCGACACGGTGGTGGAGCATCGTCCCCTCCCGGCAGCCAGGCAAGACTAATGCGATCAGTGATCAAGGGTTAGGGCCGCGGCGCCTCCTTACCCACGCAGTTCGTAAGGGAGGGGTAATCCGCCTGCCTCAGCCGGCCGCTGCCTGTTCCACGCTGTCATAGGCCCGGACGAGCCATGGTGACGGGCGAAGCAGACGACAGCGCGGGCGGCGATGAGGGGACAGCGGCATGAGCCAGGGTCCTGTTAGTAGCAAATCCGTTAGCATCCGGCATGCAAAAGGCCCCTTCCGTGATCGGAAGGGGCCTCTGACCTGGTAGCGGGGGCAGGATTTGAACCTGCGACCTCTGGGTTATGAGCAAGCCGAGCCCCGTCTCAGGCCGTTTAGCCTGTCACCGGATATCGCACCTGACCTCGGCGGGAGTCCCGGCAAGGTCTCCGCCAGTCTCACGGGTACGGTCCCGTCTCACCCCGTCTTGGTCACGGCCATGGTCACAGATCCGGAGGCCGCGCTTTGCTGCAATGGTGTGGTCGGCGGGCTCGGCGGGGCGCAGGGTGGGTGGACGCGGTGGTTCTCGCGGCCGGAGCCGGGCGAGGCGTATCCGCGCTGCGTGGGGGACAGCGTCCCGTCATCTTTGCCACGGCGGCGCCGGCGCGCCTGCACCCTGTTGCCGGGGGTCCCACTGCCGGGGCTGGTAGGACGGGCTGGCGGGCACCGACACCACGAACACATCGGTTGGCTCGGCTGCCTTGACGGTCATCGAGCTGGCGCCGTTGAGCGAGACCGCGTCGTCCCGGGCGGCGTGGGCGCCGTTGATGGCCGCGGCGCCGTCGATGACGTAGGCGAGTGTGACGCGGTCGGCGCCGGCCTCCAGCTTCGCCTGCGAGTTAGCCGGGACGGTGACGCGGCGGACCGACAGTCCCTGGGTGTGTGTCTGGATCGGCCCGCTGCCGCCGATGATGTCGGTAATCAGCGCCTCGCCTTCCGGCCGCGCGGTGAATGATGTGGCCGGATAGTCGCGGTAGGAGGACTGCTGCCGGGCGGCGGCGTCCTGGCCGGGGTCGAACTGGATCTGGAACCCGCGTGTTCCGCTACCGGCCCGCTCGATGTGGGAGATTCCCGACCCGGACCACATCATTTGGTAATCGCCTGCGTTCAGATCCGCCCACTGGCTGGTCGCGGTGTCGTAGTGGCTCATGGTGCCGGCCAGGATGACCGTCAGGATTTCCAGTCCCTCGTGCCGGTGCAGTTTGAACTCGTAGTCGTCGTTGTAGCGGCCGTGCGCCCAGAGGAACAGCGCCGCCGACGGTTCCCCGTCCGAGGCGCGGCCGCCGACGACTGGGACGCTCGTCAGCGCGTCAGCGTCCACTCCCGGCGCCGGCCCGGAGTGCTCCCTGCGGGGCAGGACGGTTGCGGTTGATGTTGTCATGTCATTCTCCTTTTCTCCTTGCTGGTGACCTTGGTATTGCGGGGCAGCGCCGGGTCCCCGGGCTGCGGGGGGACGCGCCGGGGCCGGCGCCGCGGCTGGTTAAGTGGCCGGGGCGCGCGGCGGCGGGGCGGCGGGGGCGGCGGGGGCGGCGGTGCTAGGCTGAACTGGCCGGGCCTGGCGGGCTAGCGCCCCGGAGCGCAGCAGCAGGCCGCAGATGACGGCGCCGGCGGCGAAGATGCCCGCGCTCCACCAGAACGCGACGGTGTAGCCGTGCAGGGCGGCCAGGGCGAGCTGGAGCGGGGCGGGCCGGCCGCGGACGTTGGCGGCGATCCAGGTGGTGATGGCGGTGGCGAAGATGCTGTTCAGCAGTGAGGTGCCGATCGACCCGCCGAGCCGGTTACCGGTGTTGACGGTGGCCGAGGCCACCCCGGTGTCCCGCGGCGGCACCCCGGCGGTGCCGGTGTCGGTCGACGGCGCGAAGATGAACCCCAGCCCGGCACCGGTCAGCAGCACCGACGGCAAGATGGATCCCGGGTGGCCCGAGTGCAGCCCCAGCCGGGTCAGCAGCGCGGCGGAGATGCCGCCGAGCAGCATGCCCGCGGTGATCAGCGGCCGCGGGCCGGTCCGCGGCATCAGCACCACGTGGGCCAGCTGGCCCACGACCATGACCAGGACGACCATGGGCAGGAACGCCAGCCCGGTGATGACCGGGAGTAGCCCAGGTTCTGCTGCATGTAATAGTTCAGGAACAGCAAGATCCCGAACATGCCCGCGCCGGCCAGCAGCATGGCCAGGTAGGCCCCGGCCCGGGTGCGGTCGGTGAGGATCCGCAGCGGCAGCAGCGGCTCGGGGACCCGCGCTTCCCACAGCACGAACAGCGCCAGCAGCACCACCCCGGCGGCGATGAACGCCCATGTGGACGGAGTGGCCCAGGAGTGGGTGGCGGCGTTGGAGAACCCGTACACGATGCAGAATATGCCGCCGGAGACCAGCGCCGCCCCGGGCACGTCCACCCGCGGCCGCCACCCGGGGATGTCCCGGCTCAGCAGCATCGCCGCGCCGGCGCCCGCGACCGCAGCGAACAGCACGTTCACATACAGGCACCACCGCCACGACAGGTACTCGGTCAGCAGCCCGCCGAGCACCAGGCCGACCGCCCCGCCGGACCCGGCCACCGTGCCGTACACCGCGAACGACTGGCGCCGCTCGTCCGGGTCGGTGAACATGGTGGCCAGCAGTGACAGCGCCGCCGGCGCCAGCAGCGCGGCGAACCCACCCTGCACCGCCCGGGCGCTGACCAGCATCGGGAAGCTGACCGCCGCCCCGCCGACCGCTGAGGCCGCGGCGAACCCGGTCATGCCGGTCAGGAACATCACCTTGCGGCCGACCACGTCGGCCAGCTTGCCGCCCAGCAGCAGCAGGCTGCCGAACGCCAGCGCGTACGCGGTCACCACCCACTGCCGGTCCGCGACGGAGAAGTGCAGTGCCCGCTGCGCTGAGGGCAGCGCGATGTTCATGATCGTCGTGTCCAGCACGATCATCAGCTGGGCGATCGCGATCACGATCAGGATCCACCATCGCCGCGGATCTGGCACCGCCGCCGCGCCGCCCCAGCCGGCGGCGCCCGGCGCGCCACGGCCTTCAGCAGTATTCGGAGCCGACATGCTTCCTCCCTTAGATGCTGCTTCTTTCGTGCTGAGTCACGGGGGCAGCTGTGCCGCTACGGATGTCCGGCCGGGGTCATCCGGCCCCGTCCGGATCGCCGGGGTGGGGGCCCGGTAGCGTACCTCGAGCAGCTTCAGCCCGAGCGCCTCGATCTGGTTAAGCACGCCGTACAGTGCCGCCTGATCGGGCAGCACTCCGGCGAGCATGGTCTCGCCGCCCCGTGTCTCCGCCTCAAGGTCGGGGAACGCGCGGAGCAGCCTGTCGCTCAGAACCCCCCGGATACGGATCTCGTACAGGTCAGGCTTGGTATCTGCGTCCACGAGGGGAGAATGGCGCCCCGGCGAGTGAGCGCGCATCGCACAAATCGCGGTATCCGTGGTATCGACCCGGCGTGGTGCGGGCGTACAGTGCTCACGAGATGGTGGGTTCGCGTGGCCTGTCCGTGGTTGCCCGGCGCGAACTGTTCGGGCTCTTGTCGGACGGCGGCAGCCGTGGCGTGACGCTGCTGTCGGCGCCGGCCGGGAGCGGCAAGACCGTCCTGCTCCGGTCATGGATCCGGGACGCCGGCCTGCGGGACCGGGTCGCCTGGGTGTCGGTCGAGCGCGAGGAGCAGGACGCGCAGCACTTCTGGCTCTCGGTGGTCGGCGAGGTCCGCGCCGCGATCGGTGCGGACGCGTTCGTGGACAACCTTGGGCCGGCGCCAGTGTTCCAGGGAGAGGCGGTCGTCCGGCGGCTGGCCGCCGGGCTGGGCTCGCTGGAGCGGCCGGTCGTCCTGGTGATCGACGACCTGCACGAGCTCCGGGCTCCCAACGCGCTGCGGCAGCTCGAACTCCTCATCGCACGGCGGCCTCCGCTCCTGCGGGTGGTGCTGGCCAGCCGCCATGACCTCGAGTCGGGCTGCACCGGCTCCGCCTCGCGGGCGAGCTCAGGGAGATACGCAGCGCGGATCTGGGCTTCAGCCTGGAGGAGACACGACAGCTGCTGGCCGCCGCCGGAGTCGCATTGCCCGGCGAGAGCCTGACCCGGCTGCACGAGCGCACCGAGGGCTGGGCGGCCGGGTTGCGGCTGGCCGCGCTCGCGCTGGCCGGGCATCCTGATCCGGAACGGTTCGTGGCCGAGTTCACCGGCAGCGAGCGGACCGTCGCGGACTACCTGTTCGCGGAGGTGCTCGACCGGCAGCCCGAGCAGGCACGACGGCTGTTGCGGCGCACCTCGATCCTCGAGCGCGTCAACGGCGCGCTCGCCGACCTGCTCACCGGCGCCGCCGGCTCGGTGCCGATCCTGCAGGAGCTCGAGGAGCACAACGCGTTCGTTTTCTCCCTCGATGCCAGCCGCTCGTGGTTCCGCTACCATCACCTGTTCGCCGACCTGCTGCGCCTCGAACTCGAGCGAGCCGAGCCAGAGGCCATCCCGCAGCTGCACCGCGCTGCTGCTGCCTGGTACGAGGAACACGGGCATGTCCTCAACGCGGTCCGGCACGCCCAGGCGGCCGGGGAGTGGGCGCCCGCCGCCCGCCTGCTCGCCGACCACAGCTCCAGCCTCGCGCTCGACGGCCGGGCAGCGACCATGCAGGCGCTGCTCGCCGGGTTCCCGGCCCGCGTGGCGTCTGCCGAACCGGAACTCGCCCTGGTGCTCGCCCGCGGGCAGATAATGGCAGGCTCCCTCGGCCATGCGCAGACCTATATCGCGCTGGCCGAGCGCAATGCTCCCAAGGTGACCGATGACCGGCGTCCTGGCTTGGAGGTCTCACTCGGATTCACCCGGCTGATGCTGGCCCGGCGGCGCGGGGACTTCGCCGCCGCGCTGGAGGAGGCGCAGCCGCTGCTCGCCGTCGAGGCACCGGCAGCCGGAACGCTCGGACCTGCCAACGACATCCGGGCCGCCGCGCTGATGCACCTCGGCATCGTCGAGCTGTGGTCGATCCGGCTGGAGGAGGCAGAGCGGCACCTGGAGCAGGGCCTCGGGCTGGCACGGCTGGGGGGACGGCCCTACCTCGAGGTACAGTGCCTAGCCCACCTGGCGGTGGCGGCCGGGCGGCGCTCGCTCACCCGGGCACCTGAACTCGCTCTGCAGGCGATCGCGATTGCCGAGGCGCACGGCTGGGACGCCGACCGCATCGCCGGCCCCGCACTGGTCGCGCTGGGGACGGTGGACGTGTTGCAAGGCCGGTTCCAGGACGCCGGGGAATGGCTCGAGCGCGCCGGGCCCGTGGTGCGCCCGGAGCTGGAGCCTGGGACGGGGCTGCTGCTGCACCTGACGCGTGGGAGGCTCCACGCTGCTCGAGGCGAGTACCAGCAGGCAGCTGCCGCGTACCGCGCCGCCGTGCGGCTCGAGGCGCTCGTCGTCGCCCCGCTTCACATGATGCTCCCGGCGCGCCGGTTGCTGGCCCAGGCACAGCTGCAGCTCGGCGAGGTGGCCGCCGCCCAGGCGACGCTGGCCGGGCTGCCCGCGGAGGAACGGGCGACCGGCATGGCACGGACCGCGCTCGGCCGCGTGCACTTCGCCGACGGGGATGTCCAGGCGGCCGCCGGTGCCTGGCTCCCGTCCTGGAGACGACCAGTCATTCCCGGCCGCTGCTGCGCATCGAGGCATTCCTCCTCGACGCGGCCGCGCACGACCTGCTCGGCGACGCGCAGGCCGCCGAGTCCGACGTCGAGCGAGCCCTCCAGCTCGCCGAGCCGGAGCGGCTGATCTGGCCCTTCGCGGTCACGCCGGCGCGCGGCTTGCTCGAGCGTCACCCCCCGCACCGCAGCCCCCACGGCAGGCTGCTGAAGGACATCCTCGACGTGCTCGCCGGGTCGCCGCCGCCCGCGCCAGCCAGCGAACCGGCCGCACTTCGCGAGGACCTCAGCCAGAGCGAGCTGCGGGTGCTGCGCTACATGCCCAGCAACCTGTCGGCGCTGGAGATCGGGCACGAGCTCTACCTGTCCTTCCACACCGTCAAGACGCACATGCGGAACATCTACGCCAAGCTCGGTGTCCACCGCCGCACCGAGGCGGTCGAACGCGCCCGCGAGCTAGGGCTCCTCGCGCCCGCCTCGCGGCTCGGGGTAGCCGCAGACGATTCAGCTGCGACCAGCAAGACGGCCTCCTCCCGGCGACGCTGATCCGGCCACCCGGCGTCCGTTCGCCCACCGGCGCGGTCCCGCGGCCGGCGCAACTCCTCGCCGGATCGATACCTCGAACCGTGCGATGCGCGCTCACCCGGGCCCGCGCGACCCTCACACCGTGAAGCAGCCGACGCGACTACCGAGTCCGCGAAGAGTGCCCCCGGTCAGGGGAGGAAGGACGAGTCGTCCTGCGCGTCGCACAGGCCCAGCGGCCGGCGCCGACTACCGCTCCTCAGCAAAGGGGGACGCAAATCATGAAGCATCATGAGACGGCGCCGCTTGGCGCGCCTGTCACGCGGCGGCGCGTGCTGGGGGCACTCGGCGGACTGGGCGTGGCCGTCGGCGTGGCCGCGTGCACCGGTTCTCCGGCCAGTTCCCGGCCGGCCGCGGCGAAGGCTAGCCCGAGCGGTGCGCCGCGCACATCCGGCAGCGCCGGCCAGCTCAAGATCCCGCCACTGCTGGCGTCCCGGACTGACGCCCAGGGACGCAAGGTCTTCGACCTGACCGCCGGGACCGGAACGACCACTCTCCTGCCGGGAACAACCACACCGACGTGGGGCTTCAACGGCACCTACCTCGGCCCCACCATTCGGGTATCGCGCGGCGACCGCATACAGCTCCGGGTTCACAACCACCTGCCCGCGATGACGACCCTGCACTCGCACGGGATGCACCTGCCCGCCATCGATGACGGCGGCCCGCACCAGATGATCCCGCCCGGCGCGACCTGGACGCCGGCCTGGACGATCGACCAGCCGGCCACGACGCTGTGGTACCACCCGCACCCCATGGGGCAGACCGCCGACCAGACCTACCGCGGCCTGGCCGGCCTGATCATCATCGATGACCCGGACTCCCGCGCCCTGCCGCTGCCCGCCCGGTACGGCGTCAACGACATCCCGGTCATCATCCAGGACAAGAACTTCAACGCGGACGGCTCCCTCAACTTCGGGGACGCCCCCACGAGCTTCGACCCGGAGCGCCTCGGCAGCACCATTCTCATCAACGGCACCTACAGTCCGCATTTCACCGTCGGTGACCAGCGCGTCCGCTTCCGGCTGCTGAACGCCTCCGACGCGCGCATCTACAACGTCGGCTTCGCCGACGGGCGCACCTTCGACCTCATCGCCAGCGACGAGGGGCTGGTCGAGCGCCCGGTGCCGCTGCAGCGGATCCCGCTGGCCCCGGCCGAGCGCGCCGAGATCGTCGCCACCTTCCGCCCCGGCGAGCAAGTCATGCTGCACAGCTTCGCGCCCGACCTCGACATCGGCAACCCCGGCAACGGCGGCGGCTTCGGAGGCGGCGGGACCGGCGGCGGAGGCGGCGGGACCGGCGGCGGAGGCGGCGGGACCGGCGGCGGAGGCGGCCGCGGCTTCGGAGGCGGCGGAGGCTCAGGCAGCAGCGTCGAGGGCAACCTCAACGGCGGCGGCCAGAGCTTCGACCTGCTGCAGATCAGCGCCGCGGCGACGCTGCGCCCGTCCCCGGCCTTGCCCGCCCGGCTCGCCACGCTCCCGCCGGCCGACCCGGCGACGGCCGTGCGCACCCGCACCTTCCAGCTCGACCAAGCCGACGCCATCAACGGCCAGCAGATGAACATGAATGTGGTCAACGTGGTCGCCCTCGCCAACACCAGCGAGATCTGGGAGGTCACCGGCTTCCTGCCGCACGACTTCCACATCCACGGCGTCAGCTTCCGGGTCATCGATTACGCGGGCGGCGCGCCCCCGCCGCAGATCGCCGGCTGGAAGGACACCGTCTACGTACCCCCCTTCCAGACGGTCCGCCTGCTCGTCCCGTTCGGCAAGTACACCGACCCGCACCATCCGTACATGTACCACTGCCACATCATGCAGCACGAGGACGACGGGATGATGGGGCAGTTCGTCGTCATCCAGCCTGGCCAGCAATCGCAGGTCGCCGTCGGCGGGGCCTATGACGAGAACAACCCGGACATCACTGGCGGGACCACGTCCGGGAGCATGTCATGACCGCCCCGCGGCCCGTCCCTCCGCCCGCGGAAGGCGCTCCCCTCAAGCGCACTCCTGTCAAGAGCGTTCCCACGGCGGCAGGCCCGGCCCGCGCCAGGCGCCCCCGCCTGCGGCTGCGCTGGCCGCGCTGCACGCGGCGGGGGCTCCAGATCGCGCTCGGCGCGGTGTGGCTCCTCGACGGTGCGCTGCAGTTCCAGCCGTTCATGCTCGGCAAGGATTTCGGCGAGCAGGTCATCAGCCCCGCCGGCGACGGCCAGCCGGCCTTCGTCGGGGTGCCCGTGCACTGGGCGGCGCGGATGATCGCCGCGCACCCGGTGGCGTGGGACGTCCCGTTCGCGCTCATCCAGCTGCTGCTCAGCCTCGGCCTGCTCTACCCGCGCATGGTAAAGGCCGCCCTGGCCGCGTCGCTGCCGTGGGTCCTGGGAGTCTGGTACCTCGGGGAAGGCCTCGGCGGCCTCGCGAGCGGTAACGCGAGCCTACTCACCGGCGCCCCGGGAGCCGTCCTGCTGTACGGCGTGCTCGCGCTCGCCGCCTGGCCGCGGGACGACGGGCGGACCGACGTCCATCCCGCTCGCTGGGCCGCCCTGGCCTGGCTACTGGGCGGCCGGTCGGATGTCCCGCCCGCCCGCTGGCTCGCCTTCACGTGGGCGGCGCTGTGGGCAGGCGGCGCGATCTTGCAGGGCCTGCCGGTCAACAACAGCGGCGCCGCGGCCGGGAGCGCGATCAGCGGCGGCGCCAGCGCCGCGCCGGGCTGGCTCGGCAATCTGGATACCTCCGTCGGCGCGTGGTTCACCCACCACGGGGGCCTGCTCTACGCCCTGATCGCCGTCGAAGCGCTCATCGGTCTCGCTGCGCTGGTCCCGAGGACCGTCCGGTTCAGCGCCGCCGCCGGGGTCGTGCTCGCGGCCGCGATCTGGCTCGTCCCGGAGAACTTCGGCCAGATCCCCACTGGTCAGGCCACCGATCCGAACTCCGCTCCGCTCATAGCGCTAATGGGGGTTGCGCTGGTCGCAGGCTCGGTCGGTCCGGCACGGAGGGGACCGATTGGAACCGGTGATATTTCTGGGCCATGCGCCCAGAGATCCCCAGCAGGGCGTTGAGGAGGGTCCCACATTGTCCCGCTCCGTCCCAGCCTGTCTCACCTGGCGGAGGAACCAGCTCCCGATCGTGGTCACAGGACCGGCTACGCCATCGGCCTGGCGGCCGCGGAAGCAAGCCAGCATGATGCGGATCCCGGCACTGACCGGGATGCGCGCCCCCGTGGCCTCGCCGACCGTGTCGGCCTCAGCCATCAGCGACGCGGCGGACGCGAAGTCACCCCGCCACACGTCGCCTACGGCCAGCGAGAGCAGCAGGAGCGGAAGCTGGCCGAGCGCGCCTGCGTCCCGGGCGAGCAGGACGTGCCTCGACGTAAGGTCCCAGGCTTCGTCGTCCCACGAATTCTCGGCCGCAGCCCTGGCTAGCCTGCCCCAGCGGAGTATTTCTGCTGCGGGGATGTCCGCGCTGGCGAAGGCGCTGGTGGCCTGCCGCAGTACCGGGGCGGCGGCGGCCAGCCCGTCGGTGACCAGCAGCGTCAGACCGTCCAGCAGCAGGTCGGCCCGCCGCGGCGGGTGCGTCAGCGCGGGCAGGGCCCGGGCAGCGCGGGAGACCTCCTCCAGTTCGCCGCCGGCCCCGACGTGCCGGGCGAACCCTGCTGCCTCCCAGGCATCCAGGTAGGTCTCGCGGGCCAGGTCGGGGTCGAGTGGCTCCAACCGCTGGGCCGCCTTCAACAGCAGCAGGGCAGCGTCACTGCCCGGACTGGAGGCGAACGCGACCTGGCCGCGCAGCAGATCCGCCCGGGCGGCCTGCAGCTCATCCAGCGGCCCGGCCTCCGCGGCGGCCAGCAGCTCCAGCGCCTTGCCAAACCCGCCGGCCTGCAGGTAAGCCTGGGCCGCGGCCAGCATCCGCCGAGCGCGGCGAGCCGGGTCGGCCGTCAGCGCCGCCGCCCGCTCACCGAACGCGGCGGCGGCGGCCCGCCCGCCGCGGGCCTGCGCCCGGACCGCCGACCGTTCCAGTTCGGCGGCCACGTCCTCATCCGGGCCAGCCGCCGCCAGCGCCCGGTGCCACGCCCGCCGGTCCGGATCAGTCGCCGGGTCGGTGGCCTCGGCCAGCGCCCGGTGCGCCTCCTGCCGGTCCCGCTCCGGCGCCGACCGGTAGGCCGCCGAGCGGACCAGCGGATGCCGGAACCGGACCCGGGCGCCGAACTCGGCCAGGCCCGCCTCTGCCGCGGGCGCCGCCGCCTGGGCGCCGATGCCCAGCCGCCCAGCCGCCCGCCACACCAGCACCGGGTTGCCGGTCGGGTCGGCCGCCGCCACCAGCAGCAGCCGCCGGGCTTGCTCCGGCAGGGCGTCGATCTGCCGCCGGAAACTGCCGGCGATCCATCCCGCCAGCGGCAGCGCGCCCGGCAGCCCGAACCCGCCCGCCAGCTCCGCCAGCGTCGCCCCGCGCGGCAGCTCCAGCAGCGCCAGCGGATTCCCCCCGTCTCCGCGATAATCTGCTCCCGCACCCGCGCATCGACCGGCCCGGTCAGCACCGCATCCAGCAGCGCCCGCGCATCGGCCTCCGCCAGGCCGCCGATCGCCAGTCCGGGCAGCCCCGCCAGCTCGCCACCCGCCGCCCGGGTCCCGAACACCAGCCCCACCGGCTCGGCGCCCAGCCGCCGCGCCACGAACGCCAGCACCTGCGCCGACGCCTGGTCCAGCCACTGCGCGTCATCCGCCACGCCCAGCACTGGCCGTTCCCCGGCCACCTCCGACAGCAGGCCCAGCACCGCCAGGCTGACCAGGAAACGGTCCGGCGCCGCCCCGGCGCTTATCCCGAACGCGGTCCTCAGCGCCTCTCGCTGCGGGCCCGGCAGCATTCCCAGCCGGCCCAGCAGCGGCGCGCACAGCTGATGCACGCCCGCAAACGCCAGCTCCATCTCCGACTGCACCCCCGCCAGCCGTAGCACCCGGCACCCGGCCGCCCGCCCGGCCAGGTACTCCAGCAGCACGGTCTTGCCCACCCCCGGCTCCCCGTGCACCACCAGCACCCGGCTCTCGCCCGCCCGCACTGCCTCCACCAGCCCGTCGAGCACACCGCGCTCAGCACGCCGGTCCGTCAGCCCGCCCACGCGCCCGCGCGGGCCGGAATCCACAGCCACCAGCCCAGCCCGGCGCTACACCGCGTCCGCGACGCCGGCCCCGGCGCAAGCACCCACCGCGGCCAGCACGGGCGCCAGCCCCGCTGTCCCAAGGACCCCGCGGTCGGAACGTCCACACCGCCTCCCGCCAACAGCCGCACGGTAACTGCACGGCAGCCTAACCCGAAGGGCGCGACCGGGAAATACCCCGTCGTCGTGCCCGGCCAGGACCGTGCACTGGCCAGGTACCAGCCGGGGGTGCCAGCCACTGGCGGATGCGGCCACGGCGCCGCCTTCCGCACCATGTAATCCATCCCCAGCGGCAGACAGCCAAAGGGAGCAACCCGCAGCGGCGCGCAGGCAGCGCGGCGCAGCCAGGCAAAACGGAGTACGGAAGGACGCACCGCAATGAGCCTGACCAAAGACATCCGCGAGGCAGTGGACGGCGAGCTCAGCTACGACCCGCTCGTCGATGACTCGGACATCTCGGTGAAGAACATCAACGGGGACGTGACGCTGGACGGCACGGTGCCCAGCTACCCGCAGTACCTGGAGGCAGCCGCGGCGGCGCGGCGGGTCGCCGGCGTGTGGAAGCTGCAGAACCACCTCGAGGTCGTGCTGGCGGCCGGGGATTACCGGGACGACGCGGCGCTGACCACGACGGCCAACGACGCGCTCACGCTGAACGTCGCCGTGCCGGACGGCGTCGAGGCGACCGCGCGCAACGGCGACATCACCCTCACCGGCACCGTGCGCTACGGCAGCGAGCGGACCGCGGCCGAGCAGGCGGTGACGTACCTGACCGGCGTCCGCAACGTCAGAGACGACATCGTCATCAGCACCGACGCGGACCCGGTCGACGTCACCCTCAGCGTGCAGGACGCCCTGGACGGCAACGCGCTGATTCCCGACGACAGCGACGTGGCCATCGACACCAGCGGGAACACGGTGACGCTGACCGGCCACGTCCGTACCTGGGCCGAGCACGACACGGTCATCGACGCGGCGTGGATGGCCACCGGCGTCTACGCCGTCCGTGACGACCTGTACGTCACCGGCTGACGGATGCTGCGCGACAGCGTGGAGTGTGCGGCCAGCCTGCCAACCAGGCCTGGCTGGGAACGCAAGGCCGCCGCGCACGCGGAGATCTTCCGCCTGCTAGCCGAAATCGCCGGTGACCGGGCAGCGGGGAACCCCGGCGGCGGGGCCGGATTCGCCGGCGAGCTGATGCACGCAGTGGGTCCGGCCGCAACGGGATGATCACCAGCTCCCGGCGGCGGCTGCTCGAGCATCTGCTCGCAGGTGACGCCGGCGCCGCGGAACGGGAAATGGAAACCCACCTCCGGGCCCTGCATTACATGTGGCGACTGACCTGGGCATCCAGCGCAGCGTGATAAGCCCGGGTGAGCATGGGGATCGTGGTTGAAGGTAGAGCGCAGTGCCTCCAACCACGCCCCTCCAGTCGAGAGCTGAGCGGAGGTCTTCACCGAAGGTCGCGCCAGTGATCCCCATCATCGATGCGTCCAGCGGGTCGGCACCGGGGCCGGCAATGGGTCCGGGGGTGGCTCTGGGGCTACGCTTGCTGGTCTGGTTCGGCTCCGAGGAAGTCGGGGTCGTCGAGGGAGAGAATCAGCCCGACCAGCGCACCGATGTAGCCGTATTGGCGCATGCCCGTCATCTTTCCGGTGGCGTAGGGGCTGAACCATGACTTCAGCGGCCCCACCGGCGCTCCGCGTGAGGCGTCCGGGTTGGCCTCGATGTTGGACTCGTGCAGCTCCATCCAGGGCTTGTGGGTCTCGAGCAGGGCGTGCGGGGCGGCGAAGCCCTCGCTGGTCAGCCCGGCGGGATTGATTATGCAGCCGTCCACCCGTTCGGCCGACTGGTGGACGAACTCCAAGATGGCGCCTTCGTAGTTGGAGACAAATGTCTCGACGTCGACGCCGAGGCTCTTGCCGTAGGAGACCACGTACGCGTGCAGGCTCTCGATCGTGCCTTGATTTGGGCCGTAGACCTTCTTGCTGCGATGACCCAGGTTGGACATGTTCGGGCCGTCGATCAGCGCGATCCGGTGCACCTTGGTTCCCGTCCGCGGGAACTCGAACTCGTGCGAAACGTCGTCCGTCATTGGGGTCGTTCCAACCTGAAGTTGCTGGTCAGGGGACTGGTATGAGCTGATTGGGGGGTGCTCGTGCTGGTGGGAGCGGCTGGGCGTAGCTGCTGATCGTTTGACGTGGTTGCGGGTTTGCCCGGCGTGTCGGTACCGGATTGGCGGTACCCGCCGGTTATCGTCTGTGTCCATCCCTGTTCGTACGGTAATACCCCCTGGGGGCGGGATGGAGCTGACGGAACGGATCACCGGCCGGGTCAACGAGCTGACCGGTGAAGTCGAGCTGCTGCGCAAGCAGCTCGCCGATGCCGAGCGCGAGCTGGAACGGCTGGTGATAGCCGGGCAGGTCATCACCCAGCTGACAGCCGATGACGCACTCGCCGGTGAGCCGGGCGGCACCGGGCCGGCGCAGCGGGGTTTCGGGCTGCTGGTGCCCCCGCGCAGCCAGGGATCCGGCACAGGCGACCTCCCAGATGACTACCGGTCACTGCTGGAGGCGGTAGCCGCGGTCGCGGCCGAGACCGGCGGGGCGGTGACCTGCGTGATGGCCGCCCAGCGGGCCGGCATCGACGTGACCGGCCGCCAGGCCGAGAACGTCCGCGCCAGGCTCAAGCGGCTCGAAGACCGCGGCTGGCTGCGCCGCAACGCCACCGGCAGGTTCACCGTCGCGCCCTGACCCGAGCCTGGTGCGGGGCCGCTGCCTGCCGGGATAGCCCCCGGCGGGCCATTAGGCGCTTGTGACAACAACCATCCAGCCCGCCGAGGGCACCCCGCTTGCCTGCCAGTGCGCGCTGCCGCTGTCGCGCCAGACGCTCGCCTTCGTCGCTGATCAGCTGCGCGCCCACCTGAAGAAGATCGGCTCCCGGTGGCGCAAGCTGCCGCCCGGGAGAATCGCCCTCATCGTGCTGGCCACGCTGCGCCACGACCACCGGCTGGCTGACATGGCCGGCGGCAACGGCGTCTCTGCCTCCACCATCAGCCGCTGGACCTGGGAGATCATCGGCCTGCTCGCCGCCCGCGCGCCCCGCCTGGACCGCGCCCTGGCCGCGATCAAGAAACAAGGCGGGGAAGCGGTGCTGGTGGACGGCACCCTGATCCCCACCCGCCGCCGGACCGGCACCGCGAACCGCAAGAATTACAACGGCAAGCACAAGAAACACGGGCTGCTGTTCCTCGCTCTCACCGACCAGGCAGGCAACCTGATCTGGATCTCCTCCGCCCGCCGCGGCGCCGCCAGTGAGATCCGTGCTGCCCGCCACGACCACATCACCGGGCACCTGCGCACCGCCGGGCTCGGCGCCCTGGCCGACCTCGGCTTCACCGGGCTCGACCCCGGCCCCGAAGATCCGGTCATCATCACCGGCTACAAGGCCACCGCGACACGCAAGCTCACTCCCGCCCAGCGCCACGCTAACCAGGCCCTGTCCGCCGCCCGCGCCCCAGTCGAGCACGGCTTCAGCGACCTCAAGAACTGGCGGATCCTCACCCGGCTGCGCCTCAGCCCCGCTAAGGCCACCACCGTGCTGCGCGCGCTGCTCGTCCTTACCCGCCAGCACACCATCCGCTGACAGACGATCATGACCTACGCCCAGCCGCTCCCACCAGCCCGAGCACCGCCAACCCAGGCCACACCAGCCCGCTGACCAGCCAATTCAGGTTGGAACGACCTCATTGCTTGTCCTCCGTTTGTCTGGCTGCGCCGCGCTGCCTTGCGCGCCGCTGCGGGGTGCTCACTTGGCTGTCTGCGGCTTGGGATGGGTTACATGGTGCGGAAGGCGGTGCCGTGGCCGCATCCGCCAGTGGCTGGCACCCCTGGCTGGCACCCTGGCCAGTGCACGGCCGTGGCCGGGCACAACGACGGGGCTATTTCCCGGTCGCGCCCTTCGGGCTAGGCTGCCGTGCAGTTACCGTGCAGCTATTGGCGGCAGGCGGTGTGGATGTTCCCGACCGCTGGGCTTCTGGCAGAACGGACCGTGGTACTTGCCGGAGCCCAATCCTGAAGGCCGGTTGTGCCTTCAGGGTGTTCTTCGTAGGTCTCAGTTCTCGCGTCTGGCGCCGCTGATGCTCCGGTGCTGGCAGCCATCACGATCTGCCTAACTGGCGGCCAGGAAGATGGACTGAGCGTGACCTGGTTCTCTGGACTGCCCGCCGTGAGTCTGCTGCCGAACGCCGACTCCGCGCTCGCAGCGGAGGCGACGGCAGTGCCGGTTACACGGCGCGTGTCGCCGACTGTCCTTGGTGATCGCTCTAGCGAGCCAGCCTTCGCTACGGTGGGGCCTTTCCCATCACCAGTCATGCCCGCCCAGCGCGACGCCGACGTGCCCAACCAGCGCGTCGCGGAGCACTGGGCCACTCCAGTGTCGTGCTGACTGCCGACACGTACCTGAACTCTCGGCCACAGACCGCCCGCAAGGCGGCCCAGCCCACCGCGGACATGATCATCAAGGCCGCAAACGCCCCGCCCGGGCCCAGGCACGGCGAGACGACCGTGACCCATGTTATGACGTAGGTGAGGTGCACCCTCCGCACACGGAGATCGCCGGGGAGCGGCCTCCTGACAGTGTCAGCGGCTCACCTCCGCTGACGTGGCCGCAAGTCGGATCTGGACGATTAGGCCGCCGCCGTCTCGGGCGGCCGCGGTTAGCTGCCCCCCATGGGCTTGGGTGATGGACCGGACGATGGACAGGCCGAGCCCGGCGCCGTGCGGGTGGCTGGTCCGGTTGCCGTCGAGCCGCCGGAAGGGCTCGAACAATGTGCTGACCTGCTCAGGCGAGACGGGTGGCCCGGAGTTGCTTACCTCGAGCTCGACCATGCCGGGTGTGGCAGCCGTCCGGGTGGTCACCGTGACCCGGCCGCCGGGGTGGTTGTGCTGGATGCCGTTGCGGACAAGGTTGAGCGCGAGGCGTTCCAGGAGGATGGGGTCGCCGGTTGTGGGTGCCGGGTAAGGTGCCGCGTCGATGGTGACTCCTGCGGCAGCGGCTTCCGCGGCCGTCTCTTCCACGGCGCCGGCGGCGACGTCGGACAGGTCGACGGGCATCCGCTCGATGGCCTGGTTCTCGCAGCGGGCCAGGGTGAGCAGTCCGTCGAGGATCAGCTCGCTGCGGGCGCTGACCGCGAGCACGCTGTCGATGACCTGGCGGAGTTCCGGGGGAACGCGGTGCTGTGCCACGGCAACCTCCAGCAGGGTCCTGTTGGTTGCCAGCGGTGTGCGCAGCTCATGCGAGGCGTTGGCGGCGAAATGCCGCTGCCCGTCGAAGGAGGCGTCCAGCCGCTCCAGCATCGCGTCGAATGTGTCGGCGAGTTCCTTCAGCTCATCCCGGGGACCGACCAGGGAGATGCGCTCGTGCAGGTTACTCCCGGCGACCCGCCGGGCTGTGTCGGTGATGTGCCGTATGGCGTGGAGCGCCCGGCCGGCCATTAGCCAGCCGAAGCCCACGGCTGCTATCGCCACCACGGCCATTGCCAGCACAGATTCCCATAGCAGCGAGCTGATGATTTCATTGCGATGCTGATTCAGCTTCTGGACGAGAGCCTGCATCTCGGCCTGGCTGAGCGGGGGCACCGGCGGAGGGAGTCGCCTCCCGGCCGGCGTGAAGATCCCCTCGGCGAGGGGCCCGCCGGGGAAGTTGCTCGAGAAGATGACGTACAAGATGGCGATGAGAATGCCCCCGGCGATCAGGAACAACCCGCCGTAAAGCAGGGTCAGGCGGCTCCGCATGCTCAGCCGTGGCTGTCGCAGGAAGGTCAGCCGGGGCTGTCGCCGGGATGCGGTGAGGTACCTCACGCGATCCGGTACCCCGCTCCGGGGATCGTCTCGATCGGTGAGGGTTCGCCGAGCTTGCGGCGCAGGGTCATGATCGTGACGCGGACGACGTGCGTGAACGGGTCGATATTCGCGTCCCACGCCTTTTCGAGGAGCTGCTCGGCGGACACCATGGCGCCTCCGCCGCGCAGGAGTTCTTCTAGGACAAGGAACTCCTTGTGCCGCAGTGCCAGCGGCCGTCCGTGCCGTGACGCCTCATGCCGGACGGGATCGAGCCGGATTCCCGCGCGTTCGAGGACCGGCGGGTCGGCCGGGCGCGCCCGCCGTCCCAGGGCCCGGACCCGCGCGACCAGTTCGGCGAAGGCGAACGGCTTGCTCATGTAGTCGTCGGCGCCGAGGTTCAGCCCGGTCACCCGCTCGGACAGGTCCCCGGCGGCCGTCAGCATGAGGATCCGGACCGTGGCGCCGCTAGCGGCTAGTGACCGGCACACCTCGTCCCCGTGGACGAGCGGCAGGTCCCGGTCCAGGACGACCACGTCGTAATCGTTGACGGCCAGGCTCTCCAGCGCCGCCTGCCCGTCGAAGACCACGTCCACGGCCATGGCCTGACCCCGCAGCCCGTCCGCGATTGCGTCTGCCAGCTGCCGCGCATCTTCCACCACCAGAACCCGCACTTGCGCCTCCCGCCTGTGCACAAGACCCGCCGCCAGTAGTGTCACCGCGGCCGGTTAGAACGACGTCAAGTACTGCTGCAGGTTTGCTCAGCTGTGGTCGCGCCGGGAATGCGGCGAGACGTTGACGCTGATTTGACGAGCCGCCCGGTGAAATGGCTTGCCGGGCGCGCTGCGGCACGCGGCTTTGCCGACCAGTACAGGAGGAACACTCATGCGCAGGCCACAGGCCAGTGGGTATGGTGAGCATGGCGTCTGATTCCCTGCTCCGCGCCGCCGGGACGTCCGATGAACGCCCGTCTCAGCCACCCCGGGGCGCAGTGGTGGAGATAGTCATCCCGGTCCGCAATGAGGAGCGTGACCTCGGCCCGAGCGTGCGCCGCCTGCATGCTTATCTGTGTGACCGGTTTCCGTTCGCGGCGCGGATAACGATCGCCGACAACGGCAGTAATGACGGCACATGGGCGGTGGCCAGCGCGCTCGAGGCCGAGTTCAGTTCTGTGCGCGCGGTGCGGATCGAGCAGCCCGGGCGGGGCGGGGCACTGCGCTCGGTCTGGCTGGCCAGCGACGCCGACATCTACGCCTACATGGATGTCGACCTGTCGACGGACCTGAACGCGCTGCTGCCGCTGCTCGCTCCGCTGGTGTCGGGGCACAGCGACGTGGCGATCGGCACCCGGCTGGCCCGCGGCGCCCAGGTAGTCCGCGGTCCCCGCCGGGAGATCATCTCGCGCTGCTACAACCTGCTGCTGCACGCGACGCTGGGCACCCGGTTCTCGGATGCCCAGTGCGGCTTCAAGGCGATCCGGGCGGACCAGGCGCGGGCCCTGCTCCCGCTGACCTTCGACATCGGGTGGTTCTTCGATACCGAGCTGCTCGTGCTGGCCGAGCGGGCCGGGCTGCGTATCCACGAGGTCCCGGTGGACTGGGTTGACGACCCAGACTCCCGGGTGCGTGTGCTGCGCACCGCCCTGGCCGACTTGCGCGGCGTCGTCCGGCTAGGCACCGCGCTGGCCCGGGGCACGCTCGCCGTCCCGGTGCTGCGCGGTTCCTCGCCGCCGGGCGCGACGGCGGCCGGGCCGGCCGGGCCCTGCTGATCGGCCAGGTACTGCGGTTCGCGGTAATCGGCGTGGCCAGTACCGCCGCCTACATCCTGCTGTACCTCCTGCTGCGCGACGTGCTGGCAGCGCAGCCCGCGAACGCCGTCAGCCTGCTGATCACTGCCGTGGCCAACACCGCGGCCAACCGGCGGTTCACTTTCGGCATCCGCGGCCGCGTGCACGCGGCCCGCCACCAGGTACTCGGCCTCATCGCGTTCGGCATTACCCTCGCGCTGACGTCCGGCGCCCTCGACGTCCTGCACGCGGTCGTCCCGCACGCCAGCCGGCCCACCGAAGTCGCGGCGCTCGTCCTCGCCAACCTGATCGCCACCATCGTCCGGTTCGGGCTTTACCGCGGCTGGGTTTTCCGCGGCCAGCCGCGTCCCCGGGAGAGGAGCTCGCAATGACCGCCACGTCCGCGCAGCCCGGCGCGGCCCAGCCCGCCGGGCACTCCCGCTCCGGTCGCGGGGAGCGGCTGCTGCGGGCCCGGCCCGGCGACCCGGTGTGGGCCCGCCCGGCGCTCCTGGTACTGCTCGTCGGCACCGGCCTGCTCTACCTGGCCGGCCTGAGCCGCAACGGCTGGGCCAACGAGTTCTACTCCGCCGCCGTCCAGGCGGGCACCAAGAGCTGGAAGGCGTTCCTGTTCGGCTCGCTGGACTCCTCGAACTTCATCACCGTGGACAAGCCCGCCGGGTTCCTGTGGCCCATGGAGCTGTCCGCGCGCGTATTCGGGCTGAATTCCTGGAGCCTGCTGGTACCGCAGGCCCTGGAGGGGGTGGCCACCGTCGGCGTGCTCTACACCACTGTGCGCCGCTGGTTCGGGCCGCCGGCCGGGCTCATCGCCGCGGCCATCATGGCCCTCACCCCGGTCGCCGCGCTCATGTTCCGTTTCGACAACCCCGACGCGCTGCTGGTACTGCTCATCACGCTGGCCGCCTACGCGACCACCAGGGCCATCGAGTCGGGCCGCACCCGGTGGCTCGTGCTGGCCGGAGCCTTCGTCGGGCTGGGCTTCCTGGCTAAACAGCTTGCCGCGTTCACGGTCCTGCCGGGTTTGGCGCTCGGCTACCTGTGGGCAGGTCCGCCGAAGATCGGGAAGCGGATATGGCAGCTGCTGGCCGGCGGTGCCGCGATGGTAGGCGCCGCGGGCTGGTGGGTGGCGATCGTCCTGCTCACCCCGGCCTCCGACCGCCCCTACGTCGGCGGTTCCACCGACAACAACATCCTGAACCTCACCTTCAACTACAACGGCTTCGGCAGGCTCACCGGAAACGGAGGCGGCGGATTCGGGGGGACGATCCCGCGCGACCTCGAGCGGATACGGTCCGGCTCGGGCCGCGGCATCCCGAGACCTGGCGGTGGCATCGGCGGCGGGTTCGGTGGCGCCACCGGGATCACCCGGCTGTTCCAGGCCGATTTCGGCGGGCAGATCGCCTGGCTGCTGCCAGCTGCCCTCCTTGCCCTGGCGGCCATGCTCTGGCTGTCACGGCGGGCGCCGCGGACCGACCGGACCCGCGCCGCCGCCCTGGTGTGGGGCGGCTGGCTGCTGGTGACCGGGCTGGTGTTTAGCTATATGTCCGGAATCATCCACCCCTACTACACCATCGCCCTGGCCCCCGCGATCGGCGCGCTCGTCGGCATCGGGTCCGTCGAGCTGTGGCGGGCGCGGCACGCCTGGTTCGCTTCTGCCGTCCTGGCCGCCGGGCTCGCGATCACCGCCATCTGGGCGTGGATCCTGCTCGACCGCAGTCCGGGCTGGTTCCCTTGGCTGCACGTGGCCATCGTCATCGCGGGCGCCGCCGCCGCTGGCATGATCCTGGCCCGGCGTGCCCTCCGCCCGGCCGCCGGCTGGCGCCGGACCGTCCTGGCGGCAGCGGTGCCGCTCGCCCTGATCGGCGGGCTGGGCGCCCCGATGGCCTACAGCATGGACACCGCAGCGACGACCCAAAGCGGAGCGGTCCCGTCCGCCGGGCCCACGGTGGCCGGATCCTTTGGTATCCCCGGCGCCCGGTCCGGATTCCCGGGCGGCGCAGACCGACGCCTGCCCGCCGGGGCCGGCGGCGGATCCGGCGGGCAGGCCAGTATCAGCGCCACTGTGGCCAAGCTGCTGGAGGCCGGGGCGTCCGGCTACCGGTGGGCCGCGGCCACGGTCAGCTCCACCAGCGCGGCCTCGATAGAACTGGGCAGCAACGGCGTCCCGGTCATGGCGATCGGCGGTTTCTCCGGATCCGACCCGGCGCCGAGCCTGGCCGAGTTCGAGAAGCTCGTCTCCGGGCACCAGATTCACTACTTCGTGAGCGGCGGCGCGGGTGGCGGGTTCGGCGGGCTCGCAGGCCCGCCCGGCGAATCCGGCGCTTCCAGGGCGTCCGACTTCGCCGCCAGCCCGGACGGCGGCGCGCCTGCCGGGTTCGCTGCCGCGGGCGGCCCGGGCGGCGGCTCCGGCGACGCATCCCAGATCACCTCCTGGGTCGAGGCGCACTTTAAGAGCGAGACCGTCGGCGGCACCACCGTTTACGACCTCAGCTCGCCCAAGGCCGGCGGCGCTGGATCCGCTGGCACTGGATCCGCCGGCACGGGGACAGCCCCGCCAGGCGCGGGTCCCGGAACGGGGATAATGCCGGCGAAGCCGTCGGCTGAGGGCGGGTTCCCGCCGCCGCAATAGCCGCTGCCGCGCTGCAGCAGTCAGCCGCCTCCGTTCGGGAAATCGAAAGCATTAGCCCGAACGGAGGCGTGGTTCCCCCGCGACAGCAAGACGTGCTCTCACGCGGTAGCCGCGGGTGCCCGGTCTGGCTGCCGGATGGGCTGCAGCGCTGCTGTCCAGGTGGCGAGTTCGTCCAGCATGGCGGTCGCGGCCTGCTCGACCGCCTCGCTGGAGCGCCGCCGCGCCCGGACCGAGGTGACCGACCAGATGCTGATCTTCGGCCAGCGGCATCTGCGGACGATCCTTGCCCAGTGAGGTCGTTCCAACCTGAATTGGCTGGTCAGCGGGCTGGTGTGGCCTGGGTTGGCGGTGCTCGGGCTGGTGGGAGCGGCTGGGCGTAGGTCATGATCGTCTGTCAGCGGATGGTGTGCTGGCGGGTAAGGACGAGCAGCGCGCGCAGCACGGTGGTGGCCTTAGCGGGGCTGAGGCGCAGCCGGGTGAGGATCCGCCAGTTCTTGAGGTCGCTGAAGCCGTGCTCGACTGGGGCGCGGGCGGCGGACAGGGCCTGGTTAGCGTGGCGCTGGGCGGGAGTGAGCTTGCGTGTCGCGGTGGCCTTGTAGCCGGTGATGATGACCGGATCTTCGGGGCCGGGGTCGAGCCCGGTGAAGCCGAGGTCGGCCAGGGCGCCGAGCCCGGCGGTGCGCAGGTGCCCGGTGATGTGGTCGTGGCGGGCAGCACGGATCTCACTGGCGGCGCCGCGGCGGGCGGAGGAGATCCAGATCAGGTTGCCTGCCTGGTCGGTGAGAGCGAGGAACAGCAGCCCGTGTTTCTTGTGCTTGCCGTTGTAATTCTTGCGGTTCGCGGTGCCGGTCCGGCGGCGGGTGGGGATCAGGGTGCCGTCCACCAGCACCGCTTCCCCGCCTTGTTTCTTGATCGCGGCCAGGGCGCGGTCCAGGCGGGGCGCGCGGGCGGCGAGCAGGCCGATGATCTCCCAGGTCCAGCGGCTGATGGTGGAGGCAGAGACGCCGTTGCCGCCGGCCATGTCAGCCAGCCGGTGGTCGTGGCGCAGCGTGGCCAGCACGATGAGGGCGATTCTCCCGGGCGGCAGCTTGCGCCACCGGGAGCCGATCTTCTTCAGGTGGGCGCGCAGCTGATCAGCGACGAAGGCGAGCGTCTGGCGCGACAGCGGCAGCGCGCACTGGCAGGCAAGCGGGGTGCCCTCGGCGGGCTGGATGGTTGTTGTCACAAGCGCCTAATGGCCCGCCGGGGGCTATCCCGGCAGGCAGCGGCCCCGCACCAGGCTCGGGTCAGGGCGCGACGGTGAACCTGCCGGTGGCGTTGCGGCGCAGCCAGCCGCGGTCTTCGAGCCGCTTGAGCCTGGCGCGGACGTTCTCGGCCTGGCGGCCGGTCACGTCGATGCCGGCCCGCTGGGCGGCCATCACGCAGGTCACCGCCCCGCCGGTCTCGGCCGCGACCGCGGCTACCGCCTCCAGCAGTGACCGGTAGTCATCTGGGAGGTCGCCTGTGCCGGATCCCTGGCTGCGCGGGGGCACCAGCAGCCCGAAACCCCGCTGCGCCGGCCCGGTGCCGCCCGGCTCACCGGCGAGTGCGTCATCGGCTGTCAGCTGGGTGATGACCTGCCCGGCTATCACCAGCCGTTCCAGCTCGCGCTCGGCATCGGCGAGCTGCTTGCGCAGCAGCTCGACTTCACCGGTCAGCTCGTTGACCCGGCCGGTGATCCGTTCCGTCAGCTCCATCCCGCCCCCAGGGGATATTACCGTACGAACAGGGATGGACACAGACGATAACCGGCGGGTACCGCCAATCCGGTACCGACACGCCGGGCAACCCCGCAACCACGTCAAACGATCAGCAGCTACGCCCAGCCGCTCCCACCAGCACGAGCACCCCCCAATCAGCTCATACCAGTCCCCTGACCAGCAACTTCAGGTTGGAACGACCCCAGTACGCGGTCCACTACAACGGACGCCGCCTCCATCGCAGCTGCCAGCTGCGCCCGCCCCGGCCCGACTACCTTGTCCCGGACCTCTCCCAGCAGCGGGTCCAGCGTCGGCCCGTCCTCGGCGGCCTCATCAACGAATACGAGCGAGCCGCATAGAAGCCGAGGTCAGGACCGGTGGCCGAGTTCTGGAACCCCACAGGGCCAGCGCGGACGCCGGTGCGCTGACGATACCTTCTGGGCCATGCGCCCAGAGATCCCCAGCAGGGCGTTGAGCGCGCCACGACCTCAGACTCGAAGTCGTGCCCGCGTGTGGAACAGGCGCTGCCCTGGGATGTAACTCCCGGAGCCGCGGATCCAGAGCGTCGCCGACGTCATGGGGCAGCTCCTGGGATCCGGTTCCCGTTTACGGTGTTCTCGAGCTGGGACGCGAACGCGTCGGCGCTTCGGGTACTCACATAGTCCGACACCGCGTCATAGAAGCCCTCCTCGAACTGCGGGCTCACTCCCTCGCCGTGGGCGATCGAGAGCAGCACCGGCGAGGTCCAGAAGGCCGCCGCGGTGGCCCGCTGATAGGCGGACAGCGACGAAACGTCGACGTCACGCACAACCGGGATCGACCCTTTCGCTCGGTGAAACGCCAGTTGGGTGGAGGGCTCATCGATGTCAGAGAGGAACGCGAGCGCGTTCCTGGCGTCCTTCGCCCTAGTGGCGGCTACGAACACGTCGACCACTGCGAGGAAGCTCCCGTTGGTGCCGGGAAAGGTGGTCACGCCGAAGTCCCTGCCGTCCTTGGCGCCGTCGGCGGTGAGCTCGCCGAAGGCAGAGTCGTTCATCGATTCGAACGCGCAGCCACCGGCCGCGAGCTTCCTCGTGGCTTGATCCCAGGTGAGCCCCCCTCCCTCCGGGTCCGCGTAGTCGAGCACGTCGCCGAAGCGGCTGAGCGCAGTCCGGGCTTGGTTGCCGCGCCAGTCGAAATGGTCGCCGACGACGTCCGTCCACCCGCGCGGCCCGATCGAGCTGAGCAGCGTGTTCTCGAACAGCTCGACCGTGGTGAACGGGTCTTGGGCCCCGAGGCAGAGCGGCACGGCTCCGGAAGCCCTGACCTTCTTTAGGTCGGTCAGGAACTCGCCCAGCGTGGTGTGGTTCGAGGGAGGGGCGACGCCGGCCTTGGCCAGCAGCTTCAGATTGAAGAACAGGACGTTGCTGCGATGCGCTCCCGTCGGCACCCCGTAGGGCTGTCCGTCGGACATCAGCGAGTGAAGGATGGTGGCGTTCATCTCCGTTCGCAGGTGCTCACGCGCGAAGATCGAGGCGACGCTGCGGACCACGCCGTTGCTCGCGTAGGCCTGGAGCGATTTGCCGGCGAACGTCTGCCAGACGTCGGGCGGGTCGTTCCTCTGCAACCGCTTTGCCAGCGCAACGATCGCGTTGGAGCCGGCGCCGCCACGGATAGCGCCGTTGATCGCGTGCACGCCAGGATTCGAGTCACGGAAGGCGGCGAACAGGACGCCGAGCGCCTTCGCCTCGGAACTGGAGGTCCACCAGGACACGACCTCGAGCCGACTGGTGCTAATCGTGGCGCTGGTGGGCTGGTTGCCGCCGCACGCGCTGAGCGTCAGCGTGAGGGCCAAGACGGCGACGGCCGCGAGGCGGCCGATCACGGGACTCCCCCGGCCTCTCCTGTGGCCGGCGCGGGCAGCGCCGGGCCGCCGTCGCGGGCCGCCGCGCCCGCGATCATGCTCGGACGCGCCCCCAGGTCGTACAGCGCATACAGTCCCACCACCGCGAAGCAGGCCGCAGGAACGACGAACGAGATCGCCGGGCTCGTCGCGTCCACGATCTTGCCCTGCACCAATGGCATGATCGCGCCGCCCACGATCGCCATTACGAGGCCGGCAGCCCCGAACTTCGTCGCCGGTCCGAGCCCCTCCAGAGCGATGCCGTAAATCGTCGGGAACATCAAGGACAGGCAGAAGGACACCGCAACGAGCGCGATCACCCCGGCCAGATTCGGACTCAACATCGCGAACGCGCACAACAGCACGGCGAGGAAGGCGAGCACCGCCATCACCTTGGCGGCGCGAATGCGACCGATGACCCAGGTCATCAGGAACCGCGACCCGAGGAAGACCAGCAGGCTCAACTGCAGGTAGATTGCGCCCTTCTGGAGGCTCCCGCCCAGGGCCTGACCCACGTACAGGATCAGGTAGGTCCAGGTGCACACCTGGGCCCCCACGTTCGCGAATTGGGCGACGACGCCGAAGCGGTAGCGCCTATTCCGCCAGAGGACACGGAATAGGCCTCTTGTGCCCCCCGGGTATGGGCCGACGGCGTCGGGGAACTCCTCGACGATCGGCGGCACCTTCTTGACTGCGATGGCGATCGCGATCGCGACCAGGACCAGGGCGAGGCCCAGATAGGGCCCCATCACTGCCCCGAGCTCACCCGCCCGGATCGTGCGCAGCTGGGCCGGGCTCAGCGACGAGACGTCGACCGGGTCGGTGAGGTGGGGCAGGATCAGCGTCGCGGCCAGCAGCACGCCGATGTTCGTGCCCACCGGATTGAACGCCTGGGCGAGGTTCAGCCGGCGCGTCGCCGTGGCTTGCGGGCCGAGCGACATAACGAACGGGTTGGCCGACGTTTCCAGCAGCGAGCAGCCTGCCGCCAGCGTGAACAAGGCGGCGAGGAACGCCCCATAGGCCATGATCTTGCTCGCCGGGTAGAAGAAGAACGCCCCCAGTGCCGCGAGCAGAAGCCCGGTGAGAATGCCCGCCTTATAGCCGAAGCGCTGGTTGATGAACGCCGCCGGCAGCGCGAGCAGGAAGTAGGCGCCGAAGTACGCGAGCTGCACGAGCGAGGCTTCGAACGTGCTCATCTGGAAGATGCGCTTGAATCCAGCTACCATCGGTGTGGTCATGTCCGCCGCGACGCCCCAGGCGGTGAAGCAGCAGGCGAGGGCGATGAACAGCACCACCATGCGCTTGCCGATCAGGGGCCGGCTCTGCGCGGGGT
The DNA here is from genome assembly GCA_963742875.1 of uncultured Actinomycetes bacterium. GTDB lineage: Bacteria > Actinomycetota > Actinomycetes > Streptosporangiales > Streptosporangiaceae > Bog-532. The sequence continues at coordinate 170,392 of CAVUNO010000012.1, read as the reverse complement.
GCTCGGCGGCGGAACTCTCGGCTGCTGTGCTCACGGATCACCCCTCGAGTGGATCCCGGCGCCGGCGATGCCTTCGAAGGTGCGCCCGCCGCCTGGTGGCACCGGGCCGGACTCCATACCACCGCCCTGTCCGACCTCGACGCGCTCCGCGAGTCTCATCTGACGGGCGGCGGTGTTCCAGCGGCGCTCGCGGGCAGCGCCGGATCCCCATCCGCACACCGTGCAGGCACACTGGAACGCCGAGCGGGCGAACTCCAGCGCGAACCGATGTGGGTCAGAGCTCATCGCGACAATCGTACCGGTAAGGCACGTACTCGCCCAGACCCTCTTTCCAGTGGGCGGTGGCCGGCGCGAGCCCAGCGCGGCCGAACCCGCCAGGCGCCGGATAGGCGTAGAAGGCCGCCTTGCCGTACTTCGGGTCCCCCGGGGCCACCAGCCCACCGCGACCTCCTGGGAGTCCATCGCGTTGCGCATGATGAAGTCGTCAGACGGCGGATTGGCCGGCGCACCGGAGAACAGGCTCACCGCCAGATCGAACGACCCCCACCACGCGTGACCGGGGGTCGAGCGCCCCCGATACGGAGCGCGGTAATCCGCTAGCACGAGCGCGGCGCCGGTGGCGGCAGTGAAGTAGGAAGCGGGCCGCTACTGCAACACTCAGTGGCGATAGCGAGCCGCGGGCCCGCGGGGATAACGCCATCCAGCGTTCGGATGCACCTGAGTTAAGGAACCTCTCACCAGGAGCGAAGTGTCCGGGATGGCAGTTAGGCCGAACAGTTCGAGCCACCGCTCAGGCGTAGCTACGTATCCGTCCGCGTCGCATCTCAGGCACGTGGCCCGGCTGCGAGAGCTGCGTCGACCTCGGCTCGAGTCGGCGGGTCGGCACCCGGCCGGGAGCATGTGATCGCGGCTATCAGAGCCGCTGCATCGACGACGCTGCCGAGCGTCGCCTCGTCGATCGCCGCCAGCGCCTCGCGGCGCGCGCCGCCGACCAGGTTGGCACGGTGCAGCCCGTCGAGCAGACCGGCGGTGAAGGAGTCACCCGCGCCGACCGTGTCCACGAGATCGATCGGCACCGCGCCTCGGCGCAGCTCCAGGCCCGCCGAGACGGCGTAGAGGCCTGAGCCACCGCGGGTCACGACGACCAGAGCGGGCCCCGAGGCGAGCCAGCTCTGCGCGACGTCCTCGTCGCGCCGGTCGGGGTAGAGCCAGCGAACGTCGTCGTCGCTGGCCTTGACGACATCGGACAGTGCGACGAGACGCTCGATGTCCGGTCGGACCCGCACCGCGTCGCCGAGCAGCTCGGGCCGGATGTTGGGGTCGTATGAGACGGTCACCCGACCCCGCTTGTGCTCCCGCTCCACAAGGTCGACGACGTTCGCTTTGCCGGGCTGGAGGACCGTCGCCAACGAACCGGTGTGCAGACAGCGTGTCTCAACCGGGAGGGGCGCCAGCTCCCCCACATCCCAGTCGATCCGGAAGTCGTAGGACGCGATCCCCGCGGCGAGGGCCGCGATCGCCAGGCTGGTCTTCGCGCCCTCATCAGCGCCTCCGTCGACCCGGACGCCGCTGGCTTCAAGGCGCGCCAAGATCATCTCTCCGAAGGCATCCCGCCCCAGACGCGTCTTGAGCGTCACGGCGACGCCCAGCCGGGCCAGACCAAGCGCGACGTTTGCCGGGCTGCCACCCGGATGTGCGGAAAATGTCCGATCGCCGCGCTGCCCGACCAGATCTACGAGCGCCTCTCCAACGACAACGAACATCCCTTCACCTCACTTGACGAGATCGCCTGACTCCCCGCGTGCCGCCGCACGGGACGAGCCCGGGCGGGGCCACGCTCGCGCATCATAGTGTCGCTCCGCACCGTCCGGCAACGAGATTCAGATTCAGTGGTGGACCCGGCGGGTAAGAAGGGGCCATGAGGGATCAGGACCGCCCGCTCTTCCTCGTAGTCACGATCAAGCCTCGACTGGACCGGCTCGAGGAAGCCGAGGCACAGCTGCAGTCGATGCGTCGGAAGACCCTCACCGAGCCGGGGTGCATCTTCATGCACCTCGTGCAGCCTCAGGACGACCCGGATACCTGGGTGACGCTGGAGATGTTCCGCTCTCGCGCGGCCTGGGACGAGCACATGCGCCAGCCCTACAACACCGAGGGAAACATCATCCTCGAGGATCTGCTGCGCGAGCCCTCAGACCTGCGCCTGTTCGACGAGAAGTAGGTCCGACGCGGCGGCGCCTGGCGCATCAACCCGGGCCACGGTTGCCGACCCGGTGAGCCTGGAGGGGAGGTCCCGGATGGGAGAGACCGTGGCGCAGACGCAACCGCAGGACGAGCGTCCACAGGACAAGGCCAGGTTTGTCTGTCGAGGCCTCACGGTCCCGTTCATTCTGCTCGCCGCTTCGCCGTGTGGGGATCGGCATCCTCACGCCTCGATGAAGGGCCGTCTGTGGAGGGACGGTGAGCTGATTCTCCTGCAAGAGATGATGCTGGGTGAGGAGCCTTGATGAAGGGCCGCCCTCGAAGAGACGGCGACGTGGTCACGATGGTGTCGGCCTCATAGCCCTGGTCGCCTCGATGAAGGGCCGTCCCGAAGAGACGGCGATCGCCGTTCTGCGTGATGCCCCTGGTCGGCGTGATTTGGCCTCGATGAAGGGCCGCCCGCTCAGGGACGGCGACCCGCGGATCACGGCCGCTGGCCGAGCGCGCAGTAGCCTCGATGAAGGGCCGCCCCGCTCAGGGGCGTCGACGCCCAGGAAACCGTCATTCGACCGCCACCTTTTGACGCCTCGATGAAGGGCCGTCCTCAAAAAGGCGGCGAGCGGCACGCTTCAGGTCCGGTTTCAGTTCTACGCGCCTCGATGAAGGACCGTCCATTAAGAGACAGTAACCTGCACGGTCATATCGTTGCGCGTATACAGATCGTCGCCTCGATAAAGGGCCGTCTCCAAAGAGAAGGCGACTTTGACGGGGACGATCCATCCGGCGCGTTGTACGTTCCGACCGTCCAGCCACGATAGAGGGCCGCCCGCTCAGGGGCGGCGACCGGCCTCCTACCGCGCCACCGCCTGCATCACGCCCTTGCCCCGATGAAGGGCCGCCCGCTCAGGGGCGGCGGTGCCGGAGAACATCCACGGGTTGAAGGTCAGCACCGTGCGGGAAGGGGCGTTGCTCAGTTGCTCCCTCACCATGTTCAGAATTGACGTCTTGCCGCTTCCCCAGCTGCCGACCAGGGCCACTACAAGGCCCTGGTCGGCGGATGCCCCGCGGAGCGCGACAGCGAGGTGATCGGCGAATCCGGTCCGGCCCAGCCGGTCTTCCGCCCGCGAGCCGATTGGGTTGTCACCTCTCACTGCCTGTTCCTGCCTATCTGGTTTCCCACCGACAAGGTCACGACTGACGAGCCGGTTTACGGCCCTCTGGTCACAAAGCTGGTCACATGGTCAACGAAAACGGCCCTCCGGATAAGGTCCGGAGGGCCGTTTTGCCTGGTAGCGGGGGCGGGATTTGAACCCGCGACCTCTGGGTTATGAGAAGTCTGCGCCTCGTCTCACGCGGTCGCACGCGTAGTACCGCATGCTCGTCTACCAGCGGGAAAGCCACGAAGCTGTCTCGCTGCGTCTCAGGTATCCAAGGGCGGGCAACCGCGTCTTGGTTACAGGTCTGGTTACCGTGGCAACCCCTCGCTTGTAAGGAGGCTAATACAAGGCGGTCATAGAGTCTGACCTGCCGGTCTGAGTGACCGCACGTGACCGGAGTTGACCGCTCACCGCCCTGGCGAATGGCACGTTAATGGCACGATGATCTTGCGAGCCACGCTGCGGCAGCGGTTTTCGAGATCGCTAGTCGATTGGCGGGCGTTGCTGCTTTGACCTGCTCTGAAGATTAGCAGCCAGATGACTGGAAGATCATCCCGCATATATCCTGTGAGGCTTTCATGTGCCCCGAATATGGGGCCTATCCGCCGGTCAGAGCATGATCGTCCATTTTGTCATGATTTTTCGGCTTGATGGTGAATCGCTTCCCCGGCCGTGGGTAGACGCGGGTTTCATGTACCCAACCGGCTCTCCCGATGTGGGGGGAGCAGCTGGAGGAGATTGTATGTTCACCCAGGAAGAGGCCCAGAACCTGACCGGGGCCACCGCCTATGACCAAGCCGGGCAGAAAATCGGCCAGGTGGCCACCGTCTACCGGGACGAGGCGACCGGGGAGCCGGAGTGGCTGACGGTCAAGACGGGCCTGTTCGGGATGAAGGAAACCTTCGTGCCGCTAGCCTTGGCCCGCCTCCGTGGCGAGCGTGAGGTGGAGCTGGCCGCCGACAAGGACACCGTTACCTCGGCGCCGAAGATCGACCCCGATGCCCAGCTGTCCCCGGCCGAAGAAGAGCAGCTGTTCAGCCACTACGGGCTGGGCTATGGCGAGTGGCGCAGCCCGACCGGCCTTCCCGAGACCGGCGGCCAGCACATGACGGACGCCTACGGGGCGCCGGGCGCACAGGGTTATGACACCTCCGGGCCGACCACCGATGAGGCGATGACCCGCTCCGAGGAGCGGATGCGCGTGGGTACCGCCACCGAGGAGACGGGCCGGGCCCGGCTGCGCAAGTACGTCGTCACCGAGACGATCCAGCAGTCGGTGCCGGTCAGCCACGAAGAGGTCCGCGTGGAGCGCGAGCCGATCACCGAGGCGAACATCGGCCAGGCGACGTCAGGGCCGGAGATCTCTGAGGAAGAGCACGAGGTCACCCTGCACGCAGAACGGCCGGTTGTCGCCACGGAGACGGTGCCGGTCGAGCGGGTCCGCCTGGCCAAGGACCGCGTTGCTGGCGAGGAGACCGTCACTGGCGAGGTCCGCAAGGAGCAGATCGAAACCGAGACCGACGGCGACACCGGCACCCTCGGGTAAATTCGTACACCCGGCACCGAAGGCCTGCCCCTCGCCGGGGCAGGCCTTCCGCTGCCTGCGGCCTCACTTGGCCGCGGGTTTGTCTTAAGCCACAGTTCACAGCCGTCCGAAGCGCCATCAGGTTCTCCGCCCCGCGGGCTTCCACGATGGCGTCTTCAAGCTGCGCGATGGGGATCCAGTGATCGCCGTGGCGCTCTTGAAGCATCCGGTCAGTTGTCGCACCTCACAGGCGAGCCTGTGTCGGCGGTCACCGCCGCACGAGGCCCGCCGCCAAGGGGAAACCCGAACGCCCAGGTCTGTCAGACTGATTGGTCACCGATGCCGGGTTGCCAGAGCAGGACAAGAAGGGCGATATCGTCCCGGACCTGGTCGCTTCCGACAAGGGCCCCCATCACCGCGACGCAGACGCTCTCTGGCGGCCCGGGCGAGACGGTCTCGCAGAGACGGGTGATGCGGTCATCCAGCGGCTTGTCCCGGCGCTCCACCAGCCCGTCGGTGAAGAAGCACAGCACCGTGCCGGGCGTGAGGCACAAGCTGGTGGCCTGCCACTGCGGAGTATCGGCTACGCCAATCGGGACACCGACGGCGATCTCGGCCAGGGCGCCGCGCTGTCCGGGCGCCGCGACGACGGGCGGGAAATGGCCTGCCGCCGATATGCGCAGCTCCCCCGACGCCGGGTCGAGCACGGCGTAAGACACCGTGGCCATGACGTCGGTCTCGAAATGCTGCATCTTGTGGTCGAGCCTGCGCAGGACCTCCGCCGGATCGCGGGTTTGCAGCGCGTAGGCGCGCAGGGCACTGCGCATCCGGCCCATGATGATCGCCGCCTCGAGGCCGGACCCGGCCACGTCACCGATGACCACGCACAGCTCCCCGGATGGCAGCGTGAAGACGTCGTACCAGTCGCCGCCGACCTGGCCGTCGCCGGGCACGTAGCGGGCGGCGATCTCAACTCCCATCACCGTGGGCGGCGCCGATGGGAGCAGGCTCCGCTGAATGGCCGCCGCGGCGGCGCGGTCCTCGCGGGATCTGACCGATTGCACCGCCAGGGCCGCGCGATCGGCGGCGAGGTGGAGCAGCACCGCATCGTCGGTGGTGAATACCCGGTCGTGAACCGAGCCGACGTGGAGCACGCCGATCACTGCGCCGTTGACCAGCAGCGGCACCCCGATGAGGGACTGGATTCCCTTTTCCAGCAGGATCGGATTGAGCACGTTGGCCTGATCGACGTGATCCAGGATGACCGGTCGCGCCTCTGCGGCGATGCGGCCCGCGAAGCCCCGGCCAACGGGGATGCGGACGCCCTGCGCGACCTCCTCCTCCAGCCCGCTCGCCGCGGTGGCGATGAGGTAACGCGAGGAGCGGTCCAGCAGGAGCACCGCGGCGGTGTCGGCATCCAGGATCTGCTTTACCCGGCTCAGCAGCTCGATGAGGAGATCCTCGGCACCGAGGTAGGACAGCGCCGTATCCGTAATCGACTGGATGTCGCGGAGCTTGTCCGCCGCGCCTGGCGGGCTGAGCGGCGTGGCCATCAGGAAAGACTAATGCGATCAGTGATCAAGGGTTAGGGCCGCGGCGCCTCCTTACCCACGCAGTTCGTAAGGGAGGGGTAATCCGCCTGCCTCAGCCGGCCGCTGCCTGTTCCACGCTGTCATAGGCCCGGACGAGCTGGTCGGCCCGCGTGAAGTGCAGCATCCTGGCCACCGAGCCCCCTGGGCGCACGAGCCTGAGCACGCCGCCCTGGCTGCCCAGCATCCTGTTGCATCGCAGCAGCACCTGCAGTGACGAGGAGTCGATGAATTTCAGCCCGGAAAGCTCCACAATGAGGGTCCGCAGCCCCGCTGATATCTCGGACTCCAGCAGGTCACGCAACTGCGGGCTGTTCGTCGCGTCCAGCTCGCCCGCGAGCACCACCAGCGTGTACGGCGTTCCGCTGGATTCCCGGTAGAGCACTGAGGCCGTCAGCAGGTCCATCTCATCCTCGTATCACATCCAGCCACTGGCAGGATAAGCCGCGGGGCGATGACAGGATAAGTCGGCCGCGTTGCGGATTTCCGTCCGCGATCGCCGCGTGCGCTGGCGGGTAAGCGCCACGCTGCCGAGGATCAGCGCTATCCCGGCAAGGACCACGACTGTGATGTGCTCGCCCAGCACCAGGACACCGGTCGATGTAGATGTAGATGTGGCTGGTCGTGTAGCTGATCGAAGCGGCGAGGCATTCCAGGTCAGCGGCTGAGGTCAGCCCGGACGCGGTGCTCCAGGGCGAAAAGATCAGCAGACCGCCGATGAAGCCGACGATCAGCCCGGCGCCCTGCCAGCTTGTCACTGTCATTCGACAGAGCAGCGGAGGCACTCCCGAGGCAGTCCCGAGGCAGTCCCCTTCGCCTGCGTAGGCGGGTAAGCGGCGGCGTCGTCGCAAGTCCCGTCCTCAACGCTTGCGAGCATGAGCCAGGCGTCTGCGCCATCTCACCGCTATACGGTGGTCCGGTCGGAGAGGAGGCGAACTGCCGGGTCCGGTGGTCCGGCTGCCAAACCAGGGCGACTGCACCGATGCGACTAGACAGGACTGGGATGTCAAGCGCCCCCGCGATACTGAGCGGCGCCCGCGGTTCGATGTTGCCGACTTCCTGGAGGGGTACATACGCTATGAGATCCAGTGCTGCAGGGAAAATGTGATCGTGGACCTGACTGGTCTGGTCGATCCTGCGCATCGCCAAGCGCTGCGTGATGCGGTTGACGATGCGGGCCTTACGGCCCATGTGAGGTGGTATGAGTGAGCGCTGAGACCACACGAGCCCTCCGCGCAGATTCTCATGCTCTGGATGCACTGGCAGAGTACACAGCAGCGCGGCAGCGAGGTGAGTGGCGACGGCTGCTGCTGCCTGGCGCTGACTTGCGGGACGCAGATCTGTCCGGCCTTGATCTTGACGAGTGTGACCTCACGGGCGCGGCACTGGATGGCGCTCGCTTTGCCGGGACGAGCCTCGCTCGGTCATGTCTGGTCAACGCAAGCATGATCGGCGCCGACTTCTCGTATGCCGACCTGGACAAGGCAGACATGGAGGCAGCTGATGCCACTGCGGCTGCCTTTGTCAGTGCCTCGCTCAGACGAGCAGATCTAAGCCGCTGCCGCCTGCAACGGGCCGACTTCGGATGCTGACCTAAGTAGGGCGAACCTGCATGAGGCGAACCTCACTGCGGCAGACTTTAGCGGTGCCCTTGTGGACCGGGCGAATCTGCGCAGCGCAGTCATTGAGGATGCGGTTCTGACCGCAGTCCGCGGAGAACCTCTGTTCAACGGGCCTCCCGGGCCGCCACCTTCGGCGACGATAGCCGGATGGCCTGCAGCCAGGCTTGCCGGGCCGCAGCTGGCGGAGCTTGCTGGCATGTATCTCAGGACACATGGCTGGGGTCTTATCGAGCCATCCTCATGGGGCAGCCGAAGGCATTGACCTGATGGCCAAGCGAGATGGTGAAACGGCTGTCGTCCAAGTGAAGGCAACTGCGGCGCCGTCGTCACAAGCATTCACATACTTGGCACAACGCTTGCGGCGCGTCGCGGAGGGCCATCCCGAGGCGCATCTGATCCTCGTCGTCCCTGGACCTGTTACCGAGAACATCCAAGATCTCGCTCGAGCTAGCCATATCAGCATGCTTGTTGTCTGGCTAGATAAGAACACAATGCGGGTGGAGGAGCTCGCAGGCGCTAGCGAAGATCAGTTGCCCGCATCGGCGTAAGCTCTCCCGCCCTGGTCCAGTCTCCAGCGCCTAACGCAGCGGATTCTCTGTAGTAAAGATCTTCTTGATCCGGCAGATCGAACCGCCGAATCAAGCAGATTATGTCCTCGGAGCCTCTTCCAAGCTCAGAGGATGATAGATCCGCCGCCCTAGACCTTAGCCGACATAGCATGTGCAACGCAGAAACGGCTCCGGAGGCCATCCTCACTGGAGTGCGGAACTGCAATGCTGGCCGGCCGGTTCTCCACCCGTGTCGCGGTCGCGTAAGCAATGGCGCGCGGCGTCTTGGCGGTAACGGCATAGCCTGGGGACTTGTGGCCCTGGTAACGCTTTCGCCCCGGCGGTAGGCGGAGACAGAGCCCGCGGCGGGGGCGCGCGCTGCGGCTGGCCGGACTGACTGCGGTCTCAGCGAGCGGGCTGCTCGGCGGTCCATCTCCTTCCGCCTGGCGGGCGGTGCCAACCACGCGGAAGAGGTCCCGCACCTGGTCAAGCCCGGCTGGCAGCATCTGATGGCCTCGGCCAGCCTGCCCGAGGGCAAGCCGGTACGCCAGATGCTGGGTGAGGTCCCGGTCGTGGCCATCCGCTCAGGCGGCGCGGTGCACGTCCTGGCCGCCCGGTGCAGCCACATGTCGGGGCCGCTCTCGGATGGCGAGCTGGCGGACGGCTGCCTGACCTGCCCCTGGCACGGCAGCGTCTTCCGGGTCGCTGACGGGTCGGTGGCCCGCGGGCCGGCCACCGCTCCGCAGCCGGCGTTCGAGGCACGCGAGGTCGATGGCGCGATCCATGTTTGCCTGCCCGGCGCCGGCTGACGGCGGTACGGGACCGTCGGATCGGGCTGGTTCAGTGGTTCCTGAGGGCCTTGATCAGCTCGGCCTTGGTCATCTTCGAGCGGCCTTCGATACCGATTTCCGTGGCCCGCCGGAGGAGATCCTGCTTGCTCCAGTCGCTGTAGGAGCCGCTCTTGCCGCCCTTGCGGCCCACCTGGCTTTTAGAGCTCGAGGCGGCGGCGTTGGCGATCCGGGCTGCCTTTCCTTGCTTTCGCCCCGGCCGCGGAGTTTCTGGTAGGTCTTCTCGTCCTTGATCTGTGCTCTGGGCATGAGTCCCTCCTTCACCGCCCCCCACTGCCCCGTTCCGGCCCTGCTATGCGCGTCAGCGCCGGCGCGCGAGCGGCAGCGCGAACCACAGGGCGCCGAACGTGCAGGTGACGAACGCGGTGATCAGCGCCGCGGGCAGAGGGCTGGCGACGTAGCCGGTGACCAGCAAGGCCGCGGCCGATACGGCCAGGCCGACGGTGATCATGCCTGCGATCGCCATCACGCTGGCCGCCCGCACGAGGCGCTCCTTCTGGCCTTGGCGGAACACCAGGCGATGATAGGCGACCGGTCCGAGCAGGAGCGCCGTGGCGACCGCGGCCAGCACGAGAGTGGCCAGGTACAGCTCACGCTGACCCTGACTCAGCCGGGAGAACCGGTTGGTAAACGGCAGCGAGAGCAGGAATCCGAACAGGACCTGCACGCCCAGGCCGACCACGCGCAATTCCTGCAGCAACTCGGCGAGATTGCGGTCATCCCGCTCCGCTAGGGTTTCATCCCGTTACCCCGCGTAGTGCACCATCGAGCCGCCCACCCCGCGGCCGGAATTGTTCGAGCCCATCGGCACCGGGTCGGTCCCGCTGATCACCCGCGGGTCGGTCCAGTACAGCTTGTGCGCGCCCGCCTCGTCGCTGACCCAGTCCGCGTCCGGGTCCCAGAACGACCCGGCGTCCAGCGCGGCGACCCGCCAGCCCGCGCGGGCCAGCCGTTGCAGCAGCACCGAACCGCCCGCCCCGCAGCCCACGATGACCAGGTCGATCTCGTCCTCGTCGGCGTACCGGCGCATGCCAGCGTGCAGCCCGTGGCTGGTCCGCGATCCGTCGTTCGGCAGCAGCCAGGCCGACTCATTGCGCTCGCGGACCCCCGCGGCCACGCCGGGCATCAGGCTCCTTCCCGGATCGGGTCACCGGACGGCCTTGTGTCGCGTACCTCGAACGGCTCGAGCTTGCCGACGCCGGCGTTCTTGTAGCCACGCGGGTAGGCCGGGCCGGGAAAGCCGATCTCGCCCCAGGCGTGCGGGTGGGCGTACAGCGCCGTGCAGGCGTACCGGGTCCACAGGCTCCACACGTGCGCCGCGTTCAGCCCGTGCCAGTCACCGGACTTCAGGTCCTGCACGGCCTGGATCAGCGTCAGCGCACCGGCCGCGGTCAGGGCGGACAGGCTGCGCTCGAAGCGCCCGGTCCGCACGTTCAGAACCATCCGGTCAATGCCGTAGACCGGTTGCCTCGGCCGTCTCCGTCGTAGATCGGTGGCCCGCATGGCTGTTCCTCCGCTCCGCCGATCGCGCTGCACTGCCGATCGCGCTGCACTGCCGATCGCCCTGGACTGCCGATCGCCCTGCAGTGGCGCCGCGCGCCCGGGCGCGCCTCCGATCACGCGGCGCGCCTCCGGCCACGCGGCGCACCGCCTACCCGGCTCGGCGCGACGTAAACCCCCGCCGCAGGAGCCCGCCGCGCGGCTAGCGCGCCCGCGGCCGCGAACGCGGTGGCGATCAGCCCGCTGACGATCGCGGGGCGCCGCCAGCGGCGGCCGGCCAGCGCGAGTGCAGCCATGCTCAGCGCGTGCGCCGCGTCGACCCCGGCGCCCAGCGCGAGCAGCGGCGGGGTGGGCGCGGACGCGCACAGACCGGCCTGCGCGAGCTGGCGGGCACCGAGAACGCGGACCACCCGCCGCGCGTCGGGCCCGAGCGGGCCGCCCAGCCGCTGCTCGGCGGAGCAGCCGGGCGCGGCGAGCTGAATCGCGCCGTACCCACCCCGCACCGCGGCGAGCAGGGTGCTCACCGGCGGGCTCGCCGGCCAATGACCGCGACGGCCACGGTCCCGGCCAGCCCGAGCACCGCGCCGCCCAGCAAGCCGTGATGGTGGGAGGCCCACAGCTGGACGCTGCGCGGTTTCGACTCCTGGTCGAAGCTGCCGTGCGCGGTGTAGTCGTGCCCGGCGGTACCGTCCGCGGGCTGCCACAGGTTGACCGGGCGGGACGGCAGCTCCGCCCGATTGTCCTGCTGCGACGCATAGCCGGCCCATCGCGGACTGCAGGCTTTCCGCAGATGCCAGCGACCCGGCTGGTCGAGCGGCTGGGTTCTGCGCCCCTGATGGCTCGGCCGCCGGACTCGTCGGCTGCGCCGATGCTTCCGCGGACGGGGGCGTCGCGCTGACCGCGTTGCTAAAGTGCATGACCGGCGGCCGGCCCAGCGGAGGTAGCAGCTGCGCGCGATGGGCAGGACCGCCGACCTGCGTCGGACTGGAACTGGTATTGGCACCGACTCTGGGCAGCACACCCCAGTGATCGACCAGTGCCGCAGCGACGACGATGCTGGCGGCGGCGAGCGCGTAAAGCAGGAGTCTGCGGCGTCTCGTAGGCGTGGCCGCGTGGGCCCGTTCGGGTTCGCGGGTGAGTTCGGGTGGTGAGGCTTCGCTGGCCGGTTCGGGCACCGAGGCTGGTTCCGCGGCCTGCGTCGGCTCCACCGCTTGCGTCGGCCCCAAAACCTGGGACAGTTCAGCAGCGGGGACCGGTTCCGGTGGCTGGCCTTCGCTAGCCGGCTCTGACGCTGGGACTGGCTCGGGCTGCTCCGGTGTGCGGGCTGGCTCCAGGCTTTCGGGCGGTTCCGGTTCGGGTGCGGGGGCCGACTTGGGCTCGCTGATCGGTTCGCGCCTCGCGAACCGATCCGCCGGGCGGATCGGCTCCGGCTCCGGCACGCTGTCGGCCTCCCCCACCGCCCTGCTCGGGTCCGGTACCGACGGCTTATCGGTGCCTCTCGGCCTGACCGGACCATCGCCACGCGCTCGCCCGGGTGGGCGGGCAGGCTTTTCCACGCCGCCCGGGTGCGTCTCGACGTCGTCCAAGCGCCGGACTGTCACGCAGCGGCCGCGCTGGCGTTCCGCCTCGGCCAGGCTACGAGCGATCCGCTCGCTGGCGGTGATCAGCGACATGCCGTCGTCATACACCACCGCCCACATCTGGCCCTCGTCTCCTCCGTCGCAACGGTCATGATCACGGTCATGCGCGTCCGCGCGCTGCACGTCCAGGTTGGTCGCCGTGGCGCCGCCGACCAAGGCGCCGGCGCCGGGATGGCAGCCACCGCGGACCGCACCCGGTCAATGGTGGCGAAGGCGGCCTGGCTGTCGGGCCGCGCGGTCAGCGTGCCCTGCAGGTAGGCGTAGCCCGCCCGGGTCACCGGCGGAGTCACGGCCGCGATCTCCGGGGTGGCCGTGACGGCGGGCCGCAGCGGACCCGCCGCGCTGGCGTTGCCGATCACGATGACGGGCGAGCCCGTGCCCGCGGGGAAATGCGCGGCGAGCACGGTCTGGCCGGTCACCGAGTCGGGGTGGCCGCGGAATTCTTGCGCGTTGGTCAGGCCGCTGGCCTTCAGCCCGGTCAGGCCGAGCGCCATGATGCCCAAGACCACGGCAGTGGTGATCCATACCCGGCGCGGCCGGGGGGCGATGGCCCAGCCGATCCGCGCCCACATGCCCCGGTAGGTCGGCTCGGCCGAGCCTGAGGCGGGCCGGTACGGCCAGAAGACCCCGCGGGGGAAGGTCACCATCAGGGCAGGCAGCAAGTGAGCATGGAGAACATGCCGACCGCGACCCCGATGGCCAGCACCGGCCCCAGGCTCCTGGTCGAGCCCAGGTCCGCGGCGGACAGCGTCAGCAGCGCCACGATGACGGTGGAGCCGCTGGCGATAATGGCCGGCCCGGCGCGGCGCAGCGCCTCGGCCATCGCCGGATGGCGGCGGTCGTGACGGCGCAGTTCCTCCCGGTATCGGGCGACGATCAGCAGCGCGTAATCGATGCTGGCGCCAAAGACCAGCACATACAAGTTGGCGGCGCTCATCCCGGTGACCGTCATCCGGTCCGGCAGCACGCTCGCGTAATCCGATGTGCGGCTGGTGAGCGGGATGCCTGGTAGAGCCCGGGCAGGCCGGGCTGGCCCGGGCGGTGTTCGATGGTCACGGCGACGTTGCGCATGAGCTGGCCGAGGTCTTCGGGCAGCCTGTCCAGCGCGGCGGCGACGTTGTCCTCGAAGTCGCCAGGCCCGACGCCGATCACTAGCCCATTGTCCAGCCGGGCGCGCGCACCCCTTTCCTGGTTTCCTGGCGCGGCAGCAGATCCGGATCACAGACTCAGGCCCTATCCGAGACCGCCGCTTATCGGCTACTTGAGCGGGCGTTCGTAGCCGGCCCTGGGCACGCCCAGATTGGCCAGCTCTGTGGAGACTTCAGGAGGCTTCGTCATGCGCCAGCTGCCGCGCATAGCGGCGGCTATTTGTGCGCTCAGCGCCGCGGGGACCACTTACTGAGCGTGATGTCAGGCTCGGCTGGCCGCTGATCTGCCGCTGAACCTCTGAAAGCCCTCGCTGCCCCGATGTGACCGATTGTGGGCAAGCCAGGGAGAATACGCGTTCATGACCGCCAGGTACACGGCCCCGGCCGCCCTGACCTGGAGCGGCGTTACGGCCCGGCGGATGGCCCGGCACGCCTTGGCCCAGCCGGCCACGGGCCAGGGGCCGACCGGCATCGCCCGCCTGCTGTGCGGGGCGCATGCCCAGGTGATCAGCGCCGCCGAATTGTCGATCAGGCGGCGCATCGGCGGGCGACCCGCACCGATGTGCAGCGCGCGCTCTGGCAGGAGCGGACGCTGGTTAAGCCGTTTGGCCCGCGCGGCACTATCCACCTGCTGCCCACCGCCGACCTGCCCATGTGGACCGGCGCGCTGTCGGCCCTGCCGCCGTCGGTGCCCACGCACCCCAAGGGAATCCGTTTCACCCGCCAGCAGGCGGAGGAGATCATCGCCGCCATCGGCGACGCGCTGACAAAGGTTCAGCCGCCCAGGCCGAATATTTGCGGCTGTCGAGCCGGCTGAGACGCTGTTGGCGACGCTCCGGATCAGACAGTTTGGCGCGGGGTGACCGTCGCCGTGCCGATGGTGGGTGGCGAAAGTTAGGCAGTCCGGTGCGCGTTCTCCCCCGCCTGCTATTCATCGCTCAACGTGGCACCGTCTATCACGTAGCCTCCCATGTCGGCCGCCGGCTCGGCGCGGCGTTCTCTACTCTGGAGGTCGCTGCCGGGCAGAGGTGCCCGCCGATGTCGCGAGCGAAAGGCACAGGTGCCCCATGGCTGATCCGGCTGACTGTGCGCGTGCCCGCAGGTGACACCAGAGCGTGTTGGCCTACGGGTGTCAGCGCTGGGAAGGGGAGGCGTTCGGCGGTGTCGGCGCATTTCGGGGGCACGGGCGCGTCCTTGATGCGGTAAATGGAGGATCGGACATGACGGTGTCGTCTTTTCCCGGACTGGCCCTGGAGCGGCCTGGTGTGGCCGCATGCCGGAGCTGCCCGGCTGGCCCGGCTGCCGGAAGACCGGTGCCGGTGATGCCCGCTGCGGCGGCTGGCGGTGGCGATGCCAGCGATGGGGTGGCGGTACGGGTGCTCGCGGATTTGCTGGCCGAGGCGCATCTGATGGCGCCGGGTGCGCTGGCCGGTGTGCTGGCTGAGCGGGCCCGCCCACTAGGCGTGCGCGGCGTGCGAATCTACCTGGCCGATCTGCAGCAACGCCACCTGCACCCGCTGCCAGACAATGCGGCGCATTCGCCTGCGGTGCTGTCGATCGACTCGACCCTCGCTGGCCGCGCCTTCCAGACCGTCACCATCCACCGTGCCAGCACCGGAGCGGCGGGCGGCGGCCTGGTCCAGTTGTGGGTGCCGCTGATAGATGGCACCGAACGCCTGGGCGTCCTGGAACTGGTCGTCGAAGACGCTGGTGAGGCGATGCTCGGCCGGTACCGGACGCTGGCGTCGCTGGCCGGGCTGCTGATCGCCAGCAAGAGCGTCTACAGCGACACCTTTGCCCGGGTACGGCGCAGCCGGGAGGTGGCGTTGCAGGCGGAGATGGTGTGGGCGTTCATCGCACCGACGACGTTCGCCACCGAGCAGGTCATCCTCTCAGCCGTCCTGGAACCGGCCTATGAGGTGGGCGGTGATGCCTTTGACTACTCCCTGCTGGGCGAGCACCTGCACGTGTCAATTTTCGACGCGGCCGGTCACGATCTGGCCGCCGGCCTGATCGCCAGCGTCGCGATGGCCTCCAGCCGGACCACCCGCCGCTCCGGCGGCGGCCTGACCGACATCGCTGCCCGCGCCGACCACGCGATCGCCGACCAGTTCGGCGCTTCCCGGTTCGCCACCGCGCTGCTGTGTGACCTGAACATCGCCACCGGCGAACTGGCCTGGATCCCCTGCGGCCACCCGCCCCCTTTGCTGATCCGCGACAATAAAGTGATCAAAGAACTGTTCCGCAGGCCCTGGCCGCCGCTCGGCATCGCCGAAACTCCTAGAGCTCCAGCCAGCGACAACGGCGATCTCAGCCCCCCGGTATATACAGAGCATCTGGAACCCCGCGACCGGATTCTGCTCTACACCGATGGCGTCGTGGAAGGCCGCGCCCGCGGCAGCCAATTCGGCCTGGAACGCCTCACCGACTTCATTATCCGTCACAGTGCCAGCGGCGCCCCCGCCCCCGAAACCCTCCGCCGCCTCAACCATGCCATCCTCGACCACCAGCACGGGCGCCTCTCCGACGACGCCACAACCGTCCTGATCGAATGGATGCCCGACAACCCCGCAAACCAGCTCACCGCCTGATCGGAGTCAATCTCACCAACGGTGGTTCCGGCATCACGCCGCCACCGTGACACCCAGTGATCCGGCCGATACGCAGGCGCCGCACCAAACACCTCAATCTGTGCTGCACAGCCTTGCAGCCCGGCCTCGCCTCTGTAAATACAGAACGGCGGCTGCACGCGCAGGTTGCAGGCAAGCCGACCATACTGCGCAATGTGCGGGACGAGTACGTCGCCGCATCGGCACCGCCCGGTCCGCAACTCCGTTGATCAACCCGAGCAGGGCTGGTCCTCGCGCTCCCTAGTGACCGGAAGCGGCGAGCAGGCATCCGGCGGGCCGACGTAACCCGCTGCGGCTACGCGCATTCCGGCTAGTCCAGCACGGACGGGAAGAGGGCGGTGGGTGCCGGTGGTACCTCCGGGCCAGGCACCCAGAGATGGGGGGCGGCAACGTCCGCCACGTCCAGGTTGTCTCATCCCGTGTCATCCCGTCTCGCCGCCAGGCCGCACGGAGCCCTGCTCCTACTACACCTTTTACTACAGTGCCTGGCACGCAAAAGGCCCTCTCCGCGCTGGAAAAGGGCCTTTGACCTGCGGAAATTGGTAGCGGGGGCAGGATTTGAACCCGCGACCTCTGGGTTATGAGAAGTCAGCGCCTCGTCTCATACGGTTGCACGCGTAGTACCGCATGCCCGTCTGCCAGCGGGAAAGCCGCGAAGCTGTCTCGCTGCGTCTCAGGTATCCAAGGGCGGGCAACCGCGTCTTGGTTACAGGTCTGGTTACCGTGGCAACCCCCGCTTGTAAGGTACGGCCGAGATGTCGGGGACCGTGGCCCACCTGGGCGTCCGCCTCTCCCTCGGTCCTCTTTCGTCGGCCAGACTCGGTTGCCGTTGTGGTCAGAAGTTGTGGTCAGCTCGGCTCACCGTACTGGCCGTGACCGGTTGCCTAGTAGACACTCCCGGAGTGTCTATGCGAGTCACTTACCTGGGACGCTGGGCGGAGCGGGGCCGTCGAAGGATCGTCGAGTGCGGGCTCGTTGGTGTCGGTCGTGGGTGTCAGGCAGCCATCTACAGCAGCAGCCGTTGATCCCCTCGATGCAGCATGGTCGAAGCCCGACGTCTGTGGGGTGTGTTGACCTCGGCGCCGACGGCGCACACGCGGAGCGGCCGCCTCGGTTGGCTTAGGTCAGGCTAACCTAATATTCTCAGGCCCGCCAGTTTTCCAACGATACCAGACACGAGGGAAAATGCCTGCTGACGGACGGTCTGCCGCGCCCCGAACTCTGCGACCTTGCCTCACGCTGGCGCTCCTTCTGATCATCATGAGCCTGGTCGCGACTGCCTGCGGCTCCGCTGGCACTTCTGCCAGTACTCCGGCATCGACGGCCCAGCAGAGCAAGGATCGACGCTGACGGTCCGCCTTGTCGCCAAGCCAACCCACTTCCACCTTGCGGGGAAAGGTCTGGGGGGAGTCCTACAACGGGAGCTTCGTCGGTCCGACGCTCCACTTCGCACCCGGCGAACACGTGAGCCTTACGTTGACCAACAAACTGTCCACCACGACGAACCTCCACTTCCACGGGATGCATGTCTCCCCGTCTGGAGACTCCGACAACGTCTTCCTCTCGATCCCTCCGGGCAACACCTTCACGTACCACCTGAACATCCCTGAAGACCAGCCACAGGGGACGTACTGGTACCACGACCACGACATGTGCATGGGATCGTCCGCAAGCGCAACGGCGTCCATGCCCGGCATGACCGCACCTTCCAGCTTCGCTTCCTCCGCCTCGTGTTCCAACGTCGAGAGTCAGGTTTTCGCAGGGCTGTCGGGCGCCATCGTGGTCGGTGACGACCGCAGCCTGCTGCCGTCTGACCTTCAGCACATCACGGCCCACACGCTTGTCTTCAAGGACGTCCAGATCGACAAGTCGGGCCATATCGTCCAGGGCACCTCTACCGAGTCGATCAACTCGAACAAGCCGACGGTACGGTCTCCGCCTGACGGAGTCTCCATCTGACGAACGTCCCGGCGCCGGGGATGTGCCCGGCGCCGGGAGCTAACCCCGATTCTCGTCAGCCGACTCGCTCTGGGTCACGGGCTGGCTACCAACGGCCCCCGGCACCCACTCTCGCGGCGGGGTCTCCGGCTACACCGATTACCCGATCTGGGCCGGCGCCTGGGTTAAATTTGAGGGCCGGTTTGGGTAGGCGCGCCGAGAGCAATTTTGGGGCTCCGCTCCGCCCGGGCAACAGGGGAAACCGGCGGCGTGCAGGGCGCCGCCGCAGAAGACGTCCGCTAGTGACCTTGATCACTATCATGACCGCACAAAAAGAGCACAGAAACGAATTCTGCAAGAGGCCCGGCTACGCCCTTCTGGGCGTCCCGGGAGCGGCCCGTTACGGTCGGCCGAGATTGGCCGGGCGCGCAGGTCAACCGGGGGGTTCCCCGGTGAACCCACGGTCGGCGGCTGACCGGGCGGCACCCCCCGTTTCTCACGTTTGAGCGCTGGCGTCTGCATCACGCCCCCATTGCCGGGCCGCAGCGCTGCGTAACCGATTCACCTTTACCCACTTTTGACGGATTTGTATCCATCCGTTTATGCTCACGGCCTGTCAGGCGCTCCGAAGGCTGTTCGCACCAGCTGACATCAAAAAGCACGGCGTCCAGCTCTCCCCGTGAGCGCGCCCAACCCGGTAAGGAGGCCTTTTGGGCCGCCCAGGAAAACCCGCACATATCCGACGTCCGCACCGACTGGCAATCGCCGCCGCGCCCACGCTGTTCGGCTTGGCCGCGGCGCTTAGCTTGTCAGCACAGGCTGCACCCGCGGGTGCAGCAACCGCCTCGGCTACCGCGCATCACGCTGTGGCCGCGGTCCACACGGATTCCTCGTCCGCCCGCCTGATGTCCGTGGCGCGGAACGCCGTGGCGCACGAGGCGCACGAGGCGCACGAGGCGCACGTGGCAAGGTCCGCCCTGCTGACCCGGTACACCGTCCGCTTGCGGGCTGCCCCGAAGGCCGCTGCCGCGGCCACCTATTCCGGTAGCGGCTCGTTCCAGTCGTGCGTGATCGCCCGCGAATCGGGCGGCAGCAGCCAGGTCATGAACTCCAGCGGCCACTACGGCCTCTACCAGTTCAGTGCATCGACCTGGGCTGCTTACGGGGGTTCCCCCTCGTCGTTCGGCCACGCCAGCGTGGCGCAGCAGAACCAGGTGTTCAACAACGCGATCGCCGCGGGCGGCCAGTCCAACTGGTCGGCCTACGACAGCTGCTGATCAGCAGCGGAACACCACGGGCGGCTAGTAGAGCCGCCCAGCACATCAGCAAAGGCAGGCAGGTCGGTGGCGCATGTCCGCTGGCCTGCCGGCCTGCGTGTCTGCCTGTCCGCCTTTCCCCAGGAAGCCGGAAACCACCCCTTACGTCGAAGCCGGAACGCACCCCTTACGTCCCAGCGATCCCGGGCCTACCGTGGCCCACGAGAGTGTGATCCGAGGGGAGCCGGGATGCGCCTGTACCGCTTCAGAACTCGCCGCAGGTGCTGTAACCTGCAATTTGGCCAGATAAGGTGACAGGGGCGAGATCGCGGTTTGTGTCTCTTCGCCTGCTCTACCTGATCATGATCCGGGTCTTTGGCTGGCTGGCTGTTCGCCATGGAGGTGCGGACCCGGCACGTGCACGTCCTCGGCGTGACCGCTCATCCGGACGGCGCATGGACCAGCCAGCAAGCCCGCACCTGCTCATGGACCCCGGCGACCGGATCAGTTCCTTCCGATTGCTGATCCGGGACCGCGACACCAAGTTCACCAAGGTCTTAGACGCGATCTTCGCCAGCGAAGGCGTGAAGGTAGTAAAGATCCCGCCGCGGACCCCGCGTGCGAACTGTTTCGCCGGGAGATGGGTGCGCACCGCGCGAGCCGAGTGCACCGACCGGATGCTCATCTACAGCGAACGGCACCTTCCATCGATCCTGGACGAGTACGCCGGGCATTACAACCGGCACCGCCCGCACCAGTCCCGCCAGCAACGACCGCCCGACCACAACGACCAAGCCAGCCCGCCACTGGACTCGCCAGTCCAGCGGCGCAAGGTGCTCGGCGGCGTGATCAACGAGTACTACCAGGCGGCGTAGCTGATCTTACGAGCCCCAGGTCAGATACCATGCATCAATTTTGAAGCGGTACAGGCGCGCCCGGCGCCGTTCCCGAGGGCATGCGGCTCACCAGAGACGCCGGGCGGTACGTTCGTCGCCGATCAGTACACCGACGTCGGGGTCGCGACGTTCAACCCGCATCTGGACCTGAACCGCAAGCATCTTGAGATCCGCGGATGCTGGGGCAGCGACGCCGGCCACCTGTACCGAGCCGTTCAGGTGATGACAAGATACGCCAGGCAATTCCGGTGGACCGATCTCATCAGCAAGGAATACCGATCTCATCAGGAAGGAATACAGCCTGGACCAGGCCCAGGCTGCCCTCGAGGACGTCACCGCGCAGCGCGTGGTGAAGGCGCTAATCGTTCCGGGACCAAAGACACCTGAGGTCCGGTCAGGACATCTCCCACTGCTCCGCGCTCGCCTTCGGCGGCGCGCCACCCGGCGGCCCGGTAGGCGGCCTCCAGGACCCGGCGGCGGAAGTTCGGCGACCGCCAGTACCCCCCGCCGGGGCCGGGAACATCAGCCCCCGCGGGTTGGCCCCGGCGTCCTGCTCCGCGCTGACCGCGGCGATCCGCGCGGCCACCCTCTCGGCCAGCGGCCACCCCTGCGGGGTCAGGCGGGGATAGACCGTCTGCCGCCGCTTGCGGTTCTTGGGGGCCTCGACGAACAGACGGCCGCGGACCTCGATTACCTTGCGGTCCACCGCGACCGCCCGCGCGTCCGGGCTGACCCGGTCGGCGGTCAGCGCGGCCAGCTCGCCCCAGCGCAGCCCGGCGGCCTGGCCGGGACCATAAGCCTGGCCGGGGTCACGGACGCGGCCTTCAGCCCCGACGGCCGGCTCCTGGCCCTGGTGGCTGGGCAGCAGGTGCGGCTCTGGGACCGGGCCGCCCAGCGCATGGCCGCCGCGGCACCGGCCTCCGGGGGAGCCACCGGGGCCGCCTTCGACGCCACCGGCCACCTGCTGGCCGTGGCCGCGGGCAACGGAACCACCGAGCTGTGGGACGTCTCGTCGCCAGGCCACCCGATCAGCGTGGCCTCGCTGACCGGCCCTGCAGGCCCGGTGGACAGGTCGCCTTCTCAGGGCGCGGACACCTGCTCGCCGCGGCCGGCTGGGACCACCACATGTGGGTCTGGGACGTCTCCCGTCCGGCACGCCCGGACCGCCTGGCCATGCTCCCGGCCGGCAGCAACGTGGCGTCCTCTTCACCGATTCACCGACTCCCCGTTCGCCACCCTCCAGGCCGGGGAACACCACCGTGACCATGCCCAGGTGGAGCAGGTGTTCGCCGACCTGGCCGACGGGCCCCTGGCGCACCTGCCCTCGGGCTCGTTCCCCGCCAACGCCGCCTGGCTGGCCTGCGCCGCCATCGCATACAACCTGCTCCGCGCCGCCGGATCCCTGGCCAGCCTGACCTGCGCCAAAGCCGGAGGCGCCACCTTGCGCCGCGACCTCATCAGCGTCGCCGCCCCGATCGCCCGCCACGGCCGCGGCCAGATCACTCTGCACCTGCGCCAAGACTGGCACCGCGAGACCGAATGGATGAGCCTGTTCGAAGCCGCCTGCGGCCCACCCGCCCTGCCGGCCTGACCAGCCCGGACCCGGTCACCGCATCCCACAAATCACATCGGCCACCCCGGCCGGCCATCCCGCAATCACCGGCACGGACCCCTGGACAAGCCGCAGAAACGTGAACGACAGATAAGCCGCACCCGCCGTTACCCTCAAGATCAGGGCAAGCCTGTCCGCCGCAGAAACGGTCACCTGAATTCATGCGGTGGATCGAGGCTTTGTAACCTGCCAGGAGAGGGAAGCCGCCGTGAAACCCAGACCACCATCGACCCGCCCGCACGGACTCATCGTCCGGCCGCCGCGACCCCTTTCCGCGGCGGCCCTGCCGACCGCCGCGCTGGCCGCGGTTCTCGTGGCCGCCGTGATCAGCTGCGGCACCACGACCACCTACCGGAACGGCGGTTCGCCCTCGCGATCCCCGCGCCCGTCCGCGTCCGGCTCCCTGTCCGCGTCGGCCTCTCCGTCATTCGGCGCCTTCGCCGGGGCCTGGAGCGGGCACGGTGGCGGCCTGATTATCCAGCCGGACGGGCGTTTCACCATCTCCAACCGGACCTACCGGTGGTGCTCGCAAGACCCGCCGCCGTGCGATGCGATATCCGGCAGCAACATCATCAACGGCGATGTCCGGACCGGGCGGCTCACGTCGATCTCGGGGGAGGTGGCAACCGGCCAGGTGACGCACACCACCGATCCGGTGGACGGGCCGACAGGCCCAATCACCATGACCCTGGATCCCGCCAGTGACACCATTTCCGCGGCCAACATGAGCTACTGCGGGCCCAACGCGCCCGCAGGCAACTGTGGCGCGTGACCCTGCCCATTCGTACTCGTTGATCAGTCTGCCAGAATCCTCTGCCGCCGGATTCTCGGACGCAGAGCGCCCTGATATGCACGGCAGCGCCACATCTTGCGCAAGGGGACCGATCGCGCCGAACGGCGGATCTCGCGCGCCGCATCCTGGCTCTGCCGTCACCGTCCGTGACGTAAGCCGGGGTACCGCCATGCGCCGACTGGAGCCGCCAAGGTGAGGATCCCGGTGCCAGGGTGAGCACGGCGGAGACGCCCACTGGATAGGCATGCCAGCGACCGAGGCTCGCCGTGAGTGACGTCCGGCGCTCATGGCGAACGACGCGGATTCTCTGGGGGTCCAGACCAGGACGAACTGGACGTTGTTGTGACGGTTCAAGCAGGTCAGCAATTGATCAAAACCGGGTAGTCACACCACAGGTGTTGCACGAAGCGACCGGTCCTGCGACAGCAGGCGTCAGAGCAGCAGCGACAACGAGCACCACACCCACGGAGACGTGTTGCAAAAGCTCTCCGCGAAGGGTCTGGCGCAACGTCGTACGACGGGCTGGGGACCCCCGGAGAACGCGTAACACCCGGGACGCAAGTCCACCCCGGCCCAACGTCGTGAGCTTGAATCCGCCGACCGCATGGCGGCCACTTAGAAGGGCCGCATGCATACCTTAAGAGTCTTCCTCGGGTACTGCTGTACTGCTGCTGTACATGGCGAAGAAGAGTTCGAAAAACAGTCGGGACGGCAGGATTTGAACCCGCGACCCCTTGACCCCCAGATACTGGCACGCACACGCGCACCGCAGCGGATACGCAGGTCAGCTAGCGTTCATTAGTCCGCAGAGGTTCCCAATAGTGTGCCGGGATGCGTGCCTGTTGCTGTACCTGGCTGCTGTACAACGTCGCGCAGACCCGCACAGTACGCCCTGGCGCCGGGTCCCAGTTTGGAAGATCGGTAGCGCGGTCTGGCCCGCATCAGCGGGAACGCCGGTCCTGGCCATCGGCAGTGGAAGGCACGGGAGTGGCTGACCGCTGGTCGCTGTCGCGTATGGCACGACTGCGCGCCGAGTATGTTGAGCGCCGCGTGGCCGATGGTCTAGGCGATCTCCTCATCACTGAGCCCGGCGGGGCGGGCGGCTGCCAGGTCCTCGCTGGTGACGGCCTCGCGGCCGTCGTTGACGGCGGCTGCGAGGGCGAGGATCGGCGCGGTCTTCGGGTCGGCCGAGGTGGACTTGCGGGCGGCCATGATGTCGCCTGCGCCCAGGTGCGCGGCGTGCTTGGCGAGGTAGCTGTGCGCGGCCAGGCAGTGGGAGCAGCTGTTGCGCTGCGCCACGGCGAGTGCGATGCGCTCGCGGGTCGCGGGGGCTGAGCATGCCGCGGCTGAGCGCGCCGGACAGGTCTAGGTAGCCCTGGAGCAGGGCGGGGCTGTTGGCCATCGCCCGGGTCGTGCTGGGGGTGGTGTCCAGGCGCCGGTGGACCTCCGCCAGCAGCTGTTGCACGGATGCGGTGGAGGCGACGAGGGCAGATGCGTCATGGCTGTTCCCTTCTGGTGCTCTTTCTGATGGCCGACCGCGGTCGCGGCGAGGGCGCTCAGCGCCGCGACGGCTGGATCGGCACGGGGCCGTTCGGCCGCAGGGTGATTCCCGCGGTGTCGATGGGGATATGTGCGAGCTCGCTGCGCAGGTTGCAGTGCTGCAGCAGAACGGCGACCGCGATCACCGCCTCGAGGATCGCGAACTGGGACCCGATGCAGGCGCGCGGGCCGGCGCCGAACGGGAAATAGGCGTGCGGGTGGCGAGCCTGCTCGCGCTCGGCCGTGAACCGGGACGGGTCGAACGTCTCGGCGTCGGGCCAGAACAGCGGGTGCCGGTGGGTGGCGTACTGGCTCACCAGGACGTCGGATCCCGCGGGGATCACGTAGCCGCCGATCTCAGTCTCGGCCTCTGCGCGGCGGCCGATGGCGTACGCGGGCGGGTACAGGCGCATCGCCTCCTTGATCGCCATCGCGGTGTGCCGCAGCGCTGGCAGGTCGGCCGCCGTCGGCGGCCGGCCGCCCAGCACGGCGTCCAGCTCGTCGTGGACCCTCGCCTGCTCGCCGGGGTGGCGGCCCAGCAGATGAAGGGTGAACGTGAGCGCCGTGGATGTGGTCTCGTGCCCAGCGAGCAGGAAGATCAGTGCCTCGTCTCGTACCTGCTGGGCGTCCATCGGCTCGCCGGTATCTGCGTCGCGGGCGCTCAGCAGGCGCGAGACCAGATCCTGGCCGCCGGCCCGGCCTGCATCCGCCGGGCGATCAGCTCATCGACGACGCCGTACAGCGCGTGCCGGGCCCGTGCCGCCTGCCTGTTGCCCGGCGTCGGCCAGGACGCCGGCGTGGCCACCGGCGACATCGCCCGGCGGAACGTGTGGCGGTTGAGCACCGGAAACGCCGAGTCGAGAACGGCGACAGCCGGCTCGACCTCGTCACCGAAGATCGACCGCCCGACCACCCGCAGGGTCAGGCGGACCATTTCCGCATGCGCATCGACGCCTGCACCGTCGCGCGCGGCAGACTCCCACTGCCGCGCGACCGCCGCGGCCTCCCCGGCCATCAGGTTCGCGTAGCCCGCGATCTCCTTGCGGGTAAACAGCGGCTGGATCAGCCGCCGCTGACGCTGCCAGCGCTGCCCTTCGGTGGTCAGCAGCCCCCACCCGAGCGCTTCCGCGATCTGCACGTAAAACCGGTTGCGCTTCGTGTAACCGTCCCGCGAGCCCGCCAGCACCTGCCTGACGCCATCGGGGTGAAACACGCAATATACCTGGACACGCAGCCCCGGCGGCCCGGCGGCCAGGCGCACGACGTCGCCGTGCTCACGCATCACACGCGCGTACGTCTCGGCCTGGCTGCGGCGCAGGTCCAGTGCCGATCCGAGCACCGGATGAGCCCGCGGGCGCGGCGGTGCTCCCTTGCGTGCTCTCCGCTTTGCCGGTTCGGTGATGACCGCCCGGTCCTGACGAACCCGTGCTGGCGTGCCCATACTTCTGCTCCCTTAATCTGCCGGTGTGAGTTATCTGCCGGTGTGAGTATGCCCGCTCGTGCTGATCCTGGGTGCCGTGAGCGACGGTCGCCCCCCAGGACGTCGCTGGTATGAGCAGCACTACTGTCTGCACAGCCGCTTGGCGTTGACCGGCCTGGTGACTTGGCCAGGAGCCAAGTCACGGCCAAGTCGCCTCGCTGACTCTGGCCTGGTGGGCATCACCGCAGCTGGTAATCCGGCCGCGCCTCCGCGGCTGGTCCACCGAGCCGACCCGGCCGGGGAGCGCGACGTCGCGGGCGCTGCTGCGTGAGGTCCCCCGTCGACCGCCTGGAGGTGGCTGACCTGATACGGCACCAGGGCCGTGGCAGACGGCCGTAGCCGCCTCGTGCTGCTGCTCTAGGAAGCCCTGTTGCCTTGCCGGGCCCGGGCCGGCAGCAGCGGGCAGCGCCGGGTAGCGGTCGGAGTGTCAGACTCGGATAGTGTCCCGACCGGCGCCGGAGATGACTGGCGATGGTCGCGTGCGCTTTACTGTGCTGGGCTCATTCCGGGTGGACCGGGACGGCCGGCAGCTCGACCTTGGCCCGCGGCTGCAGCGGGCGCTACTGGCGATCCTGGTGGTGGATGCCCGGCACGTCGTCCCGGTGGACCGGCTGATCGACCTGTTGTGGCGGGAGGAGCCCCCCGCGGCGGCCCTCGCCTCGGTGCAGGCCTACGTTTCCCAGCTGCGCCGGCTGCTCGAACCCGGCCGCCCGGCCCGCGCGCCGGCTCGGGTGCTGGTCACCCAGGCTCCTGGGTATGCGCTTCGCGTCGAGGACGATCAGGTGGACGCGCTGCTGTTTCAGGCGCTGGCGCGGCAGGCCCACGGCGACCTGGCCGCCGGCCAGCCCGCGGCCGCGGCCGCTGGCCTGTCGGAGGCGCTGGCGCTGTGGCGGGGTGACCCGCTGCCCGAGTTCGCCGCCGAGCCGTGGGCCGTGGCCGCCGTGGCCCGGCTTACCGAGGCCCACGACTTGGCCGCCGAGGACCGGGTCGAGGCGTGGCTGGGCTTGGGCGGGCACGCTCAGGCGGCGGCCGATCTGGAGGCGATGGTGGCGGTGCGCCCGCTGCGGGAGCGGCGCTGGGGGCAGCTGATGATCGCGACCTACCGCTGCGGCCGGCAGGCCGACGCGTTGCGCGCCTACCAGCGGTGCCGCACCGTGCTGGCCGCCGAGCTCGGCCTGGAGCCCGGGCCTGAGCTGCGGCGGCTGGAAGCCGCCGTGCTCGCCCAGGACGCCTCGCTGGACTGGCACCCAGCCGCGGCGGTTGTGGTGGCGCCGTCTGATTCCGCACCGGGGCCCGCCGGGGCCCGAATCCCCCGGATCGGGCAGGCGGAGGGGCTGCCCGCGGGGAATCTGCCGTTGCAGGTGAGCTCGTTTATCGGCCGGGTCCGCGAGCTGGAGCGGACCGCAGCCGTGTTGGGCGAGGCGCGGGTGGTGACGCTGACCGGTGTGGGCGGGGTAGGCAAGACTCGCCTGGCCTTGCAGGTCGCGGGGCAGGTGCTGCCGCGGTTCGCCGACGGCGCGTGGCTTACCGAGCTGGCCCCGGTCCGCGATCCGGCCAGGCTGGATGATGCCGTCGCCGCGGTGTTCTCGGTGACCGCCCGGGCCGGGCAGGGCACCCGCGAGGCGCTGGTGGAGTTCTTGCGCGGCAAGCAGCTGCTGCTGGTGCTGGATAACTGCGAGCATCTGCTGCGAGGAGCGGCGGCGCTGGCCGGGGTCCTGCTGCGGTCGTGCGAGAGGCTGGTGATCCTGGCCACCAGCCGGGAGGGCCTGGGCATCGACGGCGAGCGGCTCGTCCTGGTCCCGCCGCTGGGGCTGCCCGGCGCCGACGCCGGCCTGGCGGCGATCACGCAGGCGGAGGCAGTGCGCCTGTTCGCTGAGCGCGCGGGCGCGGTCAAGCCCGATTTTCGGGTGACCGCCGAGAACGCGGCGGCGGTGGCCGCGGTGGTGCGGCGGCTGGACGGGATCGCGCTGGCGGTCGAGCTGGCAGCGGCCAGGGTGCCGGCGATGACTCCGGCCGAGCTGGCCCGGCGGCTGGAGCGCAGCTTCGGGGTGCTCGCGGCTGGCCGGCGCGACGCGGCCGAACGCCACCAGACGCTGCGCGCGGCGATCGACTGGTCCTTCCAGCTGCTCACCGCACCTGAACAGGCCTTGCTGGGCCGGCTGGCAGTGTTCGCCGGGGGCTGCACCCTGGAGGCCGCCGAGGCGGTCTGCGCCTGGGACGGTATCGATCCCGGGGCGGTGTTCGGGCTGCTGGCCAGCCTGGTGGCGCGGTCGCTGGTGGTGGCCGAGGAACACGGGATCGAGACCCGCTACCGGCTGCTGGAGACGATCCGCCAGTATGGCGAGCAACGCATCGAGAAGGCCGGGGGGGCCGAGCGGTGGCGGGGCCGCCACGCCGGCTACTGCGCGGACCTCCTCGGCCGGGTCCGCGATCATGGCAACGACCCTAACCGGGAGGTGTTCTGGGCGGTGCGGCTCGGCGCCGAGCAGGACAACCTGCTCGCGGCGTGGTCGTGGGCGATCGGCACCGGCAACGTCGGCACCGTTTTTCAGATCCTGGCCGGCTTCGCACCGTTCGAGGTCTGGACTACTTACCCGCTCAAGCTGGCGGGCGAGGCGGCCCTCGGGCTGCCCGGCGCGGCCGAGCATCCGGGCTACCCGCTGGCCCTGGCGGTCAGCGCCGTGTTCGCGTCCAATCGCGCGGATGGGACTGCCGCCGAGGAGCTGTGCCGCCGGGCGGCCGAGGCCAACGCGCACCGGGACACCCCGGACTGGCGGGTCGAGGAGACCATCTACGCTGCCCGGCAGAACATCGCGGCCACCCTCGGCGCATTTGCTGAGGCCGCGCGCCTCGCCGAGCAGGCGGCTGTTTTCGCACGGGTCGGCGGCGACCTCGCCGATACCTTCGTTGGACTCACCGCCGCTGTGGCCAACCGCGTGCTCGCCGGTGACGCGCCTTCGGCGGTCCCGCAAGCGAGCGAGGCACTCGCGCTGGCCCGCCAGATCGGCGCCCCGGCCCTGATCGCGACAGCCTTGCTTGAGGTAGGCGCGACCGTCGTCGGCACCGACCCCGGCCAGGCCCGTGCCTGCCTGCGCGAAAGCCGCGAGATCAGCGCGGCGCTGGGCTATCAGGTCCAAGGCGACCTGGTTCTGGGCGGCCGGGATCGCGTTTCTGCTAAACGACCGGACTACCACGCTCGAGCTTGGCCGCGATGCCATCCGCCGCCTGCAGTGGGGCGGTGACCGCGTCCGGATGGGCATAACCCTGCACATCATCGCCGGCACGCTGGCCGCGGCCCGGCCCGATGCTGCCGCGATCATCCAGGGCGCCGCCGAAGCCTATGTGGTCGCGCCGCCGATACCCGTTCAGCTGATCAGTTCCACCGTGCTGCGCGATGAGCGCGCTCGGGAACTTCGCGCTCGCGGCGCGGACATGGACCGGGACCAAGCCATCGCCTACACCCTCACCCAGACCACCCAAGCCCTCGACGAACCCGGACCCGAGATCGCTACGACCGAAGGCACGGTCCCCGCGGCCCGGCACACCCAGGCGGTCACCGCCGGAGACCCCTTCGAGCTCTCCGGGCGGGAGCTGGAGGTGGCACGGCTGGTGGCTGGCGGGCTGTCGAACCCTGCGATCGCCTCGGCCCTGTTCATCTCGGTGGCGACGGTCAAGACGCACGTGTCGCACATCCTCGCCAAACTCGGCCTGGACTCTCGCGTGCAGCTGGCGAGCTGGGCCGCGGGCCACGACCTCGGTCCGCCTGGGCCAGTCCGCCGGTAGCGGCCCGGCCGCCGCAGGATCATTCCCCGCAATCGGCCAGCTGGCCGATGCCATCGCGCCAGTCCGGCGCGCAGCATGGCAATTGACGGCGGAAACCTCCGTCGGTCTGAGCGCACAGGAGACAGCGCCAGGGACCAGCGGTAGAGCAACACGACCATCAGGAACGAAACAGGAGCACGGCAAATGGGACTGTCCATCAATGACACCGCACCGGATTTCGAGGCCGACACCACTCAGGGCAGGATCAGCTTCCACGAATGGATCGCAGATTCCTGGGCGGTGCTGTTCTCGCACCCCAAGGACTTCACCCCGGTGTGCACCACCGAGCTGGGGCAGGTGGCCAAGCTGGCACCCGAGTTCGAACGCCGTGGCGTGAAGGTCATCGGGCTTTCGGTGGACGCCACCGACAGCCACCACAGGTGGGCTGATGACATCGAGGAGACCCAGGGCGCACGGCCCGGCTACCCGATCATCGGCGACACCGACCTGAATGTGTCCAAGCTCTACGGGATGCTGCCCGCCTCCGCCTCGGGTGACGCCAGTTCGCGCTGCGCACTAGACAACCTGACCGTCCGGAACGTGTTCGTGATCAGCCCGGATAAGAAGATCAAGCTCATCATTGCGTACCCGAATGTGACCGGCCGCAACTTCGGGGAGCTGCTGCGGGTCATCGACTCGCTGCAGCTGACCGCCAGGCACCGGGTCGTGACACCGGCCAACTGGAAGCAGGGCGACGATGTGATGATCCACAACTCGGTGCCCGACAACGAGGCGAGGGTGATCTTCGGCGAGTGGAAGTCCGTCAAGCCCTACATCCGCATCGTCCCCCAGCCGAGGTGACCGAGCAGGTGCTCGCCCTTGGAGCCGATCTGGCTCCAAGGGCGACACCGGGGCTGGCGGAGTGCGGCGACGAGTTCTGCTCGCCCGGCGGCGCGGCACGGCCCTAGCAGCCGCCTCCGCGCTCGTGCGCGATCACCCGGCGCAGAGTGACTGCGCTGTCACCGCGCCGTTACCGGGTGTGAGCCTTTTATCGCCCGGCGCGACAGTCCCGGGTGCCTGAACAACGTCATGGCCCGGCCGGTCACCGGGAGCCGGTCACCGAACGCCCGGACGTCAACTGGCCACAGAAGGGGCAACACCATGATCGCGCAGGCGCAGCTTCGTCACCGAACTGACGTGAAGCAATCACACGGCGGCATCGCATCGGACAGGACCGTCCCGAGCCCTTTCTTCCGTGCATTCAAACATCCTCGTTTCATGCATTACCACCGGCTGATCGCCCTCGTTCTGCTCGTCAACGGCGCGTTGCTGGCGCGGCACCTGGCACGCGGGGACTGGCATATCGCCGGCGGGAGCGCGCTGTCAGGCCTGGCGGACCTGATCGTCGTGAACTTCGCGATCGCGGTGCTGATCCGCCAGCAGCACGTCCTCAACGCAATCTTCGCCGTGGCCGGCCGCGGCTCGAGTCGCTGGCCGCTGCGACTGCGCTGGATGGTCTCGAAGATCAACCATATCGGCGGTCTGCACGTGGGGGCGGCGCTGGCCGGCACCGCCTGGCTGGGTGCGGTCACCGTGGTCGCCGCGATCGCGCGCGCCAGCCTGCCCGCAGCCGTGGATCTCACGACCTTCGCGCTGGCCATGAGCGTGGTGACGCTGATGATCGTCGTTGTGGTGGGCGCGCTGCCGCCGGTCCGCGCACGGGTTCACGACGTGTTCGAGCTGACCCATCGCTTTGGCGGCTGGACATCGGCCGGATTGTTGTGGGCCTTGACCGTGCACCTGAGGCACGGGGACCTGGGCGCGTGGCAGATCTGGGTGCTCGGGCTGATCACGGCGAGCATCGCCTGGCCGTGGCTGACGCTGCGCCGCGTGCCGGTGACCGTGGAGCGTCCGTCCGCGCATGCCGCGATCGTGCATCTGGATTACGGCGTCACGCCGAAGCATGTGTCAGCGGTCGGCATCAGCCCCAGCCTGCTGCGGGAGTGGCACGCTTTCGCGACGGTGAGCACCCCCGGCCGATCCGGGTACCGGCTGCTGGTCTCCCGAGCAGGCGATTGGACGTCCCGGTTCATCGACGATCCGCCGTCGCACCTGTGGGTTCGCGGCGTTCCCACCCACGCACCGATGGCGGCGATCGAGGTCATGTACCGCCGTGTCGTCTACGTCGCGACCGGCAGCGGCATCGGCCCGGTGCTTGGGCAGATCCTGAGCTCGCGCGTGCCGGGCCGGCTGGTCTGGTCCGCTCGCAGCCCGCGCACCACCTACGGCGACGCACTCGTCGACGAGATACTGGCCGCACGTCCCGATGCCCTCATCTGGGACACCACCGAGCACGGCAAGCCCGACCTGCTGCGGACGGCCCACGACGTGTGCCGTGACTTCGCGGCCGAGGCGGCGCAGGTGGTCAGCAACAAGACCACAACCCGGAGACTAGTGAACGGCTTAGAGCGGCTTGGCGTGCCCGCGTTCGGCCCGATCTGGGACTCGTGACGCGCGGCGCCGTATGCCGCGTGGGCCGCCGGAGGAACCGTGCGGCGGCTCGAGGTCAGAGTGGCTGCGCTGGTTATCGCACCGTTCCGGGTGTGAGCCTGTTATCGCCCGGCGCGACAGTCCCGGGTGCCTGAACAACGTCATCGCCCGGCCGGTCACCGGGAGCCGGCCGCCCGGATATCAATTTCCCACGGAAGGAGCAACACCATGATTCCGCAGGCGCAGCATCGTCACCGAACTAAAGCAAAGCGGTCAGACGGCGGCGTCGCAGCGGACAGGACCGCCCCGAGGACAATCCCTTCCGGCCAGCCCGTCTCCGGGCCCGCCATGGACGGCAAGGTGCCCGAGTTGTACCAGAGCCCGGCTCCGGCAGCCCTCATCGGGACGGTTGACCGGTTGACTGGCGACACCGGGGCTCAAGGCCTGGTCCGCGAGCCCTCACCGGGCGGGGCGCGCCCCGCCCGGCCCCGCCCCGCGGGGCGGGGCCTGCTCGATGACGGCGTGCCGCCGACAGGCCGCTGCCGCCTGCTTGGTGTTTTCGCCCATCCTGACGACGAGACGTTCTGCGCTGGGGGCACGTTCGCCCGCTATGCCGAACAGGGTGCGGAGATCATGGTGGTATCGGCGACGCGGGGCCAGGCGGGCCAGATCCGCGACGCTGCCGCCGGTACCCGGCGGACGATCGCCGCTGTCCGGGAGGCCGAGCTGCGCCTGGCGTGCGAGCGCCTCGGCGTCACGAAGGTGCGCTGCCTGGACCACGTTGACGGCACCCTGGCCGACGCCGGGTTCCCGGCCCTGGTGGACGAGGTAGCCGAGGTCATCTGCGAGTTCCGGCCGGACGTTGTCATCACGTTCGGTCCCGACGGCGGCTACGGCCATCCCGACCACATCACGATCAGCGCGGTGACCACGGCGGCCTGCCAGCGGGCCGCCGGCCCCGAGCACCGCCCGGGCCGGACGGTCACCCGGCCGCTGCGCCGGCCGCCCCGGCTCCATTACCGGTGCTTCCCGCCGGGCGACCTGCTGATCATGGAGCGGCTGGCGGCCTGGCTGACCAGCCAGCCGGACCGCTTCGCCGGGACGCCTGCCTTTGCCCACGCTCTCCTCCTGCTGGCCGAGGCGGCCCGCACCATGGGCCACATCCGCGACCACCTCCAGGTCCGCTGGTACCCGCCGGGTTCGTGCGTCGTGGAGCAGGGCGAGGCGGCCGCCGGGCTGTTCTTGATCTTGTCGGGTGAAGCGGAGGTGTGGAAAGAGAGCAGCGGCGGCCGCGAGCGGCCCGCCCGGCTCGGGGTGGGACAGTTCTTCGGGCACCGGCACCGCAACGCCGACGTGGTTGCGGCCGGCAGCCTCACCTGCCTGGTGCTGTCCGCGGCACCGCCGGCCAAGTTCGCTGGCCGGGGTCCGGGAGCCCGCCTGGCCGCTGCCCTGCCCGGCGCGCGGGCGGACGCGTCCCCGGCGGCCGAAAGCGTGCGGGCAGGCCAGGGCGTCGTCTGCTGCGACGTGTCCGGACAGGTCATGCGCAAGGTCGGCGCCCTTTCCGCCTACCGCAGCCAGTTCCCGCTGGAGCCGGGCATGTTCCCGGAGTTCCTGCTGCAGGAGATCTTCGGCTGCGAATACTTCGTGGCCGTGCCTGCCGGCCGGGCCGTCCATCCGGACGAGGTGCCCGTGCTTGAGCCAGCGCTGACCGTGCCGCTAGCGGCCCGATAGCCGGACTGGCGGCGTGGCGGCGACCCCGTAGCAAAAGGATGCCCGGCACGACGACGCGACGCCCGGCACGACGACACGCAACGAGACGACCAGTTACGGCGCGACGCCCGGCACGACAAAACGCAACGAGACGACCAGTAGAGCAAGGAAGGGGAGCCGCCATAATGACGACCCGTGACCGGACACCCACGGTCATGATGAGGACCCGTGACCGGAACCCAACGGTCATGATGACGGCCCATGACCGGATCCCGGCGGCGGCGCTCGCCGGCAACACGGCGATGGGCGCAGCGCTGGCCGGCTTCGAGCGGCGCTACCCGGCTTATGCCGGCACCGCCGTGCTGGACGGCATGCGGGCCAGGGACTACACCCGGCTGGACGCAACCGGCCACGTCTACCTCGACTACACCGGCGGGGGCCTGTACGCCGAGTCCCAGCTGGCCCGCCACCGGGACCTGCTGGCCGGCGCGGTGTTCGGCAACCCGCACTCCCAGAACGTGCCCTCGCTGGACATGACCGCCCGGGTGGAGGCGACCCGGGCGCAGATCCTGCAGTTCTTCCGGGCCTCACCCGAGGAGTACGAGGTCATCTTCACCCCGAACGCCACCGGCGCGCTCCGGCTGGTCGGCGAGTCCTATCCGTTCGGGCCGGGCGGCCGGTACCTGCTGACCTTCGACAATCACAACTCGGTCAACGGGATCCGGCAGTTCGCCCGGGCCAAAGGCGCCTCGGTCAGCTACCTGCCGCTCACCCCCGACGACCTCCGCGTCCCACAGGAGGCGCTGGCCCGCCATCTCCAGGCCGCGGCCCCAGCCCGCCGCCGGCGGCTGGCTCGCCGGGGCTCCGGCTCGGCCGCCGGCAGCTTGTTCGCTTTCCCGGCCCAGTCCAACTTCTCCGGCGTCCAGCACCCGCTGACCTGGATCGCCCAGGCCCAGGCGGCCGGGTACGACGTGCTGCTGGACGCCGCCGCCTTCGCGCCCACCAGCCGGCTGGACCTGTCCCGGTGGCACCCGGACTACGTATCCCTGTCGTTTTACAAGATCTTCGGTTACCCGACCGGGATCGGGGCCCTGCTGGTGCGCAAGCCGGCGCGGGCCAAGCTGCGCCGCCCGTGGTACGCCGGCGGCACGATCCTCTTCTCCTCGGTGCAAGCCGAAGCGGCCCCCGGCGAGGGTTTCTACCTGACCCCCGGACCGGCCGGCTTCGAGGACGGGACCGTCGACTACCTGGGCATCCCGGCCGTCGGCATCGGCCTGGACCACATCAGCGCGGTCGGCATCCAGACCATCCACACCGGGGTCATCTGCCTGACCGGCTGGCTGCTGGACGCACTCGGTGCCCTGCGGCACAGCAACGGGGCACCGGTCGTGCGCATCTACGGCCCGGCCGGCACCGACCGCCGCGGCGCGACGATCGCGATGAACTTCTTCGACCCCGCCGGCGTGCTCATCGACTCGGTGCGGGCCGAGCGCCGGGCCAACAGGGCGGGAATCTCGCTGCGCAGCGGCTGCCACTGCAACCCCGGCGTCCGCGAGGTCGCGCTCGGATACTCCGCCCAGGACATGGCGGCCGCCTTCAAGGACAAAGACCGGCTGCGCTACCAGGAATTCCTCCATGTGATCGACGGGAAAACCACCGGAGCGGCGCGCGCCTCGATCGGCCTGGTCACCACCTTCGCCGACGTCTACCGGTTCTGGGAATTCGCCGCCGGCTTCCGCGACATCCCCTCCCACGCGCTGGGGGCCTGAGCCGCCCCACCCGGATACCGGCAGCCTCCGGCACGGCCATCACCACCCGGGCAGGCATCGCCGTTCCGGTCGGCACCCGCCTGCCCGTCGTCCCGGGGGCCCGCCAGGCCGTGCCGGGTCCGTACGGCAGGGAAAACTTGCCCGGATCCTGTCGCTGTTCACCGCCGACGGCCAGCACGACGGCCTCCGGCTGTGCCTGCAGATCCTCGGCAACGGCGGTCGCGGCCACACCGCGATCATCCACACCCGCAGCCAGCAACTGCAGGCCTCCTTCGCGCAGCAGATGCCCGTCATCCGGGTCCTGGTCAACGGTTCCGGCGCGCACAGCCGCATGGCCTCTGCAACGGATTTGACGCCAGCCCTCACCCTTGGCTGCCGGACCTACGACCGCAAGTCCACGACCGACAACGTGACCTGCACCCAGCTGGTCAACACCGAACCCGCCGGCGTGCCGCCGCAGCACCGCGTTCTCGTGCCGGAGCACGAGCAGCTCGGCATCTTTCGCCCGGTGGCCGCGGAACACCAGGACAGCCAGGCCGAGGACCCGGCGCGTCAGCAGGTAGACGATCTTGGGCAGCATCCAGCAAGCCAACCACCACTGCGCGGCGCCCATCATGTCGGCAACAGTGCAGGTGACACACCCAATCGAGTTTTCGAGCGGCACACCATGCGAGGAGCCGTCCTGCACGCCCCCGGGGATGTCCGCGTCGAGCAGCGCGAGGACCTCGCCGGGGCCTGGTTTTGGATCGGGAACCACCTCCAGCCTCAGATGTTCCGGCGGGCCGAACTCCCGGCACACGATGCGGCGCATCCCGGCTCCCCTCGGATCACACTCTCGGGCCACGGTAGGCCCGGGATCGCTGGGACGTAAGGGGTGCGTTCCGGCTTCGACGTAAGGGGTGGTTTCCGGCTTCCTGGGGAAAGGCGGACAGGCAGACACGCAGGCAGGCAGGCCAGCGGACATGCGCCACCGACCTGCCTGCCTTTATTGATGTGCTAGGCGGCTCCACTGGCCGCCCGTGGTGTCCTGCTGCTGATCAGCAGCCGTCGTAGGCCGACCAGTTGGACTGGCCGCCCGCGGCGATCGCGTTGTTGAACACCTGGTTCTGCTGCGCCACGCTGGCGTTGCCGAACGACGAGGAGGAACCCCCGTAAGCAGCCCAGGTCGATGCACTGAACTGGTAGAGGCCGTAGTGGCCGCTGGAGTTCATGACCTGGCTGCTGCCGCCCGATTCGCGGGCGATCACGCACGACTGGAACGAGCCGCTACCGGAATAGGTGGCCGCGGCAGCGGCCTGCGGGGCAGCCTGCACGGGCGCGGTCTGGACCGGCGCAGCCTGTATCGGCGCGTAAGACTGCACCCGTGCAGTCTGTACGGGTGCCGCGCTGGCTTGCACCGGCGCGGGGGCGGGGGTCGCGGGGGGCCCGAGAAGCGCGGGCGGACTGGGAGTCCGCGCGGGCTTGACCGGGACGTTCAGAACCTGCCCGGTCTTGATTTCGTTCGCCCAGTGGATCTGGTGATGGTTGGCCCAGTAGAGCACCGGCCACGCGTCCGGGTTGTGGTAGAAGCGCTGGGAGATCGCAGCCAGCGAGTCACCCGAGCGGACGGTGTACCGGGTCGGCGGGGCGGACTTTTTCACGTGCGCCTCGTGCGCCGCGGCGTTCCGCGCCACGGACGTCAGGCGGGCGGACGAGGAGTCCGTGTGGGCGGCGGCCACAGCGTCATGCGCGGTAGCCGAGGCGGTTGCTGCACCCGCGGGTGCTGCCTGTGCCGACAAGCTAAGCGCCGCGGTCAAGCCGAACAGCGTGGGCGCGGCGGCGATTGCCAGTCGGTGCGGACGTCGGATATGTGCGGGTTTTCCTGGGCGGCCCAAAAGGCCTCCTTCCCGGGGTTGGGCGCGCTCACGGGAGAGGGCTGGACGCGGTGCTTTTTGATGTCGCCTGGTGCGAACAGCCTTCGGAGCGCCTGACAGGCCGTGAGCATAAACGGATGGATACAAGTCCGTCAAAGGTGGGTAAAGAAATCCGTATTGCCCCGCTTTTCGGCCTGCCGGTGGGGGCTTAAGCAGACGGCGGCGGTCAGACGTGAGATGCGGGGGCGCTGCCCGGTCGGCCGCCGTCCGTGGGGTTTATCGGGGAACTCCAACGCTGACCTGCGCGCTTGGGCCGCTATCGGCCGACCGTAACCGGCCGCTCCCGGAACGCCCAGAAGAACGCAGCCGGGCCTCTTGCAGAATGCGTTTCTGTGGCCTTTTTGTGTGGTCATGATAGTGATCAAGGTCACTAGCGGACGTCTTCTGCGGCGGCGCCCCGCACGCCGCCGGTTGCCCCTGTTGCCTGTGGGGTTCCGAAACGAGGCATACCTGACTGACCTGTGAGTATGCCAGCCGCGATAGCGGCCGGACTGGCAGGATCGCTGGCTTGTGATGGTACGGATGCTGTACTTGATGTTCGTCCGCCTGGCCGGGTGGATGGCGCTGCTGGCACGCTCGTCGGCCTCGAGGGACGCCGAGTTGCTGGTTCTGCGCCAGGAGGTCGCGGTGCTGCGGCGGCAGAACCCTAAGCCCAAGCTGGATTGGGCCGACCGGGCGGTGCTCGCCGCCCTGACCCGGCTGCTCCCCAGGCCTGTGCGGAGGGGCCGGTGGGTGACGCCGGACACGCTGCTGCGCTGGCATGTCCGCTGGTGTGGTGGCCGGATTTGCGTTGGTGAGCATGGCGTCGTGACGTGAAGACGGCCACCGTGTGATCCTCATTGAGTTAATGGGTGATCCGGATGCGTGCTGCAGCGCACCGCCAGCCCCCAGGTCGCGAGCATCGCAGCTCGCCTCGGCCCTACTCCAGCTCAGATAGCCCTGGCGTGGCTGCTGAGCTTCCGGCCGAACATTCTGCTGATCCCGGCACGTCATCAGTGAGGCAAGGCGATGACCCTAGGCCAGGCCGTTGCGCTCCTGGAGACCGTCGAGTCGGGCACTCATCGGCTCGCGGCCTACGTGGTCCTGTCTCTGCTCGCCGGCGTGCGTACCGAGGAGGCGCGAGCGATCACGTGGGATGAGGTCGATCTCAAGGCCGGCACGGTG
Organism: uncultured Actinomycetes bacterium; assembly: GCA_963742875.1. Lineage (GTDB taxonomy): Bacteria > Actinomycetota > Actinomycetes > Streptosporangiales > Streptosporangiaceae > Bog-532. The sequence goes on along the minus strand of CAVUNO010000012.1, from coordinate 131,661 downwards.
GCCGTCTACCGGTCCGTGCGGGTCAAGGGTGACACCAAGACCCGCAAGAGCCGGCGCGTGCTGAAGCTGCCCACCCGGGCGGTCCAGGCGCTCCGCGCGCATCACACCCGCCAGGCCGCCGAACGGCTCGCGGCGGGAGAGATGTGGCAGGAACACGACCTGGTGTTCTGCCGCGAAGACGGAACGCCGCTGGACCGCTGGCACGTACGGAAGGAATTCCCGAAGATCACCAGGGCCGCCCGGCTCGGCGGGGCATGGACGCCCGGCGAACTGCGGCACTCGTTCGTGTCCATCCTCAGCGCGCATGATGTCCGGCTGGAGGACATCAGCGACCTGGTCGGGCACAGCAGCACGGCGGTCACCGAGACGGTCTACAGTCATGAGATCCGGCCTGCCCTCACCGATAACGCCAGCGCCATGAACCGCATCCTGAAGGCGAACGCCACCGAGCTGGCCTGCCCCTGCTCCGGGAAGCCATTGGCTCCCCGATTAGCTACCGAAACTTAAATCCAAAAACCTGTTTGACCAGTCGGGACGGCGGGATTTGAACCCGCGACCCCTTGACCCCCAGATACTGGCACGCTCACGCGCACCGCAGCGGATGCGCAGGTCAGCAAGCGTTCAGCAGTCCCCAGAGGTCCGCCGTGATCCGCCGTAATGCGTGCCCGTTGCTGTACCTGGCTGCTGTACAGCGTCCGCGCAGACCCGCACAGTACGCCCTGACGCCGGGTCCCAGTTTGGAAGATCGGTAGCGCGGTCCGGCCCTCATCGGCGGGAACGCCGGTCCTGGCCATCGGCAGTGGAAGGCACGGGAGTGGCTGACCGCTGGTCGCTGTCGCGTATGGCACGACTGCGCGCCGCCTCATTCGGCAAGAGAGAAGCCTTCGGCCCATTCGTCCTTGCCGAATGTGGACGGGGTGATGCGGACGCAATCAGGTTCGTCGCTGAATCCGGGCCGCGTCCGGGGCAGACTCGATTCTGGCCTGGGCAGCGGCATCGCTGGGAGTAGACGCCCAGAAGATTCGCGTCATCACCAGCTTGCTCGTCGCACAAAGGGCTTCGGTCATCGTCGAGGTGCTGGATACGTTGGCCCGAAGGCGTGCGAGGTATGCCAGAGCAAGAAGACGTCTGTCATCGGTACTTCCTCCCACTGGGGTCGTTCCAACCTGAAGTTGCTGGTCAGGGGACTGGTATGAGCTGATTGGGGGGTGCTCGTGCTGGTGGGAGCGGCTGGGCGTAGCTGCTGATCGTTTGACGTGGTTGCGGGTTTGCCCGGCGTGTCGGTACCGGATTGGCGGTACCCGCCGGTTATCGTCTGTGTCCATCCCTGTTCGTACGGTAATACCCCCTGGGGGCGGGATGGAGCTGACGGAACGGATCACCGGCCGGGTCAACGAGCTGACCGGTGAAGTCGAGCTGCTGCGCAAGCAGCTCGCCGATGCCGAGCGCGAGCTGGAACGGCTGGTGATAGCCGGGCAGGTCATCACCCAGCTGACAGCCGATGACGCACTCGCCGGTGAGCCGGGCGGCACCGGGCCGGCGCAGCGGGGTTTCGGGCTGCTGGTGCCCCCGCGCAGCCAGGGATCCGGCACAGGCGACCTCCCAGATGACTACCGGTCACTGCTGGAGGCGGTAGCCGCGGTCGCGGCCGAGACCGGCGGGGCGGTGACCTGCGTGATGGCCGCCCAGCGGGCCGGCATTGACGTGACCGGCCGCCAGGCCGAGAACGTCCGCGCCAGGCTCAAGCGGCTCGAAGACCGCGGCTGGCTGCGCCGCAACGCCACCGGCAGGTTCACCGTCGCGCCCTGACCCGAGCCTCAGATCTCCGGAAGGCATGCCTGTGAGCTGCGGTTACTGTCCGCATTTCTTTGCATAATATGTTAGATCAGGATAAAATGCGGGCATGTCCGCCGCTGCTGCCGCCATCCTGGAGGGCATGCCCTGCCCGCGTGATCTGCACCGCTTGAACGCCGGCGGGGAGACGGTGATCTTCGCCGGGTCAGTGGAGCTGTCCCGGTTCAGCGAGGACGACGCGGCGATGCGCCACGTGGCGGCGGTGACGCTGCGGCAGCTGGGGTTCAGCGGGAAGGACGTGGCCGCGGTGCTGGGGCTGACCCCGAGTTACGTGGCCACGCTGCGGCAGCGGGCGCTGCGGGAAGGGACGGCCGCGCTGGTCCGCCCGGCGGGACGGCCCGGGGAGACAGATGATGCGTCGTGGGAGCAAGCACGGGCGTGGCGGGCCGTAGGGGTTCGGGACGCGGAGATCGCCCGGCGGCTCGGGGTGAACCAGTCCACGGTGCTGCGGCGGCTGGGCCGTGCGCACGTGCAGGACCCGCTGCCGCAGGCGCCGCGACCGGAACCGGAGGCCGCTCACACGCAGGCCGCGGAGCCGGAGCCGGAGGAGCAGCCCGGTCCCGGAGAGCCCGTGCCGCCGCGGCCAGCGGCGGATGCGGAGCGGCCCGCGGGGCCGGTGACGGTCTCGTCCCGGTACGCAGGGGCGATGCTGCTGCACGCGTTCGGGACGCGGCCCGGGGCCGGGGAGATCCTGCAGGCCGCCGCGGGCGAGGACGCCCGGCCCGGTGACGTGGCGCTGCTGTCGGCGGTGAGCCTGTGCTTCGCGCTGGGCGCGGCGACGGCCGAGCAGTTCAAGCACCTGCCTGGCGCCGAGGCCGGGCCGCTGGCCGGGCTGTCCCGGCTCCCGGGCCTGCGGACGCTGCGCCCGCGGCTGGCCGCGATCGCGGATCGCACCGATCCGCTGCAGGTGCAGCGGATGTTCGCCTCGGCGATGCTGGCCGCCGACCCGGTCCTGTCCGGGGTGTATTACGTCGATGACCACTTCGTCCCCTACACCGGCGCCAAGCCGGCGCCGAAGGGGTGGAACAACAAGCGGGGCCGGGCGGAAAGGGGCCGCGCGGACACCCACGTCACCGCCCACGACGGGCGGGCGGTGTGCTTCGTGTCCGGGGAACCGTCCGGGCTGACCGTCACCTTGCCGAAGGCGCTGTCCGAGCTGAAGAAAGCCGCCGGCCGCGGTGCGACGATCATGGTCGGGTTCGACCGCGGCGGCGCCTACCCGCAGGTCTTCACGCACTGCCGCGAGCAGGACGTGCACTGGGTCACCTACCGCCGCGCGCCGCTCGCGGTCCCCGCCGCGCTGCCGGTCATCACCCCGGTGACCGTCGGCGGCAAGAAGCGGCAGGTCGCCTGGGCCGAGGAGAAAGCCCAGCTCAAGGACTACGGCGAGGCCCGGCAGCTCACCCTGTTCGAACACGGCAAGGTCGTGCTGCAGATCCTGACCTCCGACTTCGATTCGTGCCCGGCGGACATCCTGGGCTGGCTGAAGTCCCGGTGGCGGGAGGAGAACTTCCTCAAGTACGCGGCGGAGAACTACGGCATCGACAAGATCTGCGATTACGCCGCCGAAATCACGGTGAACACCAAGATAACCGCGAACCCGGCACGCAAGGCCGCGAACGCCGCCGTCCGCGACGCGGACAAGAACCTGGCCGCCGCCGAGCGCGCCCTGGCCGCGCTGCTCGCCGACCCCGGCACCACCGCCGCAGCCAAGAACAAGGCGATCCCGGACGTGAACCACGCGATCACCGCCGCGCGGAAGAAACTGCAGGCAGCGACCGCCGCCCGGGACCAGGTTCCCGCGAAACTGCCCGCAGACCAGATCGACCCCGAGGCCCGGATCGCGGTGCTGCGCGCGGGACGGCGGGGCCTGCAGATGGTGCTCCGGCTGCTCGCCCACAACGCTGAGCACTGGCTGTCCAGCCAGCTCAACGCCTACCTGCGCGACGACGACGAATACCGGGCCGTCACCCGCGAGACCATCATCCGCGGCCTGGCCGGGACCATCACCTTCGCCCCCGCCGCGATCACGGTCACCCTCCAGGCACCCGCCGCACCCCGCGTCGCGCGAGCCCTTGCCCTGCTCACCGGCCAGATCAACGCCGAGCCGCCGTCCATCCCGGGCGACAACCGGCCCATCACCTACCAGATCATCCCGCAGCCAGTCATTTAACTCCCGGCGCCACAGGTCTTCCGGAGATCTGAGCCTGGTGCGGGGCCGCTGCCTGCCGGGATAGCCCCCGGCGGGCCATTAGGCGCTTGTGACAACAACCATCCAGCCCGCCGAGGGCACCCCGCTTGCCTGCCAGTGCGCGCTGCCGCTGTCGCGCCAGACGCTCGCCTTCGTCGCTGATCTGCTGCGCGCCCACCTGAAGAAGATCGGCTCCCGGTGGCGCAAGCTGCCGCCCGGGAGAATCGCCCTCATCGTGCTGGCCACGCTGCGCCACGACCACCGGCTGGCTGACATGGCCGGCGGCAACGGCGTCTCTGCCTCCACCATCAGCCGCTGGACCTGGGAGATCATCGGCCTGCTCGCCGCCCGCGCGCCCCGCCTGGACCGCGCCCTGGCCGCGATCAAGAAACAAGGCGGGGAAGCGGTGCTGGTGGACGGCACCCTGATCCCCACCCGCCGCCGGACCGGCACCGCGAACCGCAAGAATTACAACGGCAAGCACAAGAAACACGGGCTGCTGTTCCTCGCTCTCACCGACCAGGCAGGCAACCTGATCTGGATCTCCTCCGCCCGCCGCGGCGCCGCCAGTGAGATCCGTGCTGCCCGCCACGACCACATCACCGGGCACCTGCGCACCGCCGGGCTCGGCGCCCTGGCCGACCTCGGCTTCACCGGGCTCGACCCCGGCCCCGAAGATCCGGTCATCATCACCGGCTACAAGGCCACCGCGACACGCAAGCTCACTCCCGCCCAGCGCCACGCTAACCAGGCCCTGTCCGCCGCCCGCGCCCCAGTCGAGCACGGCTTCAGCGACCTCAAGAACTGGCGGATCCTCACCCGGCTGCGCCTCAGCCCCGCTAAGGCCACCACCGTGCTGCGCGCGCTGCTCGTCCTTACCCGCCAGCACACCATCCGCTGACAGACGATCATGACCTACGCCCAGCCGCTCCCACCAGCCCGAGCACCGCCAACCCAGGCCACACCAGCCCGCTGACCAGCCAATTCAGGTTGGAACGACCTCACTGCACCGTCCATCCGGAAATCATGAGCGGCGACATGGACAGCGGGCAAGTCACATTTCTCTCACGCGGCTGGCCTGAGCTGGTCTGGCTCGTGCCAGTTATGTCGCGCCCAGACCGGCGGCTATCAGCCGGGCCTGTCACGCTGGGCTTCCGGCGTATCCGCCTGATCGCGGAGCTTGCGCAACTTCACTGCCGCGCGTCCCCGGGTGTTATGCGACGCTGGCCATGAGCATCTCGCGTCACCTATCGCGAGCACGGTCATGGGGGTCCCCTTCCGCGCGCCAGCGACAGGATCGTGAGCGTGCGACTTGGCGGGAGCCGTTGCCGTGACCCTGCGACTGGTCGGCCATCGACACGGTGAGTAACCGCGCCGGGATGTCACGGACGGCAGGGCGTGCGGAACGCCGAATATTCGCGTGGTGCTTGCTGACAGGTCCGAGCGCCGGAGGCGCGCATACCATCCAGTTCTGGGCGGGGCCCAGCGGCTGGACGGGCGCAGCAGCCAGTACCGGACCGCATGGCTTTCGCATCTGGACCGTGCCGCGACGTCGACGTCGCCCGGACCCCATCGGGTCAGTTCTGGGTGGCGATCCTTATGGCGTTAGGGGACGAGATTGAGCTGCGCGTGGGCGAGCTGACGCCGTGAGGTGACGCCGAGCTTGCGGAATACTTTCCGGAGTGGAGTGTTCCCGCTTTTATGGACACCGAATTAGGCTGCCAACTGACTGAGTTGCCTATACCCTAGTTCGTATTCCCCGGGTGTCAAGTACCCGAGCGTCGAATGCCTCCGGGCCAGATTATAATAGTTGCCGATCCAGTCGGACGTCTCCTTTTCCAGGTTCGCCAGCGTCGGCCACGGGCGGGTGTGAATCAGCTCTTTCTTGTACGTCGCGAAGAACGATTCCGATACAGCACAATGCCGTTGAATTAAGGCTCTCGGATCCGGGTTTCCACATATCCACTGGCGGACACGCCGAAATCTGTGGACAACGCGCTAATAGTTGCCAGGATGACAGCATCTCCCTTAGATTGGCGGAATGCCGGAGATCGTGACCAGCAGCACCGACATGCCGTCATCCTTGACTGACGCCATTGGGATAGGGACGCTCACCCGACTGGTTCCGCGTGAGCTAGTGGACGAGGTAGTCGCATCCGAAGGCCGTAAGGAGATCCGTAAGAATAAGCTCCCGGCGCGCGTAATGGTGTATTTCGTGATGGCCATGGCGTTGTTTTACGGCGACTCTTACGAAGAGGTCATGCGAAAGCTGGCCGACGGGCTGGATTATATGGGCACATGGCGGGAAGACTGGGAAACGCCCAGTCCAGGAGGCCTGTGTCACGCCCGGCAGAGACTCGGCGCGAAGGTAATGCGGGAGCTTTACGAGCGCGTCGCAGTACCGTGCGCGATGCGGTCGACTAAAGGCGCCTGCTGGCCGGGCGACGCGTGATGGCGGTCGACGGATTCGGCATGGAAGCCCCGGACAGCGAGGAGAACGCCGAGTACTTCGGGTACGCGGGAAAGAAAGGACGGAGCGCGTTTCCCTTCGTCCGGATGGCAGCACTGACGGAATGCGGCACGCACGCGATCGTCGCCGCGGAAATAGGCAGAGACGGAGAGGGCGAGGAGACCCTGACTCGGCGCATTCTGTCGAGCGGGGCCGTCGAGCCCGGGATGCTCGTCATGGTCGACTCAGGACTCTACAGCTACACGAATTTCAAGATGGTCCTTGACGCCGGTGCCGACGCCCTATTCAGGGTGGGGGCGAATGTAGAATTGCCCGTTCTGGAATGGTTTCCCGACGGCTCTTATCTCTCGTTCATCGCGGATTCGAAGGAGAAGGCCAGGAACTCGTACCGGCTTCGTCACGGACTGGCGAAGATAACCGACCTTCCTGGATTCTACGTACGGGTCGTCGATTACGAGATCCCGGACCGGGGAGACGGCGAGGAGATCATAACCCGTAGCTATTCAGCCTGAGTGGTCGAGGGTGCGGTTGTTGCTGGCGGGCGGGGGCTGGATGGTTACGCGAAGCCGGCCCGGCGTAGTAATAGGACAACGCGCTAGAGGCCGTTGTCGAGCAGGGATGTGGTTGAGACAGGAACGTCCTCCTGGTGCGGTGGTACGGGCTTGGTGTCCCAAACGCAGCGAGGAGGACGTTCTGTGGGTAAGGGTAGCGGCAGCGGCATGACGCGGGGAGACCGGAAGCGGAATGCGCGGCGGGAGCGGCTGCGGGGGCTGCTGCCGCGTGACGGCGCGGTGATCGGGATCGATCTGGCCGAGGATAAGCAGGCGCTCGCGGTGATCGATCACGATGTGCGGGTGCTGGCGCGGAAGACGGTCCGGGTGAAGGCGTTCCGGCTTGGTGAGGCACTGGACTGGGTGGCTGGGCAGGCGCGGGCGAAGGGGTTCGCGCAGGTGACGGTGGCGTGCGAGCCGACCGGGCCGCGCTGGATGCAGGTGCAGCGGCTGTGCGCGGAGCGGGGCCTGCCGCTGGTGTGCGTCCAGCCGCTGATGTCCCATATCGCCCGGGAGCAACAGGACTATACGACACACAAGACCGATGAGTCTGATTGCGTGATGATTGCCCGGCTGGCGGTCGAGCTGCACTGTTATATCCCCGAAGAGCTCGATGAGACGTGGGCGCACCTGCGGCAGCTGGGCCGGCGCCGCGCGCAGCTGGTCACCGCGGCGACCGCGTCGGCGCACCGGATCGGGGACTTCTTGTCCGTCGCGTGGCCGACCGTGATGGAGACGTGCGCTCAGCCGCTGCTGTCCCGGACCTGGCTGGCGGCGGTGCAGGTGGTGACGCAGCGGTGCGGCGGGCAGCCGGGCAGGCTGGCCGGGATGGGCGAGGAGGCGTTCACCGCCCTGGTCCGCGGCGCGGCCGGCGACTGGGGCGCCTGCAAGGCCTGGGGCCCGATCTGCCGCCGGATCTTCGCCGCGCTGACCGCTACCGAGGGGGTCGTCGCCTGGTCCCGGCGCGGGCTGCTGCGCCGGGTCGCTGACGAGCTGGGCGACCTGCAGCGCACCCGCGCCCAGCTGCGCGCCGTGGAGGCTGACATGGTGGCCGTGCTGGACGAGCTCAGCCTGTCCCGCCTGGCGGGCATCCCCGCCCTGACCGCCGTCGGCGCGGCGGCGATCCTGGCCGAGACCGGTGACCCGCGCCGCTACGACAGCTCATCCTCGCTGGTCAAGCACGCCGGGCTGTCCCCCTCTGATAACGCCTCCGGCACCTTCCTCGGCGAGGCGCACATCTCCCGCCGGGGACGGCCGGGACTGCGGCTGGCTGTGTGGCGCATGGTCTGGCCGATGCTCCAGTTCAACCCCGTGATGGCCGCCAAGTACCAGGCGATGACCCAGGTCGCCGGCGACCCCGCAGAGCACGCCGCCGCCGGCACCCGGCAGGCGAGCGCGGCGGCCGCCGCGGCCCGGGCGCGGCGCGCCAAGGCCCGCGTCGCCTGCGCCGCCTCGCTGCTGCGCTGGATCTACTCCATGGTCGTCCACGGCACCAGCTGGGATGCTGCCGTCGCCGCCGGCCAGACCGCCACCCAGCACGCCCCCCGCCCGGCGGAGGCTGCCTGACCAGCGATACCGCCTCGATCCAGCATCGGCGCCCTGAAGACCTTCCTCCTGACGAGGGGGAGAGCGAGCCCGTCCCGGCGTCGGGGACCAGCCCCGTCCGACACCCTGGGCAGCTCTCCCCCGGTCGCCTGGAGCTTCTCACCAGCCCGGTTGAACGCTGTAGGAGCAGGCATGCCCGCCTTGCCGCGGGCAGGCCGAGCCCGCTTGCACTACGTAGAGCGAGAAGACCCAGGTGACGGGCGGCCCCGCAACCGCGGCACGGCGATCATCATGCCGCTGCCGGACTTCGTCATGCGCTCACCCGCGCTCCCGTACCACGCGTACGCGACACTAGCGTCACCCGTAGTAAGAACCCCCAGGCCGCGAACCGTCACCACCATCAGCGCAAGACTCGCCTCGTACCGCTTGACAACTTCTTCTTACGCTGGTGTCGTCTTGATAACTGTCCGCCGGCTGTGGTGGGGTGCGGCTTGTGCCCGGAACGCCGCATGTGCCCGCATCTGATGAGGTGGCGGGGCTGCGGGCGCGGGTCGCGGAGCTGGAGGAACTAAACGCGCGGCTGCGCGAGGCGGCCGCGGCCCGCGATGAGCTGGCCGCCGCGCAGCTGGCCGCGCGGGACGCCCAGATCGCGGCGCTGGCCGCGCAGGTAGAGGAACTGCGGCGGCGGCTGGATAAGGACTCCTCGACGTCATCCAAGCCGCCGTCATCCGACAGCCCGTACAAGAAGAAGCCGCGGGACCGGTCGCTGCGCGGCAGGTCCGGGCGCAGGCCGGGCAAGCAGCCCGGCGCGCAGTCCTCGACGCTGAAGCAGTCCCCTGATCCCGGTGACACGGTGTTGTGCGGGCCGGCCGCGTGCGGCTGCTGCGGGCATGACCTGACCGGCGAGCCGGTGCTGGGCACGGTGCAGAAACGGCAGGTGTTCGAGGCATCCCCGGCCCCGCCGCCGGCGGTGACCGAGTACCAGGTCGCCGCGAAGCAGTGCCCGGAATGCGGGGAGATCTCGGTCGGGCTGGCGCCGGCCGGGGTGACCGGGTGGGTGCAGTACGGGCCGGGAGTGCACGCGAAGGCGGCGCTAGCGGTCTGCGCGCACTACCTGCCCGTCGCCCGCGCCGCCCGGCTGGTCGCCGCGCTGACCGGCGTGAACGTCTCGGCCGGGTTCGTGGCAGGCGTCCGGGGCAAGGCCGCCCGGCTGCTGGCGCCGTTCATGGACCGGGCCCGGGAGCTGCTGCACGCCGCCCCGGTGCTATACGCCGACGAGACCCCCGCCCGCGCCGCGGGGAAGCTGCGCTACGTGCACGTCGCGTGCACCGAGTTCCTCACCGCGATGCACACCGGTGACCGGACCAGCGAAGCGATCGACGCCGGCGGCATCCTGCCCGGCTACGCGGGCACCATCGTCCGCGACGGCTACAAGGGATATGAGCACCTCACCGACGCGCTGCACGCCTGGTGCGGCGCGCACGGGCTGCGCGACCTGGCCGGGCTGTACCGCTTCGACCCCGGCGGCCAGGTCTGGGCCCGGTCCATGGCCGACCTGCTCATCGACGCCAACGCCGCCGCCACCGCCGCCCGCACCGCCGGCCAGGCCAGCCTCAGCAACGCCGGCCTGGCCCGCATCCGGTCCTGGTACCGCGGCGCCGTCGCCAAGGGCATCGCCGATAACCAGGCAAAGCGCACCCAGATCGCCAAAGACGGGCTGCGGCTGGCCCGCCGGTTCCGCGACCACGAGGACATGATCCTCCGCTTCGCCACCGACCTGACCGTCGGATTCACCTCCAACCAGGCCGAACGCGACATCCGCCCGGTCAAGGTCCAGCAGCGGACCTCCGGCGGGACCTGGCGCACCCTGCTCGGCCTGGCCGACTTCGCGATCGTTCAGTCCTACCTGTCCACCGCCGCCAAATGCGGCATCGACACCCTCGACGCCCTCACCCGGCTATTCACCGACGGCCCCTGGCTCCCGCCCGCAACCGCACCCCCATAGCCCCGCGGCGGGCCGCCGCCCCCACCACGCGCACCCGCCGACGAGCGCACCCACGACACGTCAGCGGGCAATCTCGGCGTCCGCAATGAAGGGCCCGACTCAGGCTGAATAGCTACCATAACCCTGGTCACCAATATCACAGACCCGAATGAAATCTCGGCTACCGAACTTGCTGTGGCTTATCATCAGCGCTGGGAGGCGGAGCTTGTGTTCGATGAGCTCAAGACGCACCAGCGCGGCGCGGGGATGATCTTGCGCTCCCGCAAGCCAGAATTGGTCGAGCAGGAGATATGGGGACTTCTCCTTACCCACTACGGCATACGGCACCTAATGCGCGAAGCCGCCGACCAGGCCGAACTCGATCCGGACAGAATGTCGTTCATCCGCACGCTGCGTGTTATCCGCCGCCAGGTTTCCGGGCAGGCGGCTTTTTCCCCCTCTGAGACTCGCGAAGGCAGTCCGGGAGGCAATTGAGGAAATCACAGAGAGGCCGAACCCGGCTCGTCGGGAGCGCACGTGCCCCCGCGCAGTGAAACGCACGCAACATACGGCTTTCCTGATGAAGCGGCGAGAACAGAAGAACATTTCCCACAACTCGCCGCCGACGATCCGCCTGCTCCATCCTGCAGCCTAATTCAACGGCATTGCGATACAGCATTATCATAGCAGATTCCCGTCCGCCCCAGGGACCGCCTTATATTGTTCTCCGTGCAGTAAGCATCGAACACCGAGGACGTATACTGGCAGCCGCGGTCAGAATGAAATATCACACCTGCTGGCGGCTTCCGGGCGGCGATAGCCATGTCGAGCGCGGCGGTGACCAGGCTGGCCCGCATGTGCGCGGCGACAGCCCAGCCAATTACCTTGCGTGAATAAAGGTCAATAACGGTCGCGAGATAAGCCCACCCATCCCATGTTTTTATGTAGGTGACATCGCCGCACCACTTCGCATCGGGCGCGGCGGCGGTGAAATCCCGGCCGATCAGGTCCGGGGCCGGGACCGGCCGGTCCCCGCCGATGGTGGTCCGCTTCCACGCTCGCGGATGCCGCCCGCGCAGGCCAGCGGCCTGCATCAGCCGATGGACACGCTTGTGCGACACCAGGTGGCCCAGCGCCGCCAGGCCCGCGCGCATCCGGCGCACCCCAGGATTGCCCCGCGCCTCCTCATAAACCTCCTTCATCACCGCGATGAGCGCACAGTCGTCCCGCGACCGCTGGGACGGCTCCGCGCCCCGCCAGGCGTAATAGCCGGAACGGGAAACTCCCAGCCAGGCACACATGAATGACACCGGGTAAGCATCCGCATCAGCCCAGCCCGCGATAGCAGCGAATCTTACTGACTGCCTTTCGCGAACCAGGTCGCTACTTTTTTTGCGAACTCCACCTGCATCCGCAGCTCGGCGATCGTGGACTTATCATCCCTGGACTCAGCCCGCAGCCGGGCCAGCTCGGCCCGCTCCGACTCACCCAGCGGCGCATCCGGATTCTTTCCGGACTCCGCGGCATCTCGTGCCACCTTCACCCACTTGCCAAGAGTCATCTCATGGACGCCGATGTTACGGGCGACCTCAGCAACCGGACGGCCGCCGTCAATGACGAAAGCTACCGACTGAGCCTTGTACTCCGGCGTAAATGCGCGGCGTGTCGAACCCATTTCTCGCTCTCCCGACGAATCGGGCAGCTAAACCGGGTGTCCACCGAAGCGGGTACGGTCCACATCGCCACCGGCGAACTCAATGCCATGTAGATGAGCGGTTTGGGGTTTCGGGCGGTGTCGGCGGGTGTTTTACGGAGGGTGATCGTCTCTGGCGAGCATGGGGGCGGCCCGGATGTCGTTCCGGGTGGGCGGCCGGTTCCACGTCCCCGGCTGGCGGCGGGTTCTCAGGAATGCTGGCGGGGACGGGGTTCAGGCGGTGCCGCAGACGGTGATCGTGGCGGGGGCCTTGCGGGTGGCGGTGCCGCGTCCGGCGGCGGCGGGGAATGCCTGGCGGGCTTTGGTTTTGCGGTCGCGGTGCCGGTCCCGGTCGATGACGATGCGGCGCTTGCCCAGGTCGTGGAGGGCTTCCTTGCGCCGGGCCGTGGTGAGGGCGGCGGGCAGGCTGGCGGTGGCGGTTCCGTTGCGGGTGGTGGTGACGGCGGCGCGGCGGGCGGCGGTGAAGGAGATTTCCCTTGGGTGGACGCGCTGCCCGGCACGCCTGCCCTTGCGGGCCGGGGCGGCGGTCCGGGCTGCCTGCCGGGCGGTCGCGCGGACGAGCTCGGCGGCGGTGATCCAGGCGGCGTGCTCCTGGGCGATCATGTCCGGGCAGTGCGACCGGAAGATGGGCCCGGTGGAGGGGCCGGCGCCGCGGATCAGGGACTTGGCCTCCCGAAGCGCGGTCTCCGAACCGTCCCACCGCCACTTATAGGCGGCGGCCAGCACGCCGGCCGGGTACTTGTCCCAGTCGCCGAGGTCGGTGACCAGGCAGAACATCTCCGGGACGTCCTGGCCGTCCACGTGGACGCAGTACTCGATGACGCGCATCCGGATCTTCTGGTCCTTGCCGCCGATGTCAGCCATGTAGGACCCGTCGGGCAGGAAGTCCCCTATTTTCGTGATCCTGATGTCGCTTTTCAGCCTGATCAGGACGTGCGTGACCGTGATCATCCTCGCGATCCGGGCGGTTCCGGGGAAGTTGCGATCCATGACGAACAGCCGGCTCCTGGTGAACACCCAGGCGTACTCGGTCAGGGCCCGGTCCAGCAGGGCCTGCTCGGCGGCGGCCTTGTCCCCGCCGGACGGGCCGGTCACGACGGCGAGCATGCCGCGGGTGGAGGCGTCGGTGACCGGCAGGTCCCGCAGCTGCGGGTAGGGAGCCGAGTCATCGGCGGTTCCCGACGACCCGTACTCCGCCCGGTTCGCGGGCGTGTCCGGCATCCGGGTCACCGACCCGTCGATGGAGCCCAGCCGCAGGTCACCGATCTCGATGGCACGGTAGTCGTGCTCCTGGTGCTCGGCGTCCGACGCGGCGAGGGTCATGTCCCGCAGCCGCAGGAGCGGCTCCGGGCCCGCCGCGTGCCGCCAGGTGCCGAGCACGGCCTCCGCCGGGACGGCGAACTCCGCCTGCCAGGGCAGCAGCGCCAGGTCGCCAAACAGCGCGAACAGGATCTCCCCGTAGCCGGCGTCCGGCATCAGGCCCATCAGCAGCACCGCCCGCAGCGCCGCCGCCATCGTCATCGACCGCCGCGCGCTGCCCTTGACCTTCCCCCGCGGCACGGTCTCCGCCGCGACCAGGTTGATCACGCCGGGCCGCCCGGTCATCTCGTCCAGCCGCTGCTCGATGATCCCGAGCCGGGCGTGGTCAGTGGGATGCCCCCCGGCCTGCACCTTCCCGTCGCGGCGGACCACCGCCGGCGCGACCGCGACCGGCTTCAGGAACACCACCAGGTCCCCGGTCCGGATCTTCCCGGCGCCGGCCGCCGTCAGCGCGGTCCGGTCTCCCTCCCGCAGCGGCCGCCGCAGCGGCAAGGCCAGGTCAGCGACCCGGACCGCGACGATCCCCGCACCCGCAAGCCCGTCCGGCCATCCGTCCGCGACGGCAGCGCGAGTGGCGGGAAACAGCACGGCAGGATACAAAGACACGAGGGACTCCCGGGGCGAAGGGCGGTAGCACCTCTTCTCTTACCGGGAGTCCCTCCCGGAAGCCCGCAACCACGGGCAAAACCCCTCCCCGCGTGTCGCGCCGTGAACCCGCTGCACACCCGCCGGAATCACTCACCGTAACCGGCAAGCCCGGTCCCCGCAGCCCGCGAAACCGCTCATCTACATGGCATTGACCGGCGAACTGGCCTGGATCCCCTGCGGCCACCCGCCCCCTTTGCTGATCCGCGACAATAAAGTGATCAAAGAACTGTTCCGCAGGCCCTGGCCGCCGCTCGGCATCGCCGAAACTCCTAGAGCTCCAGCCAGCGACAACGGCGATCTCAGCCCCCCGGTATATACAGAGCATCTGGAACCCCGCGACCGGATTCTGCTCTACACCGATGGCGTCGTGGAAGGCCGCGCCCGCGGCAGCCAATTCGGCCTGGAACGCCTCACCGACTTCATTGAGGTTTTCTCACCAAGGGTGAGTCGGTCACACGGGGAGAAATGGGGTATCCGGGCAGACGCGCGGACATAACCGCAGATGAGCCGATAGGCGCGGAGCCCCCGGTAGAAGAGGTCTCGCTGAAGATCATCCGCTACCGGGAGAGGCTCCGCGTGGTCTCCTTCCGCGTGGTCTCCTATCGTGTCATGCTCGACGTCCCCGCGGGACTGGTCCGGTTCGTTTCCGGGCTGCTGGCCGCGCACCGCCGCGAGATCGGCACACGGAAAGGAACCCGCAGGCTGACCTGCTATAAGCAGGCACTGTTCGGGCTGGCGTGGTTCCGCGACAAGGGCGATATCCCGCGACTGGGCCGCGGGTTCGGGCTGCCGCAGTCGACGGCGTACCGGTACCTGGACGAGATCATCGAGGTACCCGCAGCCCGCGCGCCAGGCCTGCAGGAGGCCCTGGAACGCGCCCTGGCCGCCGGCGCGCCGTACCTGATCCTGGACGGCAAGGTCGTCGATACCGACCGGTGCCGGGAGAAAACCACCAGCCGCAAGGGCAAGACCATCGACTTGTGGTATGCGGGCAAGACCCATGATTTCGGCGGGAACATCCAGGCCCTGTTCTACCCGTCCGGGATACCGCTGTGGGTTTCTGATGTGCTTCCCGGCAATGTCCACGACCTGGCCGCCGCCCGCGAGAACGTGCTGGGCGTGCTGCGGCCGTTCCTGGATGCCATGCCCGTGCTGGCTGATCCCGGCTATGAAGGTGCTGGTCACGGCGTCCACGTCCCAGTGAAGAAGGCCGCCGGGGTCAAGGAGCTGGACATCAGCACCCGGGCCCGCAACGCCCTGCTCCGCTCGGTGCGCTGCCTGGGCGAGCGTGGCTTCGCGCTGCTCACCCAGCGCTGGCGCACCCTGCAGCATGTCACTGCCAGCCCCGGAAGAATCGGCCTCATCGCCAGGGCTGCGCTTGTCCTGGTGCTATTCGAGCACAAGCCCCGGGTGCCTTGGGGACGCCGTGATGGCGTGAAAATCCCGGGAGCTGCGGGTCTGCGGCTGGCTGGGGTTGCTGGCGCTGCGTGGCCGGGCCTGGCGGGCTTGTGCGGGGTTTCCGCCTTTGCGGGTGTACGCGCAGGTGGAGGATGCGGTGGTGCGGCCGTCCGCTGACGTCGAATCATCATGGCGGGCCCGACCCCGGGCACAAGCCTGACGCCGGGAGCTGTCTTGAGGGCTGTGAATTGGCGCTTCGAGCCCGCGGACCAGATTTCCGCTTGCCCCCTGCTCCCGCGGGCGGCCGCGACCGTTACCGCATTCTCATGATAGGAGACCGGAATGGAAGAGGCCGGGGACGAGCCGCTGTTCTGCGAGCGGGCCGCCGGGATCGACATCGGCAAGCAGGTAGTAAGCGTCACGATCCGGGTGCCCAGCGACACTCGCCGGGGTGGCCGGCAGCAGGAGACGAGGGAGTTCGGCACCACCCGCCGCCAGCTGCTGGAGATGGCGGACTGGCTGCGCTGCTGGCAGGTGGAGCGGGCCGGGATGGAGGCCACCAGCGACTACTGGAAGCCGGTTTACTTCCTGCTGGAGCGGGAGGGTTTCGACTGCCTGCTCTACCAGGCGTCGCAGGTCAAGGCGCTGCCCGGGCGGCCGAAGACCGACCGGCTGGACTCCGCCTGGCTGGCCAGGATTACCGAGCAGGGGTCGCTGGCGGCGGGCAGCTTCGTGCCGCCGGAGGACATCCGGCGGCTCCGCACGCACACCCGCTACCGCAGGCGGCTGATCCAGGCCCGCACCGCCGAGAAGGCGCGCTGCGAGAAGCTGCTGGAGGACGCGCACCTGAAGCTGTCGTCCGTGATCAGCGACATCCACGGCGTGTCCGGCCGCGACATGCTGCGCGCCATCATCGCCGGCGAGCGCGACCCGGAAGTCCTCGCGCAGATGGCGCGGACCCGGATGCGGCGGAAGATCGCCCAGCTGCGGGAGGCCCTGGACTGCTCGTTCTTCACCGGGGACCACGCCTTCGTCCTGCAGATGATGCTGGACAACATCGACCATGCCACCGCCCGGATCACGGTGCTGGACGAGCGGATCGCTGTCTTGTGCGAGCCGTACGAGCGGCAGGTCGCCCAGCTCGACGGCATCCCGGGCTTCGGCGTCACCAATGCCCAGGACCTGATCGGCGAGATCGGCGTGGACATGGGCGCCTTCCCGACCGCCGGGCACCTGTGTTCCTGGGCCCGGCTCGCCCCCGGCGTCCGGGAGTCCGCCGGACGGCGGAAGGGAAAGAACGCCACCGGCCGCGGCAACCCCTACATCGGCGGCACCCTCGGCGAGGCCGCCTCCGGAGCGGGGCGCACCCAGACCTTTCTCGCCGCCAAGTACCGGCGACTGTGCACCCGCATGCCGAAGAAAAAAGCCCAGGGCGCCATCATGAGAGACCAGCTTGTCATCGCCCACGTCCTCCTGTCCGACCCCGAGGCCGAGTACCGCGATCTCGGCGCCGGCTACTACGAGCAGCGCGAGCGCACCAGGCGCCGCGCGAGCAGCCACGTCCGCAGCCTCGAGCGCCTCGGCTACAAGGTCACCATCGAGCCCCTCGCACCCGAGGCCGACCCCGAAACCGGCGAGCTGATCACCCGCGCCACCAGCTAACCGCCCCTGCAACCCGCCCGGCGCAGACCGCCGGGAAGCCGACGGCACAAACCGCCGTCGGCTCTAAAGGCATGCCCGGCTGAGGTCTGATTTTCGGACCAGATGATCACGTGAAAGTCGTTTGGGAAAACGTCATTATCCGTCACAGTGCCAGCGGCGCCCCCGCCCCCGAAACCCTCCGCCGCCTCAACCATGCCATCCTCGACCACCAGCACGGGCGCCTCTCCGACGACGCCACAACCGTCCTGATCGAATGGATGCCCGACAACCCCGCAAACCAGCTCACCGCCTGATCGGAGTCAATCTCACCAACGGTGGTTCCGGCATCACGCCGCCACCGTGACACCCAGTGATCCGGCCGATACGCAGGCGCCGCACCAAACACCTCAATCTGTGCTGCACAGCCTTGCAGCCCGGCCTCGCCTCTGTAAATACAGAACGGCGGCTGCACGCGCAGGTTGCAGGCAAGCCGACCATACTGCGCAATGTGCGGGACGAGTACGTCGCCGCATCGGCACCGCCCGGTCCGCAACTCCGTTGATCAACCCGAGCAGGGCTGGTCCTCGCGCTCCCTAGTGACCGGAAGCGGCGAGCAGGCATCCGGCGGGCCGACGTAACCCGCTGCGGCTACGCGCATTCCGGCTAGTCCAGCACGGACGGGAAGAGGGCGGTGGGTGCCGGTGGTACCTCCGGGCCAGGCACCCAGAGATGGGGGGCGGCAACGTCCGCCACGTCCAGGTTGTCTCATCCCGTGTCATCCCGTCTCGCCGCCAGGCCGCACGGAGCCCTGCTCCTACTACACCTTTTACTACAGTGCCTGGCACGCAAAAGGCCCTCTCCGCGCTGGAAAAGGGCCTTTGACCTGCGGAAATTGGTAGCGGGGGCAGGATTTGAACCCGCGACCTCTGGGTTATGAGCACTACGACGCCCGTCTCAGCTGTCCCGCTACGGCTCCTGACAACGCTCAGTGCTGGACGAATGCCTTGCCGATGTCGCCGGGCATCAGGGCTGGTCTCCCCCGTTCGCGCCCGTCTCACAGTGTCTCGTGCACAAATCCGTGCACACGACCGGCCGGCCGACCAGGTGATCAGTCTCGTGATCCCGAGGTGAGGCTAGGTCCGAACGGGCCCGACCTCGGGAATCTCGAGCGGGCGTACGTTATAGCACCAAATACATATAGCATGTGATGCATGAGCGGGCTATACGCCGTCGAAGTCGAGCCGGAGGTCCGATCTTGGCTGGCCGGGCTGAGCGACCGCGATTTCGGCCGGGTCGACTTCCTGGTCGGCCTGCTCGCCGAACAGGCCGAGACGCTCGGCGAGCCCTACGCCCGGCATCTCGGCGGGAAGGTCCGCGAGTTGCGATTCCACTTACTCACTCAGCAGACCCGGGTCACCTACTGGCTGGCGCCAGGCCGTCGCGTCATCCTGCTGACCGTTTTCCGCAAGACACGCAGCGCCGAGACCGCCGAGGTCAGCCGCGCTCTGCAAGCCCAGAAGGTCTGCGAGGCCGAGCACAGGCCAGCACACGTCACATTCGACCGGGAGGTGCCCTGACATGACCGCCGGCCACAGCTCCTACGACGACCTGGCCCGTGACCGCCGGGACAGCGCGGAGTATCGCGAGGGTTACGCCGAAGCGCAGCGGGCTTTCCTCATCGGCCAGGCTGTCCGTGAGCGCCGCCTGGCCCTCGGGCTATCCCAGACCGAACTCGCTGCCAGGGCTGGAATGACGCAACCCGCCCTGTCCCGGCTCGAGGCAGGTGGCGTCATACCCACCATCCCGCTGCTCGATCGGATCTCCGGAGCCCTGGACGCCGATCTCATCGTCCAGATCTCACCCCACGCGGCCTGAAAATCGCCCCACGCTCCGCAAGCGCCTCAGATCACGGGCGCAGCGTTTGCCTGCGGACTAGCGGTTTTCCGGTTAGCGTGCGCACTGCTGCCAGTGTCCGTGGCGCACCGCCGATTACGAGCGGTATCGCAACTGTGTGGGCAGTGGGTATGTCTCTCCGAGGGGGTGCCCTCGTTTCGGTGGCCACCAGCTGGGCAATGCCGGGCGGGGGTAACGGATCGGTGTAGTTTCGGCCGCTTGCCGCGGACCGCGATCGACCGGCGGGAGCTGCGCGGCCGGGTCGGCCGGTGCCAGGCGCCGGGATGCTTCACCGCCTGCGCCCGGTGGCAGCCCCTGCGCGGCCTTCTTGCCAGCGCGCTCGTCAAGCCATGCGTGGAGCAGCAGAAGCCAGCCTGTCGACACGGCTCCGAACAAGACGACCAGGACCACGAGGACCGGTACGGCAAAAGTCGACCCGTCCGGTATCGGCGGCAGTGCGGCCATCATGCCCACTGTCGCGAGGGTCGCGCAGGAAAGCGTCGCGACTGCTTTCTTTTTCTTGTTCGTCGATTTCCTGGCGGCCTCCAGCGGCCGGGCTCTGGTCAGCCGGGCGGAGGTGATGTCAGCAGTGAGGGCGGCCAGGTCCGCGTAGGTCCGTGACCCGAGCGCCCGGCCGACCCGCAGTTCGAACTCGTCCCTGTCCAGCCGTCCTTGCACGAACGCGGCCTTGAGCACCTCGATCACCTGCTCGCAGTCAGCGTGCGAGGCCCGCAGGCGACCGCGGCCGCCCGCGCCTGCCGCTATCTCGTCACCTGGCCCTGCCACCCCGGCGCCTCCCCACGAGCACAATGCACGGGAAGCGTAACGCGGCTACCCGTCGATAGCCATCCTCAGCTCCCGGCCGTGCTTGACGGCTGGCACCCCGGCGCCCTGGTCCTGGTGATTACGAAGCTGAGCGCCTGCCGCGTTCCTCGGCCAGCTCGATGGCCATGTGTTCGTGCTCGTTGAGGCCCTTGGAGCCGACCCAGCCAACGTGGATTATGACGGACGAGCCGACTTACCGCCCTCTGGTCACAAAGTACGGAAGGCCGTTTTGCCTGGTAGCGGGGCAGGATTTGAATCTGCGACCTCTGGGTGATGAGCCGTACGACAAACGTTTCCGACGTCTCGGAAGAGTCTCTCGCGGATGCAGTGACCTCGGCGGACGCGACAGATCACGGTGCGCTTCGTCGGCTCCGTCTCCCCTGTCTCACTCCGTTTCACCGCGTCCGGTTTACAAACTGGTTTACATAACAGGCTATTGAGCTGCGGCTTCCTGGTCCTGCCGCGTCCTCGTGGCTGCCATTCCCTCGGGGCCGTGACCGACGTCAAGGCTGACGGCTGGCGGGGCATATCCAGATTGGGGCGCGCCACCGTACCGTGGAATGGGGCCCCTCTTCAATATGCGGCCCGTGGTGAGCCACCGGGGGGGCCGTCACAACCCGAGGGGTGATAACCGTGCTTTTACTCGACATCATTCTGGGAATCGCTGTCCTGGTCCTGCTGATCTACCGGCAGTTGTCCACCCGCCCGGTCAACGCCTCCGCCCTGCGCCTCATCGCGATCCTGATGATCATCGGCCTGCTGCAGACCGTCCAGTTCCTGAACAGAAATCATGCTCACCCGCTGACCTTCGCCGCCATCGGCGGCAGCCTGGTGCTCGCGGCTATCTTCGGCGCGCTGCGGGCCAGCACGATCCGGGTCTGGCTTCAAGACGGGCAAACCTGGTCGCAGGGCAACTGGCTGACCGCCGTCCTGTGGATTGCCTCCCTGGCCGCCCACCTGGGTTATGACATCCTCTTTGCACATGGTCCCGGCGCCAGGGGCCTGGGGACCGCCACCATAGTTCTATACCTGGCCGTCAGCCTGGGCTTTCAGCGGGCCCTCGTCCTGCAACGGGCGCAGCGCCTGCAGCTTGCCGACCCCACCGCGGTGGGCATGCCGGGCGGCCCCGGCTAGGAAGGGACGAAGCGAACGGGCGCCTGTGTCCGGCCGCTGAGACCGGGCCGCTGAGTGTTGGCTACTGGCCAGGTGTACCGGGCGGGCCGCTGCGTGAGGTGGGCCGTGCGGATCGGCGCTCCGCGGCCCACTGCACGACAGGGATCAGCACCCAGCAGTACTTGGCGGCTGTGGTGTTCACCCACGCCAGGCCGGCCGACAAGGCGACAACCATCACGATCGCGGCCGCCCGCACCCGCAGCGCCCATACGTCCCGGGCGTCGGTGTCCCCGGCCAGCAGGTCCCACTGGCGCCCCAACACGAACATCGCCCGCGTCGCCAAGACAGCGAGCAGCAGGTTGGCCGCGAAGATGTCAACCGCCAGCGGATTGCTGGGGGATAAACTGTTTGGCGCGTCGCGTGCTATAGCGCTCAACAGCTTACTATGATGGTCGCGTGAACCTGAAGCAGTGGGCTGAGCGGCAAGGCGTCTCGTATGCGACCGCGCGCCGCTGGTTCGCTGCGGGCATGCTGCCTGTCCAGGCTCGCCGGGTCGGCGGCCTGATCCTCGTCGGGGAAACTCCCGCCCCGGGCAATGCCGGGAGCGCTGTCGTGTACGCCCGGGTTTCGTCGGCAGATCAGAAAACCGACCTAGACAGGCAAGTGGCCCGGGTCACCGCGTGGGCGACCGGGCGCGGCATCACGGTCGGCCGCGTGGTCACCGAAACCGGATCCGCCCTGAACGGCAAGCGCCGTAAGTTCCTCGCCCTGCTCCGCGACCCGTCCGTGACCATGATCGTGGTGGAGCACCGGGATCGATTCGCCCGGTTCGGCGCGGAGTACGTCGAGGCGGCACTCGCCGCGTCCGGGCGCGGGCTGCTCGTGGTGGACCCGGCCGGAGTAGACGATGACCTGGTGCGGGACGTGACCGAGATCCTCACGTCCCTGTGCGCCCGCCTGTACGGGCGGCGTGCCGCCGCGAACCGGGCCGCGCGTGCGGTAGCTGCCGTGACTTCAACGGACGGCCCAGCATGACCGGCTTGCTCGCTTACAGGTTCGCGCTGGATCCCACCCCGGCGCAGGAGCGGGCGCTGCGGTCGCATGCGGGTGCGGCGCGGGTGGCGTTCAACTGGGGCCTGGCACGGGTGAAAGCCGTGATGGATCAGCGGGCGGCGGAAGCCACCTACGGGATCACCGGCGGCGACCTGACCCCCGCCATCTCATGGTCGCTGTACTCGCTGCGCAAAGACTGGAACGCCGCCAAGGGCACGGCCGCGCCCTGGTGGGCGCAGTGCTCGAAGGAGGCGTTCAATACCGGCCTGGACCAGCTCGCGCGGGCGCTGAAAAACTGGGCCGGCTCCCGTAAGGGGCAGCGGAAAGGCAAGTCGGCCGGGTTTCCCCGGTTCAGGTCCAGGCGGACGGCCCGCCCGTCGATCCGGTTCACCACCGGCGCGTTCCGCTGCGAGGCCCGGCATGCGGTGCTGCCGCGGATCGGCCGGGTGAAGCTGCACGAGCCCGGCACCCGGCTCGCTGATCTGGTCGTGGCGGGGACGGCGCGGGTGCTGGGCGTGTCGGTGCGGTTTGAGCGGGGCCGCTGGTTCGCCGCGTTCACCGTCGAGCAGGACGTGTCCCGGCCGTCACCGGCCGACCCGGGCGCGGTGGCCGGCGTCGACCTGGGGATCAAGACCCTCGCCGTCGTGTCCACCGGGGAGCAGATCCCCAATCCGCGGCACCTGGGCAGGTCGCTGCGGAAGGTCCGCCGCCTGTCCCGCACCGTGTGCCGGCGGCGGGGCCCGGACCGGCGGGCCCGGCAGCCGCCGTCGAACCGGTGGCGCCGCGCCGCGGTGGCGCTGGGGAAGGTTCAGGGCCGTGTCGCCGACCAGCGGCGGGACGCGCTGCACAAGGCCACCACCAACCTGACCGGCCGGTTCGGGACGCTGGTGATCGAAGACCTCAATGTGCATGGGATGCTCGCCAGCCGGCGGCTGGCCCGCCACGTGGCGGATGCCTCGTTCGCTGAGTTCCGGCGGCAGGTCGCGTACAAGACCGCCTGGCGTGGCGGGGCTGTGATAGTCGCAGACCGGTGGTTCGCCAGTAGTAAGACATGCTCAGGCTGTGGAGCGGTGAAAACCAAGCTGCTCCTGTCCGAGCGGACCTACGTGTGCGGGGCGTGCGGGCTGGTCGCTGACCGGGACCGGAACGCCGCCGTGAACCTCGCCGAATACGGTAAGCGTCAACTGGCCGGGAGTGGCCCGGACAGCAACGGACGTGGAGCCGACCGTAAGACGACCCCCGGGTCGCTGGTGGCTGCGAAACGTCAACCCGGCACCGCGTACACGGGTCAGACCGGGACCGTCCCGCCGCAAGGCAGGACTGTGGCATGAGCGCTAACAAGCACTCTGCTGCAACGGTATTCGCCCAGCAGGCTGCTGGTAAACGGCATGATCGTGATGGTGGCCAGGAACGCGAAGTTCCACCAAGCCAGGCTGTCCCGGTGGCCGACTACGTGGCGGAAGACCCGGCGGTGGGTTAACCAGAACTGGGCGATGATGTAGAACGCGATCACGTAACTGACCAGGTGGCCAGTCTGACTGGCGAGTTGGGCGGCCAGGTCGGCGGCCGAGGTGGGATCGGCGACCTGGGACAGGGGTGGCACCGTCACCTGCAGGACTAGCAAGGTGAGGGCGAAGGCGATCACGTTGTCGGACAAGCTGAGCAAGCGCTCCACGCTCGGCAGGTCATCGCGCCAACGGGCAGGGCGGAAATCGGTGGTCATCGCTGTCCAGCCTCCAAGGGTTGCCAGCCCGGCCCGGCGTTTGCGCCGCACCGATCGGCGAGGTGTTGCGGTCCACCTGGCGGTACAGCCCAACAATGCCTGCTGACCGTAGCGTCGCGGTTGGTGCCGAAGATGACGCGCTGGCTCGTGTCCGCAAGTTCATCGAGCATGGCACGCGCGGCGGCCATCGAGCCAAGCCGCGGCACCGCGTACCCCTAGGGCGGGAGCACGCCGATCATGCAGTTCTGTGCTGGCGCCGGTAAGGAGTGATGCTGTCAGGTGTTCCCCACGGGCCAGGGGCCGGCTTGCCAGGTTGTGCTGATGGGGCCTGGCTGGGGTTCCGTCCGCGTCCGGTGTCGTGGTGTCGGTGCGGTGTGATGTGCTAGGCGGGCCGCTCCCATCCGGGAGCTCACCTAGACCTAGAGGGGGACTCATGCCTACTCGCGACACTCCTTGGCCCGCAGGTATTCCGTGCTGGGCGGACTGTCAGGTCGATGACCCGCAGGCTGCCCGTGCCTTCTACTCCCAGCTGCTCGGCTGGGACGTCCAGGACAGCCCGCCCGGGGCCGGCGGCTACCTGATGGCACTGCTCGATGGCAAGCCCGCCGCCGGGATCGGGCCCAAACCCGGCGGTCAGCCGATGCCGAGCGTGTGGACCACCTACATCGCAACCGACGACGCCGACGCGACCGCCGCGAAGGTCACCGCGGCCGGGGCCGGCTGCTCATGCCCCCGTTCGATGTGATGACCGTCGGGCGGATGGCCGTCTTCACCGACCCTGCCGGCGCAGCAGCCGGGCTGTGGCAGGCCAAGGACCACACCGGAGCCGGCGTGTTCAACCAGCCCGGCGCGTACTGCTGGAACGAGCTGCACACCCGCAACTACGAGGCGGCCAGGACCTTCTTCGCGGACGTGTTCGGCTACACCTACACCCCCATGTCCCCCACAGGCCAGGACGAGGGGTACGTCACCTTCGCCATTCCCGGCAGCACCGACCCCGCAGGAGGCATCGCCGACGACACCCGCATGGGCGTCCCCGAGGACGTCCCGCCCCACTGGCTGACCTGGTTCGCCGTCGAAGACACCGACACGGCCGCCGCCACGGTCACCAGCCTCGGTGGACGGGTCATCATGGCCCCCAGCGACAGCCCCATCGGCCGCATGGCCGTCGTCACCGGCAACCAGGGCGAAACCTTCGGCATCATCGCCGTCGCCCCCGCCACCTGACGGCCACCGGTTCCGGGGATCCCCCAGCCCTGGGAGCATCACCCGGAACCACCTGGCCAGCACGCGGGTATGGGCGACTGGGTGCCCATAGCATGAGGCGGTGATCGAGTTTTTGAGCTGCCGGCCCAATCTGGAGGTTGACGATCTTGCGCCCGCCGCCGCGTTCCTGCGTGAGTTGCTTGGGTTCGAGGTCGAGGTAGACGAGCCCGCGATGGGTCTGGTGCTGCTGCGGCGCGACGCGGCAGGGCTGGCGCTGGTGCAGTCGCCGACCCCTGGCGTCAACGCCACCACCGCTGCCTACATCGGCGTCACCGGCGTTGATGACCTGCATGAGCAGTGCGCGGCCCGCGGCGCGCGGATCGTCACCGGCCTCGCTGACCATCCATGGGGCCTGCGCGACTTCGTGGTCGAGATGCCCGGCGGCCACCGGCTGGCACTCGGCGAACGGGTCACACAGCTTCGCTTATGCCGGCAGGAGCCGGGAGCGAACCGACCGAACAGATCACCCATTCGGGCGCGCCACAGAAGAGTAGCAACGAGACGTGCATTCGCACGCAGAATGGGACTGTGCGCGCATTCGCTTGCCCAGGTTTCGGTGGGCGCTTGACCGGCGAGTCTGCATAAATCAGCCCGTCGCGCAAACCCCGATCAGGGCTCTGGCACCCGAAGATCTAGGGCTGCCTGGGAGCAGGAATCCCACATATGGGGGTCGAGTGTCAAGGGACATTAGAAACTGCCCGGTGGCGGTCATGAGAAGTGCCCGCTGGTGGCCATCGGATCTGCCCAGTGATGGCCACCAGACGTGCCCAGTCGGCTAGCTCAGCGGGACCACCCCCTGCCCGGCGATGGCCTGGGTGAGCCGGATGCTCTCGCCGGCGGTCTGGCAGACGTGCGCGTGATGCATCAGCCGATCGACCGTGGCCGTGGCCAATGTCTTGGGCATCAGCTCGTCGAATCCGGACGGGTGAAGGTTGGAGCTGACCGCAACCGAGCGGCGCTCGTATGCGGCATCGACCAAGCGGTAGAGTCCCTCGGCGGCATCAGGCCCGACGGGAAGCAGCCCGATGTCATCGACCACGGCCAGGTCCGCGCGCAGGATGCGGGTGATGGCCTTGGTCACCGAGTCGTCGGCGCGGTGCCGGCGGACCAGGGCGCCAAGCTGTTCGAGGGTGAACCAGGCGACGTTCTTGCCGGCCTCGACGGCGGCCTGCCCGAGGGCTTCGAGCAGGAACGTCTTGCCGGTCCCGGACGGTCCGCAGACGACGAGGTTCTCGTGTCGGCCGACCCATTCCAGGGTGCGCAGCGCCGCCTGGGTGGGGGCGGGTACTGACGACAGCGTTTGGTCCCAGGCGTCGAACGTCTTGCCGGTGGGGAACGCGGCCCGGGCGCGGCGGGTGGCCAGCGAGGACCGGTCCCGGCCGGCGACTTCCTCTGCTAGCAGCGCCCGGAGCACCTCGGCGGGGTCCCACCGCTGGGCCTTGGCGGTGGCGATGACCTCCGGGGCGGCGCGGCGCATGTACGGCAGCCGCATCCGGCGCAGCAGCCGTTCCAGGCCCTCGTCCAGCGGCGGCGGGGCCGGTGCCGCGGCGGTCACCGGGCGCTCCCGGCGGGCCCGGCGAAGTCGAGGTAGTCGATCGCGAGGCAGACGTCGGAATACAGCGATCCGGCGGTGCGGGAGCGGCCGGCAGCTCCGGTGATGTCGCCGAGGGCCTGGTGGTAATCCGGGCCGGCGTGGGCTCCGGCCCAGGCCAGCGCGAACGTGCAGCTGACCAGCACCTGGCGGAGGAAGGCGATGTCGCCGGCGGTCAAGATGGCGTCCTGGCCGGGTTTGCGGAGCGTCACCGGCCTGCCTCCGTCCCGTCGCGGAGGGCCCAGCCGCCGGTGCCCTGGGCGAGGGTGCGGTCTTCCCCGGCGCGGGACGGCTCGCCGGGCGCGGCGGCTGCCTGGTGGGCCAGGATGGAGGCCAGGTCGCCGTCGGCGAACCGGCCGGCCGCGGCGGCCTGGCCGAGTGCCCGGTCCACAGCCACGGCCCCGTGCAGGGCGGCGAGCTGGACGGCCTGGCCCATCTTGGCCCGGATCCGGGCAGTGCCGGCTGCGGCGGCCTCGGCCAGCCACAGCCCGGCGCCGGACCCGATCGCGAGGAACTCGCCCTCGGCCCCGGTGCGGGCTTTCGGCTCCCGGTTCAGCGCCCCGGGCGGGGCGGGCGGGTAGTGCGCATCCACCACCCGCGGGCTGCCCGGCGACGTCTGCAGGTGCCGGGCCACTTCGGCGGCCCCGTCCGGGCCGGCGTGGCTGATCACGACGTGCTCGCCGTGCCGGCGGACATAGACCGGCTGCCCGGCCAGCTGGTGCGGCACCGAGTACTGGCCGCCCTCGAACGTCACCAGCGACATCATGTCCACCCGGCGGGCCACCCCCAGCGCCGCGGTGAACGGCGCCGCGGGCACCGGGTGCAGCCGGGCCCGCTCCTCGGTGAGCATCTCCGCCGGCGCCCGGCGGGTGATCCGGTGCGGCCGCGCGTTGACCTCCTCGCAGAACGCAGCGCACGCGGCCTCCAGCTCGCCGAAACTGCCGTAGGCCGCCCGCAGGTTCACCTCCGTCGGGACCAGGTTGGCCTTGGCCAGCTTCACCGTCGACTCCGACCCGCCCTTGGCTTGTTATTTAACCTCTGAGGGTCTTGTTCACTGGCTTTGTCCGTGTTGTCTGGCGTGTCGCCGTGACAGCAGGCGGCCACCGCGACACCGTTCGGTTCTGTCTGACGGAATCCGATGGCGGAGGCGGTGGCCGTGGCGTTCAGTATGGCCTGGCCGCAGGATGCGGTCCAGGACTTGCCGGATGAGGAACGGGCGATCGGGATGCTCGCGGTGTTCCGCGGCGAGCTGTACCGGTGCCTGGCCAGGCGCCGGGACGCGCTGTTCGAGGCGTGCGATGCGGTGCTGTGCCGGCCAGAGCGGGTGCACATGCTGGCGGAGCTGTCGCTGGAGCCGGAGTGCCGCCGCGGCCACGGGGCGCTGTATGACGCGGTCAATGCCGGGCGGGTCCAGGTCGTGCGGCTGCGGCGGGCGCTGGCGTCACTTCCGCTGCCGCGCTGGGATGACGGCCGGATCCGGCTGGCTGCCGACGTCAGCAACTGGCTACGGCCGGACGCTGCGACCTGCCCCGACCGGCTGTTCTGCCACTGTTACGCGCGGGGCAAGGGCAACGCGCAGCTGATCCCGGGCTGGCCGTACTCGTTCGTGGCGGCGCTGGAGCCGGGCCGCACCTCCTGGACGCTGCCGCTGGATGCGGTCCGGCTCGGCCCGGCCGATGACGCGACCGCGGTGACCGCCGCGCAGATCCGCCAGGTCGCGGAACGGATCATCGCCGCCGGGCACTGGCGCGACGGCGACCCGGACATCCTGGTCGTCTTCGACGCAGGTTATGACCTGACCAGGCTGGCCTGGCTGCTGCGCCACCTGCCCGTGGAGGTAACCGGGCGGCTGCGCAGCGACCGGGTGATGTACTTTCCCGCCCCGCCGCGCCTGCCCGGCACCAAACGGCCTGCCGCTCCGGCACGGTGCCGAGCTCAGCGCTGACCGGGGAACCTGGCCCGTCCCGGCGGTGACCACCGTCACCCAGGCCACCCGGTACGGCACCGCCCGGGCCGCGGCCTGGGACCGGCTGCACCAGCAGCTGGCCAGCCGCGCCGATGGGAAGACCACCACGGCGAGCTGCCCGTCGTCGAGGGCACCCTCATCCGGCTGGCCGTCGATCACCTGCCCGGCGACCGCAGCCCCGAACCGCTGTGGCTCTGGTCATCGCGCACCGGCACCGACGCTGCCGCGGTGAACCGCGCCTGGCAGGCGTTCCTCCGCCGCTTTGATATCGAGACGAGCAAGCCACAGTGCTGTCATTCCTGCGGGGCTGTTTCATTGTCGTTTTCTTCCGTGTCGGATTCGATGTTGATCCCGGCGGCCTGATCTTTCATCCAGCGGCGGCGGTTGTGCTGTCCGCGCGGCACCAGGTGCAGCGCGCGGAGGCGTTCGATTTCGGCCGGGTCGGCGCGCACGACCCGGTTCCCGGACTGCGGGTGCAGGTAGCCAGTTCCCAGCCACGCCGCACCCACACGTCGAGAGTGATTTCTGGCATTCCCACGTGCTCGGCGAGGTCGCGCAGCCACCACTCGTGCTCGGCCAGGGGCGGGCGGGACCGGAGCGCGGGAATGCGAGTGCGCGTGATGCCCAGAGCGCGGACCAGGTCGCTGACCGCGTTCGGGGTGAAGATCTCGGTCCGTTTGGGAGGACGGAATCCTTCGGCGTTGAGCTGGCCGGCGATCTGGGCCGTGGTCAGGCCTGCCCCGATCAGTTCCCGGGCTCGTTCCCGGAGCTGAGGGTAGTAGCTGAGCTGGGCCAGGGTGGCCACCGGCCGCACGACCTGTCCCTGGGTGTGGTGCCCGCCCACCCACGCGATGTCCACGTCGACCTTCTCGCTGATGCCGGCGACCGCGATGCGGACCTGCTCGACTAGGTGCCGGATCAGTTTTTTGCGGTCGGCGGTGGTTGTGGTGGGGGCGTCCCAGACCGCGGGGATATCGGCAGCCAGCAAACGGATCTGCTCTCGTTCGGCCGCGGTCAGCACCCGGGGGCGGGTGGCGGTGAACCGGTCGTAGTCCTCGCTCAGCCGCTGGCGCTCGGCGAGGGCGGCCTCCCAGTCCTTCTCCAGCTGCCGCACCACCAGCCGGTTTTCCGGCTCGGCCAGCTGATACTGGCGCCGGGCCCGCTCCGCGGCGTACTCAGCGCGTTCCAGTCGCTGCCGCCAGATCCGGTCCACCTGCGCCCGCTGTTCCTCCACCTGCCCGGCCGCGGCCAGGGAAACCTCCAGCGCGGCCGGCTCCATCGCCTTCAGCAGCAGCGCGGTGACATCGTCATCCACGCAGGTCCCCGCCAGCTGCTGGCACTGCGCATCGCCGTAATCGCTCTTGCCGCGTGCGCACACGTAGCCTGCCGCAGCGTCCCGCCCCGGCCGCGCTGATAGCGCACCGTCATCTTCGCGCCGCAGCGGCCGCACACCACGAGCCCCGCCAGCAGCGCCGGGCCATCGCGCACCACGCCCTGGCTCTGCGACCGGGACCTGTTGGCTTCCAACCGCCGCATGATCCGCTCATACTGCTCGGCACCGATGTAGGAGGGCAGCACCCCGGGCAGGTAGACCAGCCACCGGCCGGGCCCGACCCGAACCCGGCCAGTGTAAGGCCGCCCAGCCTGCCAGCGTCTCGGATCCAGCGCGCTGCGGCCATAGGCGTAGATCCCCGCGTAGGCCGGATTGCGCAGCATGTTCTGCACTCCCGCCCGGCTGGGCCGGCGCCAGGCCAGCTCCCCGCGCTCGGGCCCCTCCCGCAGCCGCACCCCGAGCTGAATGTGATTATCCGCCAGATAGCACAAGACCGCATTGACCGTGCCCAGCCGTTCAAACAGGTCGAAGACCAGGCGGACCACACTGCGCACCTGCTCATCGGGATCGAGTACCACCTCGCCCGACAATCGGCGCACGAACCCGATCGGCAGCGGAACCGCCAGCTCACCCCGCCGGGCCTTGCCGATCCGCCCGGACCACATCCGCTGCCTGATCAGGTGCAGTTCAGCTTCGCTGATCGTGCCCTTTAACCCCAGCAGCATCCGGTCATTGTGCTCGGCCGGATCGTAAACACCGTCCATGTCGCCCAGCAGCGCACCGGAAAGCGCGCACAACTCAAGAAGCTGGTGCCACTCACGGCCCGACCGGGCCAGCCGGGACATCTCGACGCCCAGCACGATGCCCAGGTGATCTAGCCCGACCTCGGAGACCAGGCGCTGGAACCCGGGCCGCGCATCTGCCCCCGAGGCGGAATGCCCCAGATCCTCGTCGATCACCAAGACCCGCGCCGCCGCCCAGCCCAGCGCGACCGCACGCTCCACCAGCCCATACTGCAGCCGCGTGGACTCCTGATGGTCAACGACCTGGGCCGCAGTGGACTGACGGACGTACACGGCCGCCAGCCGATCACGATGCCAGGCCTGAATCTTGCCCTCCGACCGCTCCCACGGCAACCTCACCGCCACACTCACCGCGCTCACCCCCGCCCCGGCCGCTCACCGCCGGGCGAATCATCCGTTCGACCAGCTGGCCCAGCAGGCGCCCCACCACCGCCCGGTTCACCTCCGGGAACGCATCCCAGGGCGGGACCCCGCCCATCGAGGCCGCTAACTGGGGGACACGGCTGCCCCTGCTGACACCGGAGCCCATCTCCCTCACCCCCACCTGCCTGCGCGTCCCGCCACCGCCGGACAGCCGTGACCAAGGCCAGCAGGCCCTCAACGCCAATAACCGGGGAATTCCCAATCCCCGGCTCATCTATGTGTGCAATCTGGCTTGCTCCTTGAACACATGTTCAGGTTTTTCAAGCAGGTCCTCGGCTGGACCCGGCCCAGGCTGCGGGACCCGGCCGCCGCTGACCGGTGGACCTGGCTCATCATCGCCTGCTACGCCCAGCTCCGCCTCGCCCGCCACCTCGCCGCCGACCTGCGGCTGCCCTGGCAGCGGCCCTGCCCGCCCGGCCGGCTGACCCCCGCCCGGGTCCGCCGCGGGTTCCGCAGCATCCGCCAGGCGCTGCCCGGCCTGGCCGGCGCGCCGAAACCCGGCAAACCCGGCCCCGGACGCCCACCCGGCTCGAAGAACCGCCGCCCGGCCACCCGCCATGACGTGGGCAAGACCGTCAAACGCGACGAACCCACGAAGAAAACCCGCAGGCAGAAGGGTTAAATAACAAGCTTGGAGGCCGGGTCATACGGCACGCAGGTCGCGACGGTCAGGCCGTAATGCCGGCCGAACTCCACCGCCCCGGGGTTGCGGACCGGGATCCCGGCCACGTGCTCGACGGTCACGGTCTTCTCGTTGTCGGTCAGCAGGCAGGTCGGGATCCCGCCGGTCTTCCGGAACGCCGCGTCGCACGCCGCCCACACCGACGCCTGGGTCTTGTCCAGCAGCGGGATCACAACCCGGAACCGGCACCAGGCGACCCACAGGCAAAACAGCACCGTGGCCGCCCCGCCGATCAATGGCCCGTCGCCGAAGTCGTACTGCGCCCACATGCCCGGCTCAGCGATCCACGGCCGGTGCACCCTGCGCCGCCCCGCGAACCATGCCTCCTTCGCCCGCGCGACCGCCCGCCGCGTCGTCCGCTCCGACCCGCGATACCCCATCGCGGTGATCGTCCGGTGCACCTTATCGGCGCGGATCTTGCCCTTGCTGCGTTCGACGACCTCCTCGATCTTCTCCAGGTACACGCCGGCCACCACCGAGTCCCGGGGCGCCGCGGCCCCGGGCACCAGGTGCCCTGCGTTCCTGGCCCGCACCCAGCGAGCTACCGTGTGATGCGAGCAGCCCGCAAGCTCGGCTGCGTCTCGGTACGACCCCGTCAGGTCGTACGCCTCCAGGATGTTCATGATCTCCTCGGCACTCTTCACGCGTCCCCTTCCCGGGAAGCTGGAATCAGTTGGCGCTGACCAGCCAAAC
Organism: uncultured Actinomycetes bacterium; assembly: GCA_963742875.1. GTDB lineage: Bacteria > Actinomycetota > Actinomycetes > Streptosporangiales > Streptosporangiaceae > Bog-532. The sequence goes on along the minus strand of CAVUNO010000012.1, from coordinate 98,981 downwards.
CGGGAAGGGGACCCCCACCCGGGAACCGGGCGGGAATGATCAGTTCGTGTCGGGCAGATCCGATGGCCGCCACCGGGCAATTCTCATGTCCGCCAGCGGGCCGTCATCTGGCCGTCTCCGGGCAGTTTCTCGTGACCGTCGTCAGTCGAGTCGATCCTCGCGCCGTTTATGCAACAGGCTGAAATATGCGCGGCGGCAGGTCTGGCGAACGCACGTCGATGAGCGTGTGTGCTGCTGCCAGCGTCTGAAACCCTGCCGATTCGGGTTGGTTGCTCGGCTCGGTAACTGGAAGGGTGGCCGTGCGCCGATCATGCTTTTCTGGTCTTCACCTGCAGCCTGGCCTGGGCGGACGAAACTGGTTTGATGCGGGCCATGTGGCTCCTCTCCCGCTGGTGATCTCTCAGCGCTTTTTGGCCTGATTACGTTCTCGCCGGCCCTGCTGGCTCGCCGGGCGTCCATGGATGGAGCCGGGGGATCCAGGCACGCACGGCGCGCCGGTAATCCTGGTACTCCGCTCCGAATTTGCGGGTCAGCCCCAGATACCGCTCGCGCGGCGCCGTACCGGCGTGAAAATAGCGGGTGGTACCGCCCGTGACGTCGTTTTTCCTCTGGTGCGGTGGAGGCCGCGGGTCAGCCTGACGCCGGGAACCGGTCACCCAAGGGGCCGTTCAATGTTGCGCTCGAGCACGCGGGTCAGTTTCTTCCGCTCGCCCCCGGTTCCCCGGGCGGTACCACCTCGCAGGCTAACAGCCCAGTCCAGGAGAGGTGGGACGCGTGGAAGAGGTAACCGACGAGCCGCTGTACCGGGACCGGGTGTGCGGCATCGATATCGGCAAGGCCGGGCTGGCCGCCACCATCCGGGTGCCGTCGGATAAGGACCCGGCGCGGCGGGCGGCTGAGACCCGCAGCTTCGGCACCACAAAGAAAGAAGTGCTGGCGCTGGCGGACTGGCTGCGGTCCTGGCAGGTGCCCGCGGTGGTGATGGAGGCGAGCGGGGACTACTGGAAAGGGCCGTTTTACCGGCTGGAGGCCGAGGGGCTCGAGTGCGTGCTGGCCGATGCCAAGCAGGTCAAGAACCTGCCCGGCCGCCCCAAGCACGACCCGGGTGACTCGCGGTGGCTGGCGGCGTGCTTTGAGCGCGGCGCGGTCACCTCCTGCTTCGTGGCCACCCCGGAGTTCCGGATCATCCGGCTGCACACCCGCTACCGCCGCGACCTGACCGGCGAGCGCACCCGGGAGAAACAGCGCGCGGAAAAGCTGCTCGAATCAGCGGCGGTCAAACTGTCATCGGTGGTCACCGACCTGCACGGGGTGACCGGCCGGGACGTCATGGACCACCTCATCGCCGGGGAACGCAGCCCGAAGGTGCTGGCCCAGCTGGCCCGCGCCCGGGCCCGCCGCAAGATCAGCGAGCTGGAAGAAGCCCTCGAAGGCGCGGAGTTCTTCACCGCCGGGCACGCCGCCCTGCTGGCCACGATGCTGGCCCGCATCGACCAGATCAACACCGAGATCACCCGGCTGACCGAGGTGATCGAGCGGCTGCTGGCACCCTATGAGGAACAGCTGCAGCAGGCAGAATCGATGCCCGGCTGGGGGCGCCGCGCCGCCGAGGACGCCCTCGCTGAGACGGGCACCGACATGAGCAGGTTCCGGACCGGCGCGCACCTGGCCTCCTGGGCCGGGCGGACCCCGCTGGACAACTCCTCCGGCAAGCGCAAGGGGAAAGCCAAGTCCAAGAAGGGCAACCGGTACCTCGGCGGCCTGCTCGGCGAGACCGCCGTCGCGGCCGGCAAGACCCAGACCCGCGAGGGCGCCCGCTACCGGCGGCTGTCCCGCCGCCGCGGCAAGGCCAAAGCGCTGGTCGCCGTGGGCAATACCCAGCTGAAGGTCTATCACAAGCTGCTGTCCAGCCCCGGCATGCGGTATCAGGATCTCGGCCCGGACTACTACGAGCACCAGGCCAGCACCCGCCGGCAGATCGCCCACCACGTCGGCAAGCTCGGCGCCCTCGGCTTCGAAGTCACCCTCGCACGCCTCCCCGGCGCTGACCCCGGCCCCAGCGAACTAGCAAACACCCAGACCACCTGACCCACACCGCTCTCACAGACCCTGACCAGCCCCGATGGCCAGGGTCCGCTACCGCGCGCCCAGCTAAGGTCCATTTTTCGGGTCAGCATAGGCTATTCATACAACCGGACCGCGGCTGCGGCGACACACCAGGTCACGAGGGTGTACTCCAAGAGGCCTGGTGAGGCGAACAGCAGCACCTCGCCGATCAGGACGGCCAGAAAGCCGGCGTATATGGGGTTGCGCACGTAGCGGTAGAACCCGCTCACCACCAGGCGCGGCGGCGATGCCACCGGCACGGGGGTGCCGCCAGCCGAGGTGAAGTCGATAAACGAGTGCACGATCGGGACAAGGCCCGCGCAGATGAGCAGCCCTCCCGCCGCCTGCCCGATCGCCCAGTAGGGCAGGGGCCGGTGAAAGTGCCAGTCGTTCAGCGGGTACGGGAGCAGGCAGCCGAAGGTCATCCCGAGCGCGACGCCCCACGCTACGGTGACCACCGCTGCTATCGACCTGCGCATCACCGCTCCTGGGATCATTCGGTGGCCTCTGCGCTGACCGGCCGGGGACGGGTCAGGCCACCAGTGCCGACACGGTCAACGAGGTTCGGTTCGATGGAGAGGTCGGGAATAGCTCGCCCGAGCCAGCGGGGAAGCCACCAGTTGGCGGACCCAAGGAGCTGCATGACGGCGGGTACCAGCACCATACGGACCACGGTGGCGTCGACGAGAACCGCGGTCGCCAGGCCGAGGCCGAACACCGCCAGGATCCGCAGCGGGTCGCCGATGACGAACGAGCCGAACACGCAGACCATGATGACGGCGGCGGCGGTGATTACCCGTGCCGTGGTCGCGACCCCGCTGGCCACGGCTTTTGAGTTGTCGGAGCTTCGGAGCCACTCCTCGCGGATTCGTGAGAGGAGGAAGACCTCGTAGTCCATCGACAGGCCGAACACGATGGTGAACATCATCAGCGGGATCCACTGGTCGATCGGCCCAGGTCGGCTGGCCCCGAAGGTGCTGGCGAGCCAGCCCCACTGTAAACGGCGACGATGACGCCGTAGGCCGCTCCGATCGAGAGCAGGTTCATCGCGGCCGCCTTGACAGGGATGGCGATGGACCGGAACACCACCACCAGGAGAAGGAACGCCAGCAGGACCACCATTGCGATCACCCAGGGCAGCCGGTGGGACAGATAGGCCGAGGTGTCGGCTCCGGCGGCGGTCTCACCGCCGACGAATGCGGTGACCCCGGTCCCGGCGGTAAGGCGTGGGATGACTTGGCTGCGCAGTCGGTGGACGAGGGCAGCGGTCTGGACCGGCTGCGGCGCGGTGGTGGGATAGACAACCAGGACCGCGGCGTCGCGGGCGGCGTTGATGACCGGCGGCCTGGCCGATGCCACACCTGGCACGTGGCTCAGGCGTGAGCCGAGCTGGGCGATGCTGGCCTGCGCGTGCGGGCCACGCAGGTCAGCCGCGACGACGAGCGGCCCGTTGAAGCCAGGGCCGAATCCGTCGGCCAGCAGGTCGTAGGCCTGCCGGGTGGTGAGAGAGGCCGGGTCGTTGCCGGGGTCGCTGAACGCCAGGCGCATCGAAAACAGCGGCACCGCGCGCCCGGCTGTGGAAAGGGCCATGATGGTGGCGTCTCGGGGCGATTGGCGCTCGGCCAGTCCCTGACGGTGGCGGGTCACGACGAACAGTGCGTAGTCGATGCCAACACCGAGGCGATCATGATCATCATGTCCGGGCCGAAGGTGGGCACGGCGATCAGGTGGCTGAGCGCCGCGAGGATCCCGAAGCCCATCCCTACTCCGACGAGGACGGTCAGGATTGGTAGGCCCATGGCCACGACCGACCCGAAGGCCAGCAGCATGACCACGACGGCGGCCAGCAGCCCGATCATCTCGCTGGTCCCCGGAGCGGCGGAGACGACCTGCTCGACGGGTGCGCCCCCGACCGCCACTTGCATGCCCCACGGGCGATTCCACGCGCGGTGTCGATCACTCGCCAGACGGCGCTTCCAGGCAGGTCTGCGACTGCGGCGTCGAACTGGACCACCACAGAGCCGACCCGCCGGTCGCCGACAGCTGCGGACTGCCGCCAGGCCCGAGCGGGCTTTGCACGCCGGAGACGCGGGCCAGGGGTTCCAGGGACCTCACCAGTCGGCCGATGGCCGCGGCGTTGCCAGCACTGTCCAGCGGGCTCGGCGAACGCAGGACCACATCCGCGCTGTCGCCCTTCTGGGACGGGAACCGGCTTGCCAGCAGGTTCTGGGCCTGCTGCGAGGGCGAGCTGGCCAGGGCGAAGTTGTTGTCCAGCCGGCTCCCCGCCCACTGCGCCAGCCCGATGACGGCCACCACCGCGAGCAGCCGGCGGAGCAGCACCCGGCGCCGGTGGTCATAGCACCACCCGGCGAGCCGGCCGAGCCCGCTATCTGCAAGCCGGTCAACGTTCGCTCCGGCCGGATCCTGGGTGGTCGTCATCGGCATGCCTCCCATGCACAACACTCTCAAATCGAGAGTAACACTATCAATCTGAGATTGGTACTATTACTCTCATGGCTGCTCACGCCGACGGACGAAGATCCACCGACGGCAAGAGCGGCCAGGCCCGGACCCGCCTGGCCCGCGCCGCGGTCGTCCAGGCCGCCCGGACCCTGTTCCTCGACCGCGGCTACGCCGCAACGACCATCGAGGCCATCAGCGACCTGGCAGATGTCCCGCCCGCGACGGTGTACCGGCTGTTCTCCTCGAAACTCGGCATCCTCAAGGCACTGCTCGACGTCTCGATCGCCGGTGATGACGAGGCGGTGCCCCTGCAGGATCGCGTCAACGCCCGTGCGCTCTTCGCCGACGCGGATCCCGAGCGGCAGCTGTCGGGGTTCGCCAGCATCTGCCGCGAGATCAATTCACGGTCGGCAACCGTCTACCGGATCCTGGTGAGCGCCGCTGGCTCCGATCCCGAGGCGGCAGCGTTGCTCGCCGAGTACACGCGCGAGCGGCAAGAGGGCCAAGGGCAGATCGCCCGGTCCCTGGCCCGCGCGGGCGAGCTACGGCCGAAGCTGAAAGAGCGCGACGCTGCGGACATCATCCACGCGCTCATGTCCCCCGAGGTCTACCGGCTCCTGGTCTGCGACCGGGGCTGGCACCCCGACCGGTACGAGCAATGGCTCAAGGACACCCTCATCAACCAGATGCTTCCCCCGCCGGCGACTGCGGGCGGGCGCCCAGGCTCCTAGCTCTGCCTCCGATCGGATATCGGTAAGGCGAGGTTGGCCGTGCGGTCGCGGCGAGGCGGCAGGCCGTTTGCCGGCGGCCGCGGCGGCCGTTCAGTTCTTGAGGTGCTTGCTGAAAAAGGCGGCGATGCGGCGGCGTGCGTCCTGCGCGGATGCCTCGTGGTAGCGGGTCCCGGAGATCTTCGCCAGGAAGATCAGCAGCGGGGTCGCGTCCGCGGGGTCGGGATCGTTGATGAACCCGTGGGCGGCGCCGGGATAGACCTTGACGTCGTGATCGACGCCGAGCGCGGTCAGAGCGTGCTCGAGCCGGGGCGCGGCGCTGTGTCCCATCGGCGTGCGGTCGTTGCCGCCGTAGCTGCCGACGACCGGGCAGGCGTCGGCCAGGGCCCGCTCGGCGTTCTTGGGGCAGCCGCCGTAGTTGACGCTGGCGGCGGAGTACCCGTGCCCGGGGGCCAGGGCAACCGCGTACGCCCCGCCCATGCAAAAGCCGATCACGCCGATCTTGCCGGTGCACTGGTCATGGCGCGACAGCCAGCCGCGCACGCTGTCGATGTCATCGAACGTGCGGCCTGCTCCCGCCGCGATCTCGCGCATGATCGTCCACAGGCAGCGCAGCCGGCTCCCCCAGTAGTACAGGTCGGGGGCGGCGGCCAGGTATCCCTCGCCCGCCAGCCAGTCAGCCTGGTTCCGCAGGTCGTGGCTCATCCCGGCAAAGTCATGGATGACGACCACGCCCGGCCAGGACCCCGCCCCCGGGGGAGCGGCCACATAAGCTGACATCTGTCCGTACGGGGTGCGGATCATCTCGTCCATCATCGCGGCTCTCACTGGGCGCATCCGGCACGGCTTGATGCTGCCCGTCACCGGGTCGGCAGTCAACTCTCACGCGGCACGGGCAGCCAAGGTGAGAATGCCGCACCCAGCCCTGTCGCCAGGCATAGTGGCTGGTGATCGGCAAGTTGCGACAAGCCAGCGCGCTGATTGGCGCCCGGCTTGGAGCACCGCAGTGACCCTGGCCAGGATGAGCCTGACTCCACCGGGCGCGCATCAGGCCTGCGTGACGCGCCGACCCTGATCCGGGCGAAGGTAAATCCCGAACCTGATGGTATGCACCGCGAACAACGTGGCGACGGCCGCCCGGCGCACGGTCTCTGCAGCGCATGGCCTCGCTGCTGCCGACCGGACAGCCGATCGCGCGCTCAGCAGCGAGTGCAACCCGGCCAGCGAGGCCACAACGTCGGCCGCCAGTTCCACGCGCAGCAGCGAGGCCGGAAACCTGCGGAGCCTGCCCGGGACGCCGCTGGCCACCATCGAAGCGTCGCGGATGGCCAGCCCAGCGCACACGCACTCCACCACGGCCGCTCCCCGCACCCCCCAGCGGCGGACAACCAGCTGCGTGAGCGGATACCCGCAGGCGCTGAGCCCGAGAACGATCGATCCGATCACGCGCTTCATTGCATCGCCCCTTCCAGCACGCCGGTCACCAGCACGCTGTCACCGAGGCTCCCTCGAACACAGAGTCCAGGGTCCCGCCGACCGCGACCGGGCACCACCAAATACAGACCGACAGACGCCGGGAACACGACAACACGGTCCATGCACTCCAGTTCAGCGATGAGCCGCGCCGCCGTCGCCGTGGGCGTTCCTGCCCTCGCCGCGGTCTGGTGCACCTACGTTGCCAGGTCAGCACCGAGGTGTCTGCTGACAGCCCGCCCGCACCTCGGTGGCTAGGTGCCTGAACGTCGGGCAGGCGAAGCGTGGACGGCCCGGCTGGCGCCCCCAGCCGCTGGCCCCAGCCGACCGGCCCGTCGCCGTCCTGACGCAGCATAAAGCGCGCTCAGCGCAGACAACGATCAGCGGCATCCGCCCAACCGCCTGCGGAACTCAGTAAACCGGGTCTGGACCTCACAGGACCCCATAGCGTCTTACGCGCCACCACCCGCACATCATGATCAACCACCGCGATCGCCTGCTTCTCATCCCCCAGATCGATGCCGATCACAGCCCCATCACGCGGCAGAAGCCCCCGCAGCCGCTCCCGCCGCGCATTCCGCCGCCGGTCACCCCGCGTCATGCCGCTATCCTTACCCACAGGACGTCCTCCTTCTGCGATTGGGACACCAAGCCCGGACTATCGCACCAGGAGGACGTTCTCGCATCAACCACATCCCCGCAGGACAACCGCCCCTAGCGCGTTGTCCTATTACTACGGCGGATCTGGTGCGGCTCGGGACGTACTCCCGTGCCGCGATTCCTCGGACATGAGCCAGCAGTCGACGCTCGGCACTCGCCACAGGGCCGCCGACGTGAAGCCCGCACGCATCTGCGACCTCTGGGCCGGGCGCCCAGCAACGCCAGCCGAATCGTCCCACGAGTCCCACACAGTCTCAGTACATGGCGGGATGTCACGGTAACAGCCATCCCAGGCGGATGCCAAAAGGGCTTGTGCACGATTTCCCCGTGCACAAGCCACAGCAAGAAGGCCCCTTCCGAAATCGGAAGAGGCCTCTGACCTGCATATTTGGTAGCGGGGGCGGGATTTGAACCCGCGACCTCTGGGTTATGAGCACCACGACGCCCGGCTCAGGCGTCTCGGGCGGTCTCTCCCGGATGCGCTGACCTCGGAGGCAAGAGGATTCCCCGTCTCCCGCGGCCCGCCTCGTCTTCCGCGTCCCGCCCTGTTCCACCGCGTCCCGTTTACAGATTGGTTTACAAAACAGGCACCTGGTTTGCGGTTCTCCGCAGGTCCCAGTTCCCCCGTTTGGTCCAGGTGATGGTGGTCCTGTGCTGACGGCGGAATCACGATCTGCCCGTTGGCGGCCGTGGAGATGGGACCGATCGTTTTCACCGAGCGCGAGCGAGCTCCCTGTATCGCCAGCCGTGAGTCCGCTACCGAACGCCGACTCGGCGCGGCTGGTGGCTGTCCCGATCGCGCCGGGTGGCGCGCTCATTTCTTCTGGCTCTGTGTGAGGCTGGTGCACGGTCTGCCGCCCTCCGCCCTGCCGCCTGTGTGGGGTTCAGTCACGTGTGACGTCTGCGGGAGTCGGGGATATGGGCGGGAGGCAGCGCAGCGTGAGGAGCGACCGTGTGAGGTGGGTGAGTACCGGGTCATGATGCCGCCGGGGTACCGCGGCGCCGGGGGCGGCCCGCTGGCCGCTGGGGACGCGGCGCCTTCGCCCGGCGGCTGGCGGCGGCGTGGCCGCTGCCGTCGGCGGTGCGGCGGAAGAACTCGGTGCCGAGCATGCTTTGCAGCAGGCTCTGGGGCAGCATCGACGGGACGATCGGGTACTGGGTGCGGTGCCGCGACAGCGCGCTGAGTTTGCGGTGGAGATAGGTGGTGACGTCCACCGCGCAGGTCCCCGGCGGCAGGCCGGCGGCTGGGGGCTCGGCTGCGCTGGTGGCGCCGGCGCCACGTCCGGCGTATGGCCTGATCGGCGTGCGGGACAGGACGAGGCAGGTGAGACTGTCGCGGGCCGTCACGTGCGCGGTGCCCTGGCCCGCCACCAGGCCGAGTTCGCCGAAGAAGTCACCCGCCTGCATCCGCTGCAAGTGGGTCACCTGGCCGCCGGGATGCTCCAGCAGGGCATCGGCGGTCCCGTTGAGGATCAGGTACAGCGCATCGGCGGGCTCGCCTTGCTCGATCACGCAGGCGGCTGGGGGAAACCACGCCACGCGCACGTCGTCCCGGGCCAGCCGCATGGTGGCCGACTCGGCGGCGAACAGCGTGATGGCCTGCAGCGCGGCGCGATCCGCGGAACGCTGTCCCGAGCCGGCGATCCAGTGCGCCAGCTCCTCGGCCATGGAGGTGGGCCGGGGCGGGAAGACGGCGTGGTAGAGCCGCTGGCCCTGGTTCTGGTCGCGGGCCAGCGCCCGGGATGCCGTGGTGGTCAGCTCGGAAATGGCGACGTGGTCCGGGTGGCCGTACCCGCCGTCGGTGCCGAAGGTGATCACGGTGTCTGGATCGAATTGCCGGATGATGCCGGCGATCGCGGCGCCCAGCGAGGACCGATGCTGCTGCAGGGCCCCGTCCGGGTAGGCCAGCACCTGCACGCGCTGCACGCCGAGCTCGGCGGCGGCCGCGCCCAGCTCGCGCTCCCGGACGGCGCCGAGCGTTCGCCGGGTCGCGGCGGAGGGATCGCGGATCTGCCCCCGCTCTCCGCGGGTGGCCGAGACGATCATGACCTCGGCGCCCGCCGCAGCCGCCCGGGCCATCGTGCCGCCAGCGCAGAACACCTCGTCGTCCGGGTGCGCGAACACGCCGAGCAGGCGCCGCGCTGAGCCGGGTCCGTTCTCCACGATGACCTCCTCCGGGCCGCGCGGTGGCTCAGCAGCCCCGCCGGGGTGCCAGGCCGTCAGTGCCGACCATGCGATCCCGGTAGGTCATCTCCACGAATGCGACGAACCGCTCTACATCGTCGATATTTGAGGCCATGCCCACCGAGGCGCGTAGCGCCCCGCCGCTTGGCATGCCGAGCAGGCCGAGGTACTCATCCAGGGTCCGGGCGCGTCCCCGCAGCGCTGTGCGCCAGTCTGCCTTGGTCAGTCCGAACGCGCCCTCGGCGGCGCCGGGGTTGCAGAAGCACCCGGTCCGGATTGAGATCCCGGCCGCGGCAGTATCCCGCGCGACCGCGCGCTCGTCGACGACCCGCCCGCCGGGACCAAGCAGGTTGAACGCGACAGTGCCGCCGCGGTCGCGGGTACTGACGGGCCCGTAGATCCGTGCCATCGGCTCGCCGTTGCCGTGACGCAGGGCCGCGAGCCGGCCGATGAGCCAGCCGGTCAGGCACATTACCCGCCGGTGGATCAGGTCCATCCTGATGCCGTTGACCCAGGACAGCCCGGACTCCAGATCGGGTATCTGCAAGAAGCTGACCGTGCCGTCCTCGAACCGGGCCTCGCCCGCGGCCAGCGTGTGCCAATCGGCCTGCACCACGCTGGCCACGTACACCGACCCGCCGGCGAACCAGGGACGCCGCAGCCGCCCCAGCGCCTCACGCCGCGCGATCAGGCAGCCGACGCCGGTCGGGTAGCCGAACACCTTGTACCAGCTGACCGGCACGAAATCGGGCTTGATCACGGACAGGTCCAGCCGGTTCGACGGCACGTAGGCCGCCGCGTCAAGCAAGACGTCATAGCCGTGCTCATGCGCTGTCTGGATCCAGCGCAGCGGATGCTGCACCCCGCTGAAGTTGCTCTGCGCCGGGTAGGCCAGCAGCCCGCGGCGGCGGCGGGCGGCCGTCCCGGGCAGCGCGGCCACCGGCCGGTCCGCATCCTCCACCTCCTGGGCCCGCTGCCGACGGGTGCGCCAGCCCTGGCCGGCCCACGGCGTCACCCCGCAGCGCGCCACCCGCCAGGCCGCACCCAGCCGGCCCGGCCCGGGCCGGGCCAGCGCCTGGCGGATCGCGTCATCGTCTATCCGCAGCTCCGGCGAGCTGAACGGCACGTACTGCGTGACCGCGCCGCGCGAGGCGGCGAACTCCCTGATGCCGTTGACCGAGTTGTGATTGTCCTGCGTCAGGACGAGACGGGTCCGCGGGCCGAACGGGTAGGCCTCCCCGACCAGCCGGCACGCGCCAGTAGCGTTCGCGGTGAAGATGGCCGCGTACTCCTCCGGCGCCGCGTTGAAGTGCGCCAGGACCGCGAGCCGGGCCCGCTCGACCAGTTCGGTCGACGCGGCGGAGGCCGGGTTTTCCGAATGCGGGTTCCCGAAGCACCGGCCGCCCATCCGCTCGGCATGCGCGGCCAGCTGCGCCTGCGCCGGGCAGCCCCGCGCCGGCGTAGTCGAGGTAGACGTGCCCGCCCGCGTCGAGGTAGGCGTAATCGGTCGCCCGCAGCCGGTCCAGCAGCGCCGTGCTCCGGTAGCCGGGGTAGGCGGACAGGAAGCCGGCCGGCTCTGGCGGCCGGCCCATCCCGGCGCTGCCGGGCAGGCCGGGCCGCTCATTCACGGTTCTGGTCATGACCTTGCCTCGCTTATTGAGTCTGTGGGTGGTCGAGAGTCGCGGCTGCGGCGTTGCAGCCTGCGTCGTTCGTCTTCGGTCAGGCCGCCCCAGATGCCGGCCTCCTGGCCGCTGGCCAGCGCCCAGCTCAGGCAGGTGGCGCTGACCCGACAGCCGCGGCAGATCAGCTTGGCCGTCTTGACCTGGGCCCGGGCGGATCTGGCGTCGCGGTCCGGGAAGAACAGCTCCGGGTCGGCGTCCCCGGCAGGCGGCGTCGGCCCGCCAGTCCGGGCGGCGGTCGCAGGCCGGCCCGGTGGCCGCGGTGGACGTGCTCATGGTGCGTGCCTTTATCCCTGCGCCGTTCAGCGGCCCGCACCAGCTCGCAGCCGCGCGCCGTGATCGGCCCGATGGCCGTTGTGCGCTGCCCGGGCCCGGCCCGGGTCGCCGATGCGCCGGACGGCCGGGGTGACCTGCCGGACCGCGATGATGCTGTCCACCGGGCCGGCCAGCACTGTGGGCTGATACGGGCGGCCGGCGTCGGCCTCCTCGAAGCGGAAGCCGGGCGTGCCAGGGCCGCTTCCGCTTCGAAGCTCAGCGGGCCGACACGGAACGAACCCGGGACGATCCGGTGCCAGCCGTCGGCCAGCAGGACCGCGACCACCCTGGCGCCGGCAACGTCGTTGTCGCTCATATCGCTGCCGCCTCTCGCTTGTCTGCGCGATGGGGCAGGAGCGCCTTCTTTCCCGTGTGCTGGCAGAGCAGCGCTGCGATCTCGGTGTGGCCGTTGCCTTCAGCATCGGACAGCGGGGTGGCGCCCCACCGGTCTGTCGGCTGCGAGTCGGTGCCGGCCGCCAGCAGGTACCGGGCCACCTCGAGCTGGCCTTCCGTTGCGGCCAGGTGCAGCGGGGTGCGGCCGTCGTTGTCCGCGGTGCCCGGCTCGACCCCGGTAGCGATCAGCGCGCGGACCTCGTTCAGGTCGCCCTGGCTCGCCGCCCAGGTCAGCGCCACCACGGCCTCGGTCTGTGTCTGGTTCTTCTTCCGCCTGGGGTCCCGCTTGCCGGCCCGGCCATGCCCGGTGACCAGCGAGTCGAACGCGAACAGGCCGGGGTAGATCGCGTCGGCACCGGGCTGGGTAACGTCCAGCTGGCGGGCTGCGGTGACTGCCTTGGCCATCATGATTTCCCTTCTGTTCTCGCGGCGCAGGTCATCGGTCGCGGTGTGCCGCGCCGGCCAGTCCGCTGCTCCTGATGCCCTTCGGGCTGATACGTGGTGCCGGCTCAGCGAGGTAGTAGGAGCTGACGTGGGCGCGGTGGCGGCTGCTGCCCTGCCAGTGGGTGTCGACGGCGAAGCGGGCTTCGGCGGCCTTCGGGTCGGCCGTGACGGCGGCGGCGAAGTCGGTCAGGACGGTGGTGTTGATGCCGTTCATGAGCGGCTCCTCGATGGTTGGTGGTGAGTTACTGGTTGCGTCCGGCCATGACGCCGCCGTCGACGTCCCAGACCGCGCCGGTGACCCAGCGGGCCCGCTCGGAGAGCAGGAACGTGATGACGGCCGCCACGTCGGTGGTGGTGCCGATCCGCCCGATCGGGTGGAAGTCGTTGAACCCGGCAAGGGCCTGGTCGACCTCGGCGGGCGGGATGAACCCCTGGTAGATCGGGGTGGACACCACCGCCGGGGAGACGGCGTTGACCCGGATGCGGTGCGCGGCCAGCTCCAGGGCCAGGTGCTGGGTCATCGCGTGCAGGCCGGCCTTGGCCATCGAGTACGCCGACGACGGGGTGGCAGCAATGGCCTGCTGCGCCCACATGCTGCCGATGTTGACGATGGCGCCGCCCCGCCCGCTGCCGACAATCCCCCGGGCCACGGTCTGGGTGAGAAAGAACATGGCCCGATTCAGCTCCAGGTAGCTGTCGTAGTCGGCGGCGGTGTGCTCAAGAAATGGCAGCGGCTTGAACACGCCGGCGGCGTTGACCAGCAAGGTGGCGTCGGCGTGCTCGCCGGCCAGCTGGGCCTGCACCTTCTCCAGCTCCGCGGGGTCGCGCAGGTCGGCCGCGATGCCCCAGGCGGTACCGGTCGCGGACAGCTCCGCCACGGTCTGCTCGACCTTGTCCTGACGGTGTCCGACGATGACCGCGCTGCCGTCGGCGGCGACGACGTCGGCGGCGACCTGCCGGCCAATGCCGCTGCTGCCGCCGATCACAACGAGCTTGAGGTTGGTGAACTGCTGCGCCATCTTCCTTCTCCTCACGTGACTTACCTACTAGTTGGATGGTTGATAGGGCATGCGGACGCCCCGCCCGGCGGGCCGGGGGCCGCTAGAGCAGGGCGTCGAGCATCGTGGTCGTCACGCCTAGCACGACACCGTCTGCGGGGTGGGAACCGGGAGCCTCGTCCACCCCGGGCGCGCCGGCCCGGGCGAGCAGCAGCGCACCCTCCAGCGCCGCCAGGAACGCCTGCGCCGCGCCGCGTGCCCGCGCGGCGGGCAGGCCGGCCTCGGCGAACGCCGCGGCCACCCAGCGCTGCTGATCGTCGAAGAACGCCGCGATGGCACGCCGCACCGCGGGCGACAGGCTCGCCGCGTCGGCGGCGAACACGCCGCACAGGCACATCCGCCCACCATCGGTGAACACCTGCGCATACAGGCGCGCGTAGCCAGTCAGGCGCTCCCGCGCCCCCGCCGCGGCGTCGTCGACCTCCTGGCGCGCGGCGGCGAACCGCTGCCGGTAGCGGGCGATCAGCGCCTCCGCGAGCTGCGCCTTGGTGGGGAAGTGGTGGTGGATGCTCGGCTTGGTGATGGCAAGCTCCGCGCTGATGTCGGCATACGAGAAGCCGTTGTACCCCCGCACCTGCGCCAGCGCCTGCGCTGTGTCCAGGATGCGTTCCGCCGTACTCACCATGGCCATAGGTCTACCTTCTAGTAGGTAGGTATGTCAACTCATCGGCGCGGTGACCGAGGCGATGGAGCCGACGGCCACCCGCGTCGATGAGTTCGCGCGGCACGCTGGTGAAGCCAGTGCTACCGCGAGCGCCGCGCGCCGAACACGGTCAACTCGGTCGCGGCTGGCCCGTCAGCACACCCAATCCTTACTCACTCCGGCCTTGACCGAGCAGAACGCCCGGATCTGGACGGCCGTCCTCGTGATCGGCGCTGAGTGGGCATCCGTCCAGAACGACGGCTCTTTGCGTGGGCGCGCGGCGACTCCGGTTGCTCTCCGTCACAGGCTTCCCCGTGAGCCAGCGTCCTCGGCTGGCAGAGCCCACAGCTGCCGACTGAGCAACCTGGGCACGGTAAAGTCCTGTCATTCCCGCGGCGCGCTGGACCCTGTGCGCGGCATGTGCGGACGACTACGAGCCGCGGTTCAGTGACGGCTAGCTTCGAGGACGGGTGGCGCGCTAGCTGAATACTTCGGTGGGTAGTTCGCGGTGTCGCGTAGTGCCCTCGTATTTGGACATATCCTCGTCCGTGCCGACGAGCCGGAAGGCTTGCCCGCCGGGGGCTTGGAAATAGAAGTGCGGGTCGTCGATCTCGATCACCTTGACGCCGAAGTCGACGATCTGCTGTTGCACCTCCTCGACATTGCCGGTGCGCAGTTCCAGGTATGTTGCCTTGAGGAAATCCTCCTTCCCGAGTGTGACGGCCTCGTCTGCGTAGACAACTGCGAGATAGAAGTCTCCGCCGAGGACGAAGTCATCCTTGTCGTTAGCTGATCGCGTCAACGCGCAGCCGAGCACGTCGCGATAGAACCGGCGAACCGCGTCCTGCTCTGCCAGCGATACGACAACCGCCGCGTGGTTGCCCAACGTCACCAGTGCCACTGCCACTCCTTCACAACATCCCAAGCGCCGGGCCTGGCGCCCGGCCTTCCCAATCTGCACATCAGCGCCCCGGCGGAGAGCCGGCCGCGGTCACGGCGTCAGTGATCCCGCCGCCGTGACCGTACGGCTGTGCTGCTCGTCTTGTCAGCCCGCGTCGAGCCGCGCGTCGGGCTGCAGGCCGGCCAGTTCGCCGACCTCGACGCCACCGCCGCGGTCGAGGTGCGGGCAGCCCTTGGCAATCGCCAGCGCCGCCAGCAGGTCGGGCGCGGTGACCATCGAGTAGCCGCCGAGCTCGGTGGTATCGCTGTCACAGTTGCCGAGGCTGCTCCGGTTGCTGACCGGCTGGCCGATGCTGACGAGAGCATCACCCACGCCTTCGAACCAGTCAAACCACTGCGCGCGGGTCTCCGGGCTGGGCGCGTAGCCCTTGGGGTTGCGGTAAGAGAATACATACGTCGCCATTGCGGCTCCTTCTGCACTTGGGCTCGCCGGACCCCGGCGAACCGCCGACGCCCGGATAGACACCCGGACCGCGGGAAACCGGGCGGTCATAGAGCGCCCAGTTCGGACCCGTCGCGGTGTCAGTATCGGTGGACCCTTCGTGGCGTGATGACATCGGAGAAACGTGCGATGGTGAGGACGTGAGCGCGGAGCTGCTGCGGCTGGCACGGTCGGGCCAGGATGAGGCCTTTGCCGACCTCGTGGCGCCGCACTGCCGCGAGCTGCATGTGCACTGCTACCGCATCCTCGGCTCGGTCGCCGACGCCGACGATGCCTTGCAGGAGACGTTGCTGTCGGCCTGGCAGTCGCTGCAGGGGTTTCAACAGCGGTCCTCGCTCCGGACCTGGCTTTACCGCATCGCCACCAGCCGCTGCCTGAACATGCTGCGCGCTGGACGCCGGCGCGGTGAGGGGGCGCCTGCTGTACTGCCACCGGACGCGCAGCCGCCGAAACCGACGCGTCTTAACGAGGTGACACGGCTCGACCCTTACCCCGGCTTGCTGCTCGACGAGCTCATCGACCCGGCGCCGGGGCCGGAGGCCCAGCTGGTGGCCAAGGAGACGATCTCGCTCGCGTTCGTAACCGCGCTGCAGCTGCTGCCACCTCGGCAACGAGCCGTGCTCATCCTGCGGGACGTCCTGGACTTCCCCGCCCGCGAGGTCGCAGCGATGTTCGACGCAACCCAGGAGTCGGTGACCAGCGCGCTCAAGCGCGCGCGGGCGACGATGTCGCGCGCGATGGCCACAGCGTCCACGACGCCACCGGCCGCCGACTCGGCCGCGGAGAAAGAGTTGCTGAACCAACTCGTTGCCGCGTTCGAAACCGCTGACGTACAACGGCTTGTCTCCCTCATGACCGATGACGCGTGGCTGCGCATGCCACCAGTGCCGCTGGAATACCAAGGACCTAAGCTGATCGGTGAGTTCTTCGCCACGGTCGCGTTCCGCGATGGTCGTCGCTACCGGCTCGTGCCGTCGAGAGCGAACGGCCAGCCGGCGTTCGGGATCTACCTGCGCGACCCACACGGCCAGTTCTGGCACGCCTTCGGATTGCTCGTCATCACTACCCGCGGTGATCGGGTATCCGCGATCACCCGTTTTGATAACGCGGTGATAGGCCCGTTCGGGTTCCCGCGGAGGCTGACCGACTAGCAAGGCGGCATCGAACGCTTCGTTTGTGAAATGCTCGCCCCTCGCTGGGAAAAGTCACAGTCATCGCCTGCGCAGTAGTGCCCATTTCAGGGCAGGCATCCGCACGCGTAGCGCGGTTGCTGCTGGTCTTTCGGGGGCGTTTGTCATGTGGTGGCGAGGTCGGTGACGACGAGGGCGTGGTCGCTGCCGGCGGCGACGCCGTTGTCGTAGAGATGACTGATGTGCTGGACGGTCCAGTGGCCGGTCAGCCAGATGGAGTCGAACCGCCGGCCAGTGCCTGATGAGTTCTTCCGCTTACCGGTAAGGTGCGTGATCGCCAGCGGTCCTTCCGGGCGACCGGCGAGAACGGCTGCCCGGCGGGATGGTCAGCGAGCCAGCGCCGCAGGCCGTCCGGGAGCGGGTGACTCTTGCCTGGGCCAAAGAGCAGGTCATCACCGGGCTCACCATTCAGACGGCGGTCGCCGGAGTGCCAGTGCGCGCGCGTGTAGGCGAAGCCGGCCGCGCCGATCAGCGGGGTGCTGGCGTCCGCTCCCAGCAGGACCGGTCCGTGCTGGGCCGCCGGCCACCGGGCGACGGTGACCGCTTGGCGGGGCTTGACAATTCCCCAGCTCACGCCGGGAGGCGCATGGTAGGACACCGCGGTCAGGCTGAGCCCTTCCACGGTGGTCCCGGCCAGCAAGATCCGCTCGGGCAATGGCACGTCGGCCGGGCTCCGGGCCCGCTGCGGGACCGGGCCGCGGCCAGCGATAGCACCGCCGCGGGACCGGACCGGGCGGTCATCAGCGGCCCGCTGCCTCAGGTCAGCCGCACAGACAAGCCAGCCCGCCTCGGCGGCCTGCCGGAGCGTCCCGGCCGAGCCGAGATTGACTTCCTGCAGCAGGATCAGATCCGGTTTGAGCGCACGCAGCAGCTCGCCTTAAAGCCCGGCTGTGGAGACGGCCCGGTAGTTCAGGTTCCACGACCCCACTCGCACAACCGGATCCTGCCCGAATGCACCCTGCCGCGCCGATGAAATCAGCACCGCAACGACACCCAAATTCGGCGTCTACAGCAAGCCGGTGGCCGCCGGGCGCACCGCCGCCACGTACCGGGACAGATCCCGAATTTGATGTGCGGTCGCTGGGCTGAGTCGTCCTAGCGCCCAGCGGCCGGCAGGCTTGCCGGAGCCGCGTCCGCATAGCGGCCGGTGAGCCGACCCCGGCGATCGGCGCGAAACGCAGCACTTCAACGTCGCCACCCAGCTTGCACGCCAAGGTGGCCGCCAGAATGACCAGCATCAAGCGGGAGCCTCGGGCGACGGTCAGCAAGCTGCGGAGAGACCGGGCACAAGGGTCACCGCCCACCTCGTTTACAAACACGTTTACAAACCACAGCAAGAAGGCCCCTCCCATGACCGGAAGAGGCCTCTGACCTGCACATTTGGTAGCGGGGGCAGGATTTGAACCTGCGACCTCTGGGTTATGAGTCAGACGACCATCGTCCATGAAGGCCCCGCGAGTCCATGGAGTCCGGTATCGGCTCTGCACAGGGAGCCGCGGTGTCTCCCGCCGTCTCGCGCCGCTCTCCCTGTCCACGGCGTCTCTGCTACACACGCTGCTACACCCGAAGCCTCCATCAGCACTAGCCAGCCGACCGGAGCGCCGATCCCACGCCGCACGATCTCCGCCGCGCCCCGGATACGAGATGAGCGTACCTAGCGGAACTCATCTGGCCAGGGCGACAGCCAATGCGTTCAGCCCCCCAGATCGACTCTGCGCACCCGGACTGTCAGATGCAAGTGTCACGCACAGTGCCCAGATCAACCATTCCAGCGCACTGGCCCATGCCCTGGCTCGGAGGGCGAGACTGCCCGGCGGATGGGCTGTCGACAGACAGCTGGAGCTGGCGGGTAGAGGCGAGCGGTTTTACAGAGCGTCGGCACTGTTCAGTCTAGACCGTCTCTTACCTGCGATAACGCTGTGCTAGCGCCTTGGGGCGGACTCGCTGTTTCGCTATGGTTACGAACTGTCTCTTCGTTCCGGACTAGATGCGGCCGCCTGATCTTGCTACGGCTGACTGTAAGCGAAGATCGACCGTTACCCGAAGAAGGCTGCACCAGTGAGGCGATGAGATGTGGAGCGCATGAGATCAGGTTGGAAGGCCACGAAGTGGATCATGGTGACCTGGCTGACGAATCCATCAGTGTTGATGACGCCGATAAGATCACCGCGCTCCTGGAGGCAATCTTTGAGCGCGTTTCCCAACAGCCTGCCCACGATGAGCGGAATGCCGCTGACGGCGGTACCGATCACAATGCCCTTCAGCAGCGTGCGGCGGCGATCCAGCTTCGCCGGTTCCGCCTGGGAGGTAGCTGCGAGGCGCGCGTCAACGCGTGCACCCACCTGCCTGTCAACCTTCTCCAGAAACGATGCTATTACCGCGTCACTGTATTCAGGCCCTAGCTCATGGTGCGCCTCAGCCGCGGCGCGAATTTCCTGTGGTGACAGCGGTGACGTACTCATGCGGCAAGCGTAACTCCCGTTGCCTTTGCTGGGGGGCTCTGAAGAGCGGGTGTTCGGCGGCTGACCGCCTGGTGCGCCGCTCGATCCGGCAGGCGGAGCGGTGAGGAGACCATCAGATCCGTAGATCAGTGCGGCGTGTCCGGCCCATGCGCCGGAATCGGTAACCGCAGGTCAAAGTCCGCGAGGTTGTCCGGCGCGGGCGCCTGGGGCCGGTGCCGTCCGGCCAGTTTGTCAGACGGCTGTGAGATACCGGCCTTGCGGGGAGATACCGGCCCCTGTGGGGCTTCTTGCTTCTCCGTGCTCTGGTGGGTTTCGGCCAAATATCAGGCTCTATCCGCTGGTTAGAGCATGATCGTCTATTTTCTCATGTTTTTTCGGCTTGATGGTGAATCGCTTCCCCGGCCGTGGGTAGACGCGGGTTTCATGTACCCAACCGGCTCTCCCGATGTGGGGGGAGCAGCTGGAGGAGATTGTATGTTCACCCAGGAAGAGGCCCAGAACCTGACCGGGGCCACCGCCTATGACCAAGCCGGGCAGAAAATCGGCCAGGTGGCCACCGTCTACCGGGACGAGGCGACCGGGGAGCCGGAGTGGCTGACGGTCAAGACGGGCCTGTTCGGGATGAAGGAAACCTTCGTGCCGCTAGCCTTGGCCCGCCTCCGTGGCGAGCGTGAGGTGGAGCTGGCCGCCGACAAGGACACCGTTACCTCGGCGCCGAAGATCGACCCCGATGCCCAGCTGTCCCCGGCCGAAGAAGAGCAGCTGTTCAGCCACTACGGGCTGGGCTATGGCGAGTGGCGCAGCCCGACCGGCCTTCCCGAGACCGGCGGCCAGAGCATAACGGACGCCTACGGGGCGCCGGGCGCACAGGGTTATGACACCTCCGGGCCGACCACCGATGAGGCGATGACCCGCTCCGAGGAGCGGATGCGCGTGGGTACCGCCACCGAGGAGACGGGCCGGGCCCGGCTGCGCAAGTACGTCGTCACCGAGACGATCCAGCAGTCGGTGCCGGTCAGCCACGAAGAGGTCCGCGTGGAGCGCGAGCCGATCACCGAGGCGAACATCGGCCAGGCGACGTCAGGGCCGGAGATCTCTGAGGAAGAGCACGAGGTCACCCTGCACGCAGAACGGCCGGTTGTCGCCACGGAGACGGTGCCGGTCGAGCGGGTCCGCCTGGCCAAGGACCGCGTCGCTGGCGAGGAGACCGTCACTGGCGAGGTCCGCAAGGAGCAGATCGAAACCGAGACCGACGGCGACACCGGCACCCTCGGGTAAATTCGTACACCCGGCACCGAAGGCCTGCCCCTCGCCGGGGCAGGCCTTCCGCTGCCTGCGGCCTCACTTGGCCGCGGGCTTGTCTTAAAGCCACGGTTCATAGCGGTCCGAAGCGCACATAAGGTTCTCCGCCCAGGCGGGCTTCCACGCTGGCGTCTTCAAGCTGCGCTAACGTTCATGATCGGCTCTTCGTCCACCGTTCCGTGCGGTGAACTGCAACGCGAACTGTCAGCTTGGGATTCGTTCGCCCATTCCTCGATGAACAGCCACTGCTTGTCGGTGTGGTCACCGACGCCGCCAGCTACCGTCTCGGCCAGCACCATGGCCGTGGTGGCCTGGTTGCGGGTCAGTACCCGGCCGGGTAGCCAGGTCACCGTCCAGCCGTGCCCTTCGGCTCGTGCGCTGTGCGGTGTGGTGTCGCTGGTCATCGCCTCGTCGGTGATCCGGATGTTCATCGGGGGCTCCTTCCTCGCCGCCCGCCCCTGGCCTTGACGGCCTGGGGCCTTCACCCGATAGGCGCCGGTTCATCGCCTGGAGCGGCGGGGGATCGGGTAGGGGGCGGGGTCGCCCCGCCCCCTCCCACACCACCGGACATGCGGGCCCGCATCCGGCGGTTCGTCAAGCCGTCGGATTGAGACGCTGCCAGGTCTGGCTGAGGGTCTTCAGGCCGAGGCGGTTCCAGTAGGCATTGGGCAGGGACACCTGGAGGACCTTGGAGCCCGCAACCCGCCAGTATCCCTTGCTGCTACCCGCCCATTTGCGGGCGTTGCTCTCGGAGATACCGCGTATCCGCAGGTTGTGCCGTTTAGCGGCGGTGGTCTTCCATTCCTTCCAGCGGACCTGCCGCAGGCGGCGGCGCAGCCATCCGTCCAGATCGCGGAACGTCGTTCCGGGTTCTGCGAGCCGG
This sequence comes from uncultured Actinomycetes bacterium, assembly GCA_963742875.1. Lineage (GTDB taxonomy): Bacteria > Actinomycetota > Actinomycetes > Streptosporangiales > Streptosporangiaceae > Bog-532. Next base: position 77,596 of record CAVUNO010000012.1, on the reverse strand, counting down.
AAGTAGGCCATCCAGCTGGTGGTGAACCTGTTGAGCCTGCCGATGCGGTATTCCATCGACACGCGCCAGTTCCGCCTGGTCAGGACCCGCAGCTGATCCTTCAGCCGCTTGACCGCCCTGGGGGCGACCCGGATCCTGACCTGCGGGCCGGTGAAAAAGAACCCGAACCCCAGCAGCGTCGCCTCGGCGGCGTGCCGGATCGAGGATTTCTCCCGGTTCACCTTCAGCTTCAGCCGCTGCTCGATCACGCCGCAGACGCTCTCGAACACCCTCTGGGCGGCCCGTTCGCTGCGCACGAAGACCCGCAGGTCATCGGCGTAGCGGACGAACCTGTGACCGCGACCCCACAGCTCCCGGTCCAGATCATCCAGCATGACGTTCGACAAGATCGGCGACAGCGGGGAACCCTGCGGGGTTCCTTCTGCTGTCGGCTGCTTGACCCCGTCCACCATCACCCCGGCCTCCAGATAGCTCCGGATGAGCCTGAGGACCTTGCGGTCAGTCACCTTGCGCGCCACCCGCGCCATCAGCACATCGAACTGAACCCGGTCGAAAAACCGGTCCAAGTCGATGTCCACGACCCATTCCAGGCCGTCGGCGATGCACCGCCGCGCGACCCGCACCGCCTGATGGGCGGACCGGCCGGGACGGAACCCGAACGACGACCCCGAGAAACCCGGATCGAAGATCGGCGTGAGTACCTGCGCGATGGCCTGACAGATCAGCCTGTCCAGGCAGGTAGGCACCCCCAGCAAACGCTCGCCGCCCCCGGGCTTGGGGATCACCACCCGGCGGACCGGCGACGGCCGGTACGTGCCCGCGTCCAGAGCCTCCCGGACCGACGCCCAGTGCAACCGCAGCCACGGGCGAAGCTGCCCCGTGGTCATGCCATCCACACCGGGCGCCCCCGGTTGGCCTCCACACGCCTCAACGCCCGGCCCAGATTCTCCCGCGAGAGCAACCGCTCCCACAAAGTCACCTCCAGGCCGGGGATGACAGCCTCCTCGGAGTGCGCCGGCCGGCCGCTACGCTCCGCCGGGGTGCTCAACGGACCTCACCGCCTGCACCACAGCGGGCCCGCGTCCGCGGGATGACTGCGATCACCGCGACCAGCACGAGCAGCACCGATTCCTCCGTCTCACTCGACGTTCGGTCCTTCCCGGCCCGATCCGATCCCCGGCCGGTACTACGACCTCTGCTGACTTCTGCCCGGTCAGCCCGCACCTTCCGATGCAAGCCGCCAGCGCGGCGACAACGATGCCGCAACCGGCACCCGGGCAGATCTCCCCGGATAAAAACGACCAATTTCCCCCTACGCCCGCCGCGTCTACGTGACGACCCTGCTGATGGTGACGGGCTTTACCTTCTTGAGCAGGCTCACCCAGATCGCCCCGCCTCATACGCGGTTCGTGTTCCTCGGTGCAGGGATACGCCTCGGGCTTCCTTCCCACCCCGCCTCACGACGACGCAGTTGCCTCCGGCTCGGAGTTAGCACCACCTCTTCCTCCAGGGGACTTTCACCCCCAATCGATCGCCCATGCCGGGCGTACTCAAGGCCGGCCCGCAGGGCCGTCGCGCAGCGATGCCGCAGGCAGTCTTGAGGCCGGAGGGGCGGCCCCGTAGGCTGCGGCAGCCGGCTCCGGGAAACTCAGCGGCGGCGCTAGCCGCCTCCCTATCAGGCCGCCTGGGCGGCCAGGAACTCATCCAGCGCCTCCGCCGGGGTCTTCCAGCCGAGCGTCTTACGGGGGCGGCCGTTGAGAGCGGCAGCGACGGCGGCCAGGTCATCGGCGTTGTAGCGGCTCAGATCGGTGCCCTTGGGGAAGTACTGGCGCAGCAGGCCGTTGGTGTTCTCGTTGGTGCCGCGCTGCCAGGGACTGTGCGGGTCGCAGAAGTAGATCTCGATGCCGGCGTCGATGCGCAGCCGGGCGTGGCCGGCCATCTCCGCGCCCTGGTCCCAGGTCAGCGAGCGGCGCAGCTGAGCGGGCAAGGTGATGATCGCGGAGGCGATCGCGTCCCGGACCGCCTCGGCGCCGTGGCCGGCGAGCGCGGGGCCGTTCTTAGCCCGGGGGCCGGTCCGGTGGCCTTCCATCGGGGGCAGGTGCAGCAGCATCGTGAACCGGGTCGTGCGCTCGACCAGGGTCCCGATCGCCGAGCTGTCCAGCCCCACGATCAGGTCCCCCTCCCAGTGCCCGGGCACCGCCCGGTCCGCGGCCTCCGCTGGCCGCTGGCTGATCATGATCTCCGGTGTCACGAACTTCTTGCCGCGGCCGCGAGTGCGCGCCCGGGGGACGCGCAGCGCCCGGCCGGTGCGCAGGCACGCGGTCAGCTCGCACCGCAGCCCGCCGCGGCCCTGGACATACAGGGCCTGGTAGATCGCCTCGTGCGAGACCCGCATGGACTCATCATCAGGGAAGTCAATCGGCAGCCGGCTCGCGATCTGCTCCGGGCTCCACGACCTGGCCCAGCGCCGATCCGCCCGGGGACCGTGCCGGCGCCCGGTCCAGCGCACATCCGGGCCCGGCACAGCCGCGCCACCGGGCCTGGTGATCGTGCCGTCCAGCCGGTCTTGCACGTACTCCCGCAGGGCCTGGTCCGCAGCGAGCTTCGTGATCTTCGGGCGCCGTGCCAGCAGGTCCGCGTGCCACTGAGCCGTGGTGGCCCGGTACTCCAGCCGGCCGCCCCGGGTCGCGGCGTTCCGGCGCAGCTCCCGCGAGATCGTTGACGGCGACCGGCCCACACGCCTGGCGATCTCGCGGACACCGCACCCCCGGACCCGCAAGATCGCGATCTCCTCCCGCTCCGCCAGCGACAAGTACCGCCCCGACAGCGGGGCCAGGCTGACCGGCCGGATCCCGCCGCTGTCACGGAACCATCGCGTACCGACCGCCGGGGACACACCAGCCTCAATGCCGGCGTCCTCACTCGGCATTCCCCTGGCGATCGCCACCCAGAACCGCTGCCGGCCCTCCCGCCTGGCCACCGGAGGCCGACCCGGCGAACGCATCGCCGGCCGCCCCGCCCGCGCAGCCGCCCACCCGCGTGATCGCCCCATTCGCCCACCTCCACCTGAAGGTGTTGCGACGACCGATTGAATCCGCCATCCCATGTTTTTATGTAGGTGACATCGCCGCACCACTTCGCATCGGGCGCGGCGGCGGTGAAATCCCGGCCGATCAGGTCCGGGGCCGGGACCGGCCGGTCCCCGCCGATGGTGGTCCGCTTCCACGCTCGCGGATGCCGCCCGCGCAGGCCAGCGGCCTGCATCAGCCGATGGACACGCTTGTGCGACACCAGGTGGCCCAGCGCCGCCAGGCCCGCGCGCATCCGGCGCACCCCAGGATTGCCCCGCGCCTCCTCATAAACCTCCTTCATCACCGCGATGAGCGCACAGTCGTCCCGCGACCGCTGGGACGGCTCCGCGCCCCGCCAGGCGTAATAGCCGGAACGGGAAACTCCCAGCCAGGCACACATGAATGACACCGGGTAAGCATCCGCATCAGCCCAGCCCGCGATAGCAGCGAATCTTACTGACTGCCTTTCGCGAACCAGGTCGCTACTTTTTTTGCGAACTCCACCTGCATCCGCAGCTCGGCGATCGTGGACTTATCATCCCTGGACTCAGCCCGCAGCCGGGCCAGCTCGGCCCGCTCCGACTCACCCAGCGGCGCATCCGGATTCTTTCCGGACTCCGCGGCATCTCGTGCCACCTTCACCCACTTGCCAAGAGTCATCTCATGGACGCCGATGTTACGGGCGACCTCAGCAACCGGACGGCCGCCGTCAATGACGAAAGCTACCGACTGAGCCTTGTACTCCGGCGTAAATGCGCGGCGTGTCGAACCCATTTCTCGCTCTCCCGACGAATCGGGCAGCTAAACCGGGTGTCCACCGAAGCGGGTACGGTCCAAGGCCGAGGTCACGAATTGTGCCTACCCAATCTCCCGTTCGGGAGCTACAGCATGACCCACCGCTGTTTAGATTGCGTTGGCTGTAGCGAGAAGCTCCCGGTAACGGGCGGGGTCCGGGAGCCTCTGCTCAGCTCAGGCCCCTACTGGTGCGAGTGCTGCTCTGCTTCGGCCGCACTCGCCTCCGCTCGGGCCTTCTCCGCCTCGGCCTCCTTGGCAGCGACGTCGCGCTGCGCGGCGGCCTTGTCCTGCTGGGCCTCGCCTTCCTGCTTCAGCGACTCGTTCCCGCTTACGGCCCCGGCGGCTTCCTTGGCCCGGCCCTTCACGTCTTCCACGACGCCTTCGACGCCTGCCTTAGGTCCAGACTCATTCGCCAAAATCGTCTCCCGTTGCTTTCCCATGTAGTGGCGCTCGCCCCTGCTTCGTGCACCACCCGCTACCCGGCGATCTCAGGCGCAAACGCGGCGGGCCCGTCCCGGTCGCGGAGCGTCGGCGGCGAGCCGACGATCTGCCCGGCGCCAGGGCAGGGACGATCTCCCGCCCAGCAGGGCAGATCAGTGCAGGAAAAGCTCCGCTAACCGAAGAAACACACGGGCATGCCGAGATGGAAGCGGCGTAAAGCGGATCGCGTTCGAGGGAGGGTCTGAGCAAGACATCGGCGGGAGCGCGGTCGCGGCACCAATGGAAGGCCCGGCAGTGATGGCCAGCACCAGCCGCCCCCCCCCCCCCCCGAATGAGATGGTCCGAACGGCAGCCAAGGACATGGCCTGGACTCATGATCCGGAAAATGTACGGAATGGCCTTGACTGCGGACGGCGGCAGCAGCTCAGTGCAAGCAGGTAGACACCTCCAATTCGAGAGAGGGGGTCGGCGGCCTCCGGAGCCGTAAACATGCCCGCTGCGTGCCGCCCGGCTCTACGCCGGGTCCGGAGGTTTCTGGCATGGAGGAATCCGGCCAGGCCGATCAGCGGGACATGGATGGCGGGAAGGTTGCGGGCGAACCACCGGGGCAGGTAGATGTCGGTGACCGAGCCTCGCTCGGCTCCTAGCCGCCCGGCGACTTGGGTCAGGGGGCAGCGGAACCCGTTCCCGGCGAAGATCAGAGTCTCCGCCGCGACCACTGCGGCGGCGATGCCCGCGCGGCGGTCCGATCGCCCGGCGAACCCGGCGTACAGGACATACACCATACACGCCTCGATAGAGAACCAGGCCAAGGTGTGGATGGGGCCTTGATCGCCCCAAGCGCAGCCCCCGAACCGTGGGCAGACGGGCACTCGCGGCGTCCGGCGTCCCGCATGAGCGTGCCGCTGGCATCCTGGGCGCGCCGTTTTGGCTGTTTCATCCCCGCGGTCCTGGGCATGGGCCTGCCGATCGGATCAGACCTGGATTCCAGGAGAGTGTCATGACCAGTCCTGGCAAGTCTCGTCGCGCTGAAGTCAAGGACGGGGACCAGACGGTCGCCGCGGCCGAGCTGACAACGGTGGAGCACGCCGAGGGAACCGTCCGGGCATCGCTGCTTCCCGCATCCGGGCATACGCCCCCGGGCAGCCGGGCCAGCCTGGTCGATGCGGTCATGGACCTGCCCCAGGTGCAAGCCGGCTCGCGCCTGGAGGCGACCGTCCCGCTCGGCGACGCCGAATCGCTGGAGCGGCTGCGGGAGCGGACCGAAGACATCGTCACCCGCCCGGCCGGGTCGACCGCCCTGGTCGATGCGGACATACCGCCCGCAAACCACGCGGGACCCAGCCAGGAGCCTGGCGACGAGCAATCCACCTCGTGATCGCCGCTTGGTGAGAGGCCCCGGTGATCATCAGGATCGGCACGTCAGGCTGGAGCTACGATCACTGGCACCCCGAGCTGTACCCGCCGGGGCTTCCCGTCCGCGACCGGCTCGCCCGCTACGCGGCCGCCTTTCCCACCGCCGAGCTCAACAGCAGCTTTTACCGTTGGCCCCGGCCCGCGGCGTTCTGCGGCTGGCGGGACAGGCTGCCGGATGGTTTCCGGCTGTCCGTCAAGGCACCCCGCGGGCTGACCCATGCCCGCAAGCTGTACGCGCCGGAGACCTGGCTGCAGCGCATCGCGGCGGGCTGGCACGAGCTAGGCGATAAGCGGGCAGTGCTGCTAATCCAGCTCCCGCCCTCCCAGCCGCGCGATGACGCCCGGCTGGCGTATTTCCTCCGGCTGGTCCCGGGCTGGATACGGGTGGCCGTGGAGTTCCGGGACCGCAGCTGGCATTGCGCGGAGATCTTCACGCTACTTGAAGAACACCAGGCCGCGTATTGCGTGATGAGCGGGGCGAACCTGCCGTGCGTCCTGCGGGCCACCACAGACTTTGCCTACGTGCGGATGCACGGCCCGGATCATCATCACCTGTACGCAGGTTCCTACAGCGACGCCGACCTGACCTGGTGGGCTGACCGGATCCGGGAATGGAGCCGGGCCGGCCGCGACGTGTTCGTCTACTTCAACAACGACGGCCACGCCAACGCGGTACGGAACGCCCGGGCCCTCCAAGCGCTGCTCGTGTCCCACGGTGTCAGCTACCCGGCCACGTCCCAGGCCGGCTCAAGCTAACGTCCCAGGCCCTGTTTCGCGGTACAGACGCGGGCGTCGCCCAGGTCCAGGCCCAGAGGCTGGCAGGTCCAGGCCCAGAGGCTGGCTTTCTGGGTCATGGCCTACGGCCGCGTGTCCACTTCCCCATCCGGTTTGCCGGGTACCGCGTTGCTCACCAGGCGCACCGGGCCTGGCCTGCCCTCCGCATCATCGTCTCCCCCGGTCTCCCGGGCCGTCGCGACCTGGACGGCGGGTGCGTCCGGCACGTCACCCTGCGGCGCGGGGCCAGGCATCATGTCGCGCACGGCCTTCCCCGGCCCGGGGCCGTCAGGTTCGCACTCGGCGTGCTCCTCGGTGCGGATGACGGCGGGCTGGCCGTGCTCGTCGTCGTGGCTGGCCGGCAGCGGCTCGTGCCGCCGCTGGTTCACCGACGCCCCCGTCTCGTCCGCCCCCGTCTCGTCACCGTATGGTTCGATCTTGGTCATACCCACGACCTACCCGCCACGCGGCCGCCCTCACCTGCCCGGCCGCCCCGATCACGGCGAGATCACGTTTGAAGTGGCGTCTCACCGGTACGGGAGACGTGCGGCGGGACGGACACAGGACCGGGAGGCGGGAGATGGCCACGAAGGTGTCCGACTTCATGCTCAGCAGGCTCAGGGAATGGGGCGTCGAGCGCGTCTTCGCCTATCCGGGCGACGCCATCAACGGCCTGCTCGCCGCGTGGGGCCGGGCGGACAACGATCCCGTCTTCGTGCACGGCACCAGGAGATGGCCGCCTTCGAGGCGGTTGGCTACGCGAAGTTCACCGGCCCGGTCGGCGTCTGCGCGGCCACGTCAGGCCCTGGCGCGATCCACCTGCTCAACGGGCTCTACGATGCCAAACTCGACCACGTGCCAGTGGTCGCGATCGTCGGCCAGACCAGCCGGAGCGCGATGGGCGGGTCCTACCAGCCGGAGATCGACCTGCTCACGCTGTACAAGGACGTGGCGTCGCAGTACTGCGAGATGGTCACGGTGCCCGAGCAGCTGCCGAACGTGCTCGACCGGGCGATCCGGGTCGCCCTCAGCCAGCACGCGCCGACCGCCATGATCATCCCGTCCGACGTGCAGGAACTGGAATACAGCGCGCCGACCCAAGCGTTCGGGATGGTTCCGTCGAGCCTCGGGCTGACCACGCCGGAGATAACCCCCGGCCGGGAGGACCTCCGCCGCGCGACCGCCGTGCTGAACAGCGGGGCCAAGGTCGCGATCCTGATCGGCCAGGGCGCGCGCGGCGCGAAGGACGAGGTCATCGCGGTCGCCGACCTGCTCGGGGCCGGGGTGGCCAAGGCACTGCTCGGCAAGGACGTGCTGCCGGACGACCTGCCGTCCGTCACCGGCTCGATCGGGCTGCTCGGCCGAGCAGGACCAGCAAGCCGCAGAGCCGCACGAAGATGAGATAGAGCAGGCGCAGCGACACAGATGATCATGATGCCCTACGGCTGCCGCTCGTTATCACTGCAGCTCACAGAGCACGCAAACTCTGCCACCCCACACGCCGTCCGGGGTTGAACCCGCATGAGAACGCCGAACGAGCAGCCGTGAACGATCGCCGCTGAGCAGATGCCCCGGCTCGGGTGATGTTTGCCTGTCGCCACGGGGGAAGTACGGCAGTCGGTGAGCGGCCAGGGAGGGGGCAGCCATGCCCGGACGGGCGTCCCTACGCGGAACGGTGCTCATTGCTGGCGCCGCAAACGTCTTCGTCGGTGCGATCAAGCTCGCGCCAGCTGACCGGATCACCAGTGTGGGATGGCGCGGCCTCTATCGCCATCGGCGGCCTGCTGGTCGCGGTGACCATCAGGCTCGGCCTGGACAGCAGGGGACTTCCTCATCGGGCGCTCGGCCGATCCCAGGGAGCTAGAAATAATACGAGCCGAAATCGAAAATGCCCAGGGCATTGACGCACTTCTCGACCTGCGCACCATGCACCTCGGGCCGGACCATCTCATCGTTGTCGCCCGGGTGGCGTTCAGCGACGAGATCAGCGCCGACGGGGCCCAGGATGTCGCCGACGGCATGGACAGGCGGCTCGCCGACCGGCTTCCGCCTATGCCGCACTTGTTCCTCGATCCCACCCAGGTACCAGTCGGCTCCCGGCCTGCGCGCCCGCACTAAGTCAGCGTTAAAAAATAACAGGCGCAGTTACACGGCCGGCTTGACGGTGTAGTTCCAGTCGCCGTGGAAGTCGTGCCGGTGGAGGGTTCCGCTTTTACCGAGGTCGCTCATCTCCTTGTCGCTGATCTTGATGCCCTTGGGGTACTGGCCGGTGTCCAATTCGGCGGTGACGGTGAGCCCGGTGCGGGTCGTGGTCGCGGCGATCGTCTCGGCGATGACTTCGTGGCTGGTCAGGGGGCGCCCTCGCCAGGCCACGGAGATCTGGGAGAACAGCCCGTGCTCAATCTTGTTCCACTTGGACGTGCCTGGCGGCAGGTGGCAGACTGTCACCTCGAGCCCTGTCCCGGCGGCGAACCGGGCCAGCTCGGTCTTCCATAGCCGGGTCCGGTAACCGTTGGAACCGCCCCCGTCGGCGGTGATCAGCAGCCGCTGCGCGCCAGGGTAGGCGTTCCGGCCTGCCTTGTCCCACCAGGTGGCGATCGTGTGCACGGCGGAGGCGGCGGTATCGTGGTCGGTGCCCACCGCGACCCAGCCGGAGTTCGCGCCGATGTCGAAGACCCCGTAAGGGGTGACCTTGCCCTTGTCTTTGTCCAGGAAGTCGTGCACGTTGGTCTTCACCGGCTGCCCCGTGGGCCGCCGGGTCCGCCCGGCCTGCTTGAACTGGCCCACCTTCTCCTTCTTCTTCGCATCCACGCTGATCACTGGGTCGCCCGCCTGCTGGTGGGCCTCGGCCTGGGTGTTGATGTAGCGGAACTGGGCGTCGCGGTCGGGGTGCTGGGCGCCTTCGAGGGTCTTGACGTTGGACTGCAGGCTGAACCCCTCGTCTTTGAGCAGCCGCGCCACCGTGGGCGGCGAGACCTTGTGCCCGGCCCTGGCCAGCTCACCTGCCAGCGTGCGGACCGATTTCGTCGTCCACTGCAGCGGCGATCCGGGGTCGCCGCGCGCGTCCGGCTCCACCAGCGCCCGCAGCGCAGCCACCAGGCCCGGGTCACTGGCGCCCGCGCGCTTTCGGCCCCCGCCGGCCCTGCGGGCGCGCCGTGGCGGATCTTCCCCGTTCTCCAGCTCGAACACCCCGCGGGTCACCGTAGAGCGCGCGGCACCGGTCGCCTGGGCGACCAGGCTCATCCCGCCGTGGCCGCCCTCGCGTGCCTCGGTGCCCATCCACAACCGGCGCTGCCGCTCATCCAGGAACGGTGACAGCAGCTCCCACTTGCGCGCGACCTCGGCCTCGCGGTCAGCGGCGGTGACCATAGCACAAGCGTAGGCGATCATAACAGAATCGTAGCAGTTATTTTTTAACTTTGCCTAACCGGAAATCGTGGTCCTGAGGGTCCCGGTCGAGGAGGCGCGTTGAGCCTGTTCAGCCTGCGCCGGGCAGGCAGACCTGGATTGCGCCGCCGACCTCGCGCATCTGGAACGCCGGCTGCGGAGCGGTGGCGGGTCCGCGGGCCACCGACCCATCGATGATCCGGAACGCGCTGCCGTGCCAGGGGCAGGTCAGGCAGCCGTCCGCCAGCTCGCCGTCGGACAGCGGCCCTGACATGTGGCTGCACCGGTCGGCCAGCACGTGCACGGCGCCGTCGGCCCGGATGGCCACGACCGGGACCTCGCCGAGCATCGCGCGCACCGGCTTGCCGTCGGGCAGGTCGGCGGCAGCCATGAGATGCTGCCAGCCGGGCTCGACCAGGTGCGGGACCGGCTCGGCGTGGTTGGCCCCCCCGGCCAGCCGGAACGAGATGTGACCGCCAGCCAGCCCGCTGGCCGACACGGCAGCCAGGCCGGCCAGCCGCAGCGCGCGGCCCAGCCGCGGGCCGCGGGCCAGCAGCGAGGCCCCGTACAGGGTCATCGCCGCGAGGTTGCCCGCCGCGTGCACCACGCCGACGCGCATCTGCTGCTCGTGCTGCTCGGACCAGTCCGCCGCGCCCGCCACCGCGGCAGGGACCGCCGCGGTCAGTCCGGCGGTGACCAGCCGACGCGCCGCTTTCTGGTCGTCGGCCAGGCCACCGAACAGGTCCAGGATGCTCGCCGAGAGCCAGGCGCCCACAGGAGCCTGCACCAGCAGCGGGTGCAGCGGGTGTCCGAGCCAGACCCCGTGCAGCCCGTCGCGTACCTTGCCGGGCCGGATCAGGCGGGCGGCGCGCTGGCCCGCGGAGACCACTTTGTCCAGGCGAGAGTTCTGCTCGAGGCGGGAAATCAGCTGCATGCCGCACCTGGATTCCCGCGGTCGGCAAGGCTAAACCCAGGCGAACCGTGTGTTTGCCCGGCCCGGCGGCGGGCAGCAGGGATGAGCCACGAGGGGGTACTGATGCCGAGAGTTCCAGAGACCGTCATGGGCTCGCCTGCCGCCGCTGCGGTCGCTGCCGCGTTCGCGGACGCGGTTGAGTCGGGCAGGCTGAACCTGCCGCTGCCCGGCCGCGGGCGGACCCGCAGGCGCTGGGCCGCGCTGGCGGACCTGGCCGAGGAAGACCTGTCCCTGGCGCGGCTGGCCGAAGGACACGCCGACGCCCTGGCCATCCTGGCCGAACTCGGCCAGGCGACGCCTCCGGCCGGGAGCCGCTGGGGGGTCTGGGCCGCGCAGCCTCCCGGTCCTGGGCTGGCGGCCAGGCGAGGCGGCCGGGTCCGCGGGGGCTGGCGCCTGGACGGCATCAAACAGTACTGCTCCGGCGCGCATTCCTGCACCGATGCCCTGGTCACGGCGGCCGGGCCGGATGGCAACCGGCTATTCGCGGTGAGCACACGCGACCTGGTCCCGGTTCCTGGCAGCTGGCCGGCCACCGGCATGGCGGCTAGCGACACGCTCGACGTCCGCTTCACCGGCATCCCGGCCGAGCCGGTCGGCAGGCCGGGCAGCTACATCGACCGGCCGGGCTTCGCGCACGGGGGAGCGGGTGTGGCGGCCTGCTGGCACGGCGGGGCACGCGGGGTGGGCAAGACCCTGCTGGCCGCCGCGGCCGAGCGTGACGTCGGCCCGCACGCCCTGGCCCATCTCGGCGCGGTCGACATCGCGCTCAGCACCGCCAAGACGGCCCTCGATGTGGCCGCCACGGAGATCGACGCGGACCCTGATGACCGCAAGGACGGCGGACGGCTGCGCGCCCTGCGGGTACGCGCGTTGGTGGAAGCCGTCTCCACCGAGGTCATGCAGCGGGTGGGCCGGGCGCTGGGGGCGGGACCGCTGTGCCACGACGAGGCGCATTCGCGCCGGGTCGCGGACCTCACCGTGTATCTCCGCCAGCATCATGCCGAGCGCAATCTGGCCGAGCTCGGCCAGATCGTGGCCGACAGCGGCACCTCGTGGTAAGCCGCCTAGGGCCGAATCGCATCGACCAGCCCGGCACCGCGGCGGGAGCCTGGGAGTCGTGGCTGGAGTTGCGGCACTTGCCGGTCGCCGTCCCTTCGGCCTGGCCGAGCGTCGCCGTGGTGGCGGCCCATCCTGATGACGAGGTCCTGGGCGTCGGCGGGACTATCGCGATGCTGGCCGCCGCCGGGGTGCGGCTGCGACTGATCGCGATTACCGACGGGGAGGCGTCGCATCCGGGTGCCGATCCTACGATGCTCGGCCAGGTACGCGCCGCGGAGTCGGCGGCCGCCCTCGACGCGCTGCGGGCGAGCAGTGCCGAAGTGGTCCGGCTGCGGCTCCCCGACACAGGCCTTGCTGCCCGTGAGGACGAACTGACCTCTATCTTGCGCGAGCAGTGCGACGGGTTCGAGGTGTGCCTGGCGCCATGGGAAGGGGACGCGCACGCCGATCACGAGGCAGCGGGCCGCGCGGCGCGGGAGGCAGCCCGGGAGGCCGACCGGACCGTGCTCAGCTACCCGATCTGGATGTGGCACTGGGCCAGGCCAGCCGACGCGCGGGTTCCCTGGCACCGGGCCTGCCAGATACCGCTGATATCCGAGGTCACGATCAGGAAGCGATCAGCCATCGGAGCCTTCACCAGCCAGCTCACCGACCGCGAGGCCGGGGCGGGCCCGGTCCTGCCGGTCGGCATCGTCGCGCATTTCACCCGTCCCCAGGAGGTACTGCTGCGATGACGGCGCCGGTTACCCTCGGAACGAGCTACTTCGATGCCCTGTACGAGGCAGCGGCCGACCCATGGGGATTTGAGGAACGCTGGTACGAGCAGCGCAAATACGCGATCAGCCTGGCGCAGCTCCCGCAGCCGCGGTACCACAGCGTCTTCGAGCCGGGCTGCTCCATCGGCGTGCTGACCAGGATGCTCGCCGGGCGCTGCGACTGCCTGCTGTCATGCGATGTCGCCGCGGCCGCGGTCCGGGGCGCCGCCCGGCGCACCCGCGACCTGCCGCATGTCCGCGTGGAGCAGCGCCAGATCCCCGGCCAGTGGCCCTCCGGGCGTTTCGACCTCATCGTCTTCTCCGAGATCTTGTACTACTTCGGGGACGGCGACCTGGACCAGGTGTTGAACCACGGCGTCCGCGCGCTCCAACCGGGCGGGACCCTGCTCGCGGTGCACTGGCGGCACCCGGTGGCCGACTATCCCAGGTCCGGTGACAACGTGCACCAAGTGCTCGCGGCCTGCCCGGGGCTGAGCCGCCTCGTCCGTCACACCGAGCCCGACTTCCTCGCCGAGGTCTACATCCGCGCCGACGGTACGCCGGCATCGGTCGTCCAGGCGACGGGCCTGGTGTGAGCGGCAGGCTCGGTGCGATCGCGGCGGTCGGCGTGGTCGTGCCCGCGCACAACGAGGAGACGTTGCTGCCCGCCTGCCTGGCCGCGTTGCGGCGGACCGCCAGTGCGCTGCACGTGCCGGTCCATCTGCTGGTAGTCGCCGACATGTGCAGCGACCGGACGGCCGCGGTGGCCCAAGCCAGGGGAGCCCGGGTGATCAGCATCCAGGCCCGAAGAGTGGGCGCCGCGCGGGCGGCCGGGATGAGAGAACTGCTGCGGCTGACATCCGGCTCTGATCCGTCCGGGGTCTGGCTGGCTACCACGGACGCCGACACCGTGGTGCCGCCGCGATGGCTGCGGCGCCAGCTCGAATACGCGAATGCGGGCTGGGATGTCGTCCTCGGTACCGTCACCGTGACCGACTGGGACGGTCACCCGCCGCACGTACCGGTCGCGTTCGAGGAACGCTACGCCTTCGGTTCCGGACCGCACCCCCATGTGCACGGCGCGAACCTCGGCATCCGGGCCTCTGCCTACCTGGCTGCCGGCGGGTTCCGGCCGCTGCGCACGGCCGAAGACCACGCCTTGCTCGCCACAGCGGCTCAGGCTGGACGTTCGGTCGTGCAGGCCGGCGACGTCACGGTAGAGACCTCCGGCCGCCGGCTGGCGCGCGCGCCCCTCGGTTTCAGCCACCTGCTGCGGACCCTGGCTGACCGGCAGGCTTCCGCCCCGCCGACTGCGATGCGCCCTGACCCGATTCGTTAGGCCATCCACCACCCTCGGCCTCGGCTCGGTTCGTGTCAGCTTTCCGGTTGCGCAGCAGACGGGTTTGTACGTGTACGGGATCGTGCCCGGAGACGTGAAGCCGAACTCCGGGTCCATGACGTCGGGGACCCGCCCGGCGAGGTCAGGCTGGTGCGGCTGCCGGAGACCTGGCCGCCCTGGTCAGCGAGGTAGACGTAACGAAGCCGCTGGGGGACGCCGGAAGACCTGCAGGCCCATGAGGAAATCCTCGACATTGTAGTGATCGACATGCTCATCAAGGACCATATGTAGGTGCCGTTCACCGGTGATCAGCTTTCGGCGATAGCGTTCGCGCGAGGTGCCCGGATAGGACTCGTCAGGATCCGCGCGCCAGTCGCGATGAACACCGCGTCGAAGTCCGTGGTGAACTTGGTGTCGCGGTCCCGGATCAGGAATCGTTGCGACACGAGGTCGCACGTGGTGAGTGAGCGTGTCGAGGAGGTCGGCTTGATGCCGGGGACATAGCTACAGGTTTGTGTTCAATCTGTCCCCACCGTGACGTGCGTGGCCGGTTCCTGATCGGCTGGGTGCGGAGCTCACGGGAAAGCCCAAGGGCCGCCGTTCCAGCCATGGCGGTCACAGGTGAGGGGAAGGACCGGAACAGGGCGACTGTCAGGGAATCCTTGCTGATGCCTCGTCACTGATACATCCCGGGCTGGGTCGTTGTACCGGGGTGCTAGGGGCTGGCCGCTGAGAGGCGGCAGGCGGCGGCCGCGGACAGGTCGACGGCCAGCGAACACCGCCGTCCCCGGGGTATAGAGGGCGCCCGGCCCGGTCCGGGTCTCATGCGTGCGGAACGTGGAAACCTCGTCAGGGTCCGCCCGGCAGGCGCGGGTAAGTGCAGGCTGGGCGGTAGGCCGATCGTAAGTGGGGCGGAAGCCCCTGGCGGGACAGGGTGCCCAGGAAGCGAATGCCGGCGGCCGAAAGGCAGCAGGAAAACAGGGGTCGCGGTACCGGGATCTCCCCCGGATGGCCCCTGCATAACTGGCCGGATACGGGCGGATGCCCGGGCCTGCAAGGGCGCTGACGTGGGCAGGTGAGCCTTTGAGGCGAAGCGGAAGCAGATGCTGGAACCGAAGGGCAAGTTGGACACCTCGGTGAACGGACCTGAGGACCTCCGACCGGCACGGCCGGTCTTCGATGGCGACGCCTGGGAGCTTGTGGACTGGCGGCGCTGCGAGGAGGAGGTACGGCGGCTGCGGCGCAGGATCTTCAAGGCGGTGAAGGACGGGGACCTGGCGGGAGTCAGGGACCTGCAGCAACTGATGCTGCGGAGCTGGTTCAACGTTCTGGTGAGCGTGCGCCAGGTCACGCAGCGCAACGCGGGCCGCAAGACCGCGGGAATCGACGGGCTGGTCGCGCTGACCAGCCAGGCACGGGCCGAGGTGGCGGTGCAGGTGCACGCCACGATCGGCTCGCATGTGCCATCCCCGGTCCGGCGGGTGTACATACCGAAAGCCAGTGGCAAATCAAAAATGCGGCCGCTCGGAATTCCGGTTATTCTGGATCGGTGCCATCAGGCACGGGTGCGTAATGCGCTGGAGCCCGAGTGGGAGGCCCGGTTCGAGCCCCGATCATATGGGTTCCGGCCGGGCCGCGGCTGCCACGACGCGATAGAGTCCTTGTTCAGCACCCTGAACGGGAAATCCAGGCGGGTGTGGATTCTTGACGCTGATCTGGCAGGCGCGTTCGACAAGATCAGCCACGGGTACTTGCTGGAAATGCTCGGCGGTTTCCCCGCGAGGGATATGATCGCCGGGTGGCTGAAGGCAGGTATTCTGAAGGCAGGTATTTTCGAGGCCGGGAAAGGGTTCGCGCCGACCGGGGAGGGAACTCCCCAGGGCGGAATTATCACGCCCCCAACGCAATAGATAATCCGGGTGCATGTCACTCTCCGTGTCGGTGTCGCCTTGGTGGCCGCCGCCGCTGGTGGCCCGTTCCCGGACGGGGATGCGGTGGCGGATGGTGATCTTCTCGGGTCCGATGAGGACGTCCTTGACGAGCAGCCGCAGGACCCGCTGCCGCTCGTGGATGTCGGCGGTGGCCGCGTTGCCGCGCAGCTGGGCGAGGAAGCCTTCCAGGTCATCGGCGAGCTGGAGGCAGGCGTCGCGGCCGGCGGCCTGGGCATCCAGCGCGTCGAGCTGGCCGCGCAGGCTGGCCTCGCGGGCCCGCAGGTCCGGCATCTTGGCGCGCAGCTCGTCGATGGTGATCAGCTGCTCGGCGTAGGCCCCGATCATCGCGGTAATCGAGGTGGCTGCCTTGGCCAGGGCGAGTTCCAGCTGCTTGCGCTGCCTGGTGACCGGGTCGGACGTGCGGGCCTGGGTCAGGCGGCGGTCGATCTCGGCGCGGACCAGGGCCGGGTCGGTGAGCAGGCCGGCGATGTGGTCCCATACGACCTTGTCCAGGTAGTCGGCGCGGACCGGCTTGTTCCCGCACACTCTGCCGCCCTCGTAGCGGTAGTCGTCGGAGCCCAGGCACCGGTAGTAGTAGATTTTCCGCCGGGCGGTGCGGGCCGAGGTGCGGTAGTAGCCGTGGCCGCAGGCCGAGCAGGCGGCCAGGCCTTGCAGCAGCGACGGAACCTTGGTGTTGCGGGCGGCGAACCGCTTGTTACCGGCCAGCCGCTGCTGCACGCGGGCGAAGGTGCCCTCGCTCACGATGGCCGGGACCGCGATCTGGGTCCATTCCTCCCGGGGCCGGTCCACGGCCTTGACCGCCCGCGGCGTGGTCCGTCCCTGCAGCCGGGCGACCCGGTTCAGCCCGGGCTGGGCGTGGATGATCTGGGTCTTGCCGAACACCGCACGGCCTGCGTAGGCGGGGTTGCGCAGCATGCCCCAGATCACCGACCGGTCCCAGCGGGACTTGCCGGTCCGGGTCGCTATGCCCCGGCTGGTCAGCCAGCGCGTGAGCTCGGCGATGGAGGCGCCGTCGTCGGCGTAGCGGCGGAACATCTCCGCGACCAGCACCGCCTCATGATCGATGATCTCGTAGCGGGCGCCGGATTCGGGGGTCTTGCGGACATACCGGTAGCCGAACGGGGCGCCGCCGAGCACGTTGACCGACCCGGACCTGGCGCGGTAGGCCTTGCCGCGCCGGTACCGTTCCATCAGCTGGGCCTTCTCGTACTCGGCGAACATGCCCTGGAACTGGACCAGCAACTGGTCTTCGGGGCTGTCGCCGCGCGGGCCGTTGACGAATTCCACCCGTACCCCGGCGCGGGCGAACTCCTCGATCATCAGCAGTGCCTGGCAGGCGAACTTGCGGGCGAGGCGGTCCGGGGAGTAGACCAGCACCACCGCCAGGCAGCCCTGGGCGGCCAGGTCCCGCAGCGCCTCCAGGGCCGGGCGGACCAGTGTGGCCCCGGAATGCCCCTCGTCCTCGAAGACCCACTCCGCCGGGACCTCAAGCCGGTTCTGCGCGGCGTGGGCGCGCAGCGCCGCGGTCTGCGACCCGATCGTCTGGTCCTTCTTCTGCCGGGCGCTGGAGACCCGGGCGTAGATCGCCGCGCTCGTCACGGGGCGGCTCTCCTTCCTGGCCGGCCCGCCCGGTGCGGGCCCGCCGCTGCGGCACCAATATGGCGTAGGCCACGGACAAATCCGCGGCCGCATGCCGGTCGCAGACGAATTCCGCCCCGACAGCCTTCCTGTTCACCTGCGGGGATGATCTCTGCGGCCCCTCGCGAGAAATTCCTCCAGGGCCTGGGCCACCACCGCCGAGATCGTCCGCCCCGATTCCCGGGCATGCTCGCGGACAGCCACGGCGAGCCGCCCCGGCAGCTTGACCGTGAACACCACGCCCGGCTCGGGTACCGGCACCCGCCCGCTGCCCGCGGCCTGGTCCACATACCGGCGGGCCTGCCGGGCCGAGCAGCCCAGCCGGCTGGCCAGCTCGCGGGCCGCCTCGGCCCCCGCCACGCCGGTTCCCAGCAGGTCAGCGGCCGCGTTGACCCGCGCAGCGTGCTCAGCGCCCCCGGCGCGACGGTTACCAGCCATGACATAAACATACAACCATTAATGTCAGGACATCGGGGTGACACGCCCGGCCGCACGATCATCACGCTCACCGGTCCGGCCCGGCCACCCGTGACCGCGCGATCCACGACGCGACGGTCAGCACCGTGCTGGCATCCAACCCCGCCAGCCAGCCCAGGATCCGCAGATCCCAGGCGCCCAGCTCGATCCCGGCCAGCACGCCGGCCAGGATCTCCGCCTGCACGGCCTCCGGCACGAACCCCGCAGGCGGCACCTCGACCGGCCCGCCCGGCACCCGCCCGGCGTTCGGCTGCCCGGCCATCACCGGCCACGCTCCAGCCGCCGGTAACCCAGCGTCACCTCGAAGCAGAAATTGCCAACTGTGTTGGGGGCGTGATTTCGCCCTTGCTGCTGAATATCGCATTGCACGGGCTGGAGGAGGCCGCAGGCGTCCGGTACCGGGGCGGCATTCATGCCGGGACGGTGAAGGACGGCTGCCCGGCGCTCACGAGATATGCCGATGACCTGGTCGTGTGCTGCCATTCCAGGCAGCAGGCCGAGCAGGTCAGGGCACGGCTGGCCGAGTGGCTGAAGCCGAGAGGGCTGGCGTTCAGCGAAGCCAAAACCCGGATCGTCCCCCTTACTGAGGGGTTCGATTTCCTCGCATTCAACCTCCGCCACTACCCCAACGGCAAGCTGATTATCAAACCGGGCGCCACGGCCATCAAGAGGTTCCGGGACAGGCTTGCGAAGGAATTCCGCGCACTTCGCGGGGCCAACGTCGCAGCGGTACTGGCGAAGATCGTCCCGATCATACGGGGCTGGGCCGCCTACTACCGGACGGTGGTGTCATCAAGGGTGTTTGCTGCCCTGACCGACTACCTGTGGAAACTCACCTACAAGTGGGCGTGCTGGAGCCACCCGAACAAGCCGAAACGCTGGATCGCCTGCCGGTACTTCCGGAAGTTCAATAAGGTCAGGAACGACCGGTGGGTATTCGGCGATAAAGACACCGGCGCCTACCTGCCGAAACCGGCCTGGACCGACATCGTGCGGCACACCCTGGTCAAAAGCGGGGCATCACCCGATGACCCCGCCCAGGCCGGGTACTGGGCGCAACGCCGCCAGAAGGTCAAACCCCCGCTGGACTCCTACACCGTGCGCCTGCTGTCCAGGCAGGACGGGCGGTGCAGCCTCTGCGGGGAAAACCTGCTGACCCCCGACCAGCCACCCCAGTCCCCCCAGGGCTGGGAACTCTGGTTCCTGCAGGTCACCAGGAAGGCGATCACGGCGGACCACCTGGTCTGCCACCATACGCCCAGCGCCGCGCGCAACAAGAGAACACACCTCGTACACGCCACCTGCCACCGGAGCAAACATCCGCCCCGGCCGGCGGGAAACACCGTGGTGCAACAGAACACCTGAACCGCCCCAGCGGCTTGCCTGGGCCGCGTGCGCGGGAACGTGCATGCGTGGTCCTGAGGGGGCCCCGGTGCAGCAATGCACCGGGGCTACCCGGCAGGCCATCAGCTTGGCCATCGAGGCTCATCAGCGGTAGCAGGCCTGCTGGGTCACCCACACGCCGGTCGGATGAGCGTGATCCCGACCAGGTGCATCCGTTGGGTGCGGTGCTCGATGAAGAACAGCACATGCAGGCGGCGCAGTACCACGGTGTCGACGTGGACGAAGTCCGCGGCGAAGATCAGGCAACGGTTCGACAGTCGAGGTGCTTCTGCACGTCCAGGCCGCGGCTCGGTAAACGAGCTGGCGGCCGAGCTTGCTGACCTATCCGGCGTGCACGCGTTGCCGACGTGAACGTCCCGCCCGGCGCCTAGTCAGGCTTGGAGTATCAGCGGGCCAGCGCGCGCTCTAGCTGCGCCTTGGACATGTTGGAGCGGCCCTTGATGTTGCGCTTCCTCGCTTCGGCGTACAGCTGCTCCTTGGTCCGGCCGCCAGCGCCGGAGTGCGATCGCAGCCCGCCCCGCCGGCTGGACGAGATGTCCTGCGTCGAGGTCTTGCTCGCGGTGCGGGCCTCACCGGTCCTGGCCCGTTCCTTGTTCACGGTCCTGGCCGCGATCTCGGTGGCCCGCTTCGGATTCTCCCCGCGCTCCAGCTCGCTCTCCCTGATGTGCTCGTATTGCCGTTCGCGTTGGGGGCTTGCTCCGCGTGGCATCGTCGGTCTCCCATATCGGTTGTGCTTGTCGCTGATGCGTCGCTTCTACCCGGCCGAATACCGCTGAACCGGGGCGGCGGTTCTGTCGGTATGCATGAGCCCATCCGACGTCCCATGTCCATCCGGAGTGACGTTCGGCGCTCATACGGGAGAACGCGTAACACTTCCGTATGCGGTCCCGGTCGGCCGGGCTGGCCGTGGGATCATCTCACGGAGCGGGTCGCCGTTGCGCCGTGCTGGTTGACGGGAACTATTCCTCGGTCAGTTTTTCCCGAACGGGCCATGGTACGCGCCCTGGGCCATGCCAGTCCCCCAGGCCTGCCCGGATAAGCCCGCTGGCATTTCACCCAGCGCAGCGGCGACGCCGCGCCCGGATTAACCGCCAGGACCCGGGTAGCGGTACTGCTTCACCCGCGGAACAACAGGAGACATCATGACCTCACCAACGACACAGCAGCCGCCGCCGGAGCAGGAGCAGGGCTATCCCGGCCGGACCGCCGAGATGGACCCCCGGCCACGCGATGAGATGCGCGACTACGAGGGCCGGGGCCTGCTGGCGGGAGCGCGCGCGCTGATCACCGGCGGCGATTCGGGCATCGGGCGGGCCGTCGCGGTGGCGTTCGCCAAGGAGGGCGCGGACGTCGCGATCGCGTACCTGTCCGAACAAGAAGACGACGACGCCGCGCACACCGCGGACCTGGTTGGCCAGGCCGGGCGGCGGTGCGTGCCGATCCGCGGCGACCTGGCCGACGAAGACAACTGCGCCCGGGCCGTGGATCACACCGCGGCCGAGCTCGGCGGCCTGGATGTGCTGGTTAACAACGTCGCGACCCAGCAGCCGGTCGCTGACCTCGCCGAACTCAGCACGGAGCAGTGGGAGCGGACGTTCCGGGTCAACGTGTTCAGCTACTTCTGGACCACCCGGGCCGCGCTGAAGCACCTGCCCGACGGCGGCGCCATCATCAACACCGCCTCCATCAACGGGCTGCGCGGCAACAAGACCCTGATCGACTACGCCGCGACCAAGGGCGCGGTCCTGGCCCTGACCTACTCGCTGGCCCAGGCCCTGCAGGACCGGGGCATCCGGGTGAACAGCGTGGCACCCGGACCGGTCTGGACGCCGCTGATCCCGGCCACCTTCAACGCGGACCGGGTTGGCTCGTTCGGCGAGCAGGTGCCCATGGGCCGGGCCGCCCACCCGGACGAGATCGCCCCGTCCTACGTCTTTTTCGCCAGCGGACGGCTGTCCAGCTACTACTCCGGCGAGGTCCTGGCGCCCATCGGCGGCGAAACCCTCCCCGGCTGACGCGATGGCGGGAGCTGGTAACGGGCAGGGCCGACCCGCGACACGGCAGGCACCACGCCCGGATTCCGACGGGCGCACCTCATGCCCGAACAGATGACCCGGATCGTGCTGCGGCCGCTGGCCGCCAGCCTGCCCCCGGCTTTCGCCTTCGGCCAGGGCAACCCAGCTCCTTTCCGCCGAATCAGCAACGCCCGGCACACGTGTAGTCCACGGGAAATAACGGAACAAGAACTGTGGCGGTGACCGAGCACCATCTGCTCCCAGAGGATCTGGCCGAGGGAGTTGTTGTTGTTGATGACCACCTTGACCGGCAGCCCGGCACGGACCGCGGTGAGGAACTCGGCCATCAGCATGGCGAAGCCGCCGTCGCCGACGTAAGCGATCACCTGCCGGCCGGGGAAGGCGTGCTGGATGCCCAGGGCGTAGGGCAGCCCGGGCGCCATGGTGGCCAGGTTGCCGGACAGGTAGAACTGCCGGTCCCCGCGGATGGTCCAGTGCCGCGCGGCCCAGGTTGCGATCGTGCCGCTGTCACAGGTCAGGATGGCGTCGTCGGCGGCCAGCGCGTCCAGCACCCCCACCGGGTACTGCGGGGCGATCGGAGTGCGCTTCGGCGACTCGAGCTCCTCCATGCCGGAGCGCCACCGGGCCATCTCCTTCTGGTACTTCTCCAGGTGCCCCCGGCCCTGCTTGCGGGTCAGCAGCGGGATCAGGGCGTGCAGGCTCTCTTTCGCGTCCCCGATCACCGGGACCTCGACCGGCATCCGCACCCCGGCCCGGGCCGGGTCGGCCTCGATCTGCACCACCCGGACCCTGCCTGGCTGGGGCAGGTGCTGGGTGTAGGGGAAGTTGGTGCCGATCAGGAACAGCGTGTCGCAGTCCTCTACTAGATCCTCACCGGGCCGGGTGCCGAGCAGCCCGATGCCGCCGACCGCATACTCGCTGTCGTCCGGGATGACCGCCTTGCCGGGCAGGGTCTTGATGACCGGCGCGCCGAGCCGGTCAGCCACGGCGAGCACCTCGTCCCGGGCGTGCAGCGCACCCGCACCGGCCAGGATGGCCACCTTCTCCCCCTCGTTCAGTACCCCGGCGGCGGCCTCCAGGTCCGCCAGCCGGGCCTGCCCGGGCGCGGCGAGGTAGACCGGCGCGGTGGCGGGCGGCCGGGCGGGGCGACGTGCTGGTACGGTCGGCGTCCGCGTCGGCGACCTGCACGTCGTTGGGGAAGGTCAGGTGGGCCACCCCGCGGCGGGCCAGAGCGGTCCGGATCGCGATGTCGACCACGCCGGGCAGCTGGGCGGGGTTGCCGACGACTAGGTTGTATTCGGCCAGGTCGGCGTACAGCTGCTCGGTGTGCACCTCTTGCTGGTAGCCCGTGCCCAGCACGGAGGTTACGTGCGGGTGCGGGGCACAGTGGCCCGAGACGTCAAGCCCGTGGGAGGCGGCCACGGCCGCGGCCCGCAGCCACTCGGTGATACCCCCGCACCGGGACGCGTCGGCCTGCAGGCAGTCGACGGCGCCCGCCGCGCACATCCGGCGGAAGTAGGGCAGGTCCCAGCCGTACTCACCGGCCGCGACGTCGGCGGCGACGGCGTCCCGGACCTCGCGCAGGCCGTCCAGGTCATTGGAGGAGACCGGCTCCTCGAACCAGCGCACGTCCAGGTCGGCGGCGGCCATGATCCGGATGGCCTGCTTGCGGCCGTAACCGCCGTTCGCGTCGACGAACAGCTCGGTGCCGCCGCCCACCGTCTCGCGGGCCTGGCGCATCCGGGCCAGGTCGCGGGCCTCGTTGCTGCCCCACGACTCACCGATCTTGATTTTGACCCGGGGAATGCGCTGCCCGGACACCCAGCCGCCCAGCTGCTCGCGGAGCTCGCCCTCGCCGTAGGCGGTGAAGCCGCCGCTGCCGTAGACGGGCACGTCCGCGCGGACCGCGCCGAGCAGCCGGTACAGCGGCAGCCCGAGCAGCTTCGCCTTCAGGTCCCACAGGGCCACGTCGACCGCCGAGATCGCGTAGCCGGCCACCCCGGGCCGGGTGACGTTGCGCACGGCCCGGATCATCGCCTCGCTGCAGCCGCCCACGTCCATGGCCGGCAGGCCGCGCACCACGCTGGCCAGCTGGCCGCCGATCAGCGCGGCGGACGCGGCCGCCCCGTAGGTCCAGCCGATGCCTTCCTCCCCGCCCGCGCGCACCCGGGCCAGCACCAGCGTCGTGGCGTCCCAGCTAAGCGTGCCGTCGGCCTCCGGCGCGTCGGTGGGCACGGTGTAGGCCGCGGCGCCGACCGAGCCGATCACCGGATCGTTCATGACGCGGTCCCGGAACGGGCCCCGGCGGCCAGGTGATCGGCGGCCCGCGCGGCGACGGCCATGATGGTCAGGGCCGGGTTGGCGCTGCCCTGGGTGGGCAGCACGCTGCCGTCGGTGATGTACAGGTTGGGCACGGCGAAGCTGCGGCAGAACCGGTCGACCACGCCGCTGTGTTCGTCCCGGGCCATCCGGGCCCCGCCGACCAGGTGCGCATACCGCTGAATGGTGATCACCTCATCGGCCCCGGCGGCGTGCAGGATGTCCTCCATGACGGCCTGGGCGGCCTTGGCCAGGGCCCGGTCGTTGTCGCACTGGGAGTAGGAGAACTGCCCCACTGGCAGCCCGTGGCGGTCCTTTTCCCCGGCCAGGGTGACCCGGTTCTCCGCCTGCGGCAGGAACTCGCACAGTGCCCCCAGGCAGGCCCAGTGCACGTAGTCGCTCATGTATTCGCGCAGTGCGCCGCCCCAGTGACCCTGCGCGGCGACATGCTCGGCCCAGGTGATGGGCAGCGGGGAGACGGTCTGGATGGCGAAGCCGCGCTGATAGCCGGCGGCCGGGTCGGTCTCGTAGAACTGTTCGGTGCTGACCTCGGGCGGCGGCGCCTTGTACAGCCGTACCTCGGCGTCGAACCGGCCCGCGGTCTGCGGCGCGCCCTGCACCATGAGGTAGCGGCCGACCTGGTCGAAGTCGTTGCCTACGCCGTCCGGGAACCGGCCGCAGGCGGAGTTGAGCAGCAGCCGGGGCGTCTCGATCGAGTATCCGGCCACCGCGACCATGGCCGCCCGCTGGAAGCGTTCCCGGCCGTCCCGTATGTAGTGCACGCCGAGGGCCCGGCCGGTCTGGCCGTCGATGGCGATGCGGGTCACCATGGCGTCGGCCCGTACCTCGGCGCCGTGCGCCAGCGCGTCGGGAACGTGGGTGATCAGTGGTGAGGCCTTGGCGTTGACCTTGCAGCCCTGCAGGCAGAACCCGCGGTAGATGCAGTGCGGCCGGTTACCGAACCGGCCGTTGGTGATGGCCACCGGGCCCACCTTGGCGGTGATGCCCAGCGCCCGGGCGCCGCGCAGGAAGATCTCCCCGTTGCCGCCCACCGGGTGCGGCCGGTAGGGATAGCCGTGCGGGTCGCCCCAGGGCCAGTGTTCCCCGGCGACCGGCAGTTCCTGCTCGATCTGCTCGTAGTAGGACCGCAGCTCAGCATAGCTGAGCGGCCAGTCGGCGCCCACCCCGTCCCGGGTCCGGGTGGCGAAGTCGCTGGGGTGGAAGCGCGGGGTGTAGCCCGCGTAGTGCACCATCGACCCGCCGACGCCGCGGCCGGAGTTGTTCGAGCCCATCGGCACCGGATCGGTACCGGTGATCACCCGGGGCTCGGTCCAGTACAGGCGGTGCGAGCCCGCCTCGTCACTGACCCAGTCGGCGTCCGGGTCCCAGAACGGCCCGGCGTCCAGCGCGGCCACCCGCCAGCCGGCCCGGGCCAGCCGCTGCGCCAGCACCGAGCCACCCGCCCCGCAGCCCACGATGACCAGGTCGATCTCGTCCTCGTCGGCGAACCGCCGCATGCCGGCGCGGAGCCGGTGGTTGGTACGTGAGCCGTCGTTGGGCAGCAGCCAGGCCGACTCGTTGCGATCTCGGACGCCGGAGGTCACCCCAGGCATCAGGCTCCCTCCCGCACCGGGTCGCGGGCCGGGCGGGCGTCCGGCACTTCGAACGGCTCGCGCTTCCCCACGCCGGCGTTCTTGTAGCCACGGGGGTAGGCCGGGCCGGGGAAGCCGATCTCGTCCCAGGCGTGCGGGTGGGCGTACAGCGCCGTGCAGGCATACCGGGTCCACAGGCTCCACACGTGCGCCGCGTTCAGCCCGTGCCAGCCGCCGGATTTCAGGTCCTGCACGCCCTGGATCAGGGCCATCTGGTCCGGGCGCGGCGCGCCCGCGAAGGTCGTCCCGCAGCGCTGCGTGGCGTCGTCGTCCAGGTGGGCCAGGGTGTCCCGCCAGGCCTGGCCGTCCTCGGGCATGTCCGCGTAGCGCCAGCCATCGGTCGCCCCGGCCGCCAGCCGGGCGTCGACCATCTCCAGGACGGGGATGCCGGGCTCGTCTTCCTGGCCCGCGAGCAGGTTGAGGAGGGCTCCCGCACAGTCCTGTTCGGCAGGATGGAAAAACGCCGGTGGCGGCGGCGCGGCCAGCCGCGACGTGACCAGCTCCGCGGTGCCCCCGTCCCAGTGCCGCGCCTGGCTCATAACGTCGAACCCGGGGAACCGGTCCGTGGCGCCCACCTGGCGGCGGTGGGCTGGGCCGGAACCGGGCGGGGCGGCCTCGTTCTGGCGGGGGCCGTTCACTGCTCCCGCCGCAGGATCGCGGCGAGCAGGCCCATCCCGCCGACCATGGTGACCAGCAGGGGGGCCAGCACCGGCGGGCCCATCTCGATGTTGTACCGGGCGTTCGACCAGCCGCCGGGCTTCTGCGCGATGCCCCGGGCGTGCAGGTAGGTGCCCTGCAGGCCGTTGGCCACGATCGCCGCCGAGGCGACCGGCAGCGCGGTCTTGGCCATCCGGCGGCTGAAGAACCCGGCGACCCCGGCCGCCGCGCCGACCGGCCCGAGCGCGACCGGGAGCCACATCATCTTGTTGCCGAAGCTGGCGCTGTCGTGCTCGAAGAAGATCTCCGCCGCGGTGACCAGCGCACCGGCCGCGGTCAGGGCGGACAGGCTGCGCTCGAAACGCCCGGTCCGCACGTTGCGGACCAGCCGGTCGATGCCGTGCGCCGGCTGCGGGCGGCCCCGCAGCAGGACGGTAGGTGGCATGGCTGTTTCCTCCAATCAGTTAGCTGGCCGGGCGGGACCCGCGATCGGGTGCGACGGCGCGGTACGGCGGGCGGCCAGCACCCCGGCGGCTGCGAAAGCCACGGCGATCAAGCCGCTGACCAGCGCCGGGCGGCGCCAGCGGGAGCCCGTCAGGGCAAGTGCGGCCATGCTCAGCGCGTGCGCGGCGTCCACCCCGGCGCCCAGCCCGAGCAGCGGCTCATCCGGGAACGACACGGCCAGGCCCGCCTGCGTGACCTGGCGGGCCCCCAGCACCCGGACGAAGCGCCGGCCTGCCGGGTCCATCGGGCCGCCCAGCAGCTGCTCGGCCGACCAGCCGGGCACGGCCAGCTGGACCGCGCCGTAGCCGGCCCGCACCGCGGCCAGCACGGTTTCCGGTGCCGCGCTCACCGGCGGCCTCGCCGCCGCAGCGCGGAGACCGCCGTGACGGTGGCCCCGGCCGCGGCGGCCGCCGCGCCGCCGAGCAGGCCGTGGTGCTGGGAGGCCCAGAGCTGGGCGCTGCGCGGCTTGGACTCGTCTTCGAAACTGCCGTGCGCGGTGTAGTCATGCCCGCCGCGGCCGTCCGCGGGTTCCCACAGGTTAACCGGCCGGGACGGCGACTCCGGCCGGTTGTCCTGCTGCGATGAGAAACCCGTACGGGCCAGGTAGCGATCCAGCAGGCCCGGCGCGATCGCGTTGGCCGCCAGCGTGCCCGCGGTGGTCCCGCCGACCCAGTATTCCCGGCGCCGCGGGTGGTCGGCCGCATACAGGACGCCGCGCGCGGCGACCTCAGGCTGGTAGATCGGCGGCACCGGCTGGGCCGGTTTCGGCAGCCGGGACAGCACCCAGTCGAACTGCGGGGTGTTGACCGCCGGCATCTGCACCATGGTCACGCGGACGTTGCTCTTGTCGTGCAGCAGCTCGCAGCGCAGCGACTCGTGGAAGCCCTGGATGGCGTGCTTGGCGCCGCAGTAGGCACTCTGCAGCGGGATGCCGCGGTAGGCCAGCGCGGAGCCGACCTGGACGATGGTGCCGGCGTCCCGGGGCAGCATCCGGCTGAGCGCGGCCATCGTGCCGTAGACGTAGCCGAGGTAGCTCACCTCGGTGACCCGCTTGTACTCGGCCGGCTTGATGTCACGGAACTGGGCGAACACCGAGGTGAAGGCGACGTTGACCCAGACATCGAGGGGACCGAGGGTCTCCTCGGCCTTGGCCGCGGCCGCTTCAACCTGGTCCGGGTCGGCCACGTCGGTGGGGATGGGCAGCGCCACGCCGCCCGCCTGCTCGACGTCCCGGGCCGCGCCGGCCAGGCCGGCCTCGCCCCGGGCCAGCAGGGCCACCTTGGCCCCGCGTGCGGCAAAGGCCAGCGCGGTGGCGCGCCCGATGCCGCCGCTGGAGCCGGTCACCACCACGACCTGTCCGGCATGTCTGCTGTTCATGGGTTCCTTTCTGTAGCGGGTTCAGCCAGGGAACGGAATCATCCGGCCCCTGGGAGCATGACCTGGAGCGCGTCGCCGACCTCACGAACCTGAAAGAAGGGCTGGGGCGCGGTGGCGGGGCCGCGGGCCACCGACCCGTCCGCGACCCGGAACGAGCTGCCGTGCCACGGGCAGGTCAGGCAGCCTCCGTCAATGTCGCCGCCGGACAGCGGGCCCGACATGTGACTGCACCGGTCAGCCAGCACCCGGACCACCCCGTTGACCCGCACCACGACCACCGGTATCTCCCCCAGCATCTGACGGACCGGCCTGCCGTCCGGCACATCCGCGACCCTCATCAGGTAGTGCCAGCCCGGCTGGACCAGGTGCGGGACCTCCTCCGCGTGGTTGGCCCCGCCGGCCAGCCGGAACGCGAGGTGACCGCCCAGCAGGCCAGCTCCCGAGACAGCGGCCAGGCCGCCCAGCCGGAGCAACTGCCTGCGGCGCCTGCCGGGCACCATCAGCGCCGGCCGTACATCCCAAGCGCCAGCGCATTGCCGACCGCATGGATGACACCCACCCGCATCTGCTGCTCATGCTGCTCCGACCAATCCGCCGCCCCGGCCAGCGTGGCGGGGATCGCGGCGGCGAGGCCAACGGCGGTCAGCAGGCCGGCGCCGTCCTGGTAACCAGGGGAAAGGTCCAGAACGCTGGCCGACACCCACGCCCCGGTGGCGGCCTGTGCCAGGAGCGGATGGAGCGGATGACCGAGCCAGGCACCGTTCAGGCCATCACGGATCCGACCGGGCCGGATGAGCCGGGCGGCACGCTGCCCAGCCGAAACGATCGGGTCGAGGCCGGTCGCCTGCTCAAGGCGGGACATCAGTGACATGCCGGTGCCGCTGCCCAGCGACCTGGGTACTAAACCGGCCGTGCGGTCAGGGGGCGTCCCAGGGCCGGGTCAGCCGCGCGGCCGACTCGATCATCAGGGCGTGGACGAACGCCTGCGGGAGATTGCCGCGCAGCTGCCGCTGCCGGACGTCGTATTCCTCGGTGAGCAGGCCGGGTGGCCCGCAGGTGCCCTTGTTGCGCTCGAACCATCCGACGGCCTCGCTGGGCCGCTGCTGCTGGTGCAGGGCCAGGGCCATGAAGAACCCGCACAGCACGAACGCTCCCTCGGCCTCGTGCAGCGGCCGCTGATCATGGCGGAATCGGTACAGGTAACCGTCCCGGGCCAGGTCGGCGGCCACGGCGTCCAGCGTGGCCAGAGCCCGGGGGTCGGCCGCGGAGGTGGCGCCCCGGATGGCACCCAGCAGCAGGGCAGCGTCCACCCGGTCATCGCCGGGGGCGTGCTGCCAGCGGCCGCTGGGGTGCAGGCCGTCCGCGGTAACGTCGGCGAGGATGGTACGGGCGAGGGCTTCCCAGCGCCGCGCCTGCCGGGCTGGGGCCCCGGCCGCGGCGATGGCCCGCAGGCCGGCAACGCACATCAGGCGGGAATGAGTCCAGTGCTGGTTGTCCAGCTCCCACACCCCGGCGTCCGGATCGCCCCACCGGGTCTCGATTGCCGCTGCCGCGACCTCGGCCGCCTTCCAGTGCGAGGAGTCGAGGTGGCCGTGCCCGGCCGCGGCAGCGAACAGCATCAGGGCCTCGCCAAGCGCGTCCAGCTGAAACTGCCCGTTGACCCAGTTGCCGGTCTTCACGGCCGCCCCCGGATAGCCAGCCAGGCCGGACAGGGACTGCTCGTCAGGGACCGGGCCGCCGGTAATGGTGTACGCCGGCTTCAGCTGGGGCCCGTCGGCCAGGAGGCGCGCGGCCACGAACGCGACCGCGTCGTCCATGAGCTGGTGGGGCCCATCAGCGGCCACCGCCTGCCCGGTGTAGCACTGATCGCGGATCCACACATACCGGTAGTCGTAGTTACGCCCCGTCCGGGCCCGCTCGGGCAGGGACGTGGTGGCCGCGGCCACCATGCCTCCGCCGGCACTGGTCAGCCCGGTCAGTACCGCATAGCTGTGGCGCGACTCACGCGGCGCCAGGCTCGCTCCCAGCCCGGGAACGGTAGCGGACCAGGCCGCCTCGGTGGCTTTCCAGGCCCGCGAGGCGTTCACCGGATCATCTCCGAGCGCCTGGTCCGAGATCTCCAGGACCAGGTCGTGACTTTCACGGGGAGCCAACTCCAGGACGAACTCCAGGGCGCCGCCGTCATCCTGCCGGGCGTTGGTGCTGCCCGACCAGCGCAGATATAGCTGGCCGCTGCGGGCGGCCCAGCCCCCGGGGCCGGACTTCAGGTCGCTCATCTGGTGGCGGCCGAAGTCGGCGCGCAGATCGAGCCGGATCCTGAACCGCGCCGGCCCGTCGACTGCCTCGATCCGGCGCAGCAGCACGGCGGTACGCCCGTCACCCGGATAGGCCAGCGCCTCCCGGCACTCGGCGATCCCCCCGTGGTGATCCAGCGGCTGCGCCAGATCAGCGAGCCCTCTTCGTAGTACCCGCCCCAGGTGAATCGCTCATCGGGGGTAATCGCGTAATAGCCGCTCCCGCCGATCAATGAGGAGAAAACAGCACCCGAATCCCAGTGCGGCGCGCACATCCACGCAATGTCACCCTGCGGGCCCACCAGGGCGCCCCGCTCCCCGTCCGCGAGCAGCGCATAGTCCCGGAGCACATGCGGGGGGAGGCCAGCAGGCCTGTCCGGTCCCCGGCTCATCGCCGGGACCTCGCCCGGTACGCGCGAACCGGCAGCCAACCCCGGCCGGGCCCGGGCTGGCCAATCACCGCATTGTGCGACGTTTCATCCTGTCTCATCGTGCGTCCAATCCTGTCTCCTGCCCGCTGACGCAGCGCCAGGCCTGTCTAAGATCCCGGTCCTGCATCACCGGGTCCCCGGCATCAGCCACCTGAAACGCCGACGGCCCGGCTCGCTCGCCGCAGGTCACGGGCTGCGCCGCTCGCCTCTCGCTCCAGGGCGGCCACCGGCACAAATGTTTGCTTCCAGCTGTTTACTTCCCGCCAACGTGGACACCCGCTAGGCATCGCGCCCCGGATGCCCGGAACAGGGCAGCCTGGCAGTCGAAGGGACAGAAGATGAAGCTGGTACACCCACGTCCCGCGCGTACACGGGCCATCTATGGCATTGACCGGATGATCGGGAACATCGAGACCGGCCGGTTCGAGCGGAGCCTGTCCGCCCTGACGGCGGCCGGGGCCCTGGTCACCGCGACCGAGATCTTCTTTGAGCACGACAGCGCCAGCTTCGGCAACAAGATGATGTGGCTTCCCGTCACCCTCGGGCCGGTCGGCGCGGTCGCTGGCGTGGCGGGTTTCTTCAGTCAGCGAATGGCCAAGACAGCGCTGCCGGTCGCCTCCGCGGCGATCGTCGCCAACGGCGTGCAGGGGGTCTACCTGCACGCCCGCGGAATCGCGCAGAAGCCAGGCGGCTGGTCCAACGCCCGCTACAACATGGAGATGGGGCCGCCACTGCTGGCTCCGCTTCTGGTGACCATGGTCGGCGGTATGGGCCTGCTCGCCGCGATCCTGCGCCGGGAAAAGTGACCAGCCGGAAGGGCCGGGTGAGCGGACCTGCCGGCGCGGGAACCGCGGCCGGCATCAGTCACGCCACCGGCGGCCGGTTCCCCGGCTTCAACGTGCTGGAGCAGGCCGGCCGCTGGGACCCGGTGACAGCAGGCGTCGTCCTGTCCCGCGTCGGCAGGCCGCCCGACATCCGGTTCTTCACCCCCGCCGAGGAGGCCGCCGCGACGGCCCTGTGCGACCGGCTGCTCGGCCAGGACGGCGAGCCGAAGGTGCCGGTCGTCCCGCAGATCGACGCCCGGCTGGCGGAGCAGGCGACGGACGGCTGGCGCTACGCGGACATGCCCGAGGACGGTCAGGCCTGGCGCGACTCGCTGCGCTACCTGGATGCCGACTGCCAGGCCGCGTCCTCCTGCGTGCTGGCGGAAGCCACCGTGGACCATCAGCGGGCCGTGATCCAGGCGGTGCAGGACCTGGGCGCGAAGGGCGCGAAGGGCTGGCATGGCCTGAACGCCGCGCACGTCTGGACCCTGTGGACCCGGTACGCGTGCACGGCGTTCTACGCCCATCCGGCGGCGTGGAACGAGATCGGGTTTCCCGGCCCCGCCTATCCCCGCGGTTACAAGCATCCCGGCGTGGACGCCCGGGAGCCCTTCGAAGTCGCCGACGCCCATCCGTCCGCTGACCCGGTTAAAGGAGAGGATCGCTGATGACGGCGGTGCGCGAGCGCAACGAGTCGGCGTGGCTGCTGCCGAACGACGGCAGCCGCACCAATCACCGGCTGCGCGCCGACATGCGCCGGTTCGCCGACAGCGACACGGTTGACCTGGTGGTGGTGGGCTGCGGGGCCGGCGGCTCGACCATGCTGCAGCGGCTGGCCCGGCAGGGCTGGCGGGTGGTCGGCCTGGACGCGGGGCCCTTCTGGGATCCCGACGCCGACTGGGTCAGTGACGAGGCCGGGTCGCACCACCTGTACTGGACCGAGCCACGGGTGATCGGCGGCACCGACCCGGTGCCGCTGGGCTCGAACAACTCCGGCCGCGGGGTGGGCGGCTCGATGGTGCACTACGCGGGCTATACCCCCCGGTTCCACCCCAGTGACTTCGCGACCTGGACAACCAACGGCGTCGGCGCCGACTGGCCGATCAGCTACGACGACCTGCGGCCCTACTACGCCGACATCGAGGGGGAGCTGCCGGTCGCAGGCGAGGACTGGCCGTGGGGTGACCCGCACACCTACCCGCAGCGGCCGCATCCGGTCGGCGGCAACGGGGAGATCTTCCTACGCGGCGCCTACGCTGCTGGCATCGCGGCCAAGGTAGGACCGGTCGCTATCTCCAACGGCCGGTTCGGTAACCGCCCGCACTGCATCTACCGCGGGTTCTGCCTGCAGGGCTGCAAGGTCAGCGCCAAGGCATCCCCGCTGATCACCCACATCTCCGACGCCCTGGCCCACGGCGCCGAGATCCGGGCCGACGCCATGGTGACCGGGATCGGCATTGATGAGCGGACCGGCCGGGCCACCGGCGTGCACTACCTCCGCGGCGGGGTGCCCTGCTTCCAGCGCGCGGCCGTCGTCGCGGTCGCCGGCTATTCGATCGAGACCCCGCGGCTGCTGCTGAACTCCGCGTCGCGGCGGTTCCCGGACGGCCTGGGCAACGACTTCAACCAGGTCGGGCGGTACCTGATGGTGCAGGGCGCACCGCAGACCGCCGGGCGGTTCGACGCCGAGGTACGGATGTACAAATCCCCCCCGCCGGAGGTCAGCAGCGAGCAGTTCTACGAGACCGACCCCGGTAAGCTGTACAAACGCGGCTTTTCGATCCAGACCGTTTCGCCGCTGCCCATCACCTGGGCCGAGCATGTAGCCGCGCAGGGTCACTGGGGCGCGAAGCTGCGCATGTACATGAGTGACTACGTGCACTGGTCGTGCCTGGGGGCGCTGTGCGAGTTCCTGGCGCAGCCCGGCAACCGGGTCACCCTGGCGGAGGAAAAGGACCGGTACGGCCTGCCCGTCGCGGACTTTGCCTACTCCCAGTGCGACAACGACGCGCAGCTCATGCGCGCCGCCCAGGGGGTCATGGAGCAGATCCTGCACGCCGCCGGGGCCGACGAGGTCATCACCGTCGACCGTTACGCCCATCTGGTCGGCGGTGCCCGGATGGCGGCCGATGAGCGGCACGGCGTGGTCGACCGCAATTGCCGCAGCTTCGCGGTCCCCAACCTCTACATCACCGACGGCAGCGTGCTGCCCACCCAGGGCAGCACGAACCCGGCCCTGACCATCATGGCGGTCGCCGCGCGCGCGGCCGGCCAGCTGGCCGCCGCCCGCTGACGCAACCCGGAAGGAATTTCTTATGGCCAAGCCCACCGTCGCCGACTACCTGCTGGAGCGCCTGCGCGCCTGGGATGTGACCAAGGTCTTCGCCTATCCGGGCGACGGCATCAACGGCATCCTGGCCGCCTGGGGCCGTGCGAACAACGACCCCACGTTTATCCAGGCCCGGCACGAGGAGATGGCCGCCTTCGAGGCCGTCGGGTACGCCAAGTTTACCGGCACGTTCGGCGTCTGCATGGCGACGTCCGGACCCGGAGCGATCCATCTGCTGAACGGGCTCTACGACGCCAAGCTCGACCACGTGCCGGTCGTCGCGATCGTCGGCCAGACCAGCCGTTCGGCGATGGGCGGCTCCTATCAGCAGGAAGTGGACCTGCTCAGCCTGTTCAAGGACGTGGCGAGCGAGTACGTCCAGATGGTCACCGTACCGGAGCAGCTCCCGGGCGTCCTGGACCGGGCCATCCGGGTGGCGCTGGCCGAGCGGGCCCCGACGGCGATCATCATCCCCTCCGACGTCCAGGAGCTGGAGTACTCCGCACCTACGCATGCGTTCAAGATGGTCCCCTCCAGCCTCGGGATCGACTGGCCCACCGCCGTGCCACACGGCGACGCGATCGCCCGCGCGGCCGGCATCCTCAACGCCGGCCGCAAGGTCGCCATCCTGGCCGGCCAGGGCGCCCGCGGGGCCCGGGCCGAGCTGGAGCAGGTCGCCGAGATTCTCGGTGCCGGGGTGGCCAAGCCGTTGCTGGGCAAGGACGTGCTGTCCGACGAATTGCCGTACGTCACCGGCTCGATCGGCCTGCTGGGCACCCGGCCCAGCTACGAGCTGATGGAGAAGTGCGACACCCTGCTGACGGTCGGGTCCAGCTTCCCCTACACCCAGTTCCTGCCCGCCTTCGACCAGGCCCGGGCTGTGCAGATCGACATCGACGGCAAATACGTCGGGATGCGCTATCCCTATGAGGTCAACCTCGTGGGGGATGCGCGAGCCACCCTGCAGGCGCTGATCCCGCTCCTGAAGCGCCAGGAGGACCGGTCCTGGCGGGAGGACATCGAGGCCACGGTGACCCGCTGGTGGGAGACCATGGAAAAAGAGGCCATGGTCGAGGCCGACCCGATCAACCCGATGCGGCTGTTCCGCGAGCTGTCGACGCGGCTGCCGGCCGACGCGATCGTCGCCGCAGACTCCGGCTCCTCGGCGAACTGGTACGCGCGCCAGCTCAAGTTCCACGACCAGGTCCGCGGCTCCCTGTCGGGCAACCTGGCCACCATGGGACCTGGCGTCCCGTACGGGATCGGGGCTAAATTCGGCCATCCGGGCCGGCCGGTGATCGTGTTCGAGGGCGACGGCGCCATGCAGATGAACGGCCTGGCCGAGCTGATCACCATCAAGCACTACTGGCAGAACTGGGCCGACCCGCGCCTGATCGTCGCCGTCCTGCACAACGACGACCTCAACCAGGTCACCTGGGAGATGCGCGCCATGGAGGGCGCGCCGAAGTTCACCGAGTCGCAGACGCTGCCCGACGTCGACTACGCGGCGTTCGCGGCCAGCCTTGGCCTGCAGGGCATCAATGTCGACAAGCCCGGCGATCTCGGCCCCGCCTGGGACCGGGCGCTGGCCGCCGACCGGCCCACGCTGCTTGACGTCCGGGTCGACCCGAGCGTCCCGCCGATCCCGCCGCACGCGACGTTCGAGCAGGCCAAGGACACCGCCAGGGCCATCCTCAAGGGCGACGAGGACACGCGCAGCGTGATCGTGGAGGGCATCAAGACCAAGGTGCAGGAGTTCCTACCGCATACCGGTGACTGAGACATCCGGACCGCGCCCGGGGCCTGCGCGGCGCGGCCGGGCGGTCATGGTCCCGCAGCCATTCAGCCACGGGAGAGGGCATGGGCGACACCCTGATTGAATCGGTCGACGTGAGCGTCTATACGGTGCCGACGGATGCTCCCGAGGCTGACGGAACGCTGAGCTGGGATTCCACCACGATGATCCTGGTCCAGGTCCAGGCCGGCGGCCTGTCCGGGACCGGCTGGACCTACGGCTCGGCGGCCTGCGCCACGGTGGTCACCGGCCAGCTCGCCGGAATCGTCCGCGGCCGGGACGCCCTGGACGTCGGTGGCGCGTTCGAGGCCATGGTCAGGGCGGTGCGTAACGACGGCCGCCCCGGCGCCGTCGGTTACGCCATCTCCGCCGTCGATGTCGCCCTCTGGGATCTGAAGGCCAGGCTGCTGGACCTCCCCCTGCCCCGCCTGCTGGGCGCGGTGCGCGCCGAGGTTCCGGTGTACGGCAGCGGCGGGTTCACCTGCTACGACGATCGCCAGTTGCGCGACCAGCTGTCCGGCTGGGCCCTGGAGCAGCGCATTCCCCGGGTGAAGATCAAGGTCGGCGAGTCGTGGGGTGCCGCGGCCGGGCGGGACCTGGAGCGCATGGCCGCGGCCCGGGCCGTTATCGGTGCCGGGACCGAACTGTTCGTCGACGCCAACGGCGGGTACCGCCGCAAGCAGGCCATCCGGATCATGTCGGTGGCCGCTGACCTGGACGTGCACTGGTTCGAAGAGCCAGTCTCCTCCGATGACCTCGACGGACTGCGGGAGATCCGGGACGCTGTCCGGGCCGACGTGACCGCGGGTGAATACGGCCACGACCTGTACTATTTCCGCCGGATGTGCGCGGCCGGCGCGGTGGACTGCCTGCAGGCCGACGTCTCCCGCTGCGGAGGCATCACCGAATGGCTGCGCGTCGCGGCCGTCGCCGCCTCCTACGGCCTGGAGATCTCCGGCCACTGCGCACCGCACCTGCACGCTGCCGCGGCCACCGCGGTGCCGAACCTGCGGCATCTGGAATGGTTCCACGACCACGTCCGCATCGAGTCGACGTTCTTCGACGGCACCCTCGACCCGGCCGGCGGGGTTGTCAGGCCCGACCCGGACGCGCCCGGCCTAGGTCTAACGCTGCGAACCCTCGACGCGGAACGGTACCGGACCCGGTAATGCCCCATGCCCGGCGCATGCGAGCGCGCACCTGCAGACCGTTGCAGCAGAGTGCTTGTTAGCGCTCATGCCACAGTCCTGCCTTGCGGCGGGACGGTCCCGGTCTGACCCGTGTACGCGGTGCCGGGTTGACGTTTCGCAGCCACCAGCGACCCGGGGGTCGTCTTACGGTCGGCTCCACGTCCGTTGCTGTCCGGGCCACTCCCGGCCAGTTGACGCTTACCGTATTCGGCGAGGTTCACGGCGGCGTTCCGGTCCCGGTCAGCGACCAGCCCGCACGCCCCGCACACGTAGGTCCGCTCGGACAGGAGCAGCTTGGTTTTCACCGCTCCACAGCCTGAGCATGTCTTACTACTGGCGAACCACCGGTCTGCGACTATCACAGCCCCGCCACGCCAGGCGGTCTTGTACGCGACCTGCCGCCGGAACTCAGCGAACGAGGCATCCGCCACGTGGCGGGCCAGCCGCCGGCTGGCGAGCATCCCATGCACATTGAGGTCTTCGATCACCAGCGTCCCGAACCGGCCGGTCAGGTTGGTGGTGGCCTTGTGCAGCGCGTCCCGCCGCTGGTCGGCGACACGGCCCTGAACCTTCCCCAGCGCCACCGCGGCGCGGCGCCACCGGTTCGACGGCGGCTGCCGGGCCCGCCGGTCCGGGCCCCGCCGCCGGCACACGGTGCGGGACAGGCGGCGGACCTTCCGCAGCGACCTGCCCAGGTGCCGCGGATTGGGGATCTGCTCCCCGGTGGACACGACGGCGAGGGTCTTGATCCCCAGGTCGACGCCGGCCACCGCGCCCGGGTCGGCCGGTGACGGCCGGGACACGTCCTGCTCGACGGTGAACGCGGCGAACCAGCGGCCCCGCTCAAACCGCACCGACACGCCCAGCACCCGCGCCGTCCCCGCCACGACCAGATCAGCGAGCCGGGTGCCGGGCTCGTGCAGCTTCACCCGGCCGATCCGCGGCAGCACCGCATGCCGGGCCTCGCAGCGGAACGCGCCGGTGGTGAACCGGATCGACGGGCGGGCCGTCCGCCTGGACCTGAACCGGGGAAACCCGGCCGACTTGCCTTTCCGCTGCCCCTTACGGGAGCCGGCCCAGTTTTTCAGCGCCCGCGCGAGCTGGTCCAGGCCGGTATTGAACGCCTCCTTCGAGCACTGCGCCCACCAGGGCGCGGCCGTGCCCTTGGCGGCGTTCCAGTCTTTGCGCAGCGAGTACAGCGACCATGAGATGGCGGGGGTCAGGCCGCCGCCGGTGATCCCGTAGGTGGCTTCCGCCGCCCGCTGATCCATCACGGCTTTCACCCGTGCCAGGCCCCAGTTGAACGCCACCCGCGCCGCACCCGCATGCGACCGCAGCGCCCGCTCCTGCGCCGGGGTGGGATCCAGCGCGAACCTGTAAGCGAGCAAGCCGGTCATGCTGGGCCGTCCGTTGAAGTCACGGCAGCTACCGCACGCGCGGCCCGGTTCGCGGCGGCACGCCGCCCGTACAGGCGGGCGCACAGGGACGTGAGGATCTCGGTCACGTCCCGCACCAGGTCATCGTCTACTCCGGCCGGGTCCACCACGAGCAGCCCGCGCCCGGACGCGGCGAGTGCCGCCTCGACGTACTCCGCGCCGAACCGGGCGAATCGATCCCGGTGCTCCACCACGATCATGGTCACGGACGGGTCGCGGAGCAGGGCGAGGAACTTACGGCGCTTGCCGTTCAGGGCGGATCCGGTTTCGGTGACCACGCGGCCGACCGTGATGCCGCGCCCGGTCGCCCACGCGGTGACCCGGGCCACTTGCCTGTCTAGGTCGGTTTTCTGATCTGCCGACGAAACCCGGGCGTACACGACAGCGCTCCCGGCATTGCCCGGGGCGGGAGTTTCCCCGACGAGGATCAGGCCGCCGACCCGGCGAGCCTGGACAGGCAGCATGCCCGCAGCGAACCAGCGGCGCGCGGTCGCATACGAGACGCCTTGCCGCTCAGCCCACTGCTTCAGGTTCACGCGACCATCATAGTAAGCTGTTGAGCGCTATAGCACGCGACGCGCCAAACAGTTTATCCCCCACCGTCCCTGGATTGTCGCTCCCTGGCCGGCACTGCGCTCTCACCGGATCGAGAACGCCAGGGCCGCTCCCAGGCAGGCCATGCCGACAACGACCCAGCGTGACGTAGTTGTTGACGACCCCGCTCTGGAATCGCCGGA
The DNA here is from genome assembly GCA_963742875.1 of uncultured Actinomycetes bacterium. Classification (GTDB taxonomy): domain Bacteria; phylum Actinomycetota; class Actinomycetes; order Streptosporangiales; family Streptosporangiaceae; genus Bog-532. Next base: position 38,534 of record CAVUNO010000012.1, on the reverse strand, counting down.
CCGGGCCGACGAGGATCAGGTCAGGCTCACCGCCCCGGCGCAGCAGCGGAATGCGCCGCCAGTAGAGCGCGAGGGCCGCCAGGATCAGGGCACCGGCGGCCGAGCCCGCACCGCTGGCGACGTCGGCCACGGTGATCCCGGTGCTCTCGGCCGCGTAGAGCGCGACCGGGTGAGTCACACGGGTACCGAACAGAACGGCGTCGTTGTAGGCGCCCTGGTCCTGGAAGCGGACGGCGGCGGTCTGCACCACCGGTCCAAGGTGCGGCAGCAGGCCCACCACGATGGCCGCCAGGACCAGCAGGGCGGGCGGCACGATCATGGTCAGCGGAGTGTGCTGCTTCGCGTGGTCGGTCTCGCTCTTTTCTTCCGATGCTTCCCGGGCCATCTCGGGATCTTCGGCGGGCGGGTCACCCAGCCCGTAGAAGACACCTCCCGCGACCCGGAGCACGGCCCCGCCGACCAGCACCGAACAGGCGATCAGCACGACCGCGACCCAGGCCCCGCCGTGCGCGGCCCCGGTGTCCTCAATCCAGCCCTTGCCCAGGTAGGTGGCGAACGGCGGCAGATCGGCCAGGCCCAGGGCCGCCAGGGTGAACACCGCCCCGGTGACCGGCAGCCGGCGCCCGCGCCCGTGCAGCCAGGTCTCGTTGACCGACCCCAGCCGGTGCAGGACGATGCCGACGCACAGGAACAAGGCCGCCTTCACCACCCCGTGCCCGATCACGAACACCGCCGCGCCGGCCAGCCCGAGCGGCGTCAGCCAGGACAGCCCGACCAGGAACATGCCCGCGTGGCTGATCGTGGAGAAGGCCAGCAGGCGCTTGATGTGCCGCTCGCGGAAACAGAACAGCGCGCCGATGATCGCGGTCAGCAACCCCAGGGCCAGGAAAACGCTGGAGATGGTGGCCCGGTGACCGAGGCCGTCGCCGAACATGGACCAGTACACCCGGGCGATCCCGTACAGGCCCAGTTCCACCATGACGCCGGAGAACAGCACGCAGACCGGGGTGGGGGCGACCGCATGCGCGTCCGCCAGCCAGAAGTGGAACGGGACGATCGCGCTCTTGATCAGCAGTCCCATGATGATGAGCAGGAAGGCCACCACGACGAGGGCGCCGGGCCCGCCGGGCTGTGCCGGGCGATGTCCCGGCCGATTTGCGCCATGTTCAGCGCACCGGTGCGCCCGTAGATGAGACCGATACCGGACAGCGAGAGGTAAGCGCCCACGCTGTTGGTGATGGCGAAGTTGAGCGCACCCTGCACCGGCCCCTTCTCTTCCGGCCGGTACGCGGTCAGCGCGTAAGCCGACACGCCCATCAGCTCGAACCATACGAACAGGTCGAAGATGTCCCCGGTGAGGCAGAAGCCGACCATGCCCGCCAGGAACGTGAGCATCAGCGCGTGATAGTAGGTGCCGACCCGCTCGAAGTACCGCCAGGAGAAGACCATGGACGCCGTCACGAGCAGCGCGGCCATGCACGCGAGCCCGGCGCTGAGCGGGTCAACCGCGAAGTCGATCCCGATCGCGATGCCGTGTGCGGGCCTGAACCCGGCGAACCAATAGACCTGTTCCCCTTGGCCGGTCCTGGCCATGATCACCACGAGCATGGCGGTGACGCACCCAGCCGTGACGATGGCCACGGTGTCCAGGGCACGCCGCTGGTCACGGAAGAGGGGCCGGAGAGCCGAGATCGCGGCCGCGACGATCAGCGGGACGACGACGGCGAGAGCCAGCAGCTGGTCCACGGGCGGGGCCGTCAGCCCTTGAGCTCGGCGAGCTCTTGCGGATCGAGCGTGCCGAACCGCTTGTGGGCCTGGATGGCGAAGGAGAGCAGCAGCGCCGTCACGGCGGCCTCCACCACGACGTCGGTGAGGGCCAGCGCCTGGACCACCGGGTCTACCGCCGGGGTGTGCACGGGGATGTCGTAGAAGTAAGGCGCGACCGCCCCGCTGACGTAGCCCACCCCGAGCAGCAGCACGTACGTCGAGGACTGCACGACGATCAGGCAGACGATCTGATGGACGAGATGACGGCTGGTCACCAGCCCGTACAGGCCGACGGCCACGATCCAGGCCACCACCGCGAACGGGAATATCTGCATCACCGGCTCTCCTGCCGGATCAGCAGCGTCTGCTCCAGCAGCTCACTGACGATGAGGACGAACGCGGCCGCCACCTCCACCCCCACGAAGAAGCTGATGAGCGCGATCGTCCCGGAGGAATCCACGGCACCGGGGGTCCGCCCGAGCGGCAGCACGTTTCTGAGATAGGGCAGCCCCAGGGCTACCGCGCTGAGCCCGATGCACACGAACCCGCCCGCGCCGACCGCTTCGGCCGCTTCGGTGATGTCGACCGGGCTGACCCGCTGGAAGACGAGGAACTGTCCGGCCAGGTAGATGAGGATGAACGCGGTAGCCAGCACCACGCCGCCCTGGAAGCCACCGGAGGGGCTGGTCTGCGCGTGCGAGGCGAGGTACCAGCCGACCACCATCGTGGGCCCGGCGAACAGCAGCGCCACCATCCGCACCGCGTCGCTGGTCGGCGGCGCATTCCGGTCCATGGCCTCGTCCAGCGCCGAACGTTCCCGCTCCCCTCTCAGATGCCGCAGGACCGTGCTCACCCCGGCGGCCGCGACGAAGAGGATGAACTCCTCGCCCACGGTGTCGAATCCCCGGTACTCGAAGTTGATGGCCGAGACGACCCCGGTGGCGTGGGTCTGCGCGACGGCGATGTTGTTGATGATCGTCCCGTACGGCCCGGGATAGTTGCCGAAACCGGGCAGGCCGGTCATGCCCCACAGGTAGAAGGCGACGAAGCCGGCTCCGGCGACGAGGAACACCCACCGGCGCTGCGCCGGGGTCATTCCTCGCGCCTCCTGACTTTGGCCAGCGCGAGCAGAAGCAGCAGGGGCAGCACCACGGCGCCGACCGTCAGCTCCGACAGGGTTACGTCCGGGGCCTGAAAGACCATGAACAGGATGGCCAGCAGCAGCCCGTAGCCACTCAGCACGACGACCTGGCGGACCGGCTCCCGGGTCAGCACCACCGCCGTCGCACCGGCCGCGACCAGGACCAGCACGCGTGACCTGCAGCGCGTCCATCAGCGCGGGCGAGACCGTATACGGCGTCCGGACGGCGGCGATATGCGGCACATGCACCAGGGCACTCACGGGTCTCCTCCTGGCGGTGGGGTCTGGCCGCCTTTCCCGGCTCGCCAGTCACCCTTCTCGCGGATACGGGCGGCCCGGATGGTCGCGTGCGTGAGATAGGGCCCGGCGATCACCACGAAGAGCAGCGCGAGCAGGGTTTCACCGGTGTTCTCGTCCAGACCCTGCTGAACGAATACCGCCAGGGCCACCAGGGCCGGCGCGACCAGCGCCGCCGGGGTAACGAAATGAAGCTTCCGGTAGACGTCGCGCATGACCAGGATGCCGAGCGCGGAGGCCAGCACGACTCGCTGCGGCCAGGCCGAGGAGGACGTCGGCGAAAACCTCCTGGATCACAGCCATCGCTCCAGCGCCCGGACGAAGACCAGCCCGCTGCCGAGCAGCAGGACAGCCAGCAGCACGGGGAGTTCGAACTCGGCCGGGCGGCGGAAGCCCTGGGCCAGCAGCACCAGGACCATCACGGCGATCGAGCTGATGACCTCGTAGGCCACCAGCGGCCTCCATGACCTTGCCGCGGCACATCACGATCCCGCACGGGATCACCCCGATGAGCATGGCGATGGCCGCCACGATGAAACCGGTCACGATGCGGCCCTCCCCCGGTCGACCACGAGCTGATGGACCAGCATGGCGTCACGGTCCCGGTCGATGCCGAGCACGAAGGTGTTCGGCGCCAGCGAGTTCGCCCCGACCAGCAGCACCCGCCGGGTGACGCCTTCGTCGCTGTCGTCCCCGAACCGGGCCGGGCAGCTCACGGAAGCCGCTGGCCGGCTGCTTCCCGTGAGCGAAAGCCGCCCGAGCGCGCGGAAAACGAGCACCGTGTCGCTGAGTACCTGCCCGGGCAGCGTGAACGCGGGCAGAATCCACGCGGCCCGCATCCGGAACCGGCTGGCGGCCTGGTAACAGGCCACTTCCGCCACGAAAGCCCCGAGAGCGGCGGCCCCGGCGCCGGCGCCGAGCTCGGCCAGGCCGATCGAGTCGTCGATCGCCACCCAGAACCCGATGAGCAGAACCCACCAGACCAGCCACGAGCTGGCGCGGCGGCTAAAGGGAACCGGCCGGTTCTGGCGCCGGGGCCCATCGGGCGGCCGCTCGTCCGCACCGGTCCACTGAGGACCTTGATCACCCGCCATCCGCGTCGTCTTCCCCGGACCGAGCACAGCAAACCTGCGGCGCCTCCAGGCTCAGAAGTACCCGGGTCAGCTGAACCAGCAAGCTGTAATCGCAATTGTTAGGTGGCCGAGCGTGAAACACGCACCACCTAGCTCGAGGGCATCGGTGAGTACGTCGACGGCCAGGCGCTCTCGCCCGAGGGCACGTTCGTCCGGTACGACGGGGTTGACCGCCAGTCACCCGGCAAGCCGCGCGGACCAGTCAAGCGCTGCGCGGGTGAGCCTGTTGGTCAACCACTTCCACAAGGCCCGCCTGAGCACCTATTTGCTACACATCTTGCTACACGGTCCATTAAAACGGCCCTCCGGATGCTGTCCGGAGGGCCGTTTTGCCTGGTAGCGGGGGCGGGATTTGAACCCGCGACCTCTGGGTTATGAGAAGTCAGCGCCTCGTCTCATGCGGTTGCACGCGTAGTACCGCATGCCCGTCTGCCAGCGGGAAAGCCGCGAAGCTGTCTCGCTGCGTCTCAGGTATCCACGGGCGGGCAACCGCGTCTTGGTTACAGGTCTGGTTACCGTGGCAACCCCCGCTTGTAAGGTACGGCCGAGATGTCGGGGACCGTGGGCCACATGGGCGTCCGCCTCTCCCCCGGTCCTCTCTCGTCCGGCCAGACTCGGTTGCCGTTGTGGTCAGAAGTTGCGGTCAGCTCGGCTCACCGTATTGGCCGTGACCGGTGGCCCAGAAGACACTCCCGGAGTGTCTATGCGAGTCGCTTACCTGAGACGCTGGGCGGAGCGGGGCCGTCGAAGGATCGTCGAGTCCGGGCTCGTTGGGGTCGGTCGAGGGTGTCAGGTAGCCAATCTTCTACGACTTGCAACTCGACGGCTACCACTTCACCGTGATCGGCGACGACGGCTTCCCCGTCGCGCAGGTGACCACCGCGAACTCGCTACTTCTGCCATCAGGCAAGCGTTACGACGTACTTGTCACTGCCGGGCCACACGCTGGAAGTTCGTGGCTCCGCACGCTCGCCTACAGCAATGGCCCGCAGGGTGACTCGTATCCGGACGTTCCGCTGCTGAAGTTGCGCGTTACCGGAACGCCCACCCAGCCGCTGGCGATGCCATCCGGAGCTATCCCCACTGCGCCAAGGAATCTGGCGAACCCGCCCATCGCCCAGGACCGCACCGTGCAGCTCAGCGAGAACAGCACGGGTACGAGCTTCCACATCAACGGAAAACCCTGAAGGATGGCGTACCCGGAAAGGTCGTCATTCGGATCGACTTCGCTGACTTCACCGGCCGGTGGATGTTCCACTGCCATATCGCCGCTCACGAGGACAACGGGATGATGAGCTTCGTCAACGTCGTCAACCCTCCACCCGCGTTCAACCAGAGCCTGATCGTTCCGCCCGCGCACTGATCACGAGGCTGCTCCAGCCCCAAGCCCAGTCCTGGGCGCGCCTCGGACGGGCCGCCGTGATGCGCCGCCCTCGGAAGGGCTCTCGCTATGCCCGCGCCGTATGCCGCGCTGAGCCCGCCTCTCCTCGTTGTTCACGGCTACCCTCGACGGGATCTCGATAGATCTAGCTACGCCAGCAACCGAGAGAGGCGATTATGAGCATCGGTTTCGTGTGCCCCCGGCACGGCGGCCGGTGCGTCCGATGCGCTGCAGGAACGCCGCTACGTTCGGCGGGTCGTTCACCTGGATGACGCGATCGAGTTCGCCGACGTCGATGCCCAGTTCCAGCGTGGAGGTGGCCACGATGACACAGTCCCGTCCCTCGGCGAACGCCTGCTCCGCGCGGCGGCGTTCATCGATCGACAGCGACGCGTGGGACAGGTAAGTGGTCACGGCGCGCTCCCGCAGGGCGGCGCCTATCTCCTCGACGAGCTGCCGGGAGTCGCAGAAGACCAGCCGCTTCTCCCCCCGGTGCAGTGTGGCGATCACTGTCGCGGCGTTGCTCACTGAGCCCACATAATCGAGCTCAATATCAGCCCACCCATGCGCCCTCTCCCCCGCTGCAGCGTTGACCGGTGCGGGGGAATTATCGGGTGCAACGACAAGGGCCGGGCGCTGGCCCCGGCCGGTGCCCTGGAGCCAGCCGAGCAGTTCATCGGGGTTGCCGACGGTGGCCGACAGGCCGATCCGCTGGATAGGGCGTCCGGTCACTCGGGTCAGGCGCTCCAGCACCGCGAGCAGGTGCCAGCCTCGGTCGTCGCCGGCGAAGGCGTGTACCTCGCCTCGTCGACCACGATGGTCCGTAGATCCGAGAACATTCGGCCGTGCTCGACTCTGAGGCCAATGAGCATGGCTTCCAGCGACTCGGGCGTGGTCAGCAGTACGTCTGGCGGCTCCCGGAGGATCCGCTGCCTCGCCGAGGCAGTGACGTCACCGTGCCAGACGGCGACTCGCCGTCCCAGCCAGCTCGCGTAGTGCTCCAGCCGGGGCAGCAGGTTGTTCAGCAGCGCCTTCAGGGGGCAGACGTAGATGACCGAAAGCCCGGACCAGCGCTGCTGTTCCATCGCGGTCAGCAGGGGAAACACAGCTGCTTCGGTCTTGCCGCCCGCGGTGGGCGCGAGGAGCAGTACGTCCGCACCGTCCAGCACCGGGCCGACGGCCTGTTCCTGCAGCGCGCAGCGCCTGCCAGCCGAGGCTGTTGACGATGTGGTAGACCACGACCGGATGCAGCCGGTCAAGCCCCGGGTTCACAGCGCATCATCCGTAGGCGTGTTCGTCACGGCAGGTCGAGGTCAATGTCGCCGGCACGGGCCACGGACAACGTAGCGGCCACGGCAGCATTCCGTTCCTGCTCGGACAGCTCGCCAGCGCCGAGCGTCAGCGTGCAGTGGCGGTGCGGATCAAAGTCCGGGAACTGGTCGACCCGGTCCAGGACGTCCGCGACGAGCTTTTTCAGGAACACCCGAGGGCGACCCGGTTACCTTTGAGGCGCGGCACCTTGCCGATGCGACGGCACCGGGTGATCGGCTAGACCCGTTTGTGGCCCCTTCACCTTGGCGGGCTCGGTGCGGTGGGTCAGCGCCAGGCCGGCCAGGAGCAGCAGGCCGAACACGCAGAGGTAGGCGAACCAATCGCCGGTATGGCTGTAGAGGGTCCAGACTCCTCGCGTGGGGACGGCCGCCAGCATGATCCCGCCGCTGCGGGAGTAGTCCTGGCTGGCGATGACCCGTCCCTGGTAGTCGGTGATCAGCGAGATGCCGTTGCCGGTGGGCCGGACCAGCGAGGTACCGTTCTCGACGGCGCGGTAGACGGCCTCGGCAGCGTCCGCTGAGGCTTCGAACGAGTAGATCTCGTGGGTGGGCACCAGCAGGATGCCGGCCCGGTTCTGCCCGGCCTGCCGCAGCAGTTCGGGGTAGCCGACGTCGTTGCAGATGACCGTGGTGAGACGGCCGTAGGGGGTGCTGGCCACTGGCAGCACGCCTGGGCCGCCGATCTCGTAGTTGGTCTCGGTGGGGAACACCCCATGGGTCTTGTTGTAGGTCCAGAGGACCGTGCCGGTGGGGCTGATGAGGATGGCCTGGTTGCGGAAGTAGGGGTAGGACCGGGACCGGGTGAAGACGCCAAGCCAGATTTCCAGGTAGCCATGGTTACGGCTGGCCAGCGCCGCGGCCCGGCTGATGGCCGCCTGCCGGTCTTCGGCGAGCACCAGCGCGGACTGCTCCTCCCAGACCACCAGCTTGGCACCGCGGCCGAACGCGGTCTGGGTGCGGGCCAGCATCTGGTCGAGGGTGGCGTTGAACCGGGGCCGGATCGTGGCCCGCTCCGCGTTGGTGGACCGGTTGAACGTGGCCCAGAACGTGGCCCAGTCGTAGCCTTTCAGCGCCTGGCTGGCGACCGGCTGGCTGATGGTGATCGTCGCCACCTCAGCCTTTGGTGATGCCGGCGGGGAGGCGCTCAGGCGCACAAAGCCGAACCCGAACACCACGACCAGGGCGGCGGCGACGGCGACCAGCGGCCGCCACGACGCCCGCTGCCCGAAACCGTGTTCCCAGGCGGCGTTGACCGCGGAGGCGAACCACATGATCAGGAACGTCAGGCTCCACATCCCGGTGACCGAGACGATCTGCATCAGCGGCAGGTCACCGTACTGGGAGTAGGCGGGCGTGCCGAAGGTGCCGGTGACCCGCCACAGCGACATCACCCAGGTCAGGCTGGTAAAGGCGAGCGGGAAGACCAGCATCCGGGGCCAGGTGCCCAGCCGGGGGCCGATCAGCCGGTCCGCGGCATATGGCAGCATGTACAAAATCCCCTGCCCCAGCGGAAAGCCGATCAGGGTCAAGGCCAGGCCGGCCCCGTGATCGAACGTGTCGCCGCTCATGGCGATCAGCGCGGCCACCGCGTAGGCAGCGAAGATCAGCCATACCGACCGCGCACGCGGGGAGATGCGCACAAAACGCAGCAGGAACACCGGCGCGATCCACGCGGCCGGCGGGATGACATTCCGGTACGCCGTAAACGGCAGCAGCACCAACCCGAGCAGCAGCCACAGCCACCTCAGGTTCTTGGTCTCGGGCTTCATGACGCCCGCCTCTCGATTGAGGCCCGGTCAAGCAGGCCTCATAAACGACGACGCCGTCCAGGGGCTCGACCAGGACCTGCATCTGCCGGGAGTCGGCTGCCCCGGCACCGGAGTCGTTGGCTCCGCCGAGCCGGCACAACCGCCACCTTGATTCCAGCGTTTGCCGGGGTATCGGCGTCACCAGAGGCCATTAGCCCGTCTGTGCGGGACCTTGGTCTCAGGCCGCCGGTGCAGCGCCGGCTCCCGGCGAGCGCGTCGCGGGGTTCTCGCGGGCCGCCGGGAACCGGGCTCAACAGGCTCTGCGCCGCCCCTGGAGGATGTCGCCAGCCAGGTGCAGATTGCCCTGTTAGGCGCTGGCCCGGCGGCGCCCCGGCAGACCAGGGGGATTACGCGCAGAACAGCGGTTCTCGAGCGGTTCGTCATTACCGCGTCTCGTAACGGTACGTGATCCGGAAGCCCGGAGCAGCGTCCGGCGCCGGTTAGGTCCCGGCGTTATCCGGATGGGTCCCGCCGCCGGAGCCGACGGTCCCGGGCGGGCGCAGGTGCGTGCTGAAGAACGCGAGGATGCGCTGGCGGGCATCGTGGGCCGAGGCCTCGTGGTATCCGGATCCGGGCATGAGCCGTCCCAGCACCGCGAACAGGACCGGTGCCTTGTCCCCGGCGCCTTCGTGGTCGTTGAGGAACTCATGCCCGGCCTGCGGGTACTCCTTCACGTCGTGCTCGACCCCCACGGCCGTCAGCGTCTTCTCCAGGCGGGCCGCCGCTCCCCGCAGCGACCTGTCCCGACCGCCGTAGCTCGCGACGATGGGGCACGCTCTCGTGAGGAAGCCGACCGTGTACGCATTCTTGGACGCGGTGCCGTAGTTGACGCTCGATACAGCGAACCCGCGGTCCGGCGCCAGCAGCAGCGCCAGCCCGCCGCCCATGCAATATCCGATCACGCCGATCATGCCGGTGCAGTCCGGCCTGGCCGCCAGCCATGCACGCACGGCCGCGATGTCGGCGAACACCCCGCCACGCCGGGCGCGCGCCTCGCGCATGATCGAGATCATGCAAGCCACCGTCCCCCGGCCGTGGAACAGGTCCGGCGCCACGGCCAGGTATCCCTCCCCAGCGAGCCAGCCGGCCTGGTTCCTCAGGTCCTGGCTCATCCCCAGCGCGTCATGGATGACCACCACCCCGGGCCACGGACCTGACCCGCCCGGCACCGCGAGCCGAGCCGGCCGGCCGCCCGGGCCGGGGATCATCACCTCAGCCACCGCCGCCTGGCCCTCCCTCCCGCACCCGGCCACCCCGGGCAGCTTCACGCTCCCGGCACCCAGCAGATCCCGTCAGGGCCGAACGTCCCGCCCGTGACCGGCCGGCCCGCGCGTTCCGGCGATGGCGGCACATCTCAATGCAGAGGGCAGCACCCGCGCATCCGATGGCCGCAGGTTGCCAGGCTTCCAGCAGCACGAACACTTAGCGTGACCGACGAACATAGGCCTTCGTACGTCAGATCGCCGATTAGGGCGTGACTGATGACGATGACGGCCGGGTGGGTGCCCTCATGCAGATCATGCGTTTCTGGGCGTCTTGTCCGCCACGCGGGGGCATGCATCGCCGACGGACGGCAATTTGTCCGATATATCCGGGTCTTTCGCCTCTACAGTTCCCGGCCATCGGCCACCAGAGGCCCTGGCTGGCAAGCGCGACCGTGGAGCTAACGGAGCGGAGAGGAGGACGCGATGAGCTTGTCTATGCACCGCGGTGCGCCGGTGGCGGCAAGAAGCCCGACGGCCGGGTCGGGTTCTGCTGCCGAAGCGCGGGCCGCAGTAGAGGTATCGCATCTGCACAAGACATACGGGGCCACGGTGGCAGTCGATGACGTGTCGTTTTCTGTCGCCGAGGGCGAGATCTTCGGCATCTTGGGCCCGAACGGGGCGGGGAAAAGCACGACTGTCGAGTGCGTGATCGGGCTGCGGACCCCCGACGCGGGTGTGATCCAGGTGATGGGCCTGAATCCGCTGGTGGACCGCGAGGAGCTGCACGCAATCGTGGGAGTGCAGCTGCAGGCCAGTGTCCTTCCGGCCCGCCTGAAGGTGGGCGAGATCTTGGAACTGTTCCACTCCTTCTACCAGCGGCCAGCCGACCTGGGGGAGATCGTGGACTCACTGGACCTGGCGGAGAAGCGGAATGAGCACTACCGGTCGTTGTCTGGTGGTCTTAAGCAGCGGCTGTCGGTCGCGCTGGCTCTTATCGGCAACCCCAGGGTGGCGGTGCTGGATGAGATGACCACCGGCCTGGACCCGCAGGCCCGCCGGGACACGTGGGCGCTCATCGAAGGGGTCCGCCACCGCGGGGTCACGATCATCTTGGTGACCCACTACATGGATGAGGCCGAGCGGCTCTGTGACCGCGTGGCACTGGTGGACCGCGGGCGGGTCGTCGCCATCGACACGCCCGAGGGCCTGGCCGACCGGGCCGGGGTGGCCAAGCGGGTGCGGTTCGTGCCGTCCGCGCCGTTCGATGACGGGCTGCTGACCGGCCTGCCCGGCGTGCGCAACGTCGAGCACGACGGCGAGCACGTCATCGTCACCGGGTCCGGGGAGCTGGCGAATGCGGTGATCCTCGCGTTGGCCGCGGCCGGGGTGACCGCCACCGGCCTGCACCTCGACTCGGCCAACCTGGAGGACGCGTTCGTGCAGATGACCGGCCGCCACATACACGGGGACGAGATAGGGAGGGTTCACCGATGAGCACCCATGCTTTGCCTTTGCCGGCCAGGACGCCCCGCTCGGCCTTCGGCAAGCTGCTGAACACCGAGGCCAAGTACGCGTGGCGGGCACCACTGGGGCTGCTGCTGGGCGTCGCGGTCCCGGTCCTGGTCCTGGTCATCCTCGGCCTCATCCCGGGCGCGAACAAGTCCCTCAAGTCGCTGGACGGCCTGACCCTCTTCAGCGTCTACTTCCCGGTCCTCATCGTGTTCGCGCTGGCTGTGCTCGCACTGCTCAGCCTGCCCGCACACCTGGCCAGCTACCGTGAGCAGGGTATCTTGCGGCGGCTGTCCACCACGCCGGTCCCCGGGGCGTGGATGCTGGCGGCACAGGTCATCGTCAACCTCGCCCTGGCCGTGGTGGCCCTTGCCATCCTCGCAGTGGCAGGCATGGTCGCGTTCGGCCTCGGCGCACCCCGGCAGCCCGGCGGGTTCACCCTGGCGCTGGTGCTGAGCGTCGCTGCCATGTTCGCCATCGGGCTGTGGATCGCGGCCATCGCCCGCGCCCAGAACACGGCCGCCGCCGTCGGGCAGCTGGTGTTCATTCCCCTGCTGCTCTTCTCCGGGTTCTACCTGCCCCGGGCGAGCATGCCACCGGTCCTGCGGAACATCGGCGACTGGACCCCGTCCGGCGCCGCCGCGCACGCATTGCAGGATGCGATGCTGGGCTCGTTCCCCTCGGCACAGTCGCTGCTGGTCCTGGCCGCCTGGGCGGTGGCCTTCGGCATCCTGGCCGTGCGCTTCTTCAGATGGGAGTAGGAGAAGCCGCGGGCCGGCTGCCCAGCAGAAGAAAGGAGGTGGACAACATGTCCACAACAGAAGTAAGGGGTGAGATACCCCTGGAAGAAATCCAGCGCACCCTGAGCGAGGCGCTGGGACGCGCATACCGGGTGACCGCCACGTCGGATTCCACGCTGAAGATCCGGCGCATGCCCCTGATGACAGCCACGGTCAACGTCAAGTGGAACGGGGACAGTACGACCCTCCAGGCCGCCCCCGGCGAAGCCTGGATCCTGCAGGGCATCAACGCCCTCACCATCTACCCCAAGCTACGCCACACCCTTACCCAGGCATTCGCATCAGCGCCCGGCAGCCGCGCACACAACACCCCAGCCGACACCTAACGGACACCAAGGCGGGAGCCGACCGCCATGGCCCTGCCTCCTTCTGAGCGGCGACGACGCGGCCGGGTATGACGGGACAGGGGCGACCCTGTTGAATCCTCTGCCACTGAGCCCGGCGGCATTACCGCTTGCGCCCGGGGCCGCCAATACACCCTCGTCAGCCGGTCAACTGCATCACCAGAGCGTGCAGAACACCCGGTTCGGCTCGGGTTGCCGACCGCCGCCCGGGCGACCGGGCAAGCGCCCCTATCGGCGGTTCACGGTCGTTGCCGGTGGCTACGTCCGGTAATCGCTTCAACGAAGGTCTGAGGTGCGGTCGGTCTGGCCGCCACTGGCGGCCAGAACGGCTTCTGGGATCTGGGTCGCGGAGCTACCTCGCTGCTCTGGCTATGTAGGTGGCGACGATGTAGGTGGCGTGCCGGTCCAGGCTGGTCCGCGCGCGGTCGTAGCGCATGGTGGTGCGCGGGTCGGCGTGGGAGGCAGCCTCCTGCACGTCGCGCAGAGGGATCCCAGCGTCGAGGGCGGCGGTGACGTAGCGTGCCGCAGTGTGTGCGGGCTGACGTCCTTGGCGATCCCGGCGCGCCGGGTGACCCGGCGGACGATCGGGGGCGCGTTCGGCCGCACGCAGATCCGCCGGTTCTGGGCGTCCTGGGTTCCGCTGTACGACGACGGCGGCCCGCGCCCTGGCGTGGTGCCAACCGGGCACACCGGGGTCACTGTGGCGGTCCCGGCGCTTACCGGGCCACCCGGATCTGGGTAGGTCCTTCAGCCCCTGCAGGCGCCGGGCGGCGAAACCGGCCCCGCCACCTCCGGACAGTATCGACGTTGATGCCCAGGTCCGCGGCAATGCGGGCGTTAATCCGGCCGCGGGCGGCGGCCAGCACGATCTGCGCCCGCAGCCGGTCCAGCCAGGGCGTCCTGGCCCGGCGGACGCGCATCTTCAGGGTATTGCGTTCGGCGGCGGTCAGCGTGACCAGCACCGCGCGACACGGCCCCGGGCGGCTCCAGGATGGATTACATCTGCGTAATCCGCTCCCGGGCCCGCAGCGTGAGGTCGATCCGGCAGCAACCCGGCGGCCTGCCATGACTGTACCGGCGGGGTGCGCTCTTTCCACCTCCATCAGTGCCATGCCGGCAGCGTGGCTAGCGGACGCCTGCAGCACAGGCGGCGGCGAACACGGCGCACCAGGTGATCGCGAACAGGTAGAAGCCGCGCTCGATCGCCCCGAAGCGCGCCCGGAGCGGGGGCACGCTCTGGGCCAGGCCGAACAGGGCCAGGCAGGCGGTCAGCGCGTAGCCCAGAGCTTGGGAGACGGGAGCCAGCGCGTGCCATGTGCCGGGGTTGGACAGGACAGCCCCGAGAACCTCGGCAGCGGCCAGCACGGCGGCGAAGGCGGCGAAGGCCAGCACGAAGTGCATCCACCCGGTGCGGGTCCACTTTGCGCCGGGAGGGTCCATCGGGAACCAGTTGATCGCCACCCGGGCGATGGCAAAGACGACGAGCAGGATGACCACGGCCAGCCCGCGCCCGCCCAGGGCCTGGCTGATCCCGGCGGCCAGCGCGAGGCCCGCGGCCGCGAACGCGATGGTGGCCCCACGGTAACCCGCGCGGAAGCTGGTGATGCCGTACTGGCTGACGGGGTCGCGCACAGGAGACAGCCCGGTCGGCTGCAGGTGCAGCCACACCAAACTGGCGACGGTCACCGCGAGGGCGACCAGGGCGGTGATCCCCGCTGCTGTCGTCAGGGACCCGTGGATGTTGCCGAGGATGGCGCCGCACGCGAGCGCCACCACTAGCAGGACCAGCAGGGTGGTTCCGACCTTGTGGCGGGCCACCCAGATGTGATGCGGCTGTACTGGTGCGGTAGGAGTCATCGCTAATCATCCCCTCGCGGGTCTTGCTTCCTTCCGGCGGTCCCGAATCGGTAGCACCGCCCGCTGCCGGCCGGAGGTACTGTGGCTGGCCAGCTGCCTCCTTCCCGCGCCTGCCGACCCTAGGCTCGCGGCCGGCCTGCCCGCCGGAACCGGCTGCTCAAACCGTGACGCTCCGCCCCGTCACCGCCTCCCGGAAGAGGCAAAGGCCGGCTCCGGGAGAGGCAGAGGTTCGGCATCCGTAGGACCTCCGTCTCCTCTTCATCAGGACATGTACGGCACGCTGCGAGCCCGCAGCCTGGCGGGGACAGTTGGTGATGCATCAGCACGTCGATGTCACGACGATGATCGAGATCCCGACCGCGCAAGGCCTGTTCCCCCTGGCGGATGTTCTTCACGATGCGGACGCCCGGGATGTGCCCGATCTGACCGCCAAGCTGCACCGTGTCAGGCGCCAGCCCGCCGCGACGAGCGGCACCGAAAAGTGGTTGCAGCGGGCGATGCCGGTCGCCACCCACGTCCCTGGTGCCCTTCCGGCGATGTACGCGGTGATGGCCAGGTCGGTAGCCGTCCGGCAGCGCATCGGTACCGTCGTGGTGAGCGCGGTGGGGATGTTCGGTGAAGGAGCGGGATTCGGGATCTCGCCCCTCGGGCTGTTCTCGCTCGGGTGATGGTCGGCGGCATGGCCCGGCGCCCGAAGGTCGTCGACGACCAGGTAGCGGTCCGAGATGTCCTGGACATGACGTTGACCATCGACCACAACGTGGTCGATGGGGCACCAGCCGCCCGCTTCGCCGCCAGGCTTCGAGAACTCATCGAGCGCGCCGCCGTGCTTTCGACCCCGGGTTGACCCACCCGAAAGTGCCAGACCCCGACGGCCAGACGACCCAAGAGTGGTCCCGCCCATAACTCCCAGATCTGCATTCCTGTCTCAAGGATCGACGCGACAGGTGCAGGCGCCCATAAGGCGGTTACAAGCGCGGCCTGCCAGAACAAACCCACTGCGCGGCGCAACGCGCGTTTGGAGGAAATAGGTAGCCGCATCGGCACCACGGCATCCCGCGGCGCCGTCATTGAACTCGAGCAAGGGCGGATCTCGCGCTCTTGGCAGCCGCATGCCACGACAAGCCGCCGGCGGCCCTGGCCTAACCCTGGGCTCTGCATGTTCCGGCTAGTCCAGCACGAATGGGAAGAGACCGGGATGCAGTTGCGTACCTCTGGGCCGGGCACCCAGAGATCGCGGGCGCAGCGTCCACCACGTCCAGGCTGTCTCATCCCGTGCCATCCCGTCTCGCCGCCAGGCCGCACCGGGCCCCTACCGTGCTACACGCTTTACTACATAATGCGAAACGCAAAGGACCCTCTCCCCGGGGGAAAAGGGTCCTGAGCTGCGAAAACTAGTAGCGGGGGCGGGATTTGAACCCGCGACCTCTGGGTTATGAGAAGTCAGCGCCTCGTCTCACGCGGTCGCACGCGTAGTACCGCATGCCCGTCTACCAGCGGGAAAGCCACGAAGCTGTCTCGCTGCGTCTCAGGTATCCAAGGGCGGGCAACCGCGTCTTGGTTACAGGTCTGGTTACCGTGGTAACCCCGCCTGCGGGGTACGTCCGGCATGTCCGGTGCTGTCGCCGAGGTCCGGGTCCTCCCGGGAAACGGGGTCCGCGAAGTGCCGCGCCTTGCGCGTGCGGGGTGATAACAGGGGGCGCAGCTCCCTGGGACGGGGGCCCGGGGGCAGAGCCCCCGGGTAGCAAGCCCGAGGCCCCGGCGGGGTCCGGGGGGCAGAGCCCCGCCAGCGTTGGGTCCGCAGCTGCTGCCGTTACTGTCGGTCGAATTCTTGGCAATTTTCCAGGGGTACTGCCTGGCGGGCTCGAGGCGCAGCCACAGGAACCGGCTGAGGCGCATCCAGCCCTGGCCCGCTGATCGATTAAAAAGCCCTGGCCTTTCAAGTTCCGTAGACCACTTCATTCAGTGGTCGCAAATATATACGTTCGGGGCGCCCTGCAAACACATAGAACAGTGATTCAGGTATGTATCCAGGCGACTTGAACCAATTTCTAACACGCTCACCCATCCCCTGATCATCAGCGATTTCTGCAAGCACAGTTTCTGTGTCGTGGTATATATGTCCCCAGCGGAGCCTCCCAGGTGACCTTAGCTGCATAAATTCCGTAATAACCGGCAAACCGCTTGGGCCATCCGCCATTCCCCAGTTATGAATCGAAGACGCACCTGAAAGGACATCATTAATTGCGTTTGTCGTTTGTACATGGTGCCAGACCTCTAGAAGGTTGGAGTACCGTTCACGCCCAGCCAACACGTCTATCATATTAAGGAAGAAACGCATCATCAGCACCGCGTTGCGCCTAACATCTACCGGAACCTGCGTGCCGAGAACTGCTACGGCTCCTTCGCGTAGCAGCAAGTCAGTAAGGCTGACCGTCCCGGCGCCTCGCGGCGCAACGTGGCATGCACTAAGGATCACCACTGGAGGCAATGAGTCTATCCCTGGGCCTAGGTAAAAGTCATCTCCAACCATAAGCCCGGCAAGATTCTGCTGTCTATCAAGATGACCGTGGGCGCTTATCACAAGTATTTCTGGTCGACTCTCAGAAATCACGCCTCGCAGCGAGTCGATAGACAGTGTTTCCTCAAACTGTATAGTGATCCCGCAATTCTGGTCCCGAATCATATCAACCACGAACTGCCAGCTGGAACGAGAATAGCGCCCGACTATATCGCTTTCAGGAATGCATTCGGCGACAAGTATGTGAAATTGACTCGCTAGGTCGATCGGGGGAATGTGCATCAATTCTTGCTGTATAGTGCGAGTCAAGGGGAGCAAGGGGCGGTAGGCGATAGGCACACGATTTGTAAGCGAAGTCGTGTCTCCAGGGAAGCGAAGCAGGCCGATTGGAAAATTAGAAAAGACGGTGATCATCGATGCATGAGAAATGCTCAAGGTGGTTGCGTCGTTCCACAACGATCCGACATTCTTCTGGAGGCGATCGAGCAGTCGATGGACGGTTAGCCCGTTAGGACCCTCAATAAAGTGCTTCTCAAGCTGAGCAAGCACTGTGAATGCTTCCCGCGGGATGGCACCTAGCATTAGGCCAACCCCGCTCCGGGCAATTGCTTGATGGGTTGTTGCAAACTCAATAGCAGCCCTCTCGATCAGGTGATCCGGTCGCTCGGCCAAAGTTACCGACCAAGTGTCGTCCTCGTCTACTGCATTTAGAGACCTTTGGTTTCTCCGGACTGCTTGGGCGTATACATTTCGGATATAGGCTGGAGCCACGCCTGGGAGCGGGGTGCGTCTTTTTGAGGGGCGTGATCTTGCGCTGATACTCTCCTTAACCTCTCGAAACGTGGAGTGTCTGCACATTTCTGAATGCACCGGGTGTCACCGCAGGTGATCTGTGCTGGTCAGTGGTAGTGAAGGCGGGTTGCCGGGGGCTGATCCGGGGTGGTATCCGGGTGCCGGGTCCCCCGGTTCCTGGGCCGGTTCCGGGATCGTGGGGGGAACATGACCCTCGGCAGGCAACGGAGGCCCGGCGGTGACGGTTTCGGTGACGGTGACGCAGATCGGCGAGGACGGGACCGCGGGCCCGGTGGACAGTGAGCTGGCGGCGGCGCTGGCCGGCCCGGTAGAGCAGTTCTCTGCGATGCTCACCTGGACTGCGCAGGACGCCGGCGCTCTCGATCACGGGGACCGGGAGAAAGCGATCACGGATTCGGGCCGGGAGCTGCAGCGGCAGCTGCTGGAAGCCACCTTCACCATCGACTCCGCGCGCGAGGAGCGCATCGAGCAGGTCACCAGCGCCGCAGGGATCCGGCACGGCAGCGTGGAAACTGGTCATGACCGGGGCGTGGTCAGCATCTTCGGGCCGGTCCGGGCCACCCGGCTGGCCTACCGCAACCGCCGCGAAGCGAACCTGTACCCGGCCGATGCCCGGTGGATGCTGCCCGATGACCCCTACTCCCTCGGGATGCGCGCCCTGGCCGCCTATCACCTGGCCGAAGGCGGCTACGGACAGGCCCAGGAAGTCATCCAGGCCCGCACCGGAGTGATGATCGGCCGGGCTCAGATGGCCGGCCTGGCCGAGGACCTGGCCGCCTGGGCAGACGACTTCTACGCCCAGCGGGCCCGCGACGCGGACACCGGCCCGCAGGCCGGCGACGTGCTCATGATGCAGGCCGACGGCAAGGGCATCGCGCTGCGGCCCGAGCACCGCACCAGCGCCGGCAAGGGGACCGATGCCGCTCATCCGGGGATCAAGAAGATGGCCGAGATCGTCGCGGTCGCCGGCTTCACCCCGGCCGTCCGCGCACCCGAAGACATCGCCGCCCCGCCAGCCCGCCGCAACGAGCACCCCGGCCCGGAAGCACGCAGCAAATGGGTCTCGGCGTCCATCACCGACGACATCCCCGCGATGATCGGGGCGGCGTTCGACGAAGCCGACCGCCGGGACCCGTACCGGGTGACCCAGCGGCTCTTCCTCGTCGACGGGAACAAGCAGCAGATCACCGCCATCACCGCCCATGCCAAGGACCGCGACCTCAAGGTCCCGGTCCTCATCGACTTCATCCACGTCAGCGGCTACCTCGGCAAAGCCGCCGCCGCCCTGCACCCCGGCGACCCGCGAGCCGCCCGCGAATGGGCCGACGGGCAGCGGCTGCGGGTACTGCACGGCCGCGGCAAGGCAGTCGCCGCCACGCTGGCATCCGTCGCCGCCAAGACCCGAGCCAAGGCCAGTACCCGCCACCTGGACCTCACCGACGTCGACAAGGCGGTCACATACCTCACCAACAACCACATGTACATGCGCTACGACAAGGCACTGGCCAGCGGCTGGCCGATCGCCACTGGCCTGATCGAGGGAGCCTGCCGCTTCGTCATCGAAGACCGCTTCGGAATCACCGGTGCAAGATGGTCCCCCGACGGCGCCGAAGTCATCCTCAAGCTCCGCGCCGTGGTCGTCAACGGCGACCTGGACGACTACATGAACTACTACAAGACGCGCTACCGCAAAGACATCCACCTGAACCGCTACGACCCGGCCAGCATCGCCGACCTCGGCTTTGCCGCATGACCGAAACACCCGGAAATGACACAACCCTCAGAAAGACGCACCCCTGGGAGCGCCAATGTGACCGGAAATCGAAGCCGTGTTCGCTCATAGTGTATAGTATCGGGCGATTTCTTCGTCGCTGCTTCGATCGAGGTTTCCTCGTACTCCAAACTAGAAATTGCAGCGAGAAGCAGCTGATTGCTCACTATCCGGTCGATAAGCTGGGCCGGTGTCTCGTTGCTGGGAGCAACTGCCAAAGGGTCATCCGTCATTTGGCGCATTAGCCATCGTCTAGGCAGATCGATCGGCGCTAGATCCAGGCGGTGTGTCAAGGTCGGCTCACGACCGAGATACGAAGTACCACTCACGAAATGCGCATGAATGGCACGCCAATGATCCTTAAGGCTATCATTAGAAATCTGAGAATAGCAAGTCGCCGAAAGAGGAAATCCCATCAATGATGCTTTCCCAGTAGCCTCCTCAAGCAGATCATCCGGACACACCACCAAGGTTGGAGCCATCCAAGGTTGCCAACGTGGAAGAGTCTCTTTATTGAAGGCCTGGATCGGAACAAGCAATATCTGGTGATCGAGATGAAGTGCTTGCCCAGCCTTGAGGGTCATGGCGGGGATGTCAATCAATTCCTGAAAGGTGTTGGGTAGGTGCAGACAATACCACAAGCCAGGTAGTGCCCCCGCCATATCCCTAGCCAGGCCGTGCGGCATCGCTCCCAGTTCACTGCTCTGAGGTGCAGCGATCAGCGGAAAGTATGGTTGCGTGAGGTCAGCCTTCGTCGAGAACAAAACCGCATACAGCGGACTCCGGTCGAAGATCATTCCAGATGCCGCACTCAGGTTGTCGCTCGTCGGTGATGCCCTTTCCGTCATAAGGACGAAACTACTAGATACGTCCGCGTCAGTGCGCGGCCTGCGGCGATCAAATGACGCGGGCCGGACCATCCCTCGCTGAGCTGGGGTCAAACCCGGCGAGCGGTAAGCGCCTCTTGGGGAGTCCACGTTCGCCATCACTACCGCGCCGGACCGGACCTGGCTGACACCGAACCGGTCACCGCCCAGCGGGTGGCCAGCAACACCGGCGTGATCATGGTCGCCGAGCAGAAGATCGCCCTGGGCCGGATCCACGCCCGGCGGATCGTCACCGTCCACGTCAGCACCGACACGATCACCATCGACCTGGGCGGGGATGACACCCGCACCGTCCGGCGGACCACCACCCAGCCGGTCCGCAGCATCAAAGCCCAGCAGCACCGCAAGGCTGCCCATGTTTCCTAGGCCAACTGGAAAGCATGTCCTGAACCTGCCCCGTCAAGCATCACGTGGGACTAGACAGGCGCGCTGGACCGAGGCGGTCTCTTCGTCCCGAAGGCAGAGCGACACGCGCATAGCCTCTGCCTCTAGCGAGCGAACTGGCTGATCACTGTCCACTGGAGTCCGCCAGCGTCCGTCCAGGACTGGATGGGTTGTCACTCAGGCTGGGCGACGATCATGTGTAGCGGGTAGACAAGTGACCGCCTCTGCCTTGTCTCACGGTATTAAATGCTGGCATGTGGCACGATCGGCCCCTCGCCATGATGCCGATGGGCGGAGTCGGGTCGAACTGCCGACCTTCCGTTTTTCAGGATTAGGGAATCTGCTAGGAGTAACATCCAAGCGTTAGTACGCACACGCCAAAGGACACGGGGGCACCGGTGGCGGATCGGATCATTGAGAACCCGATCATCAACTCGCCCTACCGGGTGCCCGACCGTCACTTCAGGTTCGACGACGACGGTATTACCAACGAGATTATCCTTGGGCGACGGCAGAGCCAGTACTTCGTTCCGGTTCCCCGGCCGCGCAAGCGCGGCCAGCAGATTGAGCTCGACTTCGCCGAGTTCACTGCAGACAAGATCAGGAAGAACGACTTCGTCAACCAGGTCAGGGACCGCGTCGACATCTGGCGCAAGCAGCGCTACCCGCACGTCACGCCCACCACCCGCCGCCTGCTCGAGCATTGGTCAGACCCGGAACGGGACAACCCGATCCTGTTCGCCCAGCGGGAGGCCGCCGAGACCGCGATTTACCTCGCCGAGGCGGCGCAAAAGGCCGGCGATGCCTGGATCCGCAACCAGCTTAACGGGACGAACGCCGCTTGTAACCTCAGCCTTAACCGGGTCGCGCTGAAGATGGCGACGGGCTCGGGCAAGACCGTTGTGATGGCGATGCTTATCGCCTGGCAGACGTTCAACAAGGTCGCGCAGCCGAACGACGCGCGCTTTGCCAAGCGGTTCCTCGTCATTACCCCGGGCCTGACGATCAGGGATCGGCTCCGTGTCCTGCTCCCCGAGGACGAGAGTAATTACTACAAGCTCCGCGGCCTCTTCCCCGCCGATCTGCATAACGACCTCGGCCAGGCGAAGATCGTCATCGCGAACTACCATCAGCTCCAGCGCCGGGAGACCAAGCAGGGCAAGACGGTCGGCTCGCTCACCAAGGAGCTGCTGGCGGGCTCGGCCGGGGCGGCGAGCCCGTTCCGCGAGTCCTGGGGCCAGATGGTTGCCCGGGTTTGCCGCGACCTTGGCGGTACCTCGGGGATCGTGGTCCTCAACGACGAAGCGCATCACTGCTACCTCGACCGGTACGACAACCCCGAGGATGAGGGCATCACCGATAAGGACCTCACCGGCGACGACAAGGCCGAGGCCCGGCAGAACACCGAAGCGGCCCGCCTATGGTTCAACGGCCTGCGTGCGATCAACGAGAGGCTCGGGGTCAAGGCGGTCTACGACCTGTCCGCCACCCCGTCCTTCCTGTCCGGCTCCGGCTACCGGGAGGGCACGCTGTTCCCCTGGGTGATCTCCGACTTCAGCCTGGTCGAGGCGATCGAGTCCGGCATCGTGAAGATCCCCCGCGTCCCCGTGGACGACAACGCGACCGCGCCCGACGTGCGCTTTCTCAACCTCTGGCCGGGCATCAAGGACGGGCTGCCGAAGAAGAGCCGCAAGGAGGGCACGGTCACCCCGGACCAGATGCCTGGCCTGCTCGAAGCCGCGCTCAACGCGCTCTACGACTCCTACGGAAAAGCGTTCGCTGCGTGGGAGAACTCCGACGCGAAGAATTACGGCGAGCCTGCCCCCGTCTTCATCATCGTCTGCAACAACACCACCATCTCCAAGATGGTCTACGACTACATCGCCGGCTGGAAGAAGCCCCTCAGCGACTACCAGCCCGTCTGGGTGTCTGGCAAGCTCCCGCTGTTCTCAAACGTCGAGCACGGCAAGCCGGTCGCACGTCCGCGCACCATCCTCGTCGACTCCGTCCAGTTCGAGTCCGGCGAGGGCCTGTCCCCGGAGTTCAAGAAGATCGCCGCGACCGAAATCGAGGAATTCCGCGCCGAATACGCCCGCCGCGTCCCCGGCCGGAAGGCGGAGGAGGTGGACGACGGGCAGATCATGCGGGAGGTGATGAACACCGTCGGCAAGGCCGGAAAGCTCGGCGAGCCGGTCCGCTGCGTCGTCTCAGTCTCGATGCTTACCGAGGGCTGGGACGCCAACACCGTCACCCACATCCTCGGCGTGAGAGCGTTCGGCACCCAGCTCCTGTGCGAGCAGGTCGTGGGCCGAGGCCTGCGCCGCCGCTCCTACGACCCGGACGAGAACGGCCTGTTCACACCCGAGTACGCCGACGTGTACGGCGTCCCGTTCCAGTTCATGCCTACCGTCGGCAAGGACGGGAACCGGACGATCAAGCCGACCCGCTCCGTCCACGCCCTGCCGGAGAGGAAAGAGGCAGAGATCAGCTTTCCGCGGCTGGCGGGTTACCGCCTGGAGATCCGCGATCCGGAGCTGTTCGAGGACTTCACCGAACGGTCCCGGCTGACTCTGGACACGAAAGACATCCCCACGCAGACCGTGGTGAGCGGCCTCCTCGGCGCGTCGGAGGACCACACGCTAGACGACCTGCGGGCCAAGCGCGACCAGGAAGTCGCCTACGCGCTCGCGCACCGGATCATGACCTGGTTCGACGCCAGCCGCGACCCGCGCCCGTGGTACTTCCCGCAGGTGCTAAGGATCACCAAGCGGTGGATGGCCGAGTGCGTCACCTATCACGGCGGCACGTTCCCCGGCCTGCTGCTGCTGGCCGAGAACGCAGACGAGGCCGCCCGCCGCATCCTGCACGAGTCCATTGCCTGGCAGGAGGGGAACAAGTTCGCGGAGGTCGTGCCGCTCTTCCGGCAGGGCGACTGGACCGGGTTGACCGCCGACGTGGACTTCATTACAACGAAAGAGGTCTATCCGACCGCGGTGAAGTGCCACGTTAACTACGGGTGCCCACTGCTCGACGGGGCGGCCGATGCCGTTGCCGACGACGTGCGACGGGATCCGGGCGCGGGCCGAGACGCCCACGCCGCTCGCTGCGACGTCGAGAGGCAGCAGGCCGAGGGCGGACGGCGAGATGTTGCGCACCGTGACGCCCGCCGGCCCGTTCAGCTGCAGGCCCTGGCCGTGGCCGCGCACCACCACCGCGTCCGAGGGCGCGAGCCGGGCGAGCACGTCCGGCTCGAAGCAGGCGATGACCCGGCCCAGCTCGCCGCGCTTGCCGAGCACGACGCCGTGGGCGCCGGCCGCCGCGCCGGAGCGCACGGTGACCGGGTTGCCGAGGCAGGCGAAGGACACCAGCGCGTGCCGGGCGCCCTGATCGGGGTGCACGAGGCAGGCGCCGGGCGAGGCGTGGTCGGCGTCGGTGGCGAACACCCCGTCGCCCAACCGCACACCGAGGACGATGCCGCCGTCGCCGATCGGGACGTAGGGGCGGCCGTCGCTGTCGACCCGGTACGGCCCGTCGGACAGCTCCGGGGTCTCGACGACGCCGGCCAGCGTGGTCGCAACAGTGGTCATCGGGCGCCTCCCATGGCGGCGAATGCGGTGCTGAGGTTGGCCGCCGCCTCGTCCACGCGCGCGAAGGCCTCGCTCGGGCCGCTGAGGTTCGTGCTCGGCCCGGGGCCGTGGCCGAACAGCCGGCAGTGCCCGGTGCTGATCACGCCGATGGTCGTCCAGCCCGGGCGCCACCCGCGGCCGTAGCGGTGGTCCTGGTCGTCGAGGGCGACCACGTCGCCGATGCGCAACGACTCGAGCCCGAGCGAGAGGTCCTCGCCCTGGCCGGCGAGGCGCCCATCAGGTCGGTGTTCGCGAACTCCGACACCATGCCCGCACCGGCGCCGACCGCCGCGGCCGGCACCCGCACCGCGACCGGCACGACCAGCCTGCCGTCGTCGCGGGTGTGCACTCCGAGCGCGGTGAGCAGATCGGGTGCGGCGTTCTTCACCACGATGTCGGGGTGGGCGGTGAGTGTCAGACCCTGACCGACCGCCAGCACGTCGACGAGGTCGCCGCTCGCGACCTGGGCGAGGTCGCCCTCGGCGAGGTCGGCGAGCACGTACGCGTGCTGGCCGATCACCCGTCCGGTCGCCCCGGCCGCCGGCCCGGAGCGGACGGTGACCACGTTGCCGATGCAGCTGAGGAACTGCAGCGCGTAGTTCGCCGCGGGGGCACGGTGCCTGATGGACAGGCCCGGCTCGAGGTGGTCCGCGGCGTAGCCGGCCGCGTCGTCGCCGGGGTGCACGCCGAGCGTCACGCCACCCATGCCGGGCAGCACGAACGGCGCCCCGTCGGCGTCGACGCGGTAGGCGTGCCGGTCGGCCAGCGCCGGCCAGACCTCGCCGCGCAGCGGCTGCCGGACGAGCCGCTCGGCGTTGGTCGCGAGCGTGGCAGCGCCTGTCATCGGGCTGGTCGTCATCGGGATCCTTCCAACGGGGCCGTGCCGAAGCGGAACGCCGCGGCACGGATCGGCGGCGCGGCGGTCGCACCGTTCCAGACGTTCATCACCGGCTGGGCGCGCAGCTCCGCACCGACCGCGTCGACACCGGCCAGGCAGCCGAGCACCGACTGGGTGAAGCGCATGCCGCGATCGGCGCGGTGAGCCGGCCGTGTTCGATGAGGAAGCACGCGTCGCGGGTGACACCGGTGATCGTGCCCTCGACCCGGTCGACCAGGCGGGTGTACCAGAACCGTTGCACGTACACGCCGCGGTCGACGCCGGAGATCAGGTCCTCCTCGCTGAGCTCGCCGGGCGCCATCACGATGTTCGCCGCCTCCGGCTCGGGCACCTGCTCCTGGCGATGTGCGCGTGTCCCGTCGATGTCGTGCCGAGGCGGGCCGCGAGCGTGCGATCGGTGACCGCGTCGCCGACCACGCCCGCGGTGAAGAACGGCACGCGCTGCTTGGTGACGCCTTCGAGGTCGAAGCCGATCGGCAACCCGACGTCGGCGGTGACGTCGTCGGCGACCGACACGGCCGGGGCGACCACCCGTTGCCCGCGTGAGCCGGCCACCAGCCCGATGCCCGAGGCAGCCAGCTCACCGGCGAAGCCGAGCGCGGGCAGGAACTGCAGCAGTTCACCGGTCGCTTCCGCGCCCAGGACGACCGGGTAGGTGCCGGGCATCAGGTCGATGCGCCGGCGCGAGCGGGCCGCCTGGCCGATCGCCGCCTCGATTCGCTGTGACACGCGCAGCCGATCGGCGGACCGGGACAGGTCGATCCAGTGCGCGGTGCCGTCGCCGACGTCGATCGTCACCGCACCCGACGCCTCGGACGCTGTCGTCGCACGCCGCAGCCCGGGCTGGTGACGACGGCCTGCCGGTGACGGCCCGGCCGAGCATGCCGGCCGCCTCGCCGCCCGCGGCGTGCGCGGCGTCCATCGCGGTCCGCGCCGCGCGCACGCGGGTGCCGGTGTCGAACGCCGCGGTGTCCTCGAACCACAGCGTGCCGGTCGCCGCCTCGGCCTGCGGCCCGGCGACGTCTGCCGACCCGGACCTGCCGGCCCGGCCGGCGAGCTCGCGGGCGGCGGAGGCAGCGAGCTCGATCGACGCCGGCAGGTGCGCGGTGACGGTCGTCGCGGTGCGGTAGGCGTGCCCGTCGACGATCGCGCGCACGAGGAACTGCGTCTCGGTGATGTCCTGCGGCTGGTGGATCACGTCGCCGGCGAAGCGGGTGTACTCCCCCGCGCGGGCGAGCATCGCGATCTCGAGGTCGTCCACCCCGCCGCCGGCCACCGCGGCGGACACGAGCGCGTCGAGGTCGGTCAGCACGTCGTCGCGTGTGGTCGGGACGGTCATGTCAGGCCACCCCGTCCGGACGCCGCGCACGAGCATCGGCGCGGCCGCATGGCTGAGGAAGCCCCACTGCTTCGGTTCGCCCTTGCCGCACGGATAGCCGAACACGCGCAGCTCCTCCGGTCCCGCGACCGCCTCGACGCTGTTCCAGAACTGCGGCGTCACGCCGCCGTAGGAGAAGTTGCGCAGCAACCGACCCTTGCGCCCGCCGCGCACCTCGTACCGACCTCGGTGCCGAAGTGGAAGTTCAACCGGCGGTTGTCGATCGACCAGCTGCGGTTGTCCTCGAGGTAGTAGCCGTCGCCGAGCCGGTCGAGCAGCCGTCCAGCGAACCCGATCCCGGTTCGAGGTACACGTGCGTCGAGAAGCACACCGGCAGGTAGCCCCAGCCGTCGCTGCGGGCGGCACCGGTCGCCGCCAACCCGGCACGGGCTGCGGAGTCGCGGGTCGAGAGCGTGTTGCGCACGATTCCTTCCTCGATCAGCGCGACCCGGCGCGCGGGCGTCCCCTCGTCGTCGAAGGCGAACGTGCCGCGGGTGCCGGGCACGGTCGGGTCGGACGTGATCGACACCGCCGGCGAGCCGTACTGCAGCGAGCCGACGTCGCCGACCCCGATGAACGAGGTGCCCGCGAAGTTGCGCTCGTCGCCGAGCATCCGGTCGAGCTCGAGGGCGTGGCCGGCCGACTCGTGGATCTGCAGCGACACCTGTTGGGCGCCGATGACCACATCGTGCAGGCCCGGCGGCGCGACCGGGGCGGTGAGCAGCGCGACCGCCTGTCACCCACCCGGTCCGCGTTGCCGACCAGATCCAGCACCGTCAGATCTCCCAGCCCGCGCCGCCGGTGTTGCCGTGGAAGGAGTTCGGGAAGCTGCGCCGCTGCACCTGGTCGCCGGCCGATGCCGTGGCGACCAGCAGCGCCCCGGTCT
The DNA here is from genome assembly GCA_963742875.1 of uncultured Actinomycetes bacterium. Lineage (GTDB taxonomy): Bacteria > Actinomycetota > Actinomycetes > Streptosporangiales > Streptosporangiaceae > Bog-532. Next base: position 10,797 of record CAVUNO010000012.1, on the reverse strand, counting down.
CGATCAGGTGCTGGTGCTGGCGCGTGCCGTCGGTGGCGGCGAAGTGGCGGTGCTGCCGCTTGGCGTTCACGCCGGCCTGTGCGCCGACGACCGCAGCCGGACGGGACACCGCCGCCAGTGCGGCGTCGAGCAGGGCCTCACGCTCCTGGGCGCCGATGGCGAAGGGGTCGACGGCCACCGGGGTCGCATAGCCGCCGCAGCTGGGTTTGCGCGGCGGCAGCTGCACCGGGGTCCCGCGCCGGCGCCGGCGCGCGCGACGGCCAGCGCCCGCTCCGCGACGCGGCGGGCGTGTCCGCGTCGGCCAGCGGCGCCGCTGCGAATCCCCATGCGCCGTCACGCAGCACGCGCACGCCGATGCCGATGGCGTGCTCGCGCCGCTCGTCCGGGTCGTGGTCGAGTTGGTGGTAGACGCGCAACTCCTCGCCTTCCACCAGACGGACGTCGGCATACTCCAGCCTCATTGTCGACTGTCGACACTGCGTGGTCGAGCAACGCGGCGGCGGAGGAGTCAGCGGCGAGATCGCCCCAGTCGTGTGCGCCCATCAGTTCCTCACTTCGTCGGCGATGGCAGACAGCCCGGTGACGACGTCGTCGCCGTCCGCTGCCAGGGAGACGCGGACATGACCCTGGCCGGCCGGCCCGAATGCCGTCCCCGGCGCAACCGCAACCCCCGCTTCGCGACGAGGTCGAAAGCGAATCGCTCGGCGTCGTCGACGGATTCGGGCAGCGCGACCCACAGGTAGAACGCGCCGCCCGGTCGCAGGTAGCGCAGGCCGAGCCGGTCGCAGGTGGCGGTCGCGCGGTCACGGGTGGCGGTATAGGCAGCGCGCATGTGCGCGACCGACTCCTGCGGCCCGGTGAGCGCGGCCACCCCGGCGAGCTGGCCGACCGTGCTCACGCAGGAGGCCATCGCCTCCTGGATCCGGGTCATCGCGGCGGCGATCGGGCCCGGCGCGACGGCGTAACCCAATCGCCAGCCGGTCATCGCGTAGGACTTGGACAGCGAGAACACCGACACAGTGGGCACGTCCGGCGCTGCGACCGCCATGCCGCTTACCGGGCCGTCGAAGCCCAGCTGGTCGTAGCACTCGTCGGACACGACGTACAGCCCGTGCCGCGCCGCCCACTCCCCGACCCCGGCCTGCTGCGCCGGTGACCACACAGCGCCCGTCGGGTTCGCCGGGCTGTTGACCAGGATCGCCCGCGTCCGCGGGGTCGCCAGTGCATCGAGGACGACCGGGGCGGGGGCGCCCCGGTCACCGCATCGAGCGGGTAGCGCACCGGCACCGCACGACGGCATGCGCCAGTGCGACGAAGTTCGGCCAACCCGGATCGGGCACGAGGATCTCGTCGCCCGGGTCGAGCAGCGCGCTGTAGGCGGCGAACAGCGCGCCGACACCGCCCGCGGTCGTGACGACGTCCGCCGGGTCCGCAGTGGCCCACCCGTTGTCGCGCACCAGCTTGGCCGCGACCGCCTCGCGGAACTCGGGCAGGCCGGCCGTCGGGCCGTAGTGCGTCCGGCCGGCGCGGGCCGCCTCGTCCGCGGCAGCGACGACGTGCGTGGGCGTGGCGAACGACGGCTCACCGAATTCGAGGTGGATCGTGCCCGGTCGCGCCCAGGCCGCGGCGGCGACGGCGCGGATCCCCGACCCGGGAATCGTTCCCGGGCGGGCAGCAAGGTGAGCAGTGCTGCTCACAGCACACTCCGCGCCATGCCGCCGTCGCACGACACGAACGTCCCGGTGACGTACGACGCCGCCGGGGATGCCAGGAAGCCGACGACAGCTGCGGATTCGGCGGGCTCGCCGTACCGCCCGGCCGGGATGCCGGCGCGGCTGGCCGCCGCGACCTCCTCGACGGTGCTGCCGGTGCGCTCGGCGCGGGCCCGGTCGAGCGACTCGACGCGCGGCGTCGCGATGCGCCCGGGCAGCACGCCGTTCACGGTGACGCCGTCGCCCGCGACCGCACCGGCCACCGTCTTGAGCCAGGCGGTCAGCGCCGCCCGTCCGGAGTTGGAGTAACACAGCTCGGGCAGCGGCTCGCGGACGCCCGATGACAGCACCGCGACGACCCGCCCGAAGCCGCGCTCACGCATGCCGGGCAGCAGCGCGGTGGTGAGCTCGATCGGGGTGATCGCCAGCAACTGGAAGGCGCGGCGCCACTGCTCGGGGTCTGTCCGGTCGGCTGGGCACGGCGGCGGGCCACCGGCATTGAGCACCACCACGTCCACGCTCGACAGATGCTGTTCGGCGGCGGCCGCGACGGCCGCCGCGCACCCGGGGTCGCTCGCGTCGGCAGCCAGCGTGTGCACGGTGGCGCCGTGCTCGGTGCGCAGCCGGGCGGCGACCTCGTCCAGCGCGGCAGTGTCGCGCGACCAGAGCAGCAGCTCGTGGCCGGACCCCGCCAGCTCGGCTGCGACCGCGCGCCCGATTCCCGAGCTCGCGCCGCCGACGACCGCCCCGCGGGTCACGCGTCCACCGCCAGGGCGGCCCGCCGGGCGTCGAGCCCGACCCGGCGCAGCACCTCGTCGAGCTCGGCCAGTGCGTCCGTGTCGAGCGGGCGCCCGCTCCGGGTGCGCGCACCCGCAATCGCGCCGCGGCGGCGCAGCACCTCCTTGCGGATCGCGAGCCCGGCGACCGGCTGCCCCTCGTAGGCGATGTAGGGCAGGTAGCGGTCGAAGACCGCGCCGGCCCCGGGCAGGTCGCCGGCTTCGAAACGCAGCCGCAGCTCCCGCAGGATCTCGGGGAACGCGAAGCCGGTCATGGTGCCGGCGCCGCCGCGGCGCAGCTCCCAGTAGGCGCTGACCCCGCCGAGGCCGCCGAACACGGTGAGCCCGAGCGGGCCGCCAGCAGGCGGGTGATCTTCGGCGGCGTCGGTGGATCCTCCAGCTTGACGACCGTGCTGCCGCACGCGTCCAGCGCCGCGAGCAACGCCGACACGGGCAGCGGCACCCCGGTGGCCGCCGGCTCGTCCTGCACGATCACCGGCACCGCCGCATCGCGGGCGGCGGCACCGAAGAACGGCCCGATCTGGTCGGTGTCCTTGGCCAGCACGGGAGCCGACACCATGACCGCCGCGGCGCCCGCCTTGGCGGCAGAGGCGATGCGGGCAGCGGTCACGGTGGCCGACGGCGACGAGCAGCCGACGGCCACCGGCACGCGTCCGGCGGCGGCGGCGACGAACGCCTCCTGCACCGTGTCACGCTCGGCGTCGGTCAGCGACGTCGCCTCGCCCATGACGCCGAGCACGGTGAGCCCGTCGACGCCCCAGTCGATCGCCGCCTCGGCGAGCGTGGTGATGCTGTCGACGTCGACCGCGCCGCCGTCGTCGAACGGGGTCGGGCAGACGAACCAGGTTCCCGAGATCGGGCCGGACATCGTGAGTCGCTTTCCCATCTCCGGCAGCTGCCGGGAGTGTGTGACCGGGCTCAGTAGCCGCGGTCGTGGTGGTAGAGGTTGCGCAGCGGACGCCCGTCGCGTCGGCGCTGCAGGTTGTCCAGGAAGAGCTCGACGATGACCTCGTTCTCGTTCGCGAGCGTCGAAGCCGAGTGCGGACTGATCAGGACGTTGGGCAGGTCCCACAACGGTGAATCGGTCGGCAGTGGTTCGGGATCGGTGACGTCGAGCGCCGCGCCGCCCAGGCGGCCGTCCACCAGCAACTCGACCAGGGCGTCCTGCTCGACGACCTGGGCCGCGGGCGATGTTCACGACCACCGCGCCCGACGGCAACAACGCGAGGCGGCGCCGGTCAGCAGCCGCGTGGTCTGCGGGGTGAGCGGGGTGGCCAGCACCAGCACGTCGGTCGAGGGCAGCACGTCGTCGAGTGCGTCGGTGTCGCGCACCGTGCAGCCCGGCAGCTCCGGCCGGCTGCCACCCGGACGACCGAGGCCGATCACCCGCGTGCCGAGGGCGGCAAAGGCGCGGGCGGTGTGCCGGCCGATCTCGCCGAGACCGACGACGGTGACCGTCCGGCCGGCCAGTGACGAGGTCGTGTACCGCTCCCAGTGGTGCCGGCGTTGCCGCTCCAGCAGCTCGGGGACGCCCTTGACGAGGTAGAGCGCGCCGGTGACCGCGAACTCGGGCGAGCGGCACGGCGTGGGTGCCCGCCGCCGTCGTGAAGACCAGATCAGGATCGGACGCAAGCCCGAGCCGCTGCACGTAGCCGCCGATACCGGCGCTGGTCGCCTGCACCCAGCGCAGCTTCGGACAGTTGGCGCGCAACTGCTCCGGCTGCCACAGTCGAAGTCGAAGCAGATCTCGGCCCGCTCGAGCATGCCGCGCCACCGCGCCTCGCCCGCCGCGTCCAACTCGGGTTTCGTCCCGCCGTGATCGGCGACATAGCGCGGCCGCGGGACCAGCCCGGCGTCGAAGAGCACCTCGACCGTCCCATGCCCGGCGGATGCGCTCGACGAGCTCGGGCTCCAGGTAGCTGGTCACCACGATGGTCTCGGTCACGGGCGTGACCGCCGACCGGCACAGATCCAGCACCGCCGCATTGCCGCGGGCGTCCGTGCGGGCGAGGTGCCGCGGCTCGGCGTTGCCACGCACCACGTCGGCGATGTGACGCGCCGCGTGTTGGAACCCCGGGACGGGATCGGCGGCCCAGACCTGCGTCCGCTCGCCGTCCTGCCAGAGTTCCACGCGTGTCCGACGCGCGCGGGTGGAACGGGTTGGACACCCGCAGCTCGGCGGTGTCGCCGATGATGCGCGTCCAGGTCGAAGGGAACCGTCGCATACCGACCGAGAACAGCAACCGGCGCTCCTCCGGGAAATCGAGCACCGCCGCGAACTCGGCGTCCACGCCACTGGATGCGAGCACCTGAGTCGCCTGCGGCGTGCTCGGCGACGTCGGCACCGAACAGCAGCCGGGCCAGCCGGATCGGGTAGCACCCCACGTCGAGCAGCGCACCGCCGCCACGCGCGGCGTCCCAGCGGATGTTCTCGCTGCGGGTGACGCGGAAGTGGAATTCCGAGCTGATCTCGCGCACCCCGCCGATCGGCCCGTCCGCGGCGCACAGCCGGCGCAGCAGCTCGGTCTGCGGATGGAAGGGAAACACGAACGCCTCCCACAGCAGCGCGTCGCCGACCTGCGCGAGCAGCCCGTCGACCTCGGCCAGGTCGAGGCCCAGCGGCTTCTCGCACAGCACCGCCTTGCCGGTCGACGCCGCGCGCGCGGCCCACTCGACATGGCTGTCGTTGGGCACGGCGACGTAGATCGCATCGACGTCCCCGGCCGACAGCACGTCGTCGTAGCTACCCGCCCGTTCGACCTGGTTGTCGGCCGCCCAGGCGGCGCCGCGTTGGGGGTCGCGGCTGCCGACGACGGTGGCGACGTCACCGGCGTCGCGCATCGCGGGCAGGAACGCGTGCGCGGCGATGTTGGCCGTGCCCAGCACGCCCCAGCGGACTGGTGTCGTCATTCGTGACCGGCCGATGCGCCGTCCGTGCGGATGTAGTGGTCGCGCAACGCCGCGTCGGCCGCCGAGGTGGGCAGGGTGCGCAGCGCCTGGATCAGATCGGCGTGCCGTTCCACGGATTCCTCGAGGGTGATCCGCTGCCGATCGAGCGAGGACCGCATCAACGCGCCCATCTGCCCGTTCAACCCCGACCACATGTCGGTGATCAACGGGTGGTGCGACGCGTCAACCACCAGCCGGTGCAGGTCGGTGTCGGCCTCGACCATGCCCGCGAAGTCGGACTTGCGCGCGCACACGTGCATCGTGGCCAGCACGTCCTCCATTCGGTCGGCCAGCTGCGCCGCCGCCCCCGCGACATCGTCCGCACCGCGACCGACTCGAGCGTGTAGCGGGCGAAGCACACCTCCTGCGCGTCCGACTCCGACATCCGGATCACGGTGGTCCCGCGGCGCGGCGCGATCTCGATCAGGCGCTCGGCCTGCAGCTCGCGCATCGCCGACCGGATGGTCGTGCGGCTGACCCCGAACTCCTCGGCGAGGGCGACCTCGAGCAGCGGCGTGCCGGCCGGGATCTCGTTGTTCAGGATCCGGTCGCGCAGCACCGCATGGACGCTCTCGGGCAGCGAGCGATGGCGGAACGCTGATCGCGATCGCCCGGACGACGGTGATGTGGTCACGGGGGTGTGCTCCCTCCAGTTTCTGCGGCACGCGTGGGACTGGCCTGGCAGACATCATCCCTGTAGCGGGAAGTCCACCCACGCTCTCGTGCGGTGCGCCCGCTCGAAGGCGTTGATCGTCTGCTGGACGAGCGCGCCCTGTCGGAAGTCGCCCTGGTTCTTGTTGCCGCCTTCGAGGATCTCGGTGGCGAAGTCCTTGAGCAGGCTCGAGTAGAACAGGAACGGCCACGGTTCGCGCGAGGTGCCGCCCTCCGGGAAGAAGTTCTGCGGGATCTCGCGCTCCACGAACTCGACCGAGTCCTTGGTGGCGGTCTTGATGGTCTGGCAGATGCCGAACTCCTCCACCAGCCGCACGATGATCGCACCCTCCGAGCCGTAGATGCGCACCTCGATGCCGGGGTAGTTACCCACGGTGACGTAGGACGACTGCACCGAGGCCAGCCGTCCGCCCCCGAACTCGCAGATCCACATGTCGCCGTCGTCGATGTTCACGCGGGTCATCTGGCCGGTCTCGCGCACCATCCGCTCGGGCACGAAGTTGCGCATGGTGCCGACGACCGACTGCAGCGGCGTCCCCATCCACCAGTGCATGATGTCGATGACGGGTGCGCCGTAGCCCTCGATCGAGGACACCGCGATCTCGTCGGGGTTCTCGTCACCGTTGAGCTGGCGCAGCGGTGTGGCCGGGTCGAGCCATTGGCTGTTCTGCTCGTAGGCGTTGAGCAGGTACGGCTCGCCGATGAAGCCCTGCCGATCAGCTCCGCGGCGTACAGCGTGGCGGGCGCGTAGCGGAAGGTGAACCCGAGCTTGGTCTTGAGGCCCTTGCTCTCGGCGAGGTCGGCCGCCTCGATCACCTTGTGGAAGTCGTTGTGCACCGGCTTCTCGCACAGCACGTGCTTGCCTGCCTCGAGCGCCGCCCAGCTGACCGGGAAGTGCCCGGCGTTGCCGGTGACCGACGTCGATCGACGTCGATGTCCGGGTCGTCGATCAGGGCGCGGTAGTCGGTCTCGAGACGCTCGACGCCGAACTCCTTGCCCGCGGCAGCGAGCGCCGCCGAGTCGGTGTCCGCCAGCGCCACCACCTCGCAGCGGGGGTCGCGTTGCCACCCGGGATGTGCGAACGGACGGCCCACCGGCCGGCGCCGACAACACCGACACGCAATTTCTGGTTCACGCGTTCTCCTCTTCGAACGGCGTCGTCCTGGCGGCGACGCGAAGGTCGATCTCATGACTGCGCACGCAGCGGGCACCGTGGCCCGGGGCCACCTCGACGAGCTCGCTGTCCCAGCTGCGGCACTCGTCCTGGGCGAACTGCAGCGGTCGGCGAACCGGCAGCCGGTCCCCCAGGTTCACCAGCTGCGGCGGCGTCCCGGTGATGGTGGCCAGCGGCTGGTCCCGCGGCACGGCGCTGGGCAGCGACTGCAGCAGCGCCGCGGTGTAGGGGTGTTCGGCGAACGCAGCACCTCGTCGACGGTCGAGAGCTCGACGACCTGGCCGGCGTACATCACCGCCACCCGGTCGCACACCTGGGCGACGACCGACAGGTCGTGGCTGACCAGGACCAGGCTCATGCCCCTGTCGCGCGCTGCAGCTCGAGCAGCAGGCTCAGGATCTGGTCCTGGATGATGACATCCAGCGCGGTCGTCGGCTCGTCCGCGATGAGCAGTTTGGGCTCCCGGCCAGGGCGATCGCGATCAGCGTGCGCTGCAGCATGCCCCCGCTGAACTGGTGCGGGTGGTCGGCGAGCCGCTTGCGGGGGCGGGGATGCCGACCATCGTCATCAGCTCGATGACCCGGGCCCGCAGCGCGGCCCCGGCGATCGAGTGGTGCGCCGTGACCGCCTCACCGACCTGGGCGCCGATCGCCGCACCGGATCGAGCGAGGTCATCGGGTTCTGCGGGATCATCGCGACGTAGTCGCCCCACAGCTTGCGCAGCGCGCGGCCCGCGCGGCCAGCAGGTCGCCGGCTCCCGCGGCCGGATAACTGACGATCTGCTGTGCGTCGCGCGCGTCGAGGCAGCCCGAGCATGGCCCGGCAGGTGACCGTCTTGCCGCTGCCGGTCTCGCCGACGATGCCGAGCACCTCGCCTTGTTGCACCGTGAGGCGGATGTCGTCGGTCGGGGTGACCGTGCCCCGCGCCGTGGGGATCTGGATCCGCAGGCTGCGCAGTTCCAGCGCGGCCTGGCCCGCCGTCGTGATCGCGTGCGCCCGCCGGGGCTGACGGCCCGGAGGCGGCCGAGTTGTCGAGGCTGGCCATGTCACCGATCGTCCTTCGGGCGGAGGACGTAGGCCAGGCCGTCGCCGATAAGGCTAGTGCGACGCCGAGCACGACGAGGGCGATCCCGGGACGATCGAGATCCACCACGGCCGAAGGATGTAGTTCTGCCCTTCGGAGATGACGGCGCCCCACTCGGGTGTCGGCGGCGGATGCCGATGGCCAGGAACCCGAGGGAGGCGCCGAGCAGCACGTTGCCCACCGCGTCGACCATCGACGAAGATGAGGCACGCGGGCAGCACGCTCGGCAGGGTGTGCCGGAACATGATCCGCCAGCCGCGAGAAGCCGAGGGCCCGTGGCGGCCACCACTAGCCGAGCCCGTCTCGCCGGTCAGCGTCCGCCCGTTGCGAGATGCGGGCGTAGCTCACCCAGCTCGCCACCCACAGCGCGATGAACATGTTGAACAGGCTGGCCCGAGCATCGCGATGATCGCGATCACCAGGACGATGAACGGGAACGCGAACACGAGGTCGACGACCCGCATCGCGAACGCGCCGACGAGCGGCCGAAGTGGCCCGCGAACAGCCCTACCAGCATCCCGAGACGAGGGTCACCCCGGTCGCCCCGAAGGCGATCGCCAGGTCGTAGCGGCCCCGTAGAGCACCCGCGACACATGTCGCGGCCGAATTCGTCCGTGCCCAGCAGGTGGTGCGGCGAGCCGGGCGGCAGGGCGGGTGCAGCGGGTCGATCGCCGTCGGCGAGTAGCTGGGTGAACAGGGGCGCGCCGAGGCAGAGCACCGCGATCGCGAGCAACAGTCACGCTTCCGACGACGAGGGCGGCCGGCCGCGCAGGACGGGGGGACCAGCGCCTGCGTGCGGATCAGCCCGCGGCCGCGGCGTCGGCATAGTCGAGCTGGAGACCGCCATGTCAGGCCGCCGCCGAGGGTGAGCGGGGATCGAGGCTGACGTGGCCCAGTCGGTCACCAGGTTGACCACGAGGACGAAGACGGCGAAGAACAGGGTCAGTGCCTGGACCACCGGGAAGTCGCGGCTGGACACCGAGTTGACGAGCAGGCTGCCAAGACCGGGGATCGAGAAGACGTTCTCGACGATCACCGTGCCGCCGACCAGGAACGCCAGGTTGACGCCGAACACGACGACGAGCGGCGGAGCGAGTTGGGCAGGATGTGGCGCCGCAGCACGGTCGATACCCGCTCACTCCCTTCAGCCGTACCGTGGTGATGTAGTCGGACGCGGTCACCTCGATCACGGTCGCGCGCAGCGAGCGGATCAGCACGGTCGAGAACGGGATCGCCAGGGTTATCGCGGGCAGCACGAGGTGCGAGACGTGCCCGGCGAAGCCGTCTCCGTAACCCGGGATGGGGAACACTGGGACCTTCACGCCCAGGTACAGGATGAGCAGGACGCCGAGAGGAAGCTCGGCAGGGCGAACCCGACCAGGAAGAACAGCGGCGCCGACTGGTCGAAGCACGCCGCCCTGGCGCAGCCCCGACAGCGTCCCAGGGGATGGCGATCAGTGCGGTCAGCACCCCGGCGAACACGATGAGGAACAGGGTCGGGTCGATGCGACGTGGCGATCTCGTGGCCGACCGCGTCGTGGAAGAAGTACGACGTCCCGAAGTTCCCTCCGAGGCTGCGTGGCGCAGGAACAGCCAGTACTGGGCGGGTAGCGAGCCGTCCAGCCCGAGGTCGTGTTGACCGCTGCCGCCCCGGCTCGGGGTGTAGTGGTTGCCGAGCATCGCCTCGGCCGGGATCGCCGGGCACCAGCCGGATCAGTATGAACGACACGATGCGTGATGCCGAGGAGGATCGGGATCAGCTGCCCGATCCGCTTGACCAGATAGAACATGGTCTGCCAATGTCGTCTCTCCTTTCCGTGGCCTGGTGTCCGGTGGGCCCGGGGTAGTGCGGGTCACCGTGAGGGTCAGCAGCGAGTTGTTGTAGTTGCCGAGGGGGGAGCCGCGGAACCGTGCACCCACTTGCCCTGGGCGTACCGGTACGGCGGGTACAGCAGGGCAGCTACGGCACTGGGTGTAGACGATCTGCTGGATCTGCTCGTACATCTGCGGTCGCTTGGCCGGGTCGGTCTCCGAGCGGGCTCGTTGGCCAGCTTGGCGGCCGTCGGGTCGGTCCAGTAGGTGTCGAAGGCGTCGGACCCGGCGTTTTCCGACGCCGAACGTCGCGACCTCGTCGGGGTCGATGATGTCGTTCGTCCAGTACCGCTCACCGAGGCCGTAGTTGCCGGTCCGTTCTTTGTTGTAGGCGGTGAGAGCTCGTAGGTGTCCGATGTTCACCGTTGATACCGATCTTTGCAGGTCCGACTTGATGACCAACGCCTCGGCCTGACCGGCGACGTCCCCGCTGACGGTGATGATGTTGGTGGTGAACCCGTTCGGGTAGCCTCGCCTGCGAGTAGCAGCTGCTTGGCCTTGGCGATGTCGACCGCCGGCTTGGGCAGCGTGTCGTTC
>CAVUNO010000011.1:0-220904 GCA_963742875.1 uncultured Actinomycetes bacterium | reverse complement strand
TGATCATCGAGGACGACTACGACGGCGAGTTCCGTTACGACCGCCAGCCGGTGAGGCGCGATGCAGGCGCTGGCGCCCGAGCACGTCCTCTGTCGCGGGCTCCGGCCACCCAGAGCCTCACGCACCGGCCTTCCGGCTGGGCTCGCTCCATGCTGCCCACCCACTTGGCCTCGAGGACGTCGCCGCGGAGCAACAGGCCGACGGGCCGGGCAGCCGCCTGGACCAGCTCGCGCTGGCCGAATTCATCACCTCGGGCGCATCCGGCCCCAAGCCACCTGCGCCGTTCCCCGGCTGGCCTACCGCAGGCGGCGGGACCGGCTGGTCGAGCGCTGCACCGCGCCTCGCCGGAGGTCAGCGTCACCGGAATCGCGGCCGGGCTCCACGCTTTGTGCGAGCTGCCGCCGGCCATTGGGAGGACGAGGTAATCGTCAGGGCCGCGGCGCGCGGCCTGGCTGTCAGCGGGCTCGGGGCCTACTGCGCAGCTCGCCGCCAGCCCGGCCAGCCCGGGAGGCCCGCTCGGCCCGGCAGGCCCTGATCGTGGGGTACGGCACGCCGCCGGAGCACGCCTACAGCGGCGCCGTCGCCCGGCTCTGCGCGGTGTTCAGGGAGCTGGCGTAACCGGCAGCGCCGGCGGCGCGTGCTGCACCGTCAGGGGCCGAGACAGGTAGCTGATGGCCAGGCTGCGGTAGGGCCGCCACGGCTCGGCGATCGCGGTCACCTCGTCCGGCAGCGGCAGGTGGTCGAGCCGGTACGCGGCGCGGACGGCCTTACGCAGGGCCAGGTCACCCGGCAGCACCACGTCCTCCCGGTCCAGCGCCGGGGTCAGCGCGCCCTGCACGGTCCACGGCCCGATCCCCGGGATCGCGGTGAGTTGCGCCATGATCTCCTCATCCGGCAGCCCGCCGAGCACGGCGAGGTTAGAAGGCCGTCGGTATCCGTTCCGCGAGGGTCACCTCACGTAGGCCAACGTCCGGCCGGACAGGCCGGCGCGGCGGATCTCGGCGGGATCAGCAATTAGCAGCTCCTCCGCTGATGGCAGGTGACCGCCGAACAGCGCCTCGATCCGCGCCAGGATGCGGCGGGTGGACGCCACCGACAGCTGCTGGCGGGTCACCTGGAACACCAGCGCGCCGTACAGGTCCATGACCGGCAGCTCGTCCATCCACCCGCCCGGCCAGGTCAAAGTCCGGCCGCTCATCGATGAGCCGGGCCAGCGCCGGGTCGGCGCGGCGGAGGTGGGCACGCGCGTCGTGCAGCCGGGCGCAGTCACGCCCGGGCGGTGCTGTTCGCCGGCCGGATGCTGGGTTCATTCGGGTCCATGGCATTCTATCCTCGTACATCGCCGTCGGCGCGCCCGGGACGACCGCCAAGGAGGACCCATGATCGTGCCGCTCTGGGGCCGCGTCATCGCCGCGGTGGCCGGCGGTGTGCTGGTGATCATCGTGTGGAGCAGCGTGATTGGTGCGCTCATCGTGTCCCGGCCGGTGGGCAGCCGGCTGACCCGGATCGCCGACACTTGTGTTGATGGCATGTTCCGGATGCTGGTCCGTCACCTCGACGACGGCCGCCGGGACCGGACGCTGGCCGTGGAGGCGGCGGCGATCTTGCTCGGCCAGCTGGCCGCCTGGCTTGGCGTGGCCTACCTCGGGATCTCACTGCTGCTGTGGCCGTTCGAACCCCACGGGGCGGCCGCCGCCTTCGTCACGGCCGGCTCCTCCCTGTTCACCCTGGGCTTCGACGTACCCCCAGCTCGGTCCCGGCGGTGCTGGTGTTTTTGGCCGCCGCCACCGGCCTGGTCATCATCACCCTGCAGATCGCCTACTTGCCCACCCTGTACGCGGCGTTCAACCGGCGCGAGACTGAGATCTCGCTGCTGAACGCCCGGGCCGGGGTGCCGTCCTGGGGGCCGGAGCTGCTGGCCCGCACCCACTACGGGCTGGGCTCGGGCGTGTCGACCATCAACACGATGCCGGACCTGTACGCCCAGTGGGAACGATGGGCCGCGGACGTGGCGGAGAGCCACACCACCTACCTGCCGCTGGTCCGGTTCCGCTCGCCCCGGCCCAAGTCCTCGTGGGTCACCGCTCTGCTGGCCGTGCTGGACTCCGCGGCCCTGTTCCTGTCGCTGTCGCCCGAGCATGCCCCGAACGTGCCCGCCCGGCTGTGCCTGCGCAGCGGGTTCGACTGCTTCCGCCGGATCGGCCAGGCCATGGGTTTCGACATTCCCGACGAGGCGGATCCGGAGGACGGCATCACCCTGACGTACGAGGAGTTCCTCGAAGGGGTGCAGCGCATGAAGGAGGTCGACTTCCCGCTGGAACGGGACCCGGCCGATGCCTGGCCGGACTTTGTGGGCTGGCGGGTCAACTATGAAAGAGCCGCCTACCTGGTGGCCTACGCCGTCGACCCGGTACGGGGCCAAGTGGTCCGGACCGCGCCGGGACGGTCGCCCGGAGATCGAGCCGCTGCGTCCCGGCCCCGGACGGCTCCCGCGGAGCAACGGCCATGACCCGGACCGCACCACCCCGGACGGCCATACTGAGGCTCATGAGCGAGCTCAGTTACCAGGAGTCGATCCTCGTCGCCTGCCCCCCGGACAAGCTCTACGACCTGGTCTCGGACGTGACCCGGATGGGGGAGTGGAGCCCGATCTGCCAGGCCTGCTGGTGGGATGACGATGGCGGACCGCGCCCGGGCGCCTGGTTCACCGGCCGGAATCAGACCCCCGAACGGACCTGGGAGACCCGATCCCAGGTCGTGGTGGCCGATCCCGGCCGCGAGTTCGCCTTCGAGGTCAATAACGGCTGGGTGCGCTGGAGCTACCTTTTCGCCCCGGCCGAGGGCGGCACCGAGCTCACCGAGACGTGGCACTTCCTGCCCAAGGGCATCGAAGGCTTCCACGGCCGCTACGGCGCCGGCGCCGAGGCTCAGATCGCCGAGCGCACCCGCGCCGCCCACCACGGCATCCCCGTCACCCTGGCCGCCATCAAGCGCGCCGCCGAAGCCCACTAGCCCGGGTAAAGGCGCCATTGCCCCTGACTTCCCGCGTTACGAAGCCTGCCGCTCCGGCTGGGTGGCGGCCTTCTCCGCGGCGGCGGTGATGTTACGCAGCATGCCGCCGAACACGACGCCGTGGAACGGCGAGATCGAGCGCCAGTAGGCGTGCCCGGTCAGGCCGTGGGGCTGGAAGATGGCCCGTTGCCGGTACCTGGTCCGGCCGTCGTCGTCCCGGCCGACGTGCAGCTCCAGCCAGGCCAGCCCGGGCAGCTTCATCTCCGCCCGCAGCCGCAGCAGCTCGCCCGGGACAATCGCCTCCACCCGCCAGAAGTCCAGCGCGTCGCCGGGGCGCAGGTGCACCGGGTCCCGCCGCCCGCGGCGCAGGCCGACCCCGCCGACCAGCCGGTCCATCACCCCGCGCACCGCCCACGCGGCGTCGAACGAGTACCAGCCCGGCGTGCCGCCGATCCCTTCGATCACCCGCCACAACGCCTCCGGTGGGGCGTTCACCACGCCGGTCCGCTCGTCGACGTACAGCGAGCCGCCGGCCCAGTCCGGATCGCTGGGCAGCGGATCGCTGGGGGCACCGGGCGTGCCGGCGGACGTCCAGCGGGTGGACACGTCGCCTTCCCGGGTGTGCGTCAGGGCCAGCTCGATGGCCCGGTCCAGGGGCAGCAGACCCTCCGGCGGGTCCGGGATGTACTGCGCGATGTCGTGCTCGGCCGCCACCACCTCGACCCGCAGCGACTCCACCAGCGGCCGGGCCAGGCCGCTGGGCACCGGGGTGACCAGCCCGACCCAGTGCGACGACAGCGACGGGGTCAGCACCGGGACCGACACCAGCAGCCGGGGCGGCAGTTTGGCCACCGCGGCGTAGCGCCGCATCATGTCGGCATAGGTCAGCACGTCCGGGCCGCCGATGTCGAACCGGCGGTTCACGTCCGCGGGCAAGGTGGCCGCGCCGACCAGGTACCGCAGTACGTCGCGGACCGCGATCGGCTGGATCCGGGTCGTCACCCACTTGGGGGTGATCATCGCGGGCAGCCGTTCGGTCAGGTACCGCAGCATCTCGAACGACGCCGACCCGCTGCCGATGATCACCGCCGCCTGCAGGGCCGCGGTCGGCACGCCGCTGTCCAGCAGGATGTCCCCGACCTCGGCCCGCGAGCGCAGGTGCGGCGAGAGGTCACCCTCCTGGCCGGAGATCATGCCGCCCAGGTAGACGATGCGCTTGACGCCGGCCTCCCGGGCCGCGTCGGCGAAGGCCCGGGCCGCGTCCCGGTCCCGCTGCTCGAACGACGACCCGGTGCCGAGCGAGTGGATCAGGTAGTAGGCGACGTCGCAGTCGGCCAGGGCCTTGCGCAGCGCCGCCGCGTCGCTCACGTCGGCCTTGGCCACCTCGATGTCGTCCGACCAGGGCCGGTCGGCCAGCTTGCCCGGATCACGGGCCATACAGCGGACGGTATAACCGGCGGCGAGCAGTTCGGGTACCAGCCGGCCGCCGATGTAGCCGGTCGCCCCGGTGACCAGACAGCGCAGGTGAGTAGCCATACGGTCAGGCTATCCCGGGACAGCTGATTCAACTTGTGACACCGTTCGGCCCCCGCCGCACGGCCGGCCGCGGACGTCACCTGCGGCTGGTCAGGCCTGGATCACATCGGTGTGGTGGCAGAAGTGCACCCGGGCCGCCCCGCTGGCCCGGATCCGGCCGCGTGAGGCCTCCCAGGCGTCCCGGTCCGCGGCCTGCCCCGGCGGCAGCTTCTGGTCGTCCGGCCCGGAGTACAGCCGCGGTGTGTAGGCCGCGTCGCCGATCAGCAGGTCGTCGCCGTCCGCGCCCCGGATGACCACGCTCTGGTGCCCGGCGGTGTGCCCGGGCGTGGTCATCACCGACAGCCCGGGCACGATCTCGGTGTCGCCGTCCAGCAGCTCGAACCGGGCGCCGGCGAAGTCGAACCAGTCGGCCAGGTCGGGCGCCTCCCGCCGGGCGCGGGCCAGCTCGGCCCGCTGCACGTGGAACGCCGCGTGCTTGAACACCGCGTTCTGCCCGCAGTGGTCGAAGTGCAGGTGGGTGTTGATGACCAGGCTGATGTCGGCCGGGCTCAGGTCCAGCCCGGCCAGCGCGTCGGCCGCGGCCACGTTGACCGCCCGCCAGTCGTCCTGCACGCCCTGCGGGCCGCCGACGCCGGTGTCGACCAGCGCCGCACCGCCCGGGAAGGTCACCACGAACCCGTGCACCGGCCACTGGGCCTGCGTCCCCGGCGGCGTCACGGTGGACAGGTGCAACCGCTTGATCTCCAGTGCCACCCTGTCCGTTCTCTTTCCGCTCCTCGCCGGTCCTTGCCGTCGATGCGCTCTGCGAGCAGGTCGCCGTGCCCATTGTGGCGGGCGTACTCCTCGATCTGTGGGTGATCACCCAGCGCAGCGTGAACATGTACCCGGCATGCCGCCATCCCTATCACGCCCGCCCATCCGGGAGTCTGTGATGTGGCCGCCTCGAAGGGCGAGCGGCTGGGTCAGGCCGCGCAGGCAGTGGCCATCACCGGGTCGCTTCGGCACGGGCACGTCGCCGCGGTGCACGCGATGGCGGCGAAGCTAGGGCTGCCCGCGCTGCTCGGCCCGCCATGCCGGGCGCGGGATCTGGCGCTGGCGGAGATCGTCTCGCGGGTGGTGCAGCCGGGCTCGAAGCTGCCACCCTTGGCGCCGCGGATCGATGCTCGAGGCGATGGACTGGCTGGCCGGACAGGCAGGACGCGATCGAGGCCGCGCTCGCCCCGCCGTCACCTGGCCCCGGCGGCGAACCCGGGCTAGCTCATGCCTGGTTTGCCAACCTGGTCGGCGATGATGGCGGCGGCTCCGCTCGCCTAGCAGAAGCCCGGGTGATCCGTTCAGCCCACGGCCACGCGAACCACATCTTCCGCCGGTGCTCGATGACCACGACGGAATTGTCGAACTCCGCCGACGATGTATCGAACACGCCGTAGACGCGCAGGCGGGGCCAGGCAGCCAGCTCGTCCACCCGGCTACCGACACCGATGAGACTCAATGCCTGCCCGAGCAGCGTGAGGGGGGCGATCGTCTCCTCGTTGCATCAGCTGCACCGATCCAGCCTCGCCCAGACCACTTTGCCGCCGCTGTAACCCGCTACCGCACCGTAGGCATCGCTCATCGCGAGTCGCGGTAAGGCGGCGGACGCTGCGGTCACCCACCGTCATCAGCATGAGCCCAGCTGAGGCAGCGGGTGATTGTTTCCCTTCGGCTTCGATGAGCTGGGATACCGCCTCGATGAGGGCGAGATGAGTGAAGGCTTGCGGAAAGTTCCCGAGATGCTCACCGGTCGAGGTGTCGATTTCCTCGGCGTACAGGTTCAGCGGGCCCGCGAAGGACAGGAGCTTTTTGCACAGGGCACGGGCCCGGTCGTTCTCACCGATCATGGCCAGGGCGCTTACTAGCCACCACGAGCAGATCGTGAAGGTCCCCTCCTTGCCGGCGAATCCGGTATCAGTGCTGTCTACCTTGTAGCGCAGGACAAGGCCGTCCTCGGTCAGCTCGTCGGCGATGGCCAGCACGGTGGCCCTGATGCGGTCGTCGCCGGGGGGCAAGAACCCCATGATGGGGAGCAGCAGCAGCGAGGCGTCGAGCTCGTCGTTCTCGTACGCCTGACGGAACCGGCCGTGCTCGTCGACGCCCTTGTCGAGGATTTCGGCCTTCATCGTGTCGGCGGCTTTTTGCCATCGGGTGGCGCGCTCGGCATCTCCGCGTTCTTGCGCAAGGTCGGCGCCACGGTCGGCGGCGACCCAGCACATCACCGCCGACTCGGTGAAGTGCTGCGGCTCGCCCCGGATTTCCCAGATGCCCTGGTCGGCGTCGCCTGCGTGCCTGATGGCCTCATCGACGAAACCGGCGAGACCTTCCCAGGTCGGCCCGATGATCTGGTCGGCGCCCTGGTGCAGGTGGGAGTCCACGGCGTCCACCAGCATGCCCCACACATCGTTCTGGTGCTGGTTCCAGGCGCCGTTGCCGACCCGTACCGGCTTGGAGTCGCGCCAGCCCGAGAGGTGGTCGATCGTTTTCTCGGACAGGTCTCGCTCACCGCCGATCCCGTACATGATCTGGAGCTGGGAGAAGGGCTTGTTCATGTCCTTGCCCTGCAGGGCCTCAAGGATGAAGGCGAAGTACTCCAGCGCCTCCCAGTCGTAGCCGAGCCGGTAGAGGGCGCGCAGGGTGAACCCGGTATCCCTGATCCAGGTGTAGCGGTAGTCCCAGTTGCGTGCCCCGCCCGGCGTTTCCGGCAGCGAGGTCGTCGACGCGGCCATGATGGCGCCGGTGGGAGCGTAGCTGAGCCCCTTCAGGGTCAGCGCGCTGCGCTCGATGTACGGGCGCCACGGGTGGTCTGGGAAAGTCCCGGTGCTGAGCCAGTCCCGCCAGAAGCTGACGGTGGACGCCAGGTCGGCGTCCGCCTCCTGCTGGGTCGTCGGCGCCGGCCCGGCCCACGTCAGGGCGATGAAGCCGGACTCACCCTCATGGAGGGCGGACCGGACGTAGCCGCGGGCACCGACTTCGCCGAGCTGAAAGCTGGAGTGCAGCCTGAGGGTCACGTCCCCGTCGGGCTGGCGCACCGCCATCGAGTGGTAGCTGTCACCGTCGTAGTTCCAGGCGCCTGGTGTGGACCCGTAGTCGAACATCGGCAGGCACGACGCCATGACGTCGACCTTCCCCGAGATGCAGGTGGCAGTGCGCAGGATCGTCCCGACCCCGGCGCCGACCCTGGGGACTCGCTCGTAGCCGGCACGCCGCCCCTCGTCGCTGACCGGCCGGACGACGAACATGTCGTTGACGACCAGCCAGCCCGTGGGGGTATGCCATGTCGTCTCCAGTACCATCGTCCCCGGTACGTACCGGCGATGGTCGGGCACATGGGTGCTGAACGGGCCAAGCCGAAAGCTCCCGGCGTTCCGGTCCAAGAGCGCGCCGAACACACTCGGCGAGTCCGGCCGGGGCAGGCTGAGCCATTCGATCGAACCGTCAGGTGCCACCAGGCAGTTGTTCTCGCAATCCGACAAGAACCCGTAGTCCGCGATGGGTGGAAAGGTGCTCACAGCAGATGCTCCATTCGTCTCAGAAGTTCGGGCAATAAGAGAACTGCAGGGTCCCCGCGAGACGGTGCGGCGTGAGGCCCCCCGGACCAGCCAGCACGAGTAGCTCTCTGACTGGCTCTCGCCGGGCCTTCACTACCAGCCGCCGTCCCGGCCGGAGCAGCCCACGCCATGACCAAGACTAGAGATGAGGCAGCGCGCACCGCCGGTCCGGCTGCGCCGCGGCTGGTGATCACGAAGCCGCCAGAGGCTTCACTTTGGCGCCTGCACATTCCCAGTCAAGCCTCGAAGCCGACGAGCTGTCATCACCCCGTCGGGGTGAGAATCGAGGCAAACCTGCACACCGGTGGCAGAGGCCCTTCACCGTAGAGTGAGGCCCGGGTTGGGACCCGCTTTGCGAGAAGCTCAACACCAGTCAAACCCGCTACCCCCGGTACCACGCTCGCAATGCACTACCAGGTCAAAGAACACCACGGCGCTACCCCCGGATTATTTGCTCAATGTAAGGAGTCCTGAGCCCGTTGAATGAGTCAATACGAGTTCCCCCGAGCAGACCCAGCGTCAATGATCAGGGTTAGAGCGCCTCATGGTCCGGGCCGGGGGCGAGGTTGGGTTCGATGATCACTGCGGCGGTCGAGTGGGGTCCGGTGGCGGCGTGGGCCGGAGCCGTGGCCACCTTCCTGGCCGTGATCACGACGGCCCTGGTGGCGCTGGGTTTCTTCGCTTACGTCCGCGGTCCGCGTATCCGCCTCACGTTCGAGGCCACTGAACCTTGGTGCCGTCGGGGGGAGACTGAAAGGGAAGGCAAGGCACTGTGGGTTCGTGTCGGAGTCGAGAACCGGGGACGTGGCCCGGCCATGGGCTGCGTTGGGCGCCTGCTCAGCGTGGCGACGGACGGTGAACTGCGGCGGGACGTCGATCCAGTGCAGTTGCGCTGGGCCGATCTTCCGCGCTCCGACGCGTTCGACCCCATGCACGTGCGTCGTGAACAGCACGAGTACCTCAATGTGCTCTGTCTTCTTGACAGGTCGCGCTGGCGGCTGGTCACGTTCGAGGACCCGGACTTCGACCCGGGATTCGCCACCGAACTTCCAGCCGACGAACGTCACGTGGTGCAGATCTCGGTCTTCGCCGATAACGCCAGACAGGTCACAAGGTCTCTCGTCGCTGAAACACGCGCCGGGAGCGAGGAGCTGACGCTGCAACTCGTCTGATGCCCGTCCGGTTTCCACCAGAAGCCGTGCCGCGGGCCCCGTCGGCCCGCAGCGGCAGCCGCAGGCTGACCATCATCATCAGCAGCAGGACCAGCAGCAGCATCGTCGAGGTGACGGAAGGATGTCGGTGAACTCCTCGCCCAGGCTCGCGTCGCCGGCGACGGGCTCGGCCCGCAGCAGCGCCCTGCGCCTCCCAGGGACGCGACCAGCGCCGGTAGTACGCCAGGTAGGAGGCGAGGGTGCGGACCAGCGGTCCCTGGCGGCCTTCGGGGCGCAGGTTCGCGTCCACGACCAGGGCCGGGTCCGGTCCGGGCAGCGCCAGCATCCGCCGCAGTTCCTGCGCGACGGCGTGCGCGGCGGGGCCGCGCCGGCCTCGGCCCGGCAGCGGATCGTGGACGAAAAGTCACCAGGCCAACGGACGTCCGTGCCATTAGCCAGAGCAACCAGCGGTCAACTACGGCGGCCAGTGGCCTGCGGCCACCCGAAAACCCAGGTCAGAACCCATGACCTGTTACTCGGGGACGCGGGCGGCGAAATGCTCGCCGTACGGGGTGTCGGCGAAATGCTCGCCTATCAGCCGGGACAACAGCAGCAGTGTGTTCCGGGGCCGGTAGTTGGCCACGATGTGCTGCGCCTGCCCGGCGGCGTTGCGGGTGACCAGGACGACGTTGCCGATCGGCTCGCCCCGGACCCGGGCGGTGTAGTCCTCCAGGAAGCCGTTCTCGCCGTAAGGACCGGCGAAGTTGAACTCCTGGTCGTCATAGAGCGTGCGGATGTAGGTCACGATTGAACGGATGGCCTCGGCGCCCTGCACGACGCCGTTCATCGCCGAGCCCTCTATGGTGACGTCGTGGGCCAGGCTGTCCAGCCAGACCGGATGGTAGTCGGTGGCCGGGACGCGGACGCCGTCGAAGCGGGTGACATATGTCGGCGTGCCTCCCCCGGCGAGCGCCTCGCTCTTGATGGACATGAGCAGTTCCTTTCGTGACCTACAGCCGTGCCCCGCGCACGGCGGTTGTGCGGGCGGCGGGCCGTCGCCGCCGATGACCACATGCTGGCGCAGGTCCCCGGTGTCGATGTACTGGCTGGTGAACGTGCCGGTGAACCCGGCTGTGAGGTTTGGCGCCCCGGAGACCGAGCCGGGGCCTTCTGATGTGGGCAGGGGGGTGGACGATGAGCTCGCAGCAGCCAGGCACCGCCTTGGTGCGCCATCGACTACGGCCGGAACCCGGCCGCGACCAGCTGCGCCGCGTGCCCCGGGGCTGCTTCAGGAGACGCTGGGGGGCGGCTCGACCGGCGGGGGGAAATCACGAGTCTGGTTTGCGGCTGACGGGTGCGTGAGCTCTGCTGCCTTACCGTCGGCGGTGAGGTGGCGCCAGTTCGTCTGCCAGTCCGGCAGGTCGGCGCTGGCCTGCTCCCAGTCAGCGAAGGTGGCCTCGTCGCAGAAATGATCCAGGCGCCTGCTGATGCCCAGGTGCGGCTCACCCTCCACGTAGGCCTGCATCAGGCGGCGCTCTTGCCAGGCGCTGACGCTCCACCAGGCGTTGTTCGCGTCGGCGAGCGCGTCCGCGCCGCGGTTGCCTTTGGACTTCATCGCCTGCTCGATGGCGGCGACGGCATCGGTGAAGAACTCATCCAGGAGCGCGGGGTCCCTGAGCCGCAGCCGGGTCACAACGATGATGGGCATTACGATCTCCTTCCTAGCGTGCGTAATCGAGGACGCCAGCGAACCGGTCTCCTCGTGCCGGCGCTAGCTGGACGGGCCTATCTGCCGGGCCGATCGAGGTACTCGACGCCACGCTCGTCAGTTCGGCGCGACGGTCAGCTGGCGGGATGGGTTGTGAAGGTTTCCTCGATCGCCGCGGCTACCTTCTTGGCGATGCCGAACTCGTTGACCATGCGCGAGATGACCAGCCCGCCGGCGTGGACGTGGAACGTGGTGGCGTTCCCGTCCTGGTCCAGGTGCACGGTGGCGGTGGAAGCCGCTGACTGCTTTACCTTCAGTGCCTCTTGGGCACCGCTTCCGTGCGTAGTTATCTCGTAGCGGCTGCCGAGTTTGTCTTGCAGTGCCGTGGCGGCCTGTTGCAGGGTTACGGGTTGTTCTACTGTCACGGTGGGCATTGCGGGCCTCCTTCGATGGTGGTGGTTCACGGCGGGCTTGGATTGCGTCGGGGTGCCCTCAACCTGAAATGCGGGCGAGATCGATCGCGACGATCAGCATCCAGGTGATCGAGGACAGGTAGAAGAGGCGTTCAAAGATCCCGAAGAAGGGCTTCAGCCGCGGGCCTGCGATCGCGAGCACGACGGCGATGACGCTGCCGAGCATGATCCAGGGGATGATGGTGAGAGCGCTTTCGGCTGCGTGCCAGGCCGGGTAATGGCTCAGCGTCGACCACAGGCCGGTGGCGGCCCACACCAGCCCTCCGAAGGCGATGACCGCCAGGATCATGTGAATGATCCCGTGCGCCGTCTGGAACCGGCTCCCGTCCTGGTCGGTGGCGAAGAACGGGATGAGGAACCGGGCCACGGCGGTCACGATCAGCGCCGCCACCACCTGGGTCGGGGTGAACGGATGCAGCTGGGCCAGGGCGATCCCCAGGGCCAGGCAGCCCACCCCACCGGCCAGGGCTTGCAGCCAGAACCAGCCGCGGTAACGGCCGACGCCGTAGTCGCTGACCGCATCGCGGACCGGGTGGTAACCCGTGGGGAGCAGATGCAGCACAATCAACGCAGCCGCCTGGACCGCGGTGGCCACGGCCGCGACAATACTGAAGGCTTCCATCACTGGATCCGTCCGGGCCTAGCGCCAGGCCGGGTAATGGTCGGGGCCTGGGTCCTCGCCGGGCCGCTGAGCACGGTTTCGGGTGCTTCGGTGTCTTTCTGGACTCCCCGCCTGAGCCCGCGCAGCGCCACGACCGCCGCCACTGCCATGACGATGGTCATCCCGTAGAGCACGTCCCGGGTGGCGGCGGCGAAGTCGGCGCGGATGAACGCCGGGATGGCGCTGATGTTGCCGTTGCCGCCCTGCAGCTGGGCGATCTTCGCCGCCCCCGCCGACGCTGCGCCCGGCGGCAGGCCCTGCGCGGTGAGCGAGGAGGTGACCGGGGAGCGGAACTGGGTGATCAAGATCGTGCCCAAGATGGCGAAGCCGAGGCTGGCGCCGTAGTTGCGGACGGTCTGGGTGATGCCGGTGGCCTCGCCGTAGGAGTACCGGGAGGCCCGGTTGATCGCGTCGGTGTTGGCCTGGCCCAGCATCAGGCCCATGCCCGCCCCGGCCATGACGATGTAGATCACCTGGGCGCCGACGTGCAGGTCGGTGACCTTCCCTGCGCACAGCCCGAACCCGACCGCGGCCAGCGCGCAGCCGAGGACCACCGGCCGCTTGGCCCCGATCCTGAGAGCGTTGATGCCAGACAGGTTGGCGGCCAGGTCCGCGGTGAGGTGGTGGCTGGCAGCCGATGCGGCGGTGAGCCTGGCCGCCGTATCCTGCACCGACTGATGGCTGAGCTTGGTCACGACATCAGCCTCAGTAGGACTCGGGTCATCGATCATCGCGAATCACCCCTCTGAGCGGGCTGGTGACCTCCCCCGCACTGCCAGGCTCGCATATCGCTGGCCACGGAAAAAGAGACAACTCGCTCAGGCACTCTTCGGCCTGGCCGAACAATCCAGTCCGCGGTCGGACATCTCGCCGATGCAGTTCCGATCACGCGCGGTACCGTCAGGCTGTGGGATTGCGCCAGCTGGAAGCGTTCGCGCCGGTGGCCACCGAGCTTCATTTCGGCCGCGCCGCCGAGCGCCTGCACATAGCTGCCCCGACACTGAGCGACCTGATCCGGCGGCTGGAACGCGAGCTGGATACGCCGCCGGTCAGGACACGATCGCGCTGCAAGACCTGGCTCACGATGTTCTCGGTACAACTTCGGCGGACCTGTTCCCCGCCTGGGCGCTGAGCCAGCGGCGGGCCCTGGGCATAGCGGGCATCAGGCCGCCCTCAGTTGACCTCACCGATACCGAACTGGCCGCCACCCGCTGGGCCGACCAGCGCGATATCGCGTGGATCCTGCTCATCGCGTCCCTCGCCGCTGCACACGCCACGACTGTGATCCGGGCGGCTGAGCCAGCACAGCTCGTGCCTTTCACCCTGCAGTGGAACCCCAGCCGCGCACACACCACGGCTGTCGCCCGGTTCGTCTACACCGCGCTCACCGCCGAACTGCCGCCCGGCTGGCACACCCAGCCCGATCACCTCCATCATCGCGAATAGCATCCGCCGGCCTGCCATGTCCGCCACGTAAGATCGTGGCGCGGTGAACTGCGGCAGTGTCCCGGTCACTCGGGGAAAGTCCAGAGACCACCGGGGGAAACCCGGGCTCGGGTTTGACGGGACCACCTAGTCCAAGCGACTGTGACCGGGAAAGTTGCCAAGGCCCCCGTCAGACTGCCGCGGGATTGTGCTACGCCTCCGATGCGGCATCAGGGGCCGATGTGAGCGCAGGGCCACGAGCGCAGGTGAAACTGCCTGGTCAAGGTACACGCGAATCAGTCCTTGACACCTCCCCTCCGGCGAATAGATCGGCAGCGGCCGGTCTGATGGGGGAGGGTGGCGCACCAGGACCACGGCCGGGGCCGGAAGGTGCCGGTTGCGGGTGCGCGCACGCGGCCGGGAATGACGGACAGGCATCGTGTGAGGTCTCAGCCGTAGCGGCCCCGACCTGCCCAGACACATGCGCGGGGCGATCCGCGAGAGCGTTACCGGCTATCCACGTGCCAGACATGCCGCATTCACGGCCTGGATGAAATCGGTCTTCCCGGACGGTACTGTCCTCATTTGTGGAGGCGATAATCCTGGCTGGTGACGTCGCTGCTGGAGACGTGATCGTGCTACCCGATGCCCGGGACGCGGCTCTCGCCAAGCAAGTCCGGCTGGGACAAGGCGGGTTCATCCTACGGTGGTGCCAGCCGATGATGACAGGCCCGGAGCAGAGCGGCTCGTGACCTTGACAGCAGGGATACGCCTTCACAAAACGTCGCGGTGATCCAGCTTGCGCTAGCGCATTAAAGAGTAGCGCGGACAGACGAGCTGATTAAATCAGTGACTTGTGAACGGGCGCAGCAGCCATGGCCGGCTGCGCAGGGCCATGAGTTGCCACCCGCCGTCTCACAGACTGAGCGGACAGTCCGGCACTATAACGACTGTCGCGGACGCCCGGATCGAACCTTAATTGAATCGGGCGGCGCCTGCGGCGCCGCTGGCCCGGCGTCAGCGCCGGGCTCTGCCGTTGAGCGGCCCGCCCGGCGCACGCCGGGCCACCTAACAGCAGGCGCCACAAGATCACCCCGGCTCCCGGCTACGCAGGTGCGCAGCGTACGGCCTGTACGCCTCGGCCCGGATCGTCCGTCCTCCCCGCCGCCGACCCCTGCGGTGGCGACTGCGCCGCTCGCGACGAGCACGGCCTCTCTGGGCCTGCGGACGGACGGCTCAAGCGGGGTGATGCCAAGAAATGGCAAACGCGTTACCGTCATTCGGGACACGACCCCAGGGAGGGCGCAATGAGCACAACCGAGGAGCCCAGCAGCGGAACAGCAGGCGCCGGAACTCCTGGGCAGCGAAGTTCGTGAGGGCTACGCGGACATCGGCGATGTACGACTGCATTACGTCGAGGCCGGCGATGGGCCGCTGATCGTCCTGCTGCACGGCTCGTCCTGCTGCACGGCTTCCCCGAGTTCTGGTACGGCTGGCGGCTGCAGATCAAACCACTCGCGGCGGCCGGATTCCGCGTCGTCGCACCCGACATGCGCGGCTACAACCTGTCATCGAAGCCGGACGGCGTCGCGGCCTACGCCACCGACCCGCTCGCCGCCGACATCCACGGTCTCATCCACGAACGCGGCGCCGAGTCCGCGCTGCTGGTCGGTCACGACTGGGGCGGAAGCGTCGCCTGGGCCACCGCGATGAACCACCCCGAGGTGGTGGGCGGGCTGGCCATCCTCAACGCGGCCCATCCGCGGAAGCTATCGCAGGGACTGCACCACCCCGGCCAGCTCCGCAAGTCCTGGTACTTCTTCTTCTTCGACCTCCCGGAGGTGCCCGAAACCGTCGTGCACGCCGACCGGTGGCATTTCTTCCGGCACTTCCTGCGCGACGCCCGCCCGCCTTACACGCCGGAGGAGATCGATCGCTACGTCGAGGCGTGGTCACAGCCGGGCGCAGCAACCGGGATGATCAACTACTACCGGTCCTCGGTGCGGCAGTCGCCGAAGCGCGCCGAAGCGGCGCTTCGCCCCATCCAGGCGCCCACACTGGTCATCTGGGGGCAACGCGATCAGTACCTCGGCCCCGAACTAGCCGAGCCCGACCACGACGACGTGCCCAACCTCGACCGCGTGGAGCGCCTGCCCGACGCGTCGCATTGGGTCCATCACGACGAGGCTGAGCGCGTCACACAACTGCTCATCGACTTTTTCGCGCCCGCCAAGCCAACCCAGAACCGCTGAATGTCGACCAGGTAAACATTCGACCAGGCTAGTCGGTCCGGGATAGCCCGGCCGATGAGCCGGTCGCCCTGTCCGTCTGCAGGGCTACGCCACGCCAATCGCGCATAATTTGTCTGAGTGCCTGTACGCAACAGCTGGCAGAGTTCCTGCAGCGCCGTGACCTTGCCACCTGGGACTACCGGCTGATCGACACCGATCCGGTCCGGGCTGATGTCGCTATCGGGTGCTCGCCGCAGCCAACGGCCGATGTGCGCTGTGTGGTGCCAGCAGCTCCGAGCGCCTCGCTGGTAACGGCTGGCGTTTGGTCCCGTTGCCGACCCGCTCGCACGGCCCTGCCGCACGCCGACTGAACTGGCGGTGTCGCCACCCGGCCCGCGCGCTGGTAGTACCAGCGCGCGGGGCTCGCCCGGGACGCCGACGTTGCCCTGGTCAGCTGGCGGATGGCTGCTGCTGTGCTAGATGGTGTGACTCGCTAATGCGGGTACCGCACAAACAAGTACCATACGAGGTAAGACTTGTTGTGGTCATAGCGGTAACGGTACTTCTGGCAATACGAGCTGTGGCCGCTGTACCTATGATTGTGCTGGGCATCATAGCATCCCCTGGCGCTGTAGTAGGGCCCGTATCGCTCCCAGTAGTAGTGCGTGCTTGCGTGCTGCGTGCTGCTAGTCGCGTACGTAGCCACCGTGGGTTGCGCATATGCCGAGGCTGCGAGGCCGAGCGTCAGCATGACCGGCAGCGCGACAGCACCCAGGATCCGGAGCGCCCATCGCCTTAGCTGTGTGTTCATTGTTGCCCTCCCTGACTAATGGGGCTGGTGTCCACTGGGGATTTCCTTCGCACGAGTTTGACGTGCCCATGCGCACAGTGCACATGGCTTGACGTATCCCGGTGCGTCTTCGTCTGGTCACACCACCCCATGACCTTTCTCTATTGCTCTCTCGTGACCGAACAGTTGTCAAGACCTATGGATCGAAATCCTTAGGGTGTAGATCTTCCAGGACCAGGTAGCGGGTGGTCGGGCATATTGGGAGCGTCTAAGATCAAGATTGAACTGAGGGCGTTCCTCTTTAGTGTTGACGCAGGTCACGGCGTTATAGGGACCAGTCGTGGAGGTTGCGAGCTTGGAAGATCGGTAATAGTCCGCTTGGCTCGACATGTTGGTATGTGCGCGATGGTCACCAACGTCTGGCGATCCGTGGTTGACCATGAGTGCCCGCTGATGATCGCCGCATCTGGCCCGTGCGTGGCCCGTGGGCTCACGGCTCCGGAGGTGGTTGGCTGGTCCCGTCTGGTCCCAGGTTCGCCGACATCGGGCCATCAGCTTGGGAAGCGGTGAATGGTCGGCCACCTATCAGCGCATCGTACGGCCTGAAGGAGACGCCGCGCAACGCTGCTGGTCGTGTTCAATGCCACCGCGCGCCTACTTCCCCGCCAGGTGGCCTTCCCAGCCGGGCGGCCATCCTGTCAAGTGATTTATTAGCGATGAACGACACCCGGGAGAAAATTAATAACAGTCAACACGATCAAACGTCAAGAGCTCGCCTCTAAACGTCAAAGGTCGCCTCGTGTTGGGCTGAGTCGCCTGGCATGCGGCCTCGCTGTTACCGTGCCACGCATGGGGATCCCGCTCAGCGATGCGACGCTCAGGCTGCTCGACGGGAAGAACTATGCGGTGCTGGCCACGGTGAATCCGGACGGCAGTCCGCAGACCTCCGTGATGTGGGTCGGCCGCGACGGCAGTGACCTGCTGTTCTCGACCGTGGAGGGACGAGTCAAGCACCGCAATATGCGGCGCGACCCGCGCGTCAGCGTTTCCGTGCTGGACTCGTCAGATCCGGAGAACTACGTCGAGTTGCGTGGCCGGGTGTCGATGACGCCGGACGTCGGCCGGAAGGTCGACACTCAGCTGTCCTGGAAGTACGACGGCAAGGATCCCGATGAGGACCGCCCTGGCGCGGTCCGCGTAGTGGTGCGCATGGTGGTGGAAAAAGCCACCGGTTACGCGGCCGGCTAGTGCCGTAGCAGGTTTTTTGCCCTGCTGCTAGCTGGGGTGTGCAGTCGGCTAATTGGATCTTCGGCGAGCGCCATCGCTGGCTGCAGGCTTCAGGGAAGCCGCGGCCCTGCGCCGCATCCGGGCCCACCAGGCCCTTCCGGCTCGGACCGGAACCGCCCGGGCCGGCCCGCGACGGACCCGAGCCCGTTACGGGCTTCTCCGCGGCCATAAAGGAGCCACCCGGATGAAAACCCCCCGAACCCAGTTCCTCGTACCAACCGCGCGATCGGGCCGATCTGTCACTATGGCGGCGCTTGGCCTCATCCTGGCATTGGGAGCGGCCGCCGTGGGCGCCGCGCACCCCGCTGCGGCGGCTTTCTCGGCCACAACAGCGCCTTCGTCAGGTTCCACCCTGCGGATCGCCGCCGACACGTCGATCTCGACGTTCAACCCTTTCCTCGCCTACTTCAACGGTGAGCTCAACGTCCTCGGCAGCATTTACCCGACCCTCACAACCATCAACGAGCAGGGTCAGCCAGCACCGTACCTGGCAACCTCGTGGACGACATCGGCGAACAAACTCATCTGGATCTTTAAGATACGGTCCGGGTTGAGGTGGACAGACGGGGTTCCGATCACCGCGGAAGATGCCGCCTGGACGCTGAACCTCATCATGAAAAACCCGGTCGCGGGTACTGCCGATGGGGCGCTGGTCGCCGAATTTGCCAATGTTACTGCGCCGAACGCCAGCATGCTCGTGATCACGACCAAGCAGCCGGAAACAAACATGCTCTACGTGAGCATCCCAATCGTGCCCGAGCACATCTGGGCGAAGCAAGGATCGAACCTCGCGAACTTTAAGAATATGAACTTCCCCGTAGTCGGCTACGGCCCGTGGATCCTGGCCGGCTACGCCCCGAACCAGTACACGACCCTGAAAGCCAACACAAAGTTCTTCATGGGAGCGCCTCAATACAATACGTTGATCATGCAGTATTTCACGAACGGTGACGCGGCGGTCGCCGCGCTGCGCAGTGGCCAGATCGACGAGATCGACGGCCTGACCGCGACGCAATATGAGGCGCTAAAGACCGATAAGGACATAGGGCTCTATCCGCAAGTCTCCAACGGCTGGACCGGGATAGAGTTGAACCCCGGCGCCGTGACCCGGTCCGGGCGGCATTTCGGCAACGGCAAGGCCGCGCTGGCCGACCCACGCGTGCGCGAGGCGATCGCGCTGGCGGTCAGCCGGAAGGAACTGGTGACCAAGATCTGGGACGGGCTCGCCGCCGCCGCAGCCGGCTACCTGCCGCCAGCCTATCCGCAGTGGGCGTGGAACCCCCCGGCCGGAAGCGCCCTGAACTACGACCCGGCGCGGGCGAACCAGATCCTCAACGCCGCCGGGTACAAGATGGGCCCTGGCGGCGTGCGGATTGACCCCAAGACCCATAGACCCCTCGTCTTCCGCTTTGGCATCCATTCGGACCAGATCACCGACGCCGAGATGGCACCCTACCTGGCGGATGGCTGCAAGCGATCGGGATAAAGCTCAACGTCCAATCGATGAGCTTCAACCAGCTCAACGCCGAGCTCCCGAAGGGCGACTGGGACATCCTGTCCGACGCCTGGACCACCGGGCCCGACCCGACCTATTTACTATCCATCCAAACCTGCGGTGACCTGCCGCTCAACAACGGAACCGGCGGGAACACCGACGCGTTCTTCTGCAACCATGCCTACGACGCTCTCTTCAGCCAGCAAGCCACCGAGTTCAATCTGGCGCAGCGGGTGCAGACAATCGACCAGATGCAGAAGATCCTCTACAACGCCAACGTCGACATCATGCTGTACTAGGGCGACACCCTGAGCGCCGTGCGTACCGACCATGTGGAGGGCTTCTTCTACGGCAGGCCCGGCGCCCAGGGCTTCTACCCGCAGCAGAACCTGTTCATCAACTGGAGGACCGCCGCGCCGGTGGCCGGCGGCGACGCCTCGTCCGGCGGCACGCTTTGGATCGTGGTCGCCGTGGTGGCTGTGATCGCGCTCGCCAGCGCCGGCCTTCTGATCAGGCGCCGCGCCACCGCAGGAGAGCGGGAATAGCCATGGCAGCCGCCGCTCCGCGGCAGGCCCGGGGCCTGAACGCGCTGGAGTCCGCTCGTTCCCCGGGGGGGGGGGGGGGACTCCAGCCGCCGCGATTTCGTCCATTACCTGATCCGCAAACTTGCCGCGGCCGTGATCAGCTTTACTGTTCTGCTCGTGGTCGGTTTCATCATCTTCAGCCTCATGCCATCGGACCCGGGGGCGGCGCTGACCCGGGGCCGTCCCACCAGCGCCAGGCAGATGGCGTTCCTCGTCAAGCAACTTGGGCTGAGCCAGCCAGTGTGGGAGCGCTTCGGTCGCTTCGTAGCGGACACGTTGCAGGGTCAACTGGGCTATTCGTGGCAGTTCCAGACTTCGGTTGGCTCGCTGATCGCCCAGCGGCTCTGGCCCACGCTGCTGCTGATGGGCAGCGCGACGGTGGTGTCGGTGGTGCTTGGCATCTGGCTCGGCATCCGGAGCGGCTGGTGCCCGGGCAGCCTGATCGACCGGACCTCAACGGGAGCTGCGATCACGCTTTGGTCGGTGCCGACGTTCTGGCTCGGGATCATCCTGCTCGTCTTGTTCAGCGGCGGCTTCGGGCTGATCCCGCCGCTGTTCCCGGCGGGCGGCATGTCCACGCCAGGGACGGCAGCCGGCCTGAACCCCGCGCATGTCCTCGACGTGATCCGGCACCTGGTACTACCGTGCCTGACTCTGGTGCTGGTGATCTTCGCGCAGTACCAGATGATTATGCGCTCATCGGTGATTGACGAGCTGGAGAGCCCATATTTGGTCACTGCCAGGGCTAAGGGTCTGCGCGATGCGGAAGTGCGGCGGCGCCACGCCGTGCCGAACGCGCTGCTAATCACTATCGCAATCGCGGTGACTTCGTGGCCCGGCACAGCCCGGTTGATCCGCGCGCAGACGCTCGCCGTCGAGGCGCGGCCGTTTATCGAACGCGCGAAGGCGCTCGGCGCAGGGGACAGGCAACTGGTGTTCAGGCAAGTGCTGCCAAACCTCGCGCCACTCATCCTGGTGTCCAGCACGCTTACCGTGGCGGGCGCGATCTTGTCGGCGACCACCCTGACGTTTCTCGGGTTGGGCAACCCGACGGACGTGTCCTGGGGATCAATGATCAACCAGGCGTTGGGGGACGGCGCGGTCACCCGGGGTGCGTGGTGGTATGTGCTGCCTCCCGGCATCGCGATCTTGATCGTCGTTCTGGGATTCACGCTGGCCGGGCGGGCGGCCGAGAATATCCTGAACCCGCGCATGCCGAGGGAGCTGTGAGCTCAGTGAGCGAGCGCCGTGGTGCGAGCGGCATGTCACCGCTCCACGCAGACGAAGATCCCCAGTTGCTGGAAGTGCGCGACCTCACCATTACCTACCGGGCGGGCGGGGAGGACGTGCGGGCGGTACGTCACGTCGGATTCACGCTGGCGGCGGGACAGACGCTGGGCATGGCCGGAGAGCGTCGGCGATGATCAGGTCGGGGCGGCAAGCCAGCGCCATGGCGATCATCACCCGCTGCCGCTGGCCTCCCGACAGCTCGTGCGGAGCCGACCACCGCGCTCGATGTCATCGTGCAGGCACAGATCCTCGCGCTGCTTACTGAGCTGGTCCGGGAACGGCGCATCGGCATGATCGTCATCAGCCATGACCTTTCGGTACTCGGCGACACCTGAGAGCTTCTGGCCGTGATGTACGCCGGGAAGATCGTCGAAATCGGGGCGTCCCGCCAGCTGCTCGGTGAACCGCATGCGGGTCGTGTTTCCCGCACGGCGCGGTCGGGGCCCCGCGCACGCTGTCGACGATGTGAACCTCGCGATCCGGCGAGGCGAGATCGTCGCGCTCATCGGCGAGTCTGGCTGCGGTAAGAGCACACTGGCCCGCGCCCTCGTCGGGCTGGTCCGGCCGTCCAGCGGAGAGATCTGGTGCGCCGCAGCGCCGCTCCGGTATTCGAGCGCCGCGCTCAAGGAACATCGCCGCCACGTCCAGCTGGTGCTGCAGGACCCAGCCGGCGCGCTGAACCCGAGGCAAAACGTGTTCGACGCCGTGGCAGAGGGACCGCGCCTGCATGGCATGCGCGACGGCCTGACGGCTCGGGTTCACAAGGCGCTGGCCCGCGCTGGGCTGCGGCCGCCCGAGCAGTTCATCGCCCGCTATCCGCATGAACTGTCCGGCGGTCAGCAGCAGCGGGTAGTGATCGCGGGCGCACTCGCGCTCGGGCCTTCCGTGATCGTTGCCGACGAGCCGGTGTCCTCCCTCGATGCCTCGGTGCGAGGCGAGATCCTCAAGCTGGTCCTCGCCCTGCGGGATCAGCTTTCGCTGTCCGCCCTGATCGCCAGCCACGATCTCGGTGTGGCCTGGA
Organism: uncultured Actinomycetes bacterium; assembly: GCA_963742875.1. Lineage (GTDB taxonomy): Bacteria > Actinomycetota > Actinomycetes > Streptosporangiales > Streptosporangiaceae > Bog-532. The sequence goes on along the minus strand of CAVUNO010000011.1, from coordinate 198,656 downwards.
ATATCGCCGACAGGGTGGCGGTCATGTACCTGGGCCGGATCGTCGAGATCGGAACCGTATCGGAGGTGCTGCTCAGGCCACAGCACCCCTACACTCAGGCATTGATCTCAGTATTGCCAGACATGGGCCGCGAGCCCGGGGCCAGCCCACTCACCGTGCTGGCGGGCGAGCGAGCGGACCCGACAGCGATACCGGCGGGCTGCCGGTTCCACCCGCGGTGCCCGAGGCAGGCCGCCCTGGCCAACGGCGATCAGCGGGCTGAGCTGTGCCGGAGCCATGCTGTGCCGGTCCTCGTGTCCGGCATGGGCGTTGGCTCGCGGTCGGCCACCCTCCGCGACGGCCTGGCGCTGCCGAGCGCTGGCCGCGGTGCGCCGGCCAGCGCCGGTGTGGACATCCCGCCCCGCCTGGTCGCCTGCCACATGCAGGATGAGGCAGTCGTGGACGCCAGCGGAAACGTAATGACCCGCCGCCTCCCATCCTGAGCGAGGGCCACATCGTCACAGGGACGAAGTCATGGCACCGCCCATTTCACGAGGCCGACCCAGAACAGATATTCGGCGTGCTCTGCCCCGAGCAGGCGTCGCGGCGGCCGCTTTCGCGCAAACGTTGGGGCTGACGGTCGTTCAGGATGGCGGGGTGTGGTTGACCATCCAGCGGATGCCGTAGCGGTCGAGGATGACGCCCCAGTAGGCGCCCCACGGCATGTCGGCCATCGGGGATCCTTCCGAGCCGCCCTCGGACAGGGCGCCGTACAGGCGGTCGGCCTCTTCCCTGCTGTCTACGTCGAGGCAGAGGGTGGTGTTATTGCCGATACGGGTCTGCTGATCCATCGACCGGAGCATGTCTGTCGCCATCAGCACGTGGCCGCCGATGATCGGGAGCTCGGCGTGCATCACGAGGTTCCGCTCCTCGGCGGGCAGCTCGCCGGGCCCAGCGGCGGGCATGTCCGAGTAGCGGCTGAGCATGGTGACCTCGGTGCCGAAGGCCTTGGCGTAGAAGGCGAACGCCTCCTCGGCATGGCCCTGGAAGTTGAGATATGTGCTGACTCGTGGCATAGGTGGCTCCTTCGTACCGGGGACGCCCGTCGGGCGCCCGCATTATCGCATGCCGATGCAGACGCCCGGTCCACCGGAAATTCATCGCCGCCCCGGACGCCATCCGGGTAAAGGGCAAGTCGCGGGCGCACGATCCGCGCCGGAACAGGGCTCGATCAAAGCACGCACCGCCGCCGTTACGGGCGGCAGGCCGATAGGCCAGGTGGTTCCGGCCGATGGTCCCAGGGCTGGGCGATCCCCCGGAACCGGTGGCCGTCAGGTGGCGGGGGCGACGGCGATGATGCCGAAGGTTTCGCCCTGGTTGCCGGTGACGACGGCCATGCGGCCGATGGGGCTGTCGCTGGGGGCCATGATGACCCGTCCACCGAGGCTGGTGACCGTGGCGGCGGCCGTGTCGGTGTCTTCGACGGCGAACCAGGTCAGCCAGTGGGGCGGGACGTCCTCGGGGACGCCCATGCGGGTGTCGTCGGCGATGCCTCCTGCGGGGTCGGTGCTGCCGGGAATGGCGAAGGTGACGTACCCCTCGTCCTGGCCTGTGGGGGACATGGGGGTGTAGGTGTAGCCGAACACATCCGCGAAGAAGGTCCTGGCCGCCTCGTAGTTGCGGGTGTGCAGCTCGTTCCAGCAGTACGCGCCGGGCTGGTTGAACACGCCGGCTCCGGTGTGGTCCTTGGCCTGCCACAGCCCGGCTGCTGCGCCGGCAGGGTCGGTGAAGACGGCCATCCGCCCGACGGTCATCACATCGAACGGGGGCATGAGCAGCCGGCCCCCGGCCGCGGTGACCTTCGCGGCGGTCGCGTCGGCGTCGTCGGTTGCGATGTAGGTGGTCCACACGCTCGGCATCGGCTGACCGCCGGGTTTGGGCCCGATCCCGGCGGCGGGCTTGCCATCGAGCAGTGCCATCAGGTAGCCGCCGGCCCCGGGCGGGCTGTCCTGGACGTCCCAGCCGAGCAACTGGGAGTAGAAGGCACGGGCAGCCTGCGGGTCATCGACCTGACAGTCCACCCAGCACGGAATACCTGCGGGCCAAGGAGTGTCGCGAGTAGGCATGAGTCCCCCTCGAGGTGAGCTCCCAGACGGGAGCGGCCCGCCTAGCACATCACACCGCGCCGACACCACGGCGCGCAGCGCCCGGGTGAAGAACCGCCGGGCAGCGGCCAGGTCGCGCCGCTCAGACAGCAGCACATTGATGACCTGGCCGTGCTGGTCGATCGCCCGGTACATCCTTAATACTGAAAAGGGGGAGTTTCAGAAAGAAAATGCGACAGAGCCATTGAAATTACTGTCCCCAAAGAAGTGCAATATGCAGCCCGAGGTTTCGCTCGCGGTGTCCGCGGCGGGGTCTTTACTGCCTGCACGCCCTCGCTGGCGAAGATCTCGTCGAAGGCGCTGGTGAACTTGGCGTCGCGGTCCCGGATGAGGAAGCGAAGTGCCGATCCGGTCGCCGAGTCCGCGGTTGTGGCCTACCGCTGACAAATCTCAGCTCCCGTCTGATGCTGTCAGCAAGCTGTTCAGGTGGTTCGTTCGTGTAGTACGTCGTGTGACCGCGAGAACGCGATCGTTATGCTTGGCCCGGATGATTTTAAAGTTGTGAGCGCCCAATTTGAAATGCTTTGCCCCACTTTGGGGATAGATCACTTGCTCTGATTATAGGCTCTTGGAAGTTAATCGGGATCGTGTTGCCGTCTGGTTACCGACCGCGTCCTCTTCCTGGTTACGTGTCGTGAGCGCCGTCGTGAACCCCTGGTGCAGGCCGTCCGGACGCGCCGGCGCTGGCTGGCCGGGTTGCGGAACCCGTATGCCATGCGGGCTTCGAGCTTGGCGAACCGGTTCAGGCTCTCGGAAACGGCGTTCGTGACCCCGGTCAGGACCGCCGCGACGATCTCGTCCTCCCACCGGGATACCGTCCTGGCCAGGGACAGCAGCTCGGGGATGTCATCGTTTTGGGCGCACCAGTCGTAGAAGGCAAAGAGCCGGCCGCGGACGTCGCGCTCGCACGGGGCCGAGCCGGTGACGCGGGCCCGCAGGTTCAGGACGTCGCGGAGTTTCTCCTTGCCGATCCAGGCCGCAGCGATCTCCTGCCCGGCCGGATCACTGCCCAGGGCGGCCATGACCTTGGCGAACTGGCCCGGTGACAGGTGCTCCAGGTTCTGCACTAGCAGGCCCTTGATGCCATACTCCGGGTCGCCGGTCCGGCCGCGGCGGCCGTATTTGCCGCGCACCACCCGGCGCCGCACGTCCCCGGTCATCTTGACCGCCAGGTGCACGACGTGGAACAAGTCCGCCACCAGCTGCGCGCCGGGCAGCATCCGGCGCACCGCGGAGGCGTAGATGGTGCACATGTCGATCGCGACGACCCGGACCGCGTCCCGCCACGCCGGGGTGGCCAGCGCCAGCCAGTACGCGGCGTCATCAGCAGTGCGCCCTTCCACCTGCCCCAGCAGCCCCTGGCCGCCGGACAGGTCGAAGAAGCAGGTATGCCACCGGTCTGCGAGCAGCACGTACTCCCCGGTGTCCTCATCGATCCGCCACCGGGGCCGGCCGCGGCGGTGCTCGTCGATGCCCAGGTGCGCCACCGGTGCCGGGGCCTGCTCCAGCAGTGGGTCCGCCCGGGCAGCGAACGCCCCGTGCGCGACCGGCCAGGACATGCCGTTACCCCGGGCCGCCTCCGCCGGGGTGATGCCGCGCTCCGCGATCTCCGCCGCGGCCTGCTCCCGCAGCCGCCCGGTCAGCCGGCACCGCGGCGGCACCTGCGGCACCCACTCGGTGAACGTCTTCCGCTCACACTCCCCGGCTTCACATTTCCAGCGCCGCTTCACCCACCACACCTGCACCGCATCCAGGCCCCGGGCCACATCCCGCGGCTGGGTCAGCACCTGCTCATGGACCCGGCCCGCCACAGTGCCGCAGTCCGGGCACGCGCCAGCGGCTGCGTGATCAGTGACCGCCCATACCTCCACCGTGCCGCCCGGCCCGGACTCCGCATCGGTGACCTGCAGGCCCTCCACGCCGAATAGCACAGACGCCGTATCGTGGAACACGATGCCCGCGGCTTTCTGATGATCTTGAAGTCTTGTGGTGAGACCCAAGATCGTAGGAGCCGCGGGCTCCTTGGTCAGGGTGACACGCTGGTACCGGCCGCGCGAACTGGCAAGACCCCGCATCTGCCGGGCACCTTCAGCAACAGAGGAAGTCACCCAGAGTTATCGGGCGAAAGCAGCATCCCGGTTAACTTCGAAGAGCCTGATTATACCGTTTGACACTTGCTGAATAGCTACGTCAGCAATCGGCAGTGTCTGTCGTCATGCTGCTGTGGAGGAGTACATCTCATGCGGAGACTCAGGCCCCGGAGTGCAGCCTTGGCCGCAGTGGTTGTCGTGGTCATGACAGTAGCTGCCTGCGAGGGCAGCAGTAATAGCGGAAAGGTGTCATCATCCGGCGGCGCGAGGGTCAAGGGCGGGACGGCGGTATTTGCCTTTAACGCGGGCGGTGGAGCCAACTACATCTTCCCGGTGCTGCCTCCGGCCAACTTTAGTACCTCGAACTCGCAGGCTTTCCAGTGGCTGATGTGGCGGCCCCTGTACTGGTACGGCGTTGAAGACACCCCGAACATCAACACCAGTCTCAGCATCGCCAATCTGCCGACCTACTCCAACGGCGGCAAGACGGTCACCGTCACGCTGAAGCCCTACAAGTGGTCAGATGGCCAACCGGTCACCGCCCGTGACGTGCAGTTCTGGGAAAACCTGGTGGCGGCTGACCCCGATAGCTACGGGGCATCCGTCCCGGGCGGCTACCCGGGCAACATCGTCAAGACGACAGTCGTGAACCCCACGACTATCCAGTTCACCACGGACAAGGCTTACAACACTCAGTGGTTCCTCTACAACGAGCTCTCCAACATCACGCCGCTACCGCAACAGGCCTGGGACAAGACGAGCACGACCGGCAACATCGCCAACTATTACCTGACGAAACAAGGGGCGCTTACGGTCGACAAGTACCTGAACAGCCAGGCCCAGGACCGTTCCGCGTATGCGACTAACCCGCTGTGGCAGATGGTGGACGGTCCGTGGAGGCTGACTCATTTTGACACCAACGGCGACCTGACCATGGTGCCCAACCCCAGCTACAGCGGCCCAGTCAAGCCGACGCTCTCGGAGTTCAGGGAGCAGTCCTTCACCGACACCAATGCCGAATTCGACGCCCTCGCCAGCGGGTCAGGCCTGGATGTGGGCTATATCTCCAACGTCGAGCAGAACGCCCAGCCGCGCCTGGACCATCTCGGGTACACCGAGGCGCACCAGTACAACTTCTCCATCGCCTATGACGCGCTGAATTTCAATAACCCGAAGCTCGGGCCGTTGTTCAAGGAGCTGTACATCCGGCAGGCGCTGCAGGAGCTGATGGACGAGAACGGCATCAGCAAGTACTACTTCGGCGGCGACGGGTACGCCGTCTGCGGGCCGGTACCGCCGAAGCCGCCGAACGGCTTTGCCGACGCCTACTCGAAGTCCTGTCCCTTTGCCTATAACCCGGCCCGGGCCGCGCAGACCCTGGCGGCGCATGGCTGGAACGTCGTGAAGAACGGCGTGGACACCTGCAAGTCGCCGGGAACCGGACCAACCCAGTGCGGGGCTGGCATAGCGGCGGGAACCACGCTGGAGTTCCCTTACATCTACGTCACCGGTGGCATCGCGTTCCCGAAGTCGCGCGTGCAGGTCCAGTCGGACTTCGCGCAGGCTGGCGTCAAGCTGGACCTCAAGCCCTTGCCCGGCAACGAGGCAGAAGCCGAGGCGACATCCTGCACGCCGTCGCAGGCGGCCTGCTCGTGGGGCATCTACAACACCGGGTGGGTCTACTCCCCGGACTACTACCCGAGCGGTGAGGACCTGTTCGAGACCGGAGCAACGGCCAACTACGGCAGCTACAGCGATCCCAAGGCTGATCAGCTCATCCAGGCGACGACGCTGAAGACGAGCGAGGCGCCGCAGCAGGCGCTCGATGCCTGTCAGGATTACCTCGTGCAGCAGATCCCGGTGATCTGGGAAGGCGACACGTACGGCCTGACCGAGTACAAGTCGGACCTGCACGGCGTGACGCCGTTCAACGTCTTCGACGCGATCAATCCGGAGAACTGGTACTACACCAAGTAAGAGCCTCAGGCCACCCGGTGGAGCGGGAAGTGGCAGGCTGTCTCATGAACCGGGAAGCCGGGCGCCTGCCTTTGCAGCGGCAGCATCGGCGGATCGACCGCTGCGCATATGTCCTTAGCCCGCGGGCAGCGCGTGCGGAAGCGGCAGCCTGACGGCGGATTCGTGGGCGAAGGCAGCTCGCCGCGGATCGCGGCCCGCTCACGGCTGGCGCGCGCCCGGGGATCCGCCACCGGGACTGCCTCCAGCAGGCCGGCGGTGTAGGGATGCGCCGGGGCGTCGTAGATGCTGGCGGTCGGGCCGGTCTCGACCAGCTTCCCGAGGTACATCACGCCCACGCGGTCGGCGATGTAGCGCACGACCGACAGGTCGTGCGACACCATCACGAGGGCGAGGCCATGCTCGGCCTGCAACCGCACCATCAGGTTGAGCAGTTGCGAGCGGATCGAGACGTCGAGCGCCGAGACCGGCTCGTCCGCGACGATCAGTCGCGGTCCAAGGGCGAGCGCGCGGGCGAAGCCGATCCGCTGCCGCTGGCCGCCGGAGAACTCGCGCGGCAGCTGTCGGCCGGAGCAGACCGGCATTCCCACCTCCCGGAGCAGCTGGGCGACCCGCTCATCGCGTTCGGTCTTGGTGAACATCCGCTGGACGACCAGCGGCTCCGCCAGGATGGACTGCACGCGCATCCTGGGGTCGAGCGAGGCGTAGGGGTCCTGGAAGACCATCTGCAAGTCGCCGCGCTGGGGTCGTCGTGCCCGGCACCGCAGTCGGCCGGCCTGGTGACCCTGCACCGTGACAGTCCCGGAGTCAGGCTCCTCCAGCGCGACCATCAAGCGGGCTATCGTTGTCTTGCCGCACCCGGACTCGCCGACCAGGCCGTAGGTCTCACCACGGTTGACGGTGAGCGAGACACCGGACACAGCCTTGACCGATCCGACCACCCGGCGCGCAAATCCGCCTCGTGCCGGGAACTCCTTGACCACGTTGTCGAGCACGAGCAACGGCTCGGGCTCAGGCGCCGGAACCGGCTCCTGGTCTCTTGCGATGACCTGTACCGGGACTCCGGCAGGCACACTTTCCGCCGTCAAGTCGCCTCCGGGATGCGGGCGGGGGTGAAAGCACGCGTACGCATGCCCGTCGCTGTCGCTTCGCAGGACCGGCATCTGTTCCGAGCAGTCCTGCGTCGCGTAGGCGCAGCGCGGGACGAAGCGGCAGTGCGCGGCGGGGCTGGCCAGATTGGGCGGAGCGCCCGGAATGGTCGCGAGCGCGGTGCGTATACCCACTGTGACTGCCGGGACCGCGGTGAGCAAGGCCTCTGTGTAGGGATGGCGGGTCCGCGTGAACACCTGTGTTCGCGGCGCGGACTCGATGATCTGCCCGGCATACATGACGAGGACCCGGTCGGCATGCTCGGCGATGACACCCATGTCGTGGGTGATCAGCAGGACCGCCATGGCAAGCTCTCGCTTCAGCTGCTGGATAAGGCTGAGAATCTGGTCCTGGATGCTGACGTCCAGGGCGGTGGTGGGCTCGTCCGCGATGAGCAGCCTCGGCTGGCAGGCCAGGGCGATGGCGATGCAGACACGCTGCCTCTGCCCGCCGGAGAGCTGATGGGGGTAGCTGGAGACCCGCTCCGCCGGGCGCGGAATGCCCACCATAGCCAGGAGCTCAAGGATGCGCTCACGGAGCTCGGCCTTCTTGACCGTACGGTGGATCAGCAAGGACTCCGCAATCTGGTCGCCGACGCTCATCGTGGGATTCAGCGCCGCCATCGGGTCCTGGAACACCATGCCGATCTCGTTGCCCCTGACGTGCGCCATCGCAGCCTCGGGCAGAACCGTAAGGTCGCGGCCGTCCAGCCGGACCGATCCGCTGACGATACGGCCGCCCTCCGGCAGCAGGCGAAGTATCGACGCGCCCATCATCGACTTGCCGCTGCCCGATTCCCCCACCAGCCCGACCGTTTCGCCCGGCTCGATCTGGAACGAAACGCGGTCCACGGCCTGCACGGTCCTGCGGGGGACACCAGATGAGTGGTGAGGCTCTCGACTTCCAGCAGTGCCATCGGCCTCCTCCCAGGTTAACCTCCGGCATTCAGCGTTAGCCCTGAATCAGGCTGTTACCGAATTCTGCATAGCGGTGAGCTGGGGTTTCTCGGATTTGTTGCTGGTAGCGGTTGAAGCGGTGGCGCACCTTACGGGTGCGGGACCGGCGCGGGCGGGATAGCCGGTTCAGCGGCGAAGAGCGCCCTGGTCCTGGGAGATTACGCGGTAACCACACGTTGCAATCCCCGGGACTGGAGCGCTCTTCGCCATGCAGCATAACGGCTGGGACCACGGCCTGAAGGTTACTGATGACGGTGCCGGCCTGGCCGGGCACTGCGGCGGCGTGCTGCTGCGGAAGCTGGCCGACCAGTGCGGGCTGACGGCCGCGCTGGAGGCGGCGCTGGCGCGGGCGGGGACGTTCCCGCAGCTCAGCCGGGGTGTGGTGGTCGTGTCGATGGCGGTCGCGATCGCGCTGGGCGCCACCAGCATGAGCGATATCGCGGTGCTGGCCCAGTTGGCGCCGGTGCTGGGTGCCGCGCCCAGCGGCTCCACCGTCCGGCGCGCCCTCGGCCTGGCCGGCACAAGGACGCTGGCGAGGGTCGCGCAGGCCCGCGCGAGGATCCGCGCGCACGTGTGGGAGCTGATAGAAGACACCCCTTCCGGCTTCCCGTGGCTGGTCATCGCCGGGAAGACCCTGGTGGGCTGGCTGGTCATCGACATGGACGCGACGCTGATCACCGCGTACTCAGACAAGGAGGGAGCGGCTCCGACCTGGAAGAAAGGCTACGGCTTCCATCCATTAGGGGCGTGGGCTGCGAATACGCGCGAGTGCCTGGCCATGCTGCTGCGGCCCGGCAACGCGGGCTCGAACACGTTCACCGACCACAAGGAGGTGCTGGCCGCGGCCATCCGGCAGGTCCCCGCCCGGTTCCGGGCGAAAATCCTGATCCGCGTCGACGGGGCCGGGGCCAGCCATGAGCTCATCAAGCACCTGCTGTCGATGTCCTCCCCTCGCCGGATCCTGCTGTTCACCTGCGGCTGGATGATCACCGCGGCCGACGAGGACGCCATCCGGAAAGTCCCCGCCGGCGCGTGGAAGCCCGGCACCGGCCAGGACGGCACGGCCGAACAGGACAAGGACGTCGCCGAGATCACCGGCCTGATGACCAGGGCCGGGAACTGGCCGGACGGGCTGCGGTGGATCGCCCGGCGGGTCAAGCCGTCCCGCCGGCACCTGAGGAACCTGACGGACTACGAGAAGAAGACCGGCTGGAAGTACTCGATCACCTGCACGAACATCCCGGACGCCGGGATAAGCGGCGTGCCCGGCAGCCACCACCCCCAGTACATCGACGTGATCCACCGCGAGCACGCCGTCGTCGAGACAGACGGTGTCCGCACCGCCAAGTCGATGGGCCTGCGGAACCTGCCCTCGAAAACCTGGCAGGTCAACTGCGGCTGGGTCCTCGCCGCCAACATCGCCGCTGACCTCGCTGCCTGGAGCCGGCTGCTGGGCTTCCACGACTGCGCCGACCTGAAGGAAGCCGAGCCGGACACGCTCCGCTACCGAGTCTGGCACCTCCCTGCCCGGCTCGTGCACCACGCCCGCCGGCGCATCCTCAAGATCAGCCCGGACTGGCCGTGGAAGGAGGCATTCCTGACTTGCTGGCAGCGGCTCTGCGCCTTGCCCGCACCCACCTGACCAGCAGCAACCTACCTCGCGGAACGGAAGGAGAACCATCCCGGCGCGGTCGGAGCCGGTGCGCACCCGGGCACACCGGGCAGCACAGACTGCAGCCGCCCAGACAGCAAACAGACACCACACCTAAAATCGGGCAGCAGCACAATCAGTAACCCCACCCAGAGCACCCTGACCGATCGAGGCTAATGCGCCCGAGCTCACTGCCGCCTGACGAGCATTCGCCCGTAGCGTGCCATTATCGGTAGTTATTCAGCACGAGTGACAGCGGATTGGTTCATGTCACGGTCATGCGTGCTCCTCGCTCGGGAAGACGGGTTACAAGCCTAACACCCAAAAAAACAGACACGAGCATTGATACTGACCTGTAACATCCGCCCAATTTGTCCTTCACACGCCCTCTGACGTTTACTGAATAGCTACCATAATCGCTGTTAGACAAACCGTGTGGAGTACCGTGTGGAGTACCGTGACCGCTTACATCGCACGACGTTTTGCCCAGTCCATCGTGATTCTCCTCGGTGTCACGCTGCTGACTTTCGTGCTGCTGCACCTCATTCCTGGTGGGTCGGCCCGGGGCATCCTCGGCCCGCGCGCCGGGTGCGTCTTTTTGAGGGGCGTGATCTTGCGCTGATACTCTCCTTAACCTCTCGAAACGTGGAGTGTCTGCACATTTCTGAATGCACCGGGTGTCACCGCAGGTGATCTGTGCTGGTCAGTGGTAGTGAAGGCGGGTTGCCGGGGGCTGATCCGGGGTGGTATCCGGGTGCCGGGTCCCCCGGTTCCTGGGCCGGTTCCGGGATCGTGGGGGGAACATGACCCTCGGCAGGCAACGGAGGCCCGGCGGTGACGGTTTCGGTGACGGTGACGCAGATCGGCGAGGACGGGACCGCGGGCCCGGTGGACAGTGAGCTGGCGGCGGCGCTGGCCGGCCCGGTAGAGCAGTTCTCTGCGATGCTCACCTGGACTGCGCAGGACGCCGGCGCTCTCGATCACGGGGACCGGGAGAAAGCGATCACGGATTCGGGCCGGGAGCTGCAGCGGCAGCTGCTGGAAGCCACCTTCACCATCGACTCCGCGCGCGAGGAGCGCATCGAGCAGGTCACCAGCGCCGCAGGGATCCGGCACGGCAGCGTGGAAACTGGTCATGACCGGGGCGTGGTCAGCATCTTCGGGCCGGTCCGGGCCACCCGGCTGGCCTACCGCAACCGCCGCGAAGCGAACCTGTACCCGGCCGATGCCCGGTGGATGCTGCCCGATGACCCCTACTCCCTCGGGATGCGCGCCCTGGCCGCCTATCACCTGGCCGAAGGCGGCTACGGACAGGCCCAGGAAGTCATCCAGGCCCGCACCGGAGTGATGATCGGCCGGGCTCAGATGGCCGGCCTGGCCGAGGACCTGGCCGCCTGGGCAGACGACTTCTACGCCCAGCGGGCCCGCGACGCGGACACCGGCCCGCCGCCGGCGACGTGCTCATGATGCAGGCCGACGGCAAGGGCATCGCGCTGCGGCCCGAGCACCGCACCAGCGCCGGCAAGGGGACCGATGCCGCTCATCCGGGGATCAAGAAGATGGCCGAGATCGTCGCGGTCGCCGGCTTCACCCCGGCCGTCCGCGCACCCGAAGACATCGCCGCCCCGCCAGCCCGCCGCAACGAGCACCCCGGCCCGGAAGCACGCAGCAAATGGGTCTCGGCGTCCATCACCGACGACATCCCCGCGATGATCGGGGCGGCGTTCGACGAAGCCGACCGCCGGGACCCGTACCGGGTGACCCAGCGGCTCTTCCTCGTCGACGGGAACAAGCAGCAGATCACCGCCATCACCGCCCATGCCAAGGACCGCGACCTCAAGGTCCCGGTCCTCATCGACTTCATCCACGTCAGCGGCTACCTCGGCAAAGCCGCCGCCGCCCTGCACCCCGGCGACCCGCGAGCCGCCCGCGAATGGGCCGACGGGCAGCGGCTGCGGGTACTGCACGGCCGCGGCAAGGCAGTCGCCGCCACGCTGGCATCCGTCGCCGCCAAGACCCGAGCCAAGGCCAGTACCCGCCACCTGGACCTCACCGACGTCGACAAGGCGGTCACATACCTCACCAACAACCACATGTACATGCGCTACGACAAGGCACTGGCCAGCGGCTGGCCGATCGCCACTGGCCTGATCGAGGGAGCCTGCCGCTTCGTCATCGAAGACCGCTTCGGAATCACCGGTGCAAGATGGTCCCCCGACGGCGCCGAAGTCATCCTCAAGCTCCGCGCCGTGGTCGTCAACGGCGACCTGGACGACTACATGAACTACTACAAGACGCGCTACCGCAAAGACATCCACCTGAACCGCTACGACCCGGCCAGCATCGCCGACCTCGGCTTTGCCGCATGACCGAAACACCCGGAAATGACACAACCCTCAGAAAGACGCACCCCGCGCGCCACCGCCGGGCAGATCGCGGCCTTCGAGCAGGCGAATGACCTCAACAAGTCCGTCTTCCAGCAGTACGTGCTTTATCTCGACCATCTGCTGCATGGGAATTTCGGCTACTCCTACAAGCTCAACCAGACTGTGAGCTCGGTGTTCGCACAGGACCTGCCGAAGAGTCTCGCTCTGGTCGGGCCCCCCACGGTCTTGGCCCTGGCCATCGGCGTACTGCTCGGGATCTGGCAATCGCAGCGACGCGACAAACTGGACGACCACCTGATCACGAGCGTCGGTTATGTGCTTTACGCCATGCCCGATTTCTGGCTGGCGTTCATCCTCATTGATCTCTTCGCGTTGCGGCTCTTCTGGCTGCCGCCCATCGCCCCGTCGAGTCCGAGCTGGACGGCAGCGTTCACCAACGCCAAGGCCATGATCTTGCCCTGGGCAACTCTCACGCTGGTCTCGATCGCCGTGTTCAGCCGCTACATGCGATCGTCGGCGCTGGACGCGCTGTCGCAGGATCACATTCGCACCGCGCAAGCCAAGGGAGCGCAGCGCGGGCGGATACTACGCAAACACGTGATCCGAAACGCCAGCATCCCGATCATCACACTGATCGGGCTGTCGATACCGGGGCTGCTAAGCGGAGCGATCCTCGAGGAGGTCGTCTTCAACTATCCCGGCATCGGTCTCGCGACCTACAACGCCGCGCTCGTCAAGGATTACCCGATCCTGCTCGGCACCATGCTCGTCTTCGGGGCGCTTACCATCGCGGGCAATCTCGTCGCCGATATCGCCTATGCCTACGCCGATCCGCGAGTGCGGCTCGCATGACCGGGCACGGCAAGGCGGCGGCACGCCACGCGCCTAGCACAGGGACATTCCCGTCCGGAGGCAGAGCGGCATGAGCATCAACTCCGCGTCGCAGGGGATGCTGCGGCCAGCTCAGGAAAAGATCGCCGAAGGCGGCGAAGTCGGAGTCGGCCTGCACCGCGGCGAGCTCCTCCACGACATGTTTTGGGGCGGGCGGCTGGCCAGGATCGGAACGACGATCATCGTGTTCGTCGTGCTGTTCTGCTTCGTCGGGCCGCTTCTGTACCGCACCAACCAGACCCAGCCGGATCAGCTGCTCATCACCGACCCGCCGTCCAGCCAGCACCTGCTCGGCACGGACGGGAACGGCTTCGACGAACTCGGGCAGCTGATGATAGGCGGCCAGTCGGCCCTGGAGATCGGACTGGCATCTGCGTTCCTGGCGTCTATCTTCGGGGCGCTGTACGGCGCCGTCGCCGGATATTTCGGCGGCTTCTGGGATGGCCTGCTCATGCGCGTCGTCGACACGATGCTCGCCATCCCGGGCCTGCTGCTCTTGCTGCTGCTGGCCGTCATCTTCTCGAACTCGACTCCCGCGCTCATCATCATCCTGACGCTGTTCGCCTGGTTGGGCCCGGCGCGGCTCGTCCGCGGCGAGACACTGACGCTGCGGACGCGGCAGTACGTGCAGGCCGCCAAGCTGATGGGCGCCAGCAGCATACGCATAGTCCTGTGGCACATCGTGCCCAACGCCCTGGGCACGATCGTGGTCAACACGACGTTCCAGGTCGCCGACGCCATCCTCGCGCTGGCCGCGCTGAGCTTCCTCGGCCTGGGGCCGCCGCCCCCGGCAGCCAACTGGGGCGGCATGCTCAGCGACGGCACTGAGTACCTGACCGCTGGCGCGTGGTGGCTCGTCTACCCGGCGGGGGTGGCGATCGTCATCACCGTCATCGCGTTCAACTTCCTGGGCGAGGGCATCGAGGAAGCGCTCGGAGCCCGCGCCCGTAGCTGACGCCTAGTACGGCCAGTGCCTCCGCGATCGGCGGCGGCAGACTCTTCACCAGGAAGATCAGCTGCCCGCCGGGGCGCAGCAGCCGGGCCGCCTTGGGGATCCAGGTGTACGGATCGCGCCAGATGCTCGCGCCGTGCTCCGAGATGGCCAGGTCGAAGCTTGCGCCGGCGAACGGCGCCTGCTCGGCGCTGGCGTGGATCAGCGGGAACCGCAGCCCGAAACGGTCCTGCAGCCGGCAGGCGGCGACAGTTCGTCGGCTGGCGCGGATCGCTTCGCCGGGAACCTGCCGCAACAACTGAGCTCCTTCGTCGGCCGTGAAGATCTGGTTACCGAGATCGCCCAGCTCCTACAGTCCGACCGGCTGGTCACGCTGAGTGGTGTCGGGGGTGCGCGGAGATTGGCTCGAAGATGTTCAAGCAACCCGGCTCTGGCATCGGTCGCCAAGGTCCATGATCAGATTGTGGGCCTGCTGGGCTGGCCATTCCCCGGTTGGATCCCACAGTGACCTGCACTGCGCGGCCGCACCTGGGCCTTGCGGGGTCGCCTGTGGATAACTTCATATCACCCTGTGGATCACGGAAGGTCCGCGACCTGGCATGACCCTGTATCGCACCGGCTATCCACTTTTCCACAGCAACGGTCGTCCACAGTTGTGGAGAGGTCGACCAGCGTCTTTACGTAAACCATCCACAGGCCTATCCACAGGACGTTACCCTGACCAAGCCCAGGGCTGGCGTGATAGGAGCAAGCTCTCATGCTGGCCCTGGGTCCTCTGCGCGCGTGCTGGGCAGCCTCACCCTTGCCTTGAACCGCGCGTTGATCATGCCCAGGAAGTGCCGGAGCCGCCCCTATCTGGCGGACCGTCATGCACCGCCACATTCATCCGCGGTGGGTGATGTCCGGCCGCCTCGGCCGGCTAGACTGGCAGGCTGTAGGTCAGCCATCCCTCACCCGCGCCGATTCGCTGCACTTAAAGGTCATCACGTTCAGCACCGTGGGCCAGGGGGACATCACACGAACGGGACAGCCCGGGGGCGGCGGCGCGATGAGAATCATTCTTAACCTGATCTGGCTCGTGCTCTGCGGCATCTGGATGGCTATCGCCTACGCGGTGGCCGGACTGCTCTGCTTCCTCCTGTTCTTCCTGGTCGTCACGATCCCGTTTGGGATTGCCGCGTTCCGGATCGCCAACTATGTGCTGTGGCCATTCGGCCGTGACATCGCCCCGCGCCGGGGAGGGATGGGCGTCGGCGCCCTGATCGGCAACATCATCTGGGTCATCCTGTTTGGCTGGGAGCTGGCGATCGGCCACTTGGTGACCGGGATTCTGCTGTGCCTGACGATCATCGGCATCCCGCTGGGGCTCGCCAACTTCAAGATCATCCCTGTCTCCCTCATACCGCTGGGGGTACGGATAGTTCCGGCCGGCGAGCCGTCACGGAACGACCGCTGACCCGGGCCCAGATGCCGCCGGAGGACCACAGCCCTGCGCAACATCGTCAGGACCGCGCGATCTCATCGGCACCAACGGTCCGCATTTCGGCTCAGACGCCACAAGTCTCATTTGGTCGCGCCGCGAGGTAGCGCGCGGTGGCGGTCCGCTTCGCGCGGGCAACCTCCGGGGGCGGTCCGCTCGCGATGACCCGCCCGTCGGCCTCCCCGGCGCTCGGCCCCAGGTAGACCACCCGATCGGCGCTCGCCACGACGTCGAGTTCGGTGCCTTTGGCGATGCGCTCGTCGACCCGAGCGGTGCCTTACCGAGCGCGACCACGAACACGACCGTCCGTGGGTTAGTGTTTTGCCGTTCCCGTGGTCCGGTCGGACACGATGAGGTGGGCAATGCCAGCGACGGCGATCTCGTTCGAAACGGTCCCGATAGAGAAGCCCGACGATGTGAACGTGATCGTCGGCCAGGCTCACTTCATCAAGACAGTGGAGGATCTGCACGAAACGCTGGCCGGGGTGAGTACGCACCTGCGGTTCGGCATCGCCTTCTGCGAGGCCTCGGGAGCCCGGCTGGTCCGCCGGTCAGGCAACGAGCCCGATCTGGTCAGCCTCGCCGTGCGGAACGCGCAGGCGATCGGGGCCGGTCATGCCTTCGTGATCGTGCTGCGGGGAGGGTTCCCGGTCAGCGTCATGAACCAGGTCAAGGCGGTGCCGGAGGTGTGCGCGGTGTTCTGTGCCACGGCCAACCCGGTAGAAATTCTGGTCGTCACCGCCGGTGCTGGCCGCGGTATCGCCGGAGTCATTGATGGCCTGCCCCCGGTCGGCGTGGAGACGGATGCCGACGCGGCCGCGCGGCACCGTCTGCTGCGGGAACTGGGCTACAAGCTCTGAGCTGCACCGCGGACGGTAACCGTGACGGTGACGCCGACCGCTCGTGATCCTCGACGTGCGCATTGGCGAGCACCAGGCTGACACGGGAAGCGCGATAGTGGTGCCCGCACAACCATAGATCCACGGGGCGCGTCTGGTCGTCCCTCGGCGGGATCGTCACCTTGAACCTAGGTTTCGCCGGGCAGCAGCACGCCCGGCCTGGAATCGTCTGGCTCGCCGGCGGGGACGGCGTTGAGCTGCCCTCGCTCTCGCCTCGCTGGCGGGCGGTGCCCGCTGGATGTCCGTACGCCATCCATCAAGGATCCATTGGCCGTGAGCCTGCCAGCAGGGTCTATGGCACCCGATGGCTGCGGCCAAGGTCCCATCCCGCCGGGACCGCTGGGACCATAGGGACGTGCGAGCCAGCCAGACCGCCCTGGGGCGCCGCCGTCTGCGGGTCGGTGCCTGCCTGTCGCTGTCGGGCCCGGTACGCCCGGTTCGGGCGGCAGACGGCCCGGGGGCGCGCCGCCGCGCGGGGGGACGCACTGCCTCCTGGGCCGCCAGAGCGGTGGGATCTTTTCTCAGCGGGCAGTTTCGAAGAGGACGTCGCCCTGATCAGGCGCGCCCGGGAGCGCACGTCATCTGCTCTGGGATGCCGCTCTGGCGCTCGATAGGCAGACGCTGTTCGGCGGGTTCCGGATCCAGCCAGGCGACGGCGTCCGGGTCGGGCACCAGACCGTGCTCGCCCGCTGGACCGCGGAAGGGCTGGTGCCCGCCCGCGCCGGGTACCCGGGCGCTCCGCTGGCCTGATCCGCGGCTGGGTCAGCCTGCTTGCGGAGCGGGGCGGTGCTCGACCAGGGTGCCGGAGGCCGGCATGAATATGGTCTCGTGGCCGTCTATCCACTGCACCAGATAAGGGGGCGCGCCATCGGCGCCATGAACCTCGGTGACGACACCTTCCCGGTCTCCGTCGCCTGTGTGACGGCCCCTGACCACGATCTTGTCTCCCACTTCTGCGCGCATCTCTTCCCTCCTTATCACCGATGCCGTCAGCCTGACCTACGCACGGATGGTCAAACAGGGCCAAAGGTCCGGACGGGCAGGGCGTCCAGCTCGCGTCGAGCGAGCTGAGCCGCTCCAGCCGTCGTGGCTGCCGCCTTTGCCCGCCCACCTCATCAGTGTCAGCCGCGACGCAACCGCCCGGTCAGGGCCGAACATCCGGGCTATTCCCCGCGTCCCCGCCGCGGTGACCGGATCCCAGGTCGTTTCCCGGTCCCAGCGCGAAACAAAAGAGCCGCTCTGTCTCCAAGTGCATCGTCTATACCGGAACTTCACACCTATCACGGCGGGGCGGGACGTAATGTCACCTATCTGCCGGGGATGCCCACCGGGAGCCGGGGATGTGAATCAATACCGACCGCAAATACATCGTTGTCATGAATTGGGCTTGCTGATCCCTGCAAACAAGTCGGGAATTTTCCGACAAAATGCTATCTGACACCATATGACCGCTATGATCACGCGAGTGATCAGCGACCTGCGGCGGCCGGCGACGGCCGCCGTGCGTACGGAGTCGGCCTGGCTGGTCCGCCGTGCGCAAGCGGGCCGCTGCTCATGCCCGTGTGCCCACGGGCCTCTTCCCGGATTAACTGAGGTCTTCGCCCGACCGACGGGCGGCAATCGGGCCGAGCTGATAGGAGAACAGATGGCGGATCACTCTTCGGCCGCTGTGACCGACCCGCCACGGTCGCACGCAGCCCGGCTCGAGCCTGACGCGATCGGTGTCGCGCAGGACACGGTCATCGGCATGGCATCGTCCGCGCCGGCCGCCACGGTCGGGCTGTCACTCGCCGCCCTAGCCGTGGCGACCGCTTACGGCAGCGGTCCGGTCCTCATCCTGACCGCGATCCCCATGCTGATCATCGCCAACTCGTACCGTCGGCTGAATCTGTGGAACGCCAATTGCGGTGCGTCCTTCGAGTGGGTGGGCCGGGCGATCAACCCGTATCTCGGCTTTCTGACCGGCTGGCTGATGGTGGCCGCGTACATCATCGGTACGGTCGCCGAGGTCCTGCTGCTTGGCCCATCGGTGCTGGCCGTCTTCGGCTCCAGCTCGACCAGTACCACGGCCTACGTTCTGATCGGCGTCCTCATGGTCCTCATCATGCTGGTAATCGCCGTCGTCGGCATCCGGATGACCGCGCGAGTCCAGGTCAGCATGGCGGCGGTCGAGTACCTGATCCTGATTGGGCTGGCCATTGCGGGTCTTATCTATGTGGCGAACGACCATCCCGGCGTCGTCCATTTTTCCACCGCATGGCTGAGCCCCAGCGGCATCGGCGGTAAGGGCAGCGCGGTCGCGGGCTTCCTGGTCGCGGTCTTCATCTACGGTGGCTGGGACGGCACCCTGTACGTCAACGAGGAAGTGAAGCACCGGCGCGTGAACCCCGGCCGGGCCGCCATGTGGGCCGTCGGCCTGCTGGCGATCATGTACACGCTGGCCCAGGTGGGCTTCCAGGGCGTGCTGTCACCGGCCAAGCTCGCGGCCTCCGCGCAGAACGGCACCGCACTCGTTGATGTCGCCAACGCGCTGGGGGGCGGATTCTGGGCCAAGGTCATGGCCCTGTCCATCGCACTGTCGGTCATCGCCACCATCGGCACCGGTATCGTGCTCACCTCGCGGATCGTCTACGGGATGGCCAGCTACCGGGTCCTGCCCCAGTTTCTCGCCAACGTGTCCCGCCGGTTTTCCACCCCCGTCTCGGCCAGCATCATCGTGGGCGTGCTCATCGCGGCGCTCAGCACGATCTACTTCCTGGCCACCTCGGTCCAGAACGCGTTTACCGACGTGATCGACGTGACTGGCCTGCTGTTCTCGATCTTCTACATCCTCACCGCGGTCACCCTCATCGTTTACTACCGGCGCCGCCTGACCGCGAACGTGTGGGACGCCGTGGCGCTTGGGGTACTCCCGCTCGCCGCGGCCGGGTTCCTCGGCTGGATCCTGGTCAAGTCGCTGCTGGCCGCGCCCGCGGCGGAGTTGTGGTCGCTGGTCGGCATCATCGTCGCCGGCCTGATTCTGCTGGTGATCGCGCGCACGGTGCTCCGGTCGTCGTTCTTCCAGATTGAGCGCGAGAGCGCGCCCGGCCAGCGGCACTGAGGCGTCTCGCCCGCGGCGGGCCAGCCAGCGGCACGAAGACGGCTGGCTGGCCCGCAGCGGGAGCTCCGGCCGGGCGTGACCCGTCGCGGCGGCAGCCGTCAGCGGAGCGTCCGGGCCGGCCGGGCCTCCCATGAGGTCCACAGGGGCCGGTAGCCCGGCCGGCTCCAGAACGGCCCGGACAGCGGGTTGACCTGCTGATAATGCAGCAGCGTGACCGCCACGCCGGCCGCGTCGGCCTCCTGGTGCAGCTGCCCGGCCAGGGCCCGCCCTGCGCCCTGACCGCGGTCATCCGGCTGGACGTACATCAGCTCCAGGTAGGCCACGGGAGAGACGCCGGTCATCGGTGCGATCTCAGGACTGGCCGGGTAGCAGTCCGGTAGCCCGGGAACGAGCCCGGGCCAGTATTAAGTCGGCGCCGATGTCGGCCAGGCTGGCCTGGGCCTGGCTGGTCAGCCGGTCGCCCGGCGGCAGCACCCGCTCGCAGCGCTCGGCGGTGTCGCGCAGCAGCGTTCTCGCGTCGCCCAGCCGGCCTACGTCGTAGTAGGCGAGGGCCAGGCGCACGCGGATGTTCAGGGTATCCGGGTGATCAGCGCCCAGCACCCGCTCATAGCCCGACCGGGCCTGCTCGTAGGAGTGCACCGCGGCGGCCATCTTGCCTGCCGTGTGATAACTCGAGCCCAGCTTGCCGTGGATGGCGAGGGTATCCAGGTGATCAGGCCCGAGGGTACGTTCGCGCCCGGCCAGGACCTTCTTATACGCCGATATCGCGTCCTTCGAGCGGCCGCCAGCCTGCGAGGCGTCGCCCAGGCCCTGGCGTGTCGTCAGGGTCTGCGGATGCCGGGGGCCCTGTACCCGCTCGCGGCCGGCCAGGGTGCGCCGGTACAGACCGGCCGCCTCCGCCGGACGGCCCACAGCCAGGTGAGCGGCGGCGAGCTCATCACGTGCACCGAGAGTGTCAATATGGTCCGGCCCGTACAGGCGCTCGTAGTCGTCGGCCACCTGGTCCAGCACGGTGACCGCGTCCGGGAGCTGGCCTGCGGCGACGAGGGCGTGCCCGAGGTCCCGCCGGGCCGCGAGCACGTCGCGGTGATCAGGACTGAGGGTACGGGCCCGGCGGTCCGCCACCCACTGGACCCACCGGACGGCGTCGGCGGTGCGCCCCGCCGCCAGGTAGGCGCCGGTCAGCCGCTGGACCGCGGCCATGGTGTGCGGATGGTCGGCGCCCAGGAGCCGTTGACTGACCGAGGCGAGGTCGTGCCAGTAATCGGCGGCCGGGCCGGTCAGCCGCGCGTTATCCAGGCTCTGCCCGGCCCGGTGGAGGACCGGATGGCAGCCGCCCGCCCACAGCAGGTCCCCGGCGGCCTGCGAGAGGCTGGCGGTGCAGGAGCGGAAACTCTCCGTGAGCCACCCGGGCTGCGCTTCCTCCGGCCATGCCTCGGCCAGTGCGTCGGCGGCCGATCGTGCGGCATACTCCAGCATCCCCTCCGGCATCATCGTCCGCAGCGCGGACTGCAGCACCGGGCTCATCCGGACCATCGGGGGCGCCGTCGTCCGGTCGATGGTCAGCAGTCCGGCCCGTTCCAGCACGAGCAGGGCCCGGCCGGCACTGTCCCGGTCCGGCCGGCTGCCGGGGCGGTGTCCCGCCAGGTAGCCGCAGGCCGCGGGGGCCGACAGAACCACGGCGGGAATGCCATGGCCGTCCAGGAGCGCGATCAGCGCCAGCAGGGACTGAGCGGCCACCTCCGGTGACAGCCAATCGGCCTGCTCGAAACAGAATGTCCAGGTGACGGCGGCGGCCGGCAGCGGACCGGTGGACGGGTCCGTCATCTGCTCCCGCCTGCGGACGAACGCATCCTGGTAATCGCGGCACGTCCATGCCGAGCTCGTGATCACCGCGCAGGCCTGGGCCAGTGCCATCGGCTCGCAGCACAGGTCTTTGACCAGGTCGATCGCGCCGAGACGTCGGTCGGGGTCAGCGCTGAGACGGCCCATCAGGTAGTTGAGGGCCTCCCGCTGGCTGAACAGCCCGACCGGCAGAGTCTGCGTCCCGCCCGGCATGGCCGCCGAGTCAGCGGTGGTGACCAGGACCCGGCCCGCTGGGCCGTTCGGCCAGAGCCCGCGCAGATCCGCCGTGCTGGACAGATCGTCGAGCACGAGGAGCCAGGGCCTGCCGGTCTCGTTGAGCCAGCCGACGAAGCGGGCCGCGACCGATTCGGCGTTCCCGGCGGGGAAGACCCCGGAGATAGCGGCGGCCGCCTCGCTGTATGCGGCCAGCACCGACGTCCGGCTCGTGGCGACGGCCCAGACCAGCAGCTCGACACTCCGGGACTGCCACAGCGACTCGGCGGCGGCGACGGCGAGCTGCGTCTTACCGGACAGTCTCAGCCAGTCCGGGAGGGCAGGGCCGGCGGGACGGCGACGCCCGCCGGGCACCAGCGCGACCGTCGCGCCCGGAACCAGCGCCGTCCCCAGGCCGGGCGCGGACTCGGGGCGGGGGCTGAAGTCGTTGGCGCGGGCAGGCATCGCCCCCACCCGGACCGGCCAATGAACCTCGGCACGCGGCGGATCCGTCAGGCCCGCGGCCGGACTGTCCGAGGTCATGCCCGTACATCGCCTTTCGTGCCGTGAGCGCGTTCGCGTGCGCTCCGTTCCCGCACCGTATCGCCCCGGAAAATCGTGTACCAAGATCGTGGCCGCTGGGCGCCGCGGCATCACCGCTCGCGATGGCCGGACAGGAGACCTTTCCGGTAACTGATCGGGCAGAATCCGCGCCATCCCGGGCACGCGGGCCGCGCCGCATCGGGACCGGCGCACCGCCCAGCGTTGCCCGTGCACGAAGGCTTCCTCCCTCGGTGCCTGTGTTCCCGTGCAAGGTATAAGGCCGCCCGCCGGCCTGGCAACGGATCGTCAGAAAAGGGGCCGAAAGTCACGAATGCGGGTGCGGAAAGTCGTTAATTTGTTTCACCTGGCTGCCGCTTCTCGCGATGGCCACGTGCGTAAAGACGTTGCCGTAACGGACGTCCCGGCAAGACCTCCCGGCTAATCCCCGATCACGTCATTGCCGGGAAAAGGGGCATCGAGAAGTATCGGGTGCCGCGCAACGCGGGGCGATTGGGCGATTGGATGGGCCAGAGCGGCGAGGGCCCGCCAGGGCCACCTCTCGTGAGCCGCCGCGCTCGTGCCTGGCTGATCGGCCTGCTCATTATGGGCCTGCCCGGTATCAGCCTGCCCGGTATCAGCCCGATCGCGGCCGAGCTGACCCGGGCGCACGGCGGCCGGCTGACCGCCAGCAGCGAGCCGGGGCAGGGCACGCGGCTAACCCTTACCCTGCCCGGCGGGTTCTGAAGGCATGCCGGTAGGCCTGCGGGCTCGTCCGCAGCACACGCCCGAAGTGCTTGCGCAGATTGCCGGCCGTGCCGAAGCCGCTCTTGCGCGCGACGGCCTCCACCGGCAGATCGCTGGTTTCCAGCAAGCGCTGGGCGAGGCGGACACGTTCGGCTGGTCGCCCCGCTTCCGGTGGCGGCCCAGGGCGTCGCCGCGGTCAGCGTGCTCCTGACGGACGCCACGGGCCCGCTCTATAACCCGCGCAACCACACGCCGCTGGTCACCCCGCTGCGCGCGGCGACGGTACAGCTTGATCCCTCGGCGTAGCTCGCCGAGCCGGCGGGGATCTGACCTCAGTTGGGCATGCGCTCGAAGACGTAAAGGTGATTCAGGCCGAGCTGAAATGTGCGGTGCTTGTGCCGCCGCCACGACGGCGCGGTGAAGATATTGTCCAGGTCGGCTGGCCGGAACCCGTGGTGCTGGTGCGCCTCGATGCCGGCGATCAGGCGCAGTCGTATGAGAACGTGCAGGATCATGTCCACCGTCGGCGCCGGCACCGTGATGATCACGCGGCCTTTCGGGGCCATCAGCTGAGCCAGCACCTTGGCCCAGGTCGCCAGGTCGGGCTCAGGTACGTGCTCGACAACGGCCAGCGCGGTGGCCGCGTCGAACGTCCCGTCCGCGAGCGTCGGCAGGTCAACGGGGAAGAACCCCTTCACCAGCCTCACTCCGGGCAGTGCGGGCACCTCGATCAGCTCCGGGTCGATGCCGACCCCGGTTGCCCCGGTGAGACGGAACACCGTCCCATCGTGTGTCCCGATGTCCAGCAGCCGGGGGGCCTGCGGCAGCTCGGCCAGCGCCACCCGGACCCGCCACCGCTGCAGCAGTTGGTCCAGCCAGGTCATCCTGGGGGCGGGCGCGGGCCCATGGAGATCAGCCACTGACGACGCACGCAGAGTTCATGACAGGCCTTCCGGAACTTCTGAGTCAGGACATGTTGGTCCGATCACTGCGGGGCCCCCTCCGGGCCCGCGCTGATGATCAGATCCAAAAGTCCGCTGCGGGAGCTCTGAGCAACAATGCCGCAAAGTATCACAGGCATTGCCCGCGTTCGAAACCGACACGCAGGGCGGCCTTCCCCGGCGTGCCAATCGCGTCCGGTGCGGCTGCTTATTAGGTTAGAATCTATTACTAAGGTAATGATCTGTTAATACGCGTTGGGATGTCAACCCGGGGAGCGGGATGGGATGACGGACAGGTCGCTGACCCGGCGCGAGCGTTACCGGCAGGAAACGCTTGCGGAAATCAAGCGGCTGGCCATGCGGCAGATCGCCCAGGGCGGTGCCGAGGCGCTCTCGCTCAACGCCATCGCCAAGGCGATGGGTATGTCGGGTGCTGCCCTGTACCGGTACTTCGCCGGCCGGGACGATCTGCTGGCCGAGGTCATCGTCGACGCCTATCACGACCTGGCCGAGGTGCTCCAGGCCGCCGCGGGCCGGCCCGCGCCGCCGGTGGCCCGGTTCCAGGCCGTGACGGGCGCCTACCGGACCTGGGCGCTGGCCGATCCGCACCGTTATCGTCTGGTCTTTTCCGGCCTGGTCGGCTCCGGCCAACTGGAACCCGGGCGGGTGATCCCGGCGGCCCAGCGGAGCATGGACAGCTTCCTCAGCGTGCTCGCCGCAATGGGTGGTTCCCGGCCGGGGCCAGCGGTCCCGCCCGGGCTGAGTGCGCAACTCGGACCATGGCACGCCCGCTCGGGCGCGTCCGGGCTGCCGCGGGCCACTCTCCTGCGCGCCCTGCTGGCCTGGACTCGCCTGCATGGCGTGCTCAGCCTGGAACTGAACGGCCACCTCACCGCCACCGGGATCGACCCGGCCCTGCTCTACCAGGCGGAGGTGGACCTCCTCGCCGGTTAACAGCGTCAGCGCACGGGGCCGAACTCCCCACATCCCCGGGGAATCGTGGCAGATGCGGCCCCATGATGCGGCCAGGATTCCCAGGCCTGGAACGATGGGGCCATGAATTCGCCGGAACTGATGCGCGCCGCCGAGGCCAGGGGAGTGACGACGTCCTACTATTCGTCGCCGGGCCACGAGGTCACGGTGTCGGCCGAAACGATCGAGGCGATCCTCGCCGCCCTCGGCGATCCCCCGGCGGCGCCCTTGCCGGCGACCGGCCCGGACCTGGCCGACCTGGCCGCGCCGGTCCCGGAGGGCCGGTCCTGGGGTCTGGCCATCCAGCTCTACGCGGTCCGTTCCCGTGCGTCCTGGGGCCATGGTGACTTCCGCGACCTGGCTGACCTGGCGTCCTGGAGCGCACGTGAGCTGGGCGCCGGATTCATCCTGATCAACCCGCTGCACGCCGCCGAGCCGGTGCCCCCGGTGAGCACATCCCCGTACCTGCCGATGAGCAGGCGGTTCATCAGCCCGCTCTATCTAAGGATCGAGGACATCCCGGAGTATTCCGCCCTCGACGACCGGGAGCGCGGTCATGTCGCGGCGCTCGCCAGACCGCTGAAGGCCGCGAGCGAAGCCGGATCCCTGCTGGACCGGGACGCGGTCTGGGCTGCGAAGCGGGCCGCGCTGAAGATCCTGCACCGGGTACCGATGAGCCCGCAGCGAGCCGCGGAGTACGACGCCTACCGTGAGCGTGAGGCCCGGGCGCTGACGGAATGGGCCACGTGGTGCGTGCTGGCCGAAATATACGGCGCGGACTGGCGGGCGTGGCCCGCCGCGCTGGCCTGGCCCGCCTCGGATGCGGTCGCCATCGAGAGCGGCCGGCTGCCCCGGGAGGCTGACTTCCACGCCTGGCTGCAATGGCTCGCCGACGGTCAGCTGGCCGCGGCGCAGCATGCCGCGCGAGAAGCCGGCATGGGTATCGGGCTCATCCAGGATCTGGCCGTCGGCGCGCACCCAGGTGGTGCGGACGCCTGGTCCGATCAGGATCTGTTCGTCTCGGGTGTGACCGTCGGCGCGCCGCCCGACGAGTTCAACCAGCACGGCCAGGACTGGGGGTCGCAGCCGTGGCATCCTGAGCGGCTGGCCGAACAGCGGTACGAGCCGCTCGCCGACCTGTTCACCGCCGCGGCACGGCACGGCGGGGCACTCCGGATAGATCATGTGATGGGCCTGTGCCGGCTGTGGTGGGTGCCCCCGGGTATGACCCCGGACCGGGGTACCTACGTCCGTTACGACCACGTGGGGACGGTGGGAGTCCTGGCGCGCGCGGCGACTGCGGCCCGCGTGCTGGCAATCGGCGAGGACCTCGGCACCGTCGACCCGTGGATCCGTGACTACCTGGCCGCCCATGGCGTTCTCGGCACGTCCATGCTCTGGTTCGAGCGCCGCGGCGACGGGACGCCGCTGCCGCCGGGGGACTGGCGTCGCAACAGCCTGGCGACCATCGGCACGCACGATATGCCGCCGGCCGCTGCCTTCCTGACCGGCGAGTACGTCGGGCTCCGGGCCGATCTGGGGGTGCTGGCCCGTTCCGTGGAAGACGAACGGGCCGACGCCGAAGCAACACGGTCGGCGTGGCGGTCCGCCCTGGCAGAGGAGGGGCTGCTCCCGCCGGACGGAGATCCCCCTCTCACCGATCAGGTGGTCGCCCTGTACGCCTATCTAGCCCGGACGCCGTCCGTCCTGATCGGGGTATCGCTGCCCGACGCGGTGGGTCAGCGGCAGCCGCAGAACGTCCCCGGGACGATGGACGAATATCCCAACTGGCGGATCCCGCTGTCCGACGAAGACGGCAAGCCGGTGTTCCTCGAGGACCTTGTCGCCCATCCGGGACTCCGGGGGATCGCGGACGCGGTCGGGGACGGTCCGCCCACGGACGAAACCCAGATGTGACCGCCTGGCTCCGTCAGGCCACGGGCGTCCACCGTGGATCCCGGCCGGATGCGGCCAGCACGGGGTCCAGGGCCGAGACCGGTTCGGCCAGCGGCACCGGCGCGGCGAACCCGCCGTACTGCCGGAACAGCTCCGCGTTGGCGTCCACGGCCGCCGCCGTGGCGGTCACCACCGCGCCGGTGCAGGAGTATTCCTGGCCGCTGGCCCGGGCGATGTCCCAGCCGTGCAGGACCATCTCGGCGAGCAGCATCGCGGCGATGTCGGCGGCGGGCGTTGGGGAGCCCATGACGTTGAGGTCGCGGGACCAGGCGGCCGGGTCCGACCAGGCCGCGATGGCCTCGTCGAGCTGGGCCGCGTACCTGGCCGCGAAGCCAGGCTCGGCAGCGAAGTCCCGCTTGATCAGGCCGTCGGGGAGCGGCTCATCCCGCGCCCGGCGTTCGGCCGAAAACGCCATCCATAGAATCGTGTGGTTGAGCAGGGCGTGCATGTCCCAGTCCGGGCAGGGTGTGGGCGCGGTGAACTGGCCCGCTCGCACGCCGCTGACCACCCGTGCGTCCTGGGCGGCGGCTGCCGCCATCTCTTCGTGCAGGTTCACCAGGTTTTCCTCCTGTCGGTGGCTGCCTTCTCGCCGGGCACCCTTCTCGCCGGGTACCCGTCGAAGCTACGGCGGCCGGACCGGCCCGTCTTGAACAAATGCGACGCCTATGCTGGTCTAATGGCAGGTGGCGGGGCCGGTCCGGCGATAGCGACGGCGGATACCGCGCTGGGCCGGGGCGTGCTGCACCAGAAGGCGGCGGCATCCCAGTTCAGCCTCACCCGCCGTGAGCCGTCGGCCGCGATGGCACCGTTTGTCGACTTTTACTGGATTCTCCGCTGGGACCTGCGGGGCAGGCCGCCGCACGACCAGATGATCCTGCCGCACCCGAACGCTCATCCCGCGACAACACTGCAAATCCCCAGGGTAAAGCCATAGCATGATCGCGGCCACGGCGGGCACCGCCGGATCTGCGGGCGGAGAGGGCGGATGGCCGTGACCGACGGGGACCATGGTGATGCCGCCCAGCGGTACCGGCAGATGGTCGAAAACCTCCGGCGGCGGCACCCCGACTGGATGATCATGTACGGCACGTACAGCCAGATGTTCTGGGCTTTCCCGCTGTTCACCGCGCTTCCCGGGCACTATGTCGGGGCCGCGGATCCAGCGGAGCTGGATCGCGAGATGAGAGCGGCCGAGGCGAGCCTGGGCTGGCCGTGAGCCGGGCCGAGGGGCGCTGCCGTCAGGGGATACCCGAGATCCGGTCTCCGATCCGCGCCAGCGGGGACGTCCGCGCGGAGCCGCCTCCCTCGGCGTGGTCAGCCGCCCGGTACAGCGCGTAGAGGCTGTGGACGCCGGCCCAGCGCAGCGGTTCCGGTTCCCAGCGGTGGGTGCGGTGGCCCACCCAGGGCAGTGCGGTCCGGTCGGTGGTACGTCCTGCGACCAGGTCGGCCAGCGTGTGCCCGGCCAGGTTGGAGGCCGCGACCCCGTGGCCGGTGTACCCCCCGGCCCAGCCCAGCCCGGATGCCGGATCCGCCGTGACCGTCGCGCACCAGTCGCGGGGCACGCCGAGGACGCCGCACCAGGCGTGGTCGATGCGGGCCCGGGCGGCGGCCGGGAACAGCGCCCGCAGGACCTGCCCCAGGGCGTCGATGGCCGCGGGCTGGGTCACGCCCCGGTGGTCGAAGCCGGAAGCGAACCGGTAGGGGACGCCGCGCCCGCCGATCGCGATCCGGCCGTCGGCGGTCCGCTGGGCGTACATGTACACATGCGCGCCGTCGCCGATGGTCTCGTACCCGGCCCAGCCGATCTCCCGCCACGCGTCGTCATCCAGTGGCTCGGTCACGATCATGGAGCTGTTCATCGGCAGCAGTGTGCGGCGCTGGCCGGGCAGGCGGGCGGTGAAACCCTCCGTAGCCCGCAGCACAAACCGCGCCGTGACGTCGCCGAATACTGTGCACGCCCGGGCCATGGCCGGACGTGTACGGGCCGTCCCAGCCGATGCCCCTCCCGCGGCGGGGCGCGGGACGATCCGGGTCACCGGGGTGGCCTCGTAGATCTCGACGCCGCCGCGCTCGACCGCCTGGGCGAGACCCGTGACCAGCTTGGCGGGCTGGATACGCGCACAGTGCGGGGAGTAGAGCGCGCCGAGGCCGCCGTCGATGCGGACGCGTCCGGCTAGCCCGGCCGGCCCGAGGTAGCGGACGTCTTCCTCACCCAGGCCCCAGTCCCGGTCGGCCGCCAGTTCGGCACGCAGCCGCTCCTGCTGGGCGGGGGTGGTCGCTACCGCCAGTTCGCCGCCCTTGACCAGATCGGCGTCGATGCCCTCCGCGTCGCAGACCCGCGCGACCTCGTCCACCGTCTCGCGGAGCTGCCGCTGCAGGTCGAGCACGGCGTCCCGGCCGCCCGGGCCGCGCGCGTAACGCTCGCGCGAGCCGGGCAGCGCGCTCGTCAGCCAGCCGCCATTCCGGCCGGACGCGCCGAAACCGGCGAATGCCGCCTCCAGGACGACGATCCGCAGTGATGGCTCCGCCCGCTTCAGGTAGTGGGCGGTCCACAACCCGGTAAACCCGGCACCGACGATGCACACGTCGGCGCTGGCCGGTCCCGGCAGAGACGGCCGTCGCGGCGGGAAGCCACCCCGGGCCCGCCACCAGTAGGACACATCGCCGTTGCGTTCCGCCGTCACGTCTTTCGTGTCACCGTCAGCTACGTCCATGGCCAGTACAACTTAGCCTTTGGCGGGAGCTTGGCCAGCACCGGGGCGTAGCGTCGACGTATGCGACTTGGGGTGCTCGACGTGGGTTCCAATACCGTTCACCTGCTTGTCGTCGATGCGCACCCGGGCGCGCGCCCTCTTCCGGCGTTCTCGCACAGGGCCGACCTTCACCTCGCCGACCGTCTCGAAGACGGCGGCCGGCTCTCCGCCAAGGGCGAAGACCTGCTGGGCGCTTTCGTGGCCGAGGCCATCCGGATCGCGGAGGACAAGGGCGTCGAGGACTTCATCGGATTCGCGACCTCCGCGGTGCGGGACGCGGTCAACGGGGACGCCGTGCTCAACCGCATCACCAAGCAGACGGGCGTGCGGATCACGGCGCTGGCCGGTGAGGACGAAGCCCGCCTGACATTCCTCGCCGCGCGCCGCTGGTTCGGCTGGTCGTCGGGGCGGTTGCTGGTCCTGGACATCGGCGGCGGATCACTGGAGGTCGCGTCTGGTGTCGATGAGGATCCCGATGTCGCGGTGTCCCTGCCGCTCGGTGCGGGCCGGCTGACCCGCGACTGGCTCCGGGCAGACCCGCCGACCGCCGCGCAGACGCGGGACCTGCGTAAGCACGTGCGTGCCGAAATAGCCCGCACCGTCGGCGGCATCATGCGCTACGGCCGGCCCGATCGTGCCGTCGCGACGTCGAAGACGTTCCGGCAGCTGGCCAGGATCGCGGGCGCCGCCCCGTCAAGTGAGGGGTTTTACGTGCGGCGGGTCCTGAGCAGCACGGACGCGGCCACGTGGGCGGCCCGGCTGCCCACGATGACGCTGGCGGAACGGACCAAGCTGCAGGGTGTGTCGGCGAACCGGGCCCCGCAGCTGTCGGCCGGGGCCATCGTGGCCGACGCCGCGGTGGACCTGTTCGGCGTCCCCGAACTGGTGATCTGCCCATGGGCGCTGCGGGAGGGCGTAATTCTCCGCCGCCTCGACACGCTCACGTAACGGGCCCGGTCATGCGACCGGGGCCTGGCCGGGAATCCCTGGCCGGGCCCCGGCCAGGCCCCGGCCGAGTGGGTTGCTAATGCTGCCGCCGCTCCCGGACGATGCGGACGCCTTCCGTCACCTCGTCCGAGTCGATGCTCCCGGTCAGGCTGCCGTCCGCCTGGGTAGCGCCGTGGCTCCGCGCGCCGCCTGGCCGCCGGTTCCCGGCGAGATCCTCGGGGGCTGTCCGCCGTCCGCCCGGTCCCTCGGTCTCGGGAACCGGACCGGGGCCAGCCGCCCGGGCTGGGCCAGACGGCCGGTCGCCGGCTGACGCGCCCGGGCTGCCCGGCGGAGCGGGCGGCCGTGCGGCCCGCGGGGCCATGTGAGCGCCGCCCCGGGGCGCCTCATGCCCGCCCCGGCCGGAGGGGAGCGGGTCCGGCTTGCCGGGTACCGGCGGGCCGGACTGGTTCGCGGCGCCGGAGTGGGCCGCCGCGGAGGGCATCACGGGTGCGGGGCGCCCCGGCCTGGCGGGAGGGTTCTCCCCGCGGGATCCGTTGGCTGGCCGCGAGCCGCCCGGGGCCGCCATCGGATTCCCGGGGCCGCCGCGCTGGTTTCCGGTCCCATCGCCCACCGGGGCCCCGGGGCCGTTGTTCCTGGCCGGCCCGCCGGGGGCGCCGGGCCCGCCGTTCGGACCGGGCGAGTCGGCCGCCGCAGCCTCGGCGGCCTTCTGCGCGATGGCCTTTGCGACATTCTGATCCACCTCGTCCTCGAGCGAAGGACGCGCTGTCTCCGCCGCGACCAGGCCCGATACGCCGTCCAGGATCTCGGTGAGCCGCCGGATCGTCTCCGCGTGCCGCGTGCTCAGCAGGTTGAGCCTGCGCTCCGCGCCGTCGTGAATGGCCGTGGCCCGCGCTGTGGCCTCGTCGAGGATCTGCTTGGCCTGGGACTTGGCGTTGGAGAGTACGCTGTCGGCCTTCGTGCGCGCGTCCGCCGTAGCGTGATCGGCTTCGGCGCGGGCCGTGTTCCTCGTCTTCTCCGCATCCGAACGTGCCGTGGAGATGGCCCGCTCGGCCTGTTCCTGTGCGGCGGTGAGCATGTGCTCGGCCTGATCCCGGGCTTCCATCTTTGTCCGGTCGGCTTCCTGCTGCGCGTCCTGCAACTGCTTTCTGATGTCATCGTCGGCACGGGTCTTCTGCGCCCTGGCCTCGTCGTCGGCGAGCTTCAGGATCTGCGAGATCCGCTCGCTGACCTCCTCGTGGGCCGGCCTGTTGCCCAGGGCCTGCTGGCGGAGTGCCTTGACCTCCTGACGGAGCTGCTCGCCATGGTCAAGAGAATGGCCCAGCCGTTCCTCAAGCTCGCGGACCTGGCTACGGCAGCGGGCGACGAACTCGTCGACCTGCCGACGGCTGTAACCGCGCAGTTGCACCTCGAAAGCGTCTTCTTGGGCGGCGAGATTGGGAAGGAGATCGCTATTTTCGTTCATGGCTTCACGAAGACCTTATATCCGGGGAGCGTGCTGGAAGGAAACCTGGAGGCACGTTATCGCGGGCCAGCTGATCGGCCGCGGGATAGCTACGGGAACCTTGTACGGGTGCGCGGGGATCGATATGGGCATGACTCTTGTCCCGAAGCACCCTCTGGCGCAACCGAAACGTCTAAGTGCCCCGTTATGCGCCTTCTGAAGGGTCTGCAAGGCCGCCTCCACTATACGTTACGTATCGGCCCGCAGACGCAGAGTAGCCAGTTCTGTGCCTAGTCCATCATGACCGGTCGCTCCCCGTGGCGATGCCGGGCGAAGCGCATGACGGCGGGGCGCGCCGCGGCCGGTGCGCGTGCGGACCGTCACTCGCGCACGCGCAAAAGGTCACGAAAGTCCCCCATGTGCGTTCCCTGCCGGGTCAGTGATCGCAATATCCGCCACTTCGCGCAATTGTTACCCTTGGTCTGAGTTAAACCGCACGGGAGGGTGGTCCCAGAATGGCCCTGATGGGTCATGCGCGGGGGGCGCGGCACGGCGTAACCTGGGGCGGAGGCGTAAAGCGTCAGCGGCGACGGAGGTGAACGCGGTGCCAGAGTACGTCGATCTTCGTCTTCACGACCGGGTAGCTCTCGACGAGATCGAACTGTACGCTGAGGTTCTCGGTGCGGTGGCCGCCAGCGACGGACCGCTGACCAACGAGGAACTGGACGCCGTGCTCGGCGTGCGTCCGGCGGTCAAGGTGCTCGGCCGGATCGCCTGACGGCGGAGTCTGTCCCGTCGGCCAGCGGTCGCCGGTCCCTGCCGTGATGTCAGCCGCACCCGTGTCAGGCAGTCCCGTACATGACGTCCGTGACCGTCCGGGTGAAGCCCAGCGCCTCGTACATCCGGACCGCGGCGCGGTTGGACTCGTCGACGTAGAGCATGACCTCAGTCAATCCCCTCGCGTCCCGTAGGTAGCGCAGCCCGGTCAGTGTCAGGGCGCGGCCGAGGCCGCCACCGTACGCCGCCGGGTCGACGCCCACCACATACACCTCGCCCGTCGCTGCGTCGTGCACTTTGGTCCAGTGGAAGCCGACAAGCCGCCCGCCGCGCTCAGCCAGGAAGAACCCCGCCGGATCGAACCAGGCTTCCTGCTCACGCACGTCCAGATCGGCGCGGGTCCACGCGCCCTGCTCGGGATGGTGAGCAAACGCCACGGCGTTGAGCCGCAGCCACCCGTCCTCATCGCGCCCCGGAACGAACGTCCGCAGCCGGGTATCCGCGGGCACCAACGGTTCCGGCAGCGGATCCCGCAGTGACCGCCGCATCTGCCACAGGGCGCGGACGCGGTGCAGCCCGGCGGCCTGCGCCAGGGGTGCCGCAGCCGGGAGGTCGCCGTGCGCCCAGACACGCAGGGGGCGCTCTGCGGCGCGGGTGGTCATCGCGGCGAGCAGCGCCCGGCCGGTTCCGCGCCGCCGATGAGCCGGGTCGACCACCAGTTCGCCGCCGGCCACGCCGGACTCATCTACTTCCAGATGGGCGTAGCCGGTGACGTGCCCAGCCAGCCCCGACGTCAGATCGAGGCCGTCCCCGCCGCCGTAACGCAGATGCAGCATCACGTGCTCGGACAGCGGCGCTACCCCGTCGCCGGCCGTGGCCGCGGCGGCCAGCTGGAGCACCTCGTCCCGCTGCGCGGGGCTCAGCGCGCCAGCGGAGACCGCCGGGAGAGCCTGATCAGCGTCCGGTGGAAGCGCCGAGCCCTGATTCGCTGACGCGGGCCGCCGGGCGGGCGGCGTCGAGGCGGGCCACGTCACCGAGCCCTGATTCGTCCTCGGGTCCGGTGTCGTGTTCATCGTCTCCCGCAAGCGGCTGACTGTCCCGCTGGTCGTCGCTGGCGCCCTTGAACGGCACGAAGCGGTAGCCGACATTCCGGACGGTGCCGATCAGCGCCTCGTGCTCGGTGCCGAGTTTGGCGCGCAGCCGACGGACGTGCACGTCAACCGTCCGGGTGCCGCCGAAGTAGTCGTACCCCCAGACCTCCTGGAGCAGATGCGCCCGGGTGAAGACGCGGCCCGGATGCTGGGCGAGGAACTTCAGCAGCTCGAACTCCTTGAATGTCAGGTCCAGCGCCCGCCCGCGCAACCGCGCGGAGTAGGTGGCCTCATCAATGGTGAGGTCGCCGGACCTGATCTCGTCGGGCGCTTCCGCGGCCGCGTTCCGGGCCCGGCGGCCCAGCGCCAGCCGCAGTCGCGTCTCCACCTCGGCCGGGCCCGCCGTGTTCAAGATCACATCATCGGCGCCCCAGTCGGCGCTCACCGCCGCGAGGCCGCCCTCGGTCACGATGATCAGCATGGGGCAGTCCAGGCCGGTGGTGAGCAGCAGCTTGCAGATGCTCTTACCATGGGCCAGGTCACGCCGTGCGTCGACCAGGACCAGTTCTCCTGGCGGAGCATCGATCAGCGCTGAGGCTTCCGGCGGCATGACGCGCACCGAATGCAGCAGCAAACCGAGGGCGGGTAGCACTTCCGTGGACGGTTCCAGCGTCCCGGTCAGCAGGAGCAGATCGCTCAAGCGGTTCCACCTCTCCTTCGCGGCGCCCAGCGCACCGGCACTAACCTGTTAAAACACAGAGGGACCCAGGGGCAGCGCCGCCCGGATCCCATTGTGAGTGAGGATAGCCGATATGGCCATGGTGACTATCCGCTACTGGGCGGCGGCGAAGGATGCCGCCGGTGTCGCCGCCGAGTCGCTCCACGCCGGCACGCTCGCTGACGCGCTGTCGGCTGCCCTGGAGAGCCGGGACCACGACGGGGGCGAGCGCCTGCGCGGCGTACTGGCCCGGTCGTCGTTCCTCGTCGACGGCCAGCCTGCGGGCGTCCGGCCGCATCAGGAGATCGCCCTGGCCGACACGGCCGTGATCGAGGTGCTGCCGCCTTTCGCGGGCGGCTAGGACGACCTGCCGCAGCCGGCCGGACCGGCCGCCGAGCGCGTCCGCGGCGAACGTGGCGTTCACCAGCGATTCGTGACCAGGCGGCCCGCGGCGGTCCCGCGCTACGGCCAGCCCGGTGGCCCGGCGGTGGTGCGGGCAAGAAATTTGCCGGCGTGTCGTGAACCGATCCGGGCCCGCAGGCGTAGTCCATTACGTGGCAGGCTCGGGATCCGCTGCCCAGCCGGGCGCGGTAGCCGATGAGGCATACGTACGGGCGCTCTACGCCGAACATGGCGGCGCTCTCCTCCGTTATGCGCTCCACCTGACCGGAGGTGACCGGCAGCGGGCGGAGGACCTTGTGCAGGAAACGGTCGTGCGGGCCTGGCGGCACCCGGAGGCGCTGGCGGCCCGGCCGGCCCGGCCCTGGCTGTTCGCGGTCGCCCGGAATCTGGCCGTCGACGCCTACCGGGCCCGGCAGTCCCGGCCGCCCGAGGTCGGCCAGGGCGCGCTGGAACTGGTCCCGGCCGCCGACGACGCCGACCGCGCCCTGGAGTCGTGGGCGGTCGCGGAGGCGCTCGCCTCGCTGCGGCCCGACCACCGCCGGGTCATCATCGAGACCTATTACCGTGGCTGCTCCGTCGCGGAGGCGGCGGCCACCCTCGGGATTCCGTCGGGCACGGTGAAGTCCCGCACCTTTTACGCGCTCAAGGCGCTCAAGCTTGCCCTGGAGGAGAGAGGACTGGCGCCATGACGCCGGCTTGGGATTGCACAGACACCCGGCAGGCACTCGGTGTCTACGTGCTCGGTGCGATCGATCCCGCCGAACGGTCCCAGGTGGACAGGCACGTCACCGGTTGCCGTGACTGCCGGGACGAAATGGCCGGCCTGGCCGGGCTCCCGGCCCTGCTGTCCCGGGTCAGCGCGGAGGAAATCGACCGCATATCGCGCGAGGACGCCGAGCCCCTGCTCGCCGACGAGGCTTCCGCGGAAGATTTCGTCGAGTCCCTCGTGAGCCTGACCGCCGCCCGGCGCCGCCGGAACCGGCGCTGGCAGGCCGTCGCGGCCGCCGCCGCGGTGGTGATCGCCGTGGCCGGCGCCGTGCGCCTGCGCCTCGGATCCAGCCCGGCCCCGGGCCGTCCGTCCGCGACGGCGTCCATCCCGCCCGCGAGCTGGCAGACGGCGCGGACGACCAGCGCGCTGCGCGGCATCACGGCGACGGTCCGGTACAACAAGGAGCCGTGGGGTACGGCGATGGACATCCAGGTATCCGGTGTGCCGAACGGCACGACCTGCCAGCTATGGGTCACCGACTCCCAGGGCGTGCACCTGGCCGCGGCCGGCTGGACGGTGGCCCACGGTGCCGCGACGGCCTGGTATCCGGGCTCCTCGTGGGTCCCGGTGTCGCAGGTGCAGGGATTCGACGTGACGGCCGGCAACCGGCAGCTCGTGACCTTCCTGCCCAGCTGAACGGGCCGGCCGGGGGCTCTGCTGCGGTGCTGGGGCGGCCGCGCGGAATGCCCGCG
This sequence comes from uncultured Actinomycetes bacterium, assembly GCA_963742875.1. Classification (GTDB taxonomy): domain Bacteria; phylum Actinomycetota; class Actinomycetes; order Streptosporangiales; family Streptosporangiaceae; genus Bog-532. The sequence continues at coordinate 162,178 of CAVUNO010000011.1, read as the reverse complement.
CCGCTTCCGCGCTTTCCAGGAAGTATGACCGCAGGAGTGATAGCGCTGGTCGTGGTGCTGGCCGTGGTGACCCCATTCGGCCTGGCCTGGCGCCGGAGGCAGGGACGGCTGCGCGTCGTGCCGCCCCCCGGCCAGGCGCCCGCCGGGCGTGATGTCCTGACCGCGGCCGATCTGCGGCACGATCTCGGGCCGCGGGCGACCTTGGTCCAGTTCTCCAGCGCCTTCTGCGCTCCGTGCCGGGCCACGCGGCAGACCCTCAATGAGGTGGCCGGCCTGGTGGACGGCGTGCAGCACGTGGAAATCGACGCCGAGTCGCGGCTGGACCTGGTGCGGCGGCTGAACATCCTGTCCACGCCCACCGTGCTGGTGCTCGGCCCGGACGGCGCAATCGCGCGCAAGGCGAGTGGCCTGCCGCGCAAGGCCGACGTCATCGCCGCGCTGAGCCAGCTGCCGGCCGGCGGCCGTCAGCCTGCGGGAACCGGCGGCGAATCGGCCGCGGCCCCGGCCGGGGAATGAGTCATGGCCGTCCGGGCGTTCAACCTACTAAAACGGTCGAAATTTATACATACTGTCGCTGGCCGGGGAGTGACAGCCGCGCTGACCCCGCATACGATCGTCTACGTGCTTTCCGGGACAGCGCAGAGGCTGACGAAGCGGCGCGCCGTGGACTTTTGCCGGGTGGCGACCGCGCTGTGTCGGCCGTTCACCCGTTAGCAGCCCGCGCACGAGGCACCGAATCGACGGCTGGGCCGTCGCATCCACGCCGTATGGGCTGCTGACTCCCGCACAGTGCTGCTGGCCAGCGGTCATCCGGGCAGGCGCATGCCTGCACCGGGACACGGCGGCAGCGAGCCAACCGGCTACGCCCGTCAGCATCAAGGAGCGCAACCATGGACATTGACGCCCGGGGGCCCAGATTCGGCGCGGTCATCACGACGATCGTGCTGGCCCTTTCCCTGGCCACCGCCAGCGTCTGGTTGCTGCTCGCCCAGACGCTGGTGTTCGCGGTCGGCGCGATCGCCGGGATGCGGTACGCGCCGTACGGCCTCATCTACCGTTTCCTGGTCCGCCCGCGCCTCCGGCCGCCGACGCGTTTTGAGCCGTCGGCGCCGCCGCGGTTCTCGCAGGGCGTAGGGCTGGTCATCGCCGCGATCGGCGTGATCGGTTATGCGGTCGGCCTCACCGGCGTCGGGATCGCCTTTACGGCCATGGCCCTGGCGGCCGCGTTCCTCAACGCCGTGTTCGATTTCTGCCTGGGCTGCCAGATGTATCTGTTCATTCGCCGGATCCGGCCGTCTCAGCGAAGTGCGGCGGCCTGATCCACATCAGGAGGTTTTTACGTTATGAGCCGCTCCGAAGCCCTCGTGGACGCAGAGTGGGTGGAAGCGCACGCCGGTGATCCCGGGGTCGTCCTCGTCGAGGTCGACGAGGACACCAGTGCCTACGACAAGGGGCACATCCCCAACGCGATCAAGATTGACTGGAAGAAGGACCTGCAGGACCCGGTACGCCGGGACTTCGTTGAACCGGGTCGGCTTCGAGAAGCTGCTCTCTGAGCGCGGCATCTCCAACGACGACACGGTCGTGCTCTACGGCGGCAACAACAACTGGTTCGCCGCCTACGCCTACTGGTACTTCAAGCTGTACGGCCACCACAACGTGAAGCTCCTCGACGGCGGGCGCAAGAGGTGGGAGCTCGACTCGCGCGAGCTGACCACCGACGTGCCGAAGCGCCCGGCCACGACCTACCAGGCGTCCGAGCAGGACGCCGCACTGCGGGCCAAGCGGGACGAGGTGCTCGACGCGATCGGCAAGCGCAACCTGGTCGACGTCCGCTCCCCGGACGAGTTCGCCGGTCGGCTGCTCGCGCCGGCGCATCTCCCGCAGGAGCAGGCGCAGCGCGGCGGTCACATCCCCACGGCGCGCAACGTCCCGTGGTCCAAGGCGGCCAATGAGGACGGCACCTTCCGCTCCGACGAGGAGCTGAGCACCCTCTACGGCGACGAGGCCGGCCTGGACTTCGGCAAGGACACCATCGCCTACTGCCGGATCGGTGAGCGCTCCGCGCATACCTGGTTCGTCCTGCACGAGCTGCTCGAGCAGCCGAATGTCAAGAACTACGATGGCTCATGGACCGAGTATGGCTCGCTCGTGGGTGTTCCGATCGAGCTGGGAGATGCCCGATGACAAGTCCGAACCAGACCCCGGGCGACGGCTGCGGCGCGCCGGCTGGCGGCGTGCCGGCGGCCGCCGCTACCGACGCGGGCAACCAGGCCGTGGTGGAGGGACGCGTCGTGCGCGGCAGCGCCCCGTTGTCGACCGGGTACGCCCGGCTGCTCGGCACCGGTGACGAATTCGTGGCCGAGGTCCCGCTCGGCGAGGACGGCGGGTTCCGCTTCTTCGCCGCCCCGGGCACGTGGAAGCTCCGGGTGCTCGCGCCCGGGGGAGCGCGCGCCGACCGCAGTGTTTCCGCCGAATACGGAAAGGTCACCAAGGTCGAGGTGACCGTCTGAGCCGTCACCCGGCTCAGCGGCAAATGGCCCCGCCGCCCTGACACCCGTCAGGGCGGCGGGGTTTTCGCGTGCTGAGTTCACCTACGTGTTGCCCGCTAGTCGCTTTTATTCATGGCAGCGTTCAACGTGGCTTCACCGCGGCTGGCTATCAATGGACCTGGACGCGGCCTTGTGCTGGTAGCGACGCACCGTCCCGTCCCCCGTTGACAGCCCGGCACCAGGTGAGGCGCAAGACCGTGGTTTTCGCAGAGTCGGCAGAGCCCGCTCCCAGGAGGGCCGAGGTGGGCCTGATGATCGTCCCCGGCCGGGTGGTCGTGGCGGTCTCCCGGCAAAATGTGGAATGACCGCCGGGCTGGAGGGCGTGGGCGGGACAGCAGCCAAGGGCGATCAGGCCGCAGGGAACGATTATGGGGCGCCGGGCGGGGAAGATCCCGGTGCCCGGGGGTCGGCCGCGGGGGTGCTGGCAGACCGGATGGCGGCGGCTCTCGTGCACCGCGAGCCAGGCTGGAAACTGCCCCGGCGCAGTGTGCTCGCGCGGCGTTTCAACGTGAGCGTGGCGGAAATCGACGTCGCCGTCGAGGAGCTTTCCCGGCGGTCATTGCTGCGCAAGCTGCCGGACGGGCAGCTGTACCGGGCCAGCCCGGCCGAGTACCAGGTCGCCATCGAGGGCGTGGCCGGGCTCAGCACCAGCGTCGACCCGATGGGCAACGCGATCGTCTGCCAGGCCAAGCACGTGTCGCGGCGCCCAGCGCCGCAGGACATCTGCTTGGCCCTGGGGCTCGCACCGGGTACGCAGGTCCGGGTCATCCGCTGCCTGTGGACGTCGGGCGGCTCCCCGGTGGCGATGTCCACCGCCTACCTGCCGCAAGCTCCCGGCTGCGGCGAACCAGTGGCCAGCCAGGTGAGCGCGGCGTGGGACGAGGACGGCGAATCGAGCTGGGTTCCCGCGCTCGACGAGGTGCTGTCCACGCCCCCCGCCGGGCCTGCCGGGCCCGCTGGCGAGGACGGTCAGGACGGTGCGCCTGCCCATGTCCCGGCGGGACGCCCGGCCGCGCTGAACGTGGAGCTGTGCGCGCCGCAGCCGTCGATCGCCCGCGGCCTGCACCTTGCCCCCGGGCAGTCGGCGATCACGGTGACCATAAGGTTCGACGACTCGTCGGTCCCGGTGGCCCTGACCGTGGTGATGCTGCGTCCCGACTTCTTCAAGGTATCGATCGAGAACGGCGTCCCCGTCGGCCACCTTACGGCCCGCGGAACACCGCTCACGGTGCCCGTGGCCCGGATACGCCGAGCCTGTGGACACACCCTGTCGATTACTGCGAACCTAATGCCGATGCCAGCCGAGCCGGTATCAGCGGCGGAGCGCGCGCCACGGCACGCACGCTACGTGATACCCACAGATACGCCCCGCCGTGGTGAGTTCCTGGCTGCGATCGGTATCGCGCTGGTGATCCTGCATGTGATCTTCGCCCAGCTGACGCTGGTGCTGGCGCTCGTCTTCGTCGGCGTGACCAGGGTGAGCCGGTGGCGCCCAGCCTGGCTGGCCGCCCCGGCCGTCGCCGGGCTGGTGTGGACGCTGGCGATCGGGCCCGCGGCGGCCGTCTCGGGGTTCACGGCGGGCCCCGCGCGGGTGGCCTCCTACCTGGGCGGGATCTTCGGCCACTCCGCCCGGCTGCTGCACCTCGGCGTGGCCTACGCGGACATGGGCCACTGGCTGCTCCGGCAGCTCCCGATCGCGCTGATGGCGGGCGCGGCGGAAGCTGCGCTCGCCGCCTGGCTGGACTGGCTGCACACGGACGAGTGGGATGTCCGCCCGCCGCGCCCCGGCCTGATCGCCGCCCTCCGGCGCGCCGTGGTGACCCGTGCGGTGCGCTCTGGCGGGGTCGTCACCAGGAGTGGCGCCTGCCTGGGGGTGGACGAGCTTTCCGGCGGGCCCGCGGCGCTGGCCTGGCCCGAGATGGCGGGTAGCGTGCTCGTCACCGGCGCGGCCCGGTCTGGCACCACGACCAGCAGTTTCCAGCTCGTGTACGCCGCCGTACGGCTGCGCAAGCCAGTCATCGTGGTCAACCTGGGCGGCGGCACCGATCTTTCCGAGCCGCTGTCGGCCGTCTGTGCCGTGGCCGGCGCGCCGTTCTACGAATTCAGTGCGGCCGGCCCGGCGTCGTACGAGCCGTTCCGCTACGGGAGCCCGGCCCGGCGCGCCTCGCTCGTCACGGCCATGCTCAACTGGTCCGGCACGGTCGACCATTACCGGCGCAGTTTCGCGGCCTACCTGACGGACGTGTTCGAGCTCATCGAGGCGGCCCCGGCCGACCCGCGAATCCCCGTCCTCGATGATGTCGCGCACCTGCTCGATCCGCTCGCGCTGGAGGCGCGGCTGGAACAAGTGCCTGCTCACCACCCGCGGCGGCCGCAGATCGCCGAACGGGCCCGCGCATCGGCCAGCCAGGCCCGGACCGATCCCGCGCTGCTGATGACCGCGGCCAGCCAGCTGCCCCAGCTGCGGGCTTCCCCGCTCGGGCGCTGGCTCCGGCCCGCCGGTTCCGCCGCCCGCACCCACATCGATATCGGCCGGGTTGTCCGTGAGCGGTCCGTCGTGCTCTTCTCCCTGGGCTCAGCCGGGCACGCCAGCGCGGCGGCCCGCCTTGCGTGGCTGGTCGGCCAGGACATCCTGGCCGCCGACGAGGACCTGCGTGACATCGGCGTCGACGGGGACGGCATCGCCTGGTTCGACCACTGCGAGGGCCTTCCGCAGCCCATGCTCCGGGACCTGATCAGCCGCGGGGCCGAGGCCGGGCTGCCCGTCGTGCTGACCACCACGTCCGCGCGGGCCGGTGCGGGCGTAGCCGGGCAGGTGAACGCGCTGGTCATCCACCGGATGCCCGACGCCGACAGCGCCGAGGGCTTCGCTGGCCACACCGGGGAGCAGCTCATCCCGGCACCCTGGGCCGGGCCGCCCCCTGAGCCGCCCGCCGGCCGGCCCGGCCGTAGGCCTGGCACCGCCGGGCCGGCGAGCCCGGCGAGCCTGCCGGGTCCGTCGGGCCGGGCGAACCCGGTGCTCCCCATGGACCCCGCGGGCCCGGCCAGTCCGCTGCCCGGTTCCCTGAAGCACGCCGCCACGGCGACGGAGGCGAGGGCACCCAGGGCGGCGCCGCCCTCGTTCACCCGTCAGCCCCGGGTGCCGGCGGCCCAGCTGCAGCAACTCGGCCGCGGCGAATTCACCCTGGTGGTCAGGCACCCCGCCGCGCGCCTGGTGGCCACGGCGCGGACCGTGCCCGCCAGCGTTCCCCAACCATCGCCCGCCGCCGGCGTCCCGTCGGCGCCGGTCAGCCCGGCCGGCCTCGCCGCGCAGGAGACGGCATGACGGCGGCGAACCCCTCCGGCCACCGCCCGCCCAGCGGGCAGCCGCCGGCGCTGCGGCCCGACCGGATCTACCTCGGCTGGCAGTACGCCCTCCTCCATCCTCATCCCGGACCGGCGCCGCGCGGGCCGACCCCGCCGCCGTGGGAGCAGCTCAATCCGGGCTGGGTGGCGGCTCAGTGCCGCGAGCAGAAACGGCTGGACCGCCCGCTCAGAGCATCGTTCGGCGGTGCGATTGTCCTGGCGGCCGGAATGATCACCTTCGGGGTGCTGGGATGGCTCAATCCGTCCCTGTCCGGGCTGGGGGCCTTGCTGGGCCTGGCCGGGGCCGTCCTCGCGGCCCGCCAGATCCGGCGCAGTGAGCAGGCCATACGGGCCCGGGTCGCCGGGGAGGAGCGCCGGGTCAGCACCATCCGGGGCCTCCAGGAAGCGCGGCTGTTCGAGTGGCAGGCCCAGCACGCCGACCACACCAGGGCCTGGCAGGCGCGCCAGGCCGCCTACGAGGGGCAGAAACACTGGTATGCGATGTCGCTGGCCTGTGACATCGATCGTGTCGACGTGGCCGGGGGCACGCTGTCCGGCTGGTCCGCCATGCTCACCATGATCGGGATGGCCCGGCTGAAAGGCGGCGGCGAGCTGACCGTCGTCGACCTCACCGACGGCGCCGTGGCCCGCGACCTCCTCGCCGTCTCCCGCCGCGCCGGGATCGACCCGCTGGTCTGGGTGCTGCCCGACGATCTGCCCCGGATGGACCTGGGCACCGGGCTGGACCCGGCGGCGCTCGCGGACCTGCTGTCGCTGGCCGCCAGTGCGGGGGACGAGCAGGGTTCCGCCCAGGGGATGTCCCGTGACAACGCCATTCTCGAGCGCGTCATCAGCCTGCTGGACGGCGACCCGACGGTGGCGCAGGTCAACGCCGCACTACGGGTGCTCGGTCAGATCGGCGACCCGCGCGAGGATGCCCGCCGGGGGCTGCTTACCGAGGCGCAGATCGACCAGCTGGCCGTGATGTTCGGCCGCGGCGCCGGGCAGGTGGTGGTCGGGCGCGCCTGGGCCATGGAGTCACGGCTGCGCAAGCTGGACGGGGTCGGCACTGCCCTCGCGTCCACGCCGCGGTCCCGGCTGCGCGTGGTGGCGATGGACCGGGAGGCCGGCGTGGCCGGCCATGCGGTCCTGAGTACCTACGTGGTCGCGGCGCTCACTGCGATCATCCGCCGAGCTGCCGCCGGGGCGCCCTGGCAGCACACGCTTTTCCTGCTGGGGGCGGAGAAACTGCGCGGCGACGTGCTGGACCGGCTGGCCGATGCCTGCGAGGCCTCCCGGACCGGGCTGGTGATCGGCTACCGGTCGATCCCGGCCAGCGTCCGGGAACGGCTGGGGCGCGGGAACGCGGCCGTAGCGTTCATGCGCCTGGGGAATGCGCCTGACGCCAGGGCGGCCAGCGAGCAGATCGGCACGGAGCACCGTTTCGTCGTTTCGCAGCTCACCGACACGGTCGGCACCTCGGTCACGGACACCAGGGGCGACTCCTACACCAGTACCGTCGGCACGTCCTATTCCCTGGCCCAGACCAGTTCGGTCACGGACACCTCGGGGCGCAGCCGTGGCCGGGGCGCCAGCCGGGACAGCAGTTTCCTCCCGATCAGTCACGAAACCAGTTCCCGCAGCAGCGACTCCAGCCATTCGACCGGCTACACCGAATCCGAGGCGATCACCGAGGGCATCAGCGAGAGCACGGCGTGGGGAGTCAGTACGTCGAGCGCGGTCGGCGACAGTGAATCGCAGGCCCGGACCGTGCAGCGGTCCCGCGAGCTCGTCGTCGAGCAGCATGAGCTGCAGCAGCTCCCGCCCAGCGCGATGCTCGTCACGTATTCCGCCCCCGGCGGCCGGCAGGTTGTGGCGGTGGACGCCAATCCGGCCATCATGAGCCTTCCCACCGCGACGCTAGCCTCTCTGGACGAGGCGCGCCGGATCACCCAGGGGAGCATCGGGCAGGCTTCCGGCCGCGATGCCGGGCCGGTGCCGTCCCAGCCGGACCTGTCCCAGCCGGACCCAGGGCGGGTGGAGCGCTCGGCTCGGCATCCCGATGGGCCGCCGCCGCCCCGGGACGGGGCTGATCCGGCGCCCGCCGGGCGGAGGCCGCTGAGCTGGCGGGACAGAGCGGAACAGCTGCCCTCCAATCTCGGTCCCCCACCGGAACGGCTGGACTGGCGCCGCCGCCCGGACAGGTGATACCCGGGTGGCCGGACTCATTGCGGTGAGGTGACTATGGCCGATGCGGTAGCGCGTGTGCGGGCCGGCCTGCTAAGCACGATCTGTGATCGGACAGTCACATGTAGCGACAAGCAACCGTCTGGCCGGGCCGTGGTGGCACGTCCTCACTATGACCGCGCCCGGTCCCGCTGCCTGGGCGGACGGTGACTTCACCGCCGTCCTGCCCGCCGCCCTGGCCGCCGTGACGGCCGGCCGGAGCATCGTGATCGGCTGGCTGTCGCGAGGCGACGGTGCCCCGCTGGAACTGATCACGACCGTAGGTCCTCCCGATCCGGGCAGCACAGCCGATGCCGGCCCGGCGCCCGAACCTGGCCCCGCGGCGGGAACTGCCCGGCCCTCGGATACCTTCCCGGCTACGGTCGCGGCGCACGGCGAGCACCCGGACCAACCGCGCATCGGCGTGGCCCCGGAGCCCACGCCGCTGCTCTTCCCGCCCGGTGCCTGGGGCCTTCCGGTGGCGGGCGGCTGCGCCGAGGACCTCGCCCGGCTGGTCTGGGCTCCATGTCCCGCCGTCCGGGACCCGAACCCCCAGTGGCCGAAGCTAGTCGCCGGCCCCAGCCTGTTCGAGACCGCTCTGATCGCGCTAATGCGGCGGCCGTTCGGCTGGCTGGTCGTCGCGGAACCCACCGACCTGCTCGCGGCGGAGAACGCCGGGCTGCGCACCGAACCGGAGATCCTGTGCCGCCATCGGGAGCGGCAGGCCGATGCCGTGGATCGGACCGAGCGATGTCTGGCCGAGCGGGGCGACTTCGGCGACGGCGGCCTCTGGAGCGTCCGCGTGCTGGCCGGCGCCTCCGGCCCAGACGAGCTCGACGTGCTCGCCCCGCTGCTCGCCGGGTCGGCAGAACTGGAACCCCATCCGTACCGCCTGCGCAGCGGGACCGGTGCGCAGAGCCTGGACGAAGCGATGTCGGCCACCCGGAACGATCCTGGCGATGGCGCGCGGTCGCCGTTCTTCGTCACGGCCGGAACGATCGCGGCCCTGGCTGGCCTGCCCCGGCTCGGCGTTCCCGGCCTGAACGTGACCGGGGCCGCCGATCCGGGCACCTTCCCGGCCGCTGGACCCGAAGCTGGTGGAGCCGCGGTCTACTGGAGCCGCGGTCGCTGGAGCCGCGGTCGCTGGAGCCGAAGCCGCTGGTGCTCCGGACTCCGCTGGCGGCGCGGATCCTGCTGGTGCTGTGGACTCCGCTGGCTCGGTTTGGCACATCCTGACACAGCTCACCCGGCTCGGGCTGCCGTGGCTGGCTGTCGACCCGGCCGGCTCCGGATACGAGACCGTCACCGCCGGCTGGGGCGGCCCCCCGGTCACGGTCATCAATCCCTGTGATCCCGATGCTGTACCGCTGACCATCAGCCCGCTGGCCGTGGAGCCAGGCTACCCGCTGCAGGCGCACATCGCGCTGGTGCGCCGGCTGCTGGACGTTGCCTTCGGCGCTGACGAGCTGTTCTCCCTGGCCGTGTCGCTGGCGCTGCCCCGCGTTTACGAGGCTGCCGGCTGGGATCTGCACACCGGCCGGCCCGCGTACTGGGCCGTGGGCCGTGCGCCGGCCGTCCCGGGTCTCGGCCAGTTGCACGCCGCGGTCACCGGCGTGATCCGCGAGGCCGGCTGACGATCGCAGGACCCGGGCCCGGCTGCGCGGCCTGGCCGACGCCCGCTTCGGTTCGCTGCGGACCGGGTTGGCCGGCCGTTTCCTCGACGGCGGTCATCCCGCCGATCTGAGCGTGCTTCTGCGCCGCCCCGCCGTACTGGCCCTGCACGACATCGGCGCCGCCGAAGACCGGGCGTTCGTCACCGGGGCCCTGCTGATCCGGCTCGCCGAATACCTGCGGCTCCGTGCGCGGCAACAGGAGTCACCGAGCTCGCGGGGGTCGCCGCTCCGGCACGTCCTCGTGCTGGGGGAGGCGCGGGCCATCCTGCGTGACCAGGGGGAGGACCGTCCGGCGGCCCATGCGGCCGAATGGCTCGCGGCCATGCTGGCGGAGTTCGGGGCGCACGGCGAAGGTGCCGTGCTCACCGAGCCGCGCCCGGCCCGCCTCCTGCCGGATGCGTCGCGGAACGCGGCCGTAAGAATCGTGCACCGGATGCCAGCCGCCGAGTCTGAAAACGCGAGCGCGGACAAGAACGCGGACAAGAACGCGACCAAGTGGGCGGACCAGGTGCCGCTCCTCACCCCCGAGGTGGCGGTCCTGCTCGCCGGCGATGCCGGACCGCCGCGCTACGGATGGATAGCCGATCTGACCACAACGGTGCCCGGCACCGTCGCACCCGGCGATGTCACGCCGCTGTTGAGCGGGCGCCGCTCCGTGGCCTACGGACGAGCCTGCCGGGAAGGCCGCGCGTGCCATCTGGCGGAGCTCCGCGAAGCCGAACTGCTCGCCACCTCACCCGAACACGCCTGGCTGCGGGTGTGGACCGAGGCGTTCCTGCTGGCCTTCCTCACCGACAATCTGCTGCCGGCCGTTCCCCCGCCGCTGTGCCGCCGGTGGCGGGGCCCCGGCGCCCGGGCGCGCGAATGCCTGCTGGCCCGGATTCTCGACCACCGGGTCGGTGTCCGGGCGGCGGCCTTGCGCATGAGCTACGACCCGTCCCGGTTCGGCCAGATGGTGGCGTCCGCGGCGGCGATCAGGCTGGATCGCGCCGCCGGCCCCGGTGGCGGACCTGCGGCCGGTCCGGCCGGCCGAGTCCCGTCCGCCACCCGGTCCGGTCCGGCCTGGGTGATCCCGCAGCTTCGCTGGCTGCACGAGATCGAACGGCTCTGCCCGCTCAGCGGCCCCGGTCTGGCACCCGCCGACCATGCCCCGCCCCTTGACTTCGATCTGAACGCCCTGCCGGACTGGCCGGGCATCCGGGCCGGGCAGCGGATCCGGGCCCTGCGCCGGCACCCGCTGTCGATGGAACTGGCCGCCAACCGCCGGCTGGCCTGGACCGCCCTGGCCGGCGAGGACGGTCCCGGGCCGCTTGCCGCCGACCTCGCGCAGGTGATGCCCGGCATGGACCACGCGCAGGCGCTGCGCCACGCGGCGGCGCTCATGCAGGTGTCGGGCCGCGTCAGCGCCGGTCCGGGCTGGCTCGAGACGGTCCTTTCCTGGCCGCGCCGGTTTGTCACGTTTTCTGGCGGTCGGCGCCTGCCGGGTGATGCTGCTGACTGGCCGTCCGGGTGACGATAGCATCGGCCGGGATGAACAAGCTTCCCTTGCGAGCCAGGCTGGCGACCAGCGTCGGCGGAGCCGCCAGCCGAGTTTCCCGGCTGGCGGGCCGGGGTGATGGCTCGGTGATCGGCGGTGTCATCGGGCTCCGGCTCGAGCCCGGGCTGCTGGCTATGCTGGCGCAGGACCGGCAGGTCGTCCTGGTCACCGGGACCAACGGGAAGACGACTACGACGCGCCTGGTCACGGCGGCGCTCGCACCGCTTGGTGAGCAGATCGCCTCGAACGCGTTCGGCGCCAACATGGAAGCCGGCATGGCGTCCGCGCTCGGCCAGGCACCCGATGCGACCATCGCGGTGCTTGAGTGTGATGAGAAGTACATACCGTACGTCCTCAGGGTCACCCACGCGCGCGTGCTGGTGCTGCTGAACCTCAGCCGGGACCAGATGGACCGGGCCGCCGAGATCTGGCTGCTGGCCCGGCACTGGCGGGAAGCCATCGCCGCCGCTCCTGACTGCCATATCGTCGCCAACGCCGACGATCCGCTAATCGCCTGGGCCGCATGCGAGGCCCCGAATGTCACCTGGGTGGCGGCCGGGCAGCGCTGGCACGACGACTCGTGGTGCTGCCCGCGCTGTGGTTCGCACCTGCGCCGGACCGGCGGCGAGTGGAAGTGCCACGAGTGCTCATTCTCCCGGCCTCCGGTCCGCTGGGCGCTGTCCGGCGAGGACGTCATCGACCCGGCTGGGCGCGTCCGGCCGCTCGGCCTCGCCCTGCCCGGCCGGGCGAACCGGTCCAACGCCTTGGTCGCGCTGGCTGTCGCCGAAGTCTTCGGGGTCGACGTGGTGGACGCCCTGCGTGGGCTGCGCGACGTGACCTCCGTGGCGGGCCGGTACACGACCGTCGAACGGCGCGGCGTGGCAATCCGGCTGCTGCTCGCCAAGAACCCGGCCGGCTGGCTGGAGGCTCTCGACGTGCTGCGCCCGCCGCCCGAGCCGGTGATGCTCGCGGTTAACGCCCAGGTGCCGGACGGCCGGGACACATCCTGGCTGTGGGATGTGGATTACCGCAGGCTGCGCGGGCGGCAGGTGTTCGTCGGAGGGGAGCGCCGGACCGACCTCGCCGTCCGGCTGCAAGCCGACGACGTCACGTTCGAGATCGTGACGGGCGTAGCGGAGGCCGTGGACCGGGTCGGGCACGGCACCCTCGAGGTGATCGGCAACTACACCGCGTTCCAGCAGATCCGAACGGTGCTGGGGAGGGCCGCGTGACCAGTGACCTGCGCCTGGTATGGGTGTACCCGGACCTGCTGAGCACGTACGGGGACCGCGGCAACCTTCTCGTGCTGGAACGCCGCGCCCGGCTGCGGGACATCGGCGTGGAGCCCGTCTTCGTCAATTCGGACCAGCCGGTGCCCCGGGACGGCGACCTCTATCTGCTCGGCGGGGGCGAGGACCTCCCGCAGGTGCTCGCGGCCCGGCGGCTGCGCGCGGATGGCGGCCTGGCCGGCGCGGCGGAACGCGGTGCCGTTCTGTTCGCGGTGTGCGCCGGCTACCAGCTGCTTGGCCACGAGTTCGGCGGCGCGGACGGTGAGCCCACCGCGGGCCTCGGGATCCTCGACATCCGCAGCGGGCGGGGCGACCACCGTGCCGTCGGGGAGATCGTCGCGAACGTCGACCCAGTGCTGGGGGTGCCCGCGCTGACCGGCTTCGAGAACCATCAGGGCGTCACCCGGCTGGGGCCGAACGCCATCCCGCTCGCGGAGGTGTCGCTCGGCACCGGTAACGGCGACGGAACCGAGGGCGCGCACGCCGGCCGGGTGGTCGGTACGTACTTGCACGGCCCGGCCCTGGTGCGCAACCCCGGTCTTGCCGACCTGCTGCTCGGCTGGGTCGCGGGCCCGCTGCGGCCGCTGCCGGCCGAAAGTGATGAGCTCGCTCTGACGCTCCGCCGCGAGCGCCTGGCTGCGGTCACGCCGTAGCAGGCCTGTCAGTGCGCTGCGTCAATACACCAGGGCCTGCGCCCCGTCGGCGGTCACCTCGGCGACGAAGGTGGCCGCGCCGGCGATCCGGATGCCCTCGATGAGGTCCTGCTCAGCGATATCCCGGCGCGCCGCGCACTGCGTGCACACCGTCACCGAACCGGCGGCGAGTACCGCCGCGAGCAGGTCGGCCAGGGGGGCAGCATGCGGGAGGCTGAAATCGTCGGCCCGGCCCGGGAGTGCGAACCAGGCGGATTCGCCGGTGAGCCAGAGTGACAGCTTCACTCCGCTGGCGGCCGCCGCTGCGGCCACCGTGAACGCCTGGTTGCAGCGTTCTGGATCGTCCTTGCCCGCGGTGACCTTGATGATCAGAGACCGTACTGCCACCCCAGCACTCTAACCGTCGGCGCGGCACCCGGCTACGGAGCCGTGCGGACCATACACTCCGGTCCATGCACGGCATGCTGAGCGCGGCAGTGATACTGGCCGCATTCGCCGTGATCGCGCTGCTCAGCGGCGCGTCTGCGGTGTGGATCTTCCGTGCCGCGGGCGTCGCGCCACGGCGATCACGGTCTGCGCGGATGACCGGGATGCCCGGCGCCGCCACCGGTCCGGCTCCTGACGCGCCCGGCGAGCCGGACAAGGATGCGGGCAGGGGCGCGGACAGGGAAACGGCCGGGACGGACGCGGAATATCCCGAACGGTCCCGGCCGGGAGCGGTCCTGGCTGCGCTCGGTCAACCGACCGGGACCGCGGAGCTTGACGGCCTTGGTGGTCCCAGTGACCCCGTCGGGCGGCCGGCCGCCGGCGGCGTATACGACGTCTACGACATAGAAGACTGGGCCGCCGCGGAGGACTACCGCGGCGGGTACGACAGGCCCGGACGGAGCTCACCAGGCCCGCGATCCTGGCCCGATACAGCCAAGTCGCTGTACTCACGGGGTTGGCCGGTCATGGACAGCTCGCCCTCCGGGCCGGACCCGCAGCAGGCCGGGAACGAGACGGAAGCCGGAGCGGCTGGCGAGACGGAAGCCGGAGCGGCTGGCGAGACGGAAGCCGGAGCGGCCGCCGAGCCGGACGACGCGGAGGAAACCGGACCGCCCGGGCGTCCGGAGGGAGCCCGGTTGTACGTCCTGGACGAATCGCGCCGCGCCGGACGCTGAGCCACCAGGCCCTGCCCGGTTCGGGGCACTTATCTAAGCGGGTCGTGCCGGCCGCCGGGCCCCGCCCGTCTAACCTGGCCGGCATGAACGATCATTACGGGACCGCCGGGGACCACGACGCCGAGCTGCATCCGGACCTCGCGCCCCTCGCGTTCCTCCTCGGCCGGTGGGAAGGCGCAGGGGTCGGCGGCTATCCGACCATCGAAAGCTTCCAGTTCGGCCAGGAGGTGTCATTCAGCCATAACGGGAAGCCCTACCTCATTTACACGAGCCGGACGTGGCGGCTCGACGCCGAGGGGCGGATCGGGCCGCCACTGTCGACCGAAGCCGGATTCTGGCGCCCGCAGCCGGAGGGAAAGGTGGAGCTGGTGCTGGCCCACCCGACCGGCATCACGGAGATTTATCTCGGAGAGGTGTCCGGCCACCGCGTCGATCTGGCCACCGACATCGTGGCGCGCACGTCCTCGGCCAAGGAGGTGACCGCCGGGCGCCGGCTGTACGGCCTGATCGGCGAGGACCTGGGCTGGGCGTACGACATGGCCGCTGTCGGGCAGCCGCTGCAGTCGCATATCTCCGCGCAGCTCAAACGGGTCGGCTGACGAAGTGCAAGTCGGCGCTGGGCAAAATAAAACCCCCGGGCGCCTCCCGCGGCGGCGCACAGGATGAGCGCTGCGAGCGGGGACCGGCTGGACACGGCCGGTCAGCCCGGGGGGCCGGTGTCTGTCCGGGATTGCCGACCGCCGTCCCACGGGACGTCAGGGCGACGACCATCTGCACCTCAGGAAAGGAGGCGGAAGGGCGTCGCCCGCGCGTTACGGCATCTGCCGTCGTGCGCGCGCCGGCGGGTTAGCGGCTAGCGGACAGCCACCTCGCGAGTCCAACATCTATGCATGCTTTGGACCACCTCCTCTCCCGCGTTAAAACGCACGCTATGTCACACCGGGGCGCCGAAGCAAGACGAACTCCCGCAGGCGTCCCCGTGCCCGTCCCGGCGGTCATGCGGAACGCGCGGCCCGCAGGCCGTTCCGGGCGGCGCCTGGCCCCGGCGCTACTAAACTGCGGGTATGGCGCCAGCCGGGGATACCGAACGCGCCCCGCACGCCTGGGATGAGCAACTGCGGGCCCGCGGGTACCGGGTCACGCCGCAGCGCCAGCTCGTGCTCGAGGCGGTGGCCCGGCTCGGGCACGCCACCCCGGAGGAGGTCGGGGCCGAGGTCCGCCAGGCCGCCCGCGGCGTCAACATCTCCACCATCTACCGCACGCTGGAACTGCTTGAGCAGCTCGGCATGGTGACGCATGCGCATCTCGGGCACGGCGCGCCCACGTACCATCTCGCCGCGGACGCTGACCACGTTCACCTCGTCTGCCGGAGCTGCGGGAAGGTCACCGAGGTCAGCCCGGAGGCGGTGCGGCCGCTGGTCACGGCGCTCGACGCCGGGCAGGACTTCGAGACGGACGTCGGGCACCTGACGGTGTTCGGCCGCTGCGGGCAATGCCGTCCGGTGACCGCCTGAGCCGGTGACCGGCTGAGGGCGGCGCGACGGCGCTCAACCCAGGGCAGCCATGCGTAATCTAGGACCATGAACAGCCCGCTTCTCGCCGCGCCCGGCGCCGTTCCTGCTGAAGGACCGGACACCGGTGTCGCTGCGCACTACGGAGACCCTGTGCGCGAGCAGCGCGCGATGACCCGCGACGCCGGGCTGGTGGACCGCTCGCAGCGCGGCGTGGTCCGGATTTCCGGCCCGGACCGGCTGAGCTGGCTGCATAGCCTGACCACGCAGCACCTGGAGGCGCTGCCGTCCGGGACCACCACCCGCGCGCTCATCCTGAGCCCGACCGGGCACGTGCAGCACCACCTCACCCTGACCGACGACGGCACGGCCGCCTGGATTCACGTCGAGCCGGGGACCGCCGCGCCGCTGGCGGAGTTCCTCGACTCCATGCGGTTCATGCTCCGGGTCGAGACGGGCGACGTGACCGCCGATTACGCCGTGCTGACGGTGGCCGGCCCGGGTAGCGCCGAGGTCGCCGGGCCCGCGGGGCCAGCGGCCCAAGCGGCCGTAGCCGTGACCGACGGCCCGGTCGGCACCGATTACGTGGTCCCACGGGCCGAGCTGGCCGCTGTCGCCGATCAGATGCGCGGCCGCGGCGCCCGGCTGGCCGGGATGTGGGCGTACGAGGCGCTCCGGATCGCCGCGCACGAGCCCCGGTTCGGCCTGGATACCGACCACAAGACGATCCCGCACGAGGTCGGCTGGATCTCCTCCGCCGTGCACCTGTCCAAGGGGTGTTACCGGGGCCAGGAGACGGTCGCCCGGGTGCACAATCTCGGTCATCCGCCCCGGCGCCTGGTGTTCCTGCACCTGGACGGGAGTGCGGACCGGCTGCCCGCGCACGGGGATCCGGTTGAGCTGGACGGCAAGGCGGTCGGTTTCGTCGGGTCCGCCGCCCGCCATTGGGAGCTGGGCCCGATCGCGCTGGCCGTAGTCCGCCGGACCGTGCCGGTGGACGCGACGCTCCTGGCCGGGGGCGTCGCCGCCGCCCAGGAGGTGATCGTGCCGCCGGACGCCGGGGCGAACGTCACGATCGACAAGGCATCGTTCGGCCGGCGCTCGCTCCTGGGCCGGCCGTGACGGAATGGATCCTGCGACGGAGGTTTCCCTCTTGCTGCGTCGAACCCTGCTGGCCGCAGCGTCCAGCGAACGGTTGCGCCAGGTCATTACCACGGCTCCGCAGACCCGCGCCATCGTCGACCGGTACGTGGCCGGGGAGACAACGGCCGGCGCGGTGCACGTGGCCGGCGCGCTGCGCGCCGCTGGCCTCCTGGTTTCGCTCGACTATCTCGGCGAGGACACCACGGACGCGGGCCAGGCCGCAGGGGTCGCCCGCACCTATGTCCGGCTGCTGAGCGAGCTGTCGGTGGCCGGGCTCACCGCCCGCGGCGACTGTGAGGTTTCGGTGAAGGCGACGGCGGTGGGCTTGTTCCTCCCCGAGCACGGGGAGAAGACCGCGACGGAAAACATCGCGCGTATCTGCGCCGCTGCCCGCGACGCCGGCACCACGGTCACGCTCGACGCGGAAGACCATATGGCCGTCGGTGCCACTTTGCGCATCGCCGCCGAACTGCGGTCCGATTTCGCCGATCTCGGCTGTGTCATCCAGGCCCGGCTGCGGCGCAGCCAGGCCGACTGTGAGCAACTGGCCGGTACGGGTGCCCGGGTCCGGCTGTGCAAGGGCGCGTACGAAGAGCCTGACCAGGTCGCCTTCAGCAGGCGGCAGGACGTCGACCTGTCCTACGCCCGCTGCCTGCGCCGGCTGATGGCCGGGACGGGTTATCCGATGGTCGCCACCCACGACCCGCGGCTGATCGACATCGCCACGACCCTGGCCCTGATGTCGGGGCGGCCCGCGGGCCGATTCGAGTACCAGATGCTGTACGGCATCCGGCCCGCGGAGCAGCAGCGCCTGGCCGGCACGGGGGCCCAGGTCCGCGTGTACGTGCCCTACGGCCACGACTGGTACGGCTATCTTGTCCGCCGGCTCGCGGAGCGCCCGGGTAACCTCGCTTTTTTCCTGCGCTCGCTCGCACCGGCCCAGCGCCCCCGCGCCGCCAGACCCGGATGAACGCGGCCCGTGTACGGTCGGTAGCACCCGCGGGAAGCGGAGGTTACGGCGAGGCGTTCATACCGGCCCAGCGAGTCCCGGGCTTTAGCCCGGGCGAGTGGCCGGTATATCGGCGAGTTCCCGCAGCGGGGCGCGAGGCGCAGCGGGGGGTTCCGGGGGGTCGCCCCCCGGGCCAGCACAGGCCCGGGCCTCCGGCCCGTGTGAGCGGCCGGTGTACGGTCGGTACCACCCGCGGGAAGCGGAGGTTACGGTGAGGCGTTCATACCGGCCCAGCGAGTCCCGGGCTTTAGCCCGGGCGAGTGGCCGGTGTATCGGCGAGTCACCGCAGCGGGGCGCGAAGCGCGGCGGGGGGTTCCGGGGGGTCGCCCCCCCGGGCTAGCACAGGAGGTATCCGTTGATCGCGATCCTTGGTACCGGCAAAATGGGCGAGGCGCTGCTGTCCGGGTTGCTGCGGGCCGGTCACCCGCCGGCCGAGGTGCTCGCGGTCGCGCGGCGTGCCGACCGCGCCGCCGAGCTGCGGGAACGCTACGGTGTGCAGACGCCAAGCGCGGCGGAGGCGGCCAAGACCGCGGAGACGCTCGTGCTGGCGGTTAAGCCGCAGGACATGGGCGCGCTGCTGGACGAGATCGCCGCCTTTATCCCGGCCTCATCTGACCGGCTGGTCATCTCCGTGGCGGCGGGTATCACCACTGTCTTCATCGGGCGCCGCCTTATCGGTGACGTCCCTGTCGTCCGGGTCATGTCCAATACGCCGGTCCTTGTGGACGAGGCGATGAGCGTGATCTCCGCGGGCCAGCACGCGGGTGAGGCGCACCTGCGCCGTACGGAGAAGCTGCTCCGGCCAGTGGGCAAGGTGCTGCGCATCCCGGAATCGCAGCAGGACGCCGCCACCGCACTGTCTGGCAGCGGGCCGGCCTACGTGTACTTCCTGGTGGAAGCGATGGTGGATGCCGGGATCCTGCTCGGGGTGCCACGCGGTGCGGCGATGGAGATGGTCACCCAGGCGGTGTTCGGGGCGGCCACGATGCTCCGCGAGTCGGGTGAGCATCCGGTGATCCTCCGCGAAGCGGTGACCTCGCCGGGCGGCACGACCATCTCCGCCATCCGGGAGCTGGAGAGGCACGGGGTGCGGGCGGCTTTTCTCGCCGCGATAGAGTCCGCGCGTGACCGGGGCCGGGATCTCGCGGGCGGCTGATGGCAGGCCGGAAAGCCGGGGCTGGTAACCGGGCGTGTGCGGCAGCCTGGCGCAGACGAGGCACTCGGAGGCAACCTTGACGTGCTCACTGGCGGTGAGCTGGGATGACCGGCTCACGGAATACGACTTCGGCCCGGGTCATCCGCTGGCACCGGTACGGGTGGAGCTGACGATGGCGCTGGCGCGTGAGTTCGGCGTGCTCGACGCGCCCGGCGTGACGGTGACGGCCCCCGGGCCAGCCACCCAGGAGGAACTGGAGCTGGTGCACGACGCCGATTACATCGAGGCCGTCCGGCACGCGGGCGAGCGTGCCGCCCGGGGCGAGGCCCTGGACCCGCGGTCCGTTCTCTTCGGTCTCGGCACGACCGACGACCCGGTCTTCCCGTACATGCATGAGGCGTCGTCGCTGGTGGCCGGGGCCACGCTCGCCGCGGCCCGGGCCGTGTGGGCCTCGGCTGCCGCGCACGGCGCCAGCATCGCAGGCGGCCTGCACCACGCGATGCGCCGCTCGGCCAGCGGGTTCTGCGTCTACAACGACCCGGCGATCGCGATCGCCTGGCTGCTGAAGCAGGGAGCGGACCGGATCGCCTACGTCGACGTCGACGTCCATCACGGCGATGGGGTGCAAGCGGCCTTCTACGACGACCCGCGGGTCCTGACGATCAGCCTCCACGAGCACCCCGCCACGCTGTTCCCGGGCACCGGCCTGCCGTCCGAGACCGGGACCGGGCCCGGGAAAGGCTACGCCGTCAACGTCGCGCTGCCCGCCAGGACCGGCGACGCCGGCTGGCTGCGCGCCCTGGAGGCGATCGTCCCGCCGCTGCTGCGGGAGTTCCAGCCGCAGGTGCTGGTGAGCCAGCATGGCTGCGACAGTCACCGGCTCGACCCGCTGGCCCACCTCGAGGTGAGCATCGACGGGCAGCGCAAGGCCCAGTCCATGCTCCACCGGCTCGCGCACGAGACGGCCGGCGGCCGGTGGATCTGCACCGGCGGCGGGGGATATGCGCTCGCGGCGGTGGTGCCCCGGTCCTGGACCCATCTGCTGGGCATCGCCAGCGACCGCCCCGTCGATCCGGCCGAGCCCACGCCCGCGGCGTGGCGTGAACTCGTGCGCGAGCGGACCGGCAACGAGCCGCCCGAGCTTATGACGGACGGCGCGGCGGTCGATTTCGTCCGCTACGAAACCGGCTCGAATCCGCACGACGCGGTCGACCGTTCAATCGCGGCCACGATGAAGGCCGTGTTTCCCGCGCACGGGCTGCTGGCCGGCCCGTGGTGACGTGTCCGTGAGCCGTCGTCTGACGGTCCTTGACCGGCGCTCCGGTGACCCCGGGAACGGGGCACGGATGGCCGGCCAAGACGGCGTTCAGGCGGCCCCGGAAACGGGGAACGGATGGTGGCCCGTGACGGACGCAACGTGCCCGGCTGCGGGCTATTCATTTCCCGCCGCTCAGTGAGCCGCGTTAAGGCAATTAATTATTAGCGTGCACCAGTAGCCCCTTCAGGAACGCAGGCCGCCTCTGGCCTGCGTTTTTCCCGAAATCGTTTTGCGGTGTGCCGTGCACAAGGCGTGATCGGCCGCGATCCTGGCTTGCTCTTTTTCGTGCGCGACTTACCCTGGAGACGTACGTGACTGGTGCGCCGATCGGTCAAGCGTGCACGGCTCCGTGCGGAAGTGGGGCAGGGATGACTGCGACTGAAACTCCCCTGAGCGACGTCAGATTTCTCACGGTTGCCGAAGTGGCCACGATTATGCGCGTCTCCAAGATGACCGTGTATCGCCTGGTGCACTCCGGCGAACTGGAGGCAATCCGGGTGGGGCGCTCCTTCCGGGTTCCCGAGCAGGCGGTCAACCAGTACCTCCGGGAGGCCTTCGTCGGCACCGGCTGAGCGCGGACCTTTGCGGGACCGTCGCGGGATGGTGTGGCCGGCGCGGTAATCTTCTACACCGGGTCTATGCCCAGCCGCCCTCATCGGGGCGGGCACAGCGGCGTGGCCGTCTTCCGTAACAGTCGAGTGAGGGTAGTTTCGTGGGCTCAGTCATCAAGAAGCGCCGTAAGAGGATGGCCAAGAAGAAGCACCGCAAGTTGCTGAAGAAGACCCGCATTCAGCGGCGCAACAAGAAGTAGCCGCCGCGGCGGAGCACGAGGCGCCCGGCCGCGCCCTCCGGATCACGCTCCTCGGCAAGCCGGGCTGCCACCTGTGCGAGGAGGCGCGGACGGTGATCGCCCGGGTCGCCGCGGATCTCGGGGTCGGGTGGGAGGAACGTGACATCACGGCGTCCAGCCAGGACATGGCCGAGTACTGGGACAAGATCCCGGTGACGCTGGTCGATGGCGTGCAGCACGACTTCTGGCGGGTGAGCGAGGACCGGCTGCGCGCTGCCCTGCGGCACTGACCTGCGCAGGCACAACTTTGTGCATCTGTTCACAAAGGCGTACCTTGTGAAACGAGGCGCTGGTGCCTGACCGCCATACCCGTTGAAGCGGTCGGCCGGCGCCTTCGGAACCCACCTGGCGGGCCAGGGCCGGTAACCGCCGTCCCAGCCTTCCGCGCGTCGATCCCCCGAGGAGCGCCGGCGCATGTCTCATGATCACCTGACCGACTTCGGCCCCGATGGTCCCGGAACCCCCGGCGATCGTTATCCCGACGCCCCCCCGTCCGGTGACCGGCTGCCCGAGGCGACCGTCTCCCGCCTCCCGGTCTATCTCCGCGTCCTGACCGGCATGGCCGAGCGTGGCGTGGTCACCGTCTCGAGCGATCAGCTGGCGACCGGGGCTGGCGTGAACTCGGCCAAACTCCGCAAGGACCTGTCCCATCTGGGCTCATACGGCATCCGGGGCGTCGGGTACGACGTCGAGTACCTGATCTACCAGGTGTCACGCGCGCTCGGGCTGACCCAGGACTGGCCCGTCGTGATCGTCGGCGCCGGTAACCTTGGCCGCGCGCTGGCCAACTACGGTGGCTTTGCCACCCGCGGCTTCCGGATCGCGGCGCTGCTGGACTGCGATCCGGTCCTCGTCGGCACTCAGGTCGGGCGCCTCGCGGTCCGCCACTCCGACGATCTCGAAGACGTCGTGGCGGAGCACAAGGTCGCGATCGGCGCCATCGCTACCCCGGCGGGCTCCGCCCAGGGGGTGTGCGACCGGCTCGTCGCGGCCGGCGTCACCAGCATCCTCAACTTCGCGCCGCTGGTTCTCAATGTGGCAGACGGGGTCGACGTGCGTAAGGTTGATCTGTCGATAGAACTGCAAATCCTCGCGTTCCACGCGCAGCGGCGGTCGGTGGAGCGAAACGGGCGCGCCCCCCAGGGTGTGCTGCGTACCGTAGCTAAGGAAACCGGGCGGTTTCCTGCGGCGGCCGCGGCCCAATCAGCGGTAGAAGCGTAGGCGGTAGTCACGTGAGTGTGCTCGTGGTCGGGATGAGCCACAAGAGCGCGCCGGTTCCGGTTCTTGAGCGTGCGGCGCTCAGCGCGGACGCGCTTCCCAAGCTGCTTCGGGACCTGTTCCACACCGGCGATGTGGCGGGAACCTTTGTCATCTCCACGTGCAACCGGGTGGAGATCTACGCGGACGTGAACCGGTTCCACGGGAGCGTGGCCGCCGTCTGCGAGCTGCTGTCCCGGTACTCGGGCATCGTCACCCACGAGCTGACCGGACATCTGTACGTCCACTACGAAGAGGGTGCCGTCAAGCACCTGCTCGCGGTCGCGGCCGGGCTCGATTCCATGGTCGTCGGCGAAGGCCAGATCCTC
Organism: uncultured Actinomycetes bacterium; assembly: GCA_963742875.1. Classification (GTDB taxonomy): domain Bacteria; phylum Actinomycetota; class Actinomycetes; order Streptosporangiales; family Streptosporangiaceae; genus Bog-532. Next base: position 139,167 of record CAVUNO010000011.1, on the reverse strand, counting down.
GGCCAGGTGCGCAGCGCGCTCAACGTGGCGCGGCAGAACGGGACGCTGGGCCGGGTGCTCGGCGAGGTCGGCTCCGCCGCCTTGCGCACGGGCAAGCGGGCCCATTCGGAAACCGGGATCGAACGGACCGGTGCCAGCCTGGTCAGCGTGGGGATCGACGCGGCCACCGACGCACTGGGCATCCCGTCGCTGAGCGGCCGTGACGTCCTCGTCGTCGGGGCCGGCTGAATGAGCGCGCTCGCCGCGACGACCGCGAGCCGGGCCGGCGCGGGCCGCGTCACCGTCGCGAACCGCACCCGGCGGCACGCTGAGCGGCTCGCGGCGTCGGTCGGTGGCGGCACCGCCGACCTGGCGGACCTGCCGCGCGCGATCGCCGGCTCGGACCTGGTCATCTCCTGCACAGGCGCGGCCGGGCTCGTCATCACTGCCGACATCGCCGAGGCCGCGCTGTCGCGGCGCGGTGAAACACGCGGGCAAGTACGCGGGCGCCGGAGCAGCGGCGATGCCGGAACCGCAGCGGGCCGCCCGCTGGTGTTCCTCGACCTGGCCATGCCGCGCGACGTCGACACGCAATTGGCCGGGCGGCCGGGCGTCACGGTCATCGGGATGGAGGAGCTGGCTGACGCCGGGCGCTCCGCGATCGCGCTGGCCGGCGTGGCCGATGAGGTGTCCGCCGTCCGGGCGATCGTCGAGGAAGAATTCAGCGCCTACCGGGCCGCCGCGCACGCCATTCAGGTGACGCCAACCGTTGTGGCCCTGCGGGCCAAGGCAGCCGAGGTGGTCGACGCGGAGCTCACCCGGCTCGCCGCGCGGCTGCATGGCGCCGACGGACTCGATGGCCGTGCGCTAGAGGAAATAGCCCGGACGGTGCGCCGAGTGGTAGACAAGCTTTTGCACGCACCGACGGTGCGAGTCAAGGAGCTCGCCGGCTCGCCGCGGGGGGACGGGTACGACGAGGCGCTGCGGGTTCTCTTCGACCTTGATCCGCGGACGGTCGAAGCGGTCACCTGTGCGGATCCAGAGCAAGCAAATGCCGACAGTGCCCAGCTGATGTCGCCGTCGGCCAAGGAGGGGAGCGCGGAATGAGCGTGCCCGCCGTGCTGCGGCTCGGCACCCGCAAGAGCCCGATGGCCATGGCGCAGTCCGGCCTGGTCGCGGAGGCGATCACCGCGCGCACCGGGCACCGGGTCGTGCTCGTCGGCGTCACCACCCACGGCGACGTCAGCCAGGCCCACCTCGCCCAGATGGGCGGGACGGGCGTGTTCGTCGGCGCGCTGCGGGAGCGGCTGCTGGACGGTGAAGTCGACCTGGCGGTGCACTCGCTCAAGGACCTGCCGACCGCCCAGCCGGAGGGGATCGTCCTGGCCGCCGTGCCCCGGCGCGACGACCCGCGGGACGCGCTCGTCACCCGGGACGGCGCCAAGCTCGCGGACCTGCCCGCCGGCGCGGTCATCGGCACGGGCTCCCCGCGCCGGGCCGCTCAGCTGATGCTGGCCCGGAAGGACATTCACTGCGTCCCCATCCGCGGCAACGCGGACACCCGGCTGGGCAAGGTCGGGACGGGTGAGCTCGACGCGGTCGTGCTGGCCGCCGCGGGACTGGCCAGGATCGGGCGCCTGGACGCCGCCAGCCAGGTCTTCGAGCCCGACGACATGCTGCCCGCGCCGGGGCAGGGTGCGCTGGCGGTCGAGTGCCGTGCCAGTGACCCGCACCTCGCCGAACTGCTCGCCGCCATCGACGATGCCCTGAGCCGCGCGGCCGTGACCGCCGAACGCGCAGTGCTGGCGAGTCTCGAGGCCGGCTGCAGCGCCCCCATCGGCACGTACGCGGCCGGAACGGCGGAGCACCTGCACCTCGAAGCGGCGGTCATCGCGCCCGATGGCCGTCAGGTGCTGCGCGAACGCGGCGACGCCGCACCGAGCGCCGCCGGCCAGCTGGGCTTTGACGTCGCGGCACGGTTGCTGCGCGGCGGCGCGGGCAGTCTCATGACCGTGCCCCCAGTACAGACGATCAACGAGAAAGATGCCTTGTGAACGCCATCCCAGTTTCTTCCACGCCGCCCGCCGGCGAGCAGGCACCGCCGGCCACGGCCGGCCGCGTCGCGCTGGTGGGCGCGGGGCCCGGCGACGAGGGCCTGCTGACCCTGCGCGGCGCCCAGCTCATCAGCCAGGCCAGCGTAGTGGTCGCGCCCCACGAGCCGGGGACGAGGATCCGCCAGCTACTGCGCCCCGGCGCCGAGCTCTTTGTGGCCGCGGACGACACGGGCGGCAAGGAGCCCGACCTGGTCGCGGCCGCCCAGGCCGGCCAGCTGGCGGTCCGGCTTTACGACGGTGACCCACTGCTGGACGGCGGCGCGCTTGACGCGCGTGCGTACGCGGAAGCCGGCGCGGAGCTCGAGATCGTGCCGGGCGTTCCCGCCGCGACCGCCGTCCCCGCGTACGCGGGTATCCCGCTCGGCGCCGACGGGGGTGAGGTGCGCATCATCCATGCCGGGGAGGCGAGCCGTGTCGCGTTCAGCCCCGGCACGCTAGTGGTACTGGGCGCCGAGGCCGGCCCGGCCGACCTGGGCAAGATGCTCATCGCGGCCGGCTGGCCGGAGACGACGCCGTTCGCCGTCACCTGGGACGGGACGAACACCTCCCAGCGGACGGTCGTGTCCGCGCTCGGGCGCATTACCGCCGACCTGAAGGTCGCCGGGGTGAGCCCGCTCAGCTCGGGCCAGGCTGTCGCGGTAGTCGGCGACGCGGTGCAGGCCCAGTCGCGGCTGTCCTGGTACGAAACCAAGCCGCTGTTCGGCTGGCGGGTCCTCGTGCCGCGTACCAAGGCGGACGCGGCGGCGGTGTCCGAGCGCCTGCGCGAGCAGGGTGCCATCCCCGAGGAGGTCCCCACCATCGCGGTGGAGCCGCCCCGGACGCCGCAGCAGATGGACCGGGCGGTCCGCGGGCTGGTCACCGGCCGTTATCAGTGGGTCGCCTTCACCTCCGTCAACGCGGTCCGCGCCGTCCGGGAGAAGTTCCAGGAGTACGGCCTCGACGCGCGCGCGTTCGCCGGGGTCAAGGTGGCCGCCGTCGGGGAGCAGACGGCCGCCGCGCTTACGGACTTCGGAATCTCTCCCGACCTCATCCCCGACGGCGAGCAGTCCGGCCAGGGCCTCGCCGCGGCCTGGCCGCCCTACGACGACGTGCTGGACCCGATCAACCGGGTGCTGCTGCCCCGCGCCGACATCGCCACCGAGCACCTCGTCGCGCGGCTCACCGAGCTTGGCTGGGAGGCGGAGGATGTCACCGCCTACCGCACCGTCCGGGCCGCTCCGCCGCCCGCCCCGATCCGCGAGGCCATCAAGGGCGGTGGCTACGACGCGGTGCTGTTCACCTCGTCCTCGACCGTCCGCAACCTGGTCGGCATCGCCGGCAAACCGCACGCGGTCACGGTCATCGCGGTGATTGGCCCGCAGACGGCCAAGACGGCGGCCGAGTTCGGGCTGCGCGTTGACGTCACGGCGCCGAAGCCGTCGATGGCCTCACTCGTCGAGGCCCTCGCCGAATTCGGCGCGGGCCAGCGGGCCGCGGCCGTGGAGGCGGGCGAGCCGCTCCGCCGGCCCAGTGAGCGCCGGCGCGGGGCCCGCAAGCGCCCCAGGTGACCCGGCCCCAGGTGACCCAGCGGCCAGGTAAGCCAGCACAGCAGGTGCGGTTACCGCATCAGGGAGGCATTTCAGCGTGAACGCAGGATTCCCGGTGGTCCGGCCCCGCCGCCTCCGGCGCACGGCGGCATTGCGCAACCTGGTGGCGGAGACCGCCCTGCGGCCGGCCGACCTGGTGCTGCCGATGTTCGTCAAGGAGGGCATCGCCGAGCCCCAGCCGATCGGCTCCATGCCCGGCGTCGTTCAGCACACCCGGGACAGCCTGCGCAAGGCCGCCGTCGGGGCAGTCGAGGCCGGGGTCGGCGGGCTCATCGTGTTCGGCATTCCCGCCGTCAAGGACGGCCGGGGCTCCGCCGCCGACGACCCGGCCGGCATCGTCCAGCTCGCGATCGGCGATCTGGCCGCCGAGGTGGGTGACGCCACCGTGCTCATGGCGGACCTGTGCCTGGACGAGTACACCGACCACGGCCACTGCGGCCTGCTGACGGCGGCCGGCGAGGTCGACAACGACGCCACGCTGGAACGCTACGCGGCGATCGCTGTGGCGCAGGCGGCCGCGGGCGTGCACGTCGTCGCGCCCAGCGGGATGATGGACGGTCAGGTGGGCGCGATCCGGTCGGCGCTGGACGGAGCGGGCTTCGCGGACGTCGCCATCTGCGCCTACTCCGCCAAGTACGCCTCCGGCTTCTACGGGCCCTTCCGCGACGCGGCCGAGTGCGCGCCGCAGTTCGGCGACCGCGCATGCTACCAGCAGGACCCGCCCGGTTCGGCCGAGGCGCTCCGCGAGGTGCTGCTCGACATCGACGAGGGCGCGGACATGGTCATGGTGAAGCCTGCCCTGGCCTACCTGGACATCATCGCGCGGGTCGCCGCCATCGTGCACGTTCCCGTCGCCGCCTACCAGGTGAGCGGGGAGTACGCCATGGTGGAAGCGGCCGCGGCCAACGGATGGCTGGACCGCGACCGGATCGTCACCGAAACACTCACCGGGATCAAGCGCGCCGGGGCCGGCATTATCCTCACCTACTGGGCCGCCGAAGTGGCCCGCAGGCTCCGCTAGCGCTGGTTCTCACCGGCTCCGGAGTTCGGCTGCGGACGGGTGGCTCTGCTGGCTGGCCCCGTTAACGGTGCCAGCGGGACAACCACCGGTCGGCTGAGATGGCCGCCATCCTCGGCGATTGCGCCGGACGGGCTGTGGGGCGTCCTCTACGATGGGTGACGCCGGCTCCGGGATCGCCCCTCGGTGGTCCCATTCGGCACCTTTCTGGCCCGCCCAGTGCCGGAGCCCCTTCTCGGGAACTCCGGGAGCCGGCGGCCGGCAACATCGAAGCGGGACGCCGGCGGTGCGGTCGGAGTCCGGGTAGGAGTGAGCTGATGGTCGATGTGGTGCGGCGCCGCAGCCGCCGGAAGGCGGCGGACCGGAGCGACCGGCGCGATCCACTCGGGCAGGCGGCTGAGAACTACGCGGCACTCGGCTGGCCGGTGTGCGTGGGGGCGCACCTCCCGCTCGATGGGCTGAAGACCGGCCGGGCCTGCTCGTGCGACCGGGTCGGCTGCCCGGCGCCGGGAGCGCACCCGGTCTCCCCGACCTGGCAGATGCAGGCCACCGTGGACACCGCCACGATCCGTCAATGGTGGGCCACCAGGCCTGAAGCCGGCGTGATCCTGGTCACCGGGCGGGTCTTCGACGTTCTCGACGTCCCGGTCGACGTGGGCGCCAGCGCACTGGCCATGATCGAGCGGGCGAGGATAACGTCGGGTCCGGTCGCGGCGGCGGGCGCGCGCATGCTGTTCTTCGCGACGACCCGCGGTGCCCCCGTCGACGAGGACGAGTGGTGGTCCTGCCGGCTGGACTGCGAACCGGAAAACCTCACCACCCGGGGCAGCCTGCGCTGGCACTGCCGCGACAGCTACGTCCTGGCCCCGCCGTCGGCCGGGGCCGGGACCACCGGGCCCGCCCGCTGGATCCGCGATCCCTGCGATCACCCGCTACCGGACGCGCTGCGACTACTGGAATTTCTCGTCGACGCGTGCGAGCAGGCGGCCCTGTCATGAGCGCGCCCGCCGAAGGTCTCCCGGCGGGCCCGCGTTCGGTCGAGCTCTTCGAGCGGGCCTGCGCGGTGACCCCCGGGGGCGTCAACTCTCCGGTGCGGGCGTTCGGCTCCGTCGGCGGCGTGCCCCGCTTCATCGCCTCCGGTTCCGGTCCGTACCTGACCGACATCGACGGGCGCGAGTACGTCGACCTGGTGTGCTCCTGGGGGCCGATGATCCTCGGGCACGCGTACCCGGGGGTGGTGCAGGCGCTGCACGCGGCGGCCGTCCGGGGGACGTCCTTCGGGGCGGCCACGCCGGGTGAGGTCGAGCTCGCGGAGGAGATCACCGCGCGCACGCCGGCCGAGCAGATCCGGCTGGTCAGCTCAGGGACCGAGGCCACGATGTCCGCACTGCGCCTGGCCCGCGGGTTCACCGGCCGGCCCGCGGTGGTGAAGTTCGCCGGGTGCTACCACGGCCACGTGGACGCTCTGCTCGCCTCGGCCGGCTCGGGGGTGGCGACGTTCGGCCTGCCCGACTCGCCCGGCGTCACCGGCGCGTCGGCCAGCGACACCATCGTGCTCCCGTACAACGACGACGCGGCGGTCCGCGAGGCGTTCGCCACCCGCGGCGACCAGATCGCCTGCGTGGTCACCGAGGCGTGCCCCGCCAACATGGGCGTGGTTCCCCCGGGCCCGGGGTTCAACGAGAAGCTCTTGTCGCTGTGTCACCAAGATGGCGCCCTGCTCATCATGGACGAGGTGCTGACCGGCTTCCGTGTCACCCGCTCCGGGTGGTACGGGCGCGACGGCGTCGCCGGGGACCTGGTGACGTTCGGCAAGGTCATGGGGGGCGGGCTGCCCGCGGCGGCCTTCGGCGGCCGGGCCGAGATCATGACGCGCCTCGCCCCCAGCGGTCCCGTCTACCAGGCCGGGACGCTGTCCGGTAATCCGCTCGCCACCGCCGCCGGGCTGGCCACGCTCCGGGCCTGCACGCCCGGCGTGTACGCGCAAGTGGACGAGGCCGCGGCCCTGGTCGCGAAGCTCGCCACCGAGGCGCTGACTGCGGCCGGGGTGCCGCACCGCCTGCAGACGGCCGGGAGCCTGTTCTCCATCTACCTGGGGCGCACCGAGCCGGTGCGGAACTTCGAGGACGCCCGGGCCCAGTCGGCCTCCGCGTACGCGGCGTTCTTCCACGCCATGCTCGACGGCGGGGTATACCTGCCGCCGTCCCCGTTCGAGGCGTGGTTCCTGTCCGCGTCACACGACGCCGCCGCGATCGCGCGCATCGCCGCCGCTCTCCCCACCGCCGCCCGCGCCGCCGCCACCGCCCTCGCCTGACCTTCCCCGGCAGACCGCCTCCCGGTGCGCCATCTCCTGGCGGGTCCGCCTCCCAAGGCGACTCTGGATGAACGTCGGGCCGGTAAGATGGGTCGGCCATGAGTGACCAGTCGCCGAATGCTGCCGCGCCGGGGCGGCCCGTCGATAAGACCGTTGTGCACCTGCTCAGGCACGGGGAAGTCGAGAACCCGCGCGGGCTGATCTACGGGCGCCTGCCGGGATTCCACCTGTCCGAAGATGGCCGCATGATGGCCAAGGCCGCCGCGGATTACCTGGCCGAACGGGACGTGGTGGCGATCTTCACCTCGCCGCTCGAGCGGGCCCGGGAGACGGCCGAGCCGGTCGCGGAGCGATTCAGCCTCGAGCCGGTGGTCGACCAGCGGCTGATTGAACCCTGGAATCACTTCGAGGGCTTGGTCTTCGGCATCGGAGACGGCTCGCTGCGGCGGCTGGAGCACTGGTGGTACCTGCGGGATCCGTTCTCGCCGTCCTGGGGTGAGCATTACAGCTCGGTCGCCCAGCGGGTGAGCGCCGCGATGGCCGACGCCAGGGACGCCGCCCGCGGTCACGAGGTCGTATGCGTCAGCCACCAGCTCCCGATCTGGGTCACCCGCAAGAGCGCGGAAGGCCGCAGGCTCTGGCACCACCCCAATAAACGTGAGTGCGCGCTGGCCAGCGTCACCAGCTTCACCTACATGGGAGACCAGATCACCAGCGTGACCTACGCCGAGCCGGCCCGGCGTCAGGCCAACCTGGGCGGTGCGGCACAATAGACCCCGGTACTACTCACTGTAGGAGTTTCTGAGTCCTGGAAGTGCCGGTGTTCCCCTCGTCCACTGCCGTTCGCCGCGCCGTCGCCACGGCCGTGACGGCCGCCGTTGGCGTGCTGAGCGTTGCGGCATGCGGCGGCCAGATAGCGGCGAACACCCCGGCCAGCAACGGCGTCAACTTCGTGTCAGGCAACGGGAACAGCACCTACTTCAGGGCCGGCAGCCGGCTGGCGGCACCGGCCATCTCCGGCAGCACGCTGTCCGGCGCCCGGTTCAGCCTGAGTTCCTACCGCGGCACGGTGGTCGTCATCAACTTCTGGGGCTCCTGGTGCGCGCCATGCCGCTCGGAGGCTCCCACCCTGGCCGTTCTCTCGGAGCAGTACCAGCCCAAGGGTGTTCAGTTCGTCGGGGTCGATATCAGGGACTCGCCCGCGAGCGCGCAGGCCTTCATGCAGAATTTCGGCATCACCTATCCGAGCCTGAACGACCCGGGCGACGAGATCGCCCTCGCCTTCCGCGGCACCGTGCCGCCGGCGGCGATCCCGAGCACGCTCGTAATCGACCGCAATGGCCACATCGCCGGGCGGGTCATCGGCCAGGCGAACTACGCGAGCCTAGGGAGCATCCTCGCCAAAGTGACTGCTGGGGCATGAGCCGATGACCGACGTGCACACGCCTGAAGCAGGCAACGGCACCGCCCCGGCCGGCATCCTCGGGGAAGTGCCCGGGCTGGTGCCCGGGCAGCTGGCCGCGGAGACCGAAACCCGGCCGGCGCGCCCGCAGCCCGGAACGTTCGGCGTGATGGCGTGGGCCCGGTGGGGCTGGCGGCAGCTCACCTCGATGCGCATCGCGCTGGTTCTGCTGTTCCTGCTCGCGCTCGGCAGCGTGCCCGGGTCACTGCTGCCGCAGCAGGGCATTGATCCCGCCGCCGTGCAGCAGTACTACACGGCTCATCCGGCCCTGGCGCCGTTCCTCAACGCGCTGGGCCTCTTCAACGTGTTCGCCGCCCCCTGGTTCGCCGCGATCTACCTGCTGCTGTTCACCTCGCTGGCGGGGTGCGTGCTGCCGCGGACGTTCCGGCTGGCCCGGATGGCGCGGGCGCTGCCGCCGCGGGCGCCGCGGAACCTGTCCCGGCTGCCGAACTCCGTCCGTTACGAGACCGCGATGACCCCGGAGGAGGCGTCCGCCGCGGCCGCCGCTTTCCTCGCCCGGCGGCGTTTCCGGCTGAACCGGGGACAAGGCTGGCTGTCGGCGGAGAAGGGCTACCGCCGGGAAGTCGGCAACCTGCTGTTCCACATCGCCCTGATGGGGGTGCTCGTCTCCGTCGGCGTCGGTGGCCTGTTCGGCTACAAGGCCGACCGGCTGCTGGTCGAGGGCAGCAGCTTCGCGGATACCGTGACCGATCTCGACGCGTATCACCCGGGGCATCTCGTGTCGCCGACCGATCTGGCCCCGTTCAGCCTCACCCTGGACAAGTTTTCCGCGAGCTACATCGCGTCCGGGCTGGACCGGAACCAGCCGGCCAGCTTCGACGCGCACCTGTCCTACACGGCGCAGCCGGGCGGCGCGGCCCGCACCTACGACCTCCAGGTGAACCACCCACTGAACGTGGACTCGACGAAGGTCTACCTAATCGGGCACGGCTACGCGCCGGTCTTCCGCGTGACCGACGGCCGCGGCAAGGTTGTGTACGACCAGGCGACCCCGTTCCTTCCGGCTGAGCAGTCCACCTACCTGTCCGAGGGCGTTGTGAAGGCCCCCGACGCGAAGCCGCAGCAGCTCGGCTTCGCCGGGGTGTTCCTGCCGACCGCCGTGGATGTGAACGGGCAGCTGGAGTCGGCGTTCCCGGCGCCGTACGAGCCGGCGGTGAGCATGATCGCCTATAGCGGCAACCTGGGCCTGAACTCCGGTGCGCCGCAGTCGGTGTACCAGCTCAACACCACCGGCATGCGCCGGATCGCCGCACCGGCGCAGGTCCTGACGGTCGGCCAGTCGATGAAGCTGCCCAACGGTGCGGGCACGCTCACGTTCACCGGCTACAAGCAATGGGCGAGCCTCCAGGTGACCTACGATCCGGGCCAGGGACCGGCGCTGATATCCGCGATCGTCGCCCTGACCGGCCTGGTGCTGTCCTTCCTCGTCCGGCGGCGGCGGATCTTCGTCCGTGCCTACCGCGGTGACCACGGCCGCACCGTGGTCGACGTGGGCGGCCTGGCCCGCTCCGACGTGGGCGGCGGCTTCGAAGCCGAATTCGCGGAGCTGGCCGCCGACCTCACGTCGGTCCACCACGGCACGGACACCGGCGCGGGTGAGCCGGCGGGCTCAGCAGCAGGCGAAGCCGGTCCCGAAGCCGCCCCGCCCGGCGGCCGGGAAAGCACCCAGCCAGGGCCGGTCACCGTGACCACGCCCGACCGCAGCGACCATGATTCATCTCCCCGCAGCGAAGAGACGGAGTGAGGCCCGTGTCCGATAACCTCGGGCTGGCGCAGCTCAGCGACCACCTACTGATCGTCGCGGTGGTGATCTACTCGCTCGCCATGCTCGCCTACGCCGGCGACTTCGCCTACGGGCGACGGGTGAAGGCGGCCAGCGCGGCGGGGAAGGCCGTGCGGCCGGTTCCCGAGCTGGCCGGGGTGCGGGCGGGCAGCGGAGCCGGAACGCCGGAGACGCCGGCCACTCCGGAGACGCCGGCCACTCCGGAGACGCCGGCCACACGGGAGACGCCGGCGGTGGTGCCCCCGGCGGCCACGGATCCGGGCGCGGACGGCCGGGAGCGGCTGGGACCGCTGATCCGCGGGGCCATCGGCCTGACCTTCCTCGGCATGGCGGTGCACCTGACGGGCGTCATCACGCGCGGCATAGCGGTGCACCGGGTCCCCTGGGGGGACATGTATGAGTTCGTCACGGCTCTGACCTGCGTGACGGTCATCTTCTTCGTCGCCCTGATGATGCGCTACCGGGCCTGGCACCTCGGGGTGTTCGTGATGGGCGCGGTCGTGGTCGCGCTGGGCCTGGCGCAGACGGTTATCTACACGCCCGCCGGGCCGCTGGTCCCCGCGCTGAGGTCGTACTGGCTGGCGATCCACGTGGCCGCCATGACCCTGTTGGTCGGGATCTTCTTCGTTGCCGCCGTGCTAGGCGTGGTCTACCTCTTCGCCGAGCGGTACACCCGGCGGGTGGCGGCGGGCCGCAGCCCCGCGAACCACGGCATCATGCGCCGGCTCCCCGGCGCCGAGGAACTGGACCGGCTGACCTACCGCACGGTGGTCTTCGGCTTCCCGATCTGGACGTTCGGCATCATCGCCGGCGCGATCTGGGCTGACCAGGCCTGGGGCCGTTACTGGGGCTGGGACCCGGTCGAGACGTGGGCCTTCATCACCTGGGTCGTCTACGCGTGCTTCCTGCACGCCCGGGCCACGGCGGGCTGGCGGGGCAAGCGGGCTGCGTACATTCAGCTGATCGGTTTCGGCTGTCTGCTGTTCAATGTGCTGGTCGTGCAGACCTTCGTTACCGGCCTGCACTCCTACGCGGGCCTGGGCTGACGCCAGCCGCAGTGGTGTGCCCGGGCTTGACCGGCGGTGCCCCAGGATGACCGGAGGGCGCCCGGGCTGCCCGGGCCTGCATCGGACGGCCCGGCGGTCAGCACTCCCCGCCGGACCAGCCTGCCGGGTCGTCACCCGTCTCGGCGCTCTCGGCGCCGTGAATGGCGCGGTTGAGCGGCCTGAGGAACTCGGGATCGAAGCCTAACCTCCGGTGCCGATAACCCGTATCTGTATTCATTAATCTTAGGCGCGGCATATATGCCCCATGCGTCACTGTAGGTCACTCCGAAGTGACTTGTGCGTTATTTCGTCGTACGCTGGCGGCCGGGTGCAAACAGGAGGGCGAGATATGCGGCTACGGCTCTTCGAGCGCGTCCGCCGACTCGCCCATCCGCGTGCGGGCCGGCTGATGCCGCGGCGCGACCGGGGCGGGGAGACGGCGCGTCCCGACCGGCCATGGAAGGCACGCTCTCGTGGCCGTTTCGCTGGTGGCCGTAGTCAGGCCCCTTCCGCCGGCGCTGAGGCGGCCGGCCGGCATCGCCGGAATGGCGATGACCCGGCCGGGCTCACCACGCGCGACGTGACCGCGCGCAGGCCCGGGTCGCCCTGGGCGGACGAGACCGGGCCGCCGCGGCCGGACGAGGCCGGGCTGCCGTGGCCAGACGAGCGCCGCAGCGCGCTGCCCCCGGCAGCCTGGCTGGGAAGCGCGGGCGGCGGCCCCCTCGGCAGCGGCCCCCCGGATGGGCGCCCACCGAACGTATCTCCCGGCATCAGCGGGGAAACAGCGGCCCGGACCGGTGGTGAGGCGCCCGCGGCGTCCGTCGGCGGCGCGCGGGCCCGGGTACGGCGCGGCCCTTTTGGCACGGCCCCGGTCGCCCCGCCCGCGGTGGCCCCGGCGGCGCGGCACGAGAACAGCCGCGGCCACGGCAACGCGAGCGCTCCGGGAGCGGGCGCGAGGCAGTGGCCCGAGGCCCAGCGCGGCTATCTTCCCGCCCAGCGGTCAGCGAGCGCGGTCCAGCGGCCGCCCGGTGCCGGTGCGGTCCGGCCCCGGCTGCCCTTCGCGCACGCGCATAACCCGGGAGAGACCAGCCACGGTGACGGCCGGAGGAACTGCGGCACGCTCGAGGCCGTGCTGTGGCGCCAGTGGGATCCCGCGACGATCCCGCCCGCGGCGGCGGCGGCGGCGATCGACCGGCTCGCCGAGCTGCCCCAGCAGATCAAGGACAAGCTCGCCGCGGGTCTCGACGGTATCTTCATCGGGCCGGGCGGCGTTCCGCAGCTGGACGACATGACCGCGCTGCGCGGGGTTCCCCTGCCGTCCGGCCGGGCGACCTGGGATGCCTGCGCGGGCGCCTACGGCGAACGCAAGATCGTGGTCGGCACCCGGCCGTCGCCCACCCCGGACGTGATGTGCCACGAGGTGGGGCACGCGCTGGACGACATCGACGCGTCGGCCGGGCGCTGGCAGTCAGACTCGGCCGAGTTCCGGATGCTTTACGATCAATGCCAGCCGCATCTCGCGAGCGACTTCCACCGGCAGCGCGGCGGCCTGGGCCGTAAGGAGTTCTTCGCGGACGCCTGCGCCGCCATCGCGTCCAGGCAGCGGCCCGCGCTGGTGGACATGCTCGGCGGCAATACGCGGACGGCGCTGAATGTGATGCTTTACTTCAACCGGCGTTATGGCATCTAGGGTGAGCGTGGGATGTTCGTCATACGACTACCGAACGGGAACCTGAGGGTTCCGCAGACCGCCATCGGCAACGACGGGCGGATCATTGGCGACGCTTACGTGGAAATCGGGCCGCAGGATGTGGACTACGCGCGGCTGGCGGGGCAGGCGATGACCGAAGACGAAGCGGCCATGCGCCGCGCCCGGTGGCGGGACGGCGACGAGGCGCTGGAGCGCGAGTTCCAGGAATTCGCCCGGCACAACTCCGACTACCGCTGGGCCGAGCCGGGCGAGGACGCCGACCCCGCGTAGAGACCGGCCAGCGGGGCTGAACCACAGAGGCGGTAATCCACAAAGGCATGCAGAGGCGGTCAAGGATGCGGCCGGCACGGGAAAGCGGGACGGTCGCCGTGCCGGCCGTCCAGGCGTCACAAAGCCGGATGGCCCTCAGCCGAGGGCTCTCCCTCACCGCGAAGCAATGCGCGTACTTCTGACTCCCGGAAGCGCCGGTGCCCCCCGGGCGTGCGGATGCTCGTGATGCGGCCCGATGCGGCCCAGCGCGTGACGGTCTTCGGGTCGACCCGGAAGAGAGCCGCCACCTCTCCCGGAGTTAGCAGCCGCTCATTATTGCCGTCCAACTTAGTCCCCTCCCAGTTATGCCCCTCAGGCTCATGAACCTGAGCCTGACCTAAGTTTGGCGACAAACGAGTGCTTTCTGCCTAGATTTCGGAAAATTAGCGCGACTTGATTATTCTGTGTGGCCACTACCTTACTGTGACGGCATGGCCCAACTTGTATCTGTTGCAGAGATCAGGGAAGCCGCGACGCGCCTGCATGGTGTCGCCGTCCGCACGCCGCTGGCACCCTTCCCCCGGTCGTCGCCCCTGCTCCTGATCAAGGCCGAGTCGTTGCAGCCGGTGGGCTCGTTCAAGCTGCGCGGCGCCTACGCGGCTATCAGCGCGCTGCCGCCCGCGGACCGGGACCGCGGGGTGGTGGCCCATTCCAGCGGCAATCACGGGTACGCGGTGGCTTACGCGGCGGCGCTGCTGGGTGCGCCTGCTGTGATCGTGGTCCCCGAGACGGCGCCCGCGACCAAGACGGACGCCATTACCGCCTGCGGCGCGGAACTGGTGACGGTGGCGCCCACCATGGCGGCTCGCCTGGCCGCAGCCGATGACCTGGTGGCCAGGCACGGCTACGCGCTGATCCCGCCCTTCGACGATCGCCGCGTGATCGGCGGCCAGGGAACCATCGGGCTGGAGATCATGGCTGACCGCCCGGACACGGACCTCATCGTCGTTCCAGTCAGTGGCGGCGGCCTGATCGCCGGCATCGCGGTCGCGGCCCGGGCCGTCAATCCGGACGTGACCGTCGTCGGTGTGGAGCCCGAATTCGCCGCCGACGCCCGGGACTCGCTCCGTAAGGGTGACCGGGTCGCCTGGCCCGCCGCCTCGGTAGGCCGCACGATCGCCGATGCGCTCCGGGTGGAGCAGGTCGGCGCGCTGCCGTTCGCCCACATGCAGAAGGATGTGGCCGGTATCGTGACCGTCACCGACACCGAACTCCTCGCCGCGGTGCGCCGCCTGGCCATCGAGGCGCACCTCGTGGCCGAGCCGGGTGGCGCGGCCGCCGTGGCCGCCTGCCTGTTCCGCCGGGATGAGCTGCCGCCCGCACGGCAGCCGGTAGCGGTCCTCTCCGGCGGGAACATCGACCCGGCCCTGCTCGCGCGCGTCATTAGCCAGGGCATGGCCACAGCCGGGCCGGGGGCGCACTAACCTGGCAGTGTCATGCGTACTGCCCTGGCTTATACGTCCGCACGGATCGCGCTCTTCCTCGGCGCGCTTGTGCTGCTGTACTTCGCGGGCGCCCGCGGGCTGCTGCTGGCCGCCTTGGCCCTGCTGGTCAGCGGGATCGCCAGCTTCGTGCTGCTGTCCCGGCAGCGGGATGTCATGTCCGGGGCTCTGACGACCCGGCTGCGCGGCGTGCGCCACCGGGCCGGTGAATTCAGGGCCCGGCTCAACGAAGGCACGCGCGCCGAAGACCGGGACTGACCGTCCCGGCAGCGGACCGTCCGGCCGTCGACGATCCCGGCCCGGCCGTCGGCCGTCGGCCGCCCAGCCGTCGGCGGCCGGCCGTCGGGCAGCCCGGCTGCCGCGGCGCTGCTATCGGCTCCGGCGGCCCGCGGCCGTCGCGGCCGGGTCCTGCGCCGGGGGAAGCCACCCACCGGAGGTGAGCAGGCCGATGACCGCCTGTACCGCGTCCTGGCGGCTCATCGCCGAGGTATCGAGGACCAGGTCGGCGTCCCGTGGCTCCTCGTAGGGATCCGAAATGCCGGTGAAGTTGCCGATCAGCCCGGCTCGGGCCTTGGCGTACAGCCCCTTCCGGTCCCGCGCCTCGCAGGCCTCCAGCGGCGTGGCCACGTGCACGAGCAGGAAGTCACCGGCCGCGGTAGCCATCTCCCGGACCGCCGCGCGTGCGGACGCGTATGGTGCGATCGGCGCGCAGATCGCGATGCCGCCATGCCGGGCGACCTCGGCGGCAACGTAGCCGATGCGCTCGATGTTCAGGTCGCGGTCGGCGCGGGAAAACGTCAGCCCGGCGGACAGCAGCCGCCGGACCCGGTCGCCGTCGAGCAGTGACACCGTACGCTCGCCGCGTTCGGCCAGCGCATCGCGCAGATCACGCGCGACCGTGGACTTGCCCGAGCCGGACAGCCCGGTAAAGAAGATCACCAGGCCGCGCTGCCCGCGCGGTGGCCGGGCCAGCTGCAGTTCGTGGGCGACGCCTTCGGGCGTGAACCAGGCCGGCAGCGGATCGCCGCGGTCGAGCAGGTCCGTCAGCTCGTCGTGGGTCAGCTCGTTACGCTCGGCCCCGGGCTCGATCAACGACAGCGGGCGCCAGACTTCCGATCGCGGGTCATAGGCCCAGTCGCCGGCCGAGACGATCGGTATCGGCAGGCCGGGAAGCTGAAGCGGCTCGTTCCGGCCGTTGCCGCTCCGCCCGCTGGCCGCGACATCGGGGGCGTCGGCCGGGTCGACAAGCAGGTGTGTCGCACCGTACGCGGCGGCGACAACGGCGCGGGCGCGCAGTTCGGCGCCGATCCCGCCGTCCCGCGGCGCGAGCGGCACCGGGACAACGCACGTGCCCGCGGGCAGGTGCTGGCAGGCGGCGAGCACCGCGCGGACCAGCGCATCCGGGCGGACCACCACGTCGGAGGGCCCTGCGGTCAGCGGAAGCAGCAGCAGCCGGGCCTTCATCTGATCGGCCAGATGGCGAAGCTGCCCGATCTGCCGCCGGTGCAAGGCGCCGCGCGTCGCCCAGGCCAGCACGTGGCCTTCGCCGAGCTCGGCGCGAACCTCGCCGGGCCGGCGTCGCAATCTCCGGAACGGACCATGCTCGGGGTCGCGCAGCGCCGTGACCGGTCCGCCCAGGCGCCATCCTGTCTGCTCCCCGGTGCTGAACACGGGCAGCTGCTCGCTGATCTCAAGAGCCGCGAGCGGGGTCCCCTCGTGGTCCAGGAGCACCAGATGGCGCTCGCCGGGCGGGACCACCTCGACCGGGACTTCGAGGATGACCGGAACGGGCCACGGCGTCCCGTCCGCCAGGGTGCCGCGTTCGGCGACGGCCGCCAGGTCAGCCGCGGTCATGAAGCCGCGCAGCGGCGCAAATGCCCCGGAGGTCAGCAGCTCCAGGTCCGCGAGCTGCGCCTCACCAGGTGTCCACGCGGGCCAGTCCGCTAGTTCACCGGGAAGTCCCGCCAACGCTTCCGCGCTCACGTCTGCCTCACTCCCGCCGGGTTGACATCGATGTGCGGGGATCGGCCGGGCCGCACGCGTGCGATACCCCGTCTCGGGCCGCCCGGCCACCGGCCTGCGGCTCATGCTGCCGCCCCCGCACGTCCTTTGCCGTATAACCATACGGAGGATCATGTTGTGTCCGTGGCCGTAATGTCAGTGTTCGTGGCGTGATCACCCGTCTGCGCCACGCTGTGTGCTGGTTCCGACGGCGGCTGGCCGTCGCCGTCTTCATGGTGGCCGGCCCCGCCAGCGCCGGCAACCGGGCGGCTTAAACAAGCCGGGCGAACCGATCCTCCGGTTTGCGGATGACGTACAGCAGCTCGTCGTGAGCGTCGGTCAGGCGGCCACGGCTCAGCCACGCGATCAGGGCCCGGGCCACGCCGATCGCACCGGTCAGCCGGCCGGGCGGCTCGGGTACCGTGCGGGCCGTCTCGCGCCGGACGACCACCAGGCCGTGGGAGAGGGCGTACGCCTGCAGGCCGCGGGCGGACGTCACAGGGTCGTAGATCGCCGGGAGCGGCCCCGGCTCACCCGCGTGCAGCCGGGCCCAGACGGTCCTTCGCACCGGTTCGGGGGTGATGCGGTCCAGCGCCGCGGCCGCGCAATCGCGGTCCCGGACGCGCAGCAGGAGCAGGCCGCCGGGCCGGAGCGCGGCGACGAAGCGGTCGAGGACCAGCGCGGCGTGCGGGATCCTCTCGAGCAGGAAGGCACAGTGGACGATGTCGAACGACCGGGGCGGCAGGGAGATCATCCGCAGGTCGCCGAGAATGGCCCCGGCACCCGCCGCCCTTGCGGGGGGCGCCGTACCCGCTGGGCCCCGGTGGGCCGCCGCCAGGGCGGCCGCCCCGCTCGCCGCAGCCCGGGCGGCCGGGCTGTCCTGATCCACGGTGGTGATGCCGATCTCGTATCCACCGGCCCGCAGCTTCTCCAGGCCAAGCTCCTCGATGGGCGTCTGGCACCCGGCCCGCAGCACGGCGATCGGACGGCCGAGCACCTGGTGCAGATAGTCGCGGATCGGCTGGGCGAACATTTCCCGTACCAGCCGGCCTTGCTGTGCTTCGCTATCCGCCGCCAGTCGGGCCTTGCTGGCCGCATGCCGGGCCCGCAGGACCGCCTGCCGCGCGTTCCGTGCGGCCGCGCCGGCCCGCGCCGTAGCGTCCCCCTCGCCCGCACCCGGGCCCCTGCTCCCCGCGGCGTGACTTCTGGCAGCTGATGACATGAAACAAAGAGTATCCTTTTGAACACTATAAGTCGCCGATCGCGGAGCCGAATTCGGTGCCGCTCCGGGTCCGGTGGCGGCACCGGATGACCGGCCAAAAGGCGGGGCCAGCGGACAGAACGGAACGGGCGGGACGTACACTGGCAGGGTCGTGACGCAGCATGGCCCCCCTTCCTGCCCGTGCGGGAGTGTTCCGCGTGCCCAGGGAAGGACCCGGGCAGGTACCGGAATACCGAGCCGCCATCGCTGTTACCTGAACGCCGCCTTTTTTCTTCGTGGCCAGGCGCCGGGCCGCCACCGGCCCGGGCCGTCATTGCCCGTGCTTTTACTACAGGGACACCATGAGTCTTGCCGGAATCCTCAGCATCGTCGCGGACGATCCGCGACTGCGCCGTGCCTTCGAAGGGACCGCCCAGAACGGTGTCGATCTTGTCGCCCCGCCCGCGCTACGGCCCGTGCTCACCGCAGCCATCGCGTCCCAGCTCGGGCAGTTCGTGCTCGCCGTCACCGCGACCGCCCGCGAGGCCGAAGACCTGACCGCGTCGCTCGGCTCCTTCCTGCCGGAGGGCAGCGTCGCCTTCTTCCCCGGCTGGGAGACGCTGCCGCACGAGCGCCTCTCGCCCCGCTCCGACACCGTTGGGCAGCGGATCGCGGTGCTGCGCCGGCTGAGCCCACCCGGACGCAGACGACAGCGCAGCCGGACCGCTCTCGGTCGTCGTCGCGCCGGTCAGGTGCCTGCTGCAGCCGATCGTCGGCGGTCTCGGGGACCTGGAGCCGGTCCGGTTGCGGGCCGGCGACACCTGTGACCCTGATGAGCTGCTCACCAGGCTGGTGGAGATCGGCTATGCGCGCGAGGACCTGGTCGGCCGGCGGGGTGACGTCGCGGTCCGCGGCGGCATCATCGACGTTTTCTCGCCTACCGACGAGCATCCGGTCCGGATCGAGTTCTTCGGTGACACGATCGAGGAAATCCGCTACTTCAAGGTCGCCGACCAGCGCAGCCTCGGTGAGGCGCCGCAAGGCCTTTGGGCGCCCCCTTGCCGGGAGCTGCTGCTGACCCCGGCGGTGCGGGACCGGGCCAAGGAACTGGCCGCTCAGCACCAGGGCCTGTCGGAGGTCCTCGGCAAGCTGGCGGATGGGATCCCGGTCGAGGGCATGGAGGCGTTCGCGCCGGTCCTGGCCGATCGGATGGACCTGCTGACCGACTACGTGCCAGCGGGTGGTGTCCTGGTCGCCTGTGACCCCGAGCGCATCCGCACCCGGGCCGGGGAACTGCTCAGTACCAGCCGGGAATTCCTGGACGCGTCGTGGGTGAACGCGGCCGCCGGCGGCGAGGCGCCGATCGATCTGGGTGCCGCGGCCTTCCAGCCGATCGCGCGCGTCCGCGAGTCGGCCCGGGCGCGCCGGCTGCCGTGGTGGACGATCGAGCCCTTCGGCGCCACCGAGGACGACACGGGACCCGATGACGACACCGGGCGCGCCTCGTTCGGCATCGAAGCCGTGCCCGCGCGGAGCTACCGCGGCGCTTCGGACAGCATGATCTCGGACGTACGCGGCTGGCTTTCCGGCGGCTGGCGGGTCGTCCTCGTCACCGAGGGGCACGGGCCGGCGCACCGGCTAACCGAAATGCTCCGGGGCGAGGGTCTCGGGGCCCGCATGGAGGAACTTCAGGCCCCGCCGGCGCCGGCCGTGCCGTACGTGACGTGCGGCCTACTGGACCACGGCTTCACCTGGCCGGCGATCAAGCTCGCGGTACTCACCGAGAGCGACCTGGCCGGCCAGGGCGGCAGCAGGTCCAGCACCAAGGACATGCGCCGGATGCCGAGCAGGCGGCGTGGTGGCATCGACCCACTGCAGCTCACACCGGGCGACTACGTGGTGCACGAGCAGCACGGCGTCGGCCGGTACGTGGAGATGACCAGCCGGACTGCGGCGGGCGCGACCCGCGAGTACCTTGTCATCGAGTACGCGCCGGGCAAGCGCGGGCAGCCGCCGGACCGGCTGTACGTGCCGACCGACCAGCTCGACGAGGTCACCAGGTACACCGGCGGTGAGGCACCGAGCCTGCACCGGCTGGGCGGCGCAGACTGGGCCAAGGCCAAGGGGCGGGCGCGCAAGGCGGTACGGCAGATCGCCGCGGAGCTGATCCGGCTCTACTCGGCGCGGACCGCCTCCCCGGGGCACGCCTTCGCGCCTGACACGCCGTGGCAGCGCGAACTGGAGGACGCCTTCCCCTACGTGGAGACGGGCGACCAGCTCGCGGCCATCGACGAGGTCAAGGCCGACATGCAGCGATCGGTACCGATGGACCGGCTGATCTGCGGCGACGTCGGCTACGGGAAGACCGAGATCGCGGTGCGGGCCGCGTTCAAGGCCGTTCAGGACGGCATGCAGGTCGCTGTGCTGGTGCCGACCACGCTGCTCGTCCAGCAGCACTTCTCGACCTTCAGCGAGCGGTACGCGCCCTTCCCGGTGCAGGTCCGGGCGCTGTCCCGGTTCCAGAGTGCGGCAGAGACGACAGAGACCCTGCGCGGCCTGGCCGACGGGACCATCGACGTGGTCATCGGCACGCACAAGCTGCTGTCGCCGGAAACCCGGTTCAACCGCCTCGGCCTTGTGATCGTTGACGAGGAGCAGCGGTTCGGGGTCGAGCACAAGGAGTACCTGAAGCGGCTGCGGACCGAGGTGGACGTGCTGGCCATGTCGGCCACCCCGATCCCGCGCACCCTGGAGATGGGGGTGGCGGGGATCCGGCAGATGTCGACGATCCTGACCCCGCCGGAGGAGCGGCACCCGGTGCTGACGTTCGTCGGCCCGTATGACGAGCGGCAGATCGCCGCCGCGGTCCGGCGGGAACTGCTCCGGGACGGTCAGGTCTTCTTCGTGCACAACCGGGTGTCCTCGATCGGCAAGGTGGCCGCGCGCATCGCCGAGCTGATCCCGGAGGCCAGGGTCGCCGTCGCGCACGGCCAGATGAACGAGCACGCGCTCGAGGGCATCATGGTGGATTTCTGGGACGGCAAGTACGACGTCCTGGTGGCGACGACGATCGTCGAATCCGGCTTGGACATTCCGAACGCGAACACCCTCATCGTGGACCGGGCCGACACCTACGGCCTGTCCCAGCTCCATCAGCTACGGGGGCGGGTCGGGCGCGGCCGGGAGCGTGCCTACGCCTACTTCCTCTACCCTCCCGAGCGGACGCTGACCGAGACCGCCCACGAGCGGTTGGCGACCGTGGCGCAGCATACGGAGATCGGCGCCGGCATGTACGTGGCCCTGAAGGACCTGGAAATCCGCGGCGCGGGCAACCTGCTCGGCGGCGAGCAGTCCGGCCACATCGCGGGCGTCGGCTTCGACCTGTACGTCCGGATGATCGGCGAGGCCGTCAGCGAGCTCAACGGCGAGGGGCCGGCGGACCGGCCCGAGGTCCGGGTCGAACTGCCGGTCAACGCGCACATTCCGCACGACTACCTGCCCGGTGAGCGGCTCCGGCTGGAGGCGTACACGCGGATCGCCGTGATCGATTCGGACGGGGACGTCACCGCGGTCCGGGACGAGCTGACGGACCGGTACGGCCAGCCGCCAGAGCCCGTCCTCAACCTGCTGGAGGTCGCGCGGCTGCGGTCCCGGGCCCGCCGGGCTGGGCTGACCGACATCACGCTCCAGGGCAACCACGTCCGGTTCGCGCCGGTGGAGCTGCCCGAGTCCCGGCAGGTAAGGGTCCAGCGCCTGTACCCGCGGACGCTCATCAAGCCGGCGGTGCGTACGATGCTGGTGCCGGTGCCGAAGGCGGTACCCGGGTCGTCGGCGTCCGCGGCCGCGCCGGGAGCGTCGCGGGGCCGGTCCGTGGCCAGCGGGTCGCAGACCGCCATCGGTGGCCAGCCGCTGCGGGACCGGGACATGCTCGCCTGGTGTACCGAGCTCATCGACGCCGTGTTCGATGAGCCGGCCCGGGTGAACGACCAGAAGGCGTGAGAAGGGACACCGCTGTGCGCCGCACACCGATCAGGGCCGCGACCGCGGTCAAGGCTGCCGTTGCCGCCGCTGCCTTCGGCGGGCTGATCGCCGGCTGCGGCCCGGTCCAGATGGGTGCCGCGGCGACCGTGGGCAGCCAGCGGATCTCCGCCGGGCAGCTTGACAGCGAGGTCTCGACGCTGGCCGCAGCGGCCAAACCGTATTCCGGTACGGTGCAGCTCACCGCGGCGCAGATGCCCAAGGACGTGCTGAGCTGGCTGATCAGGTTCCAGATCCGGGAGGACCTGGCCAGCCGCGAGCACATCACGGTGAGCCGCGCCGCGACCCAGCAGGCGCTCGCGGACATCTACCAGCAGGCGGCCGCGCAGGCGCAGCAGCAGGGGGTCAGCAACGTGACTCTCGATGAGCTCGCCGTGGCCAACGGCCTGCCGCCGGACCTGCTCGCCGAGCTGGGCCGTTACCAGGCCATTGAGATCAGCTATGCCGAGCAGCGCAACGGCGGCAAGCTACCGACCAGCAACGCGGCGGTCACGGCTATCACCCAGCAGTTCGACCTGGCCGAGTGCCGCACGTACAAGAGCGAGCCGGTGCACGTCAGCCCGCAGTTCGGCACGATGGACTACACCCAGGATTCGGTGGTGGCCGCCCCCGACACGCTGTCGCGCGCCGAGGGGCCGGCGTCCCAGGCCGCTGCCTCCGGGCAGTCGCCGTCGTGCTGACCGGCCCTGGCGGCCCAGGTGAGCCCGACGGGGCCGCACCCGGCCCGCCACATGGGGCCGGCCAGCTGATCGTGCTGGTGACGAGCCCGAGGGTCGCGCCGGGCTTGCTCACCCTGCAGGCGTGGGACGCGCTGCGCGGCGCGGCGCGGGTGCTCTGCGGCAGCCCCGGCCACCCCCAGCTGCCCGCGCTCGCAGAGGCCGGGATCACCTGCGAGATCGTCGGCGGACCGCTCCCCGGCGCGGCACTCGCGCAGACCCTCGCGGACGCGGCGGCGCGGGCCGACTATCCCGTGGTCTGGCTGGCCGGCGGCCCGGCCCGCCTCGGCTTGGGGCTCGGACTGGGCACCGGCACCGGCCCTGGGACCACGAACGGGACTCAGACGACCGCGACTGGGACCAGCGAGACCGGGCCAGGACGCGGGCCAGGACGCGGGCGGCCTGCTCAGCTCCCTGCACGAGCTGGGCCCCCGGGGACCGGCCACGGTGGTGCTGCGCGGCTCCGCCGACCTGCCCGGTGGCCGTCTGCTGGACCTCGTGGCCACCATGGAGATCCTCCGGGCCGAATGCCCCTGGGACGCTAAGCAGACCCACGAATCGCTCGCTCCGCATCTGCTGGAAGAGCCCTACGAGGCACTGGAGGCGCTGGAGAGCGGCGATCACGGCGCCCTCCGCGAGGAACTCGGCGATGTCCTTCTCCAAGTCGTTTTCCACGCCAAAGTGGCCTCGGAACGCCGGGACGGGACCGGGTACACCGTCGACGATATTGCGGACGGGATCGTGGCCAAGCTCGTGCGCCGGCATCCGCACGTGTTCGCCGACGTGGCCGTCTCCGGCGCCGAAGAAGTGAAGCAGAACTGGGATGCGATCAAGAAAGCTGAGCGGGCGCAGAAAGCCTCACCGGGGGATGCGCCGTCCTCGGCGCTTGACGGGGTGCCGTTCGCCCAGCCCGCGCTCGCGCTGGCCGCGCAGCTCCAGCGCCGCGCGGAGCGAGCCGGGGCCCCGGTGGAGATGCTGGGTGTTGCCCGGGTTGACGGGCGCCCGATGCCTGAGCCCGGAGACGGCCCAGCGGCACCCGATGCCGCGGCTGGGATAGGCGACAGCCTATTCGCGATGGCTGCCGTCGCGAGGGCAGCCGGCCTGGATCCTGAGATGGAACTGCGGTCCGCCGCGCGGCGGTTCGGCGAACGGGTACGAGCCTGGGAGCAAACGCGGCCAGACGGTTTGCCGCAGAGGATCGGCCCCTAGGGCCCATAGGGCAACACCAGGGACTTCAGGCGTTTGTAGCCCGCTGAGGCGTTGCCCGTCCCGTGTCCTGTGTCTTCATCGTGCCTGTTTTCCCGGTGGCCCATAGGGCCCATACAGCCCATAGCGGTCCAGAAGTGGGAAGACAGAGTGCCGTGTCGCGGCGAGCCCGTTAAATAAGCCGCTGCGACCTCGCATGAATGGCGCCGGATGCCAGTCGCCGTTGCATGGGGCGGCTCATATCCCCAGGACTCCTGACATAGAGCCTGGCCCGCAAGGGCCCGTGCCTGGCTGATCTGCTTGTTTGGCGTGTCGCACCCGTTCCGTATGGCCGGAATGTGAGAAAATTATTGCAAGCTCACTAAAGGCGGGAGGGGGTGGATGATGGGCCGTATGCTCACGCAGCCGGTGCTGCCGCTGCTGCCGGAAGGGGCCGCGGAGATCGCCCCGGGCGTCGGCATCGTGACGGGCACCGACGGCGGCGGGCTGGTGACGGTGCACGGGCTGGCTACGTTCGCGTGGGACGGCAGTGACGAGGCCGGGAGGCGGCTGGCTGCGGTGCAGCTGGTCCGGCTCCGCGCGGCGTCGCAGGGCCAGGTGGCGGCGGCGTTCGGGGCGGACCCGGCCACAGTGTGGCGGTGGGAGAATGCGCTGGCGGGCGGCGGGGTGGCCGCGCTGGTGCCGTCCCGGCGGGGACCGAGGGGCGCGTCGAAGCTGACGGCGCAGCTGGTCGCGCGGATCGCCGAGCTGGATGCCGGGGGCAAGACGCTGCGGCAGATCGCCGCCGCGACCGGGGTATCGACGTTCAGCGTCCGCAGCGCACTGGGCCGGGTGGCGGCCCGGGAGCAGGCCCCGGCAGGCGGCGGCGCCCTCGGTGGCGGGCAGCCTGCCCAGCCTGACGCGCTCAGTGAGCAGGACGAGGACGGGGAGCAGCAAGAAGAGCGGCTGCCGGTGCTGCCGGACCCGCCGCCCCGCGAAGCCGAGCGGGCGCTGGCCGCGTTCGGCCTGCTCGGCGAGGGCGCCGAGCCGGTGTTCGCGCCCGGGGCGCGGTACCCGCTGGCCGGGCTGCTGCTGGCCCTGCCCGCGCTGGAGGCCACCGGGCTGATCGGGGCAGCGCGGGAGGTCTACGGCCGGCTCATGAATGGCTACTACGGGCTGGCCGCGACGCTGCTGACGCTGGTGTTCCTGGCGCTGGCGGGGGAACCCCGCGTCGAAGGCGCGACCCGCATCCCGCCTGCGGCGCTGGGCCGGGTGCTGGGCCTGGACCGGGCGCCGGAGGTCAAGACGATCCGCCGCAAGCTCGGCGAGCTCGCCGCCGCCGGCAAGGCCCACGAGCTGGTGATGGCGCTGGCCCGCCGTCACGCCGCCGCGAAGCCGGACGCGCTGGGCTTCCTCTATGCCGACGGCCACGCCCGCGCCTACTACGGGACCCGCAGCGTGCAGAAGACCCATGTCGCGCGGCTGAAGTTCCCCGCCCCCGCCATCATGGAGACCTGGGTCACCGACTCCGGCGGTGACCCGGTGTTTGTGGTCGTGGCCGAGCCGTCGGAGTCCCTGGCCGCCGAGATCAAGCGGCTGCTCCCGCAGCTGCGGCAGGTCGTCGGCAACGGCCGGAAGGTGACGGTGTGCTTCGACCGGGGCGGCTGGTCCCCGGCGGTGTTCGCTGACCTCATCGAGGCCGGGTTTGACTTGCTGACCTGGCGCAAAGGACCGGCACCCGACGTCCCGGCAGCGGAGTTCACCACGGTCACGTGTACCGATGACCGGGGCCGGCGGCGGGAGTACGACCTGGCGGACACCCCGGTCGACCTGCCGATCACCGACGGGCCGCGCAAAGGCGAGACGGTCAGCCTGCGGCAGGTCACCCGCCGCGTCCCCGCCCGCCGCGGCGCCACCGCCGGCGCGACCCGGCAGATCCACGCCCTGGCCACCCGGAAGGACCTGGATGCCGCCGAGGTGTGCTGGCGGCTCAGCGGCCGGTGGCGGGAGGAGAACTACTTCCGCTACGCCCGCACCTGGTTCGCCCTCGACGCCCTCGACTCCCACGCCGCATCACCGGACGACCCCGGGCGACCGGTGCCGAACCCGGCCAAGAAGGCCGCTGCCGTCCAGGTCCGCCGCGCCGAAACCCTCGCCGCAGCCGCCGAAGCCGAGCGCGACGCCCGGCTGCTCGAACTGCGCAGCCCCGCGCCCGGCCAGGCGTCCTACCTCACCAATCAGATGATCAACGCCCTCAACGCGCCGGCCGAGGCCGCCTACCGGGAACTCGCCGCCGCTGGCGACGCCGCGGCTGCCGTCCCGGCCCGGGTCCGGCTCGGCGACCTGGCCCCCAACATGGTCAGACTCGAAACAGAGGTCAAGCAGATCACCCACGCCATCCGGATGGCCGCCTACAACGCCGAAACCGCCCTGGCCGCCGCCCTGGACGGTCACTACTCCCGCGCACGCGATGAGGCATACACCCTGGTCCGCGAAGCCTTGCTCACCTCCGGCGACATCATCCCGGGCGACGCCGAACTGCTCGTCCGCCTCGACCCCCTCACCGCGCCACGGCGCACCAACGCGCTCGCTGCCCTCTGCGACCAGCTCAACCAGGCCCGGGCCCGCTACCCCGGAACAGACCTCATCCTGCGCTACGAAGCCAAACCCCACCCAGGCCTTGCATGATCCACATCTCTATGTCAGGAGCCCTGATCCCGCGCCCGTCAGCCATTCTCTTGTGACAGCGGCCACCGGAAACTGCCCCGGGATGGCCATTTAGCTGCCCGCTGGCGTCGTGAGTTCTGCCCGCTGGTGGTCTTAGTGGATGTGTTGTGTGCCGGGGCGCCCGCTTGCTCATGTGCCTGTATGCGTGACGCGCGTGACCCGGCTGGACTCATCGGTGAGTGATCTGCCTAACTACAAAGAGTAAGCGGCGGCAAATGACTGTACTTACTCTCCGTAACTTATATTTACATTAGGTAATTTGTCAGCGGCCCGGAATAATATTTTTATCGTAATCACTCGATTACTTTAGGCACTCACACCCCCGCCTACCTGCGTGTTCAGCGCCGCGCGCGCGACTGCGGCGACATCCCACCACAAATCAGGCGTAAACCACCTGGGCCGACCGCGCGTCGTCTACATGTCAGGGCGCAGCGCCGCGCCGTTCCGAGGGCCTAGGGGACCGATTCAGTCAGCCACAGGTGCTTTACGGCTTCATTGCCCGAGGGGCTGGAACGCTAAGCACTCTCATAGCTACTGCGAGTTGCTTAATCGAGGATCTTGGCTTCCCGTCATACGAAAATGACTTGTGACGAGATATGGACATCATCAGAATCCGGGTCTCAATTAATGGGATCTCGATTGGGCAAATGGTCCTAGATAGGTTAGATATAGATGGTACTTTCGAAGGTGTCAGACACCCAGCTGGATGTGAATACGGGAGTTCCAGCAGAGGTCCGCACAATGCTGCCGTACCGGCCTATCTCCCAAGCGCTCGCGATCGCGCCAACTATCAGTGTGATCATCCCGGCCAGGAACGAGGCCGCCAATCTTCCGTATGTTTTCAGCGCACTGCCGCCCTGGGTAGACGAGATCATCCTGGTGGACGGGCACTCCGTTGACGACACCGTGGCGGTCACCCGGGCGCTGTGCCCGCAGGCCAGAGTGATCGCGCAGTCCGGGCGGGGCAAGGGGGACGCACTGCTGGCCGGTTTCGCCGCCGCCACTGGCGACATCATCGTGACGATCGACGCGGACGGGTCCACCGACGGAGCGGAGATGATCCAATTTGTCGGGGCACTCGTGGCCGGTGCCGATTTCGCGAAAGGATCGCGCTTCTCCGGCAGCGGCGGCAGCGACGATATCACCAGCGTACGCCGGTACGGGAACCGGCTGCTGAGCATCCTCGTCAATCGCATGTTCAAGACGCAGTTCACCGACCTGTGCTACGGCTACAACGCCTTCTGGGCTTGTCATCTGGACGCGCTGGATCTCAACTGCGCCGGCTTCGAGGTCGAGACGCTGATGAACATCCGGGCGGCCAAGGTCGGCCTGAAGATCCATGAGGTGGCAAGCCACGAGCGCTGCCGCATCTTTGGAGCGAGCAACCTTCGCGCCGCCCGGGATGGATGGCGGATTCTCAAGGTGATCCTCCGGGAGAGGTTCAGCGCCCCGCAAGCCGGGGTCAGGGGCGGCCCAGCGGCTCCGGAGCCTTCATTGGTCACATCCCGCGTGCTGGCCGAAGCCAGTAAAGGAAGCGGGGAAGGGGCCCATTGAGGGCGAAGACGACTGCCGTGGTCGGCGGGCGTCCCGCGACGTACTCTTTGCCCGGAACCGGCTCAAGGTCATACCGTGGCTTCGTGCGGGACCGCGAGGTTGCAGCCGCGATCGTAGACGGCGATGCGGACGGCGTTGCGGCGGCCTTCGACCAATACGCACCGGGACTGTACGCCTACTGCCGGTCCCAGCTCACAGTATCTGCCGACGCGGCCGACGCCGTACAGGACACCCTCATCATCGCCTCATCCAGGGTCTCGGGGCTGAGCCAGCCCGACCGGCTGCGGGCGTGGCTCTATGCCGTGGCCCGCAATGAGTGCCAGAGACGGATGCGGGCTGCTGGCCCATCGGCGCCGCTCTACGAAGGCGCCGAGGCGATGGATGACACGGGGACCCTGACGGCCGTCACCGAGCAGACGGAGCTTCGTGCGCAGGCACGCGCCGCGCTGGCCGCACTGAACCCGGTAGAGCGGGACGTGATCGAGCTTAACCTGCGGCATCAGCTCTCCGGCTCCGACCTCGGAGACGTTCTCGGCGTAACGCGCGCCCACGCGCAGGCGCTGGCGGCCACGGCCCGCTCCCAGTTCGAGAGGTCACTTGGCGTGTCACCGGTGGCCCTATTCGCATGGGAGTACTGCCCGCACCTGGCTGCCATCCTGCATGCCCGCCGCGGCAAGCCGACTGCGCTGCGGCGCTGGCGGGTCAAGCGGCACATTGGGCACTGCGGAGTGTGCGGCGGTCGCGACCACCATGACCTCAGCCCCGCGATGGTGCTCAGCCTGCTCAGGGTGCCCGCCCTCCCGGCGGGCCTGCGGCGGCAGGCACTCGATCTCGCCCTCGACGCCTCGCCGCGCGCGGTGGCCTACCGTGACCAGGTCGTGCAGCGGGCGGCGCCCCTCGGCCGGGGCGGTTTCCCGGTACAGCTCGCGGCACCGTCAGCGCCTCGCTGGCGAGGCACCCCCGCGATGGCAGCCACTGTGGCTGCCACGGCCCTGGCTCTGCTCGGCGGCGGCATGTACTACGTCAACTATGTCTCTACCCATGCCGCAGCCGCACCGGCCACCGCGGCGCGCACGCCTACGCCGGGATCGACGGGATCTGGCCATAACACAAGAGTGGCCGGTAATCCTCCGTCGGCATCTGCCCCCTTGCGCGCGCCCATATTTCTGCCGTCCGCGTCCAGCCCGGCCATTGCCCAGCCTCTGATCACGCCCTCAGCAGCGGCGCCACTCACGGGGACGACGTCGCTCGGGCACGCCGCTTCTCCGCAGTCATCCCCGCGCACCCCGGCCCCGGTGCGGACGACCCCGGCCCCGGTGCGGACGACCCCGGCCCCGGTGCGGACGACCCCGGCCCCGGTGCGGACGACCCCGGCCCCGGTCCGGACGACCCCGGCCCCGGTCCGGACGACCCCGGCCCCGGTCCAGACCACTCCAGCTGCGGCGGGCTCGTCCCGCACGACGAGTGGCTTGTCCCTGGTTCTGGGACTGCTGAATTGACGGGTGCTCGCGGTGCGCTCGTTAAGCATGCCCCAAACTGGCCGAGGGGCGTAAGCGAATAATTACGGACAAATACTTGCCGGTCGCCGTCAACCGCCGCATCGGCCCGCGCGTCTGCCTTATAGGAGCATAGAGCGTCAATTGTCCACGTTGGTGACCCTGACAGTCCCGGCACGTGGGGACGGGTTTCGTTGCTGCCCGCGTAGCGCCTCATGCGACCGCGACGGTAGGTCCCCATACATTCCAGTGGCCGGGACGGACTGCCAGACCTGGGATAAGGGAGCAATAGTTGAGCTGGAATGCGGTGGACCAGACGGGATCGCGCACGGTCTCGGTGATCATCGCGGCGTTCGCGACGGAGCGCTGGCGTACTCTGCAGGAAGCGGTGGAATCGGTCCGTACGCAGACTTTGCCGCCGGTGGAAACGATTGTGGTCATAGACCACAATCCGGACCTTCTCGATCTTGCTAAGCGCGAGCTTGAGGACGTTACCGTAGTTCCCAACGTCGGCAGCAAGGGCGCGTCGGGAGCCCGCAACAGCGGCGTCGCAGTGTCCCACGGTGACGTGGTGGCCTTTCTCGACGATGACGCTGTTGCCTCTCCGGCCTGGCTGGAGGTCTTGGTGCCGCACTTCACAGACCCCGAGGTCGTAGGGGTGGGCGGTAAGTTGGTCCCGCTCTGGGCGACTTCCCGTCCGCGCTGGTTCCCGGAGGAGTTCGACTGGGCGGTGGGCGGATCCTACCGCGGCATGCCGGAGAAGGCCGTACCCGTTCGCAATGTGTGGAGTTGCGGTATGGTCATCCATCGGCGTGTGTTCGAGGCGATCGGGGGCTTCCGCGACGATTTCGGCAAGGTGGGTCGGCGTTCCCGCCCGGAAGACACCGACCTGTGCCTGCGCGCCGCCGCGGCCCAGCCCGGGGGAACCTGGGTGTATGAGCCGGCCGGGACCGTCGGCCACCGCGTTCCGGTCAACCGCACCACCCTCGGCTTCTTCTTGCGCCGGTGCCTGCTCGAGGGCAACGGGAAGGCGGCGCTGGCCGCCCTCAACGGCGCACGCCAGAGCACGTCGCAGGAACGGCTTTACATCCGGCGGGTGCTGCCCGCTGGGGTGGTCCGCGGCCTGCGGGACACCGGCCGCGGTGATGCTGCGGGCGGGCTGCGGAGTATCGCCATTGTGGCCGGGTTCTCCTTCGCGACGGCCGGTTTCGTGTCGGCCCGCGCGGCCGGAATGCTCCATCGGGCAAGTCCGCCGCCGACCGGGCCAGCCGCCGGGAGCGGGCCGGTGTCGGCGCTGACCGGGGAGGCGCACCGTGCGGATTCTCGTTGATCAGTCCGGGTACGACCTGCTGAAGATCGTAGACGTCGCGATGCTGCAGCCGTGCGTGATCCGGCTGCGGCAGCTGTAGCCCGACGCCGAGATCATCGTGGTTTGCGATGCACCCGAGCGCCTGGGCGCCTTTTGCCCAGGCAGGACCACAATCGGACGGACGTACGCCAACCCGATATCATTCCGCCTTATCCCCCGAAAGTACCAGCCGGTCCGGGAAAGTATCCTGCCCTACTTTTCCGGGCGCCTCAGTCGCGATCGCCCGCTGCGGTCGCAGCCTCGAACGGCGAAGCAGGCAGTGCGCGCGGCTGACGTGGTCGTAGCGGCCGGCGGTGGCTATGTGACCGACGCATTCCGCTGGCACGGCACCGGCGTGCTGGGCCCGCTGTCCCTGGCTCAGCGGCTCGGCAAGCCGACTGCGATGTTCGGCCAGGGCGTCGGGCCGATCGGCCAGCGCCTCTTGCGTATCCAGGCTCGCGCAGTGCTGCCGAAGCTGGCCGTCCTCGGCCTGCGAGAAGGCCGGATTGGCCGGGATCTGGCGCTGTCGCTGGGGACCTCGCCCGGCACCGTGACGGTCACCGGAGACGAGGCCCTGGAACTGACCGCAGATACCAGCGGTCCGGACAGCCACCTTTTGACCCCACAGGCCCTCATCACCACGGCCGCCAACTGCCGGGCCATCGTCACCGGCAGTTATCACGCTGCGGTGTTCGGCCTCGCGCAAGGCGTGCCGGTCGTCTGCCTGACCAAGTCGTCTTACTACGACGCGAAGTTCGCGGGGCTGAGCGCGCTGTTCCCCGGCGCCTGCTTCGTCGGCTCACTCCAGCAGCCGGACTTCGCCGACTGCCTGCGCAACGCCATCGAACAGGCGTGGCGCTTGCCCGTCTCGGGGAGGGCCGCCGCGAGGGAAGCGGCGGCCTGGCAGCGTCGGGCTTACGCGCAGTTCTGGGCTGCGGTCGAGAGTACGCCGCTCATGGTCACCGCCGACAATGGGGGACTGGTCAGATGACGGTGCCAACGAACGTATCGCGCTGGGACTTGTCCGCCCTGAGCGTCAATGGGGAATTCTCACCGGCCCGGATGATGGAGGTCGAGCTGACCGAGCCGCTCCCGGCGGTGAGCTACGACGGACAGCACAAGCGCGCGTGGGTGCTGGGGCGGCTGCATGGCGAGCCGGTCGGCGCATGCCTCCTCCGGCTGGATGAGAGCGGATTGACCCCCGCACAGCTCGGCGCCCTGCTCTGGCCGGAACTGCGCGAGCCGGTGATCGAGCGTTTCGCCGCGGCCGGCCTGCCGCAGCCTGGCACGCTGACCGGCGAGGGCCTGGTGGCCGACCCCGCGGCCTGGCCGTTCCTGCTGCGCCGCCGTGAGGTGCTGGCCGCCGCCCCCTTCATCAGCGTCGTCATCTGCACCCGCGACCGGGCGGACCAGCTCAAGACCTGCCTGAGTCACGTCGAACGGCAGGTGTATCCGCAGTTCGAGGTGGTGGTGGTGGACAACGCTCCCACCAGCGATGCTGTCCGGGCGCTGGTGGAGGGTCGGCCGGCCGAGGTGAAATACCGGTACGTCGTGGAACCGCGGGGCGGCCTGTCCTGGGCCCGCAACGCCGGGATAGCGGCCGCTTCCGGCGGCATCATCGCCTTCTTGGACGATGACGAGGAACCCGACCCGCACTGGCTGGCCGGGCTCGCGGGTGGTTTCGCGCGGGCCGGGGACATCGGCTGCGTCACCGGCATGATCCTGCCCGCCCGGCTGGACACACAAGTGCAGGAGTGGTTCGAGTGGAACGGCGGCCACAGCAAGGGCCGCGGTTTCTCGCCCGCCGTCTTCGCCAAGGACGGCCCACAGAGCCCGCTGTATCCGCTGCCGCCGTTCGGCGCCGGCGGCAACATGGCCTTCCGGTGGGAGACGCTGGCCCGCATCGGCGGCTTCGACGTCGCCATGGGGGCGGGCACGCCGGCCCGGGCGTCGGAAGACACCCTGGCCCTCACGCTGGTGCTGCTGGCGGGTTACCGCATCGCCTACGAGCCCGCCGCGTTTCTCCGGCACGACCACTACGCGGATCTGGATGGTCTGGAGCGGCAGCTCAGCGGGTACGGCACCGGGCTGACCGCCTACTACGCCGCCCTGCTCCGGCACCGGCCCAGTGTGGTCCTGGGGCTGCTCAAGCTGCTGCCAACCGCGGCTGGCTACCTCCGGGGGGAGAAGACGCCGGGCGGTGCGGCGCCACCGGATCTCGCGCCCCGGCTCAGCCGCTGGCAGCGCCGGGGCATGCTCGCCGGCCCGGTGGCCTACCTCAGGAGCGTCCGCAAGCAGGCCCGGCTCGCCACACCGGAGGTAGGGCAACGATGAGCGGACATCTCGCGGGCGGAGCCACCGAAACCGCCGTGAGCGAAGTGCCGGTGCTCATGTACCACAGCATCGGCACCACCACCGCGCGCAAGTTCCGGCGGTTCGCGGTGGCTCCCGATGAGTTCGCGGCACAGATGGATTTCCTGGCCGTCGAAGGCTATCGGCCGGTAACCGCTGCGGACCTGGCGGCCAGCCGGTCCGGCCGCCCGCTACCGCCCCGGCCTGTGGTGCTGACGTTCGACGATGCGTACACCGACTTCTACTCCGCGGCGATGCCGGCTCTGCGGAAGCATGACTTCCGGGCCGCCCTCTACGTCCCCACCGCCTACGTCGGTGGCACCACCCGCTTCAACGGGAGCACCGGGGAGGGCAGCCGTCCGGTGCTGTCGTGGCAGGCGCTGCGCGACATCACCGCCGAGGGCGTCGAGGTCGCGGCGCACAGCCACACGCACCCGCAGATGGATCGCGTGCCCGCCGAGGTCGTCAGCGACGAGGCCGTCCGCTCCCGGAGCCTGCTGGAGGACAGACTCGGGCTCGCGGTCGACGGGTTCGCTTACCCGTTCGGTTACTGGAACCGCGCGGCGCGGGCCGCCGTGGCCAGCGCCGGCTTCCTCTACGCCTTCGCGGTCGCCGACATGGTCACCGCCCCCGACGACGATATGCTGACTCTGCCCCGGCTAACCGTCAACGCCGGAATCGGGGTCGCCGGGCTCGCCCACTTGCTGGCCCGCCCGGCCTCCAGTGGCCGGCAGCTGGCCGGAGCAAAACAGGTCGCCTGGCGGGGCGTGCGCCGAGCGGTGCCTTTCGTGGGCGGCGATCCGCGCGAAGGGAGGCCCGCTACGTGAAGGTGGCCCGTGAGTCGATCGGCAGGCAGCCAGGGGTGTATGGGGGGCATGGCAAACCAGCTGACACCTCGGCCGCCCGGTCCCGCCTGCCGGTAAGCGTCGTAGCCCTCTGTGCCGCAACGGGCGTTCTGGTAGTGGCCGCCGCTTACACGGCGGGGCGCCTCGGACATGCCGGCGCACCGTGGGCGGACCACTTGTACTGGCTCGGCCAACTGCTCATCCTGACCCCGGTAGCGGCGCGGCTGCTGAGCCGGCGGACCCTCACGGCTCGCGAGACCGTGACGCTCGTCGTTACTCTGACCGTAGCGGAATATCTGGTCAAGATCTGTTACAGTCCGGCCGCATTCACCTACGCCGACGAACTCATGCACTGGCGCAGTACGACAGACGTCTTGCAGACAGGCAAGCTGTTCACCACCAACAATCTGCTGCCGATCAG
The DNA here is from genome assembly GCA_963742875.1 of uncultured Actinomycetes bacterium. GTDB lineage: Bacteria > Actinomycetota > Actinomycetes > Streptosporangiales > Streptosporangiaceae > Bog-532. Next base: position 104,498 of record CAVUNO010000011.1, on the reverse strand, counting down.
TCCCTACTACCCGGGCCTGGAGGAAGTCACCTCGGCGCTGGTCTCGGTCACCGGGCTCTCGATCTTCACGTGCGGGCTGATCGTCGCGGGCACGGCTCACCTGCTGTTTGTCTGCGTGCTGTTCGTGCTCTTCCAGCACGTCAGTGGCTCGCAGCGGGTGGCCGGCGTGGCCATGCTCCTGTACGCCGGCGAGTCGCTCTTCGCGTCTTTCGACTCGATGTTCCTCTACCAGACGCTGGCCGTGCCGTTCCTCGGGCTCACGGTGCTGGCCGTCTACCGTCTCGGCGCGCCGCAGACAGCGGGCGGCCGGGCCGGGTGGTTCACGATCGCGGCGCTGTCGGCTCTGGCCACCGTGGTCACCCACCACGTGACCAGTTACGTGCTCGTGGCCACGCTGGAGGTCATCACCCTAGGGGCCCTGTTCGCCCGTGACCGGGCGCTGGCCGCCTGGGCCTCCGTCCTGGCCCTGCTGTCGGCGGCGGCGTTTACCGCCTGGATTGTGTTCGTTGCCCCTTCCACCGTGGGCTATCTTCAGCCCGTCCTCGCCTCGGCGGAGCAGGCCTTCCGGTCCGTTTTCTTCGGCGGGCCCTCCGGCGCGCCGCCACCCGCCTCGGCCGCCTCCGGACCGCTGGAGAGCCAGGTGCTTGCCGGGGCCGCGGTCCTGATGATGTCGGCGCTGGTGCCCGTCGGCTGGTGGCAGGTCTGGCGACGCTACCGGCACCAGCCGTGGGTCGCGGCCATGGCCATCGGGTCAGTGAGCTGGTACGTCGTCGTCGCGGTCCGCCTCTTCGTCGCGGACGGCAGCGAACTGGCCGGACGGGCATCGACGTTCGTATTCATTCCGGCCGGATTCATCGCCGCCCTCGCCATGATTCGCCTGACCGACAACAGCCTGCGCTGGCCGGTCATCCGCGCTTCTATGCGCCGTCGTGCGCCGCTAGTGGTCGCGGTCGCGACGACGGCAGCGCTTCTGTTCATTTTCAACGGGCTGGTCAACGGATGGCCGCCGTATTGGGAACGGCTGCCGGGGCCCTACCAGGTCGCGGGGTCGGAACGATCGGTGGGTCCCGAGCAGGTTGCCTCGGCTGGCTGGGCACTGGCGCATCTCGGACCCGGTAACCGGTTCGCGACGGATGAAGGCGACTTCCCCGTCCTCGGGAGTTACGGCGATCAGAACCCGGTTCTCGACGACGGGTTCTTGTACACCTCTCTCGCATTCACGCAGTCGGATGCTCAGCAGGTCCAAGCACTGTCCGTGCAGTATGCCCTCGTTGACCGGCGGCTCAGTGAGGATCTCCCGGTCTCTGGAGGGTACTTTCCGGCCGATTCGAACGCTGGCAGGTACACCCATCCGCTGGCGTTGGCTGGCCTCACCAAGTTTAACCACGTACCGGGCGTCGCCCGCCTCTATGACTCCGGGAACATCGTCATCTACGACCTGGAGGGCTCGGCATACTATGGGTCGTAATCAGACAGACATTGGAGCCACCGCAGTAGTAGCGGCTCTCGCCTGTGGCGCCGCCGCAGCCGACGCGCCGACTGCGGTAATGGCCGTACTGGGCCTCGCGCTGTTTGCTGCGTCTGGCTACTTGCTGGCTCAGCTTCTTCTCGGCACCCATATCGCTGGCCTGGAACGCGCCGTCGTGGTCACCGGACTGGCGCTTGCAGTGCCCATCGTCGGAGGGCTGTTGCTGAATGCCGCACGGGTGCCGCTGCACCGGGCGGCCTGGCTTGGCCTGCTCGCCGGGGTGACCTTGGCCGCCGACTTGGTGCTTTTCCTGCGACGCCGGGCCGGGCGAGCGGCGCTCTTCACCTGGCACCCCGAGTGGCGTCTGCCGCGTCGGCCAACAGCGATCTTCGCTGTTGCCATGGTGGTCGCGGCCTGCGGGGTGGCGCTCGCCCGGATAGGTGTGGCAATCCAGCCACAGCCCGGTTTCACCCAGCTGTGGCTGTCGCCCCAGCACCAAAACGGGCCCACCGCGAGCCTCGGCGTCAGCAACGACCAGGGCAGCACGACAAACTATCGGCTAGTGCTACTGCGTAATGGCCATGTGAGTGCCACCTGGAATCTCACCCTGGCCAATGGTCGGACCTGGCAGCAAGCAGTGCCCTTCACCGGCGCCTACACTCTCGCCGCTAACTTGTACCGTCTGCCAGACGTTGACCATCCCTACCGGTACGTCGCGACCAACAGCACAAATGCAGCTGGATCATGACCGACATGCGGGTCGGCGATGGGCCCATGGACTGACCTGGACGACTCTGCGGACCAGATCGGCTCATTCGCTATGGTCCGCTGGGTGGCAGAGCCGAGGGGAACCCATCCATTGGGCGTGCTGTCGATGTTGTCCTCACCCGCTACGCACCGTTCCGCGTCGGCCGCCAGCCACGATGAGCGCCGCAGACGTCGCGGCCTCAGCCGTCCAGTGCGATGAACCCGAAGAATTTTCTGCGCGCAGCGGTACTCCCCATACCGGCTTTGGGCGTCATACACATAGTGACAATGAGGATGATTTCGGACGATCAGCGAGTTCGGTCGGCGGCCGCGCCGCCGGTTGGATCGCCGCTGCCCAGCCGGACAGCAATTGGAGGGAGCTCATGGCGGTTCGGGCCCGCGTTGACGTCCCCCGGCCGCGGGTGTCGGTTGTCGTTCCGGCGCTCAACGAGGCGCGTAACCTTCCGCACGTTATTGCCCGGATACCGTCCAACGTTCATGAGGTCATCCTGGTTGACGGCTGCTCAGTGGACGGCACCGTGACGGTCGCCCGCCAGCTGCGGCCGGACGTGCGGGTGGTAACGCAAACGCGCAAGGGCAACGGGAACGCGCTTGCCTGCGGGTTCGCCGTGACGGGAGTTTATCGTGGTTTTATGCAGTTGCGGTGGCTGGCCCGGGGCATGAACGTGCGTACCGCGGGCCCCGCCGCTGGTTACCGGCTGGGCGGCGCGAGGCGGTGTCGGTTGTCAGTCCTTACCCAGCCCTACCGGCACGTCGCCCCTGACCGCAGCAGGGCGCCTGAATCGTGACCGACGCACGGGTCGGCTTTGACGCCCATCGCGCGGCCGGGGCAGGCCGGCGGGTCGCGACGCCGCGGCGCTCGCTGCGGGCTGGTGTCATGAGTGTCTGGCGGCGGCATCAGGACCTGCTGGGCAGCGCAGGCAGCCTTGTTGCGACGACCGGCGTGACGTCGCTGCTGGGGTTCGTCTACTGGGCGCTCGCGGCCCGGGTGTTCAGCCAGCAGGCGGTCGGGTACGGCTCGGCTGCGGTGTCGGCGATGACGCTGCTCGGCACGATCGGCATGCTCGGCCTTGGCACCCTGCTCGTCGGCGAGCTGCCCCGGCGTAGCAGCCGCGCCGGGCTGGTATCGGCCGCGCTGCTCGCCTGCGGACTGGGATCACTGGTGCTCGGGCTGGGGTTCGCCGTCATAGCCCCCCACGTCAGCGCGCGCTTCGGGGTCATGATAGGCACGCCTGGCCGGGCAGCACTGTTTGTGGCCGGGGTGGTAGTGGCCGGGGTGACCATGGTGTTCGACTCCGCCACCATCGGCCTGTTGCGCGGGGGACTGCAGCTCTCGCGCAACATAGCATTCGCAGTTGTCAAGCTGCTGGCCTTGCCCGCTTTCGCGATCATCTTGCACGATCAGCTTGGCGTCGGCATCACCCTGTCCTGGGTGGCGGGCATGGCGCTGTCACTGGTGCTGGTCGCGCTTTGGCTGCGGTCTACCGGAGCGCGTGTCCTGTCCCGGCCCGACTGGGGCGTCCTGCGGGGTCTTGGCAGGACCGTCTTGGCCCACAACTGGCTGAACATCGCCAGCACGCTGCCAAACTTGCTGATGCCGGTCCTGGTCACAGTGATCGTGTCGCCGTCGGCGAACGCTGCGTTCTACGTCGCCTCGATGCTGAGCGTCTTCTTGTACATCGTGCCTGTGCACCTGTCGACCGTTCTTTTCGCGGTGGTGGCAGCCGACCCCCACGTGATCGCCAAGAAGCTGCGTTTCGCCTTGAAGCTGTCGTTCATAATCGGGTTGCCAGGCATGGCTGCCCTCGGCCTGGGTGCTCACCTGGCGCTGAGCTTGTTCGGCGCCGACTATGCGCGCGAGGCTGCGCTGCCGTTGTTGCTGATGGCCATCGGTTACCCGCTGGTTGTGCCGAAGGCCCTCTACATCGCCGTATGCCGGGCGAACGGCAAAATACCACGCGCGGCTGCCGTCCTGACTGCGGGCGCGGCCATGGAGGTGACCGCCGCGGTGGTGGGCGGGGCGGCGGGCGGGCTGAAGGGGCTGTCGTTCGCGCTGCTGGGTGCGCGGCTCGCCCAGACACTGGTGACCGTCCCGCCTGTGGCCCGCGCAGCCATCAGCAAGGGCCGCCACCGCCGTGCTTACCGACCAACCACAGCTACCGGCAACCCCGCAAGGAACGCCGGACCGCGCGGGATGCCGCCCGGCCCCGCCCCAACTGCGCCCGGAAAGCGTGACCGAATCGCCTACTCGCCGACACTGACTGACACAAGCATGCGGATAGGCAGCAGGCCGGGATAGCCGCCTCTGCTGGGGCCAGCCGGCGCGGCGCCGCATCCGGCGCCTTGGACCGCTCGGCCTGGTGCGGCCTGCATGGCCGCGAGAACCCGGGTGAGCGCGGCATGCTCGGCCTGGCGCTGGGCGAGCCAGACGTTATCGGCGGGCACGGGGCGGCCGTGCCGCTGGGCGAAGCCGGCCGAGGCCCGCTCGATCAGGGCGGCGGTGTCGGCGAGCTGGCGTTCCAGCTCTTGCTGGTGGGTCTGGTCGGTGACGAAGACTGAGCAGGTCAGCACGCGTTCCCCTTGCCGCAGGTCTGCAGGGGCGGCAGCAGGCACCAGCCGTTGGGCAAGATCCGGTCGGCACGGTCGAACACGTGCATGCTGTCGTGGTCCTCGCGGGAGAACTGCACCCGGGTGCCGTCGGCCCGCAGCTTGACGGTGGCCAGGAACGGCTGCTCGGCATGTTCTTCCCGCGGGGCGATGTAGTGCATGGTCATCGTCGGGCTGGCGTGTTTGCCCGGCATAGCGCTGCAGGACGTGGACGCGCAGTCCGAGCTCGGCAAGGCGGGTCAGCCTGGTGTGACGGAAGCGGTGGGTGTGGCTGAGCCGGACGGCACGACACCACCCACTCCGGCGTCCCGGCCAGCAGCAAGGCCGAAGCATGGCTGTGCCTGGGCTAGTGGGGCGTCCACCCCGGCGGGCCGCTGCCGTTGTTCTTTTCAGCGCCGCGACCTTGTCCCGGATCGTCCCCTCGCGCAGCGCCTGCCCTTGCCGCGGATGACCAGCTCACCGGCCCGCCAGTCGACATCGCCCAGCCTGGCTGCAAATCTGTCACACACACCCCTTCCAGCGTGGCGTGGAGTTTTGGCAGGTGCAGGTGGTCCGCACGTCCTCGACGTGCCAGAGCGTGATCCTCACCTGCCACGCGCCGTTCCGCGTCGGCCACCAGCCACGATGAGCGCCGCAGACGTCGCGGCCTCAGCCGTCCAGTGCGATGAACCCGAAGAATTTTCTGCGCGTAGCGGTACTCCCCGTACGGGCTTTGGGCGTCACACACATAGTGACAATGAGGATGATTTCGGGCGATCAGCGAGTTCGGCCGGCGGCCGTGCCGCCGGTAGGGATCGCTGCTGCCGAGCCGGACAGCGATCGGAGGGAGCTTATGGCGGTTCGGGCCCGTGTTGACGTCCCCCGCAGCGGGTGTCGGTTGTCGTTCCGGCGCTGAACGAGGCGCGTAACCTCCCGCACGTCCTGCCTGCGATCCCGGCCGTGGCAACTATCAGGAGGAATTCATGAATGAGCGTTCGACCCGCTCCCGGCCGATCCGGGTGTGCTACTACATGCAGACCCACACCAGGCCCGCGCAGGTCGCCCGCTTGGTCGAGATCATCAAGGAAGACAGCCCGGACAGCGTAGTGCTGATCAGCCACGACGCCGCTGGACCACCCCTGGACATTCCCCGGCTGGAATCGCTGTCCGGGGTGCATGTGTTCATAGGGCCGGGCGGCTACGGCAATTTCTCCCATCTCGACCCGTACCTCGCGGCCGTCGACTGGTTGGACGCGCACGGCGTGGAGTTCGATTGGCTGGAGAACCTGACAGGGCAGGATTATCCGCTGCGCCCGATCGCCGACATAGAACGTGTTCTCGCCGACAGCAACGTCGACGGGTACCTGCAGTACGCGCCAGTCTTCCCCGACCGAACCCCGCCGGACGCCGACTGGGGCGCAGGCCCGCAGTTCCGGTTGTGCAACCCCTTCGACACCGCGATGCGCTTTGAGTACCAGCACCGGTGGATTGGTCGGCCCACGCCGGCCAAGCAGCGCTGGCTGCGCCCGGTGATGATGCTCAACCTGGTACAGCCCTGGGTGCGGGTGAGCCTTGCCTATTCCACGATCGCCACCCGCCGACGGAACACCATTTTCACCGACGACTTCATCTGCTACGGCGGATCGTTCTTCTGCAGCCTTTCCGCGCCCTGTGTGCGCTACGCGCGCGACTTCGCCCGCGACAACCCCGACGTTATCGCGTTCTTCCGAACCATGCCGGCACCGAATGAGGTATTCCTGCAGACCGTGCTGGTCAACTCCGGCGAATTCCGCTTGGTACCCGATGGAAAGCGTTACATCGATTTTTCCAAGAGCCGTAACAACCATCCCAAAACCCTCGGAATCGCTGACCTGGACGCGATGCTGGCCAGTGGCGCCCACTGGGCCCGCAAGTTCGACGCCACCCGCGATTCCGAGGTGCTCGACATCCTCGACCGCCATGTGAAAGGCCAGGGCGCCGACGTTCTCACATGCCGAGATCACGAGCCTGGGCTGAGGTGAGGTCTGTCGTGTCCGGGGGTGCGGGGCGGCCCGGAAGATCACAGTTTGGCGGCAGGCGCAGGGCCCGGCTAGATCAGATGGCCAACGACCGCCCGTTCAAGGGGAGACCCCGATGCCTGGCTATCCTGCCATCCCTCTCGCCGATGCGGCCACCGCCGCGGTTGATGTCGTGTCCGCTCGCGTGCACGGGCGCAAACCATACAGTTCGCCGCGGTGCAGCCCGGCCCGCGCCATCGACACCAGATACCCAGGGGCCGTACCCTCAGCGGTCGCGTCCCGCCGGTCACCATGGGGTGGATCGCAGTCCACTGTTTTCTGCGCTTTCGTCCGCGAGTGGGTCTTCGGGCCCCACTACGCGTCGTGGACGGGGCGCCAGGGAAGGAAGACAGCCATGTGTCAACGCTACAAGGTGATGCCCACTAAGGTCGGGGGCCGAGGCAGAGCCGTTCCGGTAGGTTGTCTGCCTTATCCACGTTCGAGGCCTCACGGCTGCGGCGATGTAGGGGCAACTGCTGCATGGTGTGCCCGGTACGCGTACTCAGGGGAGGGATAACTGGATGCAGGAGACCGAACGTAATCTTGGCTACCGTACAGCGACGGCACCACGTTTGCGACTGACGGTGATAGGAATTGGGTATCTCGGCCTGACTCATGCCGTCTGCATGGCGGACCTTGGACACGAGGTCCTGGCGATTGATGTGGACCGTGAACGGGTCGAGAAAGCATCCGCGGGCGAGGTGCCTTTCTTTGAGCCCGGTTTGGAACCGCTGCTCCGCAAGGGCCTGGAGGCGGGCAGACTGCGTTTCACCACCTCATACGCGGAAATAGCCGACTTCGGTGACTTGCACTTCCTGTGCGTCGGAACGCCCGAGGCAACTGACGGTGCAGCCGACCTGACCTATGTGACTGCCGCCGCGGACGCGCTTGCCCCGTATCTGCGGTCTCGGTGCCTGGTCGCGGGGAAGTCCACGGTTCCAGTCGGCACGGCCCGGAAGGTCCTGACCAGGATCCGGGCGGCGTCACCAGCAGGAACCCAGGTTGATCTGGCGTGGAACCCGGAGTTCTTGCGTGAGGGGTTTGCGGTCCAAGACACTCTGCGTCCCGACCGCTTTGTCTTTGGCGTTATGTCGGACTGGGCCGAGGCAATGCTGCGCCGGGTCTATGACAAGCCTCTGACTGCCGGAATCCCTGGGCTGGTTATGGACCTAGAAACGGCTGAACTTGTCAAAGTGTCAGCAAACGCGTTCCTGGCAACCAAGATCTCCTTTATCAATGCAATAGCTGATGCCTGTGAGGCTGTGGGGGCCGACGTGACGCAGCTCGCTGAGGCGCTGGCCTGCGACGAGCGCATCGGCCGTCGATCCATGTCGCCCGGCCTGGGTTTCGGTGGCGGTTGCCTGCCGAAGGACATACGTGCGTTCCGAGCAACCGCTATGAGCTTGGGAGTCGACTCGCTGGTCAGTCTCTTGGGTGACGTAGACGAGATCAACAAGAGCCGTCGCGTCCGGATCGTCGACATGTCGCGAGACGCGGTCGGAGGTTCACTAGCAGGCAAGCGAATCGCTATCCTGGGCGTAGCGTTCAAACCGAATAGCGACGACATTCGGGATTCTCCCAGCCTTGAGGTATGCGCGCGGCTGGCCGCAGAAGGCGCCATCGTATCAGTACACGATCCCGCAGCTATGCAAAATGCATCTCGGGTGCACCCCGACTTGCATTACAAAAAGTCAGCTATCGAGGCCGCGGAGGGGGCACATCTGGTTTTGCACCTCACCGAATGGGCTGAGTATAGAGCTATCGAACCGTCAGTACTCGCTGAAGTTGTCTCGAAGCGCAGCGTGATTGATGCCAGATGTGTTCTTAATACAGCAGCGTGGGAGTCTGCGGGATGGTCCATTCATTGCATGGGGAGAGCGTAGCTGGTCAGGTTTGTATAGGTGAATGTCGCTGGGCTGCAGCCGCACGGGCCGTTCTTGAACTTCGAGAGCCGTCGGCATCAGGCCGGGCATCGTTTGCCTAGCCAAGTCCATCAGCTGCTACGGCCTTCCGAGCGCGGACTACTACTGGAGACCGCTTACCCTAGGATGAGGTGACCAAGTTGCTGGCCCACCGCTTAACGTCATCGACGCCGAACTCGGCCAGGCGCTGCTTGCCGAAGCCGTGCGGGAGGTCTGCCACCCCAATGGCCTTGCTTTTAGGCAACTAGCAGGCGTTCGAGCAGGTGGAATTCGATGCTCGCGGTCGTCTGCGCGCACGGCTTCGGACCACGTTGCCGCGGCGCTCGATATGGCCGAGCGGGACGAAGCACTTATAATATTTCGATGAGCATGGCTGGAACACACTTGCCGCCAGGCAAGCGGAGGTGTACGCGGTATGAATTTGCTAACAAGACATTTCTCGGATCGGCTTTTTGTAAGACTCTATTTCTTGCGGTACGAGCGCAAAATTCTGCATCTAAAGAATCCAAAGACGCTATGGGAAAAGATCCAATGGTTGAAGTTGTACGGGAATTTGGGGAGTTACGCCGAGTATGTCGATAAAGTTGAGGCGAGAGAATTCGTTAGGCAAACGGTAGGGCCGCAGTATCTTGTCCCAATAGTAGGCGTATGGGATAGATTCGAGGACATCCCTTTTGCCAAACTACCAGAGCGATTCGCCCTCAAAGCCACACATGGCTGCGGATACAACTTTATCTGCAGAGATAAGACAGAACTTGACTGGGCAAAACTTAAGGTACTGGTCGACAAATGGCTCGGGGAGAAGTTCTATGCCATTATGAGGGAGCCGCAATATAGGCTTTGCAAGCCAAGAATTATTTGCGAAGAGTATCTTGAAGATAATTCGGGTACACTGATCGACTACAAGGTATTCTGCTTTGATGGCAGGCCTACCATCATCCAAGTGATATCAGATCGGCAGGGTGATCAACGAATGGACTTTTTCGACTTGCAATGGAATAGGCTGCACATAAAAGGCCCCCGCCCAAACTCAACAAAGGCACCTGCGCGTCCGGATTGCTTGGAAGAATTGCTTAGCGTGGCAGAAAAACTAACTCGGTCATTCCCTTTCGTGCGGGCAGATTTTTACTGCGTGAGGGGCAAGGTTTATTTCGGAGAACTCACTTTTACGCCCGGAAACGGTATAGGCAAGTATAGGCCCAGGAAAGTAAACTATGATTTGGGTGTACTTCTGGATCTAACCCGATATCAAAGCAGCGACCCGGAGGGTTATTCATAAGTGGTGCCGAGGCCATCCGGATGGCCCAGGCAGGACAGCCACGCAGTTCCCCAAGCTGGTCTCGCTGACATTAATCTCCCGGGCCACATCCGCGATAGGCCGCGACGTCTCCACCACCATCCGGGCCGCCTCCTGGCGGAACTCCGGCGTATAGGTCTTATATTTCCCTGGCAATTGATCCCGTCCCTTCGGCTGAGAATTCTGGAGGATCCGCAGTCCGGAAGGTCCGGGGCACCCCCGGCAGCCACGGCAACGACGCCTGGAGCAGCCTCGCCGCCATCTCCGCCTCCCTCCGGCCATCCGTCGATACTGCGTTAATTTTCCGATTCCTGCCTCAGGTTGGCTGCCTTTGTTGACAGCAGCAGATACCAGCGGATCACCGTCAACCTCTGCATTGATCCGCGCGTCTCTTTATTGGGCGCAGTGGCGCCACGGCCTTCCGCCAAGGTTCAAGCGCTGGCAGCGCCGTGCCCTGCTCGTCGGCCAGTGGCCTAGGTTAGGAGTATCCGAAAGCAGGCCCGGCTCACCGCACCGGAGGTAGGGCAAGGAGGTAGGGCAATGAGCACGCATCTGGCGGGCCAGAGCACGAAGTCTGTCGCGGGCGAGGTACCTGCCCTCATGTATCACAGCATCGCGAGCGGCGCGACCCCCGGATTCAGGCGCTTCGCCGTCGGCCCGGATGAATTCGCGGCGCAGATGGATTACCTGGCCGCCGAGGGATACCAGCCCGTGACCGCCGCGGACCTCGCGGCCAGCCGGTCTGGCCATCGGCTACCTCCGCGGCCGGTCGTGCTGACCTTTGACGACGCCTACACCGACTTCTACACCACGGCGATGCCGGTTCTTCGGCACCATGAGTTCCGTTCGACGCTGTATGTCCCCACCGCGTATGTGGGCGCTACCGCTCGCTTTCTCGGTCCCGGCTGCGAGGGGGACCGTGCGGTGCTGTCGTGGCAGGCGCTGCGCGACATCGCCGCTGAGGGTGTCGAGGTGGCGGCCCACAGCCACACACACCCGCAGCTTGATCGCGTGTCCGCCCGGGTCGTAAGGGACGAGGTCATCCGCTCTCGGGGCCTGCTGGAGGACAGGCTCGGGCTGGCGGTGGAAGGGTTCGCCTACCCGTTCGGCTACTGGAACCGTGCGGCCCGGGCCGCCGTTGCCGCCGCCGGGTTCCGCTACGCCTTCGCGGTGGCCGAGCTGATGACGGAGCCCATTGATGATCTGCTGACGATGCCCCGGCTGACCGTTAACGCCGGCATCGGCGTCGCCGGGCTGGCCCGCTTGCTCGATGCCCGGCCGACTCCCGGCGGGCGGCGGGCGGCGGCGGCAAAGCGGGTCGTCTGGCGAGAGCTGCGGCGGGTGGTACCTGCCATCGGCGGGGATCCGCAGCAAGGGCGCCCCGCTATGTGACAGGCGCCCTTCATCTCCCGATGCTGAGAGCGAACGAGTTCGTCTCCAGGCCGCTACCGCCACGCCATAGCTCGAAGCCGGCCTGGACGTTCACAAGGTATGAGGTGTCGGCGAGGAATCCGCGCCGGGCTGCGTCGGCGGCGACGCGGCCAATATCAAAGTCGCGGACCGCTGTGGCCGCGCGGTCCATCACGTAGGTGATCTGGCTGAACTGCGGTCCGCGACCTGGATTTCCAGGCCCGACCCAGATGGTGTAAGCGTAGCCGTCTATGGTGACGTGAGCGACAGGGGAGCCGGATGGTGCCACGCTAGCGCTGCCGCGGTGCGCGAGCCAGATCATGAGTTCCCCGCCGTCGGGCGTTCCGGATGTCGCTGGCGTGTGGTTGAACTAGATGTCGTAGGCGACGTCATAGGCACCGCTGGGCGGCTGGGTAGTGGCCCAGCGGGTCGGCCATCGGCCAGCCCCGTCCCCCTGCCCCCATCCAAACAGGCCATCTGGTTACGTTCAGCCACCTTCGCCTGCCATGGCCTCAGCACACGGGGATAACGCGCGGAATGGCGCTCATACGGACAGGATCTCATCCCGGCTGGCGGACCAGTCCAGCGAGTGGCGGATGCCATCCGCGATCGAGTACCGCGGCTGCCAGCTCAGATACCGCTTTGCGCGGTCGCTGCGGGTATAGGTGCCCGCGACGTCACCTGGGCGCCGGCCTGTTTCGGTGACCTCGATCTGCCGGTCCGCCACACTGTTGAAGGCGTCCACCAGTTCGCGTACGGTGGTCCCCGTTCCGGTGCCGAGATTGATCACACTGGACGTGTCCGTGCCCGCGAGCAGCGCGTCGAAACGCTCCAGCGCCGCCAGATGCGCGGTCGCCAGGTCCCAGACGTGAATGTAGTCCCGGATGCCCGAGCCGTCCCGGGTCGGGTAGTCGGTGCCGGTGATCTGGAAGGGGACGCCTTCCTCATAAGCCTGGATCATCTTGCCCAGCGCGTGGGTGGGCCGCCGGAGCTGCAAGCCGGTCCGCAGTTTGGGATCCGCGCCGATCGGGTTGAAATACCGTAGCGACAACACCCGGATGGGCTGAGTCTTGGCGATGTCGGCGAACATCTCCTCGCACACCGCCTTGGTACGTGCGTAGGGACTCTGCGGGTCGAGCGGAGAGTCCTCGTCGACGGTCAGATCGGCACCCGGGCGGTAGATGGCGGCGGAGGAGCTGAAGATCATGCGCCCGCATCCGTTGCGCAGCAGGTGCGCGACAAACTCCAGGCTCTTGGCCACGTTCGCCCGGTAATAGCCCACCGGGTCGGCGACCGAATCAGGGACTACGATCAGCGCCGCGCACTGGACGGCCGCGCCGATGTCAGGATGGTCGGCGAAGACCCGGTCGATCACGGCCCCGTCGGCGATGTCGCCCTGGTAGAAAGCGCGGCCGGCCGTGAACTCCCGGCGGCCCGTGCTCAGGTTGTCGACGATCACGGGGCTGATGCCCGCGTCCACGCACGCCGAAGCGATTGTGCTGCCGATGAACCCGGCACCCCCCGCGATGAGAACCTTCATCCCTGTACCCCGCCCATCCCTGCGCCCCCCAGCTGTCGGCTGGATTCCGGACAAGCCGAGCCTACCCGGACAGCACCCGGCGTGGCCGGTGCGCCCGCCGGTCCGGCTCCACTAGGCTCGAACGCGGACGACGTGACCGGCCCCCGGCGCGTGCCGTCCCGGCAGCAACCGCCGTGGGCCGGTAAGGCATGAGCAAACTCGTGAAAAGCAAACTCGTGAAAAGAACATGAGGAGCCATGGTGGCCTCCATCGAAGCAATCCATGCCAGGCAGATCCTGGACTCCCGCGGCAACCCGACCCTGGAGGTCGAGCTCGCCCTGGACGACGGGGCGATAGGGCGGGCCGGAGTGCCCAGCGGCGCCTCGACCGGCGCCTTCGAGGCGGTGGAACTGAGGGATGGCGGCGATGATTACGGCGGCAAGGCCGTCACCCGCGCCGTCGTCAACGTCAACGACGAGATCCAGCCCGAGCTCCTCGGGCACGCGGCCGACGATCAGCGGCTGATCGACCAGGCCATGATCGACCTGGACCGGACCCCGGACAAGTCCCGGCTCGGCGCGAACGCGATCGTCGGGGTCAGCGTCGCGGTCGCCCGTGCGGCGGCGGACTCGGCCAGCCTGCCGCTGTTCCGCTACCTGGGCGGCCCGAACGCTCATGTGCTGCCGGTGCCGATGATGAACATCATGAACGGTGGCGCGCACGCGGACAACAGTGTCGACATCCAGGAGTTCATGATCACGCCGATCGGCGCACCAACGTACGACGAGGCGCTGCGCTGGGGGGCGGAGGCCTACCACGCCCTGAAGTCGGTCCTGAAGCAGCACGGCCTGTCCACCGGGGTCGGTGACGAGGGCGGGTTCGCTCCCGACCTGGAGCACAACCGGGCCGCGCTGGACCTGATCGTGGAGGCGATCAGCAAGGCCGGCTTCACCCCCGGACGCGACATCGCCCTGGCCATCGACGCCGCCGCGACCGAATTCCATGGCGGCGAGGGCTACACCTTCGAGGGCGCCCCCCGGACGTCCGGCGAGATGGTCAGCATCTACCGCGAATGGCTGGACTCCTACCCGATCGTATCGCTTGAAGACCCGCTCGCCGAGGAAGACTGGGCCGGGTGGCGCGACCTGACCGCGGCGGTCGGCCGCCAGGTGCAGATCGTGGGCGACGACCTGTTCGTGACCAACCCGGAGCGGCTTCGCCGGGGCATCGCCGAGCAGGCCGCCAACGCGCTCCTGGTCAAGCTGAACCAGATCGGCACGGTGACCGAAACCCTGGACGCGGTGTCGGCCGCGCAGCGGGCCAGCTTCAGCTGCATCATCAGCCACCGGTCCGGTGAGACCGACGACACCACCATCTCCGACCTGGCCGTGGCGACCAACTGCGGCCAGATCAAGACGGGGGCACCGGCCCGCGGTGAACGTGTGGCGAAGTACAACCAGCTGCTGAGAATCGAGGAATTGCTGGGTGACGCGGCCGAATATGCGGGCGCCCGTGCCTACCCGAGGTTCGCGGAACGGGCCTGATGACCGAGTCGGCCGCGCCCCGCCCGGCCCGTCAGCCACATCAGACTCGGCTGACGGGCCGGGCGGCGCTGCTCGCGGTGGTGATCTGTGCGATCGCGCTCAGCCTGGCGTATCCGGTCCGGGAGTACATCGCGCAGCGACGGCAGATCGATCAGCTGCTGGCGACCCAGCAGTCCATCTCAACCCAGGTGAAGAGCCTGCAGGCGCAGCAGCAGCGGTTCGCCGACCCCGCGTACATCGAACAGCAGGCCCGGGATCAGCTACACATGTGCTTCCCCACCGAGAAGTGCTACGTGATCATTGGCAACTCCGCGGCGCCAGACGCCACGCCGCAGCAGCCCCCCGCCGCCGCTCCCTGGTACACCAGGCTGTGGCAGTCGGTGAAGAAGGCGGATCAGGCCCCGGCGCGCTGATGGATCCTTCGACCCAGGCGGTGATCGCCGCCCAGCTCGGCCGCGCGCCCCGGGGCCTGCGGGCGGTCGCGCACATCTGTCCGTGCGGCCTGCCCGACGTGGTGGAGACCGCGCCGCGGCTGCCGGACGGCACACCCTTCCCGACGCTGTACTACCTTACCTGCCCGCGCGCCGCCGCCGCGGTCAGCAAGCTGGAAGCGGCGGGCACGATGCGCGCCATGACGGCCCGGCTGGCGCACGACGAGGACCTCCGGCGCTCGTACGAGGCGGCCCACCAGGACTACCTGGCCCGGCGCCGGCAGGCGGCGCTAGAGTCCGGGATCGAGCCGCTGCCGCCGGGCACGCAGAGCGCGGGCGGCATGCCGGAACGGGTGAAGTGCCTGCACGCGATCGTCGCCCACGAGCTCGCCGTACCGGGTGCGAGCCGGCTCGGCCGGGAAGCGGCCGCTGCTGCCGGACCGTGGTGGGCGGATGGGCCGTGCGTAACAACCATGCCGAACGGTCCCGCCGCGCTTTCCCCGCGTGAGACTTTCCCCGGTGAGACGAAAGGCGGCCGATGACCCGGCGCGTGGCGGCGATTGACTGCGGGACCAATTCCATCCGGCTCCTCGTCACCGACGTCGACCCGGAGCGCGGGACGCTCACCGACGTGGACCGGCGAATGGAGATCGTCCGGCTGGGCCAGGGCGTCGACACCAGCGGCCGGCTCGCCCCCGGGGCGCTGGACCGGACCATGCACGCGCTGAGCGACTACGCGGCGGTCATCAAGCGGCTCGGTGCCAGCGACGTCCGGATGGTGGCGACGAGCGCGACCCGTGACGCCGCGAACGCCGGGGAGTTCGTCCGCCGGGTCACGGCCGTGCTCGGCGCCGCGCCGGAAGTTCTCAGCGGCGATGAGGAGGCCCGGCTGTCCTTTACCGGCGCGACGGCGGAACTGGACGGTGTCCCGTCGGCGGAGCCCCCATATCTGGTTGTGGACATCGGTGGCGGCTCTACCGAGTTCGTCCTTGGCGCGGCGGGCACGGTGTCGGCGACCGCCAGCGTCGACATCGGGTGTGTCCGGATGACCGAGCGGCATCTGCGTTCCGACCCGCCGTCGCCGGAACAGATCGCCGTGGCCACGGCCGATATCGACGCTGCCGTCGCGCGGGCGGCGGCCATGGTCGACGGCGACCGGGCGCGCACCCTGGTCGGCCTGGCCGGATTCCGTCACCACCGTGGCCGGCATCGCCATGGACCTGCCCGCGTACGATTCCGCCCGCCTGCACCACGCGCGCGTCGCGGCCGCCGAGGTGCACGCCGTGGCCACGCGACTGCTCTCCCTCACCCGGGCGGAGCGGGCCCGGATCGCGGTGATGCACCCGGGCCGGGTGGACGTCATCGGAGCGGGGGCGCTCATCCTCGACCGCATCATGAGCCTGATCGGCCTGGCCGGAGTCCTGGTCAGCGAGCACGACATCCTGGACGGCATCGCCTGGTCCCTTGCGGCGCCGCAGACGGCCCCGGGCCGGTGAGCGGCACTGACGGCCCCGGGCCGGTGAGCGGCACTGACGGCCCCGGGCCGGTGAGCGGCACTGACGGCCCCGGGCCGGTGAGCGGCACTGACGGCCCCGGGCCGGTGAGCGGCACTGACGGCCCCGGGCCGGTGAGCGCAGAATGCGGGCCCGTGCTGGTGAGCCCAGGAGATGACCTGCCTGGCCCGCCTGACCTGCCTGGCCCGCCTGACCTGCCTGGCCCGGCTGGCCCGGCTGGCCCGGCTAGCCCGGTGCCGGCTAGCCCGGTGCCGCCCGGGACCGGCTGGCCGCACGATCTGGCGACGCCCGCAACCCCGGTGGCGCACGGGCCCGCAGAAGTCCGGGACCTGGCCGCGAGCGCGCCGACGCTTTCCGAGCTGACCGCACGGCAGTCGGTGTGCCGGGCCTGCCCGCGCCTGGTGAGCTGGCGGGAGGAGGTCGCGGCCGTCCGCCGGCGTTCCTTTCAGGCCGAGCGCTACTGGGGCCGTCCCATCCCCGGCTGGGGCGCACAGGCCCCGCGCGTCCTGATCGTCGGCCTCGCTCCCGCCGCGCACGGCGGGAACCGCACCGGGCGGATCTTCACCGGGGACCGCAGCGGGGACTTCCTCTTCGCGTCCCTGTACCGGTGCGGCCTGGCCGACAGCCCGGTCAGCGTCACGGCGGGGGACGGTCAGCGGCTGCGGAACGCCAGGATGGTCGCGGCGGTCCGGTGCGCGCCCCCGGCCAACAAGCCCACCACGGACGAACGTGACACCTGTGCGCCCTGGCTCGTGGCGGAAGTCGCGCAGGTGGCCCCGTCGGTCCGGGCCATCGTCTGCCTGGGCGGCTTTGCCTGGCAGGCGCTGTGGCCGGTGCTGCGCGCGGCCGGTTTCGTGCTGCCGTCCCGGCGGCCGCCGTTCGGCCACGGGGCCGAGACCGAGGTCCGCCCGCCCGATCCGGACGCCCCGCCCGTCCTGCTCCTGGGCTGCTACCACCCCAGCCAGCAGAACACCTTCACTGGCCGCGTCACTCCGGACATGCTGGATGCCGTCTTCACCCGCGCCCGCGGGTTTTCGGGCGTGGGGGAAGACAGCGGGGGTTCCGGGGGTCGTCCCCCCGGGCTAGCACTGATCCGCGCCCGCGGGTTTTCGGGCGTGGGGGAAGACAGCGGGGGTTCCGGGGGTCGTCCCCCCGGGCTAGCACTGATCCGCGCCCGCGGGTTTCGGGCTGGGTGAAGACAGCGGGGGTTCCGGGGTCGTCCCCCGGGCTAGCACTGACCCGCGCCCGCGGGTTTTCGGGCGTGGGCGAAGACAGGGGGGTTCCGGGGGTCGCCCCCCGGGCCAGCACAGTTGTGACCTGGATGGCGACCGATTTATATCCATATTTCACGGTTCAACCTTGCGGATGCACAGGCAGAATGCATTGTCCCTGGTAACGGGGCTGGCCGCGGCGTGAGCAATTTGATAGCAAATGAGATCCCGGTGGCCATGGACGCCACTAATGCACGACTTCGGTTACGCAGCGTTTAAGTTATCCGGGGGCAGTGGTTACGCTGCGCATTCATTGCCCGTTAATGGCTGATCATATAAACGTAGTCAGCCTTACTTTTGGGTCCGAATATATGGGCCTTTCGATTATGCAAATTTGCGGGGTATCATTGGCCAGCCCCCGTAGCCCAAGGGCAGAGGCCGCCCCCCTAAAAGGGTCGCTAGTGTCGGTTCGAGTCCGACCGGGGGTACAGCGCACCTTAGGGCAACCCATTTCCCTGGATGTGCCCGGGATCGTCAACGTTGTCCGGCGCGGTAGCGTTCCCGTCGCGGCGGCGGCCATAGTGCGCGCGCGACTAATGGCAGGCAGTGCGGAGTACCGGGCAATCAATCGCGACGTCCAGACTGGTTAGTGCAGGCCGGTCCATTAATTCCAGTGCGTATTCCCGCGCAGATGCACGTGCACCCAATGGTGTCCCGTCAAAGGTGTCCCGCCAGGCCGACTAGATGCCGTGTCTTGGGCTGACCGAGAACGCGAGAGGGAACGCGGGCGAGAACGCGAGAGGGAACGAGGGAAGCAAAACGCTATTTCACCCGCTGACGGTGGGCCCCGCGCGGAAAAGAGTCACACGAATGATGACCCGTCGATCCCGCACCATGGCTGCTCGATAGTCACTCCAGTCAGGATGCTCACCGGAGATCATGCGGTAGTACTCGACCAGCAGTTCCATGGCATCGGGGAGCGGGATCACCTCTGCGGTCCCCTCGGCCTGGACCCATTCGCCGAAAAATCCGTCGGTGAATGCGCACACGGAAGCGAATGGGTCACGTCTGAGGTTGCGGGTCTTGACCGCAGTCTCCCGGGTGCTGATCAGTACCCGGCCGTCGTCGTCGACGGCGCAGACCACAGGAGACATCTGGGGGCGGCCATCGGCCCGTGTCGTGGCCAGGATGGCCCGGTGATGCGCGCGCAGGAACTGCTGGGCGTGCGCCGTGCTCATGTTCGATGCGTCAGGGATCAGACGCTGTATAGCCTGATGCGCCTGCGCACCTCGTACTCGTGGACGATGGCGTTGGCGTAGCCGTGCG
Source organism: uncultured Actinomycetes bacterium (assembly GCA_963742875.1). Taxonomy (GTDB): domain Bacteria; phylum Actinomycetota; class Actinomycetes; order Streptosporangiales; family Streptosporangiaceae; genus Bog-532. Next base: position 85,445 of record CAVUNO010000011.1, on the reverse strand, counting down.
AGATGCCGTGCTCGTCGGCGAGCCAGGTAGCCCGCTCTTCGCAGCGAAGGAACGCCGGGCCGGATTCAAGGCGCATGAACCACTCACGGAGGTCACTGCCTGTGACGCGAGGTATGCGTGCAATTAGATTCTTGTGCGTCTCCAGAGAGCGGGTCAGCGGCAATTGGCACCTCCAGGGGGGGCGAAGCCTGTTGCTGTGAGCCTGCCTCACCGTCCCGCGCCTGGCAAGACCTGGTCGCTACCTTTCCTTAATGACGGGTTCATCCGCTCTGTTTGCTGGCTGTCACCTCAGTGATGCTTGCGCTCACTGAGGCTGCTGTCCACCTTCCACGCGGATGAAGCGGCCTGCCCACCTGGGCGGGGGCAGGCCGCCCCGGATGGCGCGTCCTAAGACAGCCGCTCGAGAATCATGGCCATGCCCTGGCCGCCGCCCACGCACATCGTCTCCAGCCCGAGCGTCTTGTCGTGGAACTGAAGGCTGTTCAGCAGCGTCGTGGTGATACGCGCCCCGGTCATGCCGAACGGATGCCCGACGGCGATCGCGCCCCCGTTGACGTTCAGCTTGTCGAGGTCGATGCCGAGGTCGCGGTAGGAAGGGATCACCTGGGCCGCGAAGGCCTCGTTGATCTCCACCAGGTCGATATCGCTGATGGCCATGCCCGCCAGGGACAGGGCGCGCCGGGTCGCCCCGACCGGGCCGAGGCCCATGATCTCCGGTGACAGGGCCGACACCCCGGTGGAGACGATCCGTGCGAGCGGGGTGATGCCCAGCTCGGCGGCCTTCGTATCGCTGATGATGATGACCGCGGCCGCGCCGTCGTTCAGCGGGCAGCAGTTGCCGGCGGTCACGGTCCCGTCCGGCCGGAACACCGGCTTGAGGGCCGCGATCTTCTCCAGGGTCGTCCCCGGGCGCGGCCCGTCGTCAGTGGACACAGTGCTGCCGTCCGGCAGCGTCACCGCCGTGATCTCGCGCGGCCAGAACCCGTTGGCAATGGCCTTCTCCGCCAGGTTCTGCGACCGGACTCCGAACTCGTCCTGCTCTGCCCGCGTGATGCCGCGCAGGCCGGCCACGTTCTCGGCGGTCTCGCCCATCGCCATGTAGGCGTCGGGGATCTGGCCGTCCTCGCGCGGGTCATGCCATGTTCCCGTGCTGCCCCCGGCGGCGAGCTGGGTACGACCCTCAGCGTCGGAGAAGGCCGGGTTGTGCGTATTCGGCCAGCTGTCGCTGCTCCCGTTGGTAAACCGGCTCACGCATTCGACGCCCGCCGAGATAAAGGCGTCCGCTTCGCCGGCCTTGATGGCGTGGAATGCCATCCGGGTAGTCTGCAGCGACGACGAGCAGTAGCGGTTCACGGTCGTCCCGGGCAGGCTGTCGTGGCCGAGCAGCACAGCGACCACGCGCGCCATGTTGAATCCCTGCTCCCCGCCGGGCAGGCCGCAGCCCAGCAGCAGGTCGTCGATGTCCTCCGGATCGAGCTGGGGCACCTTGGCCAGCGCGGCCGTGATGATCTGAGCGGCCAGGTCGTCCGGCCTGATACTGGCGAGGGATCCCTTGAACGCGCGGCCAATCGGGGATCGCGCCGTTGCGACCACAACTGCCTCCGGCATGGCATTGGCCTCCTTCGTGCGGGCAGTCAGATAACTGATTAGTAGCGTATGCCGTCGCCACCGGACCCGCGTGGGCGAGCCCGGGGGGTCGGATAACGTCAGAGCAGCCAGGAGACCCAGGGGGCCCGGCCCGGACGGGCCGTTGGCCCTGGCCATGAAGGAATCGCGACGAGCATGCAGGTACACGACTCCCTGACCGAGACGGTGGGCAACACGCCGCTGGTCAGGCTGCGCGAGGTCACGCGTGACCTGCGCCTGTCCGGCGCCGGGCCCGACGTCCTGGCGAAGGTGGAGTACTTCAATCCCGGCGGCTCGGTCAAGGACCGGATCGCCCTGCGCATGATCCGGGCCGCCGAGGCCGCGGGGCAGCTCAGCCCGGGGGGCACGATCGTCGAGCCGACGTCGGGCAATACCGGCGTAGGGCTGGCTATCGTGGCCGCGGAGCGCGGCTACAAATGCGTGTTCGTCTGCCCGGACAAGGTCGCCCAGGACAAGCTCAGCGTGCTGCGCGCGTACGGGGCCGATGTCGTCGTCTGCCCGAGCTCGGTTCCGCCCGCCCACCCGGAGTCCTATTACAGCGTGGCCCGCCGGATGGCCGCCGAACTTCCCGGCGCCTGGCAGCCTGACCAGTATGCCAATCCGGAAAATCCCGCGTCGCACTACGCCTCCACCGGCCCGGAGATCTGGTCCCAGACCGACGGGCGGGTCACCCATTTCGTGGCCGGGATCGGCACCGGCGGGACGATCAGCGGCGCGGGCCGGTATCTGAAGGACGTGTCCGGCGGCCGGGTCAGGGTGATCGGCGCGGACCCGGAGGGCTCGGTGTATTCGGGTGGCTCGGGACGCCCGTACCTGGTCGAGGGGGTCGGCGAGGACATCTGGCCGGACACCTACGACCGGGCGATCTGCGATGAGGTCGTCGCCGTGTCCGACGCGGAGTCGTTTCTGATGACCCGCCGGCTGGCCCGCGAGGAGGCCCTCCTGGTCGGCGGGTCCAGTGGCCTGGCCGTCGCGGCGGCGATCCGCGCCGCGAAGGGCGCCGAGCCCGGTGACGTCGTCGTGGTGCTGCTCCCAGACGGGGGCCGCGGCTACCTCTCGAAGATCTTCAACGACGAGTGGATGGCCGACTACGGCTTCCTTTCCGCGCAGACCGGGGAACCGCTTATCAGTGACGTGCTGGCGAAGAAGGAACGCGAGATCCCCGAGTTCGTGCACGCGCACCCGGGTGAGACGGTCGCCCAGGCCATCGCGCTGCTGCGCGAGTACGACGTCTCCCAGCTCCCGGTGGTCAACGAGGAACCGCCAGTGATGGCGGCCGAAGTGGTGGGCTCCATCGTCGAGCGTGACCTGCTGGACGCGCTGGTGACCGGGCGCGCCCGGCCAGGGGACCCGCTGAGCGGGCACATGTCGGCGCCGTTGCCCACGGTCGGTTCGGGTGAGCCGGTGAGCAGCGCGGTAGCTGCGCTGGAACAGGCGGGCGCGGCCATCGTGCACGTGGACGGCAAGCCGGCGGGCCTGCTGACGCGGCAGGATCTGCTGACCTTCCTGGCCGGCGGTGGGTGACATGACCATGCCGAACGGGCCCCGCGGGGGGCCATCCGCGCCTGGTTTCGAAACCCTGGCCATCCACGCCGGGCAGGAGCCGGACCTGGCCACCGGGGCCGTCATACCGCCGATCTACCAGACCTCGACGTTCAAGCAGGATGGCGTGGGCGGCCCGCGCGGCGGGTTCGAGTACTCGCGCACCGCCAATCCGACCCGGACGGCCCTGGAGGAATGCCTGGCCGCCCTCGAGGCAAGTACGCGGGCAGGTGCGCGGGCCCTCGCCTTCGCCTCCGGCATGGCCGCGGAGGACTGCCTGATCCGGTCCGTCTGCTCGCCCGGGGACCGGGTCATCATTCCCGACGACGCGTACGGCGGCACCTACCGGCTGTTCGCCGCGGTCCTCGCGCGCTGGGGGCTGGACCACGTCCCGGTGCACCTGCCCGACGTGACCGCGGTCCGCCGCTGTCTGGCCGAGCGCCCGGCCCGCGTCCTCTGGGTGGAGACACCGACCAACCCGCTGCTGGGTATCGCCGACATCGCGGCGCTATCCGGGGCCGCGCACGAGGCGGGCGCAATGCTGGTGGTGGACAACACGTTCGCCTCACCGCGCCTGCAGCGCCCGCTGGCTCTCGGCGCGGACGTGGTGGTGCACTCGACCACCAAATACCTGGGCGGCCATTCCGATGTGATCGGCGGCGCCCTGGTCACCGCGGACGCTGACGTCGCGGAGCGCGCGGCGTACCTGCGGAATGCGACGGGCGGGGTGCCGGGGCCGTTCGACTCGTGGCTGACGCTGCGCGGCATCCGGACCCTGGCGGTGCGGATGGACCGGCACTGCGACAGCGCCGCACGGGTCGCCGAGATGCTTGGCCGCCACCCGGCCGTGACGCAGGTGCTGTATCCGGGCCTGCCGTCACATCCGGGTTATGCGGTTGCGGCCAAGCAAATGAGCGGGTTCGGCGGGATGGTGTCCTTCCGCGTGCGGGGTGGCGAAGAGGCCGCGATGGCCCTCTGCGGGCGCACCCGGCTCTTCACGCTCGGCGAGTCCCTGGGAGGAGTGGAGTCGCTGATCGAGCATCCGGGCCGAATGACGCATGCGTCCGCCGCCGGTTCACCGCTGGAGGTCCCGGCGGATCTGGTCCGTCTGTCGGTCGGCCTCGAAGACGTCGGTGACCTGCTCGGCGACCTGAACCAGGCGCTGTGTTAGCCCGGGGGGACGACCCCAGTGCTGGCCCGGGGGGCGACCCCCCGGAGCCCCCCGCTGCGCTCCGCGCCCCGCTGGGGTACTTCGCCGAGACACCGGCCGCTCGCCGGGCCTGGAGGCCCGGACTCGCTGGGCCGGTAACGATCGCCTCACCGCAGCCCGCTGGGGTACTTCGCCGACACACCGGCCGCTCACCGGGCCGGTGGCCCGGTTCGCTGAGCCGGTACGATCGCCTGGCCGTAGCCCCTGTCAGTGACGCCCGGCGGGTGAGTTCGGCCGGGAGGCGGCGGAGGTGCTTGGCTTGGGCTGGAACGAGAGCGCGAACCAGGCCGCGCCGAAGAAAATGACGCCGAGCACCAGGCAGCCCGCGCCCTTCAGCGGGTGATTCTTGCCCGAGCCCGCCGCGGTGGCCGCCAGGTGCCCGGGAAGCACGCTCGGCAGCGATTTGGACGGCTCGGCGAAGTAGATGATGCCCACGATGACGAGCACGATGGCGATGAGCGCCAGAATCACGGCGGTGACGACCCGGGCCGCCGGGCGCCCGGGCGATTCACTGACAGAAGCCAATTTTCCTCCTGAACAGACGGTGCCAGAAGAAAACCTATCGCCGTTCGGCCCTCCGGGTACGGAGGAAGTCGTTTACAACATACTCGCCGAGGCGCTCGGGCTGAGCCCGAAGTACCCGGCCGCCGTTGCGCCGGGCCACGTTGTCCACGAATGCGGTCAGCCGGTCGTCTTCGGCCAGCATGAAGATGTTCAGCGCCGCCCCGCGCCGCGTCATCTTGTCCACCTCGGCCAGCGTGAGCTGAAGCGTCTCCGGGGCCGGCGGCCAGTCGAACCAGGACCGCCCGTCCCGCTGCAGGTGGGCCGTGGGCTCACCGTCGGTCACGATCAGCACCACCGGCTCCTGCTCCGGGTGGCGGTCCAGGTGCCGTCCCGCGAGCACCAGCGCGTGGTGCAGGTTGGTGCCCTGCACCATGTCCCAGCCGAGCCCGGCGAGCTCGGTCTCCCGCAGTTCGCGCGCGTAGTTGGAGAAGCCGACCACCTGCAGCGCGTCCTGGGGGAAACGCATGCGCATAAGCGCGTGCAGGGCGAGCGCGGTCTGCTTGGCCGACGCCCACGTGCCGCGCAGCGCCATGGAGTAGGAGAGGTCGACGAGCAGGCTCACCGCGGCCCCGCCGCGCTGCTCGGTCTCCGCCACCTCGAAGTCGCCGGGGTCCAGCCGTACCCGGGACACCTCGCGGCGGCGGATGTCCGGCTCGGTGCGCGCCTGGCGGAGCAGCGCCTTCCGGACGGTGGCGGCCGTGTCGATTGGCTGCTCGTCGCCGAACTCCCAGGACCGGCTGCTGCCGGTCAGCTCGCCCGCCTGTCCGGCGTCGCGGCGGTCGTGGTCGCCCCGGCGCCCCGTGTCCAGGCCCGGGAAGACCCGGCGCAGCGCGGTTTCGCCCAGCCGGCGTACCGCGCGCGGGGTCAGCTCGAGGCGGCCGCCGTTGCGGTTCAGGTATCCCTGTTCCTCCAGTTCCCGCTCCACCCGGCGCAGGGCCTCGACGTCGTCCACCGCCTGGCGGCCGAACGCGCGGCGGACCGCGTCCTCGTCAACGTCGTCGAGGCGGGCCCCCGGGTAGTCCTGGCCAAGCGCGTTCTCCAGCTCGGCCAGGTCAGCCAGCTCGGCCAGCGCGGTCGTGGCATCGCCGAGCCCGAGCGGTTCCTCGCCCATCATCATCTCGCCCTGCCCGCTATCGGCGTCGGGCCGGCGGGCCCGTAGCATGTCGGACAGGCGGGACATCTCCACGGCCAGGCCCGCGTCGTCGAGCGCCTGCGCCATCAGGCCCGCGAGCTCCTCGCGCTGCTCCCGGCTGAGCGAGGCCATCAGCCGCTCGGCGGCGGCCATCCGGCGGACCAGCGAGTCGACGAGTTCCTCGAGGTTCTCCGGGTTGTCCGGGAACAGCTCGCCGTAGTCCTCCATGAAGCGCTCGAAGTCTTCGGGCGTATGGTCCCCGCGCGCGTCCGCCTCCAGCATGGAGTTCAGCTCGGCGAGCATGTCCTTGACCCGCTGCATCGCCTCCGGGTCCGGGTTCTCCAGCACCTGCTTCATGCCACGGAACTGGCTGTCCAGCACCTCACGGCGCAGCAGGTCCTTGAGCCGGTCGAACGTGTCCCGGGCGGCGGCTGATCGCCACTGGTAGTCAGCCAGCTGCCGGACGGCCTGGGCAGTGTCGGGCGGCAGCGCGTCCAGGTCGGCCTCGCGCATCCGTGCTTCGTCGCTGGGATCGGGGAAGAGCTCCGCGCGCTCCTGCCCGATGGCGGTGTCGAGCAGCGAGCGGACCTGGTCCAGCGTGCCGTTGAGCCGCCCGCTGCTGCGGATCTCCCGCTGCCGGTCGCGCACCCGCCGCAGCAGGTCGTCCAGACCGCGCCGGCCGGGGACCCCCCGGCGCCGGAGCTCGCGCAGCGCGTCCCCGGGCGTCGAGCCGTCCAGCACCGAATCGCCCAGCGCGTCCAGCGCCCCGCGGACGTCGTACGGTGGCGCCAGCGGGTCGGGACCGTCGGCATACGGCCCGTACCGGTAAGTTCCCATCAGCCGTCCCTACGTCCGGTCTGGCCCGTGCGGCCCCAGCGGCCCTCGTCACGTCCGGTAGACCGACGTGCCGTCCATGGTGTCCTTAGACAGCCGACGCATCAGGTACAGCCCCTCCAGCGCGAACTCGATCGCCGCGGCCGCGTGGCCGAAGGACTCGCCGCCGTCCATGCCCAGCCGCTGCATGATCTTGGCCAGCCCAGGCACCTCCCCAATCCGCTGGAGCAGGTCAGACGCCGGGATGAGTTCACCGGACTCGACCGTCTGGCCGCCGTCGAACTTGGCCAGCAGCGGGGACAGGTCGGCACTGCCCAGCCGCGCCCGGAAGGTCTCCGCAATGGCCCGGCGGAGCAGGTGCGCGAGCACCTCTTCCTCTCGGCCCTCCTCGCTGACCTCGAACTCGACCTTGCCCCGCAGCGTCCCGACGATCGCGGGCAGATCGCAGACCCGGGCGACCGGCTGCTCAGCCGGGGCCGCGGCGGACGTGCCCGGGTCCGCGCGGTGCGCGGCCCGGGAGGCCCCGGCGCGGCGCGCAGCAGGCCGGGCGGCGGAACTTTCGGCCAGGGCGGCACGGCGTACGGCGGAGGCGGCTGCCCCCTCAGCAGCCGCGATCGCGAACCGGGCCGAGACGCCGGACCGCGAGTCCACGGCCGGCGACTCGCGGACCAGGCGGGCGAAGCGCGCGATGACCTCCATCAGATGCTCGGGCAGTTCCGCCCCGGGGACCGCCCCGTCCCAGCCGACGACGGCTTCCTGGCGGATCAGGCCCAGCTCGTCGTCGAGGGTCAGCGGGTAATGCGTGCGGATCTCGGCTCCGAACCGGTCCTTCAGCGGCGTGATGATGCGGCCGCGGTTGGTGTAGTCCTCCGGGTTGGCGCTGGCCACCAGGACCAGGTCTAGGGGGAGCCGCAGCGCGTACCCGCGAACCCCGATGTCCCGCTCCTCCAGCACGTTGAGTAGCGCCACCTGGATCCGTTCGGCCAGGTCAGGCAACTCGTTGAGGCAGAAGATCCCCCGGTTGGTCCGCGGTACCAAACCGAAGTGAACGGTCTCGGGGTCGCCGAGCGTCCGGCCTTCGGCGACCTTCACCGGGTCGATGTCACCGATGAGGTCGCCCACGCTGGTATCGGGCGTGGCGAGCTTCTCGCCGTACCGGTCCCGCGCGTTACGCCAGACGATCGGCAGGTCCTCGCCCAGTTCCTTGGCGAGGCGACGGCAGCGGGCACAGACCGGGACGTAGGGATGATCGTTGATCTCACATCCGGCGACGGCCGGCGCCCATTCGTCGAGCAGGCCGGCCAGCGTCCGGATGAGCCGGGTCTTGCCCTGCCCGCGCTCGCCGAGCAGGATTGCGTCGTGACCGGCTAGGAGGGCCCGCTCCAGGTGCGGGAGCACCGTGTTACCGAAGCCGATGATGCCCGGGAACCGGTCCTGGCCCGCGCGCATCCGGGCGAGCAGGTTCTGCCTGATCTCCTCCTTGACGCTTCGGTAGACGTGGCCGTCCGCGCGCAGTTCGCCCAGCGTGGCGGGGGCCGGAGGCCCTCCGTGCCGCGCGGCGGGATGACGATGCTGGCTGTTTGGCTGCACCATTCGACACTATGTCCCTCTCGCGGGTGTTCGCATCTGCCCCGTGCTTTACTGCGTATGGCCCGGGTGTGCGTGTTGGCCCGGATGGCCCGGTGTGCGTGCCCGGCCCCGCCCGGCGCGGCCGTCATGGCACACTGCTCAGGTGGCAACGGTGTCTAGCCAGGTACAGGCCGACGATGTGGTGGCCGCGCGGGAACTGATCCGCGACGTGATCTCACCCACGCCCGTCCTGGCGTCCCGGGCGCTGTCCGAGCTGGTGGGCGGCCCGGTCTTCCTCAAATGCGAGAACCTCCAGCGCACCGGTTCGTTCAAGGTCCGCGGGGCCTACTTGCGGATCGCGCGGCTGACCGACGCGGAGCGGGCCCGCGGGGTCGTGGCGGCGAGCGCGGGCAACCACGCCCAGGGGGTGGCCTTCGCCGCGGGCCTGCTCGACACCAAGACCACGGTGTTCATGCCCGAGGGCGCGCCACTGCCGAAAATCCAGGCGACCCGCGACTACGGGGCGGACGTGGTCCTGCACGGGTCGTCGGTGGAAGACGCCCTGGCCGGTGCGGAGGAGGAGGCGGCCCGGACCGGCAGCGTCCTGATCCATCCCTTCGAGCACCCGGACATCGTGACCGGTCAGGGGACGCTCGGATTCGAGATCATCGAGCAGTGCCCCCAGGTCCGGACGGTCGTGGTCCCGGTCGGCGGGGGCGGCCTCGCGGCCGGTGTCGCCGTGGCGGTCAAGAGCCTCGATCCGGCCGTGCAGATCGTCGGCGTCCAGGCCTCCGCTGTCGCGCCGTTCCCGGCCTCGCTTGCGGCGGGACGCCCGATCCCGGTCAAGGGCGGTGCCACGATGGCCGACGGCATCGCGGTGAGCCGCCCCGGCGAGCTGACCTACGGGCTCCTGGAGCAGCACGGCGCGCGTGTGGTGACGGTGACCGAGGAGAGCCTGTCCCGCGGGCTGCTGCTCTGCCTAGAGCGCGCCAAGCAGGTTGTCGAGCCGGCCGGTGCCGCCGGGGTGGCCGCTCTGCTCGAGCATGCCGCGGAGATGCAGCCGCCCGTTGTGGTGGTGCTGTCCGGCGGCAACATCGATCCGCTGCTGCTGTCAAAGCTGCTCCGGCACGGCCTGCGGGCTGCCGGACGTTACCTCGCCTTCCGGTGCCGCCTGCCGGACCGGCCGGGTGCGCTGGCCACGCTGCTGCACGAGCTGGCCGGCCTCGGGGCCAACGTCCTGGACGTCTGGCACGAGCGCGTCACCCCCCGCCTGCAGGTCGGCGAGGTGGAGGTCCTGCTGCAGGTGGAAACGCGGGGCCCGGAGCACTGCGAGGAAATGATCACCGAGCTCCGCCAAGCCGGATACACACTGGTCTTCAGCTGAAGGAGACCGTGTTAGCCCGGGGGGCGACCTCCCCGGAACCCTGTGCCGACCCGGGGGGCGACCCCCCGGAGCCCCCCGGATGCGCTTCGCGCCTGCGCGGTGGTACTTCGCCCACGCACCGGCCGCTCACCCGGCCTAAAGGCCAGGGTCGCTGGGCCGGTACGATCGCCTGTCCGTAAGCCGCTGTGGGCGGCCGATATTCGACGGCCGTCCACAGCGGCTGCGGTCTGCTCAGGCACCCAGGTAGGGGACGGCCTCCAGGATCTCGACCGTCGCGGAACGGCCGTTCGGCAGTGAGTAGGTGGCGTTGTCGCCGACCTTCTTGCCGGAGATGGCGCTGCCCAGCGGCGAACGCGGTGAGTACACGTCGATGGGGGCGCCGCTCTCCTCCCGCGAGGCGAGCAGGAACGTGACCTCCTCCTCGTCGCCGGCGAACCGGACCGTCACGGTCATGCCCGGCCCGACCACTCCGTCGGTCCGCGGCGGCTCACCGACCCGGGCGTTCTCCAGGATCGACTGAATCTGCAGCACCCGGCCCTCGTTCTTGCCCTGTTCTTCCTTGGCCGCGTGGTATCCGCCGTTTTCGCGGAGATCACCCTCTTCGCGGGCTGCTTCAATTCTCTTCGCGATCTCGACCCGCAGCGGTCCCGAGCGGTCATCCAGTTCGGCCTTGAGCCGGTCGTACGCCTCCTGGGTCAGCCAGGTGACGCTTCCTTCGCGGGTCTCGGTCACGGGCACTCCTCAGCACTGCGCGGTCTTGCCATGTCGCGGGGACCGTGGCCGGCCCCCATGGGGGTAATCTTTTGAGGCTAACAAGCGTTAACGACTAAGCCGCACTAGTCAAATGGCGCAGGCCGGGAACATCGCCGGAACCGGTGCATGTTTCCCGGTGATTGGCGGGCTACCGGCACCGCCGCGGGGACAGCTTACCCAATTGCGGGTCTGTGCCCGCGCGCAAGTAACCGGTCCGCTTTACTCATAACCGAAGGCAACCAGGGAGATCGCTTGTCCGCCGAGACCGCCGGGCCACCGCGCGCCGGAGACCACCCCCGTTCCTGCCCGCGTACCTGCGCGCCCGGCGAGGCTGGCGGCGCGGATGCGGCTCAGGGGGCCGAGCCGCTGCGGCTGTTGGCGGTGCACGCGCATCCGGACGATGAATCCAGCAAGGGCGCCGCGACGATGGCGCGCTACGTCCGGGAAGGCGCCGACGTGCTCGTGTGCACGCTAACGGGCGGCGAGCGCGGCGATGTCCTTAATCCGGCGATGGACCGGCCGGAAGTGCGGGAGAACCTGTCCCGTCTCCGGCAGGAAGAGATGGTCCGTGCCCGCGAAATTCTCGGCGTCGACCAGCGTTTCCTGGGCTTCATCGACTCCGGCCTGCCCGAGGGTGACCCGAAGCCGCCGCTGCCGGGAGGCTGCTTCGCATTGACCCCCCTGGACGAGGCGGCCCGGCCGCTGGTGCGCGCGGTGCGCGAGTTCCGGCCGCACGTGATGCTGGCCTACGACGAGTCCGGTGGCTACCCTCACCCCGACCACGTCATGTCGCACAAGGTCGCGGTGGAGGCGTTCGAGGCCGCCGCCGACCCGGATCGCCACCCTGGCACGGGTGAGCCTTGGCAGCCGCTCAAGCTCTACTACTTCGCCTCGTTCCACCGCGGCAGGTTCATGGCCATGCATGAGGAGATGGTGCGCCGCGGCCTGGAATCCCCGTACGGCAAGATGTTCGAGCAGTGGGCCGCGAACGGGGACCAGCGGCCGGAGCTCGAGATTACGACGCGCGTTTCCTGTGGTGACTTCTTCGAAGTCAGGGACCAGGCGCTGCTGGCGCACGCGACCCAGATCGACCCGACGAGCTTCTGGTTCGCCTGCCCGCTGGACGTGCAGCGCACCGCCTGGCCGACCGAGGACTATCATCTGGCTAGGTCGCTCGTCGATACCGACCTGCCGGAGGACGACCTGTTCGCCGGGGTGCGGGAAAGGGTATGTCTGTGACGGTCACTGCTGTCGCGGCGCTGGCCCATGACGCGGTCCTGGCCGCGGACAAGGTGCCGGTCGACAACGTCACGCCGGGCGTGCTCGGCTTTCTTGTCGTCGCGGGAATGGGAATCATCCTGTACTTCCTGCTCCGCTCGATGAACCGGCAACTGCGGAAGATACCCCCGCCGCCCCCCGAGGGCGCCGGGGATGACCCGGCCGCGTCCCGGGTCAACGCGTCCCGGGCCCCGCCCGGTGACCGGGCCGAATGATCCGCATCTCCCGGGTGGCCTGAATCTGATCCACCAGCAGCGTCCACCCGGAAACGGGCGGCCAGTCCAGGTTGGGGTGCGCGCGTAAAGCATTCCGTTTCGTACCGGTGATGCGCGGCCCGTATGTCCTGCGCCCGCCGCGTGATGGCGCGCCGGTCAGCTGGAGGGGGCCCACACCTTGCGCATCGCCTCCGGCAGCCCCCACCAGCCCAGCGACGTCAGGCGCTGCTCCGCGTCGGTCGCGCCGAGCAGCTCCCACAGGCTCACAACGTGCGAGAACAGCTCCGCGACGGCCTCCTCGTCAAAGTCCTCGCCCACCGAGCCGCCAAAATCTGCGAAATCCCCGGGCCAATCGGGGTCATTGGGCTCGTCGGGTACCTCGGGCACTTCCATCAGGAGGGCCTTCGGCCCGGTCTGTGGCCCGGCCTCGCAGTACTCCCGTACGTAACGGGCCATCGCGGTAGCCGACGCCGGCGTGCCGGGACCGCCCCGGACCAGCGCGGAGACGGCCGCGAGCCAGTCGATGTGCTCCAGCGCACACAGCGCCGCTATTACCCGGGACACCTCGTCCGCGGCGTCGTCATCAAGCTCATCAACCCCCGGCGCGAGCCCTCCCGTCAGGGCAGGCGGTTCCGCCGGCCCGGGTGATTCCGCCCACCCGGCGGCCTCGTCCGCTGGCTCCGGCAGGCCGTCCGCGGCCGGCCTCCCGGCCTCACCGGCCGGTGACACCACCCCCGCGGCGAGGATCAGCCACAGCTCCACGTCGCTGCTGGGCAGTGCCCGTTCACCCGCACCGCCACACGCGGTCAGCAGGCGGCCGGTAAGCCCGGACCGCGAGATGGCGGCCCGGGCGGCTCCGCACGCCGCGGCGAGCTCGTCCTCCGGCAGCGGCCGCTCGCCAACCTCGTCGAGCACCTCTTGCAGCGCGGTCAGCGCCTCGGAATCGGCGGCGGCCCATTCCGCGAGGAATTCGGCGTCCTGCTCGTCCAGCAGCACGGCCATCGGCACCCGTCCGTCGGGCAGCGGTGCCGCCATCCACTGCTCCTGCAGCGCGGTGTAAGCCTGCCGGGCCACGGCGTCCCCGGTGACCAGCCGGTCGGGGTCGACCGCTCCCGTGCTCAGCCTCTCCTCCAGGTGCCGGACGAGCAGGGCATGCATCTCCGCCTGCAGCCGGCTGCGCTCCGATGGCTCGTCCCACACGTGCAGCCCGATGATGCTGCTCGGCTCGGTCCCGGACGCCTCCAGCCAGGCCCGGACGTCGCCGCCCCGGGCCGTCCCGTCGTGCAGGGCGCCGAGGATTCGTTCGGTAGCCGCCCAGTACTCCGCGGACAACGGGTTGCCCGCGGCGAGCAGCCGGCGGCGCAGCACCGGCAGCGAGGCGAGCGCATCGTCGGGCCCCACGCTGAGCAGGCCGAGCGCCACGTCCCGCCGTGTGAGGGCGCTGACCGGGCGTCCGGCGAGTTCCGCAATGCGGTCGGCTTCGAGTTCCACGGTTGGCAGCGTACGACGACGGCAGGCTGGCCGTGGATCGGTCCCGGCTTCCCGGCCTCCGTCGCGCCCTCAGCTCAGCGGCCCGCGGCCGCCCGCGGGATGGCTGCCGGTGGCGGCGTCAAAGAGTTCCCGGCGTCGGTGGCATGCCGCTGGGGCCGCGTCAGAGCAGTTCGCGCAGCCCCAGGTAGGGCCGCAGCACCTCGGGGAGGCGAACCTCGCCGATGGCGGTCTGGTGGTTCTCGACCAGCGCGGCCAGCAGCCGCGGAGTGGCGATCGCGGTGTTGTTGAGCGTGTGCGCGAACCGGACGGTGCCGTCCGTGTCGCGGTACCGCAGGTTGGCCCGGCGGGCCTGCCAGTCGTGCAACGACGAGCAACTGTGTGTCTCGCGGAACCGGTTCAGCGACGGGAACCAGGTGTTGATGTCGTTCATCCGGAACTTGCCGATGCCCATGTCGCCGGTGGAGGTTTCCACCACCTCGTAGTGCAGGCGCAGCCCCTGCAGCAGGCGCTCGGCGGTGGACAGCAGCTCCGCGTGCCAGCGATCGGACTCCGCCGCGTCCGCCTCGCAGATGACGAACTGCTCGACCTTCTCGAACTGATGCACCCGCAGCAGGCCACGGACGTCCCGCCCGGCGCTGCCGATCTCCCGCCGGAAACACGGCGAGATTCCCGCGTAGCGCACCGGCAGCTGCTTCTTGTCCAGGATCTCGCCCGAATGCAGGCCCACCAGGGCCACCTCGGCCGTGCCGGCCAGGTAGAGATCGTCGGCCGGAATCGCGTAGGTCTCCTCGCGGTGCGCGGGGAACTGGCCGGTCCCGATCAGTGCCTCCTCCTTGACCAGGGTCGGAACCGAGATCACGGTGAAGTCCCTGTTCAGGAGGGTGTCGATCGCGTAGGAGTGCAGGGCGCGCTCCAGCAGCACGGCGTCGTCCCGCAGTGCGTAGGCGCGCTCCCCGGAGACCTTACGGGCCCGCGCGAACTCCGCCCAGCCCCGCTTTTCCAGCAGTTCCACGTGGTCGAGCGGCTCGAAGTCGAAGCCAGGCCGCTCGCCCCAGGTCCGGAGCGTTACGTTCGCGGATTCGTCCGGCCCTACCGGCGCACCTTCCCACGGGATGGTGGGCGTGCGCAGCATCAGTTCCTGGAGCTGGGCGCTCGCCTCGGCGAGCTCGTCACGCAGCTGCCGCAGCCTGCTGTCCAGCTCCGCCTGCCCGGCCCTGAGCTCCGCACGGCGGGCCTCATCAGCCCCGGCAAACTCCTTGGCTGAGCTCTTCCGCTGGGCCTGCGCGTCGTCCAGCTCGTGCTGGAGCTTGCGGACGGTCTGGTCGGCCTGGAGAAGCTCGTCCACGTCAAGGTCGATGCCCTTGGCGCGGGCGGCCGCCCTGACGGCATCCGGATGGTTTCTGATGAATCGCCTGTCGAGCATGAGTGAGCGTCAGCCCTTGCCTGATCCTGGGGTCATACGAACGGTGCCTGGCGCGTTGTTACTCCGCCCGGCCTGAGCCGGAACGGCTCCCCGCCGGAAACTGATAACGCACCGCTGAAACGCTACCAGCCGGACGCCTCTGGCCGTGGCCCTGACCGGCGCCGGCCGACGCACGGTGTCGCGGTTGTTCGGCTTCCCCCCTTTCCCGATGGCGGTCATCCGCTTCCACGGCCGCATCCAGGATGAGGCGCCGCACCGGTTTCCGGTCGAGGCCGTCTCGGCCGGGGTCTTCGCCGCCTCCGCGCTGATGCTGCTGCGCGCTGGTGCCGAGCCCCGCGTCACCGGTCGCTGAGGCCGGCGAGGGCGGTGCGGATACGCTTCTCCGACACCGGCGCCGGGGTCCCGAGGGTCTGAGCGAAGAGACTGACCCGCAGTTCCTCGATCATCCACCGGGTGGCCTGGACCTCCTGGCCGTCGCGGCGCGCGGGAGGCAGGGCCCGGACGGTCTCAGCGTAGGCGCCGGCCACGCGGTGCACCGCGGCCATCCGCTCGCCGTCGCGAACCGGGTCCGCGCCCATCTTGTCCAGCCGCTGCCGGATGGCCCGCAGGTAACGGGTCAGGTCAGCGAGCCTTCGCACCCCGGTGTCACCGATAAAACCGGGGTGGATAAGCGAGCCGAACTGCGTGCGGATGTCGGCGAAGGCCGGCTCGTGCGCGTGCGCCGCGGCGCGGGCCAGCACCACCTCGACCTCGTGGGCCTCGGCCAGGACCCGGGCCACGCCGGTGATGACCTGTGCGGTCAGCGTGCTCAGCCCGGAGCGCGCGGCCTCGGCGAGCCGGGCGAAACCCTGCTCATCCCAGGCCGGGCCGCCCGCCCGCGCGATGATCTCGTCGGCCGCGGCGGCGGCGCAGTCGTCGAGGAGCGCAGCGGCTCCGGGGTACGGGCTGCGGCTCAGCGCCAGCTTGTCCGGTACGGGAAGATTCGACGCGGCGGACCGGGCCCCCGAGGGAACCTGGAGCAGCAGCAGTCGGCGCGTGCCGCGGAGCATGCTCCGCGCCGCCTCGGCTCCGGTGTCGAACAGGCGGACGTCCACGGCGTCGCCCGCGTCCGCGAGCGCCGGATAGGCGCGGACGCGGCCGTTGCTGAATTGCCGGGGCAGCGTGCCGATGTCCCAGCCGCGCAGGCCCGAACGGGTCAGGCCGCCGGCGGCCTCGGCCAGCGTGGCCTGCATCTGGGGGCGCAGCTGCCGGCGGAGCACGTCCAGGTCCTTGCCCTCGGCCAGGACCCGCCCGCCATCCAGCACCCGGTAGGAGACCCGCAGGTGGGCCGGAAGCTTGCCCGGATCGAACGCGTCGCGCGGCACCGGTACCCCCCGCAGCCGGGTCAGCTCGGCTCCGAGCACGTCCAGTAGGTCGCCGTCGGCGGGGTCGAGCCGGGCCAGCACCGAGCGCGCGACGTCTGGGGCCGGCACGAAGTTGACCCGGAGCTGCTTGGGCAGTGACCGGATCAGCTCGGTCACCAGTTCCTCCCGCAGGCCCGGTACCTGCCAGGCGAACCTCTCGCCCCGCACCTGGTTCAGCGTCGCCAGCGGGACATCCACGGTCACGCCGTCGCGCGGGTCACCCGGCGCGAACTCGTATGACAGCGGGAACGGCCCCCACTCGTCGGGATAGTCCGACGGGCGCACCCCGGATGCTCCGGGGCCGGCCAGCTGGCCCGGTGTGAACGTGAGCAGGTCGGGCGTGGCGGCCCGCGCCTTCTTCCACCAGCTGTCGAAATGACGCGCCGAAGTCACCTGCGCGGGGATCCGCTGGTCGTAGAAGTCGTAGAGCACCTGATCATCCACGACGATGCCGCGCCGCCGGGTGCGGCGCTCCAGTTCCTCGGCGTCGGCGAGCAACTCCCGGTTGTGGTGGAAGAAACGGTGCCGGGTCTGCCAGTCCCCCTCCACCAGTGCATGGCGGATAAACAGGTCCCGGGCCGCGGCCGGGTCGGCCCGGGCGTAGCCGACCTTGCGCGCGGTCACGATCGGCAGGCCGTAAAGGGTGACCCGCTCCAGGGCCATCGCCGCACCGCGGCGGGCGTCCCAGTGCGGCTCACTGTAGGAGTGCCGCACCAGGTGCGCGGCCAGTGGTTCGGCCCATTCCGGCTCGATCCGGGCCGCGGTGCGTCCCCACAGCCGCGAGGTCTCGACGAGCTCGGTGACGATGACCCAGGGAGGTGGCTTCCGGGCCAGCGACGAGTCGGGGAAGATGGCGAACCGTGCACCCCGCGCCCCGGCGAACTCGCTAAGCGGGCGGCGCTTCCCGCGTGTCTTCTGGTCGGTGTCCAGCATGCCGATGTGCGACAGAAGCCCGGACAGCAGCGAGATGTGGATCTGCTGGGCCAGGCCGGCCGGGATCAGTTTCCGCTCCTGGCTCTGCTGGCCTGCCGGGGCGTCCGGGGCCGCCTTGTCCGCCGGGCCCGACATGACCTTGGCGCCCTCCGCTGGGCGGCGGGCGGGCTGGTCACTGCGGCCGGCGCCGAGGGTGATGCCTAGGTCCGCCGCGGCCTGCCGCAGCTGGCCGTACAGGTCCTGCCATTCGCGGACCCGCAGGTAATGCAGGTATTCGCGGCGGCACATCCGGCGGAACGCCGACGAGGACAGTCCGAGCTGCTGCGTGCGCAGGTAGTCCCACAGATGCAGGAAAGCCAGGAAGTCCGATCCCGGTTCGGCGAAGCGCGCGTGCATGGCGTCCGCCGCCTCCCGCGCGTCGGCCGGCCGCTCCCGTGGGTCCTGGATCGACAGGGCCGAGGCGATGATCAGCACCTCGCGGGCGCATCCGTTGCGCGCCGCCTCGATGATCATCCGTCCGATCCGCGGGTCGACCGGCAGCTCGGCCAGCTTGCGGCCCACGTCGCTCAGCCGCCGCTCGCCCCCGCGGCGCTCGTTTGCCGGGCCGTGCTCGTTCCCTGGGCGCCCGGCCGGAGCCGTTCCGCCCCCGGCGGGCACCGGGGCGAAGGCACCCAGCTCTTCCAGCAGGCGCACGCCGTCCGCGACGTTGCGCTTCTCCGGCGGGTCGACGAACGGGAAGTCGGCCATCTCACCGAGGTCGAGCGCGGCCATCCGCAGGATGACGGACGCGAGGTTGGTTCGCAGGATCTCCGGATCGGTGAACTCGGGCCGCGAGCTGAAGTCGTCCTCGCTGTAGAGGCGAATGCAGATTCCGTCGGAGGTACGCCCGCACCGGCCCTTGCGCTGATTGGCCGACGCCTGCGAGATGGGCTCGATCGGCAGCCGCTGCACCTTGGTCCGGTAACTGTACCGGGAGATCCGCGCCGTGCCCGGGTCGACCACGTACTTGATGCCGGGCACGGTCAGCGAGGTCTCCGCGACGTTGGTGGCCAGGACCACACGCCGCCCGCGGTGCGGCTGGAAGACGCGGTACTGCTCGGCCACCGGCAGCCGGGCGTACAGCGGCAGGACCTCCAGGCCGCCTGGGCGATCCGGCGCCCCCATCCGATCTTTCAGGGCATCGGCGGTGTCCCGGATCTCCCGCTCACCGCTGAGGAAGACCAGGATGTCGCCGGGCCCGGCGCCGCGCAGCTCGTCCACGGCGTCGCAGATGGCCTGGGCCTGATCGCGGGGCTCCTCGTCGGAGCGGTCCGGGTCGGCGATCGGCCGGTACCGTACCCCGACCGGATAGGTCCGCCCGGACACCTCGACCACCGGCGCACCGTGCTGGCCCGAGGGGACGACCTCGCGGAGCCCCAGCGCTGGCCCGGGGGGCGACCCGCCGGGATCCCCCCGCTGCGCTTCGCGCCCCGCCGCGGTACTTCGCCGGGACACCGGCCGCTCGCCGGGCCGGAGCCCCGGACTCGCTGTGCTGGCCCGGGGGGACGACCCCCGGAACCCCCCGCTGCGCTTCGCGCCCGCGCGGTGGTACTTCGCCGGGACACCGGCCGCTCGCCGGGCCGGAGGCCCGGACTCGCTGTGCTGGCCCGGGGGACGACCCCCGGAACCCCCCGCTGCGCTTCGCGCCCGCGCGGTGGTACTTCGCCGGGACACCGGCCGCTCGCCGGGCCGGAGGCCCGGACTCGCTGGGCCGGTACGATCGCCCGTGCGTATCTCGGCAAACGCTTCACTGAAACGCTGGGGGTCGATGGTGGCGGAGGTGATGATGACTTTGAGGTCAGGGCGGCTTGGCAGCAGGCGCTTCAGGTAGCCCAGGATGAAGTCGATGTTGAGGCTGCGTTCGTGCGCCTCGTCGATGATCAGCGTGTCGTAGCGCAGCAGTCGCCGGTCCCGCTGCATCTCGGTCAGCAGGATGCCGTCGGTCATCAGCCTGACCAGCGTCTCGTCGCTGGAGTTGTCGTTGAAGCGCACCTTATAGCCGACGGTTGTGCCGAGCTCAGTGTCCAGTTCCTCCGCGATCCGCGCGGCCACGGTCCGCGCGGCGATCCGGCGCGGCTGGGTGTGACCGATCTGGCCGGTGATCCCGCGGCCGAGCTCGAGGCAGATTTTCGGCAGCTGGGTCGTCTTCCCCGAGCCGGTCTCGCCCGCGACGATGACGACCTGGTGGTAGCGAATGGCCGCCGCGATCTCGTCTTTCTTCTGGCTGATCGGCAGCTCGGGCGGATAGGAGATCACCGGCACGGACTCGCGCCGCTTCTCGACGACCGCCGCGGCCTCATCCAGTTCCGCGGAAAGTCGGCCGAATGCACGCTCGCGCGCCGCGCTGTCACGCAGCGTGGCGGCCTTGTCGGCACGACGGCTCAGCCTGAGCTGATCGCGGTGCGTCAGCTCAGGCAGGCGTGCTCGCAGGTCAGCGAGCGAGGTAGGCACGGCGGCGGTCTCCATCACGCGGCACAGGAACGGGCATCAAGAATGACTGAATGAGCCCGGCTCGGTACAACGTTTTTAAGCACAGTGTTAATCCGGGGGGGGGGCGACCCCCGGAACCCCCCGGTGCGCTTCACGCCCCGCGGCGGTACTTCGCCGGGGCACCGGCCGGTTAGGCGGCTGTCCTTTCGGATATTGGGCGGCGGCGTTGGGTGGGGTCGGTCAGGGACGGGGGCTGCCAGCCGGCGTCGGCGTCGTTGAGGGTGACGCCCGGTGGCACGATCTGGTCGATCCGGCCCAGGATCGCGTCGTCCAGGGCGACGTCGGCGCCGCCGAGCAGATCCTTGAGCTGGTCCATCGTGCGCGGGCCGATGATCGCTGCCGTGACGGCAGGGTGGGCGATGGCGAACGCGATGGCCAGGTGCGTCAGCGAGATGCCAGCGTCCGCAGCGATCTTGACCAGCTCCTCGACGATCTGCAGCTTGCGCGCGTTCCCCGGCACCGACGGGTCGAAGCGGCCCGGGATCCGCTGTGCCCGGCCGGACGTCAGGTCGATGTCGCTTTCCTTCCGGTACTTGCCGCTCAGCCACCCGCCGGCCAGCGGGCTCCAGGTGATCACGCCCATGCCGTACCGGGCGCAGGTCGGCAGGACCGCCGCCTCGACGCCCCGGGCGAAGATCGAATAGGGCGGCTGCTCGCAGCGGAACCGCTCGTGCCCTCGGCGCTCGGCAACCCATTGGGCCTCGACGATCTGCTCGGCCGGGAACGTCGACGAGCCGATCGCGCGCACCTTCCCGGACCGGATCAGGTCGGACAGGCCGGACAGTGTCTCGTCGATATCGGTCGACGGATCGGGACGGTGCATCTGGTACAGGTCGATGTAGTCGGTCTGCAGGCGCCGCAGGCTGTTGTCCACTTCCCGGACGATCCAGCGGCGGGAGTTGCCGCCCGCGTTGGGGTCGTCACCCATACTCCCGTGTGCCTTGGTGGCCAGGACCACCGCGTCCCGGCGTCCCCGCAGGGCATGACCGACGATCTCCTCGGATTCGCCCTGGGAGTAAACGTCCGCGGTGTCGACGAAGTTGATCCCGGCGTCCAGGGCGGCGTGGATGATCCGCGTGCCGTCGTCATGGTCGGGGTTGCCCCACGCGCCGAACATCATTGCCCCCAGGCAGTAGGGGCTGACCTTGATTCCTGTTCCGCCGAGTGTGCGCATCCGCATTAGCAGCCGTCTCCTTCGTGGTGAGCCTCGATCCGTTGGCTACCAGTTAAATCGGCCGTTATGCCGGCGCGCGCATCAGGTCCCCGGGCCGTAGTCCAGCCTGACGTTGGCAGACAGCTCGATCAGGGTGATCTCGAACAGTTCCTGGTGTTCGGTTCGCTGGTCCTGCCGCCGAAGGCGATCGTCATGAACGTGCTGACGGCAGCCGTACTGACGCAGACCAGGCCTGATCATCGCGTCCGGCCCTGGTGGAGGCTACCGTTCGGCGCTGGCCCTGGCCCCGGTACGGACCACCCGGCTGGCCGTCGTCGCCGAGGTCGCAGACCGGTTCCGGCAGGCGAGGCGCGTGCTCAACCACGTCACGGACCGGTACCTGATGGGCCCGGACAACCACTGGTTCACCGCTCCCGGCCACTGAGCGACAGTGATGCCCCGATATCCTGAGGTCATACCCACGATGGGTCATGCGGCGGTGGGGCCCGTTATCACTTCCGGTCAGGCGGCGGCTGAGCGGGTTTCAGGGGAGCGACGATGAACTTTGGACCTATCGTGCCCGAGATGCCTGCGGCCGGGCTGCCTAGGGGAGCGTATCTGCTGGACGTCCGCGAGGACGACGAGTGGGTGGCTGGCCACGCGCCCGATGCGGTGCACATTCCGCTCGGCGAACTCGGCGGCCGGACGGAGCAGGTGCCCCGCAACCAGGAGGTCTACGTGATCTGCCGGGCCGGGTCACGGTCCGGCTACGCGGCACAGGCCCTCGGCGCGGCCGGCTGGAATGTGGTCAATGTCGCCGATGGCATGCTCGGCTGGGAATCGGCGGGCAGGCCGATGGTGAGCGAGTCGGGCGCGTCCCCCTTCGTCGCCTAGCCACGCTCACCGCTGTCTGGGTCGCCCGGACTCCGGGTCTTCCTCCGTGGGGCCCCAGGTATTCCGCGCTCCGAAATGTGGGCGACTTCTGCTACGCCCGCAACCATTCTTTGACACCAAAGCCGACCGGCAGGCGGTGGCCGGGTTTCCTGTTCGCATAGAACCTTGTCGATGTCTGGCGCATACTGGAGGGGTGAGCACCGCTGCCGCCGTCCAGCCTCCCGCGAGCACCAGTACGCCCTGCGCCTCGCTGCTGAAAGAGGCGATCACCGCGGCGCAGGCCGCCGACCTGGCCCAGCTGCTCAAGGCGCTCGCTGACCCGACCCGGCTGCGGCTGGTCTCGATGGTCGCCGCGCACGAGGACGGCGAAGCGTGCGTGTGCGAGCTGACCGAGCCACTCGGGCTCACCCAGCCGACGATCTCGCACCACCTCAAGGTGCTCATCGATGCGGGCATTCTGGCCCGTGATAAGCGCGGCGTATGGGTCTACTACGCCCTCGTCCCCGGCGCCCTGGACGCCCTAGCCACCGTCCTGACCACCCATCCCTGAGCCGAACAAGGCCCGGCTGGCCAGCACCTCCTCCCGGGCCAGTACCGTTTCGCGCCGGCCCACGGCCAGCCATCTGGCGGCCAAAACGCCAGCCGGCCTTGGGGACACGCACCGCGCCCACGTGGCGGGACAGGCGGCGCACGTCGCGGGGCTTGAGCGCGACGATCCGGAACCCCTCGTCCCGGCCGGCCTTACGCCACGACGGCCGCCCGGCCGGGTTCCCCGGGCCGAAAAACGCGGCCATGGCCTGGGCAAAGTCCCGCAAGGCCTGCTGCCGCACCAGCTGGGGGGCCTAGCTCTCGGTGCTGTCCCCGTTCGTGCCGGGAAGCGGCCCGAGATGCTTGTCATAGGCGGCGAATGCCGCCTGTAGCGTGTGCGGCCCGCGCAGCCGTTGAAGCTGCGGCGTGATCTGGGAGTAATCCAGGTAGGGATGGTCGCCGCAGGCGGGGCAGATAAGCTCAAACACCTCGGTGTAACCGCCTTGGAAGCGGCCGTCCACGATCCGGACCGGCTGGCGCCGAAGAAACGCCGTCGGTCCGTGGCCGGGCTGACCAGCAACCGGATATGTCACAACACCGTCGGGCTCGATCCGCAGCCACAGGTCACGGTGATCGTCCGGGCGCGGGGCGGAGACGGCGGCCGGACCGAAAGGCGGGTCGGGACCGGTCACGATGTCAGGATCAGCGGGGCTGCTCACTCAACTCACCACCAGCCGCTAGTGCCTGTCTGCTGGAGCTCTGAAGCAGAACTTTGCTGCCAAATGGTACACGCAGGGCGGCGGACGGTGGCGTTCCCGGCCGAACTGGATAGTGCCCAGCGACCAGACTTAATGCTCTGTTCCCTGGCCGTTTGCCCGGGTGGTCGGTTACGGGCCGTGGAGACGGCGCACGTTTATGATCTCTATGCCTGACGCCTCAAGCCTGGCGAGCAGCCCGGCCAGGGCGGCGTGATCTTGGAGCGGACCGTACACGACAGTCTCGACCGGCCGCACGTCGGCGGTCAGCTGCTCGAAGTCGATCAGGGCCTCAGCCGGAATGGTCCCGGCTACGCGAATCTCGTAGGAGATCGAGGTCATTTCGCGGGCCTCCCAGCGATTCGGGCTCGTTCGATCGTGCCTCATTGCCCACATGTCGCAATTCACCCGCGAGGGGTGACCAGTCGCTTCGCCGTTGGCTGGCCGTGCCACGCACGTGCCACACGCCAGGGCCGCCTGGTCGTGCGGCGACGGGGCGTGGGCGCGCATGGCTCGGCGGACGAAGGAGGCGTACTCGTCGTTCTCGACCGGTGGGGGCGCTCAGCGCGGTGCGCCCGCCGCGCAGGTCGCGCTCGTCTGGCTGCTGCACCGGCCCGGGGTGACGGCGCCCATCGCAGGCGCAACCAAGCTGAGCCACCTGGAGGATTCGCTCGCCGCCGAGGAACTGGAGCTGAGCGAGGATGAGATGCGTCAGCTCGAGGAGCCCTACATCCCGCACGGGGTAAGCGGCTACCGCCGAGGTAACGGCGGCCGGCCTGATCCGGGCCGGCCGCTGCTCCCCGCGCCGCTGGTCCCCGCGCCACCGTGTTACTCGCGCCGCTAGCCTGCGTTCACGGCCAGCACGAGAGGCAGCACGGCCGGGGCGCCGGCCTCGCGGAGCAGCTTGGCGGCGACCGTGATCGTCCAGCCCGTCTCGATCCGGTCGTCGATGAGCAGGACCGGCCCGTCCAGCGCCGCCAGCGCTGCGGCGAGTGCCTCAGGCACCGTGAGTGCGTTCCACACTGACCGCAGCCGCTGCGCACTGTTGTGCCGCCGCGGCCCGGGGCCGCTATCCGCGTACGCGAGCGCGCCGAGGTACGGCAGCCGCCCGATGCCGGCGATCCGCTGGCCCAGGCTCTCGATCAGCAGCGGCCGGGTCCGCGACGGCAGGATCGCCACCGCCGCCGGGCGATCCTCCCAGTCCCAGGCGGCCAGCACAGTGACCAGCGCGCCGGTGAGGTCCGCGGTGACCGGCTCGTCTGGCGCTTCCTCGGACAGCAGCGAGCGCAGCCGGGCGCCCCAGCCCACGTCGGTGAGGCGGCCGAGGGCCCGGCCGGGGCCGGCGGACAGGTCGGCGGGAATCTTGCCGGAGGCACCGATCCCGAGGTCCTTCATCCCGGTCGGCCACATCCGCCGCGGCGCGACGTCCACGCCGGGACGCAGCAGCCGTTCCTGAGCGGTGGCGGCCCCAGTGCCCGAAACGTCAGCCGGCCAGCGCCGTCCGGTGCAGTTGTCGCAGCGCCCGCACGGGTCTGCAGCCGGGTCGTCCAGCTCACGGCGCAGGTACTCCATCCGGCAGCCGCTGGAGGCGGCGTACCCGAGCATCGCCTGCTGCTCGCGGGAGCGCTCCCCGGCGACCCGCGCGTAACGTTCCGCGTCGTAGGACCACGGCTGGCCGGTCGGCTCCCAGCCGCCGTTGACCCGGTGCACGGCGCCGTCCACGTCCAGTACCTTCAGCATGGTCTCCAGGCGTGCGCGGCTCAGGTCGACGCGGGTCTCCAGTGCGTTCGACGACAGCGCGCGGCCAGCCTCATCCAGCGTGGCGAGGGTGTGCCGGACGACGGCTTCCGGCGGGAACGCCAGCGACGCGAAGTACGCCCAGATGTCCCGGTCTTCCCGTCCGGGCAGCAGGATGACCTCGGCGCGGGGCATGCCGCGGCCGGCCCGGCCGATCTGCTGGTAGTAGGCGACCGGCGACGGCGGGGCACCCAGATGGATGACGAACCCCAGGTCGGGCTTGTCGAAGCCCATGCCCAGCGCGCTGGTTGCGACGATGGCCTTGAGCCGGTTGGCCAGCAGGTCCTCCTCGGCGGCGATCCGCTGGTCCGGGTCGTCGCGGCCGCTGTAGGCGGTGACCGCCAGCCCCTGATCACGCAGGAACGCCGCGGTCTCGTGCGCGGCGGCGACCGTCAGCGTGTAGATAATCCCGGAGCCGGGCAGGTCGCCGATGTGCTCGGTCAGCCACGCCAGGCGCTGGTGCGCGCCCGGCAGGGACACGACCGACAGGTGCAGGCTCTCCCGGTCCAGCGGCCCGCGCAGGACGACCACCTCGTCCTGGCTGCCCCCGCCGAGCTGCTCGGCGACGTCAAGGGTGACGCGGGCGTTCGCGGTTGCGGTCGTCGCCAGCACCGGAACGGCCGCCGGCAGTGACCCCAGCAGGGTGCGCAGCCGCCGGTAGTCGGGGCGGAAGTCGTGGCCCCAGTCCGAGATGCAGTGCGCCTCGTCGATCACCAGCATCCCGGCGGTCCCGGCCAGCCGGGGCAGTACCCGGTCGCGGAAGCCGGGATTATTCAGCCGTTCCGGGCTGACCAGCAGCACGTCCACGTCGCCCGCGGCGATCTCGCCGTAGGTCTGCTCCCAGTCCTCGGCGTTGGCGGAATTGATGGTCCGGGCCCGGATCCCGGCGCGCCCGGCGGCGTCGATCTGGTTGCGCATCAGGGCCAGCAGGGGCGACACGATGACTGTCGGTCCCGCGCCCCGGGCGCGCAGCAGCGCGGTGGCGACGAAATAGACCGCCGACTTGCCCCAGCCGGTGCGCTGGACTACCAGGGCGCGGCTGCCGTCCAGCAGGGCGCTGATCGCCGTCCACTGGTCCTCCCGCAGCCGGGCGTCATCGCCGGCCAGGGACCGCAGGCTCCGTTCGGCCTCGTCCCGGAGGCCGGGGACGGGCGCGCCGGCCTCGTCCCGGAGGCCAGGTGCGGTGGCGGGCGGGCTGGGCGCGGCGGTATCGGCCATGCCCCCATTGGTATCAGGCGGCGCCGTCATTTCGCCGGCTGCTGTCCCGGGGCCGGGTTGGTGGCCGGCGCTGGTCGGCTAATGCCCCATGCGGGCGGAAACGCCGCATCCCGGCAGCGTGTGCAGCCAAAACGCCGGCTCTCGGGGGCTCGGGCGGGGAAGATCGTATTCATGACAGGTCCACGGGGTGCCGCTGTACTCGCGTTGCACTGGCAGGTCAATGTGATCAAGCCGGAGGGTTTCTTCGGCGGGATGCTCGGTGAGCCGGTCGCTCGAAGTGGCGTGGTCGGCCGGGCGGTGCAGTTCCACGAGGCGGCCCGTTCGGCCGGTGCGCAGCTGGTGTTCACCCGGTTCACCGTGCCTGAAAAGGGAAGTTCCCTGGTCCGGAACACCGGCTTCATGCGGGCCGTCGGCGACGCGCAGGCGGTGTTCCGGCCGGATGCGCCCGGCGCTCAGCTGATCCCGGAAATGTCGGAGCTGGCCGTCGGGGCGCATGTGGCCGACAACCAGAAGCTATCCGGGCTGGCGGGCAACGACGTCGTCCGGTGGCTGCTGGACCGGTCGCTCAGCACGGTGTACGTCACCGGGGTGGCCACCAACCTCACTGTCGAGCAGACGGCCCGGCACGGCACCGACCTCGGATTCACGGTCTACGTCGTGAGTGACTGCGTGACCGCGGCCGACGACCGGACGCAGGAAGCCTCACTCGCCAACTTGCAGCTCACCACGGCGGGCTGCCTGACCGCCGACATGGCGCTCGCCCAAATGAAGGGATAACCGCTCGAGGGAAAACGCATCCCGGGATAACCGCGCTGGCCCGTCCGGCTCCGGCCACGGGGCTTGCTCGCGCGAGCACCACCAGGTCGACCGGCCACCCACCGTTCCGTGCACCATCTCGGCGCCGCAGCGCGGGCAGGTGCCGCCGCGGTGCCGGGCCGAGATGACATCGCCGGTGTGCACGCCGCCCCCGGCGATGGCCGATGCCAGCGCGGACCGCAGGGCACGGTACAGCCGGTCGGCGTCCCTGGGCTGCAGATAATTCACCGGGGTCGCGGGCGGGATCTTGGCCTTCCATAGCGCCTCGTCGGCCAGCAGGTTGCCGACGCCGGCGATCTTGGACTGGTCGAGCAGCCGGGCCTTGACCGCGATCGTGCCCTTGGAGATCAGCCGGCGGAACTCCGACGGCGTGACGTGTTCGGCGTCGGGCCCGAGCGCCGCGGTGTCCGGGTTCAGCCGAATTCGCCCCAGCCGGCGCTTGTCGAATAGCACCAGGCTGCCGCCGTCGGCGAACTCGAGCGTGAAGCGGTTCCACTCGGGCTTGCGCGGCTGGGCGTCCCGGCGGCCCGGCCCGCCGCCCTCCGTCGCGTGGCCGCCGGCCGTGACGACGATGCGGCCGCCCATGCCCAGGTGGATGCCGAGTTCGGGCCCGGGCTCGGCCGAACCGTCCAGGCCGGAGGTCTCGATCCACATCGTCTTACCGCGGCGCTTCGCTGAGGTGAGCGTGCGCCCGGTCAGGGCGTCACGCAGTTGCCCAGGGCTGTGCGGGCGGGTGACGAACGTGTCGGCGTCGTCGACGCCCACGATGCGGCGCCCCAGGGCCTGTTCGGCGATCAGGCCACGGGCGGTCTCGACCTCGGGAAGCTCTGGCACCCACCCGTTCTACCTGCCTCCCTGGTCACCTGGGACGCCGGCCTAGCCTTGCGGTCACCGCGGTAACTGCTCAGGAGGCTGTCGGCGGGCGCAGCCGCAATCCGGACATGCCGCCGTCCACGGCCAGGGCAGTGCCTGTCGTTGCCCCGGCCAGCGGGCTCGCGAGGTAGGCGATCGCGGCGGCCACCTCGTCCGCCGAGACCAGGCGCCCCATCGGCTGGCGGGCGTTCAGCGCCATCCGTTCGGCGGCAGGGTCAGGCGCGGCGTCGAGCAGGCGGCCGATCCACGGGGTGTCCGCGGTCCCCGGCGTCACGCAGTTCACCCGGACGCCCTCGCGCACATGGTCGGCGGCCATCGCGAGCGTCAGCGCGTAGACCGCGCCCTTGCTGGCCGAGTACAGCGCCCGCTGCGGCAGCCCGGCCAGGCCCGCTACCGAGCAGGTGTTCACGATCGCCGCCTGGCCCCTGTCGGCCGCGGCACGGCGCAGATGCCACAGTGCGGCGCGCGTGGTGCGCACCATGCCGAGCACGTTGACGTCCAGGACGTGGCGCCACTCCTCATCGGAGTTGTCCGCCACCGTGCCCGCGGCCCCGATCCCGGCGTTGTTCACCAGGATGTCGAGGCGGTCGCCGAGCGCGGCGACCGCCTCGCCGACCGCCCGGCGCACCCCCTCGTCGTCGGTGACGTCCGCGACCACACTGACGAGGCCGTGGCCGGAATCGGCCATCTCGCGGTCCAGGACCGCGACCCGGGCGCCCCGGCGGGCGAGCAGCCGGGCGGTGGCCAGCCCAATGCCGGAGGCACCCCCGGTCACCAGCGCGGACAGCCCGGCGAACTCGGCATTCGGCGCGGCCGGGCCCGATTCGTGGCCTGGTCCCGTGCCCTCCCCGGTGTCCGGCTCGCTCATCCGTGTCCTCCCGCTCGCTGCCCAGCCCACCTTGGAACTCGCTGCCCAGCCCACCTTGGAAAATGCATCCGATGTATAGCGCAGCGACGGGGGTGCGTCCAGGCCGGACGGCGCCCGGATCGTCCGGTAACGTGCTGGTCGAGGTGACTGAGCATGCCCACCTACCTCGGCATGCCGCCCTTCCCGGAGGCGGCGAAGGCCGCGCTCGCCGACTCCCAGTTCCGCCACAACCTCGCCCACGCGACCGGGGTCATCCGCGCCTCGTGCCGGCCATCCACCGCAATCGCAGCGAGATCAGGGAGATATTCCTGCGCGAGATGCCGGACGCGCCCCGCGGGCTCACCGACAACCCGGCGGAGCTGGCGGTCCAAGCCTGTGGAGATGGTGTGAGACGCGAGCTGCCGACAGGATCGTCGTACGCGCTCGTCGATGTGCCTCCTCGTACGTCCGTTCGGCTGATGATTTCCCAGTTCAGAGTGGGTGTGGCCGATCCCGGCCGACGCTTCGCTGTGGGAGAACATGCACAGGAAATTAATTTGGCCTCTTCTTTCTTGAGTGTGAGTGACTCAATCTTTGGAGGTCAGATGAGCGAACAGCTCACACTGCCGGTGCTGCCCCTGGACGACGAGGTTGTCCTGCCCGGGATGGTAGTGCCGCTTGAGACTTCCCAGCAGGAGGTGCGGGCCGCGATCGACGCGGCGCGCGTGCCGGCGGCCGCCCGGGTTCCGGGTATCCGGTCCGAGGCCAAGCCGCGGGTCCTGCTGGTTCCCAGGCTGGCTGACCGCGGGCTGGCCGGGGTGGGCACGCTGGCCGTGATCGACCAGGAGGGACGCCTGCCCGGCGGGGAGCCGGGAGCGGTCCTGCGCGGTATCTCCCGGGTGCGGATCGGCTCCGGCACGACCGGCTCCGGTGCCGCGCTCTGGGTCCAGGGCACGGTCGTGGAAGAGACCGGCCGCGGGCCCCGCGCCGATGAACTGGCGAAGGAATACAAGTCGCTGGTGATCGGCATGCTCCAGAACCGTGGGGCGTGGCAGGTTATTGACTCGATCCAGCAGCTGGACGACCCGTCGGTGATCGCCGACCGGTCCGGCTACTCCGCGTACCTCACCGCCGCGCAGAAGCTCCAGATCCTGGAGACCGCGGACCTGGTGGAGCGGCTCGAGCTGATCATCGGTTGGACCAAGGAGCACCTGGCCGAGCTGAACGTCGCGGAATCGATCCGCAAGGACGTTCAGGAGGGCATGCAGAAGCAGCAGAAGGAATTCCTGCTGCGCCAGCAGCTGGCCGCGGTGCGCAAGGAGCTCGCCGACCTGTCCGGTGACCCCTCCACCGAGGAGGACGACTACCGGGCCCGCGTCGAGGCGGCCAACCTGCCGGAGGATGTGCACAACGCGGCGATGAAGGAGGTCGCCAAGCTGGAGCGCACCGCCGAGCAGTCGCCCGAGGTCGGCTGGATTCCGGACCTGGCTGGACACCGTGCTCGACATCCCGTGGAACGACCGGACCGAGGACTCCTACGACATCGCCGGGGCCCGGCGCATCCTCGACGAGGACCACACCGGCCTGGATGACGTCAAGGAGCGCATCGTCGAGTACCTGGCCGTGCGCCAGCGCCGGTCCGACCGTGGCCTGGGCGTGATCGGCGGCCGCCGCAGCGGCGCTGTTCTCGCGCTGGTCGGCCCGCCCGGCGTCGGCAAGACGTCGCTGGGCGAGTCCGTGGCGCGGGCCATGGGCCGTAAGTTCGTCCGGGTGTCGCTCGGCGGCGTCCGGGACGAGGCGGAGATCCGCGGTCACCGGCGTACCTACGTCGGCGCGCTGCCGGGCCGCATCGTCCGGGCCATCCGCGAGGCGGGCTCGATGAACCCGGTCGTGCTGCTGGACGAGATCGACAAGGTGGAGCGGACTACCGGGGTGACCCGGCGGCCGCGCTGCTCGAGGTCCTCGACCCCGCGCAGAACCACACGTTCCGCGATCACTACCTCGAGGTCGAGCTGGATCTGTCGGACGTCGTGTTCATCGCGACGGCGAACGTCCTGGAGACGGTGCCGGGCCCGCTGCTCGACCGGATGGACCTGGTGCAGCTGGACGGCTACACCGAGAACGAGAAGGTCGTCATCGCCCGTGACCACCTGCTGCCCCGCCAGCTGTCGAAGTCCGGCCTCGAGCCGGACGAGGCGACCTTCGACGTGGATGCGCTGCACATGCTGGCCGCGGAGTACACCCGTGAGGCCGGCGTCCGCTCGCTGGAGCGTGCCATCGCGCGGGTGCTGCGGAAGATCGCCGCGAATGTGGCCCTGGAGCAGGCGACGCTCCCGGTGACGGTGACCAGGGAAGGCCTGCGGGATTACCTGGGCCGTCCGCGGTTCACGCCGGAGACGAGCCTGCGCGAGTCCGAGCGCCGCACCTCGGTGCCGGGCGTGGCCACCGGGCTGGCGGTTACTGGCGCCGGCGGTGACGTGCTCTTCATCGAGGCTTCGCTGGCCGACCCGGAGACGGGCGAGACCGGTGTCACCCTCACCGGCCAGCTCGGTGACGTGATGAAGGAGTCGGCCCGGATCGCCCTGTCGTTCCTGCGCTCGCACGGCGCGGAGCTGGAGCTCCCGGTGGGGGACCTGAAGGACCGTGGCGTGCACATCCACGTGCCCGCGGGTGCGGTCCCCAAGGACGGCCCGAGCGCCGGCGTCACGATGACCACGGCCCTGGCGTCGCTGCTGTCAGGCCGGCCGGTGCGTGACGACGTGGCCATGACCGGCGAGGTTTCCCTCACCGGACGGGTCCTGCCGATCGGCGGGGTCAAGCAGAAGCTGCTGGCGGCCCACCAGGCCGGCATCACGACGGTGCTGATCCCCAAGCGGAATGAGCCGGACCTCGACGATGTGCCCGCCGAGGTGCTGGAGAAGCTGACGGTGCACCCGATGACGGATGTGCGGGACGTGCTCCGGCTGGCCCTGGAGCCCGCCTCAGCGGAACAGGCGATCGCCGCCTAAGGCACCTCGCGCGGCGGACTAGCTGGCCTCCGGACCAATCGGCCTGGGGGCCGGGGGCCCGGCCCCGGATCTAAACGATCCGGGGGCCGGGCCTTTTTGTGCCGCGAGTTCATGCGGCGAGCAACGCAGCAAGACTACGGCGAGGCGCTCATACCGGCCCAGCGAGTCCGGGCCGTCAGGCCCGGCGAGTGGCCGGTGTGTCGGTGAGTTACCGCAGCGGGGCGCGGAGCGCAGCGGGGGTTCCAGGGGGTCGCCCCCCTGGGCTAACACAGTCGGGGCACAGGCCGAAGAGTTCCACGGTGTGACCCACGTCGGTGAATCCGGCGTCGCGAGCCACCCGTTCGGCCCACTGCTCGACCGCGCGGCCCTCGACCTCGACGCTCTTCCCGCAGTTCCGGCAGGTCAGGTGGTGATGGTGAGCGCTGGTGCCGCACTGCCGGTACAGCGTCTCGCCGCTGTCGTCGCGGATGGCGTCGACGCTGCCTTCCTCGCTGAGCACCTGGAGGTGCCGGTACACGGTGGTGAGCCCGATGTGCTCGCCGCGCCGCCTGAGCTCGGCGTGGATCTGCTGGGCGCTGCAGAAACCGGGAAGATTGTCCAGTGCTGCGACGAGCGCCGCCGCCTGCCTCGTCCCGCGTACCTTCGTCCCCCGGGGAGCTGCCGCGGGGCGTTCTCCCGGGCCAGCATCGCCGGGGGGCGGCTGTCGTGTGGAGCGATCGGACTGCGAGGTGGTCACATCCGCACGTTACAGCCTCGTTTTGACCACTCAAAATAGAAATGATTATCATTATGGGCAGGTCGGCGGGCGCATGGTCACGGCCCGCCGGGTACCCGGCCTCAGCGTTTCCCCTCCCCCCCAGGAGTCCCTGCCATGCGTATCCGTCCCAGAATGCTGGCCGCGGTTGTTCCCCTGGGTGCCGCCCTGCTGGCCAGCGCGTGCTCGTCGGCGGTGGCGACCGGGACTTCCTCCGGTGCCGGCGGCAAGATCGTGGCCATCGGCGCGGAAAACGAATACGCCAGCGTCATCCAGCAGGTGGGCGGCAAGTACGCTCAGGTGTCCGCGATCATGAGCAACCCGGCCACCGACCCGCACACCTACGAGGCCAGCTCGAGCGTCGCGCAGGAGATCAGCGGCGCCCAGCTCGTCGTGCAGAACGGCGTCGGCTACGACACGTTCATGACCACGATCGAGAATGCGGCGGCCAATTCCAAGCGCAAGGTGATCAACGTGCAGAAGCTGCTCGGCCTGCCGGACAGTACGCCCAACCCGCACCTGTGGTACAAGCCGACCACCATGCCCGCGGTGGCGAACGCCGTCGCGGCCGACCTGACCGCCATCGAGCCGGCCCACGCCGCGTACTTCCGCGCGAACGCGCGCACCTTCATCAGCTCGCTGGGCGCCTGGAATCAGGCCATCGCCGCGTTCAAGGCGAAGTACGGGGGGAGTCCGGTGGCCACGACCGAACCAGTGGCGGACTACATGCTTCAGGCCGCGGGCGCCGACAACCTGACGCCCTTTACGTTCCAGGCCGACATCATGAACGGCGTGGACCCGTCGGCCCAGAACGTCGCGCTGGAGAAGAGCCTGTTCACCCAGCACAAGGTAAAGGCGTTCCTGTACAACCAGCAGGTGACGTCTTCGCTGACGCAATCGTTCATCGCACTGGCCCACCAGAATGGCGTCCCGGTGGTGGGGGTCTACGAGACGATGCCGACGCCCGGCTATGACTACCAGTCCTGGATGCTCACGGAAGTGCAGGATCTTCAGAAGGCCGTGGCCGCCAAGACATCGACCGAGCACCTCTGATGTCTGGGCACATACCGGTCACCGGCACGGATGAGCTGCTCAGGCTGGACGGGATAGGCGTCCGGCTGTCCGGGCGGGACATCCTGCGCGACGTCGGGTTCGCGATCGGGCCCGGTGAGTTCACCGGCCTGATCGGGCCGAACGGCGCCGGCAAGACGACGATCCTGCGGGTGATCCTGGGACTGCAGGCGCCGACCGCGGGCACGGTCATCATCACCGGAAAACCTCGCGGCGAGGGCAGGCGGTCGCGGGCCGGCTCGCTCGTCGGCTACGTCCCGCAGAAGCTGCTGATCGAGCCGGACATGCCCCTGCGTGTCCGGGACGTGGTGGCCCTCGGCATCGATGGGAACCGCCTGGGTATTCCTCTCCCGTCCCGCGCGCGCCGCGAACTGGTGACCGGGACCCTGCGCGCGGTCGGTGCCGACGGTTACGCCGACGCCCGCGTCGGCGAACTGTCCGGCGGAGAACAGCAGCGCGTCCTGATCGCGCACGCGCTGATCAGCCAGCCGAAGCTGCTCCTGCTCGACGAGCCGCTGGCCAACCTCGACATCCGCAGCGCGCAGGGCATCGTGGCCGTGCTCGCGAAGCTGGCCCGGGAGCAGCAGATCGCCGTGCTGATCTCCGCGCACGACATGAACCCGCTGGCCCCCGTGATGGACCGCATCGTCTACGTCGCCGCGGGCCGGGCCGCGGTCGGCAGCGCCGGCGAGGTCCTGCGTACCGACGTGCTGAGCAGGCTGTACGGCCAGCACGTGGACGTGCTCCACGTACACGGCCGGGTCGTCATCGTGGCCGGTGAGGACGGCGCGGATACCGCCAGTCCCGGCGCGCTGACCGGACGGCCGGACGCCATGTCCGGCAGCGGAGCCGCGTGAGCGGCGTGGGTCACCTGCTCAGTTACGTGTTCGAGCCCGGGCTGCTGTCCAGCGGTCCGGTGCGGCTGGCCGCGCTCGTCGGCGCCGTCGTGGCCATCACCTCTGGTGCCGTTGGGGTGTTTACGGTGATCCGCGGGCAGTCGTTCGCGGGCCACGCGCTCGCCGACGTGGCCACCACCGGCGGTTCCGGCGCCTTCCTGATCGGGCTCAACCAATTCTGGGGTTTCCTGGTCTTCGGGATCGGCGCGGCCGCCTTCCTGGAGATCATCGGCGTCCAGCGCCGCCGTGGCCGGGACGTCGCGACCGGAGTGGTCCTCGGAGCCGCCCTCGGCGTGGCCGCCCTGTTTCTTTACCTCGGCTCGGAGACCACCAGCACCACGGGCGCCTCGTTCACGATCCTGTTCGGATCCATCTTCGTCATCGCGTCGTCGACCATCCCGGCGCTGGTCGCGTCGGGCGTGATCGCGCTGGCCGTCGTCGTGGTGCTGTCCCGGGTCCTGCTGCTCAGCTCGCTGAGCCCCGACATCGCGGCCGCCCGGGGCGTGCCGGTGCGCGCGGTCGGCGCGGCCTACCTGATCGCCCTGGCCGTGTCGGTCTCGCTGTCCGCCGTCGTCATCGGCGCGGTGCTCAGTACCGCGCTGCTGATCGGCCCGGCCGCCACGGCGCTGCGCGTGGCCCGGGGGCCGGGATGGGCGATGGCCACGTCGGCGCTGATCGGGGTGATCGCGACCTGGCTGGGAATCCTCCTGGCCTACGACAGCTACTACTGGCCGCCGCGCGGTCACGGCTGGCCGGTCAGTTTCTTCATCGTCGCGTTCGTAGTCGTCTTCTACCTGCTCACCTACCTGCGCCGGCCCGCCCGGCGCGGTAGGGCCCGGAACGGGCGGCCCGCGGCCGGCCCCGCTGAGCAGGCCGGGCCCGGGGAGAGGGCATGTTCAGCGGCTTCATGATGAACACCTGGATCGCCGCCACGATCGTCGCGGTCATCGCGGGGGTGGTCGGCTTCTTCGCCGTGCTGCGCGGCTCCACGTTCGCCGCGCATGCGATACCGAATGGCGCCTTCGCGGGCGCGGCCGGGGCGAGCCTGCTGGGGATCAGCGCGCTGACCGGCCTGGCCGTGTTCTCGATCGCCGGGGCGCTGGGCATTGCCGCCCTCGGCCGGCGCGCCCGGCACGACGTGGCCACCGCGCTGGCCCTGGTCCTGATGCTCGGCCTCGGCGCGCTGTTCATCGGCCTGAGCGGCCAGTACGCGCAAGAGACCTACGCGCTGCTCTTCGGTGAGGTATTCGGCATCAGCCCGGACGAGCTGCTGCCGATTGCGGGCCTGGCCGTCGTGAGCGCCGCCGGCATCGCCGTGCTCTTCCGGCCGCTGATGCTCTCCTCGGCGATGCCGGATGTCGCGGAGGCGCGCGGCGTGAGCACCCAGCGGATGGAGATCCTTTTCCTGCTCATCATGGCCCTGGCGACCAGCATGACCGTGCCGGTGGTGGGAGCGCTGCTGATGTTCAGCCTGATGATCGGGCCCGCCGCCGCGGCGCGCTCGTTCACCAGCAGGCCCGGCCGCGCGATCGGCTTGTCGGTCGCGTTCGGCGTGGTCACGGTCTGGATAGGGGTCGCGGTGTCGTATGAGACCAACTGGCCGCTCGGGTTCTTCGTCGGTGTGCTGGGCGCCGTGTTCTACCTGGTCGGCCGGGCCTGGGCCACGGTCCGCCGGACCCGG
This sequence comes from uncultured Actinomycetes bacterium, assembly GCA_963742875.1. GTDB lineage: Bacteria > Actinomycetota > Actinomycetes > Streptosporangiales > Streptosporangiaceae > Bog-532. The sequence continues at coordinate 49,247 of CAVUNO010000011.1, read as the reverse complement.
ACGGTCCGCGTCGGCCGTGCCCGGGCCGCCGCCACGGCATAGCGCCAGTCACCGGAGCTGCGCAAACTGCTGACGGGCACGGCCCGGCTGCGTCCCTCCCGGGTCAGGTGCGGGAGGGACGCAGCCTGCGGGACAATGGGCGCTCCCGAACCGGAGGGGTCTCAGCATGATGCGTAAGCCAGCCAGCCGGGGACCCGGCGCTGCGGGACCCGGGGAGCCGGACGCGGCGCCCCGGCGCAGCCAGCAACGGTGGCTACGCGAGCGGGAGTACCTGAACGCCTACCGCCACGACCTATCCCAGGTGACGCAGAACCTCTACCCGCTGTCCTGGCGGGTCGCCGGTACGTCCCTGCTGGCCCGCCCGGAATGGCGGCCGGCCCGGCCCGTGCCGCTGGAGCAGGTCACGCTGTCCTGGCACGCGGGCGAGGCTGGCACCGTCATCGATGCCGTCCAGCCGGCCGGGTCGGAAGGGGTACGCCCGCTGCGCGGCGATGGCACCCGGTTCGGGTCCTACGCCGACGCGCTCGCCGCCCTGAGCCGGCCGCGGCTGCTCGAAAACCGCACCTGCTACCGGCTGCTGGAGGCCGGTACGCCGGCGGCCGGGGCCGCGCTGACCTTCGGCGCGAACCGTTACTTCGACCTGATCAACGTCAGCGAGGCGGTCGCCCACGAAACGGCGGCCCGGGTGCTCGCGCGCCAGGACGACGGCGACGGCGTGGCCGGGCGCGACGCGGCGGCCGGCCACGCCGCCGCGGCCCCGCTGAGCATGCGCGAGCTTCCGCTGCGGTCGGCGATCGGTGTTCCCCTCGACCTGGCCCGGCGCTCGGTGACCACGGGCATCGCCACGCTGATCCTGCGCCGGGACCGGGACGCGGGGAGCGCGCAGATGTTCCTGCACTGGCGCGACCCGGCCAGCGTCGCCGTCAACGGGGGCCTGTACCAGGTCGCCCCGGCCGGCATGTTCCAGCCGTCACACGAGGCCGAATGGAACCTGGCCAACGATCTCGGCTTGTGGGAGGCCATCGCCCGGGAAGTATCGGAGGAACTGCTCGGCACCGGTGAGGACTACGGCAGCGGATCCGCGCCGATCGACTACCCGCGATGGCCTTTCTTCGCCGCCCTGACCGCCGCGCGGCAGACCGGGATGCTGCGCGGCTACTGGCTCGGTGTCGGCGCCGATCCGCTGACCCTGGACGTCGACCTGCTGACCGTCCTCGTCTTCGACGCGTCCTTCTTCGACGCCGAATTCGCGGGGCTCGTGGCAGCCAACGACGAGGGCCGCATCCTGACCGGCGCCGGCGCCGCGGGCCGCGAGGTCGGTATCGAGTTCAGCGCCGCGAACGTGGGGCGCTTCACCAGACCCGAGGCGATGCAGCCGGCCGGCGCAGCGCTGCTCCGCCTGGCCTGGCAGCATCGCGGCATGCTGCTGAAGGACTGAGACCGCCGCGCTTGCCCGGGCCTCCCGGGGGATGAGGCGGCCCTCCGCCCGGGCTTCCCGGTGCTGAGCCGGGCCTACCGCCGGTGGCCCCCGCAGTGGCCTCCGCGGGGGCCACCGGCGGCCGGGGCATCCCCGGCCGCGGGCCAGTATGGACCTATGGCGAACCGGCTCCAAGACGCGACCAGCCCCTACCTGCTGCAGCACGCGGAGAATCCGGTCGACTGGTGGCAATGGTCGGACGAGGCGTTCGCCGAGGCCAAGCGGCGCGACGTGCCGGTCCTGCTGTCCGTCGGCTACGCCGCCTGCCATTGGTGCCACGTGATGGCCCACGAATCGTTCGAGGACCCGGAGACCGCCGCGCTGATGAACGAGCATCTGGTGGCGATCAAGGTGGACCGGGAAGAGCGTCCCGACGTGGACGCGGTGTACATGACCGCGACCCAGGCCATGACCGGTCAGGGCGGCTGGCCCATGACGGTGTTCATGACCCCGGGGGGTGAGCCGTTCTATTGCGGCACCTATTTCCCCCGGCAGAACTTCCGGCAGCTCATCCTCGGCGTCTCGAACGCCTGGCGGGGCGACCGGGGCGGCGTGCAGGAACAGGCCGCGCACGTCGCGGAAGCGCTGGCGGACAACGCGTCCGCCACGGCGCGGGCCCTGCGCGAGGGCGCGGGCTCCGGCTTTCTCAGCGAACTGGACGAGACCGGCGCCCGCCGCGGGCCCGGCGCGCCCGGTGAGGCCAGCCCGGCCCTGGCCGCTCTGGTGGCCGCGGCCGTCACGGCTCTGACGGGTGACTTCGACCAGCAGCGCGGCGGCTTCGGCCGGGCGCCGAAGTTCCCGCCGTCCATGGTGCTGGAGTTCCTGCTGCGCCACGGTGAGCGGGCCGCCGGCGACGATGCCCGGCGGATGACCGAGCAGACGCTGGAGGCCATGGCCCGGGGCGGGATGTACGACCAGCTCGGGGGCGGGTTCGCCCGCTATTCCGTCGACGCTGGCTGGGTGATCCCGCACTTCGAGAAGATGCTGTACGACAACGCCCTCCTGGCCCGCGTCTACGCCCACGCCTGGCGCGGGACCGGGTCGCCCCTCGCGCGGCGTGTCGCGGAGGAGACCTGTGACTGGATGCTCCAGGAGCTGCGGACGCCTCAGGGTGGCCTGGCCTCCTCGCTCGACGCGGACAGCGAAGGCGAGGAGGGACGGTTCTACGTCTGGACGCCCGGTGAGCTGGAGGAGGCGCTCGGCCCGCAAGACGCGGCGTTCGCGGCTGGTGTCTTCGGCGTGACCGGGACGGGCTCCTTCGACCGGGGCCGGTCGGTCCTGCAGCGGCGTGCGGAGCCTGCGGACCCCGAGCGTTTCGAGGCCATCCGCGCGGCCCTGCTAACGGTGCGGGACCGCCGGGTCCGCCCGGGCCGCGACGACAAGGTCGTCGCGGCGTGGAACGGCCTGGCGATCGCGGCACTGGCCGAGACCGGCCTGATCCTGGACCGCGGCGACCTGGTGTCGGCCGCACAGGACAGTGCCCGCCTGCTGGCCGGCGTCCACCTGGCCGGCGGCCGCCTCGCGCGCAGTTCCCGGGACGGGACGGCCGGCGCCAGTACCGGCGTACTGGAGGACTACGCCTGCGTGGCCGAGGGCTTCGCCGTCCTGTCCGGTGTGACCGGCGAAGCCCGCTGGCTGACGCTCGCGGGGGAGCTGCTGGAGTCGGTGCTGGACTCCTTTAGCGACGGGGACGGCGGCTTCTACGACACCGCGGCGGGCGCCGAGCGGCTCATCTACCGCCCCGCCGACCCGGCCGACAACGCCACGCCCTCCGGCACGTTCGCCGCGGCCGGCGCCCTGCTCAGTTACGCGGCGCTGACCGGTTCCGCGCGTCATCGCGAGGCGGCTCTCGCCGCGCTGCAGGTGCTCCCGGCGCTGGCCGGGCGGTACCCGCGCGCAGCAGGCTGGGGCCTGGCCGTCGCCGAGGCGGTGCTCGCCGGGCCGGCCGAGATCGCCATCGTCGGCCCGCCCGGCGCCCGGCCGACCCGCGATCTGCACCGGGCCGCGCTGCTCGCCGCGCCGCCCGGCGCCGTGATCGCTCTCGGTGACGGGACCCACGCCGCGGTCCCGTTGCTGGCCGGCCGGGAGCTGGTGGAGGGCGGGGCCGTCGCCTACGTCTGCCGCGGCTTCACCTGCCGCCTGCCCGTGACCGACCCCGCCGCGCTCCGCGCCGAGCTCTCCTCGGCCTGACGCCCCGCGACCCACAATGGCGCATTTCCGATCAGATAGCGCACTCATAACCCGAGAAATTGGCCGGATTCGGGCATGGATCCGGGGTAACTGACTGTGCACAAGATTGAGGACTGCAATCACTCTGTGTACTCTGAGCAGGTAGCTTGCGCGTCTTATCCGGACCATTGGTTTGCGACAGGACGAGCAAACGCCCTAATACGCATAAATCTGCATAAACGGGCACACTGAAGGCCACCGGCGGGATGAATCGGGCAGCTTCGATCTCAAACGGCTTGGGTCTGGACGCCCGGGGCATACATGGGCATGGTGGCCAAGCAGTGTTGTGCCGGACCGTCGCAGTCGTACGGAACCGCCAGCTGGGTCGCCTCCGTCAAAGAAGGGACGGCACGCCGGGCAGCGCGACGAGGCTGAGGCTGCCGTGCCACCGAACAGACCGGAATGTCCGCGGCGAAGGGGAGGGCCTGTGCGGCACAAGGCGCGTTCGCTGCCCGCCCTGGCGGCTGCGGTCGGCCTGCTCGGAGCGGGCCTGGGTGTTCCGGCCTTGTGGCGAGCCGCCGGATCGCATCCGGCGAGCACGGCGGGCCGGCCGTCGGCCGCCCAGGATGGGGCCGCCGGCGCGCGGCCAGTGGTGCCCCTCCCCGGCACCTCCCGGCTGACGTCGTTTTCGCTGCCGGTGGCCGAGTTGCCGCGCGGCGGCGCCGTGACGGTGGCCCCACTGCACGGGCTGCTCCAGGCGGACATGATCGTCGTCGCGCCGTCCTCCCTTCCGTCCGGGACACTCAGAGCCATCCAGCGGCTGCCCGGCGTCACCGCCGCCCAGTCAATCGAGGCGGCCCGGATCGAGCTGAACGGCAAGTACGCCGCCGTGCTCGGCGTGGACCCGTCCACGTTCCGCAGCTACGCCGCGCGGAAGACTGCCGCCTCGAATGAACTGTGGCAGAGCGTGGCCAACGGCGCCATGGCCGTCTCGTACACGATGGGCAAGCTGGACGGGCTGCCGCTCGGCGGGGTGGTCCACATTACCGGGGCCAAGCGGGAGAACCTGCCCGTCGGCGGGTTCGGCACCGTCGGCATCCAGGGCATCGACGCGGTGGTCTCCGGCAGCGTCGCGCGCTCGCTGGGCATGCCCTCGGAGAACGCGATCGTCATCAGCGCGCCGCACGCCAACCTGGCGTCCCTGGCCGAGGCCGTCAAGCGGGTCATCCCGCATGGCGCGGCGGTGGAGCCGCTGATGACGCAGGTGACCGCCGGGGCCACCTCCGCCGAGGCGACCGCGGCCGGGATCGCGGCCGCGGGCACCACATCGGCCGGAGTCCCCGGGAGCAGCGCCGCGAGACCCAGCGAGGCAGAGATCAGCGCGATGCTCAGCGCGGCCCTCGGCCGGCGTGGCTTGCCCTACGTGTGGGGAGCGGCCGGGCCGGCTTCGTTCGACTGCTCCGGCCTGGTGCAATGGGCCTTCGCGCAGGCCGGCGTGCGCGTGCCGCGAGTCGCCGCCGACCAGGCGAGGACCGGGCCCGCGGTACCCGTCAGCCAGCTACAGCCCGGAGACCTGCTCTTCTACCACACCGATCCGACCGACCCCGGGTACATCTCGCACGTCGCGATCTACATCGGCAACGGCGAGATGATCCAGGCGCCCGAGACGGGCGAGAACGTCGAGGTAGTTCCCGCGGATACGGGCAGCGAGTTCGCTGGCGCGGTGCGCGTCGCCCCGGCGCTCGCGGCTGCGGTCGCGGACGGCATCTCCTGAGCAAGCCGCGGTCAAGATCACCTCTCACTCGCCATGCGCGATTCCGCTAATCTATGGTGTCCATTCACGAGGTGCCGTGAATTGGTGTCAGCGGACGGCGGGCAGTGGCGGTAGCCAGGGTTTTCCGGTGAGTGCGTCGCGGATGGCCTCGAGTGCGGTGATGCCGTGGGCGGCGGCGGAGTCGAGGTAGCTTCTGATGCGGCACCAGCGGGCGAGGGTGGCGAGGGTGTGCCAGTAGCCGGAGACGGCCTGGTGGCGCTTGGCGGCTTTCGCGCCGCGCTCGGAGACATTGTTCGTCCAGTCCACGGCGAAGTCGCGGGTGAACAGGAAGACCTGCTCCTTGTAGTCGCGCAGCCAGCGGTCCAGTGCGTACCCGGGGTGGTTCCCCTGATGCCAGTCCCGCAGCCGGTTGTGGATGATCCCGAAGGCGGCGGCCTCGTCGTAGCGCTGGCGGAGCTTATCCAGCGGTTCCGCATCCGGCGCGGTGCTGCCGCGGGCGCGGGCGTCTTCCACGGCCTGGTGCGCCTCGTGCAGGATGGCGATGACGTCGCCGGCCCAGGACTGCAGGCCGCCGGGGCCGAGCTTGATGACTGCCCGGCATCGCCTGATTATGTGCTGGCAGCACTGCTGGATGCCGGCCAGCCGCGTGAGGAGGTGCTGGTAGCCGGTGTAGCCGTCGGTCATCAGGAGCCCGGTGAACGCGGCCGGGATCCCCGCGGCGACATCGCCCTTGCGCCGCGAGGCGAGGGCCTGCAGCCAGGTCAGCCGGCCGTCCGGGGTCCGGACGATCAGCACGTGCGGGGCGCCCGGCGCCGTCTTCTCCGTCTCTTCCGGGTCGAGTGTGTCAGATATTTTGTGCGCGGGGCTTTTCGCTGTCCGGTTCCGGGTGTTTATCCGTAACCATTTTCTCGCGCTATCTGATGCCGTGCTGCCCGGTTTATCCCGCGGTTCCGCGGAACCGGACTTTCCGTGCCGTTCCGGGCTGATGCTGCGTGTCCCGGTTTTCCCGGCGTCTTGTGCTGTTGCGGGCGCCTGCTGCCTGATCCTCCGGGGATCGCATGGCGGGCCGTTCCCGTCTGTCATTAAATATAGCAGACGGTAATGACGGGGGCGCGGTGACACGCGCGTGCCTGGGTGTGCGTCAGATTCGTAGGGGTTCTGGATAGTGGCTGGCTGCGGGCCTGGTCTGAGTGTTGTAAAACACTCAGACTAGGAGGCGGCGTGCCCGACGGGCCTGATGAGCTGGCGGAACTGGAGCGCCGGCGTGCGGAGCTTTACCGGGAGCTGGGGCAGGTCGGGGACTTCCGCCGGGGGTCGCTGAACGAGGTCCGCAGGAAGTGCGGGAAGCCGAACTGCGCGTGCGCGGCCCCGGATCACCCCGGGCACGGGCCGCAGTGGAACCTGACCCGGACCGTCGGGGGCAGGACCCGGGCGGCGCACCTGCGGCCGGGCCCGGAACTGGAGAAGGCCCGCCGTGAGGTCGCGCAGTACGAGCGGTTCCGGGACCTGGTCGGGCAGGTCACGGAGGTGAACGAGGCGATCTGCCAGGCGCGCCCGGCGGTGCCGGGCGAGGATTCCCCTTCCGGGACGGGAGGGGAAAAAGGGGGCTCCGGAACCGCTCGCGGCGCAGAAGGCCGCCGAGCTAGCCCGGCTCGCCGCGGAAGCTGCCAGGGTCCTGGGCTGCGGCAATGCCGGGATGGAGGCGGCGGAGCAGGTGCTCCGCGCCGGGCTGCTCCGCCTCGGCGGGAGCATGCTGGGCGAGGTCCTGTCCGCCGACCGCGGCCACCGGGGCCCGCGCGTCCCGTGCGGGCGGGGCCACGAGGCCGTGCTTCGCCGGCTACCGGGACAAGGTCCTCGATACGGTGCTCGGCCCGGTCACCGTGACGCGGGCCTGGTATCACTGCGCGGAATGCGGGCACGGCCTCGCCCCGCGCGACGCCGAGCTCGGCGCCGCCGGGCCGTCCATGTCGCCAGGCCTGGCCGCGATGACCGACAAGGCCGCCGCCGCCGTCCCGTTCGCGCAGGCCGCGGGCCTGCTGGAGGAACTGGCCGGGGTCCGGCTGACCGTCAAGCGCGTCGAGCGGGCCGCCGAGGCCAGCGGTGCCGCCGCCGCGGCCGCCGGCCGGGAACGCGGCCGGCTCATCGCCGCCCGCAAGCTGGTCCCGCTGCCGCCCTCGCCGCTCCCGACAAGCTCTACGCCGCCATCGACGGCACCGGCGTCCCCGTGACCAGCAAGGAAACCGCAGGCCGGAAGGGCAAGGGCGAGGACGGGCGCGCCCGCACCCGCGAGGTCAAGCTCGCCGTCTTCTTCACCCAGGACCGGCTCGACAAGGAGGGATACCCGGTCCGCGACCGGGACTCCACCAGCATCATCGCCACCTTCGAGCCCGCCGCCGACGTTCGGGAACCTGGTGCGGGCCGAGGGCATCCGCCGCGGCGCGGACCACGTCCGCCAGCTCACCATCCTCGGCGACGGCGCCGCCTGGATCTGGGGCATCGCCACCGCGAAGTTCCCGGAGGCGACCCAGGTCGTGGACCTGTTCCACGCCCGCGAGCACCTCCATGACCTCGCCCGCAAGCTGGAGTTCATGCTGCGGCGACCGCAAGGAAGAATGGCTCGCCGCCCGGCTGGAGGACCTCGACTACGGCTACATCGACGGCATCGTCGCAGCCACCCGCGAGTACCCCCTCGAAGGCGTCAAGAAAGACGAGATCGACACCGCACTCGGCTACTTCGAGAACAACGCCCCCCGCATGCGCTACCACTGGTTCCGCCAGTGCGGCCTGTTCGTCGGCTCCGGCGTCGTCGAGGCCAGCTGCAAGTCCGTCATCGGCCAGCGCCTCAAGCAGTCCGGCATGCACTGGACCGTCAACGGCGCCGACGCCATCATCGCCCTCCGCTGCCAACAGGCCAGCAGCCAGTGGGAAGCCATCTGCAACACCCCCCACACTCAGACACGCACAGCCTGACCAGCCCCGAGCCGAAGATGATCTTGCTTACCTACAAAATTGACGCACACCCCGCGTGCCTTTTCCTCTTTTGAGTTCTCAAGGTGCGTGCGGGCAGCGCCGCGTCCCGGGCGGGCGCCCGAGTCAGGGGTGCAGGATGCCGGTGTGCTCGGTGATCGCGTCGTCCAGGTCGGCGGCGGCGATGGTGAGCGCGGCGTGCAGGCCGTCCAGGTCCTGCCAGTCCCCGGCGAGGCAGGCGCAGGCGCCCTCGGCGGCCGGGTCACCGGCCAGGGCGCCGGCCACGGCGGCGGCACAGCCGAGCAGGTCAGCGATCTCCTCAGCGTCCAGCGCGTCGAGCGGGACCCTCCCGGCGCGTGCCCGTTGCCTGGTACCGGCATCCTGCCCCCCTGTGCTGCTTCAGGCCCGGTCGGCGAACCGTTCCGGCCACCGGGCGACCATCTCGCCCCAGGCCTCGCGCCAGCCCTGGGTGACGTGCCCCTCGATCAGCCGCGGAACCGCATCCCGCTGCGCCTTGGGCTTGCCGGCCTGCCTCGCGCGCTGCTCGGCCCTTTTCTCCTCTGCGTCGAGGATAGCCAGCCACAGCGTCTTGGCCACGGAATCATCGTTCGGGAACTGGGTGCGCGTTTTCAGGACTTTCCGCATTTCCCGGTTGAAGCTCTCGATGGCATTTGTCGTGTAAAGCACCTTCCGCATCGCCGGCCCGTATTCCAGGAACGGGATGAACCGGTCCTATGCCCTTTCCCAGACCGCCACGGCGGCCGGGTACTTCTTCCCCAGCGGGGTCCCGGAGAAGTCCGCCAGCGCGGCATAGGCCGCGTCCGCGTCGCACGCGGTATAGACGGCCCGCAGGCCCGCGGCCATCGCCTTCCGGTCACCGTAGGAGGCGTAGTTCAGGCTCCGCCGGATGAGGTGCACCACGCAGGTCTGCACCGTGGTGCGCCGGCCACGTCGCCGTGATCTCCTCGCCGAGCCCGGTCAGCCCGTCACAGCACACGAACAGGGTCTCCTCCAGGCCCCGGTTCCGCAGCTGGGCCAGCGCCTGCGCCCACGCCTTCGCCCCCTCGGCGGCAGCCACCCAGATGCCCAGCACCCGCTTGGCGCCGCCGTCGTCGATCCCGACCGCGATGTTCACCGCCTTGTTCCGCACCGCCGACCCGTCCCGCACCTTCGCGACCAGCGCGTCGATGTAGACCACCGGGTAAAACGGCTCCAGCGGCCGGTGCTGCCACTCCCGCATCGCCTCCAGCGCCCCGTCGGTCACCCGGGAGATCGTGTCCGGCGACAGGTCCACCCCCGCCGTCTGCCGCACGTGCCGGGCGATGTCCCGCACGCTCATCCCCTTCGCGTACAGCGAGATGATCACCGCGTTCAGCCCATCGCTGCGCGTGGCCTGCTTCGGCACCAGCACCGGATCAAAGCTCCCGCCCCGGTCCCGCGGCACCGCCAGCCGCACCGGGCCGACCTCCGTGTTCAGCGTCTTGACGCTGGAACCGTTGCGCCGGTTCTCCCCGCCGTCCCCGCCCGGGCCGTCCAGGTGCGCGCCGAGCTCCGCCGCCAGGCCCGCCTGCAGCACCTGCCCGATCACCCCCGTCAGCAGCCCGCCCGGCCCGGTCAGCGTCACCGGCTCCCCGGACCTGGCCCGCTCCGCCAGCTGCCCCGCCAGCGACGTCACCACCTCCTCTGGCAGCACCAGCCCGGCCGCATCACCCCGGTCCAGGTCCCCCGGCAGAACTTCCCCCGCCGGGTCCTCGACTTCGGCCCCCGCACTCTCCAGCATGGTCATCTTGCCCTCCCCGTGGTTCAGGCCACCCCCTGTGGCCTGCGGAAACGCTCCTGTCTACCACCCCTCCGCACAAAATTTCTGGCTCTGTCTCACTTTCGGTGGTGACAGCGTGTCAGGCTATGCCACGATGAGTCATGTGTGTCATGGTCGGTCGCGTGTGACATAAATGGGCTTGCGGGAATCGTGTTCTCCGGGTTGTCGTCCCTGGTTATCGAGGACGTGGCGGACCAGGATGGTGTGATCGTGGTCCGGGCGGCGACGGCGGGCGGACCGGTGCCGTGCCCGCGGTGCGGCGCCGGGACCGGCCAGGTTCACGGGTATTGCGAGCGGACGGTGGCGGACGTGCCCGCGGACGGGCGGCCGGTCGTGCTGCATGTCCGGATACGGCGGATGCGATGCGCGGTCCCGGGCTGCCCGGTCCAGACGTTCCGCGAACAGGTCCCCGGCGTGCTGGACCGCTACCAGCGCCGCACCGTGCGGCTGGCAGGCCAGGCCGGCAGGTCGCCCGCCGGTTAGCGGGCCGCGCCGGGGCGGGGCTGCTGACGGCGCTGGGTGTCCCGCTCTCGCGGCACACCGCGCTGCGGGTCCTGCTGCGGCTCCCGCTGCCCGAGGTAAGCGTGCCGCGGGTGCTCGGCGTTGATGACTTCGCCCTGCGCCGCGGTCATGCGTCTACGCGACCGTGCTGATCGACGCGGAGACCGGGCAGCGGATCGATGTCGTGGCGGGCCGTAAGGCTGATGCGCTGGAGGCGTGGCTGCGCCAGCATCCCGGCGTCGAGGTCGTGTGCCGGGACGGGTCCGGCGCCTACGGCGAGGCGGTCCGGCGGGCGCTGCCGGGCGCTGTCCAGGCCGGTGACCGCTGGCACCTGTGGCACGGCCTGGCCGAAGCGGTCCAGAAAGAGGTCGCCGCGCACAGCGCCTGCTGGGCAGCCGCCGGGCCGCCGCTGAAAGAGGGCAAGCAAGCCGGGACGACGGCCGAGCGGTGGCGGCAGGTCCACGACCTGCTGGAGCGGGGAACCGGGCTGCTGGAATGCTCACGGCGGCTCGGCTTGTCGCTGAACACGGTCAAGCGGTACGCCCGCGCCGCCGAGCCCGGGCGGATGGTCCGGGCGCCCAAGTACCGGGCGACGCTGGTGGACCCCTATCGCGATCACCTGCGCGCCCGCCGCGCCGAGGACCCGGCCGTGCCGGTGCAGCGGCTGCTCGCCGAGATCCGCGAGCAGGGCTACGCCGGCAGCATGAACCTGCTCTACCGCTACATCACCCAAGGCCGCGTCGAATCTGACCGGCCGCACCTGTCACCCAGGCGCGTGGCCCGGCTCCTGCTCACCCGGCCGGACGCCCTCAGCGACGCCCAGCGGTCGCTGCTCGGCGAGCTCATCGCCGCCTGCCCCGAGATGACCAGCCTCGCCGGGCTCGTCCGATCCTTCGCCGCCCTGCTCAAGCCAGACCCCGGAAACGGGACCAAGCTCAAGGACTGGACCGAGACCGCGCGGGCTTGCGACCTGCCCAGCCTGCACGCCTTCACCCACGGGCTGGACCTGGACATTGACGCCGCCATCGCCGCCGTCACCCTGCCGTTTCACAACGGCCGGACCGAGGGCGTGAACACCAGAACGAAGATGATCAAGCGGCAAATGTACGGCCGCGCCGGATTCGCCCTGCTGCGCCACCGCATCCTGCTCAGCTGAGACCACGAACCGTCACCACCGAAAGTGAGACAGAGCCGTTTACTTGACAGACCCGGACCCGGCCCGTCTGGCAGTATCAGACCGTCCCGGCTTTGCCAGCGGTGCTTCCCGCCCTCCCCGGCGTCTCCCGAATCGGACTGCGCTCGGCTCCTACCACGCTGCTGCGACAGCCCAGCGAAGAGGTCTCACACCTCCCTCGATTCCCGGCGGCGCACGGCGCTCCACGTCGCAGGCCCACTATCGGGGAGGATCAACGTAGAACTCCGGTCCAGAAGCCGCCAGGCGCCCTGAAGCAGCTGGTAGGGGATGGTGTGATGCGCCGAGGCCACGAGGCGCCCGTAAGCCCGCGTCATAACCCGGGCAGCCTGCTCCAGGACCATTCCGGTGAGCAGCGGGTAACTAACATCGAGCTGTTCTTCGACCTGGTATACGTGTTCGCCGTCACCCAGATGTCGCACCATCTGCTCGCCCTGCCGACCGTGAACGGCGCGCTGCAGACCGCGTTGCTGCTCGCGCTGGTGTGGTGGGCCTGGGTTTACACGACCTGGGCGACGAACTGGCTGGATGCCCGCCGGATACCGGTGCGGCTGATGCTGATCGCGCTGATGCTGATCAGCTTGGTGCTGTCGGCGGCGCTGCCCGAGGCGTTCGGAACCCGCGGGCTGATCGTGGCAGGGGCGTACGTGCTGATGCAGGTCGGCCGGTCCGCGTTCGTCGCGATCGCCGGGCGCGGGCAGCGGGTCGAGCGGATCTTCACCCGTATCACGCTGTGGTCGGTGGCCAGCGGATGCGTGTGGGTGGCCGGCGCGTTCGTCGCCGGCCACGCCCGCGAGCTGGTGTGGCTGGCCGCTCTCGGGGTGGACCTGCTCGGCGACAAGGTTGGCTTCTACATCCCGGGAATGGGCGCCACCACCAGCGACGAGTGGACCATCGCGGGCGGCCACTTCGCCGAGCGCTGTCAGGCGTTCATCATCATCGCCCTCGGCGAGTCGATCGTGGTCCTCGGCGCCGCCCTGTCGGTGCGGCAGCACGTCAACGCCGCAGCGGTCGCCGCATTCGTCACGGCCTTCGCCGGCAGTGTCGCCCTGTGGTGGATCTACTTCGACCGCAGCGCCGAGGACGGCGTGCGGATGATCGCCGAGTCGCCCGATCCCGGGGCGCTGGCCAACTCCGCGTACCACCTCATCCACCCGGTGATGGTGGCCGGGATCATCGTCGCGGCCTCCGCCGATCAGGAGGTGCTGGCCCATCCCGGGGCCGTCGGCCGCGCGGCCACCAGCTGGATGGTGATCGGCGGGGCGGTCTTGTTCCTGGCCGGGCACGTCATGTTCAAGCGGGTCATCTGGGGCGTGATCTCCGGGCCCCGGGCGGCGGCCATCGCCGTCCTGCTGCTGCTGCTCCTCCTGGCGCCGCACGTCACGGCGCTGGCCCTGAACATCGTGGTCGTCCTGGTCCTCGTGGCCGTGGCCGTCTGCGACCGGGTGTGCGTGCCGGGCGTGCCGACGATGCCCGGCCAGGAAACCGGGCCGGACTCCGCCGGTAGGACACGTGATCTTCCGTCTCGACGTCACCTCGTTGCGGTGTAATCGTAATTACATGAGTACACTGCAGGACGGCCCGGCCGAAGAGCGCGGCGCTGACGACAGCGACAGCGCAGCGGGCCATGCCGGCCAGAACGACGAAGGCGCCGAGGCGGGCACCGGGCAGGATGCCGGGACCTCCCCGCGCGAACGGCTGCGCGGCTGGTTCACCGGCAGGCTTCCGGCCGGATGGTTCATCACCGTCCCAGCGATCGAGGCGGATCGCGAGGAAATCAGCGTCATCGGGACGCTGCCCGACCCGGAAACCGCCGCGGATGCGTCCGGCGCCGAGCGCGCCGCGGCCGCCGAGGGCCGGATTCGCAGGTTCCGCGAGGAGACCAGGGCCCGGCGGGTCGAGATCGCCCGGGAAGCCGAGCACAACTTCCGGCGCAAGGTGTCATGGGGCGTCACCTGCGCGGGCCGCACCGAGATGTTCACCACCCTGTCGGTGCCGGTGATGACCCGGCTGCGCCAGCCGGAGCGCCGCGTCCTCGATACCCTCGTCGAGGCTGGCGTCGCGCGCAGCCGGAGCGACGCGCTGGCCTGGTGCGTGCGCCTGGTCGGCCAGCATGAGGATTCCTGGCTGGGCGAGTTGCGGTCCGCCCTGCGCCGGGTCGAGGAAGTGCGCTCGGAGGGCCCGCGCACGTAAGGGTGCCCGGCCAATACGGTCGTCGAGTTATGGTTGACACCAGTGCGTTATTGACGTGAGGGGGATGGTCTATACCAAAAGCGGCAAAGGGTCTATACCAAGCGTCGGTCGGCTGAAGGTCGCGGTGGACCTCAACGACAACATCACTCGCGTGCTCAACTCGGACTACTTCGGTGAGTCCAAGAAGGGCGGCCTGCGGATGTGGAACAATATCGTCTACAACCGCGGCGGCCTGTCGCTGCACGCCGGGTGCAAGGTGATCCCGGTCGGCGGGCGCAACCGTACGGTCCTGATCGTCGGGCTCTCCGGCACCGGCAAGACGACGACGACGTTCACCTCGCAGCTGGGCAGCAGGCCCGCCCAGGACGACTTCATCGCCCTGATGCCGGACGGCGTCGTGCACGCGACCGAGAACGGATGCTTCGCCAAGACGTTCGGGCTCAATCCCGACTACGAGCCCGCCATCTACTACGCCACGATCAAGCCGGACGCCTACCTCGAGAACGTGTCCGTGAACGCCGCCGGCCAGGTCGACTTCTTCGACACCTCCTACACCAAGAACGGCCGCACCACCTGGCCGTTCTCCTACGTGGACCCATGGCCCGCGGACCAGCTGGAGCCGGCCGAGTTCCTGCTCATCCTCAACCGGAACGAGAACATCGTCCCGGGCGTGGCCCGCCTCGACCGGACCCAGACCGCCGCGTACTTCATGCTCGGCGAGACGACCGGCACCTCAGCCGGCGGCAAGGACGAGGAAGGCAAATTCCTCCGGATCCCCGGCACCAACCCATTCTTCCCGCGCGGCATGGCCGACATGGGCAACCGGATGCTGGAGCTGCTCAACCAGCATGAGCTGCAGGCTTTCGTGCTGAACACCGGGCGCGTCGGCGGCGGCGACAGCAACCCGGATTCGAAGAAGGTCACGATTCCCTACTCCTCCGCGATCGTGCAGGCCATCGTCGAGGGGACCATCGAATGGACCGAGGATCCTGACTTCGGCTACGAGGTCGCCAGCTCCCTGCCCGGCGTCGGCGACATCGAGATCCTGCAGCCCCGCCGGCTGTACGAGCGCACCGGCCGCGACGGCGACTACGCCGCCATGGCCGCGAAGATGAAGCGGGAGCGCAGCGAGTACCTCGCGTCGTTCGACGGACTGGACCCCTCGATCCTCAAGTCGATCGCCTGACCCGACCAGGCGAGGACCGGGCCCGCGGTACCCGTCAGCCAGCTACAGCCCGAAGACCTGCTCTTCTACCACACGGATCCGACCGGCCCCGGATACATCTCGCACGTCGCGATCTATATCGGCAACGGCGAGATGATCCAGGCGCCCGAGACGGGCGAGAACGTCGGGGTAGCTCCCGCGGATACGGGCAGCGAGTTCGCTGGCGCGGTGCACGTCGACCCGGCGCTCGCGGCTGCGGTCGCAGACGGCATCTCCTGAGCAAGACGCGGTCAAGATCACCTCTCATCCTGATGCGCGGTTTCCGCCGCTGACCTACGCGATTAATTTTCGTTAATGGCATATTCTGTGCCTCTCGGTCCGGTAGGGGCCCATCGCGCATAAAGGGACGGCAGTGACCGCAGCTTGAAGGCCGCGCACTATGGCACCGCAGGACTTAACGGGGTATACCCACACTGGGGGGTTGTTTTCGCTCCAATCCACACCTAGGCTGCGGCGAGTGGTAGGGGGACGAGTTCTAGTCATCGTGGCTGCAGTGGCGTCAGGTACTGTTACAGCCCTTGTTGTGCTTGACCCGGGCCTGCGTTTCGCGTTCGGCCAGCCAAAGCTGCAGGTCGCGTTCGAAACGGCGGCCTCGCTCATAGCGCTACTCGCCGCATTTCTTGCGTTCGGCCGGCTCCGGCGGCGCGGCCGTCTGACTGACTTCGCACTAGCGTGTGCGCTCGGGGTCATTGCACTCTCGAATGTGTTCTTCGCCTCGGTGCCGACATTGGCGGTCGCCACGGTGCCGACATTGGCAGGCCTTGCCGCAAGTAACTTTCTTGGCTGGTCGGCGATCATCAGCCGCTCACTGGGCTGCATGCTGTTCGGCCTGGCGGCCTTCGTGCCGGCCAGGCAGGTGCGCCGAATCGGCCGGGCCCAGGTGACCGTGCTGACCTGCATGGCCGGCGGCCTCACTCTGATCGTTCTCCTTACTCGGGTATTCGCCGCACACCTGCCCGTGGCGGTCACTGCCGCCCCCTCGGTGCGGTTGCCCGCCCCGCCGGCGCTTCATGCCGTGCCCGTGCTGCTTGCCCTGGAGATGCTGACAGCAGTGGTTGGCGGTGCGGCCGCAGCCGGTTACCTCAGCAGGTCGCGACGGCTGGGCGACGAGTTCTTCAGCTGGCTAGCCATCGCCGCCGTCTTCGGTGCCGCTAGCCACCTCAACTACTTCCTCTACCCGTCCATCTACATCGGGCTGGTCTCCGTCGGCGACGTCTTCCGCGTGTGCTTCTACGCTGTTCTCCTCATTGGCTCGGCGCGTGAGATCTGGTCATACTGGTTTGCCCTGTCCGATGCGATGGTAGTCGACCGAACGCCGGCGGATCGCGGGCAACTTGCACGACGGGCTCGCGCAGGAACTGGCGTACCTGACCCGCAACCTTGACGCACTCACCGGCAGTGTCGAGCAGGAGACGCTGAGCCGCCTGCGCGGCGCCACCGAGCGCGCGCAGCAGGAGTCCAGGCTGGCGATCAGCAGACTCGCGACTCTCAATCGGCTGACCGTAGAGGACGAGCTCGCGGACGCGGCGGGCGAGGCGGCGAAGCGGTTCGGTGTCGCCCTGCAGCTTGATCTTCTTCCCGGCATCCGGCTCCCGCAGCCGCACGCCGATGCGCTCGTCCGGATCGCCTGCGAAGCGGTCACCAACGCCGCCCGCCACAGCGGCGCCCGGCGGGTGAGCCTGAGCCTCCGGCGTCACGGATCGCGCGTGCGGCTGCGCGTCAGCGACAGCGGATCCGGCTTTGACTCCGCCGGCCCGGCTGCCGGCTATCGGGCTCGTCTCGATGCGCGAGCGTGCCAGCTCGGTGGGCGGTGACCTGAAGATCTCGTCCATACCAGGACATGGCACCGAGGTGGAGGCCATGCTGTGATCGCCAGGGAGAGACCGTTAGTGCGCGTCCTCATCGCCGACGACCACGCGCCGACACGTGACGACATTCGCCGGGCGCTCGACGGCGATGCGCGCTTTGAGATCTGCGCGGAGGCGGCGGACGCGGCCGGGGCGATCCAGGCGGCGCTCCGGGAGAAGCCGGACATCTGCCTGCTTGATCTGCAGATGCCTGGCGGCGGTCTCGCGACGGTATGGGAGATCGCTGCGCGGCTGCCTGAAGTGAAGATCGTGGTGCTGACGGTTTCGGACGATGACGCTGACCTTTTCGCCGCGCTCCGGTATGGCGTCGACGGCTACCTGCTGAAAACGATGAATCTCACTCGGCTACCTGATGCGCTCAACGGCGTCTGCTCCGGTGAGGCGGCCATGCAGCGGGCGCTCGTTGCGCGGGTTCTTGAACAGTTCCGTCAGCGGGGGCCGCGCTGGCGGGCAGCCTGCTGGCGCCGGGCCCGCGCAGCGGCTGACCAGCCGTGAATGGGAGGTACTCGAATTGCTCGCGCAGGGCCGATCGACCGCTAAGATCGCTAGAGCGGCTCGTGCTCTCACCAGTGCGGTGCGGGTGCATATTGCCTCGATCGTGCGCAAGCTGGGGGTGCCCGGCAGGGCTGCCGCCGTGGACCTCTTCCGGCGACGTTCAGACACCTGAGCGGCCACGTGCTTGCGGCGAACGTTTGCCGACGGTGACCCTCAGGAAGATGGCGGTGCCGACACGGCCACTGCGGGTCTTGATCGCCGATGACCATGTCGTGATGCGCCGCTCGTTCCGGGAAGACCTGGAAGCCGCCGGGATCGAGGTGTGCGCCGAGGCCGCCGCGGGTGCCGAGGCGGTCCGCGCCGCGCTTGCCGAACGGCCCGACCTGTGCCTGCTCGATGTTCGCATGCCCGGCGGCGATGGCATCACCGCGGCCGAGTCGATCCGGCAGGCGCTGCCAGGGGTGAAGATCGTGCTGATCACGGCCTTTCCCGATGAGGATGGCGTGCTGGCCGCCGCGCGCGCCGGAGCCGATGCCTACCTGGCCAAAGACATCGGCTCGCGGCGGTTGCCACATGTTCTCCGCGCCGTCATGCGGGGTGAGACGTCCTTTCCGCGGCGGCTGCTTTACCCGGTGCTGCGTGCGCTTCAGGCATGTGGCCGCTCAGAGACCTGAGCGGTTGGAGGCGGCCCAGGCCCTTGCCGGGACACGCGCGGCCGCTAAAGCATTGACATGTCGCCACAGGGGTCGGTCAACGGCGATTGATGAGGAAACCGGCTGGGGCCCAATATTCGGGCGGCAGGCTCCGACGGAGGGGGAGGAGCGGGAATGAATATCGCTTACGGAGCTGTGGACGGTCTGGGTCCTGCATGCCGTGGGCCGTACCAGAACAACGCCGACTCGCTCCGTCTCTCGCGGCGTTGAGGTGCTGGCGAGATTTGTTATCCGTCCGGCACTTCCAGCACTGATGCTTCGTGCGAAGGCAGCAAGACCTGATGAGCACCAGCTGAGGAGAGAAGCTCATGGCTCAGTCGCACAGATCAATAGCCCCGGTGGCCGATGATGGCTTTCTGGCCGCATCTCAGCTTCGAGTCAGCTTGGTCATCCCAGCCCGCAATGAGGCCCGTAATCTGCCGCTACGTGCTGGCGCGCCTTCCGCGCGGCCTGTTCGAGGTGATCCTCGTGGACGGGCAAAGCATCGATGACACGGTGGCCGTGGCCCGCAGGCAACTGCCCACGATCCGGGTCGTGCACCAAGCCGGCTCGGGCAAGGGAAACGCACTGGCGTGCGGCTTTGCGGCTGCGAAAGGTGAGGTAATCGTAATGCTGGACGCCGACGGCTCGACGCAGCCCGAAGAGATACCGCGATTCGTCGCGGCACTGTGCCGCGGGGCCGACTTGGCGAAAGGCAGCCGCTTTGCCCCCGGCGGGGGCTCCGCGGACATCACAGCGCTTCGCAGGGCCGGAAATATGGCGCTGGTCGGCTTGGTCAATAGGCTGTTCAACACCAAGTACACGGATCTGTGTTATGGCTTCAACGCCTTCTGGTCCCGCTGCCTGCCCAGCTTGGACGTGGACTGCGACGGCTTTGAGGTAGAAACACTGATAAACATCCGGGCCGCCGCGGCCGGCCTCAGAGTGGCGGAGGTGCCCAGCTTCGAACGCGACCGGCTTCACGGGCTATCTTCCCTCAAGGCCTGGTCCGACGGGCTCCGCGTCCTCCGCACGGTGCTCAGCGAGTACATATCGCCTCGTTCGCACCGGGCCCTGGAGTGGTCAGAGCTTGGCCAAGAGGCCGCAGCGGAAGTTTTGCGCGAAGGCATGGAGGTGCTCGATGGCTGAACCAAAACGCGTCTGTATGGCGGGTCCGGGGACAGTACACGAATTCCCCAATCAAGGCCTTGGCGTTGGCGGGTCATCAGTGCTCAGCCGTGCTCATTCTAAAAGGAGAACTCGACCGATGTCTCGTCCGCGGATCCGTGCGAGGGCACCCCTCCGTATCTCTTTCGCCGGTGGGGGCACGGACGTTCCGCCCTTCCCGACTTCAGAGGGCGGTTGCGTGCTGAGTGCAAGCATAGACCGATTTGCATACGGCTCCCTGCAGCCGCGAGCCGATCGGATAGTTACCATCGAATCAGTGGACTTCAAAACCAACGCCGAGATGTCGCTTGATGAAGAGATAATCTGCGATGGCAACTTGGACTTGATCAAGGCAGCAGTGAGAAGATTCGGGCGGGAAGGCACCGACGGCTACGACCTGGTCCTTCGCTCTAATGCCCCGCCTGGGTCAGGGCTTGGTGCATCTTCCACCATGATGGTCGCGCTCACTGGACTGCTTGCCAGGCATTATGCCATGGATCTAGGCGACTACGATACCGCGTATCTGGCGCATGCTATTGAGCGCGACGATCTCAGTATCGCTGGCGGAATGCAGGATCACTACGCCGCGACGTTCGGCGGCTTTAACTTCATCGAGTTCGCTGACCGGGTAATCGTGAATCCGTTGCGCATCCGCGACGAGATCAGTCACGAACTTGAGCTCAGCCTGCTTCTATGTTTCACCGGAATTACCAGGGACTCTGCTTGGGTGATCGAGGATCAGACGCGCCGGGCCCGCGCTCATACCAAGGGCACCATCGAAGGGCTACGAGCCCAGAAAGAACTGGCGATAGCTATGAAGGCCGCTCTGCTCACCGGCGCGCTAGACGATTTCGGTGAGCTACTCGGTGAGGCGTGGGCCCAGAAGAAGCGCATGTCCCCGTTCATCACCAATTCACGTATCGATGAACTGTATGATCTCGCGCTGCGCAAGGGTGCGCTCGGAGGGAAGATCACGGGAGCTGGCGGCGGAGGATATATTCTGCTGTTCTGTGACTTTACAAAGAAGCACCGCGTGATAGAGGCCCTGGAGCTTACCGGCGCCAATGTTACCGAATTCAGCTTTTCCCGAAAGGGGATGATGACGTGGACGGCGTGAGCGACAGCGACGTAATAGTGCCGACCACTGACCTGGTGCGGGTGCGTCTGGCGTCAGCGATATTGATCAAGCAGCAGATTGCAGCAGGCAGTTGCTCTGATATGGTCGTGGACATTGCCCGGGCTATGATTACGGCGCTCCGCTCGGGACATAAAATTATATTCTTCGGCAATGGAGGATCCGCTCAGGATGCCGGTCACCTGGCCGCCGAGCTTATGGGTCGCTTTGCCTTTGACCGGACTGGGCTATTCGCAATGAGCCTCCCTGATGCCACGGCGGCCATGACTGCCATCGGAAATGATTACTCTTATGCGGAGGTATATGCTCGTCAGGTAGTCGCCGCAGGTCGGCCCGGCGATGTGGCCGTAGGCCTAACCACGTCGGGAAATTCGGAAAATGTCGTGCGGGCCCTGGAGGCCGCTGCTCAGGTCGGGATGATAACTATCGCCATGACCGGCGAGGGCGGGGGCAAGGCTGCCGCAGCTGCCGAGATGTCCCTGCAGGTGCCAACTACAGATACCGCCCAAGCGCAAGAGGCGTGCATGCACCTTGGCCATATCATCTGCGAGATGGTTGAGGCTGCATTGTTTTCTCCACGATGATTCAGCTTCCCCTGGCAGCGAGTCAGCCTAAACCGCAGCTCCGCGGATGTCGCACCGTATTCCTCGACCGAGATGGCACCGTCAACGTCAAAGCTCCGAACGGGCAATATGTCACCTCGCCCGCCGGACTCTCTCTCATTCCGGGCGCTGCCGCAGCCATATCCAGACTCAATGCGGCTGGTACGCGCGTCATTCTGGTGACCAACCAGCGCTGGCTATCCGGGCCGGCGGGCGATCTGTTCGCCTATGCGCAGGTGCACGCGCGACTGGAGGAGCTTCTCGCTGCGGACGGCGCGCACCTCGACGCGGCTTATTACTGTTCGCATGCCAGCAGGTCTTGCGGCTGCCGCAAGCCCGAGCCTGGCATGCTGCAACGCGCTGCCAGACAGCATCAAATTCCACTGAGCGCGGCCGTGATGATCGGCGACAGCGAGACCGATGTTGCGGCTGGCCGGGCGGCCAGCACCGCAACCATCCTGCTGCGCTCCGGACAGCAGATATCGTCCCGGAATGCCGATTTCATTGTCGCTGACCTTGCCGAAGCCGTACGCCTCATCCTCGGTTCTAAGGAACGCAGTCTCCGTTCTTAGCCCCGGAATTGCGGTTTCAAAATAAATATCTCGAGGAGCAAAGTGACTCAGCGTACGGAAGTACCCAGCTCATCAGACAGCAAGGACGCACAGATGAGCGCCGGACAGATGGCCACGGACTACCATAATTCGAGCGAGCGAGTGGTCATAATTGGGTCGGGATGGCGCTTTGCGTCGGGAATTAGTCACTATACCTACTTGCTCTCCTGTGCTCTTAAGGACGAATACGACGTCGGCGCACTGCTCATGCGACGTCTGGTGCCCAGGCGCCTTTACCCTGGCCGAGATCACGTTGGCGCTGCTGTGGCTACTGCAGTGGTCTATCCGCCGGACGTGCCTGTCTACGACGGCGTGGACTGGTACTGGGGGCCATCGTTGACTAACGCACTGCGATACCTCGACCATCAGCGCCCCACCGTGGTGATCTTCCAGTGGTGGAGCGGCGCCGTTTTGCACACATACTTGCGGCTGGCTAGGTACGCAGCCGGGCATGGTGCCCGGATCATACTGGAATGGCACGAAGGGCAAGATACAGGGGAAGCAGCGATGCCGGCCGCCCGTCTTTACGTCAATGCCCTCATGCCCCGCTTGCTATCCCTCGTGGATGCGCACGTGGTGCACTCCAGCTTCGACTCGCAGGCTATCCCAGCTGCTTACTCGCTGGGCAACGCCGTCGTGCGCGTCATGCCGCATGGCCCATACAATCATGTTGTCACCTCCGAGGCCGCGCGGGCTGAGGCCGGGGATGAATCCCCATTCCGGTTGCTTTATTTCGGCGTTATCCGTCCCTTCAAGGGAGTCGAGGATCTCGTAGCCGCGTTTAACTCGCTTGACCGTGATCAGGCCAGCCAATTCCGTCTGTCTGTGGTGGGGGAGACCTGGGAGGGATGGACAATCCCGGACGAGGCCATTGCCCGCAGCCCGCATAAGGACCTCATCGAGCGCGTCGACCGGTACGTCAGCGACGAAGAGCTTGCTACTTATGTAGCCGGAGCGGATGCGGTCGTGCTGCCCTATCACCGTTCCTCACTGTCGGGCCCGTTGCATGTCGCCCTTACTGCCGGGCTGCCGGTGGTCGTGACGGCGGTCGGCGGGCTAGTCGAAGTAGTCCGGGATTACGCCGGCGCAGTACTGGTCCCCCCGCAAGATCCCACCGCTCTTCGTGCTGCCCTCCTCGAGTTGCCTACGCATCGGGGCCAGCGTTACGCAAATCCGCATTCCTGGCAGCAGACCTTGGATGGCTATCGGGCGCTGATCGGTGAGGTATGCGAGACGCGGGGCAGACGCGGCCGAACAACTGCCTCTTCCCCAGTCCTCCACCGAGCGGGCGGCTCATAAGGACCGGGCGCATGGTCGCATTGTCCAACGTCGGGCTTGCGTACATCCAACCTATTCGCCCTGGTAGACCATTGACGCCACCGATCATTCCAGCCGTATACAACTAGGGAGTTCCAGAGAATGAGATCGACAACAAATCCGACCGGAGACCGGACAATAAAGGAATCTCGAATGTCCGTTCGTAGCCGTCTCGGGATGAAGGAGCGGCCTTGGATGGTAGTTGACAACGATATCGCGAACGGCGCGCCAGATCTTGCCCTCTGTGAATGACAAGGGAGAGCGAATTGGCGGCGCCTTCGTACTAGCACGAGTATTCACCGAACCGGTCGCGGGACTGCGAGTCGCCATTGCTGACGCTGGCTTGTCCCGGCAGGAGCCTGGGCGTATGATGAATGTGAAGGTGGGTGACAAGGTACGTGCGCGCGTGCAGTCCGCTAGTTGGCCGGATTTTGCGGCCGGTCTACCCCTGGAAGGTGCCGGCGCGTCCGGCGTGGCTGGCCGGGCGAGACGCAACAGAAGCTTGTTCTATCGATTTGACGATTGTCCTGTGTACTCGTAACCGGCTGGAGGGCGTCCGACTCTGCCTTGCTAGGCTGCAGGAGCAGACCTACCCGCGAATGACCGTGCTAGTGATGGACAACGCACCGACCAATGATCGGGTGCGCAAGTTCGTGGAGACCGCTCATTTTAAGGTGCCAGTGCACTATGTTGTGGAGCCGACGCCCGGTCTTTCGTATTCGTGTAACAGGGCCGTAGAATTGTGTCAAACTGAGTTGTTCGCATTTATTGACGAGGACGAGGTGGCGTGTCCATACTGGGCCTCGGAAGTGGTTCGCGGATTCGTGGAGGATCCGAGCGTGGACTGTGTTACCGGTGTGGTCACGCCCAGTCAGCTAAATACAGCGGCCCAGCAACTCGCTGAGCGTTACGGCGGTCACAGTGAAAGGCGAGGATATCGGGCAGGCACCTTCGATGGTCGGCAGCTGGGAAAAAATGCATCACTTTTCCCGCTGCCAGCTTTCGGTATGGGCGCGAACATGTCTTTCCGAGTTGCGGCAATCCGAGGTCTCGGCGACTTCGATACAGCATTGGGAGCAGGAACGGCTAGCCTCGCCGGTGAGGACACCGAAATCCTTTCAAATATCCTGCTTATTGGGCGACGCGTCGCCTACCGACCGGCGGCGCTGGTTCGACATTGCCATCGCGCGGCGCACAAATTGCTGCGCGTTCAAATTTATGGCCTCGGCGTCGGTCTGACGGCATTTTATGCTGCTGTGGTATCACGGCACCCGATGTACGTGTTCCGGCTCGTCGCTTTGGCGCCGCGGGCCTTCCGGGAAGTGTTTGGATCTGGTGGCGACCGGGCCGGAGGCATAAGCGATTCATTCCCTTCAGATCTGCTAGTTGCCAATCGTAAAGGCATGACTCGCGGGCCTGTGGTCTACATTAGACTCGCACTAGATCGTTCCCAGTCGGGACAAGGTGCCCGCCGAAACAGCACGAACCATCCGGGGGGAGTCCTGGCATGCGACTGGTTGGACGGCGGATATCCGCGTATGTCCAAGAAGGCAGCCCGTGGCGGGTGGTGCCGATCCCGAGCGGCGCGCTTGGGGAGCTGACGGCGGCCGTCCTCGTCGCCGTTGGTGCCGCCCTGGTGGTCTGGGCGTACCGCATAGCGCCGACCGCCCGGATCCAGTTTTACGATCCCATCTTCTGGGCAGGAATGCTGCTCGCCTGCCTGACGGTCGCGTGGCGGGCGGTATCCGGACGGCAGGCGGTTCTCTGGCTTGGATTGCTCGGGCTCTTCACCGTTCTGCCGAAGTTCTGGATGAGCCCGGGTAACCCGATCTACTGGGATGAGACTGCACACTTCGCCCTGCTGCAGAACGTCATTTGGACGGGCCGGCTCTTCGCGTACACGCCGTTGCTGCCGATCGGGACCTTCTACCCAGGGTTGGAGGCCGCCACGGCCACGATTCACTGGCTGACCGGCCTTTCCCCGTGGGATTCGGCCCTGACCCTGATTGCTGTGGTGCACTGCCTGCTCCCGGTACAGGTCTACTACGTAGCGCGAGCCCTGCCAGTTCCCCATCGGTGGGCGGCGGCGGCCGGCGTCGTTTACGCCGCCAATCCAAGTTTCGTCTACTTTGACGTGCAGTTCGCATACGAATCTGTTGCGATCCTGCTCCTGCTGACGATCGTCCGCCTGTACGTGGAAGCCTTGGCGGCCGAGCGATCTGGCGGCCCCACCTGGAGACAAAGCCTATCGGCGTCACTGCTGATCGCGGTGATCTCCCTCGGCCTTGTGGTGACACACCATCTCACCAGCCTGGCCGGCATCGCCCTGCTCTTGGCGGGCGCGCTCTTTCTCAGGCCGATAAGCGGGCTCGCCGACCGCAAGGGTGGCTGGCGCCGCCTATTCGTGAGGTGGATGCCTGTGTTGACGCTGGCAATGTGCTTCGGGTTGTGGATTGTCTTCGTCGCGCCAATAACGGTGAGCTACTTCTCCCCTCACGTGTCAGGCACAGGATCAGAACCTTGTCGCCTTGGCCACTCGCTCCAAGGCTAGTAGGGGTGCATCGCGGACGATCTTTAGCAATTCAGCCACTCCTAGCTATGAACAAGCCGCTGCAATCGCCGCGCCTATCATGATTGCGGTCGCGTTCCTCTTTGCGGGAGTTCGCTGGCTGCAGAAGCCCTCTCTCCGGTCGAACTTCCTGTGGTCGTTCGTGGTCATAGCGGGCTACCTGGCGAGTCTTCCACTGACGCTGACCAGCGATGGGGCTGAATCAGCGCATCGTTCCTGGGCCTTCACGTTCGTCGGGGTCGCTCTCCTGCCGGCGGCTCTCGCCATCTTGTTCGAGTTGGACAAGCGCAGGCCGTGGGTAAAGCGTACGGCCGCGACGGTAGGCGCGGCTGCACTCGCCGTCGTGTTCGTCGGGAATGTCACAGTGGGTGCATCGGCCGACACTCGGTTCCCTGGGCCTTACGAGTTCGGCTCTGACACCCGCAGCGTCACCCCCGAGACCCTCAGGTTTGCGCACTGGGTTCGGGCGCACCTGGGCGCCGGGGCACACGTGGTGACAGATCGTTTCACCGCTGAGCCACTCACAGCTCACGCCGACGCCGTCACCTCGGGGCAGGGGCTCGGTCTGTCATTTGCGAACTTCTGGTACGACAGCCGCCCGCCAGGACCGCCTCTCATGTCCGCCATGGAGTTCCTGGGAGACGACTACCTGGCCGTCGATGTCCGCGACGCGCAGTACACCGCGACAGGGGCGCCCCTGTTCTATACGGGCGAACCGAAGCAAGTGCCACTGCGGAACATCACCCGTCTCGCGCAGTGGCCGTGGCTGCGGCTCCTGTACTCCTCACAGCATTATCGCCTGTACAAGATCGATTTCTACTCCTACTTTTTGTGGTATTTCTCCCATGCCAACGATCATTGACGTGCTGCGGGGATGGCGGACCCGCCTGCAGGTGGCGCGAGACCGGGTGGCGCGAGACCCCGGACTCCTCGCCGGCGTCGGAGCCGTCCTGCTCATGTGCGCCCCGGTCCTTCCCGGGCTCTCACGGCTGGTTGTCCTGCCGGCAGTGTTGCTGGCCCCGGGTTATGCGCTCCTGCGTCTGCTAGGGCAGGCCACCGGCATGCGTTCTATCTCCGTAGCGGTGCCGGTATCGCTCGTGCTCGCCGTCTGCGCGTCGCTGGTTCTCGACGTCAGCGGCATTCGGCTCGGTCCGGCGTCGCTCGGATTGCTGCTAGGCGCGGTCACGGCCCTTTTCCTGGCCGGTTCGTACCGCCGCCAGCTGGCCGCCGACCCGATGCCGCAACACCGGCGAACACCGTCCGGCGATCGGGAGTCGGCCCGGCGCGATGCTACGCTCGGTGAGCGGAGGTGACCCTCCCACTATGACACGCGGGGTCATGGTCGTTGTTAGAGGTCTCCGCCAACAGGTAAGCCCGAGCCCTCGACACGGCGGGCGCCACCCTCATGACGTCGTCGTGCTGACGGCACCGGGCGATCACCCAGCAGCGACCAATGCCCTGCGTGCCATGTTCACCCGGGATTTTGTCTACCTTGGGGTGTCCGCCCTCCAGGTGGTCCTCGCCGCGGCGATGACGCCCATCGTGACCCGGCTCGTCGGCGTATACGAATTCGGGCAGTTGGCGCTTGCCATCACGGTCGCGGAAATTCTAGGGCTCACGGTTAGCCTCGGACTCCCCTTCGGGGTGCAGAAAGTGTTCGTGGGGGAGGACGGCGATCGTCGGTCTCGCGGGGTACTCGCCATCTCCGCCGTCCTTGCGGTCGCCGCTTCGCTTGTCGTCGTCCTCGCTGCACCGGCGTGGGGCCCCGCCGTGGGCCTGGACCGGGTCCTGGACGCGCGCTTGGCCGCATTGTGGGCCGCCTGCTTCGCGTTGACGTTGACGTCACTCGCCATGCTCCGGTCCAGAGACAAGCTGAGGATGGCGATCCTCGTCGCTGCTCTGCAGTCGGTGGGAGCGCAAGCGGCCGGTGTGCTTCTGCTGTACTGGTGGGTGCCCACTGTTACGAGTTACCTCTGCGGCATGATCATCGGGCAAGGCGCGGCTGCTTTTGTCGGCTTGCTGGCCGTGACGCCGGACTGGTCGGCACTGGCCGCGATCCGCCGCTACGGCGAGACATTCCTTTTCGGCCTGCCCATGGTGCCGCAGCAGCTCAGTGCCTTCATTCTCGGCGTCGGCGACCGAGTAGTCGTTCGCCATATCCTCGGGTCGGCAGCCGTTGGGCGCTACTCCGTGGCTTACAACGTGGGCAGTCTCGGCTTCATGCTTCTTGTCTTTGTCTTTCAGGCGTGGATGCCACGCATCTACGCCGTGGCGGACCGAGTGGCACGCTCCCGGCTCCTGGCCAGCAGCCGCGACATGATGAATCTGCTGTTGATCCCTGTGGTCTGTGGCCTGGCTGCCGGGGCCCCAGTGGTGCTGAGAGTGTGGGTTCCAAAATCGTTCCATCCAGCTGAGCTGACGCCGATTGTTGCGATCGTAGCCATTTGCACGTTCCCTTTCGCGCAGTTCACGGCCAACCTACGAGCGCTAATGAGCGAAGGAAAGACTGGCCGGGCGGCGGTGGCAACGTTGGTCGCAGCGTCGGTGAACATAGGCCTGAACGTCCTGATGGTTCCGCTCCTCGGCATAACCGGCTCGGCTATCGCTACGGTACTCTCCTATGCCCTGTGTGCGCGGCTCACCCGGCCGCCCGTGAGTTTCGGGCTGCAGGTCCCCGTTGCCTCGGTCCTGCTCCGCACCCTCATCGGCGGTGCCGTCGTTGTCACCTTGGCGATTGGGGTACTGCCGACCTCACCCGTGTGGCTCGCTATCCGCCTGGCTATAGGTGCCGGGGCCCTACTCGCCTTCGCCTTGTTGCTGCGCCGCGCGATGGCAGGGTTTGAAATATCTGCCCGACTCGTGACACCGGTTGTCGCCCGCCAGAAGGGTGGGGCCACGGAATGGCGCGCCGGCCTGGCCCGAAGGTCCCGGCGCGCCCTCCTGCACTGGCCACGAGCTAGGGGGGACGAAGGCCTCAGCGTTACCGATGATCGAGTTGTGGCCGTCGGCGCCCGCGATCGGGGTGGCGCAATGCGGCCCGCCGGGAGGGACGGGGTGAGCATCGGCGAAGTGCTCGCGGACGCGCGCTGCGATGCGGGTCTTACCGTGACCGAGGTGAGCGAGCAGGTCCGCATCAGGGAAATGATCATCACCCATATCGAGGATGACGATTATTCCGTATGTGGCGGCGACTCTTACGCCCGGGGGTACATCCGCATCATTGCCGGGGCTCTCCGGGCTGATCCGGAGCCACTAATCCGGGAATACAACACGACGATCGCGGATGATGTGAGCGCGCCGGTCACCCGGCGCAGGTGGCTCCGGCCCAACTGGGTCGTGGTGCTGGTGCTGGTGTGGGTCGGAATCGCCGCGTACGACCTCCGTGCGGGCTTGCCCCAGGTGACGAGCGCCGCGACTGCTGCCCGCGTACATTCGGTCACTCATCGCCCCGCTGCGCACGCCGGGCACGTGCCACCGGCGCCGAAGAGGTCCAGCACGAGCGGCGTCCCGGTGCGCACGCTCACCCCGGTCAGCGCAGCAGCGTTCGGTCCCTCCGGTACGGGCCAGGGCGACGCCCCGGAGAACCGAGGCAGAACACCACCATTGGAGGATCAGCACACGCGGTCGCTGTGAACGAAGGAAACTGCCCGCGGTACCTACGGTCAGCCCCACCAGTCGACACCGTCAAATGTCGGCACCTCGGGCCGCGAGGTCATCGGGCCGCGTGATCATAGGCCATCACACTGTGGCCGACGCGTTGCCGGCCGGGATACCAGCGCCTTGGGGTAAGGGCCGCATAAGGATGGCTACGACGTCGTAGAGGGCTGCTTGAGAGCGCAGGCGAGAAAGTAAGTGCAGTAGCTGATTCCGCTGACAAACCTCGTATCCGATCCAACGACACACACCTTGAGCCCCGACTTAGGTTCATCTGTGCCGACCGCTGCCATGGAGTCGATTATTTTCCGGAGAACGCCGCGCGAACGACGGCAGCCGCCGGTTTCGGAGTGCCGTTTAGCTGGAACAAGCCAAAGCCGTACTGCGCCGGGTCATCCGCCATCGGGCTCGGCGGGATGGCTCCCGGAGAGAAGTCGTCGAGGATCCACGGCGCCGGGGTGGGCAGTCCCAACGCCGCGGCCGCGGTGAAGACGGCCCCGTAGTAGGCAGCCTGTGCCTGCTCCTGCGCCGCTTGGTCTCCCTGCGTTCCGTCCGTGCTGTAACCGGTTTCTCCAACGAACAGCGGGCGGGAACCCGCAAGCGCCTTGATCCTGCTCAGCACAGAGTAGGCATCCCCTGGCGGACCGTAGTAGTGGTAGTCCCAGAAGTCCGGCGGCGAATTCTTGAGCTCATGGGTGAACAAGGCGAAAACCTCAGGCGGCACGCTCGCGATAGACGCCGTCCGCAACGTGCCGGGCAGGACGGTCGGCAGGTACGGGAGCATCGTGGTCACCCAGGCCACGGCCTCGGCATTCTGCGGGTAGACTTCATTTTGCAACTCGACAACTGCGATACGCGGATCATCTCGGTATCGTGACAGGAGCGAGGAGATCCACTCCTTACTGCCGTCGATATCGGTGTACTGGGACCACAAGTCGAACAGGGTCAAGTGAACCTGCAGCGAGTGTCTCGCGGCCAGCCCGATCACCTCGGACAGGCGATCCGCCATGACCGGACGGACAGTCGGAAACCCGAAGACGGATGGCTGGATGATTATGCGTACGGTGTTCGCGCCCAGGGCGCGGGTCCGCGCGAAGTCACGGTCGATCGCCGTCGGGTCGAAGCGGGACCACATGTACGGCCACCCGTCGGCGGCCGGGTAGTAGTTCACTTCTTTGAGGTCCCCTACCATGCTTTTCGGGACCGCCGGAAGTTGCCTGGCAGGGCCGTGCGAGGCGGGCTGGGCCAGCGCGAGGGCCAGGATCAGGGAGGCCACGAGGAGTACGGCTACCGTTAGGCCAACGGTGCGCGCACGACTCATATCGGTCCCCTCGCGGCACAGCCCTGAGCATCGACGGAGGGCATTCCCCTGACGCAGCCCACCTAACAGACCGTCTGCGAGGTCGTCTGCAGTGCCTCCTCGAACAGGCCGGTCCCGTGTGCGGCGGTGAACCGTCGCCCGTGCAGCCGCCCGGCCTGACCCATCGCCCGGGCCCGGTCGCGGCTGGCGAGCAACTCAGCGAGGCGGCCCGCCAGGGCCCGTTCGTCGGCTGCGGGGACCAGCCAGCCCGTCTGCCCGCCGAGGACCTGCTCAGGTATCCCACCGACCGCGGATGCGATCACCGGGACGCCGCAGTTCTGCGCTTCGCTGACCGTCATCGGGAGTGAGTCGGGCCCCACCGACGGAACTACCACGCAGGCAGCCCGCACCATGGCAGCTGTGACGCTCCGGTGCGCGACGCTGGTCCGCATCGTGACGCCAGCTGGGAGGGACTCAGGAGCCGGGGAGGTCGGGTCTAGCGTTCCGAGCATCACCAGCGGCGGGGGGCATGGGAGTCGTCGATAGGCATCGATGAGGACATCGACGCCCTTGTACCGGGATAGTTTCCCGACATAGAGGAGGTAGCCGTCTTCGGCGGGCAGGAACTCCGGCCGCTCCGCCTGCCAGCCGCTCTCGTAGAGGCCATCGGGCACGAAGGAATGCAGAGTGTGGACCGGCTGGCCAGCGACCTGGCCGATGATGGGCGACAGCCGGTTCGCCAGATAGTCGCTCACCGCGGTGAACGTGCCCACCTTCTTGAGCAGTCGGAGACTCGACAGGGACGCGGCCGCCAGGACATTGCCCTTGGCCGGGCCGTACATGGAGCTGGCACATGGCCCGCACCGCCGCCAGGACGGGCCGGGGCACGAGGTACCCGACCTATGTACCAGCGACGTTCTCGCACACACCAGACTGTAGTCGTGGGCGGTCACCATAACGGGCGTCCGCGGGAAGGTCCGGGCCAGGCAGGAGAAGACGCCCCACGCGTGGGCGTGAATGACGTCCGGCTTGACCTCCTGGACGACCTCGGCCAGCAGGCGCCGGAACAGCGGGTCGGGAGCCGGCGGGTGAAATGGCCGGGCCGCATCTTCGCCGAGCCGGGGCGCCAGCCTCTGGTAGAGCAGCGGAAACCGGTGAACGGTCACACCAGCGGACGTCTCGGCCGCCGGGGTGCCCGGAATCGCGCTCGCCACCACGTGTACCTCGTGACCGCGGCGGGCGAGCCCCTCGGACAGCAGGGCGACGAAGCGCTCCACGCCGCCGATCGCAGGCGGGTACAGGTCGTTCAACTCGATCAACCGCACGACATCACCTCACGGACCAGTAGATCGCCTCGAACTGCCGAGCCGTCGCGGACCAGTCGAAGCTTTGATCCGGCAGCGTTGCCAGGCGTCCCATCTTGACCTGATGGTCGAGCGCCGCTGCTGCGGCTGCCACGTCTGGCGCCACGAGAGCCATACGGGCATCGACGCGCCCCACGCGGTTCGCCAGTTCGGCATGGGCAGGAATGTCGGAGGCTACCACCCGGCTGCCCGCCACGGCCGACTCCAGGAGCACCAACCCGAAACACTCCATTGACGACAGGCTCAACGTTACAGTCGCCGTGCGCTGCCAGCGGCGCAACTCTTGCTGGCTGACCTGGCCCCGGAAGGAAACCCTGCTGGCTATCCCCAGTTCCCGGACAAGACGCCCGAGCGCCGGCCAATGGGGACCTGTCCCGCAGACGACCAGTTGTGCGTCCCTGCTACGCATGCGCGCGAATGCCCGTATGGCCGTGTCGACGCGCTTGTAGGCTTCCAGCCGTCCAGCGACCAGGACGATCGGACGATCGGCATCGAAGGGCTCGGCCGCCAGGAGGGCCTGGATATCCGCTCCGAGCGGCACCACGGACAGCCGGCGTTCCACGGACGGATAACGCCGCAGCAGCAGCTCGGACTCTGCCACGGAAACGCAGGTCACCTTGTCGGCACGGCGAAACAAGAACGTTGCCAACGGGTCGTACACGGTGTGCACGGTTGAGGCGACCCTGGTGCCACCGGCGGGAAGAAGGTGCGGGGTGAACACCAGCGGCACCTTCGGTACGGTGGCGGCCATCATCGCGGGCACCTGATGGAAGCTGTGCGCGTGGATGACGTCAAACATCCCTCTGTCTCGCCACAGCGCGCGGGCGAGCCCGGGCGCGACCGGAAACTGCCGGAAGCCACTCCAGTCGGCAAACCAGCGCACTGGGTAGTCGCGCGGAGCCGGAAACGAGGAGCCACGGGGTCGCTGTGCGTAGACCGTCAGCTGATGGCCGTGCCCGTGCAACTCGTCGGCCAGGTATCCGACAACCACTTCGATGCCACCGAGCTGGGGCGGAAAGCCGGGGGAGACGAGCGAGATCCTCATTGGAATGTCCGATGGCAACGCGTCGCCGTCCGTCTCGAGCTGTTGGTGCATCCGGCTGGATGCTGAGTCCCCACTCCCCGCTCCGACAGCCGAACCGGGAATGCCCGCTTGCGGCTGGCATCGTGACCACTGGCCGATACGTAGCGGGACCTTTGGCAGGCTCATGTGAGTTCACTGTTGGTGACGTACTTAACGCCTGGGCGGGCACTGATGTAGCGGAACATGCCCTCCAGGCGTTCCCAGTCATTATGCTGATCGATTTCCCAGCTATGGCCCCAGATGTGGAATACACCGCCCGTTCCTGCAACGCGGTCGAACATTGCCCGGCCTAGGGAATCCCACTTGTAATATTGCCGGGGGTTTACTGGCTGGAATCTCGCGAAGCGGGCGATCTTCCAGAGGTCGGACCAATGGTGATAGAGGTCGGACCAATGGTCATAAGTGTGCAGGGAAGTGGGCGCCTCACACGGTTCGTCCACCGTGAACGCATAACGGACCACCGTGCGGGCATACCGGTATCCGGCATCCTTCACAAGTTGTGTGTGAACGGGCCTATAGGCGCCACCAGGATAGCAAAAACTGTTAATCGCCTGGCCAGTTATATCCTCCAGTATTGACTTTGAGTCAGTGATCTCTTCCCGTGCCTGGCTTAGTGGAATAGTTGGCAGCCGGGGATGCGTCACCGTGTGAGATCCGATTTCGAAGTCACTACTTATTTCTCTGATCTCCTGCTGGGTCAGCAGATCGCCTTCTGCGAACTCTCTATTTCTCGGCGAAATGTAGAAGGTCGCCTTCAGCCCATACTGCTTGAGCATGCGCGCCAGCCTCAGGTCATGCTTATGACCGTCGTCCCAGCTGCTTGTTACTATCACTGCTTTCACTCCGGCATCCACTCTTCGGGCCTTTCCGGGACTGGAGCCGTCTCCCTTTGCTGATACGGTTCCGCACGTGCTGTTGATCCATCGTAGGGATCTCCCGTCTCGTGGAGGACCGGTCCCGCGGCCGGTGACCTGTCCTCCTCCTGCGGCTGGATCAGCCCTAGGTCGGCAAGACCGGTTGTGTCCCAGAGGTCCCAGTGGGCCGGGCTTCTCCGGATGGCGGCGCTCACCTCGGCGACGCAGCGCCCGAAGGCCGTCGCCGTTTCTCCCTCCACCGGCATTGGCGCGGAGATCTGCCACACCTGGTGGCGGTAGTCGGCCGCGCGGTGCAGGAAACCCATGAGCAGCGGCGCGCCGGTCAGCTGGGCAAGGGTCACGGCCCCCGGCAGCAGCCGGGCCCGGCCGCCGAGGAAGGGAACCTCGATGGCGCGGGCCCGGTCGCTGTCATTAATCAGCGGCGCGTCGATCAGGATCGTCACCACCTCATTGGCGCGGAGCGCGGCGGCGGCCAGCGCCGCGACCTGGGGCCGGCCCGGCCATGGCTCGATGTTCGGCCGCTGCCGATTGCGCAGCACCGGCCTGGCGTAGACGCGGTCCCAGAACCACCGCTCGGCTGATGAGACGCCGGCCGTGTTGTTGCCGGCCGTGCAGTCGCCGGCCGCGTAGTTCCAGTTCCAGCGCCCGATGTGGGTGGCGGGGAAGCCGCTGGCGTGCAGCATCGAGATGCCGCTGGTGAAGGAGCCGAAGTGGGCGGAGCACAAGATGGCTCCCTTGCCCGCCGCCAGTGCCGCCTCCAGGTGCTCCCGCCCACGGATCTCGACCAGCAGCCGCAGGGGCTGTGCCCCGCGCCGCAGCTGCTTCACATCGACCGTGCTGCAGGAGAGGAGCCGGAACCAGTCCCGCACTACCTGCTGCGCTGCCGCCGGGCTGAGCTCGTTCCCGAGCACCAGCCGCACGTTACGTGCCAGCTCGGTGCGCTTCCCGGCCTGGCACCGGAAGAGCAAATCGCCGTGCCAGCATGCGATGCGGTAGCCCAGGGCGGCCGGCAGGCGGGCCAGGACCGGCGCGGCTGCCGTCCAGTAAGCCACGCCTTCCGCATTGCGCAGCAACTTCCCCGCGCGGTTGTCACCCACGCGCGGCCTCCTGCTTTCCGGGCTCACGGGCGCGGACGTACGCGCAGATAGCGTTCACGCTGGCGAAATTCTCCGGGAGCAGGTCCGCGTCGCCCATCGTGATCCCGAACCGCTTTTCCAGGAAGACCACCAGCCGCAGCAGGGTCAGCGAATCGAGGATGCCGCTCTCCATCAGTGATGTCTCGTTCGCCAGCGGCAGCAGCGCCGGGTCCTGGACGAATTCCCGGCTGATGTACTCGTTGATGACCGTCTCCACGTGAGCACGTTCCTTCCGTGTGTCTGCTAGGGATTGTTCCCTCGGCCGTCTCCGGCCGGCTCCAGCTCGTGCTGCTCCTGGGCGAGGCCGGCCCGGTCCACCTTGCCGGTCGAGGTTCTCGGCAGCGCCTCGCGGAGCTCGACCATGTCGGGCACCATGTAGCCCGGCAGCCACCGCCGGCAGTGGTCCAGCACGTCCTCGCGGGTGAGGTTGCTCGCACCGCCCGCGGTGACGACCGCCCGGAGACGGCTGCCGAGCAGCTCATCCGGCACCGGCAGCACCGCCGCCTCCCGGATGGCCGGGTGCCGGTACAGCGTGGCTTCCACCTCCCCCAGCTCCACCCGGTAGCCGCGAACCTTCACCATGCTGTCCCGGCGGCCGAGATAGGTGTAGTTCCCTGCCGGTTCCAGGGTCACGAGGTCACCGGTCCTGTACACGAGCTCGTCGTATCCTGCCCGGAACGGGTTCCGGACCAGCGCCTCGCTCGTCTTGGCCGGCTGTCCCCAGTACCCGCGCATCAGCGAGGGACCCCGCACGTACAGCTCGCCCACCTCGCCGGGCTGGGACACCCGGCGGCCTTCACTCGTGACCGCGAACACCTCGGTGTTGGCGCAGGCCTTACCGATGGGGGCCGGCCGGTCGTCAGCCCCGCCCGCGGGCACCTCGAACGCCGTGCATACGTTGGTTTCGGTCGGCCCATACCAGTTGAGGTAGCGAGAGCGCGGCAGTTCGGCCATCAGCCGGGCGAGGTGCTTGGGAGGGAACACCTCCCCGGCGAAGATCACCGTCCGCAGGCGGGACAGGTCGACCTGCTGCAGGCTGCCGTAACAGGCGAGCAGCGTGAGGACCGAGGGCACGGAGTACCAGACCGAGATCCGTTCGGCTTCCAGCCATTTCGCGATCGACACCGGGAAGGTGGCTGCTCCGTCGGGAAGCACCGCCAGGCAGGCGGCGGCCTGGCAGGTGGCGAAGATGTCGAAGACCGACAGGTCGAAGTGCAGCGGCGCGGGGCTGCAGACGCGGTCCTGATCGCTGAGTCCCGCAACGGCTGCCGCCCACCCGACAAACGTGAGCGAGTTGCGGTGGGAGATCATCACCCCCTTCGGGGTGCCGGTCGATCCCGACGTGTACAGGATGTACGCCAGGTCGGTCTCGATCGAAAGTTCCTCCGCCAATGGCTCCGCTGATTCCCCGGCCACCGCGGCCCACGGCACTATGGCCGCGCCCTGGGCCGGGGCAACGGCCGCCTCCTCGCGCCCCGGGCGGTCCGGAACACTCACCACGACCACGCCGCGCGGCCCGGGAACGCCGCCGACTAGGGCGGCCGCCTGGGACGTCCTCGCCTCGTCTGCCACGATCACGGCGGTGCCGCTGTCCCGCACGATGTGGCTGAGCCGCCCGGCCGGTGCCTTCGGGTCGAGCGGCACATAGCAGGCCCCGGCCTTCAACGCCCCGTATAGCCCGATGACCGCGGCGGCCGACTTGGGGGCGAGGATCCCCACCCGGTCGCCGGGCGCTACGCCCAGGCGCAGCAGCGCCCGGGCCACCTGGCTGCTCAGCCGGTTTAGCTCCTGGTAGGTGAGCAGGCAGCCGTCAGACGCCACCGCCGGCCGCTGCGGCTGCCGGGCCGCAGCCTCGATCAGCAGCCCCTGCAGTAGATACGCCATCACGCTTCCTTTCTGATTTCCCCGCCGGCGATTCCTCGCGTGCCCGGGTGGCTCAGAGCCCGAGCATCCGGGCCAGTACCACCCGCTGGATCTCCGAGGTACCCGAGTAGATGGTGCCGGCGACCGCATCCCGGAGGTCCCGCTCGATCCCGGCCTCCTTCATGTAGCCGAAAGCCCCGTGGACCTGAATCGCGTCCTGGCTGGAGCGCACCCATGCCTCGCTGGTGAACAGCTTCGCGGCGGCCGCCTCCGCCGGGGCGGACCTGCCCTGCTGCTTCAGCCATGCCACCCGGTAGATCAGCGACCTCGCCGCCTCCAGCCGCACGTACATGTCGGCCAGCTTCCCGGACACACCCTGGAACTGACCGATGGGCTGGCCGAATTGCTCGCGTGACCGGGCATACTCCACACACGCCTCAAGCTGCCGCCGCATCGCGCCCACGAAGCTGGCGAAAAGGCAGCTCCGTTCCCACTCCATGGACGAGTTGAAGATCGCCATCCCCGCCCCTTCCGGCCCGAGCCGGTTCTCCGCGGGAACGAGGCAGTCGTGCAGCGTTATCTCGCCCATCGGCGAGGTCCGCAGGCCCATCTTCTCGAAGCTGGTGCTCAGTGCGATTCCTGGCGCCGCTGCGTTGACGAGGAAGGCGGAGAGCCCGGCTAGTCCTGGCCGGCCCGGATCCGCAGCATAGACCAGCAGTACGTCAGCGACCGGGGCGTTGGTGATGTACTGCTTGGTCCCCTTGAGGAGGTAGTGGTCACCGCGCCGCTCGGCGCGGGTGCGCATGTGCAGCGCGTCAGAACCGGAGCCAGGCTCGGTCATCGCGTGCGCGGCGATGAGGTCCCCCGACACCATTCCGGGCAGGTACGCCTGTTGCTGCGCCGGGGTGCCGAAGAACACCAGCGGCAGCTCGACGCTCCACATCTGCGCGTTGAGCGAGAAGAGAAGCCCGTTGTCCTGGCACCCGTATCCCAGGGCCTCCATGACCAGGGTCGTTGTGAGGATGTCGGCGCCGGCCCCGCCCATTTCGGCGGGGATTGGCAGGCCCTGAACGCCGAACTTGGCACAGCTCCGCCACGCCTCCCGCGGAAACTCCCCGGCATCCTCGCGCTTCAGCAGATCCTGGTTGAGCTCCTGCCGGGCGAAGGCGGTCGCCGCCTCCGTCAGCTCGCGCTGCTCGGCGCTTAGTGAGAAGTTCACGCTGTACCCCCACGTGCCGCCACGCTCATCCCGCGATCCTGGCCGCCGTGCGGCAGGATCATGCCACACTGAGCGAAATCGGGGACTAGTCCCACGTCGGCTTTGGTGACGCTGTGGCGGATGCCCCGCCAAGCGCAGCGCTGCAGGAGGGCGAACAGGTTCCGCCTGTCACCGGCCACGCTGAGCAACTTCGGGCAGAGAGAGCAGATGCGGATCGTTAGCGAGGTCCCCGATGTCATTTCCTCATTCCTTCCAGGGGGTGCCGCCCATCCGCGCCGCAGCGCCTGCTGCGCGGATCCAGTCCTGGGCGTGTAGCCAGCGAAGATGCGGGGGCCTTCGCTCGGGTCCGTGTCACCAGCCGCAAAGTAGCTGACGGGTCTCCGCGGACCCTTTACCTGCTGTCGCGCGGCTCGAGGTGCAGGTAGGTGTCCTGATCCTCAGACGAGCGTGCGCGAAGCCCGGCTTACTCGTCCTTGTGACATCTGGGCATACGCCGCCGCATACGTGCTGCGGGTGCGCAAGCCGCATGGGCGCGCCGGGCCGGCCAAGTGACAGCCAAATTCCGCTAAGGCAATCACCCGCAGCAGGGAACCGAGCATGGTTCATTCCTCTCCGCTCCTCCCCTCCGCCGGAGCTTGCCACTCGAATGTAGGCCTCCAGTCGGTGTCCTCATCAATCGCCGTTGACCGGACCCTGCGGTGACCTGTTAATGCGGTGACCTGTTCATGCTTTAGCCGCCGCCTGTGTCCCGCAAGGGCTTCGGCAGCCTCGACCGCTCAGGTTTCTGAGCAGTCAGGGAGCGCCAGCGGATCGCGGGCGACCTGCAAGGCCGGAACGGCGGTATGGTCGCGTGTGATGGGGCGAGGTCACCAGATAGCCGGGACGCAGCGGCCGTCGCGCAGCCTGCTGCAGGACCATTCCGGCGAGCAGCGGGTCACCAACATCGAGCTGTTCTTCGACCTGGTGTACGTCTTCGCCGTCACCCAGATGTCGCACCATCTGCTCGCCCTTCCGACTGTGAACGGCGCGCTGCAGACCGCGCTGCTGCTCGTGCTGGTCTGGTGGGCGTGGGTCTACACGACCTGGGCGACG
This sequence comes from uncultured Actinomycetes bacterium, assembly GCA_963742875.1. Taxonomy (GTDB): domain Bacteria; phylum Actinomycetota; class Actinomycetes; order Streptosporangiales; family Streptosporangiaceae; genus Bog-532. Next base: position 9,887 of record CAVUNO010000011.1, on the reverse strand, counting down.
AACTGGCTGGACGCCCGGCGAATACCGGTCCGGCTCATGCTCATCGTTCTGATGCTGGTAAGCCTGGTGCTGTCGGCGGCATTGCCCGGGGCATTGGGCTCCCGCGGGCTGATCGTCGCCGGCGCCTACGTGCTGATGCAGGTCGGCCGGTCCGCGTTCGTCGCCGTCGCGGGGCGGAGGCAGCGAGTCGACCGGATCTTCGTGCGGGTCACGCTGTGGTCGGTGGCCAGCGGCTGCCTGTGGATCGCCGGAGCCTTCGTGGGCGGCCACGCCCGGGAGCTGGTGTGGCTCGCCGCCCTCGGGGTCGACCTGCTTGGCGACCGGGTTGGCTTCTATACCCCCGGGATGGGCCGGACCACCAGCGGGGAGTGGACGATCGCGGGCGGCCACTTCGCCGAGCGGTGCCAGGCCTTCATCATCATCGCCCTGGGTGAGTCGATCGTCGTGATTGGCCAGGCCCTGTCGGTGCGGGAGCACGTGACCGCCGCCGCGGTCGCGGCGTTCATCACCGCGTTCGCCGGCAGCGTCGCCCTGTGGCGGATCTACTTCGACCGCAGCGCGGAGGACGGCGCACGAATGATCGCCGAGTCGCCCGACCCCGGGCGGCTGGCCAACTCCGCGTACCACCTCATCCACCCGGTGATGGTGGCCGGGATCATCGTGGCGGCCTCCGCCGATCAGGAGGTGCTGACGCATCCCGCGGCGGTCGGCCGCGCGGGCACGAGCTGGATGGTGGTAGGCGGAGCGGCCTTGTTCCTGGCCGGGCACGTCCTGTTCAAGCGGGTCATCTGGGGCGTGATCTCCTGGCCCCGCGTCGTCGCCATCGCTGTGCTGCTCCTGCTGCTGCTACTGGCCCCGCACGTCACGGCGCTGGCCTTGAGCATCGTGGTGGTGCTGGTCCTCGTGGCCGTGGCGGTCAGCGACCGCTTCTCCGCCTTGACGCACTGAGACGATGATGTAATCATAATTACATGAGTACACGGCAAGACGGGCCGGCCGAGAGCCGGCCAGCGCGGGCGACAGCGCCAGCGCGGCCGGCCAGGCCGGCCAGGCCGGCCAGGCCGATGGGGGCGGGGGCGCAGCGCAGGACGAGGACACGGGGCGGCACGAGGACACGGGGCAGGATGCCGGTGCCTTTCCGCGCGAACGGCTGCGCGGCTGGTTCATCGGCAGGCTTCCGGACGGCTGGTTCACCGCTGTGCCGGTGATCGAGGCGGATCGCGAGGAGGTCACCGTCATCGGGACGCTGCCCGACCCGGAAACCGCCGCGGATGCGTCCGGCGCCGAGCGTGCCGCCGCCGAGGGCCGGATTCGCAGGTTCCGCGAGGAGACGCGGGCGCGCCGGGTTGAGATCGCCCGGGAAGCCGAGCACAACTTCCGGCGCAAGGTGTCATCGGGCGTCACCTGCGCGGGCCGGACCGAGATGTTCACCACCCTGTCGGTGCCGGTGATGACCCGGCTGCGCCAGCCGGAGCGCCGCGTCCTGATGACGCTCGGCGGAAGTGCCCGGGGCTGCTCGTCGAAAGTGCCCACCTGGCTGATTTTTAGAGTACTGCTTTAGGTGTGCTCTGTCACGGATCGTGACGGCGTGTTGACGTACGCCGCGGCGGGTGTGATGAGCAGGTTGCTGACGGCGACTGGCTGGTGGCAGTTCGGGCAGTTCTGCACCGGGCTTGGCGGCTGGCCGTCGCCGTATCCGGCGACGTAGCGTCCGTCTTTGGGCGTGACGGCGTTCGCCGTACCGGCTGTCGCGGGGGCCGCCGTACTGGTGCCGGCGCCTGGCTGGGTGAGGTCACGGCCGGTGGCGCTGGCCGTGCCGGGTGCGGCGGCCTGGCCGGCACCATTGATGGCCCGCCACCAGCGGGCCTTGCAGATGGGTGTGCAGAACCGGCGGCGCGGGTTGCGGCTGGTCCAGGTGAAGGACTGGCCGCAGCTGGCGCAGAGCCGGACGGCGGTGCGCTGGCCGGGGGCGCGGGTCACGGTGCCGCCTCGGTGCGGGGCGCCGTGGCAGCGCGGGTGGTCTTGCGGAGGGCGTCGGCGCGGGCCTGGTGAGAGCGCATCCGGTAGCTGGGGCCGTCGATGCCGACGAGGATGCCGCGGTGCAGGAGGCGGTCAATGAGGGCGGCGGCGAGCATCGGGTCGCCGAGACGTTCCGCCCAGCCCTGGATGCCGACGTGGCTGGTGGTGATGATGGAGCCTTTCAGGTAGCGGGCGTTGACCACCTCGAACAGCAGGGAGCGGCCGTCCTCGTCCAGGCGGCGGTAGCCGAACTCATCGATCACCAGAAGCCGGGGCTGGGCGAAGAACCGCAGCCCGGTGGCGAGACGGTGTTCGGTGATGGCCTTCCTGAGCCGCCGGACCAGCTCTTCGCACGTGGTGAAGTAGGCCTTGTGGCCGGCTTCGGCGGCAGCCCGGGCCAGGCCGATGCCCAGCATCGTCTTGCCCACCCCGGGCGGCCCGATGAGGATCACGTTGGCGGCGTCATCGAGGAACCGCAGGGTGGCGAGCTCGCGGATGAGTTTCTCGTCCACGCCGGGCTGGGCGGAAAAGTCGTAGTCGTCGATGGACCACGGGGCGGGCAGGTTCGCGAAGTGCAGGCGGGAGGCCTGCTGGCGGTGCTCGGTCGCGTTCACCTGGACGGCCAGCAGCGCCTCGATCGCCTCCAGGGGCGGGGTCCCGTTCTCGCGGGCGGCGTCCAGCACGGCGGGCAGCGCTTCGGCGGCGGCTGCCATTTTCAGGAACGCCAGATGCGAGCGCAGCCGCTGATAGGTCTGCGCTGAGGTGGGTGGCTGCCCGGCGAGGCCGGTTGCAGCGATCATGATGATTCTCCCTTGCCGCTGATGCGTGCTTGTCTTTGATGGCTGCGTGCGGATGGCAGGTCCTGGCGCCGCCCGCCTGGGCGGGCGGCGCCAGGGATGGGAACCTCAGCCCTCGCCTGAGGCGCGGCCGCCGGTGCGGTCACCGGGGCCGAGCGGGCGGCTGGCTGCGGCATAGGCCGCGAAGTCGATGACCGGCCCGGTCTGGCCAGCCGCCGGCTGCCCGGCCAGCCGGGTCCTGATCCGCCCGGCCTCGGCAAGCGCCTCCGCCGATGGCGGGATGCGCTGCTTGCGCCGGCACGGCGCGCCCGTGTCAGTGGCCGAGGCGAGCACCGCCTTTTCCAGCGCGGCCACATGCTCGCTGGCGCGAACGATCGCGTGCGCGCCGCTGGGTTCGAGCCGGTGCCGGGCCAGGGTGTTCCCGGCCGCAGAGGTCACGTCGACCGTGCCGGTGCCCAGCACCCGGGCCACCGTGACCTCCTGGCCGCGGTGGCCCGGCGGGACGGAGTAGAAGTTGCCGCCGAAGGCCACCAGCGCCTGCGGCGAGACCGTCCTGGTCACTGTGAGCACTGCCGGGAACGGGGCCGGCAGCGCCGACAGCGGCTCGCCTTCGGCGAATGTCGCCACGCTCTGCCTGATCCCATTCGCCCAGCGGACCCGGAAGTCAGCGGTCCGCTCACACCAGGAATCCAGTGACGCCTGCGCGCGCTCGGGTGTGATGTCATCTGGGACGGTCCGCCACCACCGCTGCGCCGCCATGTCGTTGGACTTTTCCACCGAGCCTTTACGCTGGCCCCGCCGCGGCGGGCAGACCACGGCCGTGACCCCGTAATGCTTGGCGACCGCGGCGAACGACGCCGAGATACCGCCGGCCTGGCGGTCATAGACCGTTGACATCCGGTCGAACCGCCAGCCCAGCGTCAGCCCGCCGAGGCGGCTGGCGACCTGGTGCAGGCCCTCCACCAGATGCGGCTGATCCTGGCAGGCCGACAGCCAGCCTCGCCACCGGCCCGAATACGGCAGCGACCCGACCAGCAGATACGCCTCCCGCCGCCACCCCCAATGGTGCGGCGGATCAGGCAGATGCACCCAGTCCCACTGAGTTTCGGCGCCCGGCTCATGGCTGATGACCGCCACATCACGGCCCCTGGCCTGATGACACGGCTCGCAGTGCGGCCGCAGGCCCCGGTCCCGGATCGCCCTGGTGAACGACGAATACGCTCCCGCATACCCGAGCCCGGTGACCTCCTCGAACAGCGCCGTGGCCTGCAGATGCGGATCCTGCCGCAACCGGATCCGGCAGTACTCCTCAACCACCGCGAACCCGTCTGGCCCCGCCGGACGGCGCTTACCCGGCTGACGTTCCCCGCTCAGATAGGCCCGGACCGTCCGCCGGTTCCGGCCCATATGCCATGCGATCGCCGAGATCGACCACCCTCTCTTACGCAACGCATGCGCTTCCACATCTTCCCCCTGTGTGAACATCTCCTGGTGGGCTCCCCCGAACGCAACGGACCTCGAACACCCGAAGCGTCGCGGGAGCCCACCCGCAGCGGAACCACCGCCGCGGCGATTCCTCCCAGGTGGGCACTTTCAACGAGCAGAACTGAGCACTTTCACCGAGCGTCATCACTTGCTGGGGTTGAGGGCCTGTAACCTCAGGTGTGTAAAAGCTTTTGAATTATTTGATTTATGTGCTCCCTACCGTAGGCGGTGTGGATAGGCGGTGTCGAGCTCGTTGAGGGCTTCGCGCCAGCCCATGACGCGCTGGCCTTCGACGAGGCGGGCGGGCCGGTCCGAGCGCTTGCCGGTGGCCTGGCGGCGGGCGGCGCGCTCGCGGGCGCGCTTGTCCTCGATGTTGATGATGGCCAGCCAGAGCAGCTTGACCACGGCGTCGTCGGCCGGGAAGTGGCCGCGGGCCTTGGTCACTTTCCTGAGCTGGTAGTTCAGGGACTCGATGGCGTTGGTGGTGTAGAGCAGCTTGCGCACGGCGGGGCTGAAGGCCAGGAACGGGGTGAACTCGTCCCAGGCGGCCTCGAACACCCGGGCGGCCTGGGGGTATTTCGTGCCCCACGGTGAGGCGGCGAACGCGGCCAGGGCGTCGAAGGCGGCCTCGGCTGTCGGCGCGGTGCAGATCGTGCGGAGCCCGGCCGCGACCGCGGCCGCGTCCCGGCGGGCGACCGGCCGCAGGGCGTTGCGGACCAGGTGCACCACGCAGCGCTGGACAACGGTCTGCGGGAACGCGGCGCCGATGGCGTCCTCGAACCCGGCCAGCCCGTCGCAGCAGGCGATCAGGATGTCCCGGGCGCCGCGGTTTTTCAGGTCGGTCATGACGCTGCCCCAGAACCGGGCGCCCTCGCCCGCGGTCGCGGTCTCGGGCGGGGTCTTGGCCAGCCAGATCCCCAGCACGTGCTTTTCCCCGTCGGCGTCAACGCCGACCGCCAGGTAGGCGGGCTTGTTCTGCACGACCTGGTTGTCGCGGACCTTGACCATGATCGCGTCCAGGAACACCACCGCCCAGACCGGATCCAGCGGCCGGGCCTGCCAGGCCCGGGCCTCTTCCAGCACCGCGTCGGTGATCCGCGAGACGGTCTCATGGCTCAGCTGGGTGCCGTAGACCTGCTCCAGGTGATGCAGGATGTCCCGCACGCTCATGCCGTGCGCGTACAGGCTGATGATCATGTCGTCCAGGCCGCCGGCGATCCGCCCGGCCCGCTTGGGCACCAGCACCGGCTCGAAGCTGCCGGCCCGGTCCCGCGGCACGGCCAGCGGCACCGGCCCGACCCCGGTCTGCACCGTCTTGGCGATCGTCCCGTTCCGGGAGTTCCCCGAGTTATGCCCGGCCCGCTCATGCGGCTCATACCCCAGGTGCGCGGCCATCTCGGCCTCCAGCGCCCGCTCCAGCACCGCCTTGACCAGCTCCCCCAGCATCGACCCTTCACCGGTCAGCCGCAGCTGCCCGGCCTCGTCTTTCGAGCGGGCCAGCAGCAGGTCCAGCGCCCGGTCACCGACCAGCTCCCGGACCGTCTCCTCCCGGCCCGCACCCGGCTGTCCCGGCATGTCGCCGCTACCACCAGCCAGTCCGTTAACACCAGCATTTTCCCTGATCACACGCATGATCACTAATCTCCCCCTGAAGAGCAGGCTCACCCCGCACGTCACATGATTACCATGAGTCACTCCTTACACACCTGAAGAGATACCCCCGGGGTTGATGCGGAGGCGGGTGAGGCTCCGCCAGTTCTTGAGGTCGCTGAAGCCGTGCTCTACGGGCGCGCGGGCAGCGGACAGGGCCTGGTTGGCCTGGCGCTGGGCGGGGGTCGTCTTGCGGGTCCGGGTGGCTTTGTAGCCGGTGATGATGACCGGGTCTTCGGGGTCGGGGTCCAGGCCGGTGAAGCCGAGGTCGGCGAGCGCGCCGAGCCCGGCGGTGCGCAGCCGGCCGGCGATGTGGTCCTGGCGGGCGGCGGTGATCTCGCTGGCGGCGCCGCGGCGGGCTGAGGAGATCCAGATCAGGTTGCCTGCCTGGTCAGTGAGTGCGAGGAACAGCAGCCCGTGTTTCTTGTGCTTGCCGTTGTAGTTGCTGCGGTTGGCGGTGCCGGAGCGGCGGCAGGTGGAGATCAGGGTGCCGTCCAGCAGCACCGCATCCCCGCCCTGCCTGGTGATCGCGGCGAGGGCGCGGTCCGGGCGCGGGGCGCGGGCGGCGAGCAGCCCGATGATCTCCCAGGTCCAGCGGCTGATGGTGGAGGCGGAGACGCCGTTGCCGCCGGCCATGCCGGCCAGGCGGTGGTCGTGGCGCAGCGTGGCCAGCACGATCAGCGCGATCTTGCCGGGCGGCAGCTTGCGCCACCGGGAGCCGATCTTCTTCAGGTGGGCGCGGAGCAGGCCGGCGACGAAGGTGAGCGTCTGACGCGACAGCGGCAGCGCGCACTGGCAGGCAAGCGGGGTGCCCTCGGCGGGCTCGATGGTTGTTGTCACAAGCGCCTATGAGCCTGCCGGGGGCATCCCGGCAGGCAGTGGCCTCTACCAGACTCAGGTCAGGGCGCGATGGCGAACTTCCCGGCCGCGGTACGGCGCAGCCAGCCGCGGTCTTCGAGCCGCTTGAGCTTGGCGCGGACGTTCTCGCTCTGGCGGCCGGTCACGTCGAGGCCGGCTCGCTGGGCGGCCATCACGCAGGTCACCGGCCCGCCGGTCCCGGCCGCGGCCGCGGCGACCGCCCCGGCCAGCGACCGGTAGTCATCGGGCAGGTCGCCCGTCCCGGATGCCTGGCTGCGCGGGGGCACCAGCAGCCCGAAACCCCGCTGCGCCGGCCCGGCGGCGCCCGGGCCGCCGGCCGCGTCATCGGCTGTCAGCTGGGTGATGACCTGCCCGGCTATCACCAGCCGTTCCAGCTCGTGCTCGGCATCGGCCAGTTGCTTGCGCAGCAGCTCAACCTCGGCGGTCAGCTCGGTAACCCGGCCGGTGATCTGTTCCGTCAGCTCCATCCCGCCCCCCAGGGGGTATTACCGTGCGAACAGGGATGGACACAGACGATAACCGGCAGGTGCGCCGAACCTGGCAGGACACGCCGGACAAGCCCAAGAGCGTCAAATGCTCAGCAGCTACGCTCAGCCGCTCCCATCAGCACGAGCGCCCTCGATTCAGCTCATACCAGGCCCGCGACCAGCAACTTCAGGTTGGAACGACCCCATTCCTGGCTGGGCGAGTTGCGGTCCGCGCTGCGCCGGGTCGAGGAAGTCCGTTCGGAGGGCCCGCGCACGTGAGGGTGCCCGGCCAGCACGGCCCGTGAATTATGGTTTACACCAGTGCGTAATTGACGTGAGGGAGATGGTCTATACCAAAAGCGGTAAAGGGTCTGAACCAAGCGTCCGCTGAAGGTCTATACCAAAGTTGACTCCCTGGTCATGTTCGTTTAGCAGTGGTGACAATCGGGCTCGCGGTACGCCTCGCGGCTGATCGCCTACTTCGACACCTCCGCGGTTGTTCCCCTGCTCGTCGAGGAGTCCGGCTCGAGCCGGGCGAACCTGCTATGGGGACGAAGTCGAGGGCGTCGCTGCAGCTCGCCTCCTCTACGCCGAGGCCCGGGCCGCGCTGGCGATGGTTAGGCGGACTGGACGGATCCCCCGCTCGGCGTTGCGCATCTCCGTCGAAGATCACGCATTTCCCACGGTACGTTGACGGTCATGCCAAAAGTACCTGGCACCATCGAGGCAGGAGAGACCTACCCGCCGCGCCGTCGCCACCGCGGACCGGCTGTCGTGCGGGCCGGCCTTCTCGTCGTCGGCTGGCTGGTCGTCGCTGTGCTCGGGCTTGTCGCGCTACTGCGGCTGGTGGCCTGGGACTCGGTCGAGCCGCTGATCGTGCTCGACGCCCTCACGCTGATCGTCTACCTGCCTGCCGGGGTCGTGACCGTGGGGGCGCTCATAGCGCGGCGCTGGTGGCTCGCCGCGGCAGCTGCCGTCATCGTCGCCGCCCAACTAGCATTCGCCGTGCCGGAGCTACTCGCCGCGGCTCCCGTACCCGCATGGGCCCGGCATGCCCCGGTGGTGCGGGTGTTCGACGCGAACATCGACAAGAGCCTCCACTTCGAGGCCGGTTACGTGCGAGCGATCGAGCAGGACCGCCCCGACCTCATAACCCTCGAAGAATTCACGCCACCGGCGCTGCAGAGGATGGTGGCCTCGGGCGTACTGGCGAGCTTCCCCTACCGATGCGTGGCGCCGACCTACGGCGCGACCGGCTTCCTGATCGCCTCCAGGCTGCGCTTGACCGGTTGCCGGGTACGGACCGTGCTGTGGGACGGTCAGTGGATGCCGTACATGGTGGAGGCCACCCTGTGGTCGCCAGGTGGGCCGGTTGCCCTGCGCCTGGTGCATACCCTGGCGCCGTTCCCCGTGTCCTGGCGGGAGTGGTCGGCGGCGCTGGCCGCTGTCGGCCGGTCCGTGCGCGCCAGCGGCGACAGTCGCATGCTGATGGCCGGGGACTTCAACGCCGCGTGGGGAAACAGCGGGTTCGTCGCCCTGCTGCACGACGGGTTGACCGACGGGGCCGCGGCGCGGGGGAAGACGACCGACATGACGTGGCCAAACGGGGCCGTCGTGCCACCCTTCGTCCGGATCGATCACGTGCTGACGGGAGCGCGCCTGGCCGTCACCGAGGTCGCCGCCAAGCCAGGGTTCGGCAGCGACCACCGCTATCTGGTCGCCATGGTCGCAATCCGGACCTGAGCTTGGCGACGAGCGGGGTGGCTGAGATACCTACTGCGACGCGCTCAGGTGATTGTCTCTACTCTGCGTCCCCGCTCCGGCCGGGTTCAGCCACGTCCACGTGAACCCTTGCTGTCTCGCTTGACGCTGGCCAGAGCGAATGTAATTATTATTACATGAGTACAGAGCCAAGCAGCGCCGCCCCCCATGACGAGCCGGGTGGCGCCCGCAAAAGCGCTGCCGGGAGCGAAGACACCACTGCCGCTGACTCCCGCGCCGGTGAAGGTGAAGGCAGCCTTAACGACCGGATCGAGAGCCCGGGCGAGCAGGCCGGTGCCTCTCCGCGCGAACGGCTGCGCGGCTGGTTCATCGGCAGGCTTCCGGACGGCTGGTTCACCGCTGTGCCGGTGATCGAGGCGGATCGCGAGGAGGTCACCGTCATCGGGACGCTGCCCGACCCGGAAACCGCCGCGGATGCGTCCGGCGCCGAGCGTGCCGCCGCCGAGGGCCGGATTCGCAGGTTCCGCGAGGAGACGCGGGCGCGCCGGGTTGAGATCGCCCGGGAAGCCGAGCACAACTTCCGGCGCAAGGTGTCATGGGGCGTCACCTGCGCGGGCCGGACCGAGATGTTCACCACCCTGTCGGTGCCGGTGATGACCCGGCTGCGCCAGCCGGAGCGCCGCGTCCTCGATACCCTCGTCGAGGCTGGCGTCGCGCGCAGCCGGAGCGACGCGCTGGCCTGGTGCGTGCGCCTGGTCGGCCAGCATGAGGATTCCTGGCTGGGCGAGTTGCGGTCCGCCCTGCGCCGGGTCGAGGAAGTCCGTTCGGAGGGCCCACGCACGTGAGGGTGCCCGGCCAACACGGTCGT
>CAVUNO010000010.1:0-81730 GCA_963742875.1 uncultured Actinomycetes bacterium | reverse complement strand
GATGCCGAAATCACCTGTGACGGGGTAGGCACCGCGATTCACGACGGGGGAATGTGTGCCACCGCCCGGGACCTCGCCCGTTTCGGCATGATGCTGCTGGGGGACGGCGAAGTGGCGGGCCGCCGCATCGTCCCCGGTGCCTGGTTGCGGGAGTCGTGGGCGGTCGACCCGGACGTCCGGGACGCGTTCGCGCGGTCCGTGTCCGAGCCCTACCTTCCGGGTGGGTGGTACCGCAACAAGTTCTGGTTCGTGCCACGGGCGCACGGCGACGTGCTGCTGTGCCTGGGCATCAATGGCCAGATGCTTTACGTCGCCCCGGGTACCGGTACGGTGGCGGCCAAGCTGTCTTCGTGGCCGGACGCGCAGTCGGCCACGATGCTGGAGGACACACTGCGTGCCTTTGACGCGGCCGGTGCCGTGCTCGCGGGCCTCGCCGCCGACGATCCGCAGCGGCACGGGCCACCCGGGGTGGCGGCGGGCCTTTCCCGCGGCCGGATAGACGGGGGACTGCCCAGCTTAACGACTGGCACGGTGCCGCTGGCGCGGCCGGTACGGCGGGTGGTGTCATCCTGGTCACCGCGCGCTCGGTGCTCCGGTCTCAGCTGGACGCGGTCCGGTCTGCGCTGCACTGAAGCGCATGGTGCCGTCGTCGATCTTGCCGTGCCGCAGGGTGAGCGCGTCGCTGAGATAGCTCATGCCGAGCCGCCAGGGGGCCCGCGAGCCGGCCCGCGGGAACTGATCGATGGCGCGGAGCACGTATCCCGCCGAGAAGTCGAGCAGCGGCTGCTCGGTGACGCGCGGATCCTCGTTGACCGGGACGCACACGTCGTAGCCATGGGAATCCATGTACCCGAGCAGCCGGCAGACGTACTCGCTGACCAGGTCGCCTTCAGCGTCCACGACGCGTTGGTGTAGCCGATGGTGAACGCGAAGTTCGGCACGCCGCTCAGCATCATGCCCTTGTAGGCCATCGTGTCGGGGAGGCGGATGGCGCGGCCGCCGACGGTCAGCTCGATGCCGCCCAGCGCGAGCAACTGCAGCCCGGTCGCCGTCACCACGATGTCGGCCTCGAGCTCTTCGCCGGATTCCAGCCGCAGGCCGTCCTCGGTGAAGGTCGCGACCCCGCCGGTGACAACCGAGGCCCGCTGGTTGCGGATGGCGCGGAACAGGTCGCCGTCCGGCACCAGGCACAGGCGCTGGTCCCAGGGGTTGTAGACCGGCTTGAAATGCGTGTCGACCTGGTACCCGGCCGGCAGCTGCTTGATCGTCATGCCTCGGATCCAGTTCCGCATCATCTGCGGCCGTCGCTGGCTGAGCTGGTAGATCAGCGTGCTGACGAGCACGTTCTTCCACCGGATGAGGGGGTAGGCCCGGCGTGTCCCGACCAGCGTGCGCAGCCGGGCGTCGATCGGATCCTTGGTGGGCAGGCTGATGATGTAGCTGGGCGAGCGCTGCAGCATCGTCACGTGCCCGGCGGTCTCGGCCATGGCCGGCACGAGCGTCACCGCGGTCGCAGCCGCTTCTCGGCCTGCGCAATGATGTCGAAGTAGTGCGTCGGGGCGACCCGGGCCAGCGCATCGAAGGCATAGGCGTCGGGCCCGACCAGGATGCGGGCCTTGCCCCGCTCCACCCCGCGGCATATGATCTCCGCTGCCTTCTCCGGTGAGGTCATGGTGATCGCCTCGAACTCGGCCGCCATCTGCTCGTGGGTGCGTCCGCGGCCCTCGGGATCGCTGCGTATCCGCGCGTTGCGGGCGATGTTCGTCCGGATGCCGCCCGGGTGGACGGTGACCGCCGAGACGCCGGTGCCGCGCAGTTCCTGGCGCAGCGCGTCGGTGAAGCCGCGGACCGCGAACTTCGAGGCGCAGTAGGCGCTCTGGTAGGGCATGCCCAGCAAGCCGAAGACGCTGGAGGTGTTGACGATGACGCCCTCGTCCTGCCCGGTGAGGATGGGCAGGAAGGCGCGGGTGCCGTTGACCACGCCGCCGAAGTTGATCCGCCGCAGCCACTCGTCGTCGTCCGGGTCAGCGCCGAGAACCGGCGACGCCACGCCGACGCCAGCGTTGTTGAACACGGCGGCCAGCGGTGCGGTCAGCCACTCCCGCACCTCCGCCGCGAAGCGGAGCTGGGCCGCGGCGTCGGCTACGTCGAGCACCCGGGCGAGCACCGGCCCCGGCAGTGACTGGGCCGTCTTTTTCAGGCCGGTCTCGTTAACGTCAGCGATGGCCACCGGAGAGCCGGATCGGGACAGCCGCTGCGCGAGGCTCCGGCCGATGCCGGAGGCGGCACCCGTGATCACCACCGGCCGGCCGGTGATCGTCCGGCGATGCCGGGACATCGGAACTCCTTTCCAGGCGGCCCGGAGGCCAGCCGTACGCGCCAGTAACATAACGAAGGTACGCCGGCGTAGCGCCGGCCGTCGAGGCCGGGCCCGCAGTTCGGGTGCCCGGGAGCTGGAGGAACCCTACCCGGCGAGTACCGGCGAGCCGGGCGAGTTGCCGCGCCTGACCGAGTTCGACCGGCCAGTACCGCCGCAACATTGAGCGCACGGCAACGACATCACCCGGGCGCTGGCCGCCATCGGCGGTGGGCTTGTTCCCCGACAAGGACTAAGGTCTCCAGCGGCGGGGCCAAGGTCGCGTGTAGGAAGAAACCAGGAATAAGTCGGTATCTGCCGTCTCTGCCCGGTCAGGACCACCAGCGGGGTGGCCAGTTTGAAGGGATATGCCATGACGCACAATGACGACCTGCCCGCAGAAGTGCGCAGGCAGGACGAGGAGGCGGAACGGCAGATAGCCGCGCAGCTGGCCGAGCTCCGCACGGGCAAGGGTAAAGACGCGGCTGACGCCGGCGACCTGGCGGCAGAAGTGCGCAGGCAGGACGAGGAGGCCGAACTGCAGATAGCCGCGCAGCTGGCCGAGCTCCGCACGGGCGAGGGTAAAGAAGCGACTGACGCTGGCGACCTGCCGGCAGAAGTGCGCAGGCAGGACGAGGAGGCCGAACTGCAGATAGCCGCGCAGCTGGCCGAGCTCCGCACGGGCGAGGCTAAAGAAGCGACTGACGCTGCCAACCCGCCCGCAGAAGTGCGAAAGCAGGACGAACCATAGATATAGCGGGCGATGATCTCGGCTATCCGGTTCCGCTGGCGCGGCCGGTGCGGCGGGTCGTGTCCCTGGTGCCGTCGCTGACCGAGTCGGTCGCCGCGACCCGGCGGGAGACGCTGGCCGGCGTGACCGACTGGTGCACCCACCCCGCGGACCTGGACGTGCCGCGGGTGCGCGGGACCAAGAACCCCAACCTGGCCGCCATCAAGGCGCTGAGGCCCGGCGTCGTGCTGGCCAACCAGGAAGAGAACCGGCGCATCGACGTCGAGCGCCTCCGGGCGGCCGGGGTGCCGGTATGGGTCACGGTCATCGAGACCGTCGATCAGGCGATGACCTCGCTGCAGCGGATGTTCGCCGCCCTGGGCTGCGCCGGCGCCGGAGTGGCTCGGCGCCGCCGAATACGAATGGAACCAGCCGGGGCCCGGCGCCCCGACGCGCGCCGTCATCCCCGTCTGGCGGGATCCATGGATGGTGGTGGGATCGGCGACCTTCACCGGCGACGTCGCCGCGCGGCTCGGGCTGGAAAACGTCTACGGCGCTGACTCTGCTCGGTATCCGCGCGTTGACCTCGAACGATGTCGCCGCGCGCCGGCCTGACCTGATCGTGCTGCCCGACGAGCCGTATCCCTTCAGCGCCGATGACGGACCGGAGGTGTTTCCCCGTCAGCGGGTCGCGCTGGTGGACGGCCGCAGCCTCACCTGGTACGGGCCGTCCCTGGTCACCGCCCGGTCGGTACTGGCGTCCCAGCTGGCGGCGGCCCGCCCCGCCCTGTCCTGACCGGGTCCTGTCTTGACTGGGCCCCGCAGGCCCCCGCGCCGCCCACGGATCAGGTACCGGGTACCGGCCGCTGGACGCGGGTAGTATGCGGTGCTCGTGGGCCAAACCGTCACGCTGACCGGCTGGGGCCGGATCGCGCCATCGTCGGCCGAGCTGGCCGAGCCGTCGGACCCCGGCGACGCGGAGACGCTGCTCAAGACGGCGGCGCCGTCCCGGGGGCTGATCGCGCGCGGTCTGGGCCGCAGCTACAACAACGCGGCTCAGTGCGGGGGAGGCCTGGTCGTCTCCACCCTCCGGCTCAACCGGATCACCGAACTGGACCCGGTCAGCGGCCTGGCGACCTGCGAAGCCGGCGTTAGCCTGGAGCAGCTCATGGTGGCCGGGCTGCCGGCCGGCTGGTTCGTCCCGGTGTCGCCCGGCACCCGGCAGGTCACCATCGGCGGCGCCATCGCGGCGGACGTGCACGGCAAGAACCACCATGTGGCGGGCAGCTTCGCCCGGCACGTTCGCTCCTTCGACCTGATGCTGCCCAGCGGTGAGCTGCGCACGGTGACCAGCGAGGGTGATCCCGCCCTGTTCTGGGCGACCGCGGGGGGCATGGGCCTGACCGGCCTGATCCTGCGGGCCACGGTGCAGCTGAAGCGCGTGGCCACGTCCCGGGTCCGGGTGGACACCGTGCGCACCGCCGATATCGACGAGACCATGGCCGTGCTGGCCGAGCACGACCGCCGCTACGGCTATACGGTGGCCTGGTCGGACAGCATGGCCCGGGGCGCGAGCCTCGGCCGTTCGGTGATCACCAGCGGCGACTTCGCTGACCTGGCCGATCTGCCGGCCGACGGGAAGACCGACCCGTTCGCGTTCCGCCCCGGCGCCCGCCTCGGCGTGCCGTCCGCGTTCCCGCCCGGGCTGATCAACCGTTACACGGTGGCCCTGGCCAACGAGGCGTACTACCGCAAGGCGCCGCGGCACCGCGAGCGGGAACTGCAGACCATCGGGACGTTCTTCCACCCCCTCGACGGCATCAGGAACTGGAACCGCATCTACGGGCCGGGCGGCTTCCGGCAGTACCAGTACGTGGTCCCGTTCGGCCAGGAGGCCGCCGTGCGGCGCTCGTTCGAGCTGGTCAGCGCGGCCCGGGCGCCGTCGTTCGTGACGGTGCTCAAACGCTTCGGGGAAGAAGACCCGGGGCTGCTGTCGTTTCCGCGGGCCGGCTGGACGCTCGCGCTCGACTTCCCGGCCCGCACCCCGGGGCTGCGCCGGCCTGCTGGACCGGCTCGACCGGCTCGTCGTGGACGCCGGCGGCCGTGTCTATCTGGCGAAGGACTCGCGGGTACCGCCTGATGTGCTGGCCCAGATGTATCCGCGGCTGCCGGAATTCCGGCAGTTCCGCGCCGGGCTCGACCCGGAAGGAAGGCTCGCCTCTGATCTGTCCCGCTGCCTGGGACTGTGACCGCGGCCGGCCGGTTTTCCCTTTGACCGCAGGCTTTCATGCGCCAGGGGAGCGGCAGATGGCACCGTCCGTAATGCCATGACGGTGGCTCGTTAGTGCCGATTTCACTAAGCGAATCGGCCTCTTAGGGCCCTCCGCTGAATTACGCGGGTTTGTCCGAGACGGATGCCTATCGTGTGTGGTATGGCGACGGTTGAGGTTGATGAGGATCGTTTCGCGGCCATGCTGGCGGAGCTGAAGCCGCATCTGGATGAGCGGCAGTGGCGGCTCACGTTGGGGGCGCAGGCGCGGGTGCTGGGCCGGGGCGGGATCAGCCGGGTGGCCGCTTTGACCAAGTCGCATCCGGACACGGTGTCGCGGGGTGCGCGCGAGCTGGAGCAAGGCGTCGAGCCGGGCGGGCGGGTGCGTCAGGTGGGCGCCGGCCGGCCGCCGGCAACCGGCCTCGATCCGGGGCTGGTGGATGCGCTGCGGAAGCTGGTGGAGCCGGAGACGCGCGGGGATCCGATGCAGCCGCTGGTGTGGACGACCAAATCGACCGGGAACCTGGCTGGTGAGCTGGGCAGGGCGGGGCGGCCGGTCAGCGCGGACACCGTGGGCCGGCTGCTGAAGGACCGGCTGGGCTACAGCTTGCAGGGCAACGCCAAGACCATCGAAGGCAAGCAGCACCCGGACCGCGACGCCCAGTTCCGTTACATCAATGACCTGGTGACGTGGTGCCTGGCGGCCGGCATCCCGGTGATCTCGATCGATTGCAAGAAAAAGGAACTGGTCGGCAACTTCAGGAACGGCGGCGCGGAGTGGGAGCCGAAGGGCTCGCCGCGGCAGGTCAACGACCACGACTTCGCCGACAAGCAGCTCGGCAAGGTCGCCCCGTACGGGATCTACGATGTGGCGGCCAACTCGGGGTGGGTGAACGTCGGAACCGACCACGAGACGGCGGCGTTCGCGGTGGAGTCCATCCGCCGCTGGTGGAAGCCACCTGGGCGGTACCCAGCGCCGCCGGGTCCGAGGTGGCGCACGTGGATGACATCAGCGACGGCGATGTCAAGGAGATGGGGTTGCAGCGGACGAAACGGGCGGGATTGACCCGCCGCGTTGGATCGCGCACATAGGCGGAAACACGGGGGGAGGATGACATGAACGATCTCATTGTTATCGGGCTCGGGTACGTCGGGCTGCCGCTGGTCCGGGAAGCTACCCGGGCCGGGATGCAGGTCACCGGCTATGACTACGGCCGTGACGTGACGGAGGGTCTGAACGCGGGCCGGTCGGGACGCTGGTCATAGCGCCCAGATGGTGCGCATTCATCCATTGCACGATGCCGGGCAGGGCCGCGATCGTAGTTGGTGCCTTGCCCTCGATGCCGTCGTGCCCGGCAATAGTCGAACCGCCGTGGATGGCGACACCGCCCGACCATCCCTTGGTCACGTTGCTGACGATCTGCTGTGTCGTGATACCCGTGATCCAGTCACCGTTGTCACTGATGGTATTGTTTTCCGACCAGGGCATGACCAGGTGCAGGCCGAGGCTCTTGGCGATAAGAATGTCCTCCCCGTCCGCGTCACCGTATGGTGGACGCCACATTGTCGGCCTCGGTGCGCCCGCCGCCACCAGCGCGTTGATGGTCTTGGTGAACTCCAATTTGACCTCAGAAGGGGTCAGCGGCGCGGTGTGCGTGGACGCGCCGGTCAACGAGTGGTGGTCCCAGGTGTGCACCTCCACCGCGTAGCCTGCCTTGACGACAGCACGGACGATGCGCGGGTTAGCGACCACCTTCTCACCGATCATGAAGAACACGGCGTACTTAATGTGCTCTGCCTTCAGATTACTGACCAGTTGCAGGGTGGCCGTTCCGGGGCCGTCATCGTAGGTGAAGAGGACCTTTCCTTTCCCGCCGAGGCGTTGTTGCTCAGCACCGGCAGTCCTTTGGGTGCTGGGGGCAGATTCAGTGGCCAGGTGCCCGCGGCCATCATCATCGCAAGAGCCCCGATAACGGCCCCACCGACCACCGTGCCGCCGGTAATGGCCTTGACCTTCTGCGCCAGCCGCATCCGCCCCATGTCCCCGCGCGAGCGCCACCGGTTATCCCGCAGCTTGAACAGCGCCCAGTACTTGGTAGGCGTTAGCATGAAGGTTGAGGACAATCGACAGGGGGGTGCCCACCACCAGCTGGAATAGCTTGTCCTTCCACGTCGTGTTGGGACGGTCGGTCAGGTAGAGCGCCGCAACCCCGCCGCGCACGATGACGTAGCACGCGACGTAGAGAAGCGTGAAGAGGAGCGCGGGCTCAGGGGCCTCAGCTGCCCGCACGGCCCGGTGCAGATTTTCGCGTCGTCTGCCGGGCCGGTGGGCCTGATCGGCAGGCCACGTTCCGCGCGGATCTGGCGGCGCTCCCGCTCAGACATGCCGCCCCAGACGCCGAAGCGCTCGTCGTTTTCAAGGGCAAACTCCAAACAAAATGCGCGGACAGCGCATCCGGCGCACATCTTCTTCGCTGCCCGGGTTGACCCGCCCTTCTCCGGGAAAAACGCCTCCGGATCGACCTCCGTGCGGCTGGCGAGGTCCCGCCAGTCCGGCTCCTCCTCCTCGGGGGGGAAGAACCGGTCAGGATCCTCAGCGTTTTTGCAGGCGGCCAGCGCACCCCAGTCGAGGCCGGTCACGGGGTCACCGCCGCTGCGGCGATCCGCTCAAGCACACGGGCGGCCCCATCGGGCAGCATGGGCGCGATCGCGGCGTGCAAGGCCCGCAGGACACTGCCCAGCGGGTGGCGGCCGCGGCCCGCTTGTCGTTCCCTGAGGGGGACCTGGCGAGGCAGCGGCGCCCCGCCCAAGCCGTCCAGCGCGCCGTCGACGTCATGGCGGTGCGTACCGCCGCGCTGATCGCCCTGCCACCGGAACCGATGATGCGGGCGGTGGACCTCCGTGACCTCGCGGACCTGCCGGACAGCACACCGGGGGTGGTGCATGCGGCGTTCGCTGAGATCGTGCTCGACCTCGACGGCGGTGACGCCGGCATGGAGATCCTGAACTTGCGGCACCTGTGCCGGGCCGTCCTCGGGGAAACCAAGGCCAAACCGGAGGAGCTGATGGGGGTGCCGTGCCGGGCGGACGGGTGCGGGCTCCGCGCCCTGGCCCGCGCGGAACCACCGAGTGACTCCGCCGACCCGGGTTCGTACAGCGAGTGCATGAGTTGCGGGGACCGGATGGACGAGAAGGATTACGGGGACTGGATCGCGCTGTGCGCCGCCTATGAGCGGCACCGGGTGAAGACCCCCGCGACCCTGGAAAATCTTCCTGGCGTGGCGTGAGTAAGGCCCAGTGGTACGGCAACGTCACCAACGTTGAGGGGGACATCTTCACGGCGATCCTGCGGCGCGATGGACAGCCTGACCTCCTCGCGGACTTCGACATGAAACGGTGCGGTCTCGCCGACATAGAACCCGGTGACTGCATCATCGTCACCCCGGATCCGGTACTGCGCATGGAGCGGCCCGTGTGGTCGAAAGAGCAGCTTGACGCGATCTGGGTGCACGCTAGGGAGCGGTCGCGCCGCCTCGGCTTCACCCTGGAGTGAAGCGTGGCCTCTTGTGGCGTGAGTTGCGGCCCATACTGTAAGTTAAACACCAAGCGAAGAATTGTCCCCGGCAGCCTCTAGGGTGGCCCGGGGCTTTTTCATGCCCCGGGGGGGTGCTGTGCGTATCACCCGCGGTGATGGTCTCGTTGACCGGGACCAGGCCGCCGAGCTCGCCGGGGTCGGCCCGAACGCAGTCACCCTGTGGGCCACCCGCGGGTACAAGACCCGGGACGGGAAGCAGCGCATGTTCCTGCCCGTCGCCTCCGCGAGGGCCGCAAGCCGCTGTACGACCCGGTAGAAGTCCAGAAGGCCGAATGGCACACGCGGGTCCGCGGTCGCCGCGCCACACCCCGCGACCTGCAGCACGCCGCCTGACCCAGAGAAGCCGGGAGGCGCCGATGGGGTTTCCCTGGCCTAGCGAGATAGCCGGCGAGCTCGCTGGTATCCGCATTGAACTAGTGAGCCGGTCTTGAGTTTCCCAGTCACCACGTGAGTTGATTTGTCTCCCAGTCTGGCGCTGACGGCTATCGCCTGGCTGGCGGGTGCGGTCTGCTGGGGATATGGCAGATCCCAGGTTAGAGCCGCTGGTGCTCTCGGAAGACGAGCGACGCACGCTGGAGAGCTGGGCCAGGCGCCGCAGCACCGCGCAGGGCCTTGCGTTGCGGGCGCGGATCGTGCTGGCTTGCGCAGAAGGCGCACCCAACATCGCGGTGGCCGCCCGGCTGGGCGCCAGCCGGGGCACCGTGACCAAGTGGCGGGAGCGGTTCTTGCGCCGGCGGCTGGATGGGCTGTGCGACGAACCGCGGCCGGGGGTGCCGCGCACCATCACTGACGCCCAGGTGGAGGAGGTGGTGGTGCGCACCCTGGAGGAGGTGCCGGCGGGTGCCACGCACTGGTCCAAGCGGGAGCTGGCCCGGAAGGCGGGCATCTCGCCGACCAGCGTGCACCGTATCTGGCGGGCCTTTGGCTTGCAGCCGCACCGGGTGGAGGAGTTCAAGATCTCCCCAGACCCACTGCTCATCGACAAGATCCGCGATGTGGTGGGGCTCTACCTGGCCCCGCCCGCCACGGCGGCGGTCTTCTGCGTTGATGAGAAGCCGCAGATCCAAGCGCTGGAGCGGACCGCCCCGGTGCTCCCGATGATCCCCGGCATTCCCGAGCGGCGCAGCTTCGATTACACCCGGCACGGCACCGTGGACCTGTTCGCCGCGCTCAACACCGCCACCGGCAAGGTGATCGGCAAGCTGGCCGCACAGCACACGGCGGAGGACTTCCGCGATTTCCTCAACGACATCGACCGGCAGGTCGAGCCCGGCCTGGCCGTCCACGTCATCTGCGACAACCTCTCCGCGCATAAAGCGCCGGCGGTGCACAAGTGGCTACTGGCGCACCCGCGGTTCGAGCTGCACTTCACGCCGACATACTCGTCGTGGATCAGCCAGGTCGAGCGGTGGTTCGCCGAACTGGAACGGCGCTGCCTCGAGCGCGGCACCTTCTGCTCGCTGGACGCGCTCAAGACCGCGCTGGAGGAGTGGATCAGCACCTGGAACGAAACGGCACGGCCATTCAAGTAGACCAAGACCGCCGACCAGATCATCGACCGCATCTGCCGTTACTGCTCACGTATCTCAAGACCGGGACACTAGCCGCACTCAATCAGAAGGTGGGCATCATCATGACCGAAGACGCAGCTGTAGCCGCCGCCGCAGCCGACCTGACCACCGACGCGGGCACCATCACCGTTGACCTGGGCCTGCTGCAGACCCTTGTTACCACGCTGCAAGCTGATGTGGCCGCCGACCCGAACGCAGTATCGCCCGCCACCCAGGCGGCCCTGGCTGCTGCTCAGGCGGCCGTGGACACGGCGACCGGCGCTGCCGCCGCCGATGTCACCGCCGACACCCCGGCCCCGCCGCGGCCCCTGAGCCGTAGGCGCGATGGCCAAAGTGGACGACGCTGAGGCGCACCGGGTTTTACGCCACCCCCGCGAACCAGGTGACCGCCGGGCCGGGCCGCACACGCTCCGGTCCACGGCTCACCCCCATGAGCAGCGTCCGGTTCACCCCCCGAGGTCATTGAGCAGGTGAAAGATCTCGCGGGCGGGGAAGGTGTCACCGTGGGCGCATGGATACGGCGGCTTGTTCAGCGGGAAATAGACGGGCCGCGAACGGCCGGGCACCCGCGCCGCCTCGTTGAGAGTTCCGGCGGTGCGGGCGCACCCGTGGCCCTCGGGTCGTCGTCGCTGCTGCTGCATCCCCGGACGTTCACGTGCCCGCACCTGAGCGTCGGCAACGTTACGGCCGCGGCGTGCGGGATCTGCGGGCCGCTGCCAGCGGCCGCCTGATGGCGCACCACTGCCGCACCTGCGGACTCGCCGAGCCCGACGAGTGTATCTGCGGGAACGACGAGACCGGCGAGGACGAGCAGGACGAGGACGGCGACGATGCCTCCTGACGCTGACATTGATCCCCGTGACCTCATCGACGAGGCGATCCGGTCGAACGTTGCGGGGGTTACGGATCGAGGCGCGGTGGTCACCGGGTGGGCCCTCATCGTCGAGCTCATGGACGAGGATGGGCGCCGGTGGCTGGCCCGCGCCCACGCGGAGACCACACCGCCGTGGGCGGCGTCCGGGATGTGGCATGAGGCGTTGTACGGGGATTGGCCGGCGGAGTACGACTAGGACGACGGCTAGCGGCCCTTTAGACCGGGAAGGCGTACAGCGGGACCTCCTGCCGCCTTGGCCCGCGTCGGCCGTCGTAGCCGGGCGGCGTCAGGCGGCCGGTGCGCCTTCCCGCCTACCGCTCGAGGTCGCTGACGGTCACAGAGGCGATCGACATGGCCGCCCCGGATGTGGTCTGGGTGGTTGGGCTGTGGCACCGGCACACAGTGTCGGGCCAGTGGCCGCCGATGGCCACGTCGAAGATGATGCGGAACCCGTGATCAACCGCTTGGGTCCATGCGGTGGCACCGACCTGGGTTTCGGTGACGTTCTGTGTTTCCCGCCCGTCCAGGTACCAGCGGATCTGCTCATGTCCAGCATGCCGGCGGTCGATGATCACCGTGTAGGTGTGGTAGCTGGTTGCGCAGGTGGGGCATGGGTGCAGCCCGCTGGACAGGCCGTTGTCTTCGTGGCAGGGCCCGCTGGTGCCGTCCGCGTTTTTGCGGGTGAGGTCACCGCAGTGGAGGGTGCCGGACGTTCGGGCACCGGAGTTGACGTCTTCGAGGATGTCGATTTCCCCCAGCCCGGGTTCGTGGCCGTTGGCCGATAGCATCCAGAACGCGGGCCAGTACCCGGCCGCCACTGCGGGGTTGGGTTGCCGGAGGGTGGCGGTGACCTGCATTTCACCCCCCGCTGGGGCGGTGAAACTGCGTGCGGTTTCGACCCGCCCCGACGTCCACCCCGTAGCGGTGCGCAGGGGGATCAGGTTGAGGTGGCCGTGGCCGTCGAGCCGGACGTTCGCGGGGCTGCTGGTCAGCTGCTCGGCTTCCCCGGTGCCGAGCGCGGCCCCATGGTCGGTGTCGACCACCCAGGCGCGGGTGTTCACACCATGCCCGGCCGGGCCAGCGAAACTGCCAGCCCAGGCGTTCACCCACGCCGGGCCGGATGAGCACCCGCCCAGCATGACCAGCATGACAAGGGCGGCGGCAGTTCCCACCACCGCCCGCGTTCCCCGGATCAACGTGCCCCCCCTGGAAGTTGCCGTGGCACCTCAGTCAGCGCCGAACAGGTCCGCGAACTCGCCTAGCGTCATCCACCCTTGTACGTCCAGCCGGAACCTCTCGTTCTGCACTCCGTTGCGGTCGGCGTCCTCCACGAACACTGCACTGAAGCGGCTCTCCGCGTACGCGGAGAGCCAGCCGGGCGGGCCGGTGCTCTGCTGTGGGGTGCAGGAACTCTGCGGGCACTGCGGGTAGCCCAGGTCGCTGTACGGGACCGTCCACACACTGGGGTCGAATCGGCTGCCCAGGTGCTGCCGCAGCTCGGCTTCGCCTGTGTTCAGCTCAGCCTTCACCCGCTGCTCGTAGGCGGCCACCGTCTCTCCCGGTTTCATGCAGGCCAGGAACGCGGGGCAGGTTGTGCTGTAGTCCTGCACATAGTGCCCGGACGGGCCTGCCTCCAGCGCGAAGTTCCACGTCGGGGAGGGCAGCCCCTCCAGTTGGGCCCAGGTCGCGTCCCAGTTCTGGTTGGCTGTGGGGCACCCCGGCTGGTCAGCAGGGTTAGTGCACTGGCCGCTGGCACCATCCGCGAACCCGGTCACCACCATGGCCGTGGCACTGAACCCGTAGCGCTGCAGGACCGCGGTGCCAGCGTCGTAGAAGTTGCTGATGCCGTTGTCCACCGTGATGAGCACCGGCTTGGCTGGCAGCGCCACCTTCTTGTCCTGCAGCCACGCGGTGTACTGCTGCGGGGTGACGGTGCGGTAGCCGTTGTCGTACAGCCACTGCATTTGGCCGGCGAACTGGCGCTCGCTGCTGGTCTCCGGTTCCTTCACGTTGCAGATGGCAGCGGTTGGTGCGCAGCCGTTATCCAGCTGGTGATACACCAGAACCGGGATGGCTGCCGGGCGGGTGTACGTCTGGTGCACTGTCGTCAGGACCGGTGCCGGGCCAAGGCCCAGCGCGGCCGGGCTGACCGCGGTGGACCCGGGGGCGAACAGCACTGCCGTCAGCACCCCGATGTACCACAGGCCGGTCAGCGAGACCGTGAGGGCGGCCAGCACTGCGGCGTACCGCCGGTACTTCCCCAGCCGGGTCACCGTCCTCGCCCCCTTATGAGGTGGCGCACGGTGGTCAGGCTCGGCAGGGCGGCGCGCAGCCCGATGGCCACGAACACCAGGGCCGCCCCGAAGATGATGTGCGCGACTGAGTTGTAGACGCTGCCGGTCGCCGCGATAGCGGTGCCGAGGCCCACTCCAGCCGACGATGTGATGTTCCCGTACATGACTGTTCTTCTCTCTAGCTGTTCACAGCGACCGGCTGGTCGCTGTGCTCTGGGCCGGTGTCCATTCCTTCGGCGGCGTATTGCGCGCCCCACAGGTCACGGGTCTTCTCCCGGACCACGAACCACCAGCTGGCGATGAACCAGCCCGCCCTCATCCAGGCGAAGATTTCGTTGGGGATGAGGATGATGGCCATGAGAATGTCGGTCTTGTCACGGCCGGGGATTTTCAGGGCGGCTATGAAGTCCAGCACGATGAACACGGCAGTGAAGAGCCACCACGTCCAGTTGGGGTGCAGCTGGCCGGTCGCCGCGCCAACCACCCACAGCAGCACCCACAGGATGCGGATGATGGCCGCCATGAGGCCCAGGACCTGCTGGCCCCAGTCCCGGATGGTGAGCCGGTTGAACCCGAACCGCATAAGGTCCTGCACCGTGCCGACCGACCACTTCATGCGCTGCTTCCACAGTGCTCTGAGGGTCTTCATGGAGTCGGTGTAGGCGGGCACCGTGGGGGAGACCTGGCAGCGCCAGCCCAGCTCACGGATGCGGTACGTCATTTCAAAGTCCTCGACGTCGCTGCCGCCCCACCACGGGCCGTCCCGGTCATCCCGGGCCGCCACCGCGGCCATGGCCTCACCGCGGACGGCGCAGCCCGTGCCGGCCAGCACGGACGTGTGGCCTTTCTTGATGGATGTCTGTGACCAGCGGGAAAACTCTGACCGCTGCAGCCGGGTCAGCCAGTCATCACCCAGCATGGTGAACTGTGACGATGAGCCGCCCAGGCCGGGGTCGGTTTCCATTTCGGTCAGCCAGTCACCGACCGCGTTGGGCGGCATGATGGTGTCGGCGTCCAGGCCGATGACCATGTAGGCGTCGCGGGCGTACTTGCGCCAGCCGAGGTTGAGGGCCAGGGACTTGGACTTGGCGCCCTTGCCGGGGAACTGAAGGTCCTCGACGGTCACACCAGGCACAGACCGGGCACGCTCAACGGTGCGGTCTGAGGAATTGTTTGCCAGCACAACAATCTGGTCAGGCACCCGGGTTTGCTTCAGGAGTGACGTGACGGTGCTGACGATGGTTTCTTCTTCGTTGTATGCCGGGATTAGGCTGACAATTCTGGGTGTGCCGTGTGACGCTGTTGACATGATCTGGTCCCCCCAAGGTTCCTGATCTAGGCCCCGCGCGGATGCTTGCGGCATTCCGCGGGGCTGTTTACTGGTCGCGGTCGCGGGCCAGCCTGACGCTGTAACGCCACGCCAGAATGCTCCCCGCCACGGTAATGAGCCCGAAAGCCACTATCATGCCGAGCGTGATGCCCATGACTGTTGCGTTCATGATTTCTTCTCCCCCTTTCGCATTACCCGCATAATCAGGCTGACGGCCAATTGCTATCCGTACAGTTATCGGCCAGGACAATGATGTGATCAGGAGTCCACATCTGATCCCGAAGTGATTCGATCGTCATGGCAATGGTGTTTTCTTCGTTATGCACGGGAATCAGCGCGATGATCTTCACGGTCGGCGGCCAGTTGTGGCGTGGCTGATTCCGGCTATGACGGCGAGTACGGGGATGGCAATCGCGGCGTATGCGGGATAACTTACGATGCTCATTTTCTCCCCCAAGGTATTTTGCTCAACTGAGCCGTTCACCACCGGCCCCGAAGGGCCCGATAGTCAGCGGCTAGGAGACGGTGATGTATTCGCGAATCCCCGCGTAGATCTGGAGGGAAATGTTCGCGCTGGCGGTGGGAGTGGCAGCCCTGGGACCAGTCCACAGACCGGGTAATGGGTGCCAGCCTTGGTGCCAGCGGGCACGCTTACGGTGACGTTCCCGACATAGCCGCGTGTCTGTGCCTGGACACCTTCGATGGTGACGGAAATATAATCTTGCTGGTTATGCGCCGGAATCAGTACCGCAATACGTGTTCCCATTGGATCTCCTCCCCACGCTTTACCGGACCGGAGCGTGATTTTCATCCACCCCCACAGTTCCTCGCCCGGGCAAGCAGAGGAGTTGCCGGCCGGGTGCAGAAAGGTTGCAGAGCGGCCTAGGGCGGTGAGCAGATGCAGGCGGGAGCGAGGCCGTCCGGCGGCCTGGGGAGCGATGGGGCCGGGGACGCGGTCAAGCCGTTATCCGGGCCGGCGGACCACTAACTAATGACCTTTCCACTAAGCCTTGATCCACCGGCCAATTCGGGTAGCTCGTTGTAACTATTCGGAAGTCCCGTGGTCCGATTCGCGTTTGCCCAGGTAGGCGCGATGCAGCCCGCTCCCAGCCACAATCCGGCGGCCCGGGTGAGCGGTGCCGCGTGGCTGAGGCAGTCACCAGTCCCGGCAGGCGCAGCCGGACAACGCCACGCGCGGCATCGTGCCCGGCGGCTGACACGGCCAGGACCTGCGGAAACGACAGCCAAACGAAAACGCGCGGCAATAGCACCGGCCAGGGCCAGTGGATTAAACGCATCCTGGCGCGCATTGGCCGGATCCGCCCGCCTGCCCGGATGGCCGAGGTCCAATCGGCACGCGTGCCCGGTATATCGGCGACCGTCGGTTATCTATCGACTACTGGAAGTGATTTAACCATAGGCCGGGCCATCCTGTGACCCCATTGCTGACCGCCAGGAGGCGCCACGCCGGGCCAGAAAACCCCGCAGGGCGACCGGTGCGGGGCACGGCCAGCGAAGCCGCCCGGCGGCTGCTGTGGACCCGGCGGGGCCGCACGTTCACCGAGCTTGACCTGCTGAGCCGCTTCCTCGCGGTGACCGAGACGATGGCCCATCTCGACGTCCTGGTGCACGCGGGACGGCTGTCACGAACCGAGGCGGATGGCGTTGCCTACTACACCCGCGGCTGACCCGGGCCCGGCCCACGCGGCTGACCCGGGCCCGGCCCACGCGGCTGACCCGGGCCCGGCCCACGCGGCTGACCCGGGCCCGGCCCACGCTGCTGACCCGGGCCGGGCCCACGCTGCTGAGCCAGGACTCAACCCCGCGGCTGACCCGGGCGGCGCCGCGGCACCGCCCGGGTCCCGGCTGGACGATGGCGCGCTGGTTAGCGGTAACTCAATATTCCGGGGCGGCGGGGAGGGTGGACAGGGCCTGGAGGAGGGGCAGCTTGACTGCGGTGGCGGCGTCGGCGGGCGTGTAGCCGACCGCGACGAGACCGTCTTCGCGGGGCTCAGCCCACAGGTGGAAGCGGGCCAGCCGCAATACCCCGGCCACCGGGTGCCGGAAGCGCTCCGGCGCGTGTTCGTAGCTGCCGGTCCCGGCCTGCTGCCACAGCCGGTCAAAGTCGGGGGAGGCCTGGCGCAGCCGCTCCAGCAGCGCGGCCCGCTCCGGGTCGGTGCCATGGCGGGCTGTCGCCGCGCGGAACTGGCTGACCACCCGCGGCGCGTCGGCCGCCCAGTCCGGCCACAGCTCGCGCAGGCCAGCGGCGGCGAAATAGAGCAGCATCGTGTTCCGGTTCCGCGCCGGGACCGATTCCAGGCCGAACAGCGCGTCGTAACTCCGATTGAACGCCAGGATGTCCCAGCGTGGGCTGAGGACCGCGGCCGGGAACGGCTCTACCTGCCGGAGCAGGGCGTGCAGGAACACGGGGACGCCGGGCTCGCTGTCCGGCTCAGGGCTCGCGGCCGCGGCACAGACGGTGAACTCACCGCGGCCGGCCAGGCTGCCGCGGCGGGCGGCCCTGTCGCGCGGGGGCACCGGGTCCGGGCGGAGGGCGGTGGCTGCTCCCGTTTCGCGCGTGCCGACCCGCACCCGCCTGCCGCGCAGGAACGCGCCGAGCTCCGTCCGGTCCGCTTTTCTGCTGGGCACGGTGGTGGCGTTGGCCGGCAGTGAAATCATGTTTCCCCTGGTGCGCCTTACCCTGGTCGGCAGCATTCCGGTGACTGCCCTTACCGCTATCTACGGATGAGAGGCCGCAAAGGATCGCTGGTCGGGCGAATTAGACAAGATGGCCAGGGGTGCGGCCCGCGTCAGGCGGTGACCAGCGGGTGGAGAAGCCGGACCGGTGGTGAGCCGTGCGCGAGCATGCGGTCGTGGATCTCCTGGTCCGGCTGCCCGGGCGAAGCGGCCCTCAGCTCACCGGCGAGGTCGGCGACCTCGGTATACCCGACGTAATAGGTGGACAGCTGAGCCGAGGTGAGCAGGGTGCGCCGCCACTTGCCGGAGGCCTCGCCTTCCTCCTGGTACCCGCGCCCGGTCATCAGCGCCATCGCCTCGGCCTCGGT
The DNA here is from genome assembly GCA_963742875.1 of uncultured Actinomycetes bacterium. Classification (GTDB taxonomy): domain Bacteria; phylum Actinomycetota; class Actinomycetes; order Streptosporangiales; family Streptosporangiaceae; genus Bog-532. The sequence continues at coordinate 63,646 of CAVUNO010000010.1, read as the reverse complement.
CATGCCGTGTCCGTGGACCCGGGCGTCCAGGATCGCGTTGATGATCATGCGGAGCTGCATCTTGAGCTGCTGCATGCGGACGGCGCGTGGATCCCCGTCGCCTGGGTAGTCCCTTTCGGCCATGACCTGCTCGGCGTAGACCGCCCATCCTTCCACGAACGACCCGGACCGGAGCGCGGCGCGGACGGTGGTGGCCGAGCCGCTGAACCGCCGGGAATGCTGGAGTTGCGCGTAGTGGCCGGGCATCGCCTCGTGCACCATCAGGTTGTGCACCATGTGCCGGTTGTATTCGCGATAGAACGAGGCGACCCGCAGAGCCGGCCAGTCCGCCGGGGTGGGGGAGATGGCGATGAAGGTGGGCGTCGGTGCCGTTTCCAGCGGTCCCGGTGAATCGCAGTAGGCCACCGCGACGCCCCGGTCGATCTCGGGCATATCGATCACCTCGACCGGATCGTCGAACAGAGTGATCAGCCGGTTCTCGCGGACGAAGGCGGTCTGGGCGGCGAGCGCGCTACGGCTGAACGCAAGGATGGTCCGGTTGTCCGGCGCGTCGGCGGCCAGCCGGTCCAGTACCTCCCGGGCGACGCGATCACCGTCCGCCGGGGACTGTCCTGGGCCGCCGGAGCGGCCGGACGGGACGCCAGCCCCCGCGATCTCGGCCGCCAGCGCGGCGATCTCCTCGCTCACCCGATCCAGGTCAGCATGCGCCCGGGCCAGGATGGCGTCCGCGTCCGCCTGCGTGTTCAGCGTCAGCGACAGCTTGCGGGCGAACAGATCGGCGCCGATCCGCGGGTCCGCGAAGCCGTCGCCTGCCGCGGCCTCAGCAAGCTGGGCGGACAGCCACGACCGGTGCTCACTCAGCGCCTCCAGCGCGGCCGGGCGAACCTGGGCGAGGTCGGCCTCGCGCTCCGGCGCGTCCCGCAAAGCGATGTCGATGACCTCGGTGACCAGCGTGATCGTGCCGGAGAACTGCGCGATCGCGGTTTCCAGGTGCACTCTTGGCATCGGCCCGAGCTGCTGCCGGGCCGCAGCTACCGCGGCCGGGACCTCAGCCAGCCGGCCCGCTACCGAGGCGAGCCGGCTGGGCAGCGGAGCGAAGTCCCGGGCCAGCAGCTGGTAGATGGCGCGGCCCGGGTTGGCCAGCAGCGGATTCCAGGTGTGCTCGCGCAGTTCGTCCAGCTCGAATATCCGCCGGGCCACGTCGTTGGCCAGCATGGCCGCGTCCACCTGATGCTCCGGGGCAAGCGTTCGGGTCTCCAGCGCCCCGGCCGCATCCGCCCAGCGGCCGAGGGCCTGGCGCTCGCTGGCGAGCGCCACCGCGGACAGGTCAGGCAGGTGGGCGTCGAACCGGTGGTCACCGAATTCGGTCGCGGCGTCCGGGTGCCGTTCCGCCCGGTCGTCCAGATACTCCCGGGCCAGTCCGGCGAACTCCTGGTCACTGCGGCTGTCCACATCGCCTCCGGGGTCGCCGATCACGGGCCGCTTACTGGGCTTTTCATCGCTGGGCCCGTCCGCGGGGCCGGCCCGCGCGGCCCGGCGCGGGCCGCGTGCCGGCCTAACCTATCCCGTCTCACCATCCATCTCGCACCGAATGTCCAGGCCGGTGAGCTCGAAGACGCGGCGGACCTCCGGGGCGGCGCGGCGGACGACCGGCCGGTGATCATCCGGTAGGAAGGCTTCCGTCCCGGCGATCAGCCGGGCCGCGGCGCAGTCGATGAAGCTGACCCGCGCCAGATCGAAGACGAGGTGCCGGGGCTGGCCGGCCAGTATCTGGTTCAGGTGCTCGGCCAGGGACGGCGCGCTGAGAAGGTCGAGTTCGCTCTTCGGCCTGTTCCTGCCGCCGGTCGCGGCGGCTGGCGCGCTGCGCCTCGGCCGGCCCTCGTCAATCTGGGCCCGGCACTTCTACCACGGCGAGCGGCTCCAGCGCGCAACACGCCGCGCCGCCGAGTTCGATCGCCGATGGGTACCTGTCCAGACCGACTGGGACGACTTCATCGGCGGGCGGCCGTCCCCGTCCAGCCAGCCACCGCCCGGTACGAGCCGCCGGCGCGTCAAACGGTTACCCGCACGGAACCGTCGCTGGGTGGCGCCGGAACTGACGACATCGGAAACCACCCGAACGAGGAAGATCACCGGTGGCGCCCGAACTGGCAGGCAAAGTCCAGGTCAAGGTCATTGACGGAGCGGGCCGGGATCAGGGCACGAGGACGGTGCGCACACCCGGGACCTCCGGCGCGGTCCACACGGTTTCGACGTCGGCGAGGGGCACTGGTCGCTGACCTGGGCCAGAACATGCACAAAAACCATTGTCCGCAGGCAATCCTCCAGGCACCACACGGATGATCTGCGAGTTAGATGCGGGCCAGCAGGCCGCTTCGCTTGACGGTCCGCATGACGGGGATGGTTTCCACCTGGTGTAGCCCGGGCAGCAGCGCGACCTGGGTGGTCAGGTACTCATACAGTGCCTCGGTATGCGGGCAGAGCACGGCCGCGTACAGGTTGGCCGTGCCCGGCGCGTCCTGGCCGAGTCCCGCGGCCACGCCAGCCCGGTCGACGGGGCCGGGCGCCACGGCCTTCACCGCCTGCGCGGCGGCCCTGATCTACGCGCTGATCCACGGCGGCGACTCCGGCTGGCGCGCGCCGGTCACCCTCGGCGCGTTCGCGCTTCAGCCGCGCCAGCCCCGGCTGCGGCCGAGCGCAGCGACGCTGGCGTCAGGGCGGCGAGCTGACCGCACTGGCCGTGCGCCCTCCCGCCGCTACGAGCGTGCGCGCCGGGTGGACAGACCGTGCAGTGCACGCGCCAGGGCATCGACCTCCGCGCGGGTGTTGTACATGGCCAGGGCGGCCCGCACCGTCCCCGCCAGTCCGTAACGCCGCAGGATGGGCTGAGCGCAGTGATGACCGGCGCGGACCGCGATCCCGGCGGAGTTCAGCGCCGACCCGACGTCTTCGGGACGGTACCCGTCCAGCACAAAGGACAAGATGGCCGCCTTGTCGGGTGCGGTGCCGATCAGGCGGAGGCCCGGTACGTCGGTCAGCGCCCGCGTCGCGTAGCCGAGCAGGTCGTGCTCGTAACCCGCGATGTTGGTGCGGCCGATCCGCTCAACGTAAGAGAGCGCGGTGGCGAGGCCGGCGGCGTCCGCGATGGAGGCGGTCCCGGCCTCGAAGCGGTCCGGTGGCGGCTGGAAGGACGACCGCTCGAAGGTGACGTTCCGGATCATGTTGCCGCCGCCCTGCCAGGGGGGCATGGCCTCGAGCACATCGGCCTTCCCGTACAGGGCACCGATGCCGGTGGGCCCGAAGACCTTGTGGCCGGAGAAGACATAGAAGTCCGGATCAAGCTCCTGTACGTTGACCGGCGCGTGCGCCACCGCCTGCGCCCCGTCGACCAGGACACGGGCCCCGGCGGAATGCGCGGCCTCAATCACCGCGCGCACCGGGAGGATCGTCCCCAGCGCGTTGGACACGTGGGTGATGGCCACCAGCCGGGTCCGCTCGGTGAGCAGACGGCGGTACTCATCAAGGATGATCTGGCCGCTGTCGTCCACCGGGATGACGCGCAGCTTCGCCCCGCGCTCCTCGGCGAGGAGCTGCCACGGAACGATGTTGGCGTGATGTTCCAGGCAGGAAACCACGATCTCGTCGCCCGCGCCGACCTGCGCCCGGCCCCAGCTCTGCGCGACCAGGTTGATCGCCTCGGTGGTGCCCCGGGCAAAAACGATGTCCTCGGGGGAGGGGGCGCCCAGGAAGTTCGCGACGCTGGCCCGCGCGTCCTCGTACGCGTCCGTCGCCCGCGCGGCCAGTTCATGCGCGCCGCGATGGACGCTGGAGTTCTCGTGCGAGTAGAAGCGGGTGAGGCGGTCGATCACCTCCTGCGGTTTCTGTGTGGTCGCGGCATTGTCGAGCCAGACCAGCTGGTGCCCGTTGACGCGCTCGGCGAGAATCGGGAAATCGCGCCGGATCGCGTCGACGTCGAACGGGGAGGGCACCCCCCGCGCGGGCAAGCTGACCGGGGTGTTCAAGGCAGGCTGGGTGACCAGGGTGGGCGCGCTGACCGGAGCCGACGGGGCCGCGGTCTGGGCCGCGCTCGCCGGCCCGGCGGCCCGCGCCGGCCCGATGAAGTAGAACGCCTGGCCGCCCGCGGGCGTTTGTGTACTGCCCGGAGCGCTGCTGACGTCCGCCATGGGGATGACGGGTCCGGCCGTGGGAACCGCGGGGTCGGCCGTGGGCAGCGCGATGCGCACACGCAGATCCCATTCTGATCGTGCACTGGCCGGCGCCACCTGTTCGGGGCCGGGCGGCACCTTCGGCAGGAGCGGCTCCTTCGGCAGGAACGGAGCGCTGGCCAGCGCCTCGGCCGCCCTTATCGCCTCGGCCGCCAGCGCGGCCAGGCCGTCGTTTCTTGGCAGGCCCGCGGCCGGCGTCGCCAGGGCGGTCACGGGCGGCGCGGGCGGCGGCTCCGGTGAGAGGAGGGTGACCTCCGGCGGCGCTGGCTCTGATGGCGGTGGCTCCGGCGGCGGAGCGCCAGGCCGGCCGTCAAGGTCCGCCCCCCCGCCGGGCACCGCGGTGAAGTACTCATTGACCAGGCGGGTCAGCGCGGCCTCGTCCAGCCGCCCGTCCCCATTGTGATCCGCGTTCATGACGTCACCGGTAGGTATCCGCGTAGTCGTGGAACTTGCCGACCTCGACATCGTTGAGCACGGCGAGAGCGTCGTCAGTCAGGACGGCGAGCGAGCAGTACAGCGAGATCAGGTAGGACGCGATGGCGCTACGCGAGATACCCATGAAGCGGACCGAGAGCCCGGGGCTCTGCTCGCCGGTAAGGCCGGGCTGGTACAGCCCGACGACACCGCGGCGTTCCTGGCCGACCCGCAGCAGCAGGATCTTGCTCTTCCCGTCTTCCAGCGGGACCTTGTCCGACGGGATCAGCGGGACGCCGCGCCACGTGACGAACTGGGAGCCGAACAGGCTCGCGGTGGCCGGTGGCACGCCCCGCCGCGTGCACTCACGGCCGAAGTCCCGCGCAGATGACCACCATCACGCCGCGGTGGCTCGTTCACCTATTGCCGTGGCAGCCGGTCGAGGCGGGTATCTACCGGCTGAACAAGGTCGCCCAGTGCCAGCGGGGGTTCCTGAACAGTGGTCATCGGGCTTCTCCTCAGATCAATGCAGTCCCGTGCCGTTCACACCCGAGGTCACCGTGACCAATCCCGATTTTTCAGATCCGAAAGTCGGTGAATACCGGGACTTCCGGCCCTGCGCCCGCTTTGGGTCCTAATACACCGTTCCTATCGGGAACGAGGACTAAGCCACGCCAGCCGACCATGGCAGACGTTAGCGGAGGAGAGGGCCATGAAGGTCGCCGAGGACATCACCCAGCTGATCGGGAACACACCCCTGGTGCGGCTGCGCCGGATCACCGAAGGCGCCGGGGCCGAAGTCGTGGCGAAGCTGGAGTCCTTCAACCCGGCGGCCAGTGTCAAGGACCGCATCGGCGTGGCCATGATCGACGCGGCCGAGCAGGCCGGGCTGATCCGGCCGGACACGATCATCCTCGAGCCGACCAGCGGCAACACGGGCATCTCCCTGGCCATGGTGTGCGCGGCCCGCGGTTACCATTGTGTGCTGACGATGCCGGAGACGATGAGCATGGAGCGCCGGATGCTGCTGCGGGCTTACGGCGCCGAGCTCATTCTCACCCCCGGGCCGGACGGCATGCCGGGCGCGATCGCCAAGGCCGAGGAACTGGCCAAGACCGACGAGCGCTACTTCGTCCCGCAGCAGTTCGAGAACCCCGCGAACCCGGCCATCCATCGCGTCACCACCGCCGAGGAAGTGTGGCGCGACACGGACGGCGCCGTCGACATCTTCGTGGCCGGGGTCGGCACCGGCGGGACCATCACCGGCGTCGCCGAGGTGATCAAAGAGCGCAAGCCGTCAGCCCAGTTCATCGCCGTCGAGCCGGCCGCCTCACCGGTTTTGTCGGGCGGGGCCAAGGGCCCGCACCCGATCCAGGGCATCGGCGCCGGGTTCGTCCCGCTGGTCCTGGACATGGCCCTGGTGGATGAGATCATCACCGTCGGCAACGAGGCCGCGCTGGCCGTGGCCCGGCGGCTGGCGGCCGAGGAAGGGCTGCTCGTCGGCATCTCGTCCGGTGCGGCGGCGTGGGCTGCCCTGGAGGTGGCGCGGAGGCCGGAGAACGCCGGGAAGCTGGTCGTCGTCGTGCTCCCCGACTTCGGCGAGCGGTACCTCAGCACCGCGCTGTTCGCCGACCTGGCCGGGTAGCCATGCTGGCGGCCCCGCGGCATGACGTCCGGGCGGCCATGGAACGGGACCCGGCCGCCTGCTCGGCCCTGACGGTGGTGCTGTGCTATCCCGGCGTGCACGCGATCTGGGGCCACCGGGTCAGCCGCTGGCTGTGGCACCGGCACGCCCGGCTGCTCGCGCGGCTGTCCGCGGAACTCACCCGGATACTGACCGGGGTCGAGATCCACCCCGCCGCCACGCTGGGTCCCGGCCTGTTCATCGACCATGCCACCGGCGTGGTGATCGGGGAGACCGCGGACGTAGGCGCCGACGTCACGATCTATCAGGGCGTCACGCTCGGCGGTACCAGCACGGACAGCGGCAAGCGCCATCCCACCGTCGGCGACCGGGTGATCATCGGTTCCGGCGCCAAGATCCTCGGCCCCATCACCATCGGTGACGACAGCCGGATCGGCGCCAATGCCGTCGTGGTCAAGCCGGTGCCACCGGGCTCGGTGGTCGTCGGCGTCCCCGGGCAGGTCATTGCCCGCAGCCGTCCTCGGACGGCCACGGCCCTGCCCCGCGGCGACGACGCGCTGCTGCCGGACCTCATCGGGGTCAGCCTTCAGTCGCTGTTCAGCCGGGTCGACCGGCTGGAGTCACTGGCGGACGGCCACCTGACGGGCCACCCCATCCGCCCGCCCGACGCCGGGATTTGGCACGGTGAGGACTTCTCCATCTGAAGCGGTCGGCGCCGATCGTACGGGGGTGGCCGCAGAGCCGGGCGGCGTACAGAAGGTGGGCTGACGGCCTCTCCCTGCGTGTTTGCCCTTGTCCGCGTCGCCCGCGCCGGTTACCGTAGCCATATTCGTCACGCGGTGACAAATATGGTCCGGTCCGCGTGATCACCACTGGTATCACGCGATCCCTCAAGCCGCAGGAGCAACGATGACAGCACGTACCGCAGACGGGATCGGGACGGATGGGTGAGTGGTTCGAAAGCGTGGCGGAAGCCCGGCGCCGGGCGCGCAAGCACCTGCCCAAGTCGGTCTACGGCGCCCTGGTCGCCGGCTCTGAGCGGGGGCTGACCGTCGAGGACAACATCCGGGCGTTCGGTGAGCTGGGCTTCGCGCCGCACGTCGCCGGGCTGTCCAGCCAGCGTGACCTGGCTACGACGGTAATGGGCCAGCCTATTTCGGTCCCCGTGATCATCTCCCCGACGGGCGTGCAGGCGGTACATCCGGACGGCGAGGTGGCGGTCGCGCGGGCGGCCGCGGCGCGCGGCACGGTCATGGGCCTCAGTTCGTTCGCGAGCAAGCCGGTGGAGGAAGTCGTCGCGGCCAACCCGCAGACGTTCTTCCAGATGTACTGGTGCGGCACCCGGGATCAGCTGGTCCAGCGCATGGAGCGGACCCGCGCCGCCGGCGCCGTCGGCCTGATCGTCACGCTCGACTGGTCGTTCGCGAACGGCCGGGACTGGGGCAGCCCGTTCATCCCGGAGAAGACCGACCTGAAGACGGCGATCCGGCTCGCGCCCGAGTGCGTGCCCCGGCTGCCGTGGCTATGGTCCTGGGCCAGGACCGGGCACTTCCCCGACCTCACCGTGCCGAACATGGCGGACCCAGGATCACCGCCGCCGACGTTCTTCGGCGCGTACCGGCAGTGGATGCAGACCCCGCCACCTAGCTGGGAGGACGTCCGCTGGCTGGGTGAACAGTGGAACGGGCCGTTCATGCTCAAGGGCGTGACCCGGGTGGACGACGCCCGGCGCGCGGTCGACGCCGGGGTGACCGCGATCTCGGTGTCCAACCATGGCGGCAACAATGTGGACGGGACCCCGGCGAGCATCCGCGCGCTGCCGGCCGTGCGCGAGGCCGTCGGCAACAGCATCGAGGTCGTGCTCGACGGCGGTATCCGCCGCGGCAGCGACGTCATCAAGGCCCTGGCCCTGGGCGCCCGGGCCGTCATGATCGGGCGCGCCTATCTGTGGGGCCTGGCGGCCAACGGCCAGGCGGGCGTCGAGAACGTGCTGGACATCATGCGCGGCGGGATCGATTCGGTGCTGCTCGGCCTCGGGCATTCCTCGATCCACGACCTGTCCCCGGACGACATCGTGACCCCGCCCGGATTCGCCCGCCGCCTCGGTGACCCCGCCGCCGTGCTGACCCACTGACTTGCCGCACTGCGGGTCGTTCGTGGCTCACGGCGGCCCGGTGGCCCGGCGCGTCCGCGCCGGGCCACACCGCGCCGAGCCGCGGCATGCCCACCTCTTGGGGAGCCGCCGCGAGGCTGCCGCGGCTGCGTGGCTACGGACCAGGCCGAGCCAGGCTTGCCTCGCCACACTGGCCGCCCCCGCAGCAGATTGCTCCACGCGGACCGCGCCTGGTGGTCCTCGGCGGCGCTGGTACCCGGTGGGGCGCGGTCGTTGGCGCTATCGTCTAGGTATACCTGCAGCAGTACCTGCTCAAGGTGGCGGCGGAACCGTCGCTCGGCTCGCTGCCGCCCCCTGCGGGTACCCCTGTCACAGCCGGTTTTCCTGCTCGGAGCGATTTTCGTCCTGTTCGCGCCGGGGCATCGCCGGGCTTGCCAGCCGTACCCGCGCCGGTATCGCGGGGGGCTGCGGAGAAGGTGAACGTGACCCCGCCCTGCCCGCCGAGCCCCTGGAGACCAGGTGTTTGCTAACGCCCCGCCGCCGGAGCCCGCCGAGCCCGCACGGAAGCTGAAGACCAAGGGAGAACGCACTCGCCGCCGACTGCTGAGGGCCGCCGAGCAGGTGTTCGCCGACCTCGGCTATCACGAGGCGTCCATCGTGAAGATCACCGAAGCCGCCGAGGTGGCCCAGGGCACCTTCTACCTCTACTTCTCGGGGAAACAGGCGATCTTCGACGAGCTCGTGGAGGACCTCAACGGCCGGGTGCGGCACGTGATGGCCGAGGCCTCGGGTAGCGGAAGCACCCGGCTTGACGTGGAACGCCTCGGCTTTGAGGCGTTCTTCCGCTTCACCGCCGAGCATCCCGCCCTCTACCGGATCATCCGTCAGGCCGAATTCGTGTCGCCGAGAATGCTCAGGCTGCACTACGAGCGGCTGGCCGAGGGCTACATAGCCGGGCTGAGCCGCGCCAAGGAGCATGGTGAGATCGACATCGAGGATCCCGAAGTCACCGCGTGGGCGCTGATGGCGGTCGGCGAGATGGTCGGCATGCGCTGGATCCTGTGGGGCGACACCAGGGAAGTACCCCCCGAGGTGTTCCGCCAGACCATGTCCTTCGTGGCGAGAGCGCTCGGCCTGCCGCCCCCGGCGGCGGACGGGGCCGACCATGGCTGAGGTCAGCCCGCCCCATGAGTCCCGCCCGGGCCGCGGACGTGCTCCGGGCGAACCCGGCCGGATACTGCCGGGCCCGGCTCGCGGCGTTCAAGGTGCCGAAGAGTTACCGGGTGATGGCCGAGCTGCCCCGTCTGAGCAGCGGAGATCGACAAGCGCGCGCTGAGACGCGCACAGCCCGGCACACCGTGACGGCGTGCCGGGCTGTGCGCTTGCCGGCTATGGCTGGCTAGGCTTTGGCCTGCATGCTGCGGGCGGGGTTGGCCTGCTCGGCGGCCTTGGGGTCTTTCTCGCCCTGTTTGGCGCGGACGCCTTGCTCGATCTTGTCGCCGAGGTTTTTGTCCACGTTGTGCCAGAACTCGAAGGCACGCACCAGGACGGCCTCGGTCACTCCGTTGAGCAGGTGACCGACGATGTTGGTCACGAGCCGTTCGCGGGCGGCGTCGTTCAGCACCTCGCGGACCATAGTGCCGGCCTGGCCCCAGTCGTCGTCCTGCTCGTGCAGGGTGTAGGCCACCCGCACCATGTCGCCGTCGGCGTGCCAGCCGACCGGCTTGAAGTGCTCGCTGTCCGCCTGCGGGCCGCCCTTGGAGTTCGGGGCGTACACGGGGTCGGACACGTTGTGGATGCGCATGGCCCCGTCCTTACTGTAGCTGTGCACGGGGACTCTCGGTGAATTGACCGGGATCTGCTTGTAGTTCACGCCGAGCCGGGCGCGGTGCGCGTCAGAGTAGGAGAACCCGCGGGCCAGCAGCATCTTGTCCGGAGACAAGGTGATGCCGGGGACCAGGTTGTTCGGCTCGAACGCGGCCTGCTCGATCTCGGTGTGGTAGTCGGCCACATTCCGGTCCAGGGTCAGCTTCCCGACCTCGATGAGCGGGTAGTCGGCGTGCGGCCACACCTTGGTCAGGTCGAACGGGTTGAACCGGTAGGTCCTGGCCTCTTCATACGGCATGATCTGCACCCTCAGCGTCCAGGACGGATAGTCCCCGCGCTCGATTGCCTGGTACAGGTCACGCTGGTGGTAGTCGGTGTCGGCGGCGGCCATCTGGTCGGCCTCGTCCTGGGTGAAGAACTCGATCCCCTGGTCGGTCTTGAAGTGGTACTTCACCCAGAACTTCTCATCCGCGGGGTTGACCCACATGTAGGTGTGGGAGGTGTAGCCGTTCATGTGCCGCCAGGTGCGCGGGATGCCGCGGTCGCCCATCAGCCAGGTCACCTGGTGCGCCGATTCCGGGAACAGGGTCCAGAAGTCCCACTGCATGTCATGGTCGCGCAGGTTGTTGTCCGCGCGGCGCTTCTGCGAGCGGATGAAGTGCTGGAACTTCATCGGATCGCGGACGAAGAACACCGGGGTGTTGTTCCCGACCATGTCATAGTTGCCGTCGGAGGTGTAGAACTTCAGCGCGAACCCGCGCGGGTCACGCCAGGTGTCCGGGCTGCCCCGCTCCCCCGCCACGGTGGAGAAGCGGATCAGCGTCTCGGTCCGGGTCCCGGGCTGGAACAGCGCCGCCTTCGTGTACCGGCTGACATCACTGGTGGTCTCGAAGTGGCCGAACGCGCCGCCGCCCTTGGCGTGCGGCTGCCGCTCCGGGATGCGCTCCCGGTTGAAGTTGGCCATCTGCTCGATCAGGTAGTGATCCTGGAGAAGGATCGGGCCGTCGGGACCGACGGTGAGCGAAAGCTCGTCGCTCTCGACCGGCGCACCGGCGTCCGTGGTGGTCCGAAGGGTCTGGTCTTGAGTCACTCCTCTTCCTCCCTTTGCTGCTGCGCGCTGCGGGTGAGCCTTCCGTCATGCGCGCCGAGGGCGGGCGCCCCGTCGCGGCGCGCTGGGGCACTCCCCAGCACACCACTTCGCCTCGTCCGCAGTAGACACCGTGTCGCCGCGCGGGGCCAGACTGGCCTGGTCTCCGGTCACCCCGCCGGCATCCCCGGGTCCACACGTACCCAGCTTCCCGCTGCGGCGGCCGGTAACCCATCTCGTCCTGGGACTTTCGGCGGGGATCAGCCCAGGTCAGATCAGGGCCGCGAGGGAGAGCAGATCGCCCGCCGCCACGTCCACGTCGTCTGGGGGAGGAGGCGCCGTCCCGTCCGGGCCCCACTCCCGCGGCCGCGGGACAAACCCGGTCCGCAGGCCCTCACGGGCGGCCGCTTCCAGATCAACCGGATGGCACGCCACCATCAGGACCCGATCCGGCGGCACGTCCAGGTACCGGGACACGAGGCGGTACACCCGCGGGTCCGGCTTGTAGGTCCCGGCCAGTTCGGCGGACAGGATGCAGTCGAACGGGAGGCCCGCCGCCCGGGCCAGCCTGGTCAGCAGGCCCATCCCGCCGTTGGACAGCGGGGTGAGGATGTGGTGTTCCCGTAGCTTGGTGAGGGCGGGCACCGAGTCCGGCCACGGCCGGAGGCGGTGCCACGCCCGGACCAGCTGGTCGCGGTCCGCGTCACTCAGCGCCTGGAGCGACCCGCCGGGCCCGCCGCCGGCGGCCAGCTCGTCGAGCATCATGCGGTGCAGGGCGTCCAGCGACTCGAACGGCAGCTCGCCGGCCACCACCCGGGCGAGGGTAGGCCGGTAGCGCGCGCGCCATGCGCTGGCCAGGGCCGCCCAGTCGGCGTCGATCCCGGCCCGGCCGCCCACCTCGGCGAGTGCGGCCGCGATGCTCGTGTGCCAGTCCACCAGCGTGCCGAACACGTCAAACGCTATGATCTCCACGTCCACGGGCAATACTTGCCCCGGTACCCGGGCCCGCAACATGGCGCCGCCGGGGACGGGGTCAGCGTGACGGCCGGCGGGCATGCGCGCGCATTGCTCTGCGCATATTCTCCGCCCCCTCTGCAGAGCCGGTATCGGACTCTCGCGCACCCTCGCGCCGCTGCCCGCAAGCCTTCGATGTGCTGACCGCTTGCGTTGAAATTTGCGGCAAATCTGTCCTGACGGACAGGGTGAACGGGTCCGGCCATAGTTTTAACGACCGTTCGATGAGGGGATATTACCGTTTGTTAATAAATCTGTTTTTATGTCGGTTTTTGTAAACCGACAATCAAGCACAGGAGTCAAAGACAGGTAACCGGAGGCTGAACGGGGGAAGCTTCCGGGTGATGGGCAAGAGCCCAAACCTGCCGGCAGAGGTGAACGGACAGAGGTGTCTCAGCATGCGGGACACCAACGGGGAGCATCGTGGCGCGACGGCTGGCTCACTGGTCAGGCTCCGGCCAACCAGGACAGGGCCACCCGCGGTCAGGCAGCCAGGGCGCGGCGATTCGTCTGGGGAGGAGTCCATGCATGGGGACCGAGGGGGAGATCATTGAGAGGATGCGCGCCGCTGCGCCGCCGGGGCAGGAGAGCCTTGGGCAGGCCGTGATCGAGGAGCTGCAGGATCTCACTGAGCAACTCATCGCGGCCAAGGGTGGTGCCGGGGAGGAGTACGCGCGGTTCCAGGCGATCACGCAACGGACCCTTTGCCTTCCCGACAGCTTGCTGGTCGACTGGCTGCGGGATGCGGCCGTCCTGGTGACCGGCGGAACCGGATGCATCGGCTCGGCCCTGATGGGCCAGCTCGCCAGGGTGGGATCCAGGCGGCTCGTCAGCGTGAGCCGCGGTCTCACTACCGGGCGCCCACGGCTGCCCGGCGCCGAATACGTGGAAGGCGACGTCCGGGACCGCGGGCGCATCGATGAACTGATCCAGGCCATCCGGCCGGACGTCGTGTTCCACGTCGCGGCGCAGCGCAACCCGGGTCTCGCCGAACTCGAAGTGCACCGTACGGTCACCACGAATGTGCTGGGCACGCGCAATGTGCTCGCCGCGGCCGCCGATGCGGGCGTTTCTCAGGTGGTCTGCGCGTCGACCGGTAAGGCACTCCGGCCATATTCGCCTGACGTGTACGCCGCCTCGAAGCGGGCCGCGGAGTGGATCGCCTCGGTCAGCGCAACGGGCGACATGCGCTGTTCGGCCGGACGGTTCACGCACGTCGTCGACAACTCGATCATCTTTCACCGGCTGTATGAGTGGGCGCGGAGCGGCGGCGTGGTCCGCCTGCACAGCACGGAGATAGCGTTCTACATCCAGTCGGCGATGGAGTCGGCTCAGCTGCTGCTCATCGCCGGCCTTGGCGCGGTACGGGGCTCGTTCCGCATCCACTCCATCACCGACCTTGGCTGGCCGGTCAACCTGCTGGATCTCGCCGTCGGCGTCCTGGCCAACACGGGGTCGGCGACCCCGATCTACATCAGCGGGTACGACCGTGGTTACGAGGAGATCTCTTTCCCGGGGCTTTACGACCCATTTACGGCGGGCGACGTGAGCCCGCTGATGAACTCCTTCGAGACCGCGCGGGCGACCGATACGCCCTGCCACATGGTGGACGCGTTCCCGCTCGAGATGCGGTCTGACCCGCTGCCCGGCAAGCTGCTGGCCGAGCTTGAGGACGTCTGCGCCATGACCGAGGACCCGGACACGATCCGCGGCGCACTGGATGATCTGTCCTGGTCGCTGCTGGACGTGACGCTGCAGGCCGCACCCGCCCAGACGCTGGCGCGTTCCGCGGTGATCGCCGGTCCGCACTCCGGCGGGCTGAACCCCGAGCACCAGCGCGTGCTCGCGGCGATCAGGCGTCAAGCCGGCCTGTGCGACTGACCACGCCGGACCGTTACCGGGCCGGCCGGGGCCGCCACGGCGAGGGTGGCCGATCTGCGCCGTGACCAACAGGGTGTGGCCGATATCATCACCTGGCGGCTCACACGGTCGTGAAGTTCCTCGCGTTCAACTGCGACCAGCCGGGCTGGAAGGGCCGCCGGGCCAGGGCCCAGTTAGACGGCCGGGCCGCCGCCACGGGTCACACTGGTGTCATGCCAGATAGCAGCGAGCCGGCCCCGGGCGTTCGGCGGGGCTCAGCCAGCGGCGGCGACCGCCCCGCGGGCCATAACGACGGGTATGAGGACGTCCTCGAAGGCATCCGTGCGCTGCACGACCGGATGTCGGCGCTCGAGCGGCTGGCCGCCACCGGGGACCGGTCGGTGGCCCCGGAATTCCGGCAGGCCGTTATCCCGGCGTGGAAGCGAGTCACCGAGGGCGAGCCCCGCTGGCACGTGGCCGTCGCGGTCGTGGCCGCGATCTGCCTGCAGCTGCCGCTGCCCGGCAGGCTGGTGCTGTTCCGGCCGACCTGGCTGCTGCCGGTCCTGGAGGGGCTGATATTCGTGGTGCTGGCGGTACTCAATCCCCGCCGCATCGAACCAACGCCACCGCCTTCAGCCCCACTGACGTCATGCCGCTGTCCCGTTGGGCCAAAGGCGCCATGGCGTTGCAGGCCGGCGTGTCGATCGTGACCGTCGCCCTGGTCATCGCGCGGGCGGTCAACATTCTCAGGTAGCGGCGGGCATCACCGTCGCGACCGGCGACGCATGCTCGCTGAGCGTCATGGCGCCGGTCGAGGGGCCGGCGATGCGGTGGTGCCGGGCCGGAGGCGGCAGCCGGCCCTGGGCAGGCCAGGGCTTATCCGGTGGGCGTGTGAGCGGGCACGCGCGGGGGAACGGTGCGCTTATGGCGGCGTGCAGAAAAACCTCCGCCGCGCAGAAGCCCGCGGCTCGGGGGGAGGCCCCGCAGAAGCCCGCCGCGCAGAAGCCGGCGGCTCGCGGGAAGGCGGCGCAGAATCCCGCCGTGCAGAAGACCGCCGCTCGGGGCGAGGGCCCGCGGAAACCGGCGGCTCGCGGGAAGGCGGCGCAGAAGCCGGCCGCCCCCCGCAAGACGGCGCAGAAGCCGGCCCGCGAGGCGGCCGGGAAACGGCTCGCGCCGTACGAGGAGAAGCGCGATTTCACGCAGACGCCGGAGCCGCCTGGCAAGCCCGGTGGCCGGCGGACCCGCACCCAGGGCGCGGGGCCCGGCGGGAAAGCCGGCGGCCCACGGTTTGTCGTGCAGCGGCACCGGGCGCGGCGGCTGCACTACGACCTGCGGTTCGAGATCGACGGCGTGCTGGTGAGCTGGGCCGTGCCGAAGGGGCCGACCCTGGACCCGGACGTCCGGCACGCGGCCATCCACGTCGAGGATCACCCCATCGAGTACCTGGACTTCGAGGGGGTCATCCCGTCCGGGCAGTATGGCGGCGGCGACGTGATCGTGTGGGACGCCGGTACGTGGGAGCCGCACGCGACGGACGACCCGGCGGCCGCGGTGGCGGCCGGTGATTTTCACGCCGACCTTCACGGGCAGAAGCTGCGCGGCCGGTTCATCCTGGTGCGACGGGGCGAGCCGGACCGTTCCGGTAAGGAGCAGTGGCTGCTGCTGCACAAGCACGACGAGTACGCCGTCAAGGGCTGGAATCCGGAGGACCACCCGGAGTCGGTGCTGAGCGGGCGCACCAACGATGAGGTCAAAGCCGCTCCGGACCGGATGTGGCGGTCTGACCTGCCGCCGGCCAAGGCGTCGGTCGCGGTGAATCCCTCTGGCGCGGCCCCGGGCGGCCAGGACAGGAACTGGGATGCGCCGTCCGGCGGGGAACTCGCCGCGCTGGACGCGCTCGGATCGGGCGGCACCTGGGACGTTTTCGGGCACCGCCTGCGGCTGACCAACCTGGACAAGGAACTTTTCCCGGCCCGCCCCGGCGAGCAGCCGGTGACCAAGCGCGAGTTCATCGCGTATGCCGCGCGGATCGCGCCGGTCATCCTGCCCTACCTCGCGGGCCGGCCGCTGAACATGAACCGCTACCCGAACGGGGCGGGCGCTCAGGGCTTCTGGCACAAGCAGTTGCCCGCGCACGCGCCCGACTGGCTGCCACGCTGGCACAATCCCGACGCCAGCGCGGGCCGCACGACCACCTATCTGGTGGTGGATGAGCCTGCGGCCCTGGTGTGGGCAGCGAACTTCGGCGCGCTGGAGTGGCATGCCTGGACCTCGCGTGCGGACGCTCCGGACCGCCCCACGTATGCGCTCATCGACATCGACCCCGGTGAGGCCACCTCCTGGGACGACGTACTGGTCCTGGCCCGGCTGCATCATACGGCGCTGGGCCATCTCGGCGTCCGCGGGCAGCCAAAGGTCACCGGCCGGCGTGGCATCCAGATCTGGATCCCGATCGCGCCCGGCCCAAGCTCCGCGGAGACCACCGCCTGGGTCGAGCAGGTTTCACGCGCCGTGGGCGACGTGGTCCCGGAGCTGGTGAGCTGGAAGTGGGAACTGCGTGACCGCGGCGGGCACGCCCGGCTGGACTACACGCAGAACGCCGGGCACAAGACGCTGGTCGCGCCGTACAGCCCGCGTCCTTCGGCGGGCGCCCCGGTCTCCGTGCCCCTTGACTGGGTCGAGCTGGACGATCCCTCGCTGCGGCCGGACGGCTTCACGGTCCGCGACGTCTTCGATCGCCTGGCCGAACGGGGCGACCCGTTCCGGCCGGTCCTGGAAACGAACCAGGTTCTGCCGCCCATCAGCTAAGCCGTAGTTCCCCCCAGTGGCGAGCCGATATAGGCGCTGACCAGGTGAAACAGCCTCAGCTCATGACTACGTAGTCATGTAATTTCCGTGATCAAGGGTTCTACCACCTGGTCAAACGCGTTGACCAATCGGCTCGGGGGGAACTTCGGGCTAAGGCATCGGCTGACCCGGCCCTCCGCTGGCATCGCCCTTTGCGCGGCTGTCCGCCCGGGCGGGGACGAAGGGCAGCGGCGTGGCCACGGCGGCGCCTAGTGCAGCCACTTCCGGTACTTGGGGCGGGACGCACGCTTCCAGTCCTTCCAGGCCCGGCGCTCCGCGTCCCGCGCGGCACAGGTGTTGTGCTCATACAGCAGCCCGAAGGTGAAGGCGTTCTCGCCTTCCAGGTGCGCCCGCACGCCGATCTCACGGATGGTGTTCCGGGCGATCATCGCGTCCTGGTGCGCACCCAGCGAAGTCTGGACCTTCTTCATCTGCTTGGCGAACCGGCTGGCCGGGTGGCCGTAGGCGGGGCTGACCACCTCGGCCGCGTACCGGGCGCGCTTGGCGGCGCGCCGCGCGCCGTGCAGCGCGATGTTGGTGGCCTCACCAGCGTCCGCCTGCCCGGCCCGGCGCATCCGGCGATCGGTCTGCCGGTAGGTGCGGGCCACCGGGCGGGCCAGGCCCTTCTTCGCGGGGAGGGTCGCGTCCGGGCCCAGCGGCGGGCTGGCCAGGATCTGGTCCAGCTCGTTCAGCAACGTGAAGTAGCGCTCGGAGTCCAGGGCCTCGAGCACGGCCTTGCGGGTTCGCGCGGCCAGCGGCGCGAAATGCTCCCGCAGCCGCGCCTTCACCGGCCCCATAACCAGCTCGGCCGGCACGTGGTCCGCGTCGTCCTGAATGTGCTCGGCGAGCACCTCGCTGTCCCTCGCGTCGCCCAGCACATGGCTGAGCCAGCGCAGCTCGTCACCCACATGCCGGGTGTCGGCTGCGCGCAGGACCGTGCCGAACGACTGGAACGTGCTGCGCAGCCGCCGGGTCGTGACGCGCATCTGGTGCACCGAGTCGGGCTCGTCACGCCGCACCATAGGATCGAACGCCTTCAGCTTGCCGGCCTGCTCCTCGACGTAGGCCATGACCACGTCGGCCGACGAGCCGCGCCCGCCCGGCCGCCCGTCGCCGTGGCCGGACGGCAGCTGGCCAGCCAGGGCGCGCTCCAGCTTGGCCATGCGGCCCGCCGGCCGCAGACCGACGCGGCGCAGCCGCTTGTCCGCGGCCCGCAGCAGATGCCGGTCGCCGCCGGTGAGCTCGACCTCCACCTCGCGCCAGCTGGAAAGGGTGGTGGAGTCACCGAGCGTCTGGGCGGAAACCTCGTCCGCCACCACTTCGGCCAGTGACTTCCCGGCCTCGTCGATCAGGGTCCGGGTCCGGCGCACGGTGGCGATCCGGGCCACGGCAACCAGCGGCTCGCCCCGGGTGTACACGCGGACCAGGCTGGCCAGCCCGGTGGGCACGGTCCGGCCGGAGCGGGCGAGCGGTAGCCGTATCTCCCGGCGTGTGTGCGGCCCGACGGGCAGCTTCAGGTGCCAGCCCGCGTCCTTGCTGCCGCGGCGCCTCCGCAACGTGATGCCCGCGCGCAGCAACCGCAAGTCCTCGGTGTCGTAGTACTCGGCCTCGAGCTTCTCCTCATCGGGGCCCGCCTCGCCGGCCACCCTGGGGAGATCCTCCAGCGGCGGCAGCACCGTCTCCGGGCCGGCCTCGTACTTCATCTCAATTTCGCGGGTGTCCATAACCATGGTGTGTGACCTACCCGGCCAGTCCGCGCCAACTCGCGTCCGCAGCGGGTTTTCGGCGATTCCCGGCCATCTCTCCGAAAGCTCTGATCCACCTAAATTTTACCTGATATTCATCTAACGGACTTTGGCCTGGATGACGGCCCGCCCGGGCGAGGGCGGCATGTCGCGGCCGTGCTGGCGGCCCGTCTCGGCGGCCGGAAGGCCCGCAGGGGGCGGCTTTTACGGTTCGCCGGTGCGGCCCGGTACGTCGTAACGACTTCGCATTCGATCCGTTCGGTCATCTTCGTCCCAAATTCGAATCTGTTATCGTCTATGCCATGGGAGCTGGGAAAACGTCTTCTGGAGGCTATCCGCCGCCGGTCGGAACTGTCCCGATGCTGACCAGGGTGCCAGCCGGTGAGCTGATGGACAGCCCGCGCCGGGCGCCGGTGCGCCGGGCGGCCGAGGTCCTG
This sequence comes from uncultured Actinomycetes bacterium, assembly GCA_963742875.1. GTDB lineage: Bacteria > Actinomycetota > Actinomycetes > Streptosporangiales > Streptosporangiaceae > Bog-532. The sequence continues at coordinate 44,431 of CAVUNO010000010.1, read as the reverse complement.
TACAGCGATACCAGCTGGCGTCCCTGCCTGATCGTCGCCTGGGCTCGTTATAGCGGCGGGTGGGCCGCGCTGATCCGGTGGCCGGACGGCCGGGAGGACTGGCGGCAGTTCAACCGCCGGCACATGCGCCCACAGGGGTCCCGGTGACAAGCCCGGCTCGTCCGCCCCGGTGCGGATCGTGCGCGCCCGCTAACTGCGGCGCCCGCTAGCTGCGAGCGGGGTGCGCCGGCTCGCTCTGCGGCTGGCCGCCCTGCTGAGGCCGGTCCGGCTGATCACGTGCCGCCTTCCGGTGATCATCGGCGAGCACGGGCGACCGGGCCAGGGCCACCACGGCGGCCGCCATGAGGACGGTGCTGAGCGCCGCGAGCAGCAGGTTCAGCGTCCCGCCGCGGACCTTTTCGTGGAACGCCAGCACGCCCCAGAGGATGGACACGATCGGGTCGGACAGGGTGAGACCGGGCTGGGCCGCGATCAGCCGCCCCGCGTTCAGCGCCGACTGCAACAGGAATATCCCGAGCACTCCGGTGGCGACCATCGCGTAGATCTGCCAGTTGGTGAACAGCGCGCCGAACCCGTTCGAGAAGTGGGTGGTCATCCCCTTCATCAGCGCCGCGGTCAGCCCGAAGGCCGCGCCCGCGGCGATCCCGAAGACCGCCGCCTGGTGCGAGCTGCTCCCCTTGCTGCCGCCGCCGCGCCCGGCGGGCCCCTGCCGTCCCCACCCGACCAGCGCGCCGACCACCGCCAGGTTTACGCCGATCCCGATCAGCCAGACGTACGGCTCTACGCTGTCCGATGCGCCGGGCGCGGGGGCCAGGAAGTACAGCAGGCCGGCCAGCCCAGCCGTCATCGCCAGCGTCGACGCCCATTCCCGCCAGTCCATGGTCGACCCGAACACCCGGGACGCGAGGATCAGCGTGAGCGGCAGTTCCAGAACCAGGATGGGCTCGACGACGGCCAGCTCGCCCACGCCCAGCGCGCTGGCCTGGAGCAGGAAACCTACGGTGACGGCGAGGATTCCGCCGAACCACACCGGCTTGTGCAGCAGGCTCTGGATGAGCCTCCAGCTCAAGTTCTCTTTCTGCGGGATCTCCCGGTTGGCCTCGCGCTGCAGGACCGACGAGGCCGCGTTGGCACACGCCGCGAGCACCGCGAGGAAGTAGCTGAGCATCCCTCCCCTTCCGGCTCCGGCGCCCGGATATGTGATTGGCGGCCAGTCCCAGGCAGCCGGCTCACATGTCCCGGGTACCCCGTAATGCGCGCGGTGACACGCTGGCACATCCCGGGGACGCAGGCCAGTCGGGGTGATCATGCTCATCCGCCGCGTGCACTCCGCGCGGGTTTGACGGCCGTCACGGGGGCAGCGGCAACCGGCATGATCCCGGTCGAGAGCGGCGCGGCCACGCTGGCGCAGGCCAGGCTGGCCGGCGTCGTCACCCGCATGGATGCCCTCGCCCCGACGCGGCACTGACGCGGCCCGGTCATCGGAATTGCGGCGTGGAGACCCCGGACTTCTGGCCGAGAGGAAACGCCGCTTCCCCCTTCCGCGTGTCGCACTTATCCGAAACGGTGCGATCGGAGAAGCTTGATTTCCGTGAGGACGGCGTACAAGTGCCGGGCCTACCCCGTACCGGAGCAGGCCAGCGTGCTGAACCGCACGTTCGGGTGTGTCCGTGTCGTGTGGAACCGGACCCTGGCCTGGCGGCACCAGCGGTACCACGCCGAGCAGGTCAAGACGAGCTTCACCCAGGCCAATGCCTACCTGACCGCCATGAAAGCCACCGGGGACCTGGCCTGGCTAAACGAGGTGTCCTCGGTGCCGCTGCAGCAGGCGATCCGGCACCAGCAGGCCGCCTACACCAACTTCTTCGCCAAGCGCGCCCGCTGCCCGAGGTTCAAGTCCCGCAACGGCCGCCAGTCCGCCGAGTTCACCCGGTCCGGGTTCCGGTACCGCGACGGGCGGTTGTTCCTGGCGAAGATGGACACGCCGCTGGCGTTCACCTGGTCGTGGCCCGGCATTGACCCGGCGTCGATCGAGCCGACCACGGTGACGGTCTCCCGGGACCCGTGCGGGCGCTGGTATGTCTCCTTCGCTGTAGAGGTGGCCGACCCCGGGCAGTCTCCCGCGACGGGCGCTGTCGTCGGGGTTGACCTGGGTATCAAGGATTTCGCCGTCACCTCCGGCGGGGTGAAGATCCCCAACCCGCGCAAGCTGGCCCAGCGGGAACGGAACCTCGCCCGCTACCAGTGCAGGCTGGCCCGCTGTCAGCGCGGTTCGGCGAACCGCGCCAAGGCCAAAGCGAAGGTCGCCCGCGCGCACCGCAAGGTCCGCGCCTCCCGCGCCGACTTCCTCCACCGCGCATCTGCCCGGCTGGTCCTCGACCACGACGTAATCGTGGTCGAGGACCTCGCCGTGAAGAACATGGTCCGCAACCGGGCCCTCGCCAGGGCCATCAGCGACTGCGGGTGGGGCACCTTCCGGCAGATGCTGGAGTACAAGGTGGCCAGGGCGGGGCGGCACCTGATCGTGATCGACCGCTGGTACCCGTCCAGCAAGACCTGCTCGGCGTGCGGGCATCTGCTCGCGGAACTGAGCTTGAAGACGAGGCACTGGACGTGCCCGTCCTGCCGCACCCGGCATGACCGGGACATCAACGCGGCAAAGAACATCTTGACGTGGTGATCTGCGGCACCACCGCGCTGACCTGCGAAAACGTGCTCTGAACTGCGAAAACATGCTGATGTCATCCTGGGTTGAACCGACGCTAACCGGGGCCTCTAGAGCCTGCCGACATGAAAAATGACTGACTTTCGGGGCGGCCGGTATGCCCCGGTTCGTCCCAGTAGGCTGGCGGCCCCAGGATACCCCCGTGACCTGGCATGACGCGGGGTGGTACGACCACGAGGGCCGGGCCGTCCCCGGCCCTCAGGACCACGAGGGCCGGGCCGTCCCCGGCCCGCAGGCTGCGGCTCAGCGCCGCGCAGGGGCAGGGGGCGACCTCCAGCATCGGCCTTAGCTCGCGGCGCATGATCTGAGCTTCCTTCCATCAAACGCACCCCCAGCCGTACTCGAAACGGCTTGGGGGTGCGATCACTCCGCTTCGCCCTCGGCCACGGGAGCCGCCGTGATCCACCAGGAGTGGGCGTTGCTGCCGGGACGGCGCTTCGACGTGACGCCCTGGAGTTTTGCCAGCTTGACCCCCCGTTCCCAGGTGTTCTCCGACCCGTATGCGCCGTCCGCCTTCGCCTGTTTCCTCAGCTCCTGGCCGTCCACGCCTGAGGCTTCGTCCCGTGCCTCCTTGCTGACCAGGGTTCCGATGAGCCAGTCCGCCGCCCTCTGGGTCTTCCCCTTGTCGGCCGCCGACCCTTTGGCGGACATCTTGGAGAATTCCTTGACCTGCCATGCCGTGAAGTCCCCGACCCCGGCATAGGTCAGCCGGGGCTGGCTCGCCCGGTAGGCGGGAAGGTCCACTGTGTCGCGCTCGAAGACCACCGTGGGCGGCTTTGGGCCCCAGCCGGTCCTCTCACAGGCCAAGGCAAACCGGGGGTTCCCGGACTCCGGGGCGGCGACCATCCCGGTGCCCTCGTCGCCCTCCTCGTCGTCACCGTCATCCGCGTCTTCGGGGTCGTCGGGGATCTGGCCGTAGACGAAGAGGCCTTTGGACAAGTTCTGAAGAACTGACGCGCCGTAGATGGCCGACTCCACGGTGCTGCCCTTCGACTTCGTGAGGTGGCCAATCATCAGGATGGCCAGGTCGAACTTCTCCGCGACCGCGATGAGGCCGGTCATCGCCCTGGTCATTGGGTCAATCGAGTTCAGCCGGACCAGGTGCTGGGCCACGGAGTCGAGGGTCACCAGGTCGAACGGGGCCCCGCCGTCCCTCGCCCGGGTCAGCTTCGCCTCCAGCAGCTCCAGGTCGTCGGGGAACGTCCAGGGTTCGGCCGTGATCGCGATCCACGGGTGCCGGGTGCTGGGTGTGCCGAAGTCCGCGTCGTGGGCTTCCAGCCTCGGCTTGATCACGGTCGCCAGGCTGTCCTCCTGGGAATTGAACAGGGACCGGATGCGCGGGTGGGGCTGACCGAACAGCCTTCCCCGGGAGAGCTCGGCTAGGAAATGGATCGCGACGGTGGTCTTCCCGGCGTCACGCGGCGCATAGATGCTAGCCTCCGCTATTCGTGCGCCCAGCAGAGCAGGAGGTGACACCGTGACGTAAGGCCATGGTGGATCTTCGTGTTCGTAAGCTCGTCGTCGCTTGCCGGTGTAAGTCCGGTCCGGGTGCAATGCCATGGACTTCAGCTTGATCAGGGTTCGTGGCCAGCTTTCCGGGCGGGCGTCATCGTCCGGGTTGGTGGTTGCGGAGCGTCACGGGTATGGGCGTGGCCCGGGTGTCGCTCCCGGGCGGGCGGCTGGTTCCACGTCCGGCTGTTTCGGGCAGGGAATCAGGGAGGGCCGCGGTCAGGCCGCGGCTGGCCGGCAGATGCTGACGTGGGCGGCCGCGGTGCGGGTGGTGACGCCGCGCCCGGCGGCGGGAAATGCCGGGCGGGTTTTGGTCTTGCGGTCGCGGTGCCTGTCCCGGCCGGTGACGATGCGGCGTTTGCCGAGGTCGTGCAGGGTGCCGTGATGCAGGGCCGCGGTGATGGCGGGCGGCAGGCTGGCGGTGGCGGCGCCGGACCGGGTGCTGTCCAGGCCGGCGCGGCGGGCGGCGGTGAACGATATCTGCCGGGGCTGGACTTTCTGCCCGGCGCGGTGGCCGTTGCGGGCGGGGGCGGCCTGGCGGGCGGCGGCGCGGGCCAGGGCGCGGGTCAGCTCGGTGCCGCAGATCCAGGCGGCATGCTCCTGGTCAATCAGCTCAGGGGTTTTCGAGCGGAGGATCGGCCCGGCGGAGGGCCCGGCGCCGGCGATGGCGGACTTGGCTTCCTTCAGCGCGGTCTCGGACCCGGTCCACCGCCAGGCATAGGCGCCCGCGAGCTCGGCGGCCGGGTAGGCCGCGTCATCATGCAGGTCGGTGATCAGGCAGAACATCTCCGGGACGTCCTGGCCGTCCACGGTCACGTGGTATTCGATGACGCGGACCTTCAGGCACCAGCGGCCGCCTCCGCCGGTCAGGTAGCTGCAGTAGCTGCCGTCGGGCAGGAACCCGCCGGTGCGGGGCAGGGCGAGGTCGCTTTTGACCCGGATCAGCACGTGGGTGCCGGTGGCCAGCATCCGGGCGACCCGGTCAGCGCCGGGGAAATTGCGATCCAGGACCCAGATCCGGTCGCTGGTGAATACCTCCGGGTACCGGGTGATCATGGTGTCCAGCAGCGTCTGCTCGCCCTCGGCCTTGGCCCCGCCGGACGGGCCGGAGACCACTGCCAGCGTGGCGCGGGTGGAGGCGTCACTGGCCAGCAGGTCACGGACCTGCGGGTAGGGCCCGGCGTCATCGGCGGTGCCGGCCGAGCCGAACGCCTTCCGGTTGGCGGGAGTATCGGGGACCCGCGTCACGGACCCGTCGATCGAGCCCAGGCGCAGCTCGCCGGCACGGACGGCCCGGTAGTCGTGGTCGCGGTGCTCGCCGCCGACCGCCGCCAGCAGCCGGTCCTGCAGCGCAGCCAGCGGCGCGGGGCCCAGGGCCGCCCGCCAGCTGCCCAGCACCTTCGGGGTGGGCACCCGGAACGGCCGCTGCCACGGCACCAGCGCCAGGTCACCGAAGACCGCGGCCAGCACCCCGGCATAGTCCGCGTCCGGCATCAGCGCCATCAAGATCGTCGCGCGGATCGCCGCCGCGGCCGTCATCGACCGCCTGACCTTGCCTTTCACCTTCCCCGACAGCACCGCCCGCGCGGCGATCTCATCGATCACCCCGGGACCGGCCAGCTCATCGAGCTGCTGTTCCAGGGCGCCCAGCCGGGCGTGATCAGCCGGATGCCCGCCGGCCTGCACCTTGCCCGTCCCGGCGGACCACCGCCGGCGCGACCGCGGCCACCTTCACGAACACCAGCTGCTCCCCGGTCCGGATCCGCGGGGTGCCGGCCACCACCAGCGCCGTGCGGCCGGCCTTGGCCGCCGGGCCGGCCGGCGAGACCAGGTCCGCCAGCCGGATCGCGATCACCGCGCCACCCAGCTCAGCCGGATCGTCCTGACCTGCTGGAATGGTATTCAGCGGCGCGGCACGGTAGAACTTCACCCGGGACTCCTGTGCGAAGACTGGCGTCAGATACCACGCCTTCTACAGGAGTCCCGCCCATATCACCCGTAACGCCGCGCCGCGCAATGCCAGTTCACCCCGGACCGGTACAGCACAGACCCCGATTCCCGGCCGTCACCGCCAGGCACGCGCAACGACGGCCCTAGGCGCGGCGTCACGCTCCGTTACTAAACAGCCTCCCGCCCACCGCCCGCACCGCTGAACCCCAACCACGCCAAAAACGCTCAAGTCCATGGCATTGCGCCCGTACCGCCCCTCGTCTCATGGCGAGATAAGACATCGGTAGCCTGGGGTTCGTGCCAGTATGGACGCCGTTAATGTGTGCGTTTAGGGGGCCAGGATGGATGCTGTCACGCTGATATTGACCGCGCTTGCGGCAGGTGCAGCACTGGGCGCGAAGGACACGGCGTCCTCGGCGGTCCAGGATGCCTACGGGAGCTTGAAGGCACTCGTAAAGAAACGATTGCTGGGTCGGCGGGATAGCGATCTGGTTCTGTCCAGGTTTGAACAGGCTCCTAGCACTTGGGAGAGTCCACTGGCCGCAGAGTTGACGGCTGTCGGGGCTGGCAATGATGCGGATCTGGTGGAGGCGGCGCAGACGTTGATGAGCCTGGCCGATGCGGCGGGGTCGCGAGCTGGAATGTACTCCGTTCAGGTGTTTGGCGGACAGGGCGTGCAGGTGGGCGACCACAACACTCAGCACAACACATTCGGCACCCGCGAGGAGGTCGAAGGGATCGGGTCCGATGACAACCCCTCCTAATTCTGACGGGCCCGGCTCCCAGGCACAGGTACACGGCGGGCAAGGCGTGCAGGTTGGGCAAGGAAGCCAGCAAATAAACGTATATGGACACGTATACGTAAATGCGGCGCCAGCAGATACCGTGGCGGCTGGAAATATCTCGCAGCCGCCTGGCCAAGACACTCAAGCAGTTGAATCTCGGAACATTAACGCAGTGCCACGGACACAAAATCAACTTGACAGTATGATAAAGGATCGGCCTCTGGGATGGGAGCACTTGCTGTTTGCTGGCGCCCTGATCGTAGAGATGGAAGCTCTTGACGCTCGGTATAGAGATTATCTAATCGGATACGCGCCGCGCCTGGGCGTTCCAGTATACGAAGCAAAGTTCATGGAGTTCTACCGAATTCGGTTCGGTGAGCTGCTCAGCATAGCGGAACTCTTTGAGCAGATCTTTAGCAACAAGCTCGTTAATAGCCCAATAGGCTCTAAGGGAGCATTTGGCGATCCGGCTAAGATACTTCATCTAGCCAAGAGGTATATTAGCGTTTACGATGAGCTGCTACGTTGGACCGAACGTTTGAGGGGTACACCGGTCCCAAGAAAGTACCAGCAGCTAATCAAAATTGTGTCGAGATATTCTGACCAGCCAATTACTGAGCTGCGACAGTTTGTAGATGATTACGCGCAGCAGATTGCACGCGCGGTCGAGGCACTGAAGAATGGGCAATCAATGTATCATCCAATTAAGGTAAAGTTCGTAGTACCTCCTGAACTTTCTAAAGAGCTTGAAGATGAATGGGCCCGGATAAATGATCGAGCTTAACTCGCGATCATCGGGTCCGCGCTCCCGTAACTCCCGTACCGCCACGCCCCATCGGCGCTACCAGCCCTACATCCGGGTCCGGCCACTGTGTGCCAACGGGACCGGCAAGCCGCAGGGGCGCTACTCTTCGCCCTCGGTGTCAGCCGTAGCCTGCGCCGCAGGTGCGGCAGCCTGGCCATAGCTGTGATAGTTCCCTACCGCCTCGATCCAGCGGCCGAGGCTGGCGGTCGCTCCTGCCAGGCTGGCGCTGGTCGCCTGCCGCTGGGCGGCCTGGTTGGCCCTGACTGCGCCGAAGTCCTGCTGGAGAGGGCTGGGCAGGCGGCCGGGCGGGGCCTGGCGCGGCGGCATCCTCGAAGGGGTCAAGCCCTGCAAGTTGCTGTTCTGTGCGGCTGCCGGGGCACCACCACCCTGGCCACCGCCACTGCTTCCCAGCGCGTCCACCTTGGCGTGGAGCGCGCCCACACTCTCGGCCGTGGCCAGCTCGGGGCCGCCGTCACCGTTGGTGAAGGTGCCGTGAGTCTGGGCATCGCCGACGAAGCCGAAGTGGGTCGCGGCGGACTGGCCGAAGAGGTCAGCGTTCGCCGGGTCGCTGCCGAGGCGTCTGACGCCCTTCGGGCCATCATCATTCTGCCTGGCCGGTGGCTGATACTGTGGCTGTGGCCAGCCCTCAGCATTCAGGCGATCATATTCAGCCTGTACGCTGGGCCCAAGCCCCCCGCGATCAATCCCATTATTGTGTGCATACAGGGCTTCTTGCGTTGGTGACAGAGCCATGATATCTCCCCCTCAATTTGGCGATCCTGTCTGAATCGATCACCGCAATGCCCCGCAGGGCATCACGGTCAACGATCAACCAGTCTGCGTCATTGAACCCGAAGTGATCAGACCATTGTCGACAGTGAACCAGCCGGTGAAGTACTGGGTGACGCCGGTCGCGGCATCGACTGCCGAAAGATTGACGTACACGGTGTCACCAGACTCTGATACCTCACTCAGATACTGGGCCCCAGTGTTGGCGTAGCCGTCCATCCAGGTCTGATAATTGCCTTCTGACCCTTGGAATGAAGGGCTCTGAAGATTCCAGGCGGATGAATAATCTTGAGACTCAATGAGCCCGTAGTAGGACGACACCACGGCCCACGGGTCCGTCACGGCGGGCTCATTGGGCGGTGCCTGTGTCGGTGCGGCAGGAGGCTGCACGGGCACATACACAGTCTTGGATGGAGCCGGTGCTGCCGGTGTCTGCGTAGGTGCCGGTGCCTGCGTTGGTGCCGGTGCTGGCTGAGCTGCGGCTGGGGGTGTGCTCTGCGGGCTCGTGCTCATGGTCGCAGCGAGGCTGACGCCAGCCGTGGCCGCGATGATCAGAAGTGTGGCGGATATAACGGCGATTGGCCTGCCCCTGCCCGCAGTCAGCACGCGTGCCCTGGCCAGACCGTTTTTACTAGCAAGTGCAAGCGAAGCCTGAGCCCTCTTGTTAAACACGGGACCGGCAAAGTCATTTGAGATCTACGTCTCATAGCGGTAGGTAGTCGAGTATGCGGGTTCGGTCGCGTCCGATGGCCTGGAGGGTGCGGGTGATCTCAGTGATGCCGACCAGGTAGAGCAGGCTGATGGCGAGATTCCGCAGCGTGGCCATGACCTGGGGGCCGTTCCCGGCATATCCGGTACTGGCGTCTTCGGCGTACGCGGTGTCGCGCAGCCAGTGCACCGATTCGATGCCCCACTGGCCGCGGGCGATCCTCGCGAGGTCGGCGGCGCTGGCGCGGTCCGCGTCGAGGCTGGTGACGGCGTGCACGATTTCCTTGGTGATCAGGGTGCCGTCGAGGTCGTAGCCGTCGCGGCGGATCCGGGCGGCCCTGGTGACGTGCGGGAAGTCGATGCCTTCAGCGGTGGTGACCCAGAGGGAGCGGCGGATGATCCGGCCGTGGCCGTAGTCCAGTTCCGTGTAATCGGGGTCTCGCGGGCCGTCTTTCTGGACGGCGTCGAAGATGGCCTTCTGGAGTGACGGCTGGCTGCCCTTGACGATCAGGAAGTAGTCCGAGCCGCGGTTCCCGTCGTCCGTGCTGCCGGCGATGTACCGCGCGGTCTCTCGCTGGGCGTAAGCCGCGTCGGCGGTGACCACGGCGTTGTCCAGGTTCACGCTGTCCAGCAGCTCTTTGACCTGGGTGGTCTCGGTGGTGTCGTCCGGGATGCGGTGCTGGGCGATGATCACCTTCTCCTCGTGCAGCATCGCGGCGAACAGCTTCACCTGCCCGTGGGCGACGCCGCGCAGCCATTTCCCGTCGATCGCGATCGCGGTGAGCAGCCCGTCCAGCCGCCCGGCGTCCGCCAGTGCCCGCAGCCAGCCGCCGATGACCTCGTTGAGGATGTCCGCGCCGATGGCGTGGACCAGGGTGCGGATCCGCGTCTCGCTCGGGGCGATGATCCGCCGCAGCAGGGGATGAGGCCTCCCGCCGAGCCTCCTCAGAACATCCTGCGGCAGGTCAGCGGCATGGTCGCCGATTTCGCGGAAATTCTTCGCCCCCGCCAGCGCGCACGCGACGGCGACCGCGAGGACGAAGACGAGCAGGAAGCGGCGCCCGCGCCGCTTCCGCGGGATCCGGGACCCGCGCGAGCACCTCCAGCAGGCCAGGGACTTCTCCTGCCGCTTGTTCATCGGTGCTGGTCATAGCGGTATCGCGGGCATGCAAGACTGACATGGCGGCCTTTCGTGCCGGTTTGGATCTGGCTTCGACGCCCGTGATCAAACCGGGCGGAAGGCCGTTCCCGCGAATCACGGCCAGCAGCGATGCCCGCCTAGACGATCCGTTCCAAGGGGTCTGATCTGCTAGTCATCCCAGCTGGGTCCGTGCGGGCCGGTCAGTTGGCTAACCTCTGGCCGTGGTCGTGCTGTTGTCGGAGAGCGCGAGCCTTACTGCGCGGGAGACGCTGACGGTGCTCGGTTCGGGCGGTGTCCGGGCTGATGCGCTGACTGCGGGCGGGTGGCCGATCGGGCGGTTCAGCCGCTGGTGCCGGCGGCTCATTGCGGCTCCGCCGCCGGACGCCGATCCGTTTGGCTATCTATCGCTGGTGTCAGGGCTGTGCTCGGCCGGCGAGTACGAGGCCGTGCTGGCCACGCACGAGCAGGCCTGGTTGTTCGCAGCGGGACGGCATCTGCTGCCGGCCGATGCGCCGATCGCCGGCGCGCCGGTTGAGGCGTTTGACCGGGTTGCAGGCAAGGTGGAGTTCGCGATGCTCTGCGATGAGCTTGGCATTCCCCAGCCGCGGTGGTGGCGGTGTGACGAGCGGCCGGCGCAAGTGCCGTATCCGCACTGGGTGAAGGCGTCTTACGGGACGGCTGGGCGGGCGGTGCGCCAGGTGGACACCGCGGATCAGGAACGCCAGGCAGTCCGGGAGCTGTCGAGGACCGGCGGCGAGGTCATGGGCCAGGCCCCCGCTGCTGGCGAGTATGGTCAGGTCCAGGCGCTGTTCGAGCACGGCCGGCTGGTGGCCGGGCACACCAGCGTCGCCGTCGGCGCCGGTGCCGGCGGGTCGGCGGCGGCACGGCTGAGCGTCGATCACCCGGCCGCCCGCGAGTACGCGGCCCAGGCGGGCGCGCATCTGCGCTGGCACGGCGGGCTTACGCTCGACTACTTCCACATTGACGGGCAGCCGCAGTTCATCGAGTGCAACCCCCGCACTGTCGAGCCCGGTAACGCCGCCCGCGCCGGCGTCGACCTGCCCCGGCTGACCATCGCCCTGTCCCGGGGCGGGCCGCTTCCCGGCCGCCCGGTCATCGGCCGCCCCGGCGTCCGGACCCGCAGCGCGCTGGCGCTCGCCGTCGGGGCGGCAGAGCGCTACCGAAGCCGCCCGGCCGTGCTCGGCGTGCTCCGCGACTGTGCCCTGCAGCGCGGCCAGACCGGCCGGGCCGCCGAGGTCCTCACCCCCATCGTCTATGACCCGCCCAGTGCCCTGCCCCTGGCCGCCGCGACAGCGTTGCTGCTTGCCAGCCCCGGCAGCGCGGCCACGCTCGCCAATGCCGCCGTCCGGTCCTACAGCGTCAGCCCCGCCACGATTGCACTGGTCCGGGCGGCAACGCCAGGGCAGGCAGCACGCACCCAAGCGGAGCCGTCGTCGTAGCGTTCACATCCCGTCCGCGGCGATGGGTGCCCAGAATCGGTACAGGCCGTTAGTCGGCACTCACCCCGCAGTCAAATCAGGCACTCACGTACTCATCGCCACACCCAGCCGCATAACACCAACTCGGCGATCCCGTGCTTGTTAAACGCTGCAATGGGCGACCGATCCGAGATGAGCCACGCGCACAACAGGCCAGTCAGCACCCCGGACAAATGCCCTTGCCATGAGATGCCCGCATTGTTCGGCAGGAAGTCGAACGCCCCGAGGTAGATGAACCCGGCTACCCCGCCGACCATCATGTCAATCCCCTGGCGTTCGAACAGGCCCCGTAGCATGACGTAGCCGAGCCACCCGGCGATTACTGCCGACGCACCGGCCGTGTCCGTCCCGGCAGGCGACACCAGCCAGACAAACAGGCCGGACACCACGGTTACGATGCCCGTTACCCAGGCGAACCTCACCAGGCCCCGGTAAGCGGCCAGGAAGCCGATGACGGGCAGCGGCAGCGAGTTGCCTTCGATGTGCGACCAGGACATGTGCACGAATGGCGCGGTGAAGATGTCCGGCAGTGAGGTCAGCACATGCGGCTTGATGCTGAGCATCGGGACCAGTCCGTAGTTGTCGGCTACGTTAATGAACTGCACGATCCAGATGACGGCGAAGATGATACCCACGGTGACTGCTGCCTGCATCACATGCTTCCGGTCGGGCATGTCCCCCAGTTTTATACCGAGGAAGCCGCCGTGAGTCTCGGTCATGACGATCCAGCGACCGCGATGATGACGCTCACCCAGAGTACGAGGGCACCAATCCCGCAAACGAGGCCAGCGATGGCCATGCCCCGGCCGCCGTCATTGTGACTGCGGCTGACGGAGCAGAAAACGATAGCGAGAATTGCCGTGACGATACCGATATACGGTATAACCAGCGAGCAGATGCCGAGCACCATGCTGGTGATTGCAAAGCCCTTCGGGCCATCATCCTGTCTGACCGGTTGCGGCTGCGGCTGATACTGATACGGATACATTTCTCCCCCTCTTATTCACGATGCTGTCTGAACCGTTCGCCACCGTGCCCCTTTCGGGGCACGATAGCCAGCGATCAATTTGCACCCCATTCAACGAGCGCGTTGTCCCCGCCCGTGCACACCACAGAATCCCCCCCGTTCAGGTTTCCGTAACCAGGGACGCAGTTCATGGTGTAGTCCTGTCCAGTCACTGGGCTGGAGGCATAGTCCGGGCCGAGGCCGGTGTAATTCGCCTCGACATTCTGCGCGAACGGGCAGCTCGTGTCCGCATTGACGTACAAGCCCCCACCACAGTCAGTCAGTGCTGGTGCGGCCGGTACCGGTGCCACGTACACGGGCGCTGGCGCGGCAGGCTGCACGTAGACGGTCTTGGCCGGGGCCGGTGCGGGCGTAGTAGGTGCGGGCGTGGTGGGCTTCGGAGCAGCAGCCGGTGCGGTCACCGTGTGGGTGACGGCAGGGGCAGCCACAGGGGCCTTTGCAGAGCCGCATGCGCTGAGGCTGAGGCCCGCTGCCAGCGCGAGTGCCGGAATTGCGATGAGCTTCTTGCTGAGTTTCATTACCTTGTCCCCCAGTGCAGAAAAGCCGCATTTCACCCTCTGTTAACATAATCCTACGCAGCGTGCATCATGGTGGTCAGAGCGGGATGACCCGGGAAATCAGGTCCAAATGACCGGGCCAGATGGCCGGAGGAAGCAGGGTCCAATGTCACCTAACGTGACACTTATCGGACGTTCGGCAACCAATCGCCTCTCGGGGCGGCCGGGTGGTCCGGGGGAATCTCTGGGCTCCCCGCAGATCCCGGCGTGACCCGTCTCCCGGCACCGGTCGGCTAAGCGCCCGTAAGCCTCGCACGAGGAGTGGCGCTCGGGACAGTTGGCTCAGGATGAACGCTCGTGGCCCGGCAGCGGGGCGACGGCAGCCCACTCGGTTTCCCCGATCAACCACGCCCTAGTAGTACTTTGTTAGGTCGGGTATGGTTGCCGGGTCCTGCGGTGTTATACCGGCATGACCCCTCAGGAGATCGCGGAGGTCCGGCCCCGGCTGCTGGATTTCGCCGCGGAGATGCTCGGCGGGCTGCCGCGGAAGGACCAGCGGGCGGCCGGTGAGTTGTATGTGCGCGGGCTGCTGACCGACGGGCAGCGCAAGTCGATGCAGCCGATGGCGGCGCGGCTGGGCATAGATCATCAGCGGCTGCAGCAGTTCATCACGTCCTCGACCTGGGATTATGCGGCGGTGCGGCGGAATGTCGCGCGGTGGTTCGCGGCCAGCCAGCCGGTGGAGGCGCTGGTGATCGATGACACCGGGTTCGCCAAGGACGGGACCGCCTCGCCGTGCGTGGCCCGGCAGTACTCCGGGACGCTGGGCAAGGTCGCCAACTGCCAGGTCGCCGTCAGCGTGCACCTGGTGAACGAGCACGCCTCCTGCGCGGCGGACTGGCGGCTGTTCTGCCCGGAATCCTGGGATGACCAGGCGCTGGCCGACCCGGCCCAGGCGGCCCGGGCCCGCCGCCGCCGCGAGCGGGCCGGCATCCCCGGTCAGGTGCGGCATACCGAAAAGTGGCGGCTGGCGCTGGAGATGATCGACGAGATGGCCGGCCCCGGCGGGTGGGGCGTGCTGGAGGAGATCACCGCCGCCGGCGGCGCGCGGCCGGCGGTGGCGGCCGATGCGGGCTATGGCGATAACACCGCCTTCCGCCTGGAACTGGCCGCCCGCGGCTGGCAGTACGCAGTCGCGGTCAAGGGCACCACCAGCGCCTACCCGCACGATGCCGTTCCGGAGATGATGGCCTGCAGCGGCCGGGGGCGGCCCGGCGTTCCCCGCTACCGCGCCCGGCCGCTGCCCCTGCGCCAGCTCGCCATCGCCAGCGCGGACATGATCGCCCCGGTGACCTGGCGGCAGGGCACCAAGGCCACCAGGGACAACCCTGACGCCGCCATGACCAGTCACTTCCTGGCCATACGGGTCCGGCCAGCCAACCGGGACATCCCCCGCGCGGCCGATGGCAGCCTGCCGGAGTGCTGGCTGCTGGCCGAATGGCCGCCCGGAGCCGATGAGCCCACCGATTACTGGCTGTCTAACCCGTAGTTCCCCCCAGTGGCGAACCGATATAGGCGCTGACCAGGTGAAACAGCCTCAGCTCATGACTACGTAGTCATGTAATTTCCGTGATCAAGGGCTCTACCACCTGGTCAAACGCGTTGACCAATCGGCTCGGGGGGAACTTCGGTCTAACCTCCCGCCGGACACCCCGATCGCCGAGCTGGCCCGGATGGCCAAGATCCGCTGGCGGGTCGAGCACGATTACCGCGAGCTGAAGACCGGCCTGGGCCTGGGCCACTTCGAGGGCCGCTCGTTCACCGGCTGGCACCGGCACGTCACCCTCGCCGTCCTCGCCCAGGCCTTCTGCACCATGATCCGCACCGACCCAAAAGTCCCTGCGCCGGGATGACCCTCTACCAGGCCCTGCGAGAACTGCAGCTCGTGCTCGCCCTCATCCTCGGCGCCTGCCCCCTATGCTGCCAGCCCTTAACCCTTGACCGGCTCGCCGCCACTCTCACTCCGACCTAACAAAGTACTACTAGGACAGTGCTCTCTCCGCACCCAAGTCCGTTCGTTCCTCGGCGTCGGCCTGCGCGGCGGCTTCACACCCGGCCGCGAGGACCAGGCCGTCTGCCTCACGCGAGATGCGCCGTCGCCGGGAAGGGTCACGGTCACGGGGCGGACCGCCGCGCATTGTCCGGGTCGGCTCCTCTAGCCTCAACGGTGCTTCACATCCCGCTACGCGGGACATGCCTTTGGCGCGCCGTTGACCCCGGAGACCTCTGCCGCCCCAGCGGGCCTGACGGCAAGGGCCAGGCCGAAGGCCAGGCCCGAAGCACACGCGGCGAACCTACAAGACTCTTAACGGGCTCTTCGAAGTTAACCGGGATGCTGCTTTCGCCCGATAACTCTGGGTGACTTCCTCTGTTGCTGAAGGTGCCCGGCAGATGCGGGGTCTTGCCAGTTCGCGCGGCCGGTACCAGCGTGTCACCCTGACCAAGGAGCCCGCGGCTCCTACGATCTTGGGTCTTCCGACAGACTTCAAGATCATCAGAAAGCCGCGGGCATCGTGTTCCACGATACGGCGTCTGTGCTATTCGGCGTGGAGGGCCTGCAGGTCACCGATGCGGAGTCCGGGCCGGGCGGCACGGTGGAGGTATGGGCGGTCACTGATCACGCAGCCGCTAGCGCGTGCCCGGACTGCGGCACTGTGGCGGGCCGGGTCCATGAGCAGGTGCTGACCCAGCCGCGGGATGTGGCCCGGGGCCTGGATGCGGTGCAGGTGTGGTGGGTGAAGCGGCGCTGGAAATGTGAAGCCGGGGAGTGTGAGCGGAAGACGTTCACCGAGTGGGTGCCGCAGGTGCCGCCGCGGTGCCGGCTGACCGGGCGGCTGCGGGAGCAGGCCGCGGCGGAGATCGCGGAGCGCGGCATCACCCCGGCGGAGGCGGCCCGGGGTAACGGCATGTCCTGGCCGGTCGCGCACGGGGCGTTCGCTGCCCGGGCGGACCCACTGCTGGAGCAGGCCCCGGCACCGGTGGCGCACCTGGGCATCGACGAGCACCGCCGCGGCCGGCCCCGGTGGCGGATCGATGAGGACACCGGGGAGTACGTGCTGCTCGCAGACCGGTGGCATACCTGCTTCTTCGACCTGTCCGGCGGCCAGGGGCTGCTGGGGCAGGTGGAAGGGCGCACTGCTGATGACGCCGCGTACTGGCTGGCGCTGGCCACCCCGGCGTGGCGGGACGCGGTCCGGGTCGTCGCGATCGACATGTGCACCATCTACGCCTCCGCGGTGCGCCGGATGCTGCCCGGCGCGCAGCTGGTGGCGGACTTGTTCCACGTCGTGCACCTGGCGGTCAAGATGACCGGGGACGTGCGGCGCCGGGTGGTGCGCGGCAAATACGGCCGCCGCGGCCGGACCGGCGACCCGGAGTATGGCATCAAGGGCCTGCTAGTGCAGAACCTGGAGCACCTGTCACCGGGCCAGTTCGCCAAGGTCATGGCCGCCCTGGGCAGTGATCCGGCCGGGCAGGAGATCGCTGCGGCCTGGATCGGCAAGGAGAAACTCCGCGACGTCCTGAACCTGCGGGCCCGCGTCACCGGCTCGGCCCCGTGCGAGCGCGACGTCCGCGGCCGCTCTTCGCCTGCTGCGACTGGTGCGCCCAAAACGATGACATCCCCGAGCTGCTGTCCCTGGCCAGGACGGTATCCCGGTGGGAGGACGAGATCGTCGCGGCGGTCCTGACCGGGGTCACGAACGCCGTTTCCGAGAGCCTGAACCGGCTCGCCAAGCTCGAAGCCCGCATGGCATACGGGTTCCGCAACCCGGCCAGCCAGCGCCGGCGCGTCCGGACGGCCTGCACCAGGGGTTCACGACGGCGCTCACGACACGTAACCAGGAAGAGGACGCGGTTGGTAACCAGACGGCAACACGATCCCGATTAACTTCCAAGAGCCTCTTAACGGCTGCCAGAAGAGCACAACGGCCCCTCATATTCTAAGCGCCGAAATCGTTTAGAGAACTGATCCACGTACGCTATAGCAAGAGCCACTACGTTAACAGTCATCAATATAAGAGCAATAATCGCACCGACGAACCTAGATATTCCTGTTACAATAATAGCCGCAAAAATAACGGCACCTATGTAAAATACTGACGTGGATCGCACGAAAGTTTTGCTATATTCTGCCAAAGACTGTTCCCGGACTTTAACATCGATTAAATGGCTCTCGCAGGCGAGGTGGCTGGTCGCGCCATCGGTTAGGAGATTGAACTCTATCTGCTGTCGCTTACTAATAAGATCTGGCCCAATACTCAGCGCAGTATTTTGAAGGTCCACTGTGGGGGCTGGGCCTGCACCGACGTCCGTAGGAAGTTGTCCGACAATGGGAACACCCACCTCTAGTACGATTGGACGGCCTTGATCGAATGCGCTGCTTGGGATATCGCTACGGCCCTTACTACTCAAAGATATCTTGACTATATGAGGGTCTTTCAACTCTTTACCAAGATGAAAAATCTTTATGTTCTTGCGAGCATCTGCTGATGCATTGAGCAAAGATGTGCACGATTGCAAGCTGTAAAGCAACTGGCGTCGAGGAATGCTTACAAGATATGTGATCCAGACTCCCGCCCCGCCAACTAGCACGGTAGCGGCGATCCCAGCGCCAGCCAGGAACCCATTCGATGTGTACCACTGCGAGGCAACTAGCATAGTGAGCGTTTTTCATCCTGATTGTGGCGGGTCTGTCACGGTCTGGTGACGGTGCGGCGTGTCGCCGCTGGGGCGTGGCGAAGCCCCTGGTAAATGAGGCGATCGACCAAGATCAGCTCGATACCAGGGGCTCCTGTGCTTTTCTACCGTGCCGCGCTGCCGTTGTCGCGTCAGACCCTCACCTATGTCGCCGGGATCATCCGCCGCCACCGGGCCGGGATCGGCTCGGCCTGGCGCAAGCTCACCCCCGGCGGGCAGGCCCTGCTCGTGCTGGCCTACGTGCGTAAAGGGGATCCGTTCGCCGAGATCGCCGCCGGGTTCAAGGTGAGCACCGCGACCGCGTGGCGGTATGTGAACGAGACAGTGGCGCTGCTGGCCGCCCGGGCGCCGAAGCTGCGCCAGGCACTGCAGGACGCCAAGGATGCCGGGTACGCCTACGTGGTCATCGACGGCACCCTCATCCCCGTCGACCGGCTCGCGGCCGACCGGCCGTTCTATTCCGGCAAGCACCGCAGGCACGGCATGAACCTGCAGGTCATCGCCAGCCCGGCCGGGGACATTCTGTGGGTGTCCGGGCCGCTGCCCGGCGCCGTCCACGACCTGAAAGCGGCCCGGATCTGGGGCATCCTGCGGGAGCTGGCCGCTGCCGGGCTGATCACCCTGGCCGATAAGGGCTACCACGGCGCCGGTGAGCACGTCCTGACCCAGGGACCCGGCAAAGTCGTTCATGCGGTTTGAAGTAGCTTGAGCGTGCGCTGCGGGTCGCGGGCATGGTGACGGTTGGCGGCGGCGATGTTGGCGTGGCCGTCGATGCGGAGCAGGCTGATGGCCAGGCTGCGCAGCGACGCCATCACCCGCGGCGCGTTTCCCGTCCTGACCAGGGATTTGTCTTCCTGATAGGTCACGTCCCTGACCCAATGAAGGCGGTTTTCTATCTCCCAGTGGCCCCGCACGCAGGCCGCCAGGGTGGCGGGATCGGCGTTGCGGTCGCTGGTAATGAGGTAGACGACTTCGACGGTCTTCTTTCCGTTCCTGGTGACGGTGCGGCGCAGCTGTGCGACCTGGGCCGCGCCGGCGAACTCGATCCAGGCCGGCACCAGCGCCACCTTGATCGTCCGGCGGGTCCGGCGGCCGTGGTCCGTGCTCACGGCCGAGAACGCGGGGACGGCGGCCCAGGGCAGCTTCTTTAGCCGCTTGTACAGGGTCGGCATGTTGCCCTTGACGGTCATCACGTAGTCCGCCTGCTGGCCTGTGATGACCTGCGCGGTGTCACTTTGCGTGTGCAGGGCATCAATCGTGATGACGGCGCCGGCCAGGCTGGCGAACGCCTTCAGCAGCTCCCGCACCGCCGGGATCTCGTCCGGCTTCGCGTCCACCGCGGCCTGGCCGAGGACCGCGCCGATGCCGTGCGCCAGCGCCGCGACCAGGTGCGGGGCCTTCCCGGTCTTGTCCTTCGCACCGCGGACGGCCTTGCCGTCGATCGCGATCACCAGCCGGCCGCTGGCCTGCACCGCCCTGGTGTGCAGCCAGGCACCGAGAACCCGGTCGAGCACATCGGGGCTGACCAGTGCGAAGGCACGCCGGAAGGTGGACTCCTCCGCCGGGCCGCGCGCCGCGCCCAGTACGGCCAGCACCTCCGGGCCCGCATCGGCGGCCCACTGCCCGATCGCGGCGAACGACCTCGATCCCGCGATCACCGCCGCGATCCCCACGGCCAGCAGCCGGCCAGCGCGTGCCGGCGCCCGCGCCTCTTCCTCGGGTCCGGGACCTGGGCAAGGAGATCGAGCAGGTACTGGCTGCGGGCAGCCGGGATAGGCGAAGATGTCATCGGCGGGCTGGGGTCTCTCGTGGCAGACGATGGTGAGCGTAGGAACTTCCATCGTTCCGCCCGGGCCCCGCCCGCCGCCCGCGGACACGCCGGGCCCATCAACCGCCGTTACGGCACCCGCAGGTCACAGCCTCAATTCACGACTTTGCCGCGTCCCTGCGTCCTGACCCCCTACCGCGGGAAGAACAAACCAGAGTCCCAGAAGCAGGCCAACCGGGCCCACGCCCGCCTGCGCTCACCCGGCGAACGCGCCAACGCCCAGCTCAAGACGTGGCGCATCCTGCGCAAACTCCGCTGCTGCCCGTGGCGCGCCGGCCAGCTCGCCAAAGCCATCCACACCCTGCAAATCCACGAAGCCAAAACTGGATGAAAAAGGCTCACTGACTATCGCGCTCTTCGGAGCGCGGTGGCGAACGGATCAGAATATCTCGGGGGGAGAACATCATGGGAATTATCAACAAGCTGTATGGCAATGAGGGTGCTGGGGATCATGCGCAAGCGCCTAAGGTGAAGCAAGCATCTAAGCGCACCTATCAGGACATGAACCATGACGAGCGCATGGAGTATAACTCAGCGGAAACAAGGAAGGCTACGGCGTTTATCGCCTGGGTCATTGCCATAGGGATTATCATTAGTATTATTCTTGGCATCGTCATCGCGGTTAATGTTCACAATGCTGCTGGTTCCGGTTCAGCGAACATTAGCTCATCCGCGCCCGTCCAGTGGAGTTGGCTCCAGCGCGAGCACGTTCGCGAAGTCGCGCTTCGCGCCTGATGACACCACCTACCCCGCGTTAGACCGTCTGTGTGGCTCCTGGGGCCGTTTGCCTCTGCTTTCCCGGTCATTTTGGCCCCGGTCATTCGGACTTGATTTCCCGGTCATCCTGCTCTAAGCACCATGATGCACGCTGCGTAGGATTCCGTTAACCGAGAGTGAAATGAGGCTTTTCGGCACCGGGGGGCACGATGTTTAGCTGGATGAAGGCTCACAAGATTTGGACTGCCGTTATCGGTATCGCTCTAATCGGGATGATCGCCGGTATCGCGGGCGGAGCGGGAGGCGGTAGCAAGCCCGCTGCTGCGTCAACCTCGGCCCCGGCTGCTCCGACCACGCAGGCACCGGCACCCGTCGCTACCACGCCCGCTGCTCCGCAGAACACGGTCTACAAGTACAGCGGTACCGGTAACTGGAGCAGCCCCACGTTCAACATTCCTGACGATGTGTCATCCGTCGTGGTCACCTACAGCTACTCGGGCAACATCATGGCTGGCGAATACTCGGGCAACATCATGGCTGGCGAATCCGAGGGCGACAACATGATCGCGGACATCCAGTCCAGCTCGGATGACCAGTCCATCGTCAACACCATCGGCGTCTCGGGTGGCACCACGACCACGGTGTACCCCACTCCTGGTGGCGACAACGCCTACCACCTGTCGGTCACGGCGACCGGCTCCTGGTCCTTCACCATCACCGTTACCCCTTCTACCTGACCGCTGACTATCGCGCCCCGAAAGGGGCATTGCGGAGAGCGATTCAGACAGAATCGTCGCAACAAGGGGGAAGCAAGACAATGAGTACCAACTTCAACCACGACAAGGACCAGGCCGACGTGTACGACATTATCCGCCTGTCCGGCAAGTTCAGCAAAGAAGACATCGACAGCCTGATCGAACAGGGCGCGGTCGCTGTCCTCCTCACCAACGTGGCTGCCGGGGCTCCCACGTATACGCGCGCTGCGTTGCTCGGGGTTGCCGGGATCGAGGGCGACATCTACGCGGACATCAAGGTCAACGGCGCGGTGGTCGACCGGCTGACTATCAAGGCAAAGTACGGACAGGAACTGCGCGCCTGGGCCTTGGCATTCAATACGGCCAGCAAGCCCAACCGCCCGGCGGACCATGGCTCACCGGCCGATGTCCTCGCCCGGCTCAACCAGCTCCACGACGATGGCCTGCTGACCGACGATGAGTTCGCCGTCAAGCGCGCCGAAGTCATCGGCCGGATGTGAGCAAGCTGACCGCTGACTCTCGGGGGTGAACGGCTCAGACTGAGCATATTTTCGCGGGAGGACAAATGAATATCAAGTTCATAGCAATACCGGCCATCGCACTGGCCGCAGGCCTCGGTCTCGCCGCGTGCGGCAGCTCAGGAGGAACGGCAGGAACAAACGATGGGGCGCCAGCGTCACCGCCTACGGCCCAGACGCCTACCAGTGTTGCGAGCAGTCTTGTCGGCAGCACGGCAACAGGTGGAGCCGAAGGTGGAGCCGAAGTTCTGGAGGCTTGTCCCTCAACTCCCAGATCGTTACGCTGAATAACGGGCTTCGCGGGATTGAGGCTGCCCTGCAATTCTCGAACGGAACTGAAGCCGTAGCCAACGTTACAATCAATTCCGATGGCAGTACCTCATGGAGCACAGTCTCTGGGGCAATGTGGCCAGGGTACCCTGGACCTCCTGCCGGGTGCTCTTGGTGAGCAGAGGGCTAGTGGCGTCGAGACGCTTGACGATGGCACCGACATGTAGACCTGATCGCTGACCGTGGTGCCCTTCGGGGCCCGGTGGTGAACGGTTCAGATAGGGACCGTCCGTGTAAGGGGGGGAACCAAAATGACACTTGAACAGATTGTCAAGCTGATCACGCGCAGAGCCCGGCCGCAGCATCCGCCGTACTGGCTGCCCGGTGACGACGAGCACGATTACTCACCACATCAGGATAAAGCATCATGAAAGTTATAGTCTGCATTCCAGCGCACAACGAGGCGGTGTTCATCGGGGCCGCAGTATTGTCGGCCCGCCAGCAGACCAGCCCACCGGACGAGATCTACGTCATCGCGGACAACTGCACCGACGACACCGCCCGTCTGGCGAGAGCGGCGGGTGCGCAGGTCGTGGAGACTGTGGGCAACACGCAGAAGAAGACTGGTGCGCTGAACCAGTTCTTCGATGATGCTCATCTGGTCCGCCTGGCTGATGACGATATCGTGCTGGTGCAGGACGCCGACACGCAGCTCTCACCGGAATTTCTCGCCATTGCCGCCGCTGGGATGAAGCAGGGCGACGTCGGGGCAGTCGGCGGGGTGTTCTACGGCCAGCCCGGCGGCGGGCTGCTCGGCCAGCTCCAGCGCAACGAGCTATACCGGTACGCCCGGCTGATTGACCGCGCTGGCGGTGAGGCACCCGACCTGACCGGTCAGGCTGTTGCTTTCCGCGCGGGAGCGCTGAAGCACGTCCAGCAGGCACGCGGGTCCGGCGAGCTGCCCGATGGGACGGGGACAGGCGTGTACGTAGTGTCTTCGCTGTCTGAGGACACGGAGATAACGATGGCGCTGCGCACCCTCGGCTACCGGTGTCTCTGCCCTGGCGGTGGGTGCACGGGTGTTACCCGGAACATGCCTAGCCTGCGTAAGCTGGCGCGGCAGCGGATACGGTGGCAGCGTGGCACCCTTGAGGAATGGCACGGCTACGGGCAGGACGACCATGTTTCGGGGCGTGCCCTGGGCGTGCTCAAGAGGCTAGCGGTCGGACTCCCGCTACTGGCATTGGCTGCAATCCCCTTCGCCGTAATGACTTCCGGGATCTGGCTGGCCTTGCTGCTGGCTGGTCTTGCTGTGCTGGCTGTTACGCCGCGTGTGATGGCGGTGCGGTGTGCTGGCTGGAAGGGTATGGTGACCACGGCCCTGGTGGTGCCAGAGCTGGCATACGAGGTGTTCCAGCTGGTGATCTTTGTCTGGGTACGGAGGCACATCAACATAGGTACTGAGGCTGCCTGGTGACGACGGGGAGGATTACGCACCTCGGTCGTCCAACTGACCGTTGACCGTGATGCCCTCCGGGGCATTGCGGAGAGCCCACCGGGAACGCGATGAGTTCAGGCATGTCGGACGCATCGATGGCGGGCGCGCTGCAAGGCACCCAGATGCGCCCGTCCAGTGGAGTTGGCTCCAGCGCGAGCACGTTCGCGAAGTCGCGCTTCGCGCGCCGGTAGGGGTATGCCCCTGCCGGATGCTGAACAGCGGACAGTGGCGGGGTACCCGGGTAGTAGTTCGCGGCCGGGAGCAGTGGCATCGTCGCAGCTAGAACACCCGCTGCACGGCCCTGAGACCGCCGCTGTCGTTCCCCCAATGACACCACCCCCATGCCCCCGTGCCGTCTACGGACGCTGCAGGTGTCTCCCAGCCCCAGCTTTTCACCGGGATGCTTAGCTGACCGGCGCGTTGACCCTAAAAGGTGCTCCTGAACTGGGACGATAAGAGTGCTGAAGCCCTTATCAACGCAAGTTCGAGGAGCACCTCAAAAGTGAATTGCGACGTGAGGTCGCTCGTGGTGAGTGAGTGCGTCGAGGGAGGTCGTTGATGGCGATGGCGTTACTCCGGGCTAGTGCCTGAGGCTCGTCCCTACCCGGGCATGCGCGGCTGGGTCCTGCTCAGCCGGGTGTGAAGCCCAGGGTAAAGCCCAAGGGTCCCCGTTCCGTCTGGGGACCACAGGTGAGGGGAATGGCCGGGAGGGGCGAACGCCAGTGAACCCTTGCTGATGCCTCGTGAGAGAGACACTCCGGGACGGGTTGTGGCACCGGGGTGACAGGGACCGGCTGCTGTAAGGCAGCGGGCGGCGGTCACGGGATGCACACGTGGCCGTGCAGGCACCGCCGTCCCCGGGGTATAGAGGGCGCCCGGCCCCGGCCGCGTCTCACGCGTGCGGAACATGGAAACCCTGCTCGGGTCCGCGCCGCTTGCGGCGCGGTAGGCCGATCGTAAGAGGGGCGGAACCCCCGGGCGGGACAGGATGCCCAAGAAGCGAATGCCGGCGGCCGAAAGGCAGCAGGAAACCAGCGCCGTCATGCCCGGTTCTCCCGCCGGGGGCGCTGCATAACTGGCCGGATACCGGGCCTGGTGGCCGGGCGCGAAAGCGCGCTGACATGAGGCAGGTGAGCCGTTGAAGCCAGGCGGCCAAGATCGCCGGAACCGAAGGGCAAGTTGGACGCGATGACGGGCTACAGCTTCACCACCCCGGTATGGGATGGCGGCACCTGGGTCACTCCCGTGGTGGCTCCGGTGAGGATGGCCCCCAAAGCGAACGGACCGGAGGACCAGCCCCGCGACGCACCCTCCCAGTGGGACCGGATCGACTGGCGGGCGCAGGAGGGGCAGGTACGGCGGCTGCGGCAGCGGATCTTCAAGGCGTCGCAGGAAGGTGACTGGCCGAAGGTCAGGAACCTGCAGAAGCTGATGCTGCGGAGCCGGGCTAACACGCTGGTCAGCGTGCGGCAGGTGACGCAGCGCAACACCGGGCGCAAGACCGCCGGGATTGACGGGGAGGTCGCGCTGACCTCCCAGGCCAGGGCGGAGGTGGCGGTGCGGGTGCACCAGTCCATCGCGTCGTGGTGTCCCCGCGCGGTCCGACGCGTGTATATCCCGAAGGCATCAAACCGTGCGAAGCTGAGGCCGCTCGGCATTCCCGTGCTTTTGGACCGCTGCCACCAGCAAAGGGTCCGTCACGCGCTGGAGCCTGAGTGGGAGGCCCGGTTCGAGCCCCGCTCCTATGGGTTCCGGCGTGTGTCCTGAAAGGGGAGTGACGTGAGGTAGATGATCGCCGTCATGAACCGTGCTGTGCCAGTGATGGAGGTAGGTCCTCCGGGATCGCCGGGCAGTCGGAGGTCCCAAACCACCGCATGCGGCGTCGGTTAAGAGCCGGGGTCGTGAGCGATGCGGGAAAGTCCCGCCGGGAGCGGGGCGAGGTGTGCGACGGGAAGACGAACATGTGTGAACCACTGCTGACGCATCGAAACCGTAGAATGCCGACATCAAAACCGGGGCCGGTCGGAAGTCCCGGGACAAAGGCGCGCCCTGCGGGCGGGCCCTCAGCCAGGAAGCTGACTGCATGCTGTCTTGGTGGTGTCCGGTGTAGAGGTGGCGTGAGCCCGTCGCGGGCGCTGGCATGGAACAGGAGAACCTGTCGTCCCGATGCCGTCGGCCGGGGTGTTGCTGCCTGGTCGCGAGAGGGAGGACCGCGAGCGGCAGAAACCGCGAGCGGCAGAGTACCGAGGCGGGGCACAGGGGCGGGCCGGCCCGTAGTAGCGAGGAAGGCCCTGTAATGGGGCTGGAGCCAAGGGGCCGGGCAGACCAGGGTCAACCGGCGGCCAACCCTATCGGGGAGGAGCCGCTGGCGAGACCCAAGCCGAAGGTGAAGTCGTTTGAGATCGATAAGCGCCTGATATACGGGGCGTGGGAGAAGGTCCGGGCCAACAGGGGCGCACCGGGCGTAGATGCCGTGAGTATCGCCGAGTTCGGCGAGCGGGAGAGGGATAATCTCTACCTTTTGTGGAACAGGATGTCATCGGGGAGTTATTTCCCGGGGCCGGTCCGAGCGGTAGAGATACCGAAAGATCATGGTCTGGGGGTGCGGATTCTCGGGGTGCCGAACACGGCAGACCGGGTGGCGCAGACCGCGGCAGCGATGCTGCTGGAAGAGAAGCTAGAGCCGATTTTCCACCATGACAGTTACGGTTATCGTCCGGGGCGAAATGCCCATGACGCGCTGGCCGTGACCCGGGAGCGCTGCTGGCGGCTCGGCTGGATTCTAGATCTTGATATCCGGGCCTTTTTCGACAGCGTTCCTCATGATTTGCTGCTCAAGGCGGTAGCTCACCACACCGGTGAGCGCTGGGTCCTGCTGTGCGTCGAGCGGTGGCTGAAAGCCCCGATGCAGATGCCGGATGGGACCGTGGCGGCGCGGGAAAAGGGGACCCCGCAGGGGTCCCCCATCTCACCTGTGCTGGCTAACCTGTTCATGCATTATGCGTTTGATCGGTGGATGGACCGGGAGTTCCCGGCCTGTCCGTTCGAACGGTACGCGGACGACGTTATCGCCCATTGCAAGACTGAGGGTCAGGCCAGGCGTCTGCTGGCTGCCGTCGCCGACCGGTTCGCGGCCGTGGGCCTCGAACTGCACCCGGAGAAGACAAAGATCGCATATTGTAAGGATGCGATCCGCCGGGGAAATTCTGAGCACACCAGCTTTGATTTCCTCGGATATACCTTCCGGGCGCGAGTTGTCCGAGGCCCGCGGGGCTTCTTTGTAAGCTTCAATCCGGCCATGAGCAACAAGGCGAGGAAGGCGAAAGGAAAGCAGATCAGAGACTGGCACCTCAAACGTCGGAGCAGGACGGATCTGTCCGGTCTCGCTGAGGATATCAATCCACAGGTGCGAGGCTGGATCAACTATTACGGGCGCTTCTACCGCTCAGAGTTGTACTTCCTCGCAAAGCGCATCGACGAGCACATTGTTCGATGGGCAATGCACAAATTCAAACGACTGCGGGGCAGGCCTGATAGGGCGTGGGCCTGGCTATACGGTGTCCGTCGGCGAGAGCCCAGGCTCTTCGCCCACTGGGACCTCGTCGCA
Organism: uncultured Actinomycetes bacterium; assembly: GCA_963742875.1. Lineage (GTDB taxonomy): Bacteria > Actinomycetota > Actinomycetes > Streptosporangiales > Streptosporangiaceae > Bog-532. The sequence goes on along the minus strand of CAVUNO010000010.1, from coordinate 17,045 downwards.
CACACCTCCGGCCGGACTGTGGGGGCCGGATGACGAGAGATCGTCACGTCCGGTCCTGCGAGCGGCGGGGGGTGCGATTCCCTCCGCCGACTCACCCGGGCCGCGGCTGCCATGACGCGATCGCGGCGATCTACAACGTGTGTGCCGGGCCGCTGGCCCGGCACGTGTGGGCGCTCGATGCCGACTTGGCCGCGGCGTTCGACCGCATCGACCATGATCATCTTCTCGCCGCTCTCGGGTCGTTTCCGACCAGGGACCTGATCCGGGGCTGGCTGAAGGCGGGCGTGTTCGAGGCGGGCAAGGGGTTCGCGCCGACCGGGGAGGGAACTCCCCAGGGCGGTGTGATTTCACCATGCTTGCTGAACGTCGCGTTGCACGGGCTGGAGGAGGCCGCCGGGGTCCGCTGCAAGACCTCCGGCACCCACGCCGGGGAAACCGTGGCAGGCTCCCCGGTCGCGGTCAGGTACGCCGACGACGTGGTCGTGCTCTGCCACAGCCAGGAGCAGGCCGAACAGGTTAAGGCGCGGCTCGCGGAGTGGCTGGCGCCCAGGGGCCTGGCCTTCAACGAGGACAAGACGAAGATCGTCCACCTCAGCGAGGGCTTCGGCTTCCTCGGGTTCAACGTCCGCCGTTACCACCGCAAGCTGCTGATCAAGCCGTCCAGGGCGGCCATCAAGAGGCTCCGGGAACGGCTCGCCGCCGAGACGCGCAAGCTGCGCGGCCTGAACGCGGCGGCAGTCATCGCCGCGCTCAACCCCGTCATCCGGGGCTGGGCGGCCTACTGCGTGTCCAGAGGGCACGCGCGATGGGATCGGAGGGCGGTGGGCTCGATGATTTGATCGCGTGTGTTCGAAAGCTCGTCTTCGCCAGCGGGTGAGAGTCCCGTCCAGGTAGTTGCCAGGGAGCCTGGTAGCAGGCTGGCGGCGTCGGGGGGTAACGTCCGGCGCCGGAGCCCAGCGTCGAAAGCCACATGGTGGGAGCAACCGAGCGGTCCGCAGCATGAAGCGAAGCCTGCCGCGGCGTCAGCCCAGCCCCGCAAGGGGATCAAGGGGGAGCCGAGCCGGGAGTATCACGGCGAAGGCCATGGAAGGCGTGAAGAGCCTGGAAGCGCAGCGCCGAGGAACCCCCCGCCGTAAGGGGCGCGGAACGTTCGGAAGGTGGAGGCGGGAACTGGAGAGGCCTTACCCGGCCCTGGGCTCGCGGCCCGGGAGCAGCCGGTGCGTATAACCGTCAACCGGGAAGTCGCGCCGAGCCGGGAGGGCGTCGGAGGGGGCCATAGTGTGCGCCGGGCGGCGCAGAGAACTTGCTGGTGAAAGTCCAGCCGGACCGGCCCCAAGCGGGGTCCGTAGCCGAAGGCGGGGGTAATGCCTCGCCGGGCGGTACTGGGAGGTGGAGGCGGTGGTCGTGAGTGCGGGCTGTCGTGTCAGGCTGACCAGTGGCGCAGGACAGGGCGCCCACCGTGAGGTGGGGTCTGAAGGGTTTGAGGCGAAACACCGAGCCGTAGCCGAAATTGGCGAACCGGTCGGCCCGATCCAGGTGATGCCGAGCCTGCACTATGGGGGCGAAGGAAATACTTGGGGCACCTGGGCGCAACAAGGTGTGTGCGGGCGGCGCGGTGGGACAGCTCTCTGCGTTACCCCGGGAGATCTCGTATGGTCCCGCTCGACGGAGCTGGGTAGCTGGGCGTATAAGCCGCGAGGCGAAATCGCAAGCGATGCCGTGCGAGAAGTCGGAGTGACCCGCGGTACTTATGAACCAGGAAATAACAGAAATCCTGGGACCGTCGTGATGGTGCGGCGGCGGGCGGTGACTCAAAAGGCACCGGCCTGGGGAAGGGGTCACGGTGGGAATGGCGTCATCGGAGGCGATGCCGGGTGAGTAGGCGGTGCCGGGCTGATGGTTGCTGAGGCAATGACCGAGGCGGCGCGGCTGAGGATACCCGGGATGGTGTTCTGGTGAGCCAGGTAGCGAGGAAACGTGTGCAGGTGCGGAAGGCGCACTCGCTGATCGGTCAGGTTCATGACCCGCGTAATCTGGCGCGGGCGTGGGAGCGTGTGCGGGAAAACCGGGGTGCTGGTGGTGTGGACCGGGTCAGTATTGACCGGTTCGAGCGCGAGCGCGGCCGTTATCTCATGGTTCTGCAGCAACGGCTGGCGGGTGGATGTTATCGCCCTCAGCCAGTACGCCGGGTTGAAATTGACAAGCCGGGATCGGCGGGTAAACGTCCGCTGGGTATACCCACTGTGATCGACCGGGTGTGCCAGCAGGCGCTGCGCCAGGTCCTGGAGCCGATTTTCGAGCCGGTGTTCTCCGAGGTCAGTTTCGGGTTCCGCCCGGGCCGGTCGGCGCATATGGCTATGCGCCGTATATGGGGACAGTTGCAGGCTGGCGGGAAATGGATCGTCGATGCGGACATCGCCGATTTCTTTGGGACGATCTCGCATGACCGGCTCGTCGCCCTGGTGGCCGAACGGGTCGCCGACAGCAAGGTGCTGAGACTGATACGTCAGGTACTCACGGCTGGAGCACTGCGAGACGGCATTTATGAAAGCACGATCGCTGGCACGCCACAAGGCGGGGTTATCAGCCCATTGCTCAGCAACATTTATCTGCACGTCTTTGACGAGCGGATGCAGCGGGCTGGATTCCAGCTTACGAGGTATGCCGACGATTGGCTAGTGGTATGCCGGACTCGTGAGGAAGCGGAACGAGCGCTGGCGAGCGCTCGTGCGGTGCTGGAAGGAGAACTGGGCCTGCGGATTCATCCGGAGAAAACCAGGATAGTCCACGTCAGCCAGGGGTTCGAGTTCTTGGGCTATAAGATCGGCCTGGGTAAGGGGCTGCGCTTCAGGCAAGGTGGTAGCGGCTTGTACGCGATTCCCCGGCAGCGGTCGGTTGACCGGTTCAAGGATAAGGTACGGGCGCTCACGCGCCGTCGTATCGCTGTGCCTCTGGAAGAGCTGATACGTGCTTTGAACCCGGTGATCCGGGGCTGGGGCATGTACTACCGGCGGGCGAATGTGCGCCGGTTGTTTAATCGGCTCAATATGTGGATCGTGCGGCGAATCTGGGGGTGGCGGTTCAAGCGATGGCGTAACGCCGGATGGCGCACCCTGCCGGAGACCCGCCTCTACGGTGAATACGGCCTGGTCAACCTTCTGCAACTGGTTCCCAGCATGCGCGACTACTACCGCCGGAAGGGCTATACCCATTGAGAGCCGCTTGCGGGAAAACTGCATGAGCGGTTCGGTAGGGCGGGCGGAGGCAGCGGGCTTTCAGCCTGCGGCCTCCCCCGACCCGACAGTGATCATCGGCGAGGACAACACAACCTGCCGTAGCGAAGAGCCTTTCCTGCGCCAGGGAGGTGAAGGACGGGATCCGGTCGTCGTCCAGGAGCCCGGCGAGCTGAAGGATCTCGGCGGTGCGGGTGATGCTGAGGTCACGACGGTGCAGGGCCGCCGGGAGCTGGGACCAGGCGATCATGTCTCCGGGCTGGTGGCCGGCGAGCACGACGGCCAGCGCGCGGCTGGTCTCGGTGATGATCCGGTCGTTCCAGCCGCGGGCGGCGGCCAGGTTCCGGGCGATGCGCCTGGCCTGCTCCAGGGCCGGGCCGGTGATCGCCGAGGCGGCCCAGTGGCGCTTGTCGAAGTGCAGCGATTCGCCGGGTGCGCTCAGCTGCAGCTGGGTCCAGCCGGACGCGGCGGCCGGCGGGGCGGGACCGTCTGGCGGGGCCCGCCGGGCCGGGCCGGTGCTGCCCAGGCGGCTCATGCCCGCCAGGGACAGCTGCCAGTATCCGGCAGTGGCGAAATCTCCGGCGATGAGCCGGCGGCGGCCCCCGGCCGCGATGCCGGCCTGCAGCCAGCACAGCCGGCAGTGGCCTTTCTTGACCGCGATGACCCGCCGGCAGCGCGCGCACTGACCGCGCTCGTAACGGCGGGTGAAGTCATAGCAGGCCCGGCAGTACGACTGCGAGCCATAGGAGGCTCCCCAGGACAGGCAGTCCGGGCAGCTGCCGGCCGGGGTGCCGGCCCGGATCCGCGCGGCCATCAGGCGGGCGGGAGCGAGCGCCCGTCACGGCGCCTGGGGGTGACAGCGGGCCCGGCCTGCGAGGAGGAGGCCGCGGGTTGCTCATCGTGCTGTTCGCCGGCCGGACGGCCGATCTTGCCGGGCTCGGGGATCAGCAGTTCCTCCACCCCGCAGCCCACCACGGCGCAGATGACGTCGAGGTCGCCGAGCTTGATGCTGGCCGGGGTGCCCGACCACAGTCCGGACATCTTCCCGGCGCTGATCCTCAGGCCGGCCCCGGCGAGCATCCGCTGCAGCTCGCTGGCCTTCCAGATGCCGCGGTTGGCGGCGGCCAGGCGCAGGTTCCACTTCACGGACCCAATCCCTTCAGGCGATCAGCCGCCCGCTGCTGGCCGGCGATCCAGGCGTCCTCGACATGAGTGGCGTGGACGTGAATGTAATTCATGGTCGTGGCGACCCAGGCATGACCCAGGGTTTCCTGGATCGCGACCAGGTCCATCCCGCCCAGGTAAAGCTGGGAGGCGCAGAAATGCCGCAGCACATGCGGCGTGACCCGCTCCGGCCAGCCCGGCAGGTGCTCCGCCGCCGCGGCGGCCAGGTCGGACCGCAGCGTCTCGTTGCCGGCCCGCGCCGCCGTCCCGTCGGCGTTGCGCCGCTCGGAGCAGAACAGCGGGGCACCAGGGCGGGCGTGATCATCATCGAAGCAGGACCATACGTCCTGGATGAACCAGCGAAGAGTCGCCCCGGCGCCGTTGATAAGCGGCACCATCCGCTCGCGCGGCCCGGACCCGCGGGCGCCCTTGCCGATGCGGACGTGCAGCTTCCCGAACCGGCCCAGGTCCCACTTCACGTCGGCGAGATCGAGGTGGCTGACCTCGTTCACGCGCAGCCCGACCTCGGCCATCAGCCGGGCCGCCGCATAGCTGCGGGCAGCCGGCGCGAACTTGCGGCAGGTCGCCAGCTCCGCCCGCCATCCGCCGAACAGCACGCCCACCTGCCCCGCCGACGGCGGGATCCGCAGCGCCGCCCGGCCCGCTCCCCGGGGCCGGTTCATCTCATCGACCGGGCACTCGGCCACCCGGCCGGTCATCTGGTGGATCTCGGCCTTGTGCCGGATCTCAACGAACAGGAAATACGTCTTCAGCGCCTGCGAGCGGGCCAGCCGGGTGCCCTTCGCCGCATCCCGCAGCACCTTGCCGAAGTACGCATCGGCGTCAGCAGGCTCCATGTCCCACAGCGGGCCGCCGAACCACGCCCGCAGCTGCTCCAGGTGCGCCACGTCCGAGCGGATCGTGTTATCAGACAGCCCGGCCGCCGCCCGGGCCAGGACGAACCCGGCCAGCACATCGGTCTCGAACGCCGCCAGCTCATCAGTCCCCGCCGGGGCGCGCGCGTCACGCAGGTCTCGTACGACGGCCAGGCTCAAGCCCGGGCCTCCCTTGTCTTCACTGATCCAGGAGGACCAGCGATAGACACGATAGACCTTCAGGAAACCCGAGAAACCATCACAAGCCAGCACAGCGGCAGATCAGCGACGGAAGCCCAGGTCCTGGGGCTATAGAAGTTATTGAGACCTCAGGGAACTCTGGGGTTATTTATCACGGGAAACCGCCCGGGGCTACCCGGCCCTTACCGGGTGGTCGAAGAGCCTGGAAGTCACCACCGACGGCCAGGGCATCGTGTCGCACGCCGGGCTGGCCCTGCTGCGCCATCTGGCCGACAAGACCGGGCTGACCGGCGGGCTGTCCCGGGCACTGGCCGCACCGCGGCTGCTGATCCACGACCGCGGCCGGGTGACGGCGGACCTGGCCTGCGCGATCGCTGACGGCAGCGAGGTGATCAGCGACTTCCGGGTGCTGGCCGACCAGAAAGAGCTTTTCGGCGTGGTCGCCTCGGTGCCCACGACGTGGCGGGCGCTCGATGAGATCGCCGCGGGCGGCCCGCGGGCCCTGGCCCTGAGGTGCCCCAGAGTTTCCGGACAGGGGATCCAATAGGATCTTCTCCGGAAAGGAACGGGATCGAGGGGTGCGTCTTTTTGAGGGGCGTGAGCTTGCACTGATACCAGCCCGAGCCTCTTTAAATGCGGAGGGTCTGAACTTCTCTGGACGTAGCGGGCGTCACCGGAGGCGATCTGTGCTGGTCGGCGGCGGTGGACGCGGGTTCGTGGAGGCGGGTTCCGGGTGGTGTCCGATCGCGGGTTCCGCCGGTTCCGGGGCCGGGTCCGGGATCGTGGAGGGAAAACGGCCCTAGGCAGGCGACGGAGGCCCGGCGATGGCAGTGGCGGTTTCGGTGACGGTGACACAGGTTCTGGAGGACGGGACCGCAGGCCCGGTGGACGGCGAGCTGGCGGCGGCGCTGGCCGGCCCGGTAGAGCAGTTCTCCTCGATGCTGACCTGGACGGCGCAGCAGGCCGCGCTGGATCACGGGGACCGGGAGACGGCGATCGCCGGGTCGGGCCGGGAGCTGCAGCGGCAGCTGCTGGAAGCCACGTTCACCATCGACTCCGCGCGCGAGGAACGCATCGGGCAGGTCACCAGCGCCGCGGGGATCCGGCACGGCAGCGTCGAGACAGGCCACGGCCGGGGCGTGGTGAGCATCTTCGGGCCGGTCCGGGCGGAGCGGCTGGCCTACCGCAACCGGCGCGAAGCCAACCTGTACCCGGCCGATGCGCGGTGGGTCCTGCCCGATGACCCCTACTCGCTGGGGCTGCGTGCCCTGGCCGCGTATCACCTGGCCGAAGGCGGCTACGGGCAGGCCCAGGACGTCATCGAAGCCCGCACCGGAGTGAAGATCGGCGGGCGCAGCTGGCCGGCCTGGCCCAGGACCTCGCCGCCTGGGCCGATGACTTCTGCGCCTGGCGGTCCCGTGGCGCGGGCACCGCCCTGCCCTACAGTGACGTGATCATGATGCAGGCCGACGGCAAGGGCATCGCGATGCTGCCTGAGCACCGTGCCAGCGCCGGCAAGGAGACCGATAGCGCGCATCCGGGGATCAAGAAGATGGCCGAGATCGTCGCGGTCGCCGCCTTCACCCCCGCCGTCCGCGAACCCGGGGACATCGCCGCCCCGCCGGCCCGCCGCAAGGCCCATCCTGGCCCGCAAGCACGCGACAAGTGGGTAGCGGCGTCCATCACCGACGACATCCCCGCGATGATCGGGGCCGCATTCGACGAAGCCGACCGCCGCGACCAGTACCGGACCCGCCAGCGGGTGTTCCTCGCCGACGGGAACAAGCAGCAGATCACCGCCATCAACGACCACGCCAGGACCCGCGGCCTCAAAGTCCCGGTCTTCATCGACTTCATCCACGTCAGCGGCTACCTCGGCAAAGCCGCCGCCGCGCTGCACCCCGGCGACCCGCAAGCCGCCCGCGAATGGGCCGACGGGCAGCGGCTGCGCGTACTGCACGGCCGCGCCAAGGCAGTCGCCGCCACCCTGGCCTCCGTCGCCGCCAAGGCCCGCGCCAAGCCCGGCAACCGCCACCTGGACCTCACCGACGTCGACAAGGCGGTCACCTACCTGACGAACAACCACACGTCCACGCGGTACGACAAGGCACTCGCGGCCGGCTGGCCGATCGCCACCGGGATGATCGAGGGAGCCTGCCGCTTCGTCATCGAAGACCGCTTCGGAATCACCGGCGCCAGATGGACCCCCGACGGCGCCGAAGTCATCCTCAAGCTCCGCGCCGTGGTCATCAACGGCGACCTCGACGACTACATGAACGATCCTGGTCCGAAAATAGGACCTGGGCTGGGCAGGCGGCAGCAGCCGGCGGCGCGGAGCGTCGTCGGCTCTTATTCGCTGGGGCTAGCTGGCTTTGGTGACTGGCAGGATGTCGGGGTCGAGGCCGGGTTCGATGGGTTCGAGGATGACCTTGCAGCCGCGCCGTTCGATGGCGCGGGCGTGGCTGCGGACTTCGCGGCGGATGTTCGCGCGCCGCTCGTAGTAGTCGGTGCCGAGGTCTTCGTAGACGGCTTCGGGGTCAGACAGCAGTTCGTAGCAGATGACCAGCTGGCTTCTGCTGATGGCGCCCTGGGCTTTCTTCTTGGGCATGTGCCTGACGAGCCGCCGGTATTTGGTTCCGAGGAAGGTCTGGGTGCGGCCGGCGTTGGCGGAGGCCTCGCCGAGCGCGCCGCCGAGGTAGGGGTTGCCGTGGCCGGTGGCGTTGCTGCCCTTGCGCTTGCCGGCGGAGGAGGCGACTTGCGGGCAGCGCCGGGCCCAGGAGCACAGGTGCCCGGCGGTGGGGAAGACGGTCATGTCCACCCCGATCTCGGCGATGATGTCCTGGGCGGTGACGATCCCGAAGCCGGGGATGGCGTCCAGCTGGGCGATCTGCCGCTGGTACGGCTCGCACAGCACCGCGATCTTGGTGTCCAGCTCCTTGACCTGCGCGGTGAGGTGGTCGATATTGCCGAGCATCATCTTCAGCACGAAGGCGTGCTCCTGGGTGAAGAACGAGCAGTCCAGGGCCTCTTCCAGCTGGCGGATCTTGCCGCGCATCCGGGTCCGGGCCATCTGCGCCAGGACTTTGGGGTTGCGTTCCCCGGCGATAATCGCGGTCAGCATCTCCCGCCCGGCCACCCCGTGGACGTCGGTGATCACCGACGACAGCTTCAGGTGCGCGTCTTCCAGCAGCTTCTCGCACCGGGCCTTCTCGGCGGTGCGGGCCTGGACCAGGTGCCTGCGGTAGCGGGTATGGGTGCGCAGCCGCCGGATCTCCTCCGGAGGCACGAAGCTGGACGGCAGCGACCCGCGTTCGGTGATCTTCGCCAGCCACACCGAGTCCAGCTTGTCCGACTTCGGCCGCCCGGGCAGCGCCTTGACCTGCGATGCGTGATACAGCACGCAGTCGGAGCCCTCCCGCTCCAGCAGGAAGTACACCGGTTTCCAGTAATCCCCGGTGGCCTCCATCCCGACCCTGGTCACTCCCCAGCAGCGCAGCCAGTCCGCCAGCTCCAGCAGGCCGGCCCGGGTGGCGCGGAACTCCCGGGTCTCCTGCTGCCGCCGGCCGCGCCGGGTGTCGCTGGGCGCCCGGATGGTGACCATGACTTCCTTCTTGCCGATGTCGATGCCGGCGACCCGGTTGGCGAACAGCGGCTCGTCTTCCACCTCTTCCACCGTGACTCTCCTATGCTGGAAATGCGGTTAACGGTCGTGGCCGTCCGCGGGAGCTGTGGGCAAGCGGAAATCTGGTCCGCGGGCTCGAAGCACCAATTCACGGCCCTCAAAGCAGCTCCCGGCGATCAGACTGGTGGACGGGGTCAAACCCGCCAAGGGTCGTCGACGTCAGCGGACGGCCACGCCCATCCTGGCAACCACGCCGCAACCGGCACAGCCGGATCCGGCACGCCGACCGTGCCACGCGCGCGGCAGCGAACCCAAGCCCGCTACGGCGGGCCAGCACGCGTAAATTTTCACGCCACACGGCGTCCCCAAGGCCACCTGAGACTGGTGGCTTATTCGCGACAGGCCGGGCGAGGTGCTCGATTCGGGCTGTTCTCATGGCCATGATCCTTTCTGCGGTCGTTCCTTCCCCTCGTCCCGGCCGCAGAATGGGTATGTCGTGTGTATGCAGCCTGCCCCCTGGCCGGAGCCGGATCCGCAGATCGCCACAGCGATTGAGGCCATGTACGGTTCCCGGAAGACGGATCGGCCGCTGGCGGTGGAGATCCGGGACCTGCTGGGCCAGTGGCTGGCCGATGAGGACTTCGCGGTCGCGTTCGGGATCCGGGGCAGGCCGGGCTGGGCTCCGTCGCGGCTGGCGCTGGTGACCGTCTTGCAGCGGGCGGAGAAGCTGACTGACCGGCTGGCGGCCGAGGCGGTGCGGGCCCGGCTGGACTGGAAGTACCTGCTGGGGCTGCCGCTGGATGATCCGGGGTTCGATCACACGGTGCTGGCGGAATTCCGGGGCAAGGTGGCGGAGGCGGCGCTGGAGCAGGTGGTGCTGGACGCGCTGCTGGAACGCCTGGTATCTGCGGGCCTGGTGAAGGCGGGCGGGAAACAGCGCACGGATTCCACGCACGTGGTCGCGGCGGTGGCGGCGCTGAACCGGCTGGAGCTGGCCGGGGAGAGCGTGCGGGCCGCGGTGGAGGCCCTGACGGCGGCGCACCCGGACTGGGTGGGGCAGCGGATCTGCGTGCCGGACTGGAGCCGCCGCTACGGCACGCCGATGACCGCCTGGCGGCCCCCGGCCTCGCAGCCGAAGCAGGACGAGCTGGCCATCGCTTATGCCCGGGACGGGTACGCGCTGCTGGAAGCGGTCTACGACCCCTCCTCCCCGGCGTGGCTGCGCGACCTGCCCGCCGTCGACGTGCTGCGCCGGGTGCTGCTGCAGAACTGCACCCGCACCATCACCGCAGGCGGGCGGGAGGTGATCAAGCGGCGGGAGAAGGAGCCTGAGGGCGACGGTCTCCCGCCCGGCCATGCCCGGATCGCCTCTCCTTATGATCTGGATACCCGCTGGGGCGTCAAACGGGACACCTTCTGGCTGGGCTACAAGCTGCACGTCACCGAGACCTGCGATGACCAGCCGCGGTGCGGCTGCCCCGGCGACGGCCGGACCGGCCGCCGCGGGCATGACAAGGACTGCGCGGCCCCGGCGTTCCCGAACCTGATCACGCACGTGGCCACCACCGATGCCACGGTGACCGATAACCAGATGACTGGCGCCATCGATGATGAGCTGGCGGGAAAGGACCTGGTCCCGGGACGGCATTACCTCGATTCGGGATACCTCAGCGCTGCCTTGGTGGTCAGCGAGGCCGCCAGGCACGGCATCGCGCTGATCGGGCCGCTGCTGGCGGACACCTCCGCCCAGGCCCGGGCGGGTAACGGCTACGCCCGCGCTGACTTCACCGTCGACTACGATGCCCAGACCGTCATCTGCCCGCAAGGCAAGACATCGGCGTCCTGGACGCCGTGCGCCCAGCGCGGCAAGGACGCGATCGTGGCCACCTTCTCCGCCACCGACTGCGGCCCCTGCCCAGCCCGCAGCCTGTGCACCACCAGCGGCAAGAAACGGCGGCAGCTCACCGTGCTGCCCCGCGACCTGGCCGAAGCCCAGGCCGCCGCCCGCGCCGCGGAAACGACCATCCCGTTCCAGGCTGACTACGCCCGCCGCGCGGGCGTCGAGGGCACCATGCACCAGGCCGCCAGCCACGGCGCCCGGCGCGCCCGCTACCGCGGCCTGCCGAAAACCCGCCTCGACCACGTGTACATGGCCTGCGCGCTCAACCTCCTCCGCCTGCACGCCTACTGGACCGGCACCCCGCTAGACCGGCGCCGCACCAGCCACCTGGCACGCCTCGAACTCGGCCTCGCCGCATGACCGACGAATTAACCACCAGTCTCAGGTGGCCTTGGGGACGCCGTGTGGCGTGAAAATTTACGCGTGCTGGCCCGCCGTAGCGGGCTTGGGTTCGCTGCCGCGCGCGTGGCACGGTCGGCGTGCCGGATCCGGCTGTGCCGGTTGCGGCGTGGTTGCCAGGATGGGCGTGGCCGTCCGCTGACGTCGACGACCCTTGGCGGGTTTGACCCCGTCCACCAGTCTGATCGCCGGGAGCTGCTTTGAGGGCCGTGAATTGGTGCTTCGAGCCCGCGGACCAGATTTCCGCTTGCCCACAGCTCCCGCGGACGGCCACGACCGTTAACCGCATTTCCAGCATAGGAGAGTCACGGTGGAAGAGGTGGAAGACGAGCCGCTGTTCGCCGACCGGGTCGCCGGCATCGACATCGGCAAGAAGGAAGTCATGGTCACCATCCGGGCGCCCAGCGACACCCGGCGCGGCCGGCGGCAGCAGGAGACCCGGGAGTTCCGCGCCACCCGGGCCGGCCTGCTGGAGCTGGCGGACTGGCTGCGCTGCTGGGGAGTGACCAGGGTCGGGATGGAGGCCACCGGGGATTACTGGAAACCGGTGTACTTCCTGCTGGAGCGGGAGGGCTCCGACTGCGTGCTGTATCACGCATCGCAGGTCAAGGCGCTGCCCGGGCGGCCGAAGTCGGACAAGCTGGACTCGGTGTGGCTGGCGAAGATCACCGAACGCGGGTCGCTGCCGTCCAGCTTCGTGCCTCCGGAGGAGATCCGGCGGCTGCGCACCCATACCCGCTACCGCAGGCACCTGGTCCAGGCCCGCACCGCCGAGAAGGCCCGGTGCGAGAAGCTGCTGGAAGACGCGCACCTGAAGCTGTCGTCGGTGATCACCGACGTCCACGGGGTGGCCGGGCGGGAGATGCTGACCGCGATTATCGCCGGGGAACGCAACCCCAAAGTCCTGGCGCAGATGGCCCGGACCCGGATGCGCGGCAAGATCCGCCAGCTGGAAGAGGCCCTGGACTGCTCGTTCTTCACCCAGGAGCACGCCTTCGTGCTGAAGATGATGCTCGGCAATATCGACCACCTCACCGCGCAGGTCAAGGAGCTGGACACCAAGATCGCGGTGCTGTGCGAGCCGTACCAGCGGCAGATCGCCCAGCTGGACGCCATCCCCGGCTTCGGGATCGTCACCGCCCAGGACATCATCGCCGAGATCGGGGTGGACATGACCGTCTTCCCCACCGCCGGGCACCTGTGCTCCTGGGCCCGGCGCTGCCCGCAAGTCGCCTCCTCCGCCGGCAAGCGCAAGGGCAGCAACGCCACCGGCCACGGCAACCCCTACCTCGGCGGCGCGCTCGGCGAGGCCTCCGCCAACGCCGGCCGCACCCAGACCTTCCTCGGAACCAAATACCGGCGGCTCGTCAGGCACATGCCCAAGAAGAAAGCCCAGGGCGCCATCAGCGGAAGCCAGCTGGTCATCTGCTACGAACTGCTGTCTGACCCCGAAGCCGTCTACGAAGACCTCGGCACCGACTACTACGAGCGGCGCGCGAACATCCGCCGCGAAGTCCGCAGCCACGCCCGCGCCATCGAACGGCGCGGCTGCAAGGTCATCCTCGAACCCATCGAACCCGGCCTCGACCCCGACATCCTGCCAGTCACCAAAGCCAGCTAGCCCGCCCCCGCCTTTTCCCCAAAATTTGAGCCGGGTCGACAGCTCCAGCCAGCCACTCAGGCCCTTTAAAAAAATTCTGCTGCCGCCTGCCCAGCTGAGGTTCTTTTTTTTTTTTTTTTTTTTTTTTTTTTTTTTTTTTTTTTTTTTTTTTTTTTTTTTTTTTTTTTTTTTTTTTTTTTTTTTTTTTTTTTTTTTTTTTTTTTTTTTTTTTTTTTTTTTTTTTTTTTTTTTTTTTTTTTTTTTTTTTTTTTTTTTTTTTTTTTTTTTTTTTTTTTTTTTTTTTTTTTTTTTTTTTTTTTTTTTTTTTTTTTTTTTTTTTTTTTTTTTTTTTTTTTTTTTTTTTTTTTTTTTTTTTTTTTTTTTTTTTTTTTTTTTTTTTTTTTTTTTTTTTTTTTTTTTTTTAAAAAAAAAAAAAAAAAAAAAAAAAAAAAAAAAAAAAAAAAAAAAAAAAAAAAAAAAAAAAAAAAATAATATTTTTAGGACCCATGGATCCCTTAGGTACTTGATCCTGGTGGTTTATTCGCGACACGCCGCGCGACGGTGCTCGATTCGGGCTGTTCGCATGGCCATGATCCTTTCTGCGGTCGTTCTTCCCCTTGGCCCGGCCGCAGAATGGGTATGTCATGTCTATGCAGCCTGGGACCCGGCCGGAGCCCGACCCGGTGATCGCCGCGGCGGTCGAGGCCATGTACGTTCCCGGAAGACGGCCCGGCCGCTGGCGGTCGAGGTCCGGGACCTGCTGGGCCAGTGGCTGGCCGATGAGGACTTCGCGGTCGGGTTCTGGGCCCGGGGCCGGCCGGGCTGGGCCCCGTCGCGGCTGGCGCTGGTCACGATCTTGCAGCGGGCGGAGAAGCTGACTGACCGGCTGGCGGCCGAAATGGCGCGGGCCCGGATGGACTGGAAGTACCTGCTCGGGCTGCCGCTGGACGACCCGGGGTTCGACCACTCGGTGCTGGCGGAATTCCGGAGCAAGGTGGCGGAGGCGGGCTGGAGCAGGTAGTGCTGGACGCGCTGCTGGCGCGCCTGGCGGCCGCGGGCCTGGTCAAGGCGGGCGGGAAACAGCGCACCGACTCCACCCACGTGGTCGCGGCGGTCGCGGCGCTGAGCCGGCTGGAACTGGCCGGGGAAAGCGTCCGGGCCGGGCTGGAGGCGCTGGCGGCGGCGCACCCTGACTAGGTGGGGCAGCGGATCTGCGTGCCGGATTGACCCGCCGGTACGGCACGCCGATGACCTCCTGGCGGCCCCCGGCCTCGCAGCCGACGCAGGATGAGCTGGCGGTCGCTTACGCCCGGGACGGGTACGCGCTGCTGGAGGCGGTGTACGACCCCTCCGCGCCGTCGTGGCTGCGGGAAGTCCCGGCGGTGGACGTGCTGCGCCGGGTGCTGGTGCAGAACTGCACCCGCACCGTCACCGCAGGCGGGCGGGAGGTGATCAAGCGGCGGGAGAAGGAGCCTGAGGGCGACGGGCTCCCGCCCGGCCATGCGCGGATCGCCTCGCCTTACGATCTGGTGCCCGGTGGGGTGTCAAGCGGGACGCATTCTGGCTGGGCTACAAGCTGCACGTCACCGAGACCTGCGACGACCACCGCCGTGCGGCTGCCGCGGCCGCCCGGACCGGCCGGCGCGTGCACGACAAGGGCTGCGCGCCCCTGGTGTTCCCGAACCTGATCACGAACGTGGCCGCCACCGATGCCACGGTGACCGATAACCAGATGACCGGCGTCATCCACGACGAGCTGGCGGGGAAGGACCTGATCCCGGGACGGCGTTACCTCGATTCCGGATACCTCAGCGCCGCCTTCGTGGTCGGCGAGGCCGCCTGGCCGGCGTCGCGCTGATCGGGCCGCTGCTCGCCGACACCTCCGCCCAGGCCCGGGCGGCCACGGGTACGCCCGCGCTGACTTCACCGTCGACTACGACGCCCAGACCGTCATCTGCCCCCAGGGCAAGACCTCTGCGTCCTGGACAGTGCGCCCAGCGCGGCCAGGCCGCCGTCGTGGCTACCTTCTCGGTCACCGACTGCGGCTCCTGCCCCGCCCGCAGCCTGTGCACCACCAGCGGCAAGAACCGGCGGCAGCTCACCATGCTGCCCCGCGGCCTGGCCGAAGCCCAGGCCGCCGCCCGCGCCGCGGAAACGACGGTCCGGTTCCAGGCCGACTACGCCCGCCGCGCGGCGTCGAGGGCGCATCCGCCGCCGCCAGCCACGGCGCCCGGCGCGCCCGCTACCGCGGCCTGGCGAAAACCCGGCTCGACCACGTGTTCATGGCCTGCGCGCTCAACCTGCTCCGCCTGGACGCATTCTGGATTGGCACCCCGCTAGACCGGCGGCGCACCAGCCACCTGGCCCGTCTCGAACTCGGCCTCGCCGCATGACCGACGAATTAACCACCAGTCTCAGGTGGCCTTGGGGACGCCGTGTGGCGTGAAAATTTGCACGCGTGCTGGCCCGCCGTAGCGGGCTTGGGTTCGCTGCCGCGCGCGTGGCACGGTCGGCGTGCCGGATCCGGCTGTGCCGGTTGCGGCGTGGTTGCCAGGATGGGCGTGGCCGTCCGCTGACGTCGACGACCCTTGGCGGGTTTAACCCCGTCCACCAGTCTGATCGCCGGGAGCTGCTTTGAGGGCCGTGAATTGGTGCTTCGAGCCCGCGGACCAGATTTCCGCTTGCCCACAGCTCCCGCGGACGGCCACGACCGTTAACCGCATTTCCAGCATAGGAGAGTCACGGTGGAAGAGGTGGAAGACGAGCCGCTGTTCGCCAACCGGGTCGCCGGCATCGACATCGGCAAGAAGGAAGTCATGGTCACCATCCGGGCGCCCAGCGACGCCCGGCGCCGCCAGCAGCAGCAGGAGACCCGGGAGTTCCGCGCCACCCGGGCCGGCCTGCTGGAGCTGGCGGAGCTGGCTGCGCTGCTGGGGAGTGACCAGGGTCGGGATGGAGGCCACCGGGGATTACTGGAAACCGGTGTACTTCCTGCTGGAGCGGGAGGGCTCCGACTGCGTGCTGTATCACGCATCGCAGGTCAAGGCGCTGCCCGGGCGGCCGAAGTCGGACAAGCTGGACTCGGTGTGGCTGGCGAAGATCACCGAACGCGGGTCGCTGCCGTCCAGCTTCGTGCCTCCGGAGGAGATCCGGCGGCTGCGCACCCATACCCGCTACCGCAGGCACCTGGTCCAGGCCCGCACCGCCGAGAAGGCCCGGTGCGAGAAGCTGCTGGAAGACGCGCACCTGAAGCTGTCGTCGGTGATCACCGACGTCCACGGGGTGGCCGGGCGTGTTATGCTGACCGCGATTATCGCCAGGAAACGGAACCCCAAAGTCCTGGCGCAGATGGCCCGGACCCGGATGCGCGGCAAGATCCGCCAGCTGGAAGAGGCCCTGGACTGCTCGTTCTTCACCCAGGAGCACGCCTTCGTGCTGAAGATGATGCTCGGCAATATCGACCACCTCACCGCGCAGGTCAAGGAGCTGGACACCAAGATCGCGGTGCTGTGCGAGCCGTACCAGCGGCAGATCGCCCAGCTGGACGCCATCCCCGGCTTCGGGATCGTCACCGCCCAGGACATCATCGCCGAGATCGGGGTGGACATGACCGTCTTCCCCGCCGCCGGGCACCTGTGCTCCTGGGCCCGGCGCTGCCCGCAAGTCGCCTCCTCCGCCGGCAAGCGCAAGGGCAGCAACGCCACCGGCCACGGCAACCCCTCCCTCGGCGGCGCGCTCGGCGAGGCCTCCGCCAACGCCGGCCGCACCCAGACCTTCCTCGGAACCAAATACCGGCGGCTCGTCAGGCACATGCCCAAGAAGAAAGCCCAGGGCGCCATCAGCAGAAGCCAGCTGGTCATCTGCTACGAACTGCTGCCTGACCCCGAAGCCGTCTACGAAGACCTCGGCACCGACTACTACGAGCGGCGCGCGAACATCCGCCGCGAAGTCCGCAGCCACGCCCGCGCCATCGAACGGCGCGGCTACAAGGTCATCCTCGAACCCATCGAACCCGGCCTCGACCCCGACATCCTGCCAGTCACCAAAGCCA
>CAVUNO010000009.1:0-245651 GCA_963742875.1 uncultured Actinomycetes bacterium | reverse complement strand
TGTTACCTTGAGATTCGCGATCCTTGCCGGGGAGGTTGGCCGTGCTTAACCGGCGGCGTGAGTGTGAGCTACTCGACCGGCTGCTTGGGTCAGCCCGCAGCGGGGAAAGCGCTGTCCTTGTGATCCGCGGCGAGCCTGGGATCGGCAAGTCCATGCTCCTCGATCACGCGGCAAGCGCAGCGGCGGGTCTGCGTGTCCTGCGCACCGCTGGTGTCGAGTCGGAGATGGAACTCGCCTTCGCCGCCGTCCGTCAATTGTGCGCACCGTTGCTGGACCGGGCAGAGCGACTAGCCGGTCCGCAGCGTGATGCGCTCGCCACCGCGTTCGGGCTGATGGCCGGGAATCCGCCCAACCCCTTCATGGTGGGACTGGCCACGCTTAGCCTGCTATCCCAGGCAGGCCAGCAGCAGCCGCTCTTGTGCCTGATCGACGACACGCAGTGGCTAGACCACGCGTCGGCGCAGACCATCGCGTTCGCAGCCCGCCGCCTCCAGGCCGACCCGGTGGCCATGCTGTTCGCGACGCGTGCGCCCAGCCAGGAGCTGTCCGGATTTCCCGAACTGGTCGTCCGGGGCCTGGATAGCAGTGACTCGCAGGCACTGCTGGACTCAGTGGTCGGCGCGCAGATGGATGCCCCGGTCCGTGACCGGATAATAACCGAGGCGCGCGGAAACCCGCTGGCTTTGCTTGAACTGCACCGCGTGTGGACACCGGCCCAGCTGACCGGAGGCTTCGGCGTACCGGACGCGTCCGGGCTACCGGGCTGGCTCGAGCAGGGCTTCCGGCAGCGCTTCAGCGCACTCCCAGCCGCTACCCAGCGCCTCATGCTGGTCGCGGCCGCAGACCCTACCGGTGATCCGATCCTGGTGTGGAACGCCGCCCGCAGCCTTGGCATCGGGCCCGAGGCGGCCGCACCCGCCGCGGACGAAGACCTGGTGATGTTCGGCTCTTCCGCTAGTGCGGTCGGCCGTGTACCAGGCGGCGTCTGCGCAAGAGCGGCGGAATGCACACCAGGCTCTCGCGGACTCTACCGACCGGCAGGTCCACCCGGCTCGAAGCGCCTGGCATCGCGCTCAGGCTGCGCCGGGACCAGACGAGGACGTAGCCGCCGCACTCGAACGCGAAGCGGACCGCGCGCAGGCCTGCGGAGGCCTGGCAGCCGCGGCCGCGTTCCTGGAGCGCTCGGCCGCGCTCACGCTAGACCCGCACCGGTATGCCGAACGCGCGCTTGCGGCGGCACACGCCCGGCAGCAGGCAGGGGCGTTCGACGCGGCACTGCGATTGCTGGACGCAGCTGAAGCCCGGTCACTGGATGCGCTGCAGCGGGCCCGGGCCGACTTGCTGCGCGGACAGATCGCATTCACACTGAATTTCGGAAGCGACGCACCGCCGCGGCTGCTCGCGGCCGCCAGGCAATTCGAGCCGCTTGACCTCGCGCTGGCGGGCGAGACGTACCTGGAGGCAGTCTCCGCCGCGCTGCTGGCCGGGCGGCGGGCTACTGACGGCGGCGGCCTGCTGGCAGCCGCCCAGGCAGCACAGGCCGCGCGGCCGTCGCGCAGGCCTCGGCCGCCCGACCTGCTCCTCGACGGGTTCGCGCTTCTGATCACTGACGGGTACCCCGCGGCCGCCCCGTTGCTCAAGCTGGCCGTGAGCGCGTTCACCGATCAGCACCTGTCCGCCCGCGATGGCTTGCGCTGGCTCTGGCTGGCCGGCCACGCCGCGGGGCTACTGTGGGATTACGAAAGCTGGGATCTGCTGTCCGCCCGCTTCGTCCAGCTCGGCCGTGACACCGGTGCTCTCACTGTGCTCCCGATGGCCCTCACCACCCGGGCAGGGCCTGCCTGTTCGCTGGCGAGCTGACCCGGGCCGCGTCGCTCGGCGGGGAGGAGGCAGCCGTCACCGAGGCGACCGGCAGCCGCATCGCCCCGTACGCCGCGCTCGGCCTAGCCGCGTTCGAGGGCCGTGGAACCGACGCCCTGCAGCTGATCGAGACTGGCACCAACGACGTACTGCAGCGCGGCGAGGGAGTAGGACTCAGCTTCATCCAGTGGTCCGCCGCGCCGCTCCATAACGGCCTTGGCCACTACGCCGAAGCGCGGGAATGGGCCCAGCACGCCAGCGAAGACAACCCTGCGCAGCGGTTCACCAGCTGGGCTCTGGCCGAGCTGGTCGAGGCCGCCGCCCGAACCGGCGACCCCGAGCGCGCCGCCGCCGCCTG
Organism: uncultured Actinomycetes bacterium; assembly: GCA_963742875.1. GTDB lineage: Bacteria > Actinomycetota > Actinomycetes > Streptosporangiales > Streptosporangiaceae > Bog-532. The sequence continues at coordinate 243,433 of CAVUNO010000009.1, read as the reverse complement.
CCAGCGCCTCGCCGAGTCCACCCATGCCAGCGGCACGGACTGGGCCATGGGAATCGACGCGTGCTCACGAGCACTGATCAGCGACGGGCGGGACGCGGAGGACCTGTATCGTCAGGCAGTCGATCGGCTCGAGCGCACCCGGCTGCGGGTGGCGCTCGCCCGCGCCCGCCTACTCTATGGCGAATGGCTACGGCGCGAGCGCCGTCGGCTCGACGCCCGAGAGCAGCTGCGCCTGGCCCATCACATGTTCACCGGATTCCGCATGCAGGGATTCGCCGAACGGGCCCGCATAGAGCTCGAGGCCACCGGCGAGCACGCCCGGAAACGGGTCGCCGAGACACGCACTGACCTGACGGCCCAGGAGGCGCAGATCGCGCGCCTGGTGGCAGATGGCGCCACCAACCCGGAGATCGCGGCGCGCCTGTTCATCAGCGCGAGCACCGTCGACTACCACTTGCGCAAGACATTCCGCAAGCTCGGGGTGAGATCCCGGTCCCAGCTCGCCCGGCACGTACTGCAGCCGGGCAGGCGCGAGGAGCCCGCATTCGAGGCATTACCTCTGGACACGCGCCCGACCGCGTGAGATCACCGGGCGGGCCACGAATTCCTGGGATTTGACCGCCGTGCACTATCCAGTTCAAGACCAAGGCAACGGAGGAGCCTCGACCGTTCGGGGAGATGTCTGATTTGCGATGGTCACGCTAAGGCTGTTCCGCCGACAGGCCGAAACAATCGGAAGTAAAGCGGAGACCGCGACCAAGGCCGGCAGCCGCCAGTCGCTAGCTGACCAGCGGGTGGTTGCGTGCCAGGCGTGCGCGCTGGTGGAACCAGCGAGATCGTGCCTGATGGCGGCGTCTCCATTCGAGCCAGCGTGCGGCGTGGCCGGGCGGGTCTGGCTGGCTGAGGGCGGCGGCCAGCAGCCGCTTCACTTCGTGGACGGTGAGCGGGATCAGGCCGGGGTCGCGGGGCGGCGGTTCGTCTGGCCTGGCGGGTGGCGGCGCCGGGGTGCCGCTGCGGTTCCTGAGCTGGGCGGCGTCGGACCGGTGGTGCGGCCACGTCAGCATTCCACGGTGGCCGGTGAGTCATCGGCTGCAAGACCCCCGGGGCAGATCACACCCGGCCGTCCGCGCCGCGGCACAGTCAGCGTAGGCCGATGAGTTTGCGTGCCGGAACGGGTCGTAGGGGCAGCAGCCGCAAGTTAGGAGGAAGTGGATGAGCAGCACAACAGCAACCGGGATCCGCCAGATCAGCCTGGTCTGCGTGCCGGAACCTGACCAGGACAAGGCAATCGAGTTCTATGAGTCACTCGGCTTTGACAAGCGTACCGACATCCCGTTCGGCGGCGGCTACCGCTGGGTGGAGGTCTACCCGCCGGAGGGGACGACCGGGATCGCGCTGGCGCCGCCCCGCCCGGGCAGCGAGGTCACGCCAGCCGAGACCGGGATCACCCTGACCACCGCTGACATCGACGCCACCCATGCGGCCCTGCAAGCCCGCGGGGTGGACGTGGACGCCGAGGTGGCCCGGATGGGCAACCCGGTCCCGCCGATGTTTTGGCTGCGCGACCCCGCCGGTCACTCGCTGATGGTGGTCCAGCAGCGCTGAGCGCTCCGGCCTCGCACGCCGTTGTTCCGCCGATCTCGCTGGCCCTCCGTCGAGCCGGGCTCCCGCCCACCGCGGCCGGGACGCCCGGCTCGGTGCACGACGCCAGCCATGCGGTGCATAGCGCTGCCGCTGATGACAAAGCGCGGACGGCGAGAAGGCCGCAACCAGATCCCCGTTGCGGCGCGCCGCGCGACGCGCGCGCAAATCAACATCAGTCCGCACGTAACGGTTATAGGTATGCGTGCCTCACGCAGGCCAATTACGCTTTGTGACCAGCGGACAGCTTGATGCGGACCTCTACGGGCAGCTGCCAGAACACGGTACTGATGCTGGCGCGGGTTCGGCCATCCTCAAGACATGGAAACCGGCGGGCATGCGCACTGCGGTGTGTGCGGCTGTCGACATGCATTACCTGAGCACCGGTGGAGCCCGGGGGGCAGCCGTACTGGCCGCCGATGCCGCCTTCGCGCACGTGCTGGCCGAACGCACCGCGGTGGTCTGCAGGGCGGCGCCCTACCGGCCGGGTGAGTTCCGCCGGCGCGAGCTTCCGCCGCTGCGTGCGGTCCTGTACGAAGTGCGCGGGCTGGGCCTGCTGGTCGTCGAGGGCTACGCCAATCTGGATCCCGAGCGGCCGGCCCGGCCTGGGGGCGCATGTGCACGTCGTGTTCGGCATCCCGGTGATCGGGGTGGCCAAGTCCCGGTTCCGCACGGCTACCCATGCGGTGCCGACCGGGCGCGGAATCCTCGGCCCGCCCGGTGTTCGTCACCGCAGCCGGGATGTCTGCAGCCGACGCGGCGGATCTGGTCCGGCGCATGGCCGACCGGTACCGGCTGCCCGACGCGCTGCGCGGCGCCGATCACCTCGCACGGGCAGGCCCGCCCGCAGCCACCAGGATCGGCCGCCAGCCCGCGTGACCTACCTAAACACGCGGAACGCGGCAGATCCGGTCGACTCGGCCGTCCGCCTCACCGGGTCAGATGGGTGTAGGTAAAGAGCGCCTTACTGCGATCGGTCAATCCTCATTCATTAGTCCGGCAGTGCGCCTCGTGCCGATGGAGACGCCCTCAAAGACACTGCCGACGCGGGCGCGGATGTAGATTTCCAGCGTGGCGCGAACCTGCGCGCGGTCGCCGGGCAGGAAGAAGTGCGTGCGGTCGAGATTGGTGAGCATCCAATTCTCGACGCTGCCGGCGTCGAGGTGCTCGATTCCGAGCCATGCCCACAGGACCGGGTGGGCCAGCAGACTCTGTGCGAGAGTGGAGATCGTCCGGGCTTCTGCAACATAGTGAGAGTGCCTGAACCGACGCTTGTTGTTCGGCCCCACCTTTCCGACCTTCAGGGCCGTCGGTCGCTGGGCCGCATCGGGCTCCCCGTCCGTAAGTGGCGCTGGTGGCGAACACGTAGATGGCCGCCTCGCCAAACGGGTAGCACAGGCTTTTCGTGAGGTGCGGGGAGCGTCTCCCAGCGGAGCGGGCATGGCCAGCCTTCGATCCGTGCCTCGGCCGCGTCCGCCCTGAATTCGGAGATCAGAAGTTCAGCGTCGATCATCATGGTGCCATCATGGCGCGATGCGGGATGCTCCTGATCGTCAGCACTACTGGGTGGTGGAGTCGCCGCCGGTCGGCGCTGTCCGCGGCATGAGCGGATGGTCAGCTGCGGATCAGGAGCAATCTGGCCGGGAGGTACGTCAGCCCCTGGCCGTACCGTTTTGTGTGCGAGACAGATGAGATGAAGGGCGGATGCCAATGACTGCACCGGACCTTGTGGTCGGCGAACGTGCTGACCTGCTGCAATCCCTGGCCAGGCAACGTCACTTCCTGCGCTATACCACCCACGGCCTGACCGACGAGCAGGCCGCACAGCAGACCACAGCTAGCGAACTGTCCCTGGGCGGCCTGATCAAGCACGTCGCGCTGACCGAGCAGCAATGGATGCGGTTCATCGTCGACGGTCCTTCCGCGATGAGCTGGGATGAGGCGAGCACGGTCGACTGGATGGCTGGCTTCCGGATGCTGGACGGGGAGACGCTGGCTGGCCTGCTGGAGAACTACGCGCAGGTCGCTCACCGAACCGAGGAGCTTGTGGCGCAGCTGCCCGACCTCGATGCCGCCCATCCGTTGCCCCCGGCGCCCTGGTTTGAGCCCGGTGCTCGCTGGTCGGCACGCCGGGTGCTGCTGCACGTGATCGCCGAGACCGCCCAGCACGCCGGTCATGCCGACATCATTCGCGAGTCTCTCGACGGCGCCAAGTCAATGGGATAGCGCTCGCCGTTGCGGCAGCCGGAGGACACGACCCTGTGGGGTTTCAATAGTCGGCCAGTGACTGTGACCTGCGCATCCAGGAGCGATCTGGCCGTCGGGCATGACGATCAGCGGTGTCCATTCGCCTGCTGTACCTAATCTTCATCCGGCTTGCGGGCTGGCTCGTCCTGCTCGGCAGGTCCTCCGCGTCCAAGGACACAGAGCTGCTCGTACTGCGACACAAGATCGCTATCTTGCGCCGGGCCCAGCCCAGGCCCCGGATGGACTGGGCCGACGGCGCGGTACTGGCCGCGCTGAGCCGGCACCTGCCCAGGACACTGCGGGCACACCGGCTCGTCACACCGGGAACCGTCCTGCGATGGCACCGCCGCCTGGTCGCCCAATGCCGTTGCTTGACTTATTGAACTATCGCGGGATGGAGTGTGAGCACCTTGGCGGCCACCCGGCGGGTAGGACGGCGGACCTGGCCTGCTTTGCGGAAGGAGTACTTCGAGGCCGGGCGCTTGAGGAACCGGTCGGCCTCCCGCAAACGTCTGACGCCGTTGTCGAGCTTGCGGCAGATCTTCGCGGCCATCGTCGCCATGAACTGCTTGATCTGCACGGATGTCTGTGCGCATTGACGGATGACACTGCGCCGCACGTGCTTGAGGACCTTGACGAAGGAGATGCGGTCCGGGTCGATCCGCTCGTTGCCGGCCAGCCGCATGATGATCCGGGTCAGGCAGTGGTGCACTGCGAGATGCGCCCATGCCTCCTGACGTACCAGCTCCGGGTCCGCTGACCGCAAGATTTCCTGCGGGCCGCGCTGGAACGTCTTGACCTGCCGGAATGAAGATTCACTTTCCCAGCGCTGATGGTAAAGGGCGGCGAGTTCATCGGCGGGGAAGGCCACGGGGTCCATCAGATCGGTCAGTAATCTGACGACCTCGCCCCCGTCGACGCGGTATTCGATCACCCTCACCGGGACCCCGCCGGGATGCGCGCCCTTCTGCCCGGCCAGGTTCATCCGCGCCAGGTACGTCCCGTCGTCCAGGACCTTCACCGGGCGGCGGGCCACGCTCGACCGTGCCCGGATCAGCAGATGCGCCCCGGCCTGCGTATACGCCTTCCACAGCGCCACCCCGGGAAAGCCCCGGTCCATGATCACGAGCATCCCGGTCGCGCTGCCGGCCATCGCGATCGCCAGTTCCGGCTCCCCGCCGCGGAACCCGCCCACGCTGGCGTCGATCGACGAGTGCGTCCCGGTCTCGGCCAGCGTCACCACCCTGGCCTGGGGGAACCCCGCTGGCAGGCCGTTGGCGTCCACCGGCCCGCCGAACGCGGCCCGGTTACCCGGCGTATCCGGCACGTCAAGCACGAACCCATCCACCGCGGCCACCCGCATCCCCCGCCAGAACGCGCCGTCCAGGCCGGCCGGGGCCACCGGCCCGGCCAGCCTGCGGAACACCGCCTCGATCACCCCCGCACCCAGCCGCTGCCGGGCCCGGGTGAACGAGGACCTGGCCGGAACCGCCTCGCCCATCCCCTCCAGCGCTCCCACCAGGTTCTCCGCAACATCGTCATAGGAGTCCTGCTGGAACAGGGCCAGAGCGAGCACGTAGTAGACCATGAACCGGGCAGGAAGCGCCCCGGGTTTCTTATCCCGCGTGCCGCACTCAGCCAGGACCTCATCCACCAGATCGGCGGTCACCCACTCGGTGAGCACACCCAGCCGCACGTCATCAGATAACCCGGTCCACGGATGCATACCCAGCATCATGCACCCCCGGCCGCCTACCCACGAAACGATAGTTTGCAGCCGACAAGCAACGGCATTGCCTGGTCGCCAGGAAGTGGACGTACCCGTACCGGACAGGCGCCGAGGGCAACCCCGCGGTATCCGTTGACGGCCAGGTGCTCAATGAACCTGAGCCGGTACAGCGGACGTCGGCCACTGCCGTGATGGACCAGACACTCGCCCTGGCGCGCGAGCTTCAGGCCGACCCGTTCATACGCTGGGTCCGCACCGCCTACCACGAGCGAGATCGCCCGGCAGCAGCAGGCACGCTGCAGTGGGACCGGATGGCCGGGAGACCTGGCGGTACCCGAGATCACTCGCTGACCCGCCCGGGAAGCTCAAAGCCCGGACATTCGCCATGGCCAAGCCAAGCGCCGCCCACGGGAAGGTCCCTGTCCTTTACCTTTCGCGGACGCTGCGCTCCCCGGACGAAAAGCCCGCCTGTTCTCTCTCTGACCAGGCGGGCGTGCTCTTACTTAACTACTGCACTGCGATACTTAACTACGACACTGCATCGGGGTACGTTAGGGCGTATGAGCACCTCACACGACGCTCTTACCATCCTCCAGCAACTTCGCGCTGGCACCCGGTTATGCGGCTCGCCGTCGTCAACACCAAAGGCGGCGTCGGTAAGACGACCACGGCCATCTATCTCGCGGCCGGGCTGCACCGGCAGGACCGGACGCTCTTGATCGATGCTGACCCGCAGCAATCGGCCTACCTGTGGGCCGAACAGGACCCGATCTTCCCACTCACCGTCATCAGCCGCCCGATACGGGACCTGCATCACCGCCTGGCCAGCCTCAGCCGCGGATACGAGCACGTCATCATCGACACGCCCCCAGGGGACAGCGGCATTATCGGGTCGGCGGTGATGGCCGTAGACACGGTGATCATCCCGGCGTCGCCGACCGGGCTGGACCTCAACCGGATCATGCCGACGATCAGTATGCTGGCCAGCCTGGAGCCGGTTCACCCGGTAGAGGTCAGCGTGCTGCTCACGAAGGTGCGCAGGGGCACACTCAGCGCCCGCGGCGTCCGGGACGTGCTGGCGGAGACAGGGCTGCCCGTAATGGACACGGAGATCCCGCTGGCGGAGATGTACGCGGGAAGCTTCGGCACCGCGCCAGTAGACCTCGGCCGCTACGACGACCTAATCCGGGAGCTGAAGTCATGACCCCAGCGCAACGCCCGAGCACAATCGCCGGTCTGCGGCGGGCCGTCACTCCCGCCCCAGCTACCACCGAGGCTGTTCCCCCGGTCACCGGCGCACCACAGCGGCCACGGCCAGAGAAGCCTGTCAGATTCACTCTCGACCTTGACCGGGCCCGGCACAAGTTCCTAAAGAACTACGCCACCGAGATCGAAGCCCGCGGGGCGTCGGAGATCATGCGCGCAATGCTGGACGAGCTGCGTGATGATCCCGAGCTGGCGGCCCGGGTACGGGCCCGGGTCTGGCAGCACGAGACAAACTCATGACCGACATCAAAGTCGTGGTCCCTGCGCGACCCCAACGGATCCTGGTCGGGTGGCCCAGGGGAATCGCACTAACGGGCTCCGACAGAACGGAGCGTGAGCCTCTCGGTTCACTCCGCTCTTCTCATCGCATTCCGGCGAGCGAGTCCACCCCCAGGCCCAGTGCGCGAAAAGCCTGGGCTCTCGATCGAGGAGCCCGGACCACCATGCCTTGAACCGTTTGTAAGGGCGGAGCCGTCTGTACTTCTTGCCAGCCCACCGCATCAGGTAGGTGTTGATGCGCTGCAGGATGGGATACAGCTGCGACCGGTAGAACCGGCCGCACCAGTAGTTCATCCAGCCCCGCCACGACCGGGTTGATCAGCGCGGCGAGCTCGTTCAGGTCGTGCCTGGTGCGCGTGTGGATCCTGTCCCGCTCGAAAATAGGATCCGCCTGGTGACCTGCGAGTCTTTGGGGTGTAAGGCGGCGCGCGTGTATTCGTTGATCAGGCCGCTGAGGACGGGTTTGCGGTGGATCCGTTCGCGGTCGAGGTCGGCAACGGTGGGGTGGCCACCGTCGTGTTCGCTGCCGGGAACGCGCTGGGTGATGCCCTGGTGCGGCCTGGCCGTGTTGTAATGCGCCTGGTATTCGGCCAGGACGGAGCGCAGGTGGCGCTCGCCGAGGATCAGCATGCGGTCGAGGAGCTCGGCGCAGGGTACCGACAAGGCGCTCGCAGGTTGCATTCATGCGCGGCACCTGGACGGCGGTGCGCAGGATCCTGGTGCCGGCGGCCTGGAAGACGGCGTCGAAGGATGAGGTGAAGTTCGATCCGCGGTCGCGGATCAGGAACTTATTGCGACACGAGGTCGCACGTGGTGAGTGAGCGTGTCGAGGAGGTCGGCTTGATGCCGGGGACATAGCTACAGGTTTGTGTTCAATCTGTCCCCACCGTGACGTGCGTGGCCGGTTCCTGATCGGCTGGGTGCGGAGCTCACGGGAAAGCCCAAGGGCCGCCGTTCCAGCCATGGCGGTCACAGGTGAGGGGAAGGACCGGAACAGGGCGACTGTCAGGGAATCCTTGCTGATGCCTCGTCACTGATACATCCCGGGCTGGGTCGTTGTACCGGGGTGCTAGGGGCTGGCCGCTGAGAGGCGGCAGGCGGCGGCCGCGGACAGGTCGACGGCCAGCGAACACCGCCGTCCCCGGGGTATAGAGGGCGCCCGGCCCGGTCCGGGTCTCATGCGTGCGGAACGTGTAAACCTCGTCAGGGTCCGCCCGGCAGGCGCGGGTAAGTGCAGGCTGGGCGGTAGGCCGATCGTAAGTGGGGCGGGAGCCCCTGGCGGGACAGGGTGCCCAGGAAGCGAATGCCGGCGGCCGAAAGGCAGCAGGAAAACAGGGGTCGCGGTACCGGGATCTCCCCCGGATGGCCCCTGCATAACTGGCCGGATACGGGCGGATGCCCGGGCCTGCAAGGGCGCTGACGTGGGCAGGTGAGCCTTTGAGGCGAAGCGGAAGCAGATGCTGGAACCGAAGGGCAAGTTGGACACCTCGGTGAACGGACCTGAGGACCTCCGACCGGCACGGCCGGTCTTCGATGGCGACGCCTGGGAGCTTGTGGACTGGCGGCGCTGCGAGGAGGAGGTACGGCGGCTGCGGCGCAGGATCTTCAAGGCGGTGAAGGACGGGGACCTGGCGGGAGTCAGGGACCTGCAGCAACTGATGCTGCGGAGCTGGTTCAACGTTCTGGTGAGCGTGCGCCAGGTCACGCAGCGCAACGCGGGCCGCAAGACCGCGGGAATCGACGGGCTGGTCGCGCTGACCAGCCAGGCACGGGCCGAGGTGGCGGTGCAGGTGCACGCCACGATCGGCTCGCATGTGCCGTCCCCGGTCCGGCGGGTGTACATACCGAAAGCCAGTGGCAAATCAAAAATGCGGCCGCTCGGAATTCCGGTTATTCTGGATCGGTGCCATCAGGCACGGGTGCGTAATGCGCTGGAGCCCGAGTGGGAGGCCCGGTTCGAGCCCCGATCATATGGGTTCCGGCCGGGCCGCGGCTGCCACGACGCGATAGAGTCCTTGTTCAGCACCCTGAACGGGAAATCCAGGCGGGTGTGGATTCTTGACGCTGATCTGGCAGGCGCGTTCGACAAGATCAGCCACGGGTACTTGCTGGAAATGCTCGGCGGTTTCCCCGCGAGGGAGATGATCGCCGGGTGGCTGAAGGCAGGTATTTTCGAGGCCGGGAAAGGGTTCGCGCCGACCGGGGAGGGAACTCCCCAGGGCGGAAGTATCTCGCCCCTGCTGCTGAATATCGCATTGCACGGGCTGGAGGAGGCCGCAGGCGTCCGGTACCGGGGCGGCATTCATGCCGGGACGGTGAAGGACGGCTGCCCGGCGCTCACGAGATATGCCGAGGACCTGGTCGTGTGCTGCCATTCCAGGCAGCAGGCCGAGCAGGTCAGGGCACGGCTGGCCGAGTGGCTGAAGCCGAGAGGGCTGGCGTTCAGCGAAGCCAAAACCCGGATCGTCCCCCTTACTGAGGGGTTCGATTTCCTCGCATTCAACCTCCGCCACTACCCCAACGGCAAGCTGATTATCAAACCGGGCGCCACGGCCATCAAGAGGTTCCGGGACAGGCTTGCGAAGGAATTCCGCGCACTTCGCGGGGCCAACGTCGCAGCGGTACTGGCGAAGATCGTCCCGATCATACGGGGCTGGGCCGCCTACTACCGGACGGTGGTGTCATCAAGGGTGTTTGCTGCCCTGACCGACTACCTGTGGAAACTCACCTACAAGTGGGCGTGCTGGAGCCACCCGAACAAGCCGAAACGCTGGATCGCCGGCCGGTACTTCCGGAAGTTCAATAAGGTCAGGAACGACCGGTGGGTATTCGGCGATAAAGACACCGGCGCCTACCTGCCGAAACCGGCCTGGACCGACATCGTGCGGCACACCCTGGTCAAAAGCGGGGCATCACCCGATGACCCCGCCCAGGCCGGGTACTGGGCGCAACGCCGCCAGAAGGTCAAACCCCCGCTGGACTCCTACACCGTGCGCCTGCTGTCCAGGCAGGACGGGCGGTGCAGCCTCTGCGGGGAAAACCTGCTGACCCCCGACCAGCCACCCCAGTCCCCCCAGGGCTGGGAACTCTGGTTCCTGCAGGTCACCAGGAAGGCGATCACGGCGGACCACCTGGTCTGCCACCATACGCCCAGCGCCGCGCGCAACAAGAGAACACACCTCGTACACGCCACCTGCCACCGGAGCAAACATCCGCCCCGGCCGGCGGGAAACACCGTGGTGCAACAGAACACCTGAACCGCCCCAGCGGCTTGCCTGGGCCGCGTGCGCGGGAACGTGCATGCGTGGTCCTGAGGGGGCCCCGGTGCAGCAATACACCGGGGCTACCCGGCATGTCCTCGAACCGCTCGTCGAAGCTGAGGGCGAGGTTGCGGGCCTGCTGCACGGTCCACTCGCCGGGCAAGGCGATTAGAACCAGATGCCGACCAACGGACCCGTAGGCGAGCGCATCGCCATCTACCGGCGCCGACGAGGACTCAGCCAAGCGGTGCTGGCCGGGCTCATCGGCAGGTCTGTGAGCTGGCTATCACAGGTCGAGCGGGGCCCACGCGCAGTAGACAGGATGTCAGTCCACATCGACGCGCACACCGTCAAGGCGGTCAAGCCGGTTCGGTCTCGTCGCCCTGGTCCTCGCGGCCGCCGCCATCTCAAGGTGGTGCACGATGCCGTGTTCTCGACGGTCGGGTTCGGCGATATCACTGCCAAGACCGAGGCGACTCGGCTTGTGGTCACCGGGCAGATGATCGCCGATCTCGTCATCATCGGGGTCGCGGTTAAGGGGCGGGTCAGGGCTGCTGCGGCTCTCCTACTAGCGGGTGCTCGTGACGGCAGGCTAGCGTTGAACTCACCATCGGTAACCGAATAGGGAGATGCCATGGCCGACAACAACCAGATGCTTCTCTACGCCGCAGCGTACGAGACTGTCGACGCCGCACTGGCGGATATGGAAGCCGTCGAGCAGCTGCACAAGGACAAGATGATCGGCAAGTTCGACGCTGCCGTAATCGATCAGCAGGACAGCAAAACCCACATCGTCAAGCGGATGGATCGCTCGCGCCTGCGTGCCATCCCTGAGTGGTTCGGGGGCGGGACGCTGCCTCGCAAGGAGCTCAAAGAGGCGGCTGAGGCACTCACTGCTAACCAGGCCGGGCTCATCGTGGTTGGCGAGCCGACCATCGAAAAAGGACTCGACCAGGCGCTTACGGGTGCCGCCAAAGTCGTGAAGCGCTCTGTGGACGCCACGACCGACGAAATCACCAGCGAGCTGCAGGAAGCCCTCAAAAGCTGACCGTGCCGCGGCAGTCGCGGCGTCTTTGATTCGAAGCACCCTTCCTCATGGGGCTGGACAGCTTCGTTATGACCTTTTGATCCGTAGATCAGTGCAGCGTATCCAGCCCGTGCGGGTCCATCCGTTTCCCCAAGTCAGGGTCTACCAGGTGTCCGATGCGGACGCTCTTGTCCGGTGCTGTCTCCCCCGTCTGTGAGATGGTCGTGACAGATCCCAGATGAGAGCCCGGGAAGCCCAGGTCGTTGAAGGCAACCCAGAGTACCTCGACCGCCCGGCCCGGGGACATTGTGCCCTGTCGTTGAGTGGGCAAGCGGCACGAGCATGAAGGTGCCAGCGGTTACGTCCCTGCCCGGGCACACGGCGAGGGCCGCGAAACAGCGGGTGTTCGCGAGCACCGGGGGTTGGAAGCGCCCTACGGGTGTTATGCGTGGCTAGGAGAGCGTGATGAGCCAGCAAGTTGAAGAGAAACAGGCGGGTCGGCGACTTGGCGCCGGGGCAATCGCCTCGCTTTCCGGCCTGGCGGTATTGGTCATCTTCGTCATCCAGAACCGGGAGGATCTCAAGGTCCACTTCCTCGCCTGGAGCTTTATCTGGCCGTTGTGGCTCTACACCATCGTGATGGCGGTATTCGGGGCATTGGTGTGGTTCGGGTTGGGCGTGATGCGTCGTCACAGGCGCCGCAAGGAACGCCGCGAAAACCGGCGGTACTGACGGTTGGCACTCTTCCTGCGCAGGTCCGCGCTATCGCCACGGGCTTTCCCGCCACTAGCCCTTATGATTCACGCGGGCGGAGGGCTGGCGCGGGACGGCGGCTGAGCCGCTGAACGGTTCGTGATTTTACGGTTGGGGTATGACGGTGGCCCGGCTGGCGGGCCGGTGGCCGGGGGTTCCACAGGCCCCGGGGGACTCCTTCGGTATCGCAGGGGTTGGCTTTTCGCTGGTCAGGGTGCGTGTGGCAGGGCGGTGATCCGGGCCCAGGCGGTGGCGATGGCATCAGCCCAGGGCCAGCTGGCGGGGATTTTCAGCCGCCGGCGGCGGCCACCGCGGACCAGCTTCCCGGCGGCATGCAGGACCCGGTAACGCAACGTCTTTGGCTCTGCCCTGGCCAGGTCGCCGTCCAGGGCAAGCAGCCGCAGCCAGGACAGCAACGCCGCGGCGATTAAAGCGGCGGCCAGCCACGCGGAGTTCATCGCGAAATCGTGCGAGGGGAACCGGCCGATCCCGCAGTCCTTCCCGGTCCTGATGCAGTCCTCAACCCGCGCGTGCACCCGGTGCGCAGCGTCGATATAGCCCAGCTGGGCCCGCCAGCCGCGCAGCCCGGCGGGCACGTTGGATACCCACAAGGAGTAACGCCAGCCGTCCTGGGTCTCGAACAGGCTCAGCTGGGCACCGGGGTGCGGCCGCTCCCGGCGGGCGAAAACCCGCATCGGCGCAGGCCAGCCGTCCAGCTGGTCGCCGTGAGGGCCTTCGCGCAGCAGCCCGGTCAGCTCGGTGACATGCGCTTCCTCGATCCAGCACCGCGCATGCGCGCAGCGCCGGTCGGGGCAGGCGCCGCCAGCCCGGCGCTCGCGTACCTCGCCGCGCTGATCGATGGCGATCTGCCAGGCCTCCCGCGGGACCAGCCGGATCGCGGCCCGCTCACGGGCGCCCAGCTCCCAGCCGACGGAGCAGGTCAGCTGGTGCCCGGGCCGGGACGCCAGCTGATCAAGGCGGGTGATCAGCCCATGGCTGGCCCCGGCCCCATCCGCAGTGACCATCAGCCGCCGCCGGAACTTCGGCGGCAGCGCCGCGATCGCGTCACCGAGCACCCGCAGGTGATCAGCGGTCGTGTTCGATCCGGCGCTGCCGCGGCGCACCATCCCGGCCAGCGGCTCACCGGTGTTATCTCCGAATGCGCCGGGGTGACCGTTTGATAAGGGCTTCAGCACTCTTATCGTCCCAGTTCAGGAGCACCGCTCGCGAGCGGCGTGCCAGGCATGGATGAGGCCGCGCAGCGACCGCATGGCCTGCTCCGGCCACGCCGCGCCGGGGTACGTTTCAGCGCAGTCCTGGAAATCGCGGATAATGTGGACGTTATGCCGATATCGGCATAATGTCCATTACCCCGACACCGTCGTTATGCCGATACCGGGTGGCCCGGCGCTGGCGGGCGGGGGTGAGCGGGTCTTGGGTATCGGCATAATCGAGCGCGCCGCGGCGTGACGCTGTCCTCTCCGACTCTCGGAGAGGACAGCGAGCATGGATGTTCTGTACGGGGTCCGCATGACGGGCCCGCTGGTGCCGCACGCAACAGGGCTGGCTGGTGAACTGGCCCGGCTGGGCTTCACGGAGATGTCGGCGCGGGCCCAGCTGGGGCTGGCCGCCCACCTGAGCCGGTGGCTTGATGCTGCCGGGCTGGGCACGATGGCGCTGACCGCGCCGGTGGCAGAGGAGTATCTGGCGGCGCGCCGGGCGGCCGGGTATACCGCCTACCTGACGCCAAAGGCGCTGGCGCCGCTGCTGGGTTACCTGCGAGAACTGGGCGTGGCTCCTGAAGCGGAGATCGCCGTGCCGGCGACGCGGGCGGAGGCCTTGATCGAGCGGTACCGGTGCTATCTGCTGGCCGAGCGCGGCCTGCGGGAGAAGGTTGTCCGCGGCTATGCGGACTCGGTCCGGCCGTTCGTCGCCAGCCACGCCGCGGCTGACGCGGATCTGAGGTGGCTGACGGCGGGCGATGTCACGGCGTTCCTGACCGGCGAGTCGCGGCGGCTGGCCCCGAAGACCGCTCAGCGGCTGGCGACGGCACTGCGCTCGCTGCTGCGGTTCTGGCACGTGGAGGGCCTGATCAGCGGACCGCTCGACCGGGCGGTTCCCAAGGTGGCCAACCGGCGGCCGGGGCTTCCGCGGCCGCTGAACCCGGCGCAGGTGCGGGCCCTGCTGGCCTCGTGTGACCGCAGGACCGCAGGCGGGCGCCGTGATCTGGCGATGATGACGCTGCTGGCGCGGATGGGGCTGCGCGCGGGTGAGGTCGCCGGGCTGCGCCTAGACGACATCAACTGGCGGCGCGGCGAGATCACCATCGCCTGCAAGGGGAACCGCCGCGACCAGCTCCCGTTGCCTGCCGATGCAGGCGAGGCAGTCGCGGACTGGCTGCGGCATGGCCTGCCGCCCACGGCCCTGGACCGCAGTGTGTTCATCCGGATCAAGGCTCCGCACCGGGGCCTGACGTCCGGCGGGGTCACGATGGCTGTGTTCGCGGCCGGGCAGCGGGCCGGGCTGGGCACGATCTATGCGCACCGGCTGCGGCACAGCGCCGCCACCGCCATGCTCGCCGAGGGCGGGTCGCTGGCTGAGATCGGCCAGGTGCTGCGACATCGGCGGCCCGCGACCACGGCGGCATATACCAAGGTCAACATCGAGGCGCTGCGCGCGCTCGCCCGCCCATGGCCGGGAGCCTCGTTGTGACCGGGCTGCGCCCGGCGCTGGCCGGCTATCTGGACCTGCGCCGCGGACTGGGGTTCAAGCTGGACCGCGACGCCAAGCTGCTGGACCAGTTCATCGCCTACCTGGAACAGCGCGGGACCGGCACGGTCACCGTGACCGACGCGCTGGCCTGGGCCACGCTGCCCCCGAACGCCAGCCCGGGCTGGCTGCGGATGCGGATGACCGTGGTCCGCGGCTTCGCCGCCTACCTTGCCACCCTCGATCCGTCTGCCGAAGTGCCCCCGGCCAGCCTGCTGCCGGGCGGAACCCGCCGTGCCGTTCCCTACCTGTACTCCGCCGCCGACATCGCGGCGCTGCTCACCCAGGCGGGCCTGCAAGACGCCACTGCGCCAGGAGACGATCAGGACGCTGATCGGCTTGATGGCAGTCACCGGCATGCGGGGCGGCGAGGTCGTCGCGCTCGATGATGAGGACTTCGATCCCGGCTGTGGCGTGCTGCTGGTGCGGCACGCCAAGCTCGGCAAGCACCGGCTGCTGCCGCTGCACGCCACCACCGTCATGGCGCTGCAGGCCTACCGGCAGCTACGTGACCGGCGGTTCCCCCGCCCGGCCAGCCCGGCGCTGCTGGTATCCAGCGCCGGGACCCGGCTGTTTTACTACAACGTCGGCCAGACGTTCGCCAGGCTGGCCCGGCAGGCACGCCTGCCCAGCCGATCAGGCAACTGCCGCCCCCGGCCGCATGATCTGAGGCACTCGTTCGCGGTCGCTACCTTGCTGGACTGGTGCTGCGACGGCGGTGACGTCGCCTCCCGGATGCCGCTACTATCGGCGTACCTGGGCCATGCATCGCCGGAGCACACGTACTGGTACCTGAGCGCCTCCCCGGAGCTCCTCGCCGAAGCCGCCCGCAGGCTCGCCGCGCCGGGAGCACCCCGGTGACGGCAGTCGCCGGCACCGTACAGGCGTTCTTCACCGAGCGGCTGATCGGCCAGCGGCGGGCCAGCCCGCACACGGTCGCCGCCTACCGCGACGCCATCCGGCTGCTCCTTAACTTCTCCGCAGAGCGCACCGGCGCCGTGCCATGCCGGCTTGACTTCACCGACCTGGACGCGCCAGTGATCAGCGCGTTCCTCGACCACATCGAGCGCGAGCGGGGCAACACCATCCGCAGCCGCAACGCCCGGCTGGCCGCGATCCACTCCCTGTTCAGCTTCGCGGCCCTGCACCACCCCGAGCACGCCGCCGACATCGAACGTGTCCTGACCATCCCTCCCAAGCGGGCCGACCAGACGATCGTCACGTTCCTCACCGTCACCGAGACCGAAGCCCTTCTTGCCGCCCCAGACCGGTCAACCCGGACAGGCCGCCGTGACCATGCCTGGATGCTGCTCGCAGTCCAGACCGGGCTGCGGGCCTCCGAGCTCACCACCCTGACCTGCCGGGATATCCACCTCGGCGGCGGCGCCTACGTCGCCTGCCACGGCAAAGGCCGGAAAGACCGGATCACGCCGCTTAGCCCGGGCACTGTCGCCACCTTGCGGGCCTGGCTCGCCGAGCACGCCGGGACACCAGACGACCCGTTGTTCACCACCATTCGCGGCGGGCCCATGAGCCGGGACGCCCTCCAGCAGCGGCTCACCCTTTACGCCGCCGGGGCCGGGAAATGCTGCCCCTCCCTGGCCAGCAAAAACGTCACCCCGCACGTCCTGCGGCATTCAGCGGCCATGGCCTTGCTGCACGCCGGGAACGACATCACCGTAATCGCGCTCTGGCTGGGCCACGAATCGGTCACTACCACACAGATCTACCTGCAAGCCGACATGGCCCTCAAGCAGCAAGCCCTCGACCGGACCACCCCGCCAGCAGCACAGCCCGGCCGCTACCAGCCGCCCGACCAGCTGCTGGCCTTCCTCGAAGCCCTGTGATTATGCCGATACCCAAGACCCGCTCACCCCCGCCCGCCAGCGCCGGGCCACCCGGTATCGGCATAACACGGTGTCGGGGTAATGGCGGCGCAGGCCTGGTGCCCGGCGAGATTCTGCCAGGTCTTGCTGTAGTAGCCCTGGTAGCGGTCGGAGACGGCGATCCCGGCGAAGGACGGCAGGATGCCGGCCTCCTTCATGGTCTGCAGGCTCCGGGTGCCGAGCCAGAAGGCGGAATACAGCTCGGTGAACGCGCCGTGGACGTACTTCTTCTCCCCGGCCGGGCCGGACCGCAGCGTCGTCTCGTCGAACCCCGCGACCGGGGCGGCGGCGATCAGGGTGCGGATCAGCCGCGTCGCTTCCGCGACCAGGCCTGCGGCCTTCCCCAGGCAGGAGTGGACGAACCCGGCTGACACAACGCCGCCGGTCAGGTCGGCGATCAGGGCCTGCGCCCGCTCGACCGGGACGTGCTGGATGACCGACAGGTAGACCGCCATCGTTGACAGGCGGGGGCCGACCGACAGCGGCGCGTCCGGCACCCCGGCCGGGCGGGCCGCGACGTGGACCCTCCCGCAGGCGCACCGCGCCTGGTGCAGGTCGTGCTGGTACCGCCTGGACGGAAGCCTGGACCGGTATATCCGGGCCCGGTCCCGGCACGGGCAGGCCTGGCGGCCGCAGCTGTGGCTGGGCGTGGGCAACCGGGAGCCGCTAACCGCCGCCGGCATCTACCAGATGATCACCCGCCGCGGCCAGCAGTGCGGCGTGGCCGCCTACCCGCACTGCGCCGCAGGTTGACCCAGGTCTCGGCGCGCTCGGTGAGGATCACCTGGGCCAGCGTCTGCCCGAGCAGTCCGGCCTTCGGGATATTGAGGTGGGCTCGCACAAGTTCCTGCTGGCGGGTCTTCCAGCCTCGCCGTCCCGGGACGAGATCGCCGCCGACGACGGCGAGTTCGAGGAACTCGGCGGTCGACGACCACGCCGAGGCTTCCTGGACGCCCATCGCCGCACCCCCATTCGAATTCCGGCAGGTCAGGCGGGGTGATGCCGGAGGCGGCGGCTGCCTGGTGGAAGGCAGCCCTGCCGTGTGCGGTGCTGATCTCATACGCGCTCAGGATCTCGCGTGTCGTCCCGGACCGGCAGATGGCGGCGCACCACGGCAGCTGCAGCAGGTCCAGCGCCTGGGCCAGCGCCCCGGCGACCCGGAGCTTGTCGGTGAGGCTGATCAGCCATTTCACGGGCAGCTGGTACCCGCAGAAGTTCTGGATGCTTCCTGAGTGATGAGTGCCGGCCCCTGATCCCCGGCCATCCACTCCAGCGCGGCCTGCGCATCGTCGGCGGCTGCCGCGTCCTGTTCTGCCAGTTCCGCCAGAGCCGCCGCGATCTCCGGGTTCACGTCCACAGCCATCACACCTCCCTGGCCACCCTAGTTCTTGCGTCGCCCGATCGACCGTGAAAGCTGAGGGGAATCGTTCGCCGCGGGTGGACCGGCGGGCCGAGGCGGCATTACCTCGAGCACCCGGTCGGCTGGCGATCGGCGGGCAGGCTGACTATGGAGATATAAGCAAAACGGGCACACGCGCGCTGGAGACGTTATGGGACAGACCTTCAGCCTGGGGCGGATAAGCGGCATCCGGATCGGCGTGAACTGGAGCGTGCTGCTCATCGTGGCGCTGCTGGCCTACGGGCTGGCGGCGGGGCAGTTTCCCGCCGAGGCCCCGCACCGGCCGGTCGCGGAATACATCGTCGCCGCCATTATCACCGCGGTGGCCTACATCGGATCTCTGCTCGCGCACGAGCTGGCCCATTCGCTGGTGGCCCGGCGCAACGGAGTCAGGGTCGACGGCATCACGCTGTGGCTGCTGGGCGGAGTGTCCCGGCTGCAGGGCGAGTTTCCGGATCCGGGGGCCGAGCTGCGCGTCGCCGGGGCCGGGCCGCTGGCCAGCCTGGTGCTGGGCGGGGTGTTCTGGCTGCTGGCCTGGGGGCTGCATGAAGCGGGCGTGCAGGGGGTCGTGGTGGCGGCGCTGGCCTGGCTCGGCTTCATCAACATTCTGCTGGCGGTGTTCAATGTGATCCCGGCCGCTCCCCTGGATGGCGGGCGTCTGCTGCAGGCGATCCTGTGGGCTATTACCAAGGACAAGCTCAAGGCGGCGATGTGGTCCGCCCGGTCCGGGCAGGTGTTCGGGTGGGCCCTCATCGTGATCGGGGCCTATCTCGTGCTGGCCCGACGCGACTACAGCTGGCTCTGGTTCATTATTCTCGGCTGGTTCCTGACCAGCGCGGCGACTGCGGAAAACCAGCAGGCGGTGGTGCAGTCCCGGTTGCGCACGGTGGCCGTGCGGCAGATCATGACCGCCGACCCGGTCACCGCGCCAGCGTCGGACACGGTCGCCCAGTTCCAGCATGACTTTCTGCCGTGGTCGCGGCACTCCGCCTTCCCGGTGGTGGACGCCGGCCAGGTACTGGGCCTGGTGACCCTGCGCCGCATCAATCAGGTTCCGGCCGCCGAACGCGGCCGGACCACGCTGCGCGATGTCGCCTGCTCGCTGGACGACGTTGCCCGGACCACCCCCGACGAGCCGGTCTCCGACGTGCTGCCCCGGCTCAACGAGTGCTCGGAAGGCCGGGCCCTGGTGTTCGCCGACGGCCACCTGGCCGGGATCGTGTCTCCGTCCGACATCAGCCGCGCGCTGCAGCGGATCAGTGGCAACCCCGGGCTGTTCGGGTCAGTCAGGCGCTGAGCTCACGGGTATGACCAGCCTTGGTCATAAGGCAGGCCCGTGTAGTTCTGGGCCAGGGCGGCGGCCAGCTCCCGCGAGGACGCCACCCACTCCAGCTGGGCGGTAGCGCTGTTCCGGGGACTCGTCCGGCGGCGCGGCTCGACCCGGCCGCGGTGCCCGACGACCTGCTGGCGCTGGCACTGCGCTGACTTTTCGCCGGCATGCGCGCCGAGCACGACGCAGACGAATTACCAGGCACCCCCGAGGCGGTGGAATAGCTACAGCGCCGGTCAGGTAGCCGTCAGGCTGCAAAGCTGATACTCATCGAGCAGGACCAGCCAGCCGCAGAGCCGGACCAAGACGAGGTAGAGCAGGCGCAGGGACACAGATGATCATGATGCCCCACAGCTGGCCTAGTCATCGCTTCATCGCTGCAGGTCACAGGCCGGGCAGACTTCTGGCACCCCACAGGCTGACGGAGAAGACCAAGCCGCCATCGTCGGGAAGCAGGCCGCCGGCCGGGTGGGTTTCTTCCTCCACGTCGAGGACTTCGACGCCGCGTACGCGCGGATGGCATCTGCCGGCGTGCGGTTCCTCACGGCACCGCGCCGGACCCTACGGCCACGTCGCCCTGTTTCTCGACATCGCCGGCAACAAATGGGACCTTATTGGTCCGGCAGCTTAAGACTGCCAGCTCCCACTCGCAACAGGAATGGAATTGCAGGAATGCCCTGCGAACAGCCGTAAAGCTCAGGCCGTGGCGCGTGCGCAGGCGGGCCCCTCCCGCCCGGACAGCGCACTATCATGCCGCGTTGAGGTACGTCCCGGGACCACCGGGCACCGGGTGGCGGAGCATTACTTGGGTCCGCGGCGTGCCGGCTGGCTGTATGACCGGTTCTCCCGCTACTGCAGCAGGAGCCAGACCGCCGCGGATCGGAGGCGATGCAGAAGATAAAGCAGTTGAGTCGCCGCGTCAAAATAGTGGCAGCCGGTCCTGCGACGTTGGCGAGCGGTCACATCCTCTTGCTGACCCCGTCGTACCGCGATCCAGGGTGTGTTTTCCGGCGAGCCCAGCGGCGATCTGGGCGCCCGGCGTGACCTCGGCGGGCTCAGCGGCTGGTCGGCTGCTTGTATACCGACGCCTGGTAGATCTGCTCGATCGACGACTCGAGCTGGGCGTTGAACTGCTCGTCGCTCTGGTTTTCCGTCAGCCCTTCCAGGAGCGCGCGCGAGAAGCTGGCGATCAGGGTGGGATCGCGTGCGAGCCGGGCGCAGGCCTCGTCACGGCTGTAGCCGCCCGACAGCGCGACGACCCGCAGGACGCGCGGGTCAGACGCCAGGTCGCCGTACAGGCCAGGCCGGGTCGGGATGGTGATCTTCAGCATCACGGTCGCGCGCTCCGGCAGCGCCTCGACGTGCTTGGCGATGGCGTCGCGCAGCAGCATCTCAGCCTGCTCCTTGTGCGGGCTGGAGATACTGACTTCGGGCTCCATGATCGGCACCAGGCCAGCGGCCAGGATCCGGCTCGCGTAGTCGAACTGCTGGTCCACGATCGCCGTGATCCCGGCCTCGGCGGCGTCGTTGATCACCGACCGCATCTTGGTCCCGAAGATCTGGTGCCGCTGCGCGCGCTCGAGCAGATCATCGAGGGTGTCGATGGGCTTCATGAGCTGCACGCCGTCCTGCTCGGGGGCAAGCCCCCGGTCGACTTTCAGGAATGGCACCACGTTCTTCTCATCCCACAGATACCGCGCCGTGGGGACGCCGGCCACGTCCCGTTCCATGGTCTGCTCGAACAAGATCGCCGCGAGAACCCGCGAGCCGTCAAACGCCGGGCTGGTCAGCACACGGGTCCGCATGGCGTGGACCAGGTTGAACATCTCGGCGTCGGAGCTGTAGCGGTCCCGCCCGATGCCGTACTCGGCCAGCGCCTTGGGTGTGCTGCCGCCGCTCTGGTCCAGGGCAGCGAAGAAGCCGCGGCCGGTCCTGACCTTCTCGGATTGGGTAGTGTTCACGCTTCCTTATTCTGGCACCAGCCATACCGGGCTGGCCCCGAGGGGATGACGGGGGCGATGAGCGGGGCGGTCACGGCCGTCCCCCCGGGCCGGGAGACAGCAGGCCGCCAGGCGCCGAACGGCCCCAATGCGGAAGTTCACCGGTCTGTGTGTCCGAGAGGAACTTGAACACCGAAACGCGGGAAATCTCCCCTGCGCCCAGCAGCACCTGGTGGGTGCCCTCCACGCGAGAAGTCCGGTCACCCTTCGTAGAAAGACAGAGGCACCTACGCGCAAGTATCCGCCTATCTCAAGCCCATTTTTGGGTGTCTTCGCTGTAAACGCGGCGGGTCCTGGGCTTCGGCCAGGACATGTTATCTGCAGTGATGTCTTCGCTGTAGCCGCTGTAAATGCCGCAGGTGTCTCATGCCTGGTCCACTCCCCGGCCTGCCCGGCAAGTTTCGCTGAGGGCGTCGCGACCTCGCTGAGCAGCTCCCGTCGACGCTTGGTTGCTGCCGGGCAGGGGCCGACTCCGGTCGAGCCGGGCGGCTGAGCGTTCCGGGCGATGGTCGTCCGGATCCACTATGGGCAGGCTCTGCGGCTCGCCGGGAGGCGCCGTGACGGCGGCAGCAGCGGTCGCCCGCACCGCGCAGGCACCGAAGCGCTTGGACAGCGGCTCGATACCGCCCGCGCCGGGATCACCCGCCTTGCGACCGGGAACCGCTCCGCGGCCAGCTCACCCGCGCTCGGCCTTCGGCGGCGCGCCACGCCGAAGACGCGGCCGCCGGACAGCGATGACACCGATAATGACCTCCCGCATCTGCGGCGGCGACATGTCTACGCCGCAGAAATGCCCGCTTAACAGGCATTATCTGCAAACGACTTCAGATAACCGCCTTATTGAAGAATCGCTGTAAGGCGTTACGGTCGAAGTCGTAGCGTTCAGAGGTCTGGCGGGCGTGGCTCTCATATCCGCTGCCGACCGCTTAGCTGGCCTGGCTTCCGAACGACGTGCCAGCCTGCCGGACGTTGCCGTGGCGTGGCTCGAAAGAGGTCCGGCGCCCGGCCCGGCCTGGAATAAGGCATGCCCGCCGCGGTCCCATCATGGCGTGACGGTGAGGGAAGGAGCAGGCCGTGGCGGTGGTGATGATCGGGGTGGACCCGCATAAGGGCTCGCATACGGCGGTGGCGGTCGACGGGGATGAGGCGGTGCTGGGGCTGGTGCGGGTGCGGGCCTCGGCCGTGCAGGCGCCGCGACTGCTGGAGTGGGCAGCACAGTGGCCGGCCCGTTACCTGGGCGGTAGAGGGCGCCGCCGGCCTGGGGCACCTGCTGGCGCAAGAGCTCCTCGCGGCCGGGGAGCAGGTGCTGGACGTGCAGCCCAAGCTGGCCGCGCGGGTGCGGCTGCTGGCCACCGGCGCGGTGAACAAGAACGATCCCAACGACGCCCGCTCGGTGGCCATCGCCGCGCTGCGCTCGCCGTCCTGCCTGCCGGTCAGGCCTGATGATCACGCGGCGGTGCTGAAGATCTGGGCCAAACGGCACCGGGACCTGAGCGGGGCCCGCACCCAGGTCGCCTGCCGGCTGCACGCGGCGCTGTGCGAGCTGGTTCCCGGCGGCGTCAGCACCGAGATCTACGCGGCTCACGCTGCCCGGATCCTGGAGCAGGCCGAGCCTGGCGGTGCGGTCCAGCAGGCCCGCGCCGAGCTGGCCGCCGAGCTCACCGCCGACCTGCGCCGCATCGATGCGCAGCTGCGCGAGACCAGGAACAAGCTGGCCGCGGCGATCCGGGCCTGCGGCAGCACCGTGACAGGGTGTTCGGGGTCGGCCCGGTCGTCCAGTTCTGTACTTGGGCGACGGCGGTGCCGGATATCAAGAACTCGCGACATTTCCGAGTGCACCGGTGCACCGGTCAACCGGGCGGTTGTACCGGCACCTCCAGCAGGGTCCCTGTCTAATTGATCTTTGCTCAGGCCGCGGGCTTGTGTTGCTTTTGTGTGTGCGCCGCGAGGCGCTGGTGCGCCGTGAGGCGCTGGGAATCGAGGGAGGTGCGAGACCTCCTCGCCGGGCCGTCGCAGCGGTTCGGTGGGAGCTGAGCGCAGTCCAATCCGGGAGACGCCGGGGAGGGCGGGAAGCAGCGCTGACAAAGCCGGGACGGTTCGGGACTGCCAGACGGGCCGGGTCCGGCAAGCGAGATCAGAGGGCATACGAGAGGAACCAGTGGCAAAGCTCCGTAAGCGTGGCACCGGCTCAAATCTGTGGATATGGGCCGGGTTGCAGTGCACGGGCCGCTTACCGGGCGGTCCGACTCCGAAGCCGGCTTGGCGTGCCGGTGGGGAGGCCACGGCGAAGGCCTGCGGCGTAACCGTGGCGATGCTGCCGGGGCAAAGCTGGAGGCCGGACTGATCAATCGATTCTCAGTGAACACGGGAACCATCCCGCGTCGTTCCCATGAGCCGGAATCCATTCGGGCTGGTGGGATAGATGCGTCGTCCATTGAAGGGGCGGGATGGGGCGGAGGCCCCGTAGTAGTCCGAGCGTGCTAATGACACGCACATGGCGAAGGGGGCCAGCAGGTCAGCAGTGCGAGTACCGGAATGTCAGGAGTTTCGCTGGTGAATACCGACGAGCTGGAATCGGCCCTGGCACGGGCCGAGATCCGGGTACTGAAGATCCAGGCCAAGCTGCACCGCTGGGCTAGTGATGAGCCTCATCGCAGGTTCGACGATCTGTTCAATCTTGTCACCGATCCCGGGTTCCTCCTGGTGGCCTGGGATCGGGTGCGGCACAACAAGGGAGCACGCACCGCCGGAGTGGACGGGGAGACAGCCCGTTACATCGAGGCGGTGCGTGGCGTGGAAGGATTCCTCACCGAACTGCGTGAGGATCTCAAAGCCCGTGCCTTCCGGCCACTGCCGGTGCGGCGCCGAGCGATACCCAAGGCGGGCGGCAAGGTCCGCTACCTGGGTATCGCCACGGAGGCGGCATAGTGCCGCATCGTCCAGTGATTCTTTGGGTTTCGTTGTCGTCACCCATCCGTTCCATCCCCTGACGGGTCAGCGGCTGGAGGTCTTGTTCGCTAAGCGGCGGGCCGGTGCCACAGTGTTCGTCTGCGCGGGCGGTGCCTACGGGTCAATCACGCTGCCGGAATCGTGGACCGGCCGGGGGGAGCCGCCCGGGACTGGCCGGCTGTCGGCCGAGGGGCTCGCAGCACTCGGCGCTGTGACACGCGCGCTGCAAGGTCGTTGATCGTCATGCCCGGCAGCGACATACTCTTTTGTGATGAAAGGACAAAAGAACACGAACGAGATCGACCTGGCGGGGACGCCGACACGGCGGCTGCTGTCGCGGCGGCGTGCTCTCGCCGCGCGGCTGGGGGGCACCGAGCAGGTGCTGTCCGGCTCGCTGACCGAGCAGACGCGACGGTGCGGCAAGGCCGGCTGCCGGTGCGCGGGCGGCGAGCCGCACGGCCCGTATGCCTTCTTCGCCGCGAAGACCGCGGCCCGGGGCCGGCTGAGGTACGTCCCGGCGTCCCTGGCCGGGGTGGTGCGCCGGTACCTGCGCAACGGCGAGGAGATCGAGCAGCTGCTCGCAGAGATCTCGGCGATCAACGCCGAGCTGCTGGCCCGCAGAGAACTGCAGTAGCCGGTGGCCGCCGTCCTGTCCGGGCCCGCGCGGGCCGAGGCGGTGGCGGCGGTGGCCAACATGACCATCTCGGCGCTGGGAGGCACGCGTGAACGGCGAGCACAAGATCACGAGCTTTCACCGGGAGCGGACGGCGCTAATCTACCTGCGGCAATCCTCGATGGCCCAGGTCCGCGAGCACACCGAGTCGACCAGGAGCCAGTACGGCCTGGCGGAGACGGCGGCCGCGCTGGGCTGGGCTCGCACGTCGATCGAGGTGATCGACACCGACCTGGGGATCTCCGGCAAGTGGGGGGTGGCCCGGGAGGGGTTCACCGAGCTGGTGGCCAGGATGTGCCGGGGCGATGTCGGGGCGATCTTCGGGATCGAGATCACCCGGCTGGCCCGGTCGAATGCCGACGTGGCCCGGCTGGCGGAATTCGCCCGGATCACCGGCACGCTGCTGATCGACCCGGACGGCGTTTACGACCCCGCCGACGTGAACGACCGCGTGCTCTTGGGCTTCAAGGGGACCCTGGGCGAGATGGAACTGCACGTGATGGCGCAGCGGCTGCAGGCGGACAAGCGCGCCGCGGCGCAGCGCGGCGAGCTGCGCACCCCACTGCCGGTCGGCTACGTCCACGACGACACCGGCGAGGTGGTGATCGACCCCGATGCCGAGGTCCAGGCCGCGATCCGGGACGTGTTCGCGGCCTTCGCCGCGTCCGGGCCGGCCTACGGGGTGGTGGGCGCGTTCGCCAGCCGCAAGTTCCCGCTGCGCGCCTACGGCGGGACGTGGGCCGGTCAGCTGCGGTGGGGGCGGCTCACCCACGCCCGGGTGCTCGGGGTGTTGAAGAACCCGGGCTACGCCGGGGCGTACGTATTCGGCCGGTATGCCTCGTGCCGCACCGTCGACCCGTCCGGCACCGTACACACCGCGATCACCGAACGGCCCCGCACCGAATGGCCGGTGCTGATCAAAGACCACCACGAAGGCTACATCACCTGGGCGGAGTACCTGGCCAACGAGGCCAGGCTGGCGGCCAACCGGACCAACGCCGGAGCACGGCCGCCCCGCGAGGGCTGCGCGCTGTGCCAGCGGATCATCTTGTGCGGCAGCTGCGGCAAGCCGATGCGCACCAGCTACCACACCGATCAGCGGCCGTCTTATGAATGCAGCTCCCACCGCGACCGGCTGACCACGCCCGCCTGCCGGTCGGTCGCCGCCGCCACCGTGGACGACGCGGTCACGCGCATGCTGCTGGACGCGCTCACCCCCGAGCAGGTCGCCCTGGCGCTGTCAGCCGCCGACGCGGTCGCGGGCCGGCACCAGCGGGTCAGCCGGGCCGCTGAGCTGGCCGTGGAACGGGCCCGCCATGAGGCCGGCCGGGCCGAGCGCGCGTTCTGCCAGGTCGAGCCGGAGAACCGGCTGGTCGCCCGCAGCCTGGAAGCCCGCTGGGAGGACAGGCTCGCCGCCCTCGCCGAGGCCGAGCAGGCGCTGGAGGCCGCCCGGGACACGCTGCCGCCGCTGCCCGGCCGGGCGGAGCTGGAGAAACTCGCCGCCGACCCGCCCGGGCTCTGGCACGCGCCCGCCACCAGCAGCAAGGACCGCAAGCGGCTGCTGCGCACCCTGATCGCCGACATCACCCTGCTCCCCGAGCAGCAACCCGGCCAGGTGCGCATCGGGATCCGCTGGCACACCGGCGCCACCGACGAACTTGTCACCGGCCGGCCCATCCACTCCGGCACGGCCAGGCGCACTCCGGCCGCTGCGGTCGAGCTCGTCCGGCAGCTCGGACCGGCCACCAGCAACGACGAGCTAGTCCGCCGGCTCAACGCCGACGGACTGGCCACCGGCCACGGCCGCCCCTTCGACGTCAAGGCCGTCCAGTGGATCCGCCACGCCTACAACATCCCCGCCCCCGCCCCCTACGCCGGCGGCGAGATCTCGGTGGCCGAAGCCGCCCGGCGGCTGGGCTGCGGCACCGGCGTCATCTACTACTGGATCGAATCCGCCCAGCTCGACGCCCGGCGCGGCCCCGGCGGCAGGCTGTGCATCCCGTGGACCAGCAACATCGAGGCCGCCTGCCGCCGACGCATCGCCGGATCCGGCCACCTGAACCCGGCCGCCCGCCGCACCAGGCCGCGGAACAGGCCCCAGCGGCACGAGGCCGCCGCCATAACTGCCGGCACTGCCTGACACGATCACACCAGCGAACCCGTGAATGCGGCCCTGGCCCGCGCAAACCCGCACCACCCGAACATCCCGACACGCGATTGCAGGAGGGGCAATATGAATCGTCCGTCCCCACCGTGACCGACCGGGTGGTCCAGGCTGCCCTCAAGCTCGTGCTCGAACCCATCTTCGAGGCGGACTTCCAGCCGTGCTCATACGGGTTCCGCCCGAACCGCCGCGCGCACGACGCGATAGCCGAGATCCACTACCTCGCCTCACGTCCGAGGAACTACGAGTGGGTCCTGGAGGCCGACATCAGGGCATGCTTCGACGAAATCGGGCATGTCCCCCTCATGGACCGGCTCCGGGCAAGGATCACGGACAAGCGGATGCTCGCGCTGGTCAAGGCGTTCCTCAAGGCCGGGATCATGACGGCCGACGGTGACCGGGAAGAGACATACACGGGCACCCCCGCCGGCGGGATACTCTCCCCGCTGCTGGCCAACATCGCGCTGTCCGCGCTGGATGATCACTTCACCCGGCAGTGGCAGACGCAGATGGGCACCAAATGGTAGCGGGCCAGGCGCAGGCAGCAAGGGCTGGGCACGTGGCGGCCGGTCCGCTACGCCGACGACTTCGTCATTATGGTCAACGGCACCCGCGCCCACGCCGAGGCGCTGCGCGAGGAAGCAGCAGCCGTTCTTGCCCCGATGGGGCTGCGGCTGGCTGAGGAGAAAACCCGCGTGGTCCACATCGACGAGGGCTTCGACTTCCTGTCCTTCACGATCCGCCGGATGCGGAAACGGGGCACGTCGAAGCAGTACGTCTACACGTTCCCGTCCCGGAAGGCCATCCAGGCCATCAAGGACAAGATCTCAGCCAAGACGTACAGGTCAACCCGGAACCTGGACCCGGATGTGCTCATCCAGAGCATCAACCGGACCCTGGCCGGGTGGGCGAACTACCACCGTCACGGAGTCTCCAAGGCCGTGTTCAGCGCGATCGACCATCATGCATGGGGCCGGATCATGCGCTGGCTAAGTGGGTGAGCCCGTAAGTTCGTCGGGGGTTGGGGGCCGGGGTCACGGGTCTGGCTCGTGGCCGAGCCCGGCGAGGTGGATGGTGCAGGCGGTGTCGAGGGCTTCTTGCGGGGTGCCGGTGGGGAGACCGGTGCGCAGGATCGCGTCTTGGTAGCGGTCGTGGGCTGCGGAGTAGATCGCGAAGCCGAACGAATGGGCCGAGCCGCCGTAGCGCAGGCGGCATAGCGGGATGTTCTCGCCGTTGCGGAGCACGCCGGTGACGTAGCCGAAGGCACCGCGGTAGGTGACCTTCACCCGGGTGAGCTGGGGCCAGTGGGCTTCGGCGTGGTCCAGCAGCCGCAAGGTGATCGAGTTGCGGGTGGACTCCGGGATGGCGGCCATGGGCCTCATTGTGCCGCCGGCCCGCGCTGCCCGTTATGATCACGGGTCTGGGGGCGGGTCATGTGCTGGTGATTTACCCCTGGAGGCGGCATGCCGCAGTATCGCGCGGTGCTGGTCACGCTGAGTGCTGGTGAGCGCAGGATGTTAAAGAAACGTGCCCGCGGGGGCAAGACCGCGTACCGGGACTGGCTGCGGCGCAGATCGTGCTGGCCGCCGCTCGCGGCCGGGCCAGCGCCCGCATCGCCGCGGACCTGCACGTCAGTGTGGACACGGTGCGCAAGTGGCGGGGCCGCTTCGCCGCCCGGGGCCTGGACGGCCTGGCGGACCTGCCCCGGTCCGGGCGGCCGCGGCGGATCAGCGCGCTGGAACGGGCCGCGGTGGTCGCGCTGGCCTGCCAGCTGCCCGCCGCCACCGGGGTGCCGCTGGCCCGCTGGACCGGCCCGGAACTGGCCGCCGAGATCACCAGGGCGGCGCTGCCAGCCAGATCTCACCATCGTCGGTGCTGCGGATCCTGCCGAGCACCCCATCAAGCCCTGGCAGTACCAATCGTGGATCTACCCGCGCGACCCGGACTTCGCCGCCAAGGCCACCGTCATCCTCGACCTGTACCAGGGGTACTACCAGGGCAAGCGGCTGCGGCCGGGCGACCAGGTTATCTCGGTGGACGCCAAGCCCTCCATCCAGGCCCGCGCCCGATGCCATCCCACCAGCCCGCCCGCCCCTGGCCGGCCTGGGTGGAGCACGAATACGAGCGCCAGGGCGCGCTGGCGCTGCTGGCAGCCCTGGATGCCCGCACCGGGAAGGTGTTCGCCTCCACCCCCGGCACCACCGGGATCGCCCCGTTCATGGCACTGATGGGCCAGGTCATGAGCGCCGAGCCGTACAACAGTGCCAGCCGGGTATTCGTCATCGTGGACAACGGCTCGGACCACCGCGGCAAGGAGGCGGCCCGGCGGCTGCGCCGCGCCTACCCGAACGCCATCATGATCCACACACCGGTGCACGCCTCCTGGCTGAACCAAGTGGAGATCGTCTTCTCCATCATCCAGAAAAAGGTCATCTCACCCAACGACTTCGCCAGCACGGCTCAGCTCGCCGCCACCCTGCTGGCCTTCATCGACCGCTACAACCAGACCGCCAGGCCATTCAACTGGAAATACACCGCCGCTGACCTGGCCCGGCTCCTCAGCGGACCAGCGCCCACGAGAAACCAGCCAGCCTGCCACAGGCCGCATAACGACAGACCCGACGAACTTACGGGCTCACCCACTAAGGCAGAAATACAAACAAGGGAACTCCCGCCTCGGAATGCCAGCACTGCGCCGCCGCTTCTGCGTGCGCGGGACCTGGCAGTTCGCAGCCAACGGAGTCAGGTTCACCGGCGCGTCAGTCGTGCCGGTCACCCGCTACCGCTACCGCGGCAGCAGCATACCGGCCCCGTGGGCACCCCCTTCACGCCAGCACAGGCCGGCCCAGCGGCAACGCACGATGTGCCTGCTCCCCATCATTCTCCAGGCGGCTCCAGTCACCCTGAGACTCGAAGCACGACTACGCACGGCAACGAGAAATACCTGCTCAGCATCTCAAAGCCACACAGATCGACGTGATCTGCGCGCCGTACCTGATGGTACCAAGAGCGCCTCGGCCCACCAGATCGGCGGATCTTTCGCGCGGGCGCGCCAGATCTCAGGTTGCTCTCCGTGACAGACTTCCCGTCAGCCTCCATCCTCGGCTGGCAGCGTTCACGGCTGCCGACTACATGGGCATGGCTGAGGTCTCGCGCCGTGCCCATGGTGCTCGACCCTGTCGGCGGCAGATGAGGACGTCCGCCTTGTGATGGGCAACCACAAGTTAGCTATACTTATAGCCATGTCAGCGTCCGAGCAGATGCCGCTCGCCGATGTCAAGAACCACCTGTCAGAGGTCGTGGACCGCCTGCAGCGAGAGCACGGCCGCGTCATCATCACCCGGCACGGTCACGCTGCCGCCGTGGTCATGAGCGTCGAGGACCTAGACTCGCTGGAAGAGACGCTCGACATCATGGACAGCGCCGCATTGCTCAGGGATATCCGCGAGAGCCTCGCCGAGATGGGCTCCGCTGAGCCGCGCGTGCTGACCAAAGAAGATGCCCTGCGCCTTATCTCCGGCCAGTGAGCGGGAACGATTTCGCCATCGCGTGGACCACGGCGGCACGCCGGGCACTGACCAGGCTCCCGGAGAAAGTGGCGACTGCCGTCGTGGAGTTCCTCTACGGCTCACTGGCCGCCAGCCCGCACCGCGTCGGCAAGCCGCTGAAACTCAGTCTTGAGGGACTTCATAGTGCACGCCGCGGGGATTATCGCGTGATCTACTGCATCGATGACCAGCAGCGCCTGGTCACCGTCATAGCCATCGAGCACCGCTCCGACATCTACCGGCCACGACGACTTTAACCGTCCGCGCAAGCTACGATCACGTGTTTTCGTACACTGGGCTGCACCATATGCGGCAGAAGCGGACGTTTCTGCGCACGGCGGCGATACATAATTATGCAGACTTTCGGGCCGAACCTGGGACTGCCGGGCAAATGGCAAAACGGAGACCCTTGCTCCCCGCACGCCTACCGCCGTTCGGTGTGCGGCAATCCTTCCCTGCCGACGGTATTCGGTTCAACGTTATGCGCGCCATGATCGGCACTTCAGATGATGATGCCGTCCGATCGAGGACCAAGGCGGCCGGGATCTTGTAGAGGAGGCTGGGCGAACAACCGGAACGTTGTATGCGCCCACTGCAGGTCACAGGATCGATCATGCAGCCGCTGGCGGGCTCGGCTGCGGGCCTGCGCACCCGATGAGCTGCAGTCCAGCCCAAAAGTGCGGCGGGATCGCGTTTGGTAGACCGTGCCGCGACTGGCCTCCGTCTTTCACCGGGATTGGCGACACGCCGGGCGTGAAATGCCGTAAATAGGGGCGAGGTGCACCTGACCAGCCAGAATGCGATTTGTCTAGGATCGCGATCTGGCTGAGGCGGGTGCACCTCTTCCGTGCAAGGTACTTCATGGGCTGCTGGCCTGGAACTTGTCGGCGATGATGAGCGGCTGGCCGCCCATGCGGGGCTGCTGCCGCTGCGGCTGCTGGCGGAGGGAACTGGGCTGCGGGCCGGGCTGTCGGCGGCGATGCGCCGGCGGGGTTCCAGCCCGTTATACGACCGCGGCCAGCTCCTGGCCGATCTGGCCCTGGTGCTGATCGCCGGCGGTGAGGCGATCAGCGATTTCCAGGCGCTGGCGCACCTGGCGCCGCTGATCGGGCCGGTTCCCTCCGCACCGACGGTGTGGCGGGCCCTGTCCGAGGCCAGGGAACTGCAATTGTCCCGGCTCAACGCCGCCGTGGTGGAGTTCCGCCGGCACTGGTGGAGCCAGCTCGCGGCCCGGCCGGAGGGGTTTCCCTGGCTGCGGGTAGCAGGCCGTGAGCTGACCGGTGTGACGGTGGTGGACCTGGACGCCACGATCGTGTTCGCTGCGTCCGGGAAGGACAACGCGGTGGCCACCTACAAGGGTGGCATTGGTTTCTGCCCGAACCTGGCGACGTGTGACAACACCAACGACGTTCCGGTGATTGACCCGCGGCCAGGGAACGCGGCCGCCAACGACGCGCAGGACAACATCGCCGCCCTGGATACGGCGGTGTCCCGGCTGCCGGGGGCGTTCCGTCGCCTGCTGCTGGTCCGCCTGGACGGGGCCGGGTTCTCTCATGAGCTGCTCGAGCACATCGCCGCAGGTGGCGGCAGGCAGGGCCGGAACTGGGAGTTTTCCGTCGGCTGGTCGTGCACCGAGCGGGAGATCGAGGCGATCGGGCGGGTTCCCGCCGGCGCCCGCCAGCCCGCGATCGGCCAGGACGGGGACGTGCTGGAGGACACATTCGTCGCTGACATCACCGGCCTGCTGGACCTGCAGGAATGGACCGGGAAGATCCCGGGCCTGCGGATCATCCTGCGCGACGAGCCACTGCACCCGCGCTACCGCCAGCGGGCCACCGAGCGGGAGAAGAAACTCGGCCGCCGCTACCAGCTGATCGCCACGAACACCCGGGCCGGGCAGGTCGCCTGGCTGGACGCCCGCCACCGCTCCCACGTGCACGTCGAAAACGACGTCAAGCAGGCCAAGGCGCTCGGGCTGAACCGGTGGCCATCCCGACACTGGGCCATCAACGTGGCCTGGACCCAGATCGTGGCCCTGGCCGCGAACCTGCTCGCCTGCTTCCGCCATCTGGCCCTGCCGGCCGGTGAGCTGCGTGAGGCGGCCCCGAAGCTGCTGCGGTTCCGGCTGCTGCACGTACCTGGCCGCCTGACCCGGGGCCAGCGGAAACGCTGGCTGCACCTGCGCGCGGACTGGCCCTGGACCACTGACCTGATCAACGCCTGGCACGCGGTCAGGGCCCTGCCCGCACCGACCTGACCCCAGGACCGCCGACCCGCAACCCAGGAAGGAGATCAGCCGGAATGTGGAACCGGCGCCCCCGACGCGGCAGTCGGGTTACGACCCTACCCACGAACAGGAAGTCCATGATCCAAAACTGGGAACGGTGATCAAGGGGCCAGCCCTGTCACTCCAATGAAAGATCCAGGCTGGTCCATCCACGATCGCTGAAGGTCCCCCAAAGCCTTTCCGACATCCTCCGCGGCAAGCGCGGCAGCGCAGGAATCGTCGATCTCCGCCATGTCGACACTGTCGATGATGGGTGCGGCTCTTTTGAGGTGAGCTGGTTACGCTGCGAGGACGAAGCCGTCGCGGTATCTGGCGTGGTGGATGCGTTCGTGCTCGCGGCGGAGGTGGAAGGTCCAGTAGGCGTCGAAGTCGCCGTTGGCGATGACGGCGCGGAGTTTGAGGATCGCCTCGGCGCCTTCCAGACCCCATCTCGCGCCCGTTATGTCCATTCTGTCCTTGACGATGTGCCTGCAGGCGCCCTCGATGATTCCGGTGGCGATGGGCCAGCCCTTCGCCAGCGCGGTGGCGTAGTCCAGGTAGTCCTTCTTGTTGTCCAGGTAGCGGGCGGCCTCGTCGGCGCCGGCGCGCTCGGCTGCGGAGTACCCGTAGGTGGTGGCGCGGCGGCGGATCCCGGCGGCGGCCTGGCGGGCTTTCCCGTGCAGGATCTTGCGGGCCTGGTCCGCGACCCATTCCTCGGCGGCGGGCTCGCCTTTGTCGAAGAAGGACCAGGCGGCCTTCCACAAGTATTCAAGGACGTGGATGAAGTCGATGACGACCGTGACGGTGATGCCGCGGCTGGCGGCCTCGGCGGTCACGGCCTCGATCTGGGTGTTGTTGCCGTCGATCAGGACGACCCATTCCCGCTCGTGCTGCGGGTCGCGGCGTTCGGCCTCGTCGAAGGCGGCGGCGATGACCGCGGGGATGCCGTCGGTGACCGAGGCGGTCAGCCACTTTCCCCGCGCCTGCGGCTCCTGCGGCTTCCCCTTGCCCCCGGGCTTGCCGGCCTGCGCTTTCTTCTTCCTCCGCTTCTGCGCGGGAGTGCTGATGATCTCCTCGGGGACGCGCGGGACCGAGGCGGCGTCGTAGACGCAGGCCAGCTCGGCCATCCGCTTGCGGCCGTTCTTCTCCCCGGGCGACAGCCGGGTGGCGAGCTTGCCCTCCGCCGCGGCGGCGGCCCTGGCAGTGGCCGGGCGCAGCGCGTCCGGCAGCATCACGATGCCCTTCCCGTCGAAGGTCAGCACCAGCGGCCATCTGTCCGGCGCCGGGCCGATTGCCCGCCACAGGTAGAACGCCTCCACGTGCGCGGCGGCCCGGCGGGCCAGCTCTTCCAGCTGCCGTTTCCCGATCCGCACCCCGCTCGCGCGGGCGATCGCGTCGCCCGCCGCCTCGATAGAGCCGCGCGCCGCCTCGACCGCGGCCAGCGTGCGCAGACCGTGGGAATGCTTCTCCTCCGGCAGGTTCAGCGCCGCATCCAGCGGGTGCACGTTGCTCCGGCCCGGCGACCGGTAGGCGATCCGCGACACCGTGACCTGCCCGAACCTCGTCACCAGCGGCCGGGTCCGGCCCCTTTCCGCGCGCGTGCGCACCACGCCGTCCTGCCCGGTCACGTCATACCGTCCTCGCGGGCGGCCGTCAGGTCCAGGCGGTCCTGGAACAGCTGCCGCAGCAGCGCCCGGCCCCGCACGTCCAGCTGTTCCTCCAGCTCACCGTGCTGCAGCCCCGCCGCCTCCTCCGATCCCAGCCAGTGCTCCAGCTCACCGAAGCAATTCCTCGACTTCGCGAACGCCTCGTCCTGCCCGGGCGCATAACCTTGCATCGGGCTCCTTCTTTCTCGTTCCGGTCATGAGACAACCAGGAACGTAACGAGAAGGAGCCCTTCACGCACGCACCGACACCAGCAAACCGGACACAGCGGCAACGAGCGTATTAAAACTCTTCACACTGCATAACCCCAGAAGAGCCGCACCCGTCGATGATTGGCCAGGCGTGGGCCAGCACGCATGATGCACCGCGGGCGAGGGCGGCGGCCGCGATACTGGCCCGCTCAAGCCCCGTCCCGAAGCCTGTCCCTTCACAACCACCCAGATAGACGTGCGAAGGAAAGCACGGCTCCTTCCAGGAGAGGATCTCAGCGGCTGTGAGAAGATCCGGCTGGCTTTCCTCGTCTATCGGCGCGCAGACGAGCGCGGCCGATGCTGGGCGATCCCGATCGCCCGGCACAATGAGGTTTTCTCAGCAACTTTTAGGTGATCATCTTGTGCTCGAATTGCGTGAGGACGAGTGCGGATTTGACGATGTTGCCGATCGTGGTCGGACTCACCGTTACGCGCTGCAGGACGCGCCACCGCTGGGACATCAGCGCGAAGCCGCGTTCGCCCTGGTAGCGCAGGGACCGCAGCAGCTCGTCGCGGGTTCTCGTGTCGATATCGAGTTCGCCGCGGGCCGGTTTCTTCACCGGGACGAGCACGCCCGCGCCGGCCCCTTCATAGCCGGAATCAGCCAGGATGGGCAGCTCCTTCAGGTAGGGGCGGGCCCCGGGCAGGACCAGCTCGCGGGCGGCGGTCAGGTCATGAGTGCTGCCCGGCAGCACATCCGAGACCCACAGCGGGACTCCGCCGGGCGCGGCCAGTGCCTGCACGTTCCCGGCGGGCTCGTGCGCCTTGCCGGAGTACCACTTGTCAATCTCCCTGCCCTTCTTGCTGGTCTTCTTGTCTGCGCACCGGTCGGAGGAGATGAGCGTGCCGTCCAGGATCAGGTAGGGAAGTCCCTGCTCAACGGCCCTGTCCAGGGCGCGGCGCAGCGTGGGCGCCTTCGCGGCGAGGACCTCGACGGCCTCGTCCTTGTACCGGTAGGCGGTGGCCTGGGAGATCCCGGAGCCCTGGCCCAGCCGGCGGATGTCCGGCCGGTCCCGGAACCAGGCCAGCACGAACAGCGCCTGCTTCCAGCAGGTCAGGGCACGTGTCCCGGTCCGGGTGCCGATCTCGCGGCGGTGGCGGGCCAGCACCTCCGACACGAACAGCACCAGTGGCAGCGGGACGTCAAGGGTGACACGATAGGACAGCACGCGGAGCCTCCGGGCCGGCAGGGATCTTGGTCGAGACCTCTTGTACCGGGGGCTCCGCGCCTGCCCGGGGATCTCCAGATATGTCCGCGTGTCTGCCCGTATAACCGTTACGCCGGGAACGCAGGGTTCACCCCTGCTGAGAAAACCTCAGTGTGTCCGACATAGGACAATATCCCTGGGGTGCCGCCCGTCCAACTGCCATGGCAAAGTTCCTTTGTCACTCGCCGATGAGTGGCCACGTCATTCAGAAGTCGTGCGGTCGACCATCCGGTGAGGACAGGCGTGGTCGGAGATGGTGGCTTTGTCGCACAGCCGAGATCACCGATCGTGTCGACGACGGATAGGAGGTGCGACCTAAGCGTGTTCCAAGCTGGTCGGCCGATGAGTCCGGCTGCTAGTCCCGCTGGCGGGCTGTACTGGACGTAGGCATGATCTAGCAAGACCGAGCCTATGTCCATAGGGAGCAGCCCGATGGGTAGCGTCGCGAGTTCAGGTGGCACCGTGACGATCAGCCGACAGTTGTGTTCTGTCCTCCGCAACGCCTGTCTGAGTTCCTCGGGCAGCAGCACGTGCGCCAAGAGCAAGCGGTTCACGACGATTCGGTGTTCGTTCCGCGCAATAAAGGCGTATTTCTCCTTTATTCGCCTGAGCCGATACTGAGAGCTGTCAGACAGTGTTGCTACCGCACAGACCGGCCAGATACGCGCGCCTGACCAGATGACGGTCGAGAAG
Source organism: uncultured Actinomycetes bacterium (assembly GCA_963742875.1). Classification (GTDB taxonomy): domain Bacteria; phylum Actinomycetota; class Actinomycetes; order Streptosporangiales; family Streptosporangiaceae; genus Bog-532. Next base: position 206,430 of record CAVUNO010000009.1, on the reverse strand, counting down.
CCATTGGTCGCTCATATCGGTTCCTTGCGCGCACACTCAGGCTTCCGATCATCTTCCATGACGAGGTTCGGCCGTAAACCTTGCTTCGGCGACTGGCGGAGCCGTGGCTGCAAAGTGGCCGCTGAGCCAGGACGCCTTGGCGCCCCGAGGGGTCCCCCAGGGGTACTGGCGGATCGCCCGGTCGGCGGCAGATGAGGAAACGCCGAGAGCTCCAGGCTGGCAACTGCGACGGAATTTAACCCCTTTGACAGAAGGGCGGCGCACCATCTGGCAGTCTCGTCAGATCGCTGAAGTGTCAAGGCCGAGGGGCAGAGAAGCGATGAACACCTGGCTGAGTACTGGAGAAGGATTGGTAGCGGCTGCAATCGCGGTCATCGGATCTGTCTTCACCTTTACTGCGAATAGGCGGGCCCAGTATGACCTGTCCTCACTCTGACGGCTGAGTCGGCCACCCCACCGATCGCGGAGGACCGCCACACAATCGGCAAAGCGTTCGAGCCAGCCCCCAAGCTGTCCGGCGGTCGGCCGGTAGCCCTGACCGAGGATGAGATCGCCGCCCTGTTCCGCGTGCTGTGGTATGTCCAGCGCATAGATGCCCTATACCAGTCGCTGCGTCCCCCTCTGCGGGCAAGCCGCATCGGTCACACTCAGGCGCTTCTCCTTGACTCGATCGGCGCTGCCCTGGACACCTGGCAAAGCTACCTAGACCTTGACCTGGAAGATGCTGATTCCCGCCAGGTCGTGGTAACCGGTTCGGCCCGAGGCCTCCAACGTCTGTCTGGCGAGTACGACCGACTGCGTGCCAAGAGGGAGCGTAACTCTGGCGCGTGATGGCACCGCACGAGACCAGCCTGGATTGGTCCCGTCGTCAATTCGCCAACGCACTGCCCGCGGCATGTGAGTAAGTGCGGAGAGCGGTTTAATTCCGCCCAGCGGGTGGTTTCGAGGCGAAGCATGAGCCCGGGCGTCGTCCTTTCCGCAGCAGTTGCCTATCGCAAGGCAAGGGCCCGGTCCCCGTCATTGGCGGCTGACCGCATGGGCGGCCGCCGTGCCTGGACCGTTACGCTTCGCTCGTGACAACTGCCAGCGCCCCTGGCACGCCGCAGGCATGGACCCGCAGACTGCTGCGCTGCGGCGTGGCCGCAGGCCCCGTCTTCACCGCGGTGTTCCTTCTTGAGGGTGCCATCCGGGACGGCTACCGGCCGCTGCGCCACCCAGTCAGTTCTCTCGGGCTCGGGTCGCGTGGCTGGATCCAGGCCGGGAACTTCGCAGTGGCAGGGACGTTGTTCCTGGCCGGGGCCGCAGGGCTGGCGCGCGCTGGTGATCCCGCGAGCAGCAGCCACGCAGCACCGACGCTGATCGGCGCGGCAGGCGCGGGGCTTATCTGCTCGGCCGTCTTCACGACTGACCCGGTCAGCGGCTACCCGCCGGGAACGCCTGATGCGCTCACCCGGCCCAGCCGTACCGGCGCCGCGCACAATCTGGCGGCGGTCCCGGTGTTCGTCGGCCTGCCCGCAGCCGCTCTGGTCTGCGGCTGGCGTTCCTGGCGGGCCGGCCAGCGCGGGTTCGGGCTCTACAGCGCAGGCACCGCCGTCACCATGCTGGCCACCATGGCCCTGGCGGCTGCGGGCTTCGGCCAGTCACCCCGGCTCGTGAATATCGGCGGACTGTTCCAGCGCGCCAGCATCATCACGGGCTTCACCTGGCTCACAGCACTGTCCGTCCGAGCACTTCGGCATGCGCCCCCCGCCACAGCGCCAAACCAGTAGCCAGCACCGCGTCGGCATTCCCCTGGACCAGCACGCGCACGTAACGCGGCATGAGAGTAAGCATTCTGGCGGTGGTGATTGTTTGCGTTCCGCTCGGCCGCGCGGGCTAGCATGCGGTCATGAATGGCGAGGTTTGTGTGGTCACAGGCGCCACATCCGGGATCGGCAAGGCGACGGCCGCCACGCTGGCCAGGCTGGGCACGCAGGTAGTTGATGTCCTGGCAGGCCGGGATCGTGCCGATGACCGGGCCCACGAACCGCTCGCACAGCCGGCGCTGGGTGTGCGTGTGCTTGCGGGACCAGCGATCCTCAACGGGCAGGCGGTCGGGTGACAGGTAGTAGGCGATCAGGTCCGCGCCGGGCCGTTCCATGTTCGGCGCGTCCGCGGTCAGCCGCTCAGTGACCTTCTCCAGCTTGGCGGCCAGCTTCTCCTCGGTCCTGGCCTCGCACTGCCGCCGCTCGCCGTTCTCGTACCAGACCGCCCGCCACCGGTCGCCCTCCTCCCGGGCCGGGTACACCGTGATCCCGCACTCGAGCTCGATCACCGGGCGGTCCTCGCCCCGCGTCGCCGGGCGCCCGGTTCCGCCCACAAAGACGTGGCCGCGCGTCGCCCTGCCGGTGGCCGCCGGCGCGCGCCGGGCGGCCTTGCCGCGGGCCGGCTGTGGGGATTTTGTGGGGATCTTGGGCCGCGATAGCGCCAGCTGCGCCATACGTTTCCCTCTCTTCCTGCGTTAATGCAGGTGAGAGGGCCTGCGGCCACTCCGGGAATCGGCGCCCCGAGAAGGATTCGAACCTTCGACCTACCGCTTAGGAGGTCGTTTCCGGGACGCCCGTCAACTGCTGCTTGCCTGGCCAGCACGAGTTTGCTTGGTGTCTGGCTACAGCTCAGTGTCCCTGGTTTCCGCCTCGTCTGGGCACGTGGAGGGCACGGGGACCCTCTGCTTGCAAAATACGCTCAGACTGTCGGTTACCGTCGCTCATCTGGGCTTTCTAGCGACGGTGGGTCCGTCGGGTCGGTCCGCGTCGGTCCCCGTTGTGGTCAGCCTTGGTGGTCAGCAATCACGGACCTGGCCTCTTCCGCGGTCCAACCGGCACGTCGCTGCTCCGCGGCCGCTGAGTTATGAGCACTGCGAGGTGTGCCTGTCCCAGCTAAGGGAGCGCAAGCGATAGCTCATGCTTGTTGCTGAAGGTGCTGTTGCTGTATCTGTACCTGGTTGCTGTACCCGGCTGGCCCTCGTTCGGTCCAGGACCCGAAGGTGCACGAGCCCACCTGGGTCATTCGGCCGGTTAACCGGGACGGATGTCCCTGCTGGAGCGCAAGCACCTGCTCGACAATGGGAGTGTGAAGTCGGACGTCCCTGGTGACGAGCCAGGTCACGCCAGAGCTTAGAAGCTGCCCTCACATTCAGCGGGTCAGCCTTCATGATCATTCATACCTGGAAAGGACGTCGCTGATGAGCCTGTCACCAACCCTGCGGGCAGCGCTGCTGGCTGCGGCCGCTGTCGCGCTGGCCGCCGCAGCTATACAGATACGCGGGAAGCGCCAGACGGCCGAGCTGACTGTTGAGAGCATCCAGGCGCAGCTCGATGCCCTGGATCCGGCTACGCGGGCAGCGGTTATCGCCCGGCTGAGTACGGATGAGGTAAAGAAGGTCCGCGACCAACACCGATGACCGACCTCGGCCCGGGCCTGGCAGGACGAGTCACGGCGATCTGTTGCCTGAGCTGGGAGGGAACGGTGTGGGCCTGGCTGGACTTGAACCAACGACCTCTTCCTTATCAGGGAATCTCCGTAGGCGCTTGTGCTTTCGGATTATGGCTATGAGCTGCCGTGACTGGTCCGTTCCCGTCCGCTGGTGTCTACCGCTGTCAGCGGTGATCGTTACGCAGTTGGTTACTCACTACCGCCGCCTGAACCGTCCGTAGAAACAGTGTCAACCGCTCATTGACAGCGCACAGGCGCAGCTGCGTTTTCACTCGGTCAGCCCTTGAGACGAGGCCGTTTGCCCCTGCCGGAGCTGGGTCTTGGCATCCATGCTTCACGTGCGGAAAACGTCATGCCAAGGCAAGCGTTTGGTGATAGCCATGGAATACAGCAGGCAACAAGTGGTCGACTTGCTAAATCGCTGTGGGTTCTCAAACCTAGCTGACGAGGCGTCGCGGGTTCTGCCCGATCCGATTGATCGCGATCAAATCGAGCAGTGGGGCCAAGAGCACGGCGTTACCATCAACGACCTGATCAGCCAGATAGGCGGTAGCCCTTAAGCCAGGAGGTTCGCCGCGCGCCGATCGGGCCTGGCCTCTGGCCTGGCCCTTGCCGTCAGGCCCGCTGGGTCGCTAGAGGCTCCGCGCGCAAGGGTGGGTCCTGAAGATCCTTTCTGCGGAGCGGTTAGAAAGGATCTTCGGGTGCCCTTGCGGGTGGAGGGGGCGGCCCGGACAATGCGCGGCGTTCCGTCCCCGGCCTCGGGACCTTCCCGGCGATGGCGCGACTCGTGCGAGTCTGACGGCCTGGTCCTCGCGGCCGGGCGCGGCACCGGGGAGATACGGCGGGCACCGCATACGGCCGGTCACCGGGGCCACCGGGCGCGGCAGCTCGGCACGCCTGGTGGGCTTCCGCCCAAAGGGCGTGACGAAAGCTGCCGCACCGCCTACGGCGCTGCCCCGATCTGACCCCGGCCGCGTACGGCGGGCCACATTGGCCGTTCATTCTCCCTCGGTTGGCCGCGCCGGTTTCTTGCGGTTCACGTCCTGGCCGTCAGGCCTGGCGCGCCGAAGGTGCGCCCTTGAAGCTGTAGAGAAAGTTGTCACAGCTTCAAGGGCGACTTCGAGCGTCCATTCGAATGCTCACGTCGGGATGGTGTACTGCAGGATCAGCGTGTCGCCCGGGATGATCGACACCATGACCCTTACTGGCCGGTTCTCAGCCGTGTAACCGGTCCTGATGTGCTCGGCGACTGGCGTCCCGGTGGAAATGCCAAGCCGCTTGACCTCGGCAGGTGTGGGCATGCGGGTGATGATCTCGTCTATGTCGTAGACCTGCTCATAGCCCGCCTCGGCCAGGATGTTCTCCCGCGTGGTGTCCTCTGGTTCGGCCAGCTCGGTGCCTTCGACGATGCGCTCGTCGAAGTAGTCGTCGGAGATGATCGCAGGCTTCCCGTCGATGTAGCGGACGTGCCTGCGGACGACCACGGTGTCCGTACTCGGGTCCAGGTTGAGCCGTGTGGCGATGCTGTCCGGTGGCGTGATCCTGTCCACGTCCAGTTCCTGGTGTGTTGGATCGTGGCCCTGGCTCTCGATGTCGGTTTCCCAGGCATCTGAGGTCGTTAGGACGGTGCGATCGGGCCGTTCGAACTCTGACAGGTGCCAGTGCAGCCGCTGGTTGCTGCGGACCATGCGGCCCCGGCGTGGCCGGACGATCACCAGCCCTTCGCGCTCCAGGGCCTGCAGGGCACTGCGCGCGGTCTGGCGGCTGACGCCGTACGCGCGAGCTAGCTCGGGTTCGGAGGGGAGCAGTGCTCCCGGTCCAAGGGTTCCTTCGTGGATCTGTCGCCGCAGATCAGATGACATTCGTTGCGTGATTGGCTCGCTGGCCATGGTTAATAAGCCCTCCTTGACACCCCAATCTTATTCCGTCAACAGGTGAAAGCAACTTGACACCCCAAGCTTGTCTAGTCCAGACTTGGAGTAGAGCCGCGAACGGCTCAGCGAAACCAATCCCAGAGAGGACGAACGACATGCGAATCAAGATCGATACGGACGGTATCCGTTTCCGGGCGGGTGGCCCGGCCAAGCCGAAGCAGGACTACAAGGACAAGAGCAAGCAAGCCCTGACGCCGGACGGGCGGCCGATCTGGGTCGTGCGGCTGACCGCGTTCGACACGCGCACCGAGCAGGGATCGAGCGAATCCATCTGGGTCGAGGTGGCTGGAGATGAGCCCAAGCTGGCCGCAGATGAACTCGTGCAGATCGACGGCCTGGTGTTCGCGCCGTGGATCAGCGGCCCGGCTCGCAAGGACCACAAGATCGTCCGCAACTTCCGCGCGAACGCGGTCGAGCTGGCTCCGGTCACCGGCAAGTCCGGCATCCACGCGGCCTGACCGGTCCGGCCAGGCCCCCAGCCGATCCCGCGTCGTGCCGATGCCACGGCACGCACGCCCGTATCCCCATCTCGCAAAGGAACAGGAGAACCACTGTCATGACCGAATCGGTCAAGTCCGTCAGCAACGGCAGCACGGCCGCCCCATCCACGCCGGAACGCAAGACCGGCATGGCTAAGGTCCGTGAGGCCGAGGCCTACCACGTCGTCAGCGTCGCGCACGATGCCGCGTTCGAAGCCGAACGGCTCTGCGACGACATTTACCGCACCGCCGCCGAGGCCTACTTCGGCCGGGGCGAACAGAACGAGGCAGCTCAACTGCTGGCCAGCCCGGAGATGCAGCGCAAGATCCAGGACGCCTTCGGCTGCCTGGACGCCGCGCAGGACCACCTGCGTCACCTGATCCACTGCGGCGAAACGCCGTTCTAACACACCAATGCCGGGCCTGGGGTTGCCGCCCCCGGCCCGGCCCACCAGATCCATCCCCATCTCGCGAAAGAACAGGAGGTCTTGGCATGTCCAAGGCTACCAGCGTGCCCACGGGCACGCATCGGCCGCGAACGATCGAGTTCCGGTCTACCGCCAGTGATGGCCACCGGGTCATCTACCACGAGCCGATCTGCCCGCTGTGCGGCTCGTTCGACATCACCCAGGCCGACATCCCCACCGGGGACGGCATCACCGAACTCGCCCTGGCCTGTCAGGTGTGCGGCACGGCCTGGCCGGTCGCCTGCGTCGTGGACTGGGACACCCCGGCCCGGGACGGGGGCCAGTGATGCCGCGCCGCAACCGCAACGCCGCCCGCGTCAGCTTCAACGCTGATCAGCTCGCCGCCACGCTCACCGTCCCGGCTCCGGGCCTGGCCATCTCCGATGGCAAGTTCCCATGCGCCGGGTGCCGCAAGCGCGGCCACTGGAACGGCCGTTACTGCCTGCTCTGCGCGGGCGCGATCATGCTGTCCGCCCGCCGCGTCGTGCTGGGGCGGTGAGCCATGGCCATCACCACCCAGCTCGGCGTCATCTACATGCTGCACTTCCACCAGCCCTACCGGCACGCCCGCCACTACGTCGGCTGGGCCGAGGACCTTCTCGACCGGCTCAACGCTCACGCCACCGGCCACGGCGCCCGGCTGGTGGCCGTCATCTGGGAAGCCGGGATCGGCTTCACCGTAATCCGCATCTGCGAAGGCACCCGCCGTACCGAACGCGCCATCAAGAACGCGGGCGGCGCGGTCCGCTACTGCCCGGCCTGCACCCCCCACCCGCGCAACGGCCACTGGTCGCCAATGACCAGCGAGTTCCTTCCCCGCAGCTACACCAACCCCACTGGAAGGCGGTGAACCATGCCCAAGAACACCCGCAACGACCGCAACAACCCCTACCTCATGGAGGGCTGGGCGGTCGACTTTCACCGCAGCAAAGCAGGCATCGCCTGGCGGTGGCGCACCGAACTGACCCTCACCGCCGCCCTGCTGGCCGCGTATTGGCGGCTGGCCGTGGCCATCACCGCCCTATGGGCGCTCATCACTCTCGCCGCCCTCATCACGGCGGCACTGGCCATCCCGCATTCTCGCGGGTTCCTCAAGCGCCACGCCTGGTGCCTGATCTCCCGGCACCGCCTCCAGCGGGTCTGTTACGAGGGACGGCTGCACACCCGCGCGGGCAGGCTCCCGCTGATCCTCTGGATCCGGCCGACCAAGGTCGGGGAACGCGCCCACGTGCTGTGCCGCGCGGGAATCTGCGCCGACGACTTCGACGCCTATAAGGCCGAGATCGGCGCAGGCTGCTACGCCCGCGAAGCCCGCGTCATCCGCAACAAGAAATGGTCGCACTTCGTGACCATCGACATCATCCGCCACGACCCACTGACCGCAGACGTCATCATCCCCTCGCGGATCATTCCCCCAGACCCGGCGCGCACCAAGGTGCCGGTGTCATGACCGCCCGCCCTGACCCCAGGCTGCGGCCAGTCGTCAAGCTGACCAGCCAGCTCACCCGGGGCGACCACATCACTATCGACGGGCTCGGCGGCTTCGCCGTCGTGTCTGCCCAGCCATTTGGCACCAAAGCCCTCATCCGCCTGGACTGGGGAAACCTCGCCGTCATCACCGCACGCGACACCAGGTGGCAAGCCATCACCCCGGGCTCCCCGGTCTACCTGCACGGCTATCAGCCCTGCCCCGAGTGCGACGGCAAAGGCATCATCTTCGCCACCTCCGACCAGCCCCACCCGGTCTGGGACGGCCAGCACAACCGCTGGGTCACCCCCTGACCTCAACCCATCCATGGCAGGGCACCGGCATAGCTCCGGTGCCCTGCCGCACCAACCTCCCGGAAGGAGGCAACTCTCATGACCACCCCGAACCCTGGCGCGTTCCCGTTCTCCATGTTCGACCCGGTGCACCTGGGCATCGATGAGAACGGTGAGCACGTCTACGTCGACCTCGCTGAGCGGAACATGCTGCTCGGCGGCGAGCCCGGCGGCGGCAAGTCCTCCGGGCTGAACCTGATCACCGCGCACGGCGCGCTGTCGTATGACTGCAAGCTCATCCTGGTCGACGGCAACCAGGTGCAGCTCGGCCCGTGGCGGGACTGCGCTGATGTGTTTATCGGCCCGTCCATCAAAGACGCGATCGAGGCCTTCAAAGAATTCCAGGCCACCATGAACGACCGGTACAAGGACCTGCTGGCCACCGGCCGCCGCAAGATCGCCCGCGATTCGGGTGAGCATATCTACCTGGTCGTGATCGACGAGTACGCCTACTACTCGGCCACCATCGGCAGCAAGGTCGACCGTGAGGCGTTCGGCCTGCTCGCCCGCGACCTGATCGCCCGTGGCCGCGCGGCCGGGGTGATCCTCATCTTGGCCACCCAGCGGCCCTCGCACCAGGTCATCGACCCGTCCATGCGGGACCTGTTCGGCTACCGGTGGGCGTTCCGGTGCACCACCGATTCCAGCTCCGATGTGGTCCTCGGGCACGGATGGGCCAGCGAGGGCTACACCGCCGCCAGCATCGACCCGCTGGCCCGGGGCGTGGGCTGGCTGCTGTCGGAGACCGGCGTCCCGCGCCGGATCAAAGCCGCCTACCTCGAAGACGACGACATCGCCTACCTCGCCCGCTACGCCGCCAGGCTCCGTCATCCGGCGGAGGCAGCAGCATGAGCCACGCACACGTCCTGACCCGCTACCGGGACCACACACCAGCGCCCCATCTCCAGCGGCCGGACAGCGTCAACGACCGCTTGACACCCAACCGGCCCCGGCGGCCGGTCGACAACGACCAGTACGCCGCGTTCGCCCGCCGCGTCCTGCGCGCCTATGCCCGCCGGGTCGCCACCGGCGACATCGACGCCCTGGAGGCCATGACCGATCTGTCCGCCGAGATCGACGCCGCGATCGGCCAGGCCGTGACCGGCCTGCGCGCCTTCGGCTACTCCTGGGCCGAGATCGGCACCAGGCTCGGCATCACCCGCCAGGCCGCCCAGCAACGCTGGGGCAGCCCGGCATGACAACCGCCGCGACCGCCGCTCTCAGCCCCGAGCCATTCGACGGCCCGGGGCTGGGGGCGACCGGCGACGACACCGAGACCATCACCTGGGCCGATTTCAAGGCCTGGGAACGCCAGCTCGCCACCACCGGCGCGTGCTCTCACCCGATCCGGCTGGCTGGCCGGATTGAGGCCATCGACCGGGCCACGGGCGAGGTCGCCCCCGTCTACGACACCGCCCGCGAGCCCGGGGGCGTGCTGCCCGTCGCGTGCGGCAACCGCCGCGAGTCCGTCTGCCCCGCCTGCTCGGCGGTCTACAAGCGGGACGCCCGGCAGCTCGTCCGCGCGGGCATGAGCGGCGGCAAGGGCATGCCCGAGACCATCACCGGGCATCCGTGCGTGTTCGCCACCCTCACCGCCCCCTCGTTCGGCCCGGTCCACTCCCGCCGGATGCGCGGCAAGACGATCCTGCCCTGTCGGCCTCGCCGCGATGCGCACGTCCGCCGCTGCTCGCACGGCCGCGACATCTCCTGCCCCACCCGGCACATCGAAGACGATCCTCGGCTCGGGCAGCCGCTGTGCTTCGACTGCTACGACTATGAGGCCGCCGTCCTGTTCAACGCCTACGCAGGCGACCTGTGGCGCCGCTTCACCACCTACCTGCCCCGCCACCTGGCGCGATTGGCGGGGGTCACACAGAAGGAACTGCGCTCCGTACTGCGCATCCGGTACGTCAAGGTCGCTGAATACCAGGCACGCGGCGTCGTCCACTTCCACGCCGTCATCCGCCTCGACGCCCCCGGCGACGACTACCAGCCACCCCCGGCCCGGTACACCGCCGCGATGCTGTGCGACGCCATCGGCCAGGCCGCCACCGCCGCCACCGTCATCACTGGCTCGGGGGTCCGGCTCGGCTTCGGGTCACAGACCGACGCCCGGCCCATCCGCCACAGCCCCGACCTGCCCGGCACCGGGCAAGCCCTGTCCGGTCAGGCCGTGGCCAACTACATCGCCAAGTACGCCACCAAGACCTTGACCGTGCCCGGCGTCCCGGACACTCGTATCCGCACCGCCTTCGACCTAAAGGGCCTGCGCTGCTCCCGCCACTACCGGGAGATGATCACGGCGGCGTGGCGTCTCGGCAGCAGGCAGGCCACCGGGGAACCGCGGTTCCGGCAATGGGCGCACATGCTCGGCTACGGCGGCCACTTCCTGACCAAGTCCCGCCGCTACTCCGTCACCTTCGGCCAGCTCCGCACCGCCCGCACAGTGCACCGCCGCGCCCAGCGGCATCCCGGCGGCGAACGCGACCCCTGGGGCCGTCCCCTCGATGAGACCACCGTCCTCATCCTGAGCACGTGGACCTACGCCGGGACCGGCTATACCGCCCTCTCCCCCGGCGCTGAACTGGCGCTCACGTCGGCCGACATGGCACGTGGCCGCTAGCCAGACCAGCGGTTTACCGTCAATCCGCTCTTGACACCCAAACGAGCCCCAGGAAGGGAGGCGAACACACATCATGCAGCCTGATATCCAGGCCCGACGCACCGCTACCGCGTCCACTGAACCCACCACGGCCCCAGCCCACCGGCAACGGGATGGTGGCCTATGACCGAGAGGACCAGTCAGCTCCTCACCGTGGCCGAGGTAGCCGAATGGCTCCGCGTCGAACCACGGTACGTCTACCGGCTCGCCAGCTCCGGTGAACTCATTCGCGTTTACATCGGCCGGTACGTCCGAATTCCCGCCATCTCCGTTGAGGCGTACATCGGCGCGCACACCGTTGAGGCGGTCCAGCCGGTTCGGCCTCGTCGTCCTGGTCCTCGTGGCCGCCGCCGTCTCAGGGCGGTGCATCATGCCGAACAGTAGAGGCCGTCAGCGCCGGTTCGGCACGATCCGCCGTCTTCCCTCGGGCCGCTGGCAGGCCCGCTACCCCGGCCCCGACGGTGTTCGCCGTGCGGCTGACGACACGTTCGCTACCAAGACGGAGGCTCAGGACTGGCTGACACTCAAAGAGGCCGAGATACTCGAAGACGACTGGATCGACCCCGGAGCGGCTGAAGTGCTCGTGCCCGACTACGCCGCGACATGGATCGATGAACGTCCCGGCCTGCGCCCTAAGACGGTCCTGATCTACCGGGGTCTGCTCCGCTCGCACATCGCGCCGCACTTCGGGCACGTCACCGTTGGCGAGGTCACCGTGGCACGCGTCCGCCGCTGGCGCAAGAAACTGCTCGATTCCGGCGTGAGCGATGTCACCGCAGCAAAGGCCTACCGGCTGCTCCGCGCCGTCTTCAACACCGCGCTCGATGACGGGCTGATCCGCCGTAACCCGTGCCGCGTCAAGGGCGCTGGCCAAGAGCACTCACCGGAGCGGCCGGTCCTGACCGTGGCGCAGGTCTATGCCCTGGCCGATGCGGTCGGGCTGCGCTACCGGGCCTTGATCCTGCTGGCCGCGTTCACCAGCCTTCGCTGGGCCGAACTCGCCGCGCTCACTCCGGCAGACATCGACCTGGACGCCCTCACCGTCCGAGTGACCCGCCAGCTCTACTACTACGAGGCTGGTTACTCGTTCCGTCCGCCGAAGTCCCGGGCTGGCGTGCGGGTCGTTGCCTTCCCCGCGCTGATCGCTCCTGACGTGCAAAAACACCTAGAATGGCTGCCCTCGTCGGCACCGCTCGTCTTCGCCAGCTCGACCGGCTCGCCGCTCGCGCACTCGAACTTCCGCCACCGCGTCTGGCTACCTGCGCTGGCCGCTGCTGGCCTGGAGGGCATTCACCTTCATGACCTGCGGCACACGGGGAACCAGTTGACTGCCAACGCGGGCGCGAACCTCAAGGAACTCATGGTCAGGATGGGACACGACAGCGAACGCGCCGCGCTGGTCTACCTGCACTCGACAGGGGCACGTCAGCGCACCTTGGCTGACGTGGTGGGCAAGGCTGCGAGGGCTGAACTCGCCGAGGCCAAGCCCCGCAAGACGGCGAAGCCATCGGGCACGCGGAGGGCACGAACTCGCCGCGCGACTGGCGATGATGGTAAATGACCTGCGCCCCGAGAAGGATTCGAACCTTCGACCTACCGCTTAGGAGGCGGTCGCTCTATCCCCTGAGCTATCGGGGCCGGTGCCGCGCGTGGCACACCAGGGGCACGTGCCGCGCCAAGCTTAACCGGTCTCCTGCGCGCCCGCGCTCGGCGATCGGGCATCGTAGGCTTGGGGGCCATCGGCGCGGCAGGAGAAGTGTGGCACGGTGCAGGTCTGGGTGCGGTGTGCGCCACGACCGGGACGTGAACGCGGCCAGGAACATCCGTGTTGAAGGGCGCAAGGTCGCCGCCGGGCAGGCGGAGGATCTAAACGGCTGCGGAGGACTGTAAGACCAGGGCTCGCCCCGGCAGGACCCGGTGAAACAGCAACCCACCGGGAGCGCGGCGTGAGCCGCGCGGGAGGAATCCCCGTCGTTCACGGCGGGGAGGATGTCAACATCGACGTGTTCACGGTGCCGGCCGGAGGTGCCGCTGCACGTGGCGGCGTGGGAGATGGCCGCGCGCTGGATCCGGCACCTGCCGGTGGTCGAGAACGGGCAGCTGCTGGGCGTCGTCAGTATGCGCCACGTTACCGGGGTGTTCGGCGCGCTGGGCGCCGGCGGCAGCGAGATCGACATCGAGCACGAATTCGACCGGTTGGTCCGCAAGCGTCGGCTGGCCCGGATCGAGCGCGGCGACCTGGCCTAGGCGGGGCAGAGTGTCGCGGAGCGGCGGCGCTGAGCGGGCGGCGCTTACGGCAGTTCGTACGGGAGCGGCAGGCCGTCCAGCGCGTGCGCGCAGGCGTCGTCCGGCTGGCTGGGCGGAAGCTCCGCGACGAGAGCCGCCACTAGGTCCCGGAGCCGGGCCACGTTGGCCGCGAACACCTTGAACACCTCGGTCTGGGTCACGCCCTCACCGGCCTCGATGCCCGCGTCCAGGTCCGTGACCAGGGCCAGCGGGACGTAACAGAGCGCGAGTTCACGGGCGAGCACGGCCTCGGGATGGCCGGTCATACCGACCAGCGTCCAGCCCTGCGCGGCGAACCACTGTGACTCCGCGCGGGTAGAGAACCGCTGGCCCTCGATGACGACGAGCGTGCCCGACGGCACCGGCACCCAGCCGGCCTCGCCGGCGACTGAGATGGCCTGCTCGCGACCGCTCGCACAGTACGGGTCGGCGAACGAGACGTGGACGCCGCCCTGGTCATAGAAAGTCTGCGTGCGGCCGCTGGTCCGGTCGACGAGCTGGTCGGGGACGACGAGCGTCCCCGGGCCGAACGAGGCGGTCAGCGAGCCGACCGCGCTGGGGGCGATGACCTGGCGGGCGCCCAAAGAGCGCAGCGCCCACAGGTTGGCCCGGTAGGGGATGCGGTGCGGCGGGAGACGGTGGTCCCGGCCGTGGCGCGGCAGAAACGCGACCCGCCGCCCGGCGACCTCGCCCACGGTGACCGGGCCGCTCGGCGGCCCGAAGGGAGTGTCAACCTTTACCTCTTCGGCGGCGTCGAGGAACTCATAGAAACCGGAACCCCCAATGACCCCGATGCCGGCGGCGGAAGACATGAACGTCAGGCGACCTTTTCGCTGGTGGAGCCGGACGAGGACGCCCCAGAGGAAGACTCCTTCGACGAGGAGGAGGCAGCGGCGGCGGGCTTCTTCTCGCTCTTGTCGGCCTTGCCGCCGGAGCCATCGGACTTGGAGCCGGAGCTAGCGGCCTCGGTCGTCTTACCGTCCTTGGCGCCGTCTTTGGCGCCGTCCTTGGCGCCGTCTTTGGCGCCGTTGCCGGCGCGGCTGTCGGTGCGGTAGAAGCCGGAGCCCTTGAACACGATGCCGACGGGAGAAAAGACCTTGCGCAGCCGCCCGCTGCAGGCCGGGCATACGGTCGGCGGGTCATCACTAAACTTCTGCACCATTTCGAGCTGCTCGCCGCATTCCGTGCAGGCGTACTGGTACGTGGGCACGCGATCTCCCTCCGTGCGGTGCCGACGTTGCCCGGACCAGGCAGACCGGCGGCAAGTTGTGCTCGCGTCGCGCGATGCTAGCACTCATGCAACCCGAGTGCTAATGCTAGCGCACCTCGGGTAACGGTATTTGAATGCTCACAATTCCCGACGGCAGAGCGACCATAGGGACCGGGCGATCGCGCGGCGCCGCAGGCACGTGGTCGATCAGCTCGCCGTCGTTCAGCAGGGCGATGACCGGAACCCGGGGGCCGACACGGGCCAAGGCGCGGTCGTAACTGCCACCGCCCCGGCCCAGCCGGTTCCCGCTGGTGTCCACCGCCAGCGCGGGCACCAAGACGAGCGCGGCGCGCGCCACCGCGTCCACGCCGCGAGGCGGCTCGGACGGCTCCAGCAGGCCCTTCGGCCCCGGCACCAGCGACTCGGGGCCCTCGTAGGAGGCCCAGTCGAGGTCGCTGTCGGGGCGCAGCAGCGGAAGGATGACGTAGGTGCCGCGCTTCCACAGCCCGTAGATGAGGCTGCGGGTATCCGGCTCCGTGCCCACGGAGAAGTACGCGGCGACCGTGCCCGCCATCTGCGCCTGCGGGAGCGACAGGACGTGGTCGCGGATCAGCCCTCCCGCCGCCGCGCGCTGTTCGGCGGACTGGCCAGCGCGCGCCGCGAGTATTTTCGTCCGCAGGGCCGCCTTCCCGGCCGCCACAGCGCCCGTCACATCGGCGTTGCCGCCGCGGCCGGCCACCCGCGACGCTGGCGCGCCCCGCTTCAGAACCGGGCTCATGCACGTGTGCCTCCGCAGACTCGTTAGGGTTCCAGCATGGCCGATTCTTCTGCCGTCACGAAGGCCGTCGTTCCTGCCGCGGGTCTGGGGACCAGGTTCCTGCCCGCCACCAAGGCGACGCCCAAGGAAATGCTGCCCATCGTCGACACACCCGCGATTCAGTACGTCGTCGAAGAGGCAGTCGCCGCCGGCCTGGATGACGTGCTCCTCATCACTGGGCGCAGCAAGCGCTCGATCGAAGACCATTTTGACCGTGCCTACGAGCTCGAGGAGGCGCTGGCCGCCAAGGACAACGTCGACGGGCTGGCGCAGGTGCGCGAGTCCGCCGAGCTGGCGACCGTGCACTACGTCCGGCAGGGCGACCCGCGGGGCCTGGGCCACGCGGTGCTGTGTGCGGCGCGGCACGTCGGCAACGAGCCGTTCGCCGTGCTGCTCGGCGACGACCTCATTGACCCACGGGACCCGCTGCTGACCCGGATGATCGAGGTCCGCGAGCGGTTCGGCGGCAGCGTCGTCGCGCTGATGGAGGTCCCCGCGGAGCAGGTGTCGCTGTACGGCTGCGCCGCGATCGAGCCGACCGACGAGGACGACGTGGTGACCATCACCGATCTGGTGGAAAAGCCGGTGCCGGGCAGCGCGCCGAGCCGGTGGATCATCATCGGCCGGTACGTCTGCGATCCGAAGGTTTTCGATGTCCTCCGGCAGACCCCACCGGGGCGGGGCGGCGAGATCCAGCTCACCGACGCGCTCAAGGTGCTCGCCAGCGACCCGTCCAGCGGCGGTGTCCACGGGGTGCTCTTCCGCGGCCGCCGCTACGACACCGGGAACAAGCTCGACTACCTCCGGACCGTGGTCACGTTCGCCTCCGAGCGCCCGGATCTGGCTCAGGAGTTCGTGCCCTGGCTCCGCGCCTACCTGGAGTCGCGACCGTGACCACGGAGGTGGGTCATCACCACCACCACGTGAGCCCGAAGGACCTGATCAGCGTCGAGGCTCACCTCGCGGACATCCTGGTCAGCATCCGCCCGCTGCCGCCGACCCTGCTCGGCATCACCGAGGCCGAAGGCTGCGTACTGGCCGAGGACATCACCGCGAGCCGCCCGCTCCCGCCGTTCGACAACTCGGCCATGGATGGGTACGCCGTGATCGCCGCCGACGTCGCGGGCGCGTCCACGGACCGCCCCGTCACCTTGGGGGTCAGCGGCGAGGTGGCGGCCGGTGACACCGGAGCCTACGCGGTCACCCCTGGCAGCAGCATGCGCATCACGACCGGCGCCCAGCTGCCCGGCGAGGCCGACGCGGTGGTGCCCGTCGAAGACACCGACGGCGGCGTCGCCCAGGTGACGATCCGCGCGGCCGTCGAACCGGGGCACGCGGTCCGGTTCAGCGGCGGGGACGCACGGCAGGGTGACGTGCTGCTGCCCCGGGGCACCCGGCTCGGCCCCATGCAGATCGCCGTGCTCGCCGCCTCCGGCCATGGCCGGGCCGAGGTCTACCCCCGGCCCCGGGTCGTGGTGGTCTCGACCGGCGATGAGCTCACCGAGCCAGGTCAGGCTCTCGCCCCCGGCAAGATCTGGGACTCAAACAGCTTCATGCTCGCCGCGGCCGCCCGGGAGGCCGACTGCCTGGCCTTCCGCCACGGCCCCGTCCCCGACGACCCAGTGGAGATGCTGCCCGCGATCGAGGACCAGCTGCTCCGGGCCGACCTCCTGGTGACCAGTGGCGGGGTCAGCATGGGCGGCCGACACGACGTGGTCAAGGACACGCTCGGGCGGCTCGGCACGATCCAGTTCCGCAAGGTGGCGATGCAGCCCGGGATGCCGCAGGGCTTCGGGACCATCGGTGAGGACAGCACCCCGATCTTCACTCTGCCCGGCAACCCGGTCAGCGCCTACGTGTCGTTCCAGGTGTTCGTGCTGGCCGCGCTGGGCGCCCTGCAGGGCCAGCTGGACCGGCGGCTGCCCTCGGTGCACGCGGCCCTGACTGGGCCGCTGGACTCCCCGCCGGGGCGGCGGTCGTTTCTGCGCGGTGTGCTGAACCGCGCGGAGGGCACAGTCACGCCACTGTCCGGTCAGGGCTCCCACCAGGTCGCCACGCTCGGCAAGGCCAACGCCCTGATCGTCATCCCCGAATGGGTCGTGCACCTGAAAGCGGGCGACGACGCCGAGGTATTGTGCCTGCCTTGACATCCTCCATCGCCCCGCAGGGCGAGGATTCCTGCGAGATGGTGACGGCTCAGGATAGCGCAAGGGCCGCCATAGCTGATTGGCTCTCGTTCCCGCACCGGAGGTATCTGATGAGCGCGGAGCTTACCCACCTCGACGAGAGCGGCCAGGCCCGCATGGTCGACGTCTCGGGCAAGGACGTGACGGCTCGGACGGCGCGCGCGTCCGGCCGGGTCCTGCTCTCAGCGGAGGCCGTCGCGGCGCTGCGGTCCGGGCAGGTGCCGAAGGGCGACGCACTGGCCGTCGCGCGGATCGCCGGTATCCAGGGCGCGAAGAAGACCCCGGACCTGATCCCGCTGTGCCACCCGATCGGGCTGCACGGCGTCACGGTCGACCTGACCGTGACCGACGACGGAGTCGACATCACGGCCGTTGCCCGCACGGCGGACCGTACCGGCGTCGAGATGGAGGCGCTGACCTCGGTGAGCGTCGCCGCGCTCGCGCTCACCGACATGATCAAGGCCATCGACCCGGCCGCGGTGATCACCGACGTGCGCGTGGACGAGAAGGCCGGTGGAAAGAGCGGAACATGGCGCCGCCGCTGACCGCCGCGCAGGGATTCTTGCTGCCGAACGGACCTGTGCGGGACGTGCCCGCGCCGGTGGCGCCCGTCGCGCCGAAAGCGCAGGCCCGGTAATGCGCGCGCTCGCGGTCACCGTGTCCAACCGGGCCGCCGCCGGGGTCTACCCGGATCGGTCCGGGCCGGTCCTCGTCGACCTGCTGCGCCGCGCCGGGTGCGGCATCGTCGATGGGCCCCTGGTCATCCCGGACGGCGATCCGGTCGAAGAGGCGCTGCGTGATTCGGTCGCGGCGGGCTACGACGTCGTGGTGACGACCGGCGGCACCGGGCTGAGTCCTGCCGACCTCACGCCGGAGATGACGCGGCGGGTGCTGGACCGGGAGGTCCCGGGGATCGCCGAGGCGATCCGCACGACGGGCGCAGCCGCGGGCGTGCCGACCGCGATCCTGTCCCGCGGCCTGGCCGGGCTGGCCGGGCGCACGCTCATCGTCAACCTGCCCGGCTCCCCCGGCGGGGTCAGGGACGGGATGGCGGTCCTGGGCCGGACTCTCCAGCACGCCGTCGACCAGGTGCACGGCGGCGATCATCGCCCGGCAGAGAATATTGCCGAACCTGGTAACCCCCCGGGTAGCGGCCAGCGGTTAGCCTGGTGATCACGGCGCATTTAGATGACGCCCAGGCACTTACCAGGGAATGATTGACCCGTGGGACGAATGCGCGGCTGGCCCGTCACGCTGTACGAGCCACGGCTGCTGGACGAGGCTGTCGCCCTGCGCCCCGTCCGGGTCCGGGACGCACGCACTTGGCGAGAGATCCGCGTCCGTAACGCCCCGTGGCTGCGGCCGTGGGAACCGACGAACCCCGAGACGCCGCTGTACCGCTCCAGCCTGGGCCCGTACGTGTCCATGGTCCGGGCGATGCGCCGCGAGGCGCGGCTCGGGCAGGCCCTGCCCTGGGTCGTTACCTGCGGCGACGAGTTCGCGGGGCAGCTGACGGTCGGCAGCATCGTGTGGGGCTCGGCGCGCTCCGGCCAGGTCGGTTACTGGATCGACGAGAAGTTCGCGGGCCGCGGCGTCATCCCGACCGCGCTGGCGCTGGCGGTGGACCACAGTTTCCGGGTCGTCGGCCTGCACCGGCTCGAGGCCAGCATCCGGCCGGAGAACCACGCGAGCCGCCGGGTCGTGGAAAAGCTGGGGTTCCGCGACGAGGGCCTGCGGCGGCGCCAGCTGCACATCGACGGCGCCTGGCGGGACCACCTGTGCTACGCGCTCACCGTGGACGAAGCCCCGGACGGGCTGATGAAGCGCTGGCGCGGTGCCGTGCTCGCGTCGAAGTCCGGGACGGGCGCCGAGGCGGGCGGCTTCCCGCCGGGGGCCTGACGAGCCGGACGAGGACACTCAGGAAGGTTCGTTCGGCGGCGGTTTGGGACGGCTGATGTACGCGACATTGATGGCAACGATCGCGGCCCAGACCACCAGCAGTCCCCAGAAGCCGGCCGGGTGCTCCCCGGCCGCGACGGCGATCGCGCTGAGCGGGATGGCGGCCACCATCGTGGCCAGCGCGAAGAACGCCGGGCTGCGGGGCCGATGGCGGTCGCGCAGCCGCCCGTGACCGCAGGCGGCCAGCCGGGCGTCGACGCGGGCGTCGATCTCCCCGTCGACCTTGGCCAGGAAGGATTCGATAACCGCGTTCTGGTACTCGGGCGGGAGCTCGCGGTGAGTCTCCGCGGCGGCCCGGATCTCGTCCGCGGACAGTGATGAGGTTGCCACGGTTCAGCTGTATCTCATCCCACCGGGACGGCGCACGGGGGAAAACCCCCGGACTACGGGTCATTTTCCGGCCGCCTCTCCTGCCGGCTCCAGTCGGACCGGTCGGACTGGCCGGACTGGTTTTGCCGATCTTGCGACACACCGCGCGCAGTCCTCGTCACCGCTCATCCGACCCTTTACGCTGCGTCACGTGAACGGGCTTTTGCCGGCATTTCCTGGCACCTACCGAGCCCGCTTCCGCCCCGGGGAGGCCCGGGTCGTGCTCCGATCGCCCGGGCGCCCACGGTCCGCCCGGCGGCGGCCGCGCCGAGGGGAGGGACCGTGAGCAGCGCCATTCTGTATGCCGCCATCGTGGCGATCTGGATTGGCGTGATCGTTCCCCGGTGGCTCCGGCACGATCACGCCCATAACGGCCATCTGCGGCTGCGCCGGTTCTCCCGTCGGCGGGACACCGTGCCGGACGCGGATGAGGCGAGCGCGCGGACCGGTTTCAGCGACGACAGCCGGCCCCGGTACACGAGCTTCGGCGGCCCGGGTACCGCGCCAACGGCACAGGGCGCCCCTGATGGGGCCGTCGCTGACCCCTCCGGCTCGGAGTTCGACGCCGGCGCACCGGTCCGGCCGTACGGCTGGTCGGCCGAGGAGTACCTGCGCCAGGAGCGCGCCGGTCAGCGGGACCCGCAGGGCAAGGCGGACCGCCGCCACGCCGTGCGGCCGCGGCGGCCGCCGCGGCCGCACAACGGTGAGCGGGCCGTCCCCGGCCCCGGGGAACGTCCGGGGACGGCGGACAGCGAGCGGCGGCCCAGGGTCGTGCGGGGCCGCCGCCGCATGCTGTCGATGCTCGTCGTCGTCACGGCGATCGCGATCGGCTGCGCCTTTTTCAGCGTGGCGGCGTGGTGGATCGTCGTCCCGCCGACCGTGCTGCTGCTCGGCTACCTGATGCTGCTGCGCGAGGCGGCGCACGCCGACGCCCAAGCCCGGGAGCGGCCGGCCGTGCCGCGCCGCCGCAGCCGCGAAGCTGAAACCCAGCGTTCGCGCGACGCGGAGGCCCAGCGTACCGCGGAGGCCCAGCGTACCGCGGAGGCCCAGCGTACCGCGGAGGCCCAGCGTACCGCGGAGGCCCAGCGTACCGCGGAGGCCCAGCGTACCGCGGAGGCCCAGCGTACCGCGGAGGCCCAGCGTACCGCGGAGGCCCGGCACGCGGCCCCGGCTGGCACTCCCCCGGGCGAGCCGGCCCCGGTCTGGGCGGCGCACGAGACGCACTCCCACGCCGAGATCATCGACATCTCCGACCGGGTCCGCGACCAGCTCTACGACCAGTACGCCGACGCCAAGCTCCGCGCCGTCGGGGATTAACTGCCCGACGTGGACGCGGCGATGACGTGCACCGCACCGGCTTCACCCGGGCGTTTGCCGCCAGCGCGATCACAGCCCTAGCCACCGCCTGATCGCCGCACTCACACCCCTGCCGGCACGGCGGTCCCCGGAACCGCGCGCTGGCCCATTAGCTAATGCACGAGGAATGCCGGTCCTTTGCTAGGCTGACTGACGTTCTTGGGGCTGTAGCGCAGTCCGGTAGCGCACCTCGTTCGCATCGAGGGGGTCAGGGGTTCAAATCCCCTCAGCTCCACCGAGATTCCGGACCTCTGTTCGGATATCAAGTGACGAATCAAGTGACTATGCGGTCTCGGCGTTCATGCCGTGACCGCTCCCATTGTCTGGATCGGGGTCTGGGTCGCCGAAGACGCTGTCCATGACGGTCGCGCCGCCGCGGATGGCGGGCACGATGACGTGCCGGTAGACGGTCTCGGTGACGTGGGTGGACCTGTGGCCCACGGTGTCGCTGATCTCCTGGATCGGGACGCCGTTGCTGCTCATGATCGAAACGGCGGTGTG
Organism: uncultured Actinomycetes bacterium; assembly: GCA_963742875.1. Lineage (GTDB taxonomy): Bacteria > Actinomycetota > Actinomycetes > Streptosporangiales > Streptosporangiaceae > Bog-532. The sequence continues at coordinate 184,909 of CAVUNO010000009.1, read as the reverse complement.
CCTGCCCTCGTGAGCGTGCCAGTGGCCGATGCCCGCGCGCTGGGTCACCTTGCTGAACCGCCAGTTCAGCGCCCAGCGGCTGAACATGCGCCCGTCCTCGTAGCAGAACACCAGCCCGGTGTCGTGGTACAAGGCGCCGACCTTGAGCCGCTCGGCGGCCTGGCGCTTCTTGTGCTGCTTGAGCGCCTCGACGGCGCGCCTCGGCAGTACAAGCGAGCGCTTCGACTGAGGCGTCTTGACGTCACCGGTCCTGCTCGCCGAGCGCCACACGTGGATGATTCCCTTGTCGAGGTCCACGTGATCCCAGGTGAGCTTGCGCAGCTCGCCCGGACGCAAACCGAGCATGAGCGAGAGCACGAACAGCGCTTCGAGCCTTCGGCTCTCGTCCGCTTCGCCGTCGAGCCCGAGTCGCGCCCGGCACGAACGGCAGGTCGTCTCCTGTAGCACGATGCTCGTTTCGGTGACCGGCGCGTCCTTGGGCGGCTTGGTGCCGCAAGCCAGCTCGCCGGTTTCTGTGGCCGTGTGGGTCGCGCCGTAGCGGCCCCTGCTTGCCTTCACCACCTTGACGTATACGGTCACCTGCCCGGTCGCGGCCCGGAGCACTTTGCCCGCCTGCTCTTCGGTCATGGCTCGTGACGGGCGGCCCGGCTTGCCCTGCGGCAGGTCGACAAGCTCGGCGACGTTCCTGCCGATGAGATCGTTTTTCTGTGCTCGGCGGATCGACCTGCGCAGCGTGCTCTTGATCTCCACCAGCGACGACTTGCCGAGCGCGCCGGCGATGTCCTTGAAGAACCGATCGGCATCGGTGACCTTAAAGTCTTTCAGCTTCATCGCGCCGATCTTCGGATAGATCCACTTCCTGGCCTGGCCGCGATAGGTGGCCACGGTGCCCGGATCGAGTTCGAGCGAGTCGAGCCAGTCGGCGACGCACTGGCCGACGGTATAGGTGGCCGGCGTCCGGATGCCCGCGTTGATCTCCTCGCGCAGCTTGCCGAGCTTGTCCTTGACCTCCTGCTTGGTCTTGCCGCGCACGGTGCGCCGAAGGCGCTTGCCGTTGCCGCCGTAGCCGAGCGAGATCGTGCCGACGTAGCACTTGTTGATCTTGTCCCATGAGATGCCGTGGTCACCGCGCTCACGGCGTCTCCTCGGGCCGGATGGCGTGCTCATAGGCGTGACTCCTTCCTGTTGGTCTCCTCTTCTCGCCCACTGTAACTCAAGAAGTCCCAAGACGTCCCTACCGTCATGCGGCATCGTCTTCGAGGGACGCAATGAACTCGGCGAGCTGTTCGTCGGTGATGCGGCGCGATTTGCCGATCTTGATGCTGCGGAGCTGGCTGGTCCGGAGCAAGTAGTAGACCTTGTCTCGGCCGATGTTCAGCATCTTGGCTACTTGCTCGACGGTGTATGCCTGCACGGGCGATCACCTCCTCCGGTCGCGGGTTGTTCCTGGGCGGCTCCTCTCGTTTTGGTCACGGTGAGTAGTTGTCTATGTCTTTGTCTACGGACGCATTCCTCCGCTACTACGTGCAGACGCGCGTGAGTGGACCGTAGACGTAGACAATCACGATGCGTCATCGATTACAGCGCGCCAGTGTCCGCGGCTGACCTGGATCACCTGGCCCGCTTCGGCCAGTTCGCGCAGCCGGAAGTAGATCCACGGCCGGCTCATGCCAGTCGCCGTCATGAGTTCGGGCGCCGTTATCCCGTCGCCTGGGGCGAGCGATAGGACGGCCCACAAGATCGCCTCAGGTGCGTCCTCGGTGCCATCGAGCCGGTTCTTGCCCTCGACGGGCGACGGTGCCGCGTCGGCCGACTCATCCGCAGACGTGCCGGGCGGTCCCTCGCGGTCCTGATGCTCGATCGCTTGCCGCGATACTTCGTCCAGCGGCGGCCGGAAGCCGGCGTACGCGCTTGCGGTGTCGGCGACGGTCTGGTCGGTGACGAGGTAGGCGCGGGCTCGTCGGGGCGTGTCGTGCTCGGCGGCTGAGATCAGGAACTTGCCTGGCGCGTTTAGCGTCTGGGCGTTCCACCCTGCCGCGAGCATGCCCTGGCCGAGGATGAGGTCGACGTCCCGGCGTTCGCGGACGCGGAAGCAGACCCGGATGTCCATCTGGGAGCGCACCGCGCCCTGGCCCATGGCCTTCTGGGTCGGCCGCTGGGTCGCGGCGATGAGGTTGACCGCGACGGCGCGTCCGCGCCGGGCGATGGAATCGGCGTGCTTGATGGCTTCCGTCGCGTCGTCGGCGAGTTCGGCGTACTCATCGATGACGATGACCAGCGCGGGCATGTCCGGCGTCGGCTCCCACACGCGCTGTCCCTGCTCGGCGAGCAGCGCGGCGCGGGCCTCCAGGACGGCGACCGCGTCGGTGAGCAGGGCCTCGGCTTCCTGGGGCGTGGTGGCCAGCCGGTCGATGCACGACGTCCACGGCCCGAGTTCCATGCCCTTCTTCAGGTCGATAGCCCAGATGACCACGTCCTCGCAGGCGACTAGGTTGCCCATGAGCACGTTGAGCCATCCGCTCTTGCCCCCGCCTGTGGCGCCGCCGGCCAGGCCGTGCCGGCGCAGGAACAGCACGCGGCACGGGGCGGCGTCCTCGAACGGGCCGAAGTCGATCGGCTCGGTGATCGACGCCACGGAAGGGCCGGGCCATCCGATGGCGTCGGCGTGGGGGTCGAAGTCCAGGACACGAAGCTCGCACCGGTTGGCCAGGTCGTCGGGGGTGGGGTGGACGCGAACGGCGCCCCGGAGCGTGCCCAGGCCCGATTCGATGGCCGGTATCTTCACGATGACGTCGTGAAGGGTCTGGCCGCGGGCCAGCCGGAATCGGGCTCGCCAGCCCCACACGTCCACTGTGGCGGACATGACCTGTGATCCGCCCAGGCCCACGGCCTTGGCGATCTCCGGCCACGATTCGAGCATCCGCTCCACGCGGACCTTGGCGCGGCGCCGGCGGCTGGCCCACCAGGGCAGCGCGCAAGCCACGGTCAGGCCGACCGCGAGTACCGGCATCGGTGGCGTGGCCGGGCCGAACGCGGTCGCCGCGGTCAGCCATCCGCCCGCTACCACGGTCACGGCGCTGGCGTAGATCCGCTCGGCGGGCCGGTCCAAGGCAGACCATGCCTTCCGCAGCCAGGCCGGCGCAGGGACCGCCTGAACCGCGGCGCTCGCCACCGTGCCGGCCGCCAGCCACGGCCAAGATCGGGGGTGAGAGCGGTGCAACTCCGCGGCCATGATCACGGTGAGAACCGCGAGGGCGATGGGGGCGAGTTCGGAGCGGTACCGCCAAACCGCGCGGCCGATGGCTACGGAGGCCGTCTCGGGTAGCCGGTCGCCCTGGCTGAAGACCATCATCGGCTGGAAGCCGTCGCGCCGGAGCCGGCGGGCCTGCCGGCGAAGCTGGTGCCGGGTGGGGTGGTTGGTCACTCCCGGTGCTCGGGCGGGAGGTGGCCCTGGGCGTCGAGTTCGTCGCGCAGGTAGTACAGCGGATCGGGTTCGCCGTCCGCGTGGGCGCCGAGGGTGGCCCGGGCCGCTGCGATCAGGTTGTGCAGGTCGGTGAGGGTGCGGGCCAGCCGGGTCCGGAGCCGGCCGACCTCGGCGCACAGCAGCGGGATCGTGTCCAGGGCTCGGGCGAGCGTGCCCAGGACCGAGGTGGCGCTGTCGTGCCGGGTGGCTATCTCCTGAAGATCAGCGTCCGGGTAGTGCCTGGGCTCGGTCGTGGTGATCACCTCCTCTATCTCTATCCGTGGCCCATGAGGGCGTTGATGATGGCGTTGACGGTGGTGCGGATCTCGGGGGCGAGCGTGCTGGTGGCCAGGTAGAAGCCGAACAGCACGCAGATCACGCCGTGCCATGGCTTCAGCCCGGCGTACTTGTGCAGCAGCCACACCGCGATGCCGAGCACCAGCACGAGCGAGAGCGGGATTGCCATCAGCGCTCACCGTCCTTGTGGCCGGCCGCGGTGGCATTGTCGGGCGCGGTGCCGGGACGGGCCGTCCAGGTGGCGGCGTGCCCGTAGTCGCGGCACTCCCAGCCCATGCGGATGTGCTCGGCGCCGATGCGGATCTCGTACTCGGTGATGTCCTGCGAGCCGCACGAGGGACATGGCTCGTCCGCGGTCCAGCCGGGCGGATGGGTCATCGGCCCTCACCGTCCGCGCTGTGGCCAGCTGCGTGTCCGGCGAGGCAGGTGTCCCGCCGGCCGGCCTCGCCGGAGTCCGGCCGGCGGACGGCGACACCGAGCAGTCGCCGCGTCATGGCGCTGATCGGATTCGGCGCGCGGCTGCTCAGCTCGGTACTGGGCGGTTCCCGCCGGATGCCGGCCACCACGACGGCGAGCAGGATCAGGACAAGCGCGCCGAGGGCGAGGACGAGATAGAACAAGGCGATCAGCATCAGCTCTCGGCTCCCTTGCTGCTGACGGTCCGGAGCAGGGCCATCGTGCTAGCGAAGATCCGGGTTCCTTCGTGGGCCTGGCGGGCGGCCAGCCGGCGGGCGGCGCGGCGGTTCGTCCGCGTGGTCTTGCGGCGCCAGGACATCCGGGCCTGGCACTTGCGGCACAGCCGGTCGGGTCGATGGGCGGCCGCTCCGCACGGGCAGGCGCGGCGCCGGTCGCCGGCGAGTGCGGCGATGAGGTCGGGGTGGGTCATGGGAACTCCTTCCACTCGGGCGATTCGGCCGCCTGGTGGCGGTGAATCTGCGGTAATGCATGGCAGAATGCGCCGGAGTGTCAGGACGCAGTCACTACGCGGCGGGACCGCGACTAGACGCGCTGGGACGTCCCCGCTAAGGTGAAGCCGTCCTTTGACGTCCTGCGGGCTTGGGTGGAATGCCGAACGAGAGGCTGCGAGCGCTCTTGCTGGAGCAGCGGGTGACCCCCGCCAAGCTCGCCGAAGCCGTGGACGTAGACCCCAAGACCATCGAGCGCTGGATCGTCGGCGGCCGGGTCCCCTACCGGCGGCACCGGTACAACGTCGCCGCGTTCTTCGGCGTCGATGAGTCCTACATCTGGCCCGGCGCGCTCGACTGCGACGAGATCACCGCGGCGTCCGAGAGCGAGATCATCGCCGTCTACCCGCACCGCTGGGCCGTGCCCAGGGACACCTGGGGACATCTGTTCGAGCAAGCCACGGAACAGATCGGCATCCTGATGTACGCCGGCCTGTTCATGGCCGAAGACGCCGGGTTCAAGCGCCTGCTCGCGGACAAGGCACAGTCAGGTGTCGAGGTGCGCATCCTGCTCGGAGACCCGGACAGCCCCTACGTCGCCGAGCGCGGCCAGGCCGAGGGCATCGACGAGGCGATCGTCGCCAAGGTGCGGAGCGCGATCGTGCTGTTCCGGCCACTGCTGACGCACGAGAACGTGGAGATCCGGCTGCACGGCACGATCTTGTACAACTCGATTTACCGCGCCGACGAGCAGATATTGGTCAACACCCATATCTACGGCATGGCGGCCAACAACGCGCCGGTCTTCCACCTGCGCAAGATACCGGGCGGCGATATGGCCAGCAGCTACCTCGAAAGCTTCGAGCGCGTCTGGGATAGCGCGACGCCATGCGAGAGGCAGTCACCGTGAGCCGCAGGATCGATTACCACGACGATCCCGACGCGCCGAAGGCCAACAGCATGGCGCCGTCCGTGAATGTCGTGGTGGTCAACGAAGCGGGTGAGATCTTGCTGATACGCCGGTCTGACAATGACAACTGGGCGCTGCCGGGTGGTGCGGTTGACCTCGGTGAGTCCGTGTCTCAGGCCGCGGTCCGCGAGACCAGGGAAGAGACCGGGATCGACTGCGATATAACCGGGCTAGTCGGCATCTATTCCGACCCGAATCACATCATCTTGTACACCAGCAACGGCGAAGCCCGCCAGGAATTCTCCATAGTCCTGACTGCCAGGCCTACCGGAGGACACCGTACGCCGAGTGACGAATCAACCGAGGTCCGGTGGATCGCGCCGTCGGAGATCCCGCACCATGACATGGATAGCGCGATGCGACTCCGGATAGGGCATTACCTGGACCGCAGAGACTCGCCAGTCATCACGTAGGTGATGCGTTCTACACTCGCAATAAGGCAAGGCCCGGCGTCGTGCGTGAACCGGGTCACGATGGTGGACGGCCCGTATCGTTCTCTTATCTCTGCTAGCCGGTCATGCACGAAGACCATGTTGCCGCCCGGATCTGTCGTCATGTCGCAATAGGCCAGCGCGTCGTTGAGGACCATGCTCGCCGAGGGAAACTCGCGGCGCAGCTCGTCGGCCAGCCCGCGCTCCTCGGCTTCGATGACAGCGCAGGAATGATGCGCGACCAGGCTGCACAGGACCGGGTCGGCGAAGTGCACGTCGCGCAGGTACCGGGCGCCGTCGAGCGGATGAAAGCCGGTCTCGGCCAGCTCGGGTGAGTAGCCGATGTCATGCAGCCACGCGGCGGCTTCGAGCAGGTCGGCCGTATCCCCGAGGATCGGGGCCAGGGACCGGGCTTGCGCGGCGACCCCCTGAACGTGTGCCCAGCGGCGGGCGAGGGGGATTTCGAGGTGCTTACGTGCGAGTTCTTCGGCCCAGTCGGCTTGATTCATGCGATCACGGTAACGACCGCGCAACGGACGTTCACGGACGCGGCGTGCCGTCTTCAGACGTCCCCGCATGCCCGGTTTGGGCGACGCCGTCCCTGGGCTCGTGCTCGCTGATCTGCCGGGGCGATGCTGCCCAGGCTGACGCCGCAGAACCAGGGGGTGCCTTTCGGCACGGCGACGTGGGTGCCGGCCACGGTGTGCAGGTCGAACTCCCGGTAGAACGCCCGGAACACGCGGATGGTCAGCTCATCCCGGGCCGGGCGCCTCTCACCTGCGGGCACCGTGGCTCCAGCCTGCTCGGACGTCATCGTGAACCGTTGCCCTTACCGCTCGTCGGCCGGCGCATCGCGGTCTTGATCGATGAGCTTCTGAAGCTCCTCCGGGCTGTCCGCGTTAAGGAGCGGCAATGGCCGCGCGCACCAGGTCACGCTCCTGCCTGTCGAGTGCGGCACGTACCAGATCTGCCAGCCCGGATTGTCCTGCTCAAGCTCGCGTTTGCGCTCGTCCAGGACGGTCAGGTAACTGGGCATGACTTCCTTTCGGCGGGCCGTGAGACGGTGCTGGTGGTGCGGGAAGGCGTGCTAGCGGCGCGGCGTCTGGTCATCTCCGCTCGTGAGCGCGTGACGCATTTCACCCGGGTCGCTGGTGATGATGACGTAGGTGCCGGGCTGCGCGGCACCGTCGCGGCAGACGGCGACCAGGGAGACGCCGTTCCATGTCCGCTGTGTCGCGAACTCGTAGCCGGGAAAGTCGGCGGCAAGCTCCGGCAGGAGGTTGCCGAGCCCGCGTGATGCCCGGTCACGGCCGAGGGCATCGGGACTGGCACTGGCTGGCCATCCGGCGCTCATCACGTCTTCCTCCTGGTCCTGACGCGCCGCTGCGCGAGCATCGCGGAGCGGCGCGCTGTATGTCCTGGCTCGGTAATCAGCTTGGCGCGGAGCGTGGAACTTCTAAACAACCGTAGGGGACTTCTAGGGACGTCTTCTGATAGCGTCGGGATGTCCCCGCGTTACGGGAGGCCGGAGAGTTGAATGAGCCGCTACGGCGAGCGCTGCTACGAGCACGGTTGCGCGAAGACGACGTCGCCGCTCGCATGGGCGTCGATCCCAAGACCGTGCGGCGCTGGCTCAACGGGCGCATCCCCTACGCCAACAACCGGGCAGCACTGGCTGACCTCGTCGGCGCCGCCGAAGCCGATCTGTGGCCCGACGCAGGAGGTCCGCTGACCATGCGGACGCGTCCCGAAGAGCTGGCAACGGTCTACCCGCACCGCTGGTCGGTGCCTCGCGACGTCTGGACACGCTTCTTCGCGTCGGCCGAACACGAGATCGGCATCCTCGCCTACAGCGCCCTGTTCCTCGCCGAAGACGCCGGCATCCTGCGCATCCTCGCCGACAAAGGCCGCGTGGGCGTGTCCGTCAGGATCGCACTCGGCGACCCAGACAGCTCGCACGTCGCCGAACGCGGAGCCGAAGAAGGCATCGGCGACGCCATGCCCGCGAAGGTCCGCAACGCGCTCACCCTGTACCACCCGCTGCGCGAGGTCCCGAACATCGAGATCCGGCTACACCGCACCACGCTGTACAACTCGATCTACCGAGCCGACGATCAGCTCCTCGTCAACCAGCACGCATACGGCGTCCACGCCTCGCACGCTCCCGTGTTCTGCCTCAACGGAGCAGAGCGCGGCGACATGGCCGCTGCATATGTCGCGAGTTTCAAGCGAGTCTGGTTGGCTGCCATGCCGATTGTTACGCGTCACTCGCCATGAGCGTCTCGCGCCACCGATCGTGAGTACCGTCGTGGCGCGCCCTTCCGTGCGCCAACGTCACCACCGTGAGCGTGCGTTTTGGCGAAGCCGTTGTCGCGGCCCCAAGATCGGCCGGCCATCGCAACGGTCAGTGACCGCGCCGGAATGCTACGGTCAGAGCGAGACACGCCGAACGATGCTCCTATGTTTGTCAAGACCGGTTTCTCTCTTGGGAAACCGGTAGCTGGGGTTTGCTGAGGACGGACACGACAGGGATGGGCCGCTCGCGGTGGAGGGCAGGCTCTTATCAGGTCACGAGGTCAGCTGGAGAGGGGTCCCGGGGCGGCCGGCAGGTCGTTAGAAGGCCAGCACGGGTGCGGCAGCCGATTAGCGGGCCGGGCCGCCCCGGGGGCTGAAGGCGTCAGCCGGTGAGGCGGCTGACGGGCGGGGTTAGCCGTTGGCGGCTGTGATGGCGTCGGTGACCAGGGTGATGTTGCGCGGGTCGAGGTTGCCGAGGACGGCGCGCAGGTGAACGGGGATGGCGGGGTCGCCGAGGCTGGCAGCGATGCGCAGGACGGCCTGCTCGGAGGAGGCGCAGGGCAGGAACCCGTCCTCGAGGGCGTGCAGGGCGTCGTGCCAGCCGATGACGGCCAGCGGCTGGCCGGTGCTGATGCTGCTACCGGCGGTGATGACGCGGCGGAAGGCCTGGCGGTGCAGGAAGTGCCCGTGGCTGATGATCAGCCCGGCCGCGGCGGTGCCGGCGGGGATGCCGCTGGCGGCGTCCAGGAGCTGGCAGGCCAGGTCCTGGACAGGGATGGCGGTGGCGTTCATGGTGGCTCTCCCGGGAAACAGTGTCGCTGAAGGCGCGGGGCAGGCTGGCGGGAACGCCGTCTGCTGCCGTGCGGCTGCCAGGTCACGAGGCCAGGCGGAGAGGGATCCCGGGGCGGCTGGCAGATCGTTCGGAGGCCAGCGCCGGGGGTGCGGCAGCCGATTAGTCTGCCGCCGCAGACGGGAGTTGGCGGCCAGGCCCGGCCGGGGTGTCACTGCATGCGGCCGAGACGCTCGCCGCCGTCCTTCATGTACTCGCACAGCGTAGGGACGACCTGGACGGGGCGGTGCGGTATGCGGTGGGCCTCGGCGGGGACACTGATACCGTGGCGTCGATTTACCGCAGGCATCCTCGGCTGCCGATCCGCGGAACCCGCGATCGGCTGGCTGGATCGCTTCATCCTGCCTGACACGGCCGAACTTGATCGGCTGGCCAGCGGCCTGCGTGAGCTAAGGCGCGCGTGCTATGGCTGACTGCCGGGCCCGCGATCCGCACCAGACCGGCACCGGTGAGTACCCCGAACGTGCGCCCTGCGAGCGGGCCGAAATGCGGGTCCCGAACAAGGTGGCCGCCACAAACCACCGTTCGATCTCAGCGTCTCTCGCGTCCAGGTCGATGCAGAGCCCAGCCGGGTATCGCCCGCCGAGCGTGCCAGCGACTAGCTGCGCCAGCCGCGCATGCACGGCTGAAAACTGCATGCTTTGTGTACCGGCAGGTGAAATCATGGCGCGGAGCCTGGCGACGCGGCCCAGGTGCTCGGTCTTCTCCAAGGGCCGCTGCCTGTTCGGTGAATTTGCGGGCCAGGCAGGCCACCCCTGCCAATTTGAACGTATGGCCTGGCCTGTCACCGGGCCTATCCGGCCGGTGAGGTGCCGGGATGTGGCAGGTGCGGCCGCCCGGCAGGATGGACCGCCATGCGGCGGTGATCGGCCAGTACCAGCGCCGTATCGGCACCCGCCACCTTGGGGTTCCTGCCCGAACCGGTTCCCGCGCAGGGGCCGTTGGTCGCGTCTGCCGCCAATGACCGTGAGTGCGTGTGCCGGTTACTCCAGCCGGCTCGCAGGTTCTGCTTCTTTTGCCCACCGGCCGAAGGCCTCCCAGAACGGATCCAGGCCGGGGTGCCTGAGCGGCTGCTCACCTTGCGGAGTGAGGAGGATCGTGCCGTGGGAGGGCTCCACGACCTCGCCTACGGCGGCCGCTTCGATGCCGTCGGCCGCCAGGGCGGCGAGGAAGGCATCTGCCCGGTCCGCCACGACCGTGGCGATCAGCGTTCCCTCCGAGATCGAGGTGTAGGGGTCGATGCCGACGTGGTGGCATACCGCCTGGACTTCGGGACGGATGGGGATGGCGTCAAGGTCGATCCGCAGCCCGGTCCCCGAGGCTGCCGCTACCTCGGCGAGCCCGGCGAGCACCCCGCCCTCGGTGGCGTCGTGCATGCACGTGACCCCTTCGTCCCGCAGGCCGAACCGCGCCGCCACCCGGCACTCTGGGACCACCGTCATCTGCTCGAACAGCGCGTCGGCCGCGGAAGGCCGCGGCGAACAGGGCGGTCGCCTCGATGGCGGCGCCTTTGGTTATCACGACACGGTCGCCCGGCCGGGCCATGGCAGGGGTGACGAACCCGCTTTCCGGGCCGACCGCCATGCAGGTGGCGCCGCCGGCCATCGGCCAGTTGCATCCGTCGTAGCGCGCGGTGTGCCCGGAAATCACCGCGATCCCCAGAGCCTCACAGGCCCGGGAGAACGCGTCCCACAGTGCCGCCAGCTCCTCGTCGGTGATGGCCGGCGGAAGGTTGAGATCCACCGTCATCCACCGCAGCGGCAGCCCGCTGGTGGCCGCGTCAGAGGCCAGGATGTGGACCGCGAACCATGCCGCCCGCACCCAGCCGTAGGCAGGCACGATGAACACCGGATCTGAGGTCAGGGCCATCACCGTGCCCGGTGCCACCCGCACCACGCCGACGTCCACGCCATGGGCGGGCCCCACCACCACGCCCGGGTCACGTGCTCCCAGCCGCCGCAGGATGACCTGCTCGAAGATCTCCGCGGTGACCTTGCCGGTGCGCTGCTCACTCATTCGCGACCCCCAACTGCGCCAGTTCTGCCCGACACCCGCGCTGCTCAGCCCGCCGCGCCGGTGTCGCGCGATCCCGCAGCGCCGGTGGCACACGACCGCTCGAGCGCGGCGGCCAAAGCCCGGGTAGCAGCCACCATGTCACCCGCCGCCCCCACCGCCGATACGACCGCGACGCCCCGCGCGCCCGCCGCCAGCACCTGCGCCGCGTTGCCCGCGTCAATCCCTCCGATCCCAATCACCGGCAGTGAGGTGGCGGCGCACACAGCACGCAGCCCGTTCAGGCCCACCGGCGTGGCACCGGGCTTGGTGGCCGTGGGCCACACGGTCACCCCAAGATAGGCGGCGCCGAACCGTGCCGCCTGGCGAGCCTGCTCAGGCGTCTCGACGCTGACGCCGAGCACCATGCCCGGGAGCAGAAAGGCCCGGGCACGGCCCGGCTGATCCCCCTGGCCCAGATGCACGCCGCCCGCGGCGGCCGCCACAGCGACCTGCAAGCGATCGTTAACAATGAACAGCATGCCCGCCGCCCGGCAGGCCGACACCAGATCGGCCGCCAGGGAAAGCAGGTCCCGGTCGGGCAGTTCGGGCGCGCGGAGCTGAACGGCATCGGCCCCGCCCACGATCGCCGCGGCCGCCACCTCCCGGTGCCCGCGGCCATCCACCAGCCCGGCCGAGGTCACCACCATCAGCTTGGGACCGAACGAGCGAGAACGCACCCCGGAGGTCGCAGCCACGCCGCGAGGATAGCTCTATCGAGCGATAAACCAAGCCAGGCACGTGCTGGACGAGCGGGTTGACGTGCTTGGATCGATGGATCCTTGCTTTCCGGCAGCGGCGCCATCGTGCGCCAATCCGCCGCGTACGCGGCGCTTTCCGCGCTGCCCGTCCGCATCCGCCTGGGGCCGCCCCGTCGCCACGGCGCGCCGTTCGACCTGAAGGGGCTGCGGGGCTGGCTGCCCCTCGCGACACCACACCGCGCTGATAAGGAGGCTGAGCCGCACAGATGCGCCGAGGCTATCTTGGCTCCCTCTGCCTGGGACCGGAATTTCGCCCAGGTGACGCTGGGGACCACAACATCCATTCCGGCTACCGTCCCGAACCCGCAATCGGTACCCGCCATCACGTTGTCCCGGCCCACCACCTCGGCATAACGAATCAGCCGGTCCGCGACTACCTCGGGATGCTCGCCACCGGGGATGTCGCGGCGATCGCCGCGTGGTTCGAGGGACTGGGGCCAGCGACGCGGCATGCGCGCTTCCTCGGCAGCGTCGCAATGCTGGATGACCGGACACGCTCGCAGCTCGCCCAGGTTGACCACCGCGACCACGAGGCCCTTACCGCGGTGACACCCGATGGGGCTGTCGTCGGGATCGCGCGGTATATCCGGCTTCAGCAGTCCTCGACGGCGGAGGTGGCGGTCGCCGTGGCTGACCACTGGCGGGGGCGAGGAATCGCGAGCCTGCTCCTGCAGCAGATCGCAGCGCGAGCTCGCGCGGCGGGCATCGACTGCCTGACCGCACTATGCCTTGCGTCGAACACTGCAGTCCTGGGCCTTCTCAGCCGGCTCGGCCAGATGACAACCACCCCGCCGGAAGCGGAGGTCATCGAGGTACAGATCAACCTGTTGCCGCGTCGCTGAGGCACTCCCGGCGCTGCGATGAATTCCCGGTCAGGGACGCGGACGCATCCAGGTCCGGATATCCGCGCAACCCAATCACCCGGCATTACTCATCCATAACAGTCGTCTGTGGCCGGGTGACGCGGTAACGGCGTGAAAATTTGCCGGACTGGCCTGCGGTCGTGAGCTGGGGTCTGCTGCCGCGCGGTGGCGCAGTGCGTGGTCGTTGTGCGGGTGGTCGCGGCTGTCAGCAGCGCGGGCCGTCCGTGGCTGTGCGTGGCCGGCTGGTGTGGGGAACCGCCCGCGCCGGCATGCAGGCGGGCGGGAGGATGAAGCGTGGCCGTCCGCTGACGTCGTCGTTCTCTGGCGGGCTGGACCCCGCATAACAGTCTGAACGCTGGGAGCTGTTTTCCAGGGCTGTGACATGGTGCTTCGAGCCCGCGGACCAGATTTCCGCTTGCCCGCCGCTCCCGCGGACGGCCACGCCCGTTACCGCTTTCTCATCGTAGGAGCCGCTGATGCACGAGGTCGAGGATGAGCCGCTGTTCGCCGAACGGGGCCTCGAACGCCTCGGCTACCAAGTCACCATCCAGCCCATCAACCCAGACACCGGCGAACTGCTAACCGCAACCGCCTGACACCGCCGCCAACCGAGCCGATGGCGCTGACGTGCCATCGGCCGCTGCCGCCTGCTCAGCTGAGGTCTTGTTTTCGGACCAGGATGATCTGGCGTCCGTGTTGATCCACAGGCCGCTGATTACTCACCCGCCCGTATTCGGCAGGGAGAGTGAGAAGCGGTTCCGACACGCCGTCCGCCTCAAGAGGTTTGGGGGTGTTTCGGGCGTAGTGTCGGAGCCGGGACCCGGCCTGACCCACGATTCGGCCGACGCCGTTGAGGTTGTCCTGCTACCGGCTTGTCGGCCGGGTCCCAGTTCCTGGCACCCACCAGTGCTGCCGGTCTGATCTGCCCGGCCTGGGCAAGAGGCCGGGGTTCCAGGTCCGACGGCCAGCGGGTGCGTGCCATCCCTCAACACGGAAAGGGACGGCTATGACCATCGTAGAAGACACGCGCGTCCTCACCGGCGGCACCGACGCTGAAGCCGGTCACGCTGGCGCGCCCGGCATCACCGGCGGCGTCGATACCCACGCCGACACGCATGTCGCCGCCGCACTCGACCCGATCGGAGGGCTGCTGGGGGTGCGGGAGTTCCCGGCCACCGCAGCCGGGTACGCAGCCCTGCTGGGCTGGCTGCGCGGTTTCGGGACCGTCGCCCTGGTCGGCGTCGAAGGGACCGGCAGTTACGGGGCGGCCTTGGCCCGGCACCTGGCCGCGGCCGGCGTCCGCGTGGTGGAAGTGGATCGGGCGGACCGGCAGGACCGGCACCGGCAGGGCAAGTCCGATCCGCTGGATGCGGTCAGCGCGGCCCGCGCCGCCCAGTCCGGCCGGGCGTCGGGCGCGCCGCGGGGCCGCGACGGCGCGGTGGAGGCGATCCGGGCGCTGATGGTGGCCAAGCGCAGCGCGCGGCGAGAGCGGACCCAGGCGATCAACCAGGCCCGGGCGCTGATCATCACCGGCCCCGATGACCTGCGGGCCCGGTTCGCCGGGCACACCCCGGCCGCGCTGGTCACGGAGCTCGCGGCGCTGCGGCCCCGTCCCGGCAACGTGCCCGGCTACGCGACCCGGGTCACGCTGCGCGAGCTGGGGCGGCGCGCCCGGTTCCTGGACGCCCAGCTGGACCGCCTGGACGAGCTGATCGTCCCGCTGGTCACCGCCCGCGCGCCGGGCCTGCTGGCCCTGCACGGCGTCGGACCGGACACCGCCGCGATGCTGCTGATCGCCGCTGGGGACCACCCGGAGCGGCTGCGCAGCGAGGCCGCGTGGGCGCACCTGTGCGGCGTCGCCCCGGTCCCCGCCTCGTCGGGCAAGGTCACCCGGTACCGGCTCAACCGCGGCGGCGACCGCCAGGCCAACCACGCGCTGTGGCGGATCGTGATCACCCGGCTCAGCTCCCGGCCGGGTCACCCGGCCACCCGCGCCTACGCTGAGCGGCGCGCCGCGGAGGGACTTTCGAAGAAAGAGATCATCCGCTGCCTGAAGCGGTACGTCGCCCGCGAGGTCTACCGCCACCTCCGCGACAGCCTCTGAACTCCTGCAGCTTCCCGGGGCGGCCTGGCCCGCTGACACGGTTTGAAGCTGAACGGCTGCCGCAGCGTGCTCGCCCAGGACATGGTTGGGTTCGCGGAGGGCGACCGTGACCAACTCCCGCGCGGAACAGGCGATGGCCTCAGGCTGGTCCGGTCCGGGTCACCTGCAGCCTCGCGCTGGTGCCGGCGAGGAGGGCGAGGACTTCGCCGATGGCGGGTTGTTGGCTGGTGGTTTCGGGCAGCGGGAGGTGTGCCTGGATCTGGTAGCGGTCGCGGCGGCCGACTTTCTGCTTCACCACCTAGTAGTACTTTGTTAGGTCTGGTATGGTTGCCGGGTTCTGCGGTGTTATCCCGGCATGACCCCTCAGGAGATCGCGGAGGTCCGGCCCCGGCTGCTGGATTTCGCCGCGGAGATGCTCGGCGGGCTGCCGCGGAAGGATCAGCGGGCGGCCGGTGAGCTGTATGTGCGCGGCCTGCTGACCGATGGGCGGCGCAAGTCGATGCAGCCGATGGCCGAACGGCTGGGGGTGGACCATCAGCGGCTGCAGCAGTTCATCACGTCCTCGACCTGGGATTATGTGGCGGTTCGGCGGAATGTGGCGCGGTGGTTCGCGGCCAGCCAGCCGGTGGAGGCGCTGGTGGTCGATGACACCGGGTTTCCCAAGGACGGGACGGCCTCGCCGTGCGTGGCCCGGCAGTACTCCGGCACGCTGGGCAAGGTCGGCAACT
The DNA here is from genome assembly GCA_963742875.1 of uncultured Actinomycetes bacterium. Lineage (GTDB taxonomy): Bacteria > Actinomycetota > Actinomycetes > Streptosporangiales > Streptosporangiaceae > Bog-532. The sequence continues at coordinate 169,190 of CAVUNO010000009.1, read as the reverse complement.
GCCAGGTCGCCGTCAGCGTGCACCTGGTGAACGAGCACGCCTCCTGCGCGGCGGACTGGCGGCTGTTCTGCCCGGAATCCTGGGATGACACGGCGCTGGCCGATCAGGTCGCGGCGGCGCGGGCGCGGCGCCGCCGTGAGCGGGCCGGCATCCCGGACGGCATCCGGCACACAGAGAAGTGGCGGCTGGCGCTGGAGATGCTCGAGGAGATGACCGGCCCCGGCGGGTGGGGCGTGCTGGAGCAGATCACCGCCACCGGCGGCGCCCGGCCGGTGGTGACCGCCGATGCCGGCTACGGCGACAACACCGCGTTCCGGCTGGAACTGGATGCCCGCGGCTGGCAGTACGCGGTCGCGGTCAAGGGCACCACCAGCGCCTACGCCGGCGACGCGCGGCCGGTGACACGGCCCCTGGGCGGCGGGCCTGGCCGGCCGCCCCGGCCCGCCTACCCGCGCCCGCCAGCCACCCTGCGCCAGCTCGCGACCGCCAGCGCGGACCAGGTCCAGCAGGTGACCTGGCGGCACGGCACCAAGACCGCCAACGGCAACCCTGACGCCGCCATGACCAGCTGGTTTGCGGTGATCCGGGTCCGGCCCGCCAACCGCGACATCCCCCGCGCCGATGATGGCAGCCTGCCGGAGTGCTGGCTGCTGGCCGAATGGCCGCCCGACGCCGACCAGCCCACCAATTACTGGCTGTCCACCCTGCCGGAGGACACCTCCATCGCCGAGCTTGTCCGGCTGGCAAAGATCAGATGGCGGATCGAGCACGATTACCGCGAGCTGAAAACCGGCCTCGGCCTGGGCCACTTCGAAGGCCGCTCGTTCACCGGCTGGCACCGCCACCTCACCCTCGCCGTCCTCGCCCAGGCCTTCTGCACCATGCTCCGCACCGACCCAAAAGTGGCTGCGCCGGGATGACCCTGTACCAGGTCCTGCGCGAGCTGCAGATCGTGCTCGCCGTCATCCTCGGCGCCTGCCCGCTGTGCCGCCAGCCCTTAACCCCCGCATCGCCGCCGCCATAACTCCGACCTAACAAAGTACTACTAGCCGGCTGTGGTCAGGCCGGTGACGATGCCGCAGGCGCTGCGCTCGGTGATGTCCAGGCTGGCCGCGATGTCGCGCAGCCGCGCGCCCGGGTCGTGGGCGATGCACAGCAGGACCCGGGCGTGGCTGGTCAGGAAACTCCAGCCCTCCACCTTTTCGTAGACTTCAGTTTCTAGAAATATATTGCTAGTTTTCAGTTGCGAATGTAGGCTGGGGGCGGACACCGGGATCAGCCGCCGGCGGCGGCCAAGGTGTCCCGGGGTCACCGGAGGGAGCCGCCCATGATGCTCTCCGTGCGTTGCATTATCCGGCGGAAGCTGTAACTGCCGGACGTGGGTTCGCCGGGCCAGGGACCCTGGCCCGGCGCCTGCCGACCCGAAGCGGCGACACGACAAACGCCCTCACGTGCCACGGCGGCTGGCAGGCCTGAATGGGGAGCATCCGGAGAACTACCCGCCTGTGAGAGGACCGCGCCTGCCGAGGCCGCACATGGTTCCCGGGCAGACACCACACCAGGAGAAGGCAGCGATGTCAGTACTTAGGTTCGAGCCCTTCAGGGATCCTTTTGAGCGGCTGTTGTCCATGGCCGCGAGCGGAACGCGTGCCCCGCTCGGCATGCCGATAGACGTCTACCGCGGTGAGGACGGCAGTTACCACGTCGAGGCCGACCTGCCCGGCGCCGACCCTGACAGCATCGAGGTGACCGTCGAGCACGGCGTCTTGACGATCCAGGCCGCGCGCACCCCTCACTATGGCGACAGCGAGCAGGTCATTGCCGCCGAGCGGCCTCAGGGGTCGTTCACCCGCCAGCTCACTCTCGGCGAGGGCGTGGATTCGGAGAATCTCACCGCCAGCTACGCCGACGGTGTCCTGCGCGTGACCATCCCCGCCTCACCGAAGGCCCAGGCCCGCCGGGTCGAGGTCACCCGCGCGGCCGGGGGCAGCCGCGTCGTGCCGGGGAGCACGGTCGAGCCGGGTGAGGCGCCCGCCGGCCGCACGGGCGGCGGCGCCGGCTGAACGTCCCTGTGCCCTACCCCCAACAGCTGCACCGGCTTTTCTCCCCCCCGGCAAGTGGCCCGGACCCACGCTGGCATCACATCTAGCAGCGGGGTCTCAGCCGGAAGGTCATGATGCTGAACGGGGAAGATCCGGTCCACGCCGCGGCCGCGGGCCGCTGCGGGCCGAGCCGGTCATCTAGCTCGCGACCGTGAGCGAATCGGGCCAGCCGCCGCTGGTTCCGGAGACCGGGCAACTGTTTCCTCGGTGCCGGTACCCGGCCGCTGGGCTATGAGTCGCGGCCGGGCTCACTGCCGGCGAGCTCGCCACCGCGCAGCGGTTGCGCGGGGGCGGACATTGGGCGCATTGTGCTCCCAGCTCCAGCTGGCTTGTCACCACGACGATCCAGGACGGTCCGGCATGCCCGCGGCGCCGCCGGCATGCCGGAGCGGGAAGGGGCAGGGCCGGATGAGGATCGTTCGCACCCTGGGAACCCTTGAACTCGGCGGGGCGCAGCTGTCCGCGCTGCGGCTGTCGGCCGCCGTGCGCGGCCACGGAATGGCGACCACGCTGCTGGCCGGTGACGCGACTGCGCCGGGGCTGGAGGTGGCCGCCTGCTGTGGCCTGCCCGCGGACGCCTACCGCATGCGGGACCGCCAGATGCTGGCCAGCCTGCAGTGGACGCCCTCGCCCGGATTTGCCCGCTGGCTCGGCCCCAATGCCATGGACTTGAGGCTGTTCGCGTGATTCGGGGATGCCGTGGCAACGACGGGGATGCGGGTGTCTGTGGTGACGGTGAGTGATTTCGATGCCGGGAAAGTCCTGTCGGCGCGGGCCTGGCGCACGATGGCGTGGCAAGCCGGGTCCGGGAGCATACCGGTCTGAGGTGAAATGGCCTGGCATGGCGTGACGTGACGGGTGATGCAGGAGGGCTCCTGTAGAAGAAGTGGTATTCGACGCCAGTCTTCGCACAGGAGCCCCACGTGAAGTTCTACCGCGCTGCGCCCGTGAGCACCATTCCCGCAGGTCGAGGCAGCACCGGCGACACCGGCCGCGCTGATCTGGCGGCCGGGCTGCCGGGGGCCGCGCCGTTGATCGCGATACGGGCGGCGGATCTGGTGCCGCCTTGCGGCCGGGCACTGGCTGGGGGTGACCGCACGGCGCTGGTGGTGGCCGGGCACTCCCGGGATCCGTGCCGGGGATCAGCTGGTGTTCGTGAAGATCGTGGTGGTCGCGCCGGCGGTGGTCCGCCGCGACGGCGGATCCAGGCAGGCGGGCATCCCGCCGGCCATGCCCGGCTGGGCGCGCTCGAGCGGCAGCTCGATGAGCTGGGGGGACCCGGGGTGATCGACGAGATCGCCGCGCAGGCCATGCTGACCGGGAAAGTAAAGGGCGAAGCCAGGCGGGCGATGACGCCGACCCTGACCATCCGCGCGACTTTGCTGATGGGCGTGCTGCCGGACGCGGACTATGGCGAGGTGATGGCCGCGCTACTGGGGGATCTGGTGCTGGTGCCCTGGCAGCGCCCGTCTGAGATCCCGACCGGCAAGGTGCTGTCGACCTGGCGGACCGCCCTGGGCCCCGCGCCGCTGGCCGGGCTGCAGGCACGGCCGCTGGCCGCGGTTAACGCCGAGCACCGCGACCATGACTACCGGGCCGTGTACGTCGGGGACAGCGTCCATGAGCTGCGTCTGGGCTCCATCGACGGGTCGGTGACCCGTGTCCCCGATACCCCTGCCAACCGGGAGGCGTTCGGCTCGACCGGGACGGCTGATGACTCGGCGCCTTACCCGCAGGTCCGTGACCTGCTGGCCACCGACGCCTCCACCCGCGGCGCCCTGGCGGTGGTCTCCGGCCCCTCCGGCGGCCTCAAGGCCGAGGGCGAGCAGGCACTGCTGGACACAATGCTCACCACCTGCCCCCAGATCTTCACCGCCAGCCGGCTCTGGGTCATGGACAGAAACTTCCCGGGTGCCGACCGGGTGGCGCGGATGCTGGCGGCCGGCACCCACGTGCTGATCCGTGTCAAGAGCGACACCGCGCTGCCGCGGATCGGCGGCTTCCTGCCCGACGGCAGCTATTACAGCTACCTAACCGGCGGAGGCGGCCGCTGGTGCCTGAAGGTCCGCGTCATCGAATACGACGCGGACGTGGACGGCCAGGACACCGGGGAACTGTTCTGCCTCATCTCCGACCTGCTGGATCACGCCGTTTACCCGGCCGCCCAGCTCGCCGCCGCGTACGCCTGGCGGTGGACCGGGTCGGAGACCACCCTGAAAGAGGTGAAATCCGCCATCACCGGCGCCGGGCCCTCCACCGGCCCGATCTTCCGCTCCGCCACCCCTGAGCTGATCGCCGCCGAGCACGCCGCCTGGATCTGCGGTACCGAGCTCATCCGCGCTCTGGCCCGCGCCGCCGCCCGCCAGGCCACCCCCGCCCGCAAAGGCCGCCTCGCCGGGCGCAAGGTCCAGCCCCGCCAGATCTCCTTCACCGCCGCGCGCGGCATCTCCTTCACCGCCGCGCGCCGCGCCGCCCTGGCCAGCATCCGCTCCGGTGCCGCCACCGCGAGCCTGCCCGCCCCCATGGCCGGGGCGTTCCACCGCGAGACCCTGCGCGCCCTCGGCAAGCGCCGCATCGTCATCGACCGCCACCGGCACCGCGACCGCAAGACCAAAGCCCGCCAGGCCTTCCCCGGCGCCGGGCCCGGCATCACCACCCGCACCGCGACCGCACGGGTCAGCGTCTGCCGGCCGGCAGCGGCCTGACCCGCACCACCGCCGCGCGCTGTCACCATTCCCTGATCCCTGCCCGAACCCGCCGGATATGGAACCGGCCGCCCGCCCGGAGCGACAGCCGGACCACCGGCCTGCCCATCACGCTCCGCAACCACAATCCCGTACCGTCACGCTGCACACAGAACGCTGTCACGAACGCTGATAATGCTGAAGTCCATGGTTTTGGGCTCGGCCCCCGGCTTGGCGGGGCCGACCTGGTGCACGCGCGCATGGTGGGCGGCTGGCGGGCCGCCGCCCGAGCCCTGTCGCCTGATGTGCCGCTGGTGGCAAGTGAGCACAACGAGATGTGCTGGCCCGGGCGCGACCACACGCCGCAGACCGGGCCGCGGCCAGGCGCGTCGACATGTTCTTCGCGCATGGGCCGGCCAGCGGCGAAGGGGCCGCTGGTGGGCCCGGACGACGGCCGGCTGCGCGAGGGGCGCTCGGCACTGGAGGGACTGTCGGCCGAACCGCTGTCGGCACTGCCGTCACCGCGGCTGACCTTCACCGGTTCCGCGCCGGCAGGGCACACAAGGTGCTCGTCGCGGCGCTCGCCCTGCTTGCCGCGCCGCCGCCGGCCTACCTGGCCGGTGACGGCCCGACCCGCCAGGCAGTGATCCGGCTGGTGTCAGCCTGCGGGCTGGGCCGGCTGGTCCGGCTTCCCGGCTGGGCGCATGAGTAGCCCTGTGTCAAGCGCCATCGGTTTATCCTCTTTCAGCAGCCGCTGGAGGGCTTTGTAGAGAGCGGGGTCGTAGGCGGTGCGGTCCTGTCGGGAGTGCCAGATCCCCATACAGCCAGGCGCGGGCGACGTACGGGTGGCGTGGGGATGATCTTTACCACGAGCGATGGCGTCGTTGTAAAGCTGGGCGGCCCAGGGACTGGCGTGGCGGGAGCCGGCGGCGAAGTCGCAGACGGCGTCGCGCAGCTGCTTGCCGGCGCCCAGCGGAAGCTGACGGCTTGACCTTGCCGGACTGGCGGGTGGAGGGCGCCACCCCGGCCAGGCACATCAGCGATTGCGGGTCTGGGAAGCGAGCGCGGCAGTCACCGATCTCGGCGAGCAGCGAGGCGGCGCGGACGGTCCCGGGAGCGGGGCAGGGAGGTGAAGACGTGGGCGTCCGCGTGCAGGCCGGGCTGCTCGGTGATCTGTGCTGGCAGCGCCTTGATCTGGGCGGCCAGGGTGTCCAGCCGGCCGCCAGGGCGCGGGTGACATGCGCCCTGGCGGTCCCGTCGTCGCCGGTCGCGCCACCGGCGTGCCGTCTGCGACCTCGTCCCTCCGCTGCCTTGCTATCGGCCGCAAGGGCGCCAGAGGCCGTCGGCGTGCGCTCAGATCGGGTTAATCTGTCGGCTCTCGGCGAGCCGGCGCGCGCTGTGCTGCGGTGCTGAGAGCCGGGATGGCCATCATTTCTGACCGGCATGTTTTCGGGATGAGCCGGGGAAGGCATTCCCGGCGCTCAGGTCGCGATCGCTGCTGATCCCGCTCCGGCGCCTGGTGCAGTCACCGCGGCGGACCATCGCCGTGATGGACCTCGCGGCCGGTACGCATGTCCTGGTGATGGAGGCCGAGTCGGAGACGCAGCTGGGCCATGCGGCCCTGCACCGGTTGCTGATCCCGTTCCCTGGTCATCTGGAGCGGTTGCCGGGTCCGCAGCGCGTGTTCGCTCCCGGCGCAGCTGGGAACACTGCCCCCTTTGGGGTGAACGCCCTGGCGGCGGGGTACGTTTTGGTTGTGCGACATTCGCATGCGCAACGTCGCCCGGCGCGCGGGCTAGCATGCCGAAGGGACGAGCAAGACTTCTAAGTTGCCTCCCCGGCCGCGCGGTGAGGGGGCGACGAGATGTTCGAGAGGTTCACCGACCGGGCGCGGCGGGTTGTGGTCCTGGCTGAGGAAGAGGCCAGGATGCTCAACCACAACTCCATCGGCACCGAGCACCTCCTGCTCGGCCTGATCCGCGAGGGCGAGGGCGTGGCCGCCAAGGCCCTGGAGTCGTTCGGCATCAGCCAGGAGGCCGTGCGCCGGCAGGTCGGGGAGATCATCGGCCCGGGCCAGCAGGCACCCTCCGGCCACATCCCCTTCACTCCGCGCGCCAAGAAGGTCCTCGAGCTGTCCCTGCGGGAGGCGCTGCAGCTCGGGCACAACTACATCGGCACCGAGCACATCCTGCTGGGCCTGATCCGCGAGGGCGACGGCGTCGCCGCGCAGGTGCTGGTCAAGCTGGGCGCCGACCCCAGCCGGGTCCGCCAGCAGGTGATCCAGCTGCTGCAGGGCTCCCCGGGCAAGGAGCCGGCCGCCGCGGGCCCGCCGTCGGAGACGGCGCCGTCCACCTCGATTGTGCTCGACCAGTTCGGCCGGAACCTGACCGCGGCCGCGCGCGAGGGCAAGCTCGATCCCGTGATCGGCCGGGAGAAGGAAATCGAGCGGGTCATGCAGGTGCTGTCCCGGCGCACCAAGAACAACCCGGTGCTGGTCGGTGAGCCTGGGGTGGGCAAGACGGCTGTCGTGGAGGGGCTGGCCCAGAAGATCGTCCAGGGCGAGGTGCCGGAAACCCTGACGGACAAGCAGCTGTACACCCTCGACCTGAGCGCGCTGGTGGCCGGCTCCAAGTACCGGGGTGACTTCGAGGAACGGCTGAAGAAGGTGCTCAAGGAGATCAGGACGCGCGGGGACATCATCTTGTTCATCGACGAGCTGCATACGCTGGTCGGTGCGGGCGCCGCCGAGGGCGCCATCGACGCCGCGTCGATACTGAAGCCGATGCTGGCCCGGGGTGAGCTGCAGACGATCGGCGCGACCACGCTGGCTGAGTACCGCAAGCACCTGGAGAAGGACGCGGCGCTGGAGCGCAGGTTCCAGCCGGTCCAGGTGGCCGAGCCGACGATCGCGCACACGATCGAGATCCTCAGGGGCCTGCGGGACCGCTATGAGGCGCACCACCGGGTGTCGATCACCGACGGCGCGCTGGTCGCCGCCGCGCAGCTGGCGGACCGCTACGTCAGCGACCGGTTCCTGCCGGACAAGGCGATCGACCTGATCGACGAGGCCGGGTCGCGGATGCGGATCCGCCGGATGACCGCGCCGCCGGGCCTGCGCGACTTCGACGAGAAGATTGCCCGGGTTCGCCGGGAGAAGGAGTCGGCCATCGACTCCCAGGACTTTGAGAAGGCCGCGGCGCTGCGTGACACGGAGAAGCAGCTGCGGGCCAAGAAGGCGACCCGGGAGAAGGAGCGGAAAGGCCGGCGACATGGACGCCGTCGCCGAGGTGACCGCGGAGCTCATCGCCGAGGTCCTGGCCACGGCCACGGGCATTCCCGTGTTCAAGCTCACCGAAGAGGAGTCGCAGCGGCTGCTGCGCATGGAAGATGAGCTGCACCGGCGTGTCATCGGCCAGAACGACGCCATCAAGGCGCTGTCCCAGGCCATCCGGCGTACCAGGGCCGGGCTGAAGGACCCGAAGCGCCCCGGGGGCTCGTTCATCTTCGCCGGCCCGTCCGGGGTCGGTAAGACCGAGCTGTCCAGGACGCTGGCGGAGTTCCTGTTCGGGGATGAGGACGCGCTGATCCAGCTGGACATGAGCGAGTACATGGAAAAGCACACGGTCTCGCGTCTGTTCGGCTCCCCGCCCGGCTACGTCGGCTACGAGGAGGGCGGGCAGCTGACCGAGAAGGTGCGCCGCAAGCCGTTCTCCGTCGTCCTGTTCGATGAGATCGAGAAGGCTCACCCGGACATCTTCAACTCGCTGCTGCAGATCCTCGAGGACGGGCGCCTCACCGACGCGCAGGGCAGGGTGGTCGACTTCAAGAACACCGTGATCATCATGACCACCAACCTGGGCACCCGGGACATCTCCAAGGGGGTCTCCGTTGGTTTCGGTCCGGCGCATGAGTCAAAGGGCTCGTATGACCGGATGAAGACCACGGTGCAGCAGGAGCTGAAGCAGCACTTCAGGCCGGAGTTCCTGAACCGCGTCGACGACACGATCGTGTTCCACCAGCTCAGCCAGGAGGAGATCGTCACCATCGTGGACCTGATGATCGCCAAGGTCGACGAGCGGCTCAAGGACCGGGACATGGGCCTGGAGCTGCTGCCTGCGGCCAGGACGCTGCTGTCCGAGCGGGGCTACGATCCGGTGCTCGGTGCCAGGCCGCTCCGCCGCACGATCCAGCGGGAGATCGAGAACAACCTGTCCGAGAAGATCCTCTTCGGCGAGCTGAGGGCCGGCCAGATCGTCACGGTCAATGTGCAGGGCACCGGGCCGCAAGCGCAGCTCACGTTCAAGGGCGTGCCCAAGCCTGGCGAGGTGCCCGACGCGCCGCCCGCCGACGTCCGGGTTCGACCACGACCGTGACGCCGCCTACTGGCGCATGCCTATACCGCAGGTCAGAGGCGTATCCGTTGGATTCTTCGTGAGGGCTACGGAGACTCCTTCAAGGCAGCAGCCAGCTGGGCAGGGGCCTGACCGTTGCGGGCGGGCGCGCGATCGGGGCGGTGCCTGTCGCGGCCGTCCCCAGCGTGCCCCCCGCTACCGCCCCGGCGTGGTTGCGCCGGCGTCGTTGGCGGCGGCCAGCTCGCGGACTTCGGCCGTAAGCCGCCTGGCCTGGGCGGATAGCGGTGAGCTGGCGAGCTGGCGCAGTTCCCAGCCGGCCAGCTTCGCGGTCGCGGCTGAAGCGGCGGCGCCGGCCAGCACGGGGGTTGCGGCGGTTATGGCGGCTATCCGGACGGTATAAACGGTGGCACGCGTGAGGGTGGTCATGATTTTTCTCTCCTGCAAGGTCTGGGCGGTAGCTGCGCGCGTGCTACGGTGCCCGGCATGTGACAGTCCGTCAGGGTGAGCACGTGCGCGGCTGCCGGCTCAAATTAACTGGAATCGTGTTGCTCGGGCTATGAACGCGGGTCAGCCCTCAAGGGGCGTTGCCGTGTCCATTTACCAGCCCTTACGCCAGGGAAAGCGAGGCGACTGGCAGCGGCTCGGCCATAGTGCGGTGATCAGTGCGGCTGAACCGCACGATAACCAGATCGTGATCGTTCAGGTCCGTCAGCTGACTGGCCGGCGCGACAAATCTCATCGGCTTCTGTCCAGCCCGCTTCGCGTAAGCAGACTGCAAGCCGAAAATTATCTTGCCGCTGATCTCCGGGCCGAGCCCGGTTATCCGGCCGGCCTCAGCCAGTATCTCGGTCATTACTGATCTTCCTTCCTTGGTGACGGGCCTGGTAATAGGTCCCCATCTCCAGGTTACGCAGCCGGGCCTGCAAGATCTCTGACCGGCTCAGCCGGGATTTTCGTGGTCTGAGGTTCCCGCATTTCCACCGTAGCCCGGGTCGGCACATTCTGCAATTCGGCTGCAGTCCCATCGGCCACTCAAGTTGCTTAAGCGCAGCGAGCACGTATTGTTTCGTAAATTGCAAGTACTTTTCAAGTTACATCGCTGCCGCTCCCCCGTTGCCGGCCGTTCACGAACCGGTCCATTTGTGGTCCATACGATCAGGCGCTCCCACGTTTCCGCAGCTCACGAGGGTGACAACCTACCCCGCCCGCGCGTATCAGGTGGGTTATGCAAAACACCCGTTGCCTCGAGCGCCTGACCTGCGACGGCGCCTGCTCCCGCAAATTTCTGCGGATCAGTGGGTTGAGTAACGGCCGGGGTGCTTTACGGGAGGAGCGGCGCGGTCCATCTGCCAGCCAGCACCGGCTAGCGGTGCTCTTGCCGCTGGTGCATCTGCTCAAGTTGCTGGATGATCTGATGGCTCAGCTCGTCCATCTGAGATGGTGACATTTGCCGGACGATGGTGATGGGCGGTGGTGTCCAGCCCATAAGGGTCATTTACCTCATGCTCCACCGCAACGCCGATCAGGCTCGCGATAATCGTCACGACGCGCCATTTGGCTCCCGCGCGCGTAGCAGGTGGGCCGCTTTGCCCATCCTGGTCATTGTCTCGGCCTTGGCTGCAAGGATGTCGGTATCGGTAATATCTCCAGCCTTATGCGCCCGGGAATACCCCGGCCAGCAGGCGTCTCAGTTCCTCAAGGCTGGGACCACCCAGTTCCCTGCCTGATCTCGTCGGTGACCTGATAAGGGCCGCCGTACTGGTACCGTCGCGTATTCAACTGCCGCAAATTCTCCTAAACTCTGTGGACCCCCAGCGGATGTCAATGGACAAGTTACGGTCTCAAAGGCTATGGACAAACATCCGGACGGCCAGTGGCGATAGCGGTCTCAGCTCGCTATCGCCATTGGCCGTTCCGTTGTTGCTCAAGCCCCTTTATTACTTCTTGCCTGGCCGCCAAGGACTGGGGGACAGCGCTCGTAGTGCTCAGCGAGCGTAACGGTCGGGCCGGTGAAAAAAGGGGGGCCAAGAGCGGCACGGCGTGTATGCGTACGGGCCTTAGCCGGGTTCCTCTCGGGTTCAGGCCGGTCAGAGCCGGGTGAGGAGCCAGCGCACCGACGGTGCCGGCGCGCTCTGGCTGGCGTCAAGGGTGATGTGGTTTACCTGGCTGCCGATCGTGACGGTTGCGTAGGCGACGGGCTGGCCCTGGCTGACCGCGTGCCCGAGTGGTCGGGGTGTCACCGTGACGGTGACCGGGGTGCCGGGCCAGGCGGTCACGCTGACCCCGGTGGCCGCGATCGCGGCGGGCCCGGCGGTCCACGTGCTGGACACGCTCCCGAGGATGGCTCCGGGCCTGACGATCTGGGCGTGCTCCAGGTCCCCGCCGACGCTGCCGAGGAGGTTCTCGGAAGCGGAAATCACGCCGCCGAGGTCGCTCGGCTGGGCGGAGGTTGCCTGTACGCCCAGCACGACGCCGACGATCATGACCGGGCTGCCCGCGGCCGCCCGGGTGGCAGCGAAGGCCAGGCACCCGCCCGCCGGCGCGCCCGAGCCGGTCTTGACGCCCACGATCCCGTCGTGCCCGAGGCTGGAATTGACGTTATACGCCACGCCAGCGACCGGCAGTGTGACCTGCGGCATGGCCACGATCTGGCGGAACGCCGGAATCTGCAGCGCGCGCAGCGTGAGCCGGAACTGGTCGCCCGCCGTGCTCACCGTGGCCGGGTCCGCCCCGCTCGCGTCCGCGTACCGCGTCGTGTGCAGCCCAAGCGAGCCTGCCGCGGCGTTCATCTTCGCCACGAACGCCCCGTCCGAGCCGGCGTCCCAGCTGGCCAGCATGGAGGCGATGTTGTTCCCGGACGGGATGAGCATCGCCTCCAGCGCCTGACGCTCGGTCAGCTTCTCCCCGGCCGCAATCCGGACGACCGACTGCCCCTGCCGCTCGTCGCTGGCGTAGGCCGCCACCTCGGCCGCGGTCACGGTGATCGCCGGGCCTGACCCGGCCGCCGGCAGCGGATGGTCGCCGAGGACCACGTAGGCGGTCATGATCTTGGCCAGGCTCGCGATGGGCACCGGCGCGCTGGGGCCGTGCGTGCCCAGCAGGCCAATTCCGGGCAGCCCGACGGCTGCCTGCGCCTGGCCGGGCCAATCAGGGCGCGGCGCAGCCCCGGGCAGGACGTGCACCGTCGTGACCGGGGCTGTCAGGACCATCGAGGGGGCCGGGCGCAGCAGCTGCACCCCCACCCAGGCCACGGCAGCGACAACAATGACACCGCCCGCGATCAGCAAGCGTGACCGCAGCTTCCGGCCACGGCCGGCACCCCGGGGCCGGAGCCCAGGACGGCCGGCGCCTCGCGACGGCAGACTGCTACCGCGTACGGCCCGCGGCCGAAACTCCTTGCGGCGCATGACACATCACCAGAACAATGACAGGCCACCCGGTCCTGCGCGGCTCCAGAAGCCTAACCGGGAACCGCCGCAGCTTCACGGCTGGTAGCAACAACATTACTGGCACCGCGGAACGCGGTGTGAGCACGGCTGAAATATCCTGGTGTTGAGCCGTTACCGGTTGGCCCGGCGAGAACATGTATCCGCAGGAGGGGCCGTGCTGCACCTTATCGTCGTCGAGAATCCGGGGTCACCGCCCGAAACCGGTGCGCGACCATCCAGCGCCGGCCAGCGAACTCATCACTCACGGTGATCGCCGCACTACGATAAACGCGCCATCCGTGGCAAGGTCCTGGGACGTTACTGCCTGGGACGTGGCGCCGCTTATCGCAGGGACATTTCCCACTCGTGCAGATCGCCAGCATCGGCCGCGCGCTGCAGCGGGTCCATCGTGCCAGCCGCCTTGTCCGCGCCGTACACCGGGCTGCGCCAGCCGCAGGAGCAGATCGCCTGCACGCTGCCCTCGCCCGCCTGGTGGATGGTGGTGTGGTGGTCCACGGCAATCGGTTCCTCACAGGTGAACGACCGGGCAGCAGATCGTCCGTGTCACGCCGTCGAGGGCTGGGGCCCGGGAGGTGACAAGCTTGGCCAGTTCGGTGATGTCTCGCGCCTGGGCCCGCGCAATAACGTCGTAGGGCCCGGCCAGGCTCGCCGCCTCCGAGACGCCCGGCAGGTCCCGGAGCGCGGCAGCCACGGTAGCCGCCTTGCCGGCCTGGGTCTGGATCAGAATGTACGCGGCGATCATGTGCCACCCACTCAACCTTCTCCGGCTATTCAACCGCTATTGCGGTGATGAGTCACCTTGCGCGCAGGCCGAGGCCGCTGACACGAGCGGGCGCGAGCGGCGGCCCGCTGTCGCGTCAGTTTCCGCCGAGACCGGTGCCGGCGTGCCGGGCACCCGCATCGGCAGAATCCGGGCGGCCCCATCAATGATTGACCGGATCGCCGGGGCCGGCATGCGCCGCCGCCCCCAGTTCGCCCCAGCCGCACTGCCCCGCGGCCGGGCGGGGGAAGCTCCAGCCCGCCGTACCGCTGGCCAGCCGCACGGTTTACACCCCCACCGTGTTCCGTGCCAGGCTGGCCACAGCAATACGGTAAGCGCGGGCCCCCATCACCGGCGGGGCACCGCAACCACACCCGAGAAGGTCAAGATGGCGCAGGGCACTGTGAAGTGGTTCAACGGCGACAAGGGCTACGGCTTCATCGCAGTCGAGGATGGCCCGGACGTGTTCGTGCATTTCAGCGCGATCACCGGTGGCGGCTACCACAGCCTGGAGGAGGGCAGAAGGTCGAGTTCGACATCACGCAGGGCCAGAAGGGACCCCAGGCGGAGAACGTCAGGGTCATCGGCTGACGCATCCGCAGCCACCGCCCCCTCTGGCGGCCGGCCAGTCCCGTCGTGAGCACAGCCAGAGTGCCAGCTATCCGTTGATGATTGCTGTCCCTCCAGGTGCCGCATCGGCATCGCGCCGGGGCTAACTCATTCCCCGGCACGCCTACCAGCAAGGACGCTCACACGCTCATCGCGAGCGGCGCAACAACCCGGCTGGCCAACCGGTTGCGCCTGCCGCAGTTCCCGCGGCTACCATCCCCCAATATGGCTGGCGTCCTGACGCACTCTCAACCTGGTCGCGCGGTCGGCAATCAGCACGGGCATTGCGGTGAGCGGAGGGTGACCACGGCGATTGACCGGGCAGCGCCGGGCGCGGCCTACCCTAGCCCGGCGCCAAGGGGGTGCATCTTCCTGACAGGTCATCCGGCCGCCCAGTGGGACGCTGATACGGTCCGGGATGCGCTGCGCCGCTAGATGGTCGCTCACCTTCGTGAGGACTTGCCCATCCTGCTGACAAACCAGGCCGCCACCAGGCAGATCACGCCAGCGGCGACGGCGGCCCAGCCACGGAAGGTACGGTGCGCACTGGCCCGGGATGCCGGGTGGGTGATGGTGCCGAGGATGCTGGGCAGCGACTTCGCTGGCTCCGCGAGGTACATGATGCCGGCGATGATCGCCAGGATGGCGATGATCACCAGGACGGCCACGGCGATCATTCTGCCGGAGGACCGGCCGCGCGCCCCGCTTCCAGAAGTCACTTGGTCCTCCTCCGCTGCGCCCGCGCGCTCCGCGCTGTCGGGTTAGCGCCAATCTGACCACGTTAGGCCACCCCACGGCAGATCCTGCAGCGCGCGGGACGGCGCTGTGGCCCACGGTGAGCCCTGACCACCACCGGGCCGGGCTTGCTGAAGGTGTCCAGCGCGGCGCCGACGGCCAGCGCGCAGCCGCCTAGCGTGACCGAGGCCGCGACCAGGCCCGCCGCCGAAGACCAGGGATGAGGCCCACTCGCGGTCCGGGCGGCCTTGTCGGGACAGCGGCCGCAAGCCGGCGATGAAGCGTCGGAGGCCTGGGTTCCGGCCTGACCTGCTAATCCGAAGTTCCCCCCGAGCCGATTGGTCAACGCGTTTGACCAGGTGGTAGAGCCCTTGATCATGGAAATTACATGACTACGTAGTCATGAGCTGAGGCTGTTTCACCTGGTCAGCGCCTATATCGGTTCGCCACTGGGGGGAACTACGGGCTAATCGGCTGACGCCGCTCGGGTTGTCCTGCGAAACGATCTGTCGGCCGGGCCCCAGGTTGGCTGCCCAGCTGCGGCAGGTTATTAGCGCGGATTTCCGGGCAACCAGTTGAGGCAACCTATCCGCCGTGAGCGCATCGGGAATGGCCCGTCTGACCTGCGGATATCGGAGCCGATGGCAGTCATGCGCGGAGGGTGATCTCGCTGCGCGGGCAGGATGTCGCGGCCGTTATCTGGCTGTGACTGACACGCTGAGCTGATGAGCGGCGACTGAGAGCGAAGACAAATAGCCATGCGCGTCATGATCACGGCCGACTCCGGGCTCAGGTCCCGCCGCCGCGAGCTCGCGATCCGCTGACACGTGCTACTTGTGACCAGTGGCGGTGACTTCCCGGGCAACCATCGGACGGCGCTCCATTCCATGAAGACATGCCCGCCGACGGGTAAATCCGGCCGCGGCAGGCGCCAGGCAAGCCCCGGCGGGCAAGGAAGGCGACACCAAGTAGCATCCCTGTACCGCTTCAGAACTCGCCGCAGGTGCTGTGACCTGCAATTTGGCCAGATGAGCTGACAGGGGCAAGATCGCGGTTTGTGTCTCTTCGCCTGCTCTACCTGATCATGATCCGGGTCTTTGGCTGGCTGGTGCTGCTGGGCCGCAGCCAGGCGTCCAAGGACGCGGAGATCATGGTTCTCCGCCATGAGGTCGCGGTGTTCCGCCGTCAGGTCACCCAGCCCAAGCCAGACTGGGCCGACCGGGCGATCCTGGCGGCATTGGCCCGGCTGCTGCCGACCGTGCTGCGCGCCCGCCGGCTCGTGACGCCGGGCACGCTGCTGGCCTGGCACCGCCGGCTGGTCACAGCTGGTCACACGCAAGTGGACGTACCCGAACCGGCCCGGCCGCCCGGGGGCCAGCCTGGAGATCCGCGACCTGGTGCGGCGGCTGGCGCGAGAGAACCCGGGGTGGGGGTACCGCAGGGTGCATGGTGAGCTGTGCCGGCTCGGCCATCGCGTTAGCGAGGCGACGGTGCGGCGGATCCTGCGCGCCCGGCGGTGCGGGCCGGCCCCGCGGAACGTGGACACCTCCTGGCGGGCGTTCCTGCGCACGCAGGCGGACAGTTTGCTGGCCTGCGATTTCTTTCACATCGACACGATCTTCCTTACGCGCCTAATCGACACGATCTTCCTTACGCGCCTATAGGTGCTGTTCGTCATGGAGGTGCGGACCCGGCACGTGCACGTCCTCGGCGTGTCCGCCCATCCGGACGGCGCATGGACCGCCCGGCAAGCCCGCACCTGCTCATGGACCTCGGCGACCGGATCAGTTCCTTGCCGGGTAGCCCCGGTGCATTGCTGCACCGGGGCCCCCTCAGGACCACGCATGCACGTTCCCGCGCACGCGGCCCAGGCAAGCCGCTGGGGCGGTTCAGGTGTTCTGTTGCACCACGGTGTTTCCCGCCGGCCGGGGCGGATGTTTGCTCCGGTGGCAGGTGGCGTGTACGAGGTGTGTTCTCTTGTTGCGCGCGGCGCTGGGCGTATGGTGGCAGACCAGGTGGTCCGCCGTGATCGCCTTCCTGGTGACCTGCAGGAACCAGAGTTCCCAGCCCTGGGGGGACTGGGGTGGCTGGTCGGGGGTCAGCAGGTTTTCCCCGCAGAGGCTGCACCGCCCGTCCTGCCTGGACAGCAGGCGCACGGTGTAGGAGTCCAGCGGGGGTTTGACCTTCTGGCGGCGTTGCGCCCAGTACCCGGCCTGGGCGGGGTCATCGGGTGATGCCCCGCCTTTGACCAGGGTGTGCCGCACGATGTCGGTCCAGGCCGGTTTCGGCAGGTAGGCGCCGGTGTCTTTATCGCCGAATACCCACCGGTCGTTCCTGACCTTATTGAACTTCCGGAAGTACCGGCCGGCGATCCAGCGTTTCGGCTTGTTCGGGTGGCTCCAGCACGCCCACTTGTAGGTGAGTTTCCACAGGTAGTCGGTCAGGGCAGCGAACACCCTTGATGACACCACCGTCCGGTAGTAGGCGGCCCAGCCCCGTATGATCGGGACGATCTTCGCCAGTACCGCTGCGACGTTGGCCCCGCGAAGTGCGCGGAATTCCTTCGCAAGCCTGTCCCGGAACCTCTTGATGGCCGTGGCGCCCGGTTTGATAATCAGCTTGCCGTTGGGGTAGTGGCGGAGGTTGAATGCGAGGAAATCGAACCCCTCAGTAAGGGGGACGATCCGGGTTTTGGCTTCGCTGAACGCCAGCCCTCTCGGCTTCAGCCACTCGGCCAGCCGTGCCCTGACCTGCTCGGCCTGCTGCCTGGAATGGCAGCACACGACCAGGTCATCGGCATATCTCGTGAGCGCCGGGCAGCCGTCCTTCACCGTCCCGGCATGAATGCCGCCCCGGTACCGGACGCCTGCGGCCTCCTCCAGCCCGTGCAATGCGATATTCAGCAGCAGGGGCGAAATAATGCCGCCCTGGGGAGTTCCCTCCCCGGTCGGCGCGAACCCTTTCCCGGCCTCGAAAATACCTGCCTTCAGCCACCCGGCGATCATATCCCTCGCGGGGAAACCGCCGAGCATTTCCAGCAAGTACCCGTGGCTGATCTTGTCGAACGCGCCTGCCAGATCAGCGTCAAGAATCCACACCCGCCTGGATTTCCCGTTCAGGGTGCTGAACAAGGACTCTATCGCGTCGTGGCAGCCGCGGCCCGGCCGGAACCCATATGATCGGGGCTCGAACCGGGCCTCCCACTCGGGCTCCAGCGCATTACGCACCCGTGCCTGATGGCACCGATCCAGAATAACCGGAATTCCGAGCGGCCGCATTTTTGATTTGCCACTGGCTTTCGGTATGTACACCCGCCGGACCGGGGAAGGCTGATGCGAGCCGATCGTGGCGTGCACCTGCACCGCCACCTCGGCCCGTGCCTGGCTGGTCAGCGCGACCAGCCCGTCGATTCCCGCGGTCTTGCGGCCCGCGTTGCGCTGCGTGACCTGGCGCACGCTCACCAGAACGTTGAACCAGCTCCGCAGCATCAGTTGCTGCAGGTCCCTGACTCCCGCCAGGTCCCCGTCCTTCACCGCCTTGAAGATCCTGCGCCGCAGCCGCCGTACCTCCTCCTCGCAGCGCCGCCAGTCCACAAGCTCCCAGGCGTCGCCATCGAAGACCGGCCGTGCCGGTCGGAGGTCCTCAGGTCCGTTCACCGAGGTGTCCAACTTGCCCTTCGGTTCCAGCATCTGCTTCCGCTTCGCCTCAAAGGCTCACCTGCCCACGTCAGCGCCCTTGCAGGCCCGGGCATCCGCCCGTATCCGGCCAGTTATGCAGGGGCCATCCGGGGGAGATCCCGGTACCGCGACCCCTGTTTTCCTGCTGCCTTTCGGCCGCCGGCATTCGCTTCCTGGGCACCCTGTCCCGCCAGGGGCTCCCGCCCCACTTACGATCGGCCTACCGCCCAGCCTGCACTTACCCGCGCCTGCCGGGCGGACCCTGACGAGGTTTACACGTTCCGCACGCATGAGACCCGGACCGGGCCGGGCGCCCTCTATACCCCGGGGACGGCGGTGTTCGCTGGCCGTCGACCTGTCCGCGGCCGCCGCCTGCCGCCTCTCAGCGGCCAGCCCCTAGCACCCCGGTACAACGACCCAGCCCGGGATGTATCAGTGACGAGGCATCAGCAAGGATTCCCTGACAGTCGCCCTGTTCCGGTCCTTCCCCTCACCTGTGACCGCCATGGCTGGAACGGCGGCCCTTGGGCTTTCCCGTGAGCTCCGCACCCAGCCGATCAGGAACCGGCCACGCACGTCACGGTGGGGACAGATTGAACACAAACCTGTAGCTATGTCCCCGGCATCAAGCCGACCTCCTCGACACGCTCACTCACCACGTGCGACCTCGTGTCGCAACCGATTCCTGATCCGGGACCGCGACACCAAGTTCACCAAGATCTTCGACGCGATCTTCGCCAGCAAAGGCGTGAAGGTAGTAAAGATCCCGCCGCGGACCCCGCGTGCGAACTGTTTCGCCGAGAGATGGGTGCGCACCGCGCGAGCCGAGTGCACCGACCGGATGCTCATCTACGGCGAACGGCACCTTCTATCGATCCTGGACGAGTACGCCGGGCATTACAACCGGCACCGCCCGCACCCGTCCCGCCAGCAACGACCGCCCGACCACAACGACCAAGCCAGCCCGCCACTGGACTTGCCAGTCCAGCGGCGCAAGGTACTCGGCGGCGTCATCAACGAGTACTACCAGGCGGCGTAGCTGATCTTACGAGCCCCAGGTCAGATACCATGCATCAATTTGAAGCGGTACAAGGCGGTCATCGACCACATCGCCGCCGACGTGGACGAACTCGCCCGGCCCGGCGGGCCGGGGACCTGGACACCGCCGCGGTGCTCCCCGACCGACGCGCGGGACGCCGCCGACGGCTGGCCGAGCCGGACCTGGAATTCCGGGCCTTCTGCGCCCGCAAGGGATTGCCCGCCTCATCAACCCGCAACTGGAGCGGGCCTGGGACGCATGGCAGGCCGAGCGATACCAGCGCGGCGAGACCGGCCAGCGGCCGGGCTACACCGGCAACCCGTTCCGGCCACGCTGACCACACGCCCGCCTGCCCGCGTTCAGGAAACTGGACACCACAGCGGCGCTCACGGCTCGATTGTTACCGGCACCCCAAGAAAGCCGGCCACGGCCCCGGCCGCCGCACCCGGGCCGGGCGTGCCCGGCGGCGCCGGGCACGATCTGCGGTGACTGTACGTTGGAGTCACGTACCCCGTCGTGCCTGGCCCCGGCTTACCTGAGCCAGGCGAGCGGCAGATCAAGATCTTCTTCCCGGAGCTCGTTGCCCTTTTCGCGCCGGCCGGTGAAATGGCATGGTGCCACCGCCGCCGCAGCCGGTATCCGCATTCAACGTCATCAGCAGATAGTTTCGTTAAAGTTAGAAGGCTCGTTTCTCATGGGGAACATGCTGGCGTTCCTCGGCCGTGACATGGCGGTCGACCTCGGCACCGCGAACACCCTGGTCTACGTGCGCAGGCGGGGGATTGTGCTCAACGAACCCTCGGTGGTGGCACTGAACACGAACACCGGCAACATCGTCGCGGTCGGCGTCCAAGCCAAACAGATGATCGGCCGGACGCCCGGCAACATCGTGGCGGTCCGGCCGCTGAAAAACGGTGTCATCGCCGACTTCGACGTCACCGAGCGGATGCTGCACTACTTCATCCAGAAGGTCCACCGCCGCCATCACCTGGCCAAGCCGCGGCTGGTGGTGGCCGTGCCCAGCGGGATTACCGGCGTGGAGCAAAGCGCGGTGAAGGAAGCCGGGCGCCAGGCCGGTGCCCGGCGCGTGTACATCATCGAAGAGCCCATGGCGGCCGCGATCGGCGCCGGCCTGCCGGTGTACGAGCCCACCGGAAACATGGTCGTCGACGTCGGCGGGGGGACCACCGAGGTGGCGGTGATCTCGCTCGGCGGCATTGTGACCTCCCAGTCCATCCGGGTCGGCGGCGACGAAATGGACCAGGCGATCATCACGTTCGCCAAGAAGGAGTACTCGCTCATGCTGGGCGAGCGGACCGCCGAGGAGATCAAGATGGCGATCGGGTCGGCCTTCCCGTCGCCGGATGAACCGCACACCGAGATCCGCGGCCGCAACCTGGTCAGCGGCCTGCCGAAGACCGTCGTGATGGGTGCCGGGGAGGTTCGGCACGCGATCGCCGGACCCGTCAGCACCGTCGTGGACATCGTCAAGACCACGCTGGACAAGTGCCCGCCTGAGCTGGCCGGCGACGTCATGGACCGCGGTATCGCGCTCACTGGCGGTGGTGCGCTGTTGCGCGGCCTCGATGAGCGGCTGCGCGAAGAGACAGGGATGCCGATCCAGCTGGCCGACAATCCGCTGGAGTCAGTCGCGCTCGGCACGGGCAAATGCGTCGAGGACTTCGACGCCCTCCAGCAGGTGCTGGTACCGGAGAGGCGCCGGTAGCGGTTGAGCGAGGGGACCGGGGTGCTGGTAACAACCGGCCCGTCAGCACCGCCGCGACATCTACCCGGCCCTCCCCGGCCTGCCCCAAGCACCGACAGCAGCCACCGCCCAGGTCCCGGCCAGCATGCCAGTGGGACCAGGATCTCGATGATGTCGACCCCCAACGTCGAAGGTTCTCCTCGCCATCAGGACACCTACGGCCTGGCCACCGGCGTCAGGCGGCGAGGTGGACCTGGCGGGCGAGGTCATGGCAGGAGGCCCACTATCGCCGCTGAGCGTTCCATGGTTCCCCGGGGCCCGGGTTTTCAGCGTGTCATCCGCTGGGGAATGCCCGAAACGCATGATTTCGTATAGAAATGACAACGGAACGTGGCTGAATGCGGCAGAGGATCACGCCCTGGCCCTGGCTACGCCGACCCATTCGCCGGGACGGACGTTGCGACGACGCCACGCATGGCGCTGGAGCATCGGTGAATCTGAAGCTGGGTCACTACAACAAGGACGGCATCGAGGTCATCGACGTCGGGGGCAAGATCGATATCTCCACGGCACCGCGGCTCCGTGAGCTGCTCATCGATCTGGTCAGCAAGGACAACTACCAGCTCATCGTCAACCTGGAGAGGGTTGAGTTCCTCGACTCCACCGGCCTCGGGGTGCTGATAGGAGGCCTGAAGCGGGTGCGGGCACACGACGGCTCGCTGGATCTGGTCTGCACGCAGGAGCGGATACTGAAGATCTTCCGGATCACCGGGCTGGCGAAGGTCTTCGGCATCCACGAGACAGTGGACCAGGCCATCGCGGCCAAGGGGCGCCGGTAAGGAACGCGTCACCGGGGGCGACGTAGCCGAGGGCTTCGGGGCTATCGGCGGGGGGCGCGGTCATACCCCGGGGACTGCCGGAGAAACGGTGCTGGCCCGGTTGCTGGACACGCCGGCTTTGCAACGCCTTTTACGACAATCACCGGGCGGTGCCCGCCCGGGCCGGGCCGCCGCTAGTGATCATGTCGAGAATCGTTCGATTCTCGAAAGGCCGGATACGAGACGTCGATGACGGCACACGGTCACAGCAAGGTGTTTGGCCGGCGTTCTCCCCCGCGGCGGATTACACATTCTTCCCGTCCTCATCTCCGCGTGAGTACCCGTTTTCGCAGTTCAGACAACGGCAAGAGCGACGGATCCCGTGCTACCTCTGGGGGAAGCGCCCAGCGATCGGGCGCGGGGTGTGACCAGGAGTTTGGTCACAAGTAGCAGAAGACGGCCCCGGAAACGATGCTCCCGGGGCCGTTTTGCCTGGTAGCGGGGGCAGGATTTGAACCCGCGACCTCTGGGTTATGAGTTAGCCGAGCTTCATCTACGGAGACTCACCGGGTCTATGTAGTCCAGCGCACGCACTGCTCTCCGCGTCGCGGTGTCTCGCTGCGTCTCGGGTCGCGCTGCCTGTCCATGGCGTCTCTACTACACGCGCTACTACACCCGACCCGGGCTCTCAGCGCCAGCCGGCTGGTCAGGACGCCGATCCGGCGTGGCTGCGCGGTATCACTTGTCAGGCCCATGGCCAACGACCATGCGTTCAGCCGCGCAGATCGCCGAATATTTACTGCTTCCGCCACGCCGTCTGTGCTCGTGCGGCAAATACAGATCATCCGATTCTGCGGGCCAGCTCCTCAGCTTGTGGGGGGTTACCCGGTACGGCCCGACGGTCTGGGATGTAGCCATTCCGATCACCCCGTGTCCGCTGCCGAATGGCACTGACGACCCGGCAACGGGCAGCTGGGTCCGCGCCCAGCTGAGCCGGACCACGCTGGCTACCGTCGTCTCAGCCATGGACGCCGTCTCCGAGTTCACCTCGGACAGCTGGATCAGCCAGGTCGATGTGCCCACCGCGGTGATCATCACGGACCGGGACCAAGTCGTGCCGCCCGCCCGGGCCAGCTCGAGCTGGCCCGGGCGATCCCGGGCGCATCAGTCCGCCACCTGGACGCCGATCACGGGGCCTGCGTCAACGCGCCGCACCTGTTCGCCCCCCCCCCCCCCGCTGCTCGAGGCCTGCTGGTCGGTGGCGCCTGGCCGCGGCAGCACGCTGCGCACGCCGGCCTGACGCCGCCGGTCCGCGCTACCCAGCGCACCCTGACCCGCCTGGGAGCCGGTCCGCACGGGACCGGGTCCTTCGCTAGGACGGGGGCTGGGGCGCCTGGCCGGTCACGATATACCCGCTCCCGAGCGCCAGCTCACGAACGTGGACGTCGTCGATCAGCTGCTCCAGATGACTCCACGGCCGGTCGAAACCCTCGAAGCTCCGCACAAAGGGAGCGTGCAGCATCCTGGCTTGCAGGTTCACGCCCACCATCCACCGCGCGGCCCACTTGCCGCCGCCCGCAGCCACCCGTGCCCCCGGACGGAGCTTGGTCATGACGTTCCGCAGCGCGTCCGGGGACTGCAGGATGTCGTGGACGGCGCAGAAAAGAGCCGCATCCGCGGTCACCGGGATCTCCGCGTCCTCGGCCGGTGACTCCACGACCGTGACGTTACGCCAGCCCTCGTCGGCGATGCGCTCGCGCGCCACCGCTGCCATCTCGGGTGACTCCTCAATGCCGACGACACCGCCCTTCGCGCCCACCTTCTCCCGGAGCAGGCCGCAGCACAGCCCCGTCCCGGATCCCACGTCCAGGACAACCTGTCCCCGGCGGACCGGGAGCGCCTCGATGATCGCCCGGCGGTAGGACTGGAACGCGCCCGTCCTCTGATCGTAGGAGCAGGCATACTCGCGATAGGCCGGCTGCCGCGCGGCCCGCCGGGCCGGCGGATGCGCCGCCAAGGCGGAATTAGGTGATTTGCTCATGGCTCCTTGCCCCACTTCTCGGAGGAGCGATACCTCCTGACGCGTTCGCGGTTCAAGCTATCCAGCACTCGCGGTTATCCGCATCAACAGCATGTGAACCTTGACCCAATGCCAGCCGATGCTCCGTGCGGCGGGAAGCCGACCGTGATGCCGCGCCCTCATGTCCCCGGACCGGGCACCGTCTGCGCAGTTGCGGACCTGACGCTTGCGGCCGGGGTGCCTAGCGTGACGAGTTCAGGGCAGCCAGCTGGGCATGGGCCTGACCGGAGCGGGCGGGCGTGCGATCGGGGCGGTGCCTGTCGCGGCCGTCCCCATCGTGCCCCTGCTGCCGCGCTGGCGTGTTCGCGCCGGCGCCGCTGGCGGCGGCCAGTTCGCGGTATTCGGCCGTAAGCCGCCTGGCCTGGGCGGATAGCGGTGAGCTGGCGAGCTGCCGCAGTTCCCAGCCGGCCAGCTTCGCGGTCGCGGACGAGGCGGCCGCGCCGGCCAGCACGGGGGCTGCGGCGGTCATGGCGGCCATCCGGACGGTATAAACGGCGGCACGCGTCAGGGTGCTCATGATTTTGTCTCCCGCAAGGTCCGGGCGGTGGCTGAACGCGTACTGCGGTGCCCGGCGTGTGACAGTCCGCCAGGGGTGAGCACGTGCGCGGCTTCTCGCTCAAATTAAACTGGAATCGTCTTGCCCGGGCCATGAACGCGGATCAGCCCTCAAGGGGCGTTGCCGCGTCCATTTCCCAGCCCCTACGCCAGGGAAAGCGAGGCCACCGGCAGCGGCCCCGCCATAGTGCTGTGATCAGTGCGGCTGAACCGCACGATAACCAGATCATCATCGTCCAGGTCCGTCAGCTGACTGGCCGGCGCGACAAATCTCATCGGCTTCTGGCCAGCCTGCTTTGCGTAAGCAGACTGCAAGCCGAAAATTATCTTGCCGCCGATCTCCGGGCCGAGCCCGGTTATCCGACCGGCCTCAGCCAATATCTCGGTCATTATTGATCTTCCCTCCTTGGTGACGGGCCTGGTAATAGGTCCCCATCTCCAGGTTACGCAGCCGGGCCTGCGAGATCTCTGACCGGCTCAGCCAGGATTCTCCTGGTCTGAGGTTCCCGCATTTCCACCGTAGCCCGGGTCCGCATATTCTGCAATTCGGCTGCCGTCCCACCGGCCACTCAAATTGCCTAAGCGCAGCGAGCGCGTATTGTTTCGTAAATTGCAGGTACTTTTTACGTTATGTCGCTGCCGCTCCGCAGCTTAGCCAGCCGTTCACGAACCGGTCCATTTGCGGGCGATACGACCGGGTGTTCCCGCGTTTCCGCAGGTCACGAGGCTGACAGTCTCGCCCCAGCCCGCCCCGGGGCCGTGAGCCTTCGCCCTGGCGTGCGGTAAAGCTGGTGTCAACTGTGCCTACCCGCCAGTCAGCCTCACGCGCGTATCAGTCCCCGGCTGGCCGTATTCTGGCCGCACACCAGCGCTCAACGTCGCCGTTTACTGCCAAATGATGACCGGCATTCCAGCACGTCAAACTGGCATGCGAGCCGGTGAGGGATGCTCCCGCAAATTTCCGCGGATCAAAAGGCTGAGCAACGGCCGGAGTGCCCTGCGGGAGGAGCAGCGCGCTCCATCTGACAGCCAGCACTGGCTAGCCGTGCTCTTGCCACTGGTGCATCTGCTCAAGTTGCTGAAGAATCTGGTGGCTCAGCTCGTCCAGCTGCGATGGTGACATTTGCCGGACGATGGTGATGGGCGGTGGTGTCCAGCCCCATAAGGGTCGTTTACCTCATGATCCACTGCAACGCCGATCAGGCTCGCGATAAATCGTCACGACGCCCCATTTAGCTCCCGCGCGCAGCAGATGCGCCACCATGCCCATCCTGGTCGTTGTCCCGACTTTGGCTGCCAGGATATCGGTATCGGTAGTATCTCCCGCCTTATGCGCCCGCGAAAACCCGGCCAGCAGGCGTCTCAGTTCCTCAACACTGGAATCACGCAGCACCTGAACCGCATACCGAATGTCACCCACCGTGAGCATGCCGGACAGCCGCATGGCTGGCAAAGTGATGCCGCCGACGGCGACGATCAGGCTGCTCTCACCGCCACTCATGCTGTCGATTCGACTGGCGGAGCCTCGGGCTCATCTGCCATGCGGCTGAATGACGGTCGCCGCGCTGAGTGCGTCAGCGGCGACCGCACGGTGGTGCGGCTGACGGACCGGGAGTCCGGGCTTTCGGCGCGGACGATCGCCAGGCGCCCGTCATTGGTGTCAGGCTCATATGCGTACCTGGTCGCCCGTGGTGGCACGCCGGTGCAGGTCAATCCGATGCCCCGCGGCCTGTCGACCCGGCGGCAGAGCGGCTCCAAGCGGTCGCGGACCGTGCCGCTGGTGCGGGTGCCGCGCACTGTGCCGAGGATCTTGTCGCCGCAGGAGGCAGACCGGCTGCTCGCCGCGCTGCGCACGCAACAGGCACCAGGCGCTTTGCTGCAGGAGTCGACACCGCGCGGCCGCGAGCACATCCGCGGTCGCGCTCTTGCCTGGCGCCGGACTCAGGCGGACCATAGCCACGTGCCGCCGGCGCTCGTGGGGGCCGCGGCACCGACGGAAGGATTTCTCCGGTGATCAAGTATGTCTACGAGATCGACTATCCGCCCGGAGGCAAGGACAGGTACCTGGCGTGGGTCCGATCGATCGCGGATGCTCTTCAGGCGCCTGCTGAGCTGCGGGGGGTGGCGTCGTACGACAATGTCTACTCGACGACACCCCATCGCGTCGTCGAGTTCACCTTCGACTCGCCGGAGGACGCGGCCAGGTACTTCGACCGAAAGGAGATCGGGCCGATAGTGCGAAGCGAGCTGCCGGCGCATAGCGCCAACATCCGTATCAAGGTCCTGGCGCTGCGTGACGATTACAGCAGGGACACCGTGGCTGGTACGGCCGCTGCGCAGCAGGATCAGTCCTAAGTTCCTGTTCGCACGCCTGGTGGCGCGGCTACCCGGGCCTGATCGCCGGACCGGGCTGGCCTGATCGCCTGTGGTAGCCGCCAGGCCGCGTCAAGCCGTCCTGGCCGGGTTTGCTCCGCTTGCCCGATCGTCGGCGGCGCGCAGCACCATGACCGAACGGCCGGTCACGTCGTGCGCCGTCGCGCTGGGCAGCTTCGCCGGCCGGCCACCGGCGCTGGTGGCGGGCCGGTTCGGCAGCGTCGCCGTATCGACAACAACATGCCAGCCGTCTGCGTGATCGGCGCCGGGCAGGACGAACCGCACGGGGTCGCTGTGCGCGTTGAACAGCAGCAGGAAATTGTTGTCGCGGACGGGCTTGCCGCGGGTCCCGGGCTCGGTGATCGCGTCACCGTTCAGGAACACCGCCAGCGACCTGGCATAGCCGTCTTGCCAGTCCGCATCGGTCATTTCCTGACCGGACGGGGTCAGCCAGATGATGTCCCGCAGGCCGCCCGGGCCGACCTGGGCGGGGCGCCCGCTGAAGAACCGGCGCCGCCGGAAGACCGGGTGCGCCCGGCGCAGCGCGGACAGCGCGCTGGTGAAGTCAACCAGGTCCGCGTATTCGGCGGCGTTCTCCCAGTCCACCCAGGACAGCGGTGAGTCCTGGCAGTAGGCGTTGTTGCTGCCCCGCTGGGTGCGGCCCATCTCATCACCCGCCAGCAGCATGGGAACGCCTTGTGAGCAGAACAGCGTGGTCAGCAAATTGCGGACCTGCCGGGCGCGCAGCTCGCTGATGGCCGGATCGCCGGACGGGCCTTCCGCGCCGCAGTTCCAGGACCGGTTGTCATCGGTGCCGTCCTGGTTGTCCTCGCCGTTGGCCTCGTTGTGCTTGCGGTTGTAGCTGACCAGGTTGGCGAGGGTGAATCCGTCGTGGCAGGTGACGAAGTTGACCGAGGCAACCGGCCGCCGCCCACTGGTCTCGTACAGGTCGCTGGAGCCGGTCAGCCGCAACGCGAACTCCGGCAGGGTGGGCTCGCCGCGCCACAGGTCCCGTATGCAGTCACGGTACTTGCCGTTCCATTCCAGCCACAGCGGCGGGAACCTGCCGACCTGGTAGCCGCCTTCCCCGACATCCCACGGCTCGGCGATCAGCTTGACCTGCGAGATGACCGGATCCTGCTGGACCAGGTTGAAAAAGGCGGCGAGCCGGTCCACATCATGCAGCTGACGGGCCAGCGCCGCGGCCAGGTCGAACCGGAACCCGTCCACGTGCATGTCCAGGATCCAGTACCGCAGCGAGTCCATGATCAGCTGCAGCGCGTGCGGATTGCGGGCATTGAGGCTGTTGCCGCAGCCGGTGTAATCCAGGTACACCCCCGGGTCGCCGTCGGCGAGCCGATAGTACGCGGCGTTGTCGATGCCGCGGAAAGACAGCGTGGGACCCAAGGCGTCCGCTTCGGCGGTGTGGTTGTAGACGACGTTGAGGATTACCTCGATGCCCGCCGCGTGCAGCGTCTTGACCATCGACTTGAACTCGGTGACCTGGCCATGTGGCTCGGTGGATGAGGAGTAGCCGTTGTGCGGCGCGAGGAATCCGATGGTGTTGTAGCCCCAGTAGTTGACCCGGCCCCCGGCCGTCAGTGCCCGCTCGGAGATGAACTGATGTACCGGCATCAGCTCCACGGCGGTCACACCCAGCCGGGTCAGGTGGTCGATGAGGACCGGGGAGGCCAGGCCCGCATAGGTGCCGCGCTGCCCGGGCGGGACCTCGGGATGGCGCAGGGTCAGGCCGCGGACATGCGCCTCGTAGATCACCGTCTCGTGATAC
The DNA here is from genome assembly GCA_963742875.1 of uncultured Actinomycetes bacterium. Taxonomy (GTDB): domain Bacteria; phylum Actinomycetota; class Actinomycetes; order Streptosporangiales; family Streptosporangiaceae; genus Bog-532. The sequence continues at coordinate 140,463 of CAVUNO010000009.1, read as the reverse complement.
GGCGTTCGCGGCGGCCGGTCATCGCCCCAGTCGAAATAGGGATTGATAACGACATTGCGCGGCATGTAAGGGGCGCTGTTGCGAGTGCTGATCGCCTCCGGCGCGCCGGACCGGTCGGAGAACAGGGCATCGTGCCAGTGCACCTGACCCGCGACGGCCTTGCCGTAGGGGTCGAGCAGCAGCTTCGCCGGGTTGCACCGGTGACCGCGGCCCGGCGCATACGGGCCGTGCACGCGATACCCATAGTGCCGGCCCGGGCCGACACCTGGCAGGTAGCAGTGCCAGACGAAACCATCCACCTCGGTGAGCTCGACCCGCGTCTCCCTGCGGTTGCCCGGACCGAACAGGCACAGCTCGACCCGGTCGGCTACTTCAGAGAACAGGGCAAAATTGGTCCCTGACCCGTCCCAGGTGGCACCGAGCGGATAAGCCGTGCCAGGCCAGACTCGCACTGAATGACTTTACGCCAAGGAACGCCAGAGCGGGCCGGGCGAGCACGGCCGGGGGTATGCGACACAAACGTAGGTGACACGGGAAGGCAGAGGTGTGCTGGTCGTGATGGGTGCTCGGGACGACCTTCAGCCGTGCTCAGACCCGATTCCGCGAGTAGTGCTCACGGGGTTATTCCTCGTGGCTGTTGCTGGTCTGCCACGAGGAGCCATAGCCGTCCTCTTCCTCGGGGTCGATGGGATGGCGCAGCCGGTCATCAACATCCGGCTCCCGGTGCCCTCGCAAGATGACACGCTCCCCCCGCAATATGGGCAGCGGCGGCAGCGTCAGGCGATCCAGCACGACAACCAAGACCACGCAGTCGCCGAATCCCGCGACGGATCGCTGCCGGAGCACCCCGTCAGGGCACAGGCCAGGCCCCGGCCACCAATGGTCACGCGCGCGCACGGCTTTCGCCGACGGGCCAGAATTACCCGTTCTGCGCGCCGGGCACCGGCCGTACTGAAGAGACCCGTTCCCGTGCAGAACGGCGGATATCGCGTCCCATGTCTCAGGCCGGCCGCCACCATCCGTGACGTGTTCTAGGTAGTTATGCACCGCCCTGGAGCCGCCACGGCGAGCATCCCGGCGCCAGCGTGAGCACGGCGGAGACGCCCAACGAACGGGCGCGTCAGCAACGGACGCTCACCGCGAGTGGCTCTGCCGCGAATTTTGTGACGTATTGCGGATAGTGACTTGCCTGGTGGAGCTGCGCCGCTTGGGGCTTGTGCGGGGAATGTGACGATCTGAGATACCTGCGGCGTGTCGGCGTGATCAGGCAACGAGGCTCCGGTAGGACGCGGGTCTGCCAAGATCCTCGTGCGCGGGAGCCTCGTTGCCGCCTCAGTCTGTCATGCCGCCAGCGGGGGCGGCCAGCTCCCCGCGCCTTGCCTGGGACGTTTCCGAGCAGGGCGAAAGCCTGCTGACCGCGTTGTTCCCGCACCTGGCGGGGCTGCGTGTGCACCGCGTCGAAGACATCGGGCATGCGGTGGTGATCTCGGCGTCGTGCCGGGCCGGCGAGGCGTGCTGCCCTCGGTGCGGTCAGGAGTCGGCGCGGGTGCACGGCGGGTATTCGCGGGTGATGGCGGACGGCGCGGTGGGTGGCCGACCCGTGCTGATCGTCTTGCAGGTCCGCCGGTTCCGCTGCCGGAACCCGGCCTGCCCGGCGGTCACCTTCGCCGAGCAGGCCGGGGGGCTGAGCGAACGGTACCGGCGGCGCAGCGTGCCGCTGCGGGCCCTGCTGGCCGGGTTCGGGCTGGAGCTGGCCGGGCGGGCCGGCGCCCCGGCTGGCCGGGACCCTCGGGATCGCCGTGCACCCCTCCACGGTGCTGCGGCTGGTGATGGCGTTGCCTGATCCGCCGGTCACCGCCGCGCCGCCGGTCACCGGGGTGGATGATTTCGCGCTGCGCAAGGGGCACGTGTACGGCACGGTGGTGGCCGATGCGGAGTCGGGGGACGTGATCGACCTGCTGCCGGACCGCGAGGCGGGCACGCTGCGGGAATGGCTGAAGGCCCGCCCTGGCGCGGAGGTCATCTGCCGGGACCGCGCCAGTGCCTACGCCGAGGGAGCCCGGGACGGCGCGCCGGGCGCGATCCAGGTCGCCGATCGCTGGCACCTGTGGCACAACCTGGCAGAATGCGCCGAGAAAACGGTGACCCGGCACCGCGGCTGCCTGAAGGAGCAGCCCGCCGCCGCAGACGCCGACGATCAGGACGCGCCGGCCGTGCCGGACGGGTCCCTGGATGTGTGCGGCCGGGAACCGCAGATAGCCAGGCGCACCAGGGAACGCTACGCCGAGATCCGCGAGCGGCTCGGCGCCGGGCAGCCGGAGGCCGCGATCCGCCGCGCCACCGGCCTGGACCGCAGGACCGTGCAGCGGTACGCCCGGGCCGCCAGCGCCGACGAGCTGCTGGCGGGCATCAGCCGGGAATCGAAGCTGGACGAGTTCAAGCCGTACATCTGCCAGCGGTGGAACCAGGGCCTCACCGACGCCGCCCAGATCCACGCCGAGCTGCGGCAGCGCAGCTGGACCGGCAGCCCGCAGACCGTCCGCCGGTACGTCCACCTGCTCCGGCAGGCCGGGCCGGCCATCACGCCCGCCCCGGCCGTGCCGAAAACCCGCGAGATCACCCGCTGGCTGCTGTCACGCCCCGGCAGCCTCGACGACGGCGACCAGGCCCGGCTCGCCGCGGCCAGGGCCCGCTGCCCTCACCTGGACGCCCTGGCCGGGCACATCCGGGACTTCGCCGACATGATGACCCGCCGGCAGGGCCTGCTCGCACTCGACGAATGGCTCACCCGGGTCGAGGCCGACGACCAGCCCGAGCTCCACTCACTCACCGTCGGCATCCGACGCGACCAGGAGGCCGTCACCGCCGGCCTGGCCCTGCCCTACAGCTCCGCCGCCATGGAGGGAAACGTCAACAAGATCAAGATGATCAAGCGCCAGATGTACGGCCGCGCCGGCTTCGTCCTCCTCCGCAAACGCGTAATCCTTCACCCTGCGTAACTCCGATCACAAAATTCGCGTAAGAGCCCCGCGAGTGTCGTCAGGCGCTCATGGCGAACGACGCGTAACAGCCGATCTGAAACGGTCGGCGCCCGCGGTGGCAAGGTACCGCGGGTGCCGTCTTGGCCCGGCTCGATCTATCATGCCGACGACTAAACTTGCGATTTAAGCTTCCGTTATCATTCTTCGTGCTTGCGGTGGCCGGTTCGCTCTTGCGGTAGGGCGGTCGCCGGGATTTCGGGCGGTTCTTCGAGCCTTTCGGGCGGCCTGGGCCGGGGCGGGTGGGTTTGGGCGAGTCGGCGGGTGTGCCGATTCGTGCGCGGAGTCGGCGGAAGCCGAGCCGGACCTTGCAGGGGCTGAGGGGCTTGCCCGGGTCGGGCCGTGGGTGCCAGGGGCGGCGCAGGTCGTCCACGAGGTGGCGGGCGAGGCGTAGCTGGGCGTACGCACCCATGGCCAGCGACACCCACCGGTCGGTGGCGGCCGCCGAGTTCAGGTGTGCGCTGGCCAGGCCAAGATAGGACTTGGCGAAGCGGTGGAAGTGCTCTTGGCCGGAGCGGCGCAGGTAGGCCTTCCAGAGCAGGTCCGGGTCGGCCGGGACGGGGCCGGCGTGCCACAGCCACAGGTCCTTGGGTGGTTTGCGGCCGTCGGGCAGGTGGCCGACGGCCACTTGCAGGACCGTGCCGCGCACGATCGGCAGCTGCTTGTCCCGCGGCCAGCCGGCCCAGCGGCCGGTGCTGCCGAGTTTTTGGTGCAGTCCCGTCCAGGCGCGGACTGTCACGGTGCCGTACAGCCCGGACTCCGCGGTGCGTTCGAAGTCGGGGGCGTGCCGTCTGGCGGGGTCGGAGCAGGAGAACTCCGCGCCGTGGCGTGCCCAGGCGCGCCCATCTGGCCCGGTCGCCGGGGTGCAGGGTCGAGGTAGAAGACCCGGGTGGTACGCAGCCGGACCAGCAGTTGCACGTCATGGCCGGCCAGGGCGCAGGTGAGGTCGGTGGCGTAGTTGCCCGCATCGAGCAGGACCAGCGGGGGCGGGTCGCCGGGCTGCCACTTCCCGGTCGCGGTCAGGTCTTTGAGCAGCCCGGTGATCGGGTCGATCGTGACGTCGGTGTGCTCCTCGCCGGGCCGCAGCCGGCGTGCCCCGACGGGATCGGCCCAGGAGGAAGAACCCCACTGGATGCCAACGAGCAGGCTGTAGGGCCAGCCGGGCAGCCAGCGGTCCCCGCCCTTGCCGCGGACCTGCACCATCGTCCGCTCGTCGGCGTACTGGGCGTCGGGGCGCGGGTGCGGAGTGACGTCGATCGCGAACATCAGCGGCTCGCCCGCCCTGGCCGGTGCTGACAGGCCGGCCAGCAGGTGCCGCAGGCAGCTACCGCTGATCCGGCCCTTAGCCAGGGCGTCGCAGACAGAGCCGTGCCGGCGGCGGAACTCCGGCTCCAAGGACAGCTCCACCGGCGATCGCACCGGGCCCTGCGCGCACAGCATCGCGTCCGCCAGCTCGAACAGGGCATCACCGCGGCGGGTGAAGCAGGCATGGAGACCCGCACGGAACCTGGATAACCCGGGCAACGCCTCGACGCGAGCAGGGGTGCCTTGCAGACTGTTCATCACGGCCTTCTGGTGCAGCTGGATCTCTTGGCGAGAACTCAGCGTCACCCGAAGGCCGCTCCTATGTCCAGGGAACAGCAGAACCCAGACCTAAACGATCTCCGCGTCCTTAAATCGCAAGCTAAATCCAAATCCTCGGATCTCCCTTCTCGAAGAGATCCGGAAGCCAGTGACGAGCCAAGTGACAACGACCCCAGGCAACGCCAGCCATGCCACGACGGGCCGCGACGGCACTATGGCCGCTAGCTGGCGTGACGCGACACCGAGCGACCGCGCCGGACGGAGTCGCCATGCTTCGCATCGAGGGGGTCAGGGGTTCAAATCCCCTCAGCTCCACCCAGAGGTCTTCACGTTTGACCTGGTCTTATCTTCACGTTTGGGTCTGACATTCTGGTGCGCAGTCTGGTGTGGCCGCTGCCGTGTCGTGTGTTCGTGTCCGCCTGTTGGCTTTCCGCGCGCCCGGGAGCGGTTTCCGGGCATGCTGGCGCTGTCTGCGTGCGGTGTCCGGGTGCTGCCGGAGGTGCTGGCGGCGGGTGCTGTTCGGTGTGCGGGCGTACTCGCCTGGGCTAGGGCGGCCTGGTGGCGGCGAGCGCGGTGAGCGTTTTGCGGCGCCGGCGGCGGGTTTTCGGGGGCAGGCCCTTGGCGGCGCGGCGTTCGTTTTCTTCCTGCCGGGCGTTCCAGGCCTGCAGGATGCGCTGGTTGCGGACGATGAGCAGGGTGGTGGCGAACAGCATCAGCGGCGCCAGGCCCGTGAGGCGGCACCAGCCGCGGCTGATGGTGTTGGTGGCGGGGTCCTTGGCGGTGGCGAAGCCGCGCTCGGCGCCGGTGCGCCGGGCGTAGGAGCGGCGGTGCGCCACGGAGGGGTAGTCGTGCTTCTGTGCCGTTTTGGCGGCGACCTCGGGCGGGACGGTGAGGGTCTGCCGGGTGCAGCAGGCCGGCGGGTTGCCGGGAGGCTGGAGGATTTCCGGCCGGTCCCGGTCCAGGCTCATGGAGACGGGCCGGAGCGGGCAGCGGATCTTGCCCATGGCTGCAGGGCACTGGGCCCGGTGATAGCCGTCGGCGTCGTCGCGGGTGATCTTGCCGAGCTTGTAGCGGGCAGTCTCGGCGGTCTTGGCGTCGTGCGCGGCGGCCTCCTCACGGGAGGCGCCGCGGGACAGCGGCCCGAGTTCCAGCAGGGAGCGGGGCGTGCACGGGCAGTACAGGTTGCCGTTGCTGATGATGGCTCCGTCATGCGTCCCTTTGGGTCCGCGGTCGTGCGGGTGCAGGTCCTGCACGAGGCTGGCTCCAGCGTCGCGCAGCGGGAGCGCCCAGGCGGCGGCGTCGCGGTGGGCGTAGCCGGAGTCGGCGAGGACGTCCCCGAGCGGGATCCCTGCGGAGGGCATCGCCGTCAGGACGGGCACGAACGCGCGGACCGGGTCATGCCGGCACGACGAGATGATGGCGCGGCGGGCAAGCTCGGGGACGGCGGGGCCGTTCTCGCCGGGCATCATGATCGCGGCGGACAGGTAGTAGCCGAAGAACAGCTCGTCTTCGCGGCGCAGCAGGTTGTTCTTGCGGTGCCCCCAGGACGCCTCGGGGTCGGCGCAGGGCCCGCCCCTGGCCGGCGGGGGACGGGAGAAAGACTCCATGTCCGTCCAGTCCACGGCCAGCGAGGTGCTGGCGTCCTTGAACCCGCCGGGGACGGAAGCCTCGAGCAGGTCGTCGCAGACTGCCTGCAGCGCCTGCGGCGGCAGCCCGCCGGGCTCGTCCTTGCCGAGGGCCGCGGCGACCAGGCCGGACGTCCGCTCTGTCTGCCGGTAGGTCAGCACGTGAGGGCCGTGCTTCCAGTCCGCGACCACGCCGAGCCGCCGCTGGTCATCATCGCTGAGCCCGGTCAGTGCCTGGTGGACGCGGGTCAGGTGGGCCGGCCGGTGGTCAGCCTGGGCCAGGCACATGCCGGCCAGCAGGGTACGGACTTTCAGCTGACGCCCGCGCACCCCGATGGGCAGCAGCGCCTCGATCCGCGGCGCGACGCCGGAGGCATCGATGATCTGCTCCCAGACCGCCAGCGGGATCATCGCCGGACGGCCCCGAGCAACCGCACCGCGCCGGCTTCGCTGGCCGGCTCGAGTCCGGCGACGAGATCGCCGAGCCGCTGGGAGCAGCTGATCCCGGCCGCGTGCATGAAAGTGGCCAGCCCCAGCAGCTGCGCGGCATCGCGCAGCCAGGTGGCGCGCAGCCGGCTGGTATCCAGCCGGGGCAGCCCGCCCCCGCCGTCCAGCGCGGTGATCAGCGGGTTCGTGATGTTCCGGCGGCCCGGATCGGCCCCGCCGCAGATCAGGCCGTTCCCGGCGGCCCGGGCGGCCGCCAGCAGCGGCGCGTGGTACCCGGCGAGCACCGGCACGACGCGGGCACGCCGGCCCCTGACCCGGACGATGACGCCGCCGGAGCGGCAGGCGACGTCGGTGCCGCGCACGTCGCGCAGGTCGCCGCGGATCAGGCCGGCGCTGGCGCCCAGGCAGACCAGCCCGGCCGCCCGCATCCGGCGTTCCGCGGTGGGCTGAGCGTCCGCGAGCGCGAGATACCCGTCAATCTGCGCGGGACTGTACGGCTGCTTGGACCTTTCCCGGGGCAGCGGCACGCCGGCCGGATACAGCTGCGGCACGACACGCCGCCCGATGAACCGCAGGTTCGTGCGCAGCGTCCGCCGCGCCGCCCCGGACAGGCCCGGCGCGCACCGGGTGAACCGCTCGGTCACCGACGGGTGCAGCAGCACCTCCGGCACCGCGTCCAGCCCCAGCCCGAGGCCGTAATCAGCGAGCTTGCCCGCCGCCCACAGCAGGTTCTTGGCCCGCTCCTGGCCCGCAGGTGCCGCTTCGGTGATCACTGCGCGGGCGAACGCGGCCGCCTGCGGCGACACCGACGACGGCCGCCATCCGGCGATGTAGCCGGTGACCAGGCCAGCGGTATCCCCGGGCGCCGGCACTCCCGCAAGGGCCGCCCCATTCACACTGTACATATACAGTAGGACATGCCCGGAATCCCGGACCTATGCCACCCTGAGACCGTGCGTGTCGCCGCCAGCCACCAGGCCGAGGCCGAGAAGATCGCCACCGAGCTCGCCGCCATCGCCAGCTCCGGCAAGGTGCTGCCCGGCTCGATCACCGAACGGCGCACCCGCTGCGGCCGCCGCAACTGCGGCTGCCACGCCGACCCGCCCCGCCTGCACGGCCCCTACTGGCAATGGACCCGCAAGGTCGCCGCCAGAACCATCTGCCGATGGCTCAGCGCCGACCAGCACGGCGACTACACGCCCTGGATCGACAACGACCGGCGGCTGCGCGAACTCCTCGCCCGGCTCGAAGCCCTCGGCACCGCCGCCTTCGAAGCCGACCCCCGCTGGAAACGCTAGCCAGACCGCCCGGACGCGGGCACCGGCCGCCAGGCCACCGAAGCGGAACCGCAGCCTCCAGATCGCGTGGGCAGCGCCCGCTTAACCTGTGGGCCGCCCTCTGACCAGCCGGCATCTGCCCAGGCCAGCCCCAAACGTGAAGACCTCACCCAGAGGTCTTCACGTTTGACCTGGTCTTATCTTCACGTTTGGGTCTGACATTCTGGTGCGCAGTCTGGTGTGGCCGCTGCCGTGTCGTGTGTTCGTGTCCGCCTGTTGGCTTTCCGCGCGCCCGGGAGCGGTTTCCGGGCATGCTGGCGCTGTCTGCGTGCGGTGTCCGGGTGCTGCCGGAGGTGCTGGCGGCGGGTGCTGTTCGGTGTGCGGGCGTACTCGCCTGGGCTAGGGCGGCCTGGTGGCGGCGAGCGCGGTGAGCGTTTTGCGGCGCCGGCGGCGGGTTTTCGGGGGCAGGCCCTTGGCGGCGCGGCGTTCGTTTTCTTCCTGCCGGGCGTTCCAGGCCTGCAGGATGCGCTGGTTGCGGACGATGAGCAGGGTGGTGGCGAACAGCATCAGCGGCGCCAGGCCCGTGAGGCGGCACCAGCCGCGGCTGATGGTGTTGGTGGCGGGGTCCTTGGCGGTGGCGAAGCCGCGCTCGGCGCCGGTGCGCCGGGCGTAGGAGCGGCGGTGCGCCACGGAGGGGTAGTCGTGCTTCTGTGCCGTTTTGGCGGCGACCTCGGGCGGGACGGTGAGGGTCTGCCGGGTGCAGCAGGCCGGCGGGTTGCCGGGAGGCTGGAGGATTTCCGGCCGGTCCCGGTCCAGGCTCATGGAGACGGGCCGGAGCGGGCAGCGGATCTTGCCCATGGCTGCAGGGCACTGGGCCCGGTGATAGCCGTCGGCGTCGTCGCGGGTGATCTTGCCGAGCTTGTAGCGGGCAGTCTCGGCGGTCTTGGCGTCGTGCGCGGCGGCCTCCTCACGGGAGGCGCCGCGGGACAGCGGCCCGAGTTCCAGCAGGGAGCGGGGCGTGCACGGGCAGTACAGGTTGCCGTTGCTGATGATGGCTCCGTCATGCGTCCCTTTGGGTCCGCGGTCGTGCGGGTGCAGGTCCTGCACGAGGCTGGCTCCAGCGTCGCGCAGCGGGAGCGCCCAGGCGGCGGCGTCGCGGTGGGCGTAGCCGGAGTCGGCGAGGACGTCCCCCCGAGCGGGATCCCTGCGGAGGGCATCGCCGTCAGGACGGGCACGAACGCGCGGACCGGGTCATGCCGGCACGACGAGATGATGGCGCGGCGGGCAAGCTCGGGGACGGCGGGGCCGTTCTCGCCGGGCATCATGATCGCGGCGGACAGGTAGTAGCCGAAGAACAGCTCGTCTTCGCGGCGCAGCAGGTTGTTCTTGCGGTGCCCCCAGGACGCCTCGGGGTCGGCGCAGGGCCCGCCCCTGGCCGGCGGGGGACGGGAGAAAGACTCCATGTCCGTCCAGTCCACGGCCAGCGAGGTGCTGGCGTCCTTGAACCCGCCGGGGACGGAAGCCTCGAGCAGGTCGTCGCAGACTGCCTGCAGCGCCTGCGGCGGCAGCCCGCCGGGCTCGTCCTTGCCGAGGGCCGCGGCGACCAGGCCGGACGTCCGCTCTGTCTGCCGGTAGGTCAGCACGTGAGGGCCGTGCTTCCAGTCCGCGACCACGCCGAGCCGCCGCTGGTCATCATCGCTGAGCCCGGTCAGTGCCTGGTGGACGCGGGTCAGGTGGGCCGGCCGGTGGTCAGCCTGGGCCAGGCACATGCCGGCCAGCAGGGTACGGACTTTCAGCTGACGCCCGCGCACCCCGATGGGCAGCAGCGCCTCGATCCGCGGCGCGACGCCGGAGGCATCGATGATCTGCTCCCAGACCGCCAGCGGGATCATCGCCGGACGGCCCCGAGCAACCGCACCGCGCCGGCTTCGCTGGCCGGCTCGAGTCCGGCGACGAGATCGCCGAGCCGCTGGGAGCAGCTGATCCCGGCCGCGTGCATGAAAGTGGCCAGCCCCAGCAGCTGCGCGGCATCGCGCAGCCAGGTGGCGCGCAGCCGGCTGGTATCCAGCCGGGGCAGCCCGCCCCCGCCGTCCAGCGCGGTGATCAGCGGGTTCGTGATGTTCCGGCGGCCCGGATCGGCCCCGCCGCAGATCAGGCCGTTCCCGGCGGCCCGGGCGGCCGCCAGCAGCGGCGCGTGGTACCCGGCGAGCACCGGCACGACGCGGGCACGCCGGCCCCTGACCCGGACGATGACGCCGCCGGAGCGGCAGGCGACGTCGGTGCCGCGCACGTCGCGCAGGTCGCCGCGGATCAGGCCGGCGCCGGCGCCCAGGCAGACCAGCCCGGCCGCCCGCATCCGGCGTTCCGCGGTGGGCTGAGCGTCCGCGAGCGCGAGATACCCGTCAATCTGCGCGGGACTGTACGGCTGCTTGGACCTTTCCCGGGGCAGCGGCACGCCGGCCGGATACAGCTGCGGCACGACACGCCGCCCGATGAACCGCAGGTTCGTGCGCAGCGTCCGCCGCGCCGCCCCGGACAGGCCCGGCGCGCACCGGGTGAACCGCTCGGTCACCGACGGGTGCAGCAGCACCTCCGGCACCGCGTCCAGCCCCAGCCCGAGGCCGTAATCAGCGAGCTTGCCCGCCGCCCACAGCAGGTTCTTGGCCCGCTCCTGGCCCGCAGGTGCCGCTTCGGTGATCACTGCGCGGGCGAACGCGGCCGCCTGCGGCGACACCGACGACGGCCGCCATCCGGCGATGTAGCCGGTGACCAGGCCAGCGGTATCCCCGGGCGCCGGCACTCCCGCAAGGGCCGCCCCATTCACACTGTACATATACAGTAGGACATGCCCGGAATCCCGGACCTATGCCACCCTGAGACCGTGCGTGTCGCCGCCAGCCACCAGGCCGAGGCCGAGAAGATCGCCACCGAGCTCGCCGCCATCGCCAGCTCCGGCAAGGTGCTGCCCGGCTCGATCACCGAACGGCGCACCCGCTGCGGCCGCCGCAACTGCGGCTGCCACGCCGACCCGCCCCGCCTGCACGGCCCCTACTGGCAATGGACCCGCAAGGTCGCCGCCAGAACCATCTGCCGATGGCTCAGCGCCGACCAGCACGGCGACTACACGCCCTGGATCGACAACGACCGGCGGCTGCGCGAACTCCTCGCCCGGCTCGAAGCCCTCGGCACCGCCGCCTTCGAAGCCGACCCCCGCTGGAAACGCTAGCCAGACCGCCCGGACGCGGGCACCGGCCGCCAGGCCACCGAAGCGGAACCGCAGCCTCCAGATCGCGTGGGCAGCGCCCGCTTAACCTGTGGGCCGCCCTCTGACCAGCCGGCATCTGCCCAGGCCAGCCCCAAACGTGAAGACCTCACCCAAGTTTGACCAGGTCACAGGGATGTGGCGTGGCGACAACCTCACTCCCGCCTTATGTGTGTCCGATTTTGGGAGCCGGTTGGGAGCCGATCTTGCGACTCCCTCTCCGAAGTCCGTGGCGCTCGTAGCGTTAAGTAACCCGTAGCATTCACTTTGTGACTCATGATTCAGCCGAGCTAGATCCTGACCCTCCGCTGTGGTGGGGTGTCATAGCTGTGAATCTGTTCGAAGGAAACGGGACGGTAACCGAGCTTCGCGGGTACGTTATCGGGGCTCCAACCGAGGGCGACGCCATAGTGCGGCTTGAGGAATGCAGGCAGCACTGCGGCGGTCTCAGCACAGAGATTGTGAGGCACCCTCGCCCCATGGCCGAGGATGCGATACGCGTTAGGTGCACGCGGTCCGATCTCGAAGACCTTGATGAGCCAGCCTTCAGAGCGGGCTGGTAGCCAGGCAGCTATGGACGCACACGGTGCCTTGCAAGCAGCGCATCAAGGGTCGGGACAGCGGAGCGCGGGCTTAGCCTCGCACGTTCGCGCAGGGAGGACTTCCACCGCTCCTGAAGTGCGGCCTTTAGCTCAGCCCGCATGCCAAGGCTGACATGACCGTAGACGCCGTGCATACCGGGCATCTCGTGGCCCATCCGCTCAGTCTTCAGCACCTCGGGGATGCCGTCCTCGTCCATCCAGGTCTGGAGGCCGTGACGCAGGCCGTGCGGGGTCAGGCCCCGCAGCACGGGCAACCAGGAGGCCACGGCCAGGTCCTCGGCGGCTTCCTGCCCGGAGCCGGGACAAGGACCGCGGCCACGCTGGGCATGTGTGATCAGCGTGGCGTCTATGCGCCGGGGCCACGCTCGGCCACAGACCGCACAGCGCCCGGTGTGCTCGTCACTGACCAGGCGCACCGTCCCGCGCCCGGTCGGTGGCGTGAAGTCCTCACCGGATCTGGCCGGTGGCCAGGGAGCTACCGGCCGCCCCGGGAACGCGTCGCAGCCGGTCACAAGAACCGGCGCGGCTGGCCGTGGACTCTCCCCTTTCCGGCCCGGATACCAGCCGTCAGCGGCGGGCCGGAAGAACCGGTCACTATAATTGGACCGCCGGAAGTGACCATTCCCGGGGCCAAGAAAGACGTATTGCGTACCCGGGCACCAGGGCTGCTTGTCGTTACGGCAGTTGCATGTTAGGCGGCCCAGGCCTGTTAGGTGCCCCGCGAGGAGGTGGCCAAGGAAAGGCGGCAAATCGGCAGGGCGCATCGACCCGTCCTTCGGTGCCCCCTTGTAGAATTTGCCGTTCAGCTCATATAGCTTCCAATTAATGTCGATCCGGTCACCATGTACACATTCCGGCGGCAACCCGATTACCTCACTCCACCGGGTCCCGGTGTACGCAACGGTCAGGACCATAACGAAGTCCGCTTCCCGGCCCGAAAGGACAGCGCAACGCTCAGCCATGAGCAACGCTTGCAGAGGCGTGGCCCATGCCTTCTCTGCGCGCTCTTTCCGAGCGATCCGCCTGAGTCCCTTGCGACCCTTCCCGCGCTTACGCTCTGCCGGGTTGACCTGTATGTAACGAGGGATCGCGTCCGTCAGAATTGTAATCAGCATTGACCGGGCATCGCTTGCCGTCCGCCGGGAGTATCCATTGTGCATGAGCCGCATTTCCCACGTCGCTATTTCTTCCCGTGTGAGCGAGGCGAGAGACCTGTGACCGAACACCGGAAGGACGTGAACTTCAGTCAGGTAGCGGTAATTACTTAGGGTCGTTAGCTCCAGGTCAAGAGCCGGGTACCACTGATTGACCCAATCGGTAAGCGTGACCAGACCGGCCCGGGGGTCAACGTACGTGTGATTCCGTATTGCCGCCTCTTGGTCGCTGCCGTAGTCCTCAGCGGCCTTGCGGGTCCGGAATCCGGGCTTCGAGTCCAGTTTCCCATCGGGTGCGCGCCAGCGAGCACGCCACAGGTTTCCGCGCTTTTCCGCGTACGCCATTGTTGTCTCTCCCCTCGTTCGTTATCAGGCAGCCGGGCGTCGTCTTGCCATGGGCCGGGCCCGGAGCACGCCGACTGGCACGTCATCGCGGCGCGAGGCCTCACGCGACTGGCGCGGGCGCGGCCCAGCGGTGATGGCACTGGGCGAGGCGGGCTGGTTCTCGTGCTGGGCGACGATCGCGGCCAGATGGTCAGCGGTGAATCGGTAGCTCCCGCCGAGCATGGTGAACGGGATTTTGCGTGCCGCCGCCTGCCGTTCCAGCCAGCTCGGCTTGACGCGGAGGATCGCGGCAGCCTCGTCGAGCGTGTAGACGGCTAGGGTCATGCGGCACCGCCGTCTATGCCGCGTAGGTGGGGGGTAGCCGTACCAGCCGTACCGGTCGTACCGGAGTCACTGTTTCCGCAGTTCAGGCCTCGTTCTTGGCCTGGTACGGCTTTTTCGGTGGTACGACTTGAGCCGTACCAGCTTTCGAGCCGTACCAGGTCTGAGCTGGGCGGGGACGGCTGGTACGGCTGGTACGGCTTACCCTGCGGTTCGGGGCAATACCGCGCCCATGCGTCCGCGAAATCAGCGCGGTAGTAACCCTTGGCCTGACCGGTCGGCTCCCCGAACCGGATCGTTGCGGAGCGAATGTCGTACTCGCGGAGCATGGCACCGAGCCGCATGGCGGTGATCCCGCCGGGACCGTGATCGCACCAGGGTGCCTTCGGGTCGGCACGCAGGCGCGTGATGATGGTGGCGGTAGGGAGCGCGTCGGCGGTGCCGAACGCGGCGCGGCAATCGGCCAGCAGTCGGATGCGGTCGGACATGTCGGCGGCCTGGTCCCGGTCGGCGGTCAGCATGACGGCGGCGTGGCGGGCTAGTGCGGGCCACTCCCCGGCGGCCAGGTCGGCCACGGCGATGAGGGGTTCCCAGGTGTCGGCGGCCCGGTCCTCCAGCGGCATCACCGGCTCGGCCCGCTCGAGCTCGGGCAGGTGCGCGCCGAGCCACCGGGCGAGGTCGGCGGCCAGGACGGTAAGGGCGGGCCGGTCGCGGCGGTGCCGGAACGGGGCCACGCTCTCCCCCGGGGCGCGGCGGCGCATCCGGATGACGACGGCGCGGTCTTCGATGGTGTCGGGCATCGCGCCGATCCCGGCGAGGGCGGCCATGGCGAACGTCGGGATGGTTTCCAGGCTCCGGGTGGCGTTGTCCCAGCGGATCGCGGGCCGGTTCCGCTGGTGCCCGGCGTTCAGCAGGCCCCGCAGGTCCTCATTGGCCTCGGCGTTCTTGCCGCCGAAGATGGTGTCGGCCTCATCCACCAGGAGGGTGGGCGGGGTGTCGGAGCCGATGGCGCGGTACACGGCGGCCGGGGAGGCGTTGACGGTGATCAGCGGGGCGTGGCAGGTGCCTTCCACGATGTCCAGCAGCCGCGATTTGCCGCACCGCTTCTCCGGAGCGCGGATCACCAGCCGCGGCGCGTGCGCCCAGGAGGGTTGCGCGTGGGTGGCGGCGATCCACAGCGCCACGGCGACGGCGGCCTCGGCGGTGGGCAGGATCACGTACCGGGTTAGCGCGGTGTGGAGCTGGGCCAGGAGGGCGGCGCCGTCGGCGGCCGGGCCGGTGGGGGTGGTCATGCGGCGGCAACTCCTTCGTCAGCGAACGCGCCGTCGATCGCGGCGCGGATCTCGCGGGGGGTTTGCTGGGCAGCGGTCCCGGCCGCCTCCAGGGCGGCGCGGGCGGCCGGTTCGGTGAGGGCCCCGGCGGCGACCATCCGGGCGACGCCCCGGGCCGCGCCGTAGAGGGTGGCGCGGCGGCGGCCTTCGGGGGCCTGGCGGACGGACCGCAGGAGCGCGGCCAGGAGGGCGGAGGGCGATGAGATGCCCCCCGCTGCGCGGGCCGGTACCGGACGCGTGAGAGGCGGCACGACCGGCGCGGGCGCGGCGGCCGGGGGCGGGGTGAGGGCCGCGCGCAGCGCGGGGGGCATCTCAGCCACGGCCCGGCCGCCCACCCACCGGTACGGCCTCCCGCTGCCCGGGTGAACCGATGGCGGCGCGGCGACGTACCCGCCGTCGCCCTTGATGTCGATCCCGGCCGCGCCGGGCAGGGCGGGCGGGGTGGGGCCGCCGGGATGGCGGTAGTACAGGTGCCAGCCGCCCCCGCCGGTCGCCACGGTCGCCGTGGGCGTCATGAGGTCCCGGTCGAGCTGGCCGCCGTTGCGCGGGTCGATGTCGACCACGCACAGACCCGATGCGGTCCCGGTGCGGATGGCCAGCAAGCCACCCGGGACCTTGCGGGCCATCGCGGCCAGGCGGCCGGGGTCGAGGGTGGCGGCGTAGAACCCGTGGCAGGTCAGGCAGCCGCACCCGGCCCGGTCGTGGCCGGGCCCGGCGGCCCGGCAGGCCGCGCAGTTGGCGACCGGGCGTTTGGACCGGCCGAGCACGAACACCGGCCAGCCCTGGCGGATGTAGCCGAGCGCGGCAGCCCCGGAGGTGAGGCCCGAAGGGGCCTTCGTGCCCTTCTGTTCTTGGTGGCCGTCGCGGTGAGCCGGGGCAGCGGCCAGGGCGGCGAAGGCCTGCCGGATCTGCCCGGCACCCTCGGCGCGTCCGCCGTGCGGGATCATCTTGACCGCCCCGTCCGCAGTCGGGTGGTAGGCCGGGTCGAGCTCGGCGCGGTGACGGTGGCAGTCAGCAAGGTAGGCCCGCACTTCGGCCTCATACGGCTGGCGGGTCACCGGGTGCCGTCCCGGTAGGCGCGGCGCAGGTAGGCGTAGAGCTGCCAGCCGAGGCGGGGCCGCATGCCGGTGCCGTTGCAGGCGCGGCAGGTGCGGTTGGCGCCGCCGGGGCGGCACCGGATGCAGGTCCCCCATGGGGACGCCGCACACAGGAACACGTAACAGATAGTGACGATGGGGAGGCAGAGTCCTAGCAGGGCAAGGAGGGCGGTCACGGCGGTCTCCAGACGGTGCGAGGGTGTTTGCGCAGGTGAGGTGATGGCGGCTAGTGCGCAGGCCAGGGATGGTTTCGGGTGCTAGCGGGGCCGCTAGGTCTAGCGGGGGCGCGTGCTAGGCCTAGCGGCCACGCCGGGTCAGCCAGGCCTGCCCGGCCCGTCTTTCTGGTTACGTTGGGTGATGGCGTTGGTGAGGTCGTCGCGGGTGATGCCGCGCCGGTTCGCGCCGCGCCCGTCGGCGGTGGTGCCCCACACTTGGCCGGTGCGGATGCCGTACGGCTTGAGCGCGGCGGTCAGCTGGGCGGCGCGGGCGTCCGGTTCGAGGTCGGCCCACGCCTGGTACGCGCCGGGCCGCAGCGCCGCCAGCCGGACGACGATCTCCTCAGACCACATTTTGGGTTCGGTGACCACGGCGGCCAGGTCGGCCAGCAGATCGAACGCGGGCCCGGTGCCGGGTTCCTGCCCGAGGGCGTGCCCGGACAGGGTTCCGGCGCGTTCCCGCAGGCCCCGGGCCCGCAGGGCGATCTTTTCCGCCGCCGGGGCGTCCAGGTAGAAGCCGCGCACGATGCGGGGGTCCTGGCCTTCCCCGGAGAAGTAGCAGATGCCCTTGTCGCTGAAGGCGAACATGGTCGCCCGGACGCCGTTCTTATACGCCGAGGTGCCGAGCACCATGTCGTTTTCGGTCTGGCCCATCACCTTCAGGCACATCCGCAGCACCGCGTTCGCGCTGATCCCGGTAGGGAGCGACTTGGCGTCCGGGCGCTGGGTGGCCAGGATCAGCACGATCCCGGTCGCCGGGCCGCGCTTGACCACATCGGCGCAGATGTCCTCGAACTCGGTCCCGTGCTTGGGGTGCTCGAACATGACCTGGCACTCATCCACGCCCGACCACGACCGGGTACAGGCGCAGGCTCTTGTTGCTGGCCAGCTCGGGGGTGACCCTGTTTTCCGGGCAGATGTCCCGGGGCAGGCCCCGGATCACCTTCGTGCGGCGGCGCAGCTCCTCCCGCAGCGCCCGGAAGCCGGCGAGTGCGTAGGCCAGGTCCTGGTCGTCGTCCCCGGCCCGGTACCGGTACGCCACCGGCTCCAGCGGGGACAGGTCGCCGGTGCCCTTGAAGTCATACAGGTGCAGCTCGGCGCGCACGTCCAGGGCGGCGATCAGGGCCAGCAGGCGCAGCAGGAACGTCTTGCCCATCCGGGGGATGGCCCCGATGATGACGGACACGAACATCAGCGTCACCGGGACCATCCGGCCGCGCTGGTCGGTGCCGAACGCGACCGGCTTGAACAGATCGGCCGCGCCGGTCTTGGCGAGGGGGAAGGCGGGCTGGCGGGCGGTGGACATGTCCTGATCCCCGACCCACAGAATCAGGCGGCCGGTGTGCTGGGCATGGTCGGCTTCCGGCCACACGCAGCCGAGCTGGCGGCGCAGGCCCGACGCGAGCTTGTCCCGGCGATCCATCACCTCGGCCACGGTCACGCCGTAGGGCAGGTCGAGGTCGGCGCGCCAGCCAGGCCCGTCACGGGTGATGGGAGCCTTGAACTCGATCGCGGTTTTGGGATTCTTGCCGATGGCCTGGTTGATCGCGGCCAGGCCGAGGGAGGACAGGGCACGGATCACTACGTCGCTGGTCAGCTTCTCCGCGCGGGAGCCGGTCACGGCCCGGTCGATCAGCGGCCGGTCCGCCGGGGCGCCCAGCTTCCCGAAGACGGCCACAGCTACCGCGAGGATGGCCAGCTTGACCGGGGCCGGGGCGGTCAGTGCCAGCACGGCGGCGACCAGGGCGGCGATCACCGCCACGATGGCGATGGGGATGCGCAGCCGCACCCGGGAGTCACGCTGGCGGGACAGCTTGAGGTAGGCCTCCGGGTCGGCCTTCAGCACGGTAGCCATCCGGACCGGGTGACCTTCCAGGTCGTACGCCCACCGGGTCAGCCCGGACACGGTGCGGGTGAAGCCGCGGGGCGCGCGCACAGCCAGCTTCCCGCCGTACTTCGGCACCCGGACCAGGTGATACAGGCTCACGTGCCGGTAATGCCCGGCCACCCACCGGACGGTGGCAGCGGCCTCGCGGCGGGACCGCAGCGCCGGGTGAATGATCGCGCGGCGGTTTTTTGTCCGGGCCGCCAGGTCGGCCAGCCAATCGGCCCGGTCCGGACCCGGCTGATCCACCCGGACGACTTCGCCTTCCAATACAGGGCCGACGTTGTTCTGGCGGCGTGTCCGGGCCGGTGCCGGTGCGGGTGGCGCGGGCGGCCTCTAGCGACACGACCTGGCCGCCGTCGTCGTCCGGGCTTGCGGTGTTCAGCGTTGCCATGACAGGGGGCTCCTTCCGGTCAGTGGCTCAAGCCGGTAGCGAGGGTGGACAGGGAATGTGCGGCGGCCTGGATGGCGGCCACGCCGTGGCGGATCACGGCGGCGGCCCCGGTGGGGTCGGTCATGACCCAGACGACCAGCACGGCGATGACGAGATAGCGGACGGCCTTTTTCACGGGTGCTCCTCGGGCTCAGGCGGCGGCCGATGCGGGGGCGGCCGGGGGCGGGGTGGCCAGGTGGCGGCGGACGGTGCGGTCACTGACGCCCAGCCGGGCGGCGATGTCGGCGGCGCTCATGTCCGGGTGGCGGGACCGCAGCCGGGCCACGGCGGCGGGGGTGCCCGTCCGGCGCGGTGCCCGCCCCGGTGACCGCCGGGTGTCCGGCGCCTTGTCCGGGCCGCCGTCCGCGTTCTTGTCCGGCGGGGCAAGGGTGGCCAGGTCGGCGCCCAGCGAAGCGGCCAGCGCGGCCCGGTGCAGCTCGGGCACCCCGGGCCGGGTCAGCAACCCCGAGGCGGTCACGGCGGTGGCGGCGGGCAGCCGCCCGGCGTTCAGTTCGCGCAGCACTGCGGCCCGGGCCGGGCGGGCCGCGCGGGTGCGGCCGGGCAGGGCCAGCCGTACCGCGTCGCGGGCGGCGCGCAGCCGGTCCCGTTCGGCGCTAGCCCGGTCGAAGGCGGGCGCGGACTGGCGGGCCAGCCACAGCCACGCCGCGAACGCGCGGGCCGGGTGCCGCAGCCACAACCGCAGCTTGAGCCGGTCATCGCCGTGCGCGGCGCCGTGGTGGTAGAGGGCCAGCCGGGTGCGGGCCTCGACCAGGAACCCGAATAGCGCGGCGGGCAGCGCCAGGAACACCCGCTCTGGCAGGCTCGCGCCGCCGAGGGCGTTGGCGAGGATGGTCAGCGCGAGCAGGCCGTAGGCGCCGAGGCGCAGCATCGGCAGGGGGCGGCCCGCGCGGGCCTGCCGGACGTTGGCGGCGGCCAGCCAGTACACAACCGCGTCCATCATCAGCGGCGTGACGCTGGCTCCGGCGGTGCCCATGAAGGGCTCGAAGAACGCGCGGGCGTGGGTAGTACGACAGCGCGGCGGCTCCGGCCGCCACGGCGGCGTAGGCGCGCCGGTCGGCGCGGGTGTCGAACTCAGCGGACAGGCTCATCACAGACTCACTCCCTCGGAGGGGATGCGGGCGGGGGCCGGGCGCGGCGCCGGCGGGGACGGCGGGGCGGGCCGGATGGCCCACGGGTCATCGAGCAGCGGGCCGCGCTCGGCAGGCCGGGAGGGTTTTCCGGTCACCACGCCGCGCCGGAGCGCGGTATGGTCGGCGAGCTGGGCGGCCGTCATCACCCCGGCCGCCAGCTTCTGCGCATCGGTGGTCCTGCTCCGCGACAGCGACCCATCCCGGTTTCGGGGCAGGGTCCGGGGCCGCACGCCGCACAGTGGGCAGTGCCGGGCATGCCCGCCCTGGCGCTTGATCTGCCGTTCCCGGGCCCGGCTGCCGGGCCACATCCGGGCGAGCTGCCAGCCGATCCCGGCCGCGTGGACCACGGCCAGCAGCCGGGCGCCGCGCCCGGCCTGATGCTCGGCCAGCCGGCGTTTGACGTTGGTCGCCCAGCCGACGTAGTGCCGGGCGTGCTTGTACGGCTGGTCAAAATGCAGCAAATACACCATTCCGCCGCTCACCGGTCCTCGCCTCCCCCGGCCACATGGAGGCTGCCGCTCATGACGCTGCTCCCCGGGCCACCTCGGCCGGACGTGCTGTCATCAGCCGCAGCCGCACGGCCAGCACCCGGCGCTCCGCGCGGCGCAGCCGACGCCAATCCAGCGGCGACGGCCCGCCCGCAGCCGACAAGGCCACGATCTCCGCGTCCAGCACGGCCAGCTCTGCCTCAATCAGCGGCCACTCCGCCTCGATAGCGGCCAGCTCAGCCGGGCTGGGGGACTCGCGGCGCGTCATCGGGTCTCACCTCCAGCGGCGTGGTGCAGACCACTGACCGCCGACTGCACGGCATCCAGGGACCTGCCTGCCCACTCGCTCAGGCGGGCGGTGTTGTCCAGGTCAGCGCGGGCCTGGCCGACGACAATGAAGGGCAGCTGGCCGTAGTCGTCGGCGAGATGCCCGGCGGCGAACTCACGCGAGAGGTAATCGCCGATCTGGCTGAGCAGTTGCGGCAATGCATGAAGCGCAGCGGCAAGGTTGCCGGTGACGCTGTAGACGGTGGCGGGCTCGGTCAGGCCCTCCCCCGCGCGCGTGGCGTAGTTCAGGAACCGCGCAACCTCGGCGGCCAGCCGGGCGGCCCCGGCCGTGGCGTCGTCGCTGTGCGGCCCGTTCAGCCGGGCGGTGAGGCTGTCGGCGAGCTGATCGGGGGTCATGATGGAAAACCCCTCCTTCGAGGTTCCGGGTACCAGCCCCCCTAGCGGCTCTGCCAAGGGGCGGTAGGCGTTGGCAGTACGTTAGAGCGGCTATCTGACGAGTGTCAACCCCCCATAGGCAGAAGCTTTAAGGGGCGGTAGGAGTGGGCGTCTACCAGGGGAGGCGCTAGAGTGCTTAGAGGCTCTAGGCAGGAGTGATCAGGTGGACGCAGACCTCAAGGCGCTGGCAGACGTACCCGACGCGGTACAGAGGGCCAAGGAGGCGGCCGGGCTGCTCGACCGGTACCAAGCCGCGCTCGGCGAGCTGTCGCGCATCCGGCGGGAGGCGGTCGAGGAGATGATCGCGGGCGGGATGTCGCACGGCCAGATCGCGGAGGCGCTCGGGGTGAGCCGGGGCCGGGTAAGTCAGCTCACCAAGGCGGGGCCGCCACCCGAGCGCGCCTTCTGGGGAACCGACGTGCTCACCGTTGCGCTCGCCGGCAAGCTGGAGGCACCTAAGAAGTCGTCTGGCCAGCCGGGGCCGGTCCTTGCCCAGGAAGACTTCCAGGCGTATCTGGACCTTTCGGAGTCCGTGAAGGCCATGGGCCTTGACTCGGTATATGAGATCATCCAGCCGCCGGGCATGGTGCGACTGAACCGCGACAATCTCGTTGTGATCTGCGGTCCTCGGCTCTCTCCGCTGATCGCGCAAGTCATTGAGGCCGACCCGATACTCGGCTTTGGGTGCGATGACCAAGCCTGCTGGAACCTCATGGACCGCGAGACGTCAAGCATTTACCACTCGCCTATGGACGAGGGTAAGCCATCAGACATCGGCTACCTGGCGCGATTCTCGCGGCCGGACGCCCGCGGCACCTTCATTTACATAGCGGGCATCCATGCGATGGGGTCAAACGGCGTCATCCATTACCTTGACCAGCACCTGGCCGACGTGTACCGCGAGGTTAAGACCAAGCGCTTCTCCGCGCTCATCCAATGCGAATTCGATCCGGACACGCGGAAAGTGTCATCGTCTAAGCTGCTGACGCCGCTTTACACCCACGGAGCCTAAGTCATGTACTTCTCCGCGGCAACGGAGCCTGGAGTACTCGACAAGGCGAACGAGGACTGGGCTGCCGTCTCACCCTATGCTGCCGTCGTTCTTGACGGCGTGACCGTCTTTGAGGACGCAGATTCCGGGTGTATTCATGGCACGCCATGGTACGTCAATCAGCTAGGCCCCCGGCTGCTCGCTGCCGCTTCCACTCAGGATGTCTCCCTCCAAGCGGCGCTCGGGGATGCCATTTCGGCAGTTGCCGACCTCCATGCGGACACATGCGATCTCAACCAGGTGGGCGCCCCTTCCGCCGCCGTCGCGATAGTTCGGATAGGCGAGCAGTCCGTTGAATATCTCGTCCTTGCTGATGTGACAATCCTTCTCGACTCCGCAGACGGCCTTTCCGTCCTATCGGATGAACGGGTTGCGGACACTGTGAAGGACCTCGCGGGAAAAGAGTCGGTCGGTGCCGAGGTGATGAGGCGCCGAGAACGTTACCGGAATCGCGAAGGCGGATATTGGGTAGCTGCGGCCGACCCAAGTGTTGCCGACCACGCCAAGACAGGGCAAATTCCGCTGAAGGGCTTCGGGCATGCAGCCCTGATGTCGGACGGCGTAACACGGCTCGTATCGCCCTTCGAGCAAACCAACTGGCACGGCCTGCTCGCTACTGCCCTTAACTCCGGTCCCGCCGCGGTAATCAAGCACGTCAGAAGCATTGAGGCATCCGACGCACAAGGGGAACGCTGGCCCCGATTCAAAGTCAGCGATGACGCAACGATTGCTGTCATCAGTGCCTTAACCGAGGGGTCCTCGCCAGATGAGCCCGCGGGGAACTGGTCTGAGGGGATGCGCCGCCGCTGATCATCTGGGTGCCCCTGCTCGGGACAAGGCGCGCGAAGTATGGCGCTTTTTCGGACGAAAGGCCTCTTGGCTGCTGAGTCTGGCCGTAAGTCAGTGTCAAGGGCGGCGGCGCAAGCGCCGCCGCGCCCGGCGCACCAGCGCCGGGGCCTCCGGCCTTCGGAGGCCCCGGCCCCGGCGCGCGCGCCGGGCCGCGCATCGCAGGCACACAGATCAAAGGTGGCTCAGCCAGCAAAGCCGGGTACGGCGTGGGGGCGTCTTCCTCGCTTCTGATTGTCCAGCTCACGGCCGCCACGTCTACGGCGGTCGTGCGGGCCGTCGCATGCGATCGGCTACGCCTACCCCAGGCCCGGCGGCCACTCGCCAGGATCCGGCAACTACGAACAAGACCGGAGACAAGCAGTGCATGAGTGGCCGGGAGTGGCTGCTATCACGGGAAACTCGCGAACAGCAGCAACAGAGCCGCAGCGGCAAGCAGGACGGGGCAGATCTTGAACCAGATCACCGGAGTTCGGGCGCCGGTGAGTGCGGTCAGCGTGCCCAGGCTGATCAGCAGCGCGGCGGCGGCGCGGTATACCCACGCCCGGATATCCGCAGCCGTCCCGGGTGCGGCTGTGGCGACGACGACGACGGCGCCCACGCCCCACATGGTGAATGCCTCGGCCAGCCACTCTTGCAAGAGAATGCGCCGGTTACCGATAGTGATGGGCTCGAAGCTGGCCAGAACCTGTCGAGTGGGTATCGCGTGCGCCACGCCCCATCCGGCAACGAGCGCGGCGCCGACGTAAGCGAGTACCGCAGTCACGTATCTGACGATCGCTGCGGGCGGTGCCCCGCCCGCCAGGGGCCAAGGTCACCTAGGCGCTGTCTGCGGCAGTTCACCGCCGGGCCTCACCCGGACCGAGATCGTATTCCGCCGTCCGCTCCGGCCAAGCAGCGGCTAACCGCATGATCCTTTGGCCTGCCCCCTCCGCACGAGCACAACCCGCTCGCGCGGAGACCTCTGCCGGTCCAAAGCATCAAGCAGCCGCAACTTGACCTCCACTCCCGGCTCCACAACCCCGGCACCTATCGGGTGAAGGCCCCAGGCTGTTCCCCCCTCTTCCGGCCGGGGCGGAAGGAGCAGGCAGATGACCCCCCTCACGGCGGACCACCCATCCAGCGCAGCCGACCGCACCCGGCGATCCAGCGTCAAGGCCAGATTCACACCAAACCGGCGGCGACGGTCCGTCGAGAACGACAAGTACGCCTCGTTCATCCGCCCGCGTCATACGCGCCTACGCCCGACGAGTGACGGCCGGTGACGTTGACGCCCTGGCCGACATAACCGGGCTCGCCGCCGAGCTGAACGACGCAATCAGCCAAACCATCAGCGGACTCCGGAAGGCCAGATACTCGTGGGCCGAGATCGCAGTCCGGCTCGGCGTTACTCGCCAGGCAGCACAACAACGATGGGGCCACCGGCAGTGACCCAGAAGTGGCCAACTGTGGGGACCACTTGGGGACCACACGACGCGCACACTGGCGGACAATCCGCATGTGACCGAACGTCGCGCTATACCCGTACAACCATGCTGAGCTGCGAAGGCGCCTACTCCACCGTCCTGGGGGTCAAGGGCGGAAACATGACCACGCCCCCGGCGGGGGGCGCTCCGGCTCCGGCATGATCGGGAAGGCCGGGCGGCTTGCTCGCCGTGGGTGGTTGGACTGGCATGATCATCCCGTCCACCATCGACCCCAGCAAGCCGAGCAGACCGGGCCGCGCGGGTCAATGTCGTTCGTCCGGTAAGGCGAGCCCCTCGTTGCGCGGCGGCCGCGGAGGGTGCGCAGACTTGGGAGAGGCCGTTGTGAGCACCACCCGAGGCCTGCGGCCCGCTGCTACAAGGACTCTCGCGCCGGGCCTCCGCCCCGGGCCCCGTCCAGGGAGCTGCGCCCCCTGTGTTGTCACCCCGCCGCACGGCGTGCGCTGACCCTTCGTCAGACCTGTCCGGGCGACACCCCGGACTGCCGTTCCCGGAAGGCCAGACCCAGCCGTTAGCCTCATCCGCTACCGACCGTGTGGCCCTCGATGGCATAGGGTCACGATGTCTGGGGCTCGGGCCAGGCTTCCGGCAGTATCCCGCCATCTACTGTTGCAGGCGAGGCGGCCGGGTGCATGATGGCTGTCCCGATGTGATTGGTGAAGACCCGGATCGTTGCCTCGGCGGCCCGGTGCATGATCGCCCGGTCCAGTCCCGCGCCCAGGGCGCCAAGCGGCGGCCGGTAAGCCCCGGAGACCACGAGCATGGTGGCGTCTTCCCCGGCCGGGGTGAGCACGATGTCGGCGTCCAGGGCCGGAAACAACGAGCCTCCCGGCCCGATGACTTCCCACCGCATCGCCCAGACGGCGGAGTCTCCATGGCTCACCCTGTCCCGGAATCGCACCTGGACGAGCTCGGGCAAACCCAGTGCGGCCGCCCGCGGCTCAACCCGGGCCAGGCCAGCCTGCCAGTCGTCGTAGGCGCCACCGGATGCACGCCGCAGCAGGCCGCTGCGGACCAGGTTTGTCAGCCTGGCCTGGGCGGCATTGAAACCGACGTCCAGCCGGATCCCGGCGCCGACGAACATGCGGCAAGCCAACCAGCGCGAAGCCCACCAGGCAGGGGACGTAAGTCCCCGCCACCGCGCCGGAAGTCCACAGGCGCTCCGGCTGGTTGATGAGATCGGATTGTCAACACCGCCGCTCGAGGCGCCCCTCCTAAGCAATGGGGTCGTTCCAACCTGAAGTTGCTGGTCAGGGGACTGGTATGAGCTGATTGGGGGGTGCTCGTGCTGGTGGGAGCGGCTGGGCGTAGCTGCTGATCGTTTGACGTGGTTGCGGGTTTGCCCGGCGTGTCGGTACCGGATTGGCGGTACCCGCCGGTTATCGTCTGTGTCCATCCCTGTTCGTACGGTAATACCCCCTGGGGGCGGGATGGAGCTGACGGAACGGATCACCGGCCGGGTCAACGAGCTGACCGGTGAAGTCGAGCTGCTGCGCAAGCAGCTCGCCGATGCCGAGCGCGAGCTGGAACGGCTGGTGATAGCCGGGCAGGTCATCACCCAGCTGACAGCCGATGACGCACTCGCCGGTGAGCCGGGCGGCACCGGGCCGGCGCAGCGGGGTTTCGGGCTGCTGGTGCCCCCGCGCAGCCAGGGATCCGGCACAGGCGACCTCCCAGATGACTACCGGTCACTGCTGGAGGCGGTAGCCGCGGTCGCGGCCGAGACCGGCGGGGCGGTGACCTGCGTGATGGCCGCCCAGCGGGCCGGCATCGACGTGACCGGCCGCCAGGCCGAGAACGTCCGCGCCAGGCTCAAGCGGCTCGAAGACCGCGGCTGGCTGCGCCGCAACGCCACCGGCAGGTTCACCGTCGCGCCCTGACCCGAGCCTGGTGCGGGGCCGCTGCCTGCCGGGATAGCCCCCGGCGGGCCATTAGGCGCTTGTGACAACAACCATCCAGCCCGCCGAGGGCACCCCGCTTGTCTACCAGTGCGCGCTGCCGCTGTCGCGCCAGACGCTCGCCTTCGTCGCTGATCTGCTGCGCGCCCACCTGAAGAAGATCGGCTCCCGGTGGCGCAAGCTGCCGCCCGGGAGAATCGCCCTCATCGTGCTGGCCACGCTGCGCCACGACCACCGGCTGGCTGACATGGCCGGCGGCAACGGCGTCTCTGCCTCCACCATCAGCCGCTGGACCTGGGAGATCATCGGCCTGCTCGCCGCCCGCGCGCCCCGCCTGGACCGCGCCCTGGCCGCGATCAAGAAACAAGGCGGGGAAGCGGTGCTGGTGGACGGCACCCTGATCCCCACCCGCCGCCGGACCGGCACCGCGAACCGCAAGAATTACAACGGCAAGCACAAGAAACACGGGCTGCTGTTCCTCGCTCTCACCGACCAGGCAGGCAACCTGATCTGGATCTCCTCCGCCCGCCGCGGCGCCGCCAGTGAGATCCGTGCTGCCCGCCACGACCACATCACCGGGCACCTGCGCACCGCCGGGCTCGGCGCCCTGGCCGACCTCGGCTTCACCGGGCTCGACCCCGGCCCCGAAGATCCGGTCATCATCACCGGCTACAAGGCCACCGCGACACGCAAGCTCACTCCCGCCCAGCGCCACGCTAACCAGGCCCTGTCCGCCGCCCGCGCCCCAGTCGAGCACGGCTTCAGCGACCTCAAGAACTGGCGGATCCTCACCCGGCTGCGCCTCAGCCCCGCTAAGGCCACCACCGTGCTGCGCGCGCTGCTCGTCCTTACCCGCCAGCACACCATCCGCTGACAGACGATCATGACCTACGCCCAGCCGCTCCCACCAGCCCGAGCACCGCCAACCCAGGCCACACCAGCCCGCTGACCAGCCAATTCAGGTTGGAACGACCTCAATAGGCCGCGCGACCCAAGCTCCTGCAGCCCGGCACGTCACGGCAGCGCCGCCGACGACCTTCTTAGCAGTAGGCCGCGCGTTCGAATCGCGCTCGGAGCGCCTATCTAGGCGCACGGAACTGCCGTAGGGTGACTGATGGAGAGTTCCATCCGAACCTGCGCCGGGCCAAAGCAAGCGCGCAGGTGACCGCGTCGCTCCAGACCCTGGTGGCACGGCCAGTCACGGCCGGTTAGGACCCAAGGTGCCCCAGCGATGCCTACCTCATCAACCATCCCCCTGCGACGCGGTGAGACCCGAAGTGACGAGCCGCGCATGCGGCCGACGAGCCGTCCCCCGCCTGGGGGGGCAGGCGACTCAGCGGAGGTGACTCTGCGGCTGGTGCAGGAACGCGACCGCATCGCCGGGGACATGAACGACATCGTGGTGAACCGGCTGTTTTCCGCGGGGCTCTCTCTCGAAACGGCACTGGGGGTGATGGGCGACCATGCTCGGGCCGCGAAGGTACAGGAAGCCATCGACGAGCTGGACCTGGCGATCCGGGACTTCAGGAACGTGCTGTTCGATCACCAGGTCAGCGGGAGATCGTCGTGCGATTAGCTGGTGCTACGCCCGGACGACCGAGCAGCAACGCGAGCAGCAACACCAACGCACCACGCCGGACCTCGGCGCATGAGGCAAGCGCGAACGTCCAGGTCATGCCGAAGGACCGGACGGACCTTGGACGGCCTACAGCACAGGTGAGCCCGTCTCTTAATCTGCGGGTCACGGCCAAGATCACCGTGCCATTGGCGTGCCATTAGCTGGGGCGAGCAGCGGTAACCAGCAGCTACCCACGGGCAACTGAATTCCCAGGTCAGCCAGCATGACCGCATGATGCGGTACACCTTCCAAGCTGGTCATGCCGGTTCGACTCCCATCGTCTGATCCGGCCTGACACGGGCCAGAGCGCGACGGTCAGCCGGTCGGGCCGAGGAGCTTCCAGCCGGTCTGCCCCGACCAGTTGTTGCGGACGTTGAGGGAGATGTTGAGGAAAGCCATATGCTCCAGGGCGCGGGCGGCGCTCAGGTCCCCGGCATCGAT
The DNA here is from genome assembly GCA_963742875.1 of uncultured Actinomycetes bacterium. Lineage (GTDB taxonomy): Bacteria > Actinomycetota > Actinomycetes > Streptosporangiales > Streptosporangiaceae > Bog-532. Next base: position 112,147 of record CAVUNO010000009.1, on the reverse strand, counting down.
CGGCCGGTAGCCGATGGCGGACAGCCAGTCGGCGACGGCGCCTTTGGCTTTGCCGTCGTTGCCCGCATAGAACCCGTCCAGCACCATGCCCTCATCAGCGGTGGGCTCCGCCTGCTTGGACGCCAACACGGTGTTGAACGCCTTGACCACTGCCGCGTCTGGCAGCAGCTCCTGCAGTTCCTCGGCTGCTGACCGCTCACCGGTGGCCAGGCCGGAGTAGTCGGCTTTCAGCGGGTTGATCGGGTCGATCACGATCCTCCCCGCGGTGGAGTCGCGGATCTCCTCGGCGACGGACCTGACCGCGGCGAACGGCACGGCCAAGACCACGACGTCGGCGTCCCGCACCGCGTCAGCGTTGCTTGCCCCTGCCGTCGCGCCGACCTGGCTAGCGACCTGTCGCGCTTTGTCCGCGTCCGCCGCGGTCAGCATGACCTCATGACCAGTCTGGACCGCGGCGCGCGCAACCGCGCTGCCAACGTTGCCAGCACCGATGATGGCGATCTTCACGCCTAAGCTCCCTCCGGGTTACACAGCGGCTATGGGTACCACGCCCATCTTCTCACCACGCTGACAGGCCCCGGCGGAACATGTCCTTGTGGGAGCCACGCCGGGAGCCACCGGGACGAACGACCTTCCGGTTCTCCGGACTGACATGAACAGCGAGCACGGACGCATCCGAGGTCACGGACCGATCTGAACGGGTCCGGATGCCCACGCGGGTATCTACGGATCAGGCGCTAGTCTTCCAACTCCGCCGCGGCTTCGTAGCGATCGGCTTCCGCTTTCTGAGCCTCGCGGTCCGCCAGGCCACGCTCCCGATCGGCCTTGCCCGGCTCGTCATACTCATCAAAGAGCTCCGCGGCATATTGATGCATCTCGATATTGATGCATCTCGGCCGCCTGGTCGTGAACGGCGGCCGCATCCTTATACGCCGCGGTACGCATGCGCTGACGCCGCTCGTGCTCGCGATCCGCTTCGCCCATAACCCGAGGCTCTCATTGGGCTGAGCTGACAGCAACGCGTCCTCGATGAAGTCGGCCACCTGGCACTGCACCGCGCGCCTGGTCTACGGTGTCTCACATGGTCTCGTCCTTCCGGTTTGGCGGGGGGATGGACCTAGGCCCCGCCGGACGCACTCACGCCTCGGCGGGGCTGCTGTCGTAACAGGCTCGGGTGAGGTTGCACGGAAGTGTACGGACTGTCCGGACGGCGGCGGATCACGCCGCTCTCAACGGACCTCCCTCTGGCCCTAGGGCTGGCCCTACTGTGGCCCTAGGACGGCGAGGACCACACAGGGGAATACAGGAAATCGCTAGGGTCGGTCCATGCTGACCAGCAGGTCAGAGCATCAATGGCGCTTCCTAAACGGCTGAATCGGCACCCTGACACGGTGGAGGCTTCTAGAACACGGCCGACTACACGAACAACCTGCCGCGCCGCTGCCGGTCCTCGTTCGCTGACGCTCCCTGCGGTCCGGGTCGGCTTGCCATCGAATGACTCGGACGCTCGTCGTGAGCCGCCGGACGGCGTGCCCGTTGCGTGCCCGATCGGACAGTGAACCGGGGTGACTCACGGTCACTCACGGACACGTGGGCACGCCGCCTGACCTGCGTCCACGCTGATCATTGACCCTGTAACCGGAGCCTTCTAATCAGAGGGTCATTGGTGTCGTCCGGTGCCTAATCACAACAATGCGCCGGACACTTCCGGGGAAGGTGCAAGAGGCCTGGCTGGGCTCAGATCCGGGGATGGCCCGCTGAGTGTCCGTGTCCGCCCCTCCAGCCTCAAGCGTGACCGTGACTGCAGGACAACCAGCACAGGCGAAAAGTGCCGGGTGCACGTACACGCGAAGTCACCAGCGTAAGACGGAATCTGTCAAGTGGTCCGGAAGAGTTTCTGATGTTTCGGGAACTTGGTGATGAACTGGGGGTGGTTGCTTCGGCTAGCGCTGGTGTGGCCTGGCTGGCCTGGACGTGGGGCAGGCGCGGGCGGCCCGGCTGAGGGCATGCTGAAGCGCCGTGCCGGAGCTGCTGGTTGCGCGGCGCGTCCGGACGCCCGTCACCCGGGTCTTCTCGCTCTACGTAGTGCAAGCGGGCTCGGCCTGCCCCGCGTGATTGCGGGCAGGCCTGCCCCGACAGCGTTCAACCGAGCCGTGAGAAGCTCCGGGCGACCGGGGGAAAGCTGCCCAGGGTGACTTGCGGGGTAAACCCCTACGCTTGAGCGGGCTCGCTCTCCCCCTCATCTGGGAGGAAGGTCTCGGGCACCCATGCAGGTGGTGGCGGCAAGAAGCGGCTGGTCAGGCTGCCTCCGCCTGGTGCTGCGGGGTGTCATGGCAGCTGCCGGCGCCGGCGGCGACGGCAGGATCCCAGCTGGTGCCGTGGACGACCATGCAGTAGATCCAGCGCAGCAGGGAGGCGGCACATGCGACGCGGGCCTTGGCGCGCCGGGCGCGAGCCGCGGCCTGCGCCGCCGTGCCGTGCCGCGGTCCCGCGTCCGCTGCCGCGGCGTCCGCGGCGCGGGTCATCGCCTGGTACTTGGCCGCCATCACCGGGTTGTACCGGAGCATCGGCCACACCGCGCGCCAGACGGTCAGCCGCAGGCCCGGCCGGCCGCGGCGGGAGATGTGCGCCTGGCCGGCGAAGGCACCCGAGGCGTTGTCGGACGGGGACATCCCGGCGTGCTTGACCAGCGAGGAGGAGCCGTCATAACGGCGCGGGTCGCCGGTCTCGGCCAGGATCGCGGCCGCGCCCACGGCGGTCAGGGCCGGGATGTCCGCCAGCCGGGACAGGCCCAGCTCGGCCAGCACGGCCACCATCTCGGCTTCCACCGCGCGCAACTGGGCCCGGGTGCGCTGCAGGTCGCCCAGCTCATCAGCGACCCGGCGCAGAAGGCCGCGCCGGGACCACGCGACGCCCCCCTCGGTGTCGCCCAGCGCGGCGAAGATCCGGCGGCAGATCGTGCCCCAGGCCTTCTTGCCGCCCCAGTCGGCCACGGCGCCGCGGGCAAGGGCGGTGAACGCCTCTTCTCCCATGGCGGCCAGCCTGCCCGGGTCCCCGCCGCACCGCGACGTCACCACCTGCAGCGCCGTCAGCCAGGTCACCGACTTCAGCGGCTGGGCGCAGGTCTCGGTCACGGCCGGCCAGGCAACCGACAAGAAGTCCTGGATCCGCTGCATAAACGCCGTCTCGGCGGTGATCAGCTGCGCGCGGCGCCGGCCCAGGTGCCGCAGGTGCGCCCACGTCTCATCCAGCTGCTCCGGGATATAGCAGTGCAACTCGACCGCCAGCCGGGCGATCATCACGCAATCGGCCTCATCGGTCTTGTGCGTCGTATAGTCCTGCTGCTCCCTGGCGATATGAGACACCAGCGGCTGGATGCACACCAGCGGCAGCCCCCGCTCCGCGCACAGCCGCTGCACCTGCATCCACCGCGGCCCGGTCGGCTCGCACGCCACCGTCACCGACGTGAACCCCTTTGCCCGCGCCTGCGCCACCGCCCAGTCCAGCGCCTCGCCCAGCCGGAACGCCTTCACCTTCACCGTCTTGCGGGCCAGCACCCGCACATCGTGATCGATCACCGCGAGCGCCTGCTTGTCTTCGGCCAGGTCGATCCCGATCACCGCGCCATCGCGCGGCAGCAGGGCGCGCAGCCGCTCCCGCCGCGCATTCCGCTTCCGGTCTCCCCGCGTCGTGCCGTTGCCGCTACCCTTGCCCACAGAACGTCCTCCTCGCTGCGTTTGGGACACCAAGCCCGTACTACCGCACCAGGAGGACGTTCCTGTCTCAACCACATCCGTGCTGAACAACGGCCTCTAGCGCGTTGTCCTATTACTACGCTTGACCCCGGAGCCTCTACGGACACTCCGGCCAGAAACCACGGGGCAGGGGCAAGCCTGCCCGGACCGGACGCGGGCCATCCCCTGCACCGTGCACGCCGTCACCGGGCCGCCTCCACCGGGAAGAGACAGCCGTCGTCCAGGGCCTCACCCGACGGGTCCAACCCGCCGGTCACGGCCGGGGACGACGCGTCGGCCCGGGCCTTGCACGACACGTCGGCCGCCGGCGAGGACGACGGGTCCAAGCCGTTGCCCGCGGCCGGGGACGAGACGTCGCCTGGATCCTGACACGACGCGTCGGGCGCCGCGGGAAGCGACGGATCGCCGCCGGTATAGGCAGCCCACGCCCGGCCGACCGCCCCGGACCCGGGGAACAGGTCATCCAGGGTGTCCCCGGGCGCCGCGCCCAGCAGGGTGAAAATCCACCGGCACACCGCAGCGGGCTTGGCCCCGATCACCCGGCCGGGCAGCGTATCCAGCGGCCCCACCCCGCACACCAGCGAGTCAGCCCGCCGCTGCCCGGTGACCAGCTGGCGGCCACCGCAGTACAAGACCGGCTCCCAGGCGTGCAGCGGCCACCGGCTCCGGGTGGGGCGCTCGCCCCGGTGCCAGGCCGCGACCCGGACCCCGGACGGGCACAACGCCAGCACCGCGGGCAGCGCCTCAGCAGAAGTGGACAACGCCCACCCGTCATAGACGGCCAGGCGCTCGATGAGCGCCGCATGATCGACCTCGCCGCCGTAGTCCGGGTGATCCCGGTACAGCCGCGCCTTACCCGGATACGGCGGATCGGCGTAGGCCAGCCGGAGCAAACGACCCGGAGCAACCGCCTCCGCGCGGCCCACCGTGCGCAAGAACCGGTGCCGGGCCTGGCGGCAGCGCACCGAACAGCACACCGCATCACGCCGCGCCCGGACCGGAATGGGCTTCTTGCACCACGCACACACCCGCGTCACGGCCGCACATCCGTGTCCCCGGCCGCGCCTGACAGCAACGGTGACAGCAACCGCAGCAGCCAACCGCACGCGTCAGCGATCGGCAGCACCCAAGGACGCTCACACGATCCTTGCCAACTTGGGATACGCCACGCCTGAAAAACGGACGGTCGAGGGTCGCGCCGCCGCCGCAGTTGCTCGCAGGGGCCGACCTCGCGATCCGCCGGAGCATTCCGGTTGGCTCGGTTCCCGGCGCTGGGAAGACTCGGCGTATGCATGCGGTCGTTGCCACCGTCCGCATCGAAGATCCGGAGGTGGCTCGCGACGCGCTGGCTGGCCTGAGGTTGAACTTGGTGCCTAGGGCGCCCGGTTTTGTCAGTGCATACTGGCTGGCACCGGTTGACGGCATCGGCATGTCCGTCATCGTCTTCAAGACGAAGGAACACGCCGAGGCGGCTGTCGGCTATCCGCTTCCGCCACTGCCGGGCGTCACGCCGCTGACGGTCGAGATCCGCGAGGTGTACGCCAGCGCCTGACCGGCAGGTTATTCGCCGCGCCGGGGTCGGGGGCCAGGACGGCATACAGCACGGGAGTACAGCAACGTCCCCTTCCAGCCGCCACCGGCCACGACCGGCCGCGCACTGAGCTAGCTGGGACGACGGCCAAACGTCCAGCGTTGTCGCTAGTTCGGGACGAAGAGGCCGCGATCCGGGGGCATGGGGGCACGGCGTGCGATCCGCGTGCGATAGCAAGCGGCCGACCACGGCCACGCACGGGCAGTCATGGTCACTCGACGGTTGCAGGTACCAAGACGCCCTGTCGGCATTTGCGCTGGTCAGTGCACTAGAAACTGGTCCGAAACTGGTGGTCAGGGGCAGGATCGAACTGCCGACCTTCCGCTTTTCAGGCTGGCAGACGGCTCGTCCCAATGGTGGCGGGTAGCATACCGCGCGACACCGATTACACGCCCGTTGCAAGCTGCTAGGCCGAGTGAGCGGTCGAATAGGTTCTGCGGGGACTGCGATATTCAGGAGGCCTCATGCCGGTTCTTCAGCACGATGGTGCCGACCTGTTCTACCAGGTCGAGGGCAAAGGCCCGCCGCTACTGCTGATTATGGGGCTGGGATACCCCAGCGACATGTGGTGGCGCGAGGTGCCCTGGCTCACGCCGCACTTCACGACCGTCCGGTTCGACAACCGTGGCGTCGGCCGCACCGGGACCGGGGCCGAACGGCCTTACTCCGTCGAGCGGATGGCCCTGGATGCGCGCGCTGTCCTGCACGCCGCCGGGTTCGCCCGCGCCACCGTCTTCGGCGTCTCCCTGGGCGGCACGATCGCGCAGGAACTGGCCCTGACCCACCCGGAGGCCGTCGACCGGCTCCTGCTCGGGTGTTCGCACCCGGGTGGAGCAAACGTCGTCATCGACCAGGAAGCGATCGCGTTGCTGGCGAGCAGGGGGGCGATGACCCCGGAGGAGGCCGCCGAGGCCGCGATCCCCTTCATATACGCGCCGGGAACGCCTCGCGCCGACATTGACGCCGACCTTGCCGTACGGACGACCCATCCCACAGACCCAGCCGGCTATGCGGCTCAGCTCACCGACGCCGTCCTTGCCTGGCGCGGATCACTCGACCGCCTGCCCGGTCTGGCCATCCCCACGCTCCTCGTCCATGGGGACCTCGATCGCGTCGTGCCGATCGAGAACTCACGTCGCATGGCTACCGTCCTGCCCAACGCGCGCTTCGAAGTCCTCGCCGGTGCGAGTCACATCTTCTCGACCGACCAGCCGGAGCGTACTCGCGCCGTCCTCGAATCCTTTCTGGTCCACCATCAATGAGTTCCTAGCTGGGCGGCAGGCGAGTCGCCGCCAGGCACTGCCAGGGCGTGCCCGCCACGTGCCCGGACGGAGGAGCCGCCGCGGACAGTGACGCTCTCTCACGGACAACGTGTCAGCAGACCCGCGGGTCAGCCAATCCGCAGGTGACGGCGATGCAGCGACACCGACTTCCCAAGCTGATAGCGCCAACGCCAGAAGTTCGTGCGCCCGCTCGGTAACCGCGAACGGCCTTTCGGTCGAACGGCGTGGTGACCGGTATCACCCGGCACGGCAGCATACCCGCACCTCACCGGGGACCGTCGTGGAGGAGCCGACGGCTAGTAACTACTGAAGTACGAACGTGACCAGCAGATCGACCTTCCATGCGACGATCCGGCCGTCCTCAATGTCAACGTTTTGCTCCTTGACCCAGGCGGCGGTGACACCGCGCAGGGTCTGCGAGGCGCGACTAACCGCCACGTTGATCGCGTCCTCGAAACTGGTGTCGGACTTCGCGGAGATCTCGGTGACTCGCGCGACCGTAGCTGTCATCTGTCCCTCCAGAATCATCGCGTCGTGAACTGCCCTTCCTGACCTTCCTAGACCTTCCTGCATCGTTCCGCAAGCCAGGGTGACCGCAACCGAGGGCCAAGAACACTCACTGTGTCGGCAGGCAGCGCTGCCTGGATCTGCTGCCCACAGCACGACGGTCACCCGCCCGTGGCGCGACGGTGGTCGCGATGCTGTAGGGGAGTGCTTGCTCTGCCCCCATTCGGACCCCGTTGCGGTCGAGTTCGCATTGGAGGCCAAGTGCTACGCGCCGACCAACAGCGTGGGCGTACGGGAGACAAGTCGGCTCATCTCGCGACTCCGGCACCGCCAGTTCGGCGTCCTGGTCACTACCTCTTACCTCGACGCCCAGGCTTACCGGGAAATCCGCGAAGACGGGCACCCGGTAGTCATCCTGGCGGGCCGCGATGTGATCGAGAGGCTGAAGGCCAGGGGACTGGACAACATTGCGGTCCTCCGGAAGCACCTGCACGATGCCTACCCTCCGCACGAGTAAGGAGCCACTGCCGACTGACAGCAACGGTGACAACAACCGCAACAGCCGACAGCTAAAAAGCAGACGGTCGATCAGCACAGTTCCGCGGTGACTGCTGCCAATACTGCTGCCATGACGGCGGACAAGAGCTGCCACGTGTGGACAACTGTGGAATATCGGCCAGCGCACAGACCGCATCAGATGGTCCTGGACGATGTGCCCACTCCGACGGATCAGATGCTCCAGGGCCGAACGTAACTCGGTCGCCGTCCGAGCTGGGCGGGCAGCAGCGTCGCGTGAAACGATCTCCTGTGTCAACCATTCATACTGCCGCGCCGCTTCCGCCCTCCGGTCGCTGGCACTCCCTGCGGTGCGGGTCGGCTTGCCATCGAATGACTCGCGGCCTCGCCGTCCTCCAGCAGGTCAGGAGGCTGATTTGTGCACGGATTTGTGCACGGGACGCGGCGGGATAGACCGAGACGGACGAGACGCAGAAGACCCGAGACGACTTCGCGCCGCAGGTCTGCCGAGGCCAACGCGGTGACCGGAGACTTCCGGAGACGGGAGAGACAGACGTCGTACGGCTCATAACCCAGCGACGACCGAACAGCCCTCCAGGGGGCCCGCTTACGTGCGGCGCGAGCGCCGGGACGACGATCTCGGCGGAGTCTGCCTGAGTGCGTGCGCCCGGTGGAGGCCATGTGTTGTGCCGTGGCGGAGACGCTCGCAGCAGAGCGTTCGGGCGGCGGCGCGATAGGTCATGGGGTGCAGCGGCGGGGGCCGTCAGACGGCTCTGAGAGCTTGAGCCTGCCCGATACGTGCCCAGATCGGGGTTCCGGTTGGAGTTTCCGCAGTTCAAGCCTTTACGGTCGGAGGTCTGTAAAACCGCTCTCGCCGAACGGCCCCCGCCCGCATGACTGGCTCGCGCATGGCCGTTCACCTCAACTCCTGTGTCCGATTTTGGGAGCAGAATGGGAGCGGCCGACCGCGCGCAGGTGCGCTCAAGTGCGGTGTTCGTGGCCGGACCTAGGCCGATGACCTGCCCTAACGTCGCTCATTAGGCCACCTGTCCCCCGGTGTGCTCGGTTCGCATCGAGGGGGTCAGGGGTTCAAATCCCCTCAGCTCCACGCATCAGAGGCCGGTTCTGATCAAGGAACCGGCCTTTTTGGATCTTCCGGTAGCAGTAAACGGCAGCAACCATCAGGCAAGCCAGTCGCTGAGCTTGCGAAGCGCGTCACCGGTGACGTCGGACGGGGCCTCGGTAAAGATCTCCATCGTCAGCGCGATCTTGCTGTGCCGCAGGATGCGCATCGCGACACGGGGATGCACGTCGAGGGCGGACAGCAGCGAGGCGCACGTCTTGCGGTGCCGTGAACGGTGATCCTGGGGACCCTCGCGGCAGCGACACAGCGGTCGAAGCTGCGGTTGAAGTTGCGGGGTTCGATAGGCGTGCCATGCCGAGTGGTGAATACCAGGCCGGTGTCAATCCAGCCGTCTCCAGCCCGGTCACGGTTGGCATCCTGCCGTCGCTTGCGGATCTTGAGCGTAGTTACGCACAGCTCCGGCAAGGGCAGCGGTGCCTCGGATGTCTCGGTCTTAACTTCACAGCGGACAACCTCGCCTCGGACGCGCTGGAGCTGCTCCCCCACATATCAGGGCCCCGGCGAAGTCGTTTAGCAGTTCATGATCGTTTGTAGTGGCCGTTCTGGCCGGCGGGCGTGGTGGCGGAGGGCGGCGTCGATGCTGGCGTGGTCGGCCAGTCGCAGGATGGTGATGGCGAGGTTCCGCATTCCCTGAACTTGGACATTGGGCGTGAATCGGATTGGCGGCGGGTGTCTGGCTACCGGAGTGCTGGTATGGCTGGGGCGCCGAGATCGACGGGCTGGCTGCGGAACGGGGACGGTCCCAGCCATGTGCATACGTGCCGGTCGTATGCGCGGACCAGGGGCACGGCTCCGTGGTCGCCGCGGACGCGGCCGATGATCGCGGATAGGACGTCGGCCAGCTCGGGGCTGACGACGAGGAGCCGCTCGGTATCGGTCTTGGACGGGGCGATCTGCAGCAGCGGCACCAGTTCCCCGGTGGTGGGGAGCCGGTAGCGGATCAGGCTGTGATGGGTTATCTCCAGCAGTTCCTCGATGCGGGGATCCCGGTGTGCCGCAGCACCTTTATGGTGGCCCAGATCCAGAACGCGCGGTCCTCTTCCGCGGCAAGATCACGGCGTTTGCCGCTGGCCGGGTCATCTGCCCAGACCCTTGCCGTGTCCGGGCGTGTCACGGCGGAGCGGACCAGGGACTGGCCGGCCGCGGCGAAGGTCTCGCCGGACGGGCCAGCCGGGCCGATCGCAGAAGTTCCGCGGCGGCCCTGCGCCGCTCGTCCACGGCGCCGGCCAGGACCGGCAGGGCGGGCAGCCGTTCGCGGGTCCGGGCGTCCATCCGCGCCTTGCGGTGCCGGGCAGCCTTGCGCTGGCCGATCTCTTCTGCGCCGATGGGGCACGGGGCAACCCACCTGGCCCAGCGGGCGGGGTCCTCGATCGCCCACTGGGCCAGGTACAGGTAGAAGGCCCGGACCATCCTCTCAGTCCCGCGGGTCGGTGCGCGCTGTACGTATTAGCCGTATGCACAAGGTCGAAGCCCAGGGCATGTTCGGCATGGTGCTTTCTCAGGCACCGGATAACGTTGTCCGGTGGTTCCCGCGAGCTATCACGACTTCTTCGGTGGCTGCGCCACGGTCGCCGGCGCGCTCATTGGGCTGCTCTTCGTCGCGATCTCGGTCTCGCCGGAAAAACTGGCAGGCGACACAGCCAGCCCTGACCACCAGGTGAAGGCGGGCGCGGCCTTCTCCGCGTTTGTCAACACCCTGGTCATCGCGCTGGTAGCTCTGCTGCCAGGAACTGGCCTCGACGACTGGAGCATCGCCTTGGCATCGACCGCGCTGGCCTCAACGGTCGGCCTGATCATTTTGCTGTGGCGGGAGCACAAGGAGAGGATCCGGCTAGGCCAGGTCTTCCTGCTCGTCGTCCTCATCGTCCTGTACGGCCTGCAGCTGGCCAACGGCATACAGCTGGACGGATCCGCCCGCGATGTTAACGCCGTCGACAACCAGGGCGTGCTCGCCATCTTCTTCTTCCTCTTCGCCATCGCGCGCGCCTGGCAGTTCGTGGGCGCGCGGGACACGAGCCTTCTGTCGACCGTCGCAGCCATGGCCCAGCGGCAAGTGAGCCAGGGCACTCACCGCACGGAAGGCGATCAAGCCCCGAAAGCCGACCCCGCAAGCAGCCAGGATGACGCGGGCTAGTTACCGGCATCCCGCAGCGGACCGCTCGCTAACCTGTCTCATGGCCTCTCAGGTCGACCTCAGCCGGAGTCCATCCAGCGCCATCCAACCCCGGCCCCCACCGAGCCACCGTGGCGGCAGCGGCATGTTCAATTCGTGTCTAGTCCCTGCCCTATCGGGTCTGTGCAAAGTTTCTGTACGGGTTGTACGGGTTCAAGGCGGCCCGCCGGGCCGCTCGCGCCGCCAACACGGCGCGCTCGCCGCAGCTTCCGCTGGCGCTCCCGCAGCGGCAGCGCCTAGCGCCGGTCGGCTGGCGCGAAAAGCACAAAACCTCGGGCCGCCGTTAACACACAGTAGTCGCCAGAGTGCAACTCTCGAAACGGTAAGCCGGATTTGGCAGCTATCGGGAGCAGGTGTGCTCCCGACCTCGGTATTGTCCGGCTCGGCCAGAACCTGTCAAGAGCGCCTGCGGCGTCGGCTCCGCCGATCTTCGACTCTTGACAGAACCTGCCCGACAGTCCTGCAGCTGTCGGGGGCAGGGACACGTTGCGCCAAAGCAGCTTACGACATGTACCCGGGAGCGGCGGTCTCACCGTGTGGTATACACGGCCTCCGGCCTGTACCTTGCCGCGGCATCGCGCCTGTCTCCGGTGCGGCGGACGCGTGGTACCTGACGGTGATTCTGAACAGCGATGTCCTCACTCAGCTTGTCAGACCGCTGCACGGACGCGGTGAGCACAATTCGCGTAACTTCGATGAGTACCTCTTTCAATTGCCTATACCTCTGTATTAGCCGACATGTAAGGAGCATCAGCAGCTTGTGCATCTGGCCCGGTAGGGCCTCGTGAACTCGTGAACCTTCCCTCTGGCCGAAACATCGACAGATTTGCTCATCCGGCATCCATGCAAGCTGACACGTGACGGCGCTGGAAGTAAGAAGACGAGTGGCGACGGCGCGCACAAGGTGTGAGGGCGCGCCGACCCACTCACGTTCGGCTGGATCTATATCTACTCTTTCAGATATCGCGAACCGCAACCGCAGTACGGCACATACAAGAACCACGCCCAGTACTCGCCGCGGTAGTCATATCGGTACTGGATTTCGCAATACGAGCCGGGACCGCCGAACTCTTCCTGGTCATCACGGCAGTCGCGGTAGTGATAGTAAGGCCCGTATACCTCCCAGTCGTGATGGACATTGGGGTGCTTCATGCTGCTCGTCAGGTGCGACGCCAGCACAGGTTGCGCGTTCGCTGCGGCGCCGAGGCCGAGCGTCAGCATGATCGGCAGCGCGACAGCGGCGAGGAACCGGATGGCCCATTGCCTTAGCTGTGTACCCATTTGTTCCCTTTCTAACTAGTGGGTCGGCCTGTTGGGGATTTCAATCGCCGAGACTTAGCCTGCTCGATGGGTGCAAGGCCAACAGAACTCCCAGCAAGCCAAATCCCAGCGGATACGTATGCTGCTCCTTGTTTTAACTGGCTGTCAACCCCGATGATTTTGGGCACTATGGCAGATAAGATGCTCTGAACGGCAGATGCTGACCCGTTGCCACTAGCCCTAGTTAGCAGGTATTACTGTCGCGGTTTCGCAGGATGATTCCATGTTGTCGCGTACCGTTGTGATTTGCCTGGACCTCTCTCGATCAAATGGGATGAGAGAGGAAACGGTTCGAGGATAACCGAGCAAAACCTCAGTGTCCCGGCACACGCCCAGCGAAGAACGTCGGCCAAGAGCAACGACCGCCACCTGCGGAGCAGGACGCCGGGGCCAACCCGCTGGAGCTGATGTTCCCGGCCCCGGCCGGCGGGTACTGGCGGTCGCCCGGACTTCCGCCGCCGGGTCCTGGAGGCCGCCTACCAGGCCGTCGGGTGGCGCGCCGCCGAAGGCGGATGAATCACATGAGTAGAACCATGCATGACGGTGTTTCCCCTAACAGGCGAGCGCGGAGCAGTGGGAGATGCCCTGACCGGACCTCAGGTGTATTTGGGTCCGGGAACGATGAGCGCCTTCACCACGCGCTGTACGGTGACGTCCTCGAGGGCAGCCTGGGCCTGGTCCAGGCTGTATTCCCTGCTGATGAGATCAGTCCACGGGAATTGCCTGGCGTATCTTGTCATCACCTGGACGGCTCGGTACAGGTGGCCGGCGTCGCTGCCCCAGCATCCGCGGATCTCAAGATGCTTGCGGTTCAGGTCCAGATGCGGGTTGAACGTCGCGACCCCGACGTCGGTGTACTGGCCGGCGACGACGTACCGCCCGGCGTCTCTGGTGAGCCGCATGCCCTCGGGAACGGCACCGGGCGCGCCGGTGGCCTCGATCGTGACATCGGCCCCGCGCCCGCCCGTCGCAGCACGGATCGTTGCCAGGCGTTCCTGCGGTGTTGTCGAGCCGATGTCGAGCACCGCATCGGCACCAAGCCGAGTCGCGGCGGCCAGCCGGATCTCGGGTCCTCCCACGACGATGACTGCCCCAGCGCCACGCAGCTGCGCGAGAACTGCCGCGCTCAGGCCGACCGGCCCGGCGCCCTGGACGACGACGGTATCACCGAACGCGACCTCACCCAGTGTCACTGCGTGCAGCGCGGTCGGCATGCCGCAGCCGCCGGCCAGGAACGCGCGCCAGTCCAGCTTGGCAGGCAACGCAATCACCTGGACGCCAGGGCGCAGGTAAATGCATTCCGACCAGCCGCCCAGCAGGCCGTCGTCGGCCGACAAAGTCACCCCGTACACCCGGCGGGACGGGCAGCGGGTCGTCGCGTGGCCTACCGTGCAGTACCAGCACCGGCCGCACGTCCCGTACACGTCGAGGAACGTGACGATCTGACCGACCGCCAGCTGCATCCCGAGTATGTCCCTGGCGACATCCCCGGCCGGATGCGCCGGGCCGAGCGCGGCGATCTGCCCGACACTCACATGTCCCGGGATGATCGGGTACGGGACGCCCGCGAGCTGCCCCCTCCACAGGTGCGCGTCCGTACCGCAGACCTCGCTGCCGAGCGTCCTCAGCAGGACCGCGCCGGGCTCGAGTTCAGGCCACCCGAAGCTGCGCATTTCAAGCGGCCGGAACGGCCCGGTCATCACGACAGCGGATATCACGGCGTTTCCTTTCTCCCAGAAGTACCGTCTTTCATACGACCACCTCTGCGGATGCCCGGGCAGGTCACGAAGTCGCCCTTCGGCACGATCGCTTCGGCCTCTCCCGCGTTATAACCCAGCGACGACCAAATTGCCTCCATGGCCGCTTACGTGCGGCGCCAGCGCCCGCACGACGATCTCGGCAGAGTCTGCCTGAGTGCGTGCGCCCGATGGCGGCTGTGTTGTGCCGTGGCGGAGACGTTCGCAGCAGCGCGGCCGCCGGGCTCGCCCTCCCCCGGCTACGCCACGTGTGGGCCCAGGCTGCGGGCGCCAGCATGCCCCGTTCCGGGGCGTCCGGGTGTACATCTCACTGCCTCAGCGCACAAAGTGGCGCGTGCACCGCTGGCCACCGTCGTCAACCCGGTCGCGCTCGTGGACGCGCTCCAGGCCCGCCAGCTGGCCTGCTGCGCCCCCGACGGAGTAGCCGAACGGGCCCTGCTGGCGAGCCGGATGCACGAGGCCGCTGACACCGCGGGCAGCGGCTGGCTCGAGCTGTGGGGCCGGCTGTGGCGGATCGATACCCTGTTTGAGACCGGTCAGCTGAGGAGTGTCCGGCGCGAGCTCGCCGACCTCGAAGGCTGCGTGGAACGGCTCCCCGGGCCGCTCGCCCGATGGCACTTCTTGGAGACCTCGGCGACGCTCGCGCTGGCGGCCGGGCGCTTCACCGAGGCGATGCAGCTGGCCTGGCAGGCGTTCAAGGTGTTCAGCGACATGGGACACCCGGTCGCGTTCGGCGGCTGCTCGGTCATCCTCGGCCAGGCGGGCCTGCACATCGGGTTCGGCGGAATCCGGCATGATCGAGCTATTTGACCAGGCCCCGCGCACCTGATGCCGGATGCCGTGGACACCACCCGCGGCGTCGCCACCGTCTTCCCCGCGCGTACCCTCGCGCTGATCCGCCTGCACCAGGGCGACCGTGCCGCCGCTGAGGCCGCCTATGCGCAGGCCTGCCCGGTCCGGTCCTGGACGCCGGTACCGGCGATGCGCATGGCGGCCTGGGCGCACGGGCTTGCGGTCGCCATCCGCCTCGGCCGGATGGAGGACATCGAGTTCCTGGCGGCGCGGTTCGAGCCGTTCCGCGGCCAGCACGTCGCGAACGGCGCCGGACCCGGGGTTTACATGGGCCCGGTCGAGCTGCCGCTCGGACAGGCGGCCGCCGCGCTGGGCCATCTCGACCCGGCGGTTGAAGACCTGCAGACGGCGGCCTCGATCTGCGACGCCAACGGCGCCCGCGGCTGCGCCGTGCAAGCCCGCGTCGAACTCGCCGCCGCGCTCACCCGCCGGCAGGCGCCCGGCGACCGGGACGAGGCGCTGGCCGTGCTGGCCGCCGCCGCGCGCGAGGCCGAACAGCTCGGGATGGCCCCATTCACCGAGTGGATCGGACAGCTGCAAGCCCAGCTGACGGCCGCGGCGGCCGGCGACTCACCCCTCAGCCCCCGCGAGCTCGAGGTGGCCCGGCTGGTCGGGTGGGGACTGACCAACAAGCAGATCGGCCAGACCCTGTACGTCTCCGAGCGGACGGCCGAAAACCACGTCTAGCACATCCTGACCAAGCTCGGGCTCCGCAACCGCAGCCAGATCGCCGCCTGGGCCAGCGGCGAGCATGGCGCGAGCCGTCTATGAGTACCCAGGCCGACGGCGAATGAGTACTCCAGTGAGTGATTCCCCCGGATGGCCGGACCCGGGCTTTCCCGTAGCGTCCTTCCTGCCAGCACAAACCCGGGAAAGGCAGGACAAACATGGTACACATCCACATCGCGGCGGCGCCCAGGATCACGATCGACGGCTTCCGCGCGGTCGCCGCCAAGCACAACCCGCCCCAGGACATCGACGGCCTGCTCGCCTGGGCGGCCGGCACGGACGAGAACGGGCTCCACGTGGTGACCGTGTGGCAGTCCAAGGCCCATATGGACCGGTGGTCAGCGGAGCAGCTCTTCCCCGCGTTCCAGTCGCTCGGCATGACCGATGTGGCGTCGAACATGGAGTTCACCGAGTACGACGCGGACGAACTGTACATCCGCTGAGCAGCGGACCCAGATGGGCGCCCGGGCGGGGCCCTTGCGGTCGGAGGAGTAGACGGTGACCAAATCCTTGCAGGGCGCAAGCCCCGTTTTTCAGGGCGGGGTTAGCCCCAATGCCATGGACTTCAGCTTGATCAGGGTTCGTGGCCAGCTTTCCGGGCGGGCGTCATCGTCCGGGTTGGTGGTTGCGGAGCGTCACGGGTATGGGCGTGGCCCGGGTGTCGCTCCCGGGCGGGCGGCTGGTTCCACGTCCGGCTGTTTCGGGCAGGGAATCAGGGAGGGCCGCGGTCAGGCCGCGGCTGGCCGGCAGATGCTGACGTGGGCGGCCGCGGTGCGGGTGGTGACGCCGCGCCCGGCGGCGGGAAATGCCGGGCGGGTTTTGGTCTTGCGGTCGCGGTGCCTGTCCCGGCCGGTGACGATGCGGCGTTTGCTGAGGTCGTGCAGGGTGCCGTGATGCAGGGCCGCGGTGATGGCGGGCGGCAGGCTGGCGGTGGCGGCGCCGGACCGGGTGCTGTCCAGGCCGGCGCGGCGGGCGGCGGTGAACGATATCTGCCGGGGCTGGACTTTCTGCCCGGCGCGGTGGCCGTTGCGGGCGGGGGCGGCCTGGCGGGCGGCGGCGCGGGCCAGGGCGCGGGTCAGCTCGGTGCCGCAGATCCAGGCGGCATGCTCCTGGTCAATCAGCTCAGGGGTTTTCGAGCGGAGGATCGGCCCGGCGGAGGGCCCGGCGCCGGCGATGGCGGACTTGGCTTCCTTCAGCGCGGTCTCGGACCCGGTCCACCGCCAGGCATAGGCGCCCGCGAGCTCGGCGGCCGGGTAGGCCGCGTCATCATGCAGGTCGGTGATCAGGCAGAACATCTCCGGGACGT
Organism: uncultured Actinomycetes bacterium; assembly: GCA_963742875.1. GTDB lineage: Bacteria > Actinomycetota > Actinomycetes > Streptosporangiales > Streptosporangiaceae > Bog-532. The sequence goes on along the minus strand of CAVUNO010000009.1, from coordinate 95,214 downwards.
CCTGGCCGTCCACGGTCACGTGGTATTCGATGACGCGGACCTTCAGGCACCAGCGGCCGCCTCCGCCGGTCAGGTAGCTGCAGTAGCTGCCGTCGGGCAGGAACCCGCCGGTGCGGGGCAGGGCGAGGTCGCTTTTGACCCGGATCAGCACGTGGGTGCCGGTGGCCAGCATCCGGGCGACCCGGTCAGCGCCGGGGAAATTGCGATCCAGGACCCAGATCCGGTCGCTGGTGAATACCTCCGGGTACCGGGTGATCATGGTGTCCAGCAGCGTCTGCTCGCCCTCGGCCTTGGCCCCGCCGGACGGGCCGGAGACCACTGCCAGCGTGGCGCGGGTGGAGGCGTCACTGGCCAGCAGGTCACGGACCTGCGGGTAGGGCCCGGCGTCATCGGCGGTGCCGGCCGAGCCGAACGCCTTCCGGTTGGCGGGAGTATCGGGGACCCGCGTCACGGACCCGTCGATCGAGCCCAGGCGCAGCTCGCCGGCACGGACGGCCCGGTAGTCGTGGTCGCGGTGCTCGCCGCCGACCGCCGCCAGCAGCCGGTCCTGCAGCGCAGCCAGCGGCGCGGGGCCCAGGGCCGCCCGCCAGCTGCCCAGCACCTTCGGGGTGGGCACCCGGAACGGCCGCTGCCACGGCACCAGCGCCAGGTCACCGAAGACCGCGGCCAGCACCCCGGCATAGTCCGCGTCCGGCATCAGCGCCATCAAGATCGTCGCGCGGATCGCCGCCGCGGCCGTCATCGACCGCCTGACCTTGCCTTTCACCTTCCCCGACAGCACCGCCCGCGCGGCGATCTCATCGATCACCCCGGGACCGGCCAGCTCATCGAGCTGCTGTTCCAGGGCGCCCAGCCGGGCGTGATCAGCCGGATGCCCGCCGGCCTGCACCTTGCCGTCCCGGCGGACCACCGCCGGCGCGACCGCGGCCACCTTCACGAACACCAGCTGCTCCCCGGTCCGGATCCGCGGGGTGCCGGCCACCACCAGCGCCGTGCGGCCGGCCTTGGCCGCCGGGCCGGCCGGCCAGACCAGGTCCGCCAGCCGGATCGCGATCACCGCGCCACCCAGCTCAGCCGGATCGTCCTGACCTGCTGGAATGGTATTCAGCGGCGCGGCACGGTAGAACTTCACCCGGGACTCCTGTGCGAAGACTGGCGTCAGATACCACGCCTTCTACAGGAGTCCCGCCCATATCACCCGTAACGCCGCGCCGCGCAATGCCAGTTCACCCCGGACCGGTACAGCACAGACCCCGATTCCCGGCCGTCACCGCCAGGCACGCGCAACGACGGCCCTAGGCGCGGCGTCACGCTCCGTTACTAAACAGCCTCCCGCCCACCGCCCGCACCGCTGAACCCCAACCACGCCAAAAACGCTCAAGTCCATGGCATTGGGGTTAGCCCGGCGTGGCCAGAACGGAGGGGATCACCGCAATGGCTGCCCACGACACCGAGCCCAGCCACTCATGCACAAAAATGGCGCCACTGTAAGTAACGTTTTCGAGGGTGTAGCGGTTGATAGTCATCGCATTAGTTATTATATTTGATTTATAACTTAGTTCTGAAAAAAATTAGGCCTGGGCTGGGAAGGATTCCCAGCCCAGGCCGTTCAGCTACAGGCTAGTTGCAGCCCCCGGAGCAGCCGTTATGGCTGCATCCACCCCAACAGTTGAAACACGAATAGTCTGCTCCGGCCATTGCCTCCTGGCGGGGCCAGAGATGGGCTGGTGCTTCCTCTCCGAAGAAGGCGGGATACGCTGCCAGGAAGCGCCGGTAAGCGCTGGGCGCTTGGGCTGAGCGAACCAGATCCTTCTCCGCACGGGTAGTCGGCCGATGGTGGATGTAGTGTCCGGCCACGGCCTCACCGAACTCGTGCCATTCTCGCGTGAACAGGATCCACGTGTGCCAGAACTCGTCGATCGGGCCGAACATCCCGTAAGCGGCTTCGGGGTCAGCTAGGCACATTGCCATGTAGCGCTTGAATTCGCGCTCATGCTCCCGGGCTACCTGCTCGGTTAGCTCGTACTTGTCGACGTACTTCTCGATGACCTCCTTCGGAACGGGATAATCGAGTACCCGCCGAATGACTTTTGGCTGCGGGCTGATCGCAGTTTGGGTCACAGGACTTCCTCCTCCTTGTTGGTAAAGAGCCACCTGATAATAGAGTTCGGTAATGAATGCGTCAAGCTTGTTGTGTCATCGGATGCAATAGCTCAGCAGAAGGGAATTAAGGGAAATTAGTAGCGACACGTTAACTTGAGGACATTAAGGTCATCGCGTTGCCGTGTCGCAAGCGGTTCACGTTCTGCTCATACCCTGTGATCCATTGATACTAAATGCCGCTGACTGGACTGCCATCGGGACGATCGCCGTGGCCCTCGGCACCTTCGTCCTGGCTCGGGTTACCGTCAAAACGGGCGCAGCAGACGGACGTCATGACGGCGAACGGGTGCTGCTCGCCGTCATGACGGGTGCGGTGGCGGGGACAGGGATGCGGGCGCGGGAAAATACTGGTCGGCAAGGGTCATCGTCACTGTCTCGAACGTCCTGTCTCGCCCGCTTCGCCTTAAAAGAATTACATGTCGCTTGTCTCACTCATTTTGACAGAAAGGGCCCGGTGGTTTCACTCGGAACGGATGATGGCGACGCTGGTAAGCTGCCCAAGAATCAGGATCTGAGTAAGATGATCTCCATATTGACATGCGTTTTAGCTAGCTGATGCCAAGATCTCCCCACTAAGCGCCTAAGACTGCCGAATTCGGATAATCAGTCAATTGCACGTGGTGGCTATAGATTCCGCGACAATCGTCCGGCCGACCAGGTTCGCTGCCGTGGGATCGGCACGGCGGGGCGGGACGCGCCGACCCGCCTCCCGTCGAGAGGATGAGCGAGATGGCAAGGGCAACAAGCACTTCGGCGATGGGTCCGGTTGAGGTACCGGCCGCGCCGGCGCGCGCGGGCCTGGTGCTCATCTCGCTGATCCTGGTGGCGGCCGTGGCGAACCTGAACCTCGCCGTGGCCCTCGTCGCGCTGCCTGCCATCGGCAGAGCGTTCGATTCGTCGCAGACCGCTATCGACCTCATCTCCGTCGGATACTCACTCGGCCTTGCCTGCTCGGTGCTGTACCTGGGTGCCCTTGGCGACCGCTATGGCCGCAAGCTGATGCTGATTCTTGGCGTGGTGCTGTCGGTCCCGGCATGCCTGTTCGCCGCCTACGCGCCAACAGGCGGTGTGCTTGTCGCCACCCGTGTCCTCGGCGGGCTCTCGGCGGGCATGGCCTACCCGACAACGCTCGCGGTGATCACGGCCCTGTGGTCGGGGCCAGGGCGCACCCGGTCGATCGCCTTGTGGTCGGGTCTCGGCGGCGCCATCTCCGTACTGGGCCCGCTGATCGCCGGGGCGTTGCTGCTGCGGTTCTGGTGGGGGTCGGTGTTCTTGATCACCTTGCCGCTTGCCGTCGTGGCCTTGGCGATGTCGCTCGCTTTCGTCCCTGCCCACGTCAACGAGACGACTGGTCCCGTCGACAACCTTGGCGGCCTCCTGTCCATCCTGTTCGTGGGCGCGCTTGTCCTGGCGATCAACTTCGCCCCTGTTCCTGGCAAGGGCACGGTGACCCTCTGGCTGGCGGTCATCACGATCGCTTCGGTCGTAGCTTTCGTCATCCGGCAGCACAGGGCACGTAATCCCCTGTACGACCTGCACGTCGCAGGCCGCCGAACCTTCTGGGTGGCGGGATCCGCAGGGATCATCGTGTTCGGCGCAATGATGGGCGCGATGTTCGTGGGCCAGCAGTTCCTGCAGAACGTGCTCGGCTACTCGGCGCTGGACGCCGGGCTCGCAATCCTGCCCATGGCGGTGTTCATGGTGGTTGTCGCTCCGGGCTCGGCCAAGCTGGTGAACACGCGCGGTTCCAGGTTTACCCTCCTCGCCGGCGTACGCGTTCTTCCTGCTTGGTTTCCTCACAATGCTCCTGCTGTGGAAGCAGCACATCCCGTACTGGAAGGTCGGCTTGGCGTACGCCCTGATCGGGATCGGGGTCGGCTTCGCCGGTACGCCCGCCTCCCACTCCCTGACCGGCTCGGTCCCGGTCCAGCGCGCGGGGATGGCGTCGGGCACGGCTGACCTGCAGCGCGACCTGGGTGGCGCGGTCATGCAGTCGATCTTTGGCGCGCTGCTCGCGGCGGGATACGCCGCGGCGGTTTCGGCCGCGATCGCGGCCGCGCCGCACAAGCAGCAGATAACAGCCAACGTCCAGAACGAGCTGACAAAGTCGTTCTCGAGCGCCGCGGAGGTCGCGAAACAGTACCCGCAGTACGCCAAGCAGATCACGGCCGGGGCAAAGGCCTCGTTCCTGGCGGGCGACCAGTGGGCCTACACGGCCGGCGTCGTCGCGGTCCTGCTCGGCATGGCGCTCGTGTTCTTTCTGTTCCCCAGGAAACCGCAGGAGCAGGAACTGCTCGCCCGCTACCACGCCGAGGACACCGGCACCGCTGCGGCATCGGCGCCCGCAAGCGCCAGGTCCGGGCAATGAACCGGAGTGCGACCGGCTCTGGCCCGGGACGAACCGGCCCGGCTTCGCGAGCGGGCGGGCCGCGCCCTGGTTTTTCGTCGGCTTGGAAGGGCACGGCACGGCCACAGGACTAACAAGTAAATTGCAGTCGGCTTAAACGATTACGGAGCCGAATATTTGCGTGGCGCCTACTGATAGATCCGGGTGCGGAGGCGGGCAGATTATCTAATCGGTACCGGGCCGACGCCCTGCGCCCGGCTGCTGGGGAGCGCTTCACTGTCGTCGGCCAGCCGTTGCCGCCGCGTGGATCGGCCCCATTGAGTCTCCCTGATGTACCCGAGTTGCCCGCCCCAAGGCAGCCGACTTCGCCGACATGGGTCAGCGGCCAGATGCCGTTGACGTCGCCGATCACCCAGGGCCGCTGGCCGGCGCGCAGGTGCTCGTCAACCGGGATCCCGTGCGGTCGCTCACGTCGGCAGCTCCGTCCCGGCCTGCTCCGCCACCATGTACTCGGCGTACCAGTCGGGCCAGTTCGCGTCGGCCGCGCCGATGCGCTTCTCGTGCTCGCCGTGGGCGGCCGACGCGCGCCGCATCGCGCTGGCCAGGTCGCTCGCGGAGCCGAACGACGTCGCCGCCGGGTCGACGCGGCCGGGAAGCCGGGTCGTGACTTCCTGAAACAGCCAGCTGTTGCCGTCGGGGTCGCTGAACGAGACGAACGAGCCGTAGCTGGCATGCTCGGGCGCAGGGCCGCTGACGCGGCCGTCCGGGCCGTCGTGCTGGAACCGGGCGCCGGGCGCCCCCTCGTGGAACACCTCGCTGACCTCGGCACCGCGGGCGACGAGCTCGGCGCGCGCAGCCTCGATGTCGGAGACGATCAGGTACAGGTCCCGGGCCGAACCGGGCGCGGCCGAGGCGATGCCCGTGCCGAATTGGATCGAGCAGTCGGAGCCCGGAGGTGTGAGCTGGACGATGCGGAAGTTGTCACCAGCGGCGCGGTCGGCATCGAGCCTCCAGCCGAGCCCCCCATAGAACTCCTTTGCGCGGTCGACATCCGAGACCGGGATGACGACCACCTCGAGCTTCATGTCCACGATGCCGGCTCCTTTCCCCTTAATGTCAGTGGCCTGTATCGATGCCCCCGGCTCCGGTGCCATCGGGGCCAGTCCTAACATCCACTCTCACGCCACTTGTCGCCGAAATCCACAAGTCTCGTCAGATCACTCGGGAAAGCCTAATGACGGGCAGTGACAGCTGCCCCGCTAGCTTCAGTCCGCAAGCAAGCGTGACGGCAAGGGCGCGCCGCCTCGATGAACTCGGGGGGTGAACCGCTGGCCTCGTCGAGGCTCCAGCAGCGAGTCCAGCCAGCATCGTTGCCCTGGTCAGGTCGGGCCGAGGATCGGCTTATGGGGCATGATCAGGGCAGGGCCAACCATGAGTGCCGCCGCGATGCAAGGGATGATCCGATGAGCCAGAGCACTAGCCTCGGCGAGGGCCCGCACTCGCCGCTGCGGGAAGTTGCCGAGCAGATCAGGCACTTGTGGTGGATACCTTTCCTCACGGGCCTCATCTCGATCGGGCTTGGGCTCGCGATCCTGGCCACCGACTGGACCGTGCACGCCCTGGTCATCATCACGGGCGTGGTCTTCGTCATCCGCGGGATAGCGCTCGCATTCAGTCCCGCGTATGCGGGCAGGACATCGGGCGAGCAAGTCGTTGCCGGGATCGCCGGAGTCATCGCCGGTGTCGTCCTCGTCGCCTGGCCTGGCCCGTCCCTCCTCGTCCTGGCCTTTTTCGTCGGCGCATGGCTTGCTGTGTCCGGCAGCTTCCACATCGTCACCTCCCTCTCCCGCCGCCGTGAGCTCCCACACTGGGGGTTCACCTTCTCGCTTGGCGTGATCGAATTGCTGCTCGGCATCTGGGCGATGCGAAGGCCCGAGGCAACCCTGGCGCTTCTGATCACGATCATCGGCCTGTGGGCAGTGGCAACGGGCGTCATCTACTGCGCGCTCGCCTTCGAGATCCGCAGCACCGCCCAGGCGCTGGCCAAGGAAACGGACGTCACGGAGCACGATGCGGCTCAGATCGCCGACCGGCTCGACCGGCTCGCACGGCTCCATGCCGAAGGCATGCTGTCCACGGAGGAGTACACACAGCTCAAGGCCTCACTGCTCGCGGCCAGCACGTCTGCACAGGCCGGCCACAAGCCGAGGGGCACGGCCAGCAGTGCCCCCTAAGCCCGTCAGCAGTAGATGCGTGTCCGTCGCCTGATGCGCTTCTTGCGCTAACGCTGATTTTCACTAAGCGAATCGGCCCCCAGTCTGGTCAGTCGTACTGGTAGCGGAGGGTTCGGCCTTCCCACCAGGGCACGGTGATCGTGTCGGGGAGGCTGGCCTGGCGCAGGACTGGTGAGTAGGTGCGCCGGGCTAGCCGGATGGTGGTCTGGCCGCGGTGGTTTTCGATGATGCCGCCGGTGTTCAGGAACCGCCGCTGGAGGGTGTCGGGGGTGGCGGTGGCGTAGCTGGGCAGGCGGCGGCGCAGCGCGGCGCAGACGGTGTGGGCCAGGACGGACAGCATGACGTCGAGGTCGACGTTGAGCGGGACTGCGCCGGCCAGGGCGTCCAGGCTGAACGACTGGATCGCTTCGGCGAGGCGCTGCTCGATGTTCATCCGCCGGGCGTAGGACTGGATGACCTGGCGGGCCGGGAGCTGGGGCCGGTTGGTGATCAGCAAGGTGGGCTGGTCGTGGCCTAGGCCGGTGACGGCGAGCTGGCGGATCGGGCGCGGGTAGGCCGACAGGGTCGCGGTGGGGTCGTCGTGCACTTTGACGCGGCGGGTCTTGCCGCCGGCCCGGCCGAGGGTCATGGATGTCCAGGCGGTGGCGGGCAGGGCGGCCAGGGCCTTGGTGATGCCGGGGTGGCGGGCGCGCAAAGTGATGAACCCGATCTGCCGGTCATCCAGTTCGGCGAGCACGGCCTGGGTGGTGAGCTTGGAGTCGAAGATCAGCAGCGCCGGGTCGGATCCGGTGACGGCCTTCCAGTGGTCGGCGAACGCGATGACCTCCCGGTTCTGGCTGGCTTTGGACAGGTCGGCGTTGGCGTATACCAGGGTGCGGGTGACGGGCGTCTTCGGCGAAGAAGGTCAGCACCGACCGGGTGCGCTGGGAGTGGCGGGGCACGTAGTGCTTCTCCAGGACCGGGTCCTCACCCCAGTGCATCACGGCGTGGAAGTCCAGGTTTAGCGCTTCCCCCTGGGCGAGCCCGGCCGCGATGGCGCCCTTGTCCAGCGCGGTCAGGAACGCGGCCTGCCGGGAATGCTGCAGCCGGTAGGAGTAGGTGGTCAGCGCGGTGGCCTTCGGCAAGGCCGTGAGCCCGGCGAACAGGGCGGCGCCGGGGTCGGCGGCGATGTCGTAGACGTGGGAGACCCGCCGGGTCGATGTCAGCTTGAGTGCCAGCAGCGACAAGATGTACGACAGGGCGGGGATCTTCGGGGTGGACGGGTAGCCCGCGGCGGCCACCATGTCCGGCACGCCGAGCGCGATCAGGTCCGGGATGGCCAGGAACAGCCCGGCCAGCCGGGTCTCAGCCCGCCCGGGCAGCGCGGCGAAATCCGCGGCTTCGGCGCGGGCCTGGATCTCCCGGGCCGGTCCGCCGCGTTCGGCGTCGGGGCGGCGCCACATCCGGGGCAGCCCGTCGGCGGCGATCACCTCGGCGATCCCGGTCCGGTTCAGCGGGGTGCCCTCGGCGGCGAGAGCCTGGGCGATCTCGTCGATGGAGTGCCCGGCGGCGCGCAGCTCGATGATCCGCGGCCGGGCGGCGTCCTTGGCCGGCGCGGCCTTCGGGCCGGGCCTGCCGGTGACGAAGAACTCCCGCGCGCCCGCGCGGAAGTCCCGTACCGCCGAGGCCAGCGATGCCGGGGTGTAGCCGAACCGGGCGGCGGCCTCGGCCGCGGGCAGTCCCTCGGCCAGGTAGGCGCGCAGCGCCTCATACCGCCGGTGCGCCGGGGATTGCGGGCGCAGGAAGAACTCCCCGCCGGGCCGGGTAGGTTGAGGGTCTTTCGCTGACTGGTCGATGCTGCTAGTTCACCACGTCTGCGACGGGATCTCCCGCAGACGCGCCGGTACCGGGTCATCCCGCCATGAATTACATGGCTGTAAGCCTGTACTACCGTGGTGCCGGCGGGCCGTCCGGTATGACATTAGCAGCCATCTGACACGACCAGTCAGCGTTACATACCCCACCTAATGGCCGCCCGTAGCGGAGCTATCGCACAAAATGCCTGCACACAGACCAGAGGCAGTCCCCTGCGGCCGGATGCCATCCAGTCAGCCAGGGGATAACTACCCGCCGCGAGAATCGGCGCTAATTGCGGCCAAGCCCCTGCCGCCGCATGGCCGCCGCGGCTGCCGCCGCCACAGACGTCGCCCTGCTGGTCAATAACGCGGGGCGTGTCCACCTTCCAGAACCTCGTCACGGGGGGACCTGGACAGGATCCGGCTGGGGCTGGACACGCATTTCAACGGGACCCTCGCGGTCGTGCGCGCCTTCGCTCCGGTCCTGCTTCCATGATCATGCCAGCCCGCGCGGCTACCGCGGGGGTTGGGATCCGGCCAGGTAGATGACACGGCGGGCGATGTTGACGGCGTGGTCGCCGAGACGCTCGTAGAAGCGCGCCACCAGCGTCATCTCCATCGTCACCGGTATTGCCATCCGTCCTGAGGCAAGCTCGGCGATCAAGCTGGCGTGAAGGTCGTCCATCTCGTCGTCGCGTTCGGCCAGCGCGGCCGCGGCGGAACGGTCCCGCTGGTACCAGGCGTCCGCGGCCTGGCGCCACATGTCGGATACGAGGTTCCCCATTCGCTCGACGATCCCCCGGCTGCGCGGCGAGAGGTCGTCGCTAAGAATGTGGTCGGCCCGGCGGGCAATGTCTACGACGAGGTCGTGGGAGCGCTCGAGCTCGGGCACGATGCGCAGCACGGAGAGCAGGAAGCGCAGGTCTGTGGCGACGGGTGCCTGCAGCGCGATATTCCGGTTGACCAGTTCCTCGATCTCGGTGTAGAGGGCGTCGATGACCAGATCGCGTTCGGCCAGCACCTTGACCACCTCGTTGTCGCCGCTCAGGAGGGCATGGGTCGCCCCGCCCAGGTCCTCCGCGACCATGGCGAACAGTTCGATGACCTTGGCTTCGATGCCGTCCAGCTCACGCTGAAACTCTTGCCGATGTTCGACCATGGTCATAGCCTCCCGGACGCGGGGATGATCACGATGGGGCATTGCGAGTGGTGCGCGACATGAATGCTCACCGAACCCATCAGGAGCCTGGCGAACCCGCCGCCGCCGCGGGACCCCACGACGAGCAGGTCGGCGTCACGTGAGGCCTTGACGAGTTCTTCGGCGGGTTCCCCCTCGGCCACGCTCACGGTGACCTCCGGTGCCGTCCCGCCGATCTCACTCGCGGCCTTATCCACGAATTGCTGGACCGTCGCCCGCACCAGGTCCTGGTCAAAGCTGTTCTCGGGGTAGGTGCGCAGACCCCAGAAACTCATGGTGGCCGGGCGAACGGGGCCCGGGTGAACGGTCATGACGGTCAGCGGGAGATGACGCAGCACGGCCTCCTGCATCGCCCAGCGAAGGGCGTAACCCGAGTGGTCTGAGCCGTCCACACCGACCAGGATTCCGGGCACGGCTTAGCCCATCCGGCCGGTGACATAGGACTTGGTGCGTTCGTCGTGCGGGTCCTGGAAGATCTGCTCGGTCCGCCCGTACTCGACCAGCACGCCCGTGCGGGTATCGCTTTTCTCGTTGCGGAGCACGGAGTAGAAGGCGGTGCGGTCGCTGACCCGCGTGGCCTGCTGCATGTTGTGCGTGACGATGACGATGGTGTACTGCGACTTGATCTGCCGCATCAGGTCCTCGATGGCGCCCGTGGCGATCGGGTCGAGCGCCGAGCAGGGCTCGTCCATCAGGACCACGTCCGGCTTGACGGCGAGCGTGCGGGCGATGCACAGCCGCTGCGCCTGCCCGCCGGACAGGCCCAGGCCCGACTTGTTCAGCCGGTCCTTCACCTCGTCCCACAGCGCGGCCCCGCGCAGCGACTCCTCGACGATCTCGTTCAGCTTGCCCTTATTGTGCTCGCCGTTGATGCGCGGCCCGTAGGCGACGTTGTCATAGATCGACTTCGGGAACGGGTTCGGCTTCTGGAAGACCATCCCGATGCGCCGCCGCACGGCGATCGGGGAAACATCCTTGGCGTACAGCGACGCCCCGCGGTAGCGCACGTCACCCTCGACGTGAGCGCCCGGCACGAGGTCGTTCATGCGGTTCAGCGTCCGCAGCACCGTCGTCTTGCCGCACCCCGACGGGCCGATGAACGCCGTGATCTCGTTCTCGTAGATGGACAGCGAGACCTCCGTGACGGCCCGGAAGGAGCTGTAATAGCACGAGACCTTCTCCGCATCGAAGACAGTCGCGCCCGGCTTATCGAGCGCAGATGCGCCTGGCGTCATCTGCACCTGGGACTTGGGCAGCTGGGTATTGGCGGCGACGTTCTGCTCTGGCATGTCCATGATGTTCCTAGCGCGGCTTTCTGTCGAAGCATTTCTAGCGGGAGAATCTAGAGAATCGTGCGGTGACGAAGCGGGCGACGACCATGAGGACGAAGGCTATGACGATGAGGGTAAGCGCCGCGCCCCAGCCACGGTCCTGCGCACCGGTATAGGGCGAGTTCGCGTTCGTGAAGATCTGAGAGGGCAGCGAGGTGTTGGCGCCGCTGAACACGTTCTTGTTCACCGTGGTCACCGTGAGGATGGTGAACAGCAGCGGCGCCGTCTCACCCACGGCCCGGGCGACGGCGAGCATCGCGCCGCTGACGATCCCGCCGATCGCCGCCGGCAACACCACCGTCACCGTCACGCGGGCCTTGGTGGCACCGAGGGCGTAGCTCCCTTCGCGCAGGGAGTTCGGGACCAGCTTCAGCATCTCATCGGTGGAGCGGATCACGATCGGCAGCATCAGGCAGCCCAGGGCGAGAGCGCCGGCAAAGCCCGAGAAGCCGAAGTGCAGCACCCAGATCGAGAAGATGAACAGGCCCATGATGATCGAGGGCACGCCCGTCATCACGTCGCTGAAGAACCCGATGAGCGCCGCCAGCCAGTTCCTGCCGCCGTACTCGTTGAGGTAGATCGCGCCCAGGATGCCGAGCGGCACGGCCATAACCGTGGCCACGGCCGTGATCTCGATCGTGCCGACTATCGCCGGCCCCATTCCGCCCACGTCCGCGGGCGCCACATTCGGCGGGATCGAGCTGGTCAGGAACTGCCAGCTGATGATCGAGACGCCCTTGACGACCGTCGTGACCAGGACGAACCCCAGCGGGATGATCACGAGCACGAACGCGAGCACCATCAGCCAGGTCACGATGCGGTTGCTGCTGCGCCGCCAGCCCTTCGGCTCTCGCAGGTCGACCTGCTGCGGCTGTCCGGCGACGACGGCCATCAGGCACCCCTCATGCGCCGGGCGGAGCGCTCCACCACCGCGTGGGCGATGACGTTGATGATGATCGTGAAGACGAACAGGAGCACGCCGATCCCCATCAGCGCGGCGCGGAACACGCCGGAGGCCTCGCCGAACTGGTTCGCGATGACCGCGGCCATGTTGTAGCCGGGAGCGAACAGGTGCGACGTGATCGTGGCTGACGAGCCGATCACCAGCGCTACGGCGATCGTCTCGCCCATCGCCCGGCCCAGGCCGAGCAGCACCGCCCCGACGACGCCGCCCTGGCTGTGCGGCCAGACGGCGCCGCGGATCATCTCCCACCGGGTGGCGCCCAGCGCGTACGCGCCCTCCCGGTCGATTTGCGGCACCGTCGCGATGACCTCGCGTGACAGCGAGGTCACGATTGGCGTGATCATGAAGGCCAGGATGATGCCGGCGGTAAAGAACGACGCCCCGCTGGTGGGCGGCCCGAACAGGCTGCCGATTACCGGGATGCCGTTGACGCCCGAGCCGATCGAGCTGTAGATCCCCTGGATCCAGGGCGCGAACACCAAGATGCCCCACAGGCCCCAGACCACGGACGGGACCACCGCCAGGAGGTCGATCACGTACACGATCGGCCGTGACCAACGGTACGGCACGACCTCGGTCAGCAGCAAGGCGATGCCCACGCTGACCGGGACGGCCATCACGAGCGCGATCACCGCCGTGATGGCCGTGCCGTAAATGAAGGCCAGGGCACCGAACTGGTTGGCCGAGGGGTTCCAGTTGTTCGCGAAGATCTTCAGGCCCTCGGTGCTGAACCACGACGAGGCCTGCTGGCTGGTCGAGACGGCGATCAGGACGAGGATCACCAGCACCAACAGGCCACACGCGAGCGTGAGGACCTGGAAGCCGCGGTCGCCGAGCGGCCGCCGTTCTGACAAGGCGCGGGCGGATCCGGCCGGGGTGGCCGGATCCGCCCGCGTGACCGTGCTCACGACATCGAACCCTTCTGGTACATCCGCATCACGTACATCTGCATCACGGCACTCATGGCGACGCGCTCGATGACGGCGCCGCCGACGATGACGAACCGATCATGCTCAGCTGTGCCGTGGCCTTCTGGTCGAGGCTGGACGGCAGCGGCGCGTAGCCCAGGCTGGCGAGCGTTTTCTGGGCGGGTCCGAGCAGGTAGCCGATGTAGGCCTTGAGCATGTCCGCGGTGTTCGTGCTCGACTGGCTCTGGACGACCAGATCCCACGACTGATAGGTGATCGGGTACGCGTTCGCGCCCGTCGCCCAGACCGCGTGGAACGTAAGGTTCGGCGCGACGGTCACCCCGTCCGCGGCCGCGGACGCCGACTCCGGGGTGGGCGCGACGTAGTTGCCGTCCTTGTTCTTGACCGATGCGAACGTCAGCCCGGAGGCCTTGGCGTCGGCGTAGTCCACGTACCCGATGGCTCCCGGGGTGGACTTCACGATCTGCGCCACCCCGCCGTTGCCGTTGCCGGCGCGGGCGGTGGAGGGCCACTTGATGGTCGAGCCGCTGCCGAGCGTCCACACGCTTGGCGCGGCCGTCTGGAGGAACAGGGAAAAGTTCTGCGTCGTGCCCGACGAATCGGAGCGGACGGCGACGGTGATCGGGGTGCTGGGCAGGCTGACACCGGGGTTGATCGAAGCGATCGCCGAGTTGTTCCACGACGTGATCTTGCCTTGGAAGATATTCGCGATGACCTCCGGCGTCAGCTTGAGGTTGCTGACGCCTGACAGGTTGTACGCCATCGTGATCGGGCCGATCAGGACGGGGAAGTAGAGCACCGTCTTGCCCTTGAAGTTCGCTTCCTCAGAGGACGGGATCGGCGAGTCCGAGCCAGCGAAGTTGACCACCCCCGAGGACAGGTCCGTCCGCCCCTTGCCGGAGCCGCCGCCGCCGTAGTTGACCGTCATGTTGGGCTGGACCGCCTTGAAGGACTGGATGGCTGCCTCTTGGAAGGCAGTCTGGAAGGTCGATCCGCTGCCGTTAAGTGAACCCGAGAGCTTGGCGCCGCTGCTGCCGCTGCCGGACGAGGCGCTGCTACTCGACTTGGCGCTGCTGCTGGACGAGCTCGAGCTGCAGGCGGCAAGGGACAAAGCCACCGCGACGAGGGTGACTCCCGCCGTTGTGACCCCTTTGACGCGCACATGTTGCATATTCGATACCCCTTTGTTATTGCCCGCCATGCGCGGCAACCTGTATCGCTTCCTTTTCTGCCAGGCGTTGCCACGCACAATGCCATGGTGTGAGCCGATTCTCGGCCTGACCGGAATTGATGCTAGCGGTCGACCCAACACCTCGCCAGTCCCGTCAAGCCCACCGGGTCATCCCAGTGTGCGCCATATGTCGCACCCACCGTAGTTTTCGGAACGTTAATTGCAGGCAAACGATGCATGAACTTCGACCAAACTCCTGCCGGCGAGGTAGTCGAACCTCCCCGGGTCTGCCCCTCAGCACATTTGCGCGACCATGAACCGCCCCCGGCGCAGCAATACACTCCCGCCGAGGGCTACTAGTATCAAGGCCGGCGGAAAGAGCGGTAGGGACTAACGTCACGAGCGGCGGGGGCTGATCCATTCACCATTCGTATTGTGAGCGCCAGGCACCGGGCTACGCAAGATGCTGTTTCATTACCTGTCACGTTGGCGTTACCTTACGCCGGCTGAGCGGCCCGGAGCGGCAATTGGCTGGTCACCTTTCGCTATCCAGCGGTCATTTACGCACGTCTCATTTTGACGCATATCCGTGGCGCCGAGTGGTGGTCCGTGTGCGGGCCCCTGCCATGATCGCACCGAGGAGCGCCCGGTCGTCTGCGTACGCGGTGAACATCAGGCAAGCGGTCTCCGGAAACTTGGAGCGGATTTGGCGGCACATCTCTACGCCGTCCCCGTCGGCTCGCGCGGCGGCTTCTACGTAACGCACGAACTCGACTCCGCGGGCGCCTTGCACCGCATCGAGACCGAGGAATGGGATCTGCTCATCACCGACATCGAGCTTCCGGGCATGTCCGGGCTGGAGTTGCTCGACCGGGTCCGTCGTCTGGTGCCCGGCCTGCCGGTCGCCGTGCTCACCGGTCACCCGAGCGTCGACTACGCGGTCACGGCGCTGCGGAAATCGGCGGCCGAGTTTATGCAGAAGCCGGTCGCGGCGGACGACCTGGTGGCCAAGGCCACCGAACTGGTCGAGGCGGGCCGGAAGGCGCGGGCCGAGGGCCGACCGTCGACGCGGAACTGCGGCCGCTGGCGTACGCGCGGGAGAAGTTCGCCGCCGCCGGCATCGCCGCCCCCCTGCTGGCCCACCTGGCCGGCCGGGTGGCGCGTGCGGGCGCGATGGTCGAGGTGAACGAGAAGTGGTCCTGCCCGTCGGCCCGCCGCATCGCGGCGATGGCGGACGCCGGGGTGCACCTGGTGGCCGGAAGTGATGCCACCATTGCCGGGACATCGGCGTCTACGATTCCGTCCGGATCGCCGTGAGCGCCCTGGCGCGGGCCTGATTGTGGTGAGTCATGATCTCCGCACCGGAGGTGACTGGCTCCTCATCGTCCTCGTCATGGCCGGCGCCGTTCCGGAAGTGGCCGCCGCCTGTCAATTCCTGCTCATCGCGGCCCATTTCCTGCGCAACCACTACGGCGCGTGCAAGCCGTACTTTCCCCGGGTCGCGATCGTGATCCCGGCCTGGAACGAGGCCGCGGTCATCGGGACGTCGATCGACCGGCTGATGCTGCTGGATTATCCGCAGAATGCGCTACGGATCTTCGTGGTCGACGACGCGAGCACGGATGGGACACCGGATGTGATCCTCGGCAAGGCTGCGCAGTACCCCGGTAGCGTCATCCACCTGCGCCGGGAGAAAGGCGGTCAGGGCAAGGCACACACGCTCAACCACGGCCTGATCACCATCCTGGCCGACGACTGGATGGAAGCGCTCCTGATCATGGACGCCGACATCATCTCCGAGCCGGACTCGCTGCGCAAGATGACGCGCCACCTGGCCGACCCGAAGGTCGGCGCGGTGACCGCCTACCGTTCACCGAGGCGGCCCTGCTCGCCCGCGTTCGGGAAGCCATCACCCGCCCGGTCGACAAACCCGGCGGCCCCGGCGGACCCGGCGGCCCCGGCGGACCCGGCGGCCCCAGCGGACCCGGCGGACCCGGCGGACCCGGCGGCCCCAGCGGACCCGGCGGCCCCGGCGGCCGAGAGCAGGCGCGCTAACCCGTAGTTCCCCCCAGTGGCGAACCGATATAGGCGCTGACCAGGTGAAACAGCCTCAGCTCATGACTACGTAGTCATGTAATTTCCGTGATCAAGGGTTCTACCACCTGGTCAAACGCGTTGACCAATCGGCTCGGGGGGAACTTCGGGCTAACAGACGCGCTGACGGCCCCGCCGCAGCGGAACTCCGGCGAACGTTGTCCCGGTCGGCGTAGGGTATCTCGCCTTCACACGAAAGCACTGCTACCTTGGTAAACGAACAGAACGTGATTATAAGGCTACTTCTGGTTGGTAGTGCGGGGGACAGATGGAAGCCAGCACGCGGGTTCAGCGCGGGAAGACAGCGGAAGCGAGGGCCTGTCCATGACGCTGGCCCGCCGCCGGGGGCCGCCGGGCCAGCGGGAGATCCCGGGCGGTTCCGCCGAGAGCCGGGCGCCGTCGAGGCGGCGCGAGATCCGCGAGCCCGCCGGCTACGAAAGGAGCCTGGTCGTCAAGGCGCTGCTGGCGGTGGCGCTGGTGGCCCTCATCGTGACCCTGCGCGCCCTCTATCTGACCTGACCGGGGACGAGGGGGACGGCGAAGTCGCATCGTCCGGGTGCCTCAAGAGTGCGGCTTGCCCCTGGGACAAGGTCAAGGACCGGATGCCGAACGGGCTCGGGCAGGAGCCTGACCAGCCAACCGGGCCGGCCGTCCCGGACTGCCGGTCAGCTGAGCAGGCGCTCCACCCGGGACAGCATGTCGCGCAGGTTGGCCTCGGACGTGGCGTCCACGGCCTCCCTGGCGGGAAGCCAGCGCAGCGGCGCGCCGGGAGACTCCGCCCGGGCCGCGTCCGGATCGCGCGTGGCGAAGATAAACCGGACGTCGGCGTGCTCGTGCGCGGGCTCCTTGCTGTTCGCCGGCACCGAGACGATCGCCACCTGGCACAGTTCCGCGTCCGGCCACGGCTCCAGGTCGGTCAGGCCGCTCTCCTCGCGCGCTTCGCGCAGCGCGATGGCCAGCGGATCACTCTCCCCTGGATCGCCGTGACCGCCGACCTGAAGCCACGCCTGCTGACGCTGATGCCAGCGCAGCAGCACGCGGCCGCTGTCCGGGTGCACGATCACCGCCGACGCGGTGACGTGCAGCGGGCTCGAACGCAGCCACGGATCCGCCGTGCTGGCCGCCAGCTCACGCGTCCGCCGGACGTCGGCCGCCTCCGCCTCGCCGCGCGGCTGGAAACGGTCAAGCAGATCGAGTACGGGGCGGCCGGAACTCATCGGGAGCGCATCTCCTGCGGCAGGAACGGTACGGCCCGGTAAGCCTAGCGCTCCGCACCCGGAGTCAGCGTGCTCCGGACTGGCCGGGTACGGTTTGCTCAGCCGGTGTGATGACCAACGAGGACGCCGATCGCGTAGGTCACGCCGATGGCCACACCGCCGAGGACAAGCTGACGGAGGCCGGAACGCAGCACCGACCGCCCGGTGAGCTTGCCGACGATCATCCCGCCCGCCGCCAGGGCCACCGCGGTGATAACGAGCGTGGCGGCCAGGACCGGGAAGCCGACCAGGTACGGCAGCAGCGGCAACAGCGCGCCGAGAGAGAAGGCGAACAGCGAGGCCACGCCGGCCAGCGCGGGGGACGGCAGCTCGGTGGGGTCAACGCCAAGCTCCTCGCGGGTGTGCACCCGCAGCGCGGTGCCCGGATCCTTGGACACGGCGGCGGCCATCCGGGCCGCGGTCTCGGCGTCGGCACCGTACTCGCTGAAATAGTCGGCCAGTTCCGCCTCCTCGGCGGCGGGGAACCGGGCGAGCATGCTGCGTTCCAGGTTGACCTCGGCGTGCACGAGCTCGTTCTGGTTCGTGACCGAGATGTACTCCCCGGTGCCCATCGAGAACGCCCCGGCGACCAGGGCAGCGACGCCGGTGAGGACGACCGCGTGGGCGGACACTCCGCCGCCGCCGACCCCCGCGATCAGGGAGGCGTTGGTCACCAGCCCGTCGACCGCGCCGAAGACCGTGGGGCGCAGGGTGCCGCCGGAGACGTCGCGGTGCCGGTGCGACCAGCCGGCCCCGGCCGCGGCCGCACCGGTCGCGTAGGACGGCTGGCGCGTCTCGTCGTCTGTCACCTGGTGGATCATCTCCCATTCCGGACCGTCCACTGGATCTGGCCCCCCCGGCCAGGTCCGTTCGGCTAATTGATTCCCCGCGTACGCGGCGGCGGGTCAGGCGGGCGCGGCCCGGGTAGACCAGCTGAAACCGCCCATTTCCGGCACCTGGCGGGAGACGGCATCGCGCGGCACCGGGAGCGGGAACGCCGCAGCCGGATCACGCTGGCCCGAGGTCTTGTGCATCCTCCCAGGATGCCGGAAAACCTGAGCTAGCAGGCCGTCACAAGTGCTCTCCGGCCACGACGCAGCTGAGCCACGCGGCGTACCACTCTGCTTTGCGAATCTTCGGCCAGGACTGCGGGCGCTCAGCCCCGGCCGGGTTCCACGCAGATCAGGCCCCACGGCTTGTCGTTGACCCGGGTGAGCACGAGGGTGGCCCGGTGCGGGCCGGCCAGCTTGAGCCGGCGGTGGATCTGGCCCACGTCACCCGCCAGGCCCCGCCGGCGGATGTCGGCGGCTCCGATGCCGAGGGCGCGCAGCCGCCGGGCGAAGTCCTTCTCGTTCCACGGGGCGGACTCGACCACGCGCAAGGTCCGCGCGAAGGGCGTGCCCTGGGCGGTGCCGGAGGACAGGAACGCGATGCGCGGATCGATCTTCCAGGCGCCGAGCTGCCGGGCCAGCGTCTCGACCAGGCCGGCCCGGGTCACGGCCGGATTCGGGTCGAAGAGGAACTCTCCCGGCGGGGCGATAGGGACGGCCCCCGCAGCATCCTCCCCCGGCCTCTTCCCGGGCGTCTCCCCCGGCTGTTGCCCGGGCTCTTCCCTGGGCTCGGGGAGCAGCGTGTGCCCCGCTGGGAGGATCGTCGCGCGGGCCGGGGCCGTGGCGAGGGCGGGCGACCACAGCACCGCCTCCTTCAGGTCCCGGCCGTCCGCCACGAACTCGGTTTCCCAGCCGGCCGGGACGATCCCGGCGGGCAGGCCGGGCGCGGCCTTGACGGCTACCGCGGGGAGCCCGGCTGGTCAGCGCGAAGCACCACGCCAGCGGCGGCTCACTATCGCCCGGGCGCAGCCTCCGGCTCGCGGCGGCGCCGGCGAGGCGGCGGGCCGGATCCGCGAACACGGCGCCGATACCGTCGAGGCTGACGTCCCGCACTTCGGCCTCGCAGGTGACGACTCCGGCCGCCACGTCGTACACGCCGGCGTTGTGAGCGGCCATCCGCAGGGGCACCGCATCCCGGTCGACGGCGAGCACCTCGCGGCCGGCCGCCAGCACGATCAGGTCGCCGCCGATGCCGCATGCTAGGTCGGCGAGACGGCCGGCCGTCGCCCCGGCGAGGCGGCGGGCCCGGTGCCGGGCGGCCGTTTCCGACGAGGCCTGCTCCAGCCCGGGCCGGGTGAACAGCATCTGCCCGGCCCGGCTGAACTTCTCGGCCGCGGCGCGGCGAAGCTCGTCCTGGGCGGTCGCGGCGGCCACCAGTCCGGCCGGGTAGTCCCGGCGCAGCCGGGACGCCAGCGCCAGCGGGGGCTCCCCGGCGGCACGCGCGGCGGCCACCCGGGCCAGCAGTTCCTGGCCCTCCGCCGACAGCAGGGCGGTCACCTGGGCGAGCCCGTCCGTCACGGCTTGGGCGCGGGCGGCGCCGCTCGGCCGGGCGGGGGCGGCGTCACCGGCCCCGTCCGTCACGGCTTGGGCACGACCACGAACTGCCGCAGGTACAGGTCGCGGAAGGTCACAGGCCCGCGCGGGCCGGGCACCTTATCGATGTTGATGCCCGTCTCAGGCACGGCCAGCAGCTTGAACCCGTCGAGCAGCCGGGGCGTGGCATTCCAGAAGGCGCCGGTGCCGGCGTAGGTGTCCAGGAACACACCGACGGCATCACGGTCCTCCGCGACGATCGCCGCCGCGAGGCCGGACGTCTCCCGATTGGCGACCGTGGCGGCGTCCGCGGCATCGGCGGCCTTGGCCACGGTGACCGTCGCCTCATGACCGGTGTCCAGCGCCCATTCGTGCCCGAGCGGGTGCCGGTGCGGTGGCAGCGACGCGGCCACGCCCAGCCGGGCCAGCAGTGCGGTCACTTCCGGCAGCAGCGCATCCCAGATCTGCCCGCTCACCAGCAGGAGATTCAGGCGGTTGCAGACGCCGAGGCGGTCGAGGCTGGTCTCGATGAGCTGGGCCGCCCGCAGCCGGTCCGCGGAGGCATCGATGTAGAGGACGGCGCCACCGTCTGCGTGGGCCAGCGTCCGCACCCCGCGGCGTGCCCCCGCCAAGGCCAGCGCCCGGGTGCTCGCGCCGCTGCCGCGCAAGATGACCAGCGGGATCAGCCCGGGCTCACCGACCAGCGCGTACGCGGCTGCCTGCCCGGGTACGCGGAGGAGCTGGATCGCGGCGGGGTCGAGGCCCGCGTCGGCCAGGGCGGGGGCGACGACCTCATCGGCGAGGGCGATGGCGGACCGGAGCGCCGCGGAACCCGTGCGCAGGACCCCGGCGTTCCGCGACTTGATCAGCTGGGAAGCGATATCGGCCACCACGTTCGGCCGGGCCTCGAAGTTGGCTCCGATCACCCCGACCGGCCGGCGCCGTTCCTCGGCGATAAGCTCACCCGGTAGCTCTCGGACCATCCGGCTGACCGGCTCAGCCGGCACCTCGGCCAGCGCCAGCAGCTGATCGGCCATCCCCTCCAGGCGGCTGCCGTCCAGCCGCAGCCGGTCCTTCAGCGCCCCGGTCAGGCCGGCCGTTTGCGCGGCCCGCATGTCTTCCTCGTTCGCCGCGCCGATCGCGCCGGCGGAACGGCCCAGCCGGTCCGCCATCGCGCGGAGCGCACCGCTGATGGCGTCCTCGGGCGCGCGGGCCAGGCTCCCCGCGGCGCGGTGGGCCGCCTCCGCGGCCGCCCGGACGGCTGCGACCGCCTCCGGGTCGGACGGGAACTCCACGTTCTCGTTCCGGGCGGAAGCCGGCTCGGTAGCACCTGTCATCCTCGTCATCGCTTTGCCTCCCGCCCTTCATCATCCCAGCCTCCGTCCCCCGCTGGCGCCCCACTTGGGCGCCAGCGGGGGAGCTTCGGCGTTCAGCGTGAGGAGGGACGGGGCCGGCGTCCGGAGCGCCGCGTCGTCCGGCGGGGCCGCGCCCTGGCTATCCCGGTCCCGTGCGGGCCGGGGTGCTCCTGTCGTCCGCGGAGGGGGCCGGGTTGCCGCGCAGCGGGGGGCCGTCGAGACCGCAGTGAACGTCGCGCTGCGCCCGGCGTTCCGGTCCGGTGGGCCGCGCGCGCCTGCGAGGGGGATTTCGGATGGTGGCGGCGGCCAGCAGGCCACCCGCGACACAGGCGATGGCCGCGATGATCAGCGCATTGCGGAATCCGGCCGACAGTGCCGCGGGGTGCAGGTAGCTGTCCCCGGTGATCCCGGCGGCCACCGGGAGCACAGCCACCGCGATGAGACCGGCCGCGCGTGCCACGTCGTTATTGACCGCCGACGCGATGCCGGCGTGGTCGGCGGGCACGGCGGACATCGCGGTCGAGGTGAGCGGGGCCACGTTGATGGCCAGGCCCAGCCCGAAGACCAGGACGGCGGGCAGAACGTCGGTCACATAGTTGCCGGAACCGGTGGCCCGGGTGAGCAGCAGGAGCCCGGCGGCGATGACGATGGGGCCGACCGACATCTGAAGACGCGGCCCGATCCTGGTCGCCAGCGCGCCGGAACGCGCCGACAGGGCCAGCATGATCACGGTGACCGGGAGCAGTGCGGCGCCGGAGGCGAGCGGGCTATAACCGGACACCTCCTGCAGGACGGTCGGCAGCAGGAACAGCGTGCCACCCAGGGCCCCGTACACGACGAACGTGACCGCGTTGGCGGCGGAGAACTGCCGCGATGAGAACACCGCGAGGGGCAGCATCGGGTTGGCCCGGCGGGACTCGATCACGATGAACGCCGTCAGCAGGACGATTCCCCCCAGCAGCGACGACAAGACCGGCACCGAGGACCAGCCCTGGCCCGAGGCGGCGATGAGCCCGTAGGTGATCCCGACCAGCGCCCCGGTGATCGAAACGGCCCCGGGCACATCAAGCGGGCCCGTCTCGCCCGGCGCCCTGGACTCGGGTACGTGCCGGACGGTGATGGCGACGACCGCCGCGGCCACTGGCAGGTTGATGAAGAAGACCAGGCGCCAGGACGCGGCGCTGATCCCGATCAGCCATCCGCCCAGGAAGGGCCCGACCGCAGTGGCCAGGCCGCCAAGCCCTGACCAGGCACCGATCGCCTTGGAACGGTCCTCCGCGACGAAGGAGGCCTGCAAGATGGCCAGGCTGCCGGGAGTCAGCAGTGCGGCGCCGACCCCCTGCAGGGCGCGGGCCAGGATGAGCGTGGTGGCGTCCGGGGCCAGCCCGCACAGCAGCGACGCCAGGGCGAACCAGATGGTGCCGATCACGAAGACCCGGCGCCGTCCGTAGCGGTCGCCCAGTGTCCCGCCGAGCAGGAGCAAGCTGGCCAGGGAAAGCGTATAGGCGTCGACCACCCACTGCAGGGTGGCGACCTCCACGTGGAAGTCGCGCCCGATCGCCGGAAGCGCGATCCCCACCACCGTGGCGTCGATTGCCGCGATGCCGGAGCCCAGCACCGTGGCGGCCAGCACCCAGCGGCCGACCCGGCTGGCGTAGCGAAGTTCCGGCTGCCCGGCGGCGGGCGGGGGCGCCGCGCTAGCCACTGGTGACCCCGGAACATGGGGCAGCATGGCGGGCGGCACTCACAGCCTCAGTATGCGCCCTGGCACCCGGACGTCCCGCGCCATCACGGTGCGGCCGCGGCGGAGTGGCCGCGTCCGCGGGCCGCCGTCAGGGCGGGCGCAACGGGATACGCCGGACATATTGGGCAGACCGGGCCCCCCGCACAGCCGGAGCGGGAGATGATGCTGTTCGGTAACCGGTCGCACGCACTGCGGAGCAGCCCGGGCCCGCACGGCAAAGCAGGGCGCAGCAGCCGGGAAACCGCGGCAGGATCTGGGCCACCGTCATCACCGAGGGAGCCGGAAATGACCGAAGGTTCGTTCGTACCGCTTCCGGGCAGCGAACGCGAGACGATTTCCGGCGTCCAGGACATTGGGCCTGTCGACCCGGGCGAACGGATCGAGGTGACACTGATTATCCGCCGCCGGGCCGAGCTGCCTGCCGAACTCGTCATCGGGCCGGCCACGATATCCACCGAAGAGCTGGCGAGCACCTACGGCGCCGATCCAGCCGACATCGATCATGTACGCGAGGTCCTGGCCGGTGACGGCCTGGAGGTCACCAGCACGCATCCCGGTTCCCGCCGGGTCAAGGTGGCGGGCACCGCGGCTCAGCTGACGCAGGCGTTCGGCACGACCCTGCGCCGTGTCTCCAGCCCCGGCCTGACCGGCACGGGACGGGTACAGCACCGCTTCCGCGAGGGCCGCCTGATGGTGCCGGCCGAGCTGCAGGGGATCGTGCTCGCGGTTTTGGGTCTGGACGACCGGCCCCAGGTCAGCCCGCACTTCCGGTTGTCCGCTGAGGCGGCGACCCCTGCGTCGTATACACCGCCGCAGGTCGCACAGGCCTACCGGTTCCCGGCGGGTACGGACGGGGCCGGCCAGACGATCGCCATCCTGGAATTCGGCGGTGGTTTTTCCGCCAGCGACCTTCAGACGTATTTCTCCGGCCTCGGCCTGCCGGTGCCGGAGGTCACGGCGGCGAGCGTCGACGGTGCGATCAACGCTCCGGGTTCGGACCCGGGCGGAGCCGACGGTGAGGTGCTCCTCGACATCGAGGTCGCCGGCGCGGTGGCCCCCGGCGCGGCACAGATGGTGTACTTCGCGCCCAATACGGACCAGGCTTTCGTCGATGCGATCAGCGCGGCCGCACATGCGACGCCCGTCCCCATCGTTATCAGCATCAGCTGGGGCGGCCCGGAGAACTCCTGGTCGGCACAGTCCCGCACCGCGCTCGACCAGGCCCTGTCCGACGCGGCGGCGCTCGGGATCACGGTGACCGTAGCGTCCGGGGACAACGGCAGTGGTGACGGCGTCACCGACGGCAAGAACCATTGCGACTACCCGGCGTCGAGTCCGTACGCGCTTGGCTGCGGCGGGACCCGGCTGGAGGCAGCCACCAGCACCGGCGCCATCAGCTCCGAGACGGTATGGAACGACAGCCCCTCCGGAGGGGCGACCGGCGGGGGCGTCAGCGACGTGTACAGCGTGCCGTCCTGGCAGGCCAATGCCGGTGTGCCGGCGGCGTCCGGGGCAGGCGGCCGGGGCGTGCCGGACGTGGCGGGCAATGCGGACCCGCAGACCGGCTACCAGGTCCTGACCGGCGGCAAGCAGGCGGTCTACGGCGGCACCAGCGCCGTCGCCCCTCTGTGGGCCGGGCTGATCGCCCGGCTGGCGCAGGCCACCGGGCATAAGTTCGGGCTGATGCAGCCGGTCCTCTACCGCGGGGTGGCCCCACGCACCAACGTCCCCGGATTCAACCACATCACCAGCGGGAACAACGGCGCCTACTCGGCCGGTCCCGGCTGGGACGCCTGCACGGGTCTCGGTTCCCCGTCCGGCAGCGCCCTGCTGGCCAGGCTCAAGGGCTACTAGTGCGGCGCCGCGGGGCCGTCCTCCCCACGGTCAGCACCGCACGGTCGCGGGCTCGGAGCCGCGTCATCGGCGGTTTCCGGCCCGCAGCTGGCCCAGGGGCGGGCCCGCGCGGAGTCGGCCGCAGCGCCCAGCCCACCGGCTTGCGTGCCGTCCGGCGCAGCGCCCAGCCGGCCGGCTTGCGTGCCGTCCGGCGCAGCGCCCAGCCGGCCGGCTTGCGTGCTGCCCGGCGCGGCGCCCAGCGTGCTGGCCGACTGGCCGGTTCCCGTGTTGGCACGTGTCGCCAGGATCGAGCCGGCCAGGATGAGCACGAACGAGCCCACGATCGATGCCGTCAGCGGCTCGTTCAGCACGATCACGCCGAGCGCGACCGCCACCGCGGGGTTCACGTAGGTGATCACCGTCGCCCGGGCCGCGCCGGCCTCGGCGATGAGCCGGAAGTACACGACGAACGCCGCCGCCGTGCAGACGGCCCCCAGTACGGCCAACGAGGCGAGGACCTGCACGGAGGGAACCGCCCGGGGCCAGGTCGCGGCGGCGGCCGGCGCGTAGACCAGGGCCGCCATGCCCAGGCACACGGCGTTGACCGCCGTGGCCGGTACATCCCCGAACTTGCGGTTGGCGATGATCGGGCCGATGGCGTAACCGAGCGCGGTCAGCAGCACCTCGACGACCGACAGGCCATCTCCCTTGGCCATATTGGGGCCGGCCAGCAGGGCCACTCCGCCGAATCCGATGATCAGTCCGGTCCAGCGCACCACCGTCAGGCGGTCCTGGCCACCGGTCAGCCGGGCCAGGACCGCGCCGATGATGGGCACGGCGGCGACGAGCAAGCCGCTTGTGGAACTGGACAGCCGCCGCTCCGCGCTGGACAGCAGGGCGAACGGCCCGATGATCTCGGTGACGGTGAAGGCGATGAGCCACCACCAGTGACCGCGCAGGGCGCCGAGTTCGCGGCGGCGCAACGTGATGGGCAGCAGTACCAGGCAGCCGACCATGACCCTCGCGAAGACGAGTACGGGCACCGAGACACCGCCGTCCGCGACCTTGATCAGCAGGTACGGGATACCCCAGATGATGCTCATCGCCGTGAACAGCACCCAGCCGCGTCGGCTCACCGGCACGCTCCTTCCGCCGCCGCCCCAGCCGGGTGCCCGCCCGCGTTCTCGGCCCGGGCCGAGAACGCGGGCGGGGCATTGCCCGGCGGGTTCCGGCCGGAGCCGGAAAAGACGACGTTTGCCGCCCGCTGGCGGATACCAGTGGGCGGGCAGAGCTTACGACCGGCGCAGCGTCAGCCGACAGCCAATTACAGGCCCGCGCACAACGAGATCGACAGGAGGGTGACGCAGGTTCCGCTGCCCGACCCCGTGGCACTGCTCGACCCAGTGCTCCCCGATCCGGCACCGCCAGAACCGGCACCGCCAGAACCGGCACCGCCCGAACCGGCACCGCCCGAACCGGCACCGCCCGAACCGGCACCGCCCGAACCGGCACCGCCCGAACCGGCACCGCCCGAACCGGCACCGCCAGAACCGGCACCGCCAGAACCGGCACCGCCAGAACCGGCACCGCCAGAACCGGCACCGCCAGAACCGGTACCACCGGAACCGGTACCGCCTGATCCGGGAGTCACGCCGGACCCGGAACCCGATCCGGTGCCGGAGCTGCTGCCCGATCCCGATCCGGAACTTCCGGAACCCGATCCGCTGGATCCAGCGCTGCCGGATCCGGAGCTTCCCCCGCCACCGGAACTGGTGCCCGAGCCGGAACCACCGCTCGCCCCCGAGCTACCCGAACCCGTGCCAGCAGAGCCCGTAGTCCCCCCGGACCCCGGAGAACCCGGCGACCCGGAGGACCCAGGAGAACCGGCCGAGCCGGTCGCCGAGCTAGTCGGCGCGGATCCGGTGCCCGCGGCCGGGCTCGCCGACGATACAGCCGACCCGGAGCCCTGGCTGGCGGGCGCCAGCCCCGATGACCCCACCGCAGTGGTCCCGGGCGAAGAAAACTGACGCGCGGCCAGCCGCCCCGGTACCGTGCCCATCCGTGACGCCCGGTTTCCGCCCGACGGCGTGACGCTTTGGCTTACCACGGGCGCGGAGGTCGGGGGCGCGGGAGTCACTCCGCCCACCACGAGACCCGGTCCAGACGACCGCGGGGCCGCCGGCAGCACGTGAATGGACACCGTGGCCATCAGGACGAAAATGACCGCCGCCGCCGAAAAGAAAACCACCGGAAGCGTGCTTCCCGCCGGGTGGAGCCGGACCACGGCCGCACCGGTGCGGACTGCGGCCTTTACCCGGTCCAGGGCCAATGCGATGGCCAGTTTCCCGGCCGGGACCCGGGGGCCGTGGCCCATCCGGCCACTGTGCCGTATCCGCCGCAGCGCGGCGCGGCGCTGGTCAGGCGTCAGCCCAGGCAGGAACGAAATGACTGTGTTCCTGCCCTCGGCTTCCGCGGACGCGTGTAACCCGGGTGACAGGTCACGATAGAAGATCTTGATCACGAGCCAGCCTCTTAATCCGTGTCATATCCATGAACGGCCAATGCACGCCCCCCCACGAGGCGTTCGCGTCAAGGAATATAACACGGCGGATTGCCCTGTTCACGACAGGGCACTAACGGCCGAAAGCCGTGGTGAGCGATTTATCCTTTTTATACTCTGATCCCATTCACCGGCTCCGGCCCGGGTAAACGAGCGGAGGAGGGGCCCGGCCAGGAAGGGACCACGGGCCCGCCCAGGAGCGGGACCGCCGGGCCCGGCCAGAGCGGGACGGTGGGCCCGGCAGGTAAGGGACCGGTGGGCCGGGCGGACCGGATGCGCGGCAGGCGGCTACCCTCCGAAGGGTGATCTCCGCCGAGCCGTCCGCCGCGTCGCGCCTGCGCGGGCGGGACGCTGACGGGCATCGCGGGCTGGCCCTGCGCTGGGCCCTCCTGGTCGCTCTGGGCGGTGGCCTCGCCCTGGCCGCGGCCTTCCCGCCGGTCGGCGTCTGGCCGCTCGCCGCGGCGGGCCCCGCGCTGCTCGCCGTGGCGCTGACGGGCCGGAGCCTGCGCGGATCGTTCGTGGTCGGGCTGGTCTTCGGCGTCGCGTTTTTCTTTCCGATGCTCTCCTGGGTGCTGAACGTCGCGTGGTACGGGTGGGCCTGGCGGGCGGGTCGGCGGTCATAGTGGCCGTGCTGGCGGTCGGCCAGCGGTTGCTGCTCCGGCTGCCCGGGTGGCCCGTCGCCATCGCAGGCTGGTGGGTCGCCACTGAAGCGCTACGGGACCGCTGGCCGTGGGGCGGTTTCCCGTGGGGCAGGCTGGCGATGAGCCAGGCGTCCGCACCCACCGCGGGCTGGGCCGCGGTGGGCGGCGCGCCGCTTTTGACGTTCCTCGTCGCCCTGACCGGGGGGACGCTGGCCTGGCTGATCCTCGCCGCCATCGGCCAGGACCGTAGCGCAAGGCGGCTGGCCCTTCCTGCCGCGGCGGTCGTGGCGGCGGCGGTGGTGGCCGCGGCCGGCGCCGCACTGCCGGTCGATCCGGCGTCCGGGCGCCCGACGGCTGTGGTCGCCGCCGTGCAAGGGAACGTGCCGCACGCCCGTAATCTGCCGCAATTGCTGAACGACAGCGTGGTGACGCAGAACCACGCTGAGGCTACCGCGAAACTGGCCGCTCAGGTCCGGGCGGGGCAGCGCCCGGAACCGGACATCGTGATCTGGCCAGAGAACTCAACCAACCTGGACCCGTTCTTCTATCCGGCCATTTACCAGGACGTCTCCGGAGCGGTCAGCGCGATCGGGCGCCCCATCCTGGTCGGGGAGGTACTGAACAACCCCCAGCGGAACGTGGGCCAGCTCTGGCTGCCGGGCCGCGGCCCAACGACCCTCTACGCCAAGCGCCAGCTCGTCCCGTTCGGCGAGGTCATCCCCGACCGCGGCCTGCTGTCCCACATCACGTCGCTGCCCGCGCTGCAGCCCGTCAACTTCACCCCCGGCCACAAGGCGGTGGTCTTTCACACGGGGAAGATCAGGCTGGGCGACGTCATCTGCTACGAGATCGGGTTCGACGGGCTCGTCCGGTCCGAGGTCACGGCCGGCGCGAACCTGCTCACGATGCAGACCAACGACGCCGATTTCGAAGTCGACGGCCAGACCGGGGAATCGCTGCAGCAACTGGCCATGGCCCGGATCCGGGCCATCGAGTCCGACCGCGCCGTGGTGGTCGTGTCCACGACCGGGGTCAGCGCCATCGTCGCCCCGGACGGGCGGCTGATCACCCACAGCGGTACCTGGCAGCAGGCGGTGCTGGAGGCGCGGGTCCCGCTGATCACCCACCGGACCCTGGCGGACACGCTGGGCGGGTGGCCGGAGAACATCATCGTCATCCTGACCGTGGCGGCGCTGCTCGCGGCGGTAGCGGCCCGGCGGAAAGCCCTGCGTACCGCCTGATCCGGGGCCCGGCTCACCCCCTGCAGGAGCAGGCTTCCCCCATCCCGCCAGCGGCCACCACGCGGCTGCGGTGGTGATCGGCAGGCGTGCGCGCGGCCACCGGGGCGCGGGCCCGTAGACCGCGTAGCCTGAGGCCACGTGCCCCGCAAGCGGGCAGGCTTTCGGGGAGCGGGTGATGCCGTGAGGGGCACCAGGATCGCCGCCATTGCCGCGTTCGCCATGCTGGTGGCGGCGTGCACGGGCGGCGGGCACGGTACCAGCCAGGTCAGGCCTGCGGCCAACGCCGCGTCCCAGGCAGCCGCTCGGGACCTGAAGATAACGCCGGCTAATGGCGCCACGGACGCCGACCCAGCGGCGGGCATCACCGTCACCGCCCAGCATGGCACGCTGAAGAACGTCACCGTGCACACCGCCGGCGACGCCGTGACCGGCGCGCTCAGCCAGGCCGGCACGGTCTGGCACAGCCAATGGGCCCTTGATACCTCGCAGAGCTACACCGTGACGGCCGCCGGGACTGACGGCGGTGGCACCGTCACCACGACGAGCACGTTCCGGACCCTCACGCTGGCCCAGACGTTCCGGACCCAGATATTCGAGGGCTACAACCAGACCTACGGCGTCGGTGTCCCGATCCTCCTCACGTTCAGCCAGCCGATCACCAACAAGGCCGCGGTCGAGCGATCCCTGCAGCTGACGACCTCCAAGCCGGTCGTTGGCGCGTGGTACTGGGACGGCAGCGAAAGCCTCGCCTTCCGGCCCCGGGACTACTGGCCGACCGGCACGACGGTGAGCTTCACCGCCCACCTGAACGGTGTGCAGGTCGCGCCGGGGATGTACGGCACCCACACGCTGACCCAGACGTTCAGCATCGGCCCGTCGGTGATAGCGGTGGGGAACACGGCGACGCACCGCACGCAGATCTACTACGACGGCGAGCTTCGCTATGACTGGCCGGTCAGCTCCGGCCGGCCGGGCGACGACACCCCGAACGGCAGCTACCTCACCATCGAGAAGGAAAATCCGGTCCGGATGGTCGGCCCGGGCTACGACCTGCTGGTCCCCTGGTCCGTGCGGTTCACCTTCAGCGGTGACTACTACCACGACGCTTACTGGTCCGTCGGCGAGCAGGGCTTCGAGAACGTCAGCCATGGCTGCGTCAACCTGTCGCCCGCCGACGCGGAGACGTACTACAACCTCGCCGTCGCCGGCGACCCGATCACGATCGAGGGCAGCCCGAAGGGCGGCACCTGGGACGACGGCTGGACCGAATGGTTCCTCAGCTGGCCGCAGTACCTGCAGGGCAGTGCGCTGCATGAGGCCGTGCAGGCCGGGCCGGACGGCAGCACATTCGTCAGCCCCTCGGCGCTGGCCGCCTCGACCGCGACCGCGCCGCTGGAGACCTCGCCGGCCAATAACGCATCCGCGGGGTAAGACGTCGGCCAGCGCTCCCTGCACCTTGCCGATAGGGGTGCGGCACGCATCCACCACGTACACCGAGTCCATTCCTGTCTCCAGGGTCCGCCGGATTCCTCCTCACGATATCCGGACGGTTGTGCGGCCTGCGGATGCCGCAGGGCCATCGGAAAAGCCGTGGCGCCCCCGGGATGTCCCGGCGGCGCCACGGTACGGAGGTGGCCCGGCCAGCTGGTCAGCCGGTGCGGGCCCGTCAGCCGCCTAAAGCGACCACGGCTCAGGCGCCGGAGGGGTCCTGCACCCGGTGCTGCGGGCGCTCCCACCGGTGCCAGGGCCACGACGCCCCACCCCCGCCGTTCTTGACCTTCTGCGGGGTGGTGCTGAAAGTGGCCGCGATGGCCGCACCATTACCGTCCAGGGTGACCGTGACCGGGTTGGCCAGGCCGAAGTTCTGGCAGTTCAGGTTGGTGAACGACATCGCGAGCCGGTTAGCCATGAAGGTGAACAGGTCATTGCCCACGCCTGGCACCGGGGAGGCTCCCGTGGCCAGCAAAGCCTGGTTCCTGGCCAGGAACTGGGTCTGAATATCGCTGATGTTCTGGCAGAACATCGCCGGCGTGCTGTCGGGCGTCCACCAGGAAACCGGCGCCTGCCCGACGTTCGCCCGGTACAGGTCGGTCTTGGCCACGCTGAAGTTTCCGTTGGCCAGGACCATCTCGTCGTTCTCGGGCACCAGGGCGATCGGGGCCTGCTGGCTCCTGGCCGCGGACAACTCGTCCAGCGCCTGCGAGGTACCCATCGCCCCGGCCTGGGACAGGTCGGGAGCCTCGAACGGGGTACAGCCCAGGACCGGATCGACGAAGCCGTCGAGCAGGATGTTGTCGCTGCCGTTGTTGATCGGCTCGGCGCCGGCCAGCGCGGTCTTGTTGGCCGCGTTGAACTGTGCCGTCTGGCCGTTTCCGGTCAGCAGGTACGTCGAGGTCACGTTGTCGCTCGGGTCCTGGTCGACCAGGTTGAACGAGCGGGTGGACGGGCAGGCCTGCCCGCTCTGGGGTGAGGTACCGACCGCCGGGACCTTCAGCCTGCCGATCCCCTCGTCCCAGTAAGCGGTGGCAAAGAAACGGGCGCCATTGCAGAAGGACACCTGGCCGAAGATCGAGCCGTGCAGGCCGTTCACGCAATTGCCCTCGGGGAGCGCGTTCCGGGTCGCGCCGACCTGCGTCAGGTTGGTGCCGTTGAACCCGAAGTCGATGGTGACGACCGCGTTCCGCGGGAGAACCGGTACGACCGGGGCGGCGGCGGGCTGCGTGCCCAGGGTGATCACTAGCGGCTCGTACACCGACAGCTGGCCGGTGGCCGGGTTGAGGATCGTCGCCTGGACGAACGCGCCCAGGTTGGCGAAGTTGGCCATCGTGCACCCGGATTGCTCCGGCGAGGCGCCATCGGGCCCGGTGAGCTGGTACGGCGTGGCCAGGCCCTCGGCGGTCAGCGGGTTCGCCGGGACGATGATACTGCAGCTCACGTTGGCGGCCGCCGTCGCGGGCGCGGATGCCATCGCCGTGGCCGCCGGGCTCGGCGAGACACTGGCAGACGGGCTCGCCGACGGCATCGCCGACGACGTACCCGCCGCTTGCTGGATGGCCGTGTGCTGCGGCCCTCCCGAAATGGCGAGCATGACGCCCAGCGTCAGGCCCAGCGCCATAGGGATAGCAAGCGGGACCGCCCAGCGCGCCGCGCGATTGCGTGGCCGACGCCGAGCGGACCGGCGCCCAGTTGGCATGAATCCACCTCCGTGTGAGCTGCAAAGCTCCCGGTGGATCACCGTAGACCTACGGATCAGCCGATATGTAGCAAATCTGAAAGATTCGCCCATTGTCCGCTTTCGACCCGAGTCAAACCAAAAGTCGCAAGCAACCTATTACCGACTTCTTACGCCCCAGTTCAGCGACGTGATCGTTGCCGGCTTCAGGAGGAAAAGAGATACCTCCACCGCCCGGCGGCAGTGGGGCCGGGGTTGCCGCAACCGGTCCAGGCAAGGGCCCAGCCCCGGTAAGGGCCCAGCCCCGGGTCCGCCCCGGGTCCGGGGCGGACCTATCCCCGGTTCCCGCCGCGACCAGCGGCAACGGCGCCCAATCGGTCACGCCTCCGCAGGAGCGGAAAGACCAGGGAGCGCTTCCGCCCTATTGCCGTCGCGACGGTGCAGATACTCCCGGCCGTTCGGCTTATTGATGGTTTCACCGCCCATTGAGCGGGAAAGAATGCAGTCGGCGGGGTGCGGGGAAAGCGCTCCGTAATGACCGGTAATCCGGGTCACGGGCGCGAGAATAATGATTTCCGTGAATGGCCGCCAGTACCATCAGGGCCATCTGTCGGCGCCCGCCGGGCTGGCCGGAACCGGGGGCGCGCGCCGGCTCGTTCATGTCGCGTAGTACATGCATGACCAGCGCGCAGGCTGGGCACCCTGATGACAGCGGCGGCGAGGTCCGGGGGGTGGTGCTTAGGCGAGAAAAATGTGGTCACCGCACAGTGGCGGGGGAGATACTCTATGGCTTGGCGCGCCAGTATCGACGTGGCGCAGCAGCCCACCAGGCACCGTTCTCCCAAACTGTCACATCGGCCCCGGCATGCTCAGGGGCGGTTCCGCCGCACCCATGACGCCCGCACCATGGAACTGTGTCGTAAACGTTACTGATTTTTTATGTACTGAGCGTTTGGCTGAGGGAGCGAGGAGAAGGCGCCGTGTCTTACCCGGATTGGTTCCGCCGCCTGGCATCGGGACGGGGAGCTAACCGCCCACCCGCAAGGACGCGAAAAAGGAAGTCCGTACTGATTACGGCCGTATCGGCCGCACTCGTCGTGATCGCTGGCGTCGCCCTGCTGCTGGTCGCGCCGGGGAAGACCACGTGGTGGACCACATCGGTCGCGGCCTCACGACAGGACGGGGCCAAGCCGGCGCACCCCGCCCCCGCGCTTCAGGTGACATCGGTCACGCCGGGCTCCAATTCCCGCAGCGTCAACGGGACCGCCCCGATCCAGGTCGGGTTCTCCGCACCACTGGCGCGGAACTCAGCACTGCCGCGGCTTTCTCCCGCAGTGACCGGTTCCTGGACGGTCGACGGCAGCTCAGCCACCTTCACGCCCGCCGCTGGGATCCCCGAGGACACGGTAGTCACGCTGACCGTCCCGGACGGCTCGTCCGGGACGCGCTCGGCGGCCGGGGCCAAGGCGGGGGCGGGCGGCTACCTCGCGTCGGGGTTCACCGCGAGCTTTACCACCGCGTCATACCCCACTCTCCGGCTCGAGCAACTGCTGGCCCAGCTCGGTTACCTGCCGCTGACCTGGACGCCGTCCGGGACCGCGATCCAGCCCTCGGACACGGCCGGCCAGCTGGCCGCCGCGTACAGCCCGCCGTCCGGCAGCTTCAGCTGGCAGAGCGGCTATCCCTCGGTGTTGCACGATTTCTGGTCGGAAGGCTCGGGCAACCTCATCGTCACCGGCGCGGTCCGGGCCTTCCAGTCGGAGCAGGGCCTCACGATGGACGGCGTCGCGGGGCCGCAGGTGTGGTCCGACCTACTCAAGGCGGTCGCCGCCGGGCACAGCAACAGCAACGGGTACACCTATGCGCTCGCCAGCAAGTCCATCCCCGAGACGCTGACCATCTGGCACGACGGCCGGGAGGTGCTGAGCAGCCCAGCCAACACCGGCATCCCGGAGGCGCCGACCGCGGACGGGACCTTCCCGGTCTACGAGCGGCTGGCGTTCCAGATCATGCAGGGCACCAACCCCGGCGGCAGCACGTACGCCGACCCGGTGTCCTGGGTCTCGTACTTCGACGGTGGCGACGCCGTGCACTACTTCCCCCGTGGTTCCTACGGCTGGCCGCAGAGCCTCGGCTGCGTAGAACTGCCGGACAGCACCGCCGAGACCGCGTACGGGTACCTGACCTACGGGAGCCTGGTCACGGTCGCCGGCTGAGCGGCCAGCACCGAGCGGCCAGCTGAAAGGGAATAGTCGCGGATGGTTACCGGCTGGCCGCGGCAGGCACCGCCGGGGCCATGGTCGGGACGAACGTCTCGTCCAGCTCGGCGGGGGCACCAAGGGTCGCGGCCAGCGTCGCCGCGAACCGGCTGGCGGGGGCCAGGCGCGCGACCCGGGCCGCCTCGGCGAGGGTGTCCACGTCCGCGAGTTCGGGAGTCATGTGGATGCGCAGGCCCGCCTGGATGAGCCGGACAAGCTGGGCCCGGCCGGTGAACGCCTCCGACATGGGGACACCGAGTGTCAGGCCGGGATCGGGCCGGCGCAGGCCCAGCATCCAGAATCCGCCATCCTCGGCCGGCCCGAACACGGCGTCGGCTATCGTGCGGGCGAGCGGTTCGGCGGCCGACTCGAGCAGACCGGCCGTCACCTGCGGAGTGTCCATGCCGATCAGCACGATCGGCACCGGGAGGGCCGTGTAGGTGTCCCACATGGCGGCGGCGATGCGCTCGTCGAGCCCGCCGCCGCGCTGCCGGATCACCTCGAAGCCGTCCGGCAGCCAGGGCCCGGGCTCACCAGCCAAGGCGACGACCCGGCGGATGACCCGGGTGCGGCGCACCGCCTCCAGGGTGTCGGTGAGGGCGGCCTCGGCCAGCGCGGCGGCCTCGGGGGGAGTGAACGGCGGCGTCAGCCTGGTCTTGACCCGGCCGGGGACCGGCTCCTTGGCCAGGACGAGCACCTGCGCCGCGAGCTCACTCATGACGCCAGCACCTTGCGCATGTCCCGGACGGTCCGCATCGTGCCGCCGACGGTGCCGGTGACCTTGGATTTCCCGGTGCGCGGATAGTACGGCACATCGCGCTCGGTGACCCGCCAGCCCGCCTCCGCGGCCCGGACGACGGTCTCCAGCGGGTAGCCGAACCGGCGGTCCGAGATCGGCAAGCTGAGCAGCGCCCCGCGGCGCGCGGCGCGCAATGGGCCGATGTCCCGGACCTGTACTCCGGACCGGCGGCGCAGCGCCGACGCGACCACGATGTTGCCGAGGCGAGCGTGGGCCGGCCACGCGCCCGCGCCCTGGGGCCGACGGCGGCCGAGGGCCAGATCGGCCAGGCCGTCGCACACCAGATCCGAGACGATGGGCAGGTCCGCAGGGTCCAGGGATCCGTCGGCATCCATGAAGCACACGACGTCGTTCTTGGCGGCGTCCAGCCCCGCGTGGCAGGCGGCGCCGTACCCCCGTTGCGGCACGTGGACCACGGTCGCCCCGTGGTCCGCGGCGATCGCCGGGGAGCCATCGGTGGAGCCGTTGTCCGCCACGATCGGCCGGTAGCCGGACGGCATTCTCGACAGCAGCCAGGGCAGGGCGCCCGCTTCGTTGAGACACGGCAGGATGACATCGATCTCCATAGGCGTGACACTACGTCTGGGACAGGCCGCAAACCGGGCGAAAGCCCTTACGAAGCGGTGACGCCGCGACGCCCCCGCGGACCGGCCGGCCAGCCTCCTACCGACCGGCCCCGACCTCTTACGGAGTGGTGACAGGAAAGCGGCACCCCGCCTCGCACGCCCGGCCGCATGCTTGGCTCCTGTCATGCGGGTACTGGTAACCGGCGCGGCCGGGTTCGTCGGATCACACATCCTGGAGGCCGCACGCGACCTCGGTTACGAGGTGCGCGGCTTCGACTCGCTCACGCCTGCCGTACACGACGGCATGCCCCGCTACATCCCCGAGGACGCGGACATGGTCGTCGCCGACGTCCGCGACGCCGCCGCGGTCAGCCGGGCCCTGGCCGGTGTCGATGTGGTGTGCCACCAGGCCGCGCTGGTCGGTCTCGGGGTCGACCTGTCGGATCTGCCCGGTTACTGCGACGTGAACGTGACCGGCACGGCCACGCTGCTGAACGCCATGGGCCAGGCTGGCGTCCAGCGCCTGGTGCTTGCGTCCTCCATGGTGGTATACGGCGAGGGCGCCTACGACTGCGCCCGCCACGGGCGGGTCCGGCCGGCCCTGCGCGCGCGGGAAGACCTGGCCGCGGGGCAGTTCGAGCCGCGCTGCCCGCAATGCGGGGAGCCGCTGGTCACCGCCACCGTCACCGAGGATGCCCCGATGGATCCGCGCAACGCCTACGCGGCCAGCAAGCTGGCGCAGGAAAATCTGGCCGCCACGTGGGCCCGCCTGACCGGGGGCCGTTCGGTCGCGCTGCGCTATCACAACGTGTACGGCCCGCGGATGCCGCGGGACACGCCCTACTCCGGGGTGGCGGCCATCTTCCGGTCCGCGCTGCAGAAGGGCGCCCCGCCGAAGGTCTTCGAAGACGGGCGCCAGCGGCGCGACTTCGTGCACGTCTCCGACGTGGCCGCGGCCAACCTGCTCGCGCTGACCACGACGGAGGAGGGCTCGCAGTTCTTGCCGGGCAGCGCACGGAGCTACAACGTCGCGAGCGGCCAGCCGCACACGGTCGGTGAGATGGCAGTGGCGCTCGCGGGTGAATTCGGCGGCGGCTTGATACCGGAGATCACCGGGGACTTCCGGCTCGGTGATGTCCGGCACATCGTGGCTTCCCCGGCCGCCGCCGAGCAAGGTCTGGGATTCCGGGCACAGGTCGGGTTCGGCGAGGGCATCGCGGAGTTCGCTAAGGCTCAGCTCCGCGAGCCCGCCCGGCTGCCCGCCACGCTGGTGTAGCGCCGGGCCCGCGGAACGCTGCCAGAGCGGAACGCCGCCAGACCGGAGGAAAACCTGCGCGGCGGCGAGGGCCGTTTGAGTGGAGGGGTTAGCCGGTGGCGGAGACGGCCCGCTGGTGCGCGACGGCCGGACGGCGTGCGGGCGGCGCGACCGGACGGGCCAGGGGCAGCCGGATGAGGAACTGGCAGCCGGGCCCGGCGTTGCGCACGGCGATCTGGCCCGAGTGCGCCTCGACGATCCCCCGGGCGATGCTGAGCCCCAGCCCGGCGCCCTCCTGCGGGCCGGGCGTGCGGGCCGCCTCACCGCGGAAGGCGACGTCGAAGACGCGCGGCAGATCCTGCGGCGGGATGCCGCCACAGGCGTCGGACACGCTGAAGTGCGCCATGCCCTCCTGAACGTCACCCATGACCTCGACCGTCCCGTCGGCGGGGGTGTGCCGGATCGCGTTGATGATCAGGTTGCGCAGCGCCCGCCCGAACTCTGCGGGATCGGCGTAGATCGGCATGCCGCGTACCGCGGAGCCGGCCAGCCGGACGCCCTCGGCCCGGGCCACCGGCTCGGCGCTGGCGAGGACCTCGGCCACCAGATCGTCGAGTCCCACCATCCGGCGGGACAGCCGCAGCGCGCCCGCGTGGATCCGGGACAGCTCGAACAGGTCGTCGATCATGACGGAGAGGCGGTCCACCTCACGCCGGATCTGGGTGTGATAGCTGCTGACCTCACGCGGATCGATGACCACCTGGTCTTCCAGGGCCTCGGCCATCGCGCGCAGCCCGGCCAGCGGGGTCCGCAGGTCGTGGCTGACCCAGGCGACCAGCTCGCGGCGGCTCGCTTCCAGCGCACGCTCGCGGTTCCGGGCCTGCCCCAGCCGGTCATGCGCGGCGGCCAGGCCATCGGACAGCCCGGCCAGCTCGGCGGGCAACGGCACCGAGGGGGGAATATACAGGCCGGTGTCGCCGACCTTCTGCACGGAGGTGAGGAGCTGCCCGGCTGGCCTTGGTGAGCTTGCGGCTGATCAGCATGGCGACGGCGAACCCGGCCAGGCCCGCGATGGCGATCAGTTCCAGCATGACCTCGCGGTCCTGGGCGTTGCCCACCATGATGACGGTGATGCCGCCGACTCCGGCGATGGACGTCACGACCGTCACGGCCGCGATGAGCGCGAGCATCGAGCCGATAGAGCTGCGCGCAAGCGCGCGCAGCGCGATGACCCCGATGATCGTGGTGACGGCCCCGATCGCGGCCGCGGATTCCAGGACATGGAGCAGGTCAGTGGCCTGCACACCCGGCATGATTTCGCCGGGCGCCGCGAGGACGCCCGGCACGGCACCGGTCATCAGGCCGCCTCGGGCTCGTAGCGGTAGCCCACGCCCCAGACCGTGACGATCCGGCGCGGCAGCGTCGGGTCCGACTCCAGTTTCTCGCGCAGCCGGCGGACGTGCACGGTGACCGTCGAGGTGTCGCCGAACGTCCAGCTCCACACCTGGTTGAGCAGTTGCTCGCGGGTGAAGGCCTTGCGCGGATGCTGCATCAGAAAGACCAGCAGGTCATATTCGCGCGAGGTCAGGGACAGCAGCGTGCCGCCTGCCCGGACCTCGTGCGCGGTCAGGTCGACCGACAGATCACCGTCCGCGATCACGCCCACGGGCCGGGAGTCGGGCAGGCCGGTCCCCCGGGCGCGGCGCAGCACGGAACGCACCCGCAGCGCCAGCTCACGCGGGCTGAACGGCTTGGTGACGTAGTCATCGGCGCCGGTCTCGAAACCGACGAGGCGGTCCGCCTCGTCGCCGAGCGCGGTCAGCATGACCACCGGGATGGGCCACCGGGCACGCAGCCGGCGGCACACCTCGAGACCGTCGATGCCCGGCAGCATGAGGTCGAGAACGACCAGGTCAGGTGGCTCTTCAGCCACCCGGCGCAGCGCCTCCTGCCCGTCGTGCACGCATTCGACGTAGTGCCCGTCGCGGACCAGGTACCGTCCGACGACATCCGCGACGGTCGGATCGTCATCGACGACTACGATCCGGCCCGGCGGATCGGGGTGTTTTACCGCGGCCACCATTGTCGCTACGGCCTCCCGTCCAAGTTTGCTGTGCCCTCACGTTAAAGCCATTACACGGATCGCGGGCCCGAACTGGTTCAAATCCGTCATGGCTCCGTAAGGTCGGTGACGTTCCTCTGAACGCCCGGCCTGCCAGGCTAGTTGTGGTGAAGACTTCCGGGGTGGCGTGGTGCACCTGGAGCTGGCTCGGCCGGGCGGCTGAGCGGCCGGGGTGGCGCGCCGATGATAGGCCCGCGGAATTACCCAAGCCTGGCGCGGACGGTACGGCGCGCAGGCGAAACCGCGTGTCCTTCTAGGGAGGAGACCGCGTGCTCGGCGAACTTTACGAGGCGGCGCTGGCCGGTGCCGTGCAGGCCGAGGTCGAACACGCCGACGGCACCCTCATGCCCCTGGCGGTCGACCAGTGGCTCGACGAGGCGCCGGGTGACACGTCACTGGTCGACCGTTGCCACGGGCCCACACTCGACGTGGGCTCCGGGCCGGGCCTGGCTGCACCGTGGCGCTCGCCGAGCGCGGTGTCCCGGCGCTGGGCATCGACGTCACGCCGTACGCGGTCAAGATCGCGCAGTCATCGGGCGCGCTCGCGATGCTGCGCGACGTGTTCGGGCGCGTTCCCGGCGCGGGCCGCTGGATGACCGTCCTGCTGGCCGACGGGAATATCGGGATCGGCGGTGATCCGGCCGCGCTGCTGCGCCGGGTGGGCGAACTGCTCGCGCGCGGCGGCCACGCCCTCGTAGAGGTACAGCCCCCGGGCGTTCCGCTCCGGTGTGAGAACGTCCGGCTGCGCCGGGAAGGCTCCGCCGGTGCGTGGTTCCCGTGGGCGTACGTGGGCGCGGACCAGATCGGTAACGTCGCGCGCAGCGCCGGGCTGATCCTGGAGGAGACGTGGACCGCGAGCGGGCGCTGCTTCGCCGCGCTCGCCTGCGAGGCGCCCGCCGTCCCGTCGCTGATCACGTTCGCCGCCGGGGCGCTCGCCCCTGGGGCCGACTCGCCCGAGGAGGCGTACGCGGACACCGGCGCCGGAGACCAGCCCGCCGATCTGGCGGCCGGAGGGCAGCTTGCCGTCTTAACGATCCATTACCGCACGCGGGAGACGCGCCCGTAATCGGTGCCGTGATGGCAGCCTGGCGACCATGAGTGCGAAGCTTCGGGCCGGCGCGGTCATCGCGGCCCTGGTGATGATCTGTGGTCTGGAATTCCTCGTGGTCCGGCCGAGCGCCGATCCGTTGCCGCTACAGCCCCTGCCGCTCGTCGTGGGCGCGTGGATGCTGTTCGCCGTCGCGGCGTGGCTGCTGCGCGGCGTCTCGCTGCGCTGGTCGGTGGGCCTCATCATCATCGGCGGGATCGTCATCCAGGTCGTGGCGATGTCGGCGGCGCCACAGCAGAGCGACGACCTGTACCGCTACATGTGGGACGGCCGCGTGCAGGCGGCCGGCATCGACCCGTACGCCTTCGTGCCGTCGGCACCGCAGCTGGCGCACCTGCGCGACCCCTTCCTGTGGACCGGCGCCCATTGGAGCGCCCAGTTCCCGCACTGCGTCTGGCCGCATACTCCGGTGCCCGGCCACCCGGGGAGCACGCTGGCCGCGGGCTGCACCCGGATCAACCGCCCGACCGTGCCGACCATCTACCCGCCGGTCGCGGAGGCCTACTTCCTGGCACTGCACTACGTCACGCCGGTGTCAGCCGGATCGACGCCGGTGCAGGCGGCGGCGGGCGCGTGCGCGGTCCTGGTGACGCTGGTGCTGCTGGCCGGGCTCCGCTGGCTGGGCCGCGATCTGCGCTGGGCGGCGCTGTGGGCGTGGTGCCCGACGGTCGCCCTGGAGGCAGGCAACAACGCGCACGTGGATGTGGTGGCGGTCCTGCTGGCGGCGGTGGCGCTGCTCATCCTGGCCCGGCCGAACGGCGGCCGCCGGGGCGCGCTGCTGGGCGGCGCCCTGCTCGGACTGGCCATCGCGACCAAGGTGACACCCGTGCTCGCGGGCCCCGCTGTGCTGCGGCGCAGGTGGTGGGCCGTCATCGCCGCCGCGGGCAGCGCCATCGCCGTCGTCTACCTGCCGCACGTGCTGGCTGTCGGCAGCCGGGTCGCCGGATTCCTGCCGGGGTACCTGCAGCAGGAGGGGTACGACAGCGGTCAGCGGTTCGCCATCATCGGGCTGTTCACGAGCGGCCGGTCGGCCATCGTGATCGCCGTCGCGGTGCTCGCGGTGACCGGCCTGGCCGTACTGCGCTTCGCCGATCCGGACCACCCCTGGCGCGGCGCGGTCGCGATGACCGGCGTGGCCCTGGCCGTGACGACGCCGGACTACCAGTGGTACGCGATCCTCCTGGTCATGCTGGTGGTGCTGGACGGCCGGCCGGAGTGGCTGGCGTTCGCGGCCGGCGGCTACCTCGCGGCCGAGCCGCACCTGGGCAGGTGGCGGGTCATTCACCACTCGCAGGCGATCGGGTACGGGCTGGCCGCCCTCTTCGTGGCCCTCATCTGGGTCGTCCGCCTGGTCATCGCGCGCTACCCACGCATGGTTTTCGCGGAAGCAGCCAGTGCCCCGCCGGCCGACCCGGTCCCCCCGGCCGGGGGCGACCTGGTGGGCGCCATGACCACGGCGGGTGCACCGGCCGGTACGGACAAGCGGTCCCCGCTTCTCCGCTTGTAGCGGGGACCGCTTCTTACCGGTCGGTTACCGGTGCAGCAGGAACCGGCCCACGGCGGCCTGGGCAGGGCAGATTTGATGCATGAGCAATCAGGGCCCTGATCGACGCCGACCGCGCGGACAAGCCCCGGATGGGTCGTCCCGTCGTGGTCAGCACGCTGGAACCCGTCCCCGGTGGGAGACCGGCGACCAGCCGAACGCCGCGGCGTGGCCTGGCGCCACGGATTACCAAGGCCCCGGCGCATACCAGGGCCCCGGCGCGTACCAGGACCCCGGCGCGTACCAGGACCCCGGCGCGTACCAGGACCCCGGCGCATACCAGGACCCCGGCGCATACCAGGGCCCCGGCGCATACCAGGGCCCCGGCGCGTACCAGGGCCCCGGCGCGTACCAGGACCCCGGCGCGTACCAGGACCCCGGCGCGTACCAGGACCCCGGCGCGTACCAGGACCCCGGCGCGTACCAGGACCCCGGCGCGTACCAGGACCCCGGCGCGTACCAGGACCCCGCCACATACCAGGACCCCCAGGCCTACCGGGACCCCGGCGCCTACCAGGGCTCCGGCGGCTACCGGAACGGTACATACCAGGGGGCCTCGTACCCGGGCGGCGGCGCACCGGGGGGCACTCCGTCCAATCCGGGCAACGCCGATCGTCGGCGCACCGGGTACCACCCGGCCGCCCCCTTCCCGGGCGCGGAATACCCGAGGCCCGGCTACCAGAATCCCGACTACCAGAACGCCGGCTACCAGGAGCCTCCCTCCCCCGGCTACCCGGGCGCCACGGCCTACCAGGAACCGGTCGCTTTCGCCGGCGCCGGGCGCTCCCCCTCCGGGTACGCCGGCCCGGGCGGATACCCCAGCGCGGACGGATACCCCGGCTCCGCCGCTTACCCCGATTCCGCCCCATATCAGGAACCGGCCGGCTTCGACCAGGCCACCTTCCGGGACCAGGCTCCGGCCCGGGAGGCGGCCAACCCGCCCGCCGGTGAGCACCCGAGCCTGCCCGGCGTGAAGCTGGCCGACCTGGCCGCGCAAGACCCCACGGCCTACCAGGGGCTTGAGCGCTACCTGAACGGAGGAGCCGGCGGGGCCGACGGCGGTGTGGGCGCAGGT
Organism: uncultured Actinomycetes bacterium; assembly: GCA_963742875.1. Lineage (GTDB taxonomy): Bacteria > Actinomycetota > Actinomycetes > Streptosporangiales > Streptosporangiaceae > Bog-532. Next base: position 51,997 of record CAVUNO010000009.1, on the reverse strand, counting down.
TCCTGGCGACGGCGCGGCCGGGGGCGGCTGGCCGGCATCGTGACCGGGCTGCTGTCCGGCGCCGTGGCGATCGGCGTGGCGATCCTCGCGGCGGCGTTCGTGCGCCCGCAGGCGTCGCCGGCGATCGCGATCGGTGATGCCGTGCTCGGGCAGGTCTCGTCCGGGGTGAAGACGTTCGCCATCCAGTCGTTCGGCGAGAGCTACAAGCTGATGCTCCTGGTGGGCATCTACGCGGTCATCGCCGTTCTCGTGATGGCCAACGGGCTGCTCGCCCGGCGGCGGCTGGCCGGTGGCGTGACCGGCATGGCCGCGCTCGGCGCCTTCGGCGCCTTCGTGGCCCTCACCCGGCCGGAGAGCCACGCCACCGATGTGATCCCCTCCCTCATCGGTGGCGTGGCCGGCGTCGCGGCCCTGGTCCTGCTCGTCCGCGCCGGGGATCCGCAGCTGATCCTGGCGGCTACGGCGCAGCGGGCCCGCGGCGGTTACCGCCGGGGCGAACCGGAAGTGGTCGGCACCAACCGCCGCAGCTTCCTGCTGGCCGGGCTCACGGCGGCCGGGGCGGCGGTCGTGGCCGGCGTGGCCGGGAAGGTCCTCGGCCAGCAGCGGGCCATCAGCGCCGGCGGCTCCGGCAGCGCGGTCACCCCGCTGTTGAAGGCCCCCCCACTGCCGCCCGGGACCGAGCTCACCCTGCCGGGGCTGTCGCCTTTCTACACACCGAACGCCGCCTTCTACCGCGTCGACACAGCCCTCGTCGTACCCCCGCTGACCACCGCCAACTGGCAACTGCGCATCCACGGCATGGTGGACAAACCGATCAGCATCACCTTCGACGACCTGATGAAGCGGCCGCAGATCCAGCGGGACATCACGATCGTCTGCGTGTCGGAATCGGTCGGCGGCGGGTACATCGGCAACGCCCGCTGGCAGGGCGCGCGGCTCGCCGACCTGCTCCGCGAGGCCGGGGTCCACCCCGGGGCCACCCAGATCGTCATGCGCGACACCCAGGGCATGGCCATCGGCGTCTCCACCCAAGCCGTGATGGACGGGCGGGACGCGATGCTGGCCGTCGCCATGAACGGCGTGCCGCTGCCGCCCGAGCACGGCTTCCCGGTCCGGGTCGTCGTCCCGGGCCTGTACGGCTACGTCTCGGCGTGCAAGTGGGTCGTCGACATGGAACTGACCACCTACGCCGCCTACAACGCCTACTGGGTCAAGCGGGGCTGGTCAGAGCAGGCGGAGGTCAAGACCGAGTCCCGCATCGACACCCCGAAGCCCGGCAAGGCCCTTTCCGCGGGTCCCGTCGTCGTGGCGGGCGTCGCGTGGGCCCAGCGCAAGGGAGTCGCGCGCGTCGAGGTCGGCGTGGACGGCGTGTGGCACGAGGCGGCCCTGGCCACGCAGGACACGATCGACACCTGGCGGCAGTGGTACTACCGCTGGGACGCCAGCCCGGGCGTGCACAAGATCCAGGTCAGGGCGACCGACCAGACCGGCTACACGCAGACCGCGGTGGTGCAGGGCGCGGAGCCGAACGGGGCCACCGGCTACCACACCATCCAGGTGAGCGTGGCCTGAGCGGCGGGGCCCCGGGCCTGACGGTGGTCAGGCGGAGCTGGCGAGCGCGGTGATCAGGTCGTCGATCGCGTTCAGGCTGTGCGCGCTCACGACCGCGTCGCAGTAGGGCCAGGCGGCGGCCATGCCACTGACCTCGGGCCGGTAGCGCGGGCTCTTGGTGCGCGGGTTGGCCCAGACGATCCGGTAGGCCACCCGGGACAGCCGCGCCATCTGCTGCCCGAGCTGGGCCGCATCGCCCGTTTCCCAGCCGTCGGAGATGATCAGGACGACGGCACCGCGGGCCAGGCCCGGGCAGCCGTACTCGTCGTTGAATTCCTTGAGGGAGGCGCCGATGCGGGTGCCGCCGGACCAGTCGGGGGCGGCCGCTCCGGCCCGGGCCAGTACGGTTTCCGGCCGGGAGCCGGTCAGTTCGGCGGTGATCCGGGTGAGCCGGGTGGCAAACGTGAACACCTCGGCCCGGACCCGGCCCGTTGTCCCGCGCCCCGCACCGCGGTGGCCGGCCTTCCCCTGGCTGGCGCAGTACAGGAGCTGGAGCATGGCCCGGGCGTACGGCTCCATCGAACCGGAAATGTCACACAGCACCACCAGCCGCCGGGGCCGCAGGCGCGGGGCCCGGCGGGCGAGCTGCACAGGTTCGCCGGCCGTGCGCCGCGCCTGGCGCAGGGTCATCCGCAGGTCCGGCCGGCTGCCCGCCGGCTCCGGCCGGTACCGGCGGGTCCGGCGCGGCGGGGTGGACAGCGCGCGCTGGCGCATCAGCGCCTCGAGCTGCAGCAGTTCCGCGGCGGACAGGTCGGCGAAATCGCGGCCGGCCAGCCGCTCGGCGTCCGACGACAGCGTGCGCCACGGCATCTCGTCGAGGTCCTGCGGATCCGCCCCGTCGCCGGGGCCGCCGGACAGCGCGTCGAGGGCCCGCTCCCACCGCGGCCAGGCCGATCCCCGCCTCGGACACGGTAGGGGTCCCGCGCGCCGGGTCCAGCCAGATGACCGCGGCGGCGGCCGCGACGGACCAGTCACCGGCGCGCCGTGCGACCTTCTCGTACGCGCTCCCGCCGCCCGGCGTGATCGGCACCCGCACCTCGGTCAGCAGCTCACCGGGGGCCACGACGGTCTCGTACGGGCCCACGTGAAGCTCCCGGACCGGCACCGCGCGGGCGCCGTCCCGGCCCTGGATCATGGCCGTGGCCCGCAGTGCGCCGAAGACCGCCGACAGGTCCTCGGACGGGTCGGCCTGGCAGAGCGAGCCGCCAACCGTCCCCCAGTTCCGCACGATAGGGTCCGCGATGACCCGTTCGGCATCGTGGAGGACCGGGAAGTGCCGGCCGGCCACGGCGGAGTCCAGCAGCTGGGCGTGCCGGACCAGGGCGCCGATCCGCAGCTCATCGCCGTCGGCAACGATCCCGGACAGCCCACGGATCCCGTTGATGTCGATGAGCGTCTCCGGCTGGGCCAGCCTCAGCTTCATCATCGGGATCAGGCTGTGGCCGCCCGCGAGCACCCGGGACTCCGGGCCGAACCGGGCGAGCAGTTCGAGCGCGTGCTCCACGCTCGTCGCCCTCTCGTACTCAACGTGTGACGGAACCTGCATGGGCCCTCCCGCGGCGGCCGGCACGCAGCAGCGGCCGGCACAAGCAGGATAAGCAATGGCTTAAATGTCCTGGCGAACCCCGGTGAGCGGGCAGACTATCTTCTTGTTTGTGACGCTCACCCAGCTCAGCGCGTTCGTGATGGTGGCCCGGCTCGGTTCGGTCAAAGACGCCGCCAAGATGCTGAACGTGAGCGAACCGGCCGTTTCCCAGGCCCTGACCGCGCTCCGCCAGCACCTTGGTGACCAGCTGATTACGCGAAACGGCGCCACGATGACCCTGACCACCGCGGGGGTGAAGCTGCTGCCGGTCGCTTCGCAGATGGTGGCGCTGGGCGCGGAGGCGCAGGCGGCGGTCCGGTCCGGGCAGGGCCTCCCGGAGCAGTTGCGCCTGGTGACGACCAGCCCGATCGCGGAGTTCGTGGCCGGCTCGCTGACCGACGCGTTCTCCCGCCGGTTCGCGCAGCCTGTGGAGGCTTCGGCCGGGGTGGCCGCCGGGGACGAGATGGCCGTGCTCGTGGTCAACCGGCTCGCGGACATGGCCCTCGGCCCCATGCTGACGGACAAGGAACTGGTCAGCGAGCCCGTCTTCCGCTCCCACCTGGTGGCGGTCGCCTCTCCGCACGACTCGCTGAAGGGCAGCGCGTCCGGCTGGCCCTGGCTGGTCGACCCGTCGGGCATCGACCCGTCCAGCGACGTCAGCCGACTGCTGACCCGGCTGGGGGTGGCGGAGAAGCGCATCCGGGTCTTCCCCAACGCCACCGCCGCCTGGGCCGCGGCGGCCAGCGGCGCGGGCGTGGCCCCCGGCGTCGCGCACCTGCTCCACCCGCAGGTCCGCCGGGGTGAGCTACGGATCGTCGAGACGCCGGCGACGCCGATGGAGACCACCTGGTACGCCACCACGCCAGCGGGAGCGGCGGCCCGCCATCGCCGGGTCGCTGCGGCACTTCCTGAGCACGCCGGAGGCCATGAAGCTGATGCGGTCACCCGCCGGCGGCGTCCCCCCGTCCAAGTTCCGCCCCCCCGTCTACGTCACCATCTGGAGTTGATGGGGGTGAGGGCGGGGCGCTCGGGGGAACACCGGTGACACTGATCGTGTCCGGCTCCAGCCATCATCTACGGGCTGGCCACCGGCGTCAGGCGGCGAGGTGAGGCTGGCGGGCGAGGTTGTGGTGGGAGGCCCGCTGAGCGTTCCATTGTTCCTCGAGGCCCGAAACTTCGCTCGATCAGGGCGGTACGCAGGGCCCGCATCGCGTGGAAGGTACGGGTCTTGACCGTACCCAGCGGCAAACCGAGGCGCTGGGCAATCTGCGGTTGGGTGAGCCCTTCTTCGTGGGCCAGGCGGATCACCTCGGCGTGCGCTGGCCCGAGAGAGTCCAATGCCTCCCGGACGATCATGCCGTCGATTATCTGATCAACACTGTCGGGTATGGGCACGTCTGCCTGGTCGGCCGGCATCAGCGGCCGGGAGGACGGGCGCTTCCGGATGTCGGCGGCGACGCTGCGGGCGATGACGAACAGGTACGTGCCCACCTTGGCCTTGCCGACGTCGAACCTGCCTGCCGTGTGCCATAGCCTCACGAAAGTCTCCTGAACCATCTCTTCGGCCAGGCCCTCGTTGCCGAGGTGCTGCACCCCGAAGCGATACAGCCGTTTGCCGTACCTGCGGTAAAGCTCGCTCACCGGCGCTTCGGTGTCCCCGGCGGCCATCTGGGCGACGAGCTTGGCTTCCTCGGCAGCGATCTGGTCCCCAGGACCGGTTACCGGCACGTCCATGATTTCCCCTCACGATCGCCCGGCTTGCCTCAACACCAGGCGGTGCGGCGCAGACCCTCCGCCGTACGTGTTCCCGGAAACAGAGCGAGCGGCCCGCCCGCTGATGCACCCGCGGGCCTGACAATTCCCCGGCGATATCGGATAGTCATATCCTTACTGGCCGAGCTGCGGGTTGCAAAGGAATAATCTATAAACAAGCATATTCGCTGGCTTATGCAGATCTTGGCTGCGTACGCGCGGTCGAATCGCTGACCAGCCCCAATGCCACAGTTGATCATGGCTGGCCAGACTTTCGTATGAGCCTCACTGCAGCTCAAGCGCCTTATACGTCATTCCGTGATCATTCTGTTAGGAACTCTTAATACTGCAAGCGCACCTGTGGTAGGCAGGCTCTAAATCTGCACGTCAGGGCCCTGGAGCCGGGTACCGATCTCTCGCGACGAGCCACGTTCCCGCAAGTCAAGCCATCGGCATGAGATAGGTGCCGTTGCGGTATTTAAGCGTCAACCGTCCTGGCCATTCGCGTCCATGCCCCACAGCTGCCGACTCCGGGACGCGGGACAGAGCATGGACACCCGCGGCTGAACCCGGTAACTGCCGTACGTCAATGGCGGCTCGGCTTCTTCTGCTTTCGCGCCAGCCGACCGGCACCAGGCGCCGCCGCAGCGGGAGCGAACGCGAGCGCGCCGTGCCGGCGGCGCGAGCGGCCCGGTGGGCCCCTTGAAAGAGGTGCTTAAACTACTCACCAGCTGATGTGCGAGGTGCGGCAAACCTCACGGCGCCCGCGGAGTATGACCGGCTTGGAAGGTGTACCCGCAACGGGTGGTCATGGCCGCTGACGTGCACGTTTGGGTGTCCGCTGGTGGCCGGGACTCACCACTGGTAGCTGCGGTCACAGGCAGGCTAATGGCACGGCCATCTTGCCCCCGGAAACTACCCCCGCGCCGACCACAACAGGCAACCGGCACCGCCGCCAGCATCAGGCCCCGCGTCCGCCCCCCAAGATCATGTTGCCCATTTGACCGGGCACACTGGGTCGTCCCCCCGGGCCAGCACAGCTATCTTCCGCCGATGTCCTCACTCCACACTTCGGGGTACCTTTCCTGGAACTCGCGCATGGCGCCCATGCAGCGGTCGTCGTTGAGGAGGACGACCTCGACGCCGTGGTCGGCGAGGAACGGGAGGTCGCCGGGGAACGTGCTGGCCTCGCCGACCACGACGCGCGGGATCTGGAACAGCAGGATGGCCCCGGTGCACATCGGGCAGGGCGACAGCGTGGTGTACATGGTGGTGCCCGCGTATGTCGCACGGCGGCCTGCGTTACGGAGGGCGGAAATCTCCCCGTGCGCGACCGGGTCGCCCCGCTGCACCCGCTCGTTGTGCCCGGCCGCGATCACCTGGCCGGCCTCGGCGAGCACGGCGCCGACCGGGACGCCACCCGCCTCCAGGCTGGCCCGGGCCTGCCCGAGGGCCAGGTCCATCATGCCGCCGTCTGCCGCGTTAGCCTGCGCGAAGCCCATGGCCGGTAACGCTATCCCGCGGGCCGGTAAGGTCGGCACGAAGGGAGGTCCATTGGATATCGCGGCCATGCTGCTCTGGATTTTCACGGTGGCAGCGGGCGTGTCTCTGCTGGCCGCGCGGCGGCCGGCCCGCGGCTCCCGGGACGCCGCGCCTGCGCCGGCAAAGGCGCCCGTTGAGGCGGGGGCGTCAGCGCCAGCTGAGGCTGCGGCTCACGCGCCCGCATCCGTCCCCGCCGCGGCGGGGGTGCCGCCGGCGGCTGCGGCGGCCTACGCGGAGGGAGCGAAGATCCCGATCACTCATACGCGGGTCACGACCCGGCCCGGTGAGCATCCCCTGCTCGAGTTCATGCATCCCGCCCTGGGCATCGTGGGCCTGGGCTGCTGGATCGCCTTCGTGATCACCCGCTTCCGCGTGTTCGCGTGGGTCGCGCTCGGGGTGATCGTCGGGACCATCGCGGCGGGGGTGATCTGGTACGTGGTCAACGCCCGGGCCCGTAAAGCCGGCGGACGTCACCCGGCCCGGCGCGCTCGACGTCTCCTGCTCCATGGGTCGGGCGCCGCAGTCACGTTCGTTCTGGCCATCATGACCGCGCTGATCGCGTACCGCGCCTGACCCTAACCGGGCTCACCTGGGCCGATACGCGCATCCGGGTCCGGTTAAGCGAGTGCTTATTCGTCTATTGCAAGGCCCCGACGCCGCGCCCATTATGTCCGAAAGCGGTTACGGCGCGCGGATTGCGCCGTCCTTATTCAGGAGTTCGCCATGCCGATCGAGTCCAGCGGGCACAGCCGCGGCAATCCCCGCCTGTACGAGCTGGTCGAGGGGGCGCCGAAGACGGGGAAAAGCCCCACCGTGTGGGCCTGGCCCCAGCTGATGGACTACCTGAAGATCGCCGGCCAGCCGGTGCCAGGGCCGTGGCCACCGCACCAGGAGCCGCGGCCGGACCCGGAAGAGGACTCGCTGCCGGTCGCCGTGGCCGAGCCGCCCGAGGAGGCTGGGGCGGCGGAGACCGCGGCGCCGGAGCGGCACGCTGCGCCGGCGCCCCACGACCAGACGCCTCCGCCGCTGGGCGGCACGCCCGCACAGCGCGGCGACCGGAACTGACGTTACGTTCCACGTCCAACGAAGGGCAGGAGCACGGTATGTATCCGTCCCGGTTCCGCTACGAGGCTGCACGTTCCCTCGATCAGGCTGCCCGGTTGCTGCGCGACGGCGGGGACGAGGCGAAAGTCCTGGCCGGAGGCCAGAGCCTGATCCCGATGATGAAGCTCCGCTTCGCCTCACCGGAGCTGCTCGTCGACATCAACGGCATCCCGGGCCTGGACTACCACCACACCGATCCGGACGGCGGCATTCACGTCGGGGCCCTGTGCCGGCACGCCGACCTGGAGCGCTCCGGCCTGCTGCAGACGCGGCAGCCGACGATGGCCGCGGCCGCCCGGCTGATCGCCGATCCGCTCGTCCGCAACCGCGGCACGCTGGTCGGCTCGCTGTGCCACGCCGACCCGCAGGGCGACTGGGCCTCGGTGATGCTGGCCCTGGGCGGCTCCGTCGTGGCCCACGGCCCGGATGGCCGCCGCACGATCCCGGTGGCCGATTTCGTCCTCGGCCCGTTCGAGAACGCGCTTTCCCGCGGCGAGGTCGCGGTCGAGGCGATCGTCCCGGCCCCCCGCGGCACACCGGCCGGCGGCTACCTGAAGCTGGAACGGCGGGTCGGCGACTTCGCCACGGCGGGCGTGGCCGTGGCGGTCGAGACCGACGGCGCGATCGTGACCCGGGCCGGGATCGCGCTCACCGGGGTCGGCGGATCGACGATCGAGGCCACCGCGGCCGAAGAGGCCCTGACCGGGCGGCCGCTGACCGCCGGGACCATCGCGGAGGCCCGCCGGCTCGCCGCGGAAGCGGCGCAGCCCAAGTCCGATCATCGCGGCAGTGCGACGTACAAGCGGCACATCGTGCGCACCTTCGTGGTCCGCATCCTCGGCCGCATCGAGGGGACAGCGGAAAGGGCCGCGTGACATGACGATCATCTACGAGGAGACCGGCGAAGAGGGCGGCGCCGAGATCCCCCAGCAGCGGGTCACGATCAGGGTCAACGGCAAGAAGGTCATCGCCGAGGTGGAGCCGCGGCTGCTGCTGGCCCACCTCCTCCGGCACGGCATGGGGCTGACCGGCACGCACACCGGCTGCGACACTACCAACTGCGGTGCCTGCACGGTGCTCGTGGACGGGAGTGCGGTCAAATCGTGCACGATGTTCGCGGTCCAGGCGGACGGGCATGAGGTCACCACGGTCGAAGGGCTGGCCACGGCGAGCGAGCTGCACCCGCTGCAGGAGGGCTTCAAGGAGGAGCACGGGCTGCAGTGCGGGTTCTGCACGCCCGGCATGATGATGGCCGCCAAGGCCCTGCTGGATCGCAATCCCGACCCCACCGAGGAAGACATTCGCTGGGGGCTGTCGGGCAACCTGTGCCGCTGCACCGGCTACCAGAACATCGTGAAGTCCGTGCTGTGGGCCGCCGAAAAGCTCCGGTCCCGGTCCGCGGGCTGAACCAGACCTGAGAAGGGAGCCAGGCCGTGACTCAGGCGCTGGACGAGATCAAGATCGGCGGGATGGGCGCGAGCCGCAAGCGCGTCGAGGACAACCGCTTCATCCGCGGCAGGGGCAACTACACCGACGACATCCACCTGCCCGGCATGCTGCACATGGAGATCCTGCGCAGCCCGATCGCGCACGCGCGGATCACCCGGATCGACGCCAGCCGGGCGTGGGAGATCCCCGGCGTGCACCTGGTGCTGACCGGCGAGATGATGGCCACCCGGAACCTGGCGTGGATGCCGACGCTGTCCTACGACACGCAGGCCGTGCTGGCCACCGACAAGGTGCGCTTCCAGGGCCAGGAGGTCGCGTGCGTGATCGCCGACGACCCCTACATCGCCAAGGACGCGTGCGAGGCGATCGAGGTCGACTACGAGCCGCTGCCGGTCATCGTCAACCCGATGCAGGCCGGCGATCCGGACGCCCCCGTCATCCGGGACGACAAGGAGAACCAGGCCGGCAACGTCATCTACGACTGGGAAGTCGGCGACGCCGAGGGCACCGACCGGGCCTTCGAGCAGGCGGACGTCATCTCGCGGCTCCGGCTGCACTACCCCCGGTCGCACCCCAGCCCGATCGAATGCTGCGGCTCCATCGCCGACTTCAACCGGTCGACGTCGAAGCTGACCGTTTACATGACGACCCAGGCGCCGCACATCATCCGGGCCGCGGTTGCGCTGGTCGCCGAACTGCCGGAGCACATGATCCGGATCATCTCCCCCGACATCGGCGGCGGCTTCGGCAACAAGGTCCCCGTCTACCCCGGGTACGTGGCCTCCATCCTGGCCTCCATCCTGCTGGAGCGGCCAGTCAAGTGGATCGAGGACAAGACCGGGAACCTGATCTCCACCGGCTTCGCCCGGGACGTCTACCTGGACGGCGAGCTGGCACTGCGCCGCGACGGCAAAATCCTCGGCATGCGGATGCGCACCCTGGCCGACCACGGCGCTTTCTTCTCCGACGCGCAGCCGAGCAAGTTCAAGATCGGCCTGATGCACTCGACGTTCGGCTGTTACGACGTCCCCGTCGCGCACCTGGCCGCCCGGGGACTGTACACCAACAAGGCGCCCGGCGGGGTCGCGTACCGGTGCTCGTTCCGCGTCACCGAGGCGATGTTCTTCCAGGAACGGATGATGCACGCCGCCGCGATCGACCTGGGCATGGACCAGGCCGAGTTCCGCCGGATCAACCTGGTGCGCGATGAGCAGTTCCCGCACCGCACCCCGTTCGGCTTCCTGCTCGACTCCGGCCAGTACGGCGCCTGCCTCGAGCTCGGTCTCAAGGCCGTCGGCTACGAGGACTTCCTCCGGCAGAAGCAGGAGGCCAGGAAGAACGGCCGGCTGCTGGGCATCGGCATCTCGACGATGAGCGAGCCGCTGGGCGCGGGTAACAGCCGCGAGTACGACATCCTCGGGATCAAGATGTTCGATTCGGCCGAGCTCCGGGTGCACATGACCGGCAAGGCGCTGCTGCGCACCGGCGCGCGCGGCCAGGGCCAGGGCCACGAGACCACCTGGGCCCAGATCGTCGCGCATGAGCTCGGCATTCCGGCCGACGACGTGACCGTGGAGGAGGGTGACACCGACACGGCACCGTTCGGCATGGGCACCTACGCCTCCCGCAGTACGCCCGTAGCGGGGGCGGCGATCGCCATGGTGTGCCGGAAGGTCCGCGCCAAGGCCCGCAAGCTGGCCGCGCACCTGCTGGAGGTGTCCGAGGAGGACATCGACTGGGAGCTGGGCCGGTTCTACGTGCGCAGCGCCCCGGACCGGGGGGTATCCATCCAGGAGTGCGCGATGGCCGCCTACAGCAACATGCCGGACGGCATGGAGCCGGGCCTGGAGAACAACGCCTACTACGACCCGCCTAACCTGACCTGGCCATTCGCCTGCTACATCGTCACGGTCGAGGTGGACCCCGAAACGGGGGTCTGGGACGTGCTGAACATGGTCGCGGTGGACGACTGCGGGGTGCGGATCAACCCGATGATCGTCGAGGGGCAGATCATGGGCGGCCTCACCGAGGCCTTCGCCATGTCGAACATGCAGTTCATCACGTTCGACGCGGACGGCAACTGCGTCGGGTCCAACTACATGGACTACCTGATCCCGACCGCCTGGGAAACGCCGGGCTTCGAGCTGCACGGCGAGGTCGTGACCCCGAGCCCGCACCATCCGATCGGGGCCAAGGGCGTCGGCGAATGCGCGGCGGTCGGCGGCCCGGCGGCGTTCGTGAACGCGGTGATGGACGCGCTGGACGGCACCGGGGTCCGCAACATCGACATGCCGCTGTTGCCCGACCGGGTGTGGGAGGCCATCACCGAACGCCACGACGTGTCCGGCGCGCCACCGGTCCGCTCGGACGGATAAGAGGACGACGGCACATGGACAGCTGGGAATTCCTGGAACGGGGCGCGGAGCTGGCCCGGCGCGGTGAACCGTTCGCGCTCGCCACCGTGGTCTGGCGGCAGGGCCCCTCCTCGGGCAAGGAAAGCTGCCGCGCGATCATCACCGCCTCCGGCGAGCTGCACGGCTGGATCGGCGGCGCCTGCGCCGAGCCGGTGGTGATCCGGCAGGCCCGGGAGGTGATCGCCGACGGCGCGCCGCGGCTGCTGCTGCTCGGCACCGCCGAGCAGTTCGGCGGGCCGCTGCCGGCGGGGATGAACTTCGTGCCCATCTCCTGCCAGAGCGAAGGCTCGCTGGAGGTCTACATCGAGCCGGTGCAGCCGGCCCCGCACCTCGTGGTGGTCGGGCACTCCCCGATGGCCAGCACCCTGGCCGAGCTGTCCCGCGCGCTGGGCTGGCGCACCGACCTGATCGCCGGGCAGGACTTCACCGCCGCCGACGCGAGCGGGCGGTCGATGGTGGTGGTGGCCACCCAGGGCCACCACGACGAGGAGGCCATCACCGCGGCGATCACGGCCCGCCCGGCCTACGTCGGCCTGGTCGGCTCGGCGAGGCGCGGCGCGGCGGTGCTCGGCTACCTCGCCGAGCGAGGCGTGCCGACCGATGAGCTGGACAAGGTGAGGGTCCCGGCGGGCCTGGACCTGGGCCCCACGACGCACCAGGAGATCGCGGTCGCGATCCTCGCCGAGCTGGTCCAGCTGCGGGCGTCGGGAAAGCTGATGGCCGGCCGGGGCATCCCGGCCGGCGTCCGCCGCCCGGCGGCGGCGGTTGCCGTGACAGCGCCCGCTCCTTCCGGAACGGGGGACGCCGTTCGACCCGGTGTGCGGGATGACCGTCACTCCCGGGCCGTCCGCCTACCCGCTCACCCACGGGGGCGCCAGCTACTACTTCTGCTGCGCGGGCTGCCGGCAGAAGTTCGAGAAGGACCCGCTGGCCTACCTCGGAAATGAGACCCCATGCTGATCACGAACGAGTTCGAGGTCGCTGCGCCCATCGACAAGGTGTGGCAGTTCTTCGACGACATCCCGCACGTAGCCGCCTGCCTGCCCGGCACCGAACTGACCGACGACCTCGGCGACGACACGTACAAGGGCCGGGTCAGCATCCGGATGGGCCCGGTCCGGCTGCGCTTCGCGGGCACGGCGGACATCGCCGAACGGGACAACGAGGCCAAGCGCATCGTGGTGAACGCGGCCGGGGCCGATGAGAAGGGCCGGGGCCAGGCAGCGATGACCGTCACGGCCAGCCTGACCCGCTCCCGCACCGGCACCAAGGTCGGCGTGTCCCAGGATCTGCAGATCTCCGGCGCGGCCGCGCAGTACGGCCGCGGCATGATCTCCGACGTCACCTCGGTGCTGATGCGCGATTTCGCCGCCAACCTGCAAACCGGGATCGCCCGGCTGGACCGCGGCGAATCGCTGGATACCGGGGCGCCCGCCGCAGCCGAGGCGAGCGGGTTCATGGTGGGCCTGCAGGCGATGCGGATGGCGCTGCGCCGGGTCTTCCGCCGGTTCTTCGTGCCGTACCAGGCGCCCAACCCGAGCTGAGGAGAACGAGCCATGGTCTTGTGGTGGATCGGCAGCATCGTCCTGCTGGTAGTGGTCCTGCCGGTGGTCATCGCGCTGCTCAACCGGGTGCTGGCGGCGCTGGAGCGGATCCGGGCCGCCAGCGATGAGATCCTCAGCGGCGGTGTCGCCCTGATCGGCGAACTGGACGGTGCCCCGGAGGCACTGGCCACGACGGACAGCACCATCAAGGCGGTCGCCGCCGGCGCCGTGCGCTACGCGGGCCCCGTCAGCAAGCTGCTCGGCTGAGCGCGCTCAGCGGACAAACCGACCGGATAGAAAGGGGCGTGCCATGCCGGCAGTCGCCTGGTTCACCATCGTCGTTGCCGCGCTGATCGTCGGGATCACCGCGGTGGGCCTGCTGCGGGTCATCTTCCACCTCAGGGCCACCCGCGCGACGCTCGGCCAGGTCCTCGGCGGCGTCACCGTGGTTGCGCAGCAGACCAGCGGCGTCCCGGACGTGGTGGCGTCGGTGAACGCGAGCCTGAAACCGGTCCGCGACTTCTGCGAGACGGTGTGAGAGGGATGACGTCATGAGTTACACCGGCTGGTGGATCGGTTACGGGATCGGCATCCTGGTGGTCCTGGTCGTCGTCGCGCTGGTGACGCCGATCCTGCTGCTGGCCCGCTCGATCGGCAAGACCGCACCGCTGATCAACGACCAGCTCGCCGCGGCGGCGCGGAACACCGCGCCGCTGAAGGACCTGAACACCACCATCGAGCACGCCACGCTCATCATCGCCGGGCTGAAGCGCGGTCGCCAGAGGCTGGGAGGCTAGGCATGGAACCTCACGGAGTGGTAGCGCTGTCATCCGGGCAGCACACCGCGTGGACGATCGGGCTCATCGTCGGCTTCGTCGTCATCCTGGCCGTGGTGGCCCTGCTCAGCCTGCTCATCTACCTGGTGAAGATCATTGACCGCCGGGTCGTGGAGGTGCGGGAGACGCTGACGACCGCGGCGGCGAACACCGAGGCCACCTCCCTGCTCCCGGTGGTCGCAGGCGGGGTCGAGGCCGTCCTCGCCGAGGGCCTGCAGCACCATCTGTTCCTCGGCCGCGTGCTCGGGAAGGTGAAGTCATGACCACGCTGGTCGTCCTGACCGTCCTGGAGATCGTGCTGCTGATCGCCGGGCTCGCGGTCTACCTGTACTGGGTCGGCACCCTGCTCAACCGGATCGCCGCCAACCTCGAGAAGTGCAACGAGCTGGTCCGCACCATCGTGCAGCACGCCGAGCTGATCGGCCCCAACGTGGAGCACATCAACCAGACCGGCGGCGTGGTCGCGGGCGCGCTGCCGCTGCTGTACGGGATGGGCGAGGAGATCGTGGTGGGGGCCACCTGGACCGCACAGGACACCCCGCCGGTACCGGAACCGGCCCGCCCGGCGTCCGGCCGGCGCCGCTCGCGCATGCAGGACGCCGTCGGGTTCGTGCCGCCCCGCTAGGAGCACGTTTTTAGGTAGGGAGACCGGTCACCGGGACTGGAGGTAGGTCATCAAGGGGACTGGAGGTAGGTCATCAAGCCGTTCGCAAGAGACGCGCATACCCGGGCAGCAATCGCACTTGCGGAGTGTCCTCTCCAGCTTGACGACAGTAGCTTCAGCAACTCCCATCGCGTCGGCGCGCTGCCCGACGGCGCCAGGCAGGCCATGCGCTGGCTGCGCCGTGGTCATCTGGCCACCTCCGTGCTGCTCCCGCTGGCGGCACGGCGGACGCTGCTGCGCCTGGGCGGAGTACGGCTCGGGTCGATGGTCTGGGGACTCGAACGCTGCTACTTCGAGTCGGAGCACGTCGGCATCGGCGACGGCTGCATTCCTCCGGCACGGTGCCCGCGCTGAAATAGGGCAGGTGCATGCTGGCCGGGATCCTCTCCCACAGGCCCTGCAAGATCCCGGGCTGGCGTATTCCGCCTGCCCCCGGTGTTTGACCCGTCCCGGGTGCTGCTAGCCGAGCTCGAAGATCTGCGTAGTGTTCACGTCGTAGATTTCCGTAAACCTCGGGTCCCGTTCCATCTGGTGCTCGAGGCCGATCAGTTCGCCGGGCGTGAAATAGCCGTGCCGGTAGTCGTAGCGAGACTCGGGCGTTGAGAAGACGAAGAAGGCGTGATGCCCGCTCCCTCGCTCCACCGATCTCGCGATCTCCACAGCATCCTGGGCGGTCATGTCGTGCGGGTAGTACTGCTTGTAACCGGACAAGCTTGCGGTGCTGCTCACGATCAGGTTGTAGTGCGGCCCGATCAACGCGGGGAAGGTTGGAGCGGCGGATATGACGGCATCGCCGCTGGCGACGCGGCCGTCCAGCCACGTGCTCGCGGCGACGTCGCTGGCGGAGGTCTGGTCGTCCGCTTCCGGCTGGAAGTACGTGGGGACGAATATCGCGGCGAGTACCACGACAACGACCCCGCATGCCACTGACCTGCGCGCCGGCATAAGCAGGCGAACCTGCGGTACTGCCCGCTCCGGTCGCTCCGGTTGTTCCAGTTGTTCCAGTTGTTCCGGCCAGAGCATCCATGCTCCCGCCATCGCGGCGAACGGAGCCGTGAAGAGCAGCGCCCGCAGCCGTCCCTCTCCTCCATAGGACTGCACAGCTAGCGACAGCGCGGGCGCGAATGACAACCATGCGATCAGTAGTGGCCATCGGCTATCACCGCACCTTAGTCGCCTCAGCAGCCCGATGAGAGCGAACAGCCAGGTCAGTCCCGACAGCACAAGCCATCCGCGCTCTTGCCAGATGCTCGCCGCCGACTTGGTGCCGTATGTTGGCGTATAGGTGGCGTTGGCCGCCGGGTCGAAGCTGCTGAACAGGCCGTAATGCTGTGCCACAAAGTGGAGATTCGGCAGTAGGTAAAGCCCGGTGATAACGGCCATCATCAGGACGACCCAGACCGGCCGAAGATAGCCCAAGAGGAACAGTGGCAGCAGGTCGACGATAGCGAGGTAAGGAGTCAATTGATGGCTGGCCACGACGACGGCGAACGTGACAAGTACGCCGGCGATCGCAACAGCGCGGTGTCGAGGCGGCGAGGACTCCCACGGTACTTCGGCGTTCGGGTGCGATGACGGTGAGGCCATCGAGATCCGCGACAAGGACCGTTCCAGCACGAGCCCGAGACGTCGCGGCTGGCCCCGTAGGGCACTGACCACGACGAGGCAGATCGCCAGGAACAACGTGAACGCAAAGGCCTGCGGCGAATAGTAGGTCGCGGCGACCCAGTTCTCCAGTGTGAACAGGAGCGCGGCCGTCCAATACCATCGTCCATTCCGCGAAATCGACCTGGCGATCAGCGCGACGAACGCCGCATTCGCGAGGGCGAATACCGGTTCTGCCCACGCGGCGTAGCTGAGCGGGCCGTCCTTACCGACGATTGCGTCCAGCTGCGCCGACAGCGCGAAGAAACCGGGCCAGCGCTGGTAGATGTCGATGGCAGTGTCGACGTGGCCGTGGCTGCCGATATAGCTGGTGACAGCGACGTGCTTGTACACCCATGGCAATCGGGGTACCGCCTCGACGGCGGCCGGCGACGCGGCAAGGAATACGACCAGCGCGGCGATATACGCGGTCATCCGCATGTCGGACACCCGGCCAGACACAAGCTCCGCCACGGTGAGGGCGACAACGATGGCGACCGCGATGTACCAGATCACCGGGAACGCCGGAATGAGCCCCCATTCGCCCAGTTGGCCGACCTGGGTGCGCTGCAGTGCAGCCAGCCACAGCACAACCGCTACGATCAGGGCAATCCATGGGGCCGATGCGACGGCCAATGGGCCCGTCCGAAGCCCTGCGGGACGGGCCCGCCAGGCGCGACGCGACGCCCGCCAGTCGCGCTCTCATGCTCACCGGAACCGCGTTACTCCGAATCGGGCGGACCGGGTGAGGAGGGTTGCTGCCGGGCAAGGCATCAGTCGTGCCTTCAGGCCGTTTTGTCCAGGTCCGCAAAAGCCATCCGGCCGCAGGACCGAGGCCGCCGACGGCGAAGAGTACCACCGCGAACGCGCGGGGATGCCAGAACCCCGCCTCGACCATGATCAGTGCGGCGAGTGTTTCGACGACTATGCTCACGATGATCGCCAGGGCAAATCTCGCGGCCGCATCGGTGACGGGCAGCCAACGTCGGAGCATCCAGCCCGGGACGAATACGAAGCAGATGGCGGCGCAGGTCACTCGAGCCGGGCCGCCCACGTCAAGCCCGAGCAAAACGGCGGTAACGGCCGAAAGCACGGCAAGTGCGCGGCTGAATCCAACACTCGCCCGGCCCGCGCTGCCGGCGGATCGGGCGGATCGGCTCGTCATCACGACACCTTGCTGACGGTCGCGCCCGGCCGAGGTGCGCCAGTTATTTGCTCGGTTCGACAGGGCCGGCACCTTCTTCCTATACTTGTTGCGAAATCGTTCATATAGTTGCTGTGGAATGCGGTAAATCAGCACTTATGTCGCGGTGCTAATGCGGCGAATCAGCACTTATGTCGCGGTGCTAATGCGGCGAATCAGCACTTATGTCGCGGTGCCGGGGGGTAATCGTGCAAGAAATTCTAACAGCGATGTCTTCGCGTGACCGGCCGCCACGGCCGACCGTCGCGCTGTCCGGTATCCATTCAGTGAATCGCAGAGCCCGCGGCCGCGGATAATGGCCGCCGCGGGCGCGTCGGCAGGAACGAATACCTCTGGGCCGTCGTCTGCAAGCGGTACAGGGTCCCCGGGTCCCGTTGCGCGCGGGCTTTTTGGCCGCAGCATGCTCTTCGTCGTCGTCCTGTCGCTGCAGACGATCGCGGCAGGCGTGGTCTCTCCCGTGCTCGCGTACATGCTCGGGCCCTCGGAGTTCGGGTCGCTCGCGGCAGCGATCGCCTTGCACCAGGCACTGATCGTGCTCGCGATTTTGGGTCTGGACCAGGGACTGGTCTTGCAGCGAGCAGCCGACAAGGACAGCCGGGCGGCCCGTGGGCTCGTGGCCGTGGGGATCGCAATATCGATGACCGTGACTCTTGTCATCGGCGCGACCGGACCGCTGTGGGCTCGCTCACTGGGCTTCGATGGCTTCTCGTCGCTGCTGATCGCCACGGTGCTGTGGACCGCGCCGGGCGCGATCGTGCAGCTCACACTCGCGGAACTGCTCACCGAGGATCGGCTCGGCCCGTTCGCCGCCATCAGCGTTCTCTCGGCCGTTGGTGGTCAGGTATTCGGCATCGCCCTGCTGTTCACCGTGGCCCGCACGGCAAGCGTCTACGCCTGGGGTGGCGTGATCAGCCAGTCCGCCGCGATGGTGGTCGCGCTGATCTGCATCCGGCCGCGTCTCGCCGGCTTGCGCGACTGGGCCGTGACAACACGCGCATTTCGGATCGGAATCCCGATGGCTTTCAGCGGTGCCGCGTTCTTTGTCCTGAATGCCGGCGACCGGATCATCGTCCAGCGCGACCTAGGCGCGTTCCAGGTCGGCCGCTACCAGGTCGCTTACACGGTCGGATGGGCCGTTGTCCTGCTGGTCATCTTCACCAGCCAGGCATGGACGCCTCGGTTCGCGGGGTTGCGGGACGAAGCCGAACGCTGGGTACTGCTCGGCCAGTCGCGCGACGAGCTCTACCGCCTGCTCATACCGGCGACGCTGGGAATCACGCTCGCCGCGCCGGTCGCGCTGCGCCTCGTGGCGCCGCCGACCTTCCAGCCCGCGTCATTGCTGATCGTCGTCTACCTGGTCGCGGTGTCCGCCTTTCCGATCGCCGCCGGCGGTGCATCAGAGCGGGCGTTGATCACGATGCGCCGGGCGAAGCCGCTCGCGGTCGTCGCCGGCGTGGCTGCAGCGATCAATATTGCGCTCAACATCGTCTTGGTACCGGTGATGGGTATCACCGGTGCCGCTCTCGCCACGGTGGCCGCCTTTGGCCTACAGGCCTTCCTGCAGCTGCGAGTGCTGCCCAAGCACCGGAAGTGGCGGGCTCCGCCGGCGCCGCTGGTCGTGTCCGTACTGGCGGCGTGCGCGCTGAGCGCCGCTTCGGTGCTGATACCGCAGACTGCGACGTACGATGCCGCGAGACTGCTGGTCGCGTGCGCGTGCCTGCCGTGGTTCATCGTCCGGTTGCGGGCCGCGCGCGGGGCTCCCGACCGCCGCAAGCCGGCACGCCACCTGCTGGAGGCGCCAGGCCACGACCGGATCCGCGGCGAGCACGCGGATGCGCCCGAGACTGGAGCAGCCGTGAACGGGGTTCCGCAGCCGATGCGGGTTGTCGTCATCGATCTCGACGAACCACTGCCCGAGCTGGCCGCCGACGATCGCTACGTGCGGGCATGGATCGTCGGACGACGCCACGGTGTCCCTCGCGGCGCGATCGAGGTCGACCTCACCAGCGCCAGTGAGCGAATCCAGGACCAGCTGTGCCGACTGCGCGACGAGGTTCTGGACCCGGCTGATGGCCGCGCGATGCCGACGGAGGACCGGCTGCCCACGATCTCGGTCATCGTGCCGACCGTCGCCCTGCGGCTCGCCGACCTGCGCGACTGCGTGGACCGACTCGCCGCCCAGGACTACCCGAAGGAGGTAGAGGTGCTGCTGGCCGACAACCGTGGGAGCGCGGCTGAGCCGGACTTGCTCGCCGCCTTGGTCGCTGGCCGTGACGGCTTTCGGATCGTCCGCGAAACGAGACCCGGGATCTCCGCGGCGCGTAACGCGGGACTGCGCGCCGCGCGCAACGAGATCATCGTTTACACCGACGACGACGTGCGGGCGGATGCTGGCTGGCTGCGCTCCATCGGCACCCGGTTCGCCCGGGAACCCGAGCTGGACGGCCTCACCGGGCTCATCCTGCCGGCCGAACTGGATACGCCGGCCCAGCTCTGGTACGAGCGCTACTACGGAGGCTTCGGCGGTCAGCGGACCTTCGAGCCGCTGACGCTCCAGGTCGCCGACGCGGCGGGCCGGCCGTGGCGCCGCGCGCGAGTCGTGCTTACCGACGATCATCACCATCAGGTGGGCGAGTTCCCGATCTACCGTGTCGGCGCCTACGCCGCCGGCGCGAACATGGCCTTCCGGCGAAGCGCCCTGAAGCGGATAGGCGGGTTCGATATCGCCTTGGGTACCGGGACACCGTCACGGGGCGGCGAGGACCTTGCGGCCGTCATCACCCTGCTCTGGCAGGGCGGGCGCATCGGGTATGAGCCGGGAGCGGTTGTCTACCACCGGCACCGGCGCCGCTGCGGCGACCTTCGCCGCCAGATGCGGGGTGACGGCATCGGCTTCACTGCCATGCTCACCTCGCTGGTTGTCAACGATGCGGCCTGCGCGGCCAGAGTCGCGTCGCAGCTTCCGGTTGCGGTTGGGCGGTTCGCCGGGCGGGCTACCTACCGGCTGGCCCGTGGCCGCCAGCCGGCGGCCGGACGGCAACCGGCGCAGCCCGTTGGCTCATACCCGCGCGCGCTGGCTCTCGACGAATTGCGCGGCTATACCCAGGGCCCGGTGCGCTACATCCAGAGCCGCCGTGAAGCCAGGGCCTGGAGGCCAACCGCACCAGGAGCCCACGTGACTGACGGGTCCGCACCGCCAGGCCTTCGGGTGCTGACCCAGCTGCTGACCACAGCGCCGGCCGGCGGAATCGAGCTGTGCACCCGTCAAGATGCCCGGGCGCTCGTCCAACGTGGCCATCGCGTCGATATCGCGTACGGCATGGACGGGCAGTTCGGTGACGACGTCGAGGCAGCGGGCATCGGGATGTTCGGCCCGTGCCCATTCGCCTTCGCGCCGCGAAGCGCGCCGCGAGACATTGCGCGTTTCATCCCGGCGGCTCGCTGGGCGCGTAGCCGGCACGCCGACGTGCTGTGGCTGAACCGCTTCGAGCACATCGTCTGGGCACAGGTCATCAGCAGGGTGGCGCGCGTTCCGATCGTATGCCAGTTGCACAACGCCCCGACTCCCGGTTACTCCCGGTGGGTGAGTCAGCTCGGTCAGGGTGTCGCGCATTTCATCGCCGTGTCTGACTTCATGAGACGGGCCTGGATCGACAGCGGGGTGGCTCCGGATCGGATCAGTGTCGTCCACAACGCCGTGCCGGCGGCCGAGTACCGCTTCGCCGGGTCCGCCGAGCGGCTGAGCGCCAGTGAGCGACTCGGGCTGCCCGGTGGTGCGGTCGTGCTGTACTACGGACGTATCCTGCCGGACAAGGGCGTCGGCGTTCTGCTCGACGCCTGGCGCCGGCTTGACCTCTCGCACCGGCCGGCCACGCTCGTGCTCGTCGGATCGCCGGAACCGGCAGCGGATGCCACAATCGCCGAGAAGCTGAAGCAGGTGGATCCCGCGACCGTGCGCTGGTTCCCTATGCAGGCCGGCGTCGTGCCGTTCCTGCATGCCGCCGACGTCGTAATCTTCCCATCGCTGATGCCTGAGGCCTTCGGGCGGGTCGTCATCGAGGCCATGTCCACTGGCCGCCCGGTCATTGCCTCGTGCGTCGGAGCGGTACCAGAGATTCTCCATGGGCCGATGACACGGTTCCTCGTGCAGCCAGGCGACGTCGGCGAACTGGCGGCCGCGATCGACTCAATTCTCGACTGGCGGACCACGGAGCCGGAGCTTGCGCAGCTCTGCGCGGACTGGGTGGCAGTTCACTTTCCCTACGACGCCCACGTCGATCAGCTCGAGCGCTTGCTGCTCAGATACGCCCGGTGCCGGGTGAGTTAAGGAACTGCGAGGTCTCGATGGGTACATCTACACGCGGTCGCGCACTCGCGGCCGGCAGCCGCCTGCGGGAGGACCTCCGCTGGGCGTGGAGTCAGGCTGTGATCTTTACGTCAAGGCGAAGTGCGCACCTCCGTTCCTGGCTGCGGTTTCAGGTATGGCGCGCCGGGTCGGGCGCTGCGGTGCTCCTGTCCCGGACGTTGTTCACCGGACGCGCGGCCGATCTGCATCTTGCGACCTCAAAACTCACTTCGGCCTTGTCCCTTTATGCCGTCGCACACGCAGACGACCCCATCCTGTTCCAGAGTCCCGATCTGCTGCATGACCTCGACAGCGGGCAGCCAGTGCGGACCGTGGTGCTTACTGCCGGCGACGCCGGGCGGGGCAAGCGCTACTGGTCCGGTCGCGAGGCAGGCCTGATGGCCGCGTATGCGAAGCTGGCCGGGCTCGCGAACTCCTGGCGGGCTACCACGCTGCGCATCAACGGCCATCGGATCGCCGAGTACACGATGACTGCGCGCAGCAACGTGGTCGTCGACTTCCTCAGGCTCCCGGAGGGCGGCTGGCCGGAGGGCGACGGTACGTCGAAGTACGGGCATCAGAGCCTGAAGAAGCTCTGGAATGGCTCACTGGCCAAGCTCGTCGCAGTGGACAAGCTGAACAGCTACACCAATGACACGCTCACGGCGACCCTGGCTGTGATCATACAACTCGCCCGGCCGGCGAATATCAACGTCCAGGACTACATGGGTACCTTCGGTGACGGCGATCATGCGGATCACCACGCGGGGGCGTATTTCGCCGTCGCGGCCAACAAGTCGTGCCGCGCCGCACACATCCTCCACGGCTATGCCGACTACGCCACGGCGGACATGCCGGCGAACGTGTCCGGGAAAGACCTGGCCGCCAAGACCGCCTCTTTCTACGCGTACGCCCGCTTCGACCCGCTGGTATGCCAATCCCCCGCGCGGTGCGCGGGCAAGCCGGAGTCGGCCTGGCTTCGCCGTCAGTACGTGGTGGGCACCATTGTCACGAACCGTCGGCCCACGCCGCCCCCGAGGGGACCGTCATGACACGCGGCGCCGATCTCGGCTGTGTGGTGCTCGCGCATAACGACCCGCGCCACCTCCGGCGGCTGATCGCCGCTCTCGACCCGTTCCCGGTGTACGTGCACTGCGATCTCCGCACTCCCCGCGACACATTCGAGCAGATGGTCACCGACCTTCCGCAGCGATGCCTCGTCCTCGATCGAGTCGCGACCGGATGGGCAACCTGGGGGATCGTCGAAGCCGAGATTGCCGGGTACCGCGCGGCGCTTGCCGATCCTGGGGTTTCTCACATCGCGCTGCTGACTGGCAGTGACTACCCGCTCGCGTCGACGAGCGAGATCAGCGCGTTTCTCGCGGAGCACCGGGGTGAGTCCTTGGCCTCGTTTCACCCGTTGCCCTACCCGCCCTGGGGTCGCAGCGGCGGCATAGCGCGGATACGCTTCCGCCACTGGGCGTACCGCAAGCACATGATCCGGCTTCCCGTTCCGCGGCGGCTTCCGTCCGCGGTGGTGCTGGCCGGCGGGTCGATGTCGAAGATCCTGGCACGAAAGCACGCGGAGGCGGTGGTCGCCGCCTATGACGCGAACCCTGCCCTGGTCCGGTTCTGGCGCCGGAGCTGGTGTGCCGACGAAACATTCGTCCCTTCGGTCCTCAGCACGCCCGAATTCGCCCCGGGCTGGGCGCAGGAGCACGTGGACAGGCCGATGTGGTGGATCGGGTGGGATGACTCGGCGCGCAAGAGCCCGCCCTGGCTCGGGATCGAGCACTTCGATACGCTCGCCCGGGCTCGCGCTGCAGGGACCAACGGGATCGGGCGCGCATTTGCCCGCAAGTTCGCTACCGCGCACGACACCACCGTGCTCGACGCCATTGATTGCGAGCTACGTGGCGGGTCAGGAGAGTGAACTCGGCGGCGGGCCGTTGACGGCGTTCTGTGATCAGCTGCCCCTACGCGGGGGGACGTACAGGCCTCGGGAACGAGCCGCGCGGCGGCTGAGGAAGTAGACCAGCGGACCAGTCAGATAGCCGGCGAGCTCCAGGCGCGCGAGCGAACCGGGGTAATCCCGCGTGCGACGGTCGTTCTTGGATGAGCCCGGCGCGAGCAGCTTGCGCACACCGGCCGGCATCCGCGCAGCGATCTGGGCGGCACTGGCCGGGTGAGCGACGAAGTGCTTGGCGACGACTGCCGACATGCCAGTGCCGTAGCCATACATCTGCCGTCGCAACTCTGCCATGCCGGAGCGGGCGTGATGGTGAATCACTGCTCTCGGTTCGTACACGATGACCCCGCCCGACAGGATGACGGAAAGAAACGAATCGAGGTCCTCACCGCCCCTTGTGCGCGAACCGGCGCCCAAGGCTACGTCGAAGCCACCCCGTTCACGGAGCGGGCCTGCCCGGAACGCCATGCTGTTTCCGGACCCGAAGACCCCACAGGAGTAAGGGAACAGCGTGCCTCCCTCGCCGGGCCGGCCCAACGCGGTCAGGTCGCGGCCGCTGCGGCCCTCGCTCCATACGACGCGCGTGAATCCCTTGTCGAAGCCGCCGAACTCCTCGAACAGCAGCTGCGGCCTGGTGTTCAGCTCAGCCGGTAGTACCAGACCGGTCGTGCACATGACGTCGCGGTGCGCATCGAACGGGGCGATCAAGGCGGCAAGCCAACTCGGGTCAGCAGCAGCGTCGTCGTCGGTGAAAGCGATGATCTCGCCGCGGGCAGCGGCCAGACCCGCGTTGCGGGCCACGGACAGGCCGCGGCGTGGCTCGTGGACGATCCGCATCCGGGTATCCCCTACGTGGCGCAATGCCGCGGGCACCCGGCCCGATGCCGGGTCATTGTCGACCACGATCAGCTCCATTTCGGCATGCGTCTGGGCAAGTACCGACTCGGCCGCCTTCGGCAACCGCTCGTCAGCTCCCAGAGTGCAGATGACGACAGTTGCTAGCAGCGTCGAGGCGCGCGGACGGAGAGCGCAGGCGCCGGCATGGTATAGCTGCGCCGCGTCGGCCAGACCGCTCCACGTCGTGCTGGTCGTCTGCAGACCGTCATTGCGCAGGTGCGCCGCGATTGCAGCGCCGAAACGGCCGAGCAAGAGGTCATCCAGCTCCGGCTGTGCGAGGTGCCGCTGCTCTATCAGGGGCAGCACCCCCAGCGGAGCGCCGTGGAGCCGGCAGACCACGAGCACCTGCCCGAGACGGTTCGGCTCGATCCTCACCAGGGGCTGGCCGAGGTCAATCTCGATCACCGGTATCGGGACGAAATCGTCTGCCGCGGTGGTTCTTCGGCGGTCACTTCCGGGCGGGCCGATCATGACCGACCACGGTAACCAGGATCGGGCCCGGGCGAGCATAGTGAGCATTCGGTCCCGCCCCAGTGGTGCCCGTGCGCCGCGGGCTCGTGCCCGCAGCGCCAGGCATCGTGCGCGTTTGCATACGTCCGGATCGCCAGCAGCACTGCAGCCCTCCGTGTTCATCCGGCTGCGCTAACGTTACAACGGCAACCCAGAAGCCATGGCCGGTGCACCGCCAGCAGCCGGTACGCGACCCCGTTGTTACCATCATGGCTCGTGGTGTTTACGTGACTGAAGTGACTTACTCCCCGGCTACGCCGCCTTACGTCCTACGGGGTGCTCTTCCGCGCTTGGCGCGGACACAGTCCGCAGACCGGTCTGCCGGTGAACCGTGCCGGCGGCATATCGAGATGTCCCGGAAGCGGCGAGCATGGCCACGGCATAACCGGTCGCGGTGGTCGCGACCGCTCCGATGAGGACAAGTGCAGTAGCCAGCCCCGCTCGTCGGCCCCGAACCGCGCCCGTCAGTGCCATGATCACGGCACGGGGTATCACTGACCGCACGTAGGAGCGTTCGGAGGCCAGCGCCCGACGGCTCCCGGCCAGTTTCGCGACGGTGGCCTTGGACAACCCCTCCGCATAGCAGCGGGAACGCAGGTAGGCCCAGGTCGCGCGCTTGGCGCGCACCCGGTGCGAGACGGAGGCGGCAGGCTCGTAGAGGAGAACTCCCTCGGGGTGAAGCTGACTGGCCCGCAGGCACAGTTCGGTCTCCTCACAGCCGAGCGGAACAGAGCCCACCCGGCCCAAAGCGACCGAGAACCCGCCCAGCCGGTCAAGAACCTCCCGGCGTAGGGACATGTTGGCGCCGATGAAATTCCGCACCGGCGCACTGACCTCCGGCAAGCCCCGGTAGCTGCAGCCAACCACCCAGTCGAGCTCTGGCGGGAACCAGGAGGGCCGCCCGTTGTCCCAGGCGGGCTCGACCAGGCCGCCGACGCCGAGGACGCGAGGGTCCCGGTAGCAATCGGAGATCGCCGCGATCCAGCCCGGATCCGCCGCCGCGTCATCGTCAAGGAAGGCGATCACATCCCCGCTAGCTGCCAGCACGCCCGTGTTGCGGCCACCCGACAGGCCCTTGCCGAAACGGTTCGGCACAACGGTTACGCCCGTCAGGTCACGCCGCGCGCGGTGCAGCAGCCCCGGACAGTGATCGATCACGACAATGATCTCTCGTGCTTGCTCGGTCTGCTGGTGGAGGGAGTCGACGGCCCGTGACAGGTCCTCCCAGCGGTCCTCGGTAAAGGCACACACGATCACGGATACCGCCGGCGGGGCGGCACGGCTCGTGGCGACAGGGACGCTCACCTGACGCAGCGTCAGCGCATCACCGCGGTTCTCGCCGCTCGCCAGCATCGCCGCGTCAATGCGGCCATCAGCAGCCGTGGCCACCGCCGGCAGGCCGCAGGCCGCACTCGTATAAGGTTGAAGCATTTCTGTATCCCCCTTGACTGCGGACGAAGCAAGCCCCGGCCTCCCGGCGCGGAGTCCTTCCGTCACGGCCCGTGGGGCGCGATTTGTTCTCATGGCTTCAGATTCGTGCGCCGCCGTAGCAGCGCAGATAGCACTCAGTTGCCGACCGGTTGCAGCGGCAATTAACGGCACTTCGCCGCGCCGTCAGGGCCGGTTACCGATCCAGCCGACGCTACCGTGGGCCCCGTGGGCCCTCAGTCGCCGGCGATCACGTGAACCGCTGATCGCAGGGGTTCCACCCCATGGCCGGACACCAGGCTGGGCGAGCGCCCGGTCGTCGTCCGCTGGTGCGTCGAACGCCGCGCCTACTCACCCGTACTGCGCAAGGCCGGGCTGCCCGACACCACGACCGTTCCCTGGTGGGGGTTAGCAACTGCTCGGCGTGGCGTCATCAGATATCAGCAAACATCTGTTTGCATCAGTGTTGTGAAGCTTCACGAGTGGGCCGCCCGGGAGGGTGTGCATTATCAGACGGCGTGGCGGTGGTGGCGGGATGGCAAGCTGCCGGTGCCAGCTCGGCAGACCGCGACCGGCACGATCCTGGTCGAGGTGCCCGCTGCGAGCAGCGGCGCCGCTGGGGTGGTGGTGTACGCGCGGGTGTCCTCGCATGACCAGCGCGCCGACCTGGACCGGCAGGTGGCCCGGGTTACCGAATGGGTTACCGGTCAGGGCCTGACGGTGGCCGGGGTGGTGCGCGAGGTCGGGTCCGGGCTGAACGGCAAACGTCCGAAGCTGCGGCGGATCCTGTCAGACCCTTCTGCCGCGGTGATCGTTGTGGAGCACCGCGACCGGCTGGCCCGTTTCGGGGTGGAGCACCTGGACGCGGCGCTGGCCGCGCACGGCCGGCGTCTGATCGTGGCCGACCCGGGTGAGACCACCGATGACCTGGTCCGCGACATGATCGAGGTGCTTACTTCGATGTGTGCCCGGCTGTACGGCCGCCGCGGTGCCCGTAACCGGGCGATGCGTGCGGTCACCGCGGCCAGGAACGCTGAGATGGATGCGGCGGCCTGAGTGGTGCTGCAGGCGTACCGGTTCGCGCTGGATCCGGCAGCCGGGCAGGCGCGCGCGCTGGCCTCGCACTGCGGCGCGGCGCGCAAGGCGTTCAACGAGGGACTGGCCCGGGTGCGGCGGTGCCTGGACCAGCGCGCGGCCGAACGCTCCTACGGGGTGCCCGAAGATCAGCTGACCGAGGTGCCGTGGACGCTGCCGGCGCTGCGCCGGTGGTGGAACGCGAACAAGGACGAGATCGCGCCGTGGTGGCCGGAGAACAGCAAGGAGGCGTACAACTCCGGGCTGGACGCCCTGGCCCGCGGGTTGAAGCAGTACTCCGGCAGTAGGGCCGGCAAGCGACGCGGCCCGGGGATCGGCTTCCCGCGGTTCAAGTCCCGGCGCCGGTCGCGGGTATCGTGCCGGTTCACCACCGGCGCGATCCGCGTGCAGGACGGCACGCATGTGGTGCTGCCCCGCATCGGCCGGGTCAAGACCCACGAGCCGGCCGATGCGCTGCTGGACCGGGTCCGCGGCGGGGCCGCACGGATCCTGTCAGCCGCGGTGTCCTTCGACGGGCGGCGCTGGCAATGCGCGTTCACCGTCGAGGTGCAGCGCCACCTGGCCCGCCCCGCGCACGTGGGCCTGGACCGGGCCCACCCGATGATCGGCGTCGACCTGGGCGTGCGGGACATGCTGGTGGCCGCCGCGACGGACGGCACCGTGCTCGCGCGCGTGCCCGCACCGAAGCCGCTGGCGGCGGCGCAGGCCCGGCTACGGGTCCTGCAACGCAAAGCGGCCCGGCAGATCGGCCCGGACCGGCGCACCGGGCAGCGGGCCTCGCGCCGGTGGCGGCGCACCCGGGCGCAGATCGGGCGGGTGCACGCCCGGGCTGCCGATCTGCGCCGCGACACGTTGCACAAGGCAACCACCGCGCTGGCCCAACGCCACCAGGTCATCGTTGTCGAGGACCTCAACGTCACGGGGATGTCCCGGCGTAAACCCGGCGCGGGCCGCGGCGGCCGCGGGCTGAACCGGGCCATCGCCGACGCCGCCCCGGCCGAACTGCGTCGCCAGCTCGCCTACAAGAGCACCTGGTACGGCTCCCGGCTTGTGGTGGCCGGCCGGTGGTATCCATCCTCGAAGACCTGCTCGGCCTGCGGCGTGGTGAAAGCCAAGCTCACCCTGGCCGAGCGCAACTGGACGTGTGACGGCTGCGGCGCCCTGCACGACCGCGATGTGAATGCCGCGATCAACCTCGCCCGCCTGAGCGAGCACGCCCCCGGCGTGGAAGGCAGGCCCGCCGGGAGTGGCCCGGTGGCAGGACGTAGAGCCATCCGTAAGACCAGCCCACTCTCGGGTGCGGTGGCCGGAGGCGAGGAAGCGTCAACCCCGCGCAGCGGCCCACCCGCCGCCGATCAGACGGGGACCGCCCCTCCGCAAGGAGAGGCTGCCTGATCATGAGACAGAAGTTGATCGATCAGGTAACGGCAACCGGACCCTGATATGAGTTCACCTGAACCGTGCGCCGAACCAGCCGCGTGGAAATCCGCGCTAAGCCCCGGGGATCAATGGACACGTGGTTGCGCTGAGATTGATCTTGCTGGCTACTCGTCCTCTGGGCGCTGGAGGACCTGGGCCTGGAGGCGTTCGCGAAGGTCGGCTTGACGCCACCATTTACCGCGTCCGCCTCTCAGCAGCGCCGGTCAGGCCTGCGGCAGCGGCTCGTCCAGGCGGATGACGCGTCCGGGATTGCCGACCATTACCGCCCACGCGGGCACGGACTTGGTGACGACCGCCAGCGCCCCGATCCGGGCGTCCTGCAGGTATCCCACCGCTCGCTGGAGAAGGCTGCGATCACTACCGACACCGTGGGCAACTGGCGTGTGCTCATCGCGCTGCCTCCTCAGCCACGCCCTGGGCGAAGGCGCCGGCTTCGCGGGCCTTGGTCCTGGCCCGGCGGCGCTCGGCCAGGATGGTGCGCAGCACCCGGCGGCCGTCGGCGAAGGTGTCCAGGTTGCTGGTGCCGTGAATCCGGGAGTGCTCGAAGCTCGGCACCTCAGCGATGAGCAGGCCAGCGGCCGCCACGCGGATGTTGATCAGCGTCTCGACCTCGAAGCCGTCACCCCAGAGCTTCTTGTCGGAATCCTGGCCGGGCGTTCCGGCGTCCAGGCCGAAGGCGGGCAGGCAGCGCCGCCAGAAAACGTTGTAACCGTAGCACAGGTCCGAATAGCGGGTGCTGTACAGGACGTTCACCATGCGGCTGAGGACCTTGTTGCCGAGGCCCCGGAGCGGCGTGATGTCGCTGCTGCCCCCGCCCTCGCAGTACCTGCTTCCCTTCGCGAAATCGGCGCCGTCGAGCAGAGCCTGGACGAACCGGGGAATCTCGCCCGGGTCGGTCGACCCATCCGCGTCGATCATGGCGATGATGTCGCCGGTCGCCACCTCGAAACCGCAGGCAAGCGCGTTTCCCTTGCCGCGGCGCGTCTGCATCACGATGCTGACGTCGGGCCGCAGTTCGCGCGCCACCGCGATCGTATCGTCGGCGGAGTGGCCGTCGACGATGATCACCTCGTGCACGTCCGCCGGAATTCGCGCGAACACATGCGGCAGGTTCTTAGCCTCGTTGAGGGTCGGGATGATCACCGACACCCGTGGCGCGGAGCTAGCGTCAGTAGGGCTCTCGTTATTGGCTGAAATTGGCCCGCGGGCCAGGGTCGCGTTGTTCATGACCCCAAGGTGCTCAGCGGGCGTAGCGCCCCAGGTACGCGTTCAGTTGCGCAGAAGTAGCGGCAGAAACCAAGTGCCTACGGCGTGATTGATAGCTGCCGTAAATGTCATCTGATAATGCATGAAAAGGTGCATAACGAAAGACCAGGTAAAAAGACCAGGTAAACGGCCTAGCGCGCGGATCGCTGGGGGGACTTCGGCCTTAAGGCACGCGGCATCGGTTGGCCTGCAGGTGGATCGTCCGGGCCGCGGGAGGCCAGCGGGCCGGTGGTCGGGGCCGAGTACTCGCCGATCCAGTGATCCTTCCAGGCCTGGTCGTACTGCTGGGTGTTACAGCGCGGGTGGTAGATCGCGGTCAGCTCGCGGGCGATCTGCTCGCGGTGCGCGCGGCCCCCGCCCGGCACCTCGTAGGTGCAGATATAGACCTTCCAGCGGGAGCCCGCACGCTGCACCCAGCACGGCGACCGGGGATGCTTGAACGGGAAGCGCTCGGCGGTGAGGTCGTCGCTGTGGCCAACGTAGATCACCGCGTACCGTTCCGGCTTGGTCTCCGGGTCGGGCTTGTAGGCGATGGCGTAGACGGCTGGGGTGGCCGGCGGCGTCCACCCGGCCAGCAGCCGCGGGCCCTCGAACGGGTAGCCGGCCAGCGAGCCCAGCCGGATCACCGCGGGCCGCCCGCGGGCGTGACGGCGAGCGTCCTCAAAGTTCCTCGTCCTCGCTGATCGCTTCCACCCGGCCCTCGGCCTCGATCCCCACACTCCACTTCACCGGATGCTCCTAGTGTCCCGGTCCTGAGATACGTGAGCAGTAACGGCAGATGCGGTCGATGATCTGGTCGGCGGTCTTGGTCCACTTGAATGGCCGTGCCGTTTCGTTCCAGGTGCTGATCCACTCCTCCAGCGCGGTCTTGAGCGCGTCCAGCGAGCAGAAGGTGCCGCGCTCGAGGCAGCGCCGTTCCAGTTCGGCGAACCACCGCTCGACCTGGCTGATCCACGACGAGTATGTCGGCGTGAAGTGCAGCTCGAACCGCGGGTGCGCCAGTAGCCACTTGTGCACCGCCGGCGCTTTATGCGCGGAGAGGTTGTCGCAGATGACGTGGACGGCCAGGCCGGGCTCGACCTGCCGGTCGATGTCGTTGAGGAAATCGCGGAAGTCCTCCGCCGTGTGCTGTGCGGCCAGCTTGCCGATCACCTTGCCGGTGGCGGTGTTGAGCGCGGCGAACAGGTCCACGGTGCCGTGCCGGGTGTAATCGAAGCTGCGCCGCTCGGGAATGCCGGGGATCATCGGTAGCACCGGGGCGGTCCGCTCCAGCGCTTGGATCTGCGGCTTCTCATCAACGCAGAAGACCGCCGCCGTGGCGGGCGGGGCCAGGTAGAGCCCCACCACATCGCGGATCTTGTCGATGAGCAGTGGGTCTGGGGAGATCTTGAACTCCTCCACCCGGTGCGGCTGCAAGCCAAAGGCCCGCCAGATACGGTGCACGCTGGTCGGCGAGATGCCCGCCTTCCGGGCCAGCTCCCGCTTGGACCAGTGCGTGGCACCCGCCGGCACCTCCTCCAGGGTGCGCACCACCACCTCCTCCACCTGGGCGTCAGTGATGGTGCGCGGCACCCCCGGCCGCGGTTCGTCGCACAGCCCATCCAGCCGCCGGCGCAAGAACCGCTCCCGCCACTTGGTCACGGTGCCCCGGCTGGCGCCCAGCCGGGCGGCCACCGCGATGTTGGGTGCGCCTTCTGCGCAAGCCAGCACGATCCGCGCCCGCAACGCAAGGCCCTGCGCGGTGCTGCGGCGCCTGGCCCAGCTCTCCAGCGTGCGTCGCTCGTCTTCCGAGAGCACCAGCGGCTCTAACCTGGGATCTGCCATATCCCCAGCAGACCGCACCCGCCAGCCAGGCGATAGCCGTCAGCGCCAGACTGGGGGACAAATCAACTCACGTGGTGACTGGGAAACTCAAGACCGGCTCACTAGCTCAGCGTCGGCAGCAGCACCGCCAGTTCCTCCAGGCTATCCAGGTCGTGGCCGGACAGCATCAGATCGACATGAGGCGCGACCACTATCATGCCCAATGTGGTCGGCCGGAAGTCCGGGTCATGGCCCTTGTGCGGGTTCAGCCAGACCAGCCGGTGACACTGCCGGGAGAGCCGTTCGATCGCGGTGGCCAGCACCTCCGGGTCACCCCGGTCCAGGCCATCCGAGCAGATCACGACGACCCCGCCGCGGGCCAGCCCCCGCCGTCCCCACTGCCGGACGAAGGCATCCAGCGAGGCCCCGATCCGGGTCCCGCCCTCCCAGTCCAGGACGGCCAGCCCGGCCTGCTCCAGGGCCTCATCCGGGCGGCGCCGGCCCAGCGGACGGGTGACGCGGGTGAGCCGGGTGCCGAAGCAGAATACCTCGACCCGGCCGGACGCCCGGCGGGCCGAATAGGCGAACTGCAGCATGCTCCGCGAATAGTCGGCCATCGACCCGGAGATGTCGAGGATGAGGATGAGCGGCCGCCGCTTGACCTTGCGCCGCTGCCAGCGCAGCTCCGCGGGCTCGCCACCCGCCCGCATCGAGGCCCGTATCGTCCGGCGCAGGTCCGGGGTCCGCCCCGCGCGCGCGGCCTGGGTGCGCCGGGTGCGCCGCTTGGGCGGGGTGAGACGCATCCTGGTCATGATCCGGCGTACCGCCGCCAGTTCCTCCGGGGTGCAGGCGCCGAACGACTTGCGCCGGAGCGCTTCGGCGGCCGAGGCCATCAGGCCGAGCGTGGCCTCCTGTTCGTCACCGTCCCCGGGCGGGTCGGTGGCTGGCACGTCCAGAACGGCCCCGTTCACCTCCGCCGCGACCTGCGCGTTGATTGTGAACATGAGCCGGGCCGGACCCGAGTCCGCGAGGAAGTAGGCGCGGAACACCTCATCGTAGACGTCGATGTCGTCCTTGCGGCTGACCAGCGTCGCGCGGCCCGCCCAGTACAGGTCGAGGAGGTCGGTCGGGTCCAGCGGGGCCATCGCCGCGCAGTAGGTCAGCAGGTCGCCCGTGCCGACGGCCAGCCCGGCCGCCCGGAGCGCGGCCACGAAGCCCGACAGGACGCCGACGAAAGGCGGCTCATCGGGCCCCGGGCGTCCGGCCTGGTCCGGCCCGGAGCCTGCAGGCCGGTCAGGCCCGGGACCACCAGGCCGGTCAGGCACCGGACGTGATCTCCTTGAGGTTCTCGCGCACGAAGTCGAGGTCGTCGCGTTCCTTCACCACCGCGCCGAGGGTGACGGCGGCGTTTTCCTCGTCCAATTCGGTCTCGCCGAGGAAGTCGAGGGTGCGGGCCCAGTCGATGGTCTCGGCCACGCCGGGCGGCTTGGCCAGGTCCAGCTCGCGGAGCCGGTGCACCGCCGCGACCACCTTCCGCGCCAGTGTCTGGGCGACACCCGGCTCCCGGACGGCGACGATCTCCAGCTCACGCTCGGCGGACGGGTACCCGATCCAGTGGTAGAGACAGCGCCGCTTGAGCGCGTCGTGCAGCTCACGGGTCCGGTTGGAGGTGAGGATGACCAGCGGGGGGCTGTCCGCACGGATCGTGCCCACCTCGGGGATGCTGACCTGGAAGTCGGAGAGGACTTCGAGCAGGAACGCCTCGAACTCGTCGTCGGCCCGGTCCACCTCATCGATCAGCAGCACCGCCCGGTCGCCGGCCCGGACCGCCTCCAGCAGCGGCCGCTCCAGCAGGAACTTCGGGCCGAAGAGCTTTTCCACGGCCTCGTCACCGGCCAGCTGATGCTCCGACAGGGCCCGGATGTGCAGCATCTGGCGGGCGTAGTCCCATTCGTACAGCGCCTGGCTCGTGTCAATGCCCTCGTAGCACTGCAGCCGGATCAGCTTCCGGCCGAAGACCGACGCGAGAACCTTAGCCGCCTCGGTCTTGCCCACGCCGACTTCACCTTCGAGCAGCACGGGACGCTGCAGCGACAGCGCGATGAACAAGGTGGTGGCCAGGCCCCGGTCGGCCAGGTAACCGCCTCCCCGCAGGATCGCGGTCAGCTCACCGACGCTACCGGGAAGCCCTGCCCGGCCCGCGTGGCCCGATCGGCCGAGCCCGTGGGCATCGTCCGGCACGGGTCAGCGCGCGGTGTGCGTGGGACCGAGCACGAGGTCCTTCAGGCTCGCGCCAGAGGTCAGCTTGCCCTCCCGCTCGAGCCGGCCGCGCCATGCGGCCCGGAGATCCTCATCGGTGCCGTCGAATCCGACGTTCTTCATGTTCTTGCAGGACTTGCCGTGTCCGTGGTGGCCGAGCGCCTCATCCAGGTCGGCACTGCCCTGGCCCTGTGCGCTCCATACCTCGCGCAGGACCTCAAGGGCCTCGACTGGCTCCGCCATACGCCGTCCCTCCGGCCGTCAACTGGTCTGATCCGACTTTAATGCGCACCGGCGGACCTGGCGACCACGGATTAAGGCTTCTCTTATTGACCCCGCTCTTATTCGCCCCCGCGCCCGTGCCCGACGCGCGAGGGGCGCTAAGGGCGGGTGAGACGCCAGACGATGCCGATTCCGGTCCCGGCCTCCGGCTCAATGTCAAGCGACCGTGACCCCATCTCGGTGAAACCCAGTTTGCGCGGAACCGACCCACTGGCATCGTTCAGCTCATCATGAACGATCTCGACGTGGTTGATGCCGGGCAGCGTAAACGCGGCGTCCGCCAGCGCGGCGGCCGCCGCCGTGGCCAGCCCGCGGCGGACGTACGCCTGGTGCACCCAGTACCCGATCTCCAGGCCGCCGGGGCCGATCCGCGCCATCAGCCCGCAACTGCCCGCGAGCCTGGCCGCCCACGGTGATCGCATAGTTGTAGGCGTCGCCCGAGTCCCAGTCACGGTCGCAGGCCGCGAGGAATCCGGCAGCGATCTCCCGGCTGTACCCCACCGCCCACGGCATCCACGGCCGCAGGTGGTCCTGCGACTCGATCACCGCCGTGTAGACCGCTTCCTCGTCCTGCCGCCGCCACCTGCGGAGGGTCGCCGGCCCGCATTCGAGTGTCTCGCGGGGGCGGTGGGCGCAATCCTGCATCCTCCTATGCTCGCTGTCTCCTGCGCGCGCAGACAACTGGTTGACTTCTCCCCGCCCTGAAGGACGGGATTCTCAGCCCTCGCGGGCCGAGGTTCCTGTTTCACCGACGGTCGCCTCCCAGCACTACGTGCGGGGCGGTCTGACACCATCTCCGCAGGCTTGAACCGCCAGCCCGGCGGCACGTAGCACTTTCGCCGCGTTCACGTCCCTGTCGTGGCGCACACCGCACGCGGCGCAGGTCCACTCCCGGACGTTCAGCGGCATCTGCGCGGCCAGGTGGCCGCACGCCGAGCAGGTCTTCGAGCTCGGATACCAGCGGTCGACCGCAATGATGGTCCGCCCGTACCAGTCCGCCTTGTACTGCAGCTGCCGCCGCAACTCCGCCCAGGAGGCGTCGGAGATCGCACGGGCCAGGGTGTGATTGCGGACCATGTTCCGTACGGACAGGTCCTCGATGATCACCGTTTGGTTTTCGCGGATGATCCTGGTGGACAGTTTGTGGAGGTGGTCGCGGCGCCGGTCGGTGATCCGGGCGTGCACCCGCGCCACCGCCCGACGCGCCTTCGCGCGGTTCGCGGAGCCCTTCGCTGTGCGGGACAGGCTGCGCTGTGCGCGAGCCAGCCGGGCCCGGTCCCGCCGCTCGTGTTTCGGGTTGGTGACCTTCTCCCCCGTCGACAAGGTGACCAGGGACGTGAGTCCCGCGTCGACCCCCACCGCCGTGGTGGCCGGCGGCAGAGTCTCGACCGGGCACTCCGCCAGGATCGAGATGTGCCACCGCCCGGCAGCGTCCCGGCTCACCGTCACCGTGGACGGCTCCGCGCCCTCGGGCAGTGGCCGGGACCAGCGGATGTCCAGCGGCGCGGGCATCTTCGCCAGCCAGACCTGCCCGCCCCGGTACCGGAACCCCGCGGTGGTGAACGTCGCCGACGCCCGCGACTTGCGCCTGGACTTAAACACCGGGTACCTGGCGCGTTTGCCCCAGAAGTTCACGTAGGCGTGCTGCAGATGCTGCAGGCCCTGCTGCAAGGCGACGTTGGACACCTGGTACAGCCACGCGGTGTCCGGGTCGTTCTTCCATGCGGTGAGCATCCGGCAGATCTCCCCGGCCGTAGAAACGTGACGGAGGATGGGCGGTATTCGCCGAGAGGAGCCCCGATGGACGTCAAGGACACCATCACCGAAACGGTCGCCGGTGCCCGGGAACGGTTGACCGGGCTGAGTCACCGGTTGCACGCCCATCCCGAGGTCGCGTGGGCCGAAGAGCGCGCCGCCGCCTGGGTCGCCGCCGAGCTCGCCGACGCCGGATTCGACGTGGAGGCGAATGCCTGCGGGCTGCCGACGGCCTTCATCGCGCGGGCCGGTACCGGGCCGCTGCACGTGGGCATCTGCGCCGAATACGACGCGCTGCCCGCCCTCGGGCACGCCTGCGGGCACAACATCATCGCAGCGGCCGCCGTGGAGCCGGCCTCGCGCTCGCGGCGACCGCCGACGACCTGGGACTGACGGTGACAGTGTTCGGCACGCCGGCCGAGGAAGGCGGCGGCGGCAAGGTGTACATGCTGGAACGCGGGGCCTTCAGCGGCGTGCACGCGGCGATGATGGTGCACCCGGGCCCGGTCGACGTCGCGGAGGCCCGGCCGTTCGCCGTCTCCCACATGCTGGTCCGTTACCGGGGCCGGGCCACGCACGCGGCCGCCTACCCGGAGCAGGGCGTCAATGCCGCCGACGCGTTCACGATCGCGCAGGTCGCGATCGGGCTGCTGCGCCAGCAGTTGCTGCCGAGCACCCGGGTGCACGGGATCATCACCCACGGCGGGGACGCGCCCAACGCGATCCCGGACCGCACCGAGGGCCGCTGGTACGTCCGCGCCGAAACCCTCCGCGAGCTGGCCGGGCTGGAGCCCCGCGTGCGGCGCTGCTTCGAGGCCGGGGCGCTCGGCACCGGATGTGAGCTGGAGATCGAGGCGGAGGCGCCTCCTTATGCCGACTTCCGCAACGATCCCGACCTGCTGCCGCTGTACCGGGCCAATGCGGAACGGCTCGGCCGGCGGTTCGCGCCCGCGGAGGGGACGGCACCGGGCGGCGCTGGTGCGGGGACGGCCGGGGATCCCGGGGGCGCCGGGGATGCTGAGGGCGCCGGGGCCGGGCGGATGAACCGGGCCTCCACCGACATGGGCAACGTCTCCCTGGTCGTGCCGTCGATCCACCCCTACATCGGGATCGGCTCGCTGCCAGCGGTCAACCACCAGAAGGAGTTCGCCGCGCACTGCGTCACGCAGGCTGCGGACCGGGCTCTCGTCGACGGGGCGATCGGCCTGGCCTGGACCGCCGCGGACGCGGCCCTGGACGAGGCGATCCGCGGGCGCCTGCTCGCGGGAGGCCATTGATGCCCGCGAGCAGGCGCCCACCGGCTTACCCCCCGGAGCCGCTGATGCGCGCGGCAGGCCACTGAGCGGAGCCGCCTCCGGATGTGAAAGAGTGAAAGCAGGAGGTGATCGCGTGAAGATCGGACTTCAGATTCCCGATTTCACCTGGCCGGGGAACCCTGAACAGCTCGGCCCCACTCTGGCCACCATCGCCCGCACCGCGGACGACGCCGGCTTTGAGCACATCATGGTCATGGACCACCTGTTCCAGATTCCCTCGGTGGGACCGGCCGAGCACGAAATGCTGGAGGCGTACACCACGCTGGGTTTCCTGGCCGCGAACACGTCGCGGGCCCGGCTCGGCACGCTCGTCACCGCGGCCGTCTACCGGTACGCGGGCATGCTGGCCAAGATCGTCACCACGGTGGACGTGCTGTCCGGCGGCCGGGCGTGGCTGGGGATCGGGGCGGGCTGGAACGAGGAAGAGTGCCGCGGCCTGGGCATCCCGTTCCCCCCGCTCGCCGAGCGGTTCGAGCAGCTCGAGGAGACCATCCAGATCTGCCTGCAGATGTGGGCCGGGGACCAGCGCCCGTACGATGGCAAGCTCAATCATCTCGAGCGCCCGCTCAACTCACCGAACGCGCTGGCCAAGCCGCACCCGCCCATCATGATCGGCGGCAGCGGCGAGAAGAAGACCCTGCGGCTGGTGGCTAAGTACGCGCAGGCGTGCAACCTGTTCCCCACCCCGGAACTCGGCCACAAGCTCGACGTGCTGCGTGAGCACTGCGAGCGTGAAGGCCGCAACTACGACGAAATCGACAGGACCGCTATCTTCCGCTTCGACGTCGGCCCGAAGGGCGAGAAGACCGGCGAGCTGATCGACCAGCTCGGCCATCTCGCGGAGAAGGGGATCCAGACGGCGATCGGCGGCGTGCTCAACGTCAGCCAGATCACCCCGCTGGAGATCATCGGCCGCGACGTCATCCCCGCCGTCGCCCCGCTTGGCTCCTGACCACCTGCCCAGCCAGCCCGGCCGCCGCGCCGCGAGCCCGGCGCCGTCCACGGCCTGCCGGGTCTCCGAAGGCCACGGCTCAGTGCGGAACATTCCGCGGCACGGCGAAGTCGACCATGAGCGCCTCACCGGGGATCAGGTCCGCCCACTCCCCCTTGAACTGCAGGACCGCGACCGCGCCGGTCGGGAACTTCTCCCGGGCACGGTCCAGCGGCTCGGCGGCCGGGCCGTCCGTCATCTGCGCGATCCCCACGGCGAGCTCCGCGATTCCCGGGTTGTGCCCGATGAGCAGGACCGTTCGGTAATCACCACCCGCCTCGCGCAGCAGGTGCAGCAGGCTCAGTGCGGTCGCTTCGTAAATGCGCTGCTCGTACCGGACGGCCGGGTCCGCATCGAGTTCGCCGGCCAGCAGCGCCCAGGTATCGCGCGTCCGTCGCGCCGTGGAGCATAGCACCACGTCGGGGAGGTACCCGCAGTCGCGCAGCCACCGCCCCATGGCCGGGGCATCCCGGCGCCCGCGATCGTTCAGCGGCCGTTCACTGTCGGCCATGTCCGGCCACGCCGACTTGGCGTGCCGGAGCAGCAGCAGCCGCCGCGTGTCATCCGCGCCCATGCCACCAGCCTGACACAGCCGGACCGGGCGGTTCACCTGAGCGCCGGCCGGAGAATGACGGCCGTTCGGCGGCCGGACACCGGCTGCAGGCGGGAACGGAACATGGAAACGAGGCCGGATGGCAACAGCCCACCATGACGTACCATTTGGCGTCTTGCAGACGTAGGGCGGGCCGCGCGTCGACCCGAACTGCAACGGCAGCACTACCGCGGCCTGCGCCTCGGGCCAGTGATTTAGCGCGGGGTGCGATACGCACGGATTGTCATGGCAACACTTTGGCTGGGGCATCCTTATGCGCATGAGTGGCGACGGCAAGCTTCGCAGGCGGGCATTCCTCGGAGCGGCTGTGGCGGGGGCCGCAGGGGCGGCCGTCGCGGCCTGCTCCAAGCAGACGGCAGGCAGCAGGCGGCGGGCGCGCCCGCCGCCGGACCCCGCGGGCCTCCGTGCCGATCGCGGAGAGCGCGCGGCCGGGTGACCCGCATTGGGCGATCCGCCAGGTGGGCGCCGAGCACGAGATCGAGGGATATGCGGGCACGGCCAGTGTGCGGCAGGGAGAGCCGTTCCCGCTGTTCGTCTCGTCCATCTCCCCGGGATACCGGGTGACCGCGTTCCGGCTGGGCTGGTATCAGGGCGATGGCGCGCGCCAGGTGTGGCAGTCGGGCCCGCTCCGCGGTCACCGGCAGAACGGCCCCGTCCTGGCCGACCCGACGAACACGATCCGGACGGACTGGGATCCCGCGCTGGACGTGCCGACCGACGACTGGCCGCCGGGCTCGTACCTGCTCCGGCTGGACGCGGATTCGGGGGACAGCGTTACGTGCCGGTGACCGTCCGCTCGGAGACGACGGCGGGCAAGGTCGTGCTCAAGAACGGCGTCGAGACGTGGCAGGCGTACAACACCTGGGGCGGTTACGACCTGTACAAGGGGCCTGACGGGGCTTACCCGAACCGTTCGCTGGTGGTCAGCCTGGACCGGCCGTACGACGATAACGGCGCGGCGATGTTCCTGACCTACGAGCGGAACGTGGTCAAGCTGGCCGAGCTGATCGGGATACCGCTCGCCTACGTCACCAGCATGGACATCGCCGCGGACCCGCACCTGCTGGACGGGGCCAGCGCGCTGATCTCGCTCGGGCACGACGAGTACTGGTCACCGAGTGAGCGGGCCAACGTGACGGCCGCCCGGGACGCGGGGGTCAACCTGGCGTTCCTCGGGGCCAACGCGCTGTTCCGCCGCACCCGGCTGGAGGCCACTCCGCTGGGCCCGGACCGCCTCGTCGTCTGTTACAAGACCAGCTACCAGGACGACCCGATGTACGGCAAGGACGCATCGCTGGTGACCAGCGACTGGCGGGGGGCGCCCAGTCCCGACCCGGAATCGTCGCTCATCGGCACCTTGTACGAGTCCTACCCGGCGACCGCCGCCTACCGGGTGGTGAGCCCGCGCAGCTGGGTGTTCAAGGGCACCGGCGTGCCCGCGGGCGCCAGCTTCCGCAACCTGGTCGGCATCGAATACGACCGGGTCAACCCCGGCTACCCGGTTCAGCGGCCGATCGAGGTGCTGTCGCACTCTCCGCTGATCTGCCAGGGCATCAGCAGCTACGGCGACTCCGCCTACTACACCCACTCCAGCGGGGCGGGCGTCTTCAACGCCGGCACGATGCGCTGGGTGGAGGCGATCTTCGGCGACCAGCCACATGAGATAGACGGTACGGCGACCGCCTTCGTCCGCCAGGTCACCGCCAACGTGCTCCGGGCGTTCGCCGACGGTCCCGCGGCCGCCAGGTACCCCGCCCGCGACAACCTGGACGCGATGCAGGAATACGCCGGTGATCGGATCAGCACCGGCAGCAACCTGTCCTGACCCTGGCGCCGGGGCAGCGGCAATGAGCGAACAACCCTGGGCTCATGGTCGCGGGCTATGATTCCCTCGGGATCTGGGACGATAGCGCCGTCGTAGAGGAAGACGTTGACGTGGTCCTTAGCCGCCAGCAGCGCACAGATGTTGCCCTGCAGCACGAAATACGGCCGGTTAGTGCGCTTAATGGTCTCTGTGACCTCGGGGTCGGCGGCGGGCACCAGGTCGCGGACCTGGCGGCAGATGGCCTGCTGCCACCCGGGCAGGCCGTCGATGGAGGCGTCCCACGCCCGAGTCGGCGGCGTATGGCATGGCTTCTCCCGTTTCCTTGACCGTGCAGGAGCTGAGGAACATGCCCACGCCCGGCCCACCCCTTCGGCTAGGTGTGCACGCCGCCGGTGATGGCGCGTGTCTCTACGATAGTCATAGCCATTTCCCGTCCCGGTGATTTCATTTAGCTATCCGATAATTCGTTACGCCGCCCCGCGTTACCTGGTGATTATAACGCGATATCGCCCAGGCCGGTAAGGCTTACTTTATCACGATATTGCCATTCTGTCGATGAAAGTGCGGGCGGGGCATGTTAGGCTGGCCATTGAAATGAAAATATTCCGGGGATTTCGTTAATAACATCTCAGGGCGGGATCGCTCGGGCCGCCATAGAACAACGGGGGGCCGCAATGAGAGTTATGAGACGTAATCTGCTGATCGGGGAGCTTCGGCAGCACTCCTGGTGGTGACGGGGGTCGTGCCGGCTCTTGCTAGCACGGCTGGCCATAGCAATGCGAAAGGTGACGGCTCCGTCTCCTCGATTCTGCAAACCGGGGATATCGTCACCGGCGTGCGGGGTACGACCAACGGAAACGTCATACTGACGGGTTCGGCGACCGGGAGCGGCGCGCAGACTATTCCGTTCCTCTACCGGGGCCGCCTCACGAGCGCCGCGGCAGGAGCGGCGGTATCGGAGCTCAGGCCCTCGTTCCCCGGCGTGACATCAGCGACGTTCTACGGTCCTGATACGCACTTCTTCAACGCGACCATCCCGAGCGGCCAGGTTCGCGCCGTCGGGAGCTACCAGTCGTCGTCGGCGCCCGCTGGGGTGATCAACCAGGGCATGATCTACCTCGGGCCGGTGAGCGGATCGGGCGGATCCTGGACATCAATGGACGTGCCCGCCCACGGGGCAGATACGGTCGGACACGTGCGGGCCTGCCCGAAATTCCAGGTCAAGTGCTTCGTCATGGATACCATTCCGCACAGCACGATGGGCGATCTGGTGGTGGGCGACTACGATCTCAACCCCAGCGTGCCGGGTGGGGTGATCTCGGCCAATGCCTTCATTTACAACATAGCCCGGCATCGGTGGACGCTGCTCGACCTCGGCGGGAGCCAGGCGAGCCAGACCACGCTCTATGGCATCTGGCAGGACGGCGGCGGCAAGAGCCCGATTTACACCCTGGCCGGCGGCTCCAAGGCCAGCGGAGCCCAGCGGGCCTTCCTCATGAACTACAACGAACGAACTCAGGCGTTCGGAAAGCCGAAGTACTTCAGCTACGGCAACGCTCCGGCGCTGGTCACGCACTTCGAGGGAATCACCGCCGCGCCGGGCGGCTTCCACCTAGTGGCCATCAGTTCAGCTCAGCAGGCATCGATGGCCTTCGTTCCCGCTAACATCCGCCACGGCTTCTTCGGTGCGGCCAAGTGGTATCCCGCCAATGTCGCGACCAGCTCGCTATGCCCGGATGGCTGCAGCATCGTGACCGGAAATACCGTGTACGGGAACCAGGTCATGGGGCTCTACATCCCCACCGGCACCACTGCCCCCCATACCTAT
Source organism: uncultured Actinomycetes bacterium (assembly GCA_963742875.1). Taxonomy (GTDB): domain Bacteria; phylum Actinomycetota; class Actinomycetes; order Streptosporangiales; family Streptosporangiaceae; genus Bog-532. Next base: position 9,026 of record CAVUNO010000009.1, on the reverse strand, counting down.
CTCGCCACCATCTCGGGCCGGTAAGGACGACTTCACGGCGGGACAGGGCCGTCCGGCACGCGGCCCTGTCCCGGCGCCGCGCATGAGCCGCCCGGTAACCCGGGTCAGCGGCGTCCAGCGCACAGCTACTCGTGAACACCCCGCGGGCGGTCGGACGCTCACGATACCGGGCACGGTCCAACGGGTCACTACGGGTCAGGCGAGGGATCTTTCGGCCGTGACTGGCGCGTCAGTCATACAGGCCCCACCCGTGGACCCGCTCCCGCGCTGGCGAGGCGGATAGACGGAGCGCGGGTGGCGGGTGGACCACTGGGGAACCGCTACTGGTTGAGGTGCGGCAGGCGGCGGCCAAAAAAAGCTGACTGATCTGCCCCGAGCTTTCCGGACAGCGTATTTGTGGTTAATTCACGCTGCGGACTGCCGTTCCAGATATTCTTCGCGGACTTGCTTCGGGGACCGGTACTGAAGCCCGGAGTGCCGACGCTTTGAATTGTACCAGAATTCGATATACCTCACAACATCCCGGCGCGCGTGCTCACGGGTCGGATACTGAGTCCGGTGAACTCGCTCGTTCTTCAGCGCGGCGAAGAACGATTCCGCCATCGCACAATGCCGTTGAATTAGGCTGCAGGATGGAGCAGGCGGATCGTCGGCGGCGAGTTGTGGGAAATGTTCTTCTGTTCTCGCCGCTTCATCAGGAAAGCCGTATGTTGCGTGCGTTTCACTGCGCGGGGGCACGTGCGCTCCCGACGAGCCGGGTTCGGCCTCTCTGTGATTTCCTCAATTGCCTCCCGGACTGCCTTCGCGAGTCTCAGAGGGGGAAAAAGCCGCCTGCCCGGAAACCTGGCGGCGGATAACACGCAGCGTGCGGATGAACGACATTCTGTCCGGATCGAGTTCGGCCTGGTCGGCGGCTTCGCGCATTAGGTGCCGTATGCCGTAGTGGGTAAGGAGAAGTCCCCATATCTCCTGCTCGACCAATTCTGGCTTGCGGGAGCGCAAGATCATCCCCGCGCCGCGCTGGTGCGTCTTGAGCTCATCGAACACAAGCTCCGCCTCCCAGCGCTGATGATAAGCCACAGCAAGTTCGGTAGCCGAGATTTCATTCGGGTCTGTGATATTGGTGACCAGGGTTATGATCTCCTCGCCGTCTCCCCGGTCCGGGATCTCGTAATCGACGACCCGTACGTAGAATCCAGGAAGGTCGGTTATCTTCGCCAGTCCGTGACGAAGCCGGTACGAGTTCCTGGCCTTCTCCTTCGAATCCGCGATGAACGAGAGATAAGAGCCGTCGGGAAACCATTCCAGAACGGGCAATTCTACATTCGCCCCCACCCTGAATAGGGCGTCGGCACCGGCGTCAAGGACCATCTTGAAATTCGTGTAGCTGTAGAGTCCTGAGTCGACCATGACGAGCATCCCGGGCTCGACGGCCCCGCTCGACAGAATGCGCCGAGTCAGGGTCTCCTCGCCCTCTCCGTGTAAACGTTCAGGTCCTTGGGCTTGCTGCTGCGGTGCGTGATGGACGGTTACGTTTCGGCGGCGGGCGTGGTGTTGCCGTGGTGGCTGAGCGTGGTTTCGGGGATGATCCGGGGCTGTGACCGATGTGCCGCCGGAGGATCCGCGTGATGCGCTGATCCGGGGGCAGGCGCAGCTGATCGAGACGCAGGCGGAGCGGATCGCGGCGCTGGAGGCGGTGGTCGCTGACCTGCGGGAGCAGCTCGCCGCGGCGGAGCGGTCGGGGTCGCGGAACAGCGGGAACTCCTCGATGCCGCCGAGCTCGGATGACCTGCCGGGGCGGAAGCCGCCCAGGAAGCAGCGGCGGGCTGCGGAGCGGGCGGAGAAGAAGAAGCGGGGGAAGCAGCCGGGCAGCCCGGGCGCGTCCATGACGTGGGAGGTCCCGGACCGGGCCGAGGACTACTATCCCGAGGGCGCGTGCTCGTGCGGCGCGGACTTGGCGGACGCCGCTGATCTGGGGGTTGCCCGCTCGTTTCAGCAGGAGGAGATCCCGGCTGCGGCGGCGGAGCGGGTGCAGCACGACCTGCACAGCGCGAAATGCGCCTGCGGGAAGACGCACGTCGCGCCGCGCCCGGCGGGCGTGCCGGACTCCGCGCTGTCGATCGGCCCCAGGCTCCGGGCGCTGGCGGTTTACCTGGTGGTTTTCCAGCATGTCCCGGTGGAGCGGTGCCGGCAGCTGATCGCCGACGTGGCCGGCGCCGCCGTGTCCGAGGGGTTCATCCACTCGTGCCTGGCGAAGGCCGCGAGCCTGGCCGGCGAGGTGGTGGCGCTGATCCGGACCCTGATCACCGCGTCTGCCGTGGCCGGGTTCGACGAGACGACGCTGCGCTCCGGGCCGGCCGGGGAGAAGAAGTACGTCCACGGCGCGTTCACCGAACGGTACTCGGCGTTCTGGCTGGGCACCCGCAGCCTGGACGCCATGCAGGACGCCGGGATCCTGCCCGGTTTCGCGGGGATCGTGGTCTCCGACCGGTACCAGAACTACGTGCGCCACGAGGCGCACTGCTATATCGCCTGCTAAGCGGGCAGAGAATGGAGGAGGTGTCTTTGGGTCTGATGCCTTACCGGAGGCCGAAAGGCTGAATGGGAAAACAGCATGGCAGAAAACCGGCAGCCTGTGTCCAGGCGTCAGGAACGGCGTGCCGGGAGATCCGCGCGATATGGTGAAAAGCTAGACTGCCTGAATCCCAGTCTCCAGAAGGTGCAAAGGTACACCCGCCGGAAAGACGTCCGTAACCGGTGCCGGTCCCTGTTGGGAGGTTCAGTAGTTACTCCCGGCATTCCTCCGGGACGCTGGAGCGATGCCCTGTCAGGGCATTCAAGGAGACGAACGGGGCACCTAAGTCGCGCTAGCACGTATAGCAGTTGTGAACGTGGGATCGCCTAAGGGACGCGAGTCCTAAGGCGACGGAGTGCCCGTATGTAGTCGGCGGGGTAACGTCCGTCCAATCTGGAGACCGGGAGAACCGGACCACAGGGCGAAGGGGCACAGGCGATGAACGATGAAGGAACCATGAGGAATGCGGAATGCAGGAAACCGAAGTGGTACTTGGCGTTCTCCGCGAGCGTGGCAGGAAGGGCCTGCCGTGCACGCAGCTGTACAGGCAGATGTCCAACAGGGATCTGTACCTTACGGCCTACGGCAACATCTACTCCAACCAGGGGGCGATGACGCCGGGGGCCAGTGAGGAAACCGCTGACGGCATGTCCGAGGGAAAGATCGAACAGATCATAGGGCTGATGCGGGATGAGAGGTACCGGTTCTCCCCGGCCCGCCGCATCTACATCCCGAAGAAAAACGGGCGGCTCCGCCCCCTCGGCCTTCCGTCATGGTCCGATAAACTGGTCGGCGAAGTGGTGCGCCTCCTGCTGGAGGCGATCTACGAGCCGCAGTTCTCCAGATGGTCGCACGGATTCCGGAGGAATCGCGGGTGCCATACCGCACTTCGCGATATCCAGAATACCTGGACCGGGACCACGTGGTTCATCGAGGGAGATATCTCCGACTGCTTCGGGTCGCTTGACCACGAAATCCTTCTCGGGATACTGGCGGAGAAAATCCATGACCAGCGTTTCCTCAGGCTTATCCGTAACATGCTGAAAGCCGGGTACCTGGAAGACTGGGAATACCGCGACTCGCTCAGCGGCTGTCCGCAAGGCGGCGTGGTATCACCGATCCTCAGTAACGTCTACCTGGACAAGCTCGACAAATTCGTTGAGCAGGAACTGATCCCGCAATACACGCGGGGAACCCGCCGGAAATGTAACCCTGAATACGACAGGATACAGTACCAGCTGGCGCGGGCGCGGAAACACGGTGACCGGGCGGCAGCCCGGGACCTGGAAAAACAGCTGCGCTCTCTCCCCGCATCCGACCCGATGGACCCCGGCTACCGCCGCCTCAAATACACAAGGTACGCGGATGATCACATACTGGGATTTATCGGGCCAAGGGCTGAAGCCGAAGAGATCAAGGCAAAGCTCGCAAAGTTCCTCCGGGAGACCCTCGGACTGGAACTGAACCAGCAGAAAACCCTGATCACCCACGCACGCAGCCAGCGTGCGCGGTTCCTCGGCTACGACATCACCGTCCAGTACTCCCGCGACAAGATCACCGGAGGCCGCAGGACGGTCAACGGGACGATCGCGCTGCGGGTCCCGAGGGACGTGATCAAGGCCCAGAGCGCCCGCTACCGGCGGCGGGGAAAACCCTCGCACCGCCCCCGGCTCCAGAACCTCGACGACTACGACATCGTCCGGAAATACGGGGCCGAATATGCAGGCGTCGTCAACTACTACCTGCTTGCCCGGGACGTCTACCGGCTGAACCCCCTGCGGTGGAACGCCGAGTCTTCGATGCTGAGGACGCTGGCCCGCAAGCACCGCAGCTCCGTTGCCAAGATGGCGGCCCGTCACAAGGCCAAGGTCGAGACCAGCGACGGGCTGCGGACCTGTTTCGAGGCCAGAAAGCACCGCGAGGGCAAGAAGGACCTGGTAGCACGATTCGGCGGGATCAACCTGCGGCAGGACCGGCGGGCGGTCATCACCGACCCCGCGCCCGCCCTGGCACCCTACCCCCGCAAGGAGCTCGTCAAGAGGCTCCGCAGATGGGAGTGCGAGCTCTGCGAGACCGGCACCACGGTGGCAGTCCACCAGGTCACCGGCCTCAAAGAACTCGGGAAGCCGGGACCGGGCCAGCCCGCGTGGGCCGCGCTCATGGCGAGAATGCGGCGCAAGACGCTCATCGTCTGCGCGCCGTGCCATGACTGGATCCACGCGAACCCCGTCGCGCGCGCGGCATAAATCACCGGAAAGCTCAGTGCATTGAAAGGTGCACGCTGAGTTTGGAGGGAGGCTGCCCGGAAAGGCCCGGTGCCGGGACCTCGCTGGGCAGCCCACCCTACTTCAATCCCCGGTGGGAGCACATCGCCGGGAACCAGGCATGCCTGTCTCACATACTGCGGGACTATGAGGACTGCGCCGAGAGCTACCCGGGCGCGGTCTGGCCCGTGCAGGCGCAGCGGGCGCTGCGCGGCCTCATCCATGCCTGGCACGCCGCCCGCGAGCAGGGCCTAGACGCCATCCCCGCCGACGTCCGGGAACCGCTGGAGCACGAGTTCCGGCACGCGGTCCTGGCCGGGCTGGCCAGCGTGGCCCGCGTCCCCGGCCCGAAGAACAGCACGAAACAGCGGCCCGGCCGCGAACTGCTGGAATTCTGCCGCGACCGCCGCAGCGACGTGCTCCTGTTCGCCGAGGACACGAGCGTCTGGCCCACGAACAATATCTCGGAGCGCGGCGTCCGCCCGCTGAAAACCCAGCAGAAGATCTCCGGCCGCCTGGCCAGCGACGACATTACCCAGGACCGCCTCGACATCCGCGGCTACATCGACACCGCACGCAAGCACGGCAGGAACGCTTTCGCCGTTCTGTGCGACCTCATGCTCGGCACCCCCTGGCAACCGCCAGCGCAGGCGATCTCCCCGTAAAGCGCAGCCGAACCCGAACCACAGATCACCCGGAGTACATGGGGTGAATGTTTACCTCTCCGTCTCTGCCTATTTCCGCGGCGACGATCGCGTGCGTGCCGCATTCCGTCAGTGCTGCCATCCGGACGAAGGGAAACGCGCTCCGTCCTTTCTTTCCCGCGTACCCGAAGTACTCGGCGTTCTCCTCGCTGTCCGGGGCTTCCATGCCGAATCCGTCGACCGCCATCAGGCGTCGCCCGGCCAGCCAGGCGCCTTTAGTCGACCGCATCGCGCACGGTACTGCGACGCGCTCGTAAAGCTCCCGCATTACCTTCGCGCCGAGTCTCTGCCGGGCGTGACACAGGCCTCCTGGACTGGGCGTTTCCCAGTCTTCCCGCCATGTGCCCATATAATCCAGCCCGTCGGCCAGCTTTCGCATGACCTCTTCGTAAGAGTCGCCGTAAAACAACGCCATGGCCATCACGAAATACACCATTACGCGCGCCGGGAGCTTATTCTTACGGATCTCCTTACGGCCTTCGGATGCGACTACCTCGTCCACTAGCTCACGCGGAACCAGTCGGGTGAGCGTCCCTATCCCAATGGCGTCAGTCAAGGATGACGGCATGTCGGTGCTGCTGGTCACGATCTCCGGCATTCCGCCAATCTAAGGGAGATGCTGTCATCCTGGCAACTATTAGCGCGTTGTCCACAGATTTCGGCGTGTCCGCCAGTGGATATGTGGAAACCCGGATCCGAGAGCCTTAATTCAACGGCATTGCGCCATCGCATTATCATAACAGATCCCCGTGCGGCCGACAGAATGCCTGAGATTATGTTTTGCCAGCGCTCCGGCGAACTGCTGGGATGTGTAATTGCTGCCGCGGTCGGAGTGGAAGATCGCTTTATCAGCGAGAGAGTAATTACGAGCGGCCATCCCCATCGCCCTCTCGATGAGCGGCGTCTTGTAGTTATCGTCCGTCGCCCAGCCGATCACCTCTTTCGTATGGCAATCAATAACCGTCGCCAGGTAAAGCCATCCCTCCCACGTCGGAATATAGGTAATATCGCCGACCATTTTCTCGCCCGGCGCGGCGGCGGTGAAATCGCGCTGCACGAGGTCGGGGATGGCGTGCTCCTGGCCGTCGCCCTCGGTCAGGCTGACCCGCCACGGCCGCGGCTGGCAGGCCTCCAGGCCCAGCTCGCGCATGATGGACCGCACCAGCTCCGGCCCGGCGGCAGGGACGCGGCAAAGTCGTGAATTGAGGCTGTGACCTGCGGGTGCCGTAACGGCGGTTGATGGGCCCGGCGTGTCCGCGGGCGGCGGGCGGGGCCCGGGCGGAACGATGGAAGTTCCTACGCTCACCATCGTCTGCCGCGAGAGACCCCAGCCCGCCGATGACATCTTCGCCTATCCCGGCTGCCCGCAGCCAGTACCTGCTCGATCTCCTTGCCCAGGTCCCGGACCCGAGGAAGAGGCGCGGGCGCCGGCACGCGCTGGCCGGCTGCTGGCCGTGGGGATCGCGGCGGTGATCGCGGGATCGAGGTCGTTCGCCGCGATCGGGCAGTGGGCCGCCGATGCGGGCCCGGAGGTGCTGGCCGTGCTGGGCGCGGCGCGCGGCCCGGCGGAGGAGTCCACCTTCCGGCGTGCCTTCGCACTGGTCAGCCCCGATGTGCTCGACCGGGTTCTCGGTGCCTGGCTGCACACCAGGGCGGTGCAGGCCGGCGGCCGGCTGGTGATCGCGATCGACGGCAAGGCCGTCCGCGGTGCGAAGGACAAGACCGGGAAGGCCCCGCACCTGGTCGCGGCGCTGGCGCACGGCATCGGCGCGGTCCTCGGCCAGGCCGCCGTGGACGCGAAGCCGGACGAGATCCCGGCGGTGCGGGAGCTGCTGAAGGCGTTCGCCAGCCTGGCCGGCGCCGTCATCACGATTGATGCCCTGCACACGCAAAGTGACACCGCGCAGGTCATCACAGGCCAGCAGGCGGACTACGTGATGACCGTCAAGGGCAACATGCCGACCCTGTACAAGCGGCTAAAGAAGCTGCCCTGGGCCGCCGTCCCCGCGTTCTCGGCCGTGAGCACGGACCACGGCCGCCGGACCCGCCGGACGATCAAGGTGGCGCTGGTGCCGGCCTGGATCGAGTTCGCCGACGCGGCCCAGGTCGCACAGCTGCGCCGCACCGTCACCAGGAACGGAAAGAAGACCGTCGAAGTCGTCTACCTCATTACCAGCGACCGCAACGCCGATCCCGCCACCCTGGCGGCCTGGGTGCGGGGCCACTGGGGATCCTGGTCCGAAAATAGGACCTGGGCTGGGCAGGCGGCAGCAGCCGGCGGCGCGGAGCGTCGTCGGCTCTTATTCGCTGGGGCTACAGTCACCACGTGAGTTGATTTGTCTCCCAGTCTGGCGCTGACGGCTATCGCCTGGCTGGCGGGTGCGGTCTGCTGGGGATATGGCAGATCCCAGGTTAGAGCCGCTGGTGCTCTCGGAAGACGAGCGACGCACGCTGGAGAGCTGGGCCAGGCGCCGCAGCACCGCGCAGGGCCTTGCGTTGCGGGCGCGGATCGTGCTGGCTTGCGCAGAAGGCGCACCCAACATCGCGGTGGCCGCCCGGCTGGGCGCCAGCCGGGGCACCGTGACCAAGTGGCGGGAGCGGTTCTTGCGCCGGCGGCTGGATGGGCTGTGCGACGAACCGCGGCCGGGGGTGCCGCGCACCATCACTGACGCCCAGGTGGAGGAGGTGGTGGTGCGCACCCTGGAGGAGGTGCCGGCGGGTGCCACGCACTGGTCCAAGCGGGAGCTGGCCCGGAAGGCGGGCATCTCGCCGACCAGCGTGCACCGTATCTGGCGGGCCTTTGGCTTGCAGCCGCACCGGGTGGAGGAGTTCAAGATCTCCCCAGACCCACTGCTCATCGACAAGATCCGCGATGTGGTGGGGCTCTACCTGGCCCCGCCCGCCACGGCGGCGGTCTTCTGCGTTGATGAGAAGCCGCAGATCCAAGCGCTGGAGCGGACCGCCCCGGTGCTACCGATGATCCCCGGCATTCCCGAGCGGCGCAGCTTCGATTACACCCGGCACGGCACCGTGGACCTGTTCGCCGCGCTCAACACCGCCACCGGCAAGGTGATCGGCAAGCTGGCCGCACAGCACACGGCGGAGGACTTCCGCGATTTCCTCAACGACATCGACCGGCAGGTCGAGCCCGGCCTGGCCGTCCACGTCATCTGCGACAACCTCTCCGCGCATAAAGCGCCGGCGGTGCACAAGTGGCTACTGGCGCACCCGCGGTTCGAGCTGCACTTCACGCCGACATACTCGTCGTGGATCAGCCAGGTCGAGCGGTGGTTCGCCGAACTGGAACGGCGCTGCCTCGAGCGCGGCACCTTCTGCTCGCTGGACGCGCTCAAGACCGCGCTGGAGGAGTGGATCAGCACCTGGAACGAAACGGCACGGCCATTCAAGTGGACCAAGACCGCCGACCAGATCATCGACCGCATCTGCCGTTACTGCTCACGTATCTCAGGACCGGGACACTAG
>CAVUNO010000008.1:0-20959 GCA_963742875.1 uncultured Actinomycetes bacterium | reverse complement strand
CCCCGACCGCGTGACCGGGTCGGGACGCGATCAGCCGGGACCCGGCCGCCACCGCCAGTTGAGTTCTCCGGGAGCGGGCGCCGGGCCGGATACGAGCGGAGCGGAACAGTCCGTTCCGCCAGTATCCGGGACAACCGATGTGCTGGTCGCCGACATCCGCGAGTTCTTCGCGGGGCGGTGAGACCCGGCGCACGTGCTCATTCACCCGGGTGCAGCAGGCCGACGGCCAGCCGTTCGCCGGGATGCGGCCGCACTCCGGACGGCGCCAGGGCGATACCGTCCGGCCGGATCACCGGGGCCGGGAGTTCCTCGCCACGCTGCGCCGCCTGCATCAGGCGGAACATCCGCCGGTGGATATTGCGGTAGAAGCGCTGCTGGGTCCAGCGCCCGAATACACCGAAGCCCCAGCGCAGCACCGGATTGGGGATACCGGACCGCCGCGAGTAGCCGGTGACCCGGAAGGCCACCTGTCCGGTGGCCAGGTTCTTGATCACTTCATAGTTCAGGCGTCCCTGCTCCAGATGGCCCTGCAGGGTCTGGTAACACCAGCCCCAGACCCGTTCGGGACCATGTTCGGTGTCCCGCGTCTCGTCGAACACCCCGGTCACCCGGACCCCGAGATAGATGCGGAGAATCCAGAAGCGGCCCTCCAGCAGCAGGTCGCGGCCGAGCAGGTCGCGGCCGCTGTGGTACACACCGCGCAGGATGTGGGCATCGGTGAACTCGTACTGGCTGACCAGACGGCGGGCCGTCTCCCAGGGGCCGCCCGGGACGGGCTCGCCGGGCGGCTCCCGGCCGATCAGGGCGGCGGCGTCGACGTGCCAGTGCCCTTCGGCCTGGCCGTCCTCCGGGGCCAGGGCCGGATCGTAGTTGATCTCACGATGGCGCAGGTCATCCAGCGCAGCGGCCTCGTCGACCGGCCCGAACAGCCACTCGCGCACTACTCGGCTTCCTGCAGGGAGTCCCCAATCAGCCAGAACATCGGCGGCCAGAGGCCCACGAACAGGGCGCGCCGTTCCGCGTTCCCGCGTTCTTCCTGATCAACGGTCTTGGCGCGGATCCAGAGGCCGATGCACAGCCCTATCGCCGCGAGCGACGTCGCGTGCAGGTGCGAGCCGCGCAACCCCGTCCGCCGCGCCGCTTGTGTCACGGTCATCCGTCACCCTCCCCTATGCGCCTGAGCGCTCCCCGCACCCCATCAGCGTGCGACGGCTGCACGCCATGTAACGATTTACTCATGACAGCAGTCAGCCGCCCGGGCCGGCTCCGGATCGTCCTGAGCTGGCCGGTAGGGATCGCGGTGGTCAGCTGGCGGTACATGTGGCGGACCATACCCCTGCACCGCTCGGAAGAGACGGGCAGTGCCGCCGACCTGCCGGATCTGGACGACGAGGGCAGCCAGCCGGGTGACGGGCGCCAGCCGGCCAGCGCCGGCGTCGGTCCCCTCCTGCATCGCCTGTACGCGGTGAAGATCGCGGATTCCCGCATGAGCCCGGGCACCCTCATCGACAAGGTGGCCGCGAAGCTGAACCAGGCTTCGCCCGAGATGGCCGTGTTCCGTAAGACGCGCGGCGCGGACGGCCCGCTGCGCAACGGCGACGAGTTCGTGGTGCGCATGCCGGGGCCGTGGGAAACTACCCCGGCCCGGGACCTTGGCCGGCGGTCCGGGCTCTGAGCTCGCGTTCGACCATCGCGACCAGGTCCGGGTGAGCGCTGAGACCCCGCAGGACCCCGGCCGGGACGCCGAGCTGACGGGCGGCCTCCGCCACCACGGGCTGCAGCATGCCCAGGGCGTGGGCCAGGGTCTCGTCCCGGGTAAACGTCGGCGGCAGGTCATCCAGGGAAAGCTCGGCCGGCCGCCGGAACGCGCCGTCCGGTCCCGGGAGCCACGCCTGGCTCGCGGCGGCGGCACCGATCGCCGACCGGACGTTCTCCAGCGCGGAATCCGCGAACGACGGGCGGATGGCCTTCTCAACGACCCCGGCGACGAGTCCCCGGTGCGCGCCGAGCAGCACGTTCCAGACGTATTCGGACCGCGCGTGGGTGGGGTGGCCCAGGGCGAAGTCCAGGCCGTCGATCTCCGCGGCCGGGTCGAAGCCGTCGAGACCGCGCTCCTGCCGGGCGAATTCATCCACGATGACGACGTGCCCGAGCTGGCCCGGGATCCGTGCGCGCACCTCGACGGCCTCGCGCACACCCATCTCGCGCAGCTGAACCAGCCACGGCCCGTACCCGTCGCCGGCGAACCAGGCGTCCGGGTTCCCGTCGAAGTAGCTTTCCAGCTCCTTGCTCCGCTGGTAAAGCGCCGTGGGCGGCGTGAGGCGCCGAACGCCCGTGGCGGCGTTCTCGCCGATGAGGAAGGCGGTTCGCTGGAGCCTGTCAAGGAGCCGTGGCCGCTGCCGGGCCGTCGCCTCGTCAAGGGCCCGGACGACGCGTTCACAGTCAGCCTCGTGCTGAGCCAGGTCCAGGCCGGCGAGGTCCAGCCCGCCGTACCGGGGCAACACGATTTCGAGGACCTCCGCCACCACGTCCGGCTCGGTGAGGTTCAGCGCATCCAGGAACGGCCGGCCCACAGGTGAGCCCGCCACGGAACGCCGGACCGTGGGCAGGCTGGTGCCACTGGCTCCCGGGAGGTACACGGCCGGGTGGCCGAGCGCGTCGAACGGCGCGACGTGACGGCCGTCCTCGAGCCGGATGATCGGCCGGGTCCGGGCCGGCCCGGGCTCATCGTCCGGGAACCCGGCCGCCTGCCACAACGCCGACGACTGGTAGAGGAACGCGTAGAAGCGCGTAATCCACTCGTCGGACTGCGCGGCCAGGAAATCCGGGGTGACCATCGCAAGCACGTCCGCGGGCGTGACCTCACCGACGCCGAGCTCGTCCCGCAGATACCGCCACAGGAGGGGGGTGAGGTCCGGCGTGATGGACCGATGGGCGAAGTAGAGCAGGCGCCCGGCATCGAAGAGCGCACCAAGCTGATCGGGGCCGAAAAGCTCGTCCAGCCCGGCGCCGCGGGCCAGCTTCAGCTCGGCCGGGGCGCGGTATGCGCCCGTTGCCGGGTAGCCGCCCTCGGTGGGGTCGCCGCTTGCGGCGGGAATGAGCTCCCCGGCGGCCAGCGCCTCGCGTACCGAGTCGAACAGCGGGCGGAACATCGAGCCCGGCGGGAAATGCCCCACGTCGAGCGGCAGGGCCCCCAGGGCGTCCGCCGTGAGCAAGCCGTCCGCCCGCAGTTCCCGGAGCACGCCGGCGAGCAGCCCGGCGGTCTGGCCCACCAGGGCCTGGTTCGACGGATCGTGCGCCGGGACATTGTTGCGGGCCGGGGTTGTGCGGTACGGACCCTGGATCAGGAAACCGAGAAACGTCTCCTTTTCGGTCGGGAAGAACACGGTGAGCGGGGACCGACCGCACGCGGCGATCCGGCGATCGCCGCCGGTGGCGTCCACGCGGAAGGCGACCTCCACCCGCCGTGCCGGTTCCGCGCGCTGTGCCGGTTCCGAGGGCCGTTCCGGCTCCGATGGCTCTGCGGGATGGCCCGGGTCATCGACCTGGCGGTGCCAGACGAGCCACTCCTCGTCCGGTCGGCCACGGCCCGTGGACAGGGTGACGTGACGGCGCGCGGCGGTGCGGTGCGCGGCCCGGCGCTCGATAACCGATCCAGAGACGTCAACGCCACCGGCTCGCAGACGGCTGATGTTCCTGAGGAACAGCAGGGTGCCCGGCTCGATGGCGTTCAGGGCCGCGGCTATCTCCCGCACGGCGACCGCGGCCGGGACCGTATCGTGATCGAAGGGGAAGACGAACAGGGTGCCGCCCGTGCCGTCAGCCACGGGGTGCACAGCGCCGTCATCGAGCGGGTCCACGGCGTACGGCCGGACGTACATCTCGATCCGGAAATGCTCGCCCGCGTTCTCGCCCGCGCTGTAGATGCGCGGGGATTTTGTGTAGGCGTACACGGACTTGAAGCCGATGCCGAACTGCCCGATCTTGGTCAGGTCGCCGGACTTCTCGCTGGTACCGACCCCGCAGACACCGCGGACGTCGGCTTCGGTGAAGGGGCGGCCATCGTGCCGTACCTCCAGGCGATCGTCGAAGAGCTCGAAGGCCAGCTCGGTCGCGCCCGCGTCCTCCGCGTTCTGGATCAGCTCGAAGATGAAGTGCGTGCGCTCGCTGTAGAGCTGCCCGAGCAGGTCCAGCACCGCCGTGTCCCAGCCGTACCGGGCGATGTTCTCGTCCCGGATCGTCTCGTAGTCCGCTGGCAACGGCATCCTCCCGGGCTCTGGCCGACCGCTGACGCGGGATTCGCGGCCGCTTTTGCACCTTAACCGTTACCTCCCGGTGCCGGAGGCGGCCCGGCCACAACGGGTACCTCCGGGTGCCGGAGGCGGCCCGGCCACAACGGGTACCTCCGGGTGCCGGAGGCGGCCCGGCCACGCTGACCGTCTTAGTCATCATCATTGCCGCGGTGAGGGCCCGGTTGTTCGTCTGGCCCGGCCGGGGCGTGCCCTCCAGGGTGAGCGCCATCGTGATGCTGGACGCGCCCGACCCCACGTCCAGCACCGCGCAGCACCTGGCCCGCTGTTTCGCCGCTCCCCTTTATGTGGTAACGACGTCGATCCCCCTGCGATCCTGGCCCTATCAGGTCGCATACGAATGGGAGCCTTCGTCAGGCCCTGACCCGCCAGCGCGGTTGCTAGAAATGGGATCGGCCGGTGGTGCCGGCTGGCCACAGAAGTCAATTTTCTGGCGGGCCAATGGGGCTCTTGGAAGTTAATCGGGATCGTGTTGCCGTCTGGTTACCGACCGCGTCCTCTTCCTGGTTACGTGTCGTGAGCGCCGTCGTGAACCCCTGGTGCAGGCCGTCCGGACGCGCCGGCGCTGGCTGGCCGGGTTGCGGAACCCGTATGCCATGCGGGCTTCGAGCTTGGCGAGCCGGTTCAGGCTCTCGGAAACGGCGTTCGTGACCCCGGTCAGGACCGCCGCGACGATCTCGTCCTCCCACCGGGATACCGTCCTGGCCAGGGACAGCAGCTCGGGGATGTCATCGTTTTGGGCGCACCAGTCGCAGCAGGCAAAGAGCCGGCCGCGGACGTCGCGCTCGCACGGGGCCGAGCCGGTGACGCGGGCCCGCAGGTTCAGGACGTCGCGGAGTTTCTCCTTGCCGATCCAGGCCGCAGCGATCTCCTGCCCGGCCGGATCACTGCCCAGGGCGGCCATGACCTTGGCGAACTGGCCCGGTGACAGGTGCTCCAGGTTCTGCACTAGCAGGCCCTTGATGCCATACTCCGGGTCGCCGGTCCGGCCGCGGCGGCCGTATTTGCCGCGCACCACCCGGCGCCGCACGTCCCCGGTCATCTTGACCGCCAGGTGCACGACGTGGAACAAGTCCGCCACCAGCTGCGCGCCGGGCAGCATCCGGCGCACCGCGGAGGCGTAGATGGTGCACATGTCGATCGCGACGACCCGGACCGCGTCCCGCCACGCCGGGGTGGCCAGCGCCAGCCAGTACGCGGCGTCATCAGCAGTGCGCCCTTCCACCTGCCCCAGCAGCCCCTGGCCGCCGGACAGGTCGAAGAAGCAGGTATGCCACCGGTCTGCGAGCAGCACGTACTCCCCGGTGTCCTCATCGATCCGCCACCGGGGCCGGCCGCGGCGGTGCTCGTCGATGCCCAGGTGCGCCACCGGTGCCGGGGCCTGCTCCAGCAGTGGGTCCGCCCGGGCAGCGAACGCCCCGTGCGCGACCGGCCAGGACATGCCGTTACCCCGGGCCGCCTCCGCCGGGGTGATGCCGCGCTCCGCGATCTCCGCCGCGGCCTGCTCCCGCAGCCGCCCGGTCAGCCGGCACCGCGGCGGCACCTGCGGCACCCACTCGGTGAACGTCTTCCGCTCACACTCCCCGGCTTCACATTTCCAGCGCCGCTTCACCCACCACACCTGCACCGCATCCAGGCCCCGGGCCACATCCCGCGGCTGGGTCAGCACCTGCTCATGGACCCGGCCCGCCACAGTGCCGCAGTCCGGGCACGCGCCAGCGGCTGCGTGATCAGTGACCGCCCATACCTCCACCGTGCCGCCCGGCCCGGACTCCGCATCGGTGACCTGCAGGCCCTCCACGCCGAATAGCACAGACGCCGTATCGTGGAACACGATGCCCGCGGCTTTCTGATGATCTTGAAGTCTTGTGGTGAGACCCAAGATCGTAGGAGCCGCGGGCTCCTTGGTCAGGGTGACACGCTGGTACCGGCCGCGCGAACTGGCAAGACCCCGCATCTGCCGGGCACCTTCAGCAACAGAGGAAGTCACCCAGAGTTATCGGGCGAAAGCAGCATCCCGGTTAACTTCGAAGAGCCGCCAATGGCTGCACCCCAGACGCGTCAGTAAATTTAGCCCCAGCCGATCGTAGTGAACCAGCCGCGAATGACGCAGCATCGGCGCACTGTCTGCCCACCGTGAAACAGCGGCCCGACCTGCGATTATTACAGACAGCGACTTTATCGCCACAAATAGTTAGTGGGGTATTAAAGCATCCCGATGGGGCCTTTGCATAGGGCCGAAGGGTCCCAAGTCTCGCCAGGACGGCCAAATACCAATCCCGCTGAGCGGGTCCATATGGATCGATATTTCGGGGCTAGCCTCAATCGTTCAGGGGGCTTGAGGTTCGCCTACTGATTGTGCTGCTGCCCGGTTTCGGGTGTGGTGTCTGCTTGGCTGGCGGTGGCGGTCGCGTGGTGGTGCCCGGTGTGCCCGGGTGCGCACCGGCTCCGACGGCGCCGGGGGCGTGCTCCTTTCGGTCGCTGGGGTGGTCTGTGCTGGTCAGGCGGGTGCTGGCAGGGTGCAGAGCCGCTGCCAGCAGGTCAGGAACGCCTCCTTCCACGGCCAGTCCGGGCTGATCTTCAGGATCCGCTGGCGGGCGTGATGGGCGAGGCGGGCGGGGATGTGCCAGATCCGGTAGCGGAGCGTGTCCGGGTCGGCTTCCCGGAGTTCCTCGTGGTCGCAGTGGCCGAGAAGGCGGGTCCAGGCGGCCAGGTCGGCGGCGATGTTCGCGGCGATGACCCAGCCGCAGTTGACCTGCCATGTCTTGGAGGGGAGGTTCCGCAGGCCCATGGCCTTGGCGGTGCGGACGCCTGCGGTCTCGACGGTGGCGTGCTCGCGGTGGACGGTGTCGATGTACTGGGGGTGGTGGCTGCCGGGGACGTCGGCGATCCCGGTGTCCGGGATGTTCGTGCAGGTGATGGAGTACTTCCAGCCGGTCTTCTTGTCGTAGTCCGTCAGGTTTCTCATGTGCCGGCGGGACGGCTTCACGCGGCGGGCGATCCAGCGGAGGCCGCCGGGCCAGTTCCCGGCGCGGCCCATCAGGCCCGTGATCTCCGCGACGTCCTTGTCCTCCTCGGCGCTGCCGTTCTGGGCGGTGCCGGGCTTCCAGGCGTCTTGCGGGACCTGCCGGATGGCGTCCTCGTCGGCGGCGGTGATCATCCACCCGCAGGTGAACAGCACGGCCCGCCGCGGCGAGGACAGGGACAGCAGGTGCTCCACGAGCTCGTGGCTGGCGCCGGCCCCGTCAACGCGGATGAGGATCTTCTTCCGGAGCCGGGCCGGGACCTGCCGGATCGCCGCGGCCAGCACGTCCCGGTGGTCGGTGAACGTGTTTGACCCGGCGTTGCCGGGCCTGAGGAGCATGGCCAGGCACTCGCGGGTGTTCGCCAGCCAGGCGCCTAGCGGGTGGAACCCGTAGCCCTTCTTCCAGGTGGGAGCCGCGCCTTCCTTGTCCGAGCTGGCGGTGACCAGGGTGGCGTCCATGTCGATCACAAGCCAGCCCGTCAGCGCCTTCCCCGCGATCACCAGCCACGGGAACCCTGCCGGAGTCCCCTCGATCAGCTGCCACACGGGCGCCCGGGCTTTCGCCCGGGCGCGGGCGATCCGGTCCAGCGCGGACGCCGTCCCGGCCAGGTCCAGGGCGCGGCGCACCGTCGGGCCGCTCGGCGCGTCCCCGAGCACGGGGGCCAGGTGCGCGAGCAGGGCGATGTCGCTCATGCTGGTGGCCCCGAGCGCGATCGCGGCCGCCAGCGAGACCAGCACGGCGCCCCGGTCGAAGACGGGCGAGCTGCCCGCCTTCCGTAGCGCCGCGCCCAGCTGCCCGGTCAGTCCCGCCTGGTCGGAGGCCTTGCGGAGCAGGACCGCGCCGGCGTGGCCGACCAGGCCCGTCCCGTCAGCGGTGACCTTCAGGGCATGGTCCCACCCGTTATGCTGCATGGCGAAGAGCGCTCCAGCTTCTGGAATTACTAGGTGTGGTAACCCGTAATCTCCCAGGACCAGGGCGCTCTTCGCTCTTAAAACCAGCATGGGACGGCCGCCAAGCGGCCGTCCCTTGTCATTCCCGGGTTCCGCCGATAGCCCCGCACCCATAAGGTGCACCCGGAACCCAGCCCACCTCGGCATGAAACCCCAGCTCACAGCCACAGGAAAGTCACCGGACCGCTCAGATGCCCATCAGCGCTGAATAGCGGAGGCTAGTGCGGTATCGGACCGCTTTGGTATGTTGGCCGGGTTTGGTGCATCCCCCGCCCGCGGCCAGGCAGACGTCCGGCGTGGCCGGGGTATGGGGGTAAGGGAACTGGACAGGGGGGAATATGCCCGACTGGAACGGCTCCGGCCGTCCGCTTGCCTACCGGCCCCTGGGAGGCCGGATGACAGTGCTGAGGGAGGAATACGCTGACGTGCTACATGCCCGCACACCTTGTGCGGCGGGCCGACGAGGGCGGCAGGCGGGCGGGGAACGCCCGCCCGGCAGCGGATCCGGTCACGACAGCTGCCCGCAACGCCGGAGCCGGCGATCTCCGGGTGACCCGAATCTCCCCAGCCACCGTTGGCAGTCTTCGCCGTATCCTTCTCAGCGCACAGCGACTCCAGAGCGCTGTCACAGGCGTGAAGACGGCCTGCCGCCCATCCGCAGACGGACACTAGCTGGTGAGAGGCTTTCTACACCTATGGTGCGGGTCGGACATGACCGGGCAAATAGTAGCGGAACGTCGTCAACCTACGCATAGACGTGCGCGTCTCTCTTAGGAGGATGTGCACAACGCCGACGTAAGTGGTTTCGTGCGGTAGTTGCGTGGGGGGATACAGATGATTTCGATCGTTCGGCCGGCGGGATTGAGGCACGATCCGGCTCTCCGCAAAGACGCGGTCCAATTCGCCGCCCGGCGCTACCTGCACCCAATACCAAACCCCTGTCGGTAACCCTTTCACGCACCGTAGTTCCTTCCGGTCCTTCTGAACTATCGCGATTACGGTCGGCTACTAACCGGAGACAGAATGACAACGAGGCAGGTAGAAGACGCCGGAGCCTGGCCATGCTCGCCGTCACCCTCGACCGGATGCATCAGCGGTGGCCTGACGCGCGGATCGCCGTGCTTACCGACTCCCCGTGCCTACTTCGGGCCTATTTCCCTCGCGCCGAAGGAATCTCGGTCTTCGACGAGGACCCCTGGGCGCCACCCACGCGGCTCGAGCGCCTGGCCGGACACCTCGGCCCTCGGGTGGTGGGACCGATCGCCCTGGCCCGGCTGCGCCTAAGCGTGCGACGCAAGCAGCTGCCGGACCGTCTGCGGGCCGGCCGCCGCAAGCTGCTGCGGTTGGCACTACGGCGCCCCGCGCCCGCCGGCGTCCCCGCCCGCGGAATCGCGCCACTGCCGACGGGCCCTTTGCATCCGGGGAGTGCAGCCGCCGCGGCGGAGTCCTCGCTAGTGCTGGCCCTCGGCGGCGGGTACCTCACGGACGCCGACCGGGCCCAGACCGTGCGGGTGCTCAACCTGGTGGAACACGCCTGCGACGCGGGTGTCCGGGTGGCGCTCGTCGGGCAGGGACTGGGCCCGCTGGACGACCCCGGGCTACAGGCCAGGGCAGCTCAGGTCCTGCCGAAGGTCGGTCTGATCGCCCTGCGGGAAGGTCGCCAGGGCCCGCAGATCCTCGACCGGGCGGGGGTGGCCGCCGAGCGCGTGCTGGTCACCGGGGACGATGCGATCGAGCTGGCCTATCACGCGCGCAACGACGAGATCGGCTCCGATCTCGGATTCTGCTTGCGAGTCGCCGGGTACGCACCGGTGCCGGCCGGGGTGGCCGACCTGATCGGCCGGGTGGTGTGTTCCGCGGCAGCCGAGCGCACAGCAGCGCTCGTCCCGTTGATTATCGCCGAGTATCGCTCCCAGGATCGGCGGTCGACCCTACCGCTCGTCCGCGGCTGCGCCGACGTGGTCGCCCCCCTGCCCCGGTACGTGCACCCGGTCGAGATCGCCCGCCGAGTAGCGCGTTGCCGGGTTGTCGTGACCGGTGCCTACCACCTCGCCGTCTTCGCGCTCTCCCAGGGCATCCCCGTGGTGGCGCTGACGTCCACGGCCTACTACGACGACAAGTTCCTCGGACTCGGTGCGATGTTCGGCCAGGGCCTGACCCTGGTCCGCCTCGACGATCCCTGCCTGGAGCAGACGCTGGCCACGGCGATCGACCGAGCGTGGCTGACTGCCCTGGCCGTGCGGGAGCCGCTGCGTGCCCGGGCGCGGACGCAGATCGACGCCAGCCGGGCGGCGTTCGACCGCGTGGCCACCCTGACCCAGGCACGCGCGACAGCCCCGATCGCGTCGCCCCACGACCACCTCGCGAGCGCGGCCGATCCCGCGTGGCTCCCGACCGCAGACGAGGAGGCCACGGCCGGAACGGACCTGCCCACTTGACGGCAAAGGCGTCGTCCACTGGTACCCCGTCCACGACCCACGGGGCGTTGTCCGGCTCGGTCGGCCGCGTGGCCCGTGCGTCGGCGCTGGCGCAGATCTTCGGCGAGTTGGTGTCCTTCGTGCAGACGATCGTGCTGGCACGCCTGCTGACTCCGACGGACATTGGCATATTCACCGCCGGCACCGTGCTGACCATGCTGTTCACAAATTTCGTCGAAGGCGGACTGCGAGCCGGCCTAGTGCAACGCCAACACGACCTGGCCGACGCCGACGAGACAGTGTTCTGGGTCACCTTGATAGTCGGTGCTGCCGCAAGCCTGGCCAGCCTCGCGGCAGCACCCCTGATCGGCATCATCTTCAACAGCCGCGCTGCCGGCCTAGTCGCCGCCGCGACCGCCGGCGTCCTGGTCATCCACTCGCTGACGAACGTCCCGGAGTCGGTTCTGCAACGCGAGTTCAGCGTCAAACGGCGGCTGATCGTCGGGCCGGCCATCGGCTTCAGTTACGCGGTGGTGTCGGTCGTCCTGGCCGCGCTCGGGTGGGGCGTGTGGTCCATGGTCGCCGGCACGTACGCCTCCTACATCGTCTGGGTGGTCTCCCTCTGGATGATCACATCCTGGCGGCCCGGCCGAGGCCGTGCCTCGTTCGCGATGTGGCGCGAGCTGGCGCGATTCGGCTTTCCGCTCGTCACCGCGATGATCGGCTTTCGGCTCCGCACCGCCGTCGAGGCACTCGTGGTGGGCCGTGTCCTGAGCACCAGTGCCCTGGGCTTCTTCCGGTACGGGCAACGGATCTCGCGAATTCCCCAGGCAGGCATTGTCGAGGTCGGAGCGAACACGTTGTTCCCCGCGTTCTCCCGCATCGCGGGCGAACGTGAACGCTTCGCCGCCGCATACCTGCGCGCGCTGCACTGGTCCATGGTCGGCGCGGCAGCCGGCACGGGCCTGATGATCGCCACGGGTGAGCCGGCCGTCGTAGTCCTGTTCGGTGAGCGGTGGCGCGGCGCGGGCGTCGCCCTGGTGGCCATGTCCGGGCTGAACATCGGATCCGCAATCAGTATCGTCGTGCAGGACGCGGTCAAGGCTCAAAAGAGGACCCGTCTGATCAACTGGTTCACCCTGGCCGATTTCTTCCTCGGCGTGGGTTTCCTGCTGGTTCTGATCCGGCCGTTCGGGTTCGTGGGCGCCTCGCTGTACATCTCCCTGACCTCCCTGGTCACCGCCGCCATCATGCTCGGTCTGGCACAGCTGGTGGTGACCGTCCCGCTTCGCAGAGTCCTGAGAGTTCTGGCGACGCCGATGCCGAGCCTGCTCGTCGCGACCGCGGCCGCGTGGTGGCTGGAACACGACGTACTGCGCTCCGATACTCGCGGGCTGATTCTCGCGGTCGCCCTGTTGACTGTCGATGCCCTGGTGTTCTGCCTGCTCTACCTGGCGGTGCTAACCGTGTTCGCGCGCTCGACAGCGGTCACGATCGTACGGAGCGTACCCGCCTTGATCGCCCGCTTCCGGGGTCACCGCCAACGGCGAGCGCGACCTTCTCGGCCTGGTCCCGCCGGGAGGCACGGTGTGAGCATCGGCGAAGCGCTCGCGGACGCGCGACGTCAGGCGGGTCTGACCGTGAGCTGTCTCAGCGATCGGGCCGGCGTCAGGGAAACGATCATTACCGACATGGAGAGCGATGATTACTCAGCGTGTGACGGCGACTCTTATGCCCGGGGGTACATCCGCATCATCGCCCGGGCTGTCGGGGCTGATCCGGAGCCATTGATCCGGGAGTACAACACGACCCGGCCGGTGCCGCAGCCGATCACGAATGATATAACCGAGCCGATCACACGGGTCCGGATGCCAGTGGCTCCCGCTGAACTGGGTAGCGGTGCCGGTACCAGGCTGCCGCCCGACCCGGCAGGCACCTTCCAGGCCAGCGTGTATGACGTCCGCCCGGAAGGCCAGACCTGACCACCAGATCCTGATTCTAGCGTCTCACTCGCCGAAAACAGGCATCCATCGACCTGGGGGCAAACCAGGCAACGCGCTCGGGACGTACGGCAGGCGTAACGTATCGGGCGGCCGCCGCCGCCGGGTAGGACGATACCTGTCACTGACCGGTCTCAGCTGACGGGGAAGCACATGACGGACACGCTGAACAGGCACTCATTCGCGCCGGAACTGATCAAGAAGGGGAAGGTGGTGCTGGACCAGCGGGACGACTGGAGCGAGCACCAGCCGTCGACCCGCCAGGAAAACGAATTCATCGAAACCCACGGCTGGGATGAGCCTGCCATGGGAAGAGGCGGAAAGGCTCGATGTCCGTTACGTGGAGAACTGGTCAGTCGCGCTTGACCTGCAGATCCTCTGGAAGACCTGCGCAGCGGTCATCCGCGGATCAGGCGCCTACTGACCGCGAGCAGATGATGAGGATCCACGCCCGCGCGCCGAAGCCTTGGCATACCAACCGCTGCGGCAACGGCGGAACCGGGTGGCTTGCGAGTTCGCCGAGATGGTGCGGAGCTTTAGCGGGTGGGGACATCGCGACCGAGATCACCTCGCGCGGGAACCGGAAACCGCGAAGACCGGGCTCGCGCCGCATGCAGTCGTCCGGCTAGTCTGCCGTCATCGACCATCGGCAGACACGACATTGCCATGGGGGTGACGCAGTCCCCGGCGTCACCGATGATGGAGCCATGATCGCTGGCGGCCGTGACCGGGGCGCCCGCATTATGGTCCCGCCGGGAGGCACGGTGTGAGTATCGGCGAAGCGCTCGCGGACGCGCGACGTCAAGCGGGTCTGTCCGTGAACCGTCTCAGCGCTCAGGCCCGCGTCAGGGAAACGATCATCACCGACATCGAGGGTGAGATTACTCAGCATGTGGCGGCGACTCTTACGCCCGGGGGTACATCCGCATCATCGCCCAGGCTGTCGGGGCTGACCCGGAGCCATTGATCCGACAGTACAACACGGCCCGACCGGTGCCGCAGCCGATCACGGACGATATAACCGAGCCGAGCAAGCGGGTCCGGATGCGCAGGCGGCTCCGGCTGAACTGGGTCGCGGTATCGGTGCTGGTGTGGCTCGGTCTCGCCGTGTACGACCTCCATGGGGGCTTGCCCCACGTGACGAGCGCTGCGTCCCCGGCACGGGCACACACGGTGACTCAGCGCCACGCCGGGCACGTCAGGAAAGTGCCGCCGGTGCCGAAGACGGCCACCTCGGGCGCCGTCCCGGCGCGCACGCTCACCCCGGTCAGCGCGGCCGCATTCGGTCCCTCCGGCATTGGGCAGGGCGACGACCCCGAGCTCGCGCCCTTTGCGATCGACGGCAATCTTGCTACGGCATGGCATACCGACCAGTACGCCACCGCCCGCTTCGGGAACCTGTATGCGGGCACGGGCCTGCTCCTGGACATGGGCCGGCCGGCGACAATCACAGCCGCCTGGGTCAGGCTCGGCCCGGCTCACGGCGCGAGCTTCCAGTTGCGCGCCGGCGCCGCACCCGCACTGGCCGACCTGCCACCCGTCGCGCAAGCGGCCAGCACGGGCGGTGTGGTACACCTGCGGCTCTCCACACCAGCGCACGGCCGTTACGTCCTCATCTGGTTCACCAGCCTGCCGCCCGACCCGGCAGGCACCTTCCAGGCCAGCGTGTACGACGTCGGCCTGGAAGGTCAGTCCTGATCACTGCTAGAGCCCGGATTGACGGTCGCGCCTGAGGGCCGCGCCGCTCGTTACGGCTCGCGGTGCGCCGACTGGCTGCTGGCCAGCGCCGCGCCCACCTGATCGGCGAATCCGATGGCCACGAGCCGTTGCTCAAGGGTCGAACGCGTCCGGGGCCCCGGGGTCATCAGGAACCGGCCCTGGAGCAGGCCGCTGGTCTCGACGAGCAGCTCCGTATCGAAGCCGAGCGGCAGGTCCTCGTACGGGAAGCCCGATGGCCGGCTCCCGGCCGTGACCCGCCCGTCGCGCTGCAGCCGGGCGGGCCGGCCGATCCCCGCGATGCCGTACTGGAAGCGGCATGACCTCAGCGACAGCAGCTCGGTGAGCTGCCCGGACACCTGTTCGATCAGGGCCGTCGGCGAATCACCCGTGGCCACGGCGCGGGCGGCCGCATTGACCCCGTCGAGGTAGCCCGCGCGCCTGCTGGCGGCCACGTGCTGGCGGCGGCCCCAGACGGCGATCTCCGTGATCGCGACGCCGATGACGAGCAACAGGACCGTGGTCTCGATGTCGGTCCGCCGGGTGATGCTGAATTGTTCGTAGGGCCGGGTGAGGAAGAAGTCGAACCACACCGCCGCGGATAGTGCGGCGAGGATCCCAGCGAGCCGGTTCCCGTTCGCGGCGACGGCCACCACCACCAGCACGAGCGCGAGCGCCGCGTCAGTGTTGGGGAAGCTGGTCCGGAAGGGCACGAGAACGGCAGTCAGGGCCAGCGGACCCACCAGCGCGGCAAGTACCGCCAGACGGTCCCGGCTCAGCGCTCCGGCCCGCGCGGGAGCCGCATGGTCGCTGGCCTGAACTGTATGTCGAGTGGTCATCACGCGCTCCGGTGCACGGGTCCGACGGTTGCGGACGTCGCGCCGACCAGGCTTCCCGGCTCACCTGATGACGAGCCTAGGTCATGCTTTCCTGGCTGCCAATAGACGGTCCCGCCGTGGCGTAAGGAGCGTGACGACGTCTCCCCGGCCGGCCCGGCCGCCCCGACCGGGCGGTTCGCGGCGCGCAGCTTCATCAGCGTGGCACCGAACTGGTCCAGCGATCGCCCGCCGATCACGGACCCGAGGCGCGTTCCGAGCTCGTCCTCGAAGTTCCTGGTGGCCTCGGCCAGCAGCCGCCTCCCGGCAGGCCTCAGTTCGATGAGATGCGAGCGCCGGTCATCGGGGTTGGCGTAATGCAGGTGGAACCCCGTCACTGGCTGACAGCGCCTACTGGCAGTCCTACGAGGACGGCGCCGCTGTACCCGAGCCCGACGATGACCAAAATCCTTGCAGGGCGCAAGCCCCGTCCTTCAGGGCGGGGTTTGCCCGGCGTGGCGCCGCACGATTGAAACAGTGCAATGAGAGCATTTCGGGATGAGCGGGCGGGTGGTGAAGCGGGCGTACAAGTACCGCTTCTACCCGACCCCGGAACAGGCCGGCCAGCTGAACCGGACGTTCGGGTCGGTCCGGTACGTCTACAACCGGGCGCTGGCGGAGCGGTCCCGGGCATGGGCCCAGGAACACAAGCGGGTCACCTTCGCGGAAACCTGCCGGATGCTGACGGCATGGAAAAACGACCCGGGCACGGCGTGGCTGTATGAGGTGTCCAACGTCGCCTTGCAGCAGGGCCTGCAGCATCTGCAGAACGCCTACGTGAACTTCTGGGCCAAACGCGCCAGGTACCCCACGTTCAAGTCCAAGCACAAGTCGGGGGCGTCGGCGACGTTCACCACGTCCGGGTTCCGGTACCGGGATGGGCAGGTCTGGCTGGCGAAGCTGTCCGCGCCGCTGGGCATCCGCTGGTCCCGGCCGCTGCCCGAGGGCGCGGAGCCGTCCACGGTCACCGTGTCGCGGGACGCGGCCGGGTGGTGGCACATCTCCATCCTGGTCGGCTGCCGCATCGAGACGCTGCCCCCGGCTGGAGCGGTCGTGGGGGTCGATGCGGGGATCACCTCCCTGGTCACGCTGTCGACCGGGGAGAAGGTCACCAACCCGCGGCACGAGCGCCGCGACCGGGCCCGGCTCGCGAAGGCGCAGCGGGCACTGTCCCGCAAGGCGAAGGGTTCCGCGAACCGGGCCAGGGCCCGGGTCAAGGTCGCGAGGGTGCATGCCCGGATCACCGACCGGCGCCGGGACGTGCTCCACAAGCTGTCCACGAGGATCATCCGCGAGAACCAAACGGTGATCATCGAGGACCTGTCCGTCCGCAACACGGTCCGCAACCACACTCTGGCCCGCGCGATCTCGGATGCGGCGTGGGCGGAGTTCCGTCGGCAGTTGGAGTACAAGGCGGACTGGTACGGGCGGACCGTGATCGTGGTGGACCGGTTCTGCCCGAGCAGCAAGACGTGCTCGGTGTGCGGTGTGATCACCGCGAAGATGCCGCTGAACGTCCGGGAGTGGACCTGCGCCGTCTGCGGTGTGCGGCACGACCGGGACGTGAACGCGGCGAAGGTCCTACGGGCGGCCGGGCTGGCCGTCTTGGCCTGCGGAGATGGTGTGAGACCGCCCCGCACGTAGTGCGGGGAGGCGACCGTCGGTGAAACAGGAACCTTGGCCCGCGAGGGCTGAGAATCCCCGTCCCTCAGGGCGGGGAGAAGTCAATAATGCTGTAGTTGCCCCCCACCACCCACCCAGCTATCGGCGTGCAGGAGGCTGGTCATGCCGCACCACACCTGGCTCATTACCGGCAGCTCCCGCGGCTTCGGGCGGGCACTGGCCGCTGCCGCGCTGGCGGCGGGTGACAGCGTTGTCGCGACCGCTCGTCACCCTGAGCGGCTCAACGGCCTAGCCGAACGGTACGGTGACCGGGTCCTCACCGTCGCGCTCGACGTGACCGACGCGTCTGCGGCGTACGCGGCCGTCGCCAGGGCAGTCAATGATTTCGGGTCACTGGACGTTGTCGTGAACAACGCCGGCTGACGCCAACTCGGCTGCTATCGAGGACATGCCAGCCGACGACTTCCGGGCCCAGATCGAGACCAACCTGTTTGGCGTGGTCAACGTGACCCGTGCTGCCCTGCCGGTCTTCCGCGCCCAGCGTTCGGGGCATTTCCTGCAGTTCTCCTCCGTCGGAGGACGGGTGGGCGGTAGCCCCGGCCTGGGCGCCTACCAGACGGCCAAGTTCGGCGTCGAGGGCTTCTCCGAAGTTCTGAACGCCGAGGTCAAACCGCTCGGCATCAAGGTCACGATCGTCGAGCCCGGCGCCTTCCGTACCGACTGGAGCGGCTCCTCGATGAGCTTCCACCCGGTCAGCCCCGACTACGAGCAGACCGTCGGCCAGATGAACAGGTTCCGCCACGAGACCGCTGGCACCTGGCCGGGCGATCCTGCACGCGCGGCCCGGATCCTGATCGGCATCGTCAACCAGCCCGACCCGCCACTGCGGCTGCTGCTCGGCAATGGCGCTGTTGACTCCACCGAACGATCCTCCGTCGCGCGTGCCGCCGAGGCCGCCGCATGGGCCGACGTCAGCCGCTCCGCTGACTTCCCGCCGAGGTGAGCGCGCTGGGGCGCTGAGTCCGGCCGGGGCCGGCGAGGTGAGAATCTCCGCGGACCTTGGGCCCGAAAACCTGATCGGGGCTCAACGGCGTGCCTGGCGGCTCGGCCCTGAGTTACGCTGCCATGGCACGAACAGCCTGAGGTGCTGCTGCTGATCCGCAGCCCCGGCATAGGCGAGCAGGTTGGAGCAGACGAGACAGGCTTATGACGAAAGTAGGGGGGCCCGTGGGTATCGAGGCGGTCACCGCTCGGATGAGAACCGGCGCGGCACGGCTGTGGCAGCAAGACCGGGAGGCCAGGTCAGAGGGCCGGGATTCCGTCGGCCAATGGCAGGCTGGAGGACGGCACGCTGGTTCGGCCAGCGGGTCGGCCGGGCAGCCGAGCCGGCTGACGGTCGTTCGACCCGGGCCGCGTCGCCGACCTCGAATACCGGGCGTGGGCCGGGTACTACCGGCGTAACTGGCCTCAGGTGCTGGTGGCTTTCGTCGGCCTGCTCAGGATGGTCTTCAGTATGGACTGGTACCGGACCCTGCGCGGCGCCTGGCTGGTGCTGCGCGCCATCCAGTTGTGGGCGCCCTACCCGGACAACGACCCGGACGGCGCACGAGCCTGCATGCGGCGGTTTTACGCCCTGGTCAGGCTGAGCTACGGCGAGCCAGCCAGCCCGGCGGAGGCCGCCAAGCTCGAGGTTGACTGGTGGCGGGCGCACCGGCAGGCCCAGTACTCGATAACGCCGGGAGGTGCTGGCGATGAGCTGGTGGAGTCGGTGGCTCGCCTCTACTGCTATCTCTTCGGTGAACCCGAGGCGGAGCTCAGGCCCGCGGCGGCGCACCGGGCTCACGCAATGAGCCTGTCGGATCAGTGGGTCAGGGAGGGCTGCCTCCCCGGCAGCCCGTTGCTTCCGCTGGTCCGTGCTGCGCTGGTCCGCGCCTATGACGCGCTGCTGGTCGCCGTGCACCACTGAACGGCACCGGGTAGCGTGAGTTCCCGGCTGCTGTACTGCGGCCGGTGTAATACTTGACCGCATGTCATCGCCCGTGCGCTGCCTGGTCACTGGTGCTTCGGGGTACATCGGCGGGCGGCTCGTCCCGGAGCTGCTCAGCGCGGGATACGCGGTCCGGTGCATGCCGCGCGATGCGGGAAGCTCAGCGACCGTCCGTGGTCGGCCGATGTCGAGATCGCGGTCGCCGACGCGGTGGACGAGAGCGCTGTGCGGCGCGCCCTCGAGGGCGTGGACGTCGCCTACTATCTCATCCATTCCCTCGGCACGGACGCGTCGTTCGAACGGCGCGACCGCGCCGCGGCGAGGGCCTTCGCCGCTGCCGCGAAAGCGGTAGGAGTGCAGCGCATCGTGGCTGATGGTGACGTTCGGCTGGGTGACGCCGGCTGCCCCGGCCATGCGAGCATTGTCTGGAAGCTTCACTGACCATCAGCGACATACAGGGGCCCAGAATTCAGCCGTCGCCAGGGGGCAAAATTCGAGCGCCGTCGATATCCCCGAGCACGTACCTGCCGCAGTGTGAGCCCGATGGGTTTGTCCGGGTAGGCGTACCAGGCGATGCGCTGGCGAGTGAGGAACGCCGTGATGGCCGTGATGGCCGTGATGGTTATCAGCGCGGCCCGGCCGTTGCCGTGGCCGGAGCGCTGCTTCGCGCGAGCTGGCAGCAACATCCAGCACCACCGCAGGATTGCACGCTGAGTAGGTCCTTACACGCGCGCCGGGTGTCCGGCGAGGGCGGAGCGACGAGTTGACGACCTGGCGGAAGAGCATCCCGTCGCTGGTGCTGTGGGTGGTATGGCTCGCGACGCGGACGGCTCTTTACCTCCCCGCCACCGCCCCGAGCCGGATCGGCGACGTCAGCATCTACCAGAAGTGGTACACATGCTGTTTCTCCCACGGCACTTTCCCGGTGGCCGACCCGATGTGGCAGTACCGCCCGGCGCAGCCTGGTCCTTGGCCGCCCGGTCGCCTGCCAGGCAGCTACGTGGGCCACTTCATGTTCCTCGCCATCGGCTGCGACCTGGCCATCACTGTCATGCTGTGCTCATCGGCCCGGCGCGGAGGATCGCTGGCCGGAGCCTGGTACTGGGTGTGCGGCGTGCCGCTGCTGGTGCGGCCACCGTCGGCAGTTCGATGTGGTCCAGTCGCGCTGGCGGTCGCTGCCCTGCGCGCGAACGGCCCTGGCGGCGTCCGCGGCGCCCTGATCGGAGCCGGGGTGGGGTCAAGGTATGGCCGGCAATGCTGCTGGCCGGGATGGCTCCGGCCAGTGGCGCCGCGGTGTGCCGGCAGCGGCAGTGCTTGTCGTGGTCTTCGCCGTCTTCACCGGCGGAACGGCGAGCTTCCTAGCGCACCAGAACGCCCGCGGCGTCGAGATCGAAGCGGTCGCAGCGACGCCGTTCATGATCTGGCGGCAAGCTGGCTGGCATGGGACGGCGGTGTACCGGTTCGGCGCGTGGCAGCTAGCGGGGGCACGTCGCGCTCGCCCGGGACGTGTCCCGCCTGGGCCGCGTCCTCGCAGCGGCTGCGGTGATCGGCTGGCAGCTGCTGATCGCCTCCGGCCGCGCGACGTGGCGGGCGGAGTTCGCGGCTGACGTGCCGCTGGCCGCGACCTTGCTGTTCCTCGTGGCCAGCCCGGTGCTAGCCCGCAGTACCTGCTCTGGGTCATCGGCCTCGCCGCTGGCGTGCCTGGCCACGGGACGCCAACGCAGCGCTCGGTCGCGCTAGCCGTGCTGGCCGCCGCGGGGCTCACGCAGGTGATCTTCCCGACCGGGTGGCGCAGCCTGCTCGACGGATTCGACGCGGTCACTGGCGTTCTGACGGCACGCGACGTGTCCTGGTCGTGGCCGCGCTTTGTCCCTGTCGCGGATAGTCAGCGCGATTGACCCGGTTACGAAGACGACCCTATCAAGGGTTGCCGACGTCTCGGCGCTCTTTATCGCGTGGCGAAGGCAGAAGATCAAACAGCAAACACCCACGCCGGATTGATCATCATTGGCCTGCACGCATGCCTGGCTGCGACACGAGCGGCTGTTTGCGGTT
>CAVUNO010000007.1:0-308815 GCA_963742875.1 uncultured Actinomycetes bacterium | reverse complement strand
ACCACGATGCCAACGTGGCGCTGTCCGAGGCGGTAGCCCAGTGCTGCCTCGGCGGCGGCCATGTCGACGCTATTCCCGGCGAGCAGTTCGCGCGTTCTTGCCGCCCGCACGGCGCTGCGGTTCTGGAGCCACCGATCGCGCTCATTCTCGTAGGAGATCACGACCTGCTGAGACATCCAATCGATGTACACGAACGTGATCTCCACCACGCGCTGCACAGCGAGGGAGGCTACTTCCGGGTTGCTGCCCTGCCGCCGTACTTCGTCCAGACTGCGCCGCAACAGCGTGTCCTGCCCGAGCCGGTATGCCCGGACCAGGGCGTTGACGGGGACGCCCCGCTGAGCCAGCCGCCGGGCGTATTCGACGGCCGCGGATGGCGGCTCGACCCGGTCGATATCAATGCCGTGCTGGAACATGTGCAGGATGGTGTCCACGTTTCCCTCGACGCTCGACCGCAGCAGTTGAAGGATCCGCTCGTCGCCCCTAAGGTCCTCGATCTCCGTGGATAGGCGGAGGTGTATTTGCTTAGTGAGCCCGGCTAGGTCTGCGTTCAGTGTGGCGCCAACCGATGCCACCAGCTGGGCAACCCGGGTCTCCTGGTCGGCCACCCTTCCTCCTCGCCCTCGGGTTACCCCAAGGCCATCGATGCTTACTCACGTGCTGCTTGGTACGCGGGCCAAGGCGCTGGGCGACCTGGCGGTGACGGCCAGCCCCCATCAGCCGATCGATGTGGTTCCTGGTCGCAGTTTCGACGCTACGTAGGGGTCGTCTCAGCTCGAATCCTGGATCTGCGTAGTCCGGAACCCAGGGAACAGCTGCGCGGCGATGCCCGCACTCGAGCTAGCTCTTCAGCGCTTCCTGCAGCTCGCTAGCGATCTCGTCGGTCGAGGCGTCGACAGAGCGCTTCACGACTTTCGCGGCCCCGGTAATCGCCTTGTCCAGTGCTTTCTCGATCGTGGCCTCGCCGACCACGATCAGCCCGGCCTCGTTTGCGCGGTGTACAGAACCAGATCGTCATTTTGGGCCATGAAACCTGGGCGGTCCGCATCTTTTGATGGCACGGCTGACGGTGCTTCGAGAAACCGCCGACTTCACGCGGTGAGCGGCCCGGGAGCATGTGATGGAGGTGACCAGCGGGACCTGCCGGAGACGTCAGGTCAGGGCGCGGACGCGCTGCATTACTGCCCCTGGGTCGGCGCCCGCCGGAACGACCGCGAGCAGCAGGTCTGTGCCGCTGGCCGGTTCAGCGCCGGCCCAGAAATCCGCGCCTGCGAAGATCCCGCTCCGGCCGGCGGCCTGGCTGGGTGCCGTTGCCCCGATCCATCCGGCGACTCCGCTGACCGCGCCGTGCGGCCAGGCTGGGGCGGTGCCGCAGCTGATCAGCACCGGCCACTCGTAGTGATCCGCGACATTGAGGACGGAACGGTACGCCTCGGGGTGGATCAGGTCGCCGGGAGGTGCGGGCCCCTCGTCGAGGAGCAGGCCGTCGACGCCTTCGCCGGCGAAGATCCGCAGGAAGTCGGCGATGTACATGGCGGCGGTGTCGGCGCGGTCCGGGTCCGGCGGCACGGGTTCCTGGCCGGCCTGCTCGGCGGTGACGCGGAGCCAGCGGGCCGGGGAGGGGATCGAGAGCACTACCGGCGTCGCGCCACTGCCCGCGGCGATCGTGGTCACTGCCTCCTGCGCGGTGGCGCGGGCCCGCTCGTCGCCGAGCAGGGTGCGCAGCGCGTACCCGGGCCGGCTGCGGGCGCCCATGGCCGCCCGCAGCGCGCCGTCGGCCGCCACCCGCTCCGCGTACAGGTCGCCCAGGTCGACGAGCAGCGCGTCGGAGCGGAACATTCCCTGGGCCTTGCCGACCAGGGCCGTCAGCTCCGCCGGCGATCCCCACGGGAGGGGCGCGCCGGACAGCAGCTTCTCCCGGCAGTAGGCCAGCGAGTCGAACCAGATGGCTGCGGTCCGTCCCGACGGCGGGGCGTCCAGGCTAGCCAGCAGATCGGGCATGCGCTCAGCCCCCCGTCTTGTCGCGGGACTGCTCGAGCTCGGCCACCCGGGCCTGCAGCGCGAGGACCTGCAGCAGGTTCGGGTCCGGCAGCAGGATCGGCGGGAGCTGCTCCATCGGGCCGGAAACGCGCACCGGGCCTCTGACCCCCCAGGCGGTCGCCCAGATGGTGCTGACGTCATCCCCCCAGGAGCCGTAGTACGGGACGGCCGCCGGCGGCTCCGGGGTCACCCAGTCGGCGACGAATTCGGCGTAGGGCCGGCCGCGCTGCTTGCGGGCTTCCCGCTCGGCGTCGCGGGCGGCCGCGGTGGCCTGGACGTCAACCGCGAGGGTGCCGGGGTCGTAGACGACGAAGTAGATATCGCGAGCCGTCGCGTGCGAGAGGTAGCCGGCTTCGACGTCGGCGATGACCGCCTCCGGCTCGCGTTCGAGCACGTCGCCGTACCCGCCGCCGGATCCCTGGCAGATCATGTAGATTTCGCCCTCATCGGCCAGTTCGAAGCCCATGCCCATGTGGTGGGTGGAGTAGCGTGCCTCGGGGAAGGGCCGGGTGTTCATCAGGGTCTCGAAGTCGAAGGACCACTTTCCCGGATCGTCCCGCAGGTAGTCGAACACGTTCACGCCCTTGATCTTGGCCAGCGGCAGCGTCGGGCAGCCGTAGCCGCCGAACAGGCCCGGGACCGCGGGAAACTTCGACCCGCTGGACACGGTGGCGAAGCCCCATAGCGGTGTCCCCTTGGCGGCGACCGCCATCTCGTAGCCCATGCCGCCGTGGAACTTGCCGAAGGCCTGGTTGTCCTTCTTGATCTTCTTGGAGTTCAGCTGCAGGAACGGCACGTCCTCCTCGATGATCTCCTGCTCGCCGGTGTCCGCCATCGCGGCGAAGAACGGTGCCATGGCCGGCTCCCCGTCGCGATACGCGCGCGCCCCGCCGCCCATGCCATTCAGGTCAGCGCAGACATTGCCGACGAACTCGCCGTGCTGAGTGACTCCGCCGAACAGGAAGGTGTTGATCTGGTTGAACCAAGGCGCGATCACCGATCCGTACTTCTCCGGGCAGCTGAACATCATCTTGCCGAACAGCGCCTGCACCACGCCGAAGGTCTTGAAGATGCCCTGCAGGCTCTGCCCGAGCGGCGCGTCGTCAGTCGGATCGATGCAGCTGCCGCGGTCGGTGAGCACGTCGATGCTGTTCATGACGCTGATGCCGCGCGGCAGGTCGGGCCAGAAGAAGCCCAGGATCGCCTGGTTCATGCCGCACTTGGATGAGCCGAGCGTCGAGTTGAATGCCCGGTTGAGAATCTGCGGGGCGGCCCCGCGCCAGTCAATCGTCATCTCCTCACCCTTGACGGTGATCGCGCACGGGTACTTCAGCAGCACGTTCTCCCGCAGCGTGGAGTCGGAGAAGAAGCTGACCCGGTAGGTGCCATCAGGCAGCGCGGCGATCCGCCGCCGGGCCTCGGCTTCGACGTCTTCCAGGGACTTGCGCAGCGACGTCAGGAACGCATCCCGTCCGACCTCGTCGATGACTGCCAGTACCCGCTCCTTGATCCGCAGCGCCGCGTAGTACTTGACCTTGAGGTCCTGGTACTGCAGCTTCGGCTCGCGGACCGAGTTCTGCAGGAAGGTCAGCAGGTCGCGCCGGAGTTCCCCGTTCTCGATGATCTTGAACGGGCTCATCCGGATGCCGTCGTCGAAGGCGGACTCCGAGCTTGACGGCATGCCGCCGGGTTCCTTGGCGCCGTTCTCGCCCTCGTGGATGATCGTCGCCACCCAGGCGATCAGCTCGCCACCGTAGAAAACAGGCAGGATCATGCTCTGGTCGGTGTTATGGATGTTGCCGTACCTGGCGTCGTTGTGGATGAACGCGTCGCCGTCGCGCACTCCCACTGTGGGATCACTGGCCCAGTACTTGTTGATGAAGCGGACCGGGTAGTGCAGCACCGAGGCGAAGGCAAGCACGCCGCCGGTGCTGATATGGATCAGGTCTCCGGAGGCGCTATAGACGGCGGTGGTGAGGTCACCCCACTTAGCGCCGGGCGCGGCCCCGGTCTGGCCCATCATCTCGTAGGCCTCGTCGAGCCCGGCGATGATGCGCTTGCGGACGCGGTCCAGGGCGTTGGCGTCGGTCGGCCGGGACAGCAGCCGGTCCTCCTCCGCGGTACGGGGCGCGGACTTGTGGTCCCGCATGATCGCCGGGTCCGGGCCGAGGAACAGGGTTGTCTCGGCGAGGAACTTGTCGACCCGTGACTGCTCGTCGGGCGTGAACCCGGGCGTGGCCAGCTCGGTCATTTCTCGTCTCCTGCCGTTGCGTTCTTGAGGAACCAGATCGCGCCGTGCGCGCCGGTCTCCAGGCGCCAGTCCGGTTCGACCAGGTAGGTGGTCGTCGGCGTGATGGCCACCGCCGGGCCGTGGATGACCAGCCCGGGCTGCAGCGACGTCTCGTCGAACACGGGGGTGTCGACGGCGTCCGAGATACCCGGGAAGTGGCACTGCCGTGAACCGAGTGGGATCGCCGGTCTCGGCTGACCGTCTGGCAGGGAGGCGTCGAACTCGACGGTCTCGCCTTCGACGTAGGAGGCGACCCGGACGGTCGTGATCCGTATGCCGGCCTCGGGGGACTGGCTTCCGGCGCCGAAGCGCCGGACATACTCCCGGGCGAACAGTTCCGCCACGTCCAGGGCATCGTGGACTGTGTGCAGCCGGCTCTGCTCGGCGACGACGGCCATGGTGACGAGCTGGTTCCCGTACCGCATGTCCAGCTCCAGCCGGTGCCGCACCGACTCGGCCGGCAGCCCCTGCCGGACCAGGTCCGCGCGGCCCTTCGCTTCCAGTTCCTCGACGATCTCGTTGAAGCGGCCGAAGTCGCTGAACAGCGACCGGGTGGTTGCGTCATACAGCGTGATCGGGACGGTCCGCTCGTGGATGTGCAGCTGCGGGGTGTTGCCCGCGCCGAGCGCGGAGAACACCGAGCTGTAGGGCGGGGCGAGCACCTTGCTGACGCCCAGGAAGTTCGCGACGCCGCAGGCGTGCAGCGGGCCGTTGCCGCCGTAGGCCAGCATCGTGAACTCTTCCGGAAGGTAGCCGCGGATCCTCAGTTCCTTGGCCATGCCGCTGGCCATCTGCTCGTCCACCTCGGCCTTCATCAGCTTGGCGACCTCGACGGGATCGAGGTCGAACTGGTCGCCGAACTCCTCCTCGATCGCGAACACGCTCCGCCGGGGCTTGAGCGGAATCCGGCCGCCGGCGTAGCGCTCGGCGTCGAGGTAGCCCAGCAGCAGATCGGCGTCGGTCACCGTGGGCCGCATGCCACCACGGTCGTAGCAGGCAGGCCCGGGGTCGGAACCGGCGCTGCGCGGTCCGATCTGGACGGACTGGTGCAACCGGTTGTAGGAGGCAATCGACCCTCCGCCGGCGCCGAGGGTGACCAGGTGGATCATCGGGATGCTGACCAGCCAGCGTTCGATGACCGGCATGAAGTCGTAGTGCTTGCCGCCACCGGCCGGGACCAGGCCGATGTCGAAGCTCGTGCCGCCCATGTCGGTGGACACCACGTTGCCCAGGCCCGCCTGGCCGGCCAGCTGCTCGCTGGCCGCGACGCCAGCGACCGGCCCGCTGTGGATCGTCTGCAAGGCGTCGGTCGAATTCAGCTGAGCCATGCCGCCGGTGTTGTGGTTGACCAGCATCGGCTTGGCGTAGCCGTGCTCGCGCAGGTTCTGCTCCAGCTCCGACAGGCCGTAATACATGGTCGAGTGCAAGAACGCGTCGATGATCGTGGACGTCGCCCGTACGTACTCGCCCTTGCGGCCGGACAGCTGGTGCGACAGCAGCATCGGGATGGCGCCGAGCTGGTGCGCCGGGTATTCCTCCAGGAAGATCTCCTGCACCCGGCGCTCGTGCACCGGGTTCTCCACGGCGTTGGTCAGGCACACGACCAGCGCCTCCGCCCCGGCGTCGATGAGTTCGCCCAGCTGCCGCCGGACGTCCTCCTCGTCCAGGTCCATCAGCACCACGCCGGAATAGTCAACCCGCTCGCGCACCGAGCGGATGAGCCGCTGCGGGACGAGAGGATCCGGCCTGGTCCCGGCGGACAGGTCGTTGCGGCCGAGCTCGTCGAGGCCCTCGCCGTAGCCTCGGCCGCGGGACAGCGGGATGGTGGCGTCGAAGCCCGCGGTGACCAGGGCGCCGACCTGCGGGCCGGCGCGCTCGATGAGGGCGTTCGTGCCCAGGGTCGTGGCGTACCGCACCGAGTCGACGCCGGATAGGACCTCGTATCGGTCCAGGCCCAGCGCGGCAGATGCCTGGTCGAGTGCCTCGTTGAACCCCTGGGACAGGTTATGGTGCGTGGTGAGAGCCTTCGCCTGGATGTAGTCGCGGTCCCAGGCGACGAAGCAGTCGGTAAAGGTGCCGCCGATGTCGACGGAGATTCGCTTCATGGTGGGTGCCTCCGGGTGCTCAGCCGACGTGGCCGGTGTTCACGGGGACGTCTCTGCCGAGGGGGATCACGGTGCCGGCGGGCCGCCCGGCCCACTGCACCTTGAGCGCATCGACGTCGATCTCCATGTCGAACGTCGGCGGATGGCCGGGCGGGAGGTATTCCGTCTCGACCAGCGTGCCGCAGCCCGGGCAGTAGTACTCCAGAATCCGGCACCACGCCGGGTCCGGTGCGAAGGTGAACTCGTAGCGGTCCGGGTCGATCAGCGGCCGGTGGATCTCACGAGGGTCGCGGTCATGCACGAGCGTCCCGGTCTTGTAATTGCCACGCGCGGAGGCCAGGTCATGCCCGCAGCGGCGGCACCGCCACCGTTCGGTATCCAGGTCGATCTCGAGATACTCGGTCATCGGGACACGCATCAGTTGCTCCCTTGATCGGTCAGCAGCAGGTCGCCTGCCGCGGTGGTCTGGAACCGCCAGCCCGCCGGCAGCCGCATCGTGAAGAACGGGCCCTCGATCACTGCGGGGCCGTCGGCCTGGGCCGCGGCGGGCAGGTCGAGCAGGGTGTAGACGGGCAGGTCTATCGCGCCGCCAGCCCGGTCGAGCACCGAGCGGACACCTGAGGCCGTGGCGCTGCTGGCCGGCGCCGAGTCGCTGTCGCGGATCCCCACGTGCGGCAGCGGGGAGACCAGGGACAATTCCAGCGAGGCGGTATCGCCGTCGTGGAAGTGAGCTTGCGCCTGCTCCGGATCGTCGAGGTCGACCACCGTCTCGGCACCGTCAGCTCCGCTCACGAGCCGGTAGGAGGCGATGCAGTCCTCCAGGCGGACGCCCTCGGCGGACATGTCGCGCCGGGCGCGGTCATTCAGCTGATCGACGGCGCGCGCGATCGCCGCGTCGCCGGCGCCGGCCAGCGGATACTGATAGTCCTGGGTCAGGTCGGAGAAGCCGATGCCGATGGCGCTGAAGACCGCGGCTGTACGCGGCACGATCACTCGGCGCGCACCGGCCTGGCGTGCGGCGCCGCAGATCGTCATCGGTCCCGCCCCGCCGAACGCGGCCAGGACGGTGTCGTCGGGCAGCGGGCCGTCGGCGAGCAGGGCCTGCGCCGCGCTGTGCACGTAGGCCTCTTCCATCAGGGCGAGGGCCTCGGGCAAGGTGACATGCAGTGGCTCGGCGATGGTCGCGGTCACCGCCTTCGCGCTGCGGTCGGTGTCGAGCTTCAGGTCGCCGCCCAGGTAGGTCGCCGGGTCGAGGATCCCCATCAGCAGATAGACATCGGTGATGGTGGCTGCCGTGCCGCCCAGGCCGAAGCAGGCAGGCCCGGGCGCCGCGCCAACGCTGTCCGGGCCGACGGTGATCCGCCCGTCGGTGACCCGGATGATGGAGCTGCCGCCGACGCCGTGGCTGGCGATGGCGGCCAGGGGGAGCGAGGACGGCACGCCGCCGATCAGGCCGCGCCGGTCGATCCGGACCTTGCCGCCCGTGACGGCGCCGATGTCGGTGGTGGTGCCGCCCACGTCGACCATCAGCAGGTGCCGGAATCCGTAGTGCCCGGCCAGCGCGCGGGTGCCCTCCAGGCCCCCGCGCGGGCCTGAGCTGTAGGTCTTGATCGCCGAGGACTTCGATACCCGGGAGGAGCCGCCGTCGTTGCGGAAGATGAGCAGCGGCAGGCGGGTGCGGTGCTCGCGCAGCCGCTGCTCGGTGTTGAACAGAAATCGCTCCATCGCGGGGTGCAGGAACGCGTTGAGCAGGCTGGACCAGGTGCGGCGAATGTCGTCGCGGTCGCCTCCGAGCAGCTCCCAGGAGAACACCAGGGGCACCGCGCCCAGCAGGTGCCGGGGGTAGAGCCGCAGCAGCAAGCCGCGGATGCGCCGTTCTTCGGCCGGGCCTGCCTCGCCGCCGATCGACACGACGAGCCTGCTGGCCCCCCGCCCGGCCAGGTCATTGATCGTGGTGACCAGTTCGGCGCTCAGCTCCTCGTCACCGGCGAGCGTGACCGAGGCCCACCTGTCGCCGACGAGGGCATCCAGCAGCTCCCGCTGCACGGGGTCGGCGGTGCGCCAGGCCGATCAGCGCGGGGTCGGTGACGAGCAATCCAAGGCGGGGCCCTTTGCGCTGCACCAGCGCGTTCGTGCCCTGCGTGGTGGAGTAGCGGATGTAGTCAGTCGACTGGAGCAGGCTCGGCAGGCGCTCCTCGCCGTACAGCAGCGCGGAGGCCTTCGCGAGGCCGTCGAACAGGCACCGGCTCAGGTCAAAGGGAGTGGTCAGCGTCTTGGTGTAGCGCACCTCGTCCCCGTCGACGACGCAGATGTCGGTGAGCGTTCCGCCGTTATCGATGTTAATCAGCCTGGTCATGGCGCTCCATCCTGTCTACGAGCCGACGGCGGCGTACGGGTTGGGAAGCCGGTAAGAGCGGAGACCCGTCCGGCGTCGCACCAACCACGGCCCATCAGCTCGTTACCAACCCTGGCAGCGGCAATCGCCCGGGCCACCGTCTGCCCGCGACGAGAAACCGTCTCAGTTTTGGTGCCCCGGGCCAGTGGCCCCGGGCCGACCGCTACCTACTGTCGGTAACCAGGACGACCGCATGGCAGCGGAGCTGGCAGCGTTTGTCCGTTGCCCGGACTCACCGCCCGGCGCACATCCCGCTGTGCGCCGGGAACCACTGCGGGCCGGAGGTTCGTGACGCGCGCCCGATGGCAGGGCCGCGCCGCGGCCCCATCGTCAGGGCGCAACGGAAGGGGTGCCGTCGTGACAGTAGCCGCTATTCCTGACCAGAGGGCGCTGCGGGATCCTGCTGGAGCCTGCATCGCCGATGACCGCCAGATCCTTGACAATGCGGGCTTCGCCGACCGGGTGACCGCGGTGGCGGCCGTGTTCGCGGCGGCCGGGCTAGGCCGCGGCGGCGTGCTGGCCATCATGCTGCCGAACCGGGTCGAGCTCATCACGAGCATGTTCGCCG
Organism: uncultured Actinomycetes bacterium; assembly: GCA_963742875.1. GTDB lineage: Bacteria > Actinomycetota > Actinomycetes > Streptosporangiales > Streptosporangiaceae > Bog-532. Next base: position 299,417 of record CAVUNO010000007.1, on the reverse strand, counting down.
CGTGGCGGCTCGGCGCCGCCGTCACGCCGGTCAACCCGGCCCTGACCGCGCAGGAGGCCCGGTACCAGATCGATGACGCGGGCGCCACCCTGGTCGTCGCCGACGACGCGGCCGCGGCGATGCTGCGCGACGGCCCGTACCGGATCATCGGGCTGGAGGAGGTGACCGCCCCGCTCCAGCCGTCCGCGCCGCCGGCCCTGGTGACCGATCCCGGCGCGCTGGCCTTGCTGATTTACACCAGCGGGACGACGGGCCGGCCCAAGGGCGTCATGCTGGACCACGCCAACGTCAGCGCGACCGCGGAGGTGATCGTCGGCTGGTTCGAGATGACCGCCGACACCCGCTGCCTGCTGGTGCTGCCGCTGTTCCATGTCAATGGGATCATGGTTAGCGTCGTGTCTCCGCTGCTGGCCGGCGGCTCGGCATTCATCGCTGAGCGGTTCCACGCGGCCAGTTTCTGGGCGACTGTCGAACGGGTCAGGCCCACGTTCTTCTCGGCCGTGCCCACCATCTACGCGCTGCTGGCGTCACGGCCAGGCGCGCAGCCGGACACCGGGAGCCTGCGCTTTGTCATCTGCGGCGCCGCGCCGATGCCGCGGCAGCTGATCGGCGAGTTCGAGGAACGGTTCGGCGTCCCCGTGGTCGAGGGTTACGGGCTGTCGGAGTGCACGGTGGTCTGCACGCTGAATCCGCTGCACGGCGCCCGGAAGGCGGGCAGCGTCGGGCTCCCGCTGCCCGGTATCGACGTCGGGGTGGTGGACCAGACCGATCAGTTGCTGCCCGCCGGGCAGGCGGGCGAGGTGGTCGTCCGCGGCCCGAACGTCATGCGCGGCTATCTGGGCAGGCCGGATGAGTCGGCGCAGGTCCTGCGCGGGGGCTGGCTGCACACCGGTGATGTCGGCCGGTTTGACGACGACGGCTATCTGACCCTGGTCGACCGGGTCAAAGACTTGATCATCCGGGGCGGGGAGAACATCTACCCGAAGGAGATCGAGGACGTCCTGCACACCCACCCGACGGTGCTCGAGGCCGCGGTCGTCGGGCAGCCCGATCCGGTCTTCGGCGAGGAACCGGTGGCCTTCGTGACGATCCGGCCCGGCTTTGACGTGGTGCCCGAGGACCTCATCGAGCACTGCCGCCGGTCCCTCGCGCGCTACAAGGTGCCGCGTGAGGTGTATATCGAGGAGACGCTGCCCAAAAACCCGGTGGGGAAGATCGCCAAGCCGGTACTGCGCGAACGGCTTAAGGACGCTGGGGTACCGACATCGGAATCGGGGAGCAGCAAATGAGCACTTCCGATCGGGTAGACGCCCTGGAAACCGAGTAGCGGATCGGCCGCGTATGGGGTCCCGGTATAGCTCGGACCAATGGCACCACAGCCGGCGTGGTCTTTGCGGGGACGGGGTGACCAAGTGAACTGATGGATGGGGGGACGGCTGCCTGACCGGCGATGGAAAGGACGCGCGAAAATGAGCGCCCCGGCAAGGCGTGTTCATAGGAGACTGGCCCGCGGCCGCGAGCCCGCCGCGAAACCACGCCGCAGGGGCTGATTCCGGACGCGCGGGGCTCGCTGCTACCGGATCACGGACGCAGGGAAGAGGCAGGGGACGCAGGGAAGAGGCAGGGAAGGAGCAGGTGATGGCCGGCACTGTGGCTGAGGTCATGGTGGCGATGCTGAGGGCGTCAGGGGTGCGGCGGGTGGCCGGCGGCGGTCGGTGCCGCCGCAAAGCGCTCCGACCCGCGGGACGGGATGTTCACAGCCGGATTCAGCGCCGTCGTGGCCATACGCGGAGGGCGTGACCCGATCACGCCAGCCGATGAGGGGAGCAACCTGTGAGCGCGGACCGAGGACACGTTGAGGGTGGGAATGGAGGGCGGCGCCCTTCCGGAACCGGGGAGGACGACCATGTGGTGGCCCAGCCCCCGCCGCCGGTGACGGCGTCAGAGCCGGAACCCGGACCGCTGCGCGTTGCGTCGGGTCTGCGGGGGGGCTTGGACATCTTGGTCACGGGCGCACCGGGCATGCGCTCGGCGTTCCTTGCGCCGGCCCCGGCCGCCAGGGCAGCGTTCAGGCTGGCGCGGCGCCCGGGCACGGTGGCTCGCCGGCTGGGCGGCCTCGGCACCGAGCTCGCCGCGACGGCGGCAGGCGTGTCGCAGCGCGCTCCCAGTCCGAAGGACCGGCGCTTCGCCGATCCGGCCTGGCAGCACAGCTGGCTGTTCCGGCGGATCGCGCAGGCCTACCTGGCCGCGGTGGCCACCGCTGAGGAGCTGATCAGCGACGCTGAGCTAGACTGGGCCGCCGACGGGGAGCTGCGGTTCGTGGTCGAGAATGTCGCCGATGCGCTGGCGCCGACGAACTTCCTGTGGTCCAACCCGGCCGCGCTGAAGGTGACGATCGACGACGGGGGCGCCAACCTGGTGAACGGGGCGCGGAACCTGCTGCGGGACGTGTCGACGCCGCCCCGCCTGCCGGCCAGTGTGGACACCTCGAAGTTCGTGGTGGGCGAGAACCTGGCGGCGACGCCCGGGGCGGTGGTGCACCGAAGCGGGGTTTTCGAGCTGATCCAGTACGCGCCGAGCACGGACACGGTGTACGAGGTGCCGCTGATGATCATCCCGCCGACGATCAACAAGTACTACGCCTGGGATCTGTCGCCCGGGCGCAGCATCGCGGAGTGGTTCGTCGCTCAGGGCATGCAGGTGTTCATGCTGTCGTGGACGAACCCGGCCGCCGCGCAGGCGTACTTCAACCTGGATACCTACGCGGGCGCGTGCGTCGAGGCGGGCCGGGCGGTGCAGGAGATCACCGGCACGGACTCGCTTAACGTCGCGGCCGCCTGCTCCGGCGGCCAGATCGCTGCCGCGGCCGTCGGGCATCTGGTCGTTTCGGGCCAGCTCGGGCACGTCGCCAGCCTCGGGCTGTTCGTCTGTGCGCTCGACCGGCCCCAGGAGGGCGTGATCGCCGCCCTGACGACCCGCGAGGCGGCTGCCGCCTCGGTGGCGGCATCGGCCGCCAGGGGCTACGTGGACGGGGCCGCACTCGCCGAGATCTTCGCCTGGCTGCGCCCGAACGACATGATCTGGAACTACTGGGTCAACAACTACCTGCTGGGCGCTCCGCCGCCGGCGTTCGACATCTTGTACTGGAACCAGGACAGCATCCGGATGGCGGCCGGCCTGCATGGCGACATGATCCGGGTGGCCGTGGAGAACTCGATGCGCATCCCCGGCGCGCTGACGGTCCTGGGCACCCCGATCGACCTGGCGTCCGCCGATGTCCCAACCTACGTCCTGGCCGGTGAGACCGACCACATCGTGCCGTGGCACAACGCGTACCGCGGCACGCAGATCCTCGGCGGAACCTCCCGCTTCGTCCTGGTGAACAGCGGCCACCTCCAGGCACTGGTCAACCCGCCAGATCCCGGCAGCCGCCGGACGTACCGGGTCGCCGATGCCGTGCCACCCAGCCCCGAAGCGTGGCTGGCCGGGGCCGCCGAGCGCAAAGGCAGCTGGTGGCCGGACTACATGCGCTGGCTGGAGCCACGCTCGGGCGAGCGCAAGCCGAGGCCGAAGACCCTCGGCGGCAAGGAGCACGAGCCGATCGCGGCCGCCCCGGGTACGTACGTCTTCCAAACCTGATGGCAACAGCGCACCCCGCTGCTCAGCCAGCGCCCGCGATGGTGACGACGTGCGTGAAGGGCCGCGACGCGGCCCCTCACACCCACGGGCGCCGGAAGCCACCACCTGGCCAGTTCCCGGCGAGGAGATACTCCCTGTCATCAGCGGCCAGGGAGAGCGCACTGAGCTGCCCGGCCGCTGATCGGGCGACCGGCGGAATCCGGATCGCCGGTGACCAGATAAAGGTCCACCATGGCATCCGGCCCGGAAAGGGCGTTGCCCGCCACATGAGCGACTTGAAGATCCTTCACGCTCCCAGGGCAGACCGTGCAGGCACTGACCATCGGCTGAGACGTGACCTGCGCTGGCGCTTGACCCGACGGACCTCGGAGGGGCCATGGCGGACTTTCGATACGTAGAAGTCGACGGCGTAAGGCTGCGTACGTCGATCCGGGGCGCCGGGCGTCCGCTGCTGCTGCTCAGTGGCATCGGAGCAAACCTCAGTCTCTCGGCGCCGTTCGAGGACGCGCTCAACCCGCACGGTGTGCAGACGATCGCCGTCGATGCGCCCGGCACCGGGGGCTCGACCCGGTACCGCCGACCGCGGCGCATGCCCGGCCTGGCCCGCACGTTCGAGCTGCTGCTCGACGCGCTCGAGTACGAACAGGTAGACGTCCTCGGCGCGTCCTTCGGCGGGATTCTCGCCCAGCAGCTCGCGCATCAGGCACCCAGCCGCGTCCGGCGACTGGTCCTCGCCGCCACCGGAGCCGGCGTCCCCGGGCTGGGCGGCATACCCGGCTCGCCGCGCCCGCTGCTCACCCTGGCCACCCCGCGCCGCCACCGGTCGCCTGACTACTTCCGCCGCATCGCCGGAGCGGTGTACGGTGGCGGCGCCCGGCGTGACCCCGACGCGTTGCTGCCTGGCTCGATCGCGCGGTTCTCCGAGCCCCCGTCCACGCACGGCTATATCGACCAGCTCTACGCGATCAGCTTCTGGACCGGTCTGCCCTGGCTGTGGCAGCTCTCGCAACCCACCCTGGTGCTCGCTGGCGATGACGACCCGATCGTTCCCGTGATCAACGGACGCATCCTGGCCAGGATCATCCCGAACGCGCGGCTGGAGATCATCCACGGCGGCGGCCACTTGTTCCCGCTCGAACATCCCACCCAAATCGCCGCCATCGTCGCCGGGTTCCTCGCGGCAGATCGGTCCGCACTGACACGATAACTGGTTCCCCGGCGGGCGCGCGTCGAGGGCGAAGACCTCCAGCGCCGCCCACGCGTGCACCGGCGGATTCACGTCGCCGAAGCCCCATTCGTAGGCCGGCAGCGCCCCGTTCGGGTGCTGGTACCACTCCCGGCACATCATGATCAGCTGGTACTTGGCGAACGCCGGGTCGACGTGGGCGAGGGTCACGCAGTGGAAGGCCAGGTCCCAGGCGGCGAACCAGGGATACTCCGGCATCGAGATGATGTCGAACCCGTTCAAGTGACGCCACCGGGCGTTCCGCCCGTCCTTGCGCTGGGGCGGCGGTTCGGGCTGGGCCGGATCGCCGTCCAGCCACCGGGAAACGGCGTAGTACAGCTGCTTGCCCCACAGCAGGCCGGCACACGCCTGCCGCAGCACCATCGCCTCCTCCGCGCTGGCGCCGGCCGGGGTCAGCTCGGCATAGAACTCGTCGGCCTCGGCCCGCCTGGTGGCCATTACCTGGTCGAAGCCGGCGCCGCGGGCGGCTGGTGCCCCGGCCGCGGAGCGGGCCTCCCCGGAACCGGCCTGCCCGGAGGGAGCGGGCCGCAGCCGGAGCCGGAGTTCGGCGGTCTGCCCGGGAAGGACGATGAGCCGGTACCAGAACGCGCATTTGGTGCCGGTGCGGTCCGGGTTGACGGTGCCGGCGCCGCTGATGACATGGTCGTTGATGCCGTCCGTCGGATAGGGCGTGAGCAGGTCGGCGCCGTACAGCCGGGTGACGTTGGTCTCGTTCTCGCAGAACAGCAGTTGCGGGCCGGTCCCGTCGGGTGCGGCGGCGGCGGTGAGTTCCAGGGTGCCCGCGAACGGGTGGCCGATGGTGACCGACTGGTCGCCAGAGGCCCGCATCGCCACCCCGGGCTCGGTGGCGTCCCAGGACCAGGTGTTGCGGAACCAGGCAGCACGTGTCGGCCTTCGGGCCGGCGTTGGCGACCTGGATCGCGATCAGCAGGTCATCCGGGCCGGCCTCGGCGCAACACTGCGGGGCCGATAATTCATCCGCGGACGTCAGCGGCCTGATGGCCCCCGCGGCCCCGCGCGAGGGGAACCTTCTATGACGACGCCCTGACCGCAGAACCGCTCCCCTTGGGGGATGATGATCGGCCGTGCTGCGACTGGTCTATCTCGCCTTGACGAACACGTTCGCGCTCATACGCCTGTTGCCGGTGAGCGACCGCGACAAGGACGTGGAGATCCTTGCGCTGCGGCACCAGCTGACGGTCCCGCGACGCATGGCGGGCAAGCCCGCGTTCACGCCGAACGACCGCACGCTGCTGGCCGCGCTCCTGCACCACCTTCCCACCCAGAAGCTGCGGCAGCTGCGCCTGCTGGTATGTCCGGACACGATCCTGCGCCGACACCGCGAGCTGCTGGACCAAAGCCACGCCGCGACCTGCGCGCCGAAGCGACGCGGACGCCAGCGCACCGTACGCTCCATCCGCGCCCTGGTCCTGCGCCTCGCCCGCGAGAACCCCTCGTGGGGCTACAGGAGGATCCACGGGGAACTTACCGCCCTCGGCATTAAGTTCGCCGCCTCCACCGTCTGGGAGATCCTCAAGGAACACGGCGCTCTGGCGTCTCCTCACCGGGGTGAAAACGGCGGCGGGATGACAGGTCAGCGGCGGCCGCGGAATAGCCTGGTTTGCGGGCCCGGGTAAGACTGCACGACTAGGCGGAGGTGGCTGCGGTGGGCGCCGAACGGGATCGGGTGGCTGGGTTCGGGCGGCTGCAAGACGGGCTGCGGCAGGCCAGCGACTGGTATTTGTGGGGACCGTATGTGAGCGAGCGGCAGTGGGGCACGGTCCGGGAGGATTACAGCGCGGACGGCGGGGCGTGGGATTACCTGCCGCACGATGCGGCCCGGTCCCGGGCCTACCGGTGGGGGGAGGATGGCCTGGCTGGGTTCTGCGACGTGGAGCAGCGGCTGTGCCTGGGGCTGGCGCTGTGGAACGGCCGCGACCCGATCCTGAAGGAGCGCCCGTACGGGCTGACCGGCGAGGAGGCCAACCACGGCGAGGACGTGAAGGAGTACTGGTGGTACCTGGACGCCCTGCCCAGCCATGCCTGGAACCGGTGGCGGTACCACTACCCGCAGGCCGCGTTCCCGTATGAGGACCTGCGGGAGGAAAACCGAAGGCGCGGCAAGTACGACATGGAGTACGAGCTGCTGGACACCGGCGTGTTCAACGATGACCGGTACTGGGTCACCGAGGTCTGGTACGCCAAGGCCGACCCCACCGACGTGCTGATGACCGTCCGGGTGACCAACGCCGGCCCGGACGCTGACACCGTGCATGTGCTGCCGACCGCGTGGTTCCGCAACACCTGGTCCTGGGACACCGGGGCGCCCAAGCCGCTGCTGGCCGGAGCCGGCGGCTCGGCAGTCAGGGTCGAGCACCCGTTCCTCGGCTCTCTGGAGCTGCTCGCGGGCGCGGGCCCGGACGGCACCAGCCCGGTGCCGCTGTTTTGTGAGAACGAGACCAACCTGGCACGACTGTACGGGGCGGCGCCGATAACGCCGTACCCAAAGGACGGGATCGGCGAGCATGTGATCGGCGGCGCGGCCACCGTCAACCCCGATCAGCGCGGCACCAAGTGCGCGTTCTGGTACCAGCTGACGGTCGCGCCGGGCGAAACCGCCGAACTGCGGCTGCGGCTGCGCCCGGCGGGCACCGCGGACGGCCGGCAAGCGCAGCCGGCGGCCGCGCTCGGCGGCGGCTTCGACCAGGTGGTCAGGCAGCGGCGGGCCGAGGCCGACGAGTTCTACGCCGAGCTCACCCCGGAGGGGGCCAAGCCGGACGAGGCGATGGTGATGCGGCAGGCCTTCGCCGGGATGCTGTGGAGCAAGCAGCTGTACAACTACGACGTGGCCCGCTGGCTCGACGGTGACCCGACCCAGCCGGCGCCGCCGCCGCAGCGCCGGGGCGGCCGCAACTCCAAATGGCGCAATTTCGATTCCTTCGACCTGATGTCGATGCCGGACAAGTGGGAGTACCCCTGGTTCGCGGCCTGGGACCTGGCCTTCCACTGCGTGACCCTCGCTCATGTCGACCCGGCGTTCGCCAAGTACCAGCTGATCCTGCTGTGCCGGGAATGGTTCCAGAACCCGAACGGGGCGCTGCCCGCCTACGAGTGGGACTTCGGGGATGTGAACCCGCCGGTGCAGGCCTGGGCCGTGCTGGAGGTGTTCGCCATCGACGGCGGCCGCGACTTCGACTTCCTGAGCGAGGTCTTCGACAAGCTGCTGGTCAACTTCACCTGGTGGGTCAATCTCGAAGACGCCGGGGGCAACAACGTGTTCGAGGGCGGCTTCATGGGGCTGGACAACATCGGCCCGATCGACCGCTCGCACCTGCCGGTCGGCGGCGTCCTGGAGCAGTCCGACGCGACCGGCTGGATGGCCTTCTACGCGATCGCCATGGCCGGCATCGGCGGCGTCCTGCAGCGCAGCGGCCAGCGGCCAGCGGCAGGCGTTATCATCAAGTTCCTCGAGCACTTCGCCGCCATCACCCAGGCCATCGACGACCAGGGCCTGTGGGATGAGGCCGACGGGCTCTATTACGACCGGCTGCTCACCCCGGACGGGACCGCCGTGCCGCTCAAGTACCGGTCGATGGTGAGTATCATCCCCATGCTGACGGCCGCCGTCGTCGACGAGGCGTGGCTTAGCCAGGCGGAGACGGTCGGCAAGCAGTTCGCGGGCTTCCTGGACCGGCACGGCCTGGCCGCCCCTGACAAGGTCAGCGAGCAGGGCCTGCTGCACGGTGCGCCCGGCGACCGGCAACTGCTGCTCAGCGTCGTCGGCCCCGACCGCCTGGAGAAGCTGTTCGCCAGGCTCTTCGACACCAGCGAGTTCTTGTCCCCCTACGGGCTACGGGCCCTGTCCGCCTGCCACCGCGACCATCCCTACCAGCTCAACGTCGAGGGATACAGCGCCACGGTCGACTACGAGCCCGCCGAGTCCACCACCGACATGTTCGGCGGAAACTCCAACTGGCGCGGGCCGGTCTGGTTCCCGCTCAACTACCTGGTCATCACCTCGCTTGAGCAGTACTACCGGTTCTTCGGCGACGAGCTCACCATCGAATACCCGGCCGGCTGGGACACAAGGTGCCGCTGAATGTGATCTCCGCCGACCTGCAGGACCGGCTGATCTCCCTGTTCACCGTCGGCCCGGACGGGCGGCGGCCCTGCTTCGGCTGGGTCGACAAGCTGCAGCACGACCCGGCCTGGAAAGACAACCTGCTGTTCAACGAGTACTTCCACGGCGACAACGGCGCCGGGCTCGGTGCCACGCACCAGACCGGATGGACCGGGCTGATCGCAGACGTGATCCGCCGCCGCCACGGCGCGGTCAGCTCCACCAGCAACGTGAACCGGACCATTGACCCGGAGGACCGGCCATGACAGCCCGTATGCCGCGGCCCTTCCCAGCCAGCCACACTGCGGCGCCTTGTACCGCTCGAAAACTAATCGCACGGTGTCTGACCTGGTGTTTCATGAGATCAGCTACGCCGCCCGGGTAATACTCGTTGATCACGCCGCCGAGCACCTTTCGCCGCTGGACCGGCAAGTCCGGCGGGCTGACCTGGCCTTCCTGGTCGGCCGGTCGTTGCTGGCGGGATTGGTGCGGGCGGTGCCGATTGTAATGGTAATGGTCGGCGTACTGGCCGAGGAAGGACCGCAGGTGCCGTTCGCCGTAGATGAGCATCCGGTCGGTGCACTCGGCTCGTGCGGTGCGGATCCACCTCTCCGCATAGCAGTTGGACCACATCGTCAACGACGTCTTGTCCGGATGATCGGTACCGACGTGTGCGGGTGACGCACCGGTTCCATCCGCTGGCCGGCCAGGACTTCGAGTTCGTGGCGCACCGCCAGAACTGGGGTGAGGACCGGGTCCACCTCCACGATGAGAACGGCGAGTTGTTCTCGCTGCCAGCGGGGTGGACCGATGTCGTGCCCGCCGATCCGTTCGTGGTCATCGCGGATGGCCGCTGCCCGTTCACTATCGATGGCCTACTGGCGCTGGCGGACCTGATCGGCCGGCTGCGGTCTCAGCCGGGAAGATTACGCCGGGCTCATTCCGCAGCTCTGCGCCGTCAAGCAGGATCTGGCGCAAAATACCGGCTATTTTCCTGGCATTCTTCGATGCACTGCGGCGTGTCGCAGTGAAACTGTCACGTCCTACCGGCAAATTCCCCTGACGACCGTATCGGCAGGGAGGCGGCATGGCACCGCGAGGATCACCGGAGGACCCGAAGGTGACCGCGCTGCGCGAGTCACGGTGCCTGAACCCCCACCCCGGGCAGGTCACCGACGAGACGTTCCTTTCCGCGGACTTCTTCGACGCCCGCGATGCGGTGCAGGTCAAGTACGAGATGGTGCGCCGCGTCCGCGTGGACGGCGCACCGGTCACCGCGACCGCGGCCGCGTTCGGGTACTCCCGGCCGTCGTACTACCAGGCCGCTGCCGCCCTGGCGGAGTCCGGGCTGGAGGGGCTGGTGCCGACCAAGCCCGGGCCCCGCGGCGGCGCAGCCGGCTCATTAGCGCGCCGGTAAAGTGCCGTGCGGGTCAGGCTGCCTGGCCTGGGTTATCCGGGGTCGGGGGTGGTGGGGCGCCGTCGCCGGGCGGGGTCACGATGACCTGGATGCCGAGCCGGGCCAGGGCGTTCTGGTGGTAGCGGACCAGGTGCTCGCGGTTGCGCTGGTCGCGCCGCTCGTAGTAGTCGGTGCCGGCGTCGATGTAGCCGGCGTCGTAGCGCATGACCGCCCAGGCGATGCACAGCAGGGTGTGCGCGACGGCGACCGCGGCCTTCTTCTCGTTACCCTTGCCGAACCGGCGGGCCAGGCGGCGGAACCGGGCGCCGGGGCGGGTGGCGGTGCGCCAGGTCGCCCAGGCCGCTTCCACCATGGCGACACGTAGCTGCCGGTCGCCCTTGCGGGTGGGCGCCTTCTTGCGCTTGCCCGCCGACTCGTTATCACCGGGCGCCAGCCCGGCCCAGGCCGCCAGCCGGGCCGCGGTGGCGAACCGGGCCATGTCGCCGCCGGTCTCGGCGACGATGACCTCGGCGGTCCGCTGCCCGACCCCGGGGATGGTGACCAGCCGGGCGATGAGCCGCTCGAACGGCGCGGCCGCCTCGGCGACCAGCTTGTCCAGCTCGGCGATCTGGGCGGTCAGGTGGTCGTAGGCGTCCAGGTGAAGCCGGCACATCTGGCCGTGGCCCGCGGTGAACCGGCCGTCGCAGGCCATCTGCAGCTCGTCGGTCTTGCGGCGCAGCACGCCCAGGGCCAGCCCGGCCAGCCGGGCCGGGTCCCGCTCGCCGGCGATCAGTGCCTCGATCATCGCCCGCCCGGACTTAAGCAGCAGCCGGGACGCCACCGAGTCGATCTTGATGCCGGCGTCCTCCAGCACCTTGGCCAGCCGCTGCCCCTCGCTGGTGCGCTGCTCGATCAGCTTCTTGCGGTACCTGGTCCGCTGCCGCAGCGCCGCCACCTGCGCGTCCGGGATGAAGCTGGGCCGCAGCAGCCCGTACTCGTGCAGCTCGGCGATCCACTGGCAGTCCGTGACATCCCGCTTGCGGCCCGGCACGTTGCGCATGTGCGCCGCGTTGCACACGCACACCTCGATCCCGGCGCCCGCCAGCGCGTGGTAGACCGGCCACCAGTACACCCCGGTGCTTTCCAGCGCCGCGTCGGTCACGCCCAGCTCCGCCAGCCAGCCTGCCATCTTCTGCAGCGCCCGCCAGAACGCCTTGAACCTCCGCACGGTCACCGCGCGCTGACCAGCCCCCTGTCCGGGCAGCCGGACCGCCACCCAGATCACCTTCTTATGCACGTCGATCCCGGCGACGCGCGGATGGACGATATCCATCGCCACCTCCCTGCCCCGATACTGGATACGGGCGCGCCGCCCGCGGAGCCCGCGACAAGATCAAGATCCTGTGACACGCGCTCGCAGCAGCAATCCGGGGTACCCACCGGGCAGGCTCCAGCGTCAGTCTTCTAAACAGGCACGCAACGCCAAGGTCGAACGACGTCAGCGGGCGGCGCAGCCCCAAGTTTCACCCATCCGCGGGCGCCACGAAAGTGGCATGAAGTCTTCTAAGCAACCGGTCATGTAGCGACCGCACAGGTACGGGACTTCACCCGGACCGAGATCATATTCCGCCGTCCACTCCGGTCAAGCTGCGGCTAACCGCATGATCCTTTGGCCCGGCCCCTCCACACGGGCCGAACCCTACGGGCTACCCCTTGGCCCGCGCGGAGCCTCTAACAGCCGAAAGCATCAAGCAGCCGCAACTTGACCTCCACTCCCGGCTCCACAACCCCGGCACCTAATGAGTCTTAGCGGGTCCGCCATCCGGCAGACTCGTGACCTGGTGGCCGCCGGCGGGTGAGCACTGTTGGCACCCGGACTTCGAGTTCTGCCGATAGATCGTGCCCCCGCCGGTGACCGGGAGAGTTGATCGCTGCTGGGATGTCGTGCCCGCCTGTGGGCGTGAGCACTGTTTCATTAGGTCGCTGATGGTTCTCCCGCAGGCCGCTGGCCAGATTCGGCATCTTGGACGGGAGAGGCGATGCGGCTGTTCATCGGGGATGACTGGGCTGAGGACCATCACGATGTGGAGGTGATGGACGCGGCCGGCCGGGTGCTGGCGAAAAGGCGGCTACCGGAGGGCGTGGCGGGGATGGCCCGGCTGCACGAGCTGATCGGCCAGCAACTGGGTGAAGACGGCCAGGATGCGGAGGTGGTGACCGGGATCGAGACCGACCGCGGCCCGTGGGTCGCTGCGCTGGTGGCCGCTGGGTACACGGTGTATGCAGTGAACCCGCTGCAGGCGTCGCGGTACCGGGAGCGGCACGGGGTCTCGGGCGCCAAGAGCGACGGCGGCGATTCGCACATGCTCGCGGACATGGTGCGCACCGATTCCCACCAGCTGCGCGCGGTGGCCGGGGACAGCGCGGACGCGGAGGGCATCAAGGTGCTGGCCCGCACGCACAAGACGCTGATCTGGGAACGCACCCGGCATGTTCAGCGGCTGCGGCACCAGCTGCGGGAGTACTTCCCCGCGGCGCTGGAGGCCTTCGATGACCTGGCCGCGGCTGACACTCTCGAGCTGCTGGGCAAGGCGCCGGACCCGGCCCGCGCCGCCAGGCTGACCCGCGCGCAGATGGCCGCGGTGCTCAAGCGCGCCCGCCGCCACCACATCGCGGACAAGACGACGGCGATCCTCGCGGCACTGCGCAGCGAGCAGCTGAGCCAGCCCCCGGCCCTGACCGTCGCCTACGCCGCGACCGTCCGGTCCCTGATCGCGGTGATCACCACCCTCAACGAGCAGGTCAAAGCCCTCGAAGAGCAGGTGGGGGCAGCATTCTGGCCGGCACCCGGACGCTGAGATCTACCTGTCCCAGCCCGGCCTGGGACCCATCCTCGGCGCCCGGGTACTCGGCGAACTCGGCGACGACCCGCACCGCTACGCAGACGCGAGAGCCCGCAGGAACTACGCCGGCACCAGCCCGATCACCCGCGCCTCGGGCAGGAAGAAGGTCGTCGCCGCCCGGTTCGTCCGCAACGGCCGGCTCATCGACGCGCTCATGGCACAGGCCTTCGCCGCACTGAACGCCTCGCCCGGCGCCCGTGCCTTCTACGACGACCTCCGTGCTCGCGGACTCGAGCACAACGACGCCCTACGCCGACTGGCCAGCCGGCTCGTCGGCATCCTGCACGGATGCCTCAAGACCCGCACCCGCTACGACGAGGCCACCGCCTGGTCTCACCGCGGCGAGAACCGTGCAGCTTGACCGCCAAGCTCCTGGGATGTCTATCGGGTGAAGGCCCCAGGCCGTGACCCCCTCCACCGGCCGGGGCGGAAGAAGCAGGGCGGATGAGCATGAACAGGCCAATGCAGCAGGCACGACGGCAGAGGACACCGGGTCCACCCGTCTACCGCAGGCGCGTCTCGGAAATCGAGCCATATCTGGATCTAGGCGGGTTTGCCGGTGACGTAGACGGTGAGCGCGCCGATCTGCAGCCCAGGAGTGAAGACCTTAACGGCCAGCTTGGCGTCGAGCAGCGCCGCGGCGGACGAGTTGATGGTCGAGGTGATCCCGGTGGCGACGATCTCGCTGCCGCTAGTCGTGCGCGTCATCTTGGACAGGCTGACCGCCAGCAGCGGGATTTGCTTGCCGTACACGGTCGCCGACAGGGTGCCCTGGGTGGTGTTGAGCACGAAGTTCGTCGCGGTCACCGTCTTCCCGGAGTGCGTGAACGACAGCCCGCCGCTGTGGTTGATCGTCCCCTTCAAACCGGCCTGGGTCAGCGTGCCGCCGGTGATCGGGAAGCTGATCCCGCCGGACGAAGCCGCGGTCGCGGGCGAGACCGCACTGACCTGCACGCCAGCGGTCTTCAGCGCCTGCGCGGTCGATGCGTCCAGCACCAGGACGGTGTTCTTGCCAGTCACGGTGATCGTCTGCGCGGACGCCGACCCGCTCGCACTGGCCATCGGGCTCGCGGTCGCCTTTGGTGAAGCCGACGGCGACTTGCTGGCGGTACTGGAAGACGTCGACGAGCTGCAGGCGGCGGCAGCGGCCACTGTGAGGGCGGCAACACCAAAGACAAAGGGGCGGCGGGTCGAAGACATCATCATCGTGGCACTCCTGTGGTGAGGGTGACAGCGTCGGGTAGTGCCGCTCGCTGAGGCCGCCGCCGACGCTACAGCGTGAGCCCGCAGCCTGCTGCCCGCCGCACCGAACGTGCTCCAACCGATAACCGAAGGTGCTCCAACCGATACCAGGGGACTCACGGTCTTCTGCCCCCTTAGCCGCTGCCGCCATCCCTCGGGCCGGTGGCCACGGCGGCGTGGTCAACCTCGCTGCCGTAATCGGGGTGATCGCGGTACAGCCGCGCCTTGCCCGGATACGGCGGATCCGCATACGCCAGCCGCAGCGAACGACCCGGCGCCACCGCCTCCGCCTGGCCGACCGCGCGCAAGAACCGGTGCCGGGCCTGACGGCAGCGCACCGAACAGCACACCGCATCCCGCCGCACCCGCGCCGGGATGGGCTTCTCGCACCATGCGCACACCCGCGTCACAGCCGAACACCCGCTTCCCCGGCCGCGCCTGACAGCAACGGTGACAGCAACCGCAGCAGCCAACCGCAGGCATCAGCGATCGGTCGCACCCAAGGACGCTCGCACGTGATGAAGCAACCCGGGAAATGGCACGCCTGAAAAGCGGACGGTCGCTGTGCCATTAGCGTGCCATTAGCCCCGGTATCAAGCGGTGAATTACGTTGTCGTACGGGTAATCAGATAGGCAGGTCAGGACGAAAATCAACCGCATATTAGGCTCCTTACAAGCGAGGGGTCACTGGTTCGAACCCAGTTGCGCCCACCAGGACAAACGTCCGCCAGAATCAGCCGAATCAGGGTGTTGACCACCAAAATTGACCACAGTAGCGGTATCACTCGGCACCGCCAAGCAGCTTGTTAAGCCTGGTAATCGCGTCGCGTTTCGCTGCCTCGTCCACGTGGGTGTAGATCTGCTGTGTGGTGGTCACGTGCGCGTGGCCGAGAATCACCTGAGCATCCTTCGGCGGAACGCCGAGCCTCTTGAGCAGTGACGCCGTGGTGTGCCGCAGCGCATGAACGCGAATGCGGCGGATGCCGTTGTCCTCGCAGATGCGGGCGAAGGAGCGAACAAGGTTGCGCGGCTCGACCGGCCACCCCGTCCTGGTGGTGAAGATCAGGCCCGTATCGGTCCACGCCGCGCCGGGACGTTCACGGTCATGTTGCTGAGCTTCGCGGCGGTCGGCTAGAGCGTGAGCAGCCAGCCCGAGAAGCGGGAGATCCCGGTTGCCCGCTCGGGTCTTGACCGGGCCGACATGAAGCTGTCCCTGGATGCGCTGCACCTGCTGACGGACGTGGATCGTATCGCCGCCGATGTCCGACCAGCGCAGCTCCAGGACTTCACCGCGCCGCAGCCCGTAGAGCAGCAGCAGCACGAGCGCGGGATGAAGCGGATCATTGGCCGAGGCGGCCAGGAACGACAGAGCCTCAGCATCGGACCGCGGGACGACCTCAGCGGGTTCCCATGCGGGCAGCTCGACTAGGCGGGCGACATTGCGTACAACTAGTTCCTCGCGCATGGCACGCGACAGGGCAGCGCTGAGGATCTGCCGAAGGATCTGGACGTTGCGCACCGACTGACCAGACTTGATCTTGCCGTTGAGGAACGCCTGAACGGTCGGCACTGACAGCCGTCGTAGCTGATGCTTGCCCAGTCCCGGCGTGAGATGCACGCGGATGTTGATCTCATACAGAGCGACCGTCGCGGGGCGACGCGTAGGCTTGACGACGTGCTCTAGCCAGTAATCGAGGTACGCGCCGAGCTTCCTGGACTGCGCGGGGACCGGGATACCGGCCATTACCTTTGCCTGTTCAGCGATGAGCTTTTCGCGAGCCTCGGCATGACTGCGCCCGTAGACATAGACCCGCGGCGCGTCGGACCTGAATATCAGGCTGCATGATGTGTGTTCGCCTCCCTTCCTTGGTTTGTTTGGGTCAAGAGCGGATTGACGGCCAACCGCCGATCTGGCTAGCGGCCACGTGCCATGTCGGCCGACGTGAGCGCCAGCTCAGCGCCGGGGGAGAGGGCGTTTGCGCCCACTAGGGACTAGGGCAGAGCAGCAAAGAAGGTGCCTCACCTGCGGAAACGCGATGGGGCACCGTCTTTGCTCTCCGGCTGATTACGGCTATTCACGGCTGGCGGCGGCTGGTTGTGCCCGATACGTGCCCAAGTCAGTCGGTCCCGGCGTCGCCGCTATCCTCGGCAGTCCCATGGTTGGCGGCCCCGTCGTCACCGGTTTCGCGTAGCGCGTCTTCGATGCGTCGCTTGGCTATCTGGTCCTGTCCGTCGATGCACTTGGCGTAGACCTTGAGCAGTACGGCGACGCTGTGCCCGGCCAACTCGCGACTTGAGCGGGCGGGACACCGCCGTTGAGCCAGGTGGAGACGCATGCATGGCGCGCAGGCCATATACGCGCGGGGCGAGCTATGGCCCGGCGACTGGCCCCAACCCAGCACGAGACGCCCGTAACTAATCCGCTCCGGCAGTTTACTTATCGAGGTAGGCAGAGGCGATGGCGGCGAAGTCCGCAAACGCTTGATTCCAGTTCTCGCGAGCGCGTTCGTAACTACGCCGAGTTCCCAGGGATTGTCTGGCCAAGAAGTCCGATGCTTCGGTAAGCTTGCTCGCTCGCTGCTTCCGCCATAACTGACTCTTTCCCAATACGTAGCGGTGTCAAAGCAGTCCCCAGGCGACGCTGGGCCGGAGAAATAAGCCGCACGTAATACTCGTTTTTAATATCATAATTGGCTCGTCACAGATGACGGTGTAGCGCTGGGCGTCGGCGTGCAATCGTCAGAGGAACGTCACGCGGGTCGCTTCCTGCTTGCTTTGGGCGAAACCGGCACGGGCGGCGGGGATGCGGGTCGCGGGATCCATCTGGTTCGTGCCCATTGCGGCTCGGGAATCGGCGTCCGGTGTGATCACCTCGACGCGGCTGCCCTGCTTGCGCAGGGCCTCGACCTGGCTTGCCAGGTCCGCGCCCGGTGGTCTGCGCAGGCCCTCGAACTGGCCTGCCGGGTCCGCGCCCCGTTCCGGTGGTGTCGGGCTCCGTCCGCCCAACGGCGAGAGCACCACGACGTTCGCATAGCCCGAGGCAAGGTCGGCGTTGTCGGGGGAGCGCACGCCACCGTCGATGCAGCGAGTGCCGTTGATGCCGTGTGTGGGGACCAGACCGGGCAGTGCGCAGCTCGCGGTGACCGCGTCCACCAGGTCGACGCCGGAATCGCGGTCGAACGCAGCCAACTCGCCGGTATGCGCGTCGACGGCCACCACGATCATCGGCCTGTCCGGCCATTCACGGCGAGGCAACCTGGCGGCGACCATTGCGCGCCGCTGTCCCGCCCCGGGTTCGAGTGTCGCTCTCCAACCCGAACGCGCCCATCGCACGTCGTAGATCGGCTGCCGAGGTGGCGGCGGCGCCGAACGAGCGGACGTATTCGCAAACATTTGACCTGCGGGTGTGCCGATAGCCCGGCGTATTTCGGTGTATCAGGGAGTCCGTCCCTCGTCTCTGAACAACGCGAGCCCAGGTCAGCTGGGCACACAGCCAGGAGGTACGGAAGCCGATGAGCAGCCCCATGAAGTATGGCGCCCCCGAGTATGACGCGCCGGAATACGGTGGCGCGCAGGGTGAGGTCGTCATCATCCGCTCGGGCGGCAGCTACGACGGTAGGCAGGGAATGACCCTCGCTACCGGCGTGAGCAGCCAGTCCGCGGGCGCGCAGGCCCTCTGCCTGCACATGGTGACCATCCCGCCCGGCACCCGTGGCATACCCCACACGCATGACGGGCACGAGTCCGCCATCTATACCGTCAGCGGCGAGACGGAGGTGTGGCACGGCGCGGGCCTGCGGCAGCGCACAGTGGTCAGGGCCGGCGACTTCATGTATGTTCCGCCGGGCATTCCGCACCTGCCGGTCAACCGCAGTGAGGTCATGACCGTCGCGGTCGTCGCCCGTACCGATCCGGCGGAGCGGGAGAGCGTGGTCACCCTCAGCCTGCCGCCGCACCTGGCCGAGCTCGACGCCTTCCCGGTTGCCAGCCCGGTCAGCCCAGCCTAAACGCGCGCGGCGCGCCGCCGCGTCCGGCCCCGACCGCGCGCCAAGCCCGCCGCGCGGGCTCAGGCCCCAGACCGCCACGCCAGGTGCTCGCAGGCCCCGCTGGGCCACCGAGCGGCCCATGCTCGAGGCCGTCACGCTCATGAGGCCACCTGTGCCCGGTGCGGTCGGTTCGTATCGAGGGGATCAGTCGATAAGCTTCGATCCGCGGCAGCGGGCTGTATGGCTCTTGTCCGCTGTGCCGTGGGCGACGGAGACGGTCGTGGCGGCACGTCCGGGCATTGGCGCTATAGATATGGTTGACGGGCCCGTCAGATTGCCAGATTGGCTCTGAGCGCTTGACCCATGCCCAATACGTGCCTAGGTCAGCCCCCCGCGCGGCCTCTTGCCCGCTCAGGGCGTGATAGCTCTGTCCCCTGATCCGAAAGAGATGGGCCACTTCGTGGCGCGATGCCCGGGATAGGCCGGCCTCGCCCTGCCCGGCACCCTGACGGTGCGCGCCTGCGCCTGCGGCAAGCCGGCCTGCCGCTGCCACGCCAGCCCGCCCCGCCTCCACGGCCCGTATGCCGAACGGACCCGCAAGATCGGCGGCAAGACCATCACCCGCCAGGCTCACCCCGGCCGAACTCGCCGAATACCAGCCCTTATTCGACAACGCGAAAAAAAACTCCGCACCCTGCTCGGCGAGCTCCAGGACCTCACCCTGGAAATCATCGACGCAGACAATACCCGCCAGCAGCACAGCCCGGAAACGGAGACCCATCCTCCGGAAAACGTGGGCTACGCCCGCTTAACCCGTGGGCGGCTCCCTACCCAGACCCCGTTTGCGCAGGTCAGCCCCAAACGTGAAGACATCACCAGGAGGTCTTCACGTTTGGTGGGGCCTATTTTCACGTTTCGGTGTGACATTCCGGTTTTCACGTTTCGGTGTGACATTCCGGTACGCACTCTGGCGTGGCCATGGCGTGCCTGCCTAGCGGCTTCCGGTACTGCATGGCCGGGTTCCGGGCACGCTGGCGGTGGTCGCGGTGCTGCGTCACTGCGCCAGTCTCCCGCCCGCCACGATCGACCAACAAGAGTGCCCACTTTCGAGTATCGTCCCCCCGATGAACAAAGAAGATCATAGGCTGGGTTGGGCGGGGGAATCGCGTATGACGCGGATGAAGGGGACGGAACCGGGGTTCACTCGCAGGAGCTTTCTGCGAGCGGTCGGAATCAGCGGCGGGGCGGGCACCATGTTCGCTGCAATGGGGGCGCTGGGCTTGGCGTCTACGCAGAATGCGACTGCGGCACCCGCCTTCGCCGCGCCGCGCGCCTCTGACTTCCACCTCACCGGCCGCTCACCGGCCACAGTCGTCATCCTCGGTGGCGGCATCGCCGGTCTGGTATCGGCGTACGAGCTGGGCAAGGCCGGATACGACTGCACGATCCTCGAGCCGCGCAGCCGCACCGGCGGCCGTAACTTCACGGCACGTGCGGGCACTGAGCAGACCGACCTGTTCAGTAACACCCAGGTGGCCGCTTTTAGCGAGGGCCAGTACATGAACTGCGGCCCGGCCCGGCTGGCCCAGTGGATGGTCACCTTGGACTACTGCCGTGAACTGGGCGTTTCGATCGAGGTGTTCACCAACATCAACGCTGACGCGTATATCTACAACGAGTCGAAGGGCATGAAGCCCGGCCACCCGATGCGGTACCGGACCGCCAAGTCCGACGTCTACGGTTATGTCAGCGAACTGCTGGCGAAGGCCACGTCCCAGGGAGCGCTGGACAAGCAACTCACCCGCGAGGACAAACACCGGTTGCTGGCCTTCCTGGAGGACTGGGGCTCGATTGGCGGCGCGTCGGAGGGCTACGCCTACAACGGCAGCACCAACCGCGGATTCAGCGTGTACCCCGGCGCGTCCGGGACCCCCGGCCTGGAGCTGGCACCGGTGCCGAGCGTGTCGGAGGTCTTCGCCTCGGCGGTGGGCAGGTACTTCTCATTCGAGTTCGAGTTTGACCAGGCCATGCTGATGTTCCAGCCGGTCGGCGGCATGGACCAGATCCCCCGCGCACTGACCCGCGCGATAGGCCAGCACAGGGTCAGGCTCGGCTGTCAAGCCACCAAGATCGCACAGTCCGCGGACGGTGTGACCGTCGAATACGCCGAGGCCACCGGGCGGCAGCGGTCGATCCGGGCGGATTACTGCATAGCGGCTATGCCACCGCACCTGCTTGCGAGGCTGCCACATAACCTCGGTTCCGACGTGCAAAAGGCGCTCGCCTTGATCACCCCGGCGTCGGCCAGCAAGATCGGCCTGGAGTACAAGAGCCGCTGGTGGGAGGCCGACCACCGGATCTACGGCGGCATCACCGAGACTGACCTCGACCTGACCCACATCTGGCATCCGTCGTACGGATTCCACGGCGAGCGCGGCGTGATGATCGGGTACTACAACTACGGCGACGACGCGGACAAATACGGAAGGATGACGCCCGCTCAGCGCGAGCAGCGCGCCGTGATGCTGGGTGAGCGGATTTACGGAGCAAAGTACCGTACCGAGCTCACCTCATCATTCTCCCAATCCTGGCGTTTCATTCCGCACCTCGAGGGGGCCTGGCACAACCTCCCAGACGACTCACCGGACGCGCCGGTGCTGCGGCCGCTGGTGAACCGGCTAGGCCGGGTGCTTTACGCCGGCGACTGGCTGTCGTTTATGGACGCCTGGCAGCACGGCGCCATCCTTTCTGCACGCAAGGCGGTCACCGCGCTGCACACCCGAGTGCTGTCCGTCTGATCAGGGAGGATCACCCGGCCGGTGCTCTGCCTGGATTTTCGCATTTGCCAGCCGAGCTGGGTCGCTGGATCGGCGACCCACCCGGTGATGCGGCCCGGCGCGAGGGATGGATCTGGTGCAGGCAGTCCGCGTCTATCTGGGTTCGGACCGGGCAAGCGAATTGCACTTTACTCAGATTCAACAGTCCCTTTACGAGCATCAGGCGCAATTTTTGTGCTCGCTCGAACGTTACCCGGCCGAACCCCAATGGCCTTGCGTTTAGCTGTGCCGACCAGCTAGCGCAGGTAGACAGTAAATCTTCACTGATAATTTCGGCGTTTAAAGATGCCTGGGGGTCAAGGAGTCGTCGGCTGGACTCCATGAAGGTCGGTGACAGGGTGGGCAGCAATACCGAGGCGTATCTACCGCCGCAAGCTACTTATGATCTATTCCAGTTCTTTAGTGGCACTGATCTTAGGACTGGTCAGCAGGCGGCATGGCCTTATGATTTCAATGTCATACCGCCAGGGTTGATTAGTTCAATTTACGAGCAACTACTCGCGGAAAAGCAACGACACTATGCTGCGTATTACACCCCTTGGCACCTAGTTGATCTCGTTTTGGATGAACTCGTACCCTGGCAATCTGACACAGTTGAGCCATTGATTCTGGATCCGTCTTGCGGTTCGGGCATCTTCTTGGCGGAGGCCTTTAGGCGTTTTGCCTACCAGCCAATGACGTCATCGGGCACGGCTCGCCGCCGACGATCCGCTTGTTTGCTCGAGGCTTCGGAGCGTCACGCACACCGGGGATGCTACTGTCCGAGCTGGCCCGGTTGAAGATCACTGATGTTGAATAATGGAAAGGTGCCAGGTTGGTGAATCGACCCTTAGTTCACTATTAGCTCCTATAAGAGTGCGGTGGGAGAGTAAGTTCCTGTTTGAGTTTTTGGATGATTCGGCGTGATCGGTCCCGGTCCCGTCGTCGCAATCGGCGCGCATGCGACGACGGTATGCAGCTCGTGGACAGGACCAACAACCTGCTTTGACCTACTCCTGCACCGGCTGTACGCGGGGATGTCTTCGACATGCATCGGTGGAGGAAGCGCCCACCTCCAGAACTGCTCAAGGATGAGTAAGGAAGCAATGCGAATAGAAAAGGTGCGACGGCTTCGTGGCCTAAACGCGTACTTCTCCCAACCTGTGGTCGTCGTACTCGTTGACCTCCAGGAGCTCACCGGCCGGGAGACCACCGACGTGCCAGGCTTCACCGCGCGGTTGCTCGAACTCCTGCCTGGACTTGCAGAACACCACTGCGCGGCGACGCGGCCTGGCGGTTTGATCGACGAGATGACCGGCGGCACGTACTTCGGGCACATCCTCGAGCATGTGACTCTCGAGCTGTCGCACCTGATCGGCCGGAAGGTCTCCTTCGGGCGGACGGTGCGGGCCGGACGGCCGGGATCGTTCAAGCTCATCCTTGAGTGCCCAGATGACGAGTGGGTGAAGGATCCGGTGGTCAAGCAGCTGCTGGCACTGGCGGTGCGCGTCATCAGCGAGACCGTCGAAGGCCGCACCCCGGATCTGGGCACCGAGCTGCTGCATATCGCCGCCCGCTACGAGGAGTCACGGCTAGGCGTGAGCACGGCCGAGCTAGCCCGCGCGGCCCGGCAGCGCGGCATCCCGGTGCGCCCGGCTATCCCACGTCGCCCTGCTCCAGCTGGGCTACGGCTGCCACCGCCGACTGATGTGGGCGGCGACCACCGAGCAGACCTCAGGCATCGGCGTAAACATTGCCGCCGACAAGGAGGTTACCAAGCAGCTGCTCGCCGCGAACAGCATTCCCGTGCCCAAGGGGAAGGTCGTGCAAAGCGCCGAGGAGGCCGTGGATGCCGTCGCCTACCTCGGCGCGCCCGTCGTGGTCAAGCCGGTGTCCGGCCACCACGGGCGCGACGTCTTCATCGGGCTGTCCACCGTCGAGGAGGTCATTACCGCCTGCGGCGCGGCCGGGACCGGCGGTAGGCGGGTCCTGGTCGAGCGATACATCCCCGGCAGTGACTACCGCGTCCTGGTAGTCGGGGGCCGGGTCGCCGCCGCCGCCGAGCTCACCCCCGCCCGGGTGACCGGGGACGGGGTTTGCAAGATCGCCGCTTTGGTCAACCGGGTCAACGCCGACCCCCGGCGGGGGATCGGACACGCCCGGCCCC
Organism: uncultured Actinomycetes bacterium; assembly: GCA_963742875.1. Lineage (GTDB taxonomy): Bacteria > Actinomycetota > Actinomycetes > Streptosporangiales > Streptosporangiaceae > Bog-532. The sequence goes on along the minus strand of CAVUNO010000007.1, from coordinate 275,902 downwards.
TCACCAGGATCGTCCTCGACGACGTGGCGACAGCCCATCTGGCCGGTCAGGGCCTGGCACCGACCTCGGTACCAGCGGTGGGACAGATCGTCACGTTGCGCCGCAACGCTAACCTCTCCGCCGGTGGAACGAGCAAGGACGTCACCGGCTCGGTCCACCCGGCGGTGGCCCGGGTGTGTGCCCGCGTGGCCGCCATCACCGGGCTGGACGTGTGCGGGATCGACCTGCGGCTGCCGGACATCCGCCAGCCACTGGTCGCCGGCGAAGCATCTGGAGCCGTACTCGCGATCAACGCCTCGCCCGACCTGCGGATGCATCTGCGCCCCAGCGAGGGCGCGCCGCGCGACGTGGCCGGTGACATCGTCGGCCAGCTCTACCCGCCCGGCACGTCCTCCCGGGTGCCGATCGTGTCGGTGACCGGGACCAACGGCAAGACCACCACCGTCCGGCTCATAGCGCACATCCTGCGCCACGGCGGTCGTCGTGTCGGGTTGACATCGACCCACGGCGTCTACATCGACGGCAACCTTGTCCACGCGGCCGACGCGACCGGCCCGAGGTCGGCCGAGATGGTTCTCGGCGACCCCAGGGTGCAGGCCGCTGTGCTGGAGAGAGCACGCGGCGGGATCGTGCGCCACGGCCTGGGCTACGACCGGGCCGACGTCGCCGTGGTCACCAACATCTCCGGCGACCACCTGGGCAACGACGGTATCGACACCTTGGACAACCTGGTCACCGTGAAGTCACTGGTCGCCGAGCACATCATCTACCGCGGCCAGCTCGTGCTCAATGCCGACGACCAGCACTCCGCGGGGCTGGGTCAACGGCCCGCCGTCCGCGACCGCGACCCGGTGATCCGCTACTTCAGCCTCTGCCCGGTCAACCAGGTCGTGACCGGCCATCTCCGCCTCGGGGGCATCGCCTACCTGCTCGACGACGGCTGGCTGATCGAGGCCGAGGGCGCCCGCTGCACCGCGCTCGCGCACGTGCAGGACGTGCCGCAGTCCTGGGACGGACGCGCCGGGTTCATGGTCGCCAACGTCCTGGCCGCCGTGGCCGCGGCCCGCGCGCTCGGCGTACAGGTCAACGACGTCCGGGACGCCCTCACGTCCTTCGAACCCGGTGAGGACAACCCCGGCCGCATCAACATCCTCCGCATCGGCGAGATCCCAGTGGTCGTCGACTTCGCACACAACCCGGCCGCCCTGTCGGCCGTCGGCAGCTTCCTCCGGCGGCATTGGGGCCGGGAGGGCGTCGCGGTCCTTACCCTGCCCGGCGACCGGACCGACGCCCTCGTGGTCGACAGCGCCCACGCCGTGGCGCGTGAGTTCGACCGCGTCGTCGTCTACGAGCAGCCGGACGCGCTGCGGGGCCGCCAGCCGGGCGAGATGACAAAGCTGATCAGCTCCGCACTCACCAATGTCCGGCCGGACATCCGCTGGGAGCGGGCCGCCGACCTGGACCAGGCCATCACGATCGGCATGGCCCTGGCCGCGCCTGCCGACCCTGTCCTGCTCGTCCACCTCTTCCACCAGAAGATGGCCCCGGTCGTCTCGGCGCTCTACCGCCTCGGCGCCCATGGCCCGCTGGAGTCCCATGGCGGCTGAGAGTCTCAGGGACTCGGCCGTGGTGGTGGCGGCCCGGTGGGGCGCCAGGCCGGACTCCATGGCTGATATTCGGAGCTTTTCTGGCGGCGATCGGATTGTTTCCGCGCTCCGGCAGATCCCGTGCGCAACTCGGCACATCCCATGACGGCTGCCGCAGGTTGGCCATGGGCTTGCGCCGAACTCGCGATCTGCTGCCCGCTGACCCCCGACCTGTTCGCGAGCAGGCGCGAACCGCCACGCATGCCGCGGGTATTGCTCAGCGCCGCCTGTCGGCACGGGTATCGCCTTCGGGCTTGTGTTCGCCCTGACGCTGGGCGGCGCTGCCGGTTCAGGAGTATTTCTCCGCGTACCTGGTAGAGAAGGCGCTGAGCATCGACAACCTATTTCGTGTTCGAGGTGCTTTTCCGTGCCTTCGGCGTTCCAGCTGGCTGCAAGCACTGCGTCTTGCCTTGCGGCCCGCTTCGGACAGAACCCTTTCCGCCGCCCGCCCCTGGCCTGATAGCGATGAGGCTGCAGTGGGGTGAAGGGGGAGAGTCGGACGCGGTCGGGTAAGCATTCACCGATGGCTGCCTGCCCTGGTTTCGATGACGTTACCGTAGGTGATCGACAGGGTGCCGGTGATCTTTGCTTGCCGGCTCGGCGTGTTGGCTTGCTTACAGTCGGTCGACTCCGGATGATCATGGCTTGTGCCCGATCTGCCCCCGCTATCTGTATCGACGTCATCCACTTGGCGCCCAACCTCGCGCTCTGGGTTCGCCGCCGGGCAGAGACCAGCGGGAGGTCTGATGGAGGCGGCGGGAACGTGTCATGCGGGGGGCACGCCGTGAAGGTCGCGTGCGTGGGCGGAGGACCGGCCGGCCTTTACTTCGCGCTTCTGATGAAACTGCGTGATCCCGGACACGACATCACGATCTTTGAACGGAGTATGGATACCTCGACCTATGGCTGGGGGGTGACGCTTGAGGGCGACCTCCTGGAGACGCTCTACCGCAGCGACCCCGAGTCAGCACGGGCGATCGACCAGGCCGCGTTCCGCTGGGTCAACCACGTCGTCGACGTCCAGGGTGAGCAGGTGCTGGACGCCGGGCGTGGCGGCTGCAGCATCAGGCGGCAGCGTCTGCTGGACATCTTGGCCCGCCGGGCCGGGGGCCTTGGTGTGCATATCGAGTTCGATCAGGAGGTGATGGCGCTGTCGCAGCTGCCGGAAGTGGACCTCATCGTGGCATGCGACGGCGTGAACAGCCGCACACGGCTTGACGCCGGGAGGTTCCAGACCGACGTGCAACTAGGTAGCAACAAATACATCTGGCTGGGGACAGACAAGGTGTTCGATTCCTTCACGTTTCCCTTCGTCCACACAGGCAGCGGTTGGGTATGGGGCTACGCCTACGGAATCGACGCTGAATCGAGCACGTTTATCGTGGAATGCCTGCCCGAAACGTGGACCGGCCTCGGCTTTGACACCATGCCGCCACAAGATTGTCTCTCCCTTCTCGAGAAGATCTTCGAACGCCATCTGGATGGTCATCAGCTGGTCGGACAGGTCCGTGACGCGACGGACGTTCGATGGTTGAACTTTCGCACGGTCAGCAACCAGCGCTGGTACGAAGGCAAAGCCGTACTGACCGGAGACGCCGCCCATACCACCCACTTCACCATCGGGTGGGGGACGAAACTGGCCATCGAGGACGTCATCGCCCTCGCCGACAACTTGCACCGCCACAGCAAGCTGCAGCTGGCACTCGAGTCATATGAGAGGCAACGCCAAGCCGCGCTCTTGCGACCCCAAAGTGAGGCTCGCTTGAGCGCCCAATGGTTCGAGAACATCTCTCGCTACATCGACCTCAAGCCACACCAGTTCGCCACGCTTCTCTATGGGCGCCGATCGCCGCTACTTCCGCACCTGTCCCCCCAGCTTTATCACCAGCTCTCGCATGTACACGACTTTCATGGTTATGCCACGGCGCCTTCCCAGGCCAGCCGCACGGCGTCGATTTCTTAGGGAGTCGGGTCGCCTGGATGAACCCGGCCGATATTTCGCTGCGATGAGGACCCGGCGGAGCTTGGCGATAGCCTCCCGGCTCCGCCGCAGCATAGACGCTGCCCGACGATGACGCCCTCGCCAGCGATGATGCCTGCTACCGGGCGATGGACTGGCTGCACGCGGTCCCCGGCGAACTGGAGAAACAGGTCTACTTCCAGGTCGCGGAGATGGACCCGGATGCTCCAGCAACGAAACCGGGATGGTGGTTGGCGGGCTTGTATCTGTCGCGGTCATCTGGCCGGAATCGGCAGATTGGGTGCTGACGTTCGTTTGGGGCCGATGGGCGCTGCTCCAACTGTCGTTTCACGGGACGTTCACACGGGCCGGTTGCCTGGGCTGGGCAGCGTTCTCGGCGGTGCGAGCCGGGCGGACGCGGGCCACGAGGCGGCCTTCGTGAAGTGTCTCGGTGCGGTCGGCCAGGTCGAGCAGCGCGGGGCGGTGGGTGGTCATGATGACGGTGCGACCGTGCATGAGCCGCTTCAGCGCGTCGATGAGCGTCCGTTCGGCGACCAGGTCCAGGCCGGATGTGGGCTCGTCGAGCAACACGATGGGCGAGTCGCGAAGGAGGGCCCGGGCGATGCCGACGCGCTGGCGCTGACCTCCGGAGAGCCCAATGCCGCGGTCGCCCAGCCGGGTGGACAGCCCGTCGGGCAGTTCATCGGTGAACTTGAGCACCCCCGCCGCGGCGCAGGCCCGCACCACCTCGTCCGGGGATGCGTCGGGCAGGCCGAGCAGGACGTTGTCGAAGACTGAACCGGAGAACAGGAAGGTGTCTTGGAGGACGGCCGAGACATGGCTGTGCAGGACGCTATTGTCGAGGCTTTCCACGTCATGCTCGCCGATGAGGACGCGTCCGGTGGCTGGATGGTACAGGCCGGCGATGAGTGCCAGGACGGAGGTCTTGCCTGACCCGTTCGGACCGGACAGGGCGAGCCGGCTGCCGGCCGGCACGTCCAGGTCCAGATCGGTGAGCACCGGCCCCCGGCCGTAGTCGAGGCAGACGTTCTCGAGCCGGACGGACGGCTCGATCCGTGCGGGTATCTGACCTGCCCTCCGGCGGTCAGGCACATCGAGGATCTCCGCCACGCGTTCGGCCGAGGCGGCCCCGGTGGTCAAGGTGAGTGACAGGCTTGACATGGAGCGAAGCGGGCGCAGCATATCGCGGAAGTAGGCCAGCGCGACGACGAGGATGCCGACGGTCCACCATCCCTTCAGGGCGCCGTAGCCTCCCACGAGGAGCAGGCTCCCGGTGCCGCAGGCGGAGGTGGCTTCGAGCAGCGGGGTGAACCTGGCGCGCAGGTCAACTGAACGCAGGCCGACTCGGAGTGCCGTCCCGTTGTAGCGGGCGAACTCCTCCTCGTGCACGCCCTGGGTGCCCGCTACGTGGACCGTCCGGATGCCCGTGATCGTCTCGGCAGTCAGCGCCGCCAGCTGCCCCTCGGCGGCGCGTCGCGCTCGGGCCGCCTGACGGGTCAGTCGGCTGTACCGCTTGGCGGCGAAGAAGACCAGCGGGGCTGCGCTCAGGGCGATGAGGCCGAGCCGCCAGTCGAGCGCTGTGATGACCGCGGCTAGGCCGCCGAGGTTCATCACGCCAGGCAGGAGGGTGGAGAACAGGCCGATCAGGCTGTCCTCGATCCGGTTCGTGTCGGAGGACATCCGGCTGGTGAGTTCGCCGACGCTGCGGCGGTCATGGAACGCCATGGGCAGCCTCAGCAATTGGCTGAAGACATCGGCCCGGATGCTGGCCGTGATCCGCTCCCCGGCGCTGTTCATCAACCGGTCGCCGAGGTAGTCAAATGCCCCGGACAGAAGGGTGAAGACGAGCGAGGCCACCGCGGCCAGGACCAGGAGGCCGACGCCGGACACACCGGCGCCGCGGACGACCGCGCCCTGCAGCCCGTGCAGTCGGCCGTGCCCGAGGACGCCGTCGACGACCAGCGCGATCGGCCACGGGACCGCCAGGTCGGCCAGCAGCTCACCGACCCGGCACAGCACACCCAGCGCCAGGAGGCGCCGGTGCGGGCGGCCGTAGGCCCGGAACCGCCATAGCGTTGGCAACAGGGCCGGCTCGGTACTGGAGATCATGAGCAACCTCGTGCCACGTCCCGCGCCCGGGCGTTGGACCAGCCAGGGTGGATGCCACGAGCCGCCATCACCTGCTCGATCTCGTCCGCCAGCGGCCCGTCGGGGCTGTCCTCGAGCATCGCTGTCAGCAGCGTCCCGAAGTATTTTCTGGATCGGCGGATCTCCGGGCTGCGGTCGTCGATGCACTGGGTGCCCAGGCGCGTCAGACCGCGCAGGAGCATGGCGTTCACCGCTGCGGCGGGATGGCCGGTCTCTGCTGCGCGAGACCTCGCCTCCCACAACGCGCAGGCCCAGATGGTTCCGTCCGTGTGCGGGTCAGCGTCATGCCCCCCCCGCAAGTCGGCCATGGTCCACGGCGCGGACAGGCAGCGTCGGCGCGGGTCGGTCACCGGGATCTGGCGGCGGTGCCAGCCGTAGATGTCGGGGTGCCCGAGCATGACCGCAGCCAGATAGTCACAGGTGCCTTCCTCGACGGCGGTACGGCGGTTCGTCTGCTGCTCCGGCGGGCGCAGCCGGTTCAGCCGGAAGTCCGCCACATGCCGGCACACGTGGTGAGCGACCTCATGGCTCACGATGGCCGGGTTGTGCCCCGGCGCGTGCAGGTATGGCGCGCCGTCGTGCTCGACGTAGGTCCGGCCGGAGCCGAGGTGGACTTCACCGGTGGGGTCGACTGGGGAGTGTTCGGGCAGCTCACTGTAGGTGGTCGCGGGCAGGCGGTAGTGACCTCCACCCCAGCGCCGCATCCCCGGCTCGTGGCTGCCCACCAAGATCCGTAGCGGAGGCAGTATGCAGCCCAACTCCCCCTCGACCCGGTCGAGCAGCCGCCGTGCCCACCAGGCGACATTGGTCAGCGCGAAGGCCCGCGCGCCCGCGTCCAACGCCGGCTCGGACAGCGGACCTCCACCGCGACCGGGATCGCTCCTGAGGCGCTCGTCGTCGGACAACAAAGAGCCGCCCCGGACGTCGACAACGGTCAGACCGGGTACGCACACCGTGTCGGGCAGGACCTCGCGGAGGTCGAGCAACACGTGTGCGGGCTGGCCGGGCGGCGGCCCGTTGCGCCCGACGTATGCAGCGACGGGTGTCAGACCCACTGCGATGACCGCAGGATGTCAAGGGCGGCGCCGGCCGCCAGCTCATCCGGCGTCACGACGTGCAGACTTGTGGCGTCCGCTGCCTCCCGAGCGGCCAGAGGGCTGGCGCTGAGGAGGCCGCTCAGCGCGCTGACCCGCACTCCCGCGCAGGCCAGCACACCCTGGGCGCCCACCGCCCCCAAAGCGTCGCTGACGGCCAGCAGAACCGAGTCGGCGAACGCCGGCAGCGCGGCCAGCAGCTCCCGGTTCTGGGCCTGCAGCAGGCCGTCGGCGATCTCGACGACCACATGCGTGGCACCCTCAGCCGCCAAGGCGTCACGAATAGCGCGCATCGTGGCCACCAGCCGATCCGCCGGGTATCCGAATGTGGATGGCATGCCGAAGTCCAGGAAGTCCACCACGGAGTGAGCACCCGCGTCGACGTAGGCCCAATGATCCTTGCCGCTGCCCGAGCCAGTGGCCTTGCCGGCACCCACCTTCAGACCGGCCCGGGCCCAGCCCCGGACGACGCCAGCGGCCGTTGTCGTCTTGCCCGCATTCATCCCCGACCCCACCACGACCACAGTGGCCGGGCGCGGGTCCGCGGTTGGCGGCAGGGGGCGCGCCAGGCCGGCCAGCTCCAGGGGTGTTCCCGAGCCGTCGGCCAGGGCTCCGATGACCTCCAGCGCCGTCGGCTCGTCGCGCCGGGCGTGGGACGAGGCCACCGTGCCGATCACCCCGCCGGCCGTCAGCAGATGCGTGTGGGCGCTGGCCGGGACATAGCCTTCGTAGAAGTCCGTGGCGTAACGGTTGCCGTACGCTCCGACGACGAGGTCGCCGGCATGCAGCCGTGCCCGGCGCCCATGCCGGTCCTCCAGATAGTTATGCTGGCCAAGCGTGTCGACGCGGGCGACGACCAGATCACCCTGCGTTGGCTGCCGTGGCGCGCTGGCGATCGTCAGCTTCCCCGGGCCCAGGCATCGGGTGACGAAGCTGAACTTCGCCCGGGATAGGTTGCGCATAGGTGCCCTCCTGGCGGTCCGTGGCGCGCTGAACAACTTCGTCCAACGCACTGTTCATCCGGGCATCGCGAGAAGGGGCGAAGGCCCAGGGTGTCGGCGGCGCATGCCCACACGATGACTCACAACCACCAGCCATGAGCAAGATCTCCCCCTGCCGACCCATCAAGCCAAGCCCGTTTTTGATACATATTGCCAAGGTCAAGATCAGTGAGCGGGCGGTGCTGATGACGCTCGGGCGGAAGTGCCCGGGCCGCTGATCGAAAGTGCCCACTTAGCTGACCGTCAGAGTACTGCTTTAGCCCTGCTCTGTCACGGATCGTGATGGCGTGTTGACGTACGGTGCGGCGGGTGTGGTGAGCAGGTTGATGACGGCGACTGGCCGGTGGCAGTTCGGGCAGTTCTGCACCGGGCTTGGCGGCTGGCAGTCGCCGTATCCGGCGACGTAGCTTCCGTCTTGGGGCGTGACGGCGTTCGCCGTACCGGCTGTCGCGGGGCCTGCCGTACTGGTGCCGGCGCCGGGCTGGGCGAGGTCAGGGCCGGTGGCGTTGGGCGTGCCGGGTCCCGGCTGCGGGGACCACCGGATGCGCTCAGCCGCTGATCGTCTTGGCTGCCTCGGCCGCGGTGGCCAGGGCAGCCAGGTGGTCATCGACGGTCTTCAGGCCGGCGCCCATGGTGTTGACCGACAGGTGCGTGGCGTCCGCATCCTGCCATTGCCGTATCGCTGCCGCGAGCTTGTCCCGGTCTTCCTGCCAGCGGAGGCGCCCTTCCATGCCGAGGCTGGCCGGGTCGCGGCCGGCGTCCGCGGCCGCCCCCGCCACGATCCGGCGGGCCTGATCGAGCTGCGGGCCGGGAGTCATCTGCGGGAACCAGCCGTCGGCGAGCCGTCCGGCGCGGCGGTAGGCGCGTGGCGACTGAGCGCCGACCCACACCGGGATCGGCCGCTGCACTGGCATCGGCGCCAGGCCCGCCCCGGTGATCCGGTCGAAGGTCCCAGCTGCGCGGAAGGAATTCGCTGGTCAGCGGCGACCAGTGGCCGTTGCGCGGGTGGGGGGTGCAGGCCGGGCAGTAGCGAACCGCGCCGCCCGCGTTCTTGATGGCACGTTCGGTACGGCGGGTGCCTTCGCAGATGCGGACTGCGGTGAAGCCAATCCCGGCTTCCCAGATGACGGCCACCAGCCGGGCGCCGTGGCCGGTGGCGTGAGCGTCGAGCCGGTCGAGAAGATCCTCGGTCCAGTGCTGGACCTGTCGGGAGTTCGTTCCGGCCCTCGATGTGCCTGGTCTGGCCTTGCCGCAGGTCAGGAGGCACGGGAGCCGCGACGGCGCGTCGCTGGCGAATTCCCGGAACAGCGTTAGTAATCCATTGCAGTGCCCGGGAATCGTGAGTCTTCTTCGTGATTCCCGAAGCCGCGGTGATGCGTGGTGCTGGAGGTGGTCCGGCTCGGCGGCCCTTGACCCGACCCTAGATTTGGGACGATCGGTACGTCCCCGGCGGTGAGGAGGGCGCACGTGGTGCCGACGCCCAAGGCGGCGCGCGCCGGCCGGGTGGCCCGGCTGCGCCGGCGCGGGTTCTGGCTCGAGTACGCGAGCATGGCCTGGATGACGGCCGAGGCTGCCGTCGCCATCACGGCTGGCGTGATCGCCTCGTCCATCGCCCTGGTCGGGTTCGGCCTGGACTCGGTGATCGAGTTCTTCGCCGCTGCCATCGTCATCTGGCAGTTGCGCGGCGAGGGCGAGGATCGCGACACCCGCGCGGTGCGGCTGATCGGCGTGACGTTCTTCGCGCTCGCGGCCTACCTGGCCGTCCAGGGCATCCGCGACCTCGCCGGGCAGGCCCGCCCGGAGCAGTCCATCCCCGGGCTCGGCGTGACCGCGGCCGCCCTGGTCGTCATGCCGCTGCTGGCCGTGGCGAAGCGCCGCACCGGGCGCGCGCTGGGCAACCGGACGCTGATCGCAGATTCCGCCGAGACCGCGTTTTGCGCCTTCACCTCGGCGGCGACCCTGCTCGGTGTGGGCCTGAACGCCGGGCTCGGGTGGTGGTGGGCCGATCCGGTGGCCGCCCTGGTGATCGCCGCCCTGGCGGTCAAGGAGGGCCTGGAAGCCTGGGAAGACCAGGGCTGACCGTTGGGGCATCGGCTGACGGGCTGCCCAAAGCTCGCTGATAGAACATGCGAGTTCGGCCAACTCACCACCGTCGGCCATCCAATCGACCCTTCAGAAATCGCGAACTCTCGGGCTTCCCGACGTAGTGGCGGGCGTACCGGTAGGGCTGGTGGAAGTGCAGCATGTAGATGACGCCGAGCTGGCTGGTGATGGCCATGGCTCACCGCCCCAGCACGACGCGGCGGGCGGACAGCATGATCGCGCCCGCGCACAGCGGGCAGTAGCGGCCGTTCCAGGGTGTCAAGGAGGGCTTATTAACCATGGCCAGCGAGCCAATCACGCAACGAATCTCATCTGATCTGCGGCGACAGATCCACGAAGGAACCCTTGGACCGGGAGCGCTGCTCCCCTCGGAACCTGAGGTAGCCCGGGCGTATGGCGTCAGCCGCCAGACCGCCCGCAGCGCCCTGCAAGCACTGGAACGGGAAGGGCTGGCGATCGTCCGGCCACGCCGGGGCCGCATGGTCCGCAGCAACCAGCGGCTGCGCTGGCACCTATCAGAGTCGAACGGCCCGATCACACCGTCCTGACGACCTCAGATGCCTGACCCTGGTCGGTGGTCGCTCCCAGCCCCGGGCCCGGTACCTATTAGGAAGACGGGGAACGAGCCGACGCAGCCCTGGATGCGGCGGCAGCTCGGCGGTTCCACAGTTGCTTACTGCGAGTGCTGCCGAGGACCAACGGCCCGAGCTATTGTCAAGACCTGTGGATCAAGATCGTTTAGGCGGCTTCGGTCTGGGTGTTCTCACCGGGCCGTTCGACGAGTTTCCCATTGGTGAAGGTCGCGCCGGCGCGGACCAGGGCGACGAGATGCGGGGCGTTGACGGCACGCCAGCGGTCCTGCGCGGACTCGATGAGCTTGAAGGCCATGGCTAGGCCTGCGGCCCGCGAGCCGGGGCCCTTGGTGACCTTCGTGCGGTGCCTGACCGTGGCGAAGGTCGATTCGATCGGGTTGGTGGTGCGCAGATGCACCCAGTGCTCGGCGGGGTAGTCGTAGAAGGCCAGCAGCTCCTCTGCATCGTCGGTGATCTTCGCGGCGGCTTTGGGGAACTTGGCGCCGTAGGCGGCCCCGAACGCCTTTACCGCCGCCCGGGCGTGGTCCTTGTCCTCGGCGCCCCAGATCTCGGCCAGGGCCTTCTTCGCCCCCGGGTGCGCCGACTTCGGCAGCGCGGCCAGCACGTTGGCGGTCTTGTGGAACCAGCAGCGCCCCTCCCTGGCCTGCGGGAACACCTCCCGCAGCCCGTTCCAGAAGCCCAGCGCACCATCGCCGACGGCCAGCACCGGGGCGCGCATGCCGCGGCGGGCGCAGTCGCGCAGCAGGTCCGCCCACGACTCCGCCGACTCCCGGTAGCCATCGGCCAGGGCGATGAGCTCCTTACGGCCATCGGCGCGCACGCCGATCATCACCAGCAGGCACAGCTTGTGCTCCTCCAGCCGGATGTTCACGTGGATCCCGTCCGCCCACACGTACACGTAGTCCACGCCGGATAGGTCCCGCTCGGCGAACGCGCGCTGCTCGCCCCTCCAGGTCTCGGTCAGCCGGGTGATCACCGCCGCCGACAGGCCGGCCGATGAGCCCAGGAACTGGCCGAGCGCGGGCACGAAATCCCCGGACGACAGGCCATGCAGGTAAAGCAGCGGCAGCACCTCGGTGATCTTCGGGGTCTTCCGGCACCACGGCGGCAAGATCGCCGAGGAAAACCGCTTCCGCTCCCCGGTCACAGGATCGGTGCGCTTGTCGTTGACCCGCGGCGCGGTCACCTCCACCGCGCCCGCGCTGGTCAGCACCTCCCGTGACTGGTGGGAGCCATTCCGTACCACCAGCCGGCGGCCGTTGTCGTCCCGCTCGCCGGCATGCGCCGCGACATAGGCATCCACCTCGGCCCGCAGCGCCTGGGCCAGCATCCGCCGGGCGCCCTCCCGCACGATCTCATCGATCAGCGACGCCGGGCCATCCATCGCACCTTCCTCGCCTGAACTCTCGCCAGGCACTACGGTGAGCATCGGGTTGTACCTTCCCGGCCGGCGCGCCAACGCCGGTCATTGCTTGAGACTCCACTCGGTCACCGGGAAGGTACACCCTCTTCCCGGCCGATCCACAGGTCTCAAGCATTGCTCACGGCCCCATAGCAGGAGACCTCCGGCACTCGCATAAGCCGTCATCTACCCCGCGAAGCTGATGCTGGCATCTCTACCTGAAGTGGAACGAGGTGCGGTCAATGAAACTGATGACATGGAAGGACGCGATCGCAACCCTCTTAACGGGCGCGATCGTCACCGTTTACGCGGCATTCCTCAGCGGAACGAGCCCGCGGTTGATCTCCAGCGGGCGGGGTGCGACCGCCGCAGTGCTGGTCCTGGGCATGGGTGCATGGGCTCTGCGCCCCCTGAATCCCGGAACTGGGCACCGAACAGCGCTGGATTTCGCCGGGGTCGCGACCATGATCAGCAATATCGCGCTGCTCGTCGCGGTGATTGGGTCGTTCACCGGCAGCACGGTTGAACTTACGATCCTTGTGGTTGGCACGGTTGCGCTGTGGCTGCCGCGCTGGGCACCCTTAGAGGCAAGAAAGCACGGAAAAGGGGGAATGATCAGACGGTTCATTGCCCTTAGTGGCAATCGTACTTTTCAATACTGATAGATAGCCAGCTCCTGGAGGAGTTATGCCTTCTCTCCGCAAGTTCTCCGTTCGCACGTTCATCCTCGCGGCCTTGGCTGCTGGGGTGTGGGCAATCCCAACGGCGGCTCAAGCGGCGCCTAACCCGCCGGGCTACACGGGCGGAGGTGTGTGGGTTCATCCTGCGGCGCCCACTGCCGAGTGGGGCTTCGGGCCGATGACCATTATGGTTAAGGTGACGAATCCTTCTGTGGTCAATCACATCAACTTCACCGCCACTTGGCCCGGGAGCAACTGGCATTTCCTATGTCACGACGTGCCGGTGTCATCTGGCAAAAGTACTTATACGTGCACCTTCAATCCGCAGGCCGCCGGAGTCCCCGCGCTGACTAACATGACCCTTAGCTTCGATGTGTACGGCACCTCAAAGGATCAACTGCCCTACAACCTGGCACCCAACGGCGTGCATTACGTGTCCTGGGGCTGGGGGTGCATCTATAACCCGCCCACCTCGACTTGCGGCGGCTGGTAGATCACTGCGACGCGATCCGCCGCAGGCCCGCATAGAAGCCCAGAACGGCCGCTAGCGGGCAGCGGACGGTCAATCCGAGTAGCCGACGAGATGGCCACAACGACTGGGGCACAGCCTCGGCCCTTCGGCTTGGCGGCGACGCCGGACAGAGAGTCGTTCGTTGATGCAGCCTTCGGCGGGCTGCCCTAGCGGGGACGCAGCGGCATCCGGAGCAGCGAGCCCGCAGGCCACGCACGGGCCATATACGGCGAGAACCAGAGGTTCCGTACGGCCACTCCCGGCCAAGCTCCGAGCGGTGTGCCAGTCGAGGAGATCGCCCGGCTCGCAGGTCACCACCAGTCCAGCACGACTGAGCTGGTCTACCGCCGGGAACTACGCCCGGTAATCACCACCGGCGCGGAGATCATGGATCGAATTTTCTCGGCTTAGACGGCCCGAGCCCAACCGTGGACGAGCCCCTTCGTCAGCAGTATTGCGTTCCCCTGACTTCTGGCTCCCCGTTTGGCTCCCATTAGGGGACAGATCTTCGAAAAAGCATCGGCCGTACTGGATTTTGAACCAGTGACCTCTTCCGTGTCAGGGAAGTTCAGGGTGGTTTCGGGTGTCTGTCACCGTCGAACTGAGTCGAACCGGGAGTCCTTGACCTGTAGGAACATTCCGAGTGCGTCGCGCTGAGTCGGGAAGCGGCTGATTGCGTTGGCTCCCAATTCTGGCTCTCATGGCCTCGCGGCGCCGCGCTAACGAGTCAAGGGTGGTCGGTCTCAAGCCGACGGCCCGTGGCGGAGGCGATTGACTGCAGGTCGTCAGGGTCGGAACCGACGACGAGGTCGTGGCGGCGCAGGGCTCCTTCGACTACGCAGGCATCGACGATGTCGGTGGTGGCGGCGCGTGCGGCAATGGCGCCGACCGCGCGCGCCTGGCCGTCGCCAAGAGCTTCGACGTCGCAGCCGGCCAGCAGCCGGGCAAGCTGGACTTGGCGGGCTGACCCGCGCCAGGACTGGGCAAGGACCGGAGCGGGCACGGTCGGGACTTCGCGGCGGCCGAGCAAGGCGCGGTGCCGCGCCCACATGCGCCGCTCGCCCCGGTCGGCGGCGATGAGCGCGCCGGTGTCGTAGGTGACGCCCATCAGGCGCTGCGCCGCCGGGTGCTGGATCGAGCCAGGCCGGACCGCTCGATCGCCTGGGTGGCCCAGGCGTCCGCGTCGGCGATCTCTTGTGCAGTGAAGGCCCCGTTCTCCTGCTCGAACTGGCGGACTGCGGCCAGGCCTGCCTGGATGGTGAACTCCTTCCGGGCGGTGTCGGCCAGCCACGCGCTGTAGCTGAGGCCTGCCGCTGCTGCCGCGGAGGCAATCTCGGCGTCGAGGTCGGGCGGCATGGAGATGGAGCGTTTTTTGCGGACGGCCATGCCATCACGGTAGCACAGTAGTAGGACAGGCCTGGCTTCGCCGGACGGGACGCGCCCGACCGCCGGTGGCAAGGGCAAGCGTCCGGAGATTCATCCGCAGGCATCAAAACACCAGGCCAAGAAGGACGTATGACGGCCGATGATCTTATGACCGGGGGCATCATGGAGGTCCTGGACGTGATGGAACGACACGGTTACCTGCGCAGCGACGACCAGCGCACCGGCCGGGTCATCGGGCTCATCAGCGACCTGGCCCACATCTACGACGGCACGCGGAGGCGGTAGCAGTGATGCGGGCCTGGGGCTGGGAACCTGTGGAGGACTATCTGGGTGCTGGCAAGCCGTGGGGCTGCCGACGCATGCAGTCATGAAATCGCGATCAGTGGATCGCTAGCCTCAATGCGAGGCGCGGCGCCGAAGTCCGTCTCGGCCACGCCGTAGTCGATGAAGCCTGCAGTGCTGTAAAACACCCGTGCGTGAGGGTTGGCGGTCACCTTAAGGCACTCCGCGCCCTGTGCCCGCAAAACGTCCACGATACGGCTGAGCAGGGCAGCAGCAACCCCGCGTCTCCTCCAGCCCGGGTCAACGAACAGGTCTTCCAGTTCAATGGTGCCGTCGGCTTCGGCCCACGTGGCGAAGCCGACTACCGAGCCGTCCTCTTCGGCGACATAAGTGCGGCCCTCGGCCAGTCCCTCAGGCCCTAGCATCAGGTGCTCCGGATGGGCCAGCAGGTTGTCACGGTCGCCCGGATTGGACAACGACGCGCGGCGATAGACGTCGGTTGCTGCGGACAGGTCAGTAGGCGCTCCGAGCCGGATCATTGCCATAGTGTGCACCAACAGGCCTGAGCCGCCCAGGTTGGGCCAGTATCTGGTAGTCACCCCGCCAAACGTCCGCACATGCATGTTATGCCGCTGTGCGTGTCTCGATTCCTGATTGATTGGGGCCCAGCTAAATTGGGCGCTCGAGTAGCTGCGCGCACCCCGCCATGAGTGAACATCCCCAGATGGGCTGGTCACAGGTCAGCGCGGACATTACGCAAGGCGAGCCGCATGTCAGCAGCGGCGGAGAAGCGATCACGGCCGGCTGGGGCGCATGCCTTGATGAGAAACCCGGCAAGGTCAGGGTTGAGGTCATAGCGAATCGTTCTCGGGTCGGTCACCGGTACGTCGGCCATGGGCTGCGCATTCGGGAACGGGTGGTGGCCGTCGCAGAGGAGCCGATAGAGCAGCACGCCGACGGCAAACAGGTCGGTGGAGACGTCCCAGCGAGTAAGGCCGGCGTCGGGTGGCTGATACGGCGGTGTGCCTGACTGCGTGCGCATGGGGTCCCCGACCCGGGAGGCGATGTTGAAGTCAAGCAGTTTCGCTCCTGTCCGGGTGAGCATCACGTTGAGTGGCTTGATATCGCGGTGGACCAGCCCTTTCTCCTTCAGTTCCATCCACTCGCGCGACTCGGCTTCCGGCAGGCCGTCTTCGCGACGTTTAGCATCCAGCTGCCTAAGGCGCGCCGAATCAGGATGAAAAGCGACCAGCGCGTCGAGCAGATCGAGTGCGACATCTACCGCCTCCCGGTCGCGAAGGCGCCTGGATCCGGTGACGAACTCATCGAGTGACTCCCCGTCGATGAACTCAGTGATGAGATACCACTCGCCGACGCTGGTCTTGCCGGCCCAGAAGACCTCCACCACGTTGGGATGATGGATCTTCCGCAGGGCGCCGATCTCGCGGCGCACCGCCTCATAGCCGGCGGCGCTGTCGAAGAGCTTAAGCGCTCGCTCCTCACCCTCGACGTCATCGCGCACGCGATAGACCTTCGAAAAGCCGCCCTGCCCCAGTACGTGCAAAATCTCGAAGCGGCCCTCAAGGACGTCGCCGACAGCGTAGTCAGCAGCCTTGGCCCCGACCGAGGATCGCACCTCCGCCGGGTCAGGTGCCGGGAACGCTCGGCTGCCGCCTGAGGGCGGTGCAGGGGCCGATGCCCCGGGCAGTTGGTTGCATTCAGGAATTGTGAGCGGGCCGGTGCGGCGCGCAGCTCCGGCCCTGGGGGAGTCCGCCCGCACATGCTGGATTCCCCCGACGGTGTGGACCAGGCACGGATGCAGCACGTACGTGCCTACGTCCGGCCGGAAGTGGAACTCCTCGACGTCGCCCATGGAGTAGAACCGGCGCCGCCCGGACTCGTCGATATACCCGAGCAGGCCGTTCTGCCACAGGACGGAGGCGAGATCCGTCGCCTTCTCAAAGTGCAGATCCGCCACTTCCTGCAGTGCCTCCAGATCCGCACGCGAGAATCGGTCGACTCCGATCAGCCGGACGAAGGAGCGAACGTCCTCCTGCACGCCGCTGATGTAGGCCTGGGTGCTGGTGAACAATTCGGAATAGTCGTGCAGGGCGGCGTTCTTCGGCATCAGGTCCGACGAGATCTGGTTGGCGCACTGGGCGAGCTGGGAGTCGCCGAACCGCTTGGCGCAGCGTTGTACCACTCCCTGGAGAGCGGCCGGCGGCAGGCCCTGGTGGCCAGCCTGCTTCTGCCGCAGGACCTCCTCGTTCAGGTCATTGCCGAGCGAGATGATGTCGCGCGGGATCAGCCTCGTGTGGTTGAGCAGGTAGTCCTCGATCGTTTCGTCGCCATCGGGTCCCGGCCAGTGACCATTGACCCCGAGCCAGTCGCCGATCGTGGGGGGGCCGCTGGTGGCGCGTCGCATCAGCAGTGACGGCGGCAGCCGCTGCAGTTTTTTCTGAAGCAGGTAGAGCAGCGAGCCTCGGTCCCAGGTCAGGACGCGAATGTGGGGTTCGTTGTAGTACCGTGGCGCATGTTCTGACCGGTACACCGACGACATGACGATGTTGCGGATGCAAATGACGATATGCAGGCGGCCGCCCAGCCTGTGGTCGCGGAGCATCCGCATGACCTGATAGAACAACCCCTCCTGGCACTTCAGCCAGTACATCGGGGCATGGCCGAACTCCTCGTCCAGCGCGTCAAGGTAGAAATAAATCGGCTTGCACTGGCCCACAACCTCGCCCAGCAGATCCTCGAGGTCGTCCCAGAGCGGATCGTCGAGGTACCTAGATAGCTGGTGGGCGGTCTGCTCCTGGTTAATAATGTCGCGCACTTGGCTGTAGATGGACCGCGGCCGGCGGAATTCGCCGAGCAGCCGCCCGTACGACTGCTCGATCTCGTCGGCCTGCTCGTCGCGCAACTGCTGACGCAACTCGGGACGGCACAGCAGGTGCGAGGCCAGCGACCGCATGATCGCGCGCTCCCAGATCTGCATCCACTTCTCGACCAGCACACGGTCCGAGAACCACTGGCACGCCTTCACCACAACTTCGGTCTTCGGCAAGCTCTGCTGCGGCACGGTGGCGTAGACGGAGTCTTCGATGTGCCTGGAAATCCTGAAGACGCCGCAGGTAAACCGTCTTGCCGGACCCGAGCTTCCCCACGATGACCCGCACCATGGAGTCGTTCGCACGCGTCGCGAGGTGGCCAAACGCCGGATCGCCGCCAAAGTCGACGAACTCGCTGATCACGTCCTCGATATCGGCTCGCGACCCGTCCGGATTGCCAAACGGCCCCACAGGGTCGAGCCGACGCTTCCTGCTGGCCATCTTCTCTCCCAAGCCGGATCGTAGCCCCCCACAGGACGAAGAGCCAGCAGCATCAGCACACGATAACGTCCGTGGACCGCCTGAACGGGTCGTCCCGGCACTCATTCGTTGCAGGCGCCAACCGCAGCCGGCGGCTTGAGAGCCACGTCCATGACGTTTCCGCGGGAGCGCCTTGTGCCAGATTTCACAAGCCGCTTCCGCGGAAACGCGCTCATCTGACGCCATGATGGTTCAGGGGTTGTTCAGGTACGGAGCCGCGCGAAGCTGCTGGCCAGAGCTGTTGACGTCCCCTGCTGTATCGCGCTTTCCACCGCTGCGCCCCGCGGCGGGCAAGGAAACCAGGCAGCGCTGGATCCGCGCTTTCTGCCTACTCATCGACCGTCAGGCGCCTTCCGGCAGGCGATCCGAGTATCTCGGCCATGTCAGTGGCCTCGATGAGGCTGTCGAATGCCGGACCCGGAAGGCCGTGCATCTGTTTCAGTGCCCGGCCGCTCAATTGGGCCCGGTAGGTCACCGCCGTTCCCTGGCCGTGGCGACTCGTTCGGTCCAGTCCGGGACCGCATCGGTGACCGGCACTGTCGTAGCCGTTCCCGCCTGTGCGGCCGCGAGTTCCTCGTAGTAGCCCGGTTTGCCGACGGCGATCGCGGTCAGGCTCCATACGTGGAGAAGACGCCGCAACTGCTGGTAACCGGCTGGATCGTGCGCAGCATCCACTGCCCGTTGGTACTGGCGGAGAAACTCGTCGCGCTCTCGTTCGGGAAGGTCTCTCAGGATCACCAGCGGATCGGTGGGGTCTTCCATCGGCTGCACGGTCACGCCACTCAGCCTACGCTCGCCTGCCATGCTCAGCCTGCCCGCCGCACCGGCTGGGAAGCAGATGCAGAAGGACCGGTTCCCGGCCATCCGGCAAGTTCACCAGTTCCGCTGCTGCCACGTCCATTCCGCTCCGGTCTGCGGTCTGGCGAATGAATTTGATTAGCGAAGCAAACGAGATTCGGGGATTCAAATGGGGAGCCAACGGAGGCAGACATCAGGCGACGCAGGGCGACGTTCCGGCGAAGATTGCTGCAGCTAGCTGGCCCTTCAGGCGACGCCAGGCGCTGCCGCGGGGAGACGGCATGGTCAGGTGAGCTTGACAGGCATGCGCGCGACGGTAGCCAATGGGTGCATGATCGTGACCAGGCGGTGAGCCTCTATGCCATCAAAAGCGCGCGGAGGGGACCGCCGTCTTCAGGCGGCGGGTGAATCCGCGCTCCCTCCCTCTGTTAGATAGACACTGCTGGTATACTAGTCGCATGGCACGTGACGTGCAGGTTTCCGCTGGCGGTGTGTACGACATCGGCCTGCACGTCGTGTTCTGTCCGAAGTACCGGCGGCAAGTGCTGACCGGCCCGGTCGGAGCCCGGCTGCGCGAGCTAATTGACGCCAGGGCCGCCGAGCATGGGTGGCGAATCGTGGCGTGCGAGATCATGCCCGACCACGTGCACCTGTTCGTCAAAACCACCCCGAAAGACTCCCCGGCGTTCGTGGCGAACCAGTTCAAGGGCGCGACCAGCCGGGTACTGCGGCAGGAGTTCCCGCAGCTGCGGACCCGGCTGCCGACCCTGTGGTCCCGGTCGTACCTCGTGGCCAGTGCCGGCGCGGTCAGCGCGGCGACGGTGCAGCGGTACATCGACACGCAGTACGAGCGTCCCTGGCGAAAGGAGAACGCCCGGTGAGACGGGCGTACAAGTTCCGCCTCTATCCGACCTCGGGGCAGGCCTCCCGTGCGGCCCGGTGCCTGCGGGATCACCAGCGGCTCTGCAACGCCGCCGTTGAGGAACGCCGCGAGGCGTGGAAACGGCGGAAGGTCAGCGTTCGGTACGGTCAGCAGTCCGCCCAGCTCAAGGACATCCGCGCGCTTGACCCGGATCAGAGTCGCTGGTCGTTCTCCTCCCAGCAGGCCACCCTGCGGCGTCTCGACAAGGCGATGTCCGCGTTCTGCCGCCGCTGCAGGACCGGGCAGATGCCTGGTTACCCGAGGTTCAAGGCCCCCGGCCGGTGGGACTCGGTTGAGTGGCCCAGGGACGGCGATGGGTGCCGGTGGAAGCCCGGCATCGGCCGCGTGCACCTCCAGGGCGTCGGGCACGTCAAGGTCCACGCCCACCGGCCCGTCGAGGGCCGGGTCAAGACGATCGGGCTGAAGCGTGAAGGACGCCGCTGGTACGTCGTCCTGTCCAACGAGGCGTGGGATCAAACCCGGGTCGCCTTGGGTGTCGTCGCCGCTAAGTATGGGCTGACTACCTATCAATGGAGCCAACTATAACCCCGTCGGCTCATGGGCAGGTTAGCCCATGTTCTTCCAGACGATGCCAGACAGCCCATCGATCGTGTCTATGCCATATTGTTCGGTCGGGTTCCCAGTGGTGAGCACGGCCATCAGGTAGTCCCTGTGCAGGCCTGAGATCCATCCAATGCTGTTGATTTGCCAGTCCGTCTCTGCCTGGTCAAGTGGCAGCCAGCCATTCTTGAGCGCCACGGTTGCTTGCGGTGGGACACCGCCAGAGACTCCCCAGCGCTGGGACAGCGTCACGCTCTCCATGAGCTGCAGCGCGTAGCCGCGCTCGGCGTCAGTGAGAAGCGGGCTTTGCTCGGCGACGTCGCGCAGCAAGGCAATTTGGTCGGCGGGGATTGTCATCGTGAGGCCCCAGCCGGGCCATGGAAACCCCGGGCACTGCACACAGCGGGACGGCGAGGTGTCCGCCAAGCCGACGGCCGCATTGAACGAGCGGATCCCGCTGGCGCCACCGACGGCATTCCACAGGTCCGTGGCATCGGTGTTGTCACTGTCTTCGATCATGCCGCGCGCGAGCGACCGGTCCTCCTCCGATAGCCCGCGACCGTGACGGCGCTGCGCGAAGAGTGTCTCAAGAATATCTAGCTTGACGATGCTCGCTTCCGCCTGCGGGTTCCCCTGCCCGACGGTCCAGGCCCGGCGCGTGTCAAGATCATAGACTGCGGCCGAAACAGTGCTCGTCCGGGTCGTGAGATACGACGCTGCAGCCGCACCGAACGGATCCGGGTGCGGTCGGCGCCGCGGTGGGGGAGACGGTCGCGCGGGCATCGTGGCAGGCGCGGATGCGGTGGGTGCGCTGGGCGCACCGGGTGCGCTGGGCGCACCGGGTGCGCCGGGTGTGGCCAAGGCCGCCATATCCCGGCTCGGCCGCGGTGTCATGCCGTGGGCAGCGCTCGTCTGGCCGTCCGTGCACCCAGCGGCTCCGGCCAGCGCGCACGCTAGCGCCGCTGCCGGGAGCATGCGCCGGACCGGCCCGCAGCGCGCGGCAACACCCGTTCCCTGGGCCGTAGCGCGGCAGCGGCCGCCAGCCATCAGCGATGCGCAGCCAGGCGAGTGTTGTCACTGGACAGCTCTAGCTCGATTCCGGCCCGAATCGCGCGCGTGCCGCCCATTCGTGCCCCCGAAGCCGATACGGCCTGTGACTGATCGTAACTACGGCGTCGGGAATCGTCTACCTTCGGAGCCCGACAAGGGCAAAGCTGTGGGCCACAGAGCCGCACGAGACAGCGCTCTCAAGTGTGTCTTCTCCACTCGTCGACGCCGGTTCAGCGGCCTCGGCAGCCGCGAGGCTATGGGCGGGAGCTTCGTAGCGTGTCTGCTAGCGCCAGCCTTGGATCACTACGGACTCGGCCGGCCCCGGGCCGCCGCGACCACGCCGTGGTAGTCAGGGAGATAACGGAAATACGCCCTGGCCACCTCAGCACACACGCCATCGCCGCCGAGCAGCAGCCGGTAAGGCTCCCATCCATCCGCCCGTAGCCACCGGCCAGCCCGGCCAGGGGCCTACCACCGGCCCAGCTAGCTAATCCCCGGTGAGGGGAGACAGCCACACCGGGAGCTGGCAGGAGCCCAGGCTTCCCCGGGCCACCCGGTGTCCAGGGGAAGACGTAGCGAGAGAACGTTAGGCGGGCACCCGCGCGCAGCCGCCGCGGTCGATGACCGCCTCGCACGAGGAGGCGGGCAGCACTTCAACGGAGCCGACCTGCGCGAAGGGGGTGAGGAACCGGTCCATTTGCTCCTGGTCTTCTGCGTCGGCGATGAGGTAGAAGGTGTGCTTGTCGTTGGCCACAGCCTCAGCCTGGATGGACACGCCGTACTCTCCGGCGCTGGCCGGGGAGAGGTGATTGAGCAGCATCTCACCCATGGAGGGATCACCGGCGGGGCAGCGTTCCGGTGCATGCTGGTGGATCGCAACGAACAGGGGCATGACGGTACCTCTTTCGACCGGAGACCGGATAAAGGCGCAACAAGCATGCTAGACGTCAACTGCGAGCAAGCGAAACCCGAGGATATCGAACCGAAAGGCTCGCTGACCTGGGCTGATGTCTGTTTGTTGCGGCCTTGCTGTCAGGGTCGGTGGCGCTATACTTCCGTCTCGGTCCAGCCCCATGCGACGAGTTCGCGTCGAGAGGATCGCCGGTCAGATCCATCGGCGACGAGCGCCAGGTGGTCATGCCCGTGTTCGGTCAGGTCCGGGAAAAACAGCAGAAGAGATGACCTCCACCGGTACTTTCGCGTCCGACAGCAGCGACACAAAGCTTTGCCGCAGCTCGCGCGGGGTCCCTGCTGGTCAGCCCGGCCGCTTCAATGACCTTCCGGACGCTGGACGTTGTGCGTGTCACCCTCGTCGGCAACCTTCCGGCCGCAGCGGGTGCGGTCCATGCCGTCCGCCACGGAGCAGGTGGGTCTCAATGCCCACGCCGGCAGCCGCACGCCGGCCTGGGTGGTCGAGGCCTGCCACGCCAAGGGCGCGGCGGTCATGAGCATCGTGGACCTGGCCAAGCACGCCCGCAGTGCCATCCGCAACGGCACCGATATCGTCATCGTCCAGGGCGCCGAGGGCGGCGGCCACACCGCCGGCGTTCCTGCCCGCCCGGCTGATGAGCGTGGGCGAGCCGGCCGAGATCACCGTCGGGCGGAAGGCGCGGAACCGTCGCTGACCGCGACGGAGCCTCCAGCGACCTGCTGAACCCGAAAGGAAGGCGAACCCCTGATGCTGAGCGCCGAGGAACAGGCGGTCGTCGAGACCGTCGCGGACTGGGTGGACCGTGAAGTGCGGCCCGTGGTCCGTGACATGGAGCACGCCAACATCTACCCGGAGAAGCTCATCGAGCAGATGAAGGAGATGGGCATCTACGGGCTGGCCATCCCCGAGCCCTGGGGGGACGCCCCGGTGTCCATGCCCTGCTACGCGCTGGTCACCGCGGAGCTGTCCCGCGGCTGGATGAGCCTGGCCGGGGCGATGGGCGGGCACACCGTGGTGGCCAAGCTGCTGCTGGCGTTCGGCACCCGGGAGCAGCAGGACCGGTACCTGCCCAAGATGGCCACCGGCGAGATCCGCGCCACGATGGCGCTCACCGAGCCCGGCGGCGGCTCGGACCTGCAGGCCATGAAGACCGTCGCCCGTCGGGTGGAGGGGGATGGGGAGGTGGGTGGGGGCTACCTGGTCAACGGGTCCAAGACCTGGATCAGCAACGCGCGCCGGTCCGGGCTGATCGCTCTGCTGGGCAAGACCGACCCGGACGCGCGGCCCCGGCATAAGGGCGTCTCGATCCTGCTCGTCGAGCACGGCCCGGGGCTGACCGTCTCCAAGGACCTGTCCAAGCTGGGCTATAAGGGCGTGGAGGCCTGTGAGCTGATCTTCGAGGACTACCGGGCGCCCGCCGGCGCGGTGCTGGGCGGAGTCGAGGGGCATGGCTTCGCGCAGATGATGAAGGGCCTGGAAACCGGGCGGATCCAGGTCGCCTCCCGGGCGCTGGGTGTCGCCCGGCCCGCGTTCGACGACGCGCTGCGCTACGCGAAGGAACGCGAGGCGTTCGGCGTTCCGATCTGGAAGCACCAGTCGATCGGCCACTACCTGGCCGACATGGCCACCAAGGTCACCGCGGCCCGGCAGCTGATCCTGCACGCGGCCGAACGCTTCGACTCCGGGCAGCGCTGCGATATGGAGGCGGGCATGGCCAAGCTGTTCGCCTCGGAGATCGCGATGCAGGTGGCGCTGGACGCGGTGCGCATCCACGGCGGCTACGGCTACTCCACCGATTACGACGTCGAACGCTACTTCCGCGACGCGCCCCTGATGATCGTCGGCGAGGGCACCAACGAGATCCAGCGCAATATCATCGCCGCCCAGCTCATCAAGCGCGGCGGCCTGGACCGGACCTAAACGAAGGAGCCCGTTGACATCCTCCCTCGCCTGAAGGCGGGGGGATTCCAGCTACTACGCCGATTGGAGCAGCAGTTGAGGTTCGCGGTTCACAGGCTGGGCTGCCCCGCCGCCTCCCCGCGCAGTCACGGCGTGCCCCGCCGCGATGTTGATGGCCGCGGCCCGCCCGGTCCATCGTCACGCGGTAGGACTTCGCGCCCGGCGGCACCGCGCGGGACCAGCGGAACCGGGCCGGTCGACGCGCGCCGGCTCCTCGAGTCCTGGTGCACAGGGCAGGTAACAGCAGCGGAGGTAGCTCGTGGCTGAGCTCGACATGACCCGGTACCTGCGGCCCGGCGACATGGTGCTGATCGGCCAGGCCGCCGCCGAACCGCCGGCCCTGGTCGAGCAGTTCATCGCGGCGGCCCACGCCATCGGCGGGCTCACGGCCTTCTGCGGCTACACGCTCAGCGACGCCTGGGCCGGCGTCAGCCCCGGGCAGCCGAACATCAAGGCCTACGTGGCCCACGGCGCGCTGCGCAGGCTCAGCGCCAGGGGCCTGGTGGATATCGTCCCGTGCCACTACGGCAGGATCGAGGAGCTGATCGCGACCGGGTACATCCGGGTCGACGTCGTTCTGCTGCAGGTGGCCCCGGCCGACGCGGAGGGTTACTACAGCCTGGGTGCCACGGTGGACTACGCGGCCGTCGCCGCCGAGCGGGCCCGGGTCGTCCTGGTCGAGGTCAACGCGAACATGCCGCGGACCTCTTCGTCGCGACGCCTGCACCGGTCCCGGGTCGCGGCCTCGGTCACCTCCTCCCGGGCGCTGGCCGACTCGCCCGCGCGGCCCGCCACCGCGGCCGAACGCGCCGTCGCGGAGCGCGTCGCGGCGTTCGTTCCGTCCGGGGCGACGATCCAGCTCGGCGTGGGCGCGCTGGCCGACGCGATCGCGTGGGAGCTGCACGGCCGCCGGGACCTGCGGGTGCGATCCGGCCTGGTCGGCGACTGGCTGGTCGAGCTCGACGAGGCCGGGGCGCTGGCCGGCATCCCCGGGAGCTGCGTGACCGGGATGGCGCTGGGCACGGAACGGCTCTACAGGTTCCTCAGCGATTCCGCCCGGGTGCGGATGGGCCCGGTGGACGAGCAGCTGGCGCCGGCGGCGCTGGCGGACTGCGATCCCTACGTCGCGATGAACTCGGCCATCGAGGTGGACCTGCACGGCCAGGTGAGCGCCGAGGTGGCGGAGGGCCGGTACGTTGGCGCGGTCGGCGGCCAGGCGGGCTTCTTCCGGGCCGCCCGGCAGGCCCGGTCCGGGCTCGCGATCGTCGCGCTGGCGGCGACGAACGCGGGCGGCAGCACAAGCCGGATCGTCCCGGCCGTCAGCGGCCCGGTGACGACAGCGCAGAGTGACGTCGACCTGGTGATCACCGAGTTCGGCGCGGCCGACCTGCGGGGTGCCTCCTACCGCGAGCGGGCCGAGCGTCTCATCGCGGTCGCCGCCCCGCAGCATCGCGCCGCGCTGGCCTCGGCCCGGCCGGCGTGGCTGCTTAATGATGGACGATAGGAGAGCGATGGTGAGCGACCACGAGTCCCGGGGGCCTCTGCCGGCGTCACCGTCGTTCCACCACGATGAAGCTTGCGTCACGACGACCCGCTAAGGAAACACTACTCGATTCGTCACGGGGCAGGAACACCGGGTCGCCGGAGCAGGCCGCCTTCCCCGCGACGTGGCTGATCGCCTGCTCCAGCCGGGTGATGTTGTCGATGGCGGCCGTCGCGTCGCCCGCCCAGCACACCAGGCCCACGTGGTACTGGCGCAGCCGGTAGCCCAGGGTGGCCTCCGTCGCGCTCACGTTGACCCGCTCGCCCGACAGCACGTCACGGATCCGGGCGGCCCTCGGCGACGGCGGGGTGCTCGTATAGCACCTCCTCGATCTCCCGCGGGTAGACGTTGTAACCGCCGCGGATGATCAGGTCCTTTTTCCGGTCCACGATGTAGAAGTAGCCGTCCTCCTCCACCCGGGCGAGGTCACCGGTGTGGAACCAGCCGTCGCGGAGCGCCTCCGCGGTGGCCTCGGGACGCTGCCAGTAGCCCTTCATCACGTTCGGCCCGCGGATGACGATCTCGCCGACCTCACCCTGCGTGACCTCCCGGTCTTCGCCGTCCACGACGCGCATCTGCACGTCCCGGATGGGCGTGCCGATCGAGCCGGGCTTGCGTTGCCGATCGGGGTGGTTGAATGAGGCGATCGGCGAGGTTTCCGACAGGCCGTATCCCTCCAGCACCGGGACGGCGAACGCCTCCTCGAACCCGCGCAGCACTTCGACCGGCAGGGCCGCGCCGCCGGATATGCACCTCCGCAGCGCGGAGGTGTCGTAGTCTGCGAGGTCAGGCTGGTGCAGCAGGGCCACGTACATGGTCGGCACGCCTTCGAAGACGGTGACCCGGTGGCCGGTGATGATCCGCAGGGCGTGCTCCGCGTCGAACCGCGGCAGCAGGGTCAGGCACGCCCCGGCCGCCACCGCGACGTTGAGCGCGACCGTCTGCCCGAACACGTGGAAAAGCGGAAGCCCGCCGAATATGACGTCGGCCGGGCGCGCACCGACGATGGTCGGTGCGCGCTACCTCGGTGTTGCTGATGAGGTTGCCGTGGGTGAGCTCGGCGCCCTTCGAGTGGCCGGTCGTGCCGGAGGTGTAGAGGATCACCGCGGTGTCCTCGTCGTCACGCTCCACGACCTGGTAATCCGGGGCGACAGAGGCCAGCAGATCGGGGAAGCTGCCCCCGTCCACGACGATGGGTTCCGCCTTGGCCTTTTCGGCGCCGCCGCGGGCCTCGTCCGCGAACGCATGCCAGGCGAACATCAGCCCGGCCCCGGAGTCGCCCAGATAATAGGCGACCTCCCGCGCCTTGAGCAGCGGGTTCATCGGGACGACCACGCCGCCGGCGCGGAGCACCCCGTAGTACACCACGGGGACCTCGGCGACGTTCGGCCTCATGATCCCCACCCGGTCGCCCGGTTTGAGACCGCGTTCGTGCAGCAGCCCGGCGACCTGGGCGCTCGCCTCGTCCAGGGCCCGGTAGGTCATCGCGGCGTTGTCCACCCGCACGGCCACCCGTCCGGCGTGGGCCCGGGTCGTGTCCGTCAAATTCTTGGCCAGGTTCGTCACGGGTTCATTGTCCGGCCGGCGGCCCAGGCGGTCGTCGGTCCCCGGTATCAAGCCTGTCCCCGGGCGTTGGTACGGCGGCACAACCGTTGTGCCAGCGGGCCGAGGAACCGGGCCCATCCTCGTGTTGCCAGCACGTTATCCGCGAGTCCGCCCCGGCTTAGCGTCATGGATAAACCGCCGGTCCGCCAGGCCGGGGCCTTCCAGATCGGCTTCTCCGTCGCCCACCTGCGCTACTTCGCCGACCTGACCCGCACCTATGCCATCGAGCGGACTGGGCCGCTGCTGCGGGTGCCACCCGGATGTCCGCAAGATCGTCTTCACCGGCGCTCACCTACGTGAAGGCTCCGATGCCGGTGATGGCGCGGCCGACGATGAGCGTCTGCGGTGCAGTTCCATCGTGACCAGACCGCACGCCATCGGGCTCATCTCGGCGTACCCGTAGCCCTTGATGTCCTCGCCGACGATGCCGAGCTCGGGCAGCCGCTTGACCAGCGGCCAGCAGATCTCGGCCCGTTCCCAGTACGGGCCGACAACCGGCACGACCTCCTCGTTGACGAACCGCCGGACGGTGATGAAATGCGACCATTGCTCGTCGGTGAACTGCTCGCGGACGGAGAAGAAGTCCGTCCCGAGCGATTCCCCGAGGTGCGCGCTCGTCACCTGTGTCATTGCTGGCTCCCCTCGGCAGTGAGGTCGGCATTGAGAAAGGCCTCCACAGCGGAGGCCAGGCGTTCGGAGTTTGCGCCCAGCTCAAGGTGGTCGCCGGGACGGGACTGGTCAACGGCCACAGCTGGAGGAAGTCCCGGTGCAGGCCAGCCGCCCGGGTTCACCCGGCGCAGCATGCCTGTGGCCGCATCGGTGAGCAGCAGGTCCAGCGCCGCCGCGGCATCGCCCGGGGCGGACCTGGTCGAATCGGCGTCAGCGCTCATCACCAGCCGAGCGTAGGCCGGGGGAGCGCGTTCTTCCATTGGTCGCTCGTCACGAACCCGGGGCCGGACGTGGTTCCGCGGGCACAGGCTTCGCCGTGGAAGGCCGGTCACCGGCTGTCACCTGGTTCAGGTGATCTGCCTGGTGGGACGAGCTGGCGCAGGTCAACGAGATCGAGGCCGAGCGCCTCGATCTCGGCCAGCACACCGTACAGCGCCGAACGGTCCGGCAGCAGGCCAGTGAGCACGGCTTGTTCGCCTTGCCGCTGCGACACCATGGCCGGGAACGCGGACAGCGCCGTGCGCCTGAGGTGGCCATTGATCCGGATCAAGTAAAAGGTGAACGTCTCTTCCATGGAACCATCGTCGGTGACCGGCTCCATGGAGCCATCGTCGGTGACCGGCGGGTGAATGCGAATCACCGGGATCCGGTGATGACCTCTCACCCGCCCAGCAGCCAGCCTGGGTCCGTTGTCGATGGCCGCGAAATCCGGCACCCGGACCAGATGGCCCTGTGCCGCTGCGGACACTCCGGGAACAAGCCATTCTGCGACGGCACGCATCTCACCATCGACTTCGACGGCACCCTCGGCAACTGACCAAACGAAACAGGAGGCTCCCGGCCATGAAAGTGGCACTCACCGGTGCAACAGGGTTCATCGGATCTCACGTACTGACGGAACTGCAAGAGCACGGCCACGAGGTGACCGCGCTCGTCCGCGACGACGCCCAGGCCGACAGCGTCGCAGCCCGCGGCGCGATCCCGGCCGTGGCCAATCTCTACGACCGGCCGGCGGTCGCGAGCCTGCTGGCCAAGGCGGACGGGGCCATCCACACGGCCAGCCCCGGCGACGCCACCAGCGCAGACCTGGACTCCGCCGTGGTCGACGGGGCGATCGCCGGGCTCGCTGGCACCGGCAAGCCCTACCTCCACATCAGCGGCCTATGGATCTACGGGTCCAACCCCGCCATCACCGAGGAGTCTCCCCTGAACGCGCCCGCGCTGGTGTCCTGGAAGGTGCCGGTCGAGCGCCGGGTCCTCGACGCCAGGAAGATGCGCGGAGTTGTAGTCGTCTCCGGTGTCGCTTACGGTGACGGCGGGGGCGGGATTCCCGGGCTGCTTGTCGGCTCGCCCCGGGACGACGCCGGCGACCTGATCATGCTCGGCACGGGCCAGCAGCACTGGCCGACCGTACACGTCGCGGACCTGGCGGATTTCTTCCGGCGCGTCCTGGAAGACGACTCGGCCCACGGCCGCTACGTCGTCGGCGACGGAGTGAACCCGACCGTGGCCGAACTAACGCAGGCGGCCGCCGTCGCGGCCGGCGCGCCAGGAGCGGTCCCCGGTTCGGATGACGAAGCACGGGCACGCCTGGGCGGCTACTTCGCCGAGGTCCTGCTGCTCGATCAGGGCACCGTCGCGGCCAAGGCCCGGGCCGAGCTCGGCTGGTATCCGTCGCATCCATCACTTACCGACGAGTTCCGCCACGGGAGCTACCGCACCTGACGGGCCGAACGCAACGGGCAACGCAGATAGCGCGGAGAACTCCGCCGCCAGAGCCGAGTTCGCGCACTGTTGACAGCACGCAGGAAGGCCTGGTACCGAGAGGGGGGCGCTAGGACTGCGCCGTCGGCGGTAGGGCGTCCCGCGACGAACGAAGGCAGGCCCGTGAAGGTGGCTCAGGCGACCCCCCGGCTGATCGACCGGGGTGATCTTCTATTAGATCGCTGATTCCTTGCCGGAGCCGGGCAAGGGCGCCAGCGCCAGCCCCGCACCCCCGCGGAGACAGCGTGCCGGACTCGTCAAACGGCTGACTCCGCCGCGCCCGAAGCGGACGGGAATACGATCAGCCGCTCGCCCCACTGCCGCCGCAACCGATGAACCGGATCCCGGCCCAGGACGCCGGCCAGCAGGGAGTCATCCTGCCTGCCGGTCGCCAGGATCACCCCGTCATAACCACCCCGGCGGGTCTCACCCCGCACGGCCTTCAGCAGATCCTCATCACTGATCAGGCCGCTAGCCTGGCAGCCGATCGTCTTCAGGTGGTCCAAGCTGCCAAACGTGCTCACGGCGGTCAGCCCGTTCGCCTCGGCGAACTCGGGGCTGGTGTCGAAGGACGGCACGATCGCCTACTCCAGCGTCTCGTGGAACGTGAACCCGGACTCGCTGGATAATACGTGTCCGGTGTGGCGTTCGTGGGGTCGCTCGGGCTTGCCGCCGCGGTCGTCGTCGTGGTCACGATGGCCGCGGCCCTGACCCTGGTTCCGGCGTTCATGGGCACGGCTGGGCAGAGCGTCCGGGCGCTGTCCGCGCGGCGGAACGCCAGGAAGGCGGGCGTATCGGCGCAGCAGGAGGCGAAGCAGACCGCCGCGGCCACCCACGAGCAGCACGAGCGCAGCGTGTTCGCCCGCTGGGGGCGGAAGGTCAGCGACCGGCCCTGGCCATGGGGGGTGGCCAGCGTGCTCACCACGATGCAGAATGACGTCGCAAAGACGGCGGGCGTCGCATCCGTCACTCCGTCGTCGGTGAACTCGGCCGGGACCACGGCGGCGTTCAATGTCATCCCGACGACACGGCCACAAAGCAGCGCCACCGCGAACCTGATCACGGATCTGCGCGACAACGTATTGCCCAAGGAACACGCGACTACCTACGTCACGGGAGCCACGGCCGGCGCGGTCGACTTCACCAAGCGGATCAGCTCGCGGATGCTGTGGCTGATTCTCGTCGTCGTGGCGATCGCGTTCGTCCTGCTGATCATGGCCTTCCGGTCGGTAGTGATCGCGACGAAGGCGGCAATACTCAACCTGCTGTCCATCGGCGCCGCGTACGGGGTGATCGTTGCCATTTTCGAATGGGGTTGGGGGGCAAGCCTGATCGGCGTGCACACCACGCTGCCGATCCCGGCCTACGTGCCGATGCTCGTGTTCGCCATCGTCTTCGGCCTGTCGATGGACTACGAGGTCTTCCTCCTGTCGAGGGTCCACGAGAGCTGGATGCTCATCAGGGACGCCCAGCGCAGTGTCGCGATCGGCATCGGGGGCACGGCCAGGGTCATCACGACCGCGGCCGCCATCATGGTCGTGGTGTTCGCGAGCTTCGTGCTGGACCCTGACCCCACGGTGAAGATGCTCGCCATCGGAATGGCCTTTGCCGTGCTCATCGACGCATCCCTGATCCGGATGATCCTGGTGCCTTCGGTCATGACGCTGCTGGACGCGCGGGCCTGGTGGATGCCCGGCTGGCTCGAGCCGGTCGTACCCCACCTGCAGCTGGAGGGCAGCGCCGCCGCGGCAGCTGCTCAGCCGGAGCTCTCGGAGCTGACCAAGGAGCCGCCATAAACGAGATCCCGTCCGTACCCGCACGGAACCCGGCACCGCTATCCCCGCCCGCAGGCCGGGGGCGGGTTGCGGCACGCCCGGGCGCGGCGGGGACAACGGGATGACTCCGGCCCATGCATCGCCGGCGACGTCCTCGGCGGGGTCTTCGGGCCATCCGGCGGACACCTTCATCGACCATTCGCCGATCGGCATCTCGAGCACCAGCGTGGCCGCCAGTTCGCGGGGGAGGGGGGCGCGTATCTCGCCGGAACGTCCCGGCAGAATCCGTTCGGTAATATTCTGCAGCGCACGTTCCTTGGCATGCTCCGGCACCGGGGTGAAGGCACCGAACAGGACCGCGCTGCGGTAGCGGAACGACGACTCGAACGCCGATCGTGCGACGATGATGCCGTCCAGCGCCGTGACGGTGACACACGTGGGGCGCCCATCGGCCGCGGGGCGCATCCAGCCCGATCCGGTGGATCCGTGGATCAGGATCGAGCCCGCGTCCCGCGCCAGCGCAGTGGGAATGACGGCGACGTCCCCGGTGCCGGTGGACAGGCCGATGTGCGCGATCATCACCTCATCCAGCAGGCGGTCGAGTTCGGCTCGCTCGCTGACGGCGAGTTCGCGCATCCGGGCCGGGGAAGTACGCGGGCTGGTACGCGCGGCCGTTGGCGGGCCAGTACGCGGACTGGTGCGGCTCATGCCACTAGACGGTAGCCGCATTCCGGTCGCTATCAAGGACCAGAACTGCCGCAGTTCCCTGGTCAGGACCTGGGCCATGCGCGGCACCCTGCATCTGCTCGGGGCCGCCGGGCAGGCCCCGGCCCTCAATCGGACGTCCGGGCGGCGTATCAGACCGCCCGTGCCCGCCTCCTTATCCGCAAGAGGGTTAGCGCACCGGGAGGACGCATGGGCACGGCGACGTCAGCACTGACCGCGGATGCAGCACGGACCGCGGATGCAGCACGGACCGCGGATGCGGTATGGACGGCGGGCTCAGCGCAGGCCAAGGACGAGTTCTTCGCCGCGCGGATGTACCTGTTCCACATCACGGGCTTCCCGCAGCAGCCCGGCGTGCTCCCGGGCCAGGTGAGCGCGCCGGCGGGCGCGCGGCTGGACGTGTGGCCCACGGACCCGGCCAGTGAGCAGCACATTCCCGGGCCGGGCCCGGAGCGACTGCTGCTCAGCACGCCGAGCTTCTCCCTGGCCAACAGCGGCAACCGGACGCTGCACGCCCCGAAACGGTCCTGGAAGGTCACCCTCGGCCCGGGGCACGGCGCCGGGCCGGGCACTCACCTGGCCGGAATGGCCCGGATCAACCTCAAATCCATGTACAACGACCCGTCGCAGATGCGCGAGGCCCTCACGTGGCGCCTTTTCCGCGCCGCGGGCGTGCCCGCAGCCCGGCACACGTACGCCAAGCTTGCCTTCGACGCCACGTACTACGGCCTGTTCTCCGTCATCGAGCAGGTCGACAAGCGCTTCCTGAAGGAGCACTTCGGTGACAACGACCGCGGTCACCTGTACAAGGCCTACTGCGGGGACGTCGGATGCGCGACGCTGGAGCACCGGACTGGGCCCGACGGCGACGACAGCGGACGGCAGTACTTCACGGCGGCCCCGGACGAGCGCACCTACCGCCTCAAGACCGGCCAGCATGACCACGGCGCCTACGACGACCTGGCCCAGTTCATCCGCACGATCAACGGCGCGGGCCTGCCCGGCGGCGACAAGAAGTTCGGCACCGACGCGTTCCGCGAGTCGGTCGACGCCATCATGAACGCGCCCGCCTTCCTCCGCTGGGCCGCGGTGAACCTGCTGCTCGGCAGCTGGGACAACTATTACGCCACGCCGTCCAACTACTACCTCTACAACTCCGGGCGGCTTGGCGCGGAAGACGACT
The DNA here is from genome assembly GCA_963742875.1 of uncultured Actinomycetes bacterium. Lineage (GTDB taxonomy): Bacteria > Actinomycetota > Actinomycetes > Streptosporangiales > Streptosporangiaceae > Bog-532. The sequence continues at coordinate 242,218 of CAVUNO010000007.1, read as the reverse complement.
TCATGCACGCGCCCTATTTCACGTTCATCCCGTGGGACTACGACAACTGCCTGGGCATCGACTACTTCGGGACCAGGTGGCAGTACACCGACATCCTCGATTGGCCCAGCAACACCGAGGCCTACTGGCGGCAGCACGCCCGGTCGCGCATCCCGCTGGTGCAGAACCTGCTGCGGAACGGTCACTACCGCCAGTACTACCTCGACTATCTGGAGTACCTGCTCGACACCCAGTTCAACGCCGGCGCCTTCGCGGGCCTGATCGCGGCCGATTCCGGCACCGGGCTGTGGGGCCGCGTGCGCCAGGCCGCCTACCTGGAATCCGCCACGCCGTACGGGGCGCCGTTCACCGGCCGGCAGTTCACCAACGACGAGGTCTACCGGGCCGGCTGCCTGCAGAACGAGCTCCGGCACGGGCAGGAGAAGGCCGACGGCATCATGAACTACGTCCGGATGCGGTACGACAGCGCACGCCAGCAGGTTGAGCGGCTGAGGGCGGCCACACCGCGCGGGAACGCCGCGGGCTTTCCCGCCATCATGGAACCCCTGCCCCGGACGCCCTGACGGCCGCGCGGACGGAACGCCGACGGAACGACACCGGGAGGCCTGCGATGGTGGCCACGCACACCACGATGCAGCAGCTTGAGCTGGTCAGGGAGGCGAAGGTCTTCGACATCCTGGACGGGGTGCTCGATCCCCGGCTTGAAGCCAGCGGCGTGCTGGCCAAGGACGGGATGTTCTACGTCATCTTCGACAACCTGCCGCATATCGCGCGGATCGGCGCCGAGATATCTGTCTCGGCCGAGGCCAACTACATCATCTGGCAGGACCAGGGCCATCGTTCCGGTTTCGAGGACATCACCCACGACCCGTGGAACGGCCGCTACTACGTCCTGATCGAATCGCTGCCCCGGGGCCGGTCGAGGTACATGGCCAAGGTGCAGGAGTACGACGCCGGGTTCGGTTACACTGGCCAGGCCTGGCTGGACTTCCCGCTCGACCGGCCGAACAAGGGCATCGAGGGACTGGCCTGCGTCCGCCGCCAGGGGCAGACCTACCTGCTCGGGCTGTGTGAGGGCAACCGGTGCCGGGGAGGAGCGGAAGGCCGCATTCCCGGCGGCGGGCGGGTGCACGTCTTCCGGCGGGGACCGCACCAGTGGGAACGGCTCAGCACCATCAAGCTGCCGGAGACCGTCCTGTTCGAGGACTACAGCGGCATCTCGATCAGCGGTGATCGGGTTGCGGTCATATCGCAGGTCACCTCGGCGCTGTGGATCGGCCGGCTGGCCCCGTCGGGCTGGGAGGTCATGGGCGCGGGCACGACGTACGCACTGCCGAGGAACGCCGACGGCGAGATCGTCTACGGCACGGCCGAGGGCGTGTCGTGGATCGCCGCGGACCAGTTCGTGATGGTCTCCGACAAGGCCAAGCCCGAACAGCCGCACCGGTGCCGGGCCAAGGACCAGTCGATCCACATCTTCCGCATTCCGGCCGGGACCGGTCACTGAACCAGCCAGATCAATTCTCCCGAACGGGCCCCGCCGGACATCTTCATCCTCAGCGAGCCCTACCCTGCCGGAAGCCGGGCCGAACGGGCCACGTCTTTGTCCCCAGCGAGCCCTACTCCGCCGGGAGCCGGGCCCGGATGAGCTCGGGCAGGTCGGCCAGGCTCCAGGAGATGAGCATGGCGTTCTCGGACAGCACGTTCAGCCAGTAGTTCATTCGCTCGGCGTTCGTGGTGTCCTTCCAGTGGGAGAAGAGCGGGGCGGCGTCGCCGAGGGGCAGCCGGCCCTCGGCCTGATGGACCTCTATCGTGAACGAGACGCCGCGCGGCCGGCAGGCCCTGATCGCGGTCGACACGATCTCGGCCAGCCCGCCCGGCCCGTACAGCGTGCTCAGCGACCGGCGGCCCTGGTAGCTGAACGGGATCGGCAGCCGCGTGAGGAAGCTGAAGTGGTCGGCCAGGCCCGGGACCAGCGGATGCCCGTCGTGCAGATGGAAATGGACCGGCTTGCCCAGCCTGCCCACCGAGCGGATGACCTCGCACACGTCGCCCACGGCGGCGCCGACGGCGTCCTGGACGTCCGCCACCAGGGCGGGCAGCCGGACGTCCGTCGCGCCGAGATCACCTATGGCCAGGCCGGGATGGCGTTCGGTGAACCGGGCGCCTGCCTGCCGGATGCCGACGTGACCCACGTCGATGCAGACGCTCACGTGCGCGGCGTCCTGGAGACGCTCCGCCATCTCGGTGAAACGGCCCGGTTCCAGGCCCGCCGCGTACTCGACGAACAGCGTGACGTCGGGCGCCTCCTTGCCCAGGAAGGCATCCAGATCGCGCATGGCCGCCAGCCACTCGCCGGCCAGTTCCGCCATGGCACGGCGATCGTGGACGACCAGGCCGGTGATCCGCCCGGCGAAACGCCCGGCGAAGTCCCTGACCACCGCCCGACCTTGCTCCTGCAGCAGGCTGATGCCGCGATTCAGGTGCACGACCGGCAGGCGCGGCTGGGCCGGGGCGAACCGCAGCACGCCCTCGAGCTGGCCCGGCGTGTCCGCGTACACCTCGGCGGACACGCCCATCTGGGCGAACCGGAGCCGGGCCAGCCGAAGCAAGGCGTCATCCCCGGACACGCGCTGCTGGAACAGGGCGTGAACCGGGCCCACGGGCTCGCTGGGCCCGACGCGCTCGGTCAGTTCAGACTGCGTGCGGGACTCCCTTACCACGGGGCAGCGGCGGTGCCGGAGCGCCACCATGGACTCTCGGGCAGGATACCCGCCGGCCGGGTTCCCGCGCCGGGGGGGCCGAAAACTCCCGGCGGAACGATCGTGGACGGATCGGGCTCGTGAGCCATGCCGTAGCGCAGGTAGCCGAGGCCAATCCCGGCCGCGATAGCAATCACAGCCAGGGCCCGCCACAGCTTCCCGCTAAGACCTGGGACTCCTATAGCTACGGCGAGCCGCAAAGTAGCTTCTCGTCTTGCCAGGTGCAGGTCACGAGTCGGCAGATGATCAGGCGACCGCGGCCGCTGCGGCGGTCTTCTCGTCGTGCTCGCGCAGCATGCGCATGACGGTGGCTGGTGACGGGTGCTGGCCTTTCTTCTTGCCCGTGGCGATGACGAGCCGGGCGGCGATGTCGCGCAGGCTCAGTTCCTGGCCGCGCAGGTGGAGCGCCACAGCAAGCATCGCCTCGTCGGTGACGGCCGCGCCGCCGATGGCCTTGCCGCGGGCGGGCCGACTCGTGCCCCTCCAGGGTGCGGTCGCGGATGTACTCGCGCTCCATTCCCGACAGCGCGGCCAGCACGGTGAACACGATCCCGGACGGGTCGTGCGAGCCCTGCAGCTCGCCGGCCAGGAACTCCAGCCCGATGCCGGCGGCGCGCAGCTGCTCGGCGAGCGCCGCCAGCTCGATGCCGCGGCCGAGCCGCTTGTGCTCGTGCACGACGATCGTGACCGCCACGCCGGACGCGCGCATCTCGCCGGCGAGGGCGACGGCCTTGTCGAGCTCGGGCCGGGTGACGGCGCGGGTGGAGATCTTCTCCGCGAAGATCCGGGTGACGCCCGCCTCGCGCAGGGAGTCGGCCTGGGTGTCCAGCGACTGGCGGCCGGTGGAGGCGCGGGCGTACCCGATGCGCACGCGGCCCGTCGGCACGGCATCGGCCGCCGGCGGCCGATGCAGCTCGGTCCAGGCCGAGCCCGGCCTGCGCAGCGGCGGGACCGGGACGCTGAGCGCCTTCGCCAGCTGCGGCACGAGCCGGAACCGGGCGGTGTGATACTGCGCGGCCACCTTGCCCCTGCCGGTCCGGCACGGCGAGCAGGCGGGGGCGGCGCAGGAGGACATCGGGCAGTCGTTCGCCTCGACGCGCAGGAAGTCGTTCTCGCTCACCCGCGGATCGTTTCATGGGGGTGTGTCATCCGCCTGGCCGTATGCAACGACCCCTGAAACACGGTTCGCCCTATTCGGCATCTGGCGGCCAGGCTGTTTCACAGGCGAACGCCTGTTAAACAGCGCCGGCAGTCCGCCGGTCAGGGCTGCGGAACGGGTGCCGATATCCGCCTCGCCGTACGACAGGCAGGCGTTCGGGCGCGCCCGGGAGATAGCCGCCCAGGTTCCGGCCTCGAAGTGGCGGGCAGCAGTGAGGACGTGTTCCCGTGTTATCGTCGAGATCTGCGGCAAGATGCGTACGCCGCCCGCCGGTGCTCCTGTAGCGACCCACGCCGCTGGGCTGATAGCCGGCCAAGGTCTCCCGGGGCCCGCATCATTCTGCCTTGACCTGCGTTCCAAGCCTGGCAGACGCGTGGGGCTGCCTGAATTGGAGCAGATCATGCCGCAGCACCAGCCGACCTCCGGCGGCCCGGGTCAGGGCGGCCACGTGGAAGACGGTTACCGGCTCACACCGGTGCGTCAGCTCATCATCGAAGCGGTCGGGAAACTTGAGCAAGGCACCGAGGATATGATCTTCTTCGAGGTGCAGAAGACGGCACCCAGAGTGAAGTACTCCACCATCTCCCGCACGCTTAAGCTGTTCGAGCGGCTGGACATGGTCGGCTACTGCATGCCAGGGTGGGGCGCGCACCTCCAGTATTACCCGACCCGGCGCGCCGGTCACCTGCACCTGAAATGCGAGCAGTGCGGCCGGGTGACGGAGATCGGACCCGCTTCGATCCGGGACCCGGCCACCGCGCGGGCCGAGGGATACTCCTTCGATCCGTGCACGGAGTACCTGACCGTGTCCGGGCGCTGTGACCTACACCGCAAGAGATGGGCGCCGTTTCAGGTAGCACGATTATCGGCGGAGACGCGGCCCACGTGCGCCATCGTGATCAGTTCGCCCTCGACGACGTACACCGCCACCGCCGCCGACGCCGGCGCCGATGCTGCTCAAGCTTCGATACCTCCCTCGGCGGAGCGCACGACCCCGTTATTGCCACTGGGCGTCCCATTGTTGACCAAGCCCCGTTATCTAATCGTGATATGGCACCGTGAGATTGACCGGCCCGCACGCGCCGTGCTAAACGCCTCCGGCGGGTCCCGCCTGCCGCCGGCCCGGCGGGCGGCAGGTCCCCGCGCTTCCTGTCCTGTCCAACCTGCATATTTCGGGCAGCCGCTCTCCTGGCCTGGGATTCGCAGGGTAGCTCTGGACACTAGGCGGGCAGGGTGTCCAGATTCAGGTTGCAATTTCGGCGGGCGCGGGCTTGCCCTCCGGACACAGCAAGGAGTGCGCTTCACGGTTGCTGCTGGCTCCGGTGATGCTCTCGTGCCGTCACCGTGCCGTCCCGGTGACCGGAGACAATCAGGTCCCGCCCCCCGGCCGACCCGATCGCCACCACATGAATCGCACTGTCGTGGTCCACCGCCCCAGCCAGATCGCCGGTTACAGCGTCCCAGATCTGCACTGTCCCGTCATCAAAGCCGGAGACGATCACGTCGCGGTCCCCGGCCCGCCCGATCGCCACCGCCTTCACCAGGCTGCCGAGATGGCCGGTTAGCGGGGTTCCGATCGGGTCGCCGGTGGCCGCGTCCCATCTCCGCGTCCCGTCTGCGGAGCCGGAGACGATCACGTCGCGGCACCCGACCCGGCCGACGGCCACCGACCACACGCACGGCTCGAAGTCCCCGGCACGCAGGGTCCTCACCGAGTCACCTGTGACGTCCCAGATCCACAACCCATCACCGGAGCCAGCGGCGATCACGTCGCGGTCCCCGGCCCGCCCGATCGCCACCGCATGAACCGGGCTGCCGATGTGGACCCCATAGGGAATGGCTTCCAGCCTCCTGACCAGGCCGCGGGTGGCCGCCTTCCAGATGTCCACCTCGCCGTCGTCGCCGCAGCCAGAGACGATCACGTCGCGGTCCCCGACCCGGCCAGCAGCCACCGACCACACGCTGCCGAAAGCTTCAAGGTCGCCGGGCCCGGACCCCCCTCGGAGGCCTACTAGCGGGGTTCCGATCGGGTCGCCGGTGGCCGCGTCCCATCTCCGCACCGTCCCGTCATTAAAGCCGGAGACGATCACGTCGCGGTCCCCAGCGCGGCCGATCGCCACCCCGAAGGCCAAGCCAAAGCCCGCGCCGTTCCGCGCCGTCCAGCGAACCGGCCACTGTTCCCGCGAGTGGCGGCGCTCTTGCTCCTTGCGCTGGTTACGGAGCTTCTCGGTGAACTTTCCGTCGCCCTTGCGGACGATTTCGCGGGCTTTTTTCGCGGAGGTCGGCTGGTGCTGCGGCATGATCTGCTCCAATTCAGGCAACCCCACGCGTCTGCCAGGCTTGGAACGCAGGTCAAGGCAGAATGATGCGGGCCCCGGGAGACCTTGGCCGGCTATCAGCCCAGCGGCGTGGGTCGCTACAGGAGCGCCGGCGGGCGGCGTACGCATCTTGCCGCAGACCTCGACGATAACACGGGAGCACGTCCTCACTGCTGCCCGCCACTTCGAGGCGGGTGCACGTCAGATTTGTAGGTAACCAAGATCATCTTCGCGACGGGGCAGCTCAGATGATGCCTGTCTGGTTGTGACGGTGCCACCGGGGACCCCAATACCGCGCCGCTGTCGGTTACGCCCCGCATGCTCATCCTGCACGCGGTCGGCGCGGTCCTGACCCTGCTGTTCGTCGTTCTGATCGCAGCCCTCGTCTAGCCGCTGGCAACCTGGGACCTCGGTGTGACCTGGTGTCGCCAACTCGCCCGCGTCACCCTCAGTGGCACCGCGAGGCCTAGCGGAGAAGTTCGTCGAGGCGATCGAAGACGCGCTGCTCGGTCAGGAGGCCTGCGCCTTCCTGACAGTGCTCCCCGGCACCTTCGGCGGCGGAGAACGTGATCAGTTCCTTCGGGCAGCGCAGTGCGTCGAAGATCCGGCGTGGCTCACCGCGGAAGAACTGGTCGTTCTCCGGGTCAAGGACCAGGGTGGGGCACGTGATCCGGTCGGCGATGCCCGCCATGGTGTAGGCGCGCATCTCCCGCAGTGCCTCGGCGGCGCTCGTCGCGCCGAATGTCCACCGCGAGTTGCCTGCCGACCAGCGCAGGTACGTGCTGTGCGCGGCGGCCTGCGCCATGACGGCCTCGGCCTCCGCGTCGCGGCCCGCCTCGATCAGGGCGGTAAGTGCCGGGGGCAGGCCGCGCAGCACCGCCCCGCCGAAGTCGAACAGCCCGTCGTTGAGCACGAGCGCCGCGATCCGGTGCTCGAAGGCGGCCGCCCGCGCGGCGAGGTAACCGCCGAAACTGGTCCCCATCAGGACCATCCGGCGCTCGTCGGCCTCGGGCAGGGCTGCCGCGTAGTCGATGACCGGGGTGACGACCTTTTCCCAGTCCGGGCGGAACACGAGGCCCTGAAGGCGGCGGGCCGTCGCCTGCCCTGGGCCGTCGAACGCGAGCACGTTGTACCCGCGCTCGAGTGCGCCCCGCGCGATCGCGAGGTAGCTCTCCTCCAGCGTGGAGTCGAAACCCCCGTGGTAGACCAGGGTCGGCCGCACGGTCCCGGGGTCGTCTGCGCGGAACAGGTAGCCGGGCAGTGTCGTGTCCTCGTAGGGGATCGCGACCCGCCGCGCGGGCACGTCAAGCAGTTCGGCGGCCGCCGCGAAAGACTCCCGCGACAACCGGGCAAGGCGCGCCGACTCGGCGTCGTTGTCCGGGTCGCTGCGCCGGTAGAACTCGGCTGTGCGGTAGTAGTTCGAGGCGCGCAGCAGCGCGTCCCGCGCACTGATCCGGTGGCCGGCCGCGAGGGCGGCCAGGCCGATTCCGCGGATCCGGTCGGCGAGGGCGCCCCACTGGCGGCACCACGCTTCCTCGTCACCGTCAGGGATGCTGGCGCAGGTCACGAGGACCTCGCCAAGATCAGCGCCGCTCCCGCTGGCATACCCGGCCGCCCGCAGCGCCTCGAAAGAGAATGACTCGTCGTCGAACAGGAACTTCATGATCGGCATCTCCTCTCGCGACGGAACCGATCCGTTCCATCCATTTTTCAGGTTACGCCACCGTTTGATGGAACGCAACCGTTCCGTCGCGATGTATGCTCGACTCATGGGAGAACCGGCGAGAAGGCGGCCTTCTGGGGCAGCCGTGCTCCAGGAGAACGTCACCAGCGCCATCACGGCCGCCGCCTTCGCGGAACTGGCGGAGACCGGCTACGTTCGGATGTCGATGGAGGCGGTGGCCCGCAGGGCTGGCGTGGGCAAGGCGGCGCTGTACCGCCGCTGGGATTCCAAGGACACAATGCTGATCGACCTGGTAGCCCGCGCCGTCAGGGAGCACGCGCTCATCCAGGCTGACACCGGCACCCTCCGCGGTGACGTCGAGGCGCACATCAGGGACACCTTCAGCCAGCTCAGCAGTCCGCTGGTCAGCCGCATAGCACCTGATTTTCTCGCCGAGTCACCCCGTAACCCCGCACTGTCGGCGGCGCTACGCGAGGTCATCGCCACGCCACGACGCGAGAACGCCGATGCCATGCTGTCCCGTGCGATCGATCGCGGTGAGCTGCCCGCCGACCTCGATCACGAACTGGCCCTCGACCTGCTGGCGGCCCCACTGGGCTTCCGGCTTCTCATCTCGCAGGGCGTGATCGACGACGACTACCTGCGCCGCCTGTCTGACGTCACCGTCGCCGCGCTCAAGGCGAGCAGGAGATAAAACGGGTGCGCGTCATTTTTTGCAGGTGATCAACATCGTTTAGCGGGCTGGGCTGGTCAGGCGGCTGGAGTCTGGTTGCGGCGCGCGTGCCAGATCTGGTCTCCGGGGCGGCTGGCCTGCTGGCAGCGGAGGGGATAAACTGTTTGGCGCGTCGCGTGCTATAGCGCTCAACAGCTTACTATGATGGTCGCGTGAACCTGAAGCAGTGGGCTGAGCGGCAAGGCGTCTCGTATGCGACCGCGCGCCGCTGGTTCGCTGCGGGCATGCTGCCTGTCCAGGCTCGCCGGGTCGGCGGCCTGATCCTCGTCGGGGAAACTCCCGCCCCGGGCAATGCCGGGAGCGCTGTCGTGTACGCCCGGGTTTCGTCGGCAGATCAGAAAACCGACCTAGACAGGCAAGTGGCCCGGGTCACCGCGTGGGCGACCGGGCGCGGCATCACGGTCGGCCGCGTGGTCACCGAAACCGGATCCGCCCTGAACGGCAAGCGCCGTAAGTTCCTCGCCCTGCTCCGCGACCCGTCCGTGACCATGATCGTGGTGGAGCACCGGGATCGATTCGCCCGGTTCGGCGCGGAGTACGTCGAGGCGGCACTCGCCGCGTCCGGGCGCGGGCTGCTCGTGGTGGACCCGGCCGGAGTAGACGATGACCTGGTGCGGGACGTGACCGAGATCCTCACGTCCCTGTGCGCCCGCCTGTACGGGCGGCGTGCCGCCGCGAACCGGGCCGCGCGTGCGGTAGCTGCCGTGACTTCAACGGACGGCCCAGCATGACCGGCTTGCTCGCTTACAGGTTCGCGCTGGATCCCACCCCGGCGCAGGAGCGGGCGCTGCGGTCGCATGCGGGTGCGGCGCGGGTGGCGTTCAACTGGGGCCTGGCACGGGTGAAAGCCGTGATGGATCAGCGGGCGGCGGAAGCCACCTACGGGATCACCGGCGGCGACCTGACCCCCGCCATCTCATGGTCGCTGTACTCGCTGCGCAAAGACTGGAACGCCGCCAAGGGCACGGCCGCGCCCTGGTGGGCGCAGTGCTCGAAGGAGGCGTTCAATACCGGCCTGGACCAGCTCGCGCGGGCGCTGAAAAACTGGGCCGGCTCCCGTAAGGGGCAGCGGAAAGGCAAGTCGGCCGGGTTTCCCCGGTTCAGGTCCAGGCGGACGGCCCGCCCGTCGATCCGGTTCACCACCGGCGCGTTCCGCTGCGAGGCCCGGCATGCGGTGCTGCCGCGGATCGGCCGGGTGAAGCTGCACGAGCCCGGCACCCGGCTCGCTGATCTGGTCGTGGCGGGGACGGCGCGGGTGCTGGGCGTGTCGGTGCGGTTTGAGCGGGGCCGCTGGTTCGCCGCGTTCACCGTCGAGCAGGACGTGTCCCGGCCGTCACCGGCCGACCCGGGCGCGGTGGCCGGCGTCGACCTGGGGATCAAGACCCTCGCCGTCGTGTCCACCGGGGAGCAGATCCCCAATCCGCGGCACCTGGGCAGGTCGCTGCGGAAGGTCCGCCGCCTGTCCCGCACCGTGTGCCGGCGGCGGGGCCCGGACCGGCGGGCCCGGCAGCCGCCGTCGAACCGGTGGCGCCGCGCCGCGGTGGCGCTGGGGAAGGTTCAGGGCCGTGTCGCCGACCAGCGGCGGGACGCGCTGCACAAGGCCACCACCAACCTGACCGGCCGGTTCGGGACGCTGGTGATCGAAGACCTCAATGTGCATGGGATGCTCGGTGCATGGGATGCTCGCCAGCCGGCGGCTGGCCCGCCACGTGGCGGATGCCTCGTTCGCTGAGTTCCGGCGGCAGGTCGCGTACAAGACCGCCTGGCGTGGCGGGGCTGTGATAGTCGCAGACCGGTGGTTCGCCAGTAGTAAGACATGCTCAGGCTGTGGAGCGGTGAAAACCAAGCTGCTCCTGTCCGAGCGGACCTACGTGTGCGGGGCGTGCGGGCTGGTCGCTGACCGGGACCGGAACGCCGCCGTGAACCTCGCCGAATACGGTAAGCGTCAACTGGCCGGGAGTGGCCCGGACAGCAACGGACGTGGAGCCGACCGTAAGACGACCCCCGGGTCGCTGGTGGCTGCGAAACGTCAACCCGGCACCGCGTACACGGGTCAGACCGGGACCGTCCCGCCGCAAGGCAGGACTGTGGCATGAGCGCTAACAAGCACTCTGCTGCAACGGTGGCGATGGCGTCGGCGCCGCAGACGGTCCAGTGCATGCCGGACTGCTTGAGCCGCTGGCCGATGACGGACTTGCAGCTGGCCCCGACGACGCCGGAGCCGACGAACAGGCCGCACTGGCGGAACCAGTGGTAGCGCATGCGGGGGGCGTTGTTCTCGAAGTAGCCCAGGGCGGTGTCCAGCTCGTCTTTCTTTCACGCCTTCCAGGGGAAAGACGCGGGCGGCGGCGGTGATGCCGTCGATGCAGCCGTAGTCGAGGTCCTCCAGGCGGGCGGCGAGCCATTCTTCTTTCCGGTCGCCGAGCATGAACTCCAGGCTTTTCGCGAGGCCGTGCAGGTGCTCGCGGGCGTGGAACAGGTCCACGATCTGGGTGGCCTCCGGGAACTTCGCGGCGGCGATGTTCCAGATCCAGGCGGCCCCGTCGCCCAGGATCGTGAACTGCCGGACGTGGTCCGCGCCGCGGCGGATGCCTTCTGCTTTCACGAGGTCGCCGAAGACGCCGGCCGGCTCGAAGGTGGCGATGACGCTGGAGGAGTCCCGGTCCCGCACCGGGTAGCCGTCCTTGTCCAGCTTGTCCTGGGTGAAGAACACGGCGAGCTTGACCTCGCGGGTGCGGGCGCGGCCGTCCTCGCCCTTGCCGGCCCGCCCGGCTGTTTCTCCCGCGGTCATGGGGACGCCGGTGCCGTCGATGACGGCATACAGCTTGTCCGGCAGCGGGACCGGCGGCAGCGGCACCAGCCTGCGGGCGGCGATGAGCCGGGCGCGGTCCCGGACGGCGGCGGCCTGCGCTGCGCCGCCGGCCTCAGCGGCACGCTCGACGCGCTTGACCGTCAGGCGGGCCCCGGCCAGGTCTTCCAGCAGCCCGGCTGCCTTCGCGAACGGGCAGGCGGCCGCAGCCCGCTCGGTGATCGCCGTCAGCCCCGGGGACAGGGACGCGCCCGCCACCCCCAGCTCGGCGTCGCGCGGCGCGAGGCCGTGCCCGCAGGCCGCGCAGTGATACCAGGCGCGCGTCAGGGTGACCGGGCCGAGCACCGTGTCGATGACCTTGTCCCGATAGGAGACGAATTCCGCCTCGTGCCCCCGGCCGCACGGCACCCGGGGGCCGCGGTGGCCCGGGTCAGCGGCGAGCAGCTGCCCGAGCATGCCGCACCCCGCGGCCAGCATCCCGGCGCGGATCACCGCCTCGGCGGCCTCCAGGCCGGCATCGCCGCAGCCCAGCGACCGTGCCGCTTCCGCCGCCAGCCGCCCTATCTCGGCGGACCTCCCCGCCGCGAGCGCCTCGAAGAGCCCCCTTTTTCGCCCTCCGGCACGGAGGGCGCATCCGTGCCGGCCGCGGCCGCGCCTCGCAGATCTTCTCGTTCACCTCGATGATCTGCTCCACGGCCGCCGTGAACTCCGCATGCCGGGCCACCTCGCCGCGCACCTTCTCCACCTCCGCCGCCGCGAGCTGGCGGCCGACCGTCTTCCGGCGGCCCGCCGACCGGGTCCACAGGAACCGCGGGCCGTGCCCGGGATGATCCAGGGCCGCGCACGCGCAGTTCGGCCTGCCGCACTTGCGCCAGTTCTCGCTCACCGATCCCCGCCGGAAGTCGCCGACCATGCTGAGCTGCGCATACAGGCGGTCCCGGTCCGCCTCCAGCTCCGGGAGCGACGGCTCGGTCATGCGCACTCCCCATCTGGTTGCGACTGTCACAACCAGACTCCCATCATAACCAGCGAAGATGTGGGACCCCTACATATGTGTCGCTCACCCCTTCGAGGCTTCGAGGCTTCGAGGCCGGAACCTGGGCGGCTATCTCCCGGGCGCGCTAGATCGGGGGCGCCGCGTCATGCGGCAGTGAGGTCGAGGCGGGTGTCCATGTCGAGGCGGAACCGCCGGTAGGGGTTGACGTGCGACCAGAACAGCGGGGACAGGCCGCGCCGGTCTTCCTCCGTCAGCCTGCCCGCCCAGGCCGGGTCGCACAGCACCGCCTGGAGGAGCTGGGTGTTGATGAAAACGAGGCTGGACTGCAGGAGGTGGAGCGCGGGCTGCGGTCTCGTAGAGCATCCGCCACAGCGTCTTCTCCCGCAGCGGGACGTCGCGCCGGGACAGCAGCCGCTCGACGCGGCCACGGGGCAGCGCCCTGGTGGCGTCGTGTTTCCCTTCGCCGCTCGGCGTCAGGCGGCAGCTGCGGGGCGGCCCACCGCTTTTTCACGGCGCACCAGGTCAGCCAGGACACGACGGCGGCCCGGTTGCGGTTCCATGTTGCCGGCGCGCTTTCACCCCACAGGCGGCGCAGCGCGGCGGCGATCTCGTCGCCGGGCACGGCGGCGAGCTGCCGGCCCGGGCCGAGCTCGGCGACCAAACGGTCGAGCACGCCGGCGTAGGCGCGGCGCGTGTTGGGGCTGGCCGCCCGCGGCGAGGACAGGAACGCGTCGGCCGCCTCGGCGAGGGCAACGGTGCCGCCCCGGACCGCGGTCACGGCCCTGCCCGCCTGCTGCCCTGTCATGCCGGCTCCGCGTGCCGCTGGTGATGTACCGGATAACGTGCGCGAGTCGCGCAGTCGCCGCCTGCCGGGACCGGCTGCTCGCGCGGGACCGCGTCCTCCTGATGTACCGGATAACAGCCCATTATCCGATGGCTATGCCGGTCGGCCGTGGCCACCGGGCATCGGTGACCGGTGTGCGAGCGTTGGCGGACGGGTGGTATGACGGGATGACGCCAAGTGGAGGGGTATTGCCGTGGGTGACGGAGAGGGCAAGCAGCCGAGCTTGGCGGACACGATCGGAGCGGTGCGTCGTGAGCTGAGCTCGGCGCAGGCGGCCGGCCTGGGAGAGTCGATCCAGTTCCGGACCGGGCCGGTGGAGCTGGAGTTCGAGGTCGCGGTGACTCGCACCGGCGGTGGGCAGGCGGGCGTGCAAATCTGGGTGCTGACGCTGGGCGGCAAGGGCGAGCTAGCGCATGCGACCACGCGGCGGATCAAGGTGACGCTGCAGCCGGTGAACGCGGAGACCGGCGAGGACGCGCAGGTCACCGACGCCCGCCGCGGGCCGGAACCGGCGGCCCCCCCTCCGTAGCCCAGCGAGCGCTCCCCCTGTCTGGGGACAGCTTCCGGTAGGCGCGGCAATGGAGGGGGAATGGGTGTTGACCGGTACCGGGTGTGCGAGCTGTACGCGGCGGGCCCGGATATCGAGGGCTCTGGCTCGGGGTACCGGATCGGTGATCGGCTGGTGCTCACCGCCCGGCACGTGATCGCCCCGGCGCTGGCCGGGCCGGGCGACAAGCTGCGGGTCCGCCCGGTGGGAGTGACCAGATGGCTGCCCGCGCGGGTGGAGTGGGAAGATGCCGACGCGGACGCGGCACTGGCCGTGATCGAGGATGAGGGCTGGCGGGCGCCCGGCGGGGAGGCGGTGCTGCGCTGGGGGGAACTGGCCGGCAGTGATCCGGCGCCGTGCGCGGCGGTCGGGTTCCCGTGGGCGTCGGCGCGGCCGGACCGGATGCGGGACACCGCGCACGTGTACGGGCAGCTGGCCCCGCTTGGGCAGCTGCGGCAGGGCCGGCTGGATCTGGATGTGGCTTCGGCATCGCCGTCGGCCCGGGAGGGTGGGTCGCCGTGGGCGGGAATGTCCGGCGCGGCGGTGATCGCGGACAGCCATCTGGTCGGGGTGATCACCGTCGATCCGGGCCGCTATCAGGGCCGGCTGGTCGCGGTGCCGACGGGTCGGCTGCTCGCCGACCAGAGGTTCCGGGCAGTACTGGGCCGCCATGGGGTGCGGGCCGAGGCGGCGCCGGTCGGCGCCGGCGGGTTTTTGCGGCTGCCGGGCGGGCAGACGGTCAGCCTTGCCCCGGCGTACCGGCCGGTCAGCCGCCGGTTCCGGCCGGAGCCGTCTACGCTGTTGAACCCCGAGCATGGGCTGGTGCCGTTCCTGGGCCGCCAGGCAGTGCTGGATCGGGTCACTGGCTGGTGCCAGGACCCGGCCGACAGGCCGGTGCTGCTGGTGACCGGCGGCGGCGGGTCGGGCAAGACCCGGCTTGGACGCGAAGCGTGCGTGCAGATGCTGGTGACCGGGTGGGACGCCGGGCTAGCCGATGACCAGCGCCGGGACGGGGCCGCCACGGACCGGCTGGTGCGGCCGACGCTGCTGGTGGTCGATGACGCCGACTTGCGCACGGGCCTGATCTCCGCCCTGGTCGATTATCTGCGGTGGGATGATGCCGGGCCGCCGGTCGGGCTGCTGCTGCTGGCGCGGGCCGCCGGGGCCTGGTGGGACCGGCTGGTCCGCCAGCAGGAGCTGGCCAGCGCCTACACCATCCTGGACCTGGACCGGCATCCCGTCCCGACCGCCGGCCGGGCCGAGCACTTCCGCCGCGCCAGCGCCGCGTTCGCCGCCTATGGCGGCGCCGCGGCGCGGCCGGTCCACCCGCCCCCGCCGGCCGGGCTGGCTGATCCGGCGTACGCCGAACCGCTGCTGATCCACATCGCCGCGCTGTTGCGCACGGTGGACCTGCCCGCCACCCCATCGCCGCCGGACCCGGCCGGGGACCGCCCCCCGGACGACATCACCGCGGGTCAGCCGGGCCCGGCGGTCCGGCAGCGGCTGCTGCGGGCGCTGTGTGAGCGGGAACGGACCCGCTGGTATGACCTGGGCGCCGGGTCGTATCTATCGTTCAACCCGGACCTGCCGCTGGCCGACCAGGTGGTCGCGCTGGCCACGCTGACCGCCGCGGGCGACCAGGCGTGCGCTACATCATTGCTCGCGGCGCTGCCGAACCAGGCCGAGGTCACCCGGATCGGGGCCGAAGCGCTGGCGGCGTGGGCGCACCGGCTGTATGCCGGACCTGGGTACTGGAACCCGCTGCGGCCGGATCTGCTCGCCGAACAGCACCTGGCCGACACCGCGCAGCTGCCCGCCCTCGCCGCCGCCGCCGCCCGGCTCGCCATCGGGCGGCCCCGGGAAGCCGGACTGCTCACACAGCTGCTGGCCGAGCTGACCCGCGGCGCCCCGAACCAGCCCGCCGTCCGGGCGGCTCTTGAGGAGCTGCTCACCGGGGCACTGCCCCGGATCGTCGACCTGGCCATCACCACCGGCCCCGCGGAACTGGCCGACCTGGCCAGCCTCGCGCTGCAGCTGGCGCGCCTGGCCCGACCTGGCCGCCCCACTTGCTGACCGGATGCCCAAGCACAGCGTGCGGCTCGCCGCGCTGGCTGCCACCCTCACCAGCCAGCAAGTCACCCAGTACCGGGCGGGCACCATCGGCGAAGAACCGGACGCCGCCAACCGCCTTGCCGCGTCGCTGAACAACCTGTCGGTCCGGCTGGCCGCTCTGGGGCGGCGGGAGGACGCGCTGGCCGCGAGCCAGGAAGCCGTCACCATCCGCCGGGAGCTGGCCGCGGCCCGCCCGGACGCCTTCCGCCCCGACCTGGCCATGGCACTGAACAACCTGTCCGCCGACCTGGCCGATCTGGGGCGGCGGGAGGACGCGCTGACCGCGATCCAGGAAGCCGTCACCATCCGCCGGGAGCTGGCCGCGGCCCGCCCGGACGCGTTCCGCCCCGACCTGGCCATGGCACTGAACAACCTGTCCGCCGACCTGGCCGCTCTGGGGCGGCGCGAGGACGCGCTGACCGCGATCCAGGAAGCCGTCACCATCCGCCGGGAGCTGGCCGCCAGGTGGCCCGATGCCTACCGCCACGAGCTGGAGCAGTCGTTGCGAGTTGCTGCCTGGCTTGAGCACGGCCAAGACCTCAGCGACGCATCCCCGGGAGCCTAAGGCGTGATAACGGTCCGTTATCACGCACATGAAAACAGGATAGGCGTGTCCCGTCTCACGGCGAAACATCGCCGTGAGACGGGACGCCGGCGAGGTCCAGGCGACGGTCGGTGCGCAGCTGGATCTCCCCATAAGGGGTCATGTTCGCGTGGAAGATCGGGGTGAGGCCGCGCCGGTCAGCGTCGGTGAGCACGCCTTCCCATTCGGGCAGGGCGACGGTGTCCTGGATCATCAAGGTGTTGACCAGGCCGAGGCTGCTCTGGAGGATATGCAGGCACAGCATCCCGAGTCCCTGCTCCTCGCGGCGGTTGGAGGCGAGCTCGCCGCGCTTGCCGAACCTGATGTAGTCGTTGACCCCGTTGTAGTTCTCGACCACGTTGAGGCCGGACTCGGTCTCGCGCTGCAGGTCGCGGTCGCGGAGCGAGCGGGCCAGGAAGATCGACCGCTGGGCACGGCCGGTCTCGAGCATCGCGGCGTAGGCCGGGTGGGTGGTCTCAGAGGTGAAGCGGCGCAGCAGCGCCTCGGTGGAGGCGGTCCGCAGCCGGATCGCGGTCGCGTACTTCATCATGAGGTCGTAGTTGTTCTCGATGACGTCCCAGCGCACTGCCCTGGTCAGCGCCGGCGCGAGAGCGGGGTAGGCGTACTGGCCGCCGGGCCGGCCGGGCCTGGCACGTACAGCTTCATCGTGTTGATCTGCTTGAACCGGGCGATCAGGTCGAAGTCCAGCAGCCTGGTGATGCCGAACCCGACGAAGCTGGCGCCGTGGGAGTCGACGAAGTTCTGCTCGACCTCCATGCTGGTGCCGTGCCGCATCGCCCCTTCGACCATCGCGTGGACCTCGGAGGCGGAGCAGCTGATCAGCTGGCTGTGCACGGCAATCGACCCTGCCGTGTCGACCGTCCAGTAGATCAGGGGGTCCGCTTCCGGTCGCTCGTGCGGCGCACGGTGAGGTACTCAGCAAGACCGGCACCGCCCTCCTGCACCCGCAGGTCATCGCGGCCGGCGACGATCAGACTCTGCGCCAGGACCTCATTCACAACGAGTGGACCAACCTGACTGGCCTGACCGCGGAATATGCCCTGATGTTGCCCGGCGAAAGCAACGAGGCCGCCGCCTTCGGGGTGGAATCGGCCTACGCCGTCAGGCATGGGTCGATACACAAGGGGCTGACCGATATCGTCCCCGACACGCCACGGCACATCGAGTAGCCCGACGCTAAACTGCGGGTCAGCGAGCGGTTTCTCGGTCCCAGCGCGCGAGCACCAGACGGTTCTTGCGGGCCGCATGGCCGAGGGCCGAAGCATGCGGAATTGGCCGATCCGGGCGCATCTCGGGGACCGGTAACAACGGCGCCGGGAGCCGCGTCAGGCCGTCTAGTTTGCTGAACACCGCCGATAGGGGCCGGGTGTCAGCGTGACGATCACGGACCGGATGGCCGCCTGGCGGGGGGTCCCGGTAGTACTGGCGGAAGACCCAACGGATACCTCTGACCTGCGGAGGCTCGGCGGTTCTTGACCCCGGCGCCGGGTGCGCCGTCCGGATAGCCCCCGCTCAGTGAGACGTTCACCGGACAGGTCATATGAGACGGCACCTTCGCACGTCGCTGTGGCCGCGCGGCCGACTGTCCGGATGTCCGGATGAACCCGGGGATCCCCTAACGGACACCATGGCCGGCGCGCGGGTGCAGGAAAGCGTCGGCGATCCGTACCGGCGTGCGGCGGAGGGCCGCGTCGCGTTCACGTGGCGGCTGACGGCCCGGTCGGGGTGAGTCCTGTGCGACTTCCTTGGCCGTTGACTCGTCGCGGACAAGCGTCCCCGCCAGGCGCACCAGCACACGCGGCGAGCTCCCCGCCGCGATGCCATGCCTGTCTGCCGGCCTTATAACGGCTGCCAGGCCCGCCGGGCCTCCGCGAGCGACCGAAGAGGCGAATCGCCGCAGCGGGGGGATCTGAGCGCGGGCAGTGTGGCAAGCGGGGAGACTCTGCCTGCATCGCACGGCTGACCGCACAGCAAACACCCTCTTGCGGCGAGACGATTCCGGCATCGGAAATCGGCCGAGGCGGCGGGTCGCGTAACTGGGGCGCGTTGGGAGGTATCAGGCGTGGCGGGCGGCCCTCTGTGAAAGTAGGACGAACCGGGGCGGCCGGGTGGCCGCCTGCCGGGTTTGCAGGCCCGGCGTCGGGAGGCGAGCGTTGACTTTTGCGCTGGACACGTTGCCGTCTGCCGCTGCTACTGGCAGGGGGGTGTTCGTTGGCCGGGCGGGTGTTCGTTGGCCGGGCGGGTGAGCTGGCCGTGCTGGCGGCGGCTGCGGCGGCGGCACGCCGCGGCCAGCCCCAGGTCGTGCTCATCGAGGGGGACGCGGGCGGCGGCAAGTCGAGCCTGCTGACGCGGTTCGCGTCGGGGCTGGCCAACGCGACGGTGCTGCGCGCCGGTGGCGATGAGGCGGAGCTGTTGCTGCCGTATGGGGTGGTGGGTCAGCTGGTGGCCAGTGCCCGCGGGACGGGCAGGCCGCCGGGGTTGCTGGCCGCGCAGCTGAGCGACGGGGTGGACCCTCTTGCGGTGGGCGCCGACCTGGTGATTTGGCTGGGCCAGTTCCCGACGATGGTGCTGGTCGTGATCGATGACCTGCAGTGGGCGGATGGGCCGTCGGCGCGGGCGTTGCTGTTCGCGGTGCGCCGGCTGCAGGCCGATCAGGTGCTGGTGGTGGTGTCGGCCCGGGCGGGGGAGCTGTTCCGGCTAGGTGAGGGCTGGCAGCGTTTCCTGGCCGGGGATCACCGGGCGAACCGGGTCCGCCTTGCTGGCCTGGGGGCCGAGGATGTGGTGGCACTGGGCCGGGCGCTGGAGGCTGGGGAGTTGCCGCACCGCGCCGTCGGCCGTCTGCTCGAGGAGACCGGCGGTAACCCGTTGTATTGCCGGGCGGTGCTGGAAGAGGCCGGGGCCGGGGGCCTGGACCGGCCCGGCGGGACGGTGCGGGTGCCGCGGTCGCTGGCCGGGATGGTGCTGTTGCGGCTGGGCGCGCTGAGCCCGGCGGCCCGGGAGCTGGTGGTCGCGGCGGCGGTGCTGGGTCACCTCAGCCACCACTGCGAGCTGGCGGCGGCGGCCGCGCTGGCGGGCCTTCACGATCCGCTGCCGATCTTGGCGGAGGCGGTGGCGGCGGGGATGCTGATCGAGCAGCCCGGCGGGACCGCAGCCGGGATCGGGTTCCCCCACCTGCTGGTGCAGCGGGCCGTGTACGGCGATCTTTGCCCGGCCCGGCGCCGCCGGTTGCATGAGCGGGCGGCCGGCCTGGTGGATCGGGACCGGGCGCTGGGGCACCGGGTCGCGGCGGCGGTGGGCCCGGACGATGTGCTGGCCGGTGACCTGGAGGCGGCCGCCCGGGATGCCCGCCGCCTGGGCCGGACGGTGCAGGCGGCGGCCTGGCTGGCGCAGGCGGCAGCCGCCAGCAGCGACCCGGAGGCGGCCGATCGCCGCCTGCTGGACGCGCTGGAGATCCTGGCCTTTTACGGCGAGGCGGCTGAGGCGAAGGTACTTGCCGCCCGTATGGGGGACGCCGGGCCCGGCGCCCGGCGCAGCGCGCTGCTGGGCACACTGGATTTGCTTGCGGGCCGGGCCGCCGCGGCCGAGGCCCGCCTGCTGGCGGCGTGGCAGACCCACGACCCGGCGAGGGACGCATTCGTGGGCGCCGCAGCCGCTTACCAGTTGGAGGTGTTGTGTCTGGTCGCGGGCCGGATCCCGGAGGCGATCGAGTGGGGCGAGCGCGCCGCCGGGGTCGGCGCCGCCCCGGCCGCCATGCGCCACGACGCCCTGGGCGTGCTGGCGATCGCCCTTTTCGCTGATGGGCGGGGACCCGAGGGCCTGGCCCGGCTAGCGTTCCTGCCCGCCGCCCCGTCCGAAGTGCCGCCGGAGGACACCGACACGCTGGCGCTGCGTGGCATGGCCAGAGTTTTGGCCGAGGACCTGGCCGGGGCGATCGCCGACCTTTCCACCGCGGTGGCGCGGCTGCGCGCCGGTGTCCCGCTGCGCTACGCTAGCCAGTGCCTGAGCTACCTGGCCGGCGCCGAGTGGCGCCTCGGAAGCTGGGACGACGCCATGTTGCATGCTGAGCTGGCCGTCTCGCTCGCCCAGGCCGCCGACCGGGTATTCGACTTAAGCACGGCCCACAGTTTCGCTGCTGTTGTTGCCGCGCTGCGCGGCGACTGCGAGGTGGCCAGCGCGCACGTCCAGATGGCCACCGCGGCCGCACAGGCCGCCGGCACCGCGGAGGCGATCACCGCAGCCGCCATCGCCCGGGCGTTTCTGGAGATGGCCCGGGACGATCTAGAGGGCGTTGCCGACGCCGTTGCGGCCGTGCGCGCCACCGGCAAGGCGGAGTTGGTGAGCTTCTTCGCCCGCTATGACTGGCAGTTCCTTGAGATCGGCGCCCTCATCGGCTTGGCCCGCCTCGGCCGGGCCGGAACGGCCCTGGCTGAGCTTGAAGCGGCCCTGTCACCGGCCGGCCCGCCGTCGGCCCTGGTGGCCGCCGCCCGGCTACGTGGCGACCTGGCCACCGCGGCCGGGCACCACGCTGCAGCGGCCGCGGCGTTCGAGACCGCCTGGCGCCGCGCCCAGGGCCTGCGGGTGCCACTGGAACTCGCTCAGCTGGAGATCTCCGACGCCCGCCGGCTGCGTGCCGCCGGCCAGCCGCAGGCGGCCGTCGCCCGGCTGCGCTCGGCCCGGCAGCGCCTGATCAGGCTGGGTGCCAAGCCCTTGCTGGAGGCCTGCGACCGGGAGCTCGCGGTCGCTGGCGCGCCCGTGGCGCCAGAAACCGCACCCGCCCTCGTCGGTCTCACTCCCGCCGAGCAGGCGGTGGCCCGCCTCGTCGCCACCGGCCGCTCCAACCGGCAAACCGCGGCCGAGCTGTACGTCAGCGTCAAGACCGTCGAGTTCCATCTCGGGCACATCTACGCCAAGCTCGGCATCCGATCCCGCAAAGACCTCATTAACCGCATCGGCGCCCCTCACCCTCAGCCGGAAGAAACCCAGGGCGCTAACTAGGGGCCGACCCTAGCGACACGACTTCAGCGCCCGGCCGAGGATGAGTTTAAGAAAAGGCGGCCTTTGGCCACTGACAACGGCGGCTGGCCCCGGCCGCCGCGCCAAAAGGGGTCAGCCGACCCCTGCCCCGAACATACCCGGGCGGGTGAGCCCGACAGCAACAAAACAAGCGTCGGGCTGCAGCCGGTCATCCCAGGCCGTCCATCGGATGGGGCGGGCCGCTCCTCTGGCCTTGCGGCCGCAAAGCAGTCTGCTTCCACCCGACACAGGAGAGGAGGTGAAACCTATGCGCACTCTCGCTGACGCCCCGGTCGTCTCGGTCCCGGCTCGCGATGTCCTCCTCAGGGACCGACAGAGCACCGGTATCGAGCTCGAACCACTTTCGGACTACGAGATCAGCATCGTCGCCGCCGGCGCCCGGACTATCGGCGGCGGCGCTCCCGAGTAGCGACTAGCCCACCGGCCGGTGGCCGGGGAGCGCCAGCTCCCCGGCCACCCATCTCTACTTCTGATGAAACGGTGATTGCCATGGCTTCGGCCGATTTGTTCCGTGACCTTGGACTATTCGTCCGCCGCGAGTTCCTCGCCCCAGATGCGTGCTCCGTGCTTAAGAACCAACTGCGGTCGAGCCGCCAGCGCAAGGCCGGTACGGTGCTGGAAGGGAGCCGCCCGCTCGTCGACGATATGACCCGCCGTGCCACGGAGGTAGGCGTCCCCGAGGACGCAAGCGCCGGGATAGCTGCCCGGCTTGACATGCTCAGGCCTGAGCTGGCGGCACACTTTGGCAAGACGCTCACCTCCGTGCGCAAGCCCAAGTTCGTCGCCTATGACCCGGCGGATCATTTCATCTTTCACCGGGATCGCAACGATGCACCCGACGAGCCGCCGCATGTTAGGCTCCGCCAGGTCTCGGCCGTGGTGTTTCTCAACGACCGGAGCGACTATCGCGGCGGCGCGCTGCAGTTCTACGCCCGGGACCTGTTCCCGGACGGCGGGCTGCCTGACGCCAAACTGTCGCTCGACCCCGAGGCGGGCATCCTGGTCGCCTTCGACCCTCACGTCCGCCATCAGGTCCAGCCCGTACGTTCGGGCACCCGCTTCACCATCGTGACGTGGTTCATATGACGACGACCCGCCGCCGGATCGTTGTGTTCCTCGGGCCGTCGCTGCCCGCGAATGAAGCTAGCGCCCTCCTCGACGCCGACTACCGGCCGCCGGCCAGCCAGGGCGATGTCTATCGCGTGCTGGCCTCGAGCGTGGACACGATCGTCCTGATCGACGGGGTATTCCACAACACCCCATCGGTATGGCAGCGCGAACTGCTCGACGCCCTGGAAGACGGCATCACCGTGGTGGGCGGCGCCAGCATGGGCGCGATCCGGGCCGCTGAGCTCGAGTCGTTCGGCATGCAAGGGGCAGGGACGATCTTTCGCTGGTACCGCGACGGGGTGATCGACGGTGACGACGAGGTTGCGCTCCGCCACGCAGATATCGATCAGGATTTCCGGGCACTGTCAGAACCGCTGGTCAACATCCGGGCGACCCTGGCCGCCGCGGTCAGCGAAGGTTGCCTGGCTGCCGAAGCGGCCGCCGCGCTGGTCGAACAAGCCAAGGCGGCATACTATCCCGACCGGTCCTACCGGCAGCTCCTCGCCGGGCCGCTCGCGTGCGGCTGGCCGATCGCCATCCGGTCCCGGCTCACCCGCTTCCTCGAGCACCGAGCCATCGACCTGAAGCGGGCCGATGCGATCGAAACCCTCAGCGGTGTGGCCGAGATCAGCGCGCGGAACGGCTCAGCGCCCCGCGGCAACGGCACCTCCACCTCGGCCAAGAGCCTATGGGCCGGGGCTCGCCCGCTGGCCGCCTGTTTCGGCGCCGAGACGGAGGTGCCCGGCGTGGAGGTACTGCGCCGGGCCAGGACGGACGAGGCACTCACGGCCAGATTGCGCCGCGACGCAATCGTGCGTTTCTTTGTTTCCGAGCTGGCCCGGTCGCAGCAGGTTCGCGTCCCACAGGACGAGATCAAGTCAGCCTGCAGCCGCCGCATCCTCCCCGATGAGGCGTGGCTCGCCGCCAACGGACTGACCCCGGCGGCTTACCGGCGGCTGCTCGAAAAACGAGCCCGCCACGGATGGCTCATCTCACACCTCGCCGAGGCCGCCAGCAGCGGCCACGCCGAGGCGCCCGCTGGCATCAGCTGGTGCGTAGCCGGGCGGGCGCGTGCGTTGTTGCTCGCGTGGGCCCGGGCGGCCGGAGTCGTGTACCCAGAGACAGCTCCTGATCATGGGCCCGGGGGAGCATGCAACGGATTCACGGATGAGGCCGCCGGGGACTGCGAGCAGGACCCCGAGGAGGTCCTGCTGCACTGGCTGCTGCGGGCCGGACCCGGTCACTTCGGCCTGTTCTGGCACGAAGACCTCGCCCTCTTGGAGGAGTTGCAGATGACCGGGGCCGCAGCCCGATTGGCCGATACCGGGATCGGCGCGGCGCCGAGCCCGCCGCGAGAAAGGCTGGGCTGTGGACATTGACCGCGAAGTGAAAGGTTACCGGCGGGGGACGCATCGCGCTGTTGATCCGGAGGAGACGTTCGAGCGGATCCGGCCGCATCTCAGGGTCGCCGGTATCACCCGATGCGCGGACGTGACAGGGCTGGACTGTCTCGGCATTCCCGTGTACTGCGCGATCCGGCCCGCTGGCCGGGCGGTGCAGGTCACCAACGGCAAAGGCGTGCGCCCGATCGACGCCCGGGTCAGCGCTCTGATGGAGGCAGTCGAGGTTCACTACGCGGAGCAGTCACCCGCTCACGCCTGCCGGACCAGCCTGCGGGCGCTTGCCGGTCAGGGCGGACCACCGCCAGTGGAACCGGCAGTCCTAGCTGGGTTCCGGGTGGATCGGTACTTCACGCCCGGCTTCGTTGTGGACTGGATCCCGGGGCAGCGGTTGCCCGGTGGCGAAGGCGTCTGGCTTCCAGCCAGCGCCGTACACCTGGCCTGGCCCGCGCTGTTCACGTTTTCGACCAACGGCCTTGCGAGCGGCAACACACTGGTGGAGGCCACCCTGCACGGCCTGTATGAGGTGCTCGAACGCGACGCGGTATCCCGGTTGAGCGTCGGGGGGCACCTGCAGATCGCCGAGCGCTGTCAGGTGATCAACCTCGCCAGCGTCGACGATCCCGTCGTCGGCGACCTTGTCCACCGGGTGGCGCAGGGCGGCGTCGAACTCGTCCTGTTGCGGGTGCCGAGCCGCATCCAGGTGCACACCTACTGGGCCATCTTGATCGACCGGAGGCCGTTCGCAAATTCCTCGGCGGTGAATCTCGGTTACGGCACACACCGAAGCCCATCGGTGGCGGCGAGCCGGGCGATCAGCGAAGCGGCCCAGTCCCGTCTCACTCTCATTCATGGCGCCCGGGAGGACCTCGACCGCCGAGCCTACGACGGCGGCCGGGCGCAAACCCATATGGCCACATACTTCCAGGCGTTGCAAGCGAACACGCCCTGGGGCCAAGCGGAGGATCACTCCAGCCCGACCCTTGACCAGGATCTTGCCGCGGTTACCGGTGGACTGATAGCAGCCGGCCACGGCGAGATACTGCGGGCAGTGCTGGCCTGCGAACCGTTCGGCGTCGCGGTGGTCAAGGTCTTCGTCCCCGGTCTGCAGTGCAACGACCACCTTTTCTGAGACCCAGTGAACGGACGCGGATTGGTGCGGCGGCTGGCCATCGCCAGGTTCGCGTCGCTGGCCGGGACCCAGGCGGCGCAGCTCGCGCTTGCTGTCGCCGTGTATCTCCAGACCCACTCCACCGCCTGGCTTGCCGGGGCCCTGCTCGGCACGCCAGTGGTCGTCGGTCTCCTCACCCCGATTTCGGGCTGGATCGCCGACCACGTTGAGCGCCGCATCGTCATTGTGGCAGCCGAAGCTGGGGCTGGCGGGGTCTATGTGGCGCTGATCTTCGCCCACCGGCCCGTTGTCCTCATAGCGTTGACGCTGCTCGCTTCAGCTGTCAACGCCCCGCTTCGAGCCGCCCTGTCCGCTGCGGTCCCCAACCTCGTGCCCAGCGATGAGCTGACGTGGGCCAATGGCTTGCTCGGGGCAACCGCCGTCGCCGCCGTCATTGCCGGGCCGGCGGTCGGCGGTGCGCTGGTAGCCGGGGGCGGGCCTGGGGCAGTGTTCGCACTCGACGCGGCCACGTTCTTTGTTTCGGCAGCTATCACGGCGCGAATCCCCGGGCCGTTCTCCGGGCCATGCCGTCCGGGCCTGCAGCGGCCCCGGGCCGGAGCCGGTTTCGTTCTGATCACCGCGGACCCGTGCCTGGTGATGCTCGTCGCGCAGTCCTGCCTGGCGTCGTTCGCGCTGGGACTTGTTAGCCTGGCCGACCTTCCCTTGGCCCGCTGGTTCGGCGCCGGTCCGGTGGGCTACGGCCTGCTAACCGGCATATGGAGCGTCGGCGTCATCGCCGGCTCACGACTGGCGGCCCCCGTCGTGCGGGCGATAGGAGAAAGGACGGCCGTCGTCGCGGGGATGGCGGTCATGGCGGTGGCGGTTGGTGCAGTCGCTCTGCTGCCCTCCTTCCCGGCCATCGTCGTCATTGGGGCGCTCGGTGGCGCCGGCACAGGGATCGCGTTCGCGCCCTGGGCCACGCTCATGCAGCGCCGATCTGACGATCAGAAGCGGGGAACGGTCATGGCCGCCGCGGACAGCTTCGGACAACTCGGCATCGCCGCCGGCATGGCTGCGGGCCCCGGGGTGGTGATGGCTCTCGGCACCCAGCACGCCTACCTCTTCGCCGCCGCAGTGCTGGCCATAGCAACGATTGCCGCCACCCGCCTCAGGACCTCCCCGCTTCCCCAAGCTAGCCAGGTCGACACGAAAGGCGGCCTCCAGCCGCTCGGCAACACGCAACAGCGGCAATGTTCGGGTGGCAGGCCGACTAGCCGCGGCAACGTCCGTAGTGAGAGAACGCGAACGCGATGCATGACGACCTCACCGCCGCGATGACCCGCGCAAGAAACGGCGATGAGCAGGCGTGGGACGAACTCCTCGTGTCACGATGAACACGCCGGTACGTATTCGGTACATATTCAGGCTTGATTGCCTGGAGAGGGGCAAGAGAGATGGCTAACGGCGTTTTTACCAGTGACAAGTCAGGGATACCCGCGGTGCGTGCCACTGGCACCAAAGGCGCAGACGGGATCGACGCCACCAGTGACAGTAGCAATGGCGTCACCGCCTTCAGCACTAGCGGCACCGGCGTCTTCGGCAACAGCCAGAGCGACGCCGCCGGGTTCGCCGGCCTGTTTGGCACCGGCAACATCGGCGTCCGCGGCCGCAGCGCTGGCAGCCTCAGCACTGGCGGCACCGGCGTCCTCGCTGAAAGCGAGGGGGACGGCCCCGCTCTTAGCGCCGCCGCCAGTAGCAGCGGCGCCGGCGTCTTCGCCACGAGCCGCACTGGTATTGGCGTGCACGCGGTTGGCGGAGGAGCCACCCCACCACGACTGGCCTTCTCGGAAATACGGCGATCTTTGCCGAGTACGGTCCTGATGGCTTCGGCGCCGTGATCACGCCCAACGCCAACAGCAGCGCTGGCGTCGGTATCCTCGCCGAGACCAACAGTGGCGACGCTGTCAACGGCGCCGCCAACAGTGGCACCGGCGTGGTCGGCTTCAGCGACACCGGACGGGCTGGCTTGTTTTTCGGAGGCGGGGCGGTAGTTGTTGAAGTCGACGGAGCTCTTGACGTTGTCGGAACAGTGACTAAGTCTGGTGGTGGTTTTAAAAATAGATCACCCGCTCGACCAGGGTAACAAGTACCTTTACCATTCTTTTGTCGAATCATCGGAGATGAAGAATATCTATGATGGAGTAGTCGCTCTCGATTCGAAGGGTGAGGTGGAGGTGGAGCTTCCCGCTTGGTTTGAGGCACTCAATGGCGACTTTCGCTATCAATTGACCCCTCTTGGAGCGCCCGCTCCTAACCTTCATGTTGCGCGGAAGGTCTCAGGCGGCCGTTTTGTGATTGCGGGAGGGCAATCAGGTCTGGAAGTATCTTGGCAGGTGACGGGTGTCCGAAAAGATGCTTGGGCGCAAGCCAACCAAGTAGAGATGGAGAAGGAAAAACCTCTTAATGAGCGGGGACTCTACCTATATCCCGAACTTCATAGTGAACCAAAAGAGAAAGGTATTGTAACTGAACGCACCAAAGATCAATCTACGATCATAAAGGACCGGCATACACGTAGCAACGCAGGCTCTTGACAAGTGTCAACAACGGTGCTGTCAGCGCCTTGCCGAGCCTGAAACGATCACTCTCCACGCCAGGCATCACCAGCTAGCGCAGCCAGGCCGCGCCAGGGCCGCCTTGGCCTCGCCCGCCGCGGCGCGGGCTCGCAGCACCTCAACCCTGGCTGGGGTGAGGGACGGCTTGCGGCCGGTGCAGGCGGCGTGGGGCTTGCCGGCCCGGAGTCCCTACAGCTAAGGCGAGCGCAAAGTTGCGCGGCCGGGCTCAGTGGCTGCGCTCAGGCGGGCCGAGCAGGCATGCCGCGGGCCACCTCGGCCTGCCGGGCCGTCAGCTTGGGCCCGCGGCCGCCGGCCCGGCCGCGGGCCCGGGCCGATTCCAGCCCTTCGCGGGTGCCTTCGGAGATGAGGTCGGCGAGCATCTCATCCATCGCGGCCAGGACGTGGAAGGTGAACCGGCCGGCCGGGGTGGTGGTGTCGATGCCCTGCTTGAGCACGACCAGGTTGATCCCGCGCTCCTCCAGCAGCGCGGCGATCTCGGTGAGGTGGCGCACCGAGCGGGCCATCCGGGACAGCCGGGTGACCACGAGCTGGTCGCCGCGCCGGAGATGATCGAGGCAGTTGTCCCACTCGGGTCGCCGGGCGAGCTTGCCGGAGGCGGTGTCAGTCCAGTTCCGCTCACAGCCCGCGGCCCGCAGCGCGTCGAGCTGGGAGTCGTCCCGCTGCGAGCGGGTGGAGATCCGCGCGTACCGTACCGGGCCATACGCAGAAGTGTGCCGCAAACGGTACTTGCGCGCTTCCAGCGACACGCTGTTTCCGCCCGCAGTTGTGACCCACTTCAGGCGGGAGTGAGCTGGGCGGACGTGATGCCGCTCCGACCACACGGATCCGCTCAAGAGATTCGCTGGTGGCTATTCAGACAGACTCGTTGAAGTCGGGGCATCTGTGCTGGTCAGCGAGACTGCGGGTGCAAAGGCACCGGTCCAGGTGACTCTCCGGGAATCGAGGTTAAAGGGATTCGATCATCCCTGATGAGAAGTCAACGTTAACCCGCCGCTGTTCCAGTGCCGAACGCCGGAGCCCTGTGAGGTCCAGGTCGTCGGTCACGTCCTCGTCCGCGTCGACGTGAGGGTGCTCGCGATGGCAGGTAGCCGGCAAGGGGTGCGTGGAGCACGCCGCACGCAGCCTGCCAGTGGCCGTCGTGCTCACTGTCGGCCATGGCTCAAACCGGCCGATGGGGAGCGGGCTCGGTGGTCCCCTGCCTAGGCTGTGGCGGGTGGAGGAACTGAGTGAGGAAGAACTGGACGCGCTGGTCGAAGAGGCCACGATCGACGCTTACGGCGACGACGAGCAGCTGGCCGGCTTCGCCGTGATGATCGAGGACAACCTGGAGATGCCCTTCGAGACCACGGTCCTGGGCGTCCCGGTACTCGTCGAAGGCGTCACCCAGACGGCATCCGGCATCGTGGCCAACTGCGTGCGCGACGGCCACCACCAGGCGATCGATGTCCTTGACCTGCCGCTGCCCGAGCCGCCGCCGAAGGGCGCCGAGTGGATCGCCGCCTACCGGCACTGGGCGAGGGTAGCGTGAGTGAGTACCAGCACTACGAATTCCTCGCGCTCGACAAACCGCTCACCAACGAGCAGCGAGCCGAGCTGCGGAAACTGTCGAGTCGCGCGGAGATAACCGCCACCAGGTTCGTCACCGGAGCAAGCCCGCCCGCCGAAGAACCGTCGGATGACGGGCTGGCCGAATGGATCGCCTCGCTCCCCGCGGCGGAGAAGGACTCGTTCCTGACGATGGTCGCCGACGGCGAAGGCACACTGGTGCAGGCACTGTTGCTGCGGCGCTTCCGCGCGGACGCCGCAGGACCGGCCAGTCACTCCAGCCCGGGCCGGACGGCCGCGGAACTGCTAGAAGCGGCAGAGGCCCGGGCGAAGGAGCGGAAGAAGGCCGAGGAACAGTGGCGCCGCGAGGCGCAGGCGCGCAAAGCCGCGGCCGAGGCGGCGGCGTACGCCAAGCGCCTCGACGACCTCGCGGCCACGGGAGAAGCCGCATGGAAACAGGTTGATGACGTGATCGCGACCAAGAAGACCAGCGAATACGACCAAGCCGTGGCCCTGCTGCGCGACCTGCGGGCGCTCGCCGGCCGCCAAGGCGAGGTCGAGACCGCGGCGTTCAGGAAGCGCGTGCTGGATCTGCGTGCCCAGTACCCCACCAGGACCGGCTTGCAGAGCCGCCTCGACGAAGCGGGGTTTCCTCGTTGACCGGCGTGAAGATGTCCTGGGTCACCCTCGACCGGATCGTATCGAAGGAAGC
Source organism: uncultured Actinomycetes bacterium (assembly GCA_963742875.1). Taxonomy (GTDB): domain Bacteria; phylum Actinomycetota; class Actinomycetes; order Streptosporangiales; family Streptosporangiaceae; genus Bog-532. Next base: position 212,101 of record CAVUNO010000007.1, on the reverse strand, counting down.
CCTCAGCGATCAGGCCATCCGCCGCCAGCTGGAGCAGAACGCGAGGCCGCTGCGCTCGCACGCCGCCAGCATGGGCGACGAGGACCTGCTCGCGAAGCTCCGCGGCGTCGGCGTGGACGCGGACCGGGAGAAGCTGGCAAAGCTATGCGAGGGGGCGCTGTCGGCCGAGGAAGCCGTCAGCGAGCGGCTCAGGCTCCACGACTGGGACGCTGACTGGGCGTGGATCTGCCTGGTCGCGCTCTGGGAGCGCTGGTGGCCGGACAAGGTTTGCCTGGAATTGCTCGACGACAAAGTGCAGGCGGGTTACGAAGCCGATCAGCGCAACGATTTCGTCGCGACCGCCCGGGCAGGCGTTGCCGACTATCCACCCGGGGAACGCAGCAGCTATTTCGGTCGCGACCAGCTTTAACTAGGCCTGCGCGGGGGCTACGCGCGACAGGCGATGAGTTTCCGCAGTGCGCGCCGTCGGACGGATATACAGCCGGACACGATTGGAGAGGTATACCGGTGAGAACCCCTGCGACCACCCTCGACCAGCGCTACAGCGACCCGGGCGCCGTGGCCACACCATGGGACGAAACACGCCGGGCACTCGAGACGGCCGAACTGTCCTGGATCACCACGGTCCGCCCCGACGGCCACCCTCACGTCACGCCCCTCGTCGCCGTATGGAGCGACGATGCCCTGCACTTCTGCGCCGGAGCCCACGAGCAAAAGACCGCCAACCTGAACGCCAGCCCGCACGTCATCCTGACGACCGGGTGCAACCGCTGGGACGAGGGCCTGGACGTCGTCGTCGAGGGCGACGCGATCCGGGTCACCGACGACGGCGCGCTCAAGCGGCTCGCCCTGGCGTGGACCGGTAAATGGGACGGTCAGTGGCAGTACGCGGTGCGCGAGGGATCGTTCCGCCACCAGAACGAGCAGGAGGTCGGGACCGAGCCGGTCTACGTGTACGCGGTGCAACCTACCCGGGTCCTCGCCTTCACCAAAGGCACCTTCAGTCACACCACACACAGATTCTGACGCCGCGGGCCGACCGCGTTGATGCCGCCGTGCGGCCGCCCGCCGCGGGCTGGCTGCCGGGGCCGCGGACGCTGCGGGCCAGTAGGCTCAGCGGCGCCGGCCCCCGTAGTCGTTGTGGTCAGGGCCCGTGCGGCCGTGACCGGTGGGCTCCCGGACGGGGGCCACGCGGACCAGCAGGTTATAGGTGATCACCGCGATGGCCAGGTGCATCAGGGCCAGGAACAGCACCGCCTGGCCGGGCTGTCCCTGCATCCAGATGTACAGGTCGGGCAGCAGCAGGACGATGGTGACCAGAATGGCCAGCCGGAAGAAGACCCACCGCGGGTCGGACGTCACCCGGGCCACCACGGGCCAGCCGATGCACGCGATGATGACGCCGATGGTGGTCAGCTTCGCGTAGTCGGAGAACTGGAAGTGGGCGTACCCCTTGGTGGCCGGGAAGACCGCCACGGCCGCCTTGGCCAGCAGCCAGTCGGCGAGCAGGCACAGGACCAGGCTCGCCACGGTGGCGACCGCGAGGGAGACGGCGCGCGGGCCACGGTGGCGGGGGGAGAGGTCGACGCGGGCCAGTTCTATGGCCCGGTCCATGACGGGGGATGGCATCCTGCGGTACTCCTTGAGCGTCATCGGGTTCCTGATGGCCCGGGTCGGGTTCCTGGTGACCCAGGTCGGGCTCCTGGTGGCCCAGGTCAACTACTCAGGTCCCGGGTCGGGCCGACCGTCCGGGCCGGTCCGCGGGTCGTCGGCGAGCAGGTTGGTGAGCAGTTCCTCGTCCTCGGGGCTGAGGTCGGCCACGAACCGGGACAGGACGCCGACGCGGTCCCGGCCGCCCTGAAGCAGCTGGAGCATCCGGTGCGCCGTCATCGACGACTCCACGTCGGCCTGGCCGCCGGACATCTCGTAGGCGAATCCGCGCCCGGAGGGCCGCCGGTCCACGGCACCCTTGGTGTGCAGCCGGGAGAGCGTCGTCATAATCGTGGTGTAAGCGAGGTCGTCGCCCAGCTGGGTGCGTACCTCGCCGGGAGTCAGCGGGCGCCCCGCCGCCGCGAGGCAGGCCAGCACCTCCCGCTCCAGGGCGCCGCGCGGTCTCCCGCGTGATCTGGATGTCACGGCACCTCCCATCTACTACCATCAGTGTAGTACGACGACATTGATCGTAGTTATCTTCCCAAGCCCGCGGGGTGGGTAGTAGTCGCCACCAGGAGGAAGTGAGCATGCACGCGATCTACCACATGACCTATTTCCAGGCCGTGGCAATCGGGCTGATCCAGGGACTCACCGAGCTGTTCCCGATCTCCAGCCTCGGTCATACCGTGCTCATTCCCTCCTGGTTCGGCGGCACGTGGGCCACCCTGGTCAGCCAGGAGAGCCGCGCCGAAAGCCCGTACCTGGCGTTCATCGTCGGCCTGCATCTGGCCACGGCCGTGGTCCTGCTGGGCTACTACGCCAAGACCTGGGGACGGATCATCCGCGGCTTCTTCACGAGCATCTTCAGCCGCCGGATCGAGTCCGCCGATCAGAAGCTGGCCTGGCTGCTGGTCGTCGCCACCGTCCCCGTGGGCGCCGCGGGATTGGTCCTGGAGCACCCGTTCCGGGTGCTGTTCGCCAAACCCCTGGTCGCGGCGATCTTCCTCACCATCAACGGCGTCATCCTGGGCGGCGCCGAGATCCTGCGCCGCCGTGACAAGGCCGCGGTGGCCGCAGGCGTGCCCCAGCGCAAGCCGGTCGTCCAGCCCGCCGGCGTCACCCAGCCCGCCCGGTCCGCGGGCGGGGGCGCGCACGCGGCGGGAGTGGAGCCGTCCCGCTTCCGCGGTGAGCGCGACGAGCGCGACGCGATGCTCGATCAGGACGCCGAGGAGCGACTGGCGGGCGTGGGCGTCAAATCCGCGCTGTGGATCGGTGCCTCCCAGATCCTGGCCCTGTTCGCGGGCATCAGCCGCGAGGGCGTCACCATGGCTGGCGGCCTGGTGCGCGGGCTCAGCCACGAGGACGCGCTGCGCTTCTCGTTCCTGCTGTCCACGCCGGTCATCTTCGCCGCCGGCGTGCTCAAGCTCTCCGACCTGACCGGACCGCTCGGCCAGGGCGTCCGCGGCCAGGTCATCGCGGGCAGCATCGCCGCCGCGGCCACGTCCCTGTTCGCGGTGGTGTTCCTATCCCGGTACTTCCGGACCCGGACCCTGACCCCGTTCGCGATCTACTGCGTCGCGGTCGGCCTGATCAGCATCATCCGGTTCGGCATCTTCTGACCCGCCGCCCCGGCTCGTGTCCTCATTCCGCCGAACGGACCGGATGCAGAGCCATCCCGCTGCCGAGCACACTCTGGGCAGGATCGGCGTAGTAGCTGAAATCCCCGCCCGCAGGCGAGGGAGGATGTCAAATGACACGGCGCAGCGCCGATGAATTTACGGCGCGGCGGCAGTCAGGCAGTGCGGAGAAGCGAGGGAAGGAGCGAACATGAGCGGTGTACGGGTGCTGGTCGGCACGCGCAAGGGCGCGTTCATCCTCACCTCCGACGGCAAGCGCGAAACGTGGGACATCCGCGGCCCGCATTTCGCCGGCTGGGAGATCTACCACGTCAAGGGGTCACCGGCGGACCCGGACCGGCTGTACGCGTCGCAGACCAGCGGCTGGTTCGGCCAGGTGATCCAGCGGTCCGGCGACGGCGGCCAGACCTGGGAGGCGGTCGGCAACCAGTTCAGCTACGACGGCGATCCGGGCACCCACCAGTGGTACGACGGTACCCCGCACCCCTGGGAGTTCGCCCGCGTCTGGCACCTCGAGCCGTCGCTGAACGACCCGGATACGGTCTACGCCGGGGTGGAGGACGCAGGCCTGTTCCGGTCCAACGACGGCGGCCGGCAGTGGCAGGAACTGCCCGGGCTGCGCTGCCACCGCTCGGGGCCGTCCTGGCAGCCCGGCGCCGGGGGGATGTGCCTGCACACGATCATCCTGGACCCGCACCAGCCCGGGCGGATGTTCACCGCGATCTCCGCCGCGGGCGCGTTCCGGTCCGACGATGAGGGCGAGACGTGGCGGCCGGTCAACCGCGGCCTGCGCTCCGACGGCATCCCCGACCGCGAAGCCGAGGTGGGCCACTGCGTGCACCGGCTGGCGATGCACCCCAGCCGCCCCGGGGTGCTGTACATGCAGAAGCACTGGGACGTCATGCGCAGCGACGACGCGGGGGAGTCCTGGCGTGAGGTGAGCGGGAACCTGCCCACCGATTTCGGCTTCCCGATCGACGTGCACGCGCACGAGCCGGACACCGTCTACGTGGTCCCCATCACCAGCGACTCGTACCACTTCCCGCCGGACGGCAAGCTGCGCGTCTACCGCAGCCGGACTGGCGGGGACGAATGGGAGCCGCTCACCCGGGGCCTGCCGCAGGAGCACTGCTACGTCAACGTGCTGCGCGACGCGATGGCCGTCGACTCCCTCGATGACTGCGGGATCTACTTCGGCACTACGGGCGGCCAGGTGTACGCCTCGGCCGACGCGGGGGACAGCTGGGCGCCGATCGTCCGGGATCTGCCCGCCGTGCTGTCCGTCGAGGTCCAGACGCTGTCATGATCAGGGTCGTGCTGCCCGCGCACCTGCGGACGCTCGCGCACGTGGACGGCGAGCTCGAGCTGCCCGTCGCCGGGCCGGTCACCCAGCGCGCGGTGCTCGACGCGCTGGAGACCCGGTTCCCGATGCTGTGCGGAACGATCCGGGACCAGCGCAGCGGGAAGCGCCGGGCCTTCGTCCGGTTCTTCGCCTGCCAGCAGGACCTGTCGCACGAGCTGCCGGACGAGCCGCTGCCGGACGCGGTCGCCGCTGGGACGGAACCGTACCTGATCGTCGGGGCGATGGCGGGCGGCTGAGCGGCTCCGGTCGGCCCAGCTCGGCTCCCCTGCCGGCCCGGCGGGCGCGCTCGAGCACGGACTGCTGGGTGTCGGGCTGATAGCTCGACGACATCCACGTGCCGAATGCCCACCGCTGCGGTCGGCCGAGCACTCGACCCTGGCCTCGGCTGTCCCCACCATCTGGGCCGGGATCCTCCAGGTGGGCGCGCAGCGCGAGATCAACCTGTCGTCGCTGCGGATGGGCACCTCCGGCGGCGCGGCCATGCCGCGGTCGCTGATGGAGGCGTTCCAGAAACAGTACGGCGTGCGGATCATCCAGGGCTGGGGGATGACCGAGACCTCTCCGGTCGGCGGGCTTGCCCTGCCGCCGGCCGACGTCGAGCCCGGGACCGCCGAGGAGATGGACTACCGGATGAAGTCCGGGCGCCTGCTGGCCGGCGTCCAGATGCGCATCATGGACCCCGATGAGACCGAGCTGCCGTGGGACGGCGAGTCGACCGGGGAGATCGAGGTACGCGGCCCGTGGATCATCGGGAGCTACTTCGGGAACTCGCAGCCGGAAAAGTTCCGGGACGGCTGGCTCCGCACCGGCGACATCGGCACCATGGACGACCAGGGCTACTTCCAGATCTCCGACCGCCTGAAGGACGTCATCAAGTCCGGCGGGGAGTGGATCTCCTCCGTCGAGCTGGAGAACCTGCTGGCCGGGAGCCCGAACGTGGTGGAGGCGGCCGTCATCGGCATCCCCGACGAAAAATGGACCGAACGGCCCCTGGCCTGTGTCGTCGTCAGCCAGGACACCGACCCGGTGACGCTCGCCGAGTTCCTGGACGGCAAGGTGGCCCACTGGCAGGTCCCGGAGAACTGGGCGTTCATCGAAGAGGTGCCCAAGACCACCGTCGGCAAGTTCGACAAGAAGGTGCTGCGCGCCCGCTACCAGGCCGGCGAGCTCGACGTGAAGCGCACGCACGACTGAGCCCGCGGTCGCCGCTCTCCCCGCTAGGGTCGGTACACCATGATCGCGCCTTACCGGGGGTCCGAATGCATCTGAAGGACGACGGGCTGGTAGCGGCGCTGGGCGACCACGCCGACGTGCCGGCTCTTCTCGTTGCGACCTACGCACGGGTGGCCACGGCGTTGAGCTTTACCCAGATGCTGACGCCATTGGGCAACTACTTAATCGCCCGTCCCGCGGCCCGGGCCGCGGCGCACCACATCACCGCGGAAACCGATGTGCCCCTCGATGCCGCGGTGGTGCTCGGCCTGTCCGCCGATGCCCTGCACATCTGGAGTGCCGACCCGATGCTGGACCAGGTGGGGGAGTACCTCGGGCTCGTCCCGCTGGAGCGGATCACGGCGATGCGGGCCACGCCCGGCCGGAGCTGTGAGGCGCTGACGATCACGCTCGACGGCGGCCACGAGATCAACCTGGAAGCCCGGGCCGCGAGCCATGCCCTGGTCGCCGCCTACCACCAGCTAACCGGGGCTCCCAGCTAGCCGGTCGCGTTTCCCGGCGGACCGGACCCGCCGGCTTTGTGGGCGATCACTGCGACCGGGACAATGCCAGGACAGCAGTAATCGCCCAATTTTTCGGTTCGAGTGCCGGGTAGCAGGTCCAGTGCCCGGCGGAGCCGGTCCAGTGCCCGGCGGAGCCGGTCCAGTGCCCGGCGGAGCCGGTTAACCGGGACCTTGTCCAGGAACCCGAAGACCGCGACGATCTGGCCGTCCTCCCCGGTGACGGCCACTTGACTCATCCTCAGCGCCCGGGTGACCCGGGTCGATTACCTGCCAGGAAAGACGGGCTGGATCGGCGGCCTCTACTATTCACCGCATGCAGGCGCGCAAGCTCGGGCTGAAGTCTGGCCAACGGGTTTCCCTCGATGATCCCCCGCCCGGCTGGACCCTGTCCGATCCGCCGGACGGCCTGGAGTACGTCGGCGGTTCCGGCGAAGCCCCCGGTGAAGCCGACGTGATCATCGCCTTCTTCACCCGCGCGGACGAAATCGGCGTACGGCTCCCGGCGCTGGCGGACCGGATCTTCCCCGACGGGGCGGTGTGGGCCGCCTGGCCGCGGCGGGCGGGCGGTCACACCAGCGACGTCACCGACAACGTGGTCCGTGAGCACGCGCTGCCCATCGGGCTGGTCGACGTCAAGGTCGCGGCCATCGACCCCGACTGGTCCGGCCTGCGCCTGGTGTGGCGCGTCGCCAACCGCACGCGCTGACCTGGCCACCCCGTGCCCGTGCCGCCCGGTGCCCCGATCAGCGCGCTAGCCGATGGAAGTGGCGAGGCCCTCGATGACCTCCGCGCCCGGCAGGCGGGCCAGGAGCGCTCCGGGGAGCCGCAGCTTGGAGCCGCGAATACCGGAGCCGATGATGACGTGCGGCTGCCGTACGACCGCGCCGTCGATCAGCACCGGCCAATCCGGCGGGAGGCCGATCGGCGTGATGCCGCCGTACTCCATGCCGGTCGCGGCCAGCGCGTCGCCCATGGGAGCGAACGATGCCTTCCGCGCGCCCAGCCGCCGCCGGACGACACCGTTTACGTCGGCGCGCGTCACCGCGGTGACCAGGCACGCCGCGAACGTGGTCTCGCCGCCGCGCTTGGCCGCGATGACGACGCAGTTCGCGGACTCCTCCAGCCGAACGCCGTAGTACTCGCAGAACGCCGCCGTGTCGGCGAGATCCGGGTCGATCGCGGCCACCTCGACGCCCCCGAGGCCCCCGGCGTCCCCCGCGGGCCCGGCGCCCCCCGCGGGGCCGACCCATTCGGCGAGCGCGACGGCGACCGGCTTGGCCAGCAGTTCCGGGTGCGACAGCGCGGGCTGCAGGTCCAGGTTCATATCCCCATCCAACCAGCCAGCCCGGTCTGGGCCGTTACGGGTGCAGCGTGGCGCCCTTGAAGATCTTGTCGATCGCGTTGCGAGGGCCGTAGACGGCCACTCCGACCAGGTTGAGCTCATCGGCGGAGACAGCGTTGACCGCGGCCCGGTTGTCGTCATCGTTGCCTGTGCTGAACGACGTCTACCGCGTCACCCTGGCGTCTACAGCCAGGCCGCCCGCTGACCGCTTCCCGGGGGGACTTCCGGGGCGCGGCGAGTGTCGCGTCCCGCTCGGCTCCCCAGCGCTTCGCCGGTAAGGACGCTTCGCCCGAAAGGGACGCTTCGCCGTAAGGGATCCGTAGTCTCGCAAGAGCGGCAAATCCCCTTGTGCTTTACGAGCGGTTGCCTACCATGGCGGCATCGTGACCGTCGGTGCGGGCAAGGGAGCGCATAGTGGGGTCCTTCGACCGTCACGTCCCTTCGGACGAACCCGATCGCCCGGACCGTGCTGATGCGGCCGCCGACCGGCCGAGGCCCCCTCGCGAAACGGAAGCTCCGCTGGCCGAACGCCTCGGCCTTCCGAACCTGACCCGCGCCACCGCCTACGAATCCCTGTACGCCAAGGCGCAGGCCCAGGACGCTCCCTTCCGTGAGCGCCTGGCCCGGGAAGAGCGGGCAAAGTCCGCCGAGTCCCCAGCGTCATTAACCGAATCCACCGGCAAACCCGCGCCCCCCATCGACAACCCCGAACGCGACCCGGAAGTCCCCCGAACCTACTGGACCGAAGTCCCCCGCTTCTTCGCGACCTGGCAGCGCCATACGGACACGTGGGGGCGATTCCTGTCCCACAAAATTGAAGGTCTGCTGGAGCAAGCTGATTCCCGCGATCGGTCATCCGAAGTGCACACGGGCGCCGATGTCGTTACCGTCATTGAGCGGATACCGCAAGCCGAGCCACGCATTAGTGAAAATTTCACGCGAACTGTCGATAACAGTACTCGTCAGGCGTGGGTCGCATGGTTCGAGTTCAGGCCGAAAGGTACTGACCGAATCATACAAAAGGTGACCGAAATAGCTAGCTGCTCAGCCCGATAGGGCGCCTGAAGAGGCAGTGCGGGAAATCCCGGACGCCATCCGTTACACATGTTGTCTAAAGGAAAAAGATTACACTCCAGGAGTCGCGGAGATAAAAAAGGGTCTTGAATCGGTGCGGGTATGAGATGTACTACACTGAAAACCACTGGTCAAACCCGGAATATAAGGGAATAAATACTCGATGGATAACAGCTGAGAGGCAAAGATTTGAGGTGCAGTTCCATACTGCGGAAAGCTTTCATGCCAAACATGAAGTCACGCACAAGGCATATGAGCGGCTCCGCGACCCTGCCACCTCAGACCGCGAACGGCTTGAACTCCGGGGATTCCAGCGCGAAGTTTCGTCTTGGATTCCCATTCCCCGCCGGCAGTGGACCAGTACACCAGACTATAAGAAAGAAGGGTGCTGATGCCGGATAAGATCACCTATTACGCGATCATTGGCGGCACATCGCACGATCGACAACCCATACGGGCTTGTGCGGCGCCTTGAGCAGACAGCGGTTTCGCATGACGAGAAGCTCCGAAAGAGATTTTAGCTGGGTAGTTTACCCCAGTAATATTGAGTGGGAACGTGGGAGCTTTGACGATGAACTTGTCGTGGTTAGCCATGAGCAAGCGGAGAAGATTATCGACTATTTCCGCGGACGGTGGGGGGCTTCGGGGGGGCCGGCTGGGGCTTGACCGAGTTTTGCTTATTGGCGCTCAGGTGACGGCCGAGCGGGCTCGTCCGCATGACCGTGGCGAACTCCCCGACAGTGAGCTCCGGTACCGGGAGCGGCGTGTATGAGTCACGGGCCGGCTGGAGAGCGTCCAGCCAGAGCGCAAGATATCGGCGCCAGATGCCGGGCCGCACGTCACGGGCGTATTCGGCGGTCACGCTGAGCATGAACTCGATGACCGGAATGTCGGTGGCGGCCAGGTCCCCGCGCACCTGCCCCGTGGCCTGAGCCCGTTCCACCAGGCGTCCTACGGCGGGCCGCATTCGGTCCCGCGCGTAGGAGACGCGGTGGTGGCCGTTCGCCGCGAACATGAGCATCTGCCGCAGTCCCCGGTCGCCCGCCATCATCTCCCCCGCGCGCTCCATGAACGAGACGAGCCCTTCCCATGCGTCTGGCTCACCGTAAGCGTGCTCGGCCAGATCAACGAGCACGTCGATACGTTGCTCGAACAGCGCGTCCGCTAGCGACGCCTTGTCGGGAAACCGCCGGTACACGGTGCCCACGCCTACGCCCGCATGGTGCGCCACGTCGTCGAGGCTCGCCTCAAGCCCCCGTTCGGTGAAGACCTCCGCCGCGGCCCGCAAGATGCGCTGACGGTTCCGCTCGGCATCCTTCCGCAAGGGGCGCGCGGCGACCCTGACAACCGCCTCTGCCGTGCTGACCTCGGGTTCTTCCCTCTCCGGGGGTGCGTCGCGGTAGCTCACAACCTCCATTCTACGCTGGGAGTGGAGACCGCACCTCCGTTTCTGCTATCGTATCGGTTCAGAAGTGGAGAAGATGCCTCCAGATGGGAGAATCCCATGGCCGCTACGAGCGCACCCGGTGGGGCCGCCCCCCAAAACCAGTCGGCCCCGCCAGACCGGAGGCGCTGGCTGATCCTCGCGCTGATCGGCCTGGCTCAGCTCATGATCGTGCTCGATATTACGATCATGAACATCGCGCTGCCCTCGGCGCAGCACGCCCTGCATTTCTCTAACGTCGACCGCCAGTGGGTCATCACCGCCTACGCGCTCGCGTTCGGCAGCCTGCTGCTGTTCGGCGGCCGCCTGGGGGACCTGTTCGGGCGCAAGGTGACGTTTATCGTCGGTCTCATCGGCTTCGCCGCCGCCTCCGCGGCCGGCGGCGCATCGGTCAACTTCACCATGCTCGTGACGGCCCGGGCGTGCCAGGGAGCGTTCGGCGCCCTGCTGGCCCCCGCGGCGCTATCCCTGCTGACGACGACCTTCAGCGACCCGAAGGAGCGGGGCAAGGCGTTCGGTGTCTACGGGGCCATCGCCGGCGGGGGCGGCCTGGTGGGCCTGTTGCTCGGTGGCCTGCTGACCGAGTACCTCGACTGGCGCTGGTGTCTGTATGTGAACCTGGTGTTCGCCGGAGTCGCGGTGGTCGGAGCGTTCTTGTTCCTGTCCAACGAGCGGTCCGCGCACACCGCCCATCTCGACATCTTCGGCGTGCTGACCGTGTTGGGATCGATGTTCTGCCTGGTCTATGGCTTTTCCAACGCGGCCTCGCATAGCTGGCACGCCCGGTCGACGTGGGGTTTCCTCGCCGTGGGCGTGGTGCTGCTCGTGATATTCGCGTGGTGGCAGACCCGCGCGGCTCACCCGCTGCTGCCGCCCCGGGTGGTGCTGGACCGTAACCGGGGCGGTGCCTACCTGGCCGTGCTCATCGCGGGCGCCGGGATGTTCGGCATCTTCCTGTTCCTGACCTACTACCTGCAGACCATCCTGGGTTACTCCCCCGTGAAGACCGGCGTCGCGTTCCTGCCCACGATCGTCATGGTGATGCTGTTCGCGCAGATCTCCAACATCGTCCTGATGCCGCGGATCGGGCCGAAACCGCTGATCACGGTCGGTATGCTCCTGGCCGCCGCAGGAATGATGTGGCTGACCCGGATCGGCGTGCATTCAAATTACGCATCGGTCATTGTGGGGCCCATGCTGGTGTTCGGAGCCGGGGTGGGCCTGTCGCTGCCGCCGGCCATGAACACCGGCACCTTCGGCGTGGCGCCCAACGACGCGGGTGTAGCCTCGGCCACGCTCAACGTCGGCCAGCAGCTGGGCGGCTCCATCGGTACCGCCCTGCTCAACACCATCGCTACCAGCGCGACCGCGAGCTACCTCGCCAGTCTGCACCTGTCCCCGGCTGCTCTGGCCTCGGCGGGCGGCCGGCTGGCGCTGGCGGCCGCAGCCGTGCACGGATTCACGGCCGCCTTCTGGTGGACGGCCGGAATCTTCGTGGCCGGAGCCATCATCTGCGGATCGCTGCTGCGCCGGGGCCCGCTGTACCGGCAGGCCAAAGCGCAACCCGGCACCCCCGCGCAGCAGCCCCAGGCAGGCCCCTCCGTCCCCGCCTGATCCCCGGTGTGGCCGTCGGGGGTGCCCTCGGCGTCCCGCCGTCCGGGCGCAGGCTGCTTGTGGTGGACCCGGGCGAGGTGGATGACGACCTAATGCGGGACGTGACGGAGATCCTGACCTCGCTGTGCGCCCGCCTTTACGGCCGGCGTGCCGCCGCGAACCGGGCCGCCCGTGCGGTGGCCGCCGTGATAGCTGAGGATGAGCCGTGACCCTGCTCGCCTACCGGTTCGCGCTCGATCCCACCCCGGCGCAGGGACGGGCGCTCCGGTCGCATGCGGGGGCGGGGCGGGTGGCGTTCAACTGGGGGCTGGCCCGGGTGAAGGCCGTCATGGATCAGCGGGCAGCGGAGGCCACCTATGGGATCACCGGGGACGACCTGACCCCGGCCATCTCATGGTCCCTGTACGCGCTGCGCAAAAACTGGAACGCCGCCAAGGACACGGTCGCGCCGCGGAAGGTCCGCCGCCTGTCCCGTCCCATGTCACGGCGGCGGGGGCCGGACCGGCGGACCCGGCAGCAGCCATCGAACCGGTGGCAGCGCGCGGCGGTAACGCAACGGAAAGCGCAGGGCCGCGTCGCCGACCAGCGCCGGGACGCGCTGTATAAGGCCACCACCGGCCTGACTGGCCGGTTCGGGACGCTGGTCATCGAGGACCTGGCCGTGCCGAACATGACCCGCAGGCCCGCACCGGAACCCGATCCGGACCGGCCGGGCGCGTATCTGCGTAACGGCGCCCGCGCTAAGGCGGGCCTAAACCGCGCGGCTCTCGATGTCGGCTGGAGCGAGTTCCGGCGCCAGGCCGGGTACAAGGCGGCGTGGTGTGGCGGGACGGTGATCGTCGCGGACCGCTGGTTCGCGTCCAGCAAGACATGCTCAGGCTGTGGAGCGGTGAAAGCCAAACTGCTCCTGTCAGAGCGGACATACGTGTGCGCCGCATGCGGCACGGTCGCTGACCGGGACCAGAACGCGGCACGCAACCTCGCCGGATACGGCAAGCATCAACTGGCCGCCAGTGGGGCGGACAGTAACGGACGCGGAGCCGACCGTAAGACCGGGCTTGCCCGGCAGGTGGCTGTGAAACGTCAACCCGGCATGCGGCAACGCCGTCAGACCGGGACCGTCCCAACGCGAGACGGGACTGCGGCATGAGCATTATTCAGCGCTCAGCCGCAACGGGAGGACGATCGTGAACGTCGTCTGGCCTGGGCGGCTGTGGACGCTGACGGTGCCGTGGTGCGCGACGACCACGGCCCTGACGATGGCCAGGCCGAGCCCGGTGCTGCCGGCCGCGCGCGACCGGGAGGAGTCGCCGCGCGCGAAGCGCTCGAACAGTTCCGGCACCAGGTCGGGCGGAATTCCCTGGCCGTTGTCGGTCACACTCAGCCGGACCGCCGAGAGCGGGGCCCCGGGATCCGGGCCGTTGGACGGCTGCGAGTTTCCGGTCGGGCCCGCCGTAGCGGTCGGCCGAGCCGGAGCGGCCGCCCCCGCCGTAGCGGCAGGCCGAGCCGGAGCGGCGGGATTCGCCAGGGCGACTGGACCGTGGTCCGGGGAGGACGCGAGCTCCGGTGAGCCGTCGGTGGCGGCCACCGCCACGGTAACGGTGGAGTCGGGTGGCGTGTGCTTGGCGGCGTTGCTGAGCAGGTTGCTCAGGACCTGGCGCAGCCGGAGTTCGTCGCCGCGGACCATCAGCGGCTCGTCGGGAAGCTCAAGCTGCCACCGGTGGGACCGGCTCGCGACCTGTGCGTCACTGGTGGCTTCGATGGTCAGCCGGGTCAGGTCGACCGGTTCCTGCTCCAGCGGGCGCCCCGCGTCCAGGCGGGCCAGCAGCAGAAGCTCGTCCACCAGGACGCTCATCCGGGCCGATTCGGATTCCACCCGCTTAAGCGCGTGCGTCACGTCCTCGGGAACCGGGCCCCGGTGCCGCAGGGCCAGCTCGGCGTACCCGCGGATGGCAGCCAGCGGCGTCCGCAGTTCGTGGCTGGCGTCGGCGGCGAACCGGCGCAGCCGGGTCTCGCTCGCGGCCCGGCGCGCCAGAGCGGACTCCACGTGCTGAAGCATGCGGTTGAACGCGGCGCCGACCTGGCCGACCTCGGTTCGCGGGTCCTCGTCGGGAACACGGGCCGGCAGGCTGATGTCGGTGTCCAGCGGAAGCTCGGCGACCATGGTCGCGGTGGCCGCCACCCGCCGGAGCGGCCGCAGTGACAGCCGCACCAGCCCGACGCCGGAGCCCGCCACCAGCAGGACCACGATAGCGAATACGGCCGCTTCGGCGATCTCCACGTTGCGCAGGGTGTCTTCCACGGTCCGCAGCGGAAGGCCGGTGTAGAGGACCGGGCCGCCGCCGTCCTGCTGGACCGCGGTCAGCTCATAGTCGCCGCCGAGCGACGGGAGATACCTCGTGTACGTCGGCACGGGCGAGGCCGGCGGGTTATTGCCGCCCGGCCCCGGGCTGGGGGGTGGCGCGGACACGGGAAGGGCCTTGAGCGTGGCCTCGTCCTCCCGCGTCATGTCACAATGCCCGCTGACGATCGTCGCCTCGGTAATGGTCCCGTTCTGGTTCCATGCGCCGAAGGTGCCGGCCGCCTGGCCCTGGATGCCGCCGAACCCCAGGCACGAGCCGGGGGAATCGTCGAATGTAGGCGGAGGTGTGATTCTGTGTGTGCGGGCCGGAGTCGCCGTTGTCCAGGCACGCGTCGTACTGCCGCTGCGTCGCGGCCTGCAGTGACTGACTGAAGCTGGTCATCAGCGAGTTGCGGAGCACGGTGTAGGTCGCGGCGCCGACGACGGCGCAGGTCACGATGACCAGCGCCACGAGGCTGGCGATGAGCCGCGCGGTGAGGCTGCCGCGGATCAGGGAGTGCCACGGCCGGGCGGCCCAGCACGTCAGCCGGCCGACCCGACTGCGCGGCTCGGTAGGCCCCCCGGTGGCCGTGCCGGGCCGCTGCGGAACCGGGGCGGCTGCGCCGGTGCCCGCGCCCGGGTCCATCAGGTGCCCGGCTTCAGCACGTAGCCGACGCCGCGGACGGTGTGAATCAACGGTGCCCGTCCGGCGTCGATCTTCTTCCGCAAGTAGCTGATGTACAGCTCCACGACGTGCGCCTGGCCGCCGAAGTCGTAGTTCCAGACCCGGTCCAGGATCTGCGCCTTGGACAGCACCCGGCGCGGGTTGCGCATGAGGAACCGGAGCAGCTCGAACTCGGTGGCGGTGAGCTCAATCAGCTCACCGGCCCGGCGGACTTCACGCGCGTCCTCGTCCATGGTCAGGTCGGCGACGGTCAATGCGCCCTCACTGTGGGTGCGGGTGAGATCGGCACGCCGCAGCAGTCCCCGGAGCCGGGCCAGCACCTCCTCCAGGCTGAAGGGCTTGGTCACGTAATCGTCGCCGCCGGCGGTGATCCCGGCGATGCGGTCTTCGACGGCGTCCCGGGCGGTCAGGAACAGCACGCAGATGTCCGGTATCTCCGCCCGGAGCCTGCGGAGGACCTCGAGCCCGTCGAAGTCCGGCAGCATGATGTCGAGGATGACAGCCTCCGGCTGGAACTCCCGCGCGACGCTGACCGCGTCCGTCCCGGTTCCGGCGGTGCGGGTCTCCCAGCCTTCGTAGCGCAGCACGCTGCCCAGCAGCTCGGCGAGGCTTGGCTCGTCGTCTACGACGAGCACACGGATAGCGCTGCCGTCAGGCCGCCGTGCGCCGGCCTGCACCTTGGCGGCGGACGGGGTCTGCGGAGTATTCATGGCCATCCATGGTGTGATTGCTCGGCTGGATTCACTGTGCCGGGATGGGGGAGACCGGCCCGCGCGCCGGCGGCACAGCGTCTCTCTCTTCGCCTAAGAATGCCTGATGGGGCGCAAGGCAACTTCAGCGCCCCTTATGAAATTCCTCTGAGTCGAGGCTCGATTCCGCAGCTTACCTGGGCGCCGTCCGTAGGTCTGGGTGGATGCTTTCGGGGCGATGCTGGCGCCCCTCAGCGGGACCTGGCCTCGGCGGGCCAGCCGGCTACGGTTAGCACCCCGCCGCTGACGTCGACCAGGCGGGCCGGCAGCCCGATCCCCGCCAGCCAGCCCGCCGCCTGGTCGCCGCGGACGATGGCTGCGGTACTGGCCGCGTTGGCGTCCGCGCAGGTCGCGGCGGTCACCGAAATCGTCCGCCAGACGGGGGCCGGCGGCAGGCCGGTGCGCGGATCGAGGATGTGGTGCAGGACGCTGCCGCCGCGCCGCCAGCGCCGGGCGGTGGTGCTTGAGGTCGCCAGCCCTCCGCTGGTGATCGCCACGACCGTGGACGGCCCGTCGGGAACCTCCTCTGGCCGTCCGGTGACGTCCTGCACGCGGATCCGCCACCCGGTGTCAGGGGCCGGCCCGGCGACGGCGATGTCACCGCCCAGCCCGACGAGCACGCCGCAGCCGAGATCGGCGGCGACCCGGGCCGCGGCGCGGTCGGCGGCCCACGCTTTGGCGGTCGCGCCGAGGTCCAGGCGCGTTCCGGGCGGCATGGCCAGCGTGCGCGTGGCCGGATCCAGGCGCACCTGCCGCCATCCGGGTACTGCCCTGACGACGAGATTGAGGGCTGGGCCGTCCGGTGGCACGAGGCGGAAGTCGCGGTCGTAACCGGCCGCCACGATGGCTTCCCCGACCGTCGGGTCGACGTCGCCGTCGGTCAGTTCGGCCGCGCGCAGGGCGACGGCCACGGCGCTGGCGAGCAGCGGGCTGAGCCGGACCGGCCGGCCGTCTGCGTGGTCGAGCGCGACGAGTTCGGAATCGGCCCGGAAGCGGCTGCACGCCGCATCCAGGTCCGCCAGGTCGGCCTCGAGCATCGAGCGGGCCGCCCCGAGCACGGTGGGGTCGGTGACCACGAGGTGCGCCCAGCACCCGAGCGCTGTCCAGCCCGCGGACGCCGTGCCGTGGTCATCCACAGCCATGGCTGTCCCTGTTTCCTGTGGTCACGACATCCATTGAATCGGCGGGGGCTGACCAGTCACTGGACGTTAGCTCTGAGCCGCCTCAACCGTCACCCGGTCAGGGCCCTCGCGCGGGGCCCCCGCCGCCTCCGGTCAGCTTTCACCCGGGGCCGCCGCCCCGGCGCCGGCGCGTCAGTCTGCGGCAAGAAGACGGCCCAGCTTGGAGGCGGACGCGGACGGGCGCGCCCCGGCCTCCCGGAGCAGGTTTCCCGCCGCCTCCAGTACCGCGGGCGGCCCGGAAACGAGCTCGACCTCAATCTCGTGCCACCTCATCGGCCCGCCGGCCTCCTGTCCAGGGCGCAGCCGAGACGCGGTTACCTCGTCGTCGGCCACCTCGGCGAGCACGTCACCGCCCGTAGTGGTCAGTCGGCGGACCGTTCGGCTGGTGTCCAGAAGCGCGATAGGGTGCAGCGCGGCCCCGCCGGTGATGTCGGCCACCATGGCCTGCATCCGGGGCGGCACCGTATCGGTGCCCTCGCTCAGCGGCAGGTGCAGCTCGCGCCTGGTCCCGGGGCGTACCGGCAGCTTGAGGTGCCAGGCCTGGTCGGTCCCGCCGGTGCGCCGCCGGAGCGTGACACGGCTGGCGGCCAGCCGGAGATCCCCGGTGTCGAAGTACGTGGCGGACAGCTGGTAAACCTCCGGTCCCGCGACGGAGCACCCTGGCAGCGCGCCGAAGTCGGGCATCGTGAAGCCCGGATCCGCGTCGTACTTCTGCTCGGTTTCCAGATGGCTCGTCGGTCCGGTGTCCATGGTCCCAACCTAGGCGAGGGTGCCGGGAAAATAGCCGGGGGGGCCGGGTAAATCAGGCGGGCCGCACCACGAACGTGGTGTGCGGCCGCTGGATGACGGCTGCCCCCGGAAGGAGCGGCTCACCCCCGGCACGGGGATAGGCGCTGATGCGGAAGCCTTCGGCCTCCGGGCGTCCCGCCATCGCCCAGGCCTGGACCGCACTGGCCAGCTCCGCGGCCAGGTCCGCTCCGGCTGGGCCGTATCCGAGCACGCTGAGCTGGAAGACCGAGGCGGCCGCGGCCGGCGCCGCCCCCCGGGATCGGGCCGCCCCCCGGGATTGGGCTGGCCTACGGGACCGGGCCGCTCCCCGACCGGGTCAGCCTGCCCACCAGGGCCGGACCGCCCCCCCGCAGAGGGCCGCGCATCAGGCCGGGCCAGGACGGCGAATCCATCGTCTGCGAAGATACCCGCGGTGATGCGCCGGTCCGCCATGAACGCGACCGCCCGGGCCAAGCCGCCGGGGGCCTGCGCCGATTCGCTGAGCAGCCCCCAGCGCGGCTCGTTCAGGGCCAGCCAGAACCCCAGCCCGTCGAACAGCTGCGCCGGTCCGGCGGTGACCCGGGTGGCGCGCTCGGCGGCCGGGTCGTCGAGCTCGGCCAGCGCGCGGGCGACGGCCGTGATGTCGGCGTCCCGGCCGTCCGGGAGGGTGAGAGCCAGTTCCTGGGCATCATGGGTCACCCGGGTCCGTTCGGGACCGGCGAGCGCCCCCCGCATGCGCATGAACCCGCACGGCACCACCGAACGGCTCTGCCAGGCCTCGCCATCCCATTCGAACGCCACCGAGCGCTGGGATCCCCGCAGGTCGAGCGGGACGACGATCCGTCCGCCGGGGGCGAGCTGGTCCAGCCAGGCGGGAGCGAGGTCGCTGACCCCGACCGTCGCGATCACCCGGTCGTACGGGGCCCCGGACGGGTAACCCGCGGCCCCGTCGCCGGGGACGACGGTTACGTCCGGATAGCCGGCCTTAGCCAGGTGCGCCGCGGCCTGCCACGCGACGTCCTCGTCGAGGTCCACCGTGACGACGGTCCCCTTGGCGCCCACGAGGTGCTGGAGCAGCGCCGCGTTGTACCCGGTGCCCGCGCCGATCTCCAGCACCCGCTGGCCGGGGGCGACCCCGAGC
This sequence comes from uncultured Actinomycetes bacterium, assembly GCA_963742875.1. Classification (GTDB taxonomy): domain Bacteria; phylum Actinomycetota; class Actinomycetes; order Streptosporangiales; family Streptosporangiaceae; genus Bog-532. The sequence goes on along the minus strand of CAVUNO010000007.1, from coordinate 193,373 downwards.
TGATCGAGCATGAAGGCCATGATCGTCGGCTGGGACGAGGAACTGGTGGGCTGGCCCTCGGCGCTGCGCCGGGTGACGATGGCCTCGTTACGGTAGGCCTGCCCGGGCTCCAGGTCCGGCAGGAACAGGTGCCGCGGGACCACGCGCATCGCCTGGACGACGGCCGCGCTGACCGGCCGGCCGCCGTTCGTCACCTGAGTGACCATGCGGTCCCGCAATGAGTCCAGCTCCGCATCGGTCACGGCCGGTGCAGGGCCTGCCTGACCCGGTGCGGGGCGCGGCCGAAACTCCGGACGGCCGGCTCGCGCAGCCGGATCGCGGCGATCGTCAGCCCGGCCAGGGCGAGCAGCCCGGCCAGCACGAACGAGTTCCCGGCCACCGTCTGCAGCCCGTTCCAGTGGTACTCCCGGTACGCCGGGTTGTCGCCGTAGGCGAAGTACTGCGTGGGGCCGTACCAGATCCACCCGGCGGGGGTGAGGCCCTGCGTGCGATCCCAGAACTGCGGCCAGGCACCGAACACGAACAGCAGCAGCGCTGCCACCGCCAACCACGCCGTGCGGGCCCACCCGTGTGCGCGGACGGCCAGGTGACCGGCCAGCGCGATGCCCAGCGCGACCCAGACCCAGTGATGATCCCAGCTCAGCGGGGACACCAGCAGCCCGGTCAGCGCGCACGCCAGCATCCCGGGCACCGGATGGCCGGCCCGGCAGAGGGCGGCGGCGGTCAGCAGGCCGACGATCACCAGCACGGCCGCCAGGGCCAGCCACGGGGCGCTTCCGCTGGCCACGGTGCCGGCGAACCGGGTGACGATGCCGCGCAGCGACTGATTGCCCCGGGTACCGAGGAAGACAATCCGGTTCGCCTTCAGGAACAGCCCGTCGCGCCAGTACTTTTGCGAATCGTGCGGCAGGATCAGGTAGCCCAGCGCGATGGTGGCCACAAAGGTGCCCGCGGCCGTGGCGGCCTGCCGGAACCGCCCGGTGAGCAGCAGGTAGGGGATGAAGATCAGCGGTATCAGCTTGATGCCCGCCGCGATACCGATCCCGATGCCGTTCCACCAGTGCTGCCCGGGCAGCAGCAGATCGACCACGATGAGCAGCATGAGCAGGACGTTGATCTGGCCGAGGGTCAGGTTTTCCTGCACCGGTTCGGTCAGCAGGGCCGCCGCGGTGACCAGCAGGGTCGCGCCCGCCCGGACCCGCCGATGGGAATAGCCCAGCGCGCCGAAGGTCAGCCACACCGACAGCGCGAGGGCAGCCAGGCTGGCCAGGGTCATGGCCCAGCGCAGCGCGGTCCACGGCAGCAGCGACCCGCCCGCGAACAGGACCGCCGCGAACGGTGAGTAGGTGAAGGAGACGGCGTTGGGCCCGTGCCAGGTGTACAGCGCCGCGTAGGCGTGCGGGTTGTACGGCGGCGTAACGTGCCGGGTGATCAGGCCGCCGGCGCGGTAGACGGCCAGGTCCCGCATCTGGGTCATCCCGGGCAGGTGGTACACCAGGTCGGCGACGTAGAGGGCCAGTACCACGAGGAGCGAAGCGGTACCGGCGGCCAGCAGCCATATCCCGGCACGACGGGACGGTTCGGGCGTCCCCGCCTGCCCGGGGGCAACTGCGTGCCCTGCCTGTGTCAACAGGATCCCTTCGCTGGACGGCGCCGTAAATGTCCCGGGCGCCTGGAGCGCCGGCGGTTCGCCGGTTGCGCGGCGCCGTACGCAGGCCTTGGCCGATGATATCGGTTCCCGCGGCGGCTGCCCGCCGAACGGGCCCGGCGAACGGGCCCGGCGAACGGGCCCGGCGAACGGGCCCGGCGAACGGGCTTGTGTGCTGCCCCCGGCCGGGCGTACCAGGCATGAACGCTGCACCGGGCATGAAACATGAAAGAGGTGGCCGGCGGATTTGCCGCCGGCCACCCCTGAGTGCGGTCGCCCGACCGGGATCAGGCGATGGTGGTGTCGCGGGAGTCGGGCGAGCCGGCCACCCGGGTCTCCTCGGCGGTGCTGTCCGGCAGGGCGGCGGAGGGCGCAGGACCCGCCGGGCTGGCCGGGACCGTGGCGTCCCCGCCCCGGTCGTTGGCCTCCGGCCCCCGGGCGCCGGCAGCCACCGGCCGCGTGGTCTCGCCGGCCGGCACCTCCTCCACCGGTACGGTCTCCGCCGCGGGCGGTTCGGCCAGCGTCCGCTCGCGGGCCCCGATCACGGTGAAGCGCCCGAGCGCGACCGCAGCGAGGAACACGATGACAAGACCGAGCCCGGTGAAGAAACCGATCTGCTCGACGACGCGGTGCAGGTTGTTGCCCACCGGCTGGCCGGCGCTGCCGCCGGTGTGCCAGAGGGTGCTGAGCGAGCCGCCGAGTCTCATATGCCGTGTCACTTAGTCTCATTATCGTCACGTTCGGTGACGACATCGGCGGGCCATGCCCAGGAGACGCGGGTCGTCGTGGCCGGTCCGGGTAAGGTCGCGATCGTGGCGGGTAAGGTCGCGTCCGTGGACACCCGGCGTTTTGTCCCGCGCACCGACGTCCTGCTCGCCGACCCCAGGCTGGCCGAAGCCGAGCGGAAACTCGGCCGGGCCCTCGTCAAGGCCGCCGTCGCCCGCGCGCAGGATCAGGCGCGGGCCGGGACGATCACCCCGGACCGCGTCGCCGACGCCGCGGTCGCCGCGCTCCCGGCCAGCGCTGCCACCCTGACCCCGGTGATCAACGCGACCGGGGTGCTGCTGCACACCAACCTCGGCCGGGCCCCGCTGTCCGGGGCCGCCACCGACGCACTGCTCGCCGCGGCCGGCGGCACCGACGTGGAGTTCGACCTGGCCAGCGGTACCCGAGGGCGCCGGGGCCGGGGAACGCTCGCTGCCCTGGCGGCCGCGGTGCCGGCCGCCGAGAGCGTGCACGTGGTCAACAACAACGCCGCCGCGCTGGTCCTGGCCGTTACCGCACTGGCCGCCGGGCGCGAGATACTGATCAGCCGGAGCGAGATGGTCGAGATCGGCGACGGGTTCCGGCTGCCCGACCTGCTGCAGTCGACCGGGGCGCGGCTGCGCGAGGTCGGCACGACCAACCGGACGACGGTCGCCGATTACCAGGCCGCGGCCGGGCCCGCCACCGCGTTCGCGCTCAAGGTCCACCCGTCGAACTTCCGCATCGAGGGGTTCACCGCGCAGGCCAGCGTGCGTGACCTCGCCCGGGCCCTGGGCCCGGCCATCCCGGTCATCGCCGACATCGGCTCGGGACTGCTGGCGCCGCATCCACGGCTGCCGGACGAGCCCGACGCGCAGACGGCCCTGCGGGACGGGGCGTCGCTCGTCACCGCGAGCGGCGACAAGCTGCTCGGCGGCCCCCAGGCCGGCCTGCTGCTCGGCCGGGCCGCCCTGGTCCGGGCGCTCGCCCGGCACCCGCTGGCCCGCGCGCTGCGGGTGGACAAGCTGACCCTGGCCGCGCTGGAGGCCACCCTCGCCGGGCCGCCCACGCCGGTCGCGCAGGCGCTGGCCGCCGACCCCGCAGCTGTCGCCCAGCGGGCCGAACGGATCGCGGCGAACCTGCGGACCCACGGAATCGACGCCCAGCCGGTGGCGACCGAGGCTGCGGTCGGCGGCGGAGGCGCCCCCGGCGTGCCGCTGCCCAGCGCCGCCGTCAGCCTGCCGGAGAACCTGGCCGCCGCTCTGCGGGCCGGAGATCCGGTACGGCGCGGAGAGGTTCCGGCCGTCGCCGGGCGGCTCGAGGATGGCCGGCTGCTGCTCGACCTGCGGGCCGTCCTGCCGCCCGACGACGAGCCGCTGACCCGGGCCGTGCTCGCCGCGGCCGGTCCCGGGACTGGTCCCTCGCGCGTGCCGACCTCAGCGCCCGCCCGCCCGTGACCGTCATGCAGGTCATCGCGACCGCCGGGCACGTCGATCACGGGAAGTCCACCCTGGTGCGCGCGCTCACCGGGATGGAACCCGACCGGTGGGCGGAGGAACGCCGCCGCGGCCTCACCATCGACCTGGGCTTCGCCTGGATGGATCTGCCCGGCGGCCAGCGGCTCGCCTTCGTCGACGTCCCCGGGCACGAACGGTTCGTCCCGAACATGCTGGCCGGGCTGGGGCCGGTGCCGGCCGTCATGATGGTGGTGGCAGCGGACGGCGGCTGGATGCCCCAGTCGGCCGAGCACCTGGCCGCCATCGACGCGCTCGGCATCTCCCGCGGGCTGCTCGTCGTCACCCGGGCCGACCTGGCCGATCCCGGTCCCGCGGAGCGCCGTGCCGCCGCCGAGATCGCCGCCACGAGCCTGGGTGCGGTGCAGGCCGTCGCGGTCAGTGCCGTTGCCGGCGCCGGGCTGGCAGAGTTGCGCGGCGCGCTCGCCCGGCTGGCCGGCGGACTGCCGGTCCCCAATCCCGGCGCCCCGGTCCGGCTGTGGGTCGACCGGGCCTTCAGCATCAAGGGCAGCGGTACGGTGGTCACCGGCACGCTCCCGGCCGGGACCGTTCGGACCGGCGATGAGCTGCTGCTCACGCCGTCCCTGCGGCCGGTGCGCGTGCGCGCGATCGAGTCGATGGACCAGCGCGCCGACCAGGTCCGCGGGGTCGCCCGGGTCGCGCTGAACCTGCGCGGGGTGGCCCGGGACATCCCGGCCCGCGGGATGGCGCTCGTCCAGCCCGGCCGGTGGACGCTGACCAGCACCATCGATGTCCGATTGGTGCCGTGGGCCGGGGCGCCCCGCCTGCCGCGCGAGCTGATCGTGCACACGGGATCGGCGCGCACCCCGGCGCGGGTCCGCGTCCTGGGTGGCGGAGCCGGGCCGCACGCGGCCCCGGATGAGGCGGTGCTGGCCCCGGACGAGGCGGCCGCTCTTTCCGGCCAGGGGCCGGTCTCCGGCGCTCCGCTGATCGCCCGGCTGGCCCTGCGCGATCCGCTGCCCCTGCACGCCGGGGACCGGGTGCTGCTGCGCGATCCCGGCGCGGCCGGCCTGTTCATCCTCGGTGCCACCGTGCTGGACGTTGCGCCGCCGCCGCTGCGCCGCCGGGGAGCCGCCCGGGCGGCCGCGCAGGATATCGCCCGCTGGCCCGATCGGCCCGGAGCGCGTGACCTGCTGCGCCGGCATGGGCTGCTGCGCACCGCAGCGCTGGCCGCGATGGGCGTCACCGGCGCCCCGGAGCCGGTCGCGGCCGACTGGCTTGCGGACGAGGCGTTCTGGGCCGAAGCTCGCGGCCGCCTGGCCGCCCTGGTGGCGGAGCACGCGGCCCGCGACCCGCTGTCGCTCGGCGTGCCCATCGAGGCGGCCCGGGCCGCGCTCAGCCTGCCCGACCGCCGCCTGGCCGAAGCCCTGGCCGCCGGCGCCCCCGGCGTCACTATGACCGAGGGCCACCTACGGCCGGGGCGGCCGGCCGCCTCCGCTGAGCCCGCCCGGGCGGTCCCGGCCAGGGGCCTGGGCCCGTCTCCGGCCCAGGTCCTGGGCCAGGTCCCGGGTCCCCCTCCGGCCCAGATCCCGGGCCAGGTCCCGGATCCGTCTCCGGCCCAGGTCCCGGAGCCGCTGGCGCGGGCGCTCCGGGCTCTGCGGTCGGACCTGGCCGGCGACCCGTTCCGGGCACCGGAGGCGGACCGGCTCCGCGAGTTCGGACTGGACGCGCGGGCGATCGCCGCGGCGGCGCGCGCCGGGCTGCTGCTGCGGGTCAGCGAACGGGTCGTCCTGGCCCCCGGCGCCGACGCGGCCGCGGCCGCGGTGCTGGCCGGGCTGCCGCAGCCGTTCACCACGGCCGAGGCGAGGAAGGCGCTGCGCACGACCCGGCGGGTGGCCATCCCGCTGCTGGAGTTTCTCGACCGGGCCCGGATCACCGAGCGGCTGCCCGATGACCGCCGTCGCCTGCGCCCCCGCTGAGCGGCATCCCCTCGGAACGAGACCCGTCGGCGGGCGCCGGATCGCCGGCCCACCGGCGGGGCGCCGGATCACCGGCCCACCGGCGGGGCGCCGGATCACCGGCCCACCGGCGGGGCGCCGGATGACAAGGACCCGCTGATCCGGCCCGCGTTCAGGCGGTCAGCCACGCCGCCGTGCCCGGCGGCAGCTTGCCGTCGCTGACCGGCTCGCTGGCCAGCAGAATGCGGGCGTCCGGCGGCATCGGCACCGGGGCTTCCCCCAGGTTGGCGGCGAAGATGAAACCGGGTTCGCGGCTAAAGGCCAGCGTGCCCGGTGCCGAGTCCAGCCACCGCATGAGCGGGGCGCCCGCCTCGGGCGTGCCGAGCCCGAGGGCTGGATGGGTGCGGCGCAGCTTGAGCGCCGCGCGGTACAGGTTCAGGAACGACCCTCGGTCGCCGATCTGCTCCGCGACGCTGTACTGGCCCCAGTAGCCCGGCTGGGGCAGCCAGGGCGCCGCGTGCTGGCCGTCCCCGCCGCCGGTGGAGAATCCGAACGAGGAGCCGGTGGATGTCCACGGCAGGGGCACCCGGCAGCCGTCCCGGCCGGGGACCGTGCCGCCGGACCGCCGGAACGTGGGATCCTGGCGCGCCTCGTCGGGCAGCTCGACCACTTCCGGCAGGCCCAGTTCCTCGCCCTGGTAGATGTAGGCGGACCCGGGCAGCGCTAGCATCAGCAGCGCCGCCGCCCGCGCCCGCCGCACGCCCTCCCGCAGTTCGGGGTCGCCCACCCGGGGGAGGCCCGCGGACTCGTTCGGGCCTCCCGCTCCGCCGGCCGCGTACCGGCTGACCGGGCGGGGCACGTCGTGGTTGCCGATGACCCACGGCGCGCGGTCGCCGCCCCCGATGTCCTCAATCGCGTCGATCGCGGCCCGCATCTCGGCCGCGTCCCACCGGGCCATGACGAGCTGGAAGTTGAACACCTGGGGGAGCCCGTTCCCGGCCAGGTAGGGCCGCAGCGTTTCCGGGGAGTCGTACCAGACCTCCCCGACCGCGGTGCGCGGGCCGGGAAACTCTCCGGGCACATAGGAGTCGAGCATGACCCGCCACAGGTGATACAGCTCCTGCAGTTCGGCCCGGTGATAGTAGGGGGACGGGGCGTGCGGCGCGGGTGTCGCGGTGAGGTCGGCCAGGGCCGGGTCCTTGAATAGCCCGTGCGCGACGTCGATTCGCAGCCCGGCGGCGCGGCGGTCGAGCCAGAACCGGATGACCTCCTCGAAGTAGCTGTTGACCGCTGGGTTGCGCCAGTTCCAGTCGGGCTGGCCCTGGTCGAACAGGTGCAGGTACCACTGGCCGGGCCGGCCGTCCGGTTCGGTGACCCGCGTCCACGCCGGGCCGTGGAAGACCGACTGCCAGTTGTTGGGCGGCTTGTCGCCGCCCGGGCCGCGCCCGTCCCGGAAGATGAACTTCTCGCGCTCGGGGCTGCCGGCCGGGGCGGCCAGCGCCGTACAGAAGGCGGGATGCTCGGCCGAGCAGTGGTTCGGTACGAGGTCCACGATCACCCGGATGCCGTACTCAGCCGCGGCGGCGACCAGTTCGTCGAAGCCGGCCAGCGTCCCGAGGCGCGGGTCCACGTCGCGGTAATTGCTGACGTCGTAGCCGCCGTCCGCCAGCGGGGACGGGTAGAACGGTGTCATCCAGATGGCGTCCACCCCGAGCTCCGACAGATACGGCAGGCGCGAGCGCACGCCGGTGAGATCCCCGATGCCGTCGCCGTCCGAATCCGCGAAGCTTCGCGGGTACACCTCGTAGACAACCGCCTCCTGCCACCACGGATGATTGGGGCTCACGGCGGACATCGCCTCCTCGTTGCGGATCTTCCCAGTGCGGGCCGTGTCCCATTGTGCCGGTAAAACGGCGCGGACCCCTGACGCGGACGCTTGCGGTGAGCATCCGGCAGGTTTCCGCGAAGGTGACCCGCTTGTGTTCCTGGGTCCGCGCCCGGGTCCGCTCGGCCGGCGCCCGGTTGCACACGTAGCGGGACCGATCCGAACGTGCGGTTCAGCAGGTCCGTCTGCTCGGGGGTCGGGTAGAAGCGGTACTTGTACGCCCGCTTCACCACCCGAATGCTCATGCTGAAAATTCACCATTAATGCTGTTTCAACGTGCGGCGCCACGCCGGGCTAACCTGGGCGCACCCGGGGCGAACCCCGCCCCGAAGGACGGGGCCTGCGCCCTGCAAGAGTATGGTCACCGCGGAGGCGTCCGGGTGCCTGGTGGCCCCCCCGGTCTTCAAAACCGGTGAGCGCTGCGCTGCGGCGCTGGCGGGTTCGATTCCCGTCCGCCTCCGCTATTGGCCTATCCCCCTGCCGCGTGGGAGGGGATGTCGCGGAAACCGGCGGCGAATTCCCAGAACTGGTAGACGTCGGCGAAGGTGGTGACCAGGCCGAGCGAGGCCCGCGCCGCGCCGGTGGTCTTCCCGTCGATCACATGGAGGAACTCCTGGTAGCGCGGCGTACCACGGGCGGCGCAGCTTGGCCAGCGCCGGCTTGCGCACCAGCAGGGCCCCGATCCCGGTCGGGTAACCGAAGATCTTGTAAAACGACAGGGATACGTAGTCCGGGTGCCACCGGGACAGGTCCAGCCGGCTGGTGGGCGCGAAGGCGGCGGCGTCCAGCAGCACGTCGTACCCGGCCGCCTGGGCCTGAGCGATCCAGGTCAGCGGGTGCTGGACGCCGGAAAAGTTGGACTGGGCCGGGAAAGCGAACAAGCTGCCGGCGGCGGGGCCGGGGCGCCGCTCGAGACGGCGACCGCGGACCGGGGCCGCGGCCTGGAGATGGCGGGCCACGAACACCGCGCCGGCCAGCAGGTCCCGGTGGCGGGCCAGCTGGGACTCGGCGTACAGGCCCCCGCCGGTGTAGTCGAGGTAGACGTGGCCGGTTGCGTCCAGCCGGGTGTAGTCCCTGGCCCGCATGCCGTCCAGCACGGCGGTGCCGGCATAAGCCGGGTAGCGCCGCTCGAAGCCGGCCAGCGCTGCGCCCATCGCCGTGTTGCCGGCGAGCGCCGCCGCCGGGATCCGGTCTTGGGCCGTCATCATGACCGTTGGGGTCCGGTCATGGGTCCTCATCATGATCGTTGGGGCCGGGTCATGGGTCGTGATCATGGCGGCTCCCCTTCCTTGGTCTGCGGGTCGTCTCGTTGCGTGTCGTCGTGCCGGGCGCCGCGTCGTCTCGCCGGGCATCCTTTGCCGCGGGTCGCCGCCACTTGCTGCGGGTCGCCGTCACGCCACCAGCCCGGCTACCGGGCCGGCAGCGGCGCGCTCAGCGCTGGTTCAAGCACGGGCCAGGGCATCTCGTCCGGATGAGCGGGCCATTATCGAGCAGGCCCGGCCCGCGCAGCGATGGCTCCCGGATGAGGGCCGGCTGGGATGAAGCTGTAATAAACGCAGGCAAGGGGTGCATGGTAACTCCGTGGTTCGTGACCGCTGTGGTGCCGTCCGGTGCGGGGCGACCGCGGCCACGCCGCCGCGGTCGTCCTGGTTGAGAACCGGCGAGCTGGTGGTCAGGACGCCAGGGATTCGGGCCCGCGCGGATCGGGCACGATCCGGATGTAGGGCTTGGGCGCCGTCCAGCCGCCCGGATAGAGGCTCCTGGCCTTCGCGTCGGAGACCCATCCGGCGATGATCACGTCCTGGCCCGGGACCCATTGGACGTCCTGGCCCGGGACCCATTGGACCGGTGTGGCGACGCCATGGGCCGCGCTCAGCTGCAGCGAGTCGATCACCCGCAGCAGCTCGTGGAAGTTGCGGCCGGAGGTCATCGGGTAGGCCTGGTGCATCTTGATCTTCTTGTCCGGGCCTACAGTGCCGAAGGACGGGCGGCAATCGTGGCCGCGGCGATCCCGCAGACGCAGTATCGTCACCGAACTGACGCAAAGCGATCACACGGCGGTATCGCATCGGAGAGGACCGTCCCAGACCCTTTCTTCCGTGCATCCTCGTTTCATGCATTACCACCGGCTGATCGCCCTCGTTGTGCTCGTTAATGGCGCCGCCGAGCGCGGCAAGCCCGACCTGCTGCGGATGTCCCGCGACGTGTGTCGTGACTTCCCGGCCGAGGCGGTGCAGGTGGTCAGCACAAGGCCGCAACCTGGAGCCCGGTGCACGGCTTGGAGCGGCATCCCCGGCCTTTCCCGCGCATCGGGTGTCATGCGACCATGGATGGCTCCCGCACACGAGGGGGTCATCTGCCTATGGGTACCGCCATCGTCCTGCACGCTGGGCGCACCGACTGCCACCACGACGGCGATGCGGCCGGGCGCGCACCGCGGAGGTTCGACGGTAACCCGTGCGGCTCCGGCCCGCAGCGCCCGTGACCCCGCCCGATCCCGATTCCGGCGGGTGGCGGCCTGCCGGCCAGTCGGATGCGTTCCACGACTGGTTCACCACCACGTCTGTCCCGCCCCACCGGGGCCGGCGCCGCGTTAGGCGGCCCCGCCCAGACCGGTTCGGGTGGCTGCTGTCGCCATGGCTGTTGGCCCCGACCGCGACGGTGGCGGTGGCGACGACGGGGGTGGCGCTGTGGCTGTGGCAGACCGCGCCTACGGGGACGGTGCAGGCCCGCCCTGGCGCCGCCGTCACCATCACCATGCCTGCGGCCACTGGCGGGCCGGCCCGCGGCCCGGACCGGCCACTGCGTGTCATACCGCCGCTGCCGCCCGGCGTAACGCCGGCGCATGCTACTGCCAGCCAGTCCCAGGCTGCCGGTACTGGCGGCGAGGCTGGCGGTACACCTGCCCCCATCGGCACTACCTCGGCGGAACCCGGGCCCGTTACGCCGGGCGGCCCGGCTGATGCTTCCCAGTCGTCACCATTGCCAACGCCCCCGGCTGCTGTCCCGCCTGCCGCTACCGCGCCGGAACCTGGCGAGTCCGCCACGAACGCGCCGCCGCCCGCCGAGCACAGCACCCCGCCGTCGCCTGTCGCGACCTCGCCGCCGTCGCCTGTCGCGACCTCGCCGCCGTCGCCTGTCGCGACCTCGCCGCCGTCGCCTGTCGCGACCTCGCCGCCGTCGCCTGTCGCGACCTCGCCGCCGTCGCCTGTCGCGACCTCGCCGCCGTCGCCTGTCGCGACCTCGCCGCCGTCGCCTGTCGCGACCTCGCCGCCGTCGCCTGTCGCGACCTCGCCGCCGTCGCCTGTCGCGACCTCGCCGCCGTCGCCTGTCGCGACCTCGCCGCCGTCGCCTGTCGCGACCTCGCCGCCGTCGCCTGTCGCGACCTCGCCGCCGTCGCCTGCCACCACCTCGCCGCCGTCGCCTGTCACCAGCACCCCACCGTCGCCTGCCACCACCTCGCCATCGTCGCCTGTCGCCACCCCGCCGTCGCCTGTCACCACCCCGCCGCCGCCGCCGCCGCCCGTGAGCTCGCCCGCCACCTAGCCGCCGCACTGGGGTCCCAGTCGATGGGCCGGTTCTTGATGACCCGGTTCAGCTGCGGCCATGCCGCGGACGCGTCGCCGGGGCTGTACAGGCGGGTCGAACCGATGTTCTTCAGCCGGGGCAGCAGCTTGAAGCCGGAGCGTTCCCTTTGGCACGTCCCTGCCGGCATGGAAGCGCCGCCGGGCCTGGCCGTGGCCGGATCGCCGGGCGCGGTCGGTTGCGGACGGTAGCTGTGACTTTCAGTAGCGATTAATATACTTCAAGTAATGGCTGGGCCGCATCCACGCAGATGGTGACGGCCTTGCGGACAGCCTCCGCATCGGGTTCCCGCCGCCACGGCATGCGCCCGGCGGCGGTACAGAATGGAGATCGCAGGTGACTGAGCAAGCCCCGCCGCCAGGCAGGATCGGCGTGTTCCTCCTCGACGATCACGAGGTCTTCCGGCGCGGGGTGCGGGACCTGCTCGCCGCTGAACCGGACATCGACGTGGTCGGCGAGGCGGGAACGGCCGCAGCGGCACTGGCCCAGATACCCGCCATGCATCCACACGTGGCGGTTCTCGATGTGCGGCTGCCCGACGGGGACGGTGTCGCGGTCTGCCGGGAGATCCGCTCCGGGCTTCCCCAGACCGCCTGCCTGATGCTCACCGCGTACGGGGACGACGAGGCACTCTTCGGCGCGATTCTGGCGGGTGCCGCGGGTTACGTGTCGAAGCGGACGTGCGGCGCGGACCTGGTGAAGGCCGTGCGCACCGTCGCGTCCGGCCAGTCGATGCTTGACCAGTATGCGTCGCGCCAGGTGATGGCGCGACTGCGGGATCATATGGCCAGCGCGGACCCGGTGACGGCGTTGTCCCGCCAGGAGAAGCAGGTGCTGGACCTGATCGGCGAGGGCCTGACCAACCGGCAGATCGCGGAGCGCATGTCCCTTGCGGAAAAGACCGCAAAGAATTACGTGTCCACACTGCTGGCCAAGCTTGGCTTGCACAGCCGCACGCAGGTGGCCGTCCTCGCCGTCCGGCGCGCGGACGCTGACAGCGGCTGACGCCGGCGGCGCGTTTTCAGGCGACATCCACTGTGCTTTCCTTCTGGGATTTCCGCTTGGCGGCCGACCGTGAGTTGCTGTGGCGCACCGTTTGATCCGCTTCCCGCCTCCTTCCCCGCCAATTTGCTGCAATTGATTACCGCTTGCCCTATTTCGTGGCTGTTAATTTATCATCCGGGATTCCGGATAATTATGCAGAATTTCCGCGCCGCCTCCGGACTGGTTGCTCCTGCAATCTTTAACTGGTAACTTATACAAAAGAGAAATTTAGCCGCGATGCTTAACTCGGGGGAGGGTGAGCACGTGGGTAGTAGCGCTCTGACGGATTTGGTGGATACCGCGGTCGGCCCGGGACTCAAGAAAGCGCCGACGGGAATCGGCGGCCTGGACCAGATCACCGGGGGCGGCCTGCCCCGGGGCCGGGTGACGCTGGTAGCGGGGAGCGCAGGAGCGGGCAAGACCCTGCTGGGGCTGCAATTCCTCGTCTCCGGTGCCCGGGAGTACGGCGAGCCCGCGGTGCTGATGACCTTCGAGGAGTCGGCATGATCATCGGGGACCTGTCCGACTCCGAACGTGTCCTCGTCGGCCTGCAGCTCAGGAGCGCAGCGCCATGACCGATGCGGCGGCCCACGAGGCGCTGACCCTCTACGTCAATGGCGCGTCCGCGAAGTCCGTCCGGGCCATCGAGACAGTGCGCCGCATCTGCGACGAAGACCTCGGCGGCCAGGTCGACCTGGAGGTCATCGACGTCCAGCAGCAGCCCGCGCTGGTCGTGCGCGACCAGATCCTCGCCGCGCCGACGCTGGTCAGACGGCTTCCCGCTCCGCTGTGCCGCATCGTCGGCGGCCTGTCCGACGCCGACCGGTTGCGCCTCGGGCTCGACCTCGGCCCCGTCGGAGACGGCGACGGGCACCCGCGCCCTAGCGCTTAGGGTCATGGCCGTATCGCCAGTGCCGACAGCCAGTGATCCAGCCCGCCCCGCGGCGGGACAGCCCGGGGAAAGCGGTGCGCTCGCGGCCGAACTGGCCGAGGTGCGGGCCCGGCTGCGGGAGGCGTCCGAGGTCATCGAGGCGATCCAGGGCGGTGGGGTCGACTCACTGGTGATCGGGCCGCCGGGACAGGAACAGATCTACGCCCTCGAGAGCGCCGACCGTCCCTACCGGCTCCTCGTGGAGGCGATGAACGAAGGCGCGGCCACGATCTCGCCCCGGGGAATCATCCTGGACGCCAACCGATGTCTGGGCGCGATGACCGGCCAGACCGGCACGCAACTGACCGGCACCGCGGTACTTGACCTGGTCCCCAGAGCTCACCGCCCCGCGTTCGGCCGTCTGCTCGACGTCGGTGCGGGTGACAGCGCCCGCGGCGAGGTGGAGCTGACCGCACCCGGTGGCAGGACCGTTCCCGCCCTGCTGGCGGTCAGCGGTTTCGACCTCGACGGCATGTTCCTGCGGAGCCTGGTCCTGACCGATCTCACCGTGCAGCGCCGCGCTGAGGCGGAGGTCCGGACGCTGAACGACGAGCTCGAGGCCCGGGTCGCGCTGCGGACGGCCGAGCTGGAGCGGGTGAACAAGAACCTGGAGGCGTTCGCCTATTCAGGCTCCCATGACCTGCGTGCCCCGTTGCGTGTGCTGAGTGGTTTCAGCGATGCGCTGGTGGAAGACTACGGTGACCGGCTGGATGAGACCGCCCGCGGCTTTGCCAATAGCATCGGGGCGGCGAGCGAGCGGATGGCCGCGCTCATCGATGACCTGCTGCAGCTGTCGCGGGTCTCCCAGGCCGGCATGAACCGGGAGCCGGTCGACCTGAGCGCCGAGGCCGCGGAAATCGTCGGCGAGCTTCAGGCCCGTGACCCCGGCCGCGCGGTGCACTTTACCGTCGAGGATGGCATCCGGGTGATCGCGGACCGCAGCCTTATCCGCGCCGTGCTGCAGAACCTGCTCGAAAACGCCTGGAAGTTCACCGCCCACCGCGATAGCGCGGTCGTCGAGTTCACCCGCGCGGCCGGCGAGGACGGCATGGTCTGCTGCTGCGTGCGTGACAACGGGGCCGGCTTCGATCCCGCTTATGTGGGCAAGCTGTTCGAGCCGTTCGAGCGGCTGCACGACGCCGCCGAGTTCCCTGGCACCGGCAGCGGCCTGGCCAGCGTCGCGCGGATCATCGAACGGCACGGCGGGCGCACCTGGGCCGACGGCGCCGTCGGCCACGGCGCCACCTTCTACTTCACCCTCACCACGGAAGACACCGAACAGCATCGGGCGCGATGCCGGCAGGCCGGACGAATGCTGGCTAGCGCTAGGAGACTCTCGCAATGACGACGCACCCGGACGGTCCACCCGAAAGTAAGAAAAGAACGACCCGCACCACGCATTCCCCGGGCCCGGGTAGCCGCTCGGTCAGCTCACGGCTGCTGGCTTCCATCGTCGAATCATCCGACGACGCCATCTTCAGCAAGACACTGGACGGAATCATCACGACCTGGAATAAGGCGGCCGAGCGGCTTTACGGCTACCCGGCGGGCGAGATAGTCGGCCAGCCTGTCACGCTCCTCGCGCCGCGGGACCGCGTCAATGAGACGACGGAGATTCTCCAAAGGATCCGCAACGGCGAGCGAGTCGACCATTACGAGACGACGCAGCGCACGAAGGATGGCGCGGCCATCGCGATCTCGCTCACCGTCTCACCCATTCACGATTCGGCCGGCCACATCGTCGGCGCATCAGCGATTGCCCGCGACATCACCGAACGGCAGCGCATTCAGGATCAGGCTGACTCCGCGGCGCAGTCCGCGCAGGATCAGGCTGACTCCGCGGCGCAGTCCGCGCGGAATCAGGCTGACTCCGCGGAGCGGTACGCGCGGAGCCTGATCGAGGCGAGCCTGGACCCGCTGGTAGTGATGGTCAGCCCGGAGGGCAAGATCACCGATGTGAACGAGGCGACGATCCGGGTGACCGGGGTCGCCCGAGAGGAGCTGGTGGGGACCGACTTCTCGGACTACTTCACGGAGCCCGATCAGGCGCGTGCGGCGTACCGGCAGGTTTTCGCGCACGGTTCCGTCACCGACTACTCGCTGACCATCCGGCATACCGGCGGTGCGCTAACCGATGTGCTGTACAACGGCTCGGTCTACAAGGACGCGGCCGGGCACGTGCTGGGCGTATTCGCCGCCGCCCGCGACGTCACCGTGCAGAAACGGGCCATGCGCGAACTCGCGGAGAAGAAGGCATTCCTGGACAATATCCTTCAGAGTTCGACGAAGTACTCGATCATCGGAAAGGACCTCAGCCGCCGCATTCTCTCGTGGAACGAGGGAGCGCGCCGCAACTACGGCTATACGGCCGAGGAGATCATCGGAAGGGACTCCAGCATTCTCCACACACCTGAAGACCTGGCGTCCGGCGCCATCGATCGCCTGTTCACCACGGCCTACCAGGACGGTCTGGCCGAAGATACCCTCCAGCGGGTCCGGAACGATGGCTCCCGATTCCCGGCCAACGTCGTCGTGACGCGGCGCGATGACGCGGACGGACATCCGATCGGCTTCCTCCTGATCAGTAGAGACATCTCAGAAAAGATGCAGGCCGAGGAGCAGCTCCGGACGGCCTCCCAGTACGCGCGGAGCCTGATCGAGGCCAGCGTGGACCCGCTGGTGATGGTCAGCCCGGTAGGCAAGATCACCGATGTGAACGAGGCCACGATCCGGGTGACCGGGGTCGCCCGAGAGAAGCTGGTGGGGACCGACTTCTCGGACTACTTCACCGAGCCCGATCAGGCGCGTGCGGCGTACCGGCAGGTTTTCGCGCAGGGTTTGGTCACCGACTACCCGCTGACCATCCGCCATACCGGCGGTGCGCTAACCGATGTGCTCTACAACGGCTCGGTCTACAAGGACGCGGCCGGGCACGTGCTGGGCGCGTTCGCCGCCGCCCGCGACGTCACCGCGCAGAAACGGGCCGAGCGCGAAGTGGCGAAACAGCGAGCGCGCGAACTCGATAGGCTCGCCGAGCTCGAGCGTTTCCAGAAGCTCACGGTCGGGCGGGAGCTGCGCATGATCGAGCTCAAGAAAGAGATCGAAGACCTGCGCGCGTCGTCCGGGAATACGTGACGGCGGGACGGGCCGCTCCAGTGCCGACGGTCCCGGATGAGAGGCAGGATGCGATGCCTCCTAGTGTAGATAGCCGCGAGAAGGAGCTCAAGGACGCGCAGAGCGCGCTGCTGAACATCCTTGAGGATTTCGTCGGGGGGGAGAGGCAGCTCAGCGATACGCAGCGCGCGTTGCAGAACATCCTTGAGGACTCGACCGCCGATCGTCTCGCCGCCGAGGCGGCCTTCAAGGCAAGCGTCAACATCCTTTCCGACCTCAGCGACGCCGAGGCGGAGGTCCGGACGCTGAACGCCGAGCTCGAGGTCCGGGTCGCGCTTCGCACGGCTGAGCTGGAGCGGGTGAACAAGAACCTGGAGGCGTTCACCTATTCGGTCGCCCATGACCTGCGCACTCCGCTGCGGGCGCTGAGCGGTTTCAGTGATGCGCTGGTGGAGGACTACGGTGACCGGCTGGATGAGACCGGCCGCGGCTACGCCGGCAGCATCAAGGCGGCGAGCGAGCGGATGGCCGCGCTCATCGATGACCTGCTGCAGCTGTCGCGGGTCTCCCGGGCCGGCATGAACGTGCAGCCGGTCGATCTGAGCGCCGAGGCCGCGGCCATCGCCGGCGAGCTTGAGTCCCAAGGCCCCGGCCGCGCGGTGTGCTTCAGGATCCAGGGTGGCATCCGGGTGATCGCGGACCGCAGCCTTATCCGCACCGTGCTGCAGAACCTGCTCGAAAACGCCTGGAAGTTCACGTCCGGCCGGGACGGCGCGGTCATCGAGTTCGCCCGCGCGGCCGGCCAGGACGGCGCGATCTGCTGCTATGTGCGGGATAACGGGGCCGGCTTCGACCCCGCTTATGCGGGCAAGCTGTTCCAGCCGTTCGAGCGGCTGCACGACGCCGCCGAGTTCCCTGGCACCGGCAGCGGCCTGGCCAGCGTCGCGCGGATCATCGAACGGCACGGTGGGCGCACCTGGGCCGACGGCGCCGTCGGCCACGGCGCCACCTTCTACTTCACCCTCACCGAAGACCCAGTATGAAGCGGCGTACGTAGGCGCCGCGGTCACGGGCCCGGCGCGCGCCTGCCCGGCGGCGTCGCGCCCGGGACGTGGTCACCGGCGGAGGATCGGCGGCTGCCGCCTGCCGGCGGGCGGCGGCGAGCCTCTGGCGGGTGCGGCTCACGGCCTCTTCGGCGGCGGCCAGTTGGCCGAGGCTGGCCAGCCGCTGCGCGCCGACCAGCTGCTCTTCCAGCTGGGCTAGATACGCCCGCTGCTCGGCCTCGGCGATGGCCCGCTGGATGGCCGAGGCCAGGCGCGCCGGCCGGTCCTTCAGGATGTAGTCCGTGGCCCCTTGCTTGATGAGGCCGACGGCTGTTTCGTCGCCGAGCACGCCGGACCAGATGATGAACGGTATGTGCGGGCATTGTTCCTGAGCGATCTTGAGGGCCATCTCGCCGGAGAAGCCGGGCAACGCGAAGTCGGACAGGATGACGTGTGGCCGGAAGGCGGCCAGTTGCTCGACGAATGACGTCCTGGTGTCGACGATTACGGCGGTGAAGTCGAGGCCCGCGCCGGTCAGGAGGCGCTGCGCGAGTTCAGCATCGGAGGGATCGTCCTCCAGGATGAGGACGCGTGCCGTCGGTCTCGCGGCGTCCGCCTTTTCCCCGGGCGCGGCGCCCGCCTTTTCCCCGGGCGCGGCGCCCGCCTGGGCGGGACCGCCGGTCGTCTCCGGTTCGCTGTCTTCGCGGCCACCGCGCATGGAACTCACTCCTGCTCACTCCTCATTCTGGTACGGCCTCGTTCAGGAGCAGCCAGAACAGGCCGAGAGTTTTGATCGCCTCGGCGAATTCGGCGAAGTTCACTGGTTTTCGCACGTAGGCGTTGGCGCCGTTACGGTAGCTGGTGAGAATGTCTTCTTCCAGCTTGGAGCTGGTAAGAACGACAACCGGGATGAGCTTGGTCCGCTCGTCGGCCCTTATCCTGCGCAGCACTTCCAGCCCGTCGACCTTGGGGAGCTTCAGGTCGAGCAGAATGAGGCCGGGCTCCCTGGCCTGGGTGTCATTGCCGTTAAAGAGAAATGTGAGGGCCTCGGCGCCGTCGCTGGCCACAGTGATCTGGTTGAGGATGTGGTTTTTCTTCAGCGCCCGGAGCGTCAGGGCCACGTCGTCGGGGTTGTCCTCGACCAGGAGGATGGGCCTTGATGTCACGTGCTTTCCTCCGCATTAAGGGTGAAGTAGAAGGTGGCGCCGTGGCCGACGGTGCCGTCGGCCCACACCCGCCCCCCGTGGCGTTCCACGATCAGCCGTACGATGGCCAGGCCGATGCCGGTGCCGGGGAACTCACTGGCCGGGTGCAGCCGCTGGAACGGGCTGAACAGCTTGTGCGTGTACGCGGGATCAAAACCGGCGCCGTTATCCCGCACGTAGTAGCAGACGGGGGCATCTGCGGCCGGCGCTGTTCCGAACTGAATGTGCGCATCGTCCCGGCCGGACGTGAACTTCCACGCGTTGTCCAGCAAGTTGTGCATCACCATGCGCATGAGGGCATGGTCGGCCCGTACCTGGACTGGACGCTGGACAGTGAAGCGGGCGTGCCGTCCCGGATCGTCACGCTGGAGTTCCGCGGCGATCTGGGCGGCCTCGGCACCGAGATCGACCGGGCCGAGGTGCATCTCTGCCCGGGAGAGGCGTGAAAGACGCAGCAGATTGTCGATGAGCGCCGCCATATGTTCGCTGGCGGCGACGATCCGCTCCGCGTAGCGCCGGCCATCCTCGCTGAGAACGCCGCCGTAATCTTCCAGGAGGGCGGAACTGAAACCGTTCATCGCCCGGAGAGGGGCGCGCAAGTCGTGGGAGACCGAGTATGTGAAACTCTCCAGGTTCCCGTTGGCCGCCTTGAGGTCGTCCGCCCGGTGGAGAACCTCGGCCGCGGCGCGCGCATGCATTTGCTCGGTCACGTCCCGGGCGATCGACGACGCGCCGATCAGCCAGGCCTCGTCGTGGATGGGTGAGACCGTTACCGACGCAGGGAAATCGGTGCCGTCTTTGCGCCGCCGGAGAGTCTCGTAATGCGGGACGTGCTCGCCCCGGCCGATCTTGGCCAGGGTCTCCCGGCTCTCATCTTCTTCGCCGGGAGGGTACAGCACGGTCGCGGGCCGGCCGACGATCTCCGCCGCGGCGTACCCGTACATCCCCTCCGCCGCCGGGTTCCAGCTCGCGATCACGCCGTCGAGAGTCTCGCCCACAATGGCGTCATCGGACGAGTTGACCATCGCCGGGAACAGCCGGGCCGACGCCCAATCACGGCTCACCGCAATATCTTCGTGCGGCGGCTCGGCCATGACGATCCCCCCATATCGGCCCGGACGCACAATCCAGGGAGTGTGGCAGCTCCTGCGTTCGGCGCGGCAAATAATTGCATTCCCAGGCTATCCGTTGTCAGCATACACGCCGCCGTGCGTTCGCTAAATCAGCAACCGCCGTGATAGGGGAGCGGCGGCGGCATAGGTGGAACGGTATTCCATTAACCGCCATCTGCCGCTAATGGCGGGCATTTACCGCTAATGGCGGGCAGAATTTCTCATTGTCCGTTCGATTCCGGGCGGTCCCTCATATGGCCGGTTTGACGGTCCGCGGGGGCCGGCCACGCTGCCTCAGCCGAGGGGAGTGGCGCCCACCACCACGAGAATCATCGCGATGATGAGGAGGATGACGGTGATCGTCACAAAATGCTCGACCCGGCGCAGGGCGATCTTTACCCTGGTGTCCGCCTCCACGGCCGTTCCCGCGGCCTGCCAGGCCGACGCGGCCGCACTTACCGCGGCCTCGGCGGCCGCCCCGGCGCCGGCCTGGAGCTCAGCTTGCGCCTGCAGAGCGGCCCGGATGTCCGCCTCGATACTCGCGGCGGCCGCCTCAATCCGGCCCAGCGTGGCCAGGCTGACTGACGCCGCCTGCCAGGCCACCGATTCGGCGTCGAGGCGGCTGGCGTCGGCGGCCGCCGTTCCGGGCCGCGGCTCGTCCGCCGCCGCGGAGATCCCGCCAGCCTCGCCCGGGTCTTTCGTCACCCCGGTTCCCGCCGTGGCAGTGGTCCCCGTGCCCGCCCCGGCGGTTTCCGCCCGCACGGCTTCCCGTTCGGCGGTGGCGATCGAAGCGTCGTGCAGGAAGCTGATCACAGCTTCCTTGGCCAGCGCGCCCAGGTCGGGAGCGTCGGGCCGGACGTGCGAGGACCGCAGGCGGCGGCCGCTCCGGGGACGGCGATCTGCGTCTTCCGGTAGCACGGCGACGCGCTGGGGGCCATTGTCCGGCTGGATGACGTCGGCCTGCGGCAGGCGTGAGCCCCCGTCGCCACCCGTACCAGGCGTCTCGTTGTTCGCTGTCCCGGTCATTACTTACTCCCCCGGTTATCTATCTGTCGTCCTATAGTCACTATCCGTGATTCCAGGCATCGCGAAGAGAGCAGATAGGCCCGTCTTCGCCAGTACATTCGCCCTGGGCCGGTCGGCCATTCATGCCGGATTTGCCGGGCGGTTGGCGCTTTTGTCCCTTCGGGCAGGGTCTAGCCTCTTGCCATTCGGGCGGCGGTGCGGGGGCGGGAACATGCCGATTCAGGGGCGACGACGGCGGGCGGCGGCGGCACCAGATGACACGCCCGCACCCCCGCCTTCGGCTACGCCAGACGGCCCGGCCGGTATGCCATCACGCCCCCGATTGGGTGCTGACCGCAATCACGACGGCGAGTGGCCTGCTGTATGCCACCGCCGGAGGCGCCACCTGCTATTTCACCCTCGCCGCCGAGGCCACCCCATGAGGTCGGTGATACTCTCAGTGTCAGATTACCGACTCTCGGTGACAGAGGGCGCCTGACGGGCGAGACTGTCGCGGACGGAGAGGACAACGCCGGTGACAACTTCCGCGAAAGCGAAGGGCACCATCAGCCGGAACGGGGGTTCCACGGCGGTATCTCCCAGGACGCTGCAAGACGAGCTGGTCGCGTGCCTGCGCCAGGACCGTGAGAAATTGCGCGGGGAGTGGGTGCAGGCGATGACGGCCAGCGACAACCTGTGGCTGGATTCACTGACGCCGGCGGAACAGGAACTGGAGCCGGTGAAGATCTACGACGGCTGTCTCGATTACTTTGCTTCGGGGAATTACCGGGAGGCGGAGGAGTTTGCCGAGCGGATGGCGCGGCGGGCCGCGGCCGGTGCGATAAGCTCCGAGCGGTTCCTGGCCGGGATGCTGACGCTGCGCGATGTGTACGGGCGCGGCCTGTTCCGGCGCTACCTGAAGCAGCCCGATCGGCTCAGTGACGCCCTCGGTGCTTTCGAGCCGGTCGTCAACAGGGTCCTGGTGATCGTGGCGATGGCGTTCATGGCGGAGCGGGATCGGGTGGTGCGCCAGCAGCAGGAGGCGATCCGTGAGCTTTCGACTCCGGTGCTGCAGGTTCGTGACCGGATGCTGATCCTGCCGGTCATCGGCCTGATCGATTCCGAACGGGCGCGGCAGCTGACCGAGCAGATGCTCGATGCCATCCGGGAGTTCCGGGCCCGGGTCGTGGTCATGGACATCACCGGCGTCGCCGCGGTCGACTCGAAGGTCGCCAATCACTTGATCCAGACGGTTGACGCCGCGCGGCTGTTGGGCACGACTGTCATCTTGACCGGCATGTCACCGGCCACCGCCCAGACCATCGTCACCATCGGGGCCGACCTTTCCCGAATCCAGACGGTCGGGGACCTGCAGGGCGGAATCGAGCTCGCCGACCGGCTCCTGGGCTACCGGGTGATCACCGGGGACCCGGTCGCGGCCCCGGCGGCGCCGGCGACCGTGGCGTGACGCGGCTGTGCCGGTCCCGATCCTCGCGCAGCCGCCCTACCTCATCGCGTCCGTGCAGTCCGCGCTGACCGACGCCGACCTTATCGGCCTGCAGAACAGCCTGCTCGAGGCGGCGCAGCGGCTGCGCTGCCGTGGGGTGGTCGTGGACGTGACCGCCCTGGACGTGATGGATTCGTTTTCGACGCGGACCTTGCAGAGCCTGGCCGCCATGCTCCGGCTGCGCGGCGTGGAGACCGTCATCGCCGGGATCCAGCCCAATGTGGCGATGGCGATGGTGCAACTGGGCCTGAGCATGCCGGATGTCCGCACCGCGCTCGACCCGGACGAGGGGCTTGCGTGCCTGCAGGCGGGGCCGCACGGGACTGCGGGCCGTGGACGGTGACATGCGCGTGCCCATCGGTGGCGAACTGGACATCCTGACGGCCCGCCAGAATGCGCGCGAACTCGCGGCCGCTCTCGGTTTCGACGCCGTCCGCCAGACGCTGATCGCGACCGCCATCTCGGAGCTGGCGCGCAACATTCTGAAGTACGCAGGCCACGGTGAGATCCTGCTGCGATCGGATGCCAGGAGCGGCACCCGCGGCGTCACCGTCGTCGCAGCCGACGAGGGGCCAGGCATCGCGGATCCGGCGCTGGCGATGACCGACGGATTCTCCACCGGCCACGGGCTCGGGCTCGGCCTGCCGGGAACGAAACGGCTGATGGACGACTTCGACCTGGTCACCACGGTCGGGAGCGGAACGGTGGTCACGACGACCATGTGGGCGCGGCGGGCATGACCCTCACCGCCGGCGCCACCGGCTGGGTCGAGTGGGCCGCGACCGGTACCCCCATCCCCGGCGAGACCACCTCAGGCGACGGGCATCTCGTTGTCCCGGGGGCACTGCGGACCCTCATCGCCGTGATGGACGGCCTCGGGCACGGACCCGAGGCCCACCGGGCCACGACCGCCGCCATCGCCGCCATCGCCGAGATTCCTGACGCACCATTCCGGTCATTGTTCGAGCACTGCGACGGGGCGTTGCGGCACACCCGGGGCGTGGTGATGACCATCGCGTCGATCGCCGGCGACGGCCAGCTGGAATGGATGGGCGTGGGGAACGTCGAGGCGATTGTCGTACGCTCGGCCGCGCCATACCGTCACGAGGCAATAGTGACCCGTGGCGGCGTCGTCGGATACCGCCTGCCGTCCCTCTATCCGGGCGGGGCTCACCTGGATGCCGGTGATGTGCTGTTGATGGCGACCGATGGGATCCGAAGCGACTTTGTCAGCTCGGTGGACCCGAT
The DNA here is from genome assembly GCA_963742875.1 of uncultured Actinomycetes bacterium. Lineage (GTDB taxonomy): Bacteria > Actinomycetota > Actinomycetes > Streptosporangiales > Streptosporangiaceae > Bog-532. The sequence goes on along the minus strand of CAVUNO010000007.1, from coordinate 169,869 downwards.
CCTGGCCCCGCAGATCATCGCCTCGCGCATCCTCGAGGAGCATGGCCGCGGCTACGACGATGCGCTTATCGTCGTCGCCCGTTACGAGGGCGACCGGCGATGAGTTCCGGGCCGCCGGCTGACCCGGACTACGCGGTCAGCCTCCGCGCCTATCTCGAAGAGCCCGACGAGTCCGCACTCGCGGCCGCCTACGAGCTCGGCCGTGCCGCCATGGATAACGGCGCCGGGGTCATCGACATCGTCGGCGCCCACGCTGGAGCTGTCGAGTCCATCCTTGACGGCAGCCCCGCCGACGCCATCTCGGCACGTTCGATTCCCTTCCTGGTCGAGTGCCTCGCGCCGCTCGAGATGGCCCATCGCGGATTCATGGAGGCGAACCGGGCCCTCCAGACGCTGAACGCGGACCTCGAGCTGGGCATCCGGGAGCGCACACGCCAGCTCGATGAGGCGAACCGGGCCCTCCAGACGCTGAACGCGGACCTCGAGCTGCGCATCCGGGAGCGCACACGCCAGCTCGAGGAGGCGAACAAGGATCTCGAATCGTTCGCCTACTCGGTGTCCCACGACCTGCGGGCCCCGCTACGGGCGATCGACGGGTTCAGCCAGACGGTCCTCGAGGACTGCGCGCCGCTATTGGACGAAGCCGGCCGATTCGCCATCGAACGGGTCCGGGCCAACGCCGTCCGCATGGGGCGGTTGATCGACGACATGCTCCACCTGGCCCGGATCTCCCATGGTGAATTGAGCCCGGGCCGGACCGATCTCGGTGCCCTGGCCAGACAGATCGTTGCCGAACTGCACGAACAGCAGCCCGATCGCAACCTCGATGTCCGCATCGCCGAGGGTCTCGTTGCGGATGTCGATCCTGATTTCATCCGGATCGCTCTCGCCAACCTGCTGAGTAATGCCTTTAAGTTCACCGGCAACCAGACGGCCCCGAGGATCGACTTCGCGAGCGAGACGCGGGACGGCGAGGTCGTCTACTACGTGCGCGACAACGGTGCCGGGTTCGACATGGCGTACGCCGAGCAGGTCTTCCGCCCCTTCGAACGGCTGCACTCCCAGGACGAGTTCCCGGGCACCGGCATCGGCCTGGCCACCGTGCAGCGCGTCATACGCAGGCACGGCGGGCGGATCTGGGCTGACGCCGCCGTCGGCCGTGGCGCCACCTTCTTCTTCACCCTCAACGGCACACGTAGCGGGGCCGGCGCCGGACCCTAGGTGCTCCCGACCCGCGGCGTCCGCCGGGTCCGGCGGACGAATGGGACGAGCTACGGGCCGTTTTCTGCGCTCGTCCGGGGTAGGCGTGTCACCTGCCGATGAAGGGGGACGTACGCTCAATTGATGCTGGCAGACTCGTATGGCCGGGTCGCGACCGATTTGCGCGTGTCGCTGACCGACCGGTGCAACCTGAGGTGCGCGTACTGCATGCCCGCGGAAGGCCTCGACTGGCTGCCCAAACCCGAACTGCTCACCGACGACGAGGTTGTCCGGCTGATCCGGATCGGCGTCGAGCGGCTCGGCATCCGCGAGATCCGCTTCACCGGCGGGGAACCGCTGCTGCGCCGGGGCCTGGCCGGCATCGTGGCCCGCACCGCCGGGCTGCGGCCGCGCCCGGAAATGTCCATCACCACCAACGGCATCGGCCTGGCGCGGACGGCGCAGGCCCTCCGCGACGCCAGCCTGGACCGGGTCAACGTCTCGCTCGACACGCTCCGCCCCGAGGCCTTCCGGGAACTGGCCCGGCGGGACCGGCTGCCCGAGGTACTGGACGGCATGGCCGCCGCGGCGGCCGCCGGGCTGGTCCCGGTCAAGGTCAACAGCGTTCTCATGCGCGGGGTCAACGACGGCGAGACCCGCGACCTGCTGCGGTTCTGCCTGGCCCACGGGTACGAGCTGCGGTTCATCGAGCAGATGCCGCTGGACGCGCAGCACGGCTGGCGGCGGGCCAACATGGTCACCGCCGAGGAGATCCTCGCCGCTCTCAGCGAGGAGTTCGTGCTCAAGCCCGACGACCCGGGCGAGCGCGGATCCGCCCCCGCGGAGACGTTCCTGGTCGACGGCGGCCCGGCCCGGGTCGGCGTGATCGGCTCGGTGACCCGGCCGTTCTGCGGGGCCTGCGACCGGGTCCGGCTCACCGCCGACGGCCAGGTCCGCAACTGCCTGTTCGCGCGGGAAGAGAGCGACCTGCGCGAGCCGCTGCGCGCCGGGGCCAGCGACGAGGAACTGGCCGAGCTGTGGTGCCGCGCCGTGGCGGCCAAGCGGCCCGGCCACGGGATCAACGAGCCCGCGTTCCTGCAGCCCGACCGGCCCATGTCGGCGATCGGCGGGTGATTCCGCCTCGTTGGCCCGGGGGAGCGGAGCGGCAGGGGACCAGGGCCACCACAGTTCCGTTCGGGATAATCATTCTCGCGGGCGGCCGGGCCACGCGGCTCGGTGGCGCCGACAAACCGGGCCTGGTGGTCGGCGGGCGGACACTGCTGGCCGCGGTTGTCGGCGCGGGCACGGAGGCCGGTGCCCGGCGGGTCGTGGTCGTGGGCCCCGATCGGCCCGGTACTACTGACGCGCGCCGCGGGGGCGCGATCCGTTTCGTGCGCGAGGAACCGCCCGGGTCCGGGCCGGTGCCGGCCCTGCGCCGCGGGCTTGCGGAACTAGCACCGCGCCGTCGGCTCGCCGAACCAGATGACGCAACGGAGCAGGGGGCGGCGGAGCGGGGGGCGGAGCAGGGGGGGGCGGCAGAACCGTGGGTGGCGGTCCTGGCGGCCGATCTTCCGTTCCTGCGCGCGGCGCATCTGCGGACGCTCCTGGCGGCCGTGGCCGCGGCCGGCCGTGACGGGGCCGTGCTGACCGACGACGGGGGGCGGGCCCAGTGGCTGGCCGGATGCTGGCGGACCGGAGCGCTGCGCCGGGCCGCCGCCGGTTACCAGTGGTCGTCGCTGCACGGGCTGCTGGCCCCGCTGCGGCCGGTCAGCGTCAGCCTGCTGCCCGGCCGGGGGGAGCCACCGCCGTGGCTGGACTGCGACACCGAGGAGGAGTTGCGGCGCGCCCGGGATTTCGCGGCCGGAGCGGTCGGCCCGGCTCGTTAGCTAACGCAGCCCGCGCCACCGGCCGTGCGGGCCAAGGAAAGCACGCCCCGAGGAAAAAACAATAACTAACGCCGGCCCACGGCCGAGCGTCGCCGCGCACGCCCACCAGGTCGGTATATTTCGTGCTGCCGTCAGGAACGATGTGGGATAGCAGGGCTGAGCAGGCGTACGTGCAGTATACCAACGAGGCTAAACCAAGACAGACCGGAAAGATGTCATGCACGGGCTGCACTTGTGGCCATCGCGGAGAGCAAAGGATTCAACGTCCTAAACAAGGCAAGCCGGAAATATGGGCATTATGCCGTGAACCAGATCATACTTTCAAATTTGCGCCAGCGGAACTTAGGCAAATGATGGCCGCGTCAGGTGCCGGGCCGCGCGGCCAAGGCCGCCCGCCTGGATTTTTGTGACCATTAGCTCTGGGGAGGATAAAGTAGCGGGGAAGATAAAGTAGCGGGGAGGATGGGGTTAGCGTGCGGGTCTTTGGCCCGGTCAGAACATGGGCGCCTTGTGCGCGCAATCCCGGGGGGGAGCCGTCTTGAGCCCGAAGATCATCGGCATTTGCGGGGCTGGCGCTCTGGGTGATTAGCTCCCGGTTCCAGGTCGAGGTGACAGGTGGTGCGTCTGGGACCAGGCAACCGGCGACCGCCGTCGCTGATACCGCGGGCAGGGGTGCTGCGCGGCGGGCATCCGTTCCCCATGCGCTCGTGCTCGCATCGGTGGCTCTGCTCCTGATTCTGTTCGTGGCCAGCTCAGCCCTCTCGGTGCTGTCCTATGTGCTCTATGACAGGGCTGACCTCAATATCTCGGATGTCATCGGGGCGAGCGACGACCTGCTGATCGGGTTGCTCAACGCCGAGACCGGCCAGCGCGGCTATTTGCTGACCGGCAACCCTGCTTATCTTCAGCCCTACGATGCGGCGCTCTTGACGGTCCCAGCCGACCAGCAGCGTCTCGGCTCGCTGGTCTCAGCGGTCCCTGGCGGCGGGCAATACTTCGCAGCGCTCAAGGCCCTGGTCGCGGCGAAGCTGGCCGAGCTGACCGAGACCATCAGCCTGGCGCGCGCCGGTGATCACGCCGGTGCGGTGCGGATTGTGGACACCGACGAGGGCAAGCGGGTCATGGACGATGCCCGGGGGGTGACCGCAGACCTCCAGCGCGCCGCCACTGCGGCAGGCGCCTCGCGGCGCTCGGCCCTGGGTACCCAGCTGACCTTCTTCATTGTCCTGGCCGCCGTCCTGGCCGCCGCCGATGTGATGGCCGGCCTCACCATGCTTCTCGGGGACGACCACCGCGACCACGGCAACCCGGCGCTCATCCTGCTCGACCTGAAACTGCCGAAGGTCGACGGGCTCGAAGTCCTCCGCCGCATCCGCGCCGACCAGCGGACCCGGATCGTTCCCGTTCTCGTCCTCACGTCCTCCAAGGAGGAAGGAGACCTCCGCGCCGCCTACGACCTCGGTGCCAACGGCTACGTCCGCAAGCCCGTCACGTTCAGCGGATTCACCGAGGCGGTGCAGACTATCGGCTTGTTCTGGCTCCTCCTCAACCAACGGCCGCCGGATCCCCGGCCCTGAGCAGTCAACCTTCCCAAATCCGGCTGGGGCCGCCTTGAGCTGCACCAGACCCAGCGCTCGCGCCTGCCGGCCTAGGTTGGTAGTCGCGTGGGTTAGCCCGGGGTTCCACGGGCCCGCCACATATGGCGCATGAGGGCCACAACGACAGGCTCACACCGGCCTGTTGTAACATGTAGTAAAGAAGCCATCACTTTGTGCGAATTGCGGGGATCGGGTGAGAGTAGGCACCGCGAGTTCACCGCCGCCTGCGGCGGATCAGCCGCGCGGGCTCCGGCGGTGGTGGCTCGACCGGTCCCTGCGGACGAAGGGCCTGATCGTGGTCGCGGTGCCGCTGATTGCCCTGATGGGCATCACCTCGGCGAACCTGCTGCTCCAGCGGAATGAAAGCAGCGAACGCAACGCCAGCACAAACGCCCGTAACCTGGCTAGCGCGGCCAGCCAGGTGCTCGCCGACGTGGTGAACGCGGAGACGGGCATCCGCGGCTACGGCGCGGGCCGCAGCCCGCTTTTCCTCGACCCTTACAATCGCACGCTGACGCGGATCGGCGCGGACCGCAGGTCGTTGCGCGAAGCGGCCGTCGCAGAAGGCGCCGTCCGCCAGCAACAGGCGGTGGACACTACCACGGGCAAGGTGCTCTTCCAGCTCGCGCAGCTGCGTTCTGCCATCAGGCACGGTATCTCTATCCGGAACTTGCGCCCTGCGCTGGAGAACCAGAAGAACACGATGGACCTGCTAGGCCGCCAGGTCGCCAGTCTCGCCGACGCCCCCACGGCCGTGGTAGTCATCGCGCACAACAAGATCGCCGCGCAGCAGACACAGATTGAGCTGCTCGACGTGGCCGGTCTCGCACTGGGCCTGCTCGCCGGGCTGGCCGGCGTCGCCCTCTTCACCTCGGGCATCGCCCGGCGGGTCGGCCTGAACGCGGAGAACGCGCGCCGGCTGGGCGAGGGACAGCCGCTTGAACCCATTATCTATGCGGGTGACGAAATAGGTCGCTTGTCCGAGTCACATCTGCAGGCCGAAAAGCTGCTCGCCAGCCGGGCCGAAGAGCTGACCACGGCCAGGGATGAGGCCATGACAGCCACCCGGGCGAAGAACTCGTTCCTGTCCAGCACGAGCCACGAGCTGCGAACCCCGCTCAACTCCATCCTCGGCTTCACGCAACTCCTCCAGATGTCCGAACTCAGCGCCGAAGACAGCGACGCCGTCGAGCGAATCCTCGGCGCCGGGCGTCATCTGCTCACGCTGATCAACGAGCTCATCGACATCGCCCGGATCGAATCGGGTGACCTGAGCCTGTCTGTTGAGCCGGTCCTGGTCTGCCCCCTCATCGAGGAGTCCAGCCAGCTGATGGCGCCGATCGCCGCCGAACGCGCGATCCGGATCACCCAGGACTGCCCCCATCCGGCCCTGGCGATGCACGCCGACCGGCACCGGCTCGCCCAGGTCCTGATCAACCTGATCTCCAACGCCATCAAATACAACCACCGGGACGGCACCGTGACAATCTCCTGCCAGGAAGAGGGCACCGGCCAGGCCAGCATCGTCGTCTCCGACACCGGGCCGGGAATCTCACCCGAAAACATCGAGCGTATTTTCGCCCCCTTCGAGCGTCTCGGCGCCGAGCAGACCATGGTCGAGGGCACCGGCATCGGGCTGCCGCTGGCCAGAGCCCTCACCGAGGCCATGGGCGGCCGGCTGACCGCATCGAGCATCCCCGGCCAGGGATCGGCCTTCACCATCAGCCTCCCCCGTGCCCGGGACCTGGCCCGCATCCCAGCCCCGGGCCTCGCGCCAGCATCACCGACGGCCAGGCCGCACGCCCCGGCCGGAGCCAGCATCAGCGTTCTCTACATCGAGGACAACCCCGCGAACATCGAACTGGTGACCCGGTTCCTGAGGGGCAGGCCGAACATCAGGCTGAGATCCGAGGCATCGGGCCGGGCCGGCCTCGAAAGCGCCATCCGGGACATGCCCGACATCATCCTGCTCGACCTGCACCTGCCAGACATGCACGGAGACCAGGTCCTCAGCGAACTCAAGGCCGAACCAGCCACCGCCGCCATCCCCGTGATCGTCCTTTCCGCCGACGCCTCCCACGGCGTCGTCCGCCGCCTGCTCGCCAGCGGCGCGCTCGCCTACCTCACCAAGCCCATCGAACTCGCCGAACTCGGCACGCTGCTCGACACCTTCCGCGCGGCCCGCGCTCAGGATCAGCAGCCACAGCCCGCTACCCGGATCGTGCCAGCATGAGCGGCCCGGTGCCGGGCACTTCCCAGCGGCCTGTCCAGGAGCCCGCGAAGGGGGACTGATGAACCACGCCCTGCTGTACATCGAGGACGACGACAACAACATCAGCCTGGTTCAAGCGCTGCTCAAGCGCCGCCCTCACATCGACTTGCACGTGGCCACGAACGGCCGCGACGGCGTCCAGGCCGCCATCGACAAACGCCCGGGCCTCATCCTGCTCGACAACCGGCTCCCCGACGCGACCGGCGCCGAAATCCTGCGCAAGCTCACCTCCGCGACAGCGACCGCGGCGATCCCCGTGGTTGCCTTCAGCAGCGACTCAGGTGACATCATCAACGAACTGCTAGCCAACGGAGCCGCCGAGTCTGTCGCCAAGCCGTTCGATATTCACCAGTTCATGGCCATAATCGACCGCTACCTTCCCTGATCGGGGAAATCAGTCGCCGCCGGGCACGACCACGTTCTGCAGCGGCTCGCCGGACGCGAACCGCTGGATCTGCTCGGCGACGAACCGCGCCGCGAGCGGGTAGAACGCGTCGGCGCCGCCGGCCACGTGCGGGGTGATGAGCACACCCGGGCAGGCCCAGAGCGGATGATCTTCCGGTAGCGGTTCCGGGTCGGTCACGTCCAGCGCCGCGCGCAGCCGCGCCGCGGAGGCTTCGGCGACCATCGCCCCGGTGTCCAGGACCGGGCCGCGGCCGACGTTGACGACCAGCGCACCGTCGGGCAGCAGGGCCAGCCGCCGCGCGTCGAACAGCCCGAGGGTCTCCTCGGTCAGCGGGGTGACCAGGACCACGGCATCGGCCGACGGCAGCAGCCGGTCCAGGTCGGCGACGGCGTACACGTCCGCGCCGGGCCGCGGTTTGCGCGCGACCCGGACCACGTCCGCCTCGCAGGCGCGGAGCCGGGCGTCGAGCGCGGCGCCGATCGACCCGTAGCCGATGATCAGCACGCGGCTGCCCGCCAGCGACCGCGTATGCGCGTGCTCCCAGCGCCGCGCGTCCTGGGCCCGCACCCACCGCGGCAGTTCGCGCTGCGCGGCCAGGATCAGCGCGAGCGCCAGTTCGGCGGTGCTGGAGTCGTGCAGGCCCCGCGCGTTGCACAGCGCCGTCCCGTCCGGGATCCGGCCGGTGAGGTGCTCGTATCCCGCAGTGAGGGCCTGGACCACGCGCACGCCGGGCAACCGGCCCAGCGGCTCGGTCCCGTACGGCCGGTCGTAGGGCACCGTGAAGAACACCACGTCATCGAGGTCGCCGGGCCCTGGCTCGTCCCCGCTGAACACCTCGGCCCGCAGCCGGCCGCAGCCAGTTCGCGGTCGTCGAGCTCATCGAGGATCTCTTTCCATGGCACCAGCACCCGGCCGCTCACTTCGCGCCGCTCCTTCCGATCACCCGTCTGCGTGTGACCATCCTCTCAGCCGGCCCCCCTGAGGGGGGCCGCGCAGCGCGGGTCAGGACCGCTCTGCTATGCCAGGCTGAGGAGGTGGGCACGAGCACGGTCGCCGAAGCCCGGAGCACGCGGCGGTTCCTCGTCACGTCGCTGATGTTCATCGCGCTGGTCGTCGCGGTGGTCGGCAGCCTCGGCGCGCCCCTGATCACCAGCGTCGCGGCCAGCTACCGCGTGCCGCTCAGCAGCGCGCAGTGGACGCTGACCATCACGCTGCTCGCGGGAGCCATCGCCACGCCCGTGCTCGGCCGGCTGGATCCGGCCGTCGGCGCCGCGCGGTCATCCGGTCGGCCCTCGCCGTCATCGTGGCCGGCAGCGTGGCCACCGTCCTGCCGCTGCCGTTCGGCTGGCTGCTGGCCGGCCGCGCCGCGCAGGGCGTTGCGCTGGGCCTCCCGGCGCAGATGATGGGCGTGGCCCGCGACCAGGTGCCGGGCGTGAAGTCCGGCTCGGTGATCGCGATGCTGTCCGTGGCGTCCACGGTCGGGGTCGGGCTGGGCTACCCGCTCGCGGGCCTGCTGACCGACGCCGGGGGCGTGCACGCCGCCTACGGGCTGGGCCTGTTCATCACCGTCCTGGCGCTGCTGGCGGCCTGGCGGGCGATCCCGCCGTCGCCGCCCGGGCGCCCCGGGGACCTGGACGTGCCCGGCGCGATGCTGCTGGGCGGGGGCCTGCTGGCGCTGCTCATCCTGGTCAGCCAGAGCGGGCTCTGGACGTCCGCCCCCCTGGCCGCCGGGCTGCTGCTGGCCATGGCCGCCGCCCTGCTGGCCGGCTGGGCCTGGTGGGAGAACCGGGCCGCCGCGCCGCTCACCGACCTGCGCCTGCTCCGGCACCCGGCCGTGGCCGGGGCGAACCTGGCCATGTTCGCGGGCGGCATCGGCATGTACCTGCTGCTGACGCTGGTAACGCGGTACGTGCAGACCCCCGCCGGGACCGGGTACGGGTTCGGCTTCTCGGTCTTCGTGGCCGGGCTGGTCCTCGTGCCGTTCTCCGCGCTGGGCTTCGTGGGCGGCCGCCTCGCGCCCGCGCTCCGCGCCCGCGTGCCGCTGACCGTGATCCTCGCCGCGGGCGCGGCCGTCGTGCTGGCCGCATTGGTGATGTTCGCGCTGGCCCGGACCCGGGCCTGGGAGTCGTTCGTGGTGATGGGGGCGCTGGGGTTCGGCGTCGGCACGTTCTCCGCGGCCATGCCCGGCGTGATCCTGGCCGTGACCCCGCCGGGCGAGACGTCCAGCGCGATGAGCTTCAACCAGGTCGTGCGCAGCGTGGGCTTCTCGGTCGGCAGCGCGCTGTCCGGCTTCATCCTGGCCGCCTACACCCCGCGCGGCCGGGCGTTCCCGGCCGCCGCCGGTTACAGCGCCGCCGCGTGGGCGGGAGTGGCGGCGATGGCGGTCACCCTCGCCATCATCGCCGGGCTGGCCGGAGCCCTGCGGCGGGAGAACCCGGCCAGGCCGGGCAGGCCGGCGGGGGTTAGAGCGTGCGCACTCTCGACGCCGCGCCGTGACCGCCAACGGACAGCCAGCATGGGGTCAGCGGGGTGGTTCTCGTTCCGTTACGCCCCGCGCTCTGCGGGCCGAGGCGGCGTCGGCGATGGGCCCGGCGGTGCGGTAGGGGCGCACCATTGGCCATTGATGGTCGTCGAGTACGTCCGCGGCGCTGAACTGGCCAAGAGTCTGGATCAGCCTGGCCACCAGGCCGGTCCACCCGGTCTGATGCGAGGCACCGAGCCCGGCCCCGTTATCGCCGTCCTGATTCCGCGAAAGGAACATGCGGACACGCCCGGCGATCTCCGGGTAGCGTTCGATGGCGTCGGCCTCGATCACCGTCGTGGCGCACAGCGGCAGCAGGCCCACCAGGGACCGGACCTTTATCCGGCTGCCGGTGCGGCCAGGCCGGATCCTTGCGGTTCACCCACCAGGTGAAGTTCAGCAGCAGCCTGGAGAAGCACTCCTGCAGGAACCGGAGATCCGGCTGGCCGAGGTCGGCCTCCAGATTCTGCAGGAAGATAACGGCGAAGGCGTGCACCGGGGGGTTCACGTCCCCGAAGTTCCATTCGTAGGCGGGCATCTGGCCGGTCGGGTGAAGGTACCCCTGGGAGAGCATCAGGTCGATCTGGCTACGTGCAGCGCAGCATCCTGCGCCGAGCGGTTGTGCACGGTGATGCGGCACAGGATGTCGTCGGGCGCTGCCTTCGCGTGCTCCACCTCGACGTCGAAGTAGCGTCCCTCGTCGAAGATGCCCGTATCCACCAGCTGTACTCGAAATCATGCCGCGTCCGCGCCCGGTTCACCGCCACGAGGTCGTTATAGGGGAACTCGGCCTGCGGGTACTTGTAGCGCCTTTCCCGGCTTCTTTTCCCGAACGGGCCCGGCCGGGACTCATCCCGGGGCATCGGGCCGAGCCGCTGCCGGAGGCGCTGACGGCGGGCCCGGCCGGGACTCATCCATGAGCATCGGGCCGAGCCGCTGACGGCGGGCCCGGCGGGCAGGGCGGGCCTGGCGGGCCCGGCTATGGCCGGCGGTGACCGTAGTGCTCGTCGGCTGGACCGTGCGGCGAAACCTCCCGTTCGGCCCGTTCGCCGCACTGCGGCCCCGAATCGCAGTGCGGCGGGGGACCGACGTTCAGCAACGGCAGCGCCGCGTGATCGACCTGCAGGGTCGTGTGGCTGATCCCGTACTCCCGGCTGAGCAGCGCCTCCAGATCGGCGCGGACCGCGTGGCAGTCCTCGCCCGGGTCGACCAGCACGTGCGCCGAGGCGGCCGGAAGGTCCGAGCTGATCTCCCAGACGTGCAGGTCGTGCACCTCAGTGACGTGCGGGTGGGCCGCCATGGCGGCGCCGATCGCCGACGGGGCCAGCCCGGCCGGGGCCGCCTCCAGGAAGATCCTCCCGGAGTCCCGGACCAGCCCCACGCCGGCCCGCAGCATCAGCGCGACGACCAGCAGCGAGGCGATCGCGTCCGCCCGCGTGAACCCGGTGAGCACGATGATCAGGCCGGCCACGGCGGTGGCGGCGAACGCGAAAACGTCCGTCAGGATGTGCCGGAACGCGCCCTCCACGTTGAGGCTCCGGTGCGCGCCCGGGCTGGCCCGGTTCAGCAGCATCGTCGCCGTCACGTTGACGGCCACCCCGGCCAGCGCGACCCCGATGACTATCCCGCCGGTGACCGCGGGCGGGGTGATCAGCCGCCGCACCGCCTCGTAACCGAGCCACGCGGCCAGCACCAGCAGCGTGATCCCGTTGGCCTGCGCGGACAGGATCTCGGTCCGCTTCAGGCCGTAGGTGAAGTGCCCCCCGGGCGGCCGGGCCGCCAGCTTCGCCGTGATCAGTACCAGGCCGATGGAGGCCGCGTCGGTGAGCATGTGCGCCGCGTCGGAGACGAGCGCCAGAGAATGGGCCACCGCACCGGCCACGACCTCGGCCACCATGAACGCGATGATCAGCGCGAGCGCGGCCCCCAGCCAGCGCGGGTCAGCAGCCGCGGCAGGCCCGTGCCGGTGGTCTGCGTGCCCCTGAGCCGGGGCGCCGTGCGCGTCGCGGGCGCGCGACCTCTCATTCGGCATCTCAAAACCCACTGCTCATATGAACATGTTAAGTGCGGCCGGCCCGGCCCATCCGGTGCGGCGCCGTTCCGCCAGTCGGTGCCGCCGGGCCCGCGCCGGTCTGATAGACGTGAGGGCGTCCGGCAAACGGCGAGGCGAACAGGGGCGACCTCATGAGCGCGATGGACCGCTGGATCATGGCCGTCAGCAGCGACCTGGGCCTGGACCCGGGCGTGGCGGACGCACGGGCGATTCTCGATATGACCCGGGACGTGGCGCATAACGTCGACCGGCCTTCCGCCCCGGTCACCGCGTACCTGATCGGGGTGGCCGTCGGCCGTGGCATGCCGCTGAGCAGTGCGGTCAAGCGGGTCCGGGGGCTGGCCATCGGCTGGCCGGGCCGCACCGAAGAGTCTTTATGACCCGGGGGGACGACCCAGTGTGCCCGGTCAAATGGGCAACATGATCTTGGGGGGCGGGGGCGGGGCCTGATGCTGCCTGCCTGTTGTGGTCGGCGCGGGGGTCGGTGAGCAAGTCCAGGACGGTCCGGGGCACCCCCTGGCGTCGGTGAGGGTGGCGTGGATGGTGACCTGGTGCTTGTCCCGGTTGTAGATGGCATTGATGTCGAAGGCGGCTAGCAGTCGTTCGGTGAGTGCGGCGGGGGCGCCGGTGAGGATGTCGCCGAGGGTGGGCAGTTTGTCTAGCAAGGTGGGGTCGTCTTGTTCGACGGGGGCGGTTTGCAGGGTGGCTAGCTCGGTTTCGATGCCGGTGCGTTCGGTGTACAGCTCGGTGAACCGGGCGCGGACGCGGTTGCGGAGGGCCTGGGCGGCGGGGTCGGCCGGATCGATGGGGGTTTCCAGCTCGGTGACCAGGGCGCGTTCGGATACGTCGATTTTGGCGAGCTTCTTACGGAGGCCTTCGGCGCGTTGTTGGCGGCGCTGGTCGGCGGCGGTGGTGCTGGCGGGGAGGGTGGCGGCGAGCATGGCGGCCCGGCCGGGGCCGAACACCCGTTCGGTGAAGAACCGGGTGAAGGCGGCCATCATGAGGTCTTCGCGGACGGTCACGGTGCGGTGGCCGGGGTGGGCGGCGTAGTGGCGGGGGTTGCCGGGCTCGTGCGGGCACCGGTAGTAGGTGTTGTTGCGGATGGTGGTGCCGCTGAGACGGCGGTGGCAGATGGAGCAGTACAGGCGGGACCGGAATTTGTGACGGCGGCCGGTGCGCTGGGTGGGCATTTCGGGGTCGCGGACGTTGCCGTGGCGGCGGCCCATCCGCTGGGCCTTGTCCCAGGTGGCCTTGTCCACCAGGGCGGGGTGGGTGGGTTCGGGTGTCCAGATCCACTCTTCCGGCGGGGCCCAGATCTTCTTGCCGCCTTTGCGGCGGCGGCCCATCACCTGGTGCCCGGTGTACTTGGGGTTGGACAGGATCTCATCGACCAGGGCCAGCGACCACCCGGCCGTGGGGCTGGGGGGCGGGTAGGCGTGTGCTTGCACCTTCCCCTGTCATCTGCGCGGCCAGTACCCCGATGCTTTTTCTTTTGACCTTTTCTCTCGATCTTGTTCTTGTTCTTTGTTTTTGCCTGGGTGGGTGCTGTCCTGTGGAGCTGCTTCCTGACCTCGCCCGCTCGAAGAGTGGGTGAGGTCAGGAAGCGGTTAGCGGAACGGGCTGGACGGCACCCGGCCAGGCCAGCGGCGGTAGCCGCTGTCTTTGTGCCCGGTACAGTGCCCGTAGGGGCGGACGGGTTGCTGTGTGGGGGCCGTGTGGCTGGTGTACGGGGGTTATGTGCGCCGCATGAGAAGACCCGCGTAGTATGCGTTTGGGATTGCCAACATAGGGGGTCAAAGCCGAAGGGCGGCCCCACGATTATGGCCGGTGATCCATCGTGAAGCCGATGAGCGACTGACGGATCAGGGTGGTGTCGGCGTCGCGCAGCCCTTCGAGAAGCTGGAAGGCATCGGCCCGGGCGGTAGCGCGCCGATTTCCGAAATGTGTTGCCAAGCGATCCGGGGTGCCTGGGACCAGCTGGCGTCCCACCAGTGCTGGGGCCCTGTGTAGCGGGACTCGACCGTCTCAGCGGTAGTCGCAATGTCAGGGAAGGTAGCGGTCGATTATGGCCAGGAACTGGTGAATATCGAACGGCTTGGCGACAGATTCGGCGGCTCCGTTGGCTAGCAGTTCGTTGATGATGTCGTCTGAGTCGCCGCTGAACGCAACCACGGGGATCGCCGCGGTGGCGGGCGCGGAGGTGAGTTCTCGCAGGATCTCGGTGCCGGTCGCGTCGGGGAGCCGGTTGTCGAGCAGGATGAGGCCCGGGTGTTTGTCGATGGCGGCCTGGATGCCGTCATGGCCGTTCGTTGCCACGTGCAAGTCGATGTGAGGGCGGCGCTTGAGCAGCATTTGAACCAGGCTGATGTTGTTGTCGTCGTCCTCGATGTACAGCAGGACGTGGTTCACCAGGCCCCCTTCGCAGATTCCTGAACTGGCCCCTGGGGGAAGACGCCCAGCGCCCGGGCTGCTCATGCTGGCACGATCCGGACAGCCGGCTGTGGCTGCTTGTCCTGGGCCCGGGCGGCGGCGAAGGTGTCGAGCAGCGTGCCGAGTTCGGCGAGTTCGATGGGCTTGGTGAGGTAGGCGAGCGCGCCGCTGGCGAGCAGGCGGCGGATGACGCCGTGGGAGGCGTCGGCGGAAAGGACGATCACGGGGATGGCGGCGGTGGCTGGTTCGGCCTTGAGTTCGCTGAGGACCTGGTCTCCGTGCATGTCGGGCAGGTGCAGGTCGAGCAGGATGATGTCGGGCATGTCCCGGATGGCGCTTTCAAGGCCGGCCCGGCCCGATGTCTCGGATCTCAGCCTGATGTTCGGCCTGCCCCTCAGGAACCGGGATACCACCTCGACGTTCGCCGGGTTGTCCTCAATGTAGAGAACGTTGAGGCTGGCTCCGGCCGGGGCATGCACCCTGGCCGCCAGTGACGCTGGCGCGAGGCTGGGGGCTGGGATGTGGAACAGGTCGGGGGCGCGCGGGAGGCTGACGGTGAAGGCCGATCCCTGGCCGGGGACGCTCGATGCGGTCAGCCGGCCGCCCATGGCCTCGGTGAGGGCTCTGGCCAGCGGCAGCCCGATGCCGGTGCCCTCGATCGCGGTCTTCTCGGCGCCGAGGCGCTCGAAGGCGGTGAAGATGCGCTCGATGTTTTCGGGTGAGATGCCCGGCCCGGTGTCGGAGACGACGATGCTGGCCTGGCCGGTGCCCTCTTCCTGGCAGGAGATTGTCACGGTGCCGTCCCGGTGGTTGTACTTGATGGCGTTGGAGATCAGGTTGACCAGGACCTGGGAGAGCCGCTGCCGGTCGGCGCGGACCGCCAGGGCCGGATGGGCGCAGTCCTGGGTGATCCGGATCGAGCGCCCGGCGGCGATCGGGGCCATCAGCTGACTGGTCTCCTCGATGACCGAACTGACCAGGACCGGCTCGAGGGACAGGCTCAGGTCACCTGATTCGATCCGGGCGAAGTCGATGAGCTCGTTGATCAGCAAGAGCAGATGGCGCCCGGCCCCGAGGATCCGCCGGACGCTGTCAGAGTCTTCCTCGCCGAGGTCGGACAGCTCCAGGAGCTGGGTGAAGCCGAGGATGGAGTTCAGCGGGGTCCGCAGCTCATGGCTCGTGCTGGACAGGAACGCGTTCTTCGCCTTGGTGGCTCTCAGCGCCGTATCCATGGCCGTTGCCAGCTCCGCGCCCCGTGCGGCGAGCAGCTGTTCGGCCCGGGTGAGCGCGTTGCTCAGCTGGCCGATCTCGTCATCCGCGGCGGCGCCCGGTTCGAGCCGCTGGCCCTCGCCCAGCCGGCCCGCGTTCGCCGCGTTCACGCCGACCCGGCGGGAGATACCCGAGGTGAACAGGGCGATCCCGGCCAGCCCGGCAAGCAGCCCCAGCGCAAGGGCGGCGCCGTCGAGCAGGTCAATGGTCGTGGTCAGCCTGGTGACCTTGTTATGTGCAGCCGCTGACAGGGCCGCCGGCCCGGCGGTGAGGTCGGCGATCTGGCGGCGTAGCAGGTCCATGGTCGTTTTCTGCTGGTCCATCGCCAGCCGGAGGTTCCGGACGAAGACGCCGCGGCTGGTGACAGAACGTAGCTGCGCAAAATTGACCAGCATCTTGCCCGTGGTAGCATCCACCGCCTGCTGCTGGCTGCGGTCACCTGCGGCGACAGCCGCGTCCCGCAACGAATTTCGGTCAGCGCCGATGCGCGTCAGCATGAGGTTGTAGGGGGCAAGGAAGATCGGGTCGCGCACCGCGGCGTAACCGCGGACGCCTGTTTCCGCGTTCACCATGTCGGCCAAGACCAGGTTTGCGGCGTTAGTCAGATTACTGGCGGCCAGGCCGGCGCTTCGTTCACGGCTTTCGGTGTGCTGGAGCACCAGGCTTGCCGAGCCCATGGCAAACAGGGCGACCAGCGGGATCGCGATCACGATCAGGCCCTTCACCCGCAGGGACTGGTTTAGCCACCACTGCCGGAACCCGTGCGCCCGGCCTCCCCCGGGCGGGGCTGAACTCGCTTCGCGTGATCTCATCCGATACCCCCGATGATTACTTAAAGTATCATCCATCTCACTACACGTTACAACAGCCCTGGTGTGAGCCTGTCGTTGTGGCGGCCCATGCGCGGTATGCGGAGGATCCGGGAGAAGCGCGGCGCGCGGGTCTACTACCGGGCCCGTGCCCGGGCGCTGGCCAGCCTCGGCGCGCCGATCGGCTACCCGGCGCCATGACCTGCTGGAGCCCTGGTCTCGGAGATCGCCCGTCCTCGCCGACCGTGAATGGGACCGCTCCCCGCTTGCATGCGCAGCCTCGTCGGATTCGTCCGCGCGGCCGGTGTCTCGTTCCTGGCCACCAGCGAGACGGTCGGCGGCGCAATCACCTCCAGTCGCTGGAAGGGCTGATGTTCTTGTTCGACAACGTCATCGACCTGCGGTATGTCGAGGAACAATCCCGGCCGCGCGTTCAACGTCGTCAAGATGCGGAACCGCGCGCACGGGATGACCGTGAACCAGGTCACCATCACCGACGCCGGGCTCATGGTCTGCGACAGGCTCGCAACCCGCGTGGACGGGCGGTGCTCGGGAGCCGGGAAGGCAGTCGCCCTCGCTGATCCCGCAGTTCGTCGGGGCTCGGGGATGGAAAGCTGGCTGCCCTGGTGTTGAAGGGCTCAGCGAGGGGGTGTCAGCCTGGTGCCGGATTGGTGGGATAATTTCATCATGGAGCGGGATCCGGAAGACCTGTACGAGCTGGTCGCGGACGTGCCGGACCTGGACGGCGTGGCGATGTTGCACCACCTCGAGGGCTTCATGGACGCCGGCGGGGCCGGGCGCCAGCTGGCCGATCATCTGTCGACCGTATGCGAGCCCGAGACGATCGCCACGTTCGACGTAGACCGCCTGATCGACTATCGCTCCCGGCGCCCGATGATGACCTACTCGACCGACCACTGGGAAGACTACGAGCGCCCGGAACTGGCCGTCCGCCTGATGAAGGACCTGTCCGGCGCGCCGTTCCTGCTGCTGTCCGGACCTGAGCCGGACCACGAGTGGGAGCTGTTCGCGGCGGCCGTGCAGTCGCTGTCCGCCCGGCTGGGCGGCGGTCCGCTGATCGGATTCCACGGCATACCGATGGGCGTTCCGCATACCCGGCCGCTCGGCATCATCAGTCACGGGACGCGTCCCGAGCTGATCGACGGCCGCCAGCTGATGCCGAGCAAGCTCCAGGTTCCCGGCAGCGCCGCGGGGCTCCTGGAACTGCGCCTGGGCCAGGCCGGCCGGGACGCGGTCGGCTTCGCCGTGAACGTGCCGCACTATCTGGCGCAAGCCGTCTACCCCGAGGCCGCGGTCACACTGCTGGACAAGGTCTGCGCCGCCACCGGCCTGGACCTGCCCAGCGACGCGCTCCGCCTGGCCGCCGACCGGACGAACAGCGAAATCGACCGGCAGGTCGCGGAGTCGTCCGAGGTCGCCGAGCTGGTCACCGCGCTGGAGCGGCACTACGACTCGCTCGCGGAATCCGGCACCGAGGGTGCAGAGGACACCCTGCTCGACGGCGAGCAGATGCCCACCGCGGAGGAGCTGGCGGCCCAGTTCGAGCGCTTCCTCGCCGAACAGCAGGGCCGCGGCGACACGCCCCCAGACCGCTGACCCGCCCCAGTCAGCCCTCGACCCGGATGAGGTCGCGGGTCCCGTTGTTCAGGCGCTCGCCGCCCTCGTCCGTGCACACCACGATGTCCTCGATGCGGGCTCCGTTCGGCCCGGGATAGATGCCCGGTTCGATCGAGAACGCCATGCCAGGGCTGAGCGGGTCGGCGTTGCCCGCCACGATGTAGGGATCCTCGTGCGACTCCAGGCCGATGCCGTGCCCGGTGCGGTGGATGAACGCCGCGCCGTACCCCGCCCGGGTGATCGGCTCACGGGCGGCGGCGTCGATGGCCTCGGCGCGCACACCGGGCCGGACGGCCCGGTACGCCGCCTCCTGCGCGTCCTTCAGCACCTGGTAGTAGGCGAGGAAGTCCGCGGGCGGCGCACCGATCGCATAGGTCCGGGTGCAATCGGAACGGTAGCCGGACGGCATCATGCCGCCGATGTCCACGACCACGGCGTCCCCCGGGCGCAGCACCCGGTCGGAGACCTCGTGGTGCGGGCTGGCCGCGTTCGGGCCGGAGCCGACGATCACGAAATCCACCTGGGTGTGCCCCTCGGCCAGGATGGCCTCGGCGATCAGCGTTCCCACCTCGCGTTCGGTCCGGCCGGCCTTGAGCCAGCCGGGAACCCGCGCGTGCACCCGGTCGATCGCGGCGCCGGCCTCCCGCAGCGCCTCAACCTCGGCGGGGCTCTTGCGCATCCGCAGGTCCCGCAGCGCCGAGCTGGCCAGGACCTGGCGGGCCCCCGGCATCGCGTCGCGGAGCCGCAGCACCATCAGGGCCCACATCTGGTCCGCGAGCCCGGCTACCCCGACCGGGCCCAGCCGCCGGGCGATCAGGGCGTACGGATCCTCGGTTTCCTCCCAGGCGATCATCTCCAGCCCGAGGCCCGAGGCCGGTGACGCCTGCGCCGCCGCCAGTTCCAGCCGCGGGACGACCAGGACGGGCTCGCCGCGGGCCGGGATCACCAGGCAGGTCAGGCGCTCCAGCTGCTTGGCGTCGTACCCGGTGACGTAGCGCAGGTCGGGGCCGGGCGTCAGCAGCAGCGCGTCGAGTCCCCCCATGCGCACCCGCTCGGCCGCGTCCTCGAGCCGGCTGGCCGGGAACAGGGCTGACCCAGACATCGATTGCCTCCCCTTCGGTTTGCTGGTTACCGTGCCATCGTTCATCGTGCCGCTGGGCCTCACTGGCCGGTGACGGCCGAGACGAACCGGGACAGCGACGAGCCCAGCCGCCACCGCTCGCCCAGCTCCTTCAGCCGGGCGGGGTCGGCCAGCGTGGCCGGGAGGTCCCCGGCGACGGGCGGCAGCGGCACGTCGGTGGCGGTGCGCACCACGGCCGGGGCGACATCGAGGTAATCGCGGGCGGCGGTCAGCTTGGCCCGGCTGCCGGGCGGGAAGCCGCCGTGCCCCTTGTCCACCGCCGCGATGATGTCGTCGATGCCGCCGAACGAGCGGACCAGGGCCGCGGCGGTCTTCTCCCCCACCCCGGGCACCCCCGGCAGCCCGTCACTGGGGTCACCGCGCAGCACCGCGAAGTCCGCGTACGCGCGGCCCGGGATCCCATACCGCGCGGTCACCGCGCCCTCGTCGACAATCTCCAGCTTGGTCAGCCCGCGAACGGTGTAGATGATGCGCACGCCACGCTCGTCGTCCACGAGCTGGAACAGGTCACGGTCCCCGGTCACGACGTCGACCGGCTGCCCGGCGGCGACCGCGAGCGTGGCGATCACGTCGTCGGCCTCGTACCCGCTCGCGCCGGCCACCGGGATCCCCGCGGCGCCCAGGACCTCACGGATGACCGGAACCTGCGGGATCAATGCGGGCGGCGTCTGCTCCTCGTTGCCCTGCGCGACCCGGTGCGCTTTGTAGGACGGCACCACGGCCACCCGGAACTCGGGCCGCCAGTCCTCGTCCCAGCACGCGATCAGGCGGGCCGGGTCGCGCCCGCGGACCAGCCGCGCGATCATGTCCAGCAGCCCGCGCACGGCGTTGACCGGCGTGCCGTCCGGGGCGGTGACGGTGTCCGGGACACCGTAGAACGCGCGGTAGTACAGCGAGGCGGTGTCCAGCAGCATGAGCGAGCCCACCCCGCCATCCTGCCAGTTCCTCCCGCCCGCCGTCGCCACTGGCACCTTCGCTGACACCTTCACTGGCGCCGCCACCGGTATCGCCATCGCCCCGCGAGGACCGTGAGCTGGCGGGGTGGCCATAATTGCCGCATGACGCTCCGTGGCGAGCAGCGCGACTGCCGCAGCGGACGCCGCGGCCAGGGCGCCCACGCCGGGTGCCGAGGCCGGGGCGCCGGCGTCGGGTGCCGCACGGACCGTGGGCCGCGGCCCTGAGCGGGGCCGGCGCGGAGGCGCTGTCCGGGGCGCTGCTGGCCGCCATCCTCATCGCCGCGGTGATCCGCCCCCGGTGGCTGCCCGAGGCCGCCGTGGCCGGGCCCGCGGCCGTCATCGTGATCGTGACCGGCGCGCTGCCGCTGCCGGCGGCGCGCGCGGAAGCGGAGCGGCTGCTGCCGGTGGTGGGTTTCCTGGCCGCCGTCCTGGTGCTCGGGCAGCTGTGCGAGTCCGAGGGGCTCTTCAGCGCGGCGGGGGCCCGGCTGGCGCGATGGAGCCGGCACCGGCCCGTTCGGCTGCTGACGGGGACGTTCGCGCTGGCGTCCGTGACGACCGCGGTGCTCAGCCTGGACACGACCGTGGTGCTGCTGACGCCGGTGGTGCACGAGACCGCCGCGCGGCTGCGGCTGCGGCCGAAGCCGTATGTCTACGCCTGCACGCACCTGGCGAACTCCGCGTCGCTGCTGCTGCCGGTGTCGAACCTGACGAATCTGCTCGCGTTCTCGGTCAGCACCCTCAGCCTGACCGGTTTCGCCGCCGCGATGGGGCTGCCGTGGGTGGTGGCCATTGCGGTGGAGTACGTGGTGTTCCGGGTGTTCTTCCGCGCCGATCTCGCCGCCCCGCCGGAAACGGACCCCGCACCGGCACCCGCCCGGGACACCGAACCCGCCCCCGGACACCGAACCCGCGCCGCCGGAAACGGACGCGGGCACCGAACCCGCGCCGCCGGAAACGGACGCGGGCACCGAACCCGCGCCGCCGGAAACGGACGCGGGCACCGAACCCGCGCCGCCGGAAACGGACGCGGGCACGGACGCGCCCGCCGACGGAGCCCCGGACGCCAAGCGGGTTCCGCTGTTCCCGCTCGCCGTGGTGGCGGCGACGCTCGCGGGGTTCGCGGTGACCTCGTTCGTGGGGGTGAACCCGGCGTGGGCCGCGTTCGGCGGGGCGCTGGCCCTGGCCGTCCGGGCGCTGGCCCGCCGGGAGACCTCGGTGGCCGGCATCGTCCGGGCCGCCGGGATCCCGTTCCTGCTGTTCGTGCTGGGCCTGGGCCTGGTCGTCCGGGCCCTGGTCGGGAACGGGCTCGGGTCGGCGATCGCGCGGGGACTGCCGCACGGCTCGTCGCTACCTGCGCTGCTGGCCATCGCGGCCATCGCGGCCGCCGTCGCGAACCTGGTCAATAACCTGCCGGCGGTGCTCCTGCTGCTCACCGCGATCACCGGGATCGGCACATCCCCGGCGCACCTGGCGGGCCCGGTGCTCGCCGTGCTGATCGGCGTGAACATCGGCCCGAACCTCACCTACGCGGGCTCGCTGGCCACCCTGCTGTGGCGCCGGTTGCTGGCCGAACGGGACCACGAGGTAGAACTCGGCGAGTTCACCCGGCTGGGGCTGGCGACGGTACCGCTCGGCCTGGCCGCCGCCACCGCCGCCCTCTGGTGCGCCCTGCACCTGACCGGTCACGGCTAACCGCAACGGCCCACGGCGAGGCGCTCAGACCGGCCCAGCCGGTCCCGGGCTTCAGCCAGGCTTTAGCCGGCTTTAGCCCCGGCGGGCGGCCGGTTTTTCGGCGAAGTACCACCGGGCGGGCGCGAAGCGCAGCGGCGGGTTCCGGGGGGTCGTGCCACTCGGCCGCACGCCCCGGCCGGAGCCAGCATCAGCGTTCTCTACATTGAGGACAACCCGGCGAACGTCGAGGTGGTATCCCGGTTCCTGAGGGGCAGGCCGAACATCAGGCTGAGATCCGAGACATCGGGCCGGGCCGGCATCGAAAGCGCCAGGCCGCCATCGACAAACGCCCGGGCCTCTGCCTCGAGGCCAAGTGGCCGTGCGGTTCCTTTGCAGGCCTGGACACTTCGATCACAGCCAGAGGGATGGCGGCTACGAGCATAACGGGGGAGGACCAGGACAGGTGACAGTGCTACACTCCTGCCGGTTCGGTCGCGGTGAGGCGCGCCTCCGGGTGGCCGATTGACAGGCCGCTGTCGGCGTCGAAAAACTGCAGGTTGGCCGTGTCGATGGCGAGCTCGATCGGCTGGTTGGGGCGGACCCCGGACCGGGACGAGACCCGCGCGGTCCACAGCGACCTGCCGCCGACCAGGGCCGCGACGCTCTCGTCTTCCGCACTGTCCCCGGCCGCCGCGCCGGTAATGCTGGAGTGCTCCACCGGCGGCGCGTCGATCGTGAAGATCACGTGGATCTCGCTGCCGAGCTCCTCGGTGACGCCCGCGGTGACCGGCATGCGGGCCCAGCCCGCGTCGGCCAGCGAGGCGTCCTCGAAGTCGGAGGGCCGGATGCCCAGGATGATCTGCCGCCCGAAGTAACTGCCAAGGCCCTGCTTGTTCTCGATGACCGCGGCGGGCACCGCGAGCTTGTACCCGGCGAAGGTGACCACGGGGCTGTCATCCCGGGTCAGCTCGGCCCTGACGAAGTTCATCGCCGGTGAGCCGATGAAGCCGGCCACGAAGAGGTTGACCGGCGCCTCGAACAGGCGCTGCGGCGTGTCGACCTGCTGCAGGCGGCCGTCGCGCATGACGCAGACCCGGTGGCCCAGGGTCATGGCCTCGACCTGATCGTGGGTCACGTAGATGGTGGTGACGCCGAGGCGCTCGTGCAGCTGGCTGAGGGACGCGCGCATCGACACGCGCAGCTTGGCGTCCAGGTTGGACAGCGGCTCGTCCATCAGGAATGCCTGCGGTTCGCGGACGATCGCGCGGCCCATCGCCACGCGCTGGCGCTGGCCACCGGACAGGGCCGCCGGCTTGCGCTTGAGGTACTGGTCGAGCCCGAGCATCTTGGCCGCCTCGGTCACCCGGCGCTTGATCTCGTCCTTGGGCGTCTTGCGCAGCTGCAGGCCGAAGGCGAGGTTCTGCTCGACCGTCATGTGCGGGTAGAGCGCGTAATTCTGGAACACCATGGCGATGTCCCGGTCCTTGGGCGGAAGGTCGTTGACCACCCGGTCCGCGATCGTGATTGTGCCGGAGCTGATCTCCTCCAGGCCGGCGATCGAGCGGAGCGCGGCGGACTTGCCGCAGCCCGACGGGCCGACCAGGACCATGAACTCGCCGTCTTTGACCTCGAGGGACAGTCCGTCGATGGCCTTCACGCCACCGGCATAGACCTTGTTGATCTGATCGAGGACTATCTGGGCCATAGCACTCCCTCGCGGTTCTGGGCCCGCGTCGAGGCCCGTGTCAAAGGTCGTGGTCGGCAGCGTAACTTCGGGGTTTGCCGTGCGTTAAGATCACCACCATCAATGTTACAGTAGCGTAAAGATTGAGACCATTTCGTTATAAAGATCGGCTGCCGCGAGCCCGGGCAGCCACCGCATCGGGGGGCGAACCGTACCGGACCGTCCTGGACCGGACCGGGCTGGGCCGGGTCGGCGCTACGGTGTCGGGGTGGAAGAGATCGACCGCACGATCGTCGCGCTCCTGTCCGGTGACGGGCGCATGAGTTTCACCGAGCTGGCCAAGCGGACCGGGCTGTCCGTGTCGGCGGCCCACCAGCGCGTGCGCCGCCTGGAGCAGAACGGGGTGATCAAGGGCTACGCGGCGCTGTGCAGCGCGGATGAGATCGGTCTGCCGCTGACCGCGTTCATCTCGATCAAGCCCTTCGACGCGGCCGCGCCGGACGACGTGCCGCAGCGGCTGGAGCCGATCGCGGCGATCGAGGCGTGCCATAGCGTGGCCGGCGACGAGAACTACATCCTCAAGGTGCGGGTGGCTTCCCCGGCGGCGCTGGAAGACCTGCTGCAGGAGATCAGGGGAGTCGCGGGGGTATCCACCCGGACGACGATCGTGCTGAGCACCCCATACGAGAACCGGCCGCCGGCCGTCCCCTGACGGACGCGGGCACGGTCAGAACTGCTCGCCCCCCGCGTCCTTTCCGGCGTCCTTGTCCCCGTCGCGGGCCCGCAGCCCGTCCAGGGTGAGGGACAGCAGCCGGTCGGCCTGTTCCGGGGTCCGTTCGGTCGCGACCACGACCCCGTGCACCAGCATCATCACATCTGGCGCGGTGAGGTCGGTGCGCACGGCGCCGGCCTCCTGGGCGCGCTGCAGCAGCCGGCCGGCGGTGTCGCGAATGATCTGGCTGCACGCGCTGATGACGTCGGAGTCCCGGCCCCGCGCCGCGATCAGCGCGCCGGCCAGGCCGCGCTTGGTGACCAGGTAGCTGGCCAGCACGCGCAGCCAGCCCGCGAACGCCTCCCCCGGTGAAGGGGAACTGGCCAGTTCCTCACCCCGGGCGCAGACCGCGCTGACCTGCGTGCGGAAGACGGCCTCCTGCAGGTCTAGCCGGGTGGGGAAGTGCCGGTAGAGGGTGCCGATCCCGACCCCGGCGCGGCGGGCGATGTCCTCCAGCGGCGCGTCGGCGCCGTTTTCGGCGAAGGCCGCGGTCGCCGCGGCCAGCAGCCGCTCGTGACTGCGCCGCGCGTCCGCCCGCATCGGCGGCGCGGCGGGCTGCTCCGCGCCGGGGGTGTCAGTTCTGGTCATCGGCCTTCTTGACCTCCTCCCCGTCCGGAAGGACGGGAATTCCTTCCCTCACGGGTTGGGCTTTCTGTTTCACCGGGGCAACGCCAGGATTGCTCCTGGTCTTACGTCCCCTCCACAGACCTAACTTCCCGCCAGCCCGGCGGTAGACGCTTGCACGCGACTACGGGTTACCCCAGCCTCCGGGCTAGACCCGTCCTGAACAACGGGGCTTGCGCCCGGCTCATGGTCATCGGTTAATTCGGTTGCGAAACGGAGGGTGCCTCCGTATAGTAACCGGAGTAGACCTCCGTTTCTATTCCGAGTGTACCGCCTGGCCAGCGGACCCTCGCGCGCGGAGTGAACTGACCGCACAATGTGGAGGCAAAGTTGTCTTCTTCCCCTGCTTTTGCGCCGGGGGCGCCGCCGGACCGGGGCACGCCGCGCCGCGGCGACGGCCGCCGCGGAATCGCCCTGGTCATCTTGCTGTGCGCCCAGCTGATGGTCATCCTGGACGCCACGGTGGTGAACATCGCGCTGCCGCAGATCCAGCACGGCCTGCACTTCAGTGCGACCAGCCTGTCCTGGGTGATCAACGGGTACACGCTGACGTTCGGCGGGCTACTGCTGCTCGGCGGGCGCGCCGGTGACATCCTGGGCCGGCGCCGGATCTTCCTCATCGGGGTCAGCCTCTTCACCCTCGCCTCGCTGGCGGGTGGCCTGGCTGCCTCGGCCGGCCTGCTGCTGGCCGCGCGCGCGGCGCAGGGCGTCGGCGGGGCGCTGGCCTCGCCCGCGGTGCTGGCGCTGATCGTGGGCAGCTTCCCCGAAGGCCGCGAGCGGACCCGCGCGCTGGCCATCTACACCGGTGTGATCACCGGCGGGGCGTCCCTCGGCCTGGTGCTCGGCGGCGTCATCACGCAGTGGCTGTCGTGGCGGTGGGTGATGTTCATCAACGTGCCGATCGGGCTGGTCGCACTGGCCGCCGCGCCCAGGTTCGTGGCCGAGACGCCGCGCCAGCCGGGCCGCTTCGACGTGGCCGGCGCACTCACCTCCACCCTCGGCATGGCATCGCTGGTGTACGCGTTCATCCGGGCCGCCGCCAGCGGCTGGGGGGAAGCGCTCGCGATCACCTCGTTCGCGGTCGCCGCGCTGCTGCTCGCCGCCTTCCTGCTCACCGAGAGCCGCGCCCGGCAGCCGATCACGCCGCTGCGCCTGTTCGCCGACGTCAGCCGGTCCGGGTCCTACGCCGCGCGGCTGCTGCTGGTGGCCGGGATGTTCGGGATGTTCTACTTCCTGACCCAGTTCCTGCAGGACATTCTCGGCTTCAGCCCGCTGCGCGCCGGGATCGCCTTCCTGCCGATGACGATCATGCTGTTCGGGGTGTCGCGGGTGGTCCCACGGCTCATGGCGCTCGCCCGGCCCAAGACGCTGATGATCGCGGGTATGGTGCCGGTCATCGTCGGCATGGGCTGGCTGTCCCGCGTCTCGCCCGGCACCGGGTACTGGACCGGCATCATCGGCCCGATGGTGCTGCTCGGCGCGGGCATGGGGACCGTGTTCGTGCCGCTGACCACGGCCTCGCTGGCCGGCGTGCGCCCGGCGGACTCCGGTGCGGCCTCCAGCATGGTGAACGTCATGCAGCAGGTCGGCGGCGCGCTCGGGCTGGCCGTCCTGGTCGCGGTGTTCGGCGCGTCCTTCCGCGACGCGGCCCGGCACCCGCTGGCGGGTGCGGGTCCGGCCGTGCAGGCGCGTCATGCCCTCGCGCACGGCATGTCCACCGCGTTCCTGCTGGCCGCCATCTTCGACGCGGTGGCACTGCTGGTGATCATCACGCTGATCCGCGCGCGGGCGCCGATGGCGGCCCCGCCCCAGCCGGCCGGGCCCGCCGAGGCGGAGGAAGAGGCCCTCACCGCCTGACCGGATAGTCGATGTGGGGAGCGTTTTCAGTGAATCCCTCTACAAGACAGAACCGGGGCGCATTGCTTTGACATAAATATCCACCGCAGCCTCCCCCCGCTCCTGGTCTCTGCCGCCCGCCGGTCCGGCCCCTAGGCCTAGAGGAGGCCGAGTTGGCGGCCGCGTTCGAGGGCGTCGGCCCGTGAGCTCACTGCGAGCTTGCGGTAGATCGCCCGGACGTGGCTATGGACCGTGCTGTGGGACACATACAGCTCGCGGCCGATATCTCGCTCGGACAGGTCGCCGTGCAGCAGCTTGAGCACCCGGAGCTCCCGCTGCGTCAGCTCCTGATCTCCGGATAGGACGCGGTGGATCTGCGGTGGCCGGCCGAGAGCAGCCAGCCTCCCGGCCAGGATCCCCGGATCAGGGCAGGATTCGAGGACGGATCTCGCCTCGGCTATCGCATCCGCGGCACGCTGGTGCTCGCCCAGGGCCCGGAGCACCGGCGCCTGGCTGAGCAGCGCATTCGCCAGCTGGATGGGCTGGCCAAAGGTCCGCGAGAGGGCGACGCCGCGTTCGGTCAGGGGCAGTGCCTCCTCGGGCCTGCCGCGCGCCGCGAGTGATACTCCCAGCGCCAGCGGAGCCGCGCCGATGAGCTTCCCGGTGTCGTGCTCCCGCACGAATTCGGCTGCCGTCTCGGCCAGCACCCGCTGTTCGTCAAGACGGTCCCGCTCGCCGGCGATCCACGATCGGTAGGCCAGCGACGCTTCGCCAGCCAGCCACTGCGCGCTCGCGGGCGCCAGCGTTACCGATTCCGCGAACCACCGGTCGGCCTCCTCAGGCTGACCCCGGAAGTACAGGCCCATGCCGACCGCCCAGCAAGCCAATGGCCGCCAGGGCGACCCGGGGCCCTCAAGCTCGGCCGCCTGGCGGCCATTTTCCAGCTGGGCGCCGATATCTCCCCACGGGAAGCAGGCCCGCAGCATCGTCAGGCTCGCCTCGGCCGAGCTGAAACCGTCTGGCAGCGGCCCCGCGCTCAGATCGCCCAGCCGTTCGACCGCCGCGATGGCCCGCGCCGCCTCCTCCCGCCTGGCGGACAGCGAGAGCACCCACGCCTGAACCAGGAGCAGCTCTAGTAGTACTTTGTTAGGTCGGGTATGGTTGCCGGGTCCTGCGGTGTTATACCGGCATGACCCCTCAGGAGATCGCGGAGGTCCGGCCCCGGCTGCTGGATTTCGCCGCGGAGATGCTCGGCGGGCTGCCGCGGAAGGACCAGCGGGCGGCCGGTGAGTTGTATGTGCGCGGGCTGCTGACCGACGGGCAGCGCAAGTCGATGCAGCCGATGGCGGCGCGGCTGGGCATAGATCATCAGCGGCTGCAGCAGTTCATCACGTCCTCGACCTGGGATTATGCGGCGGTGCGGCGGAATGTCGCGCGGTGGTTCGCGGCCAGCCAGCCGGTGGAGGCGCTGGTGATCGATGACACCGGGTTCGCCAAGGACGGGACCGCCTCGCCGTGCGTGGCCCGGCAGTACTCCGGGACGCTGGGCAAGGTCGCCAACTGCCAGGTCGCCGTCAGCGTGCACCTGGTGAACGAGCACGCCTCCTGCGCGGCGGACTGGCGGCTGTTCTGCCCGGAATCCTGGGATGACCAGGCGCTGGCCGACCCGGCCCAGGCGGCCCGGGCCCGCCGCCGCCGCGAGCGGGCCGGCATCCCCGGTCAGGTGCGGCATACCGAAAAGTGGCGGCTGGCGCTGGAGATGATCGACGAGATGGCCGGCCCCGGCGGGTGGGGCGTGCTGGAGGAGATCACCGCCGCCGGCGGCGCGCGGCCGGTGGTGGCGGCCGATGCGGGCTATGGCGATAACACCGCCTTCCGCCTGGAACTGGCCGCCCGCGGCTGGCAGTACGCAGTCGCGGTCAAGGGCACCACCAGCGCCTACCCGCACGATGCCGTTCCGGAGATGATGGCCTGCAGCGGCCGGGGGCGGCCCGGCGTTCCCCGCTACCGCGCCCGGCCGCTGCCCCTGCGCCAGCTCGCCATCGCCAGCGCGGACATGATCGCCCCGGTGACCTGGCGGCAGGGCACCAAGGCCACCAGGGACAACCCTGACGCCGCCATGACCAGTCACTTCCTGGCCATACGGGTCCGGCCAGCCAACCGGGACATCCCCCGCGCGGCCGATGGCAGCCTGCCGGAGTGCTGGCTGCTGGCCGAATGGCCGCCCGGAGCCGATGAGCCCACCGATTACTGGCTGTCTAACCTCCCGCCGGACACCCCGATCGCCGAGCTGGCCCGGATGGCCAAGATCCGCTGGCGGGTCGAGCACGATTACCGCGAGCTGAAGACCGGCCTGGGCCTGGGCCACTTCGAGGGCCGCTCGTTCACCGGCTGGCACCGGCACGTCACCCTCGCCGTCCTCGCCCAGGCCTTCTGCACCATGATCCGCACCGACCCAAAAGTCCCTGCGCCGGGATGACCCTCTACCAGGCCCTGCGAGAACTGCAGCTCGTGCTCGCCCTCATCCTCGGCGCCTGCCCCCTATGCTGCCAGCCCTTAACCCTTGACCGGCTCGCCGCCACTCTCACTCCGACCTAACAAAGTACTACTAGTGTCCTGCGCCTGAAATTGGTCGCAAAAGTCTAGACTGGGCAGGTGGCGAGAACCGGGAGGCCGAAGGCCCCGCTTGTGCTGACGGATGCGGAGCGAGATCAGCTGACCCGCTGGGCGCGGCGGGCGAAGTCGTCGCAGGCCCTGGCCCTGCGGTCGAAGATCGTGCTGGCCTGCGCCGAGGGCGTGCCGAGCCGGGAGGTCGCGGCCCGGCTGGGCACGCATGAAGACACGGTCGGCAAGTGGCGGCGGCGGTTCCTGGCCCGGCGCCTGGACGGGCTGGCTGATGAGGACCGGCCGGGCCGCCCGCCGTCGGTCAGCCTGGACCAGGTCGAGGAGGTGATCGTGGCGACCCTGGAGCAGACGCCGAGGGACGCCACGCACTGGTCCCGTAAGTCAATGGCTGCCAGATCGGGGCTGAGCAAGTCGACGATCGGGCGGATCTGGCGGGACTTCGGGCTCCAACCGCATCGCACTGACGGGTTCAAGCTGTCGTCTGACCCGCTGTTCACCGAGAAGGTCGTCGATGTGGTGGGCCTGTACCACAACCCGCCGGAGAAGGCGGTGGTGCTGTGCGTGGATGAGAAATCGCAGATCCAGGCCCTGGACCGGTCCCAGCCGGTGCTGCCGATGATGCCCGGCATGCCCGAGCGGCGCAGCCACGACTACTACCGGCACGGCATCACCAGCCTGTTCGCCGCCTTCAACATCGCCGACGGCACCGTGATCTCCGAGTTGCACCGCCAGCACCGCGCCACCGAGTTCCGCAAGTTCCTGGCCACGATCGACAAGGCCGTGCCCGAGGGCCTGGACATCCACCTGATCTGCGACAACTACGGCACGCACAAGACCCCGGCCATCAAGACGTGGCTGGCCCGCCACCCCCGGATCCACATGCACTTCACCCCGACCGGGTCCTCATGGATCAACCAGGTGGAGCGGTGGTTCGGGTTCTTGACCGATCAGATGATCCGGCGCGGCGCCCACAAGAGCGTGCAAGCCCTCGAGAAGGACATCCGCGCCTGGATCGAGGGCTGGAACGCTGACCCCAAGCCGTTCGTGTGGAGGAAGACCGCCGAGGAGATCCTCGACTCCCTCGCACGATATTGCCGACGAATTTCGGACGCAGGACACTAGATCGTTGACCGGTAATTCGGCGGAGTTCACGGCGGGCCGCGACACGCGGCCCTGATCCGTGACTGAGTGGCGAAGAGTGTCCAAGATCGGCGTGTTCACACACGTCTGACCTTGGGAAGTCATCGTGATCGCCGACCTGGACACTCTTCTGATCGCACTCTATGTCGAGCTGACCGACCGCATCATCCCCTCGCTGGGGTTCACCCGGTCCGGGCCGGGCAAGCCGCCGGAGATGACCGACGCCGAGCTGGTGTGCCTGGCGGTGGCGCAGGTGCTGCTGCGTTATGACGACGAGCGGCACTGGCTGCGGGCGGCGGGCTGCCGTATCGGGCACCTGTTTCCCCGCCTGCTGGGGCAAAGCGAGTACAACCAGCGGATCAAGAGCGCGGCGCCGCTGATGGAGGCCGCGCTGCGGTGGCTGGCGCAGGCCACCCCGGGCAGCGCAGAACTGCTGCGGCTGATGGACGCCACCCCCATCCCGTGCGGCCAGTCCGCGATCACCGCGAAGCGCTCTGACCTGTACGGCTGGGCAGGATACGGCTACTGCCCCAGCCACTCGCGCTGGTACTGGGGCAGCAAACTCCTGCTCATCTGCACCTGCGACGGGACCGTCACCGGCTTCGGCCTGGCCAATCCGAAGCTCTTCGGCGAACGCGAGCAGGCCCGGCAGATGCTCACCCGCCAGCCGGCTAACCGGCCGCGGCCGGGCACCGCCATCGTCACGGACAAGGGCCTGTCCGGTGAGGACACCGAAGCGTTCTTCGCCAGCCCGGACCTGGACCTGGCACTGATCCGCCCGGCCCGCAAAGACGAGAAAGCGCCCCGGTACTTCCCGAACTGGCTGCGGCAGCGGGTCGAGGCCATCATCTGGACCCTGAAGAACCAGCTCGGCCTCGAACGACACGGCGGCCGCGCCCCCGCCGGGCTGTGGGCCCGCATTACCCAGCGCCTGCTCGCGCTCAACACCGCCATCTGGTTCAACTGGCAGATCGGCGCCTCCGTCAAGCGCTCCCTCATCAGCTACGACCACTGAGCTGCCCACATTTCCCGGTCAACGATCTAGGGGAAATCTGCGGCCACAGCAGACCGGGCCCCGCAGGGGCAGTCCGGACACGCGTGCTGTCCCCGCCCGGGCCGAGTACACCACTCGCAGTGTTCGACGGCGCATCCCATCGCCTACCGGGCAGTTGGTGGCCCGCACGGACTGATTGCCGCCGGCAGGTCATAACGGGGCATGGCGTCGGGCTGGAAACCAGCCACTGTCAGACCGATGGCGATATGAACACATTTCGGTAAATTCGGGATGTTTCGCCAAGAGCAGGGCGCGGGGTGCGTGCTACTGTCGTGCCGCGCGTGTGGCCCGCAGGGGCGGCCATGACCGAGCGGAAGCCGGGAGGAGCGGGCAGACGCCCGGAGAGGCCTCCTCCAGGTGCCTGGCGTGGTCGCCCTGGTGATCCCGCGCCCGGCGGCCGGGGCTAAGCCCCGGCCGATGTAGGGCATGTTCGTCGCCATGATGGTGAGGAATTCGACGTTGGCGTCGAGCGGCAGGTCCGCCATGAGCAGCACGGCGTCGGTCACGTGCCGGATTTGCATGACCGGTTCGGCTCGGACCGACCCGTCCGCCTGCGGTACCCCGGCACCGAACGCCCCGGTCATCTCGGTCGCCGCGTTGCCGATGTCGATCTGGCCGCACGCGATCCGGTACGGCCGTCCCTCCAGCGAGATCGCCTTGGTCAGGCCCGTGATGGCGTGCTTGCTGGCCGTGTAAGCGGCCGCGAACGGGCGGGGGACGTGCGCCGACACCGAGCCGTTGTTGATGATCCGGCCGCCCTGCGGATCCTGGTGCTTCATCTGCCGGAACGCCGCCTGCGCGCACAGGAACGAGCCGGTCAGGTTGGTGTCGATGACCGCGTTCCACACCTCCAGCGGCACGTCGTCCAGCGGTGCGCCGGTCCCGAACGTGCCCGCGTTGTTGACCAGGACGTCTACCCGCCCCCACGTGGCCGCCACCGCCGCGAACAAGGCGCCGACCGACTCGGCGGACCGCACGTCGGTCGGCACGACCAGGGTTTCCACGGCATCTCCGGTCGCCCCGGCGGCGGTGGTGGCGTGCAGTGTCCCGGCATTGCGGCCGGCCAGGGCCACGCGATGGCCGGCCTTCAGCATCGCGACGGCGATGTGCCGCCCTATCCCCAGCCGGCCCCGGTGATCACGGCGACCGGCGGTGTCCCCGGCATCATCCGGTGCCGCTCAACACGCGCTGACCGTCACGGGCACGGCCTCGGTGTAGCGGACCCGGCCGAAGTACATGACCTTGACCAGCGCCCACCACTGGGTGCCGGGCCGGGCGGCGGCGGGGACCCGGACCCGGAAGCTCAGGGTGGCGCGGCCCCCCGGGCGGATCCGGAAGCCCTGCGTCCACGGCCCGAGCGCTTCCCAGCTGCCGAACGGCGACACGAGCTGCGCCTCTCCGCGCATCTCCGACGCCAGGCCGCTGGACAGCTCGACGGTGAGGTCGGCGGTACCGCCCGGCGCGAGCCGCGGTGCCGGGGTGATCGTGGCCAGCCCGAGCTCGGCTTTCGTCGCCGCGGTGTCCGCCTCGACCAGCGGCAGCACGTCCCCCAGCGGGAGGTAGAGATCGGGATTTCCGGGACCGCCGGCTTGCACCACGGCCGCGTCCTCGATCACCTGGCCCAGGTCGTCGGAGATCTGCGCCGCGACGACGTAGCGGCCGGCGGGTGTGCCGGGGCGCGCCCGGACGAGCACATCCCAGTCCGCGTAGCCGCGGGCGGGCAGGTCGTAGGCGACCGCGCTGGCCTTCCCGGGGGCGCTGGCCGTGCCGGGGGCGCTGGCCGTGCCGGGGGCGCTCGCACCGAAGTCGGCGGACAACCCCGCGGGCACGAGCAGCCGGAGCGTGCCCGCGGCCGGCTCGGGACCGCAGGCCACGGTCACCCGGAGCGCCGCGGCCGGCCGTCCCGGGCCGGCACTGTCCAGGCTCAGGCCGCTCAGGTGCGGTGAGATGTGCACGGCCACCGGCAGGTTGCCGGCCGGGGCGGGACCCTTCCCGTGCAGCCAGTACCGCGCGTACACGGGCTGTGCGGGTTCCAGCAGGCTGGCCAGCGTGCCCTCCGGGACCGCGGTCTCCGTCAGCAGGTTCGTGCCCTGCGGCACCGGCGGTTCCGCATCCAGGGCCGTGGCCGGCGGCACGACCGGCCGCACCACCGTGGTCACGGTGCCGAACGGCGGGAGGTCGACGATGACCTGCTCGTCCTGGACCGGCAACAGGCCCAGATCCTGCTCCTCGAGCAGGTCGGTGAGGTACGCCGACGCGATGCCGCCTCTCAGCTGGACCCGCGCCCGGGCGGGCCGTCCCTCGGTTTCGCGCAGCCGGATGGTCAGCGCGTCCGCGGCCGCGGGCAGTCCCGGCCGGCCCTGGGCCAGCGGGTTGCCGTGCGGTTTCAGTGCGCACAGCAGCACCGCGGGCTGATCGACCGAGACCAGGCTGACCCCGGGCGCGAGCGCCGCGGCCGGGCCGCCGCCCTCGCAGCTGATCAGGTCGTGGTTGTATTCGGTCCCGGCCGCGCTGAAGCCGGCGTCCCGCCAGTCGCCCTGACCCGCCGCCAGCGCGTACTCGAAGGTGTGGCTCCAGTGCTGCCACGCGAAGCTGCTGCCGTCCGGCGCGGCCCGCTTGTCGCCGTCGATCCACACCCCGGCCGGCCACGAGCTGCAGCACCGCATCAGCGACATGTGCAGCGTGCCGTCCGGGCTGACGGCGCAGCCCGGGGTGCCCCGGTTGAGCAGCGCGACGGACTGGCTGGCCAGCGGCGCGTCGCTGTCGGTCACCCGGTCCGCGATATCGGCGGCGGGCACCTCGACCACGGCGTCGGCCAGGTCCTCGGCGAGGCCGGCGATGGCCGCGGCCAGGGTGCCCGGCCCGTCCGGCTCGCCGTTCCCGGCCACGATCAGCACCGGCAGGTCCGCCTCACCCCGCAGGTCCGCGCCGGGCACGAAGGTGCCGGCGCGGTCCCTGGCCGCGGGCAGCCACAGCCGTGCGGTGCCGCCGCCCTCGAGCCGCGCACCGAGTTCCTTGGCGTAGGCGGCACCGGCCGCGCTGAGGGCCTCGGCGGTGAACGGGTTGTCCTCCGGGCCGCCGAGCGCGATCCGCACATCGGGCAGGTTGGAGTCCGCGTCGATCGAGCCGTACCGGGGGCCGTCGGCCAGCGAGCACGTGGCGGTGACGCCCGCCGCGGCCAGCGCCGCGACCAGGTCACGGATGGCGTCCCGGCTGGTGCGGTCGGCCTTGGGGCTGATCACTTCGGCGACGGCGATCGCCTGGGTCAGGCGCGTGCCGTCCGGGCCGGTGAGCTCGACCCGGGCGGTGGAGCCCACGCCGAACCAGTCGTGCGCCGGGTTGTCCAGCGTGAACCAGTGCTCGGCGGTGTCGATGTCGGGATGGCCGAACGGGCGCCCGATGACGGCCGTGGCCGTCTGGTACACCGGCAGGCCGCCGGGGACGTCAGCGGGAAAACGGACCCGCAGCAGCCGGTCCTGCCCAATGTCGCCGTCCACGTGGGTACGGAACTCCACCCGCTGCTCGCCGTCCCAGAGCAGGGTCTCCTGGGTGACCGTCAGTCCGCCCAGGCTGAATTCGGCGACCAGGCGCGAGCCGACGGGGCAGCGCTCGGCCCGGACCCGCGCGGGGGCGTCCGCCGAGCCCCGGCCCGGTCCCTTCGGGGACAGGTGCCAGGGGCCCTCGCCCCAGTGCGGGTGGCCCGGGTATTCCTCGGCCAGGACCATTTCGTTGCCGGGGTCCCGCAGCACGTTCTTCCCGGTGCGCCGGTCGGTGATGGCGTCAAGCGTCCCGCCGCGGGCCGGGTCGGCCGTCACCCGGAACGTCTCGTTCTCGATCGCCGTGCCGGGTGCTCCGGCCCATCCGGCCAGCGCCCGCCCGGCTGCCACCGCGACCGGCTCGGCACGTACGCGGGCCGGTATGGGGGCCGGTTCCGCCGACGCCCAGTAGGCGCGGTAGCCGACGGCCGGCACGTCCCTGGCGCGGAAGGTCAGGGTCACCTCGGCCAGCGACTGGTCGGGGTGCCGCCGGATGCCCTCGGCCAGTGCGGGAAGCTCCGCACCGTCGTGATCTCGCAGCGCAATCCGTTCGGTACCGGGTTCGCCGATCGTCAGCGTGAACCGGGCCATGCCGGACCGCGGCCGGGCCAGGGTGTTGAAGACGCACAGCGTCGTTTGCCAGCCGGGCGCGGTCGCCGCGCCGACCGCGCCGGGCGCGCCGGCGAGGTGCCGGGCGGCCGCGGCGCGGGCCACGTCGCCGCGTTCCCAGGCCTCCCGCCAGCCGGCCAGCAGATCGAGATAGACCTGGTCGCCCTCGGTGCCGGTGATCGCGTCGTGATGGGCGCCGTAGGCAATCTGGCGCCACGCCTTGTCGATCGACTCGGCCGGGTACGGCGCGCCGGCCAGCCAGGCGAGCGTGGCCAGCCGCTCGCCGTCCAGGCAGGCGACTTCGGCCGCGCGCTGCGCCTGCTTGGTGTCGATGTAGGAGACGTCCTTGCCGGTGTAGATCGGGTTCATGTCCCGGCTCTGCGGCGTGATCCACGCCCCGGTGCCCGCGGCGTCGGACCGGACGGCCTCGAAGAAATCGGCCGGCACGGCGGTCACGAACTTCGGCCAGACGTAACGGGCGTTCCAGTCGCGGTGGATCTCGGTCACCCAGCGCGGCGGGATCACGTGGTCGGAGCCGACCGGCAGCATGACGTTGCGCGTCGCGGCGACCTCGGCCAGCGACCGGAACTGGCCGTACGCCTCGGTTTCCGCCGCCGCCAGGTCCGGCAGGTGCTGCATCCGCCAGCCGGCGCCGTAGTGGTTGGCCATGTAGGAGGTGAGCAGGCCGCGGCCGTCCGGTGACATCCACTCGAACTCGCTGTCGAACTGCATCCGCCGGTTACCGCCCTCGGTGCCCGACGGGCCCCACTGGTGGAACGGGCCGCGCGCCCATGAGGACGACGTCAGCCCGGCCGCCGCCATCAGCCCCGGGTACCCGGGGTCGTGCCCGAACACGTCCAGCATCCACGCGGTCCGCGGGTCGCCGCCGAGGACGCCGCGCTGGAAGCCCATCCCGAGAACGGCGTTGCGGATCGTCGCCTCGGCGCCGGTGAGGTTGGTGTTCGGCTCGTTGTAGTTGCCGCCCACGATCTCGACCCGGCCGTCGGCGATGAAGCGCCGCAGGTCCGCCCGGTCCTCGGGAAAGGCGTCGAAGTGCGGCTTGAGGTAGTCGATCTCGGCCAGCACGAACTTGTAGTCGGGGTCCTCCCGGGCCCTGTCCAGGTGCAGGCGGACCAGCTCGAACGCCGTCCGGACGTCGGGGAGCTGGCCCTCGGCGTCGGGCAGCAGCAGCCGCGACTCGGTGAACTGGCCCTGGGTGCCCCACCACACCGGGTCGTAGTGGAAATGGCTGACCATCCACATGGTCCAGCCCGGCTCGGCCGCGGTGACCCTGGCCTCCAGGCGGGCCTGAGCGTCCCCGGTGCCGGTGGCTGCGCGCCGGGCGCCGGCCCTGGGGGCGGCACCGGCCCTACCGGCAGCGCCGGCGGCCACGGCGACCGCCGTGACCGAACGCAGGCTCCCGGCCTGGTACGGGGCGGCGAACTCCACCGGGACCTCGGCCGTCAGCGTGCCGCCCGGCTCCAGGCCGGCGACGCGGGCCGGCACCGGGGTGGTCACACCGGGGCCGTCCACGCGTATCTCGACGGGGGTGCCCGGGTCGGTGATCAGGCCCAGGCCCTCGTTGACCAGGGTGACCTGGATGATCTGGAGCGGACGCTGGGCCGAGCCGGTGAACAAATCGGTGGACGCTACCGCAGTAATCCGCATAAGTCCATCGTCGCATGGGCTCAGGCCAGCCCAGGTCGCCCTGTCGAAAGAAATGGAGGCCGGCGGGGGCAAGGGCCGGGAGCGGCCCTGGCGCCGCGTCAATCGCGGCTTCAACCTCGAGATCGCGACGCTCGATCCGCAGGCGGCTGCGGCGGCCGAGGTGCTGGACGAGTTCTGGACCACGCGGACCCTGGACCGCGCCTGCGCCGCGCTGCGGGGTAAGCGGTCCTGGCCTGCCGGATGGCTGGGGAATCTCGGGGAGAGCCAGACCATCAGCTACATCACGCCGGCCGAGGCGAAGGAACTCCAGGCGGTCCTGCTGGCTGCGCTGCGGCGGTACCGGGAGCGCATTGCCGACCCGTCGCTGCGGCCCCCCGGCGCCATGCCCATCGAATACCTCGTCCTCAGCTACCCGCTGCTGGACCTGGCCGCCCGGCCCGTGCCCGCGGCGCTGGCCGCTGACCCGCCATCGCCCGCCGATCAGGCCCCGGCCGCGGGCCGGGAAGGGCCGGCCGCGGGCCGGGAAGAGGAGCTGCCGTCATGAACCCGCACGCCGCCTGGGCCCTCTGCGGCCAGCGCCGGCAGGAACTGGCCGCCCGGATGCAGGCCCGGCAGGCTCCCTGCGTCCCCCGTGCGCCCCGCGTCCCCCGCCGCCGCGGCCTCCCGCGGTGGAACGCGAGCTGGACGAGGCTGTCGCCGGGTGATCTGCCCGGGGCCGCAGGCCAGCCACGTTCGTCCTGGATGATCATCATTTCCGCTGGCCGGCCGGGCTGAACGGTGCCTGCCCACCCGGCCGAGCCGGCCGGCTGGTAGCCTCCCCAGCATGCCGCCGGCCTGGATCGGACTGACGCTCGCGTTTGCCTCGGCGGTGGTCAGCAACACGGCCTACTCGCTGGAGCACGACGCGGCGGCGGCGCTGCCGCCCCTCACGCCGCGCCGCCCGTTCAGGTCGGTGGAGTGGCTGGTTCGCGACCGGCACTGGCTCACCGCGTTCGGGGCCGAGACCGCAGGCTGGCTCATGTATGTGGCGGCCCTGCGGCTCGCACCGCTCGCGCTGGTGCAGGCGGTGACGGCGTCCGGGGTCGCCGTCCTGGCGTTCAGGACGGCGCGCGGGCACCCCTCCCGGCTCGCG
Source organism: uncultured Actinomycetes bacterium (assembly GCA_963742875.1). GTDB lineage: Bacteria > Actinomycetota > Actinomycetes > Streptosporangiales > Streptosporangiaceae > Bog-532. The sequence continues at coordinate 131,339 of CAVUNO010000007.1, read as the reverse complement.
CTGCACGAGCGGGTCGCCGTCGTCCTCGCGGTGGCCGGGCTGGCGCTAATTGGCCTCTCGCTCGTCGGGACGACAGCATCCGATCAGCGTCCCGGGGTCGTCGGCATCGTCATCTGGCTTGCGGCGTGCGGCGCCGGCGCGGCGCTGTTCATCGCCATACCGACGCACTTCGCGCGCGCCGCGTCGCTCGGCCTGGCGGCGGGCCTGCTGCTCGCCGTCGGCGACATCTCCGCGAAGCTCATCGGCTACGGCGGGCTGTGGCTGGTTGCGCTGGCCACGCTCGTCGTCGGCTATGGCATCGGGACGAGCGTGCTGCAGTCGGCATACCAGCGGGGCGACGCCCTGACGGCCGCCGGCACGGCGACGATGGTGACGAACGCCGTTCCGATCGCGGCCGGGTTCGTGCTGTTCGGTGAGACGCTGCCGGATGGAATGCGCGCCGTCCTGCAAGTCACGGCGTTCGCGTGCCTCGTGGTGAGCGCTGTCGCCCTCGGTCGGCAGCAGGCGCCCCCGCCTGGAGGCCAGGCGCCCCGTGCCGAGCCTTCTGGATGATCGTCATCTCCGGCGGCGGCCGGCCACGCTGAGCCGCCCGCTGAGCCGCCCGCTGGCCCGGGTGCCGGTCAGCGCGACCAGGGCGTCTTCATGGCTGCGACGACATGTATGCACATGAACTAGATGCAAGCGCAATTAATGTACTTGCATATTTAGATGTGGGCCACTATTATAGGCTCGTGAACGTGACGCAGTCCGAGCCGCCGGCGGATGAGGTGGTCAGTATGTGGCGCGCCATCGCCGCCAGCCACGCCGCCGTGTGCTCGGCGCTGGAACGCGAGCTCGGCGAGCGGCACGGCCTCGGCGTCAGCGATTTCGAGGTGCTGGAACGCCTCGCCGAGAGCGCGGATCACAAGTTCCGGGCCCAGGAGCTGGCGGATGCGGTGCATCTCAGCCAGAGTGCCCTGTCCCGGCTGATCAGCCGCCTGGAGAAGAGCGGGCTGGTCGAACGGTGCCTGTGCGACATGGACCGGCGCGGCATCTACGTGATGCTGACCGAGGCGGGGCGGCAGCGCCATTCCGAGGCGGCACCCACTCACCGGGACGTGCTGGCCGGCCTGCTCTCCGGCCTGCTCTCCGGCCCGATCCTGGCTCAGGCCGGCCGCGGCCGCGATGGCTGACCGGCCGGCCACTCTGCGGGACGTCGCCGCTGCGGCGCGCGTGCACCCGGCGACCGCCTCCCGCGCGCTCAACCCCGAGACCCGGATCCTGGTCAGCGAGGAGACCGCCCGCCGGGTCGGCGCGGCCGCGGCCGCGCTCGGCTACCGGCCCAACCCGGTGGCGCGGAGCCTGCGGACCCGGCGGTCGCACACGATCGGCGTGCTCATCCCCGATCTGAACAACCCGCTCTTCCCGCCCATCGTGCGCGGGCTGGAAGACCGCCTCGGGGCGGCGGGCTACGTCGCGCTGCTCGGCAACACCGACGGGGACAGCGGCAAAGAGCAGACCATCTTCGAGCAGATGCGGGCCCGTCACGTCGATGGGTTCGTGCTGGCCACCGCGCACGAGCACAACCCGGTCCTGGCCGAGGCCGCCCGGGCGGAGCTGCCGGTCGTCCTCATGAACCGGCTCGCCCCGGACTACAGCTTCTCCTCCGTTTCGGCCGACAACGAGCAGGGCATGCGGATGGCCGTCGCGCACCTGGCCGCGCTCGGGCACACGCGGATCGCGCACATCGCCGGGCCCCCGCAGGTCTCGACGGGCGCGGGCCGCCGCCGGGGCTTCCTGGAGGGCATGAAGGCCTCCGGGCTGGCCGTTGACGAGGACCTGATCATTACGGCCAGCGCCTACACCGTGGATGAGGGTACCCGCTGCAGTCGTGAGCTGCTGGCGCGCGGCGCCCAGTGCACCGCCGTGGCCGTCGCCAACGACATGCTGGCCGTGGGCAGCTACACCGGGCTGGACGAGGCCGGCCTGCGCTGCCCCGATGACCTGTCCCTGGTCGGGTTCAACGACATGCCCTTCATCGACCGGCTCCGGCCGCCGCTGACCACGGTCAGGTTCCCGCACTACCAGCTCGGCACCGAGGCGGCACAGCTGCTCCTGGAGCGCGTCGCCAACCGGGACTGCCCCGTCAAGATCCTTTACCTGCCGCCGGAACTCATCGTCCGGGGCTCGACCGCGCCGCCCGCGGCCGCCGTCAAGGACGCAGACGGGGAGACCGCCCAGGCCGGCCCGGTGACCCGCGCGGTGCCGCTGCGCCGCGACCGGTCCCGCTCCGCCGGCGTCCCGCCCGCCTCCTGACAAGCCCCGCCCGCCTCCTGGCGACGGCCGCCCAGATCGAAACCCCCAGCTCAGCGGCCGGCGCCCGCCTTCTCGTGCTTGTCCGTCACGGATATGTCCTCGTCCCGTCTGCGGACCGGAGCGCGGTCAGCGCCGGGCCGGTGAGCCGGTAAATGTCCCACTCGTCCATCGCGCGCGCCCCAATGGACTGGTAGAACTCGATGGAGGGGGTGTTCCAGTCCAGCACTGCCCAGTCCAGCCGTGCGTACCCGCGCTCGACGCAGATGCGCGCCAGCTCAGCGAGCAGCGCCCTGCCGTAGCCGTGCCCCCGCACGCCGGGCTCAACGAAGAGATCTTCGAGGTAGATCCCGTGCTGGCCGGTCCAGGTCGAGTAGTTCAGGAACCAGAGAGCAATGCCCACGACCGCGCCCTCGTCCGCGTCCCTGTCGCCCGCCGCACCGCCTTCGCTGACCGCGACGTGGGCGTAGACCGCGGCATCAGTCCCGAACAGTGACCGCCGGAGGTCCTCCTCGGTACCGGTGACCTGCTCCAGGGAGTGCTCGTACCGGGCCAGCTCCCGGATGAGCCGGTGGATCGCCGGGACATCCTCAGCTCGGGCAGCCCTGATCATGCCGTGCCGGCTCACCAGTACTTCACCTCTTGCGGGCGAGCGTCAGGCCGTCGCCCAGGGGGAGCATGACGACGTCCACCCGGTCGTCGGCGGCGGCGTGGTCGTTGAAGTCGCGTATGGCCTGGACCAGCTCGCTTTCGTTGCCGGCGTCGATGACCCGGCCGTGCGAGAACGTGTTGTCCACGAGGATGACGCCGCCGGGGCGGACCCGCGGCACGACCTCTTTCCAGTAGCCCAGGTAACCGGGCTTGTCGGCGTCGATGAACGCGAGGTCGAACTGCGGCTCGCGGGGCAGCGACCGCACGGTGTCCAGGGCCGGCCCGAGCCGCAGCTCGATCTTGTCCGCCAGCCCCGCCCGCTCCCAGTACTTGCGGGCCACCGAGGTCCACTCGTCGCTGACGTCGCAGCACAGCAGGTGCCCGTCGCCGGTCAGCCCGCGGGCCAGGCAGATGGAGGAGTATCCGGTAAACGTGCCGATCTCTATCGCCGAACGCGCCCCGATCAGGCGCGTCAGGATCGTCATGAAGGTGCCCTGCTCGGGGGCGATGGCCAGCGATACCTCGCTGGGGAACCATTCGGCCGTTTCGTGCGCGAGCTCGCGCAGGATGGCGTCGGGCGGCGTGCTGTGCGCGCAGAGGTACGCGTTGATGTGCATGCCGATCTGTTCACTTCGCTGGGCCACACGCCTAACTTAACCGACCTGTCCGGGATGGTTCCGGGGGAATGTACGCTCATCGCCGATGAGCACACCTCTGGCGGCGCGCCATCGTCTGGCCGTGGCCGTGCTGACGGCCGTCCCGGCCGCGGCTTACATCGCCTACGGCCTGGTGCAGTACGCGACCTTCCGCGTCGGCACCTTCGACCTGGTGATCTTCGATCAGGCGGTCCGCTCCTACGCGCACCTCCACCTGGGCGTGTCCCCGGTCAAGGGCGTTCAGGACGGTTTCGGTCCCGCCTTCTCGGTCCTCGGCGACCACTGGTCACCGGTCATCGCGGTCCTGGCCCCGCTGTACTGGATCTTTGACGGTCCGCAGGATCTGCTCGTGGCCCAGGGCGTGCTGTTCGCGCTGGCCGTTCCGCCGCTGTGGTCGTTCACCCGCCGGATCTGCGCCGCCGCCATCTCCGGCGCTCCGGCCCCTGGCGCTCCGGCCGTCTCCGGTTCCGCCGCTCCCGCCGCCCCGGGTTCCCGCGGGCTCGCCGCCCCGGGTTCCCGCAGGCGCGCCGCCGGTTCCTGCGGGCCCGTCGTTGCGGCCTACCTCGTGGCCGCCGCCTACGCGCTGAGCTGGCCTATCGCCGCAGCGGTGGCCACCGGGTTCCATGAGGTCGCCTTCGTGCCCGTGCTCACCGCCGTCTTTTTCGAGCGCCTCGCCGCCGCGCGGATCCGCACTGCCGTGGCCGCCGCGCTCGCCCTGCTGCTGGTCAAGGAGGACACGGGGCTGCTCGTCGCCGGGTTCGGGCTCTTCCTGCTGGCCGCCCGCGGATCCCGGTTCTCCCGCTGGGCGCCCGGCCACCCGCTCGCCGGACGCCACCGGGTCACGCTGGGCGCCGGGCTGGTGGCTGGCGGGATCGCCGCCATGCTGCTGGCCACCTACGTGCTGCGGCCGGCCTTCGGCGGGCGGGCCGGCTACTACTGGGCCTACTGGTCGCTGGGCGGCAACGCCCGGCTCGCCGCGGAGCACGCCCTCCGGGATCCGCTGACGGCCGCGCGGCTCGCCATCACCCCGTCGGTCAAGCTGACCACGATGATGTGGCTCGCCGGGGTTCTGCTGTTCCTGCCGCTGCTGTCGCCGATCACGCTGGCCGCGCTCCCGCTGCTGGCCGAGCGGATGCTGGCCTCGTCGCAGCCGAACTGGTGGGGCACCACATTCCAGTACAACGCGTTCATCGAGATGGTCCTGGTGTGCGCCGCGGCCGACGGTGCGGCGCGGATCGCCGGCTGGGCGGCCCGCAGCCGCAGGACGGCCGAAGGCGGCGGGAGACCTGGGCGCGGGGGGACCAGCCGCTGGGGAGCCGGCCGCTGGGCAGCCGGCTCCTGGCAGGCGGCCGTCACCGCGCTGGTCTGTGCCGCGGCCGTGGCGGTCCTCCCGCGGTCCGCGCTGGCGAGCCTGGCCACCCCCGGGTTCTACAGCCGTGACCGGCAGATGCGGGCGGAAGCGGGCGCCGACGCCGCCGTGCCGCGCGGGGTGACCGTGGACGCCGCCCAAATGCTCGGGCCGCAACTGTCCGGCCGGGACACGGTGCTGCTGTGGGGCCCGGCCGCGACGTCGGCGGCCTGGATCGTCGCCCAGGCGGATTACACCTACCCGTTCCGGAGCCTGCCCGGTCAGCGGGCGCAGATCGGCGACCTGGAACGCCGCGGATACCAGGTGGCCTTCCGCCGCGACGGGTACCTGGTGCTGCACCGGCCGCCCGGGCACCCGGTCACAAGCCAGGCGCGGACGCCCCGGGGCCGGACGCCCGTGCATTAGCCTGGGGCGCATGCCGACCCTTGTGATAGCCCCCCCGGTCAGCGAGGCGCTGCACATCCCCAGCCCATCGGTCAACGGCTTCCACATCGGCCCGCTGTTCATTCACGTGTACGCGCTGATGTACCTGGTCGGTATCGCGGTGGCCATCATCATGACCCGCCGCCGCTGGGCCGCGGCCGGCGGAGACCCCGAGCTGATCTGGGACGTCGCCATGTGGAGCGTGCCCGCCGGGATCATCGGCGGGCGTATCTACTTCGACATCACCACGCCGATGGACATCCCGCACGTCTGGTACGGGGTGTTCGCCGTCTGGACCGGCGGCCTCGGGATCTGGGGCGCGATCCCGGTCGCGGTCGCCGTCGGCATCTGGCGGACCCGCCGGGCCGGCGGCAACGTGCCGCTGATCATGGACGCCGTCGCACCCGCCCTGCTCGTCGCCCAGGGGCTCGGCCGGATCGGGAACTACTTCAACAAGGAACTGTTCGGCGGCCCGACCAGCCTGCCCTGGGGCCTGCAGATCCCGCTCGCCTACCGGCCGCCCGGCTACACCGCCTTCGCCTTCTTCCAGCCGACGTTCCTGTACGAGCTGATCTGGGACGTGGCGCTGGCGCTGGTGCTGATCTGGCTCGGCCATCACCGCAGGATCTTCGCGCCCGGCCTGTTCGCCCTGTACGTGGCGGGCTATTCGGCGTTCCGGATCTTCGAGGAGTCGCTGCGCGTGGACTCCTCGAAGTACTTCCTCGGCCTCCGGCTGAACTTGTACGTCGCGTGCGTGCTGACGGTCGCGGGACTGACCTGGTTCGTTCTCATTCAGCGCCATGGGCGGAAGCTGGCCGCGGCCGGGCAGGCCGCGCCGGAGCTGGCGGCGGGCGGCGCGCAGCCCAGCCGGGCGGGCGTGACCAGCACCGACGGGGCCCTCACCGAGGCCATCGTGCCCAGCGGTGCCGCCGTGGGCGAGGCGCCGGACGCCGCGGGCGCAGCGCCAGACGACAAGCCCGCCAGCGCGGACGGGGCGCCGGATATGGAGCGCTCCAGCGCGGACGGGGCGCCGGATAAGGACCGCTCCAGCGCGGACGCGGCGCCGGATAAGGACCGCTCCAGCGCGGACGCGGCGCCGGATATGGAGCCCGCCCGCGCCGGTGACGCGGACGGGGACGCGAAGGACACGGCCGCTCAGACCGGGTAGGTTATGCCGGTCAGCCGTTCGGACTCGGCCCACAGGCGGCGCTGCAGGTCCGCGTCGAAGGAACGGGTGGACGACCGGCCGCGCTCTGGGTAGCCGGTCATTCCGGTGCGGCCACCCGGGCCGTAATATTCACCGCCGCGGGCTTCCGGATCGGTGGCCGCGCGCAGCATCGGCAGCGCGCCCATCGCGGCGCTCTGCGCGAACAGGGGCTCGACGAGCAGCGCGCCGAGCCGTGTCGGCAGCGGCAGGTTCCGCGACAGCTCGGTGCGCACGTACCCGGGATGGGCCGCCAGCGCCACCGTGGCCGCCCCGGCCTGCGCCAGCCGGCGCTGCAGTTCGTAGGTGAACAGCAGGTTGGCCAGCTTGGACCGGCGGTAGGCGGCCGAGCGCCCGTACCCGTGCTCGAGGGACAGGTTGCCGAAGTCGATCCGGCCCCGGCGGTGCAGAGAACTGCTCACCGTCACAACGCGGGAGCCGGGCACGGTGAGCATGCGGTCCAGGAGCAGGCCGGTCAGCGCGAACGGGCCGAGGTGGTTCACGCCGAGCTGCTGCTCGAAGCCGTCCTCGGTCCGGCCGTAGGGCGTCATCATCACCCCGGCGTTGTTGATCAGCAGGTCGATGTGCTCGTAGGCGTCCCGCAGCGCGCGGGCGGCGGCCCGGACCGAGGCCAGGGAGGCCAGGTCCAGATGCGCCGCGGTCACGCTGGCCTCCGGCGCGGCGGTGAGGATCCGGTCCGCCGCGGCCTCGGCCTTGGCCATGTCGCGGCACGCGAGCACCACCGTGGCACCGTGCGCCGCGAGCACCTGGACGGCCTGGAACCCGATTCCGGTGTTGGAACCGGTGACCACGGCGATCCGGCCCGTCTGGGGCGGTACGTCGGCCGCGGTCCACCGGCCGGCCTGCCTGCTCAGCTGAGATGCCTGGCTCATAGCCGCTATCTGCCCGCTCCCGGCCCGGTTAGGCCCCGTGAGGCCCGCCTGGACCGCGTCTCGCAAGCACGGTTCATCTGCCGGGGCTGCGGCGTCGTTGCGCATGCAGACCGGAACGCTTCCCGCAACATCGCCGCCCGCGGCCAGGTTGCCGCCTGGGATGCGGGGCGTGAGTCACGCGCCCCTGCCGCCGCCCGCGACGGGCAGCGGCTGGACGCGGCCGTCAGCATCACCGCCAGTGATGCCCGAGCCGCAAGCCCGGTCCTTTAGATCCGAGAAGTTGACTCAGGCGGAGATTTCGGCCGGGCTGCCCGGTGCGGGCCCGCCACCAGGCCTGGCCACGGGCCGGCAGCGTGTCGATCGGGTCGTAGTAGGCGTACTCCCGGCCGATGGCCAGCACGTCGTCGGCCTCGACGGCGGTGCGGTAGTTCTTCGTCCAGTACGAAATGCCCCGGTCCGTGTCGTACCGCGCGACCTGGTGTACCCAGCGCTTGCCGACGTACGGGACGTCGCAGACGACGCGCGGCGTGGCGAAACCCGGCAGGTACCCCATGATCTGGTGCTGCAGGTCCTGGCCCGCACGCAGGCTCAGCCGCCAGTGCTCACTGCCGGGGATCATGTCGCACATGTAGAAGTAGTACGGCATGATCTTGGCCTCGTCGAGCAGTGCGAAGCACAGGTCGAGCAGGGCCTCGGCGCTGTCGTTGACCCCGCGCAGCAGCACGCCCTGGTTGCGGACGTCCCGGATGCCCGTGTCCAGCATCGCGCGCGCCGCCCGGGCCACCAGGGGAGTGACCGACTGCGCGGCGTTCACGTGCGTGTGGATGGCCAGGCTCACGCCGCGGTCCGCCGCGCGCCCGGCCAGCCGGGCCATCCCGGCCCGGACCTCATCGCTCAGCCAGTGCTGCGGCAGGCCCATCAGGGCCTTGCTGGCCAGCCGGATGTCACGGATGCTCTCGATGTCGAGCAGCGCGGCCACGAACTCCTCCAGCCGGGGCCACGGCAGGTTGGCGACGTCGCCGCCGGAAACGACCACGTCGCGTACGCCGGGGGTGCGGCGCAGGTAAGCGATCATGGCCCCGAGCCGGTCGGGCCGCGCCAGCTCGAACTTGTGCTTGCCGGCCGTGGGGGTCGGGTTGCCGACCAGGTCCATCCGGGTGCAGTGCCCGCAGTACTGCGGGCAGGTGGGCAGCACCTCGGCCAGCACCTTGGTCGGGTAGCGGTGGGTCAGGCCCTCCACCGCCCACATCTCCGCCTCGTGCAGCGAGTCACGCTGGGCGTACGGGTGCGACGGCCAGTCGGCCCGGCGGTCGCTGAACACCGGGATCATGTACCGGCGCACCGGGTCGGCGTAGAAGGCCTCCGTGAACGCGTCGGTGAAGGCCGGGCCGCCGGAGGCGCCCGGCGCCGCGTCCGGGGCCATCGTGTTGAGCATCTGCGGCGGAACCAGCATCGACATGGTGGCCCGGGCCCGCTGGTCCTGCTCCAGGTCGGCGAAGAACGCCTCGCTGAGGCCGGCCCCCGTCACCTGGCGCAACTGGCGCGCGTTCTTCACGCAGTGCGCCCGCTGCCACTGCGCGGACTCCCATTCGGCGCTACTCACGCCGGCCCAGCCGGGGAAACGCCGCCAGTCCGGTTCGGTGAGCTCCCGGCGCCGGTAGACGTACGGCTGGTCGATCACGAGGGCCCCCAGAATCACCGATCGTCGGATAATAATCCTCTAGTATATGAGTATCTTGAAGAAGCTTTTGTCAAAGTAGTATCTAGCAGGAAAATTTATTGTTACATGCGTGTCTCATACGGCTCACGCATGGATGACCCACGGGGCCGGGAAGGATGATGGCATGACCAGTTCGCCGCTCGGACTGCACCGCGTCTGCGAGCCGGGGCCCGGTAACCCGGGGCCCGGTGATTCCGGGGGCGGCGGCGCCGTCCTGCCCCAGGCCGCGTGGCGGCTCGACCCCGATCCGCGGATCCAGCCGGACGAGGTCCGCGTCGGCGTCGAGCGGCTTAACCTCGACGCCGCGTCGTTCCGCCAGATCCGCGAGTCCACCGGCGGCGCCCCGGACACGATGCGCGCAGCCGTGCTCGGCACCATCAGCCAGCGCGGCAAGATGCACAACCCGGTGACCGGCTCGGGCGGCATGCTCACCGGCATCGTCGCCGAGGCGGGCCCGCAGTCCCCGCTCGGCCTGCGCGCCGGCCTCCGCATCGCCACGCTGGTCTCGCTGAGCCTCACCCCGCTCGCGATCACCGACGGGCTCGCCCGCTGGGACGGCCAGTCGGAGCAGATCCCGTGCGCGGGGCACGCCATCCTGTTCGCCCGGTCGATCGCGGTCCCGCTCCCGGATGACCTGCCCATGCCGCTCGCGCTGGCCGTCTTCGACGTCTGCGGCGCGCCCGCGCTGACCCAGCGCGTGGTCGCCGCCTACCGCGCGGGCCGCGGCTTCGGCGACACGGTGGCGGGCGATGTGCCCGGCCGCCCCGGGCTGGCCGATGTGCCCGGCCGCCCGGGGCCCGTCGTCGCCATCCTCGGCGCGGCCGGGAAGAGCGGTTCGCTGTCGGCCGCGGCGGCCCGCGCGGCGGGAGCGGCTGCGATCATCGGCGTGGTGCCCTCCGGCGCCGAGGCGGCCCTCCTGCACGAAACCGGCCTCGCCGACGCGATCGTGCTGGCCGACGCGCGCGGCCCGGTGGGCCTCGCGGACGCGGTCGCGGATGCGGGCGGCCCGGCCGACGTCACGGTCGTGTGCGTGGACGTACCCGGCTGCGAGGGCGGCGCGATCCTGGCCACTGCCCCCGGCGGCACGGTCATCTTCTTCTCGATGGCCACGTCGTTCAGCGCCGCGGCCCTCGGCGCGGAGGGCATGGCCGCCGACGTGACCATGCTGATCGGCAACGGGTACGCGCCCGGTCACGCGGAGCTGGCACTGAACCTCATCCGCACCAACCCAGCCGTCCGCGACCTGTTCGAACGCCGCGTCTTCCACGATCGTGACGACTTTTCCGAACATACTGCGGAAAAGTCGCCACGAAAGGCAGGGGAGCCCAGCGGGGACGGCGTAGCGAACCGGGGAAGCACCGTGGGAGCAGGCAAGGAGGCGTCATGACGTCGAAGCTGGGGCTCGATCCGGCCACCGTCCGCGAAGTCCGCGAGCTGGCCAGAAAGGCGGGCGAGCCGATCACCGAGATGGCCCGCACGCACACGACGGTCTCGGTGGAGCGGGCCGTGCTGCGGCTGGCCGGCCTGCAGGGCGCTGACGCGGACGGAATGCCGTGGGTCAACCGCCTCACCGACGCCGTGCAGAACAGCGTCGGCCTGGAGCACGGCGTCGCCCTGCCCGTCTGGCACGCGCTCAGCAGCAACCCCCAGCACAGCCTGAAAGACCTCGCCGAGGCCGCCGCCGCGGGCACGGTGACGTTCCGGCTCCCGGAAGGAGACGCCGCACCGACGGCCAGGAGCGCAGCCGCCCGTTCGGTCGCCGAGGGGTTCGCCGCCATCGACGGGCAGCGGGCCCGGCGGTCCCGCATAATCGCGGCCACCGCCGATCCGCCCAAGCCGTGGATCTACCTGATCGTGGCGACCGGCGACATCTACGAGGACATCCCGCAGGCGCAGGCCGCCGCGCGGGAGGGCGCGGACATCATCGCGGTCATCCGCTCCACCGGGCAGTCGCTGCTGGACTACGTGCCCGAGGGCGCGACCCGCGAGGGGTACGCCGGCACGTACGCCACCCAGGAGAACTTCGCTCTGATGCGCGCGGCGCTGGATAAGACCTCCCGCGAGCTGGGCCGGTACGTGCGGCTCACCAACTACGCGTCCGGGCTGTGCATGCCGGAGATCGCGGCCCTGGCCGGGCTGGAGCGCCTGGACATGATGCTGAACGACTGCATGTACGGGATCATCTTCCGCGACATCAACCCGCGGCGGACCTTCATCGACCAGCGGTTCTCCCGCCAGGTGCACGCGCGTGCGGGGATCGTGATCAACACGGGCGAGGACAACTACCTGACCACGGCGGACGCGGTGGACGCCGCGCACACCGTCGTGGTCAGCCAGCTGCTGAACGAGTACTTCGGCAAGGAGGCCGGGCTGGCCGACACGCAGCTCGGGCTGGGGCACGCGTTCGAGATCAACCCGGCCCTGCCGGACTCGTTCCTGCTGGAGCTGGCGCACGCGCAGCTCGTCCGCGAGCTTTTCCCGGGCGCACCGCTGAAGTACATGCCGCCGACCAAGCACATGACCGGCAACGTCTTCGCCGGCTATCTGCTGGACGCCTTCTTCAACCTGTGCGGGCTGATGACGGACCAGTCGATCCTGCTCATCGGCATGATGACCGAGGGGATCCACACGCCGTTCCTGTCCGACCGGGACCTGGCGCTGGAGAACGCGCGGTACGTGCGCGCGGCCGCCGGGCGGCTCGGGGAGAGCTTCCGGCCCGAGCCGGACGGGTTCGTCGCCACGCGGGCGCGCGAGGTGCTGGGGGAGGCGAACGGACTGCTGCGCCGGATCTGCGACGAGGGGCTGCTGAACGCGATCGCCGACGGGACGTTCGGCGTGACCAGGCGCCCGCCGGATGGCGGCCGCGGCCTCGACGGCGTGCTGGCGAAGGCCCCGGGGTACTTCAACCCCGCCAGCGAGATCCTCGACGGGGGCCCGGGCAGCGCCGGGAACATTCATGATCCCGAACGGACCTACGAGGACTCCCCGTCCGTGCGGACCCCGGCACCGGTGAAACTGTGATGAGCGGAGACGCTACGGCGAGTGGCGCGGGGCGCAGCCCCGAGATCGCGCAGCCGCCATCGGCGACGGCGAGTGGCGCGGCGCAGCCGCGATCGCGCGGCCGGCGAGGGGCCTTGGCCCCTCCGGCCGCGCGGGCCCCGGAACCAGCGGAGGCGTCATGAATTCGGACGGTACGGCGAGTGGCGCGGCGCAGCCGCGATCGCGCGGTCCGCGAGGGGCCTCGGCCCCTCCGGCCGCGCGATTCCACGGCGAGGACCCCAGCGGGGCGCGAAGCGCAGCGGGGGGAATCGGGGGGTCGTCCCCCCGAGTCATAGTGCCCTACGGCGACACCACCGGGGACGGCCGCGTGCAGGTGTCGTTCACGCTGCCGGTCCCGTTCGGCAGCGAGGCCGAACGGGCCCGGGCCGAAGGGGCGGCGCTGCAGCTGGCCGGCAAGATGGGCCTCGACCCGGCGATGGTGGTGCACGCCAAGGGAATCGGCCCCGATTTCACGTTCTTCATCGTCTACGGGCGGGTAAGCCACCTCGTTGACATGTCCGCGGTGACGGTCGCCGAACGCGAGTACCCGTTGCTGACGGCGCAGGAGGTCAACCTGCGCATCCGCTCAGCGCTCGGCCGGAAGTTGGTGGTGGTGGGCGCCTGCATCGGGACGGACGCGCACACCGTCGGCATCGACGCCATCCTGAACGTCAAGGGGCACGCGGGCGAAAAGGGGCTCGAGTACTACCGGGAGATACGCGTGGTGAACATGGGAGCGCAGGTAGGCGTGCCTGATCTGGTGGCCCGCGCCCGCGCCGAACGGGCCGATGCGGTGCTGGTCAGCCAGGTGGTGTCGCAGCGCGACGCGCACCTGTCCAACGCGCGGGAGATGTCCGCCGCGTTCCGCGACGCCTACCCGGGCGGCGGCGGACCGGTCCTCGTGGTCGGCGGGCCGCGGTTCGACCCGGCCGCCGCGGCCGCGCTGGGGGTCGACGCGATCTTCGGGCGCGGGACGACGCCGCGCGAGGTGGCCAGCTACCTGGCCGGCACCCTCGACCACGCGCCGGCCCATGTCTAGCGCGGCCGATCCGCGGCTGGGGCTGTCGGTGACGCACCGCCGCTACGTGAGCTACGCGGACGCGCATTACGGCGGGAACCTGGTGGACGGCGCGTACGCGCTGGCCCTGTTCGGCGACGTGGCCACCGAGGCGTGCATCCGGATGGACGGCGACGAGGGGCTGTTCGCCTCCTACTCCGACGTGCAGTTGCGCGCGCCGGTGCAGGCGGGCGACGTCATCGAGGTCACGGCCGCGGTCACCGCGATTGGGCGGCGCAGCCGGGAGCTGACGTTCGAGGCCAGCGTGGTCTGCCGGGCCGACCCGGCGCGGGGGCCCTCGGCCGCGGCCGTGCTCCCGGAGCGGCTGGTCGTGGCGACCGCCACCGGGACCGTGGTCGTCCCGGAGCACAAGCCCGACTCCGTTGTGTAACTGAGACGAGATATTTCGGCTGCGATAGCCCACTAGCCCGTATACGTACCGTAACGATCTGGGGTTGACATCGTCCGGATGAGGGGTAAGTTTCTGCACACAGTCCAGCACCGGGCTGGCTAGCCGGAGGTGGCTGGCCCGCCGTGATCTGGACCGCGCCAGGGTGGGGGCGTATGCATCCAGCCGTTTCAGTGCCCGGCGCGGTGAGATGGGCTGCTACGCGGAACCGGCTGGACGGGGGGTTGGGCTTGGGAGGGGACCCGGGCGCCCAGTAGACAACGGTGACCGAGCTCGTTGCCGGCGAGACGGTCCCCGGTCCGAAGGCGCAGCCCGGGTCCCTTTCCTTTACCCACAGGTTTCTTTTCCTGGCCGCCGGGTGGCAGACGCCCATGGACGCGCGCAGGAGATGATCCCTGGGCGGCGCCCGGCCTGCGCGCTGGCGCCCCCAGGATCGCGGCGTGTACGGCGGTCAGCGGGAAAGACGCAGCGCCACGGGATAAGGCTCAGCTGCCTGTCGGCGAAAGTGTGAGGCAGGGCCGCTATCCTGGTCGGCCAGGACCAGCGATTCCACCCAGGCGGAGGCAGCAAGCGTGGCAGAGCCCACTTCCCCCATCGAGCGCGTCGCCGTCATCATGCCGACCTACGAGGAGCGGCAGAATCTGGAGGCCGTCGCCGGCCGCCTGCGCGCTGCGGTCCCGCACGCGGATCTTCTGGTCGTCGACGACAACAGCCCCGATGGGACCGGCGACCTCGCCGACAAGCTGTCCGAGGTCGACGCGCACATTCAGGTCCTGCACCGGAGCGACAAGGCCGGGCTGGGTCCGGCTTACATCGCCGGATTCCGCTGGGCCCTGGAGCGCGGCTACGACGCTTTGGTGCAGATGGACGCGGACGGGTCGCACCAGCCTGAGCAGCTGCCGCTGCTGCTGGCCGCGCTGGATGGCGCAGACGGGGTGATCGGTTCCCGGTGGATACCGGGCGGCCGGCTGCTGAACTGGCCGAAGTCCCGGGAGATCCTGTCCCGCGGGGCCAACCTCTACACCCGCCTCATGCTGGGGCTCGACATCCGGGACGCGACCGGCGGCTACCGCGCCTACCGGACCTCCGCGCTGCGCGCGATCAGCCTGGACACGGTGGAGTCGGCGGGCTACTGCTTTCAGATCGACCTGACGCTGCGCCTGATCCACGCCGGCCTGCGGATCGTCGAGGTCCCCATCACGTTCGTGGAACGGGAGCGCGGGGCGAGCAAGATGAGCCGGGCCATCATCGGAGAGGCCTTCCTCCGCGTCGCGCAGTGGGGCATCGCCGACCGGATGAGAAACCTGCGGTCCCGGGGACGCTGGGCACAGCAGCGCCCCGGGGCGTAACACCCCGGGGCGCCGCCGGCTCAGTTCTGGGTCACCGCCGGCTGGTGCCTGCCGACGGCCGCTGGTGCCCGCCGGCGGGTGGACCGTCTGCAGGCCGGGCTGAGGGACGGGACTTACGTCGACGGGGCCTGCATCGACAGGGCTCGCAGCGACCTGCTTACGGAAACGGGGCCTAGGGGCACAGGACCCGCGCCGGCTCAGGCGCTCTTGCGCTGCCGGCGGTCGCGGCGGGCGTCGGTTTCCCTGGCGGTGCCGCGCCGTCCCCTGATGACCTCGAGCCGCTCCGCCAGGACCGCCTCCAGATCGTCGACCGTGCGCCGCTCCAGCAGCATGTCCCAGTGGCTGCGCGGCGGCTTAACCTTCTTCGGCGTGGGCGACTCGCCGGTAGCCGCGAAGGCGACCGCACCGCACACCCGGCATTCCCAGGTGGGGGGAAGCTCGGCCTCGGCGGCAAAGGGTACGGTAAAGTGGTGGCCCTTAGGACAGTCGAAAGCGACCTCCTGTCGCGGGGCGAGGTCGGTGTTGCGGTCGTTTTCGTAGCTCGTCGACCCGAGCCGGGTGCCGCGTAGTGCGCGTTCGGCCATTGGCGTGCTGCCTCCCAAGCGGTCAGCTATTCACGTTTATCAACGCGGAATACGCGGTCAAGATTCCCGATTACGCTCCGATCCAACCCTGATCCGCAGGCCGAATACCCGGTACGTCGTTTTTCCGCGGTGCTGCGCGGGAAAAACCGGGGCCTGCCCGGGGGCAGCGCCGGCAAGACGCAGGCGAGAGGCCGGTCACGAGGGCCAGACGCCCCGCTCGATCAGCAGGTCACGCAGCATGACGGTCTCATCCGTCATGATGCCGTCAGCGCCCAGATCGAGCGCGCGCTCCATGTCCTCGCGGCGGTTGAGGGTCCACACGTGCACCTGCAGCCCGGCGTTGTGTGCCTTGCCGATGAACGGCCCGGTGGCGACCCGGGCCGGTACCTGCGCGCAGTGCACGCCGGTGCGGGCGAGGCGTTCGGCCAGCGCGCCGCTGCACCGGGGGACACCGCCGATGAGCCGTAGCGCCGCCACCCCGGCCGGGGACAGGGCCATGCAGACCGGGCGGTCGAGCAGTACCCGGGCCGCGTGCAGCCGGCGCGCCGAGAACGAGGTGACACATACCCGGTCCCACGCGCCGGTACGGCGCAGGACGTCCATCATGGGCCGGATCGCGAGCACGTCCTTCAGGTCGACGTTGAACCGCAGGCCGGGCCAGGCGCCCAGCAGGTCCTCGATCAGCGGGATCGGCTCGGTGCCGGCCACCCGGGCCCCGGCGACTTCGCGGTAGTGCATCCGCGCGATCCGGCCGGTGCGGTCCGTGGCCCGGTCCAGGGTGCGGTCGTGGAAGGCCACGAGCACACCGTCCGCGGTGGCCCGGGCGTCGGTCTCCAGGTGCGTGTAGCCGAGTCCGACGGCGTGCTCGAAGGCCGCCCAGGAATTCTCCGGCTGATGCGCCGCTCCGCCCCGGTGCGCGAATGCGATGGGGAGGGTGCGGTCCAGGTAGGCAACGGGACGGCGTTGATCCACGTCTGCTCGCAGCACGTTCTTCAGTATTGGTGAGGCGTCTGTGTCGTTGGTGAACAGCGGAAATCATCCCGGCGAGGTTTCGGTGTCAGGTTCCCGCCGGTCCCTCGGGTCCGGCGGGCCCCGCGGGCCCGGCGTGGCCTGCGGTCTCCCATTCGCGGCGCCGGGCCTCAGCCAGCGCGATGCCCGCCGCGACCGCGACGTTCAGTGAGCCTACCCTGCCCACCTGGGGGATGTAGGCGGCCGCGGCGCAGGCGGCGAGCAGCGCGGGGGAGCAGCCGTGGTCCTCGTTGCCGATCGCCAGGCAGACGTCACCGCCGACCGGTGCCTCGTAGAGGGGCACGGCGCCGGCGGCCAGCTCGATGGCGACCACCCGCAGCCCGGCGGCGGCCGCGGCCTTGGCCGCCGAGACGGGGGAAGGCTCGCGCTCCCAGCTGAGGAACCGCTCCGTGCCGAGCGCGGTCTTGCGCACCGACGGATGATCCAGCGGCGCGGTGTTACCGCACAGCCAGACGTGCTCCGCGCCGAACGCCGCGGCCGAGCGGGCGATCGAGCCGACGTTGAATGGCTGGGTCACCGAATCCAGCAGCAGCGCGATCCGCCCCTGCGTGCTGCGCCGCCACGCCCGGTTGAGCCGCTTGACCTCGGTCGGGCGGAGCTGCCGGGGCCGGCTCTCACCGTCGCCGGGCGTCCCCTCCGGGGCCGTCACGGCGCCCCCGCCTGGTCAGCGGGCCGGGTGATCCGCAGCACCCGGTAGCCGGCCCGGGACGCGATCCGGCTCACGTCCCAGCCCTGGGCGGTCAGCCACCGGTGCAGCGAGTCGGCCCCCAGATGGCGCTGCACGACGGCGGTGGCGGCGGCGCCGGGCGCCAGCCGGGGCAGCCAGCGGCCGAGCAGCTCGTGCAGGGCCTGCTTGCCGATGCGGATCGGCGGATTCGACCAGATGCCGGCGAAGGTCGCGGGCAGCGCCGGGTCATTGGGCGTCGTGCACCGCACGTTGGCCAGCCCCGCGCCAGCCGCGTTCTGCGCGCACAGGTCCAGGGCGCGCTCGTTCACATCCACCGCCCAGACCGTCGCGGCGGGCGCGCGGCGCGCGAGCACCAGCGCGATCGGCCCATACCCGCTGCCCAAATCGAGCAGATCGGCGCCGCGCAGGTCCCGCTCGCCCAGATCAGGACCGGGGCGGCCCGCGGCGGACGGGGCGCTCAGCGGATCGGCCGCGACGTCGAGCAGCAGGCGGGTGCCGGGGTCGACCCGGCCGGGGGAGAACACGCCCGCGTCGGTGGCCAGCTCCAGGTGCACATCCGGCAGCAGCACGTGCACCTGGCCGGGGCGGTGCCCGGTCTCAGGGTGCGCGGTGAAGTAGTGGTCGCTCACGGTCCGCTGTCGTCTCCGCGGCCAGGGCCGGGTTGATGTACCGCCGGGTCATCCAGCGCTCGACCACGAACGTCAGGATGGGGATGGTCCCGGCCAGCAGCACCAGCACTGTGGGCACGATGGCCAGCCGCAGCTTCCACGCCAGCAGGGCCGCGGTGACCAGGTAGATCATGTACAGGATGCCGTGCCCGGTGCCGACCACGTTGACCAGCGCGGGGTGCCCGGCGATCTGCAGCGGGATGCCGACGAAACACAGGATCATGAGCACCACACCGGTGATGTAGGCCATGACGCGGTACCGGAGCACGGTTCCTCGCACCGGCGCTACCTCCTGATTCCCTCGCTCATTGCGCTGGCTCATGCCCTGACGGATGCTCTGCCGGGCGCCGGCTGCTCCGCTGGATGCTTCCGGCTGGTTCCGCCGCGGCCCGTGTTAGCGGCCGCGGCTCTCGGCCTTCCGGTTGAGCCGGGCCAGGTACGCATTGTAGGCGGCGAGCTCCGGGTCGTAGAGCTCGATCTCGGCGGACGTACTACCCGTTATAGTAGTCCCGTCCGGGCCGGTCGCGCCGCCCGGCAGGTCCGGCAGGTCCGGCGCCGCCGGCGTGACCTGGCCGCTGCGGATGCGGATCTCGTCCCGGATCGTCTTGGCCCAGAACACCGCGCCCATCAGCGCGAAGATGGGCCACTCGAACGTGTAGGCCCAGCTCAGCGCGTTACCGGACAGGGCGCGGTGCAACTGCCAGTCACCCAGCCAGAACATGCCCCAGAAGGCCACGACCGCGAACGCGTGCCAGGCGAGCCACGGCGGCGAGATCATGAACCGCCACTTGGCGGCCCGCCGCGCCCCGCCAGCGGTCCCGGCATTGCCCATGCCATGAGGGTAACGCCCGCACCCCGATGCCGGGACGCGGGTAACATCTGCGATGAGGATCGGCGTCCACGGGGTAATTCTGCCCGCCGGGTTCCCGTCCCGGGGCGGGTCCCCTCCGGGCGGCCGCGCCCCGGGCGGCGTCCGCGGCGCAGCCGGGCCCTTCCGCGCGGCCCCCGCAGAATTGCCGTCACCGTGAGTTTGGCGAACATAACTTTGCGTTACGGCCCGCGGGCGGGCCCGTTCGGTAATAATCGAGCCTATGGCGCTGGCTGATGCGATCTTCTCGCGATGGGACGGGCTGTCGGAACGTCTCCCTCACCGGCTCGAGGACCTGCGCGGTCCGCACGAGGGCGTTGTCGTGCTGCCCGTCCACCTTACCTGGCATGGCCTGCGCGAATTCGACGTGTCCAGGGTCGAGTCACGGCTCGTGCTGTACAGCATCCTGCTGGGCCAGGGCCGGCGCGCCGACCTGGCGCGGTTCGTCAGCGCGCGGCGGCTGGCCGAGGACTGGCCGACGCTGGCGGCGCTGCTGAGCGAGCGAATTCGCCGGGCCTGCGAGCGCCGGCTGGGCTTGTTATATGCGCGGTTGGACCCATATGCCAGGCTGGACCCATGCGAAAATATGTGATTATGGGAGTGCAGGGCAGCGGGAAGGGCACGCAGAGCCAGCTGCTCGCCCGCGACTTCGATCTCGTCCACATCAGCGTGGGCGACATCTTCCGCTGGAACGTGGTGAACCATACCAAGATGGGCGCCCAGGTCCGGCGGATCATGGCCGAGGGCCAGCTGGTCGGCGACGACATGGCGGAATCGGTCGTCCGCGGCCGGCTCACCGAGCACGACTGGAACTACGGCTTCCTCATCGACGGCTTTCCCCGCAACCGGCGGCAGGCCGAGTTCTTCCTGGAGAGCTACGACATCGACGGGGTGATCGACCTCGACCTGCCCGACAGCGAGGTGCGGCGGCGGGTCCTCGCCCGCCGGCTCTGCTCCAGCTGCGGCATGGACTACAACCTGCTGGCCAACACCCCTACCGAGCCCGGCAAGTGTGACGTCTGCGGGGGCGACCTGATCACCAGGGAAGACGACACCGAAGAGGCCCTCGCCGTGCGGCTGAAGGACTTCCACGAGAAGACCAACCCGGTGCTTGACCTGTTCCGCCGCAAGGAGTACGTGATAACGGTCGACGCCCGCGCGCCCAAGCGCGTCGTCCAGCAGGAAATCCGGGCCAAGCTGGGCCTGCCGCTGCTGCCCGGCGAAGACAGCGGAGCCGACGGCAACGGAGCGGACAGAAAGGGGGGCGACGATAAGGGCGTGGGAAGCCAGGCGGCAGACAAGCAACAGAGCACAGCCTGACGGGCCCGGCCGGCGCACGACCGAGGGAGTGACAGTGCGAGAGATCGTCGTGTTCAGCGGGGGCGCCCACCCGCTCCTCGCCACCGAGATCACCGAGAATCTGGGTGTCCCCTTGGAGCCCGTCCGGTTCCGGCGCTTCGCCGACGACTGCCTGCAGGTCCAGCTTCAGGCCAACTGCCGGGAGCGGGACGTTTTCCTCATCCAGCCGCTGGTCCCGCCGGTACAGGAGAACCTGGTCGAGCTGTTGCTGATGGCCGACGCCGCCCGCGGCGCCTCGGCCGCCCGGGTCACCATCGTCATGCCGCACTACGCGTACGCCCGCTCGGACAAGAAGGACGAACCGCGGATCTCCATCGCGGGACGGCTGGTCGCCGACCTGCTGGTGACCGCGGGCGCCAACCGGGTGCTGACCATGACGCTGCACTCCCCGCAGGTGCACGGCTTCTTCTCGGTCCCGGTCGACCACCTGAACGCGCTCCGCGAGCTGGCCGGGCACTTCGGTGGCCGCGACCTGAGCAACACGGTGGTGGTGGCGCCGGACCTCGGGTACGCCAAGAGTGCCGCCGCGTTCGCCCGCCGGCTGGGCCTGCCGGTCGCCGCGGGCGCCAAGCAGCGGCACAGCGACGACAGCGTCACGATCAGCTCGATCATCGGTGACGTGGCCGGGCGCGACGTGATCGTCCTGGACGACGAGATCGCCCGCGGCACCACGCTGATGGAGCTGCTGCGCCGGCTGCGTGAGCAGCACGTGCGCTCGGTGAGCATCGCGTGCACGCACGGGCTGTTCGCCGACGGGGCGCTGGGCAAGCTGGTCGCCCAGCCGGACGTGACCGAAGTCATCTGCACCAACACCGTGCCCGTCCCCGAGCACAAGCGCGACCCGAAGCTGGACGTCATCTCGGTGGCCCCGGCGCTGGCCGAGGCCATCCACCGGATCCACGACGGCGAGTCGGTCAGTGCCCTTTTCGACCATCCCTAGGGGGCCGTTTCCGGCCATCCCTGGGGGGTAACGCCGGCCACGGCGATGATCCAGGCGAGCACGAACGCCTCCTCCCGCCAGGCGTCGTAGCGGCCGCTGCGGCCGCCGTGCCCCGCGTTCATCTCGGTCTTCAGCAGGAATGGTCCGCCGCGCGCGTCCGCCTGCAGCCGGGCGATCCACTTGGCGGGCTCCCGGTACAGCACCCGGGTGTCGTTCAGGCTGGTCATGGCCAGGATGGGCGGGTATTCGGCGGCGCGGAGGTTCTCGTACGGCGTGTAGGACTTCATGTACGCGTACACGGCGGGGTCGTGCAGCGGGTCGCCCCACTCCTCCCATTCGGTGACGGTGAGCGGCAGCGACGGGTCCAGGATCGTGGTGAGCGCGTCCACGAACGGCACCTGCGCCACGATTCCGGCGAACGCGTCCGGTGCAAGGTTCACCGCCGCGCCCATCAGCAGGCCGCCGGCCGATCCGCCGCGCGCCACGAGCCGGTCCGGCGACGTCCACCCGTGGCCGGCCAGATGCCGCGCGGACGCCACGAAGTCGGTGAACGTGTTGGCCTTGTGCAGCATCTTCCCCTCGTCGTACCAGGCGCGGCCGAGTTCGCCGCCGCCGCGGACGTGCGCGATCGCGTACACGAAACCGCGGTCGAGCAGCGACAGCCGGGAGATGGAGAAACGCGGGTCCATCGAGATCTCGTAGCTGCCGTACCCGTACAGCACGCAGGGCGCCGAGCCGTCCCGCGGCGTGCCGCGGCGGCACACCAGCGAGATGGGAACCCGGGTGCCGTCCGGCGCGGTGGCCCACTCGCGGTACTGCTCGTACTGGGCCGGGTCGTATTGGCGGGGGCCGCCCGGGCCCGGCAGCGGCCGCACCGGCGTACGGCGGCGCAGCAGCAGGTCACCGGTGGCCATGTCACAGTCGTAGACCGAGTCCGGGGTCACCAGCGACGCATAATGCAGCCGGTACAGCGAGGAGGCCGGCTCGGGGTTCCCGCCCGGGCCGACGGTGTAGACGGGCTCGGGGAAGGCGACGTCGTGCTCGCTGTCGTCGGCCCGGATGATCCGCAGCCCGGTGAGGCCGTCCCGGCGGTAGTGCACGACCAGGTAGCCGGTGAAGGCGTCCACGCCCAGCAGGCGGGTGTCGGCCCGGCCGGGAACCAGCGGCGCCCACTCGGCGGGCCGCCCGACGGGGGCCGTCGCCAGTTCGAAGTTCTGCGCCCCGTCGTTGTGCAGGATGAGCAGCCGCTCGGTGCCGTCCGCGCGCGCCTGGTGGGCCACCTGATACTCGACGCCCTGGCGGCGCGGCGCGACGACGGTCAGCTCCCCCTCCGGGGCGGCCGCGTCCAGCAGCCACACCTCGCTGGTCACCTTGCTGGAGGACGACACGGACAGGAAGCGCTCGCTGCGGGTCAGCCCGACGCCGACCCAGAACCGCTCATCGGCTTCCTCGAAGATCACCACGTCGTCGGTGTGCGGCGTCCCGACCGTGTGCCGCCACACCCGCCACGGCCGCCACGCGTCGTCGACCGTGACGTAGAACAGCACCGAGCCGTCCAGCGACCACGCGCATCCGTAGAAGGTGTCCGGGATCTCGTCGGGCAGCGCCTGCCCGGTCCGCAGGTCCTTGATCCGCAGCGTGAAGCGCTCGTCGCCGGAGAAGTCGGTCGAGAACGCCAGCCGCCGCGCGTCCGGGCTGACACTGAACGCCCCGAGCGAGAAGAAACCCGAATCCCCGGCCAGGGCGTTGGCGTCCAGCATCACTTCCTCGCCGTGCGGGACTTCCTGGCCGTGCGGGACTTCCTCGCCGTCCAGCGGCTGGCCCTCGCCTTGCCGCTCACTATTGGCAAGGGGAGGCGTGTCGTCGCCCGGGCGGGCCGGGCAACGGCATTGCAGCCCGTACTGCTGGCCCTGCACCGTCCGGTGGTAGTACCACCAGGCACCCTTGCGGACCGGCACCGACAGGTCGGTCTCCTGCGTCCGCCCCTTGATCTCGCCGAAGATCGTCTCGCGCAGGCCCTCATCACCGGCGGTCAGCGCCTCGGTATAGGCGTTTTCGGCCTCCAGGAACGCGATCGTGTCCGGCTCATCCTTGGCGGCCAGCCAGGCGTAGGGGTCGGTGACGCGGTCCCCGTGGAAGGTGCGGACGGACGGCACCTGCCTGGCGACAGGGGGCGCCAGCGGCTGGCTCGTGGTCGGCTCGGCACTCATGGGCCTGAGCTTACTGAGCGCGCCCGGCCGTGCGAGCGCGGCCGCGCGCACGGTGCCCCCACCGTGCAGGTACGGAGCCGTCGGTCAGGGGTCCCAGGTGACGTGCAGGGCCGGGGGCTTGCGGAAAATCAGGCCCCGCGGGGCAGCCGGACGGCCCGGGTCCAGGCGCAGCCGGGGGAGGGCCAGCAGGGCGTCCAGGGCCGCGTGCGTTTCGGCGCGGGCCAGGGTGGCGCCGATGCAGAAGTGCGGGCCGTGCGCGAACGCCAGGTGGCGCCCGGCGTTGGAGCGGAAGATGTCGAAGCGGTCCGGGTCGCGGAACACCGCCGGGTCCCGGTTGGCGGCGGCCAGCGAGATGCTCACCCGGTCCCCGGCCCTGATCTCCGCGCCGCCGATCGCGGCGTCCCGGGTCGCGTAGCGGTCCAGCAGGGCGGCGGCCGGCTCCAGCCGCAGCGACTCCTCGATCGCGGCCAGTACCAGGCGCGGGTCGACCCGGACCAGTTCGAGCTGGCCCGGGTCGCTGAGCAGGTGCAGGACCGCGTTCGCGATCATCCCGTCGGTGGTGTCGATGCCGCCGAACATGACTACGGCGGCGTCGGAGATGGCTTCGCCGGTGCTTAGGTCACCCGACTGCGCCGCGTCCGCCAGCACGGTCCGGCTCTCCGGCGCGCTCCGGGTACGGCAGGCGCCTGGCCGTCCCCCGCCGCTGCCCTTTTCGATCGCGGCACGCAGGTCCGCGGCCAGTGCGGCGAACGCGGCCAAGGCGTCCGGGCCCGGTGCGCCGTTCGCGGCGCTCTGGTCCCCGGACAGGCCGGTGACGCCGCCGACGATCCGGGCGTAGCCGGACAGGATCTCCTTCGGCGCCAGATGCCCCAGGCCCAGCGACTTGGCCAGCACGGACACGGCGAGCGGCCCGGTGACGGTGTCCCGGAGCTCGGCCGCCCCGTCCGGGCGGATCGCGGCGACCAGGCGCGCTGCTTCCCGCTGCGCGTATGCCCCGAGCCGGGCGGCGGCGCCGCCGCGATGGAACGCACTGAAGAACGGGGCCCGGTGCCGCGCATGCGGGCCGCCGTCGAGCGAGAGCATGCTCGGCCCGACCACCCGCGCCGTGGAGAACCGGGGATCGTCGACGGTGAAGACCCGCGAATCACGCATCACCGCGACGGCCGTCGCGTAGCTGGTGACCAGCCACCCGCCGAGCGCCGGCACCCACGCCACCGGGGTTCGCCCGCGCAGGCGCGCCAGCAGCGGATGCGGATCCCGCTCCAGCGCCTCGAGGGCCAGCGGTTCCTCGTCCGTGGTGCGGTCACCACCTCTTGTCCGGCCGATGCGCCCGGGCGGTCCCCGAGCAGCAACGTGATGCCCCAGCCGGCAGGATAACCAGCCAGAAGTTCACGAAGCATCTTCGCTGGAAAGGCGGCCCGCAGGTCGGCGCGCCGGTGAAGTGGGACATGGGCGCGGAAGTTCGCGACCTGGGCCAGGTGGTGCTGGAGTCCGAGCCGTACCGGCGGCTGTCCTACTCCTGGCACACCTACCAGCGGGAGTGGATCGAGACGTTCGGCTCCGTCAGGCAATCATGGCGCAACCGTGGAAACCGGGTGCGTCAGTAGATGGTGTAGCCGCCGTCGAGCACGAGCACCGAGCCGGTCATGAACGAGCTCGCGTCACTGGCCAGGTAGACGACGCTCGGCGCGATCTCCTCGGGCGTCGCGTAGCGCTGCATGGGAACGTCCTCGATCCAGTGCTGCCGGAATTCCGGCTGGTCGACCGGCGCGATCTCGGTCTTGACGTAGCCGGGCGCGAGCGCATTGACCCGGATGTTGTGCGGGGCCCACTCAGCGGCCAGGGACCTGGTCAGCTGGTGCACGGCGGCCTTGGAGGCGTTGTACGCGGGCTGCCATTGCGGACGGTTGACGATGATCGACGAGATCGACCCGATGTTGATGATGACCCCGCCGCCCGCCGCCGCCATCACCCGCGCGGCCGCCGTGCTCGCGGCCCACACACCGTACACGTTGGTGTCGAAGACCGCGTCCCACTCGCTGTCGGGCACCTCCAGCGCCGGCCGGTGGAAGCAGATACCGGCGTTGTTGACCAGGATGTCCACGCTGCCGAGCTGGCGGGCCGTCTCGGCGATCATCCGCTCCACGTCGGCGCGCACCGTCACGTCGGCCGCGATGGCCACGACCCGGCGCCCCGTGCTCGCGGAGATCTCCCGGGCGGCCTCGGTGACTTCCTGCTTGCCGCGGGCGACGGCGGCGACGTCGGCGCCTGCCTGGCCCAGCGCGGTCGCGAACGCCCGCCCCAGCCCCCGGCTCGCCCCGGTCACCACCGCCCGCCGTCCCGTCAGCTCGAACCGCCCCAGCACACCGCCGTTCACCGGCTGCCCCGCAGGGAGAACGGTCGGCTGGCGCGCGTCGTCTGTTGGCTCATGCCAATACTCTGCCACCGTCTCGGGAGAGGCCGGCGTCCCGCCTGAGCTTTGCCCCGCCTGGGCGGAGGGCAGGCCGTTGCTGGCAAACGGCCCAAAGGTGGATCAGGCCGGCCGGACCGTGTCGTAGGCCGAGGCCTGCAGCGTGTACAGGTCGGCGTAGAGCCCTCCGGCGGCCATCAGCGGGCAATGTCTCGATGGCCCGGTCGGTGCCCGCGGCGGCTGTCGCTGTGGCCAGCAGGCGGTCGTCGCGCGGGCGGCCCATCGTGATGTTCTCCAGGGCGGTCATCGGCCAGCGCGTGTAATCCTGCATGATTACCGCGATCCGCTCGCGTAGCTGCTCGCGATCCACGTCGGCCAGGGACCGCCCGTCCCAGGTGATCTCGCCGCTGCACGGCTCGTAGAGGCCGGCCAGCAGCTTGGCCAGTGTGGTCTTGCCCGATCCGTTCTCACCGGACCAGGGCGATGACCGCGCCGCTCAACACCCGGTGCCCGGGTGCGCACCGGCTCCGGCTGCGCAGGCACGTGATCTCCGCGACGTGCTTGTCCGGCGATCGACTGGGGTTTCACCACGCTGGAGACTGCCGCCGTCCGGTGCCGGGACGGCCGGACGGGAGATTCACCGCGGAAGCCATTACGCTGGCGAACGCGGGCGGCGGACGTCACTGCCGACCGCCGGGCCGGGTTCCCGCCCAGGGGTTTGTGATGACCGATGCCCTGGCGGGTGGCCTGCGGCTGGCTGGAACGTAGTGCGGGGCGCGATGGCTGCGAACTACCTGTTCGGAGACGAGGGGATTGCGGCCGCCGCCGATGGCGCGGCCGAGGATCTCCGGCTGCTGCGGCGCTACGAGCCGGTACTGCGCTTCACCCGGGGTGAGCTTTTCCTGCCGATGGCGGTACCGGACTACCTGGCCACGTGCTCGCTGTGGCGGTCGGCCCGCCCCGCGCGCTTTCCGCGGCGGCGGGCGACCGGCGAGCGGCTCTGCGGGCCGGGGGAGCTGACCCCAGCGCGGCTGGCGCAGGCGGGGACCGCAACCCGCGCCGGCGGCCTCTCGCTACGCTTCGTGGAGCGTCCCCTCACCTGGCGTGAGTACCGTGCGTGGCGACGTGAGCCGGGACGAGAACGGCTCGCTCAGGCGGGCAGCCGGTTCGCCGTGGTCGGGCTGGCGGGCCGGCTGATTGACGCGCTGATCCGGCTGTCGCTGCTGGTCCGCGGGCGCGTTCCCGGCGGCACGGCGGCCGCCGCCGAACAGGCTTACCGCGCCCGCGCCGGCTCCGGCACCTATCCTTACTACGGTCACGTCACCAGGGATCGCGGTTTCATCGCGCTGCAGTACTGGTTCCTCTACGCGATGAACGACTGGCGGTCGACGTTCGGCGGCGTCAACGATCACGAGGCGGACTGGGAGCAGGTCACCGTCTTCCTGCCGGATCCGCCGGACCTGGCCGCCCGGCCGGCCTGGGTCGCCTTCTCCTCCCACGACGAGACCGGCGATGACCTGCGCCGCAGGCAGGACGACCCCGACATCGAGTGGCGGGATACCCACCCGGTGGTCTTCGCGGGCGCCGGTTCGCACTCGGGGGCCTACCTGCCCGGGGACTACCTGGTCACCGTCGAGCCGCCGGTGCTCCGGCGCCTGTTCGCGGCGGCGCGGCGGCTGACCCGGTTGCTCCTGCCGTGGGCCCGCGAACACCAGGGCACCGCGTTCGGCATCCCGTTCATCGATTACCGCCGGGGGGACGGCCCGGCCGTGGGCCCCGGTGAGGAGCGGGAATGGAGTCCGGTGCTCGCCGACGATACGACGCCGTGGCTGCGCGATTACCGGGGACTGTGGGGCCTGGACACCGGTGATCCGTTCGGCGGCGAGCGCGCCCCCGCCGGGCCACGTTACGAGCGGGCCGGCTCGGTGCGCCTCTCCTGGTCCGATCCGGTGGGATGGGCAGGCCTGGACAAGGTGGCACCCTCGGCCAAGGCGGAGCAGGAAGCCGTCGCGGCACGCATGACCGAGCTGGACGATCAGATCGCCGCCGCGGGGAAGGAGCTCGACGGCCTGGGCGACAGGCTGCGCGGCGCCCAGGCCGGGAGCCGGGCCCTGCGGGACGCCGGAATGCGGACCGACCCCGCCACCCTGGCCAGGCTGGAGACCTCCGCCGGGCAGCTGCGCCAGCGCCGCCGGGTACTGGCTGCGGAACGGGAGGCGCTGGCGCGCGCCTCTCAGCTCGGCCTTCCGCCTGAGGACCCGCACGCGCATCTGCGGCACCGGGCTCTGCCCAACGTCGACCCGATCCGCACCCGCAAGCGGGTCCTGCAAACGTGGTCCACCGTCTCGGCCTCGTTCCTCATGGCCGGGCTCGCCGTGATCGTCCTGGGCCACGGCGGGGCGCTGCTGCCGGCGCTGGCTGTCCTGGCGATGGGCATGCTCTGCCTGGAGGCCTTTGCCCGGGGTCATCTCGTGCGATTCGCCCTCGCGATCCTCGCGGCTGCCGCCATCGGCGTGGTGGCCTGGGTGGCGGTCCTGGCGGCCGTCGGCAACTGGCGCGTGGTGGTCGCCGGCCTGCTCGCCCTGGCGGCCCTCGTCCTGCTGGTCGCCAACATCCGCGACTTCTTCGCCAAGCGCTGACCGGGCGGCCGCCATGCGGGCATGCCATGTCACCGAGTATCGCGGCCGGCCGGGCCGGGTCAATGAGCAGGGCCGCTCAGGCCGCTTGACGCAACCACCGGGTTGCTATAGATTATCGCAATCGAATGGTTGCTACACGCGGAGGTTCTCTCATGCCTATCCCGGATCGCATCGAGCGCACCATCGATCTCGCCCAGCCGCCGCAGCGGGTGTGGGAGGCGCTGACCAGCGCAGAAGGACTCGGCGGCTGGTTCGGGAATCGCGCCACCGTCGACCTGCGCCCGGGCGGCACAGCATATGTCGAGTGGGATGATGGGGATCACAAAGCGACGCTGACGATCTCCGTCGTGGAGCCGCCGGTCAGGTTCGCCTGGACGTGGGGGATCCAGGGGCTGCCCGCCACCGATCCGCGCCGCACCCACGTCGAGTTCACCCTCGTCCCGAGCGGCGGGGGGACACGGCTGACCGTGGTGGAGTCCGGGTTCGCGCAGGTGCCCGACGAGCTGCTCGGCACCGCCTATCACGGCAACGTCGAGGGCTGGCGCAAGGAGCTGGCCGAGCTGGCCGACTATCTCCATGCCGCGGCCTGACCCGGAGGCAGTCGCGGAGGCGGTCTTCGCCGCGCTCGCCGAGCCGTCCCGGCGCAGCATCCTCAGCGCCCTCGCTGCCCGCGGCCCGGCGACGGCGACCGACCTGGCGGGCTTGCTGCCGATCTCGCGGCAGGCGATCACCAAGCACCTCGAGCTGCTCACCGCTGCGGGCCTCGTACTCGCCGAGCCTGGCGAGCGGCGCCGGATCCGCTTCCGCGTCAACGCGGCACCGATGGCGATCGCCCAGTCCTACCTCGCCGCGCTGGCCCAGGACTGGGACAGCAAGCTGGCCCGGCTGCAGCGCGCGCTGGACGCCCCCGCTCCCCGGCCCGGGGCCGCTGCTGCGGACCCGGCAGTACCGGGGAGATGACCTTCGGTCGGCAACCCGTCGCGTCCTGAGCAATGGAGCCCGTCGCGTCATAAGCAATGTGGTGGAGATCAAAGTGAATTCCGACGTGAATTTTTCCGGGGAACCGGCGGAGGCGACGCAGACCTCGCGCTCCGCCACCGTGACGAGCGGCAGAGGAACGGCAGCGGCGGTCTGAACATGCAGGTTGCCGCGGCTGGCAGGCTGGGTAACTCTTCGGCTGCCGCCCGCGGATAGCGACGCTCTTGCTTTCCCTTTCGGCATGTTTTATCTCTTGAAGGGGCCAGAGAGCCAGGTCCGTCTCACAGAGCCACCATCACTGTGGCCTGGGAGGTGACAATTGCCGGCCATGACCTGAAACTGATCCAACTGGGACAGCAACTCTCCGGGCCTGCCGGGTGCGTGCTGGGGGAGCCGGCTGGCAGGCGGCGGTTGCTGCCGGGCCGCGCGCGGACGCCATGAGGCTGAGGGGGCGCGGGGATGGACGCGAAAGGCCTGGAAACGCTGCTGGTGGTGGCGCTGGTGGCGGCGCTGGCGCCGATCGTCGTGGCCGCGCTTCCGGGGCCGCGCATTCCCCAGGTGGTTGTCCTGATCTTCGCCGGCATCCTGATCGGTCCGCACGGGCTGGGCCTGGCCGACACCGCCAGCATCAAGCTGCTCGCCAACGTCGGGCTGGGATTCCTGTTCCTGCTCGCCGGGTACGAGCTTGACCCGCGGCTGCTACGCGAGCAAGCCGGCCAGCCACGCACGACACGCATGTCGTTCAGCGCGCTGGTGACGAGCTGCGGTCAGGCGGCGGTGCGCTCACCGGCGGGCAGGCGGCGCAGGATGAGCTGCTCAACGGCGTCGATCCGGCGCTCGTCGTTGAGGTGCCTGAAAATGTGCGCTCGGCGCAGGTCGGTCTGCTGGCCTCGCGGACGCGGTAGAGGTCGATGTAGTCGGTCTGCAGGCGGCGCAGCGAGTTCTCGACCGCGGTCATGATCCAGCGCCGCGAGGCTCCCTGGTGGTTGGGATCGTCACCTATTGCTGGCCATTGGTGCACTGCAGGGACGGGAAGCGGCTCCCTGTGCCCATCTGTGGCGCCTCGGAGTGCGCGGAGTCTTTGAAATCCGCCAGGAAATGTCGCGGTGGGATGTCGAGAACCCGCGCGTGGCTTCGTCCCCGGGGTGAACACGGCCACAATGGGCCGTACCGCACTAAGGAGAACATCATGACCAAGTACCTGCTGCTCAAGCACTACCGGGGCGCGCCGGCACCGGTCAACGACGTGCCGATGGACCAATGGACGCCGGCGGAGCTTTCGGCCCACCTGCAGTACATGCAGGACTTCGCCGCTCGGCTCGAGGGCACCGGCGAGTTCGTCGACAGTCAGGCGCTCTCCCCGGAGGGCGCGTTCGTCCGCTACGACGGCGAGGGGCGGCCGCCGGTCACCGACGGCCCGTTCGCGGAGACCAAGGACCTGATCGCCGGCTGGATGGTGATCGACGTCGAGGCCTACGAGCGGGCGCTCGAGCTGGCCGGGGAGTTGTCCGCGGCTCCGGGTGCGGGCGGGAAGCCGATCCACGAGTGGCTCGAGGTGCGCCCGTTCCTGGCCGCGCCCCCGACCATCACGGAGTGACGCACGGTGGACGAGGCCCTGCTGCGGACCCTCACCCCCACCGTAATTAGCATCCTCGTCCGTCGCGGAGCCGACTTCGCGGCGGCCGAGGATGCCGTGCAGGACGCCCTGGTCGAGGCCGTGCGCGCGTGGCCGGACGGCCCGTCGCGGGACCCCAAGGGCTGGCTGGTCACCGTGGCCTGGCGCAAGTTCCTCGACGCCGCCCGCGCCGATACCTCCCGACGGCACCGCGAGGTACGCGTCGAGGGCGAGCCCATGCCCGGCCCGGGCGAGGCGGCGGACGACACGCTCCAGCTGTACTTCCTGTGCGCGCACCCGTCGCTGGCACCGGCTTCGGCCGTCGCGCTCACGCTGCGCGCGGTCGGCGGCCTGACCACGCGTCAGATCGCGCAGGCCTACCTCGTGCCGGAGGCGACCATGGCCCAGCGGATCAGCAGGGCCAAGCGGACCGTCTCGGGTGTCCGGTTCAACCAGCCCGGTGACGCCGCCACGGTGCTGCGCGTGCTCTACCTGGTCTTCAACGAGGGCTACTCCGGCGACGTCGACCTCGGCGGCGAGGCGATCCGGCTCACTCGCCAGCTGGCGGCCAAGACCAACCATGAGGAGGTCGCGGGCCTGCTCGCGCTCATGCTGCTCCACCACGCACGGCGCCCGGCACGGACCGGCCCCGACGGCAGGCTCGTGCCTCTTGCCGAGCAGGACCGCAGCCTGTGGAACACCCGCCTGATCGCCGAGGGCGTCGACGTGCTCCAGACAGCCCTCACTCGCGACCGCCTGGGCGAGTTCCAGGCCCAAGCCGCCATCGCCGCGCTCCACGCCGACGCCCGCGCGGCCGAGGAGACCGACTGGGTGCAGATCGTCGAGTGGTACGACGAACTGGTGCGCCTCACCGACAGCCCGGTGGCCCGCCTCAACCGGGCCGTCGCGGTCGGCGAGGCCGACGGCCCGCGGGCCGGCCTGGCCGCCCTGGCGGGGCTCGACCCCGCCCTGCCCCGCCACGCCGCCGTCGCGGCGTACCTACACGAGCGTGACGGTGCCCCAGTCACCGCAGCACGGCTCTACGCCAAAGCCGCCCGATCAGCGCCCAACCTCCCCGAACGCGACCACCTCACGCGACAGGCCGCACGGCTCAACCTGGAGGTGCGCAGTTGAGCGGCGGGCGGCAGACATCGACCACGAACTCGCCCAACTCGGCCCCACCGGCCACCGCGCCCTTCGCAAGCCTTCCGTCGCGACACCAGTGCCAAGTAGCCAGGTGACCCGCTCACCGATCCTTCAGCGGACGCTTCGGCCCTGCCGAGTCTGCGCGGTTGAGTGCTGTGCCGCTCGCGCGGGTGGCCGCACTCAGATCTCCCGGTTCTATCGTTTCTGTCACTGATCGACTTCGTGCCCGACCACGAGCCGTATGAGCACCTGACGACCATCGACATCGGGCCCGCCGGTGACCGCACGAACGTGGTCATGACGGTCGATCCCCCTGCACGACGAAACCTGGACGCAGCAGCACCGCGCCCACCGCGGCAACGAGCTCGACAACCTCGAGGAGTGGTGCAGACTCCGAAAGCAGGCACGCAAACAAAGATAGGGTTTTACATCTGACGGGTATCTTCCCCTAACCCGGGTAGACGATGCTTGCTCAGGGCTTGCGCGCGACGCCGGCCCACAAGACGCCTCCGGCGCCGGCGGCTCCCAGGTCCGGCCGCCACTGGTGGGTGAGGACCACTCCTGGCTCGTCTAGCGGCATCCCGCCGAAAAACGCAGTGACCTGCTCCCTGGTCCGCATGTGCACGTGCTCGGGCATCAACTCGTTGATGCGGCGGCCCATCTCGGCCATCGTCTCGGCCTGAACGTCGCTGGCCAGATGCGAAAGCACCAGGTAGCTCCCCGGCGGCACCGCCGCCATATACCGGGCTACGAGCCCCCAGGGATCATCTTCGTCGCCGAGCATATGCAGCAGTGCGACCAGCATGACGCCGATCGGCTGGCTGAAGTCCAGCAGCTCCCGGGCGCCCACCAGAACCGTGTCCACGTCACGGACGTCGGCGTCGATGTAGGCGGTGGCGCCTTCCGGGCGGCTGGCCAGCAGGGCGCGGGCGTGGGTCAGCACGATCGGGTCATTGTCGACGTACACCACGCGGGAGGTGGGGGCCGCGGCCTGCGCCACCTCGTGGGTGTTGTCGACCGTCGGCAGGCCAGTGCCGACGTCGAGGAACTGCCGGATGCCCTGCGCTGCGAGGTAGCGGACCGCGCGGGCCAGGAACGCCCGGTTGGCCCGCACCGACAAGACGGTCTCCGGGTGGATCTCCAGCACCTTGTCGCCGACTTCCCGGTCGGCTGCGAAATGGTCCTTACCGCCCAGCCAGTAATCGTAGACGCGGGCGATGTGCGCCACGCTGGTGTCGATGTCGGGCAGGTCGGCTTCGTCTTCGTTCTCCGGTAGCACGCTCCGGAAGAAATCACCAGTCATCGTCGCACCTCCTCAGCCCGGCACCGGCGCCTGCCACCTCGTGCCCCCGAGACGCTTCGCATCACCGGGAGCATATCGCGCAAATGCCGAGCCTCGCCTGGAGTCACTCATCGCGGCACTTACCGCCACCAACTGCAGTCTTGCGGCAAAGCCGACGACGGTTGAACGCGACCGCGAGCGGAGAAACGGCCAGCGGCCTCTGGCCGCTTCAGCCGCGGCGCTTCAGCAGCCTGGCCGGGACGCGGCCGGGTGCCAGGCCCGGGCGGGTCGCGCCGGGACATGTACGCCGGGCTGTACCAACCCTCATTGCCGTGCGGGCGACGTCCTCGAGCCGTCCCGGGGACAGTCGCGTGGTTAATTGCCCCGCCGGCCAGGACCGAAGGCAGATCCCGTGTCCGCCACCAGCGCCGATAATGGACATTATGTAAAGTCAAATCCCCATTTGGGCAAGGCCGACGGCCTATGTCGAGCGTTACGATGCTGGGCTGCTGCTGGCGTGACCCGCCAGGGGCAGTCTGTGGTCTCCGCCTGGGTATGCGCCAGGCGGGACGAGTGGCGCGATGGCCCGCCAGGTCGCGGCGGTGTCTGGCGGCAAGAAGGCCGGAGCGGCTCAGCCGGCGGCATGCGCGTGACTGGCCAGGTTATGAGCTAGCGCCCGGTGGGCAGGATCCGGTGGGCAGGATCAAGGCCCCGGGTGGATGCTGCGTGCTCCCAGGCGCTCGCCGGAAGGCTGGCCGCTCCCCAGGCGGGGCCGACTGTACCGTTTGGTACATGAAGCCGGTGCGGGTGAGTATCGACGTTCCCCAGGCACGGGAGGATGTCTACGACTTCCTCGACGTGCTCGCCAACCACGAGCTCTTCACCGACCACATGATGCGCGACTGGCGGTACGGGGGGCCGGCGCGGGGCGTCGGCGCGAGGGCCAAGCTAACGGCGGCCGCTCGCCGGCCGCACCACCGACACGATTGACATGGAGGTCATCGAAGCCGAGCGGCCGACGCGGACCGTGGAGCGCAACGTCGGCGCGAGCGGCCGCGTCCTGACCGGGACCTGCACGCTGGCCGAGCTTCCGGGCGGGGGAACCCGGGTCACCTTCGAATCCGCCTGGCTGCCAGTGCCGCGCAGCGAGGCTCTCGCCGCGCCGTTAGCCCGTGCCGTGGTCCGCCGCGGCAACAAGCGCGCCATGGAGCGACCCGCCGGGCAACTGCGGGCTCACAAAGCCGGCGACGCCAGCGGCTGAGCGCGGTGGAGCTCAGCCGGCGGCTGCGGGCGGCGGTGCTGCGGGAGAGATCACCGTCTCTTCCGGCCGTGGCGCCGGGCGAGGGCTCGGCGTTCCGCGCGGACCCGTCACCCGCCGTGCCGGCCGGGCCGGTCACGTTCCGTGGCCGGCGGCCCGGCCGCTCACGGCGTCCGCTCCCCCGGCGCCAGCTCACGGTGCGGCACCGTGATCGCGGAGGGCGCCTGGGCGGAGCGGGGTGCCGAGCAGCTGGCTGACGAGGGTCCGGTGGGCGGCATGGAGGGTGCGGACGGCCGCGCGGGTGAGGCCGGGCTTGACGGGCGGGCGGCCCCCCCGGGGCCGGCCGGGCTTGGTCGGGATCCACAGGTGGCCGGGGTCGCTGCCGTCAAGCTCGGCGATGATCGCCGCCCGGGCCCTGAGCCAACGGGTGAGGATCTGCACGGCCGCGGCGCCGAGCGGGCATGAGCCGTCGGTGACTTCGACGCTCGCGTCGCCGTCCAGGTGCAGGGCGCTGACATTGAGGCGGGCCAGTTCGGGGACGCCCCGGCCGGTGTCGGCGACGAGCGCGGCCAGGGCGGCGGTGCGCAGCGATGTGGCGGCGTTGGCGTGGATGGGCCTGCGGACGGTCAGGTCGTGCAGGACCCGCTCAGTGTCGGCGGGGGTGAGGTGGAAGCCGCGGGCGGGCGGCGGGCTGTGATGGCGGTCGGGCAGGCCGAGGAATTCAGCGAAGGCGTTGTAGGAGTCGATGCGCACGCGCATTGAGTTGAGATACGCGGCGGCATCGGGACCGTAGAGGGTGTTGCGGGTGCGGATCTTGCCTGCGGCCGCATCGGACAGCCATGCGCCGGCCTGCGCGGGGTCCATGAGCTCGCCGGCCGTGATCTGGATGGTGCCGGCGGCCTGCTGGGCGTGCTGCAGGTACTCGTCGAGGAAATGCCGGCGGATTCCGCCGGGTTGTGCTGCTGAACTGGCGGTTGGCCAGATCGCGGATGAAGTCGTCGACGGCGCTGCCGGCCGGCGAGCGGGTGTCCGGGACTGCCATGCGTGAAAACTATATGATCATCATGATAACAGCAAGAAGCAGGGACCCGAATCGGCTCGCCCCACCGCCCCGGCGAGCTCTGGGCCGTGCCGGTCCCGGAACGGACCGGGCCGGACCGGATTGATACGCCCCGGTCCCCCCGGCACCAGTGGCGCGGCCCGTTTTCGGCCGGGGGCGCTTCTTGCTGTTATCAGCCTTTGGGCAATAAGGGGAGCGACCCGCCCCGCCCTCCGGCTTACCTGGCCTTTCGTGCGGCAGCGCGGGCTTGCTCCATCTGGTCGACGCTGATTAGGCCGGTTCCCGGCAGGCCCGCGGACAGCCACGCCTCCTGCGCGCGTGCCGTGTCCCCACCCGCCTCTTGCAGCACTATCTTCTTCGCCGTGGTGCTGGGCACGGTCCCGTCCGCGCCGAGATCCATCAGGTGCGCCAGCATCCGGACCGACTGGTTCCGCTGCCCCGTCTTCCGCTCGTTGTACCGGTAGACCAGCACCCAGCGTCCTTCCAGGGAACGGGCCCGGTCGATCAGCGCCCGTCCGCGGTCGGTGTCCTTCTGCTCGGTGCGGATCGGCTCGCTCTCGCCCGACGGCAGGCGCAACGTGAGCAGCCCGCGGCGGCTCGATTCCTCGATCTCAACCTTCTCCAGGAAGGCGATGAAGGTCCGTGCTGACTCCAGCCGCTCGATGTCCTGCCTCGCCTGCTGGGCAATCAGGTGAAGGTCCACGGTCAGGCCGTGCACCCGGCGGCCCCAGGCCGCCTCTTCACCCACAGGACACGGTCCCGCAGCCTGAGCAGCCGCGATGACCAGACTGTAGTGACTGTTGTCCACGGCGCCCATTATCGTCCGCCGGGCTGACATTACCGGGCGCCCGGCCACCGCCCGGAGCCCGGTACCGCTCCACCCCGGCGACTTTCACCGGCGGCTCACCGCAGGCCCGGGAAGTGCTTACCCTCGGCCGGTGCCGGCCCGGGGAAGCCCGCCTCCCCGGGCCGGCACCGCTGCGGAATTACACGGCCTCGTCGTGGCCCGCCGCGACCGGCGATACTGAGGTCTTGCCGGGCGGGCGCATGGGCTGGGCGGGCAGCCGAACAGGGGCCGCCTGCCCGCCCAGCCCGGGGCTTTCCGGTCAGCCCGGGGCTTGGGCGGTGGCCGTGCCCCCGGCTGGGTGCCGGGCAGATCAGAATCCCGCCCGGTAGGCCGCTGAGGCCTTGGGCACCTGTGAGCCCGCCCGGTAGGCCCCGTGGGTGATGGTGCCCTGGAAGTTGGACTCCCAGGCGAGGCTGGCGGAGTGGGCCCCGAAGAACCCGAGCATGTCGTTCACGTACGCCGGGTCGTCCCCGCCCGCGTGGTTCCCCTTCGCTACAGTGCCGGGCATGACGTTACCCCACTCGGGCACCGCGAACTTCTTGCCGTGCGCCTTCGCGAAGTTGAGCCAGTACATCAGTCCCTGCAGTCCCTGCGTCCGATTGAGCTGCTGGCTCCAGCCCGCGCTGGTGGTCGCGCTAGGCCACATGTCGTAGCTGTCGACCCCGATCGTGTCCACGTAGGCGTTTCCGGGGTAGGCCAGGGCGGGATCGGCCAGCCCGGCTGACACGCCGCGGTTGACGTTCCAGTCCCATTGCAGGCCCGGCGCGGTGGCCCGTGCCGAGGTGACGATCTGCCGCCAGCACCTCACCCAGGACGCGGGGTCGCTGGCCCGCCAGATGTACCAGTTCCCGTTGAATTCCCAGCCCAGCCGGATGATCGAGCGGCCGAGGCCGTAGGCGGAGATGTTGGTGCCGAACTGGCGCCAGTGGGAATCGTAGGAGCCGGCCGCGCACGCCTGGATGGACACTCCCCGGACGCCCTCGGGCAGCATCGCCTCGGTGAAGGCCACTGTTTCCGGTGCTCCCCTCCAGAGCTGGTAGAGCCATGCCGGATCCACGACGTCATTCCAGCTGCTGCGGTTCGGCCAGACGGTGGCGACGTTCACCGGGGCTCCGCGCCACGCACCAAAGCCGGCGACGGACGCCGGGCTGGCGTTCGGCAGGTAGACCCCGCTGGTCCAGGGCAGGTGGGTGCCCGCCGATGCCCCCGACGCGAAGACCCCAGTGAGCACCAGGCCCACCGTGGCGAGGCCGCCGGCGGCAAAGGCAGCGGCCCGGACGGCGCGGGCCCGGCCGGACCGCATCCGGGATGCCGGTGGCGCGCGCAGGGCGGTGACGGTGCTCCTGGGCTTCCTCCTGACAATCATGGCTCTTCCTTCTTCCGTTTTCTCCGGTTACCTGATCACCACTCTCCGTGAGTTGTCGCGGTGGCCGCAGAGCCGAATTCCTCAATTGAGCCGGGCATTTTTCCTCGTTATTTCGGCCCGGGTAATTCGGCCAGCCCTGGAAGTGCTAACAAAACTCCTAAAAAATTGTCACGCTGGCCACGCCAGCAGATGATGCCGCAGGTGGCGCCCGCGGGCCGCGGCGGGCCCCGGTGCCGCCGCAGGCACCCGGCGATGGGGTTGCCGCCGGGAATCCGGTATTTCCTGCGGCAACCCCGGCAAGGGCGATGGGTATGGGCCGGTGGATCCAGGGCCAGCCGCTGCTGATCCTGGTGCCGTCGGGAAAGGCGGTGAAGGAACCGCCTTGGAGTCCGCTTCGCAGGCCGATTCGGGACCGGGTTGTTTCTTAGCACCGGACAGCTAACGGGTGATCATTGGACCTCAGGCGCCGGCGCCGGAGTGGCGGTCTCGCGGTCGCCTCATGACATCAGGCACGGGCTCAGCCGGCAAGGCTGTCCACGGTCTCGAGCCCGTGAGCTTCGACTTTCTTCCGTGCGGTGATTCCGGCCGCCGTTAGCGCCGCCAACACGGCGTATACCCTCGCGCAGTGGCGTTCTTCACGGTGAATGGCACGAAGCGGCAGAGCCAGGGACCTGCCCCGCGCCCACGGTGGTCGGGCTGAGCGGGCACAGGCGTCAGCCGTCCAGGCCGAGCAGGCGGATGGCGTTCTGCTTGAGGATCTTGGGACGGACGTCCGGTTTAATGTCCAGCTTGTCGAAGTCGCGGAGCCACCGTTCCGGCGTCAGCAGCGGATAGTCGGTGCCGAACAGCACCTTGTCCTGCAGCAGCGAGTTCATGGCGCGGACCAGTTGCGGTGCGAAGTACTTCGGCGACCAGCCGGACAGGTCGATGTACACGTTGGCCTTGTGGGTGGCGATCGAAATCGCGGAGTCCTGCCACGGCACCGACGGGTGCGCGAGGATCACCGTCAGCCCCGGGAAGTCGGCCGCGACGTCGTCGATCAGCATGGGGTCGGACAGCCGCAGCTTGATGCCCCGGCCCCCTGGCAGCCCGGCTCCGATGCCTGTCTGGCCGGTGTGGAAGACCGCCGGCACGCCCAGCTCCCCGATCGCCCCGTACAGCGGGTACACGGCGGGATCGTTCGGGGTGAACCCCTGCAAGCTCGGGTGGAACTTGAACCCGCGGACCCCGTGCTCGGCCACCAGCCGCCGCGCGCGGCGCACCGCCTCGTCCGGGACCAGGGGATCCACCGAGCCGAACGGGATCAGCACATCGGCGTGCCCGGCCGCGCGGTCGGCGATCTCCTCGCTGGACAGCGCCGGATGACCGGTGGCCGTCGTCGCATCCACGGTGAAGACGACCGCAGCCATCTGCCGTTCCCGGTAGAACGCGGCGATGTGCTCGACCGCCGGGGTGCGCTCGTCCCCCGTCTTGAAGTACTTGGCCGACGCGCTGAGCAGTTCGTCGTCCATCGAGTAGTGCCCGTGCCCGTCTCCCTCGACGTGCACGTGAACGTCGATCGCTGTCAGGGACGCCGTCTCCATGATGGGCTCCGTTCCGCCGCTGCAGATCACCCCCGCTGCCAGTGAACCTACGCCACCACACCGATTCCGGCCGCATTGATCCAGCCGGCACATTGGTTCGCCGCCACATTGGCTCATCGGGCGGCCTATGCGAAGGCCGGCGCTGTGGAATCCGGCCAGGAAGAAGGCCTGCTGCCGGCCAGCACCGCCGTCCGAGAGGGCGACCTGCCGTGAACGCCCAGCCCCGAACAGGCGGCCGCGCGAACGTCACGGACTTCACCCTGGTGGTCACCGGGCGCCGCGGTCGCGGGGCGGTCACGGGGGGCGATCGCGCGATCACGGGGGCGCGGGCCGGTACTTGTGCGACCGTAGCCTACGGTTGAGGAATGAACCGGAAGCAGGTATCGGCGACGAAGGTCATCGGCACCAGCCCAGAACGGATCTTCGCAATGCTGACCGACCCGTCGAAGCATCCGCTCATCGACGGAACGGGCAGCGTCCTCGCGGTCCAGCCGGGCGGCCCGGAACGGCTCACTCTCGGCGCCCAGTTCGGTATGGACATGAAGATCGGCGCGCCCCACAAGGTCCTCAATACGGTGGTCGAGTACGATCAGGACCGCCTGATCGCCTGGCGCCACTTCAATGGGCACCGCTGGCGGTGGCAGCTGAGGCCGCTGGGCACCGGCACGACCGAGGTGACCGAGACCTTCGACTGGTCGACAGCCCGGATCCCGCTGCTCATCACGCTCAGCCCGTTTCCCCGCCGCAACGCCCGCGGCATCGAGAAGTCACTGGCCCGGCTGGCGGGCATGGTCAGCGAGCCCCGGCAATGACGCGGGCAGGGACGCAGGCCCGGCCGGCCGGATCAGACGGGGCGGTCAGCTGACGGGGCCCGGCCAGCTGACGGGGCCCGGTCAGCTAACGGGGCCCGGTCAGATCAGAGGAGAACCGCAGGCGATGGGCATTACCTACTCAAGCGTGGTCGACGCGCCGATCGGCGAGGTGTTCGAGTGGCACGCGCGTCCCGGCGCGATCACCCGCATGTTGCCGCCGTGGCAGCCGGTCCGCGTCGGCCAGGAGGCCGGCTCGCTGCGCGACGGCCGCGCCGTGCTGCTGCTGCCGGGCGGCGTGCGCTGGGTGGCGGCCCACCAGCCGGACGGCTACAACCCGCCGCATCAGTTCGTCGACCAGCTGGTGTCGGCCAGGTTGTCTTCGGTGGTGTCCTGGCGGCACACCCACATGTTCAGCGCCGAGGGCGAGGCGGAAGGCGAAAACGAGACCCGGGTCAGCGACGACGTCGAAACTCCGGTGCCCGCGGCGGCGCTCCGCCAGATGTTCGCCTACCGGCACCGGCAGCTCGCGGCCGACCTGGCCGCGCACCGCTGGGCAAGGGTGCACCGCAGTGAGCCGATGACGGTCGCGGTCACCGGGGCCAGCGGGCTCATCGGGACCGCGCTGACCGCCCTGCTCAGCACCGGCGGCCACCGTGTGATCAAGCTGGTCCGGCACCCGCCCCAGGGCGCAGGCGAGCGCCAGTGGCAGCCGGATCAGCCCGCTCCGGACCTGCTCTCCGGCGTGCACGCCGTGGTTCACCTGGCCGGGGCCGGCATCGCCGGCCGTTTCACGCCCGCGCACAAGCGGACCGTCCGGGACAGCCGCATCGGGCCTACCCGGCGGCTGGCCGAGCTGGCGGCGGCCACGTCCGGCGGGCCGGGCGGATCCGGCGGCCCGCGGACGTTCGTCATTGCCTCCGCGATCGGCTATTACGGCGCCGATCGCGGCGACGAGATCCTGGGCGAGGACAGCCCCCCCGGCGACGACTTTCTGGCCCGTGTCGTCACGGACTGGGAAGCGGCCACCGCCCCCGCCGCCGAAGCGGGACTGCGGGTCGTGCAGGTGCGCACCGGGATCGTGCAGTCCCCGAAGGGCGGTGTCCTGAAGCTGCTCTACCCGCTGTTCGAGGTTGGGCTCGGCGGCCGTCTCGGCTCAGGGCGGCAGTGGCTGTCCTGGATCGGTATCGACGACCTAGCCGATGTCTACCTGCGTGCTCTGGTCGATCCGGCGCTGTCCGGGCCGGTGAACGCGGTGGCGCCGGATCCGGTCCGGAACGCGGACTACACCCGTACGCTCGGCAAGGTGCTACGGCGGCCGGCGGTCATTCCGGTCCCGGGCTTCGGGCCGCGGCTGCTGCTCGGCGAGGAAGGCGCGCGCGAACTGGCCGAAGCCAGCCAGCGGGTCCGCCCGGACGCCCTGCTCGCGGGCGGCCAGCCGTTCCGCCACCCGCGGCTCGAGCCGGCGCTGCGTCACCTGCTCGGGCACGTCCGCGACGCCTAGCCCGGGGTGGCTCAGTCGGGCAGGCCGGCGACGCGGATCAGGGCTCAGTCGGGCAGGCCGGCGACGCGGACCACGACGACGGCCATGTCGTCTTGGCACTGTGCACCCTGGCTGCAACGCGCTCAGATCGTCCTCGATCGTCTTGACGATGCTGACGGCAGGACGCCCGAGGCTCCCGGTCAGCGCCTCGGCCAGCCGGGCTGTCCCGTAGAACGAGCCGTCGGCGGCGCGCCTGTCGGTCACACCGTCCGAGTAGAGCACGAGGGTGTCGCCGGCCCGCAGAGCCAGCCGTTCCGTCCGGGTATCCGCGTCCTCGAACATGCCCAGCGGCAGGCCTCCGCCCGAGGCGAAAGAGACCTCGCCGCTGGCCCGGACCAGCGCCGCGGCCGGATGCCCGGCGCTGGTGAGCTTCACGTCGAGGCGATCAGCGCGCCAGCGCAGGTGCGCCGCCGCCGCGGTGACGAACCGGTCGGTCTCGTGCCGTGCCATCATGGCCGCGTTCACTTTGGCCAGCACCTGGGCTGGGTGGTCGTCCCAGAGGCTGAGCAGCCGGATGCCGTGCCGGACCATCGCGGCGACCGCGGCGGCTTCCTCACCCTTACCGCACACATCGCCGAGGACCAGGCCCCAGCCGCCGGGGCTTTTGAAGAAGTCGTAGAAGTCACCGCCGACCTCGATGTCCTGGGTGCCCGGCCGGTAGGCGGCCGCCCAGTCCAGGCCCGGCATCGGCGCGGGCACCTGCGGCAGCAGGCTGGCCTGCAGGGCCGCGGCCGTGTCGGAGCGGCGCCGGTCGCGGCGTTCGGTGCGCAGCGCCAGCGCCAGGTGCTCTCCGATGTCCTCCAGGACGCGGAGATCGGAGAGATTGAAGGCCGGCTTGTCCGGCGGCCGCACCAGGGTCAGCACGCCGGCGGTGGAATCCCCCACCCGCATAGGGACGCTGAGCACCAGCCGGCCCCCAGGACGGCGAGCACCGGATGGCCGTCTGCGGTGACTCCCAGCGCGTTCTCGTCCGAGATGTAAGGGTGCAAGACGGCCTTGCCGGTCTGCAGCACCTGGCTGTGCAGCGGTGCCGCACCGGCCGTGTCTCCGGCGATGAGCGGGGCCAGGGGGTTGTCCGGGCCGGCGACGACGGCCCGGGTGACGCCGTCCTCGCGGGCCAGATCAATGATCACCCAGTCGGCGGTGTGGGCCTGGAGCAGCCAGGCCACCCGGTGCATGGTGCCCGGCTCACCGAGGGATCGCCCGTCCAGCAGCAGCCGGGTGACCTGGGACATCAGATCCACCAGGCGCACCGCGGAGACCAGCGCGCTCTCTGGCTGCGGGCCGCCGTCGAGCGGCCGGCCGCCGTCGAGCGGCCGGCCGCGGCTGGCGGGCAGGCCTTTCGGCACCGGGGTCAGCGGGGCAACCGGGGGAACCGGCTGAGCCACCGGTGGCAGCACGGCCGCGGCCACCAGTGGGTGCACCTCCGACGGCGGATTGAGGCGGGCCAGCAGAATGCGCGCCCGCAGATGCCGCCGGGAGGCAACAAGCACCGAGTTGAACGAGCTTTTCCCGCCGTTGCGGAACACGGCCGACAACTGCGACCGGAAGGCGGCCCGGGCCGCCAGGTCGACGAAGACGGGAAACGGTTTCCCCGCGACGTAGGCGGATGACGTGCCGAGCAGTTCCGCGGCGGCTCCGTTCGCGCGGCGGATGAAGGCTCCGTGGTCGAGAACGAAAACGGGGACGGGGAGTTCACCGAAGACGGCCCGCAGCAGCGTGCGCTCTCGGTCTGTGGCGTCACTGCGCCGGAAGATCTCCTGGTCCTGCTCGGTCACCTGGTCACGGATGACGCGCAGCTCTTCCTCGGCGAGTTCCAGTTCGATGAAGAGAGCGTCAGCCACGTCCGGGGAACCGTGCCGGGCGGTCCGCAACGCCCTGATCCGCCTGCTGAAATCGGCGAATTCCTGATCGAACCCACTGAGTTCAGTACTGTCAGTCACTGGCCGCTCCTATCCGGGCGAGGCCAGGCGCTCCGCCTGGCTCTCGGCGGTGCCTGTACCGCGTACCCGCCGACGAGCCCGCGCATCGCTTGGCGCCGATGTCGCCGCCCACATCGACGCAAAACCGTTGCACCGACAGCCTATCCCGCAACAGGCCCCCTGGCATCCGCGAACGACTACAAACGGAAAGCAATCACATTCTTAGCGTGCACATCGGCCGCCTGGCAGCTCATCTGCGAATTTGCTGTCCCGCCTGCGGCGCCTCGGTGGGGACGTGATCTATCACCAAGATGAAGCCACTGGTCGCACCCTCCTCGGTTATGAGCGGAGTGGCGGCGATCCGCAGGTTGACCGTCTTCCCGCGCCGGTTGACCGCGGTGAGTTCCAGCGCCGGCCAGCCGTCACCGGCCTGGT
Source organism: uncultured Actinomycetes bacterium (assembly GCA_963742875.1). GTDB lineage: Bacteria > Actinomycetota > Actinomycetes > Streptosporangiales > Streptosporangiaceae > Bog-532. The sequence goes on along the minus strand of CAVUNO010000007.1, from coordinate 87,038 downwards.
TCAGCAGCGCGCGCAGGTGCGGCGTGACCACCTCGGTCGGCAACCCGATGTCGAGACCCAGCAGGCTCTTGCCCACGGTCTCATCCGCCCGCAGTCCCCACATCTCCTCCGCTCCCGGGCTCCAGACCTTGACGCACAGCTCCTCGGTCAGCACGATGACGGCGTTGCCGAGGCTGCGGAAGACCGAGCCGAGGAAATCATTGGTCTGGTTGACCTCTTCGGTGCGCTGCCGCAGCTCCTCATTGATCTCCTGCAGTTCGTCGTTGGTGGACTGGAGCTCCTCGTTCATCGTCTCCAGTTCCTCGTTGGTGGACTGGAGCTCCTCGTTGGTGGTCTCCAGTTCCTCGTTGGTGGACTGGAGCTCCTCGTTGGTGGTCTCCAGTTCCTCGTTGAGAGACTGCAGTTCCTCGTGCGCCCGTTCCAGCTCGGCGTGGGCGTGCTCCAGGTCATCGCGCATCCGCCGGTCCCGGGTGACGTCGATGAAGCTGATGCCCACCCCGACGAGATCGCCGGGACTGCCGAACAGCGGGGTAATCGTCACTTCGTAGTAGCGCGGCTGCGAGCCCACCCGCTGCCATTCGACGTCGCGCAGCTCTATCTGGCGCATGTCCGTGCGCGCCTGCTCGATGGGAGACCGCAGCTCGACCGGACGGAAGGAGACGTCGAGGTCCTGGAACGGGCGGCCCACGTCGCGAGGCCGCAGGTTGAACAGCGCCTCCGCGGTCGCGTTGGCCACCCCCAGGTTCCCGACCAGGTCGATGGCGAGCTGCGCAACCGGTACCGACGCCAGCGCCGCGGCCTTCAGCCGGCCGACAGCCAACTCAGGTCCGGCTGGCTCCGCCCACAAACCCGGCTCACCCGGTAGCCGCCGACTCGACGGCACCTTCCGGAAAATGCGCTTACGCAGATCTACCGGCTGAAAATGGTCGGAGTGGTTGAGCAGCATCTCGGCCTTGCCGAGGAAGAGATAACCGGGATCAGACAGTGCAAAGTGAAACCGGCGGAGGACGTCAGCCTGCGCTTCCGCGTTGAAATACATCAGGGTATTGCGTGACACCAGCAGGTCAACACGGGAAATAGGCGCGTTGCGGGTCAGATCGTTGCGGCCGAAAATCACCTGCCGCCGGAGATCACGCCGGAAGGTGCATTTGTCGCCCCCCAGCTCGAAGTAGGTTTCCCGCAAGCCCTCCGGCACGTCATCCAGCGCCCGGGCGTCATAGACCCCGTAGCGAGCCTGCTGCAAGGCGTCTTCATCCAGGTCAGTCGCGTAGATCTTTACCCGGGCGCGGAATTGATCGGGCCCCATGGCTTCGGTCAGGATCATGGCGAGGGTGTACGCCTCCTCACCGGTGGCACATCCAGCACTCCAGACACGTACCGGCGCCTGTGACCCCTTGGCCGACAGCAGTTCCGGTACTACCTTCTCGCTCAGCACCCGCCACGCCGTCGGGTCCCGGAAGAAACTCGTGACGTTAATGAGCATGCTGTTGAAGAGTTCCGTGAACTCCTCGGGCTGCAGCTCAAGGTAATCGCGGTACTCACCGAAGGTCGACAGGTCAAGCGCCGCCATGCGGCGGTATATCCGCCGCTGCAGCGTCGACGGTTTGTACCCGGTGAAGTCGAATCCCCGCGTTTCCTTGAGCATCAGCAGAAGGTCGTCGAAGGCTGGCTTAAAGTCAGGCGAGGTCACGTACGAAAGCGTACGCTTCCGGGCGGCGGGCGGCGGGGCACTAATCTGGCGCCGGGTCATCATTCGGGCAGCGGCGCCGTTTCGCTGGCCAGCCGGCTGACCAGCCGCACCAGCTTCGCGAGCGGCAGGGCCACCGCGTGCCGGGTGGCGCCCAGGGCACTGGCCGGCATGCCGGGGTACGCGGCCTCGGCCGGCTCCTGGACCAGGACGCGGCCGCCGCACCGTTCCACCGCAGCGCAGCCCCGTGCCGCATCGTCGAGCGTGCCGCTCAGCACCACGGCCACCACCCGCGGGCCGCCGTACCGCGCGGCGCTGCGGAACAGCGGGTCAGCGGCGGGACGGACCCCATTCTGGCGCGGCTCCTGCGACAGCCGGATCGTGCCGTCGACGATGAGGACATGATGGTCGGCCGGCGCCACGTAGACGCGGCCGTGCACCAGTTTTTCGCCGTCCACGGCGAGCTTGGCCGCCAGGGGGCCGGAACGGTCGAGGATGCCCGGCAGCGCCTGGCCACCGGTCGCCGGGATGTGCAGCACCGTCACGACGGAGGCGGGAAGGTCAGCAGGCAGCCCCGCCAGGAAGGCGCGCAGCGGCATCAGCCCGCCGGCCGAGGCCGCCACGACGATGATGTCCTTACCGGGATGGCCCGAACATGGTCTCAGTATCGCCCCCTGGCGTACCGGCCCTAGGCACTGGGCGCGTGCAATTGCATCGTCTCCCGGTCAGGCGAAGACGATGGTCTTGTTCTGGTGGACGATGACCCGGTCGTCCAGGTGCCAGGCAACCGCGCGAGCCAGCACGGACCGTTCCACGTGCCGTCCGAGTTTCCGCAGCTCTTCCACGGTGTAGCGGTGATCGACGCGGACGATGTCCTGCTCGATGATCGGCCCGGCGTCCAGTTCGGCGGTCACATAGTGGGCGGTGGCGCCGATGAGCTTCACGCCCCGGTCGGCCGCGGCCTGGTACGGGTTGGCGCCGGCGAACGCCGGCAGGAAGCTGTGGTGGATGTTGATGACCGGCCCCGGGCATTCGGCGAGGAAGCGGGGTGACAGGATCTGCATGTACCGGGCGAGCACGACCACATCCACCGCCTCGGCGGCCAGCAGCTTCAGCTGGGCCGTCTCGGCCTCGTCCCTGGTCTGCCGGGACACCGGGACGTGGTGGAACGGGATGTCCCAGCCGCCGACCGCTTCGGCCAGATCGGGGTGGTTCGAGATCACCATCCTGATATCGGCGTTGAGCTCGCCGGAATGAGCGCGCCAGAGCAGTTCCTGCAGTGCGTGGTCGGCCTTGGAGACGAACACCGCGACCCGCTTGAGCGCCGCGGCCTGGGTCATCTTCCAGCGCATGGAGAACGAGTCGGCCAGCCGGGAGAACTGCTCCGTCAGGTCGGCGAAGCGCCCGGCCAGGCCGGGCCGGTGAAACTCGACCAGCAGGTAGAACATCCCGCCCGACGGGTCCGTCGAGTGCTGCTGGGACTCCAGGATGTTGGCTCCCGCGTCGAACAGGAATCCCGCTACCGCCGCGATGATCCCCGGCCGGTCCGGGCAGGTGATCAGCAGCCGCCCGATGTCGCGTCGGGCGGCGTCGGTGTCGGGCGGGGCGGACGCACCGGCGGGGTGCCGCCGGACCGCCCGGTTGTCAGTGGTCACGGTTAACAGTGTGCGGCATCGGTGACGGCCCGTGGTCCTTGACCGCGCAGGCATCAGGCCTCCGCGATCGCGTCCGCGACCGTGCCGTAGACCGGGATCAGCTGATCAGCCCTGGTCAGCTGGAGGACCCGCGCCACCGACACCTGCGGTGACGCCAGCGCGAGCACACCGCCCTGCTGGTCGAGTTCCCGGCTGGACCGCAGCAGCATGCGCAGTCCGGTGGAATCCATGAACGTCAGCGCGGACAAGTCCACGACCAGCAGGCTGGGGAGCTGCAGCACGACCGATTCCAGCACGTCGTAAAGCTCGTCGCTGTTGGTGGCGTCGACCTCGCCGGTCAGCTCCACGACGGTGTACGCCGCCCCGGTCGACTCCGGGATCGTCACCGACGCTCGCAGCAGGCCCACACAGTTCCTTATACACCCGCCGGGCGCTCTCGCGCCGTTGCCTCCGGGCGGTGCAGGTCACGTTCCGGCAGCAAGGTCACGCTTCGCCCACAGTCTCGTGAGCATTAACGTGTCCGTCATGAGCGGTGGCGGAGACTGGGCCGGCCCGGACCACGGGCCGGCGGCGGGCCCGGGCCAGCAGGCCCCCGCGCTCCCGGCCATCCCGGTGTCGGCCGGGGCGCTGATCTTCGACCGCGAAAGGCGCCTGCTCATCCTCAAGCCGACCTACAAGACGGGCTGGACGATTCCGGGCGGCGTAATGGAGGCGGACGGGGAGACGCCGTGGGAGGCGTGCCGGCGCGAGGTGCGCGAGGAGTGCGGGCTCGAGGTGAGCCATGGCAGGCTGGCCTGCATGGACTTCCGCCGCCCGCACCCCGGCCGGGCGGGTGGCGTCCGGTTCCTGTTCGACTGCGGCGCGCTCGGCCGCAAGCGCCTGAACGCCATCGTGCTGCAGCAGGAGGAGATCGCCGAGTACCGGCTGGCGGAACTGGCCGAGGCCCTCCCCCTGCTCCGGGGCCCGATCCGGCGGCGCGTCCGTGCGGCGTGCGCGGGCCGCGGGCTGGTCTACCTGGAGGACGGGCGGCGTCCCCTGACTGTGCGGTTAGCTGGACGTCACGCGCGGGTCCACCCGGGCGGCGTGGTCAGGCACGTACGCCTGCATGTCCCGCGCCGGGCGGACATAACCCTTGGACGGCGGCCGGGCCGGAAGGCGCAGCGGCGTGAGCTTCACGTCGTGGTACGGGATCGTGCTGAGCAGGTGCGCGATCATATTGATCCGGGCCCGCCGCTTGTCGTCACTTTCCACGACGTTCCACGGCGCCTCCGGGATGTCGGTGTGCACGAACATCTCGTCCTTGGCACGCGAATAGTCCTCCCACCGGGTGACGGACTCAAAATCCATCGGGGACAGCTTCCACCGGCGCATCGGATCGTCCAGCCGTGACTTGAACCGGCGCTGCTGCTCATCGTCGCTGACCGAGAACCAGTATTTGCGGAGCAGGATGCCCTCCTCGACCAGCAGCCGCTCGAAGATGGGGCACTGGTGCAGGAAGCGGCTGTACTCCTCCTTGGTGCAAAAGCCCATGACGTGCTCGACGCCTGCGCGGTTGTACCAGCTCCGGTCGAACAGGGCCAGTTCGCCGGCGGCGGGCAGGTGGCTGACGTAACGCTGGAAGTACCACTCCGACCGCTCCCGTTCGGTCGGCGCGGGCAGCGCCACGATGCGGGCGACGCGGGGGTTGAGGTACTCGGCGACCCGCTTGATCGTGCTGCCCTTGCCGGCCGCGTCGCGGCCCTCGAAGATAACCACGATTCGGGCGCCTCCGACGCGCATCCACTCCTGCATCTTGACCAGCTCGGCCTGCAGCCGGTACAGCTCCGTTTCGTACACGTCGCGAGGGAGCCGTGCCGCCTTCTTGCCCGGTCGCGTGCCGTTAGCCTTCGCCATTGCCACTCCTCCTGCCCCGGCGGGCCGCCGTATCGGTGCACGGCTGGCCATCGCGCATTACTGGCAGCGTATCCCGGATCTCCCGGCTCCCGGGGTGGCACGCCAGGTCAGCCGGGGCAGCAGCGGGCGGGCGGTGCGGTGCCGCACGCAGCCCCGCCAGACGCCGAGGCTGTACGCCATGTCATCGAGCAGCCGGGCGGAGACGTAGCGGACCGGATCCATCGGCGGGCGCCGTTCCCGCCAGCCGAGCACGGGCGGGGCGAGGACCAGGGCGGCCAGCGGCACCCGCAGCCGCGGGGCCGCGATCGCGGCGGGGAGCGCCACCGGCCACCACGCCCGCGAGAGTGTGCTGCCCAGCAGCCGGCCCGCGGCTACCGTGCCGCCCGCCGCCAGCCTGGCGGCCACCGGCCAGGGCTCGCCGGTGACCGGGGCCAGGCGCCGGGCCAGCAGCGCCGTCGCGGCCGCGGTGATCCCCGCGCCGGCTCCCGGGTGGCCAAGCGCGGCGGCGGCCCACGCGGTGGCGCTCCACCCGGACATGGCCACCGCCGGGAGCGTACCCGGGTGCCGCAGTTCCAGCGGCGCGGCCGAGGTCCCGTAGTCCATCCGGCGCGCGAACCAGCTGCCCAGCCGGACCCGGTGCTGGTGGGCGACCGTGGCCACCGGCTCGTACCGGACATGCCAGCCGGCCGCGGCCAGCCGCCAGAACGAAGTCGACGTCCTCCCCCACCGGCATGTGCTCGGCGAACCCGCCCGCCTCCTTGTCCCCGGCCGCCGCCACGCGCAGGACGAGGGCTGCTCCTGGCACGTACGGCACCTTGGAGCCGGGCCGCACGATGCTCGGCACCGGCCCCATGTCGAGGGTCGAGCTGACGCCCTCGTACTGGGCCAGCCAGCCCGCTGGCCCGCCTGTCTCGGGCCCGCCTGTCTCGGGCCCGCCTGTCTCGGGCCCGCCTGTCTCGGGCCCGCCTGTCTCGGGCCCGCCTGTCTCGGGCCCGCCTGTCTCGGGCCCGTCGCTCCTGAGGCCGGGTCCCGTGTGAGCCGGACACGTATACGGCACGATCCTCGGGGCCACCGCCGCCACCACCGGGTCGCGGAAGTGCGGCAGCAGCGGGCCGAGCCAGCCGGGCACCGGAACGCAGTCCGAGTCGAGGAAGGCCGCCAGCGGGGTCTGCACCGCGGCCAGGCCGGTGTTCCGCGCGGCCGCGGGGCCGCCGTTGACGGCCCGGTGCACGCAGCGCACCCCCGCAGCCGCGGCCACCGCGGCCACCGCGCCCGGATCGAGGGAGCCGTCGTCCACCACGATCACCTGGTACTCCCCCAGCCCGCTGAGGCATAGGGCCAGCTCGGCCGTGCGGTCGCGGACCGGGATAACCACCGTGACATCACCGGGACCGGGACCGGGACAGGGACACGGACCGGGGCCGCCCGCCGGGACGGGATGGGCGATCCCGGTCCACAGCAGCCGGCGCGCCAGCGCCTGCGCCCCGGGTTGCCCGGCCACGGGCTCGCCGTCCCACCAGCCGGCGACGTGGCGGGCCCCGGCCGGACCGAGCCGCAGCATCCGGTACGGTGCGCCGCCGAGCAAGACCGTTCCGCCATCCAGCGAGCGCAGCCCCGGGTCCGGGCGCAGGCGCAGTCCTTCGGTGGCCCCGGCGGGTGCCGAGGGCAGGCCGCCGGGTACCGTCGTGGGAGCCATAAATGCCACCATAGGAGCTTGGCTACTCCCCACCCTTAAGCTTAAGGATGGGGATTCCAGTTCTCGCGGACTGGGGTTCCTGCTTCACAGCTGACCGCACAGGGGTTGCCCCGCCGTGTCTGACATCAGCTCCGCAGGCATCGGCGCCGGTTCCGGCGTCTTCGGCCTGCGTGAAGCCCGTCTTCACCTGCTCGGCGTGGTACCGGGCGTGCCGCCAGGCCAGGGTCTGGTTCCACACCACGCGGACGCAGCCGAACGTGCGGTTCAGCACGCTGGCCTGCTCCGGTGCGGGGCAGGCCCGGCACTTGTACGCCGTCCGCACCACAACCAAGCTTCTCCGATCGCACCATTTCGGATAAGCGCGACACGCGGAAAGGGGGGAGCGGCGTCTCCTCCCCGGCCCGAAGTCCGGGGTCTCCACGCCGCGACCTTGATGACCAGCGAGGAACTCGGATCTTCCGGAGACACCGGGACCTCGGTGGACGCCGGGGCTTCGCGGGTACCCTTCGACGCGGCGCGGCCGTACGAGAAGCACCCGCAGGTGGCGATCAGGCCGGAGAGCTTCGGCGCGCTCGCCTACCACTACGGCAACCGCCGCCTGGTCTTCCTCAAAGCGCCGGCGCTGGTCACGGTGGTCGAAACGCTCGGTGACTTCCCCAGCGCCGCCGCCGCGGTCGCGGCGCACGTCCCGGACGCGCAACTGGAAACGTACACCCGCGCGCTGTCCGGCCTGCTCGCCTCGGACGTGATCCGGGCCCGGTTACTGTGCTGGGCCGGGGGACGACCCCCCGAACCCCCCCGCTGCGCTCCGCGCCCCGCGGTGCAGGCGGGCCGGGCGCGGCCAGCCAGTTCGCGCCACAGGTCGGCGGGGTCGCTGCTGATCAGGCACCAGGGTCCGGGGCCGTCGCCCCGGCGGGTGGCCTCGAACCGGTGGGTGCGGCTGTGGCTGGTGATGGTCACGTCATAGCCGGGCAGCGCGGCGCGCAGGGCCGCGAGCTCGGTCAGCGCGCCGGGTGGCACGGCGGGCGCGCCGGTGAGCACGTCCGACGTGTTCACGGCCTGTCCGGTTCGGTGGTGTCGGCGTGGTCCCGGTCGAACGCGAACAGCACCGCGCGGAGCGCGGGGCCGTAGTCGGGGTGGAACTGGGAACCGAGCGCGGCGGTGAGCTGATCTGCAGTGCCTGCCGGGTTCTGCTCGCGCCATTCCGCGACGGCGGTGCGGGCCCGCTCCAGGTCGGCGGGCTTGTTCTCGCGGAACCTCATGACGTGCCCTTACGTACCCAGCCGGGGTGGATGGCGGGCGAGCCGGTGAACACATCCCAGCCGCTCACCGGCTGGCCTCCGCAGTACCTGTGGACTTCACGGTCGCGCTTTCAACGTTGTCTTGCTCGCGTATGTGGTCGGCAAGTTCGCCGTGGCTATCAGCACGGAGAAATGGAACGCATCCCGCGTTGAGGGCGGCGGCGTCAAGGACGCGGTTGCGGGCAGCCCACCAGCGGCCGCTGTCGCTGAGCCAGATACTCCATCGGCCGTTACACGCGGTTTCCATCGCGTCTACGACCGCGGTGATACTTGTAGGTGTGGCGTCCATTGGTCTTCCCGCTGCGAGCCTTGATTCGGTAAGAGCAGGATGGACGCGGAGAGTAGTCGCGAAGATTCAAAGCCGTTGAAACATCGACTGCCGGGGCTCATATGGCTGAGCAGGACCGGATCGGGGCGCGTGTTGCGGCACTGCGGAAGATGCGGGGCTGGACAGGACGGGAGCTGGCGCGCCGCGCCAGCGTTTCCTACAGCCTGCTGGCCAAAGGTCGAGTCGGGCGCAGCGCCCGCTACCCCTGCGTTTATCGGTGCGGTGGCCCGCGCGCTTCGGGTTGACGTGCCGAGGATCACCGGGCACCCGTATGAGGGGCCTGAAAGACGCGATATTGCCTTGCAATCGACTATCCCGCCGTTGCGCCGTGCGCTGTTGACTTACGATGTTCCGCCGCCGCTGGACGTTCCCGCCCGGCCGGTTCCGGAGCTGGAAGCGGATGTACGCGCGGTATCACTGCTTGGCCGGCAGGCCCGCTATCTTCAGCTTGGTCAGCGTCTGCCTGTGCTGCTGGAGGAATTGCAGGCAGCGGTTGCGGTGGCACGGGAGGCTGACCGTCCGGCGCTTTATGCGCTGTTGGCGGAAGCGTACGGAGGCGTGTCCGGGCTGGCGCATCAGCTCGGCTATGCAGACTTGCGGGCGATGGCGCTGGACCGGATCGAGTGGGCGTCCCGTCAGTCCGGTGATCCGCTCCGGGTGGCGCGGACGTATTGGTCGCGGGGTGCGTCGCTGCTCGGCGCCGCGGCCTATGACCAAGGGCTTGCCTTGATGGAGCGGACCCGCGCGGAGTTGGGCGGGGACATTAGCCGGATGGATGAGCCAGCACGAAGTGTGTACGGCAGTTTGCATCTACGCTCGGCCGTGCTGGCGGCACGCGCTGGTCGGCGCCAGGAATCTGACGCGCACCTCCGCGAGGCGAGGAGCATCGCCGCGACCGTGCCGGACAATGCGAACTATTACGGGATGGAATTCGGTCCTGCCAACGTGGGCCTGCACGAGGTGTCGGCTGCGATTGAACTGGCCGACGGTTCGCTGGCTGTCGGCCGCGCCGCGCAGGCTAAGCGTGCCGGGTATGTGCGATTCCGCGCCGCACGGGCCGCGGCGTCGGCCATCGTCTCGGCTTCGGCCAGCGTGTTGGCCAGCGGCTTCTCGCACAGCACGTGCTTGCCGGCGTCCAGCGCCGCGATCGCGATCTCGGCGTGCGTGTCGCCGGGCGAGCAGATGTCCACCAGCTGGACGTCGTCGCGGTCGATCAGCGCGCGCCAGTCGGTTTCGGCGTGCCGCCAGCCGAACCGGTGCGCGGCGGCCCGGGTCGCCGCGCGGTCCCGGCCCGCCAGCGCGGCCATCCGGGGCCGGAGCGGGACATCGAACGCCTGGGCCACCGTGGCCCAGGCCCGGGAGTGAGCCGCACCCATAAACGCGTAACCCACCATCCCGATACCGAGTTCTGGCGTGTCCGGCTGGCTAGACCGTGCGGGCATGGGGGTCCCACTCCTCGGGCAGCGGCGGCGGCACCACGAAGCCGGAATCTACCGGCTCGAACACGGTCCCGCTCAGCGACGTCTCAACGGCCACCATGAGCTCCAGGACGTGCAGCGCCAGCTCGCCAGAGGCGCGGTGCGGCTGACCGGCCCACAGGCCGCGCGCCATGTCCAGCACCCCGAGGCCGCGAACGCTGACTCATCGAAGTCGGCGCCGCCGCCCTTGCGGACGCCGCCGGCCGCGGCGACGTTCGATCCGGCCGACGGGTCGAACGTGGCCTGCGCCGCACCCTCAAGCTCGGGTACTCGCAGGTCATCGACGTACGTCCCGGCGACGGTCAGCATCCGTGGATCCTCGGTCCGTACGACCCGGGTCCCCAGGATGCTCATATAACCTCCGCAGCGTCGCCAACAGCCGGAACCCGGGGCCGGGCCACGGCCGCCGGATCGCCTTTACCGTACTCCGGTGCTCCTGGCCGATACGGACCGGCCAACCGCGATCCGCACGGTGGTTCGTTCCCCGCCAGAACCGGCCCTGGAGTCTGGCGGCCAAGTCCTCCCCATGGTCAGCGGCGCAGCCGTTCGCACCGTCAGCCGCGAAGCCGTTCGCATTGCAAATAGTTGTGATCAAACAACTTTCTGGGGCTATGCTTGGGAGACGTGCGGAAACCGGCGGAACAGGGGCACGCGACGGCAGGCGACGCGCACCGGACCGGTGCGGGGCATACGGGTAGCGCCCGGGCAAGTACGCGGGCGGTTGGCGAGACGGACAGCGGCGGCCGCATGAAGAGCGGCGCCTACAAGTGGATCACGCTGTCCAACACCACGCTCAGCATGACGATGGCCACCATCGACGCCTCGATCGTGATCATCGCGATGCCCGCCATCTTCCGCGGTATTCACCTCAACCCGCTCTCGCCGGGCAACATCAGCTACCTGCTGTGGATGATCATCGGGTATCTGCTGGTCCAGGCGGTCCTGGTGGTGACGCTGGGCCGGCTGGGCGACATATTCGGCCGGGTCAAGATCTACAACCTGGGCTTCGTGGTGTTCACGCTCGCGTCCATCGCGCTGTCCCTGGATCCCTTGCTGGGCGGCGGCGGCGCGCTGTGGCTGATCGGCTTCCGTATCGTCCAGGCGTTCGGCGGCGCGATGCTGATGGCGAACTCGGCCGCCATCCTGACCGACGCGTTCCCGGCCAACAAGCGCGGCATGGCGCTCGGCATCAACCAGATCGCCGGCATCTCGGGCCAGTTCGTCGGGCTGCTGCTCGGCGGGCTGCTGGCCGCCTGGGACTGGCGCGCGGTGTTCTGGATCAACGTGCCCATCGGCGTGTTCGGCACGGTGTGGGCGTACCTCAGCCTGCATGAGATCGCCACGACGCGGCGCGCCAAGATCGACTGGCTGGGCAACGCCACGTTCGCCCTGGGGGCCGGGCTGCTGCTAGTCGCGATTACCTACGGCATCCAGCCGTACGGCGGGAGTGCCACCGGCTGGACGAACCCGTGGGTCCTGGGCGGTCTCGCCCTCGGCGTCGTTCTGCTCGTGCTTTTCTGCTACATCGAGAACAGGATCCCCGAGCCGATGTTCGATATGCGGCTCTTCCGGATCCGGGCCTTCGCGGCCGGCAACGTGGCCTCCCTGCTCGGCGCGATCGCCCGCGGCGGCCTGCAGTTCATGCTGGTCATCTGGCTGGCCGGTATCTGGCTGCCGCTGCACGGCTACAATTACGTCGTCACCCCCCTGTGGGCGGGCATCTACATGCTGCCGCTGACCGCGGGCTTCCTGATCGCGGGGCCCGTCTCCGGGTGGCTGTCCGACCGCTACGGCCAGCGCCTGTTCGCGACGACGGGGCTGCTGGTAGCCACCTGCGCGTTCGTCGGCCTGATGCTGCTGCCGATCGTCTTCCCCTACTGGGTCTTCGGCACGCTGATCTTCCTCAACGGCGTCGGCTCCGGACTGTTCGCCTCGCCGAACACATCCGCGATCATGAGCAGCGTGCCGGCCTACCGCCGTGGCTCCGCCTCCGGCATGCGGTCCACCTTCCAGAACTCCGGGATGGCGCTGTCGATCGGCATCTTCTTTTCACTGATGGTGGCCGGCCTGGCGAACACCCTGCCCCGGACGCTGACCGCGGGGCTGCACAGCCAGGGGGTGCCGCTGGCCATCGCGTCCAAGGTGGCCCACCTGCCCCCGGTCAGCACGCTGTTCGCGGCCCTGCTCGGCTACAACCCGATCCACAACCTGCTCGGCCCGACCGGGGTGCTGAGCAAACTGCCCGCCAAGCAGGTGGGCGTACTCACCGGCAAGCAGTTCTTCCCGGACGTCATCTCGGCGCCGTTCCACCATGGCCTGGTGATCGTCTTCACCGCCGCCGCCATCATGTCGTTCATCGGCGCCATGGTCTCCCTGCTGCGTGGCAAGCAGTTCTACTACGAGGAGCCGAGCTCCGCGAAGCCGCCCACGGTCGCCGGAGCGCCGGCGGCCGCGGCTCCGGCCTCGAATGGGAATGGCGCCTCAGCCCGCGCGAACGGCGTCCAGGCGAACGGGCGCACTGGCTTGCCTAACGGACATGATGCGGCGCCTAGCGGGTTCGGCGCCGAAACGAACGGGAGCGCCGGGGCGGCCCCGGGACCCGGCCACACCACAGACCCGGCGGGGCCACCCCCCGCGGCCGGCGCGGATAACTCGCGGATAGCTTAGGCTTTCGTTATGCCGCGCTATGAGTACCGCTGCCGCGCCTGCGGTTCCACGTTCGAGGTGACCCGCCCGATGAGCGAGTCCTCGGCACCGTGTTCCTGCCCGGCCGGACACGACGACACGGTCAAGCTCCTGTCCACCGTCGCCGTGGGCGGCCGGAGCGCCAGCGCGGGACCCGCCTCACCGGGCGCCTCCGGGGGCGGCTGCTGCGGCGGCGGCGCCTGCGGCTGCGGCTAGTCCAGCCTGCGGGCGTTGGTCCTGCTTGCGGGCGTCGGTCCGGCCTGCGGGCGATCACCTCGGCTAGTTCCGCCTTGGGCATCCGCGCTCCCCGGCTGGGCAAACACCGCAGTCAGCTGCCCCGCAACGAAACGCCGGCGAAACAGTTCCGCTATCCCCCGTAATCAACGCGGAACATCCGAACAGTACGTTTGGGGGCGTGGCGGACATCTTCGACGGGTATCAGCCCGCGGAGGCCTGGGACGAAATGTTCTCGGGACCCGGGGAGCCGCGCGCGGCTTACGACGGGCTGATCAGTGCCCTGCAGCCGATGGACCCGTCGGAACTGCGCTTCCGCGCCGATCAGCTCGCGCGGGTGTTCACCGACCGCGGCGTCACCTTCGACCTGGGCGGGGAGGAACGGCCGTTCCCGCTCGACCTGGTCCCCCGGGTCATCGACGCCATGGAATGGGACCTGATCGTGCGCGGCGTCCGGCAGCGGGTCCGCGTGCTGGAGGCGTTCCTCGCCGACGTCTACTCCGGCCGGCAGGTTTTCGCCGACGGAATCGTCCCGTGGCGGGTGCTGTTCACCTCCTCCGGCTTCCACCGCGAAGTGACCGGGCTGGTCCCCCCGAACGGCGTCCGGGTGCAGGTCGCGGGCATCGACCTGATCCGGGACGAATACGGGGCGCTGCGGGTCCTGGAGGACAACGTCCGGGTCCCGTCCGGGGTCAGCTACGTGATCGAGAACCGGCTGGCCATGACGCGGACGTTCCCCCGGCTATTCGCCGAGCAGCGGGTGACCCCGGTGGACGAATACCCGGCGCGGCTGCTCGCCGCGCTCCGTGCGGCCGCCCCGGAAAGTGCCCACGATCCCGTGGTCGTCGTCCTCACTCCCGGCGTCAACAACGCGGCCTACTTTGAGCACGCCCTGCTGGCCCGGCTCATGGGGGCCGAACTGGTCGAGGGACGCGACCTGTTCTGCACGGGCAACCGGGTGTACCTGCGCACCACGCACGGGCGGCGCCCAGTCGACGTGATCTACCGCCGCATCGACGACAACTTCCTGGACCCGGTTCTGTTCCGGCCTGATTCGGTCATCGGCTGCGCCGGCCTCATCAACGCCGCGCGGTCCGGGCACGTGACAATCGCCAACGGGGTCGGCAACGGCGTGGCCGACGACAAGCTCATCTACACCTACGTGCCCGACCTGATCCGCTACTACTTCAGCGAGGAGCCGGTGCTGCCCAACGTCGAGTCCTACCGGCTGGACGACCCGGACGTGCGCACCTGGGTCCTGGGCGAGCTGGGGAATCTCGTGCTCAAGCCGGTGGACGGGGCGGGCGGCAAGGGCATCGTCATCGGGCCGCACGCCGACGAGCAGACCCTTACCGAGCTGCACGGCACGGTGGCGGCCGACCCCCGCGGCTGGATCGCGCAGCGGCCGGTGAGCCTGTCCACGTCACCGGTGCTGATCGGGGAACGGCTCGAGCCCCGCCACATCGACCTGCGGCCGTTCGCCGTGAACGACGGCAACGATGTCTGGCTGCTGCCCGGCGGCCTGACCCGGGTGGCACTGCCGCAGGGAGCGCTCGTGGTGAACTCCAGCCAGGGCGGCGGCTCCAAGGACACCTGGGTGATGTCCGACGGACAGGTCACCGAACGGACCGACGCGCCCGGCTTCACTCCCGCCGCCGTCGCCCCCAGCGGCATGCTTCTCGACCGCCAGAGCGATCCGTACCAGGACCAGGACCAATGAGTGACGACGGGCTGCTCAGCCGGATCGCGGAGACGCTGTACTGGACCGGCCGCTACGTGGAGCGGGCCGACGACACGGCGCGCACCCTGGACGTGTACGTGCACCACATGCTCGAAGACCCCGAGGTGGACGAGGATTCCGACTGCCGCGCCATGCTGGCCATCCTCGGTGTGCCCGCGACCGACGACCGCGCAATGGACATCGGTATGGCGCTGTCCCGGCTGGCCTACGACCCGAGGAACCCGAGCGCGATCGCGGGTGCGATCCTGGCCGCCCGGGCGGGCGTGCGCAGCGTGCGGGACGTCGTCTCGAGCGAGATGTGGGAATGCCTGAACGTCACCGGTCTCGGCCTGAACTCGCACCGGCGATCCGCTGAGCGGCTCGGCCCGCACATCTTCTTCCGGTTCGTCCGCGAGCGAGCGGCGCTGTTCTTCGGCCTGGCCGACTCCACCATGAGCCACGACGAGGCATGGCGGTTCCTCATCCTGGGCCGGAGCCTGGAGCGGGTCGACATGACCGCGCGCCTGCTGCTGGCGCGAATGTCCGGGTCGCGGCACCAGCTCGGCTGGCTCACGGTACTGCGGGCCTGCGGGGCGCACGAATCGTTCATCCGGACCCACGGATGGGCCAGCGAGCCGGCCGACGTCGCCGAGTTCCTGATGCTCGACCGGCTGTTCCCGAGGTCGGTGCTGCACGCCCTGTCCACCGCCGAGCAGTGCCTGCTGGCGCTGGATCCCGACGATGCGGTCCGTTCCGGTATGGGTGACCTGGCCCGGCGGCCGATCGGGCAGCTGCGGACGCGGCTCGAGTACACCGACCCCAAGCAGCTCGAGGCCGATATGCCCGAGCTGGTCAGCTCGCTGCAGGCCGCGTGCGTGCAAGCCAACAGGGCGATCGCCAAGCGCTACTTCTCCTACTCCGCCCCGGTGGCATGGGCGCAGGAGGGCTTATGACGGGCTGGCGGATCGGGATCGTGCACACCACGCGGGTCAGCTACAGCGGCACGGCGCGCGCCTCCTACAACGAGGCCCGGATGACCCCGCCGGATATGGCCCGGCAGACCGCGCTCGCGACCAAGGTCCGCACCGGGTCGAACGCGCCGATCTGGACCTACCGCGACTACTGGGGCACGACCGTCAGCTCCTTCGACATCCAGCAGCCGCACCACGAGCTGCTGGTGCAGGCCAGCGCGACCGTCCAGACCAGTGCCCCGCAGGAGGCCAAACCGGCGCTGCCCTGGGCCGAGCTCCGCGGGCAGGCGGCCGACAGCTACGTCCTCGAATTCCTGGCTGAGACCCCGCGCACCACGATCAAGCCCAAGGTGGCCGCCGAGGTCAGCGGGTGGGTCGTCGGCGCGGAACCGGACGAGGCGGCCCGCGAGATCATCAAGCTGGTCAACAGCCGGGTCTCCTACCAGCCGGGCTCGACCGGGGTGCAGACGAGCGCGCAGGAGGCGTGGGACGCCCGGTCGGGCGTCTGCCAGGACATGGCGCATGTCAGTGTGGCGCTGCTGCGGGCCGCGGGGCTCCCGGCGCGGTACGTCTCCGGGTACCTGCACCCCGACCCCAGGGCGGCGCCGGGGCACGCGGTCGCCGGGCAGAGCCACGCGTGGGCCGAGTACTGGACCGGTGAATGGGTCCCGTGCGACCCGACCAGCCTGGCGCCGGTCGGCGAGCGGCACGTAGTCCTCGGCCGCGGGCGTGACTACGCCGACGTTTCCCCGCTCAAGGGCATTTACAGCGGCGCGCCCAGCGTCGCGATGGAAGTGACCGTCGAGGTCACCCGGCTGGCCTGAGCCCGGCCGGTCAGGAGCTCGCGCCCGTCCCGGCGAACGCCGCCTGGCTGGGATGGGGGATGCCGATCGCCACCCCGAGCCGCCGCCACACGACGTTCGACGTGGTGATGTGGCGCGCCGCACCCAGGCCGTGCACCAGCTCACACCCGGCCGCGTTCAGCGTGACCGGGGCGAAGCGGTGCGGGCCGGCCGCGAACGTGAGCTTGTAGGTGATACCGAAGTCGGCGGGACAGGCGATCTGCATGTGCGGGACGGGCTGCAGCGCACACAGGCTCTGCGCGACCGACCGCGCTTCAGGGGCGTTGTTCACCTGCTCCGTGGCCGGGAAGATGAATCGTGGGTGGTTGCCCGGCAAAGCGTTCGTCCGCTGCACGGTCAGGCTGTCGACCTGCGTGGCCGCCCCGCACAGCCCCGAGCCGCCGGCGGCCACATTCCCGCTGCTCGCGGATGAATTGGGCGAGGCGGTATGGCCCGCAGGCGCAGCGGAACCACCGCTCCCGCAGGCCACGACCGCGGCGACGCTGACCGCGGCCAGGGCTGCGGCGGGGACGCCGGTGGCGGCCAGGCGCACCACTCGCCGCCTGTCCCCGGGTGACGTGCGCCTGCGCGGCACGAGCATCGTGTTTTCTCCGTTTCCCGGTTCCCGGCCATGGGCACTTACCGAAGTTCCCCTGACTGGCCGTGCTGAGATTGGACGCCGCTCCCCTGCCCGCGGTTCCGCCCGCCCAGGATCACGCCGTTTCGGACTGGACGACCCGCGGCGCCGGGATGCGGGCGCCAATCAGCGCCGGGACGGCAGTGAGCCCGGCCACGGCGAGGAGGGTCCCGAGCACCGTGGCGACCACCCACAGCTCCGGGGGCGGTCCCGACGAGCCGCGGCGCACCGGGCGGGTTGATCACGCCGGCGCGGCACCCATCTGATCCAAGCGTTTGGAGGATGTCATGACGGAAGCGTGTCTTTGACCACTATGGTCCAGCCATTGACATCTGCCTATATCTGCGAGGCAGAATTGGGACCCACAGGCATCTATGCCTCGGAGTGATCGTGATGAGCGACGAACGAGCACCGGCCTGCGCGAGGAGCTGCGGGGCCCGGAACGCACAAGCAGCGCGCAGGAGTCCTGGAGCCAACGGCTGATGCGTCGTCTCGCGGCTGCTGCTGAAGCTCAGCGGCTGGGGTCGTGCTGTGGTACCGGCTCGGGCGCGCAGGACTCGGCCACCAGTAATGCGCCCAGCGTAGGGGTCAGCAACACCACGTCATCAGCGGGCAGGTGGCCCTCTCCTACCGCTCCTACCGCGTCGGAGACGCCGATACGATCGACCGGACGCCTGGCATTCACTCCGCGATCATCCGTCTTGAGGCCCGCCAATGGCTGACATGCCCGAAGTGCTGTTCATCTGCACCCACAACGCGGGCCGGTCGCAGATGGCCGCTGCCCTGCTCGACCACGAGGCGGGCGGACGCTTGCGGGTTACATCCGCCGGATCGCAGCCCGCAAGCCAGCTCAACCCGGCAGTCGTCCAGGTTATGGCCGAGATCGGTCTCGACATCTCCCGCGAGTTCCCCAAGCCGCTGACCGCCGACAAGGTGGAGGCGGCGGACATCGTGATCACCATGGGCTGCGGGGACGCGTGCCCGGTTTATGCGGGGAAGCGTTACCTGAATTGGGACCTCCCAGACCCCGCAGGACTCGCGGTCGAAGATGTCAGGCCTATCCGCCGCGAGATCAGCCAGCGCGTACGCGCACTAATCGCGGACATAGAAAGGCGGAACAGGGAAACCGGGCAGACCGAAGTCATCAAGCCGCCCTGACCCGGATGAGCTTTGTACAGGCCCCGGCGTCCTGCGCGGCTCCCCCGCCGATCATCGCCTATCCCGCTGCATGCAAAGATCTGCAGTTCAACCCAAATTACAGCACAACGCCCGCTGTCGATGTCCGAAGTCGCCTGCGCAGATGTCTGAACTCCTCTGCACTGAGCGGGGACGCGTTAGTTGGAACCCTGGCCACGATGGTTGGCACTGAGTGTTGCCCGTTCATCCAACCGGAATGCTCTCTCACCGGCTCGGCGACAGTTCCGTGAACATGGCGGCAATCGGGACCGTCCGGTGATAGCCGTCAAGTCGTGCAGCGGCTGTCACGAAGCGTAAGCGTTCGCCATCCGCGTTCATGCAGATCCGATTCTGCACGCGTGAAACTTGGTCCAACTGGGCAGGCATCTATGCGCAGATCGACCATTACGGCGCGCTCCCCTGCCCGTCGGCGCGCACCTGAGCGGGTCGGCGACGTCAATTTCTGGAGGCAGCGCGCCTCGGCTGTGCGCAGCGACGGATGGAGGGGTGAGGGACTAATGACCGCGTGGCAAGACCCTTGGGCCCTGCCGGGCGGCCGTCATCTCGGCGCACCCTGGTCAGCACGTGTCCCTGGAGGCGGTAACGATGCGGAGCAGGAGTCATCATCGCGCCGGGAAGGGCCTGCGGACGCGGCTGGGACGGCATGCAGCGGTGGCCGGTCTTCCCGCCAGTGAGGCGCCCGCACCTGGCTTCACCGCGATCGACGCGTATATCCGCAGGCAGATGAAAGATGCTCGGATCCCGGGCCTGGCGCTCGGGATCGTCCACGATGGCCACCTTGTGCACCTGCGAGGCTTCGGCCGGGCTGATGATTCCGGGCGGGCGTTCACGCCGCAGACGCCGTTCTTCATCGGGTCGAACTCCAAGTCCTTCACCGCCCTGGCGGTCATGCAGCTGGCCGAGGCCGGGAAGGTCGATCTAGATGCGCCGGTCCAGCGCTGCATACCGTGGTTCCGGGTGGCTGATCCGGAGGCGTTCGCGCTGATCACCGTCCGTCACCTGCTGAATCAGACCAGCGGCCTGACCGAGCGCGCTGGCCGCGGGGCCCTGGCGGCGGGATGCACCCGCTGGAACCCGCCGTCCGGGCGCTGGCCACGACCGGGCTGGCCCGGCCCCCCGGCGCGGCGTTTGAGTACTCCAACCTCAACTACACGACGCTGGGGCTGGTCGTGGAGATGACGGCCGGGGAACCATTCGAGGCCTACCTGAAGAGGCACATCTTCGAGCCGCTGAACATGCACCACACCTACACCGCCATCGAGGACGCCAGGCGCGCCGGGCTCGCGTCCGGGTACCGGTACTGGTTCGGGTTCCCGCTCGCCTTCGACGCGCCCGGGCACGGCGGCACGGTTCCGGCCGGCGGCATCATCTCCACCGCCGAGGACATGAGCCGCTATCTGGCCATGTACCAGGGCGGGGGCCGCTATCACGGCCAGGTGGTGCTCTCCCCGGCCGGGATCGCCGGGATGATGCGGCCGGGCCCGCGGCAGAAACGAGGCGCATTCGCCGGCGCAGGCTACGGCATGGGCTGGTTTACCGGGCCATGGGGCGGGGTGGACGCGTCCTACCATCCCGGCGACGAACCCGGCGCTCATGCTGGCATGGCCCTGGTACCCCAGGGGAACTGGGGCGTCATCGTGCTGTTCAACGTCGGCACCCACGGCGGCGCGCTGCCCGGGCTGCTGGCGATCGAGCAAAGCGTGACCGGGATGGTGGCCGGCGGGACAGTCAGAGACACCGGTATCGGCGCCTTCTACGCCGGGTTCGACGCCGCCGCGGCAGCCGCCCTGGCCGCCGAGGGCTGGTCGCTGGCGCGGCTTGCCCGGCAGCCCGCCGGCCCGGCGCAGGGCCGCCGCCGGGCCCTGCCGCTGCTGTGGGAGTTCGGTATCCCGGCGGCCGCAGCCGTAGTGCCGACGGCGGTGTTCAAGGTGAACTGGAAGGGGCTGTTCCTCTACGGCCCGGACATGAGCTGCGCGCTGGCCGGGATCGGCGGGCTCTCCGCCCTCACGGGACTC
This sequence comes from uncultured Actinomycetes bacterium, assembly GCA_963742875.1. Taxonomy (GTDB): domain Bacteria; phylum Actinomycetota; class Actinomycetes; order Streptosporangiales; family Streptosporangiaceae; genus Bog-532. Next base: position 66,699 of record CAVUNO010000007.1, on the reverse strand, counting down.
CTCCGGGTGATGAAAGGGATCAAAGAGGAACGTTCGGTACGCAGCCGGCCGCTAACCCGCCAGATACCTGCAACGACCCGGCACCGGTAACCACCGGTCGTCAGCGGGGAGCCAGGCCGCCTGCGGCAGAATGAAAATCATGACCATGGCAGCTGAGCGTTCACGCTTCGCAGCCGCGCATATCGGCAGGGTCGGGCGCGTCAAGCAACGCGGAATTCGCAACCGGGTGTGATGGAGCGAACCGCCCGCGGCTGCGGCAGCGGCGGACCGCAGCGCGCCGTCATGGCGGCGAGGGCCCCGCGCCGGGCCGGGCAATGGCGCGCCACTGAGCTTCGGCGCGCCGTCTGATCCCCCGCATGTGGCGGTGGGCCATCATGAAGTCGCCGAGGGACAGCGCCGCGGCTCCGGGCGGCGTGGAGATCAGCTTCCCGGCCCTTGACGAAGCCCACGGGCCCGTCGGGCGGAACGGGTCAGCGCACCCCATGTTCAACCCCGCCGCCAAGGGTTACCTGCTTGTCACCTGGCAGCCCGAGGACCTGTCAGCCGACGCCCTTGCCTCCCTCGACGCTGTGGTCACCCTCGGCTCGCCGGACCCCGCCAGCCCGTTCGTCGACCTCACCGCGGCGGTGGCCGACATGCCCCGCGCCGAGATCGCCCGGCTCCTCGACGGTCCGGGCGGGCGGGCCGTACTGGCCTGGCGGCACCACCCTCGCCGAACTAGAAGCCGAGCTCGCCCGCTGCGACGAGGGCATCTTGCGCCACCACTGCCCCAGCCACGATTTCTCCTGCTGGGTAGCCAGCGTCTTCCACGACGGTCCACTCGCCGCCGGGCTCGCCGCCGCCGAAGCTTCGCTCACGGCCCGGAGCCCCGGCACGGTCGTCGAACAGGTACGCCTGGCGCTCATCGCCGCGCTCCAAGACCGGCATCCCCGCTGAACCCCGCTGCCATTGGCCTATATTTCTTCAAACTGCGTTTTGCATAAGCCTCCTGGGATGTCTTTGCCTGGCATGGGCGGATCCTATTCGTGGCGGATATGGTCATAGATGTTCGCGTAGTGCTGGCCGGGCCAGGTCCAGGAATGATCCTGCCGCATTCCGTTCAGTATGAGCTGGCGGAAGTCGCCGGGGTGGGAGTACCAGAGCCCGATGGCCCGCGCCATCGCGGATTCCAGCGCCGGGTTGTCGGGCTGGTGGAACACGTAGCCGTTCCGGTCGTCCGGGGGACGTGCGGAATAATCGCGGTCGAAAACCGTGTCCGCCAGGCCGCCGACGGCCCGCACGATGGGGACGGTGCCGTACTTGAGTGCCATCATCTGGCTCAGCCCGCACGGCTCGAACATGCTGGGCATCACCAGCATGTCGGCACCGGCGTAGATCAGGTGGGCCAGGCCTTCCTCGAACCCGATTTCCAGGTGACAGTCGGGGTTGTCATTCAGGTGGCGCTTCAGGTCCCAGAAGTGAGCATTGACGGCCGGGTCGGGACACGAACCCAGCAAGACGAATTGCGCGCCCTGGGCCAGGGCATAGAAAATGGCGTGGTGGATGAGATGGACGCCTTTCTGGTGGTCGATGCGGCCCACGTAGGCGATGACCGGCTTGTACTCGTTCCGCAGCAGCAGCCGGTCACGCAGGGCATCCTTGTTCGCATATTTGCGCTCGACCGTGCCGGCCGTGTAGTTCGATGGGATCAGGATATCGATCTCCGGGTTCCAGACGTTGTAGTCGATGCCGTTGAGCACGCCGCCGAACTTCTCCCGGTGGATGTGCAGCGTGTGTCTCAGACCCATCCCCTGATCGGCGTACGTTGCCTCCCAGGCGTGTTGCGGTGACACCGTGGTGATGAAGTTGGAGTAAACGATGCCGCCTTTCATCAGGTTGATCGCGCCATGATTGAAGTTATCGCGGAGCCGGTCGTCATCGACGAAGTGCGCCGGGCGGGGAAGGCCCGTCGCCCACAGGACCTGCTCGCCGCAGATACCCTGATGCGCGAAATTGTGGATGGTATAGCAGACACGCTGATTGTGCATACCGATGTGCTGGTAGATCTCGTAGAGCAGCACCGGCACGACCGCCGTCTGCCAGTCGTGACAGTGGATCACTTCGGGCCGTTTGCCGGACTTCCACATAAACTCCAGGGCCGCCTTCGACAAGAACGCGAACCGGGCCACATCGTCGGCTGAGCCGTACAAGTGGCCCCGGCTGAAGAACCGGTCCGGTGAGTGCGGTTCGAGGAAGAAGCACCGCCGGCCGTGCACGAACCCGGACCACACCGTGCAGTGCACGGACCCGCTGTACCAGGGCACCCACAGGTCCCGATAGGCGACCGAGAGCCCGAAGATCTGGTCATAACGCATGCAGTCGTATTTCGGCAGGATGATCTCGACCGCGTGGCCGCGCAGCTCCAGCTCCCGGCTCAACCCGAAGATGACCTGCCCCAGCCCGCCCGCCTGCGCCACCGGCGCGCACTCCGACGCAATCATCACCACGAACATGGCCGTCCCCCCAACAAGCCGCAGGCACCAGCCCCGCGGTGCGGGGAATCAATCCCGGCCACGGCACCGCCTGCAGCACCGCCCCGCCTCGCCCGCGCTATCTCGCCGTCCCCTTGGCTGGCTTCGCCGCAGGCCCAGCTGCCTTCTTCGCGGCCTGCGTCGGCACCGCCTTCTTCGCCCCCTCCTTCCTCGCTGGCGCTCTCCTTTCGGCCGGCGGGACCGCCTCGGCCAGCGCGGTCAGGTCCACCACCGAGTCGTCTCCGCCGAAGCCGTTGCGGACGTAGGCGTCGGCGGCCCAGTCGTTGTCCCACCGCTGGCCGTCCAGCAGGTACCGGAACCGGTAGGCCCGCCCCGTGCCCAGGCTAACCGTCAGGCTGAACCCCCCCTCGGCGTCGCGGTGCATGACGCCGGCGCTGGCCGACCAGTCATTCCATTCCCCGCACACCGCCGCGGTCCGGGCGCCCGCCCGGGGATCGACGGTGAACGTGACGCCGGCCTTGCCCCTGGTTCCCCTGGACTTGATCACTTCCGCCTCCGCTCTGCCTGGCCGGGCCCGCCGACGGACGCCGGCCTGGCACGCATCGGCCGGGAAGGACGGTCCAGGAGCCCGCTGAACAGGCCCGAGTTTAGCAAGATCGATCTGACAAAGCTGCAGTTCAGCGGGTTGCTTCCTGATCGCAAGGAACCTTCAGTCTGGCTGAACTCACGGAGGACGGGTACGTAAGACTGCTGTCACCTCGTACACGCGATTGCGTTGAGCCTGCTCAGCGCAAGGCCAGTCAGCAAGCTGACCGGTCCCGCCGACGGCGCGCGGCGCGGATCTCGGTGTCCGCGACCTTGTCATCTAGCAGCGCGTACAGCTGGGTGGTCTCGGTGCTGGCGTGGCTGAGGCGCCGGCGGACGGCCTCGATGGACACCCCTGAGTTGGCCCGTGACGAGGATTGGTGCAGGATCGTGAGTCACTCCGCGCGTAGCGGCTGGAGCCCAGTGGTAGGTGGCCGGCAAGTGGTGCGGTGGCGGCCGTTCAGGTTGATAGTGGGGTGCCCGAGCGGGGTGAGCCGGGCGACGTCGGCCGGATCGAGCTGGTATCGGTTCGCCGCGAGATGGTCGAGGGCAGCCTGCATGTAGCGGGTCTGCCAGCACGATTATGTTGATCATGATGCCGGGGCTGCCGAGCTGGTTTTCCTGCCCGGCCTGGTAGTGCTTGCGGAGCTGGCCCCGCTGGCCGTGGAAGACGTCGCGGGCGAGGGAGTTGCGGCGTTCGCCGCGGCTGAGCAGGTGGTGGATCGTCCGCCGGTAGGCGGGGTCGTGGGCGTATTCGAGTACATGCAGGGTTTTGATCACTCTGCCGAGTTCGGCCAGGGCGCGGGCGAGACTGGAAGGGCTGGGGCCGCGTTGCAGCGTGCGCTGGATCGCCGAGGGGATGACCGGGCCGGCCCGCAGTGAGGCGGCGAGCCGGCAGATTTCATCCCAGTTCCCGGTGATGAGGCGGGTGTTGATGCGGTGGCGGGCCAGCCCGTTCAGCGGGCCGTAGCGGGCGTGGGGGTCGATGCGCCAGAGCCGCTGGTCAGGCAGGTCGGCCAGCCGGGGTGCCCACCGGCAGCCCAGCGCCCAGGCGAGGGCGAACACGATCTCGGAGGCGCCGGCGGTGCCGGTGGAGACCATCTCGGGCCGGATGCCGGTCTGGTTGGCCAGCAGCCCGTCGAGCACATGCAGACTGTCGCGCTGCGTTCCCGGGATCAGCTTCTGCGCGAGCACGGTGTAGCTGTCAGCCATCCACGGTGGCGGTTCGGTCGGCGTTGACGTCGGCGGTCCGCATCGACGCGCGGCCGGCGTCTGCCCCGGGTCGCCGCCTCCGGTCCGTAGGTGGTGCTCACGATCCGGCCTCCCGGTCTGTTTCGGCTTCCCGTGCTTCGGTGAGGGCTTGGTGGGCGGCTTCCCATCGGGCGTGCGCCCTGTGGGCGGCGCCTGGCTGCCGGAGGACGTCCGGGATGCGGCCCACGGCCCGGCGGTCAGCGTCGGCACGGTTTTCGGCCTGCACGAGCTCGGCGAGCCGGGTCATGAGCCTGCCTCCCGGTCTGCCAGCGCTTCGGCCCTGGCCTGGGGTGTGTCGTACCGGGGTTGCGGTCCCGGCGCCGGGTAGGACGCGATAGCCGGCCGGGCCTCGTCACCGGTGACCTCGCCCCGGACAGCGGCCCATACCTCCGCAGCGGTGGCCGGCTCACGGTGAGCGGCGGCGCGGGCCGTGGCCTGGGCAATGGTGCGTGCATCGTCTTCGACGGCCCGTGTGGGCAGCTGTGGCCCGTAGGCGGTGGTCATGATCCGTCCTCCCGGTTCTCCTCGGCGCGGGCCGCTTCCATCGCGCTGGCCTGCTTTCCCAGCCAGTTGAGGTGGTTCATGCCTGCGGCGAGGTCCGCCCCGAGCGCAGCGGGGCAATCCCGCTCGAAGGTGTTCCGGGCAATCCCGGATATGGCGGCGGCGGCGCGATTTGCGCTCATGGCTTCAAATTCGTGCGCGGCCGTAGTACCGCAGATCGCAGCCAGTTGCAGACCGGTTGCAGCGGCAATTACCAATGACTTCCGCCGGGACCGCACCGCGATGCTGGCCATGGCCGGGGCGCTGGAACTGCAGGCCACCAGCGTCGATCGCAGCGTCCTGGACGCCCTGGACTACGTGCGGGAGTTCTCGGTGGGACGGGCTGCGGTTCGTGGTGCCCAAGCGGACCATCAACGCCGGGCCGTCGCCGAAGTACTACCACTTCAAGCGCGGCATCACCTGGCTGAACGCCGTGAACGACCAGGTTGCGGGCATCGGGCAGATGGTCGTGCCTGGCACCCCGCGCGACTCCCTGCACATCCTGGACACCCTGCTGAACCTGGACGCCGGGGCACGGCCGCAGATGGTCGCCACCCGACAACGCCTCCCATTTGGATCCGGGAAAAGAGCAGGGCTGTTAAAACTTCCAGAGGAGCCGCCGTGACCGAGCCATCCCTTCCTGACCTGGAGCAGCAGCGGGCACAGCTCTACCGAGGCCTTGGGACGATGCGGCCGGAAATTGGCGCTAAGGAGCCGTGAGCAGCGGGTGGCTAGCGGGGCTGGTCCCGGGTTGTCAGGCCGTGCTTGATGATGAGTGCGTCGAGGGCGCGGCGGAGCTGGCCGATGCGCTCTTGGGCGTCGTGGCCGCGGATGCCGATGGTTCCCTTGATGTGCTCCAGCCCCGGCTTGCGCACCGCCATCAGTTTCGGTAGCGCCTTCAGCGCGGCGACGACCGGCGCGCCGGCCGCGGTCGCCTCCGCGACGGTTTAACGATTTGTAATCGGGTAGTAACGCTTTGATCCGACGGCGAGAGCCGGCATCCAGCCGGTGCCACGATGCCGCGGAATGTGCAGTAACGGGGGCAGGGGACAGCGCGACGCCATGGGGGTATCTCGATCCAGGCCGGCCCCGGATCTGGCCGCGAACCACCAGAGCCGGGCGGCCGCACCGGCCGCCGTCGTGGAGTTCGTTGCCGAGCAGGTCCTGTGGAACGACACGCTTGACGCTCTGCCGGCGGTTCTCGCGCGGCTCGTCACGGCGTTTTCCGGTCGCTGCGCGCTGGCCTTTCAGCCGGGAGCCGGGCAGCCACCGGTGGTCCTGGCGGCTCATCCGGACAGCGCCGCCGCTGACGAGGTGCTGCTCAGCCGGGTCGGCGCTCTGAGTCCAGCGCCCGGCAGCGCGGCGGACAGTGGCTCCGTTCAGGTGCCGCTGAAAGCAGGTGACCCGGGTATGAGCGCCTTGCTGGCTTATTCTGCGCCGACCGGCGGTCAGTGCCTGTGCGCGCTCGCCCTGGTGGGCGACGCCATGGACTGGGACACCGAAACCCGGTCCGTCCTGAACGCCGTGGCCACCGCGGTCGCCGTCCAGATCCGCCACGCCAACAACGTGGCCGGCCTGGCCGACCAGCAGGCGCTGGCCCGGACGCTGATCGCCGGCTCGCCCGATGCCATCATCGCCACGGACTCCCGCCGGCGGCTCGTGGCGTTCAACCCCGCGGCCGAAGAACTCTCCGGCTACCGGCGCGACGACGTGCTGGGCCAGGAGATGCCGGCCCTCCTGATTCCCGAGCGGGAACGTGCCGCGTTCCTGGCGCACACGGAGAAGCACCTGGCGACCGATAATAGCAGTGAGTACGCCGGGCGGCAGCGGGTGCCGCTGCTGTGCGCGGACGGCACGGAACGCATTGTCGAGCTGACGGGCGCGGAACTGACCCAGGACGGCGAGACGTTTTTCTGCGCGTTTCTCCGGGACCTTACCGAGCTCGAGCACTCCCAGGCGGCCGCCGCCGGGACCGAGGCACGCTTCCGGCTGCTGGCCCAGCTGGCACCGGTCGGCATCATGCAGAGCGACGCCCGCGGACGGGCCGTCTTTGTCAACGACCGCTGGTGCGCGATAGCCGGGGTCCGGCCGCAAGATGCTCCCGGGACCGACTGGATGGACCTCGTCCACCCCGATGACCGGGACCGGGTGGCGCGTGATCTGGCCGCGGCCGCCAGCAAGGGGGAGATGCGAACCGAGTGCCGGCTGCGCTCATCCGACGGCGGCGGCATCTGGGTCCAGGCCTCCGCGGTGGCGCTGCAGGCCGCCGGCGATGCCCCTCCCGGGTTCCTGGCAACCCTCACCGACATCTCCGATGTCAAGCGGGCGGAAGCCCACGGGGAACGGCTGCTGGCAACCGAAAAGGCCGCCCGCATCAGCCTCGCCGATCAGGCCGAGCGCCTCAACTGCCTGATCGAGAACGCGATCCCCGGCGTGCTGGTCACCGACGAGCAGGGCCGGATCACCCACGTCAACCAGAGTTTCGCGGCGCTGTTCGGGATCGCGTTCCCGGACCGGCTCGTGGGGACGGCCGCTGAGGATATGCTGCGCCGGATCAAGGGGGTGTTCACCGATCCGGACGAGTTCGTCCGTCGCGTGGCCAAGGCCTCCAGCGCCCGCCAGCCGGTGGCGGGCGAGCAGATGGCGGTCGCGCATATGACGGCCGCGGACGGCCGCACCCTGGAATGTGACTACTGGCCGGTGGTGGTCGGCGGCCGCTACCGCGGTGACCTATGGCTGGCCTGGGACATTACGGAGCGCAAGCAACTGGAGGAGCAGCGCGAGCAATTGCTCGAAGCCGAGCTCGCCGCGCGCCGGTCGGCGGAGCTGAGCCAGCGGCAGCTGGAAATGCAGAACAAGAAGCTCCGTGAACTCGACGAAGCCAAAACCGTCTTCCTCGCTACCGTGTCGCATGAGCTGCGCACACCGCTCACATCGATTGTGTCCTTCAGCGACCTGATGCGGGCGGAAACTCAGGCGCTCACCCCGGATGGCGTCCAGTTCCTCGACATCATCGAGCGGAACGCGCACCGGCTGCTCCGACTCGTCGGCGATCTGCTGCTGCTGAGCAGGCTCGAGTCCGGGACCATTCCGCTGGAGCTGGCGCCGGTATCCGTCCCCGAGCTGGCCGGGGAGGCGGCGCGCGCCGCCTCGGCCAGGGCGGCGAAGCATGGGGTGACCGTTCACTTCTCGGCCGATGAAGGACCGCTGATCCAGGCCGACCGCACCCGGCTGGCTCAGGTCCTGGACAACCTGATCGTCAACGCGGTCAAGTTCTCCCGGCGGGGCGGCCTGGTGCGGGTCGATGTGATCTGGGGCGACGGCGGCTGGCGGATCGATGTCGCCGACAACGGCATCGGCATCCCGCCCGAAGAGATCGGCCAGCTTTTCGGCCGCTTCGTCCGGGCCTCCAACGCACGGACCGCGGGACTGCCGGGGACCGGCCTGGGCCTGTCCATCGTCAAGGCGATCACCGAACTGCACGGCGGCCGCGTCACGGTGGACAGCACCCTCGGCCACGGGACCACGTTCAGCGTCTACCTGCCGGCGCACTGACCGGCGGCCGGCTGTCCTCATCTGCCCGCCGACGCCGAGACCACGGACCATGGACGCCACCTCGGGACACTTCGCCCCCCACGACCTCCGCCACACCTTCGGATACCAGTTCGGAGGCCAGCGGCCACAAGCCCGTTCGTGCCTACTGCTCCCGCCCTTGACCAGGCTTAACGCAATCGCGTGTACCTGGTGACAGCAGTCTTACCGACACGTACCCAACTCGACCAGGCGCGCGGCGGCCAGGAAGCTAAGACAGCCGCCCGCGATGGGGGACAGCGCCGGCGTCGCGGCGGGCAAGACCAGGAGCCGGGGCGGTGAGCCCGATCCGTGCGACTGACCAGGGCCAGTATCCAGCCGACTGGCCGCAGATCTCGGCGGCGATCCGGTTCGGCCGGGCCGGTCATCGCGACCGCGCAGCTGATGGTCGTGCTCGGACAGTATTCCGTAACAGTGAGTGATGGAAGAGCCCAGGTCAGCACAACGCCCCGGAGGATCGACGGCAACCCTTGACCGGAGCGTGCCCGAGCATGCACGCTGGGTCACAACCCCCTCTGCCGGCCACGGCAGCACGGCAACGGAGGGCGAGACATGGCGCAGCTCAGCATCTACGAACGGGGCGCGGTCGAGCGCGCCTGGAAGATCCTGGCGGACATCAAGGTCGACCGGAGCACGGCGGACTACGCCCGGCACCTGGGCAGGCTGGAGGTCGTCGCGAAGACGCTGCTGACCATCATTGAAAATCTGACAGCCGCCGGTGATACGCCTGACTGAATGGCGGGCGGCCATGCCTATGAGCGGGACGGCGCGCCGGTTCGAGCGGGACTCGGTTCCCATCGAGCGGCCCACTGGAAGCCGCCGCCGCCACCTTCCGCCGCACCGCGAACCTCATCGGCTGACCGGGGTTCTACCAGCCATCCCGCGACCACCCGCATCAGAACGGCCAGTCACGATAAGAGGGGCCCGCCGGGCTCCTTATCGTGACTGGCCGTTCGGTTGCTGCTCAAGCCCCGGCACCGCCCGGGAAACCCCGGGAAGCCGTCCCGGAAACTAGTCCGTCCTTACGTGATCTTCGATTGCGGGGATGGGGGTGCTGGCCTGGGTTTTTGTCGTGCTGAGGCGTCTACTGGGCGGCTCCGTTCGTGGGTACGGTGGTTACGGTCCGTCGAGGCTGAGCGGGATGGGCTTGCCGAGCAGCTCGAAGACGCGGCGCTGTTCGGGGGTCGGCGTTGCCAGTTTTTCGAGGCGTTTCCCGGCGAAGCTGACGGTGTTTCTGGTGAGTGTGGCCAGATGGGCGACCAATTCGTGGTAGCCGCGGACGGGCAGCTTGTCCGGGGTGATTTTGCCGGTGTCTTTCGCGGCCGCGGCGGCGGATCTGCGGGCCGGGACTACCGGGTCTTCGCGGGCGGGCTTTGTGTTATCGGTGAAGGTGAGCGGCGCCAGTGCCCGACGCAGGTGCCAGGTGAGGTAGGTGGCGAGCATGCACAAGAACACGTGGCTGCGGACCCGGTTTTCCAGGTAATGGTAGATGGGCCGCAGGTCGATGTCCTCGGCTTTCATCGACCAGAAGTCGCGCTCGAGGTTCCCGAGGTCTTTGTATGCCTCGATGGTCTCGCCGCTGCCGAGTTTGTCCGCGGTGGCGGATGTGCGGATGACGTAGATTCCGTCCAGCGCAGCCTCGGCCGCGATTTTCTCCTCGTCTCGCCGCCAGCCGAAACGCCCGTCGCCGATATCTGTGATGAAGTGCTTGCCGACCTTGCGCTTATTGATGACCTTGCCGGCCTTGATCCCGATCTTGCCGGCGTCTTTCAGCCGGCCCGCCTGAACCGACTCCCTGATTTTGCCCAGTTCTTCCTCGGTGGCGGCCAGGAGGGATTCGCGCTTGGCGGCGCGCTGCGCGGCCAGCGCGGGATTGCGGCAGCAGATCAGCCGCTCGCCGGGATATCTGGAGTCGGTGATCTCGGCGAAGTTCTGGTCGTCGAACAGCGACATCTGCAGCGGCCCGTCATCCCTGGCCAGGGCGGCGATGGAGGGGGCGCGCAGGGCGGTGATCCAGCCCGCCCCCGGCAGCGCCCTCAGCTGGCCGATCCGCACCTTGGTGACCGAGCCGCGGTCGCCGACCAAGATGACCTCATCGAGCCCGAATTTGCCGCGCACCACCGGGATGATTTCCCCGAATGCCACCGAGTCGGAGGTATTTCCGGGAAAGACACGGACCGCGACCGGGATCCCGGCCCGGCTGGTGACCATGCCGAACTCGATCTGCTCGCGGTTCTTCTTCCCGTCCCGGGAATGCCCGAACGCCCCCAGCGGGCAGCTGCGCCCTTCCAGCCACGCCGACGACAAATCGAACAATGCCAGCCCGCCGCGCTCCAGGTGCCGGGCCGCCAGTTTCTTCTCGATCGCGTCCTGCCGGGACAGCAGCCAGTCCATCGCCGCATACACCTCATCAGTGCCTGCATTTTCCACACCCAGGTCCGCGCCCAGCGTGGTCTCAGCCCACCAGCGGGTGGTGGCCAGCTTGGAAGGCCGGCGCGACCGCCCGGGCGATAATCAGCCCGTATGCCAGGTCCCGCTCAAGGCAATCCGGGCCCAGGAGCTTTTTCAGCCCCAGCCGCGATGCCATCACGTGCGCCGCGGCGACATGCCCGTGCGGCAATGACCGCTCGATTTCGAACATATCGCCCGCGTCCACCAGCACCGACCCGGAAAGCGACGCCTTCAGCGCCGTGATCGCGCTGTCGGGAAGCGCGGACAGATTCGCCAGCGTTTCCTTTTTCACTTTCCCGCCGTCGCGGTAGGAGCGGCGCAGCAGATGCAGTCCGGTAAGTCCGTGCCTGGCCGTTGCGGGCCCGGTAGGTCTTTGACGGGCTCTCGACGTACATCCCCGCATGCCGTGGGTCCTTCACATGGCTATTATCGCAGCTCAACCCTACCGACGTCCAGGATATTTCGTGGGTACATTCCGCGACGTGCAGCGACCAATTACCGCAGGTCATCCTGGACGACGCTACAGACAGTTACTGCAAGTTCGGGCTAGTCCCGGAACTGCGTGTCGCTCGGCTGGTTCCGGGACGGGTTCCGGGATGATCGCCATGACTGCCCCCGCCGTCTACGACAACAGCGTGCGCATCCCTCGACGGGCTGCGTGCTGCCCAGGCTCAGGGGCGGCGCGGCGGCCGCCCCGCCGCCGTCGATGACGACGTGCTCACCGTCGCCCAGGCCCGGCGCGCCCGGGGCGAATCGGTCGCGGCCATCGCCCGGCACCTCACGATCGGCCGCTCGACACCGTACCGGGCACTGCAACCACCAGAAGGCGACCCGGCACCGGCCGGCCTGGAATCAGCGCGGCAGCGGGCCGGGCCGATGCCGGACCCCGCCGCCGGCGTTGACCGCACTCAACAAGGCGGGCCGCGCAGAGGCGCATCGCCGCTGGCTGATCCTGCGGGCGCACCTCGAGGACGGCGGTCATCGGCGACACCGGCCCCTGAAGGTCATTTATCGCTGGCTCGGTGGGCTGGGGGGAAGCCCCGTTAGGTGTAAGCCTGGGCTTATGTGAGCCTGACCATCGGTCATGTCACGGGCTGATCGTCGTCGTCCTCCTCCTCGGGCTTCTCTTGCAGCCAGCGGACGGCGGCGTGGACCCGCGGGTTCTGGTCTGGGGTCCGCGGGATGTCCAGCTTGGTGTGGATGCTCTGGGTGGTGTATTCCACCTTGTCGCCTCTGATCCGTAGCTGGGTGGCGATGGCCGCGTTGGACAGCCCGGCCGCCAGCAGCCGCAGTACGTCCAGTTCCCGGGGGGTCAGCAGTTCCGTGATGGCCGGCTGCCGCCGGTGGAGGCGGTCGAGGATGGGTGTGTCGCTGAACGTCTTGCGGCGCCGGACCAGGTCCAGGGCGTGGCGGACGTCGTCGATGTCGTTGAACTGCTCTTTGAGGAGATAGCCGCGGCCGGCCGTGCCGTGAGCGAAGAAGCGCCGGACGAACGCGTCGTTGTCATAGGTGGACAGCAGGAGAATGCCCACGTCTGGGTACCGTTCTGCGATGACCTCTGCGGTGGTGAGCCCGTCATCGGGCCGGCCGCCCATCCGGATGTCCAGCAGCACTGCGTCCGGCAGGTCCCCGGCGAGATAGTCCAGCAGTTCCCGGCCGCTGCTGGCCTGGCAGGCGACCGCCACGCCGGCCGCGGTCAGTAGTTCCACTAGTCCCGCGCGGTATACGGTGTCGTCTTCGGCGATGGCTACGCGCATGGGATCGTCATTGTCACTCGTGTCCCTTGCCCCGGCGGGCTGATGATCTGAACGTGCCCCTTCAGGGCCGTGATCCGGTCGGTGATGCTGGCCAGCCCGGTGCCGTCGTGGTTCGGTCTCGCACCACCGATGCCGTCGTCGGTGACGCTGACGGTGAGCATGCCGTTCTGCAGCTGGCCCAAGATGCCCACTGAACGCGCCCGGGCGTGTTTCGCGACGTTCGTGATGGCCTCGCAGATCGCGAGGAACGCCGTGTATTCGACCGGTTCGGGAACAGGTACGTCGGGCAGGTCGATGGTGATGGCCAGGCCGGGCTGATAAGGATGGCAGATGTCGGTGACGGCGGCCGCCAGACCGAGGTTGAGGACGTCCGGGCGGATGCCCGCCGCCAGTTTGCGCAGGTCGGTTAAGGCCTGAGCGAGCGCGTCCCGGATGTCGGCGATGTGGGCGGCGGCGTGCCGGTCGGTGGTCGTGGCCTTCACCGCACCCAGCCGGGGAGCCAGCGCGTTCAGCCTGCCCTGGATTCCGTCATGCAGATCCTGCTGGATCCGGCGGCGCTCCAGGGCGCCGGCCTGGACGATCCGGGCACTGGCCGCTTGCAGGTCAGCGAGCCGCGCCTGCGCGGTCTCCAGCAGCAGCGCGTTCTCCATGCTGAACCGCACCGCGACGACGGCCGCCTCGATCAGGTCGGGGTCGTGGTCCAGGGCTGCGTCGGCGACCATGAGCGCCAGGTGGTCTCCCGTGGACGACCTGATCTCGGCGACCAGCGGGCCGGTTTTCCGCCGGGGATCGGCGACGGGCTGCCCGGCCTCGTCGAGATAAGAACGTTCATCCTGTGACCAGTACCAGATACGCAGGCCCGGATCCCGCAGCCCCTGCCGGAGCGCCGCGGTGATCTGCCTGGTCGTCGGGCTGCTGCCCAGGCTGATCAGCACCTGGGTCAGCGCGCTACGGCTGAGAGAGCGGCGGATGACCGCGACCAGGAATGCGACCGGGATGGCGAGCATGCTGCACATCGTGACCACGAACAGCACGTTGCTGACCGGCTCGGGCAGGTCAAGCGCATAACAGAGGTAAAGCGTGCCGCCGATCGTGATAGCCGCGATCGCCGCCGCCGCGGTGGGCATCTTGATGCGCCGCTCGACGCCGCCTGCCCGGCGTAGCCGCACCACCCACCAGGAGACGTACAGCAGCCCCAGGCCCACCGTGCCCACGTTGACCACCCGCGTCACGACCCGGTACACGGCCAGGCTGGGGAACAGCACCGGCCACCAGTGCGGCGGAAACCGGTGCCACTGCGGGCGGGACAGGAACACCAGCAGCCAGGACGAGGCCACGAACCAGGCCAGCGCCACGGTGAACATCCAGCGGTCCCCGCGCGCCAGCCGCCGGTGCGGATAACGGTACAGGGCCCACCCGACACCCAGCAGCCACAGGTTGCCCACGACGATCGCTGATCAGCGGCAGCGGGCCAGCGCCCCACTCATTGGCCCAGCTGACGATCAGCAGCGCGGCGGACAGCATCATGGCGATCCCCGCGGGCACCCGCCCGGGCTCGGCCAGCAGCACCACGCCAGCAGCGAACAACGCCGCGAACAGCGCCAAGGCCGCCAGCGCCACCGGCACCGCCGTGTGCCACATGGGCCACAGCCCAGCGGCCGCGACAGCAGTAGCCGACGGGACCAGCGTCCCGAGCATCACCCACAGTGTCCGCCGGCTGATGGCAGCAGCCGGCCGCCGGTCCGCACGCCCGTCTACAACGATCTCAGGCACCCCACCATCGTGCGCACTCGTAACCCACCCGGAGTCACGGAAAACCCAGGGCTGTGTCACGGCTATCCGCACCACGAGCCCAGGCTCGCAGGCTACCGCCGGCCGACCCCGCCGGGTGACCATCACAATGGACCGCATGACCGTGCCACAGTGCACGCCGCAGTCTCACCAAATACAGCAGTTGTCAGGCCCGGGCGAACAGGAGCGAGGAACCGAAGACCCCCACTCCCACGGCGGCGCCGCGGCTCCCACGGGGGCGCCGCAGCGTCGAAACCCGCTTTGCCAACAGCTGAACCGCAGAACCCGAAACCCTCCGTATCTGACTCCAAGACGGACAATGCCCAAAGGAGGAACGAGCGATGTCAACTCAAAGGAGCTCTGGTTTGCAGAGGTTCTTCGGCGACTGGATATCGGACGCAAGGCAAAGGCGCACCAAGACGAGTGCTGAAGATGAACGATCCCAAGGATGAGATGAGTCTCAGAATGGGGCGGTCCTGTCAGGTGGGGGACAAGAAAGGCCATGCCGGCTATGTACGTATGCCGCGCGGGTCGGCGGAAAAGTATCGTCGCTGATCGCGACCTGACAGGAGGAGAACAGCGCTCGAGCAGCGCCCCGGGCCATCCCTGCGACCAACAACTGCTTGAAGGAGAACCAGTGAAGCTACGATTCTATCCTGTACCAGGCTGGCCAACGCAGCGCTCTCGGCGGACCCTACCTTCGGGGCTACCTGCGGCTAATCCACAGCCCCAGCGCCGCCGGGTGGCAGTTTCAGTCATGCTGCTCCTCGCCTCGATAGTGCTCATCCCCCTGGGCGCCGCGGTACCGGCGAGCGCCTCCTCAGATGTCTGTTCAGCGGCGGCCGATGTCGACATCGCATGCCTCCACGTGATTGGCACTGGCGGCGGCGTCCAGTGGGTCCAAATGTCCGGGAACCTCGTGCCACCTGACCCGAGAACGGCTTTGGGTATCTGCGACTACTCGGCGCGGGTGCGCATCAGCGCATACGGCAACCCGAACTACATCGTTCGCACAGGTGCGAGTGGGCCAGGTGGGTGCTCGTACGGAACAGCCTGGATCAACGTCTACATCAACGGCACATTCCCCATCGATCACAGCTGGGTCTGTGGGCAATTTTTCATTAAGGGGGCCCCAGAGGGCAGGGAGATGTGCATCAAGCTGACTCGTGGGCTACTAGGGTGATGTAAGTAGTCGGAGGTCTTGTGGCGGAGGCCGGACGGGCGCGTGCTTCAGCCTGGGCGTGACACGCCGAGCGCACGGCTGGTGGTCGTGGCTGTGGCCACCTCCGTTCCGCCCGACGGCGAATCGCAGTGGTTGCCCAGGCTGATCGCCGGGCGCCTGCGCGACCGGGGCCGGGCCTGCTGATCTCGGCGGCCACCGTGGGCCGGGTGCTGGCCGAAGCGGAAGTCCGCCCGCACAAGGTCCGCGGCTGGCTCAACCGCGCCGACGACCCGGCCTTCTGGATCCGGGCCGGGCAGGTCTGCCGCCTGTACCTGGACCCGCCGTCGGCCACCATACAGCCGATTCCTGCGGAAATGCCGCACCGGCGGGAGGTGTCCGCGAAGGACCCTTCACCGCACACCACTCGACCGACCTCGCCTGCCACCAGTCACCAGCGCAAACGCCGTCTCAATAGACTCGTCCGGTGACCGTCTCAGCTGTCGGGGGCTATCCGTACGCTCCGCGCATGGCCATCCCCTCAGGCGGCATCTTGATCGGGTCCGCGCGGTGCTCCACCGACGAGCGGGACCTGACCGCCCAACGCCTCGCCGAACAGGACCCGGACCTCAAGCCTGACCGCGGCCTTACGGGGTGGGCCCGAAGACGTCGCCCGGCTGCGCGAACGATTCGCGAGCTGGCCCCGGCCGTGACCGGCCCTGGGTGCATACCCGGCTGGCCGTAAGGGATGCACCTTCGCTCGCCGTGTGAGCGGCAGCGGCCCGGGAGCGTGGCCTGCGGGCGGAATGTCGGTGCCCCGTTTTATGGTCGGCAGAGCCGTGTTTTCCCCGTTCCCAGGCGCACAGGTGCTGTGATGACTCCCGACCAGGCGCGCAAGCGGGCCCGCCGGCTGGAGCAGGATCTGCTGGTGGCGGAGGCGGAGCAAGCCGCCCTCGGATGGATGTACCTGACGGTAGAGGGAATCGTCATCGAGTCCGAGCCCGACCTGGAGCGCTATCTGCGGGCGCTGGACGCCTTCGGCGAGGTGGCCGCCGGGCGGCAGTGCAGATACTGCAGTACGTCTTGCTGCCTTACGTTCGGCATCCGCGGCGAGGCCGCCGGGCAGACGACCCGCGGTGAGGATGCCAGCGAGCGGATCGCGGTGCTGCACGCTCGCC
This sequence comes from uncultured Actinomycetes bacterium, assembly GCA_963742875.1. Classification (GTDB taxonomy): domain Bacteria; phylum Actinomycetota; class Actinomycetes; order Streptosporangiales; family Streptosporangiaceae; genus Bog-532. The sequence goes on along the minus strand of CAVUNO010000007.1, from coordinate 49,925 downwards.
TGGACGCGCTGAACCCGCAGGGCCTGTTCGGGGCGCGGTGGGACATTCGTGATGGCGCCCGCTGACACAAGATCCCCGTTACTGCGCCCGGGCGCCGCCCAGATCCGCCACACGCTCCAGGGCATGTCATGACCGCCTGCGCCGATTCGGCCATCCGTTGCCGATCTTGTGGCCGGGCGCTGACGAACCGGGCTATCGGTCATCCTCGCGATCGGGCCGATATGCCGCCTATCGTCGTTGTGGCTGCGGCTGCCCCGCGACTGCCCCCCCGCGCAGCCGCAGCTGCCGGGGGCAGCCGCGGCCTCGATAAGAGCGATCAGCTCGCTGATGTGGGCGAGGTCTTGGCAGGAGGCCCACTATCGCCACCGAACGTTCCATGGTTCCCCGGGGCCCGGGTTTTCGGCGTGTCATCCGCTGGGGAATGCCCGAAAAGCATGATTCCGTATAGAAATGATAACGGAGCGTGGCTGAATGCGGCAGAGGATCATGCCCTGGCCCTGGCTACGCCGGCCCATTCGCCGGGATGGACGTTGCGCTGACGCCATGCATGGCGCTGGAGGATTGGTGAATCTGAAGTTGGGTCACTACAACAAGGACGGCATCGAGGTCGTCGACGTCGGGGGCGAGATCGACATCTCCACGGCACCGCGGCTCCGTGAGCTGCTCATCGATCTGGTCAGCAAGGACAACCACCGGCTCATCGTCAACCTGGAGAAGGTTGAGTTCCTCGACTCCACCGGCCTCGCGGTGCTGGTAGGAGGCCTGAAGCGGGTGCGGGCGCACGACGGCTCGCTGGATCTGGTCTGCACGCAGGAGCGGATACTGAAGATCTTCCGGATCACCGGGCTGACGAAGGTCTTCGGCATCCACGAGACAGTGGACCAGGCCATCGCGGCCAAGGGGCGCCGGTAAGGAACGCGTCACCGGGGGCGACGTAGCCGAGGGCTTCGGGGCTATCGGGGGGGCACACCCGGGGGACTGCGGGAGAAACGGTGCTGGCCCGGTTGCCGGGCACACCGGCTTTGCAACGCCTTTTACGACAATCACCGGGCGGTGCCCGCCCGGGCCGGGCCGCCGCTAGTGATCATGTCAAGAATCGTTCGTTTGCCGACGCGCGTTCGCGGCTGGGTCGCCGCGAATGGCGGGCTTCCCCTGGCGGACAAGATATTGCCAGACGGGAACGGAATGATAAGAGTCATTATCATTCCGTCAGAGGAGGCAGGTCAGAAGGGCCAGGCGGCGGGGTTGCGCCGTAGGCCGGCCCGGGGGCGCCGTCGCTGGGCGTGTTACGCGCCCGATCGGCGGGATCGCGGACAGATGGCAACACGTAGGTGACCACGGCGGGCCTCGGTGGCACATCTGCTGGCTTCACCGGCGAAGCGGGTTGCTTCCCGATGGCGATCATGACCGCCACCAATATGGCCACGGCGGCCGGGAGCTTGCCGTTGCGCCTTGTACGGTCCCCGCGTCCTTCAGAGCGTCTCATGGTTACCTACTCGCTTCGTAAGCTCTGCTGGGTGATTTTATTAGAACACATAATCGACTAGCACGCCAGATGCTTGCCGAAAGAGTATAATGATAGTATCTATGTTCGAATACTTGCCTCGCGCGGCGCACATGAATGAACCCCCTCCGTAGGGGAGGGGGTTCGAATGCTGCGGATCAGACTCTGCTGCGCAGAACGGTGACAACCCGTCCCAGGATGCTGGCCTTATCGCCCGGTATCAGCGTGTCAGCCGGGTTGTGCGGCATGAGCCAGACTTGATCGCCAGAGCGTTTGAACGTCTTCACGGTCGTCTCGCCGTCGGCTATCGCTACCACGATGTCACCGTCGTCCGCCTCGTGCTGCTCCCTGACCACAACCCAGTCGCCATCTGCGATAGCGGCGCCGATCATGAAGTCACCGGCAATCTTGAACAGCGACAGCTTCCCCTCGCCGACGAGCTGTCTCGGCAGCGGGATCATTTCCCCGGCGCTCTCCTCGGCGAAGCTAGAGGTGCTGGCTGCGATGCGACCGAGAACGGGAACGTTGGTTATCTCCTGCGACAGGATGCCCAGGCGCGCGTCTTCGCCGATCTTGCCTCCGGGCCACACTGCCAGGTGCCCGGGAAGCCTGGTCTCCACGGTGCGGGGCCGCCCGGCGTCACGGCGCAGGTACCCCTTGCTCTCCAGAGTGGAGAGCTGGAAAGCAACACTGGACGTGCTGGTCAACTCGACGGCATCAGCAATCTCTCGCATCGACGGCGGATACCCGCGGCGCTGCACGGAATCACTGATAACTTGCAGGACCTTCCGCTGCCGCAAGGTGAGCACATGATTTGGACCGGGTTGGCCCGGTCCCTCCGGGGGAGCCTCAGCAGTTTCGGCCCCGGGCCCGGCGCTAGAGCCCCCGGCCTGTGTCCCCATATCCTCTGCGAAGCCCAGTGAAAGCCCTAGAGCACCGGTATACCGGGTCAGGGTAGAAAGCTGCACGTCATGCTGGCCAGATTCAAGCCGTGCCACGGCAGACTGTGAAGTCCGCATCAGCCGTGCTACAGCCGCTTGGGATAGACCTGACGCAACACGCCGACGAATCAGCCGGGTGATGAGCTCACGCCCGCGGGCGGCCGCATCCGCCTGATCGGCTGAGTCCAGATCCGCATCTGCCGCGGACCTGGAACCGGAATTAGCCATCACCCTTCTTCGCTCCCCCTCGCCCTGCTACCTTCGCCCGTTTCACGCTCGGGGGGCCTCCCTGCCAGCAGATATGACGGTAAGGGACTCCGGTTTCTTGCGCTGCAGACCCTATCGAACGTAGTCTCCAACGCTGTCTACTTACGAAAACAGATTCAATTATTGCCCACTGGAGTGTGACTCACCGACGCGGCCCTGTCCAGGGGACGTCGCCCCAACCCCGGCCGGCCCGAACTACGCGAGGTACGCCGCGACCGCGTAGGCGGCGTTGCGGTCCAGGCTGTCCCGGGCGTGGTCGTACCGCCGGGTGGTGCGGGGGTCTTTGTGCCCGGCGTAGTCCTGCACGTCGCGCAGGGTCGCGGGCGTCGAGGGCGAAAGTGATTGCCGAGTGCCGCTGGGAGTGCAGCGACAGCTCCTGCCAGGCCCTGATGCCTGCGGTGCGGGTCGGCGCACCAGCTCCCCACAGGTGCCCCTGGCGCAGCCGCCCCGGGGGTGGTGGCCGGCAGCGGCCCGGCTAGCTGCGCCGGGCTGCCCAGTCCGGCCTGGTGTGTTGCCGGGACTGATTCACGCCGGGCGATCTGCTTAGCCGGGAATGTGACCGACACGCCGGACAGAATCCCGCTCGTCGCAGAACCGGGCCACTACTTTCGGAACTAGCCTCGCGGCCAGAAGAGATTTTCAGGCCCTGGCGCGAAAGGGATTGGGCGGCCGTCGCCGGACGAGCACGTGACGGCCGGGGCGGCAGCCGTCTCATAGAGAATCCCTATCGCCGCCAGCCTGGAGTGACTCAGATGGGCAACAGGTCGCTCAAGGATCGTGTGAAGGACGCCATCGGCCAGTACGGTCCGACGGTGGTTGCGCTTGCGCAGCTGGCTGTCGAGGTCTGGTCCCATGTCGCCCGCCGCGGGCCGGCTGGCTTGTAGCCAGCCGAACCCACGGCACGGGATCTTCCCAACAGAGGCGCGCTCGCTCTTGCCACCAAGCCAGGCGGGCGCGCTTCTCTATGCCTCAGCGCCGCCAGCCCAGTATCGTACTGCCCGGTTTGACCCGGTTCTGACCAGGTCTGACGGCTCTGCAGGGTTTACGTGGTCAACAATCGCACTGACTTCGCATGCCTTCAACTAGCCACGCTTTTACGCTTCGCATGACTTTACAGCCGAGAGCCCCTCGCGCTAGCTGACCTGTGGTTATGCCTCCGGCGCCGCACCGAAACTATCTGGCTAATTTTCTGATTTAAAGGCCAGCGCGCCATTCTGAGCCTAGGCCTGGATCTTTCATTGGAGTGACAGGGCTGGCCCCTTGATCACCGTTCCCAGTTTTGGATCATGGACTTCCTGTTCGTGGGTAGGGTCGTAACCCGACTGCCGCGTCGGGGGCGCCGGTTCCACATTCCGGCTGATCTCCTTCCTGGGTTGCGGGTCGGCGGTCCTGGGGTCAGGTCGGTGCGGGCAGGACCCTGACCGCGTGCCAGGCGTTGATCAGGTCAGTGGTCCAGGGCCAGTCCGCGCGCAGGTGCAGCCAGCGTTTCCGCTGGCCCCGGGTCAGGCGGCCAGGTACGTGCAGCAGCCGGAACCGCAGCAGCTTCGGGGCCGCCTCACGCAGCTCACCGGCCGGCAGGGCCAGATGGCGGAAGCAGGCGAGCAGGTTCGCGGCCAGGGCCACGATCTGGGTCCAGGCCACGTTGATGGCCCAGTGTCGGGATGGCCACCGGTTCAGCCCGAGCGCCTTGGCCTGCTTGACGTCGTTTTCGACGTGCACGTGGGAGCGGTGGCGGGCGTCCAGCCAGGCGACCTGCCCGGCCCGGGTGTTCGTGGCGATCAGCTGGTAGCGGCGGCCGAGTTTCTTCTCCCGCTCGGTGGCCCGCTGGCGGTAGCGCGGGTGCAGTGGCTCGTCGCGCAGGATGATCCGCAGGCCCGGGATCTTCCCGGTCCATTCCTGCAGGTCCAGCAGGCCGGTGATGTCAGCGACGAATGTGTCCTCCAGCACGTCCCCGTCCTGGCCGATCGCGGGCTGGCGGGCGCCGGCGGGAACTCGCCCGATCGCCTCGATCTCCCGCTCGGTGCACGACCAGCCGACGGAAAACTCCCAGTTCCGGCCCTGCCTGCCGCCACCTGCGGCGATGTGCTCGAGCAGCTCATGAGAGAACCCGGCCCCGTCCAGGCGGACCAGCAGCCGGCGCCGGAACGCCCCCGGCAGCCGGGACACCGCCGTATCCAGGGCGGCGATGTTGTCCTGCGCGTCGTTGGCGGCCGCGTTCCCTGGCCGCGGGTCAATCACCAGGACGTCGTCGGTGTTGTCACACGTCGCCAGGTTCGGGCAGAAACCAATGCCACCCTTGTAGGTGGCCACCGCGTTGTCCTTCCCGGACGCAGCGAACACGATCGTGGCGTCCAGGTCCACCACCGTCACACCGGTCAGCTCACGGCCTGCTACCCGCAGCCAGGGAAACCCCTCCGGCCGGGCCGCGAGCTGGCTCCACCAGTGCCGGCGGAACTCCACCACGGCGGCGTTGAGCCGGGACAATTGCAGTTCCCTGGCCTCGGACAGGGCCCGCCACACCGTCGGTGCGGAGGGAACCGGCCCGATCAGCGGCGCCAGGTGCGCCAGCGCCTGGAAATCGCTGATCGCCTCACCGCCGGCGATCAGCACCAGGGCCAGATCGGCCAGGAGCTGGCCGCGGTCGTATAACGGGCTGGAACCCCGCCGGCGCATCGCCGCCGACAGCCCGGCCCGCAGCCCAGTTCCCTCCGCCAGCAGCCGCAGCGGCAGCAGCCCCGCATGGGCGGCCAGCCGCTCATCATCGCCGACAAGTTCCAGGCCAGCAGCCCATGAAGTACCTTGCACGGAAGAGGTGCACCCGCCTCAGCCAGATCGCGATCCTAGACAAATCGCATTCTGGCTGGTCAGGTGCGCCTCGCCCCTATTTACGGCATTTCACGCCCGGCGTGTCGCCAATCCCGGTGAAAGACAGAGGTAGGGGCTTATCCATCGAGAAACAGACATCTTTAACTTCAATCACACTAGTTTTAAATGCCTCATCAGTAACAGGGCGCCACCGGTTGCCAGGAGTCCCCCGTCCTAGTGGCCGGCGCTAAGGTCCGAGGCCAGATGGCGACCGGTGGGTATCTCACCGTGAGATACCGCCACAAGATTCACCCAGGCGGGGAGCATGGCAGCCTGGTGGCGAGCTGGCCGCCGGATGGCCCGCGGCCAGGAGCGGCGCCGTGTGCGCCGCCACGTCCATCCACCTGGCTTCCGCTCCCGATCTCGAGCAGGTGACGGGCCGCTACTTCGCCAGCAGCAAACCCAAGAGATCCTCCAAGCGCAGCAACGACCAGGCCGCCGCGGCACGGCTCTGGCAGGTCAGCGCCGACCTGACCGGCCTGACCGCAGCCGGGACCGCGACCAGCCCGGCCAGCGGGAAGGCCGACTTAAGCCGTCGGCCTCGTGCCTCGCCGACAGCGTGCGGGTCCTCAGCGAGGACTTTCACGGGCCCGGACGGTCGCGCGGGGTTCCGCACCCGGCGATCTGGGCTGATTCCCCCGGGGCGTGCGCTCCGTATTGTAAATCGAACGATTCTCAGGCACCCGCCCGGGCGTGCCCCGATCGCGATTTCCGGCAGGCGGCGACCGCCTGAAAAAGGTGTTGAGAAGCCGGCGTGTCCAGCAACTCCGGCACCGCCGTTTCCCGTACGGTCGGAGGGTGACGCTGACCCCGGCCGGCCACGTCGGCGCCGGTCACGACGACCTGCTCGCGCCCGAGCCGGCGAACCTGACCGGTGCGCTGATCGGGTACGCCCGGGTGTCGACGTCCGGGCAGATCCTGGACCGGCAGATCCACGCCCTGACCGAGGCCGGCTGCATCCGGATCTTCGCCGACAAGCTGTCGGGCAAGACCGCCGACCGTCCCAAGCTCGCCGCGTGCCTGGACTACCTCCGCGCGGGCGACACCCTGGTCGTGCCGAGCCTGGACCGGCTGTCACGGTCCCTGCAGGACCTGATCACCATCGTGGCCAGGCTGCGCCGCCGCGGGGTCGGGTTCCGGTCCCTGCACGAGGCGCTGGACACCACCACCCCGGGCGGCCGGCTGGTCTTCCACGTCTTCGCGGCCCTGGCCGAGTTCATCCGCGAGCTCATCGTGGAGGGCATCCGCGAGGGCCTGGACGCCGCCCGCGCCCGCGGCCAGCGCCTCGGGCGGCCCCCGGCGATGACCGCCGAGCAGATCCGCCAGACCCGCGACCTGCTCACCCTGCCCGGCAACAGCATCTCCAGCATCGCCCGGCTGCTCGGCGTCAGCCGCTCCACCATCTACAAGTACCTGCCAGAACTCGCGGGCGGCCACCGCGAGGCCGCTGGCCAGATCCCGCCGCCTAGTCCCGGGCTCCCGGCCCGGCTAGCCATCACGGCGCCGCAGGCAGCCCGGCCGGATGCCGGATCCGGCGATAACGCGGCATCCGGGAGCGCCGCGGTGTGACGCTGGACAGGTGACCAGCACCGATCCTCGGTACCTGGCCGATCTGACCGAGGTGCGCCGCTGCGGTCACCGTTTCCTGGTCATCTGCCATGCCCCGGATGGTAGCGGCGGGCACCGACAGAACCGGGTGATAGCGGGTTATCAGACGATCCCCGGCCAGGCAGAAATGTCACTGGGCCGCCGTATGGTCAGGGCAGCCGTTGTCCACCATGCGCAGGTGCTTGATGACTCCCGACCAGGCCCGCGAACTGGATCGGCACCTGCTGGTCGCCGAGGCTAAGGCTGGGCAGGCCGCCGCAGGGTGGGCGTACCTGACCGTGGACGGATGCGTCATCGAGTCCGAAGCTGACCTCGAGCGCTGCCAGCAGTTGCTGGAGGCCTTCGACAAGGCGGCTGCCGGACGGGAGAGCGGGTATTACAGCTCCTCGTCCTGCCTTGCCTTACCTTCGGCATCCGCGGGGAGACCGCGCGCGCCGATGATGCTCTCCGGCGGATGGCGATACTGCACGCCCGCCTGAACGTGCTGAACCCCTGCGGGATGTTCAGGCCGCGATGGGATATCCGTGACGGTGCCCGCTGAGACAGCACCGGCGCCGCGTGGAATGAGCATCCTTCCCTGGGCGTACCGAGTCCCGGGCCCCGGGTGCGTCTGGGCGCGAAACGTAACCGCCCCGGCAAATGACATGCCGGGGCTTGGCCCACAATGGAACCACCACGGCCGGTGGAGGGCCGAGAGTCGTCTCGTTAGCGCCCACGGTCGTTCCGATGTGCGCAAGCCCCCCGTCCTGGCCCGCTGGGTGGACCATCCGGACCGGGTAACTGCGTCATGACCGCGCTGACCGGGCCGACTGCGCCGAAGGTGTGGGCAGCAGTGCGGTAACCATCCTGAGACGGCCGCCGAGCATGCCCTGGGGTCGGCTCGCTGCCGGACCGACGCCCCCAGCCCGGGTCCCCAGCTAGCCCGAACTTGCAGTAACTGTCTGTAGCGTCGTCCAGGATGACCTGCGGTAATTGGTCGCTGCACGTCGCGGAATGTACCCACGAAATATCCTGGACGTCGGTAGGGTTGAGCTGCGATAATAGCCATGTGAAGGACCCACGGCATGCGGGGATGTACGTCGAGAGCCCGTCAAAGACCTACCGGGCCCGCAACGGCCAGGCACGGACTTACCGGACTCATCTGCTGCGCCGCTCCTACCGCGACGGCGGGAAAGTGAAAAAGGAAACGCTGGCGAATCTGTCCGCGCTTCCCGACAGCGCGATCACGGCGCTGAAGGCGTCGCTTTCCGGGTCGGTGCTGGTGGACGCGGGCGATATGTTCGAAATCGAGCGGTCATTGCCGCACGGGCATGTCGCCGCGGCGCACGTGATGGCATCGCGGCTGGGGCTGAAAAAGCTCCTGGGCCCGGATTGCCTTGAGCGGGACCTGGCATACGGGCTGATTATCGCCCGGGCGGTCGCGCCGGCCTCGAAGCTGGCCACCACCCGCTGGTGGGCTGAGACCACGCTGGGCGCGGACCTGGGTGTGGAAAATGCAGGCACTGATGAGGTGTATGCGGCGATGGACTGGCTGCTGTCCCGGCAGGACGCGATCGAGAAGAAACTGGCGGCCCGGCACCTGGAGCGCGGCGGGCTGGCATTGTTCGATTTGTCGTCGGCGTGGCTGGAAGGGCGCAGCTGCCCGCTGGGGGCGTTCGGGCATTCCCGGGACGGGAAGAAGAACCGCGAGCAGATCGAGTTCGGCATGGTCACCAGCCGGGCCGGGATCCCGGTCAGGGATTCGTCAAAGTCATGAGGGCTGTTTAGCCTGATGAAAGGCCTGTGAGGTCGAGGATCTGGAGTGCGCGGCGGGGGTCCTGGGCAATGCGGCGGGTTTCGGCGGTGTAGCCGGTTACTCCCTGTACGCGGAACAGGGTGATGACGAGGTTCGTGAGGGCGGACCATACCTGTGGCCCGTTTCCGGTTCGGATGAGGGATTTGTCTTCTTTCCAGATCACGTCGCGTAGCCAGTGCGCGTGCTCCACCTGCCAGTGGCCCCGGACGTGGGCGAGCAGGTCTTCCGGCGTGGTGCCGTCCGCGCTCAGGCTGGTGAGGTAGAGGACGGCCTCGGCCCGGGTATGCCACCGGCCTTTCTTCTTGTACGTGACGTACCGTTCGATGAGCAGGGCCTGGCGCGCGTCCTCAAAGCCAGTGCCGTCGGGGGCAGGCAGGACGCGGATGGTGCGGGTCTCGATCCGGCCGCGGCTGATCTCGCTGGTCGCGGCGGCGACGGGCATGGTTTCCCAGGACAGCGCATTCAGGGTCTCGTTCAGGTTCGGCTGGTTGCCCAGGATGGGCCACAGCCAGTGCGCGTCCTTGACCTTCCGGAGGAACAGGGAGTTGTCCCTGTTCGCCTGCATGGCGTCGCTGGTGACGACGGTCCCGGCGATCGGCAGCGGCGCGAGCAGCGGCTTGAAGTGGCTGATCTCGTTGGCCTTCCCGGCTTTCGCAACCCTGTCCTGGGTGATCACTATCCCGGGAGTATGGGTGACGGCGGCGAGCAGGTGCACTTTCCTGCCGCCGCCGGCTTTCGCGCCCTTGCGCTCCTTCCCGTCCACGGCGACGCCCTGGCGTGCGGGGACGTGCCCGGGATCCCCGCAGGCGGCAGGGTCCAGCCACGGGTGCTGCGGGTGGGGCCGGAACCAGCCGTCCTGCCTCTCCTCCCGGAAGCTCTCCGCCGCCGGCGGCTTCCGTTTCCGCTTCTTCCGCTTTTCCTCCTGCTCGCGCTGCTGCTGCGCGCGGCGCGCGGCATACGCGGCCGGGACAGCGGGATCCAGCGCAAGGGCGGCCACGGCCGCCGTCAGGGCAGCCTCGAACTCGTCCGGGTCCAGCAGTTTCGGCAGTCTGTCCAGCATCGACGCCGACGGCGCCACCCGCAGCCCGGTCCGCGGGCTTACCCAGCAGCCGTGCGCTGCCAGCACCTCCTGATCCCAGCACGCCGCGGCCTGCGCGATCGCCAGCGGGCCGCTCAGCGCGGCCGCCGTGCCCGCGACCGCCACCGAGACTAGCGACGGCAGCGGATGCCGCTTTCCCCGCGCCTTCCGCGTATCGGCCAGCAGTCCCTCCAGCACCTCCCGGAACGGCACCGGATCAGGCACGATCCCGGCAGGCAGGTGGCGGCAGATGCAGTCGGCAAGCCATGATGAGGAACCGGGCGCGGTCAAGGCATTCCTAAGGCGAAGATTCCTGGCGTGAGAACCTGAATCATCACCCGCGGCAGCCTGGCCGCGCCCTCACTTCCGCCGCATCCGCCTCACGCATGCCGCCACCGGCCCCGCATACCGGTCACGGAACGTAACGACCGCGGCCATCCCGGAACCCCTGAAATATCGCCGCGGCTATCTCAAGCCCGCCCCGTCACTCACACACTGTCACGCCGACTTTGACGAATCCCTGGGATCCCGGTCGCGGTCCGTGTCTTTCCCGGAAATACCTCCGACTCGGTGGCATTCGGGGAAATCATCCCGGTGGTGCGCGGCAAATTCGGGCTCGATGAGGTCATCTTGGTCGGCGACCGCGGCTCGGTCACCAAGGTGCGGATCGGCCAGCTGAGGGCGCTGCCGGGGGCGGGCTGGATCACCGCCCTGCGCGCCCCCTCCATCGCCGCCCTGGCCAGGGATGACGGGCCGCTGCAGATGTCGCTGTTCGACGACCAGAACTTCGCCGAGATCACCGACTCCAGATATCCCGGCGAGCGGCTGATCTGCTGCCGCAATCCCGCGCTGGCCGCGCAGCGCGCCGCCAAGCGCGAATCCCTCCTGGCCGCCACCGAGGAAGAACTGGGCAAAATCAGGGAGTCGGTTCAGGCGGGCCGGCTGGAAGACGCCGGCAAGATCGGGATCAAGGCCGGCAAGGTCATCAATAAGCGCAAGGTCGGCAAGCACTTCATCACAGATATCGGCGACGGGCGTTTCGGCTGGCGGCGAGACGAGGAGAAAATCGCGGCCGAGGCTGCGCTGGACGGAATCTACGTCATCCGCACATCCGCCACCGCGGACAAACTCGGCAGCGGCGAGACCATCGAGGCATACAAAGACCTCGGGAACCTCGAGCGCGACTTCTGGTCGATGAAAGCCGAGGACATCGACCTGCGGCCCATCTACCATTACCTGGAAAACCGGGTCCGCAGCCACGTGTTCTTGTGCATGCTCGCCACCTACCTCACCTGGCACCTGCGTCGGGCACTGGCGCCGCTCACCTTCACCGATAACACAAAGCCCGCCCGCGAAGACCCGGTAGTCCCGGCCCGCAGATCCGCCGCCGCGGCCGCGAAAGACACCGGCAAAATCACCCCGGACAAGCTGCCCGTCCGCGGCTACCACGAATTGGTCGCCCATCTGGCCACACTCACCAGAAACACCGTCAGCTTCGCCGGGAAACGCCTCGAAAAACTGGCAACGCCGACCCCCGAACAGCGCCGCGTCTTCGAGCTGCTCGGCAAGCCCATCCCGCTCAGCCTCGACGGACCGTAACCACCGTACCCACGAACGGAGCCGCCCAGTAGACGCCTCAGCACGACAAAAACCCAGGCCAGCACCCCCATCCCCGCAATCGAAGATCACGTAAGGACGGGCTAGCGGACACCACCCACCCATCGCCACTGGCCGTTCTGTTGTATCAAGCCACGACATGCGCGGCGGTGGCCGCGTATCCCGCCCCCAGCGGAATGTGGTCGTGACGGGAGTAGCCGATCTCGGATGGACCCGGCCGCCAGCTTCGATGATCCAGTGGTCCTGGGCATCGCCAAAAAATTTTGCCGACCGGGCGAACCGATCCGCTCCCTGGTCCCGTAGGTGCAGCGAGAGAAGGCGGTCGACGTTCAAGTCGGTAGCCAGAGTGGATTCTGAGGTAAAGAGATCGACCGAATGGAGGACACCATGGGACGGATTAAGCGGTTCGCGGCTGTGGTGGCTACGGCTGCCGCGGTCGGCGGTGCGGGGATGACTGGTGCTGGTGTGGCGTCCGCCAGTACTGCGCACCCAGCGACGGTTACCACGCCCAGCCACAGCCAGACCGTGCAGCGCGCCAACTACTGCTGGTACGGCTGGGGCTGGAGCCCGGAGGAAGTCTGGCACGACGGCTGGTACTGGCAAGACGGCTTGTACTGGAACTCCACCTACGGCTACTACACCTACGGCTGGCACCGATCCTACGGCTGGTACCAAAGCTGGGACCAGCAATGGGTCGAAGGCTGGCACTGCAGCTAGTTGCCTGAGAGGATGCGCGACTCGTGGCGGTGGGCCAGCCCACCGCCACGAGCCTTTTGCGGCGAGGCCCGGGATGGTGGCCTGGGCGGGCGGAATCGCTCCTCGCAGCCAGGCTGGCGCCAGGCGGTGGCGGTAGAAGACGGCCAGGTGGCAGCCGGTGAGGCGAATGCGGCGCGTGGCCGCTGGAAGCCTTCGGCGATCTGGGCCGCACCCCCGCCAGGTGTGGTCAATCCTCAGGCAGGCCTGGCGGGCGGAGCGAGTGAGCCGGGCGGCCACGTGCCGGACCCGGTAGGCGAAGAGGCCAGGTCCGTGATCGCTGACCACCAAAGCTGACCACAACAGGGGCAGAAGCAGCCGACCCTGACGGACGTGCCGTGACTGCAAGCCAAGGTGAGCGGCGGCCGCCGACAGTCTGGACGTATTTTGCGAGCAGGGAATCGCGAGCGAAGCCCGCTGTCCCCAACCAGCGCCACTGTCAACTGCCTCTTGAAAGTCGACCGACGATCGACTTGATGAGGTTACCTAGTCACGCTGGCCGCATTTTGGCCGCACCGCAACGCTCAACGTCGCCAGCTCCTGCGCATCAGTGAGCACTGTTTCAGCAGGTCAGCAAGCAAACAGGTAGGTGGCGAATGTGTCTAGTGCCGCTTGACCCCGGCGGTGCGCTCGCCCTGCTTGACCTGGCTGGTCTCATCGATCGCGCCGATCGCCAGGCCCCGGCGGCCGCCGTCGCGGGCGGCTGGTCCAGCCCGGCGACAGCGAACCGACGCACCACTTTCATCGCCGCGGCGGCGTCCCAGACCGCGCGGCTAAGCAGCCGCTGCATCCGGTCTGGGGTCCGGTCCCCGGCCCGCTTGGCCAGCGTCCAGCCGTTACGTGCTGGCAGGTCGCTCTCACCGCGGCGGCATACTTGTCCGCCTGCAGCCCCGGACCCCAGGGCCGCTCCTCGGGGGGAACGCCGAAAGCAGCTCAGGACAGGCGGCCAAGGTAGCCTGCATCACTCTCACCGCAGCCAGGTCCTGAGCCCGCTCCTTTGCGGGAATGCTTGCGGGAGAGTCAAGGTCATCATCTGACTGCCCCCAACCTGGTCGTCTCTGGCCGTCGAGCGTCAGGCGTGGTTGCCCGTAGGGGCGAAACGGTCCGGGGGTCGGGATACCCCCTGCCCGTACCGCTGGGCCCCCGATCCGTAGTCGGCTGAGGCTGCACCAAGCTGGTCGTTTTGAAACTGGCCCAGCGATGCGAGTCGCTCCATGCGTCTCGAATAACGCTCAGGCGAATACACATGAGCGCGCCACAGGCGCGCGAGGCTGACGAGGCAGAACTGGAGGCGGCGGATGACCGCCACCCGGGAGGCGCAGCAGGGCGACCTGGAGGCCGGCACCGCGGACGTGCACCCGACTGGGTGTGTCAGCCAGGCACTTGTCAAAGGCCAGCGAAACATCAGGACCGCAACCGGTGAGCACAGAGCGAGGTGGGCGGTGAGCGGGCGCAGGGACCGCGGCCGGGAAGAGGCTAGTGAGCCTCTTTTCGGCGAGGACTGGCCCAGCGGCACTGGGCCCACGTCAGCCGCCTGGATTTCCCCCCATGCCCGCCAGGCCATCAAGATCACCCACCGGCGGCAGGACAGAGCCAGCGGCAAGACGTCCCGCGAGACCGTGTACGCCGTCACCAGCCTGACCAGCGCCGACGCCGCCCGCAGGATCTGGCCCGCCTGGTCCGCGAGCACTGGTCCATCGAGGCGCACCACCACATCCGTTCGGGACGTGACCTTCCATGAAGATACTGCCACCAGCCGGACCGGCAGCGGGCCCGCCAACCTGGCCACCATCCGCGCCGCCATCATCGCGGCCATCAAGGACGCCGGCTACCTGCACATCCCTGAAGGCCGCCGCGATCACACCACGCCCACCGAGACTCTCCGCCTCCACGGCCTCGACTAGGACGGCAACGGACATTCGCGGAACACGCCGGGACTCTGCCACCAGCAGGGTCACGGTTTCGGTGACATAGCGCCAGGCGGTGGCGGTGGCGGTGGCGGTGCCGATGCCGAACCCGGCGGCCAGCCCGGCGAATGTCTCGCCCTTGCACAGGTAGGCCAGCACCAGCAGGGCTTGCCGCCCGGGGCTGAGCTTGCGCCAGCACGACCCGATCTTCCTGCGATGACGGCGGATGATCCCGGCGACAGAAGTGAGGGTCCGGGCAGACAGCGGCAGCGCGGCAGGGTAGAAAAGCATGGAAGCCCCTTGGTGGCGGATGCGGATCTTGGTCGATCGCTTCATTTACCAGGGCTTCGCTATGTCTCAAGCCGACATGCCGCCCGAGATCAGCTGATATGCCGAGCCACTCCAAGATCAGGATGAAAAAGGCTCAATGCTCGCGGCGACGATAACGCCACCCGAAACGGTGTAGGTGCCTTCGTAGGTGTTCGTGGTGCCGTCACTATGCAATGCTGACAGGCTGGCCTGGACCTGATCTGAGCCGAATGCACTGAAGGTGCCTAGCGAGACGCTGACCGTGGTGTCATAGCCCAATGCCACTTACCGTAAATTGATCATGCTGCGGGCCGGTGTATGCGCAGGTTGACTAGGTTTATGGTTGGCGGTCCGGTGTGGCGGGTTCCTTTGTCGCTGGCTCGCTTGACGCGGTAGGAGTTGTGGCGCGCTCGCTTGATGGCCCTGGGGTAGGTCCGGTGCCTGCGCTGCGGGTTGAGGTTCTGCTTCCTGGTGATGTCGGCCTTGATCGCGGCGTGCAGATGTTCTTCCTGCTCAGGGGGGAAAGGCCGGGCCGATGGCCCGGCGGATGATGCGGACGGTGCGGGTGAAGCTGACCCGGTCGGGGTCGATGTCTGCCTCGGTGGCGGCCTGGCAGATCAGCGAGCTGATCGCATGGTGGGCCAGCAGGTAGCCGTAGATCTCCTGGCGGGCCATGTCCGGGCTGCGGGAGCGCAGCACCCGGCCCGGGCCGCGCAGGTGCGTCTTGAGCTGGCCGTTTCCGGTTTCATGTTCCCAGCGCTGGTGATACGTGCCCGCCAGCGCGTCCGCCGGGGCCTGCCGCAGATCGGTAATGGTAGTGACCAGCGCGATCAGCTCGCCCTTGCCGTCGCCGTCCCGGCCGGGCACCTCGTACTCGATCACCCGGACATGGCGGGCTCTGCCCGCGTCCAGGTCTTCCCCGGCACGGGCTGCCCCGATGAGCAGTTCCCGGGCCTTACCGGTGATCTTCGGGCTGATCAGCACCGAGCGGTAGGAGCCGTCCGGCAGCAGTTCCAGCACCGGCAGCGTGAGATCGGACTTGACCCGCCACAGCAGCGCCGCGCCGGAGTCCGCGGCCGTGCACCAGTCCGCCCAGTTATAGAAATTGCGGTCGGCTATCAGCAGCCAATCCTCCGCCAGCCGCGCATACAGCCTGCGGGCCAGCGACTGCTCTCCGGCGCCCTTCCCGGCGATGCCGCCGATCTCGGCATCCACCACGGCATGGGAGGCGCACTCGCTGACCGTAACGACCCGGACCTTCGGGAACGCTGAGCGGTCCGCCCCGGAACCGGCATACCCGAACGCGGCGGCGTTGCCGGGCGTGTCCGGGGCGTCCCACTCGAACCCGTCGATGCTCATCAGCCGCCACGGCCCCAGGAACGCACCGCGGGTCAGCTGATCTGCCACTGGCACTGCGACCTGGGCGAAGATGTCCCGCAGCGGCTCAAAGCCCAGCCGCTCGCGTGCCCGGGTGATCCCGCCCGACGTCGGCGGGCCCCAGCGGGCATCCCAGCACCCCCACGAGCTCAGCGTCCCGGCCAGCCGGGCCGCGACCTCCACATAGTCGTCTTCGGCGAACAGCGCCATCGCCATCGCGAAATACACCATGACGTGCGGTGGCAGCTTCCCGTCCGACCGCTTCGCGCTGCGGCCTGCCGCGCTGACCGCGTCATCGATGACGTCACGCGGTACCGACGAAGCGAGCACCCCGAGCGAAACCTCGTCCGTCCACCGGCCGCCAGCAGCCACCCCAGCATTCTGCGCCACAAGCCGGGATCATCCCAGCCGCCTGCCAGCGCCGACGGTAATACCGGCAAACAAGATCAACTCACGGTAAGTGGCATTGTGTCATCAGCCGGCCACCCATCCGGCGTAATCACTGCCGCCGATGTTGTCGCCGCCCAGCGCCCATGCGTCCGAATAATCCCTGTCGTTGATGTCCTGATAGAACTGCTGCACAACAGCCGTGCTGCTGGTGAAGTAGGTGGGCTCACGTGCTGGTGCGGGAGCCTGCACGTACGGGGCCGGTGCTGACGTAGTAGGTGCGGGCGTGGTGGGCTTCGGACCTGCAGCCGGTGCGGTCACCGTGTGGGTGATGGCCGGTGCTGCGGCAGGGGCCTTTACGGAGCCGCATGCTGCGAGGCTGAGACCGGCTGCCAACGCGATAGCTGGTATTGCTACGAGCTTCACCTTGTTTGCGAGTGTGAGCTTCATTTTGTTTTCTCCCCGTGAAGAATGTGGCTGCTGGGGTGCGCCGGATAGCATGCGGAATTTCCTTGGTTGCATGGCTGATTTCCCCTCCTGGGACTGAATAGGAACCCGAGGGCACTGGACATCTCCCTGTGACAGGGCGCCGACGGCTCCCGGCTTTGGCTTTGAAAGACCTACGAGCACAATGAGCGGAACGGTTCGCATCACCGGCAAGATTTGATGTCACGATCATTCATGCGACCGCTAACTGGGGCACCGGCAGGAAATGTGCCAGCGACCGCAAACCGAGCGTAATCGTGCCGACCGGACCGCGAATTGCCGATGACGTTCGTCTTAGCGGTGGGAGTCGGCGAGGGCGACGCGGAAGTAGCCGGGACTGACCCGCAGGGCTGCCTGACTTGCCAGGCCGGTCTCCACTCGCCCCAGGCCGCCCAGTACTGCGGCCATCCATCGCGTACGCTCGCCATCCCTGGCCCCCTCCTGCCGCCGGTTTGTGCCGTCAGCGCTTCACTTACGGGGCCAGGGAGCAGATCGGTTCGCTCGGCCGGCAATGTTCTTTCCGGGGGCAAGACCACATACTGGAACCAGGCCGAAGCCCGAACCGGTCGGCAGGTGAGCTGTAGAGCTCAACAAGGGGTGGGGACCTTGCCGTGGAGCGACAGCGGGGCCCGCACCGGCCCGCACGAGATAGGCCTGATCGCCAGGATCGCCTCCAGGCGCGACTCAGACGAGGCGGCCCGGCGGCTGTATCGCAAGTACCACATGGAGCTGTTCAGGTTCGGCGTCCATGTGCTTCACGACCAGGGGCTGGCCGAGGAGATGGTCCAGGAGACCTTCATCAAGTTCTGTCGGCAGGCCCGGAACTATGATCCTGGCCGGGGACCGGTGCGAGGCTGGCTGTTCACGATGGCCCGCACCACGGCCTATGACATCGCGCGGCGCCCCTCGTCCCGCCCGTTCCTGCCGGTGGAGGACTTCCAGCTGCCGCCCCAGTACGACAACGTTGATCAGGCGCTCACGGTGTTCACCGTGGATCAGGCCCTCGACCAGCTGCCGTCGATCTACGCGGATGTGATGCGCCTGGTCCGGGACGGCCTGACTCATTCGCAGATCGCCGGGCGTCTGGGCATCCCGGTTGGTACTGTCAAGTCCCGGTCGGTTAAGGCCGCAGACACGCTGCGTGCCGAGCTGGCCAGCCTGCGAGGCAGCGCCGATGCTTTCTGAACGGGACATCGAGCTTGCCCACCCCGGCGCCTTCGACTTTGCGTTCGGCAACCTGCCCACGGCAGCGGGCGTCACGTTCATCCGCCATCTCACTGGGTGCCGCCACTGCCGGGCCGTCGTGGATGAATACAGCGAGATCGGCGGGATCATCAAGCAGCTTCCCCCTCGCGTCGAACCGCCAGCCGACCTCGAGGACCGGACGGTCGCCGCCATGGCCGCAGCTCTGGCCGAACAGGCGGCCGAACCCGGCGGCCACCCGGATGCCGGGGACCATGATGCAGAAGACCGTGCTGTCACCCGGATCTACCCACCACCTGAACGCAAGCTTCCAGCCGAGTACGAGACCCGGGTATTGCCGGTGCCACGGCCCGGCCCCCGGCAAGAGCCGCAACCCCGGCCGGAGGTCACCTCCTTGCCGGTGTGGGGGCGTCACCGCGGCCGCCTCGCCGCGGTCGTTGCCGCCGCAGCCGTCATCGTCGCTGCGGCCATCGTGGTTCCGCTCAGCCTTGGCGGGGGTCGGACCACCCCGGCGCAAGCCACAGTTGTGATCCCGCTGCATGTCACCGCCGCGGGCAAAGCGAGTGGCTACGGAGCAGCCACCGGGCAGGCGACGGCCCGCCAGGGCGCCTCCGGGAGCTGGAAGGTCACCTTGACCGTGGCGTACCTCAGACACTTTGACCCTGAGCCGTGGTACGGATGCTGGTACGTGAGCCGGGATGGCCGGCAAGTGGCGTCCGCTGGCACATTCCTCGTTCCCGATAACGGGAGCGGGACGTTTTCTATGACGAGCGCTGTCGATCCGCACGACTTCCCCACGATGGAGATCACGCTCGGGCCGCCGAGCAAGAACGGTGCTCTGGCAGGCACGGTCATTCTCAGCGGCCAGACGCTGTAGCCCGCCGATCACGACGGCAGCCTTGCGAGGTGCGCGCCCAGCCCTCGCCGCGTTCCGCCTTGGCGACCATGAACGCCGACCGCTCGCTGCGGCCCGGGTTCCTATCTGCGGAACCCAGGATGGACGTCGGGTCGGCGGCCGAACGTTTACCGGATGATAACCCGCTTTATCACCCGGTCTCCTCGGTGCCCGTCGTTACCATTCCCGGGACCGGACGCACCGATCGCCGCCGAGTTGGCGGTGCTCAATGACATCGAACCCGCGCCGCTGCGCCCATGCCTGCGCGCTACGAGGTCTGATAGGGCGGATAGATCTGCTAAGCCTGCTGGGCGGGAAGCGCTGACGGCCGCGCCAGCTCCGGCCGCGATGCCCGTGACGGATCGGCTCCAGGTCGTAAACGTAGCGGCCGGGCCACGGAGGGGCCGCCAGGAGTGTGTCCCGGTCAGGTGAGGTAGGCCGCGACCACGTAGGCGGCGTTGCGGTCCAGGCCGTCCCGGGCATGGTCGTACCGACGGGTCGTGCGGGGTCCTTATGCCCGGCGTAGTCCTGCACGTCGCGCAGGGTCGCGCCGGCGTCGAGCGCGAAGGTGATCGCCGAATGCCGCAGGCAGTGCGGCCATCCTTCTGAAGTGCCCCGAAGATGCGCGCGGTCAGCCAGGCGTTGCCGTCCAGCACAGCGACCGCGCCGCGGGCGCGGGCACCCAGACCCTGGACGCCGTCGCGATCGGGATCGGCCTGGCGCAGCGCGTTGGCCGCCTCGGCCGCCAGCCGGGAGTCATCGCTGACGGCGGCGCGGCCCAGCAGGGCGACCCCGAAGGCCTCGGCGAGGGCCTCGGCGAGGGCCTCGGCGGCGGGCGATGCCGGGGCCTCCTCCCCCTGCGTGCCGGCGGGCAGGAACAGGTCACCGTAAAATGCCATCCGGGCCAGCGGCGGGCGGTTCTGGCCGGTCGAGGCCGCGACCCGCGCGGCCACGGCCGCCGCATCCGGGTGCCCGCTGGCCAGGACCCCCTTGACCAGGCTGGGCAGCCACGCGGCCTCCTGCTCCTCGACGGTGCTGGCCTGCTGCCCGATGCCGTGGATGAGCACGATCTGTGCCATGACCCCTCCGAGCGGCCGGTTCCAGTGGGATGGTTACGGGCGCGGTGGCACGGTTCATCCGGCAGGAATATTCCATGGTTGAGCGGCGGGCGCTGCTGATCGGGGCGCAGAACGACCGCTTTGGCCGGCTCGATTTCGTCCCCGAGGTGATCAGGCACCTGCACGCGGTGGTCCTCGACCGCCGGTACGGGGCATGCCAGCCCGCGCTTCCAGACGGCCGGGAACTCCTCACCGGTCCGGCCGCCACCCGGGTGGCGGTGGAGACCGCGCTCGATGACGCCATGGCCCGCGCTGGCCGGGAGCAGGCGACGCTGTTCGTTTACTTCCTCGGCCACGCCACAAGGAGGACGAGGACTTCTATCTCGTCGCCGCCGACACCCCCCCGCCCGGAGCTGATCGGTTCCAAGAACGCTGTCTCCCTCGGCCAGCAGATCAAGGAATTGCTGCGGCGGTACCCGGGCGTCGACGGCCTGATGCTGGTCAATCGACGCCTGCCATTCCGGTGCCGTGATCGCACAGGTCTGAGGAAGAGCGGTGCAAGATCCTCCGCCAATAAGCACCCGGGCGGGGACTGTCCGTTAGGCCGCTGGCCGAGCGTCCCGCAGGTGCGCGGGGCCGAGCAGGCAGACCCAGAAGCCGGAGCCTAGCCGTCCAGCGATAAGAAACGTGGCGTCAGCACATTGGCGCCGCGTTTCGTTGTCCGGTCGGCCCCAGTACCGGGCATCCGGAACCAGCCGAACCGGTGAGCTGCCGGATGGTATATCACCGTGGGATGGGCCCCAGCCCCGATCGGTGGTAGCGCGGCACGGGCGGAACCGGTAGCGGCTGGGTGGCCGGGCCGGGCACGATGCACGGGTGATGGTTACTGATTCCTTCAGTCGTGCTGGCCCCGCGCCGCCCCGATGAGCATTTCGCAGCGGAGGCGGCCGCCGCGCGGGACGCCGGGATCGAGGTCGCCCTCGTCGACCATGACGCGCTGACTCAGCCGGATGGCGCCGGGCAGGCCGCCGCCCGCGTACCCAGCGGCGAAGACGATGCGGTCTACCGGGGCTGGATGCTGACCAGCCAGCAGTACGCCGCGTTCGCCGCCGCGCTGAGCCAGCGAGAGGTCATGTTGCGCACCACCGCCGGCGCCTACCAGCGCGCACATGAACTGCCCGGCTGGTATTCGGCTCTGGCCGCCGTCACCCCTCTGTCGGCCTGGACCGTTGGCGATGACCAGGCCGGCTTCGATCAGGCACGCCAGCAACTGGGCCCCGGCCCCGCGGTGGTACGCGACTACACCAAATCCATGAAGCACTACTGGCACGAGGCAGCCTTCATCCCCGATCTGGGGGGACGCGCCGGCTTCGTGGCAGGTGGCCACCCGGTTCCGCCAGCTCCGTGACGACGACTTCACCGGCGGGTTCGTCCTGCGCCGCTTCGAGCGCTTCACCTCGGCCGAGGTCCGCACCTGGTGGGTCAACGGCACTCGCGCGCTGACCACAGCCCACCCGGACACTCCCGGCGACCAGCCGCCCGCTCACTTCAGCCCGGGCGAAGCGGCAGCGCTGATCGAGGCCGTGGACCTGCCGTTCGTGACCGCCGACTTCGCCCTCCGCGACGACGGCGCCTGGCGGCTCATCGAAGTTGGCGACGGGCAAGTCAGCGACCGGCCAGCCAGCACTCCACCGGAAGCACTGATCACTGCGCTCCAGCGCGGCCGGTGACGGTGGCCGGGCGGCCGCCGCCAACCGCCGGGGGCCCGACTTCGCCCGGGGGCGTCAGCTCGTGCGCAGGAACGCACCGATGGCGGCGATGGAATCGTCGTGCGTGATGATCGTGTAGTGATTCGCGTCGATCTCCACCACCCGTGCCGATGGCACCGCCGCCGCGAACCGCTCCGCCTCCGCGGCGGGCAGGATGAACCCGAACCCCGGCAAGATCTCCTGCCGGGCGCGCAGCACCAGCGCCGGCATGGTGACCGCATCCCACAGCGCGTGGATCGGCGCCTCCGGGTCCGACCAGTACATCGCGTTGCCGTAGCCGAGATCCTCCAGCACCGCGCCCCGGTCGGTGCTCGCCGCCACGCCGCCGCTGACCTCGCGCAGCTCGTACCCGAAGTAGCGATCCCAGTACTCATCCCACTCCGGAACGATGCCGATCTGCTTTACCAGCGCGATGGCCGCCTGCGCCGACGGGTACACCGTGCCGAGCCGGGCTCACCGAGGCGACCACGGGCACTCCCGCCCGCTCCTCAGGACTCCCCGCCAGATCGACCAGCACGAGCCGCTCGATCCGCGACGGCTCGAGCTGCGCGCAGGTCATGGCGATGGCCGCACCGCTGGACTGGCCGATGACCGCAAACGACGGTGCACCGACGGCGTCCGCGACGCCGAGCACGTCGCGCGCGTGGTTGCGCCAGCCGTACGTGCCCGCGCCGGTCACCTCGCTGCGGCCGCGGCCGCGCAGGTCGATCGCCACCAGCTGCAGTGTCTCACCGGCGAGCCGTTCGGCGAGGCGGTCGAAGCCGCACAGGTTCGCCGACAGGCCGGGCACGCACACCACCGCCGGCGCCTCCGCGGCACCCCACCGCCGCACCCGGAGCCTTCCGGACTCCAGCGGGATGTCCGCGTCCTCGTATCCCACGGCCTGCTGCGTCACGTCGGCACTCTCCTCTGCGCGTCAGCCCATCCGAGGATAACCCGGCGATGAGTGCTCAGCGACGGCCCCGGCGGCTGGCGGCGACGGCCGGACGCGGAGCAGCCCGGCTCTCCTACTTCGGTCGGCAACGCGGCTCCACGCTGTATTCATGGATGGCCGACACCTACACCGTGTTCGCGCACAAACTGATCCCCGGCACCCAGCGCGACAGCCTGCACGTCCTCGACGGGCTGCTGGCCAACCAGACCGGCTCGCCCGGCTCACCCCACTTCGGCACCCCACCATCAACCTCGACGGTCGCTACCGCACCACCAACCGCCCACCCGCCACCGGACTCCGGCCGCTACGCATCAACTGACTCAGGAGGGTAGCAAATCCACCAGGTATGCATACGGGCCGGCCATGATCTCCCTCATGGCTGCTATCGCAGGAAGGCGCCGCCGGGCCAGTACCGGCGGTGTTCACGCGCTGCTGCAGGGCCGGGTAGACCCGGCCATCAAGGAACGAGCCGACCGGGGCGCCGCCGCGCGCGGCGTGTCGATCGCCAGATACCTGGAGATCCTCATCGAGAGCGACGAGGCGACGCCTACGTCGAGCCTGACTCGTGCGAGCAACTGGACCTCGGCATTAGTGCGTGACGGTCCTCAGCCATCCGGAACGCGAGAGGTAACGCCACTCCCCCATACAGATGTGTCGCACACCCGGGTTATCACCAATTCCGCCGTGAGTTCAGCCTGACCCGGAGGTTCGCACCGGGAACCCGCAGTCGTCCGGGAGCTGGGCCGCTGTGATCAGATAGTGAGCCGACGCGTCGGCTCGGTTACCTACCGGCGGGCGCGAGCGTTGGAAAACTCGCAGCTGTCAGGCCCGCCGCTGACTGTATTTCTCTTAGCGGCGGGCGCTGTTCCGTTTCGTCCTCCTGCCGGCTGTACGGCATGCTAAATGCCTGCCGTAGAGGGGTGGGCTACGTGGGCCGACAGTGGCTTGTGGCGGTGTGGGCAGGCCTGGGGACTGTGCTCGCGGCCTTTCATGCGCCGGTAGTTGATCCGTTTACGGGTCACGGGGACGGGGGCGAATGGCGCTGACGCCATTCGCCCCCGTGGGAGAGCGGGGACAAAGCGGGAGGCGGCAGTGGGCGGGACAGGCCCCGGGTCGCCGCGGCTTGGTTCTGGTGTGGTTAGTGTGTCGGGTTGGGGTCTACCCCAACCCGACACCAGGCATGCTCTGGCTCGCGGCCAGCCTCGCCGACCGGACACCCGTCAGCCTCGGCGAGGCCATCACCGGCATCGACGACCGCAACACCGATCTGCTGGTCAGGGCAGTCCTCCCCCTAGTTAACGGCCGCGTCTCCGCTTCCCGCGAACCCACTCAAGGAGCAGCGCGCTGCCGAGGCACAGCGTGGCGGAAACGCCGAGGAAGCCGAAGAGGGGTTCAGGAACATGGATACCGAACCATTCAGGAGCCCAAACACTAATCAAGACAATGGCACATACAGTTTCGAAGACAAATAGAAAATTAGGCCCACCATGCTTACGCGCAGGGGGAAGGCCGTCCCCCTGCGCAGTCCGCCAAAGATCCTCTTGATCGCTCATTACTGACCCCTCCCAGCTCAGGGTGCCAGCCGTCGTCACCCCGGTAACAGCCGGTACAAAAGTGGACACTGCCGTAGCAAGACCAGAATCTCGTCTCCGGGACGTCACTGTCTGCCCAAACTGCAAATAGATGGGACCAGCCGAGACGAATGGATGCTTGCTAGCGGCCACGAGAAAATACGGGTGTGCGGTCAGTTAGCTCCT
This sequence comes from uncultured Actinomycetes bacterium, assembly GCA_963742875.1. GTDB lineage: Bacteria > Actinomycetota > Actinomycetes > Streptosporangiales > Streptosporangiaceae > Bog-532. The sequence goes on along the minus strand of CAVUNO010000007.1, from coordinate 25,415 downwards.
GGTTCGCGGCCATCGTTTCTCCAGTCCTGCGGCCATTGATGGTCCGGGTGGCTGGTCTTGTTCTGTGCCGGCTCACGGCGCGTCGTGATGCAGGCGGTCCCTCCGGTGTGGATGGGTTTGAGGTGGTTCGCCTTACCCATCGGAGTCCGGAGGGACCCATGACCAAGTTTGGCAGGGAGATCGTGACTGCTCTGACGGCTGAAGCCGCCAGCTTCTCAGGCCGCATGAGCCTGAACAGAGCCCAGCCCGGCCCTGGCTGCGATGTTGAGCGCCCCATTGAGGTCCGCATCAAGCGGGCCGTGTAGGGGGCAGATAACCGTGTCCTGCCGGGGGCGGGTGCATCTGGCCCCGCACAGGTGGCAGTCGATGCTCGTATAAGCCGGGTTCACGAACACGATTCGCCGGCCAGCTTCTTCCGCTTTACCTGCGAGGATGTTCGCGAACTGATTCCAGCCCGCATCGAGGATCGATTTATTCAGGCCAGCCTTTGCTGCTGCGCCGTTCGGAAGGTGGGCGCCCGGCTTGTCCGGGTCCGGTTTCGGTGCGGGACGCTGACCGGAAAATAACTCACCTCAATTGGGCGCGCGGCAGCGGACCCGAGGCTGGTTCGAGCGTCGGGCCTGGTCAGGGCGGTATGGGTTAGGCGGCCGGGGCCAGGGTTACTTCCAGTCCCAGGGCCTGGAGCTGCCGGACGTGGTTGCGGATCTTCTTGTCCCGGTCGGTGCGGGAGGCGACGTAGTCCGGGCCGAGGTCGGTGTAGCGGGCGGCAGGCTCGGCGAGCAGGTGCCAGATGATGATCAGGATGGACCGGGCGACGGCGACCTGGGCTTTGGCCTTGCCGCGGCGGCGGGCGACGCGGCGGTATCGTTCGCCGAGGAAGGTACCGGTACGCGCGGCGCCGAGGGCGGCCTGGCCGAGGGCGCCGCGCAGGTAGGCGTTGCCGTGTTTCTTTTTGCCGTGGCCGGTGCGCGGCCCGGACTGGTTCGCGGCCGGGCATAGCCCGGCCCAGGAGACCAGGTGCGCGGCGGTGGGGAACCGGGTCATGTCCAGGCCGGCCTCGGCGATGATCGCCGCGGCCAGGTCCGGGCTGATGCCGGGGATCTCGGCCAGCCGGGCGGCGGCGGGCAGCACGGCGGCGTCCGGGCCGGTGCCGGCGGCGGGGCCGGTGGTGCCGTCGGCGTCCACGCCCTGCGCTTCGGGGAGGGTGGCCAGGGTGTCGCGGATGCGCGCCTCCAGCTGGGTGATCTTCTGGTCCAGGAACTTGATCTGGTCCAGTTCCAGCTGGGCGAGCTCGCCGTGGTGGGCGTCGAACATGCCGGTCAGCGCCTCGACGAGCTCATCGTGCTTGGCTTTCATCCGGGTGCGGGCCAGGCCGGCCAGCACGTGCGGGTCGCGTTCCCCGGCGATCATCGCCCGCACCATGTCCTTGGCCGATTCGGTGGTCAGCTTGCTGGCCACCGACGACAGCTTGATCAGCGCGCCTTCGAGCAGCTTCTCCAGCCGCTGGTAGCAGCGGGTCCGCTCGCGGACGTAGTCGGTGCGGGCGCGGGTATAGTCCCGCAGCGTCCGGATCGGGGCCGGCGGCACGAAGCACGGCCGCAGCATCCCCCACTCCGTCAGCCGGGCCAGCCACATCGCGTCGTGCTTATCGGTCTTCGGGCGGCCCTTGAGCTGCCGGGCCTGGGCCGGGGACACCAGCTGCACCGCCAGCCCGAGCGCTTCCAGCAGGTAGTAGAAGATCCGCCAGTAGTCGCTGGTCGCCTCCAGCGTGACCATCTGCACACGGTCCTTGAGCAGGTGCCGGCCCAGATCACTGACCGCGCTGGTCACGGCCTGCACCTCCCAGACCTTGCTGGCCCGGGGCCTGCCGTCCCGGCCGGGCAGCCGGACGCACACCATCCCCGACGCCTTGGCCACGTCGACCGCGGCCACCCGCTCGAACACCCGCTGGTGCTCCTCGTCCTCGATAACCTGCGGCCTGGCCTTGCCCACCGCGGTCACCTCCGTATCCTCGGATATGGGTAACAGGGCGGGCTGCCCGGGGACCCGCGGTCACGGCCTCAACGGCCCGAATACTGACCGGCGTGCTCGAAGCAACAAAAAGCGACCCTCAGGTCACAGGTCCCGGCGCCAGGCTTAGCTACGGGCTCGTATCCCAAAGAAGCTCGGCGTCACGGGCAGCCCGCACCCAACCTGCACCATCCGGCACCCGCTCCGCAGCCACATCACCCAGCCCCGGCCACCACGCGGCAGTGAGCGGACCTCAGCCCGCCACGACCAGCACCCGCCATTTTCACGCCGCGGCAACCACACCCCCGGGTGAGGAAGGCTTAGCTGGCGATTTAAGCTTCCGTTATCATTCTTCGTGCTTGCGGTGGCCGGTTCGCTCTTGCGGTAGGGCGGTCGCCGGGATTTCGGGCGGTTCTTCGAGCCTTTCGGGCGGCCAGGGCGCAGGTGAGGTCGGTGGCGTAGTTGCCCGCATCGAGCAGGACCAGCGGGGGCGGGTCGCCGGGCTGCCACGTCCCGGTCGCGGTCAGGTCTTTGAGCAGCCCGGTGATCTGGTCGATCGTGACGTCGGTGTGCTCCTCGCCGGGCCGCAGCCGGCGTGCCTCGACGGGATCGGCCCAGGAGGAAGAACCCCACTGGATGCCAACGAGCAGGCTGTAGGGCCAGCCGGGCAGCCAGCGGTCCCCGCCCTTGCCGCGGACCTGCACCATCGTCCGCTCGTCGGCGTACTGGGCGTCAGGGCGCGGGTGCGGAGTGACGTCGATCGCGAACATCAGCGGCTCGCCCGCCCTGGCCGGTGCTGACAGGCCGGCCAGCAGGTGCCGCAGGCAGCTACCGCTGATCCGGCCCTTAGCCAGGGCGTCGTAGACAGAGCCGTGCCGGCGGCGGAACTCCGGCTCCAAGGGCAGCTCCACCGGCGATCGCACCGGGCCCTGCGCGCACAGCATCGCGTCCGCCAGCTCGAACAGGGCATCACCGCGGCGGGTGAAGCAGGCATGGAGACCCGCACGGAACCTGGATAACCCGGGCAACGCCTCGACGCGAGCAGGGGTGTCTTGCAGACTGTTCATCACGGCCTTCTGGTGCAGCTGGATCTCTTGGCGAGAACTCAGCGTCACCCGAAGGCCGTTCCTATGTCCAGGGAACAGCAGAACCCAGACCTAAACGATCTCCGCGTCCTTAAATCGCAAGCTTAGTCATCCCGGCTGTGTTCAGGTTCTCCAGGGCGATCACGTCGCACGTTCCGGTCAGCGCCCGTGCGGTCTTGTGGTGGAAGTCGGCGCGGCGGTTCCGGATACGGCGGTGCACTTCGCCGATCTTCGCCTTCGCTCTGCGGCGGTTCGCGGACCCGCGTTTCTTCCGGGAAAGTGCCTGCTGCGCGGCTGCCAGTTCCTTGGCGGAGGTGCGGAGGCATTCCGGGTTGGGGATGATCTCCCCGTCGCTGGTGGTCGCGAACCGGGCTACGCCGACGTCGGCACCGATCTGCCGCCCGGTCGCGAGCAGCGGCCGGGCTGGTACGCCGTCACAGGACAGGACGACGTACCAGCGGCGTCCTTCACGCTTCCGCCCGATCGTCTTGACCCGGCCCTCGACGGGCCGGTGGGCGTGGACCTTGACGTGCCCGACGCCCTGGAGGTGCACGCGGCCGATGCCGGGCTTCCACCGGCACCCATCGCCGTCCCTGGGCCACTCAACCGAGTCCCACCGGCCGGGGGCCTTGAACCTCGGGTAACCAGGCATCTGCCCGGTCCTGCAGCGGCGGCAGAACGCGGACATCGCCTTGTCGAGACGCCGCAGGGTGGCCTGCTGGGAGGAGAACGACCAGCGACTCTGATCCGGGTCAAGCGCGCGGATGTCCTTGAGCTGGGCGGACTGCTGACCGTACCGAACGCTGACCTTCCGCCGTTTCCACGCCTCGCGGCGTTCCTCAACGGCGGCGTTGTAGAGCCGCTGGTGATCCCGCAGGCACCGGGCCGCACGGGAGGCCTGCCCCGAGGTCGGATAGAGGCGGAACTTGTACGCGCGTCTCACCGGGCGTTCTCCTTTCGCCAGGGACGCTCGTACTGCGTGTCGATGTACCGCTGCACCGTCGCCGCGCTGACCGCGCCGGCACTGGCCACGAAGTACGACCGGGACCACAGGGTCGGCAGCCGGGTCCGCAGCTGCGGGAACTCCTGCCGCAGTACCCGGCTGGTCGCGCCCTTGAACTGGTTCGCCACGAACGCCGGGGAGTCTTTCGGGGTGGTTTTGACGAACAGGTGCACGTGGTCGGGCATGATCTCGCACGCCACGATTCGCCACCCATGCTCGGCGGCCCTGGCGTCAATTAGCTCGCGCAGCCGGGCTCCGACCGGGCCGGTCAGCACTTGCCGCCGGTACTTCGGACAGAACACGACGTGCAGGCCGATGTCGTACACACCGCCAGCGGAAACCTGCACGTCACGTGCCATGCGACTAGTATACCAGCAGTGTCTATCTAACAGAGGGAGGGAGCGCGGATTCACCCGCCGCCTGAAGACGGCGGTCCCCTCCGCGCGCTTTTGATGGAGATTTTCGAGGCGTTCGACCTCACGGGGACGGCCTGGTCGGCCGCGCAGCTGACCGGGTACGACGCGAAGACGGTCGCCCGTTACGTGGCGATCCGGGAGGCCGGCGGAGACCCGGTGGCGAAGACGAGCAGGCCGCGGCTGATCGATGTGTTCATGCCGAAGGTCGAGGAGCTGGTCGACCGGTCCAAGGGGAAGATCCGGGCCGATGTCGCGTACCGGAAGATCACCGCGATGGGCCTACCGGGGCTCGGAGCGGTCGACCCGGCGGGCGGTCGCGGAGGTGAAGGTGGCCTGGCGCGCGGGGCGGCGCAGGCGCTACCGGCCGTGGGTGCCTTCTCTGAAGCTCTGGACCATCCACGTGGGAGTCCCCCCACTGGATTCACAGGCACCCGCGCTGACCAGGGGAAACGATTCCTATGCGGGTTTCAGGCTTATCTTGGCTGTACCCCGATGACACACCCTTGCAGGTGTTCAGTGACTAGACGGCCAAAGGCGGTTCGTCGCGCCGCTGTTACCAGCACCCGTACTGTTGCGACGCCGCCGCGGACAGGTCCGTTACCTGGCCGTGATCCTAATCGTTGTTTTTGCGCTGGATGGTGGCGCGGTCCCGGACAACGGTCTGGGTCTTGAGCGCGTCGTAGTCGTCGGCGAGCTGCTGGTCGTATCCGCCCTCGTTGCGTGATGGATGGTGCTCGCATGTGCAGCCCGGCGAATCCCCCGTGGGCTTTGACGGTCTGCCGGAACACGGGCAGCTGGGCGTGGTCGCGGCGCAGGGACACGGAGATGGCGCGGTGGAACACGGGCTCGGTGACCACTGGCGGCGGCGGTTCGGCGTCAGCCGCCGGCCCCGTCTCGTCCCACATCTCAGCCGCGTCGAACGCCTGCGTGTCGGCCAGCGGGACAACCTTCACGGTCTCGATCACCGCTGTCGGTTCCGCTGCCCGTGCCCTGGCCTCATCCGCCTCGGCGAGGAGGGATCCGGGTTCGGGTACCCGGTGAGCGCCCCGCGGCGCCCCGAACCAGCCGCGCTTCATACCGCCACGCTCCCGATCTGCGCCGGGACGACGGCCGGATTGCAGACGTAGTGCCCGGCGGCAAGCGGCACGCTCGCCAAGTAGTCAACGGTCATGGTGCGGGCAGCCTAGCAGCAGGCACTGACATAAGGTCCCCGGCGACACGCCTGGCCCGTCACCTGCTCGCAGAACGTCCGCTCGAACCGGGTCCTGCAGCCGATGTTAAGGCCGGGTGTGCCGTGGGTGGAATGTGAGCTGCGACACGCCGCGTGGCCAGGAAATCCACAGGGTATGCATACGGGCCGGCCATGATCTGTGCATGGCCGCTATCGCAGGAAGGCGCCGCCGGGCCAGTACCGGCGGTGTTCACGTGCTGTTGCAGGGCCGGGTAGACCCGGCCATCAAGGAACGAGCCGACCGGGGCGCCGCCGCGCGCGGCGTGTCGATCGCCCGGTACCTGGAGATCCTGATCGAGGGTGATGAGATGGCCGACACCTACGTCGAGCCTGACTCGTGCGAGCAGCTTGATCTCGGCATGAGTGCGTGACGGCCTGGTTCACCTGAGACCCGCGCTAAGGGAGCACCATGCCCCGACTAGGGACGCGCTAGACGCGCGAACGCCGTCCGCGGCTGCCCGCACCGCGGCCGCCTGCCGGGCAGGGGCGGTCTCGCGGGCGGCACGGGCGGTGAGGGCGTGGATGCGGACGGCCCCGGTGGCCGGCTTGCTCGACGTTTTCGTGGTGGGCCGGCCAGATGTGCGCCAGGACCGCATCGTCAATGTCCTGCCCGGCGCGCCGCAGGGCGGTGACGGCCAGGCCGTTGTACTCCGTGGTCAGGCGGCCCAGAGTGGACAGCGCCCGGAGCAGGGTGATCTCTTTCTCGCCCATGATGGCCCCGGTGGCCGCCTCACGCATGGTGGTGACTCCGACCCGGGCGGCGTCGTCGGTAATGGCGTGGATGTTGTCCACCAGTCTCAGGTGGCCTTGGGGACGCCGTGTGGCGTGAAAATTTACGCGTGCTGGCCCGCCGTAGCGGGCTTGGGTTCGCTGCCGCGCGCGTGGCACGGTCGGCGTGCCGGATCCGGCTGTGCCGGTTGCGGCGTGGTTGCCAGGATGGGCGTGGCCGTCCGCTGACGTCGACGACCCTTGGCGGGTTTGACCCCGTCCACCAGTCTGATCGCCGGGAGCTGCTTTGAGGGCCGTGAATTGGTGCTTCGAGCCCGCGGACCAGATTTCCGCTTGCCCACAGCTCCCGCGGACGGCCACGACCGTTAACCGCATTTCCAGCATAGGAGAGTCACGGTGGAAGAGGTGGAAGACGAGCCGCTGTTCGCCAACCGGGTCGCCGGCATCGACATCGGCAAGAAGGAAGTCATGGTCACCATCCGGGCGCCCAGCGACACCCGGCGCGGCCGGCGGCAGCAGGAGACCCGGGAGTTCCGCGCCACCCGGGCCGGCCTGCTGGAGCTGGCGGACTGGCTGCGCTGCTGGGGAGTGACCAGGGTCGGGATGGAGGCCACCGGGGATTACTGGAAACCGGTGTACTTCCTGCTGGAGCGGGAGGGCTCCGACTGCGTGCTGTATCACGCATCGCAGGTCAAGGCGCTGCCCGGGCGGCCGAAGTCGGACAAGCTGGACTCGGTGTGGCTGGCGAAGATCACCGAACGCGGGTCGCTGCCGTCCAGCTTCGTGCCTCCGGAGGAGATCCGGCGGCTGCGCACCCATACCCGCTACCGCAGGCACCTGGTCCAGGCCCGCACCGCCGAGAAGGCCCGGTGCGAGAAGCTGCTGGAAGACGCGCACCTGAAGCTGTCGTCGGTGATCACCGACGTCCACGGGGTGGCCGGGCGGGAGATGCTGACCGCGATTATCGCCGGGGAACGCAACCCCAAAGTCCTGGCGCAGATGGCCCGGACCCGGATGCGCGGCAAGATCCGCCAGCTGGAAGAGGCCCTGGACTGCTCGTTCTTCACCCAGGAGCACGCCTTCGTGCTGAAGATGATGCTCGGCAATATCGACCACCTCACCGCGCAGGTCAAGGAGCTGGACACCAAGATCGCGGTGCTGTGCGAGCCGTACCAGCGGCAGATCGCCCAGCTGGACGCCATCCCCGGCTTCGGGATCGTCACCGCCCAGGACATCATCGCCGAGATCGGGGTGGACATGACCGTCTTCCCCGCCGCCGGGCACCTGTGCTCCTGGGCCCGGCGCTGCCCGCAAGTCGCCTCCTCCGCCGGCAAGCGCAAGGGCAGCAACGCCACCGGCCACGGCAACCCCTACCTCGGCGGCGCGCTCGGCGAGGCCTCCGCCAACGCCGGCCGCACCCAGACCTTCCTCGGAACCAAATACCGGCGGCTCGTCAGGCACATGCCCAAGAAGAAAGCCCAGGGCGCCATCAGCAGAAGCCAGCTGGTCATCTGCTACGAACTGCTGTCTGACCCCGAAGCCGTCTACGAAGACCTCGGCACCGACTACTACGAGCGGCGCGCGAACATCCGCCGCGAAGTCCGCAGCCACGCCCGCGCCATCGAACGGCGCGGCTACAAGGTCATCCTCGAACCCATCGAACCCGGCCTCGACCCCGACATCCTGCCAGTCACCAAAGCCAGCTAGCCCCAGCGAATAAGAGCCGACGACGCTCCGCGCCGCCGGCTGCTGCCGCCTGCCCAGCCCAGGTCCTATTTTCGGACCAGGTCCCGCGTCGATGCAGGTGAGCAGGATCGCCACCGCACCCATCTCGCCCAGGACCCCGTTGACCCGCCCGTCGGCGTCCCGGCCGAAGTGCCCGCCCGGGGGGTCCGAGGCGCCGTCGGTGATGCCGGCGATCTGGAGGGCCTTCGAGTTTACGTAGGCGAAGTGCATGGAGGCGTTCATGACGGCCACCGGGTGGTCCGCCGACACCGCGTCGAGCTCCTTGCGGCCGAGCTTGGGAAACCCGGGGAAGAGGGAGGGGTCGAAGCCGCTACCGAGGATCCACGCACCCGGCTTGGCCGACGAGGCGGCAGCCGTCAGCTCGTCGAGAACCTCCGCCAGCGAGCCATGCGTGAGCGGGCTGCAGTCGATCCAGCGGTAGATCAGCGCGGTCACTCACAGGTGCATGTGCGGTTCGACCAGCCCGGGGTAGAGGACGGCGTCACCCAGCTCGACGGTCCTGGTGAGGGGCCCCACGTGCTCTTGGAGCTCCGCCACGGTCCCGACGCCGAGGATGCGGCCGTGCTTGACGGCCACCGCACCGGCGTGGGGCCGCGCACGCCGAACGAGACCCGCAGAAGCCAGCCCGCGGCGCCAGATCACAATCGGGGGATAATCCAGCAGGAGACCGGCGAGGAGACGCGGGACCCGTCCCGCGCTACCGGCGCGGCGGCGGCGCGGGCTGCGCCACCATCACTGTTTTCGGCTAGCCGGACGGGGTTACCTCGTACCACAGCCCGCCGTTCAGGTTGAGCCTGTTGCCGTTGGCCTGGCCCGCGGCAGTGTCGCCAACATAGGTGTACAGGGGATGCCCGTCATAGCTGGCCTGGACCGACCCGTCGGACCGGGTGATCGTGCCCAGCCTGCCGGTGACGCCCGGGCCGACGGTCGCGGCTCCCCGCACCGGCGGCCAGTATGCGGCGCACGTCCCGTAGCAGGCCGACCTGGTGGCGGTATCGGGGGCGAACCAGTACAGCGTGCGCCCGTTCGCGTTGGTCAGCACCGTCACGCCGCCGATGCGCATGGTCGTCAGGCTGCCTCCGGCGGCGGTCGCGGCCGGGCCGTTCGCCACCGCGACGGAAGCGCCGAGCACCGCCAGGGCCGCCACCGACACGGCGGCCACCGATGCGGCAGCCACCCGGGTGCCCGGCACGCCAGCCCGGAGGCCGGCCAGGCCGCGCCCGACGCCCCCGCCGGGCGCGGCCTGGGTGCCGGACGGGCCGCGGCTGCCGGGCGCAGCCGCCAGACCCGCCAGGACGGCCAGGGCCGCGAAGGCCGCCACCTCCATCACCCCGGCGACGATCCCCGCCGTCGTCCGGACCTCCGTGAACCGGAACAGGCCGATCCACAAGGACAGCAGGTAGCCGCCCAGGGTGGCCAGGGCGAACCCGGCGCCGGCCGCCGCGGCGAGCCATCCGCCGGTCGCCAGCACCACGACACCGAGCCCGAAGGCCGCGATCACCTGGAGCAGGAACAGCCAGCCGATCACCGGGATCGACCGGTAGCCGGTCAGGTACAGGTCAAGGTGAATCGCGCCCGTCGCGACCAGCAGCCCGCCCCCGGCCAGCCGCACCGCGAACCGTGCCCGGGCCCGCATCGCGGGCCGCCCCGGCTCCGTCACCCCGGGCTCTTCCGGCCGCCGGCCGTCACCCGGCCGCTCAGTACCCGCCGCCGCCACCGGAACCCGATGACGCGCTCTGGGCCGGCGCCGCGCCGCCGGAAGCGGTCACTTCGTGCCACACACCGCCGGACAGGTTGAGCCCGTTGCCCTTCGCCTGGCCCGGTGCGGTATCACCGACGTAGGTGTAGAGCGGACGCCCGTCGTAGGCGGCCTGCATCGAGCCGTCCGAGCGCGTGATCGTCGTCAGCGTGCCGGTGACGCCGGGGCCCGCGGTCGCCGGGCCCTTCACCGGCGGCCAGTATGTCGCGCACGCCCCGTTGCAGTTCGACTTGGTCGCCGTGTCCGGGGCGAACGAATACAGCGTGAATCCCTTGGCGTTGGTCAGCACGGTCACGCCGCCGATCGTGGCGGTCTTCAGGGCCGTCCCGGATGAACTCGCGCTGGCCGGGGCGCTCGCGCTGGCCGGGGCGCTCGCGCTGGCCGGGGCGGCGGAAGCGGCCGCTGAGGAGCTGGCCGGGCTTTTGGCGGGCGTCGTCGATGAACTGCCGCATGCCGCGGCGATAAGCGCCACGGCCACCAGCCCAAAGGGAGCCCATATTGTTTTCCTGCGCATCGGCGGTCTCCGTTCGAAGCAGACTTTACGAGATACCCCTGGTACGTAACGCAAAGCGGATCCGCTTGGCGCGGACCGGAAATTCTTCCTGCCACGGCCAGGATCGGTCAGCGTGGCCTTCCGCTCCGGTATATCGGCCCTGCCTGGGCGGCCGCCGCTCAGGTGCCGTGAACAAGACCAGTCACGGGGATCTCACCGGGCTGCAACCTGGGGGCTGCTGCGGCCGGACGGCCTGGTGGCGTGGGTCGGTGACGACCAGCAGGAGCCGCTCAGCCGGCTGCCCAAGTGGTTCGGCGCTGCCGTCAGCTGAGCGCGCAGTTGTGACTCGAAAGGGCGGGACAACCGTACCTGTCCCGGTCCCTGCCCCGGGTGCCTGTCCCCGTCCTTGCCCCTGCTGTTGCCCCCGTCCTTGCGTCAGATGAAACAGCCGCGCCGTCTCGAATGCAGCAGTGCGGGCCGCGCGAATCCCGTTGGCTGGATGCGTCCGGCAATGACGATGGAGGCGGTCATCATGACGACGCTCCTGGACGGGGGATCGCCCGGCACACGGCCCGGCGGCCAGCCTGGAAAGGCCGCCGAACGGGCCGACTGGTCCGCGCAGGAACTCCTGGATGAGATGGCGGGCCTGCTCCGGGACAGCAGGCCCGGACTGCTGGCCGGGATGGCCGCGCTGGCGGCGATGACGGTGGGCCTGGCGGTGGAAGTCACGGCCTTTTCCGTTGTTTCCCGGCCCGCCGCCGCGGTGTGGGCGTGTGCTGGCCTGTTCGCGCTCGTGGCCGGGTGCTGGCTGCGCGCGGCCGCTCTGTTCATGCTGTCCGGTGCGCCGCTGGGGCACGCGCTGGGCCGGCTGCGGGCGCACACGGGCGCGCCGCTGGACCCCCGGGCGCCGTGGGCCGGCCTCCCGCCGGGGACAGCAGGGAGGTGGACCTGGGCCCACGCGCACCTGATGGTCGGCCAGGCCCGTGTCCGGTACGAGCGCATCCAGCATGCGATGAACTGGACGCTGGTCACTGGCGTCGCCTTCCTGGCCTGTTCGGCCGCCCTCCTGTTCACCCGGTGACCCCGCTCCGCGGCCGGTCACGGCGCGCGGAACACCCGCGAGCTTCCCAAAACCCACGATCTCCGGCCAGCCGAACCGACATGGGTGATTGTTAACCGCGATGCGGTGGTTCATCGTGGAAGACAGGAACTCGCTACGCGGCCCGGCTGCGGCGAGACGGACGGGCTAGCGATTACGGGCACATGGCGACAGCGGGCAGGGCGGCAGGGGGCTTCTGGGGCCAGCTCCCGGAGCGGGAAAAGGGATTGCTCCAGACGGCGGGCCGCACCTGCGTCTTCCCGCCCGGGGCCACCGTGTGCGCGCAGGGAGACCCGGCAACACACGTGTTCGTCCTGGTCAGCGGGTGGGTCAAAGTCGTCGCGGTGGCCGGCGAAGGCCAGCAGACGGTCCTGGCCCTGCGCGGCAACGGGGACGTCGTAGGCGAAGTGGCGGGCGAGGTAACCGGCTACCGCACGGCCACCGTCAAAGCCATCGGGCGGGTGCGGTCGATCGTCCTCCCGCACACGCGGTTCGCGACGTACCTGGATGCGAATCCCGCCGCGGCGCGCGCGTACCGGCACGCGCTCACCCAGCGCTGGAACGACACCGCCGAAAGCCTGCGCATCCAGTCCATCTCCAGCGGGGCCGAGCGGCTGGCCCGGCTACTGCTCGAGCTCGCCGAGGGACATGGCCAGGGCGATGAGCACCACACGACGATTGAGCTGCCGTTGTCTCAGGAGGAACTCGCGAGCCTGGTGTTCGCGTCGCGGGCCACGGTGACGCGGGCGCTGCGGGACTGGCGGCAGCGCCGCCTGGTCGAGACGTCCCCGCGCCACATCACGATCATCGACCATGCCGCCCTGGCCCGGATCGCGGACTTGCGGACCTGACCGGCCCGCTCTTCACCGGCGAGACTCAACCGGCCTGCTCTTCACTGGCGAGACTCAACCGGCCCGCTCTTCACCGGCGAGACTCAACCGGCCCAGGCTCGACGGCGCAGTTCAGGTCTCGCTGTCCAGGAGGGTGCCGAGGATGCGGCCCAGCACCTCGAGGTCGGTGGCGGGAAGCTCCCGAACCGGCCGGGGAGGGTCGTTCAGGATCCGCTCGGCTAGATGGGCTTGCGCGGCACCGTCCGAGGTGATCGAGACGATCTTCGAGCGCCGGTCACCGGCCCGGACGGTCCGTGTCACCAGTCCCCTGCGTTCCAGGTCATCCACCACCACCGTGGTGTACGGCGGGTCGGTGCCCAGGGCCGCGGCGAGCTCGCGCATCGTCATCGGGCCGTCGACGATGCGGCGCAGCGCCTTGGCGCGGATGAAACTCATGCCGAGCGCGTCGCACACCTTCTTGCGGCGGTCGTAGCGGTCGAGCACCAGAGCGCGCATGCTCTGCCAGGCCCGCGCCGCCAGCTCGCCGGTGGCCTCGCTCGTGGCCTCGTCGGGCGGTGCGGCGGAGGACGCGGACACGGTCATGGGACGCTCACAGGTGACCTTTCGTCGGCGGGCGACAGGCGTTCGGCGGTCCGGGTTGCCGTCCGCAGCGCCCAGGGTCCGGTCGTGACGAAGCCCAGAATAAGCGTCACGGCTCCGCAGGCGGCCACGATCCACCAGCCCGGGCGGCTGGCGTCCACGAAGCCCGCCCGCATCCCTCCGTGCAGGTTACCGCTAAGCACCGACCCCATCACGGCCACGCCGAGCGACGTGCCGACCTGGCGGCTGGTGGAGGCGACCCCGGCGGCCACCCCAGCCTGCTGCCGCGGCATCCCGGACACCGCGGAGTTGGTGATCGGCGCGTTGACCAGGCCGATCCCGATGCCGAAGATCACGTAGCTGGGCAGCAGGAAGCCGGGGCTGGAATGATCGGTGATCATCGAGAGCAGGATGCCGCCCGCGATGAAGCCCAGGCCGGAGACGACCAGCGGTATGCGGGCGCCGCGGGCGGCCACGAGCCGGCCCGACAGTACCGCGCAGGCCGCCATCGTCGCCGCCATCGGCAGCAGGTACAGCCCGGCGGTGAGCGCGCTGAAGCCCCGCACGTCCTGCAGGTAAAGGGTATTCAGGAAGAGGAACCCGCCCAACGCGGCGAACGCGATGACCGCGATCACGGTCGCGCCGGCGAACGGGGCGCTGCCGAAGAACCGCGGGTTGAGCAGCGGCTCGGTCCGCCGGAGCTCGTACGGCACGAACACCGCCAGGGCCACCGCGGCCAGCCCGAACAGGCCCGCGATCAGCGGCGAGCCCCAGCCCCTCGAGGGGCCCTCGATGATCGCATAGGTCAGCGACGCCAGCAGCACGATGAGCAGTCCCTGCCCAACCGGGTCCGGCCGTCGCGCCCGGTCCGCCTTCGACTCCGGCACGAACAGCGCGCAGAGCACGATCGCCGCGATGCCGACCGGGATGTTGACCCAGAAAATGCCGCGCCAGCCCACCGAATCGACCAGCGCGCCCCCGGCCACCGGGCCCAGGGCCATGCTCAGGCCGAATACCGCGCCCCATACCCCGATGGCCCGGGCCCGCTCGCGCTGGTCGGTGAACGTGTTGGTGATGATCGACATGGCCACCGGATTGAGCATCGACCCGCCCACGGCCTGCACCATCCGGAAGGCGACCAGCCAGCCCAGGCTGGGCGCCAGGCTGCAAGCCAGCGAGCCGACCGTGAACACGGCCAGGCCCGCCTGGAAGGTCTTCCGGCGGCCGATCCGGTCCGCGGTCGACCCGGAGAACATCAGCAGGCTGGCCAGCACCAGCGTGTACGCGTCGATCGTCCACTGCAGGCCGGACACCGACGAGTGCAGCTCACGCCCGATCGACGGCAGCGCGACGTTCACGATCGTGCTGTCGAGGCCGACGATGAACAGGCTCATGCAGCAGATAGCCAGAACGAGCATCCGGCGCTGGCGGCTGAGTCCGGTCAGGGCAGTTCACCTCGGCCTTCGGCGTCCGGGACAGCGCTTCCGGGGACAGGCTTCCGCCCCGGAAGCTTGTAGCAATACAACGATTGCTAGTCTACAACTAAGTGGGTGAGCCCGTAAGTTCGTCGGGGGTTGGGGGCCGGGGTCACGGGTCTGGCTCGTGGCCGAGCCCGGCGAGGTGGATGGTGCAGGCGGTGTCGAGGGCTTCTTGCGGGGTGCCGGTGGGGAGACCGGTGCGCAGGATCGCGTCTTGGTAGCGGTCGTGGGCTGCGGAGTAGAGCGCGAAGCCGAACGAATGGGCCGAGCCGCCGTAGCGCAGGCGGCATAGCGGGATGTTCTCGCCGTTGCGGAGCACGCCGGTGACGTAGCCGAAGCCACCGCGGTAGGTGACCTTCACCCGGGTGAGCTGGGGCCAGTGGGCTTCGGCGTGGTCCAGCAGCCGCAAGGTGATCGAGTTGCGGGTGGATTCCGGGATGGCGGCCATGGGCCTCATTGTGCCGCCGGGCCCGCGCTGCCCGTTATGATCACGGGTCTGGGGGCGGGTCATGTGCTGGTGATTTACCCCTGGAGGCGGCATGCCGCAGTATCGCGCGGTGCTGGTCACGCTGAGTGCTGGTGAGCGCAGGATGTTAAAGAAACGTGCCCGCGGGGGCAAGACCGCGTACCGGGACTGGCTGCGGGCGCAGATCGTGCTGGCCGCCGCTCGCGGCCGGGCCAGCGCCCGCATCGCCGCGGACCTGCACGTCAGTGTGGACACGGTGCGCAAGTGGCGGGGCCGGTTCGCCGCCCGGGGCCTGGACGGCCTGGCGGACCTGCCCCGGTCCGGGCGGCCGCGGCGGATCAGCGCGCTGGAACGGGCCGCGGTGGTCGCGCTGGCCTGCCAGCTGCCCGCCGCCACCGGGGTGCCGCTGGCCCGCTGGACCGGCCCGGAACTGGCCGCCGAGATCACCAGGGCGGGGCTGGCCAGCCAGATCTCACCATCGTCGGTGCTGCGATCCTGGCCGAGCACCCCATCAAGCCCTGGCAGTACCAATCGTGGATCTACCCGCGCGACCCGGACTTCGCCGCCAAGGCCACCGTCATCCTCGACCTGTACCAGGGGTACTACCAGGGCAAGCGGCTGCGGCCGGGCAACCGGGTCATCTCGGTGGACGCCAAGCCCTCCATCCAGGCCCGCGCCCGATGCCATCCCACCAGCCCGCCCGCCCCTGGCAGGCAGGCCCGGGTGGAGCACGAATACGAGCGCCAGGGCGCGCTGGCGCTGCTGGCAGCCCTGGATGCCCGCACCGGGAAGGTGTTCGCCTCCACCCCCGGCACCACCGGGATCGCCCCGTTCATGGCACTGATGGGCCAGGTCATGAGCGCCGAGCCGTACAACAGTGCCAGCCGGGTATTCGTCATCGTGGACAACGGCTCGGACCACCGCGGCAAGGAGGCGGCCCGGCGGCTGCGCCGCGCCTACCCGAACGCCATCATGATCCACACACCGGTGCACGCCTCCTGGCTGAACCAAGTGGAGATCGTCTTCTCCATCATCCAGAAAAAGGTCATCTCACCCAACGACTTCGCCAGCACGGCTCAGCTCGCCGCCACCCTGCTGGCCTTCATCGACCGCTACAACCAGACCGCCAGGCCATTCAACTGGAAATACACCGCCGCTGACCTGGCCCGGCTCCTCGAGCGGACCAGCGCCCACGAGAAACCAGCCAGCCTGCCACAGGCCGCATAACGACAGGCCCGACGAACTTACGGGCTCACCCACTAAGTAAGCGGTGACAGCCTGGGCGGTAGCGGCTGGAGAGGAGACCTCGGTCACGAATGAGCGACGTCCACCCGCGCTAGATGTGCGGTATCGCCCGGCGGGATGGGTGCCGGGACCTGGTGGCTGGTGTTCGTTCTGGCCAGAACTTGGCTCGGCATCCCGTTCGCCTGCGATCAGACGCACCCAAGGTCTACATTTATGCCACCTATAAAGGCGCTCGGGTACTCCGCACCGCGGAGCAGCGGGACCGCGGGCTCTAGGTGCCGTGAGGGGACGATGAGCCGGAGGCTTCTTCAGCTGGTAATGCCGGTGTTCCCGGACCGGCGCATGTTCCGCCTTCACGACGCGGCCGTCGACCCCAATGCCCCAGGTGCCCCTCTTCCCCCGGTGGGCTCGCTGATCAGCGTCAATCGCGAGCAGCTGTGGGTCGGGAGCCTGCAGGAGCAGCTTGACGTCCGGGTGGTCATCGAAGAATGGGACGAAGCGCCCCCGCCGTTCGGCGACACCTGGCCGGAGGAGGCGAAATGCCGCCTGTACCTGCGCGGGTACCTCAGCATCGACGAGGGCTCGGCGGGCAAGGCCATTCACGGCCTGCGGCTGGCCAGCGGCGTGGGCGACTACGCCGTCCGGGTCTACGCGAGCAATCGCGACGAGGCGGCGCGCCGCTACGCCGAGCTCTACGACGCGCACCGCAACCCGCTCGCCGACGAGTTCCAGCAGGCCAAGAAACAGCTGGAAGGACTCGAGCGGTACCTCATACAGCTCTGGCGCGAGTACTTATCGCCGCATGATCCGCGTGTCCGACGGGCTCATTCAGGTGTCCCGCGGGCCGCTTGCCGCGCATTCCCCGCCCGGGAAGGCTTCCCGCTCAGGGTCCGGGAATCGGGCCTGAGGCCCGTGAATCAAGCCCGGGCCCGGGATGCTGCGTACCAGGCCTGCTGCGTACCAGGCCTGCGGATCAGGGGCGCTGTCCCGCGTTAGGGGCCCTGTCCCGCGGTCGAGGCGGGATGAGCGGTGGTCCCGGCCGGGCCGTCCGCCTGGTGCACCGCCGCACCCGAAGCGTGAGAGCCGGGGCTCTGATGCGCCGTGCTGACGGCGGCGGCTCTGGCCGCCGTGTTCTTGCCCGTGTTCCTGCCTGCGTTCTTCGCCGCTTTGGTGCCGGGACCGGCGCCGATCTTCGGCTGGCCGGTGCCGGTACTGGAGAAGGTCGCCGTTACCGGGTGGCCAGTTGTCCGTGAACCGGAGCGAAAGGGCAAGATCGCGTACACCATCAGGGAGACCATCGCGACGACGGCGACGGTGAGCAGGGAACCGATGATGCGGGCCCGCGCGGAGCGGAAGACACTGATCCGGCTCGGCCGGCGGAAAGCCGACAGGTGAACGGCCAGCCTCGGATCCTCCGCGGCAAGCCGTCGCTCTATCTCTGCGAGCATGCGCTGCTCGTCCATTGACAGCGCCATAGCGCCACCTCCGCGTCGCGCGCCGGTGGATACTCTATAACTATCCCCCACCACAAGATCTTTATCCAATTGTTCTGGCATTGCCGTCACTCGTTTTCCGGGCCGACGCCGGCCGGGCCCGTGTAGGGCTGCACCAGAGTATCGAACAAGTGACTGAGTTCGGCTACCGGGTCTGCGGTAAAGATACTGGCTGACCGGGCAGCTGGCGTCGGAACCGACCAACGCCTCCACAACCGGCCCGCTGGACCCCGCGCGAGATTATGCGAACATATGTTTGCCATCCTCGAATAAGAGTTCTACGCTCGCGGGATATGCGATGGGATCACCTGCGGCTGGACGGAACGCCCGAGGCCGGCCCGGATGAGAGCCCGCAGGCCGACCCAGGCCGCACCGGGCCCGATGGCGCGCTGTTCGAGCGGGGTGCGATCACGCGCACGTTCGACACGCCGGGTTTCCGCGGCATGACCTTCTACGAGATCCAGGCCAAGTCCATCGTCAACCGGGTCCCGGCGACCTCCCGAATGGCCTTCAGCTGGACGATCAACCCGTACCGGGGCTGCCAGCATGCGTGCTATTACTGCTCAGCTGGCGAAACGCCAATCCTGATGGCAGATGGAAGCACCAAGCCCCTGGCGGACACCCGCGTCGGCGACGCGATCTACGGCACCGTCCGCCGCGGTTACTACCGGCGGTACGCGATCACAACGGTCCTCGCGCACTGGTCCACGACCAAGCCCGCCTACCGGGTCACGCTGGCGGACGGGACCCAGCTGATCACCAGCGGCGACCACCGCTTCCTCACCGAACGGGGCTGGAAGCACGTGACCGGCGCGGAGCAGGGTCCGCTGCGGCGGCCATTCCTGACCGTCAACAACAAGCTGATGGGGATGGGCGGGTTCGCGGAGCCGCCCAAGAACACCATCGATTACCGGCGTGGCTACCTCTGCGGCATGGTTCGCGGCGATGGTCACCTGCACACCTACCGCTACGCACGGGGGGAAGTTAGCCAGTTCCGCCTCGCGCTGGTGGACGAGGAAGGACTGAGCAGGACCCGCTACTGCCTGGGCACCTTCGGCATCGTGACGTCCGAGCGCACGTTTGCCGAAGCGCATGGGCGGCGGAAGGCTGTGCGGGCGATATCCGTGTGCTCGGCTGGCTCGGTGGAAGCGATCCGGCACCTGATCGCCTGGCCCGAGGCGCCCACGCCGGACTGGCAGAAGGGCTTCCTGGCCGGGATCTTCGACGCCGAAGGCGGCTACAGCCAAAGGGTGTTCCGGATCGCCAACACCGATCCCGAGATCATCAGCCGCACGGCCGCGGCACTGGCGTCGCTCGGCTTTACCTATGAGGCCGAACGCCGCGAGATGCCGAACGGCCTCGTCAATCTTCGGCTGCGCGGCGGGCTCAGGGAAGTGGTCCGGTTCTTCCACACCGTCGATACCGCCATCACCAGGAAGCGATCGATCGAAGGTGTCGCACTCAAGAGCGACGCCGAGCTGAACGTGACCGAGATCAAGGCCCTGGGCATCGAGGTGCCCATGTACGACATCACCACCGGGACGGGTGACTTCATCGCCAACGGGGTGGTCAGCCACAACTGCTTCGCCCGTAACACGCACACCTACCTCGACCTGGACGCCGGGCAGGACTTCAACTCCAAGGTCGTCGTCAAGGTGAACGCCCCCGAGCGGCTGCGCAAGACGCTGGCGTCGGCGCGCTGGGCGGGCGAGCACATCGCGATGGGCACGAACGTCGACTGTTACCAGCGCGCCGAGGGCAAGTACCAGCTGATGCGCGGCATTATCGCCGCGCTGCGCGACTACGCGAACCCGTTCTCGATCCTGACCAAGGGCACCCTTATCCTCCGTGACCTCGACCTGCTCACCCAGGCCGCCGAGGTTACCGACGTGGGCCTTAACGTCTCGGTGGGATTTGTCGATAAAGAGCTTTGGCGATCCCTGGAGCCGGGCACACCGAGCCCGGAGCGGCGGCTCGACGTCTGCCGCACCCTGAACGGCGCCGGGCTGCGCTGCGGGGTGCTGATGGGCCCGGTGGTGCCGTTCCTGTCCGACTCACCCGCGCAGCTGGAGGCCGCGGTCCGCCGCTTTTTTTGCGGCTTCCGACCGGCCAGGCGAAATGCGCGCCAAGACGGCGCAGCCTTCGGCTTCCACCCTTAAGTGCGGCGGGATGGTCAGTCAACGTCCGATGACCGCCATGAACCAGAGCACAACGTTCGAGACGCTTATGAGCGATGCGGCGATGCCGCGTATGACGTCGAACTCGATCATGTCGATTGCGGTCATGGGGTCGCCGATGCGACGAACGGATCTGTTGACGACCAACAACTCGTCGCTCTGCGCCGAAGTTCCAAAAACGCCGAGAACCACGCAAGAACTCAGGTTACGAGCCCCGGGGAACAAGCGCGCCTGAGCTTCGTTGGGCCGGGGACGGCAAGGCGGGCGGCGTCGCATTTTCGTTTCGAGAGTTTGGCGATGAGGAAGGCGACGGGCGATCACACCGATCTGAACGGCGTCAGGGTGCTCCTCGTGGAAGACGATCCCGTGCTTCTGATGGACCTGGGCGCTGATGCTGGCCGAGGCGGGAGCGGTCGTGGTCGGGCTCTGCCAGACATTGGACGACGCGCTGCTTCGGTCGGACACCGTCGACTTCACGGTCGCGGTCCTCGATTCCAGCTGGGGGCGCAGACCGGTTTCGCCGCTCGCGCGGCGGCTCCTTGCGCAACGGCGTTCCGTTCATCCTGTACACCGGGCAAGGACGAGGGACAAGGCAGCATCGGCGGAACTGACCCCGTGCCCGATCGTCGAAAAGCCGGCGACTTCGCGCACGCTCATTCCGGCGCTGAGGGCCGGTGGCTGACCCAATAGTGTCAGACGCGTCACCCCGCCCGCCGCAACGCGGGGTTTTCCGCCGGGACCGGTGCGCGGAGACTTCGAGAGCAAGAAGCTCGACCAGTTTCGAGCGCGCGCGGCTCAGACGGCTCTTGATCGTGCCGATCTCTACATCGCAGATCTCGGCCGCTTCTTCGTAGGAAAGGCCGCTCGCGCCGACGAGGGTCAGCACCTCGCGCTGTTCTGCCGGGAGCTTGGTCAGCGCCTTGCGGAAATCCTCGAGGTCGAGGTGGCTTTCCTGATCGCCGGAGACGATGAGGCGGCGCGCATAGGCGCCGTCGCTGTCCTGGACCTCGCGCCCGCGCTTGCGATAGTTGGAGTAGTAGATGTTGCGCAGGATGGTGAACAGCCAGGCGCGAAGGCTGGTTCCGGGCTGGAACTTGTCCGACTTGCTCCACGCCCTCAAGAGCGTCTCCTGCACGAGATCGTCGGCAAGCGACGCGGACCCCGACAGGGAGATGGCGAACGCGCGGAGATTGCCCATCTCCGCGACGAGTTCGTCCTTGAAGCTAGCGGTCGGCATTACGGTTGCCTTTGGGCTCGCGGTGTCGCTCCTCCGCCTGAGGTGAGCCAGCAAATCAAGGAATTTCTGCGGCAGCGGAGCGCTGACGAGATCGTCGTAATGCGCTTTCAATTCCCGCCCTTCGTCTCCAGAACCTTAAGGTCCAGCGCAGCCTCGCTCTCGCGCCTCGTTCTCGGCCGGATTTAGTCGTGTCATCGAACACCCGCCCTTCTGGTGCGCAATTTCAACGACCCCGTGTTCCCGCGAGGCGTCAACGACTTCAGCGCCGCGATGTTCCCGCTGTTTTAAAAAAAAAATTCATGCTGTTGCGGCGTAATCTTGGCGCCGCAATTCTGGAGCCGGGCGCCGCGAAAGAGACAATTCGTCGCGCTAGGTACTTTTCCCCAATTGAACGCTCTGCGTCATTCTGACACACTCACGCTAGGGAACGATGCAGCGCCGAATGATCCATTCGCAGGGCGAGCGGACAGGTTTTGGCGAGATGCAGAGCGACATTCGATGACGATCTCTCATGACATCGCGCCGTTGCTTCCGTTTGCGGACGATTCTCTCGCGCGCGTTGAGCGGGTCCCAGGAAAGCGGCGACGCTTTTGTGATGGCGACTTTGCAGCGCCTCCTGGAAAGTCATGCGCGCTTCCCACGAGATATTCCGCCACGCACCGCGCTTTATCGCGCCTTTCTCGACCAGTGGTCAACCGAGCGGCCTCCTGAGCCCGCCCCGGACGGCGACGCTCGCGCCTTCGACCGCCATCTTGCCGCGCTTTCGGTCCCGAAGTCCGCCAAGCTTTCCTGCTGACGAATATGGAGGACTTTTCGATCGCGGAAGCCTCGATCATCATGGGTCTGGACCCCGCGCGCGTGCGCAAGCTGCTCGAGCGTGGAGCGCGCGATATCGCTCACGGTCTGACCGCCCGATTCTCATCATCGAGGACGAGCCGATCATCGCGATGGACCTCGAGACGATTGTCGAGGAGCTTGGACACAAGGTGGTGGGGGTCGCCCGGGGAGGCCGTCAGGCGGTCGCCCTGGCCGCGGAGCGCGAGCCAGAAGATGATCATGGCCGACATCGAGCTCGCGAACGGCAACTAGGGTATCGAGGCGGTGAATGAGATCGTGACCGCGGGAAGCAGGCCGGTCGTGTTCATCACCGCCCACCCGCGCCTTTATCTGAGCGCTGCCGACAGCCGGCCCCAGCCCGCCTCCATACTTGCCAAGCCGTTCAACGCCAACTCGGTCAAGGCCGCGGTCAGCAAGGCCCTGTTCTTCGACCGCAGGGCCGGGCACGCGGCCTAAAGACAGATCAGGCGGGCCTTAGTAGCGCCTCTGAAAAGCCGAGGAAGCCGGAAATAAGGAACGCGATCAGCGCCACGACGAAGACGATCTTGGCGGCCGCGAACGCCGTGCCGGCTACGGCGCCGAACCCGAGCAATCCTGCGACCAGCGCGATGATGAGAAAAGTGATCGCCCAACCGAACATCGTGTCCTCCAAAATCGCTTCGGGTCTCGCCTAAACGCTCGAGGGTCAACGTCGTTCCAGAGCACAGGTGTTGAACATCACGACCGGCTCATGAACGCGTTCGTGACTGGACGCCCGTTCGCCTGTTTCGTGCCGGGCGCTGGGGGCGGCGCGACCGCTCATGGGCCGGCCCTGCCGCGCTCGAGAGATTGTAAGCGGCGCTGATCACGGCAAGGTGCGAGAAGGCGTGCACGAGCTTCTTTTCGACCGCGGCCACCGTTCCGCGAACGCGCGGGTCGAAGAGCATCATCGTCCGCCGCCTCCGCCAGGAGTTCCGCCGCCGATGAAGCGTCACGGCGTAAGACTCGCGGGCCCGATTTGTCGCGCTCGAGCCTGTCCGGCGCGGCGGCTTCGTCGGCAAGCCCGACATGCCGTCCGGTCAGGACGAGGTGAAGGACGTCGCCCGCCCCATCAGCGCGGGCGTGCTTCGGCGTCCCGGGGAACCCTTCATCGGCAGTCGGCTTCGCCAGCCGGCGAGCCCAGGATGCGGCTCGCCGTAGACATGGGCCTGCCAGGGCATGTCCGCCAGGGCCTCATGGTTGTCGGATCCCTTCGACGAGACCCAGGGCAGGCGGTCGCCGGCCCGGACACTCGCCCGCTTTGCCCTCGCTGAGCGGGCCGCCGCGATAGTTGAGGGTGATCTGCGAGACGGTGCGGAACACAATTCGCGCACCGCTCGAACGACAGCGCCGGGATGACCGCCGGCGCGACGCCAGGCGCGGTACGCACGAGTCGGCGACATGCCCTTCGGCGGTGGCGAAGCTGAACGCGCGGTCGGTGGTGGCGACCAGCCGGCGGGCGAAGCCGATCCGCTCGGCCTCGTAGCTGTCGAGCAGGCGTCGGGCGCGCGGCCGTCAGCACCCCGCCAGCTTCCAGGCCAGATTGATCGCATCGCCGATGCCGGTGTTCATGCCCTGGCCGCCGGCGGGACTGTGGATGTGCGCCGCATCGCCGAGCAGAAAGGCGCGGCCGTTGCGGAAATGGTCGGTCACCCGGTGATGCACGTGGTAGGTCGAGAACCAGTTCACCTCTTCGACCTGCACCTTCATGTGCTGCGATCGCGCGGCTCGCTGACGTCCTCGAACTTCAGCGTTTCGGGATGCTCGGCGCGCTCGTCGCGCACCGTGCCGATCAGCCGCGCGCGGCCCTCGCCGGCCAGCGGAAACACCGCCAGGAAGTCGGCCTCGTCGAGATCGACGTGCAGTTCGCCGTCGACCGACGGGCCCGCCGCCTCGACGTCGGCGACATAGAACACCTGCCGTAGGTCCCGCCGGGAAATCCGGCGCCGATCGCCTCGCGCACCGAGGAGCGCGCGCCGTCGCAGCCGGCGATGTATCGGCCTCGCAGGTCTCGCGGTCGCCGTCCGCGCAGCGCATGCGCGCGATGACCCGCCCGCTTCTCGCTAGAAGCCGACCAGCTCCGTCTCGCCGCTCGACCGCGACGCCGAACGCCGCCAGCCGCTCGATCAGCAGCCGCTCGTGTTCGTCCTGCGGGAAGATGTTCAGGAACGGGTAGGGCGTCAGGCCGCGCGCCGATATCTTCGAACGGCACGCGCGGCTCTGCTTCGCCCTCGACCCACAGGTTGACCGCCGGGACCTTGTGGCCTCGCGCGACCACCGCGTCGGCGAGGTCGAGCTGGCGATAGAGCTCCAGCGTGCGCGCCTGCACCGCCAGGGCGCGGGAGGTGGTCCCCGGCTCCGCGGTCTTGTCGACGATCCGCACCTTGACGCCGAGCTTGGTCAGCCACAGCGCCAGCACCAGGCCGGTCGGGCCGGCGCCGACGATCAGCACGTCGCAGTCGGTCACGTTTCCTCACCGATAGGGAGCGTCAGCCACAAGATTGCGCGCGATCTCGCGCACCCACCGAACCCGGTTGGCGAGCGGCCGGTCCTTGTCGAAATAGAGTTCTTCTCTTGTCTCGGTTGCGAATTCCAAATTCAGCCCCTCGACGATTGCATCGACCGGACGGGCTTCCTGGCAGAAACCGCAATAGATCCGCTCGTGCGGCGGACGCCGTCGCTGGAGGGTCCAACCGATGGTGATCGCCTGCGCGGGACAGATCGCTTCGCAGAGCTTGAGGCGATGCAGCGCTCCTCGTCGTTGGGATAGCGAAGGCATGCTCGCCACGGAAGCGCGGCGACAGCGGCGTTTTCTCGTTCGGATAGTTGAGCGTGGGCCTGGGCTTGAACATGTAGCGAATGCTCAGGGCGAACGCTGCAAGGAATTCGCTCAAGAACAGCGATCGGATGTCCTAGGCCAAAGCCTCCATCAGTCAGTGCTCCACGACCAAAACTCGTGAGCCGGTCGATTGTTTCTTCCTCATCTCGCGGATAACGCAGGCTCGCTGGCGGCGGAACATTGACAGTTGTCTTTGAGTTTATGGCGTTCCTTCACACTTCAGGAGACACCACCACCACGCGCAAAGTAGTTATCGCCGCCGCAGCGATCTCGGCCCTCGCCGGCGCGAGCGCCCTGGCGCAGAATGCGTCCGCTCCGGGAGCAAACCCGGCTCCGGCCAACTCTGCCGCCCAGTCTGACACCAGATCCAATGCCGGGGCGAACACAGTAGCCGCGCCAGGGGCGGCAGAAAATCCGCCCGCCAACACACCGCGCGCCGACGCCGCGCAGAACGTGCCTGAGAAAGGGCCAAGCTTCATCACGGTGAACAACGACGACAGGCTCAGCACCAATGTCGACGGTCTCGACGTCTACAACGGGCAGAACGAAAACATCGGCAAGATCCAGGACGTCGTGTTCGACAAGGAAGGCAAGGTGACCGGGTACATCCTTTCGGTCGGAGGA
>CAVUNO010000006.1:0-60372 GCA_963742875.1 uncultured Actinomycetes bacterium | reverse complement strand
TCGATCACCGAATTCGGAAACGTAGTGGTCAAGGCGCGCGTCGATTCGCGCAGCGCCGGGTCCACCTACATAGTCGACGACTCGACTAACGCCACGAAGCAAACGATCAGCCGGGATGAATACGACCGTGTGGCCGCGCAGCAGGATGCGTATATCGCGGGGCAGAACATGGTCGTCGTCGACGGCTATATCGGCCCCGATCCCGGTTTCCGCACGAAGGCGCGCCTGATCATCGAGGCGGCGAACGCCAACGTCGCCGGCATGCAGAAGCAGCTCTACTACCCGGCCGGGGAGGACTACGATCCCGCCATCTGGGTGCCGGACACCACGGTCATCTACACGCCGAACCTCTCCGCCCCCGGGTACCCCAGCGACCGGGTCATCGCGGTGGATCTCAACGACAACATCACGCGCGTGCTCAACTCGGACTACTTCGGTGAGTCCAAGAAGGGCGGCCTGCGGATGTGGAACAATATCGTCTACAACCGCGGCGGCCTGTCGCTGCACGCCGGGTGCAAGGTGATCCCGGTCGGCGGGCGCAACCGTACGGTCCTGATCGTCGGGCTCTCCGGCACCGGCAAGACGACGACGACGTTCACCTCGCAGCTGGGCAGCAGGCCCGCCCAGGACGACTTCATCGCCCTGATGCCGGACGGCGTCGTGCACGCGACCGAGAACGGATGCTTCGCCAAGACGTTCGGGCTCAATCCCGACTACGAGCCCGCCATCTACTACGCCACGATCAAGCCGGACGCCTACCTCGAGAACGTGTCCGTGAACGCCGCCGGCCAGGTCGACTTCTTCGACACCTCCTACACCAAGAACGGCCGCACCACCTGGCCGTTCTCCTACGTGGACCCATGGCCCGCGGACCAGCTGGAGCCGGCCGAGTTCCTGCTCATCCTCAACCGGAACGAGAACATCGTCCCGGGCGTGGCCCGCCTCGACCGGACCCAGACCGCCGCGTACTTCATGCTCGGCGAGACGACCGGCACCTCAGCCGGCGGCAAGGACGAGGAAGGCAAATTCCTCCGGATCCCCGGCACCAACCCATTCTTCCCGCGCGACATGGCCGACATGGGCAACCGGATGCTGGAGCTGCTCAACCAGCATGAGCTGCAGGCTTTCGTGCTGAACACCGGGCGCGTCGGCGGCGGCGACAGCAACCCGGATTCGAAGAAGGTCACGATTCCCTACTCCTCCGCGATCGTGCAGGCCATCGTCGAGGGGACCATCGAATGGACCGAGGATCCTGACTTCGGCTACGAGGTCGCCAGCTCCGTGCCCGGCGTCGGCGACATCGAGATCCTGCAGCCCCGCCGGCTGTACGAGCGCACCGGCCGCGACGGCGACTACGCCGCCATGGCCGCGAAGATGAAGCGGGAGCGCAGCGAGTACCTCGCGTCGTTCGACGGACTGGACCCCTCGATCCCCAAGTCGATCGCCTGACCAGCCGGACACCATGCGGGCCGGGACCGCCGCCGGGATCCCTCGCCGGGGACCCCCGGCCGTCCCGGCCCGCGCTCATCCGGACCAGGGCCGGCCCGCCCGCATCCTTCCCCTTTCACTCGCCCTTTGCCGGTAGCTCAGGATCGTTGGATACCTTTTCTATGGCTGAGCACGGGTGACAGGAAGGTCGCTAGATGGGATTTCGTGGCCTGGTTTACCGGCTCTACGCGCGCAGGCTCGAAAGTTCCCTGTCGCCGGAGGCGATTCCCCGGCATGTCGGCGTGATGTGCGACGGCAATCGCCGGTGGGCCAGGTCCGCCGGATTGCTCGATGTGGCCAGCGGCCACCAGAAGGGCGCCGAGAAGATCTTCGAGCTGCTCGAGTGGTGCCGGGAAGCTGGCGTCGAGGTCGTCACCCTCTGGCTGCTGTCCACGGACAACCTGATGCGGCCCGTCGCCGAGCTCGAGCCGCTGCTGCGGATCATCGAGGACACCGTCCGCCGGCTCGTCGCCGAGCGCTGGCACGTGAACCCCATGGGCGCGCTGGACCTGCTGCCCGCCGGGACGGCCCGGGTGCTCAAGGATGCGGCGGAGGCCACCGCCGGCAATCCGGGCCTGCTGGTCAACGCGGCGATCGGGTACGGCGGACGGCGGGAGATCGCCGACGCGGTGCGCTCGCTGCTGCACGAGCACGCCACCCGCGGTACCTCGATCGAGGAGCTCGCGGAGGTCCTCGACGTCGAGCACATCGCCGAGCACCTCTACACGGCCGGCCAGCCCGACCCGGACCTCGTCATCCGCACCTCGGGCGAACAGCGCATCGGCGGATTCCTGCTATGGCAGACCATCCACTCGGAGTTCTACTTCTGCGACGCCTACTGGCCGGCCTTCCGCAAGGTCGACTTCCTTCGCGCCCTGCGCTCCTACGCCGCCCGCAACCGCCGCTTCGGCGGCTAGCTGTGCTGGCCCGGGGGGACGACCCAGTGTCCCCGGTCAAATGGGCAACATGATCCTGGGGGGCGGGGCCTGATGCTGGCTGGGTGTTGTGGTCGGCGCGGGGGTCGGTGAGCAGGTCCTGGATGGCTTGGGGGGTGGCGTCGGTCAGGGCGGCGTGGATGGTGACCTGGTGCTTGTCCCGGTTGTAGACGGCCTGAATATCGAAGGCGGCTAGCAGTCGTTCGGTGAGCGCGGCGGGGGCGTCGGTGAGGATGTCCCCGAGGGTGGGCAGTTCGTCCAGCAGGGTGGGGTCGTCTTGTTCGATGGGGACGGTTTCCAGGGTGGCTAGCTCTGTTTCGATGCCGGTGCGTTCGGTGTACAGCTCGCTGAACCGGGCGCGGACGCGGTTGCGGAGGGCCTGTGCGGCGGGGTCGGCCGGATCGATGGGGGTTTCCAGCTCGGCGACGAGGGCGCGTTCGGATACGTCGATTTTGGCGAGCTTCTTACGGAGGCCTTCGGCGCGTTGTTGGCGGCGCTGGTCGGCGGCGGTGGTGCTGGCGGGGAGGGTGGCGGCGAGCATGGCGGCCCGGCCGGGGCCGAATGCCCGTTCGGTGAAGAACCGGGTGAAGGCGGCCATCATGAGGTCTTCGCGGACGGTCACGGCGCGGATGTAGGCGAGCCCGCTAAGGGCCGGGCAGGACGCCGGGTAGGACAGGCCGGTCCCGGCCATTCCGGCGGGGGTGAGCCAGCACCAGGCGGGCCCGGGGCCGACGGTGCCGGTGGCAGCGTAGCCGACGTGCCGCCAGCGGGCCACGATGCCGCGCAGCCGGTCCGCCCGCACGTCCAGGGCGGCGGCAAGGAGGTCAGTGGGTGCCCCGTAGTGCTCGGCACACACGATTAACCCGGTGATGTCCCGTTCGGTCAGGCGCACCGCGCCGGCGTCGGCACGGCGGGCGCCCGGTACGCGGCCGGGCTGCGGTGGGTGCATGAGACAAGGTTTGACCGTGATCCTCCTTTGTCCCGCATTCCCTTTACGGGACTAATTGTGACGGATTGGTGACCGATATGCGGGTAACACGTCCGGGCCGGTCCGGCGGTTCACGACTGGGATCTGCCCGCGACGGTCATAGCTGGCGCTCCGCCATCCGGATCGACTCGGCCAGCTCGCCGGGGGTGCGGCCGTACAGCGGGACCGCTGTCTGGCCGCTTGCGTCGCGGATTAACGCCCGGTAGCCGCCCGTGATGAGGGTGATGTCCCACCGGTGGCCGAATTCCAGCCAGAGATCATCGAGGGTGATACCGGTAGGCGCTGCGCCGTGTGCGTCGTCGCCAGGTGTGGTCATCGGGTGCTCCGATTGCTTCGCGTACTTCGTCAGCGCACTTGTGTCTGCGCTGTGGTTACGTGAAGTTCATACCCGCTATACGGGGAGACACCAGGTACGGCGTGTACCTGTCCGGTGACTAGTTTTCGTGCCGGTGGTACGGGGCGTACCCGTTCGGGTCAATGGACGTGGCCAGTTCCCGCAGTGCGGGGCTGAGCCTGCGCTGCTGCTCGCATAGTTCCAGGACGAGGGAACGGGCGACGCCTTGGTGGCGGAACCACACGGGGGCCATCGAACGGGCACGGGCCAGCGTGGCCGTGGCGGCCTGGCCATGGCGGGCGTCTGCGTGGGCTTGCGCGACATCCAGCAGGTGACGGCCCCGGGCAGCCCCAACGAGCGTGATTGTGCTGGTCAGACGGGGAAGTGTGAACGCGGTGTACTTCACCTCGGCGACCTGCGCGTCGGAGACCCAGCGGCCCGCCTGGTCATCCCAGATCGCGCGGGGGTAGCGGATCGGCGTCCAGGCCGCCTCTTCGATGGCGGTGATCGCGGCCTTGACCTTCGGGTCATCCGGACGGTGACGGAGAAGAACGCCCCGGCCCGGCGCACCGCGCCGGTAAAGGCAGCGGAGTAGAACGCCGAGTCAGCCCGGGTCACCAGCGTCCCGCTGCATCCGGCGCCGCGACAGGACGCGGCGTGCAACAATCGCACTTGCGAGGTGTCCTCTCCGCTCGGAACGTGGAAGTGTCAGCAACTCCCATCGTCCCAGCTCAGAGGGCACCTTTCGCGTTGACGCGCCCGAATGAAACCCTATTTACGCGGTGGATCGAGGCTAAGGTAGCGTGAAGCGCGCGGCAGGAGGAGACGGCATGCTGGAAACCGCCTTTACGAGACTGGTCGGGTGTTCGGTTCCTATCCAGCAGGCCGGCATGGGTGGTGCCGCCACCCCCGGGCTGGCTGCGGCGGTGTCCGATGCGGGCGGGCTGGGAATGGTCAATATGGTGATGGTCCCCGCCGATGACGTGGCCGTCACGGTGGCCGCGTTGGACAAGGGTGCGGCCGGGCCGGTTGGCATCAACTTCCTGATGCCCTTCCTGGACATGGCGGCGGTGGAGGCGGCGGCTCCGCACTGCCGGGTGGTGGAGTTCTTCTACGGCGACCCCCAAGCCGGGCTGGTCGAGCGGGTACAGCAGGCCGGCGCGCTGGCCGACTGGCAGGTCGGATCCGCGGATGAGGCCAAGGCGGCGGTGCATGCCGGATGCGACTTTATCGTGGCCCAGGGCACCGAAGCGGGCGGGCATATCCGGGGGACCGTGGGTCTCCTCGCCCTGCTGGACGAGGTCCTGGACGCGGTCGAGGTTCCGGTGCTGGCTGCTGGAGGCATCGGCAGTGCCCGGGCCATGGCCGCGGCGCTGGCGGCGGGGGCGGCCGGCGTGCGAGTGGGAACCCGCTTCGTGGCCACCGCCGAGTCCGGTTCACACCCTGCCTACATTCAGGCCCTGGTGGAGGCGTCAGCGGCGGACACCGTGATCACCACGGCCTTCTCCGGCATGTGGCCCGACGCCCCGCACCGGGCGCTACGATCCGCGGTGGCCGCGGTGGAGGCTTTGGAGGGGGAAACGGTCGGCGAGATGGACCTGGGGCCAGCAAGAATGACTATCCCCAAGGGAGCGACTCCCAGTCCGACCAAGGACACGACCGGAGCGATCTCGGCCATGGCGCTCTACGCCGGCGAGTCGGTCGGCAAAGTGGAGCGAGTACAGTCAGCGGGCGACGTGGTGCGGGAACTGGCAGAGGGCGCCGAGCGGCTACTCCGAGGCTGGAGATAAGCCTCAATCCACCGCAGCCAGCGCCGGAGAAGTCGTACATGCCGCATGAGGACAGCCGCTGCCAGGTCGCCGCGACATGGTCGAAACGGTCGGCGATGTCGTCCTCCGGGCGGATCAGCGAGGTGGTCATGATCGCGCCGGCGTTGACCATCGGGTTGTGCGGCAGGTCCTTCGGGGTCAGCGCCAGCTCGTTGAACGACTGACCGGCGAGATCCGGCCGCCGGAGTCCGGGACGAACGAGTCGAACAGGTTGGGTAGATCGCGTCCGCCGCACTGGTTCCGGCGGAGGAACGGGGGCAGCCGGCCCGCGCCAGGCGCACCGCCTTGCGGCCTGACGTGGTCATGTCCTGTCCTTTGCCGGGGTGACGCTGACCGGCAGGCTGAGGGGTCCGCGCATCATGCCCGTGGGCACCCAGCTGAGCTCCGCGGTTGGCAGCAACGGCCGGAGCCCGGGGAAGCGCCGGAGCAGGGTGCCGATGCCGATCTCGGCCTCGAGCTGCGCCAGCGGGGCGCCCAGGCAGCGGTGGATGCCGTAACCGAAGGCGAGGTGCCGTGCGGCCGGGCGGGTGACGTCCAGGGTGTCGCGTTCGGCGGCGGCCAGCGCCGGGTCGGAGCGGTTGGCCGAAGTCAGCGACACCACGACGATGTCGCCCCTTGCGATCTGGGCGCCGCCGAGCTCGATGTCGCGCGCCGCGAACCGCATCGGCGTGTACTCCACCGAGGTGTCGAAGCGCAGGAACTCCTCGACCGCCCCCTTGATCAGCTCAGGCCGCTGACGCAGCAGCCGGGCCTGCTCGGGGTGGTCGAACAAGGCGACGATCGCGTTGCCCAGCAGGTTGACGGTCGTGTCGTGCCCCGCGATCACCAGCAAGCTCGCGGTGCCGACGAGCTCCTCCTCCGACAGCCTGCGGTCGCGGGAGTCGCGGACGGCGACAAGTGCCGACAGCAGGTCGCCAGCCGGCGCCCGCCGCTTCTCGGCCATGAGCTCGGTCAGGTACTGGTTCAGATTGCGGAAGCCCTGCCGCCGGTCCGGCCCGGGCGGGCCCAGCACCTTGCTGGTCCACTCGCGGAACTGACCTTGTTCCCGCTCCCGCACCCCCAGCAGCTCGCAGATGACTGTGACCGGCAACAGGCTCGTGTAGGACCGCACCAGGTCGGTCTCGCCGGCCGCGGCGATGGCGTCGGCCAGTTCCTCGGCGGTCTCGGTTACCCGTGGCCGGAGTGCCTCCACTCGCCCGCGGGTGAACGCCGCGGCCACCAGCCGCCGCAGCCGGGTGTGATCGGGCGGATCGACGACCAGCATGTTCGGTTCCATTCCCGCTTCGCTCGCCAGGCCGGCCGCGGCCAGCGTGTCCCGGGCTGGTGTTTCGTCCTTCACCAGCGCGGGATGGATCAGTGCCTGCTTCGCCAGTTCGTGGTCCACGACGATCCAGCACGGGACGCCGTTCAGGATCCGTGCGCGGTGAATGAGGCCCAGCGCGCGCAGCGCGGCGTACCTGGACTGCGCCGCGGCCTTGAACGCGGCGTCGATGGCTGGCTCGATCAGAATCTCTGTATTCATGTTTCCTGACGCTACAGAGAGCAAACTTGCGGCGAATCGTGTACGAGCCCGGATAATTCGCGGGGCCGTCCGCGAGCCCGGACCGCCGGTATCCGTGGAACTACGCAGATTCCGTGGGAGTCGAACCACGGCTCGTTCGGCAAAGACCTGATCTGGTTCGCGGGGCGGGATGGCCGCAAGCGGGATGGCCGCAGGACACCGGGCTGTGGTGGGATGTGGATGTGGATGTGGCTGCGGTAAGCGGCGTCTTGGTCCGCACGGCCGAACTGCGCCAGGTCCGCGACTTCGTCCAGCAGGTCCGGGCCTCGCCCGCCGCGCTGGCCATCCAGGGCGAGGCCGGTGCGGGCAAGTCCACGCTCTGGGGGCTCGGCCTCGAGGCGGCCGCCACGACCGGTCACCGCCTGCTGCGCAGCGAGCCCTCGGCCAGCGAGACCGACATGTCGTTCGCCGGCCTGTCCGACCTGCTCGCCGAGGTGCTGCCGCTGACGGCAGGCCAGATCCCCGGCCCGCAGCGCGAGGCGCTCGAGATCGCGCTGCTGCTACGGCCCGCGGGCGAGGAGCCGCCCACCGCGCGGGCGGTCGGCCTCGCGGTGCTGGCCGCCCTGCGTGCCTGTCTGGCTGGGGGGCCGGTGCTCGTCGCCATCGACGACGTCCAGTGGCTGGACGAGGCCAGCCTGGAGGCCCTGGCCTTCGCGCTGCGCCGGGTGACCGACGGGCCGCTGTCCCTGCTGCTGGCGGCCCGCACCGAAGCCGTCGCGGATCCGCTCACCGTCGGCGCACCACCGCTGCCGTACGGCTGGCGTGACCTGCTGACCGCGCTGCCCGCGGCGGCGGAGATCACCCTCGCGCCACTGGACCTGCGGCAGATACAGAACCTCCTGCCGCCGGACGTCACGGCGGCGCAGGCGCGCCTGGTGGCCCGGCAGTCGCGCGGCAACCCGTTCTGGGCGCTCCAGCTCTCGGCCAGCCTGGACGCGGATGACAGCCAGGTGCCGCCGCTGGCGCGCACCCTGACCGACCGGCTGTCCCGCTCGCTGAGCGCCGAAGCCGCTGCGGCGCTGGCCGTGGTCGCGGCGGCGGGCCGGATCGGGCTCCCCGAGGCCCTGGCAGTGCTCGATCACCTGGCCGATCCCGCCGCGGCCCTGGACGAGGCGGTCATGGCCGGCGTCGTGGTCGAGACGGGGGACCGGCTGTCCGCCGCGCACCCGCTGATCGGCGCCGCCGCGGTTGAGTCGCTGCCGCCGGGACGACGCGCCCAGCTCTATCGCCGCCTGGCCGAAGCCCCGGCCAACCCGGAGCGCTACGCGCACTTCGTGGCCCTGGCCGCCGGGCCGGGCCCGGACGGTGCGGTCGCGGACGCGCTGGACGCGGCTGCCGCCGCCGCGTACGCCCGGGCAGGGAACACTGCGGCAGGGCAGTTCGCCGCGCAGGCGGTCGCGTTCACGCCCGTATCGGACGCCGCTGCCCTGGTGCGGCGCCGGATCCGGGCGGGGGAGCTGCTGTACCTGGCAGGCGAGGTGGAGCAGTCACTGAAGCAACTCCAGGCACTGGATAGCCGAAGCCTCGCGACCGAGGACTTGGAGCGGGCGCTGCCGCTCCTGGTCGACAACACGGACCTGGTTTACGGTGACCCGGCCGCCACGGCCATCGTCCAGGACGCGGTCGCCGCCGCCGGATCAGATCCCCGCAGGCGAGCGTTGGTGCTGGCGCTGGCGTCGGATTGGGTCTACGGCATCCGCGGCGGCCGGCGTGCCGCCGCGACCGAGGCGATCAGCTGCGCCGAAGCGGCCGGTCCCGCTGCTTTCCCGGCACTGCACCGAGCCCTCGTCAATCTGGTGGTGGCGAAGGTCTTCGCGGCCGAAGGGCTGGACACCGAGCTGCTTGACCGGGCGGGGCGCCTGGAGGCAGATTTGCCGGCCCTGCGGCTGTACGACACCGCCGATCTGCACCGCGGAGTGTGGTCGTGGTACACCGACGATGTGGACACCGCGCGGGCGGCGCTGCGGCGGTCCATCGCCCGCGCCCGGGAGGGGGCGAAGACTGGGCGTTGTCGATCTTCTGGTGCTACTTGGCGGCGGCGGAGGAGCTGGCGGGCGAGTACCGCGCGGCTGCGGCGGCCCTGGAGGAGGCCGACCGGGCCGCCGCCGGGTACGACTGGCCGCTGTCGGCCTGGCATATCGAACCACGTTGCGGGCTGCAGATTGCGGCCGGGAACCTGGACGAAGCGGCCGGCCTCGCCGATGAGCGCCTTCCCGACGACGAATCCCGGCCAGAGTCCATACGCTGCTTCGGTGCCTGCGTGCGCGGCAAGGTGAGCATCTGGCGCGGCGACGCTGTTTCCGCCGTGCGGCATTTCGAGCTGGCCGCGTGGTGCGCGGATCAGCGCGGGTGGGCCGACCCCGGGCTTCGCTGCCGGATGGATCACCTGCTGGCCGAGGCGTATGTCGCCCTCGGGCGGCTGGATGAGGCCAGACGGATCTCCGGCTGGCTGCGGGAAGTCGGCCTGCGGCTGGACCGGCCCGCCTTGACCGGCGACGCCGCGCGAATTGACGCCCTGGCCGCCGCCGCGGCCGGCGACCTTGACGCCGCCGCGGATCACGCGCGGGCGGCCGTCGCAGCGCATGGGCGGTCCCCGCTACGCCCGCAGCTTGCTCGTAGCCTGCTGGTGCTGGGCCAGGTCGAGCGGCGGCGCAAGGCCCGCGGGCAGTCCCGTGACGCGCTGCGCCGCGCCTACGAGCTGGCCACCCAGATGGGCCACCGCCCGCTGCTGGCACAGATCGACCAGGAGATGCCGCGGATCGCGGCGGAGCGGTCCGGCGCCGAGCTGACCGCGACCGAGCGGCGGGTCGCCGACCTGATCGCGGCCGGCGCGACCAACAAGGACGCCGCGGCGGCGCTGTTCGTCAGCGTGCGGACCATCGAGACGCACGTCGCCTCCATCTACCGCAAGCTGGGCGTGCGTACCCGAGCTGAACTGGCCCGCCGGCTCTCCGGATCTGCGTAGTACCACGGATAGGCGGGACGTGCTCTGCCGGCCGGGAGGTCTTGGCCATCGGGCTCAAGGGCGGCCCCGAAGGGTTGCTCCGCCCGGACCGCGTGTTGCGCGTTCTGCGCGGCAATCTGGACAATGGCAGGCGGCGCATGCCAGCCCCCGTGCGCGAGCGCCAGAAGGGCGGCTTCGATGGAACTGTGGCAGCACGGAGCCAGTGAGCTCGCGGTGATCATTGCCGGGCGGCAGGCGTCGTGCCGGGAGGTGGTCCAGGCGCATCTGGACCGCATCGGAGCGGTCAACGGCGAGCTGAACGCCGTGACGGCGGTGCTCGGCGAGCAGGCTCTTGCGACGGCCGATCGTCTCGACGTGCGGCTGCGCGAGTCGTCTGAGGCGGGCGCGCTGTTCGGGGTGCCGGTCACCATCAAGGAGAACATCGATGTCGCGGGCGGGGCGACGACTCAAGGGGTTCCGGCGATGGCGGACCAGCTCGCGGTCGCGGACTCTCCGTACATCGGCCAGCTGCGGGCGGCGGGCGTCATCCCGATCGGCCGCACCAACCTCCCGGACTTCGCGCTGCGGTGGCACACCGACAGCTACCTGCACGGGCCGACGCGGAACCCGTGGGATGCCCGGCGGTCGCCGGGCGGCTCCAGCGGCGGTGAAGCCGTGGCCATCGCTTCGGGCATGAGCCCGCTGGGTTTCGGTAACGACCTGGGCGGCTCGGTTCGTGTGCCCGCGCAGTTCTGCGGGATCTGCTCGCTCCGGCCGACCCGGGGCCGTGTCGCGCAGCACGTGGCGACCATGCCCGCGCCGCCGCTGTCGATCGAGCTGTTCAACAGCGAGGGGCCCATGGCCCGGCGCGTGGCCGACCTGCGGGCAGCGCTGGACGCCATGAGCGGTTTTGACGCCGCCGACCCGTGGTACGTGCCGGCGCCGCTTGACGGGCCGCCGGCGCCGCGGCGGGTGGCGGTGGTGATCGACCCCGCGGGGGGCGGCGTTGATCCGGAGGTGGCGAGCGGCGTAAGGCGGGCTGCGGACGCGCTGGCCTCCGCGGGGTACGCGGTTGAGGAGGCCGAGCCGCCGGCTGTCGCTGAGGTCGCGGCCTTGTGGGCCTCGATCGTCTGGGCCGACGTGCGGCGGCTGTGGCCGACGCTGAAGCCTGTGGTGGGTCCGGATGCGGCCGCCTGGCTCGAGGAAGGCCTGCACCGTAACGCGCCGCTGGACCTTGAAGGCTACGCGCAGGGGTGGACCGACAGGACGACGTTCGCGCGGCGCTGGGCGCGCTTCATGGCGGAGTTCCCCCTTGTTCTCGGCCCGGTCAGCACCGAGCCGGCCTTCCCGGTCGGAGCCGGCCTCGCCGACCCGCGGGGCATCGTCGCGACGTTGCGCCTTGTCGTCTGCGCCAACCTGCTCTCCTTGCCGGCCGCGGCCGTGCCGGTCGGCGTTGCGGACCAGTTGCCGCAGGGCGTGCAGATCATCGGCCAGCGATTCCGCGAGGACCTCATCCTTGACGCCGCACAAGCCATAGAGGACCGCCTAGGCGTGATCACTCCCATCGACGTCCTATGAGGACCGCTCGGCCAGTCCGCCGCAGCGACCCCGGCGCCAGCTCACGCCCCGGCCGGTCAGGTGCCCTGAAATCGTGGTGGGCGCTGCTCGAGGAACGCCCGGAGTCCCTCTTCCGCGTCCGCGGTGCTCTGGGTGAGCGCGGTCGTGAGGGCCTCAGCCCACAGGCCGTCGTTTCGGGACGAGGAAGTCTTCCGCGTCGTCATGGCTGTGCAGTGGCACCGTCATGCCGGGCGGGAGCACGCCCCGCAGGACGCAGAAGCTGCCCTGCGCCTCTGGCCCGGTCAGGAATTCCCCCCTGGTCTGCGGCCAGCCCGAGCATC
This sequence comes from uncultured Actinomycetes bacterium, assembly GCA_963742875.1. GTDB lineage: Bacteria > Actinomycetota > Actinomycetes > Streptosporangiales > Streptosporangiaceae > Bog-532. The sequence goes on along the minus strand of CAVUNO010000006.1, from coordinate 48,395 downwards.
TGGGCCAGCTGCAAGGTGTCGGTCACGAACTGGAAGTGGCTGATCTGGTCGCCGCGCCAGCGCCAGACGTGAACGAAGGCTGTCGTGGCCGACTGGCCGTCTTTTCTCAGCACGCTGTGGCCCAGGACCACCACCGTGTCGCCGGCCTCGAAGTACTCTTCGGCGGACATGGTGAACTCGTCCCAGACGGCAACGTCGTGGGCGAGGACCTGAAGCGCCGCGCCCTTGCCGTAGTGCGTGCCGCCCATGGGCAGCTCGGCCGAGTTCCCGCCTTCCCAGACGAAGTCGTCGGCCCAGTCCTGGGTCGCCCCGCGGATATCGCCGCGGCTGAACTGGTCGTAGCGTTGCCGGATCTGCTCGATGTGCCCGGTCATGATGTCTTCCTCCTTGCTGGAGACGGGGTCTCAGCCGCAGTTCCACGGCAGGCGCCCACGGCCGGTCCAGTGGTGCGCGACGAACCCGTCCGGCCACGCGATCGCGTCTGCGGCTTGCCGGCCGCTGTTGAGCGCATGTCAGCGACGGTACGGATGCCCGCGGCGGCGGCGAATCGGGTGCGGCCACTGAAGTCCCGCCCGGCGCGGAGGTCCTGGGCAGCGCCGTATCCGTAGGACTACGCACGCGGGACGGTCCGCGCAGGCCGGTGACCAGGGGGCGGCGACGGCCTACGTAGTCCTACTGATACCGGGAGGTCTGGATGTCTGTCACGCAGGCCGGTTTCCGTGCTCGCAGCGGATTTGCCGCGGGGCGCCTGTTCCTAGGGTCGACCGCGTAGCGCCGATGAGAGGAACATTCATGATCATCAGAAGTCCGTACCCGGACGTCCAGGTGCCGGAGGTCTCCCTGCCCGGGTTCGTCCTGGAGCATGCCGACCGGCGAGGTGCCGCCCCGGCCGTCATCGACGCGCCCACCGGCCGCACCCTGTCCTACCGCGAGCTGAACTCGCAGGTCCGGCGGGTGGCCGCGGGATTGCGGGCGCGCGGCCTGGCCAAGGGCGACGTGCTCGCGTTGTGCAGCCCCAACGGGTCCGAATTCGTGGTGACCTACTACGCCGCCGCATCCGCGGGCGCCGCCATCACGACCGTGAACCCGGTCGCCACCGGCGGCGAGATCGCGACCCAGCTCACTGCCGCCGGCGCCCGCTGGCTGGTGACCACCCCCGAGGTCTTCCGGGACAGGGGACGGCAGGCCGCCGCCAGCGCGGGTATCATGGAGTCGTTCGTCTACGGCGCGGCCGACGGGGCGACCCCGTTCGCCTCCCTGGCCGACGCCGCGCCGGCAGGCTCCCTGCCAGCCATCTCCCCCGACGACCTCATGCTTGTTCCCTTTTCCAGCGGGACGAGCGGGCTGCCCAAGGGAGTCATGCTGACGCACCGTCAGCTGGTGTCCAGCCTGTGCCAGACGATGATCCCGCACCCGGTGCGGGCCGGCGATGTGGTGGTCGGCGTGCTCCCGATGTTCCACATCTTCGGGATGCAGGTCACGATGAACCTGACCCTGCGCGCGGGCGGAACGATAGTCACCATGCCCCGGTTCAGCCTGGACAGCTTCCTCGGCGTGCTGGAGGCCTACCGGATCACCCGGGCCGAACTGGTCCCCCCGATCGTGCTCGCGCTGGCCAACCACCCCGCCGTGGACAACTATGATCTGTCGAGCCTGCGGGTCATCTCCTCCGGCGCCGCGCCCCTGGGGCCGGATCTGGCCCGGGCGTGCGCCGCCGGCTCGGCTGCCGGGTCAAGCAAGGGTATGGCATGACCGAGCTCGGCGGCGCCTCCCACCTGGCCCCCGACACCGGCCGGGACGATCCCGAATCCATCGGCCCGGCCATCCCGGGTGTCGAGTGCCGGGTGGCGGACACCGTCACCGGCGCGGACGCCGCGCCGGGCCAGCGAGGGGAACTGCTCGTCCGGACCCCCGCCGCCATGCTCGGCTACCTGAACAACGCCGAGGCCACCGCGGCGACGATCGACGCGGACGGGTGGGTGCACACCGGTGACATCGTCACCGCGGATGAGCAGGGCTGGTTCCGGGTCGTGGACCGGGCCAAGGAGCTCATCAAGTACAAGGGCTACCAGGTGGCCCCCGCCGAACTGGAGGACATCCTGCTCACCCACCCCTGCGTCGCCGACTGCGCCGTCATCGCCAGCCCGGACCCGGAGGCGGGCGAGGTGCCCGAGGCGTTCGTGGTGCCGCGGCCCGGATGCACGGCCGACGGGCTGCTGGACTGGGTGGCCGAGCGGGTCGCTCCCTACCGGAAGATCCGGCGGCTGCAAGTCACCGGCCAGATCCCCAAGTCCGCGTCGGGCAAGATCCTGCGCCGGGTGCTGCAGGAGCAACAAGGGGCCGCGGCGAGCCAGACGCTGACCGGGACGCGGTCATAACCGCCACGCTCACCGCCGGGCTACCCCAGACCCCGGCCGGCCGCGGACTGGCCGGCCAAGTGGCGCTGGTGACCCGAGCGAGCCGGGGACCCGGCCGGGTGATCGCCGGCGCCGGCGCCGCCCTCCCGAGTTGCTCCGCCCCTCGTCCCATACTCCCCGGCGCACTGCGTGCGCCGACCCTTCGTCGGATTCCGCCTGGGGACGCCCAGACCCTGTCTTCTTCCGGGAGAACCCGGACCCGCCCGCACGCTGCGGACGGCCCGTTCCCAGGGGAGCTTCGCCCATGGAGCCGCCGGTCAGGTGCCCTGAAATCGTGGTGGGCGCTTCTGGAGGAACGCCCGGAGTCCCGCGGTGCGGCACAGCACCGCCACCTTCGAGTGCCCCGAGGACTTCGAGGACGACGGCTCTCCGCTGATCCCCTGGCAGGGCACGGGCGGCTCGTTCGTCGACGAGAGCGACCTCCACCTGCTCGGCGGCGACCTGGCCAGCCTGGCCGCCGAGCGCCCGACCTGCGGTGGGACCTGCGGCGAATCCGCCCGAACCTGCTCGTCGGCACTGAGCCGGGCACCCTGGACCCACGCCAGCCGGCGGCCCGCGGGCGGCGGAGCCGGCCAGCGCGCCGAGCACCGGGCATTTGCGGCATCCCGCAGACGCACAGAAGACGGAATTATGTGCCACTCGGTGGATGCGAACGTATCGTCCGGTAAGCAGCGCATACCCGGCAGGGAGCGAATCCCCGCCTTGACGTGCGTCGCGGGTAACTGCGTGCTGCGGAGCTCAGGGTAGAAGCCGAAGCGTGCCCGTTCCATCCGGGAGCGCAGGCGAGGGGAAGACCGGACGGGTGAACGCGAGTGAACCCCCGCTGATGCCTCGTTACCCAGAGCCCTGGGAGATGGGATGAAGACCAGGGTGCAGGGCCTAGCCGTGGAGAAACGGCAAGCGGCGGCCGAGCAGATCTTCGTCGGCCGTGTGAGCACCGCTGGCCTCGGGGTCGAGGGGGCGCCCGCGCGGCCAAACAGGCCCGCGGGCTGCCACCGCACGCCCCGCGAAGCTGAACGTGACCACCCGCGCCGGAGCCGCCCAGCGGATCGGGGACGGCGCGATCCCCGAACAGGTCGCCGCCGACCGCCCACCGAGGCCGAACTCGCCGAACTTTGCCGCAGCCGCCTCGCCGCCTACAAGACCCCCACCCGCTGGCTGTTGACCAGCTCCTTCCCGCTCACCGCATCGGGCAAGATCCGCAAGGACCTGCTCAGCGCACAGCTCGCTGACGCACCCGGCCTCGCCGCCCCTGCCGGCCAGCGTGGCTGCCCGCCGAGAGGTGGTGCCCTCGACGCCGTGTATTACAGTCGCGGTTTCACGATGGGTTCACGTTTATGTTGGATGAGTAGTCGCCCGTGCCTGGCTTGCGGTTTACGCGGAGTGACGTCCTCGGGGATGACCAGCGCGTGAATTACAGGGTGTGATCCCGGGCGGCCGTGCCGCGTTATCGATCTCCCCGCCGCCGACCGCGGCGACGACCACGACGGGGATACGATGGCCGACGACGACATCAGCGACGCTGACCTGCAGATACCCCTCGGCGACGCGCCCGTCCCCGGTCGCGGCGGCCAGCCCTGCCCGGTCGGCATCGCACCCATCAAGCTGTCCATCGCCGAGACCGCCCGGCTCGCCATCCTCGCCAGGCGGCACGCCGCCGGGCTGATCACCCGCGCCCGCCTCGCCTTCGCGCTGCCCTGGTCCCTCCAGCGACGGCTGCACCAGGCCATCGCCCGCTGGCATCACTACAGCACCCGGCTGATCGCCACCGGGAAGGGAGTTAGTGGTCTTTCCTTGGTGCCTGCTTTCCTTGGCCGACGCGGCCGGTAGTGTGGGCCGCGTCAGCGTCGTGGTGTCAGAGCTGGGTCGTCCACTCGATGACGAGCCGGCGGGCAGGGCGGCCTGGGTAGGGGTTTCGTTGTCTCCCTATCGGGAGCGAACCCGGAAAACTCGGTGTCACTGCTGTTCCCCTTCTCGGGTCACAGTTCGGTGGTCCACTCGATCACCAGGCGTCGGCTTGGGTTGGCTGTTTGCCATTTGGAGTGGCACGCCCCCCCGGAACCCCCCGGAACCCCCCGCTGCGCTTCGCGCCCGCGCGGTGGTACTTCGCCGATACACCGGCCGCTCACCGGGCCCAAGGGGCCCGGTTCGCTAGCCGGTATGAGCGCCTCGCCGTAACTCGTTCCTGGGACCAGTTCTCCGCAATAGGACGTTTTGGTCATTATCGGGCGCGGGGTGGGATTGGGGCTCGCCGGCGGGGGGCGGAAAGGGTCGGAGTGCGGCGCTGCCCTGGAATTTCCCAGCTCTTAGCGGGCGCGGTATTTCCAGACCGGCGGGTATCCAGGTACCTTCGAAGTGGCGGACGGCGAGCGCCGTCCGCGGGAAGGCCCTTGGATTTGCGAAGCGTTCGCGTTTCCGGACGCAGGCGTGATGAAGGAAGGGCCGGATCGTGGCCCTTCGTGGGTCTACCCCGGTCCGTCCGAGACGCCTGTGAGCGTTACTCGCCAAGCGGCTGGCGGCGGGCCCGCGGGCCTGCGCGCGTCAACGCCATCCGTGGCGGTGATGGTCACCGCACGGGTCCGAGTAACGCGAGCCTCTCCGGGCACAGGCTCCTAGCAGGGTGCCGCTCCAGGCACCCAGGGGAGATCGCGTGGCCAGTTCCTCGATTCGCCGCGGTCCGCGGCAGACCAGCAGCCAGCCAGTCTCCGCGTCGGGCACCCAGCCCAGGCGACGTACCGGCTCGGCCGCTGGGCGGTCCCGCAGCAACGTCCGAACCTACGTGCTCGACACCAGCGTCCTGCTCTCCGACCCGGCCGCCTTCAGCCGGTTCGATGAGCACCTCGTGGTCCTGCCGGTCGTCGTCGTCACCGAGCTGGAGGCCAAGCGCCATCATCCTGAACTGGGGTACTTCGCCCGCCAGGCGCTTCGCTTTCTGGACGACCTCCGCATAGAGCACGGCAGGCTGGACGCCGAGCTGCCGGTCAACGACGTGGGCGGCACGGTCAAAGTGGAACTGAATCACACGGACACCGGGGTCCTGCCGGCCGGGTTCCGGCTCGGCGACAACGACACCCGCATCCTTTCCGTCGCGTGCAACCTCGCGGCCGATGGGCACGACGTGGTCCTGGTCAGCAAGGATCTGCCGCTGCGGGTCAAGGCGGCCTCAGTGGGGCTGGCGGCGCAGGAATACCGGGCCGGGCTACCCGCCGATTCCGGCTGGATGGGCATGTCGGAGCTGACCGTCCCGAGGGCCGACATCGAGGAGCTGTACGCCAACGGCACGCTTGACTGCGAAGCCGCGCGCGACCTGCCCTGCCACACCGGCCTCGTGCTCGTCTCCGAGGGATGCAGCGCGCTCGCCCGGGTCAAGCCGGACAAGTCCGTCCAGCTGGTCCGCGGCGACCGGGAGGTCTTCGGCTTGCGCGGCCGCAGTGCCGAACAGCGGGTAGCCCTGGATCTGCTGCTCGACCCCGAGGTGGGCATCGTCTCCCTCGGTGGCCGCGCCGGGACCGGCAAGTCCGCGCTGGCGCTGTGCGCGGGCCTCGAGGCGGTCATGGAGCGCCGCCAGCACCGCAAGGTGATCGTGTTCCGGCCGCTCTATGCGGTCGGCGGCCAGGAACTGGGCTACCTGCCCGGGTCCGAGGCGGACAAGATGAACCCGTGGGCCCAGGCGGTCTTCGACACCCTGTCCGCGGTCACCACGCAGGACGTCATCAACGAGGTCCTCGCCCGGGACATGATCGAGGTGCTCCCGCTCACTCACATCCGCGGCCGCTCGCTGCACGACGCGTTCGTGATCGTCGACGAGGCGCAGTCGCTGGAACGGGGCGTGCTGCTCACGGTGCTCTCCCGGATCGGCTCCGGCTCCCGGGTCGTGCTCACCCACGACATCGCGCAGCGGGACAACCTGCGGGTCGGCCGGCACGACGGCGTGGTCGCGGTCATCGAGAAACTCAAGGGCCACCCGCTGTTCGCGCACGTGACCCTGGTGCGGTCCGAGCGTTCGCAGATCGCCGCGCTCGTCACCGAAATGCTGGAGGACTCCGGGCTGGAAGACTCCGTCCAGTAATCAGGCGCAGTAATGAGACGCGCTGTGACGGCCCGCGCGCCCGGAACGGCGGCGGGCCGCCGCCCTGCTGTCACCCTGTGCGGATCCCCGGCCGGTAAGACGATGATCGGGGATCCGCGCGGCGAAAATGCCGTCGCGTGCAGTAGCGTGACGCTCGTCATGGTGCATACATCTCCTGTTCCTGCGGACGTACCATCACCGGATGCCGGCTGGCCATCGGTGTCGGTGGTCATGCCGGTCCGTAACGAGGCCCGGCACCTGGCCGAATCGGTCCGCCACATCCTGCAGCAGGACTACCCGGGCGAGATCGAGCTGGTGCTCGCGGTCGGCCCGTCACGGGACCGCACGCTGGCCATCGCCGGGCAGCTCGCCGCGGACAACCCGCGCGTCATCGTGGTGCCCAACCCGACCGGCAAGATCCCCTCCGGGGTGAACTCCGCGATCAAGGCGGCCCGGTTCGGGATCATCACCCGCGTTGACGGGCACGCCATGCTGCCGCCCGGCTACCTGCGCACCGCGGTCCGGACCCTGCAGGAAACCGGCGCCGCCGACGTTGGCGGGGTCATGGCCGCCGAGGGCGTGACCCCCTTCGAGCAGGCCGTGGCGTGGGCCATGACCTCGAAGGCCGGTGTCGGCGGGGCGAACTTCCACACCGGCGGCCAGGCTGGCCCGGTCGACAGCGTCTACCTCGGCGTGTACCGGCGGGTGGCCATCGAGAAGGCCGGCGGCTACGACGAGCATTACCTGCGTGCGGAGGACTGGGAACTCAACCACCGCATCCGGCTGTCCGGCGGCATCATCTGGTTCGCGCCGGAGCTGCGGGTCACCTACCGGCCGCGCTCCAGCCCCCGGGCGCTGGGCGCACAGTACTTCCACTACGGCCGGTGGCGGCGCGTGGTCGCCCGCCAGCACACCGGCACGATCAGCCTGCGCTACCTGGCGCCGCCGGCCGCCGTGTCGGTGATCGCCGCGGGGACCGCCGCGGGCGTCGCGGGACTGGCCGGGCTCGCCGCGGGCGCGCCGGCCGCGGTGGGCTGGCTGACCCTCGGGCTTGTGATCCCCGCCACCTACCTGGCCGGGACCATCGCGGTCGCTGCCGCGTTCGGCCGTGGCCTGGCGCTCAGCGTGCGTACCCGGGTGCCGCTCGCCCTGGCTACGATGCACCTGTGCTGGGGGGCTGGGTTCCTGACCAGCCGGCGGACCCTCCTGCACGGGCGGAACGGGAGCGCCCGGGCCCGTTCGGCCGCCCCTGAACCCGCAGCGCCGCGGTCGGTCAGCCGTTAACCAGGCCCAGCCCCGCGCGGACCAGCAGGTGGTGGCCAATCGCGGCGATGGCGCCGTTACCGGATCGCGAACTATCGGCGGCGCGCCTTGACCGGGTATTCCGCCCGGTTATGCTCGCGGGCGGGAGAGAATGAATCATGACCAAACCCTTGCAGGGCGCAAGCCCCGTCCTTCAGGGCGGGGTAAGCCCGGCGAGGCGCCGCACGATTGAAACAGTGCCATGGTAAAACTTCAGCATGGGCATTTGGGTGGTGAAGCGGGCGTACAGGTACCGCTTCTACCCGACCCCCCAGCAGGCCGGCCTGCTGAACCGCACGTTCGGGTCGGTCCGGTACGTGTACAACCGGGCACTGGCGGAACGGTCCCGGGCGTGGACCCAGGAACACAAACCGGTCACGTTCGCGGAGACCTGCCGGATGCTCACCGGGTGGAAGAACGACCCCGATACCGCGTGGCTGTACGAGGTGTCCAACGTCGCCTTGCAGCAGGGCCTGCAGCACCTGCAGAACGCCTACGTGAACTTCTGGGCCAAACGCGCCAAGTACCCGGCGTTCAAGTCCAAGCGCAAGTCGCGGGCGTCGGCGACGTTCACCACCTCGGGGTTCCGCTACCGGGACGGCCAGATCTGGCTGGCCAAGACGAGCGCGCCGCTGGCGATCGTGTGGTCAAGGCCGCTGCCCGGCGGCGCCGAACCGTCCACCGTCACTGTGAGCCGGGACGCGGCCGGCCGCTGGCACATCTCGATCCTGGTCGAATGCCCGGTCGAGACGCTCCCGCCGGCGGCCTCGGCGGTGGGGATCGACGCGGGGATCACGTCCCTGGTCACGCTGTCGACGGGGGAGAAGGTCACCAACCCGCGGCACGAGCGGCGGGACCGGCGCCGGCTCGCGCTCGCCCAGCGGCGCACGGCAAAGAAGCAGAAAGGGTCCGCGAACCGGGCCAAGGCCCGGCTCAAGGTGGCGCGGGTGCACGCCCGGATCACCGACCGGCGCCGCGACCACCTGCACAAGCTGTCCACCAGGATCATCCGCGAGAACCAAACGGTGATCATCGAGGACCTGTCCGTCCGCACCATGGTCCGCAACCACACGCTGGCCCGCGCGATCTCGGATGCCTCGTGGGCGGAGCTGCGGCGGCAGCTGGAGTACGAGGCGGACTGGTACGGGCGCACCGTCATCGCGGTCGACCGCTGGTATCCGAGCAGCAAAACCTGCTCGGCGTGCGGTGCGATCACCGCGACGATGCCGCTGAACGTCCGGGAATGGACCTGCGCCGCCTGCGGTGCGCGTCACGACCGGGACGTGAACGCGGCGAAGATTCTCTGTGCCGCCGGGCTGGCGGTTCAAGCCTGCGGAGATGGTGTCAGACCGCCCCGCACGTAGTGCAGGGAGGCGACCGTCAGTGAAACAGGAACCTTGGCCCGCGAGGGCTGAGAATCCCCGTCCTTCAGGGCGGGGAGAAGTCAATTTTGATCTGCCCAGCCTCCTGGACGCGCACCGCGGGCAGGGATATGAGCTGACTGGTCGCTACCTCAACCCGCAGCTGCCGCGGATGCTTCACGCCATCGGTTTCGATCACGGCTACGAGCGGGCCGAGGGCGCCTACCTCTATGACGCCCAGGGCAGCCGGTACACCGACTTCCTGGCCGGGTTCGGGGTGTTCGCCGCCGGGCGCAACCATCCCGTCATCCGCAAGGCAGTGCACGACGTCCTCGACGCCGAGCTGGCCGACTGGGTGCAGTTCGACACCCCGCTGCTGCCCGGACTGCTAGCCGAGCGGCTGCTGGCCAAGGCACCCGGGATGGAACGGGTCTACTTCTGCAATAGCGGGACCGAGGCGGTCGAGGCATCGCTGAAGTTCGCCCGGTACGCCACCGGCAAGCAGCGCGTGCTGTACTGCGACCATGCCTTCCACGGGCTGACCACCGGGTCGCTGTCGGTCAACGGCTCGGCCGAGTTCCGCAAGGGGTTCAACCCGCTGCTGCCCGACGCGTGCGTTCCGCTGGGCGACCTGGATGCGCTCGAACGCGAGCTGCGTAAGGGCGACGTGGCCGGGCTCATCGTGGAGCCGGTTCAGGGCAAGGGCGTGCACATCGTGCCGCCCGGGTTCCTCAGCGCCGCGGCCGGCCTGTTGCACCGGCACGGGGCGCTGCTCATCTGCGACGAGGTGCAGAGCGGCTTCGGGCGCACCGGGAAGTTTTTCGCCTACCAGCACGAGGACGTCGAGCCGGACATCGTCACCGTCGCGAAGGCGCTGTCCGGCGGGATCGTGCCGGTGGGCGGGACGATGGCCAAGGGGTGGATCTTCGACAAGGTGTACTCGTCGATCGACCGCGTCCTGGTGCACGACTCGACCTTCGGCTCCGGCGCCGCCGCCATGGCCGCCGGCCTCGCGACGCTGTCCGTGATCGAGGAAGAGGGCCTGGTCGAGAACGCCGCGCGGACCGGCGACGCGCTGCGCGGCGCCCTTCAGGAGATGGTCGACCGGTACGAGCTGCTCGGCGAGGTCCGTGGGCGTGGCCTGATGATCGGCATCGAGTTCAGTAAGCCAAAGTCGCTGAAGCTGCGCACCAGCTGGAACATGCTTCAGGTGGCCCGGCGCGGGCTGTTCGCCCAGATGGTGGTCGTCGCCCTGTTCCAGCGGCACCGCATCCTCACCCAGGTGTCCGGCGACTTCGTGGAGATCATCAAACTGATCCCGCCGCTGACGATCGGTGACACCGAGGTCAAGCTGTTCCGCGAGGCCTTCATCGAGATCATGGACGACGCCAGCCGCGGCAGCGGGCTCATCTGGGACTTCGGCCGGACCCTGGTCAAGCAGGCGATCAGGAACTGACTCCACCGCGGTCCGTGGCCTGTAGCAGGGTCTCAGCGATAGCCAGATCACGCGGGTAGGTGATCTTCAGGTTGCGCTCGCTGCCCGCCACCACCCGGACCGGCACATCCGGCAGGTAGCGCAGCACCACCCCGCAGTCGTCCGTCGGCGTGAAGTCCGGGTCGGCCAGCGCCAGGTCGTGGGCCCGGGCGAGCACCGACCACCGGAAGCCCTGCGGGGTCTGGCAGCGGAGCAGGCTGTCCCGGCGCGGCATCCGGGTCATAACGCCGTCGGCGACCACGACGATCGTGTCCGAGGTCGGCACGGCCACCCCGACCGCGTCCGCCTCGGACAGCGCCGCGACGCAGTCCGCAATGATCCGCTGGCCGACGAGGGGGCGCGCCGCGTCGTGCAGCAGGACACCGCAGTCCCCGATGCGCTTCGCGCGCAGGCGCGCGCCGATGGCCGCGATCGCCTGGCGGGTCGAGCCGGGACGCGTGGTGCCGCCTTCGATGATCCCGGCCAGCTTGCTGAAGCCGTCGCCGTCCAGCAGTTTCGCCGCCTCGCCGATATGAGCGGCCGGTATCACGACCAGTACCTCGTCCACGTCCGGCGCCTCGTCGAAGGCCGCCACGCAGTGCTCGATCAGCGTCCTGCCGTCCAGGCGCAGCAGCTGTTTCGGCACGTCGGCGCCGAACCGCAGACCGGATCCCCCCGCCAGCACGACCGCGACCGTCCGCATGAGCCGGACTTTACCGGATGCCCCGCGATGGCCCGTCAGCAAGCGCCAGCGGCGCGGCCCGTGAACCGGTTACGTGAAACGAGGGCGACGACGTGTGTCCGTGCCGGCATTCAGCGGCTTAGCTCGGTAGGCTTCTGGGAACGTTGTGCGCCTGAGCAGCGCCTCCGAGTGGTCAAGGGCTCCGGGCCCGGTTCAGGAACCCCAGGCATGGCTCAGAAACGCGGTGGGCGGCCGGTCGGTGGGAGGATCGGGGCGATGGGCCGCTGGAAGGACGTCAGATGACCGTTGCGCTGGTCCTCGCGGCTGAGCCGGCTGCCGGGCTCTGCGGCCAGCTGACGTCACTGGGCGTGCGGCGGGTGGATGCGACCGAGGACGCCGGCCCGGGCGGCGGGCTGCTGACCGTCGCCGCCGCCGCGCGCGCCACCGGCGAGCAGATGCTGATCTGCGGCGGCGACCTTGCCGTTCCCCGGCAGGCCCTGGCCCGGCTGCTGGGCGCCGAGCGGACAGCGGGCTACGCCGAGGAACGCCCCGGCTGCCGGGCCATGCTCGTCGACCCGTCGGACCTTCCGGCGCTGGCCGAGGCGGCGGAATACCTCGCGTCCCGGCCGGATGAGCCAGAACCAGGTCAGCGCGCTGCTGAGGGAACTGGCGTGCCGGGGCGTCGCGGTGAAATTCGTCGAGGCCAGACCGGACGGGGACGCCGACCGGGACGAAGACGGGCTCGTCGCGGAGTTCTTCGCCGACCCGATCGCCCGGGACGTGGCCCGGTGGGCGTCAGAACGGGCGCTCGCGCCGGCCGCGCTGATGGGCATCAGCCTGGGTCTCGGGCTCGTGGCCGCCATCTGGTTCTCCGAGCCGACCGCGACCGGGAAGGCCGTCGCCGCGGTGACCCTGCTCGCGGCCTTCGTGTCCAGCCGCGCGGGCCGGGTGCTGGCCGCGGCGCCGGGACCGCTGCTGGCGGCGATCGGGTCCCCCGGCGGCCGAGCGGGCTCACGGACCAGCGTCATCCCGCCCACCGGGGACTGGCTGTCGGCCGCGGGGTGGGCGATCACCGAGTGCGCCGTCTACGCGGGCCTCGCAGCCAGCGCCGGCCTCGGCCGGGCGAACCCCGGCGCCGGCTTCGGCATATCGGCGATCGGGCGCGGCCCCGGCGGCGTGTGGCATCTGGCCGTGGCGGCCCTGGCGGTGCTGGCCGTCCGCCGGATGACCGACCTGTGCTACGAGCGCGCGACGGAAACCACGGGCGGCCGGATCCGGCTGCCGCGTTCCGCTGCGCGGCGGCGGATCGAACGGGCCCTGGCCTTGCCCGCCGGGGAGCGTGTCGTGCTGGTCATTGTGGTCGGCGGGATCTGGGGCCCGCGCGTGGCTTTTCTCGCGCTGATCGGATGGGGTGTCGCCGCCGCCGGGTACGTTCTCACCGCGCGGATCGTGGGCCTGCGCGACTCGGCGGCCCACGGCGGCCGGGCACTGTCCACCGCGCTCGCGCCCGCCGACGAGGGATCGATCAGCCTCGACGCGGCGGCGGCCCCGTTCGGGGTGCTGGGCGCCCTGGCTGATAGCGCCCGTTCCGGTGACGGCGCCCGTTCCGGTACCGTCGGCCGATCGGGCGACGGTACCCGTTCCGGCGATGGAGACCGTTCCGGTGACCGTGAAGACGGCGAAGGTGACGTTGATGATGCCGGCGGGGCAGGCACCGGCGAGAACGCGTTCTCCGCGGTCGGGTTGCGGCCGACCGAGACGGCCAGTAAGCCCGCCGCCCGGCGTTCGCCGCGTCCCCGGGCCGCGGCCCGGGAGAGCGTGGCAGGCGGCCAGATCGCCGCCTACCGTGACGACGGCCCGATCTCTCTGTGGCTGGGCCGCCTGGTCGAGGGGCGCATTCCGCCGGTGCCGCCCGTCCTCGTCGGGGTCTTCGTGACGGTCGCGCTGGCCCTGCTGGGCATGGGCAACCTGTCGGGCGTTCTCGTGCTGACCCCCGTGGAAGCGATGCTGCTGGCCGGGCTGGGTTCGTGCCATCCGCATGACGGGCGGCTGGACTGGCTGGTTCCGCCGCTACTGCAGGTGGGGGAGTATCTGTTTCTGGCCGCGCTGGCGTTCACCCGGGCGGTGTCGCCGCCGCTGGTTTTTGCGCTCATCGCGGCCGTGGTTCTGCGCCACCTGGACGTCGCCTACCGGGCGCGCCACCGAATCCGGTGGCCCGCGGCTCAGCCGGCCGATCGCCGGGCGCGTAAGCAGGCCCGGACCACGGAACCGGCCGGGCGCCGCCGGCGTGCCGGCGGCCGCGGCGCTCAGCCGGACGACGGCGAACGGGCCGGAGAGGCTGCGGGCCGGCGTCCCGCCGCGCCCCGGGGACTGGCCGCGAGCCACGGCCTGACCTGGCCGCCGATGGCCGCGGACGGGCGTCCCGCCGACGTCACCGGCCTCGGCTGGGAGGTAAGGATGCTGGCGCTCGGCATCGGCGCGGCGCTGGGTATCGTCCCGTTCGCCTGCGTCGTGCTCGCGGGGTATTTGTGGGCCCTGGTCATCCGTGACTTCCTCACTGGCTGGCTGGGCGTCCAGGGTGAGACGGCCTGAGCAACCGGGCTAATCCCATCGGCCCGGCCGCTTTGGTGGGGCACCGACGGGCTGGACACGGCGTGACGGAACGCGGCCCTCAGGCCAGGGGCGATTCCACGGACCGTGAGCAGCCCACGGCAGCGGGCCACGCGGAGGAGCGCATCCGCACGAACCGGCGTAAAGCTGCGGTAACAAACGAGACAGCAGCGGTCCGGGCGAGGGTAGTGTCGGAAGGTGCATGGATAAGATCGCGCGGGAGGGTCGGATGAGTCCTTGCTGACGCGGAACCCAGTGCGCGGGGGCGGGTGGGCGCCAGGCGTGACCTGGGCGTGGCCGTCACTGAGCAGCATCCGCCGGTCGTGGATCGTCGCCACATTCGTGGCCTGTGCCATGTTCGCCGGCGGGGTGTCACTGGTCTCCACGGATCATCTGCACCGCATGTGGGGCATCATGGCGGCCTGCGGCTACGTGGCCGCGGCCGTGTCCGCGCTGGCCTGGCGGGCCCGGGGCGTGGACCTCGCGCTCGTCGTGAGCCTGTGCGGGGCCCTGATCGTGCCGCTGGTCTGGATGGTGTGGACCGGGCAGGGCCAGCCGGAGGTCAGCGTCATCGAGCGGTCCGCGCAGTTGCTGATCCACCACGGCACGCCGTACCAGGCGCCCGCCGTGCTCAGCCACACGCGCGACCCGAACGCCTACGATCCCTACCTGCCCGCCATGACGGGGTTCGGCCTGCTCTGGGCGGCGGTCGGCCCAACTCCGCTAGCCGACCCGCGGGTGTGGTTCGGGGTGGCGTTCGTGGTCTTCTTCGCGCTGGCCCTGTGGGTGGCGAAGGCCAAGGACGTCAAGCGCTGGACCGTGTTCGTCACCGCGACCCCAATCATCGCGTTCGAGCTGGCGGTCGGCGGGACGGACGTGCCGATCATCGCACTTATCTGCCTCGGCTTCGCGCTGCTGTGGCGGCACCCGCGCCCGGTGCTGGCCGGCCTGGCCTTCGGCGGGGCCGCCTCGATGAAGGCGACCGCGTGGCCGGCCATCGTCGTGGCCGTCGCCCTGGCCCTGGCCCGGGACGGGAAACGCGCGGCCGCCATCATGACCGCCGTCTCACTCGGTGTCGTCGCGGTCCTGGTGGGCCCGTTCGCCGTGCTGGGACCGGACTCGCTGGTCAAGAACACCATCTTGTTCCCGCTCGGGCTGGCCAGCGTGACGTCACAGGCCGTCAGCCCCCTTCCGGGGCACCTGATCGCGCAGACCGGGCACGCCGGCCGCCTGTTCGTCATCGTGGTGCTCGCTCTGTCGGGCGTCGCCGTGCTCGCCTCCCTGGTGGTGCGGCCGCCCCGGAGCGTCCCGTCAGCCGCCATCCGGCTCGTCATCGGACTGTCACTGATGTTTGTGCTGGCGCCTGCGACGCGCTTCGGCTATTTCATCTACCCGGGCGGCATCCTCGCGTGGCTCATCGTGTCCTACGCCGGTCAGCGTGCGCTCACCGCAGAGGAGGACGTCAGTCCCCCGGCCGGGCAGGCGAGCACCACGGCCGCGAACCGGTAAGAGGCAAATGCCGATGGCCGAGCGTCGCGGCCATTTGCCGTCCCCTCTAAAGTGGGTCCGTGCGCCGAGGACTCCGCGCGTCTGACAGAGGCGGTGACGCGGGCAAACGTGCCGACGCGGCCAATCGGGCCGGGCCGGCGAATCCGGACGAGCCGGCTGACCCAGCCGGGGTCGCTGATCAGGCCGAGCCAGGTGACCCCCAGCGGCGTGCTGACTCGGCCGAGCCCGCCGAGATGGCTGATCCCGCCGACCCTGCCGAGCCCAAAGATCCGGCTGACACCGCGGTTACCGAGGGGTCGGCTGCTGCGGGCGGGACACCGGACGGTGAAGCCGACGAGCTCTCGGGCTCCCCCGGCAGCGACGCGTTCGGTGCGGGCGGATCGGGCGGAGCCGCTAACGCGTGGCCGCCGCCGGGAGCGGTCGCCACGATCACCGCGACCGGCACCGGCGCGCTGCGCAGCGCCGCCCGGCTCGCGCTCCGCCCGTCGGCACCGCGGCGCCGGGCCAACTGGCAGCGAGTCCCCGGCGTGCTGTTCGCCGCGGTGACGGTCTTGCCGGCGGTGCTGGTGATGGCCTGGCTCATCCCCGGCCTGCCGCTGCTGCTGGCCGGCCGGTTCGCCGGCATCCCCATGATCGTCATCTCCGTCCCGCTGGCGGTCGCGCTGGTCGTCATGGTCCTGCGCGAACTCCCCTCGGCCTGGCCGCACGGGATCCACGACGTCCGGGACGACGAACCCCCGGCCGAATCACCGGCGAACCAGGTGGTCGTCCGGCCGGACGCACCGCCGGAATCAGGCGGTCGCGGCGCCGGACCAGCCGAAGGAGGATCCGGCCCGGCCGAAGCCGGGACCGGAGCTGGGACAGAATGCCAGACTAAGGCCGGGACAGACGAACAGCCAGACGGGCTGGAAGCCGGACTGGGCGCCGTCGCGAACCAGCCGGACACCGGGAACGGGCGGGACTCCCGGAACCAGCCGGACACCGAGCCGGACACCCGGAACCGGCGCCGGCGACCGGACGTGCCGTGGTGGGCGCTGGCCGCGACCATCCTGGTGGCGGTCGGGTTCGCCGTGTGGCAGTACGCCGAGAACTCCCAGCAGATCATCGTGCTCCGCGATCCCGGCACCTACTTGCAGTTCGCCGACTGGATCGCCGGGCACGGCTCGACCCGTATCCCGCAGTCGCTGGAGGCCTTCGGCGGCGCGCACCAGAGCCTCACATTCAGCAGCCTCGGCTTCTTCCAGGTCGGGACAACGGTGGTGCCGCAGTTCATGGCGGGGCTGCCGATGGTGCTGGCGATCGGCGTGTGGGCGGGTGGCCCGCTGGGAGCCGCGGCCATGGCCCCCGTCCTCGGGGCGTGTGCGGTGCTCGCCTTCGCCGGCCTGGCCGGCCGGCTGGCCGGGGCGCGCTGGGCGCCGGCCGCGGCCCTGGTCCTCGCGGTCAGCCTGCCGCAGCAGTACACCAGCCGGACGACGTTCAGCGAGACGCTGGCCCAGGTCATGCTGTACGGCGGCCTGTGCATGCTGGCCGATTCCTTCGTCCTGCCCGGCGGGCGTCACGCGACGGCCTACGCCGGGCCGCCATCGTGGCGGGACGGCCCTGCGCCGAATGTCACGCTGGCCTTCTTCGCCGGCCTTAGCCTCGGCCTCACCCTGCTGATCAGGATCGACGGGCTCAGCGATCTGCTGCCCGCTATTCCCTTCCTCGGGATTCTCCTCGTCAGGAGGCGCCCGCAGGGCATTCCGTTCGGAATCGGGCTGTTTATCGGCGCAGCGTACGGCGTCGCGGATGGTTACTTGCTGTCCCGGCCCTATCTGGATTCGATCGGCCCGTCGCTGCGGCCGCTGGCCATGATCGCGCTGGGGGCGGTCGCTCTCACCGTCATCGGCATGGGTGTGATGAGCGCCCGCCGGCCGCGTCCCTGGCTGCGGTTCCTGTTCGGCGCGCCTCCGCTGCGATGGCTGCCGGAGGCCGCCGCGGCGCTGACCGTGCTCGCGGTCGTCGGCTTCGCCGTCCGCCCCTACTTCCAGACGGTCCGGGGCGAGACCGACCCCGCGACCATCAGCTACGTCGCCGAACTGCAGCGGCTCGCGCACCTGGCCGTCGACCCGACCCGGCAGTACTCCGAGGACAGCCTGTACTGGGTGATCTGGTACATCGGCGTCCCGGCGGTGATCCTCGGCGCCATCGGCCTCGCGCTGCTCGCCCGGCGGTGCCTCGGGGCGCTGCTGACCAGTCGGGACAGCGGAGCCGCGCGGATCTGGGCGCTGCCCCTGATGATCATCTCGTGGGTGACGGTGACCGTCTTGTGGCGTCCCGGCATCATCCCCGACCAGCCCTGGGCCAGCCGGCGGCTGGTGCCAGTGGTGCTGCCCGGGCTGATCCTCGCCGCGATCTGGGCGTCGGCCTGGATCAAGGAACGCGGGCGCAAGCTGGGGGCCGGCCGCCTGGCCGAGTCGGTTGTCGCGGTCTGCTGCGTGATCGCCATGCTGGTTCCCGCGGCCGTGACGACCTTCGGCGTCGGGATGACGAAGACCGTGACCGGCCCGGCCCGGCTGACCGCGGACGGCCTGGCGTTCAAGCGGACCGGGGCGGGCGAAGACCAGGCCGTCCGCCAGTTGTGTGCCAGCATCGGGCCGAACGCATCGGTCGTCATCCTGGACCCGCTGACCGCCGACCGGTTCAGCCAGGTCATCCGGAGCATGTGCGCGACCCCGACGGCGCGAATGGATGCCCCGGCGCCCGCCTCGGTGGCGTCGGTGGTGGCAGGTATTGAGCGGACCGGGCGGCGCCCGGTTCTCCTGGCGGGGCAGCAATCTCAGCTCGCGGAGTACGGTGGCAGCGCGCAGCAGGTGCTCAACCTGCTGACGACCCAGGACGCCCATGAGCTGACCCAGCCGCCGACCAGAACATGGCTGATTCACTTCGTCATCTGGATGACACAGCCCAGTGGGGTGACCGAAGGGGCCGTGACGGGCAAGACAGCCGGGGTGACCGGAGGGGCCGTGACAGGCGGCACAGCGGAGTATTCTCGCCGGGCGTGAGCACTCCACAGGAACCAGGGGCCTTCGGATGGCCTGAAGACGGGCACCCCGAGCCGGAACCGCCCGCGAACGGACGGCATGCTCCGCCCGATGGCACGGTGCCGCTGGAGTCGTTGTTCCCGCCGGCCTACGGCACCTCACCCACATACGGCACCTCACCCACATACGACGCCCGCCCGGCGTACCGCACCCCGCCCGGCCCGGGACCGTTCGGGGATGAGCCAGCGGCCTATCCGTCGCCGTCCCCCTTCGAGACCATGCCGGGGACGCAGCGTCCGCCGGGGACGCAGCGTCCGCCGGGAACGCAGCGTCCGCCGGGGACGCAGCGTCCGCCGGGGACGCGCTGGGAGCAGCGCCGGGGCAGCCGGGCCAGTCGGAGACGCAGGACACCCCGGAACCGCCGGCCCAGCTGGAACCGCAGTACCGCGGCGCGCCGGCGGACAGCCGCGAGCCGTACGTGTCGATCGTGCTCCCGTGCTTCAACGAGCAGGATCACGTCCTGCGCGAGGTCGAGCGCATCAGCCGGGTCATGGACGCCAGCGGGCTGCCATACGAGCTTATCGCCGTGGACGACGCCTCGACCGACGCCACGCTGGAGCGGCTCCGGGCCGCGGAATCGAACCTCCCGCGGATGCGGATCGTGCACTTCCCGCGCAACGGCGGCGCCGGGACGGTGCGCCGGATTGGGACGCAGCAGGCCAAGGGTGAGATCGTCGTCTGGACCGACGCCGACATGACCTATCCGAACGATCGCATTCCCGAGTTCGTCGCCATGCTGGACGTCGATCCGTCGATCGACCAGGTCGTCGGGGCGCGCACCAGCGAGGCGGGCACGCACAAGGCAGTCCGGGTCCCGGCCAAGTGGTTCATCCGCAAGCTGGCCGAGAAGCTCACCAACTCGGAGATCCCGGACCTGAACTCCGGGCTGCGCGCGTTCCGCCGGGACGTCGCCCTGCCGTACCTGCGGCTCCTCCCGCCGGGATTCTCCTGCGTCACCACGATCACGCTGGCGTTCCTGTCCAACGAGCACGGCGTGGTGTACGTGCCGATCGACTACGCCAAGCGGGCCGGCGTGTCGAAGTTCCGCTTCGTCTCCGACGCCTACCGGTACATCCTCCAGGTCCTGCGCATGGTGATGTACTTCAACCCGCTGAAGGTACTGATGCCCCCGGCGCTCTTCCTGCTCGGCCTGGGCATTCTCAAGGGCGTCTTCGACATGGTGGTGCACCCCCTGTACTTCGCGATCAACACCGTCCTGATCTTCGTCAGCGGGCTGATCATCGCGTCGCTGGCCCTGCTCGCCGACCTGATCGTGCGCTCCCGGGGCGACACATGACCCCGGGCAGCGCGGGCGGGCCGGACCCAGGCGACGGACGGGAACTGTACGACGGGCGGGAGCCGTGCGGATCGCACTGATCGGCCCGGCGCACCCCTACAAGGGCGGCGGCGCCCGGCACACCACCGAACTCGCCCGCTGGCTCGCCGCCGCCGGCCACGACGTCGTCATCGAGTCGTGGAGCAGGCAGTACCCGGCCGGGCTCTACCCGGGCGGCCGGCAGACGGTCGACGTACCCGAGGGGGAGCCGTTCCCGGGCACCCGCCGTGACCTGTCCTGGCGCCATCCGGCCGGCTGGGTGAGCGTGGGCCGCCGACTCCGCGACCGGGATCTCGTGGTGTTCGCCCTGCTGATCCCGCCGCAGGCGGTCCCGTACCTGGCCATTCTGGCGGCCCTGCGCGGCCCAGGTGGCCGGGGCCCGCGTCGCCGTAACGGCGGGGCGGGCCCGCGGACCGTGGTCGTCTGCCACAACGTGCTGCCGCACGAGAGCCGGCCGGCCGATGAGCAGCTGACCAGGCTGCTTCTGCGGCGGGCCGGGGCGGCGCTGACGCATTCGGCCGCCGAAGCCGCGCGGGCCCGTGCCCTGGCCCCGGAGGCGCTGGTCGCCGCGACCCGGATGCCGCCGCACCTGCCGACCGCCGCACCCGCCGCGCACCGATGCGGTCATGCGGGCGACCAGGCCGCCGAACGGGCGGCGGTGCCGGGTCCCCCCACGTGCCGGCTGCTCTTCTTCGGGATCGTCCGCCCCTACAAGGGCCTCGACGTCCTGCTGCGGGCCCTGGCGCGGGCGCCCCGGCATGTCGTGCTGACCGTGGCCGGGGAGTTCTGGGGCAAGGCGGAGGCCGAGACCAGGGCGCTGATCGACGAGCTCGGGCTGACCGGCCGGGTCACGCTGCGCCCCGGCTACGTGCCCGCCGACCAGATCCCGGGACTGTTCGCCGGGACCGACGCGCTCGTCCTGCCGTACCGATCCGCGACGTCGTCGCAGAACGCCTGGCTCGCGTTCGAGTTCGGCGTGCCGGTCGTCGTAACGCGCGCGGGGACCCTCGCCGACGCGGTACGGGATGGCGTCGACGGGGTGGTGTGCGAGCCGGGGGACGAGGACGATCTGCTCCGCGCGCTGGTGCGGATCAGCGCGCCGGGGGAGTCCGGCCGGCTGCGTTCGGCGGTTCGGGCGGCCGATCCGGGCGGCTACTGGGACGCCTATCTGGAGGCTCTGCTGAGCCTGGCCGCCCAGCCGGAGCGGGAACCTCCTGGCCTGGAGCCTCCCGGCCTGGAGCCGATGGCCCGGTAGCCCTGGTAGGGCCTTGCGCCGATGGGCCGGTAGAGACGGTCTCAGCCACCGGGGTGATGGTCACGGCCAGCGCCCCGGTTCCCGCGATCTCCGGTGTTCCCGTGGAGTCCGGCGGCCGCGCGCCCGGCGGCCGCGTCGCACGGCGGCCGATCACCACCGCCAGGCCGGCCCAGGCCAGGTCACCGGCGGTCAGGACCACCCTCGAGGCCAGCGCGACGGCCAGCGCCGACCCTCGCGGCATGACCGGCGAGAGGACGGCGATCAGCGCGACCTCGCGGGGGCCGATCCCGCCGGGGAATGGGATGAGCAGGAAGCCCACCGCCCAGGCCAGCGCGTAGCCCCCGAACGACAGCAGCAGGATGTGCAGGCTCTTGCCCGCGATGGCGCCGATCAGCAGCCAGGCGTGCAGGCCGTAGCAGACCCAGCCCAGGGTGGTCCAGGCGACCGCGCGGGCCATCCCGCCCAGGCTGACCGGTGTCCGCAGCGCCGGCCGCCGGAGAGCCTTGAGCGCGAGGCCCAGGCCGAAGGTCGTCACCGGCGGGTACAGCCCGACGAGGAGCACCGGGATGCACAGCAGCACCCACCAGTACTGGCGCAGCGCGCCAGCGGAAGCCAGCGGGAGCGTGACCCCGGCCACGATGAGCCCGACCACCAACGTGATCGCCATGCTGATGAGGCTCGCCGCGCCGCTCCGCTTCTTTGGGACCTGGTAGTCCTGGGCCAGGCTGACCTGTGCCGCGACGGCCCACACGGCCCCGGGGACGTACTTGCCCAGCTGCCCGAGGAACATCACCCGGATCGCGGCCGGCTGCGGGAGCGGCGAGCCCAGGTCGGTGAGCAGCGCGCGCCAGGCCAGCATCATGCAGCCCAGGGCCGCGACGACCGCGAGGACCGCGCCGATCACGTCGTACACGGCCAGCTGCCCCAGCGCGGCTCGGACCTGCGGCCACTGCGAGACCAGCCCGTAGCAGGCGAAGCCGAGCGCGATGGCGAGAAGCCCGGCCCGGAACCAGGGGCTCGCGCTGAGTCGGCGCAGCACGCGGCCAGCGTATCCGCCACGGTGCAGCATGCGGGCTGACGATGGCAGGAATTGTTTGCTCATCGGCGTTCAGGTCACTCGTCGTGCGCGCCGTCAGCGGGCAGGCTGGACTCAATGAGGGACCTGTCCACCTCCCCTGACGCAACGGAACCAGCCGGAGAAAGTACCACCCCGGGGATCGTGCCGCCCGGGCCCCCTGGAGCCGTCACTCCGGGAACCGTCGCCTCCGGAACCGTGGCGCCCGCGACGGTGGAGCCGGGGCCCGCGGCGCGGCGGCCGGCCGTCGGCGGCTGGGCCGCGCTCCTGGGTGGTCTACATCGTCTGGGGTAGCACATATCTGGCTATCCGGGTCGGCGTCGAGACGATCCCGCCGCTGCTGCTGGCGGGGGTCCGGTATCTGATCGCGGGGCTGATCCTGTTCCCGTTGGCGGTCCGCAGCGGGTCGGCGGCGGTGCGGGCGGCGGACCGTCCACGCCGGGCGAATTGGCTGGCCTGCGCGGTCGTCGGCATCCTGCTGCTGCTCGGCGGCAACGGCCTGGTGTCCGTGGGTGAGCGCAGCGTACCCACCATGCTGATCGGCGGCGCCCTGATCATCGTGGCCGTCGCCCTGGTGGTCTGGCGCCACGGCGCCCCCGGCCACTGAGTGTTCCTGCGTCTACGACGTTTGTCCGGGCTCGTGGTCCCGCCCGCACCCGGGGCCCGGGCCGCCTGAGCCGCCGATTTGCTTAGTACACCGGAAGTTCATAAAATGGGAGCACCCGACGCGGGGTGGAGCAGTTCGGTAGCTCGCTGGGCTCATAACCCAGAGGTCGCAGGTTCAAATCCCGCCCCCGCTACCAGGCAAAACGGCTTCGGGATCAAGATCCCGGGGCCGTTTTTGTCCCTCCGGTAACCCGATCGGTAACCATCAGGCCCACCACCCGCCCCGCAGCACCGTCAGGCAGCGGCGCACGTCCCGCACAGCCCGTCGGCGGGCCGGGTGCCGAAGTACGCGGCCCCGCACCGCTCGCACGCCCACCCGCCCCCGAGGATCACCCCGGCGACCGTCTCGGCTGCCTGCCGGTCGCGCCCGGTCGACCGGTGCGTGTAGATCTGAAGCGTGTAGGCCATGTTGGCGTGGCCGATGCGGTCGCTGAGGATTTTCGGGTCTATCCCGGCATCGAGTGACATTGTGGCGTAGGTGTGCCGTACATCATGAAGGCGGATAAACCTTACCCCGGCTTTGTCGACTAGCCGGTTGAATCGCCGGGTGATCGTATCGGGATGGATTGCAGTTCCGTCCGGGTTGCGCATGAGCTTGCCTGAATCGCGGTAGATGCCGCCGAACGCCTCCTTTTCGGCATCCAGCATCGCCAGGTGGCGGTGCAGGTAGTCAACCGTGAGCGTATCCAGCGATATCGTGCGCCGCCCGCTCTCGGTCTTGCCGTCCGATTCTTCGGCCTTGCCGTCGACGACAACCCGCGTGTCCCCGATCTCCAGCACCGCGGCGTCCAGGTCGAGCAGGTCACGCTCCGCCCCGGCGAGCTCCGAGCGCCGCATTCCGGTTGTCGCGGCGAGCACCCACATACCGGCGTCACGATCCCGCACCGCGACCGCAAGCCATGCGGCCAGTTCTTCAGGCGTCCAAGTGATACCGCGGTTCCGGGTTCCCTTCCTGTTTTCCCGCGGCAGGCTGGCGTGTTCGGCCGGGTTGTATTCGAGGTAGCGCCACGCCACCGCGTCGGCTAGCGCCCGGTGCAGCATGCGGTGTACGTTCTTGACCGTCTTCGGCGCGAGACCTGGGGACTTCACTACCGGCAGCCTGCCTGACCGGTACCGCGCGACAGCGCGTTGCGCCGCGTAAATCGACACCCCGCAATGGATAACGACCTCCTTCGGCTTAGGGTCGTACCCCGCGCGTGTGCGGCTCCCCCAGTATTCATACATCAGTGCGTTGGAGTCGGGTTTGCAGCGCCCGGCCGTCAGCAGATGCCGGTAGAGCGCGTTGAGCAGCGGCACGTCTACTTCTTGCAATGGCTTTTTGGCGATCGCGGGCAGTACGTATGCTTCCTGATAGTCGGAGTAGTTCACGTACGTTGACGGTTTGATTGATTGTAGCTATTCAGCCTGAGTGGTCGAGGGTGCGGTTGTTGCTGGCGGGCGGGGGCTGGATGGTTACGCGAAGCCGGCCCGGCGTAGTAATAGGACAACGCGCTAGAGGCCGTTGTCGAGCAGGGATGTGGTTGAGACAGGAACGTCCTCCTGGTGCGGTGGTACGGGCTTGGTGTCCCAAACGCAGCGAGGAGGACGTTCTGTGGGTAAGGGTAGCGGCAGCGGCATGACGCGGGGAGACCGGAAGCGGAATGCGCGGCGGGAGCGGCTGCGGGGGCTGCTGCCGCGTGACGGCGCGGTGATCGGGATCGATCTGGCCGAGGATAAGCAGGCGCTCGCGGTGATCGATCACGATGTGCGGGTGCTGGCGCGGAAGACGGTCCGGGTGAAGGCGTTCCGGCTTGGTGAGGCACTGGACTGGGTGGCTGGGCAGGCGCGGGCGAAGGGGTTCGCGCAGGTGACGGTGGCGTGCGAGCCGACCGGGCCGCGCTGGATGCAGGTGCAGCGGCTGTGCGCGGAGCGGGGCCTGCCGCTGGTGTGCGTCCAGCCGCTGATGTCCCATATCGCCCGGGAGCAACAGGACTATACGACACACAAGACCGATGAGTCTGATTGCGTGATGATTGCCCGGCTGGCGGTCGAGCTGCACTGTTATATCCCCGAAGAGCTCGATGAGACGTGGGCGCACCTGCGGCAGCTGGGCCGGCGCTGCGCGCAGCTGGTCACCGCGGCGACCGCGTTGGCGCACCGGATCGGGGACTTCTTGTCCGTCGCGTGGCCGACCGTGATGGAGACGTGCGCTCAGCCGCTGCTGTCCCGGACCTGGCTGGCGGCGGTGCAGGTGGTGACGCAGCGGTGCGGCGGGCAGCCGGGCAGGCTGGCCGGGATGGGCGAGGAGGCGTTCACCGCCCTGGTCCGCGGCGCGGCCGGCGACTGGGGCGCCTGCAAGGCCTGGGGCCCGATCTGCCGCCGGATCTTCGCCGCGCTGACCGCTACCGAGGGGGTCGTCGCCTGGTCCCGGCGCGGGCTGCTGCGCCGGGTCGCTGACGAGCTGGGCGACCTGCAGCGCACCCGCGCCCAGCTGCGCGCCGTGGAGGCTGACATGGTGGCCGTGCTGGACGAGCTCAGCCTGTCCCGCCTGGCGGGCATCCCCGCCCTGACCGCCGTCGGCGCGGCGGCGATCCTGGCCGAGACCGGTGACCCGCGCCGCTACGACAGCTCATCCTCGCTGGTCAAGCACGCCGGGCTGTCCCCCTCTGATAACGCCTCCGGCACCTTCCTCGGCGAGGCGCACATCTCCCGCCGGGGACGGCCGGGACTGCGGCTGGCTGTGTGGCGCATGGTCTGGCCGATGCTCCAGTTCAACCCCGTGATGGCCGCCAAGTACCAGGCGATGACCCAGGTCGCCGGCGACCCCGCAGAGCACGCCGCCGCCGGCACCCGGCAGGCGAGCGCGGCGGCCGCCGCGGCCCGGGCGCGGCGCGCCAAGGCCCGCGTCGCCTGCGCCGCCTCGCTGCTGCGCTGGATCTACTCCATGGTCGTCCACGGCACCAGCTGGGATGCTGCCGTCGCCGCCGGCCAGACCGCCACCCAGCACGCCCCCCGCCCGGCGGAGGCTGCCTGACCAGCGATACCGCCTCGATCCAGCATCGGCGCCCTGAAGACCTTCCTCCTGACGAGGGGGAGAGCGAGCCCGTCCCGGCGTCGGGGACCAGCCCCGTCCGACACCCTGGGCAGCTCTCCCCCGGTCGCCTGGAGCTTCTCACCAGCCCGGTTGAACGCTGTAGGAGCAGGCATGCCCGCCTTGCCGCGGGCAGGCCGAGCCCGCTTGCACTACGTAGAGCGAGAAGACCCAGGTGACGGGCGGCCCCGCAACCGCGGCACGGCGATCATCATGCCGCTGCCGGACTTCGTCATGCGCTCACCCGCGCTCCCGTACCACGCGTACGCGACACTAGCGTCACCCGTAGTAAGAACCCCCAGGCCGCGAACCGTCACCACCATCAGCGCAAGACTCGCCTCGTACCGCTTGACAACTTCTTCTTACGCTGGTGTCGTCTTGATAACTGTCCGCCGGCTGTGGTGGGGTGCGGCTTGTGCCCGGAACGCCGCATGTGCCCGCATCTGATGAGGTGGCGGGGCTGCGGGCGCGGGTCGCGGAGCTGGAGGAACTAAACGCGCGGCTGCGCGAGGCGGCCGCGGCCCGCGATGAGCTGGCCGCCGCGCAGCTGGCCGCGCGGGACGCCCAGATCGCGGCGCTGGCCGCGCAGGTAGAGGAACTGCGGCGGCGGCTGGATAAGGACTCCTCGACGTCATCCAAGCCGCCGTCATCCGACAGCCCGTACAAGAAGAAGCCGCGGGACCGGTCGCTGCGCGGCAGGTCCGGGCGCAGGCCGGGCAAGCAGCCCGGCGCGCAGTCCTCGACGCTGAAGCAGTCCCCTGATCCCGGTGACACGGTGTTGTGCGGGCCGGCCGCGTGCGGCTGCTGCGGGCATGACCTGACCGGCGAGCCGGTGCTGGGCACGGTGCAGAAACGGCAGGTGTTCGAGGCATCCCCGCCCCCGCCGCCGGCGGTGACCGAGTACCAGGTCGCCGCGAAGCAGTGCCCGGAATGCGGGGAGATCTCGGTCGGGCTGGCGCCGGCCGGGGTGACCGGGCGGGTGCAGTACGGGCCGGGAGTGCACGCGAAGGCGGCGCTAGCGGTCTGCGCGCACTACCTGCCCGTCGCCCGCGCCGCCCGGCTGGTCGCCGCGCTGGCCGGCGTGAACGTCTCGGCCGGGTTCGTGGCAGGCATCCGGGGCAAGGCCGCCCGGCTGCTGGCGCCGTTCATGGACCGGGCCCGGGAGCTGCTGCACGCCGCCCCGGTGCTATACGCCGACGAGACCCCCGCCCGCGCCGCGGGGAAGCTGCGCTACGTGCACGTCGCGTGCACCGAGTTCCTCACCGCGATGCACACCGGTGACCGGACCAGCGAAGCGATCGACGCCGGCGGCATCCTGCCCGGCTACGCGGGCACCATCGTCCGCGACGGCTACAAGGGATATGAGCACCTCACCGACGCGCTGCACGCCTGGTGCGGCGCGCACGGGCTGCGCGACCTGGCCGGGCTGTACCGCTTCGACCCCGGCGGCCAGGTCTGGGCCCGGTCCATGGCCGACCTGCTCATCGACGCCAACGCCGCCGCCACCGCCGCCCGCACCGCCGGCCAGGCCAGCCTCAGCAACGCCGGCCTGGCCCGCATCCGGTCCTGGTACCGCGGCGCCGTCGCCAAGGGCATCGCCGATAACCAGGCAAAGCGCACCCAGATCGCCAAAGACGGGCTGCGGCTGGCCCGCCGGTTCCGCGACCACGAGGACATGATCCTCCGCTTCGCCACCGACCTGACCGTCGGATTCACCTCCAACCAGGCCGAACGCGACATCCGCCCGGTCAAGGTCCAGCAGCGGACCTCCGGCGGGACCTGGCGCACCCTGCTCGGCCTGGCCGACTTCGCGATCGTTCAGTCCTACCTGTCCACCGCCGCCAAATGCGGCATCGACACCCTCGACGCCCTCACCCGGCTATTCACCGACGGCCCCTGGCTCCCGCCCGCAACCGCACCCCCATAGCCCCGCGGCGGGCCGCCGCCCCCACCACGCGCACCCGCCGACGAGCGCACCCACGACACGTCAGCGGGCAATCTCGGCGTCCGCAATGAAGGGCCCGACTCAGGCTGAATAGCTACGATTGATTCTTGAATCGCGGCCATCCATTCAGCCAGGAAGTCGGCGACGGTGCGCTTGTTCGGTGCGACGCGCCGCCCGTGCTTGTGATCGGATTTCGCTTTGATCCCGGCCGTCCATGCCTCATCCTCGGTGGCGAATCCGCTCTGATACTCCCACTGTCGCGCGTTGGTCAGCGGGTCCCGTTCCAGCTCCACCCGGTACGCCCACTTGTTGCCTTGCTTGTAGACCACGACGCCGGGCACCGGATTGCGTTTCCTGGCGGTCATGCCGCGCTCCCTTCTTCGGTGCCGTCGAGCAGCGGCCGGATTTTGGCCGTGATGATGTAGACACGCCCGCCGAGCCGCTTGGTGGGCAATTCGCCGTTAGCCGCATAGCGGTAGGCGGATGCCCGCTTCAGCCCGAGGATTTTCGCGGCCACGGGGACCGGGATCAGCGCGGGAAGCCCATCTGCCGCGTTGCGTTGCTCGCTCACTTCGAATCCCCATCGATGTAGGTGGCGGGTTCGGCTTCGAGAACATCAGTCACCCGGCAGGGTTGTGGTTCGCTCTCCTGGGTGCGCTCTGACATGGCGGCGGCGGCCGGGGGTTCGGCCGGGCGGTCGGGCGTGGGCATGGTGCTCCTTGACAGTTCAGCCCCGGCGGATTGCTGGCGGCTGTGCGCCGGGGTGGTCGGACGGTCGTGACGGAGGGTCTGGAGGGTCGGCAGGGTTGGGGTTCTCGCGTGTGGCCGGTTAACCTGCGAACCCTCCGGACCCTCCGTCATGCCGGTGGCAAGTGGCGACCGACGGAGAGTTCGGAGGGTTTGCAGCTTTGCCGTCCATGTGCGCGGGCGGTTTGCCGATAGACCCTCCGGACCCTCCGTCAACCCTCCGTCATGGGGCCAGGCCGCGGCGCCGGTCACGGGGCGTCTCCGGCGGCGAGGCCGAGGCCGCGCCAGCGCATGCGGCCGGTGCGGTCTTTGGTCTTGTCGAATCCCTTGTTCTGCAAGGTGGCGGCGAAGGCGGTCTGCGGTGCCGGGGTCTTCGCCTTCGTCGGCGCACCATTTGGCCCACGCGGTGAACAGGTCCGACGATCCGGCGGAAAGGCCGGGGCCGGTCAGGCACCGCTGGGTGAGGAACCGGCGTACGGCGTCGGACTCGTCGCGGTAGGCGGCGGTGGCGGCGGTGACCTTGACCGGGTCGGCCAGGCCGACCGCGCGCCAGTCGCGGTACCCGGCGACCAGCCAGGCGAGCACGGCGTCGAGTTCGGCGGCGAGCTTGCCGGCCAGTCCCTCGTCGCGGTCGGCGGCCGGGATGACCACGTCCCAGGGCACCAGGCGCAGCCGCGCCAGATGCCCTCGTCGGTGCCGGTCACGATGGGCCGGTGGTTGGTCAGCATGACGAAGGTGTGGGAGGGGTCGAAGGACCAGAAGTCCTCGCGCATCCGGCGGGCCTTGAGCCGGTCTCCCCCGGTGAGGCGCTTGACGGTGCCTTCGGCCAGCCGCCGCCCGGCGTCGGTCTCATGCAGCACAGCCAGCCGCAGGCCGCACAGGTCGGCCACGCCGGTCGGGTGGGCATCGAAGCTGCGGGCGGTGAGCAGATCGGCGTCGGCGGCGTCGGCGTAGTCGCCGAGCGCGGGCAGCACGGCGTGGTTGATCAGGGTGCCCTTGCCGTTGCCGCCGTCGCCGTGGAAGATCGGCAGCACGTGGGAGATCACGCGGCCTTCCAGCGCGTGGCCGAGCAGCCGGGCCAGGTAGCCGCGCATGTCCGGGTCGGGCTGGACGCGCTCCAGGAACTTGGTGAACGCCGGGCCGTCCGCCTCGGGGTGGTAGGGGGCGCCGGTCATCTTGGTCAGCAGCAGGCCCGGGTCGTGCGGGGCCAGGTGCCCGGTGCGCGGGTCGAGCACGCCGTTGGGGCAGTTGAGCAGGAACGGGTCGGCGTCCAGGTCGTCGGGGGTGACCACGATGCCCGCCTCGGTGCTGGCCAAGGTGAGCGCGCCGGAGACCCCGGCGGCTGATTCGCCGCGGCGGGCCAGGTTGAGCGCGGCGGCACGTTCCTTGTCGTCGGTCAGCGCCAGCGCGTCGCTGGTGAGCCGCCGGGCGACCGATTTCATCCACCGGGCGGCCTGCCCGGTGCCGTCGATGGTCCAGCGTTTGCCGTCCCAGACCAGCCAGCGCCGCCATGCGGCCACGTACCGTAGCCGGTCGCCGTAAGCATGGATGAGCCGCCGGGCGTACCCGAGTTCGGAGCGAGGCTCATCGGGCAGCGGGTCGGCGGTCATGGCCGCGGCCGGGGGGTTCATGC
Organism: uncultured Actinomycetes bacterium; assembly: GCA_963742875.1. Lineage (GTDB taxonomy): Bacteria > Actinomycetota > Actinomycetes > Streptosporangiales > Streptosporangiaceae > Bog-532. Next base: position 18,161 of record CAVUNO010000006.1, on the reverse strand, counting down.
GGCAGTTCCGGTGAGGTCGCGTGGGCGGCGTTTGCCGCGGTGATGCCGCCGCGGATGGAGGCCCGCGCTTCGGCCGGCGTGACCGGTGGGTCCGCGGCATAGTGCACGCTGGCTGCCTCAAGCAGCTCGCGCTCGGCGGTGTCCTCGTCCAGGGCGCCTCCGGCGATGAGCTGACCGAGGTGGTACCCGGCCTTGTTCAGCGCGTGGGTCCGGGCGCCGACCGGTGCTGTGCGGACCCGCTCGGATTCCCCCTGGAGTGCCGTCCTGACGTAACTGCCGAGTTCGCGGACCTGCCCAGATGATGAGGGACGGCACCCCATGGAGGGGGGGCGGGGGCGGGGCACGGTGAGCAGGGCGGTCAGCCATGCGGGCAGCGGTGCCGGGGGCCGGTCGTAGATGACCTCGTACCGGCCGGTGCCGTCGGGCAGGTCCACCAGGCTGCCGGGGCCGACCACGTACCCGCCGTGGGCGCGGGTGTCGATCAGCCAGCCCAGGCCCCCATGTTCGCCCGAGGTGTTGCGCAGCGCGGCGCCGGGCGGGACGGTGAAGTACAGGTGCAGCCCGCCGCGGCGGGTGCGGACCATGAACGTCTGGCACGGGAACGGCTGGCCGTGCTGTTCGCATAGCGCGGCGAGCACGTCCGCGCCGTCGGTGATGCCCGGCGCGGCCCACCGCGGCGGTGGCTGGTCGCCCGGCTTGGGTACGTCCAGGTCGATCACCACCAGCCCGGACGGGCCGGTCGCGATGCCGATGTTGTAGGCGGCCTGGGACCAGGCGCGGGCGATACGGCCGGGGTCAGCGGTGGCGCGTGGTTCCCATCCCTGATGGCCATTCCGGCATCGGGGGTCGGTGCCGTCGCATCGTTCAGCGGTGTGGCCGGGGAACGCGGGCGGTTTCTTGGCCCCCGGCGTGACCGGGAAGACGTGCCAGCCCCGGGCGGCACACGCGAGCGCGGCCTCATGCAGCGCGGCACGGGACACGTCGGCAGCGGCGTGCATGGGTTCCTCCTGTCGTCGTGCGGGCGGGGAAGGTTTCGGAACCTGCGCGGGCGTCCGGAACTCCGGATCCGGGCTGTGACCTGCGCAGGTTCCGGAGGTTCTGTTTCTGCAGGGGACGGACGCGGCGGCCACGATGTAGCCGCCGCAGCGGTCGGCCAGCCCGCGGCGGTACAGCCGCCCGATGACCGGGCTCAGCTCGGCGCACGTGACGCCGAGTACGTCGGCGAGATGCTGGTCTGGGTAGCCGGTACCGTCGGCGAGCACGCCGAGCACCCGGGTGGCCAGCGGCCCTGGCGGGGAAATGCCCGGGGCGGTCACGCGACACGCTCCCCGCTGCCCGGCCAGTCCTGACCATCGAACAGGCTGCCTTGGTGGCCGCGGGCGGCGTAGCGGGCCAGCACCGACCGGCGCCATGAGGTGGCATACGCCAGGCAGTTGGCGCAGTTGCGGTGCCCGGTGCAGCCGGGCAGGGCAGGGCGCGGCGGGCGGTGTAGCTCCAGGCCATGGAGTCGGCCGAGGCGAGCTGGTGGCCGTACAGGTGCAGGCCGCCGGTCTTGACGCCGAACCCGTGCAGCCGCAGCCCGCGGCGGGCCAGCGCGGCGACGATGACGGCGATCTCGGCGGTGGACTGGCGGCGGCACACCGACCCGAGCCCGACCCGCGGCAGCGCGGCCAGGTCGATCCCGGCCGACGCGTACAGGCGGACGCAGTCCAGGTAGTCTGGCCAGCTCGCCAGCCCTGCACGACCGGGATGAACGGCAGATCCGGGGCGATGCGCCGCAGCTCCAGGTAACTGGCCACGGTGCGTTCCTGGTGCTCGCGGACCGACAAGCCGGTCCGGGCCATCGATCGGACGGCTCGCACATCCAGTCCTGCGGCGCGACGAAGTCCAGGCCGCCGATCCGCTCGGCGTACCGGGCGACTGCGGCGGCGTAGTCCTCGGCGGGGGTGATCCATCGGCCGTGCAGCGACAATTCGGTGAACCCGCCAGAGTCCAGCGCCCACCGGCAGGTCGCGGGCCGCAGCGAGCGGGGTCGGGCGAGCTGCCGGTGGCTGACGAAGAGCGGGAAGTCCGGCGCGCCACAGCCAGTGCGGCTGGTGGGCTCCCAGTGTAGAACGCCAGCCCTGTCATGATGGGGTACCTCCTTTGAGAGGGCGGCGGGGCCGGTGAATTGCTTGGCGGCTGTGCACCGGCCCCGCATCATGTCCGGGGTTAGAACGGCGGTTCGTCTGGCGGTCCGGCGGCCTGCCCGGCCGCGGCGGTGGCGGGCACGGGCTCGGTGGCGGGCGCGGTGCTGGCCCACTGGTCACCTTCGGCGGGCGCCGGGCTGCCGTGGGTGGTGGCGTGCTCGCGGGTGGCCTTGGTGACCTTGGCCACGGCGCGGCGCAGGCTCGGGCCGATGTCGTCCACGGTCATCTCGACCGTGGCCCGCTTGCCGCCGTCCTTGTCCTCCCAGGTGCGGCAGCGCAACCGTCCGGTGGCGACCACCGCGTTGCCCCGGGACAGCGACGCGGCGATGTTCTCGGCCGTGTCGCCCCACGCCGAGCAGCGGACGAACCAGGTCTCTCCGTCCGGCCATTCGCCGGTGGTCCGGTCGGGAAAGCGGGGCGTGTTGGCGATGGTGAACGCGCGACCGGGCGGCCGGTGGGGGTGAAGCGCAGTTCGGGGTCGGCGGTCAGGTTGCCGGTGATGGTGGTGGCTGGCTCGTTGGCCATGACGGTCGGGTTCCTCTCGTTGATCGGGTTGCCGATGCGGGCGGGTCAGGCGGCGGGCGGCGGTTGCTGCCAGCCGCGGGAGTAGATGACGGCGAGCTTGGCGGCGAGGGCGGCGTTCAGGTCGATCCCGGCGCGTTCGGCGAACACGGCGGTGACGATGAGCACGTCGGCGATCTCGTCTTCGAGCTCGCGGCGGGTGCCAGTGCGGCGGGCCTTGGCCGCCCAGCGGCGGTAGGCGCCGACCAGTTCCCCGGCTTCCATGGCCACGCACAGGGCCTGCACGTCGAGTGCGTTGGCGTCGGTGACGGCGGGGTGGCGGTGTGCGGTCAGGTCGGCTTGCAGGCGCCGCGCGGCCTGCGCGAGGTCGATCGGCCCCCGGCAGGCTGGGGCGGGGCTGCAGGCGGCGGCTGCGGCTTGGTCGGCGATGCGGCGGGCGGTCATGTTCTTGTCGGCGAGGGCGGCGACGCGGGGGTGGAGCATGGCGGCTGTGTCCTCCTTCGAGCGACGCAGGCGGAGCTGGTTACAGGGAGCTGGCGAGGGTGCCGAGCGCGGTGGCGGCTTGGCCGAGGAAGTGGGCGACGTTGTGCGCGAAGGTGGCGGCCCCGGTGGGGTCTTTGACCACCCACAGCACGACGATGATGATGGCGAGCCAGGTGAGCACGGTTTTCACGGCGTGTCCTCTCCGGTTAGAGCCGGTGCCCGATCCGGGTGCCGAACGGCCCGGGGATGGAGATCCAGGGGCCGCGCACGCTGGACCAGTACAGGTTGATGCCGCGGCGGCCGCGGGCGCGGCCGTGCCGGTAGTTGGCGTGGGCGTGCCCGGCGTGGTAGGCGAGGTAGAGCACGGCGATGGTGATGAGCAGGGCGATCACGGCAGGTTCCTCCGATCGGTGGGTTGCGGGCCGGGGTGGTAGTCGGCGTGCTGGCGGGCCTGGTGCCTGGCGCGGCGGCGTTCGCGCATCCGGTCGCCGGCGGCGGACCACCAGAACCGGTGCACGGCGGTGGCGCCGATGCGGCGGATGCGGCCGGTGCCGCGGCAGCGCCGGCACAGACCGCTGCGGTACCGGCGCCCGGCGCGGGTCAGCCGGGCCCCGGTGCCGCCGCAGGTCCGGCAGCGGCGGGTCGGGCAGGCGAACAGCGAGAGGGCGTAGAGACCGGCGGCGGCCAGGACGGCCAGGATGACGGTGACCGGATCGGCGCCGTGGGCGGCATGGCTGACGGTGAGCATGGCCGGTCACCCGCCGCCGTGCGGGCCGGGGCACGACGCCAGCCCGTCGGCGTATCCCGCGGCGTACCCGGCGGCGTGGCCTGCCCCGTAGCCGTGCTGGTAGCCCAGCTCGTGGCCCTCGCAGAACACCCGGCAGGGGAACCGCGGGCATTCTTGCGGGGCCAGGCTGCCGCGGTCGGGCTGGCTGTCGTAGAAGCACTCGCGGTAGTCGTGCCGGTCGCTGGCCGCGCTCACCGGGTCACCGCCGGGTGTTCTGTTCCCGGGCGGGGTGCCGCGCGGCGGGCGGGTGCTAGGCGCCGCGCGGCGGCGTGGCCGCGGCGGCGGGCGGGAACGGCGGAACCTCGCAGCCCGGCGCGTTCCGGCCGCCGGGCGCTGTTCCGGCCGTGGCGGGTTTGCCCAGGTGACGGCGTGTTCCCGGGGCGGAACGGGCGGCGGGGTGTTCCGTCACGCATGGCCGGTGTCCCGGTCGTGCGCGACGGCCTCGACGGCGGTCCGCTCGCACCCGGCGCGCGGCTCGCGGCCGGGTTCGCGGACCTTCTTGACCGGCACGCCGAGCGCGCGGAGCTGGCTGGCAGCCGCTTGGGCGGTGATGTCGGCGTAGCTGCCGGGCAGGTGCTCGCGGAGCCGGGCGGTGATCGTCTCGCACCACAGCTTGTCCGCCTCGCCAAAGATGGTGAGCACGTCGGCGGCGAAACTGCGAGCTTCCTCATCGGGGGTCTCGCCGAGCGCGTACCCGGACACCACCCCGGCGGCCTCGCGCAGGGCCCGGGCGCGGGCGGCGACCCGCGCGGTGTCGTTGAGGTCGAGGTAGTGGGTGCGCACAGCCTGGGGGTCGCCTTCGCCTTTGAACCAGCCCAGCCCGGCGTCGATCTTCGCCCGGAACTCACTCGCCCGGTATCCGGCCTGGTAGGCCCCGGTGCCCAAGATCATGTCGTTGGATACCTGATCGGGCACCTTGAGGCAGAACCGGACCGTGGCCAGGTCCCTGATCTTCGGCGGCAGGGCATCCTTGTCCGGCCGCTGGGTGGCCAGCACGATGATGATGCCCAGCGCGCGGCCCAGCCGCTCGACATAGGCCAGGTCATCGATGATCCGCGCGCCGTAGGTGGGGTGCATGGTCGCGTTCTGGATTTCATCGAAGGTGGCCACGATCGGCCGCAGCCGCCGCTGGGTGGCCAGGTCCCGGGTGAGCTTGCCGTCCGGGCGCACCTCGCGGGGCAGCGCCTTCAACGCGGGGCCGCGCCGGTCCACCTCGGCGCGCAGCAGCCGCGCCGAGGCCGCGACGTAGGCGATGGCCGCATCATCCAGCCCGGAGATGTACCGGTGGCAGACCTGCGCGAGTGGCTCCAGGTCACCGCGCCCGGCCAGCTCGTGTATCCACAAGTCGGCCATGGTGTCCAGTGCGGCGCCGCAGTTCAGGCAGCGCACCGCGGTGGTCTTGCCCTGCCCGGGGGCGGCGCCGATCACGTAGTTGGTCTCGAACAGCGGCGCGCCGACCAGCTGGCCGCGCGGATTGGCCGCGAACGGCACGTGCCCGAACACGTCCGCGGTCCCGGTGCGCAGCAGCGGGTAGGGGACCGGCTTGGTCTTGGACAGGTCGTGCCGGCCGACCCACAGGTACAGCCGCCCGGCGTGCTCGTCCGGCACCGCCTCGGGCCAGGTCGCCGAGTGCGGGCGCCGCAACCCCGAGGCGAGCGCCTCCCGGCGCTTGATGATGTCCGAGGCGGTCACCCCGTGCGGCAGGTCGATGTCAGCGCCCCACACGTCGCCGTCGCGGTGCACGTCGGACACGAAGGTGAGGCCGGGGCCGTCCTTGATCACCGCGTCGATCTTGGCGATGCGCAGCGACCCCAGCGCCCGGGTGATCACCTCCGGCGTGGGCGGCTGGTAGGCGGTCGGCACCACGGCGGCGCGCATGATCCGCTGGCCCTCCGGTGTGCCGTGCCTGGCCAGCACCCGCACCGCCACGACGGCGGCGATCAGCCAGCCCCACCACGGCAGCCACCGCACCATGGCCAGCAACACCGCCACGGCGGCGGCGGCGGACGCGGCGATGATCCGGCCCCGGGTGCCGCGGGTCTTCTTGCCCTCCCGGTGGGCGTTCATCGCGTCGTAGTGCCCGGACCGCCCGGCGGCCACCGCCATCGACTCCAGCAAGAACCCGTCGGTCCAGTGCCACCAGGTGATCAGCCGGCCGGTCAGCCGGGATGCGCCGCGCAGCGCGTACCACAGGTGCAGCACGGCGTAGACCGGGGCGCGCACCCCGTGGTAGCCCGGCCTTGTACCAGTGCAGGCCGACGGTCTCGCTGATGGTCTGGCGGATGCGGTCCCGGCGCAGGTGCCCGGGGATGATCGGCAGCCGCCGCGCACTCCCGGTGCCGGAGCTGTCCAGGTACCCGGGCGCGGGTGCCTGGTCGAAGCCGGTCTCGGTGTGCGCGCCGGTGGCGCGCAGCGGCACCACCTCGGCCATGTGCTCCCGGGCCTCGCCGGGGTGCTCGGTGGTCATGTGGTCCTCCCGGAAAGGTCACGGTCGGGTCGGTGGTCAGTGGTGGCGGCGACGGCCGCCAGGTGGTCATGGATGCGGGCGGCGCGGTCCTGGCCGACGTGCAGCTCGGCCTTGATCCGGCGTGCGGACGGGACCCGGCCCGCGGCCAGGTCGGTGCCGAAGTGCATCTCGGCGGCCTCGTCGGTGACCGCACGGATACGGGTGCGCGGGCCGGGTGCACTCGGGGTGTGGGGTGCGGGTACACCCCGGGTGCGGGCGCGGGTGCGCGGTGCGGCCCGGTCCCGGGTCCGGGTGCGCGCGGGTGCGGGAGGCAGGACGGGGGCGGGCCGGGGCCACGGGCACGACAGCGGCTCACCGGCCGTGCCGGTACGGGCTGGGGTCAGTTCGCCGAGCCGGTACAGGACGCGGGTGCGCCGTGGTGCCCGCCACCGCCACGCCAGCCGCCCGTAGGCGTCTTGCAGGTCGGTGACCGCCAGGAGCCGGTCTCGTTCGCGGGCCAGCGCGTCGGGGTAGGAGCGGATCTCCCATAGCACCATCTGGCGCATCAGCCGGGCCGTCGGCACCGGGGCGAGCAGCCAGCGGGAGGCGCGGATACGGTCGATCGCGGTCCCGGCGGCCAGCCCGGCGCGGATGCGGACCACGTGCGCGGCCAGCGAGACGCCGGCCACCCACAGGGCGGGCAGCACTACGTGGGCGATGCGGGCGAACCAGGTGTGCTGCCCGGCGATGTTCAGCCACACGGTGGCCGCGGTCAGCGCCCACGGCACCGCCGGGACCCAGCGGGGCCGCATGTCCAGCCGCGCGAGCGTGATGTCCAGCGCGGCGAAGATGGCGATGCCCAGGTCGATGCCCAGCGGCACGGTGGGGGCCAGCGGCCCGAACGACGGCCGCGCCGCCGCGGCCACCGCGGTGAAGCTGTTGGCGAAGCCGATCAGCCCCAGCACGGCCGCCAGCACGGCGACCGTGGTCACGGCCGTCTGTTCCCCGGCGGTCAGCGGCCGTGCCCGGCAGCCAGGGGCGGCCGTGGCGGCGGGTAGGACGGCGGCGGTCATGCGGCACCTCCGGCGGGGTCGGGGGGTGCGGCCGGGCGGCGTGCCCGGTGCACCAGCCAGGCCACGAACGCGGCGCAGGCGGTCAGTTCGGCGATCAGGATCACCGCCGGAACCGGGACCACCCAGCCGGGCAGGACGGCCACGCGGGCGCGGGCGATCACCGCGAGCGCGGCGGCCAGGACGCACAGCTTCGTCATCACGCCCGCTCCAGGGCATCGAGCACGGGCGCCACGGCCGTGTTCATCGCGGATACAAGCGCTTCGGCGGCGGTCCGGGCCGTGTCCTCCAGGGCGTCACGCGGGCCGTCCGGCGCGGCGGGCAGGGCACCGGCCGCGAGGGGGAACAGTAGGCGGGCCTTGGCTAGCAGGTACGGGCCGCGGGTCAGTTCGTCCTCGCCCGGCTCGCGGTAGAAGTCCGGGCCGCCGAGCGTGTGCTGTAGCGGCCAGTCCTGCCACCGCTGGCCGCCGCGCCAGTCACCGGAACGGGCCAGCGGCGCAGGCCATGGGGCGGCGAGGGTAACGGCACCGGTCAGGGAGCCGTCCCAGCCGTTGACCTCGGTGCGGGCCGACAGCACACGCGGGTGCATCCGGATGTAGCCGGGGGCCATCACCGGGCCGGTGGCGGTCTGCCACGCGGCGGCGGCGAACCGGGCGGCCCGGTGCGCCGGGCTGTCCCAGGTGCCGTCCCAGCACTCGGCGAACACGGTGCCGGCGGCCATGCGGACGTAGGCGCCGTAGCGGCTGGCGCCGTCGCTGGCGTGATCGGCGTCGTAGCCGTAGTCGATCCAGAACGCGGGTGTCATGATGGGGGATGCCTCCTTGATGGGGCGGCGGGGCGGCGAATTGCTTGGTGGCTGTGCGCTGCCCCGCCTTGCTTGACCGCGCAGGGCGGAATGCGGACGGTCAGGTACACCCGCTCTCCCGAGTCACGGTGGTTCGGGTACGAGCCGTCCGGCCCGGTGAGAATCTCCACGCCGGGGGTGCTGGCCAGCACCTCGATCAGCGCGTCTGTCCCGGGTGCCTGGCCGGAGAGCCGGACCTTCACCACGCCGGGCGCGAGCTGGGCGGGCCGCCTACCGGGGGCGGTGCTCATCACCGTCACCCCCGATCCGCGGGCGGATCTCTTCCCACCACCCGGGCAGCGGCCACGCCGTGGCCGGTCCCTGCCGGGGCGGGCTGAGCGCGGGCCGGGCCGGGCTGGCCCGGTCCGGCAACGGCCGGGCGTGCCCCTCGGGCCTGATCTGGATGACCGGCGCGGGCTGGGCCACGGCGCGGCGGGCGCGGGCCGCGCGGACCGCGCGCCTGATCCGGATGCCTGCCAGCACCCCACCGGTCAGCACGGCGGCGGTGGCGGTCCCGGCCAGCGTCCAGGCGATCACCTCAAGCACGATCACCAGCACGTGCGCCACGGTGCCGATCAGGTGCCGGGCCGCCCCGCCGACGACGGCCAGCGCGACCAGCACAGCCAGCGCGGCCCACGGTCCCGCGCCGTCCCCGCCGTGACCATGCCGAATGCGCACATCCAGGCGGCCCATCACGCACCACCTCCCCGAGTGCGGCCATGCAGCCGATCGACCAGGACGAGGTATCCGGGGGTGGCGAACGGCGGGCAGCCGCACGGCGTGTGGCCGCACAGCACGCAACGGGCCTGGCTCGCGTCGAACTGGCCGCTGGCGTAGGCGCCGAAATCCGGTGACCACACCGCGCCCAGCCGGTCGAGGACCTTGCGCGGGTTCCTGATCGCAGCACGCGGGGTCATGACGCCACCGCCGCGCGGTGCTGGCTCGATGTTGTCGGCCGGGCGTACCCGCCAGAAACACGGCCGGGTGCCCGGCGGGGTGATCTTGTCCACCGCGCCCGCCGACGCCAGCCGGGTCAGCAACTGGTGGACGAGTCGTCCGTGGCCCCTGCCGTAGCCCGTCCGGGCCTCAACGGCCGCGGTCGACAGCGCTCGCGGCGTGACCTCGGTCAGCGCGGCGAGGATCTGGTCCGTGACGTGCACGCGGAACGGGCTCATCCCGGTGCTGCCGCTCATCACGCCACACCCGCGGACACAGCGGACGCGTCGGTCTTGCCCTGACCCGGCACCGCAGCGATCAGCGGGTTAGCGCCGCGCAGTGGCGCGGGGTTGGTGCGCACCGGTCGGCGGTTCGCCGCAGCGGCCAGGGCAGTGATCTCCTCGGCGGTGCACCCGGCCCACACCCCGGCTGCGGGGCGGGTCCGTAGCGCGTACGCCAGGCAGGCCAGCCGCACCGGGCAGGACGTGCACACCTCCCGCGCCGCGTCGATTCGCGCGTCCCGGTCCATCACCGGCTCATCCTCGGCCTCGATACCGGCCGGGCCGGTGAACAGCTCCGGGTCGCACAGGCAGCCCGGGTCACCGTCCAGGATCAGGTCCCGCAGCTTCCGCAGTGACAGCGTTGGCAGCGTGGCGGGCAGGGTGGGTGCCGTCATCACGCCACCTCGCTGAGCCCGGCGGGCGCCGCGACCACACAGCCGCGGTAGCTCGACTCCGCGAGGTAGGCGGCATGCCGCGCGGCGCTGATCGCAGTGGCCTCGTAGCTGACCGGCCCGAACGCGCGGGACGCGGTGTAGTAGCCGTCCCGGTCATCGGTGACGGTAGCGCCCATCACCACGGCGAACAGGTGAACCTCGCGGCGGTTGTCCTCATCGGTCCCGCCAGTGGCAGGCAGGCCGATCATCGTGCCGTAGGGCGGGACGGGCGCCTCCGGGTGGCTGGCCAGGTAGCGAGCCAGGGCACGCAGCCCGGCAATGAACGCCTTCCTGACCTCCGGGTCGGTGGTCATTAAACCTCCAGGTCTCTCGCTGTAGCCTTCGGCCGCCCGACAGCTACTTGTAGGGCGACAGTAAGCGCTATTAAGAGCGCTGTCAAGAGCGCTAGTCATCGGGGTAGGGTGCAAGGCGACATGAATTCGCTGTCTGCCCGACGCGCCGTAAAGCCGCCGGTCAGGCGAGGCGCGGAGGTGGCCGACTTGGCTCACTGGGCTGATGTCGCGAAGGTCGTGAACGACCGGATGGAGGAACGAGGGATCACACAGCGCGAACTCGCGGAACGATCGGGTGTATCGGTGGCCACGCTGCGCAAGATCCAGGGCGGCAGAGAACAGCAGCGCACCCGTGCGACGCTGGCGAACGTCTCGCGTGCCCTCGGTTTCGCCGACGACTACCTGTGGCGTGTCTCCCAGGGCGACACACCTGATTCGGCGGGGACGGACAACGGACTGCCGCAGGTGCGCGCCGACCTGGCCGACCTGGCACGGCGGGTGGAAGCGCTTGAGTCCTTCATGTCCGGCACCGCCGAGCGGTAGCCGGCTGGATGTCGAGCAAGACTGTGGGCGATGGTGATCCCGAGGTGATGTGCTCATGACCCCAGGACACGGCGCCACCGGTAGTTTCCGGGAGGTTGATCCGTTGAAGGATGTCGTTCACTCAATTCACCTGGCAGCGGATGGAGGGTGACCAGGTGACTGAGGCCAGGCCAAGTCCGGATGTAGGTGCACTATCAGAGGCATTCATTGCGGAGCTAAAGCACTGGCGCGAAGTCGCCGGAGTTTCTCAGAAGGGGCTAGCGAAGCTCACCGGGTACACACCGTCGTACCTCAGCAAAGTAGAGCGCGGGGCACTGGTCCCGAGCCGCCAGTTCACAGAGGCCGCTGACCAGCATCTCCGTGCGGGACATGCCATCCTCAGACGGTGGAAGGCCCTGCACGAGGCAACCGCAAGCGCAGTGGTGCCGAGTCCGCGGCGTCCGGACCAGACCTCAGACGACCTGCTGTCAGCTCTCAACGCGACTCTGCTAGTTGAGCACGAAGATGCACGTTTGTCCTATGACGATGGCGTCTTCCGTTCGGTCATCCGCCGTCAACTGACCAATGTTGGTGATCAGCCGGTGACCCGCTACCTGATCCGCATAGCCGTTGACCGCTACCCGGGTGACCCAGAACGATCGAATCGGCTGTACCGCGAGCATCCAATCACGTGGGAAGAGATTGGCTTGTCAGCGACATGCCGTGGTGAGCCCATGACATGGCTGGTCAAGCATGACCGGGATGCGTTCAAGGAACTTTGGCTACTGTTCGCGAACGACGACGGCCTGTTCCCGTTGTACCCAGGCGAAACGACGTGGATCGAGTACTCCTACGCAGTGGGCGCGGACAAGTGGGGGCCATGGTGGCAGCGCGCCATCCGCCTGCCCACACGGCGGCTCAGCCTCACCTTGGCTATTCCTGCCGACCTGGAGCCTGCTGTGTGGGGGATGGAAACCTCGATGACCGCCGAAGCCTCACCATTCCGGACGCCCATAATCCGAACTGTCCGCGATGGGATGGCGGTGTTTACTTGGTCAACCGATGACCCGCCGGTTCACGCTCGATACCGCATGGAGTGGAAATTCAGAAGTGCCCCCAAGGCTGAGGAAGACGGGACCAACTTGAGTGCTAGCGAACGGATGTCAGCCGTCGGAGTGGTACAGGACGGCGACGAAATCCTGAAAACCCCGACACGGCGTTTCGAGCTTCCAGGGGAGGCAGAGGATGCGCGCCGAGTGATCGCGCAGCTCCTGTCCACGATGGAACGGGTCTCCCAAGTGCACACGTTCGCCAAGGGCATGGGGCTGGCCGCACCTCAGATCGGAATAGGACGGGCTGCCGCCCTCGTCCGAGGTCCGGACGGTGACTCGGTAACCCTGCTGAACCCGCGCATCATCGACCAGTCCGCCGAGACGGATGAGCAGTATGAAGGGTGCCTGAGCTTCTTTGATGTCCGCGGCCTGGTGAAAAGGCCACTACGCATAGAGGTGGAACATCAGGGCATCGACGGAGATGTCGAAATTACCGCCTTTGAATTGGGCATGGCACGGCTCGTTGCCCACGAGGTTGATCACCTGAACGGGGTGCTTTACCGATCCAGGATGACGGCAGGCGCGAAACTGATTCCGGTGGCGGACTATAAGGGTACTGGCGAGCGATGGACATACCGCACACCACGGCCGACCGCATGACTAACCGGAGCTGGCACCCAAGCCACGACAGCATCAGCCCTGGAATGGCATGGACTCGTGACCGCCACAGCGGCTGATACTGGTGGCCGCTGCCGCAGTGGCTGCCTCGATGGCGACCATTTCTGTTCTGCCTCCTACCAGGTGCGCCGCTAGTGTCGCTGTGAAAGCATCGCTTGCCCCCGTCGTATCGACCGGCGCCGTCTGCTGAGCTGGGTACCGGTGAGCTACGCCGCTAGAGTTCGACACACAACCCGACTCGCCAAGGGTAACTACGACCAATGGCACGCCCAGCTCTGAGGCGAGCGCATCGGCGAGGTCGGCCTCTTGCAGAGCTTGCCGCTTTACTCCAATACCTTCGAGAATCGCCCGGGCTTCTGTCTCGTTGGGAACGAGAACATCGACGTTTCCCCAGGGTAGTGTCGCTGCCGCGCTCCGGTTCGCCAGAGGCGGCGCGGGCTGGAGAAAGACCTGCGCGTCACAGCGGTGAGCAAGCTTCAGGACTTCCCGGATCGTGGGCACAGGGGCCTCGAATGTTGCGAGCACGGCATCCGCCCGCCGTAGTGCTGGCTCGGCAGCCCGGACAATCTCGGGCGTGACGGCTACGTCTTTATCGATGTGCCACACAAATGAGGTCTCCCCGTTGTCACCCACAAAGCAGATACAGATCGACGTAGCGGCCTTCTCGTACGTGATGAAAAACTCGGTCTCTATGCCTTCTCTGATCAGTGCAGACATGATGTCGCGTCCTAGTCCGTCCTTGCCGACGGCCCCGATCGCAGAGACGCGAGCACCCAGCCGTGCCAGGGCGACGGCTTGGTTAAGTGCCTTGCCGCCAGGCGACGTTCGGATAGAGCCGACCTCGTACTCCTCGCCCCACCGGGGGAGACGCGGAGCAGCGACGAAACAATCCGCAACGTAGGCACCGATCACGACGAAATGCAGCTTATTGATGTCACGGTAGGTCGCTTCGAACCGTTCAGCCACCTGCACCTCCCATGACTCGCCCTCTCAGGAACAGTCTGTCAGGAAGGAAACGCCGTTCGATAAACGATTGTTAGTTGTCACGGGTGCGTCCTGCATAGGCCGGCCAAGTCGCAATCGTCGCACGTCGAGCACCAGGATTTCAGGCGGGGCAGTTGATTGGTGCGCAGGTCCTCCCCGGCGGCCGCGATCTTGTCCTTTATGTCAGTGAGCAGAGAGTCGTTCACCATCTCCCTGGTGGTCTTCCCCTTCTCGTCGAGGTTGAGCACCTCGAGTACGTCGGCGCGGCGGCCGGTCAGTTCCTGGTAGCCGACGGCGTAGACGTGCAGCTGGTCGCGGGTGATGTCCTCGGCCTGGGCGCGCTCGGTGGACTTAAAGTCGACGATGGACGTCTCGCCGGTGTCCAGCCGGGTGATCAGGTCGATCCGGCCGTCGACTGTGATGCCGGGCGCCACCCGGACCTGGATCTGCTGCTCGGAGTACAGGGTGTTCTCCAGCCGGGTCCGGTTCTCCTCTACGTACCGCCGGACGGCGCGGATCGCGGCGCGGCGCAGGTCGGCGCGCAGGGCCGGATATGCGAACGGGGTGTTCAGGTGCTTGTCCACCAGGTCATCGGCGTCCAGGCCGGAGACGATGTCGCCGTCGATGGCGCGCTTGTGGATCTCCGCCATCACGTCGTGGACGGACTTGCCGTAGCCGAGGGCCTCGTGGATCGGCGGGTTGAAGCCGTACAGGAAGCGGAGCTTGAACTCATACGGGCACTCGAAGAAGTACTTCAGGTCACTGAAGCTGAGCGTGACCTCTGGCACTTCGTGCCGCGCCCGCGGGTCGAGCTCGGCCGGCCGGAACGGCTTCCGGCTCTTTCGTCAGGAAGTACTGGTTCTTCGCCGCGAAGTCGAAGAACGGCGACCGCGCCCGGTACATCGCCGAGTCGCCAGGGGAGTAGGTCAGGTGCAGGTACTTCTGCGCCCGGGTGACCGCGACGTAGAACAGCCGGGTCTCGTCCGCCTCGGTGCCCCGGTACCGGTCCGCGTCCGGCACCGCCGCCTCCGGGATCACGTGGAAGACGTTCAGGCCGCCGTGGCGCTTGGACGGGAACCGGTTCTTCCGCAGCGCAGGCACGAACACCGCCGGCCACTGCATCCCCTTGGCCTGGTGGACGGTCGCGATCGTCACCGCGTCCGGCGTGGCGTACCCGGCGTCGGCGTCGCTCTCCGCGTAGTAGTCCGGTGCCTGGTACACGAGCCACTTCACGAACGCGTCGTACTTGGCCTGCGGGGCGGACTGGAAGTAGATCTGCTCGAAATCGGAGATCGCCTGGCTGAACTTGCCCAGGTTGTAGAAGACAAGTTCGCCGCGAGCCGCGGACCCGGCCGCGGCGCCGCCACCGAACGGCGGGACGGTCTCCTCCCGGATGTCGAGGGCCTCGAGGAACCGCAAGTAGGTGCGCTGGATGTTGTACGTCCCCCACCGCTCGCCCTGCTGCCAGTTCCGCGCTTCCTCCAGGATCGGCAGCGCCGCCTCCAGGGCTTCCCTGGTCACCCCCACGTCGGCGCCGAGCCACGCGTTCACCATGTCGTCCGCGGCCACCTCTTGCAGCACGTACTGGAAGCAGGCCACGCACGCCTGTACCTCGGGTGCGTCGAACAGCCGGGTAAGCCCCTTGATCACGTACGGGATCGACCGGCTGCCGCAGCTCATCGACAAGCTCGCCCGCGTCCTTGGACACCGAGCGGAACAGCACAGCGAAGTCCGACCAGGACAGCCCGCGCGGCTGCGCCCCCGGGGAGTCCATCGAACGGGGCGCCGCGCAGCCGCTCGATCCGGTCGCAGATCCACGCCGCCTCGTCGGCCGCGGAGTCGAAGGTCAGCGCCAGCATGTCGCCGCGTTCGTAGGTCTGATGCCCGGCGGCGACCATGTTCTTGGCCAGCCGGTCCGGGTCGTTGCGCGCGGCGACCTCCCGGCCGAGCGCGACGATCCCCGGCGAGGAGCGGAAGTTGTCGTCCAGCGTGACCTTGCGCACGTCCTCTTGCCGCTCGGTGAACGACAAGATGTTGGACACCGCGCTGCCGCGCCACTGGTAGATCGTCTGGTCGTCGTCGCCGACCACGCACAGGTTCGCCCCGAACCGGCAAAGCCGCTCGATCAGCTTCTCCTGGATCGGGTTCGTGTCCTGGTACTCGTCCACCACGACATACCGGACGTGATCGCGGACGTGCCGGATCAACGCCCCAGCCATATTGTCGTCGGCGTCGAACTCGAGCAGGTCGACCGTGAGCCGGAGCAGCTCGGCGAAGTCGAAGTAGTTCTTGTCCCGGAGCAGCTTCCGGTAGCCGAGCAGCGCGTCGGACAGCGAGTCCGGCAGCAGCTCCTCGTTGACGTCGTCCTCGCGGAGGATGCCGAGTACCTGCATGTAGAGCGGCGAGTTCACGAACCGCTTGAGCTTCCTCGGCACCCCCTTCACCGCCGCGTCGACGACGGTGAGCCCGCTGGCCCGGCTGTTGCGGTCGATGAACAGCCGGGCCTGCACATCGGAGAGCACGTTCCGTTTGAACGCCTCCGGCACCCAGGTCTGAAGCAGGTCGCGGGCGTATCCATGCATGGTCCCGATGAACAGCTCCGCCAGCCCGGTCATCTCTGGAAACGCGGCAGTGGTCAGCTCGGTGACCCGTTCCTTCAGCTCCGCAGCCGCCTTCTCGGTGAACGTGAACGCGACAATGTCCTTCGGTTCGACCCCGGGCAGCCGCAGGATCTCCACGATCCGCTCCGAGATCACCTGGGTTTTCCCCGACCCCGCGCACGCCACGATCAGCAGCGGCTCATCTAGCGTCCCAATCGCCGCGCGCTGCGCACTGGTGTACTCCACCAGTCAGACCTCGTACACCTGGAGCACTTCATCGCCGTAGTGGTTGATCACCTTCACGGCGATCTTCCCCTTCTCCGGCCGCCGGAACGGCCGAGACTTCGTCTGGTACAGCGTCTCCCACGCCTCCGGGTCGATGTCCGCCTTCAGCGCCGCCTTGAGCCGCTTGTAGGGGTCGTTGTCCCCGGTGAAGTAGCAGTGCCGCACGAAGAACGACTCCTCGTCATAGTCCGTGTCGATCATCCACAGCGCGATGTCCCCGGTCCCCGAGGACCGGATCTCCCCGGTCGTTGGGTTATACACGTCCACCCCCTTGATCTCGACGGTGAGGTCGTCGCCGTCCCGGGTGATCTCCACATCCGGCTCGCCGAAGATCGTGAACAGGTTTCCCGAGCCGGTCTTCTTCAGCAGCACGTCGCCCATCGCGAGGTCGGAGTTCATCCGGACGAGCACGACCCGCACCCGTCCGATCGAGAACTCCTCGGTCGCCTTCATCGCCTGCGGGTCGAACGCGAAAGCGCACACCAGCAGCACGTCGAACCCCAGCCCGCGGGTCGCCTCCCGCGCCGCGAGCCGGATCCACTCCGGGTCCACGGTCCCGAACTGCGGCCCGATCGACACCGCGATCCGCTGCTGCGTGCTCCACTGGATGCCCTCGGCCTGAATCCGTTCCCCGGCGAACGGCACCAGCGACTCGAACAGCAACCGTTCGGCCTTCCGGCCGTTCTGAACCCCGGCCTTAAGAAGGTTGTCGACGATGCTCTTCTCAAAAGCCGATCCGTCTTCCTCGGCGGCTGTCTTCTCGGATTCCGAACGTACTGTGGCGACGGTGGTATGCGGCGACAGACTCTCCACGGTGAACGGACCGGAGACGCGGACTTTCTTGGGATCTTCCTTCGGCTTGGTCGTAGAGAATTTCGCTTCCGGCGTGTCGCGCGATTGCCTCGTCGATCTCCTTCGGGCTCATTCCTGGCTGGATATCAGGATTGTTCGCGATCGACTTGAGTGTAACGTGAGGCACCGTCTTGTAAACGAAGCCCTTTCGAATGTCTCCGTCGAAGTCGGCGAGCCTGTAATATGGAAACCTCGTTCCCATTAGACGCTGCCGGGCCAGCGCAAGCGCGACGCGCGACGTGTCGACTGTGATCCATCGGCGCCCCCACTGCTCGGCTAGGTATGCAGTAGTTCCTGATCCGCAGGTGGGATCGATGGCAAGGTCCCCCGGATCAGTCGCCATCAACATGCAGCGCTCTATTACCTTTGTGTTGGTCTGCACTACATATAGTTTAGGATCGCCGAAACCCGCAGTAGTAGTATCCTCCCACAAGTTCGTATACGGGAATGCCGGAAAGTCGTCGAAGTACCTTATGTAGTACAGCGTGTTGCTGGCGCCTGTTAGCCGTCGCGCATTCTTTAGCCGCTCCATCCCCTGGCAGTTGGTCTTCCATCCGCCTTTAGAAGGAGTAAATGTTCCCTCTGGTATCTGTACGGGGAAGACGGTTGTCTGACCCACTCGCGTCGTCTGCGATGTGGTTTGATCTTTTCGAAATACTCTACCGTCAACGATACCTGTCCGCGCTTCTTCAACCGTCATTCTACGGCGCGTTCCGTCCGGCTCCTCAACATAAGTATAGGCGGTTCCGTCGACACCCGCGAAGCTCTTCTCGCGATATAGCGCTCTATACTTGACAGCGTCAATATCTCGCGCGTACCAGAGGATGTAGCTATTAACGGACGCCAGTACGTTAGTGCCGCCTGCGAAGCTGCCCGCTCCTGCCGTCGTCCTTTCTGAGCTGT
>CAVUNO010000005.1:0-418680 GCA_963742875.1 uncultured Actinomycetes bacterium | reverse complement strand
AGTGGAGCTATGGGGATTCGAACCCCAGACCTCCTCCATGCCATGGAGGCGCGCTACCGACTGCGCCATAGCCCCTTGCGGTCTATCAGCTTAGCAGCCTCCGGCCGCTGCCCGGTCCCGCTGTTCGAAGACAGACTTCCTGAAGGTTCGCTAAGCGTTAGCTGTGGTCGGATGGATGGCCGCATGACCTTGGTGACACCCTGC
The DNA here is from genome assembly GCA_963742875.1 of uncultured Actinomycetes bacterium. Lineage (GTDB taxonomy): Bacteria > Actinomycetota > Actinomycetes > Streptosporangiales > Streptosporangiaceae > Bog-532. Next base: position 418,476 of record CAVUNO010000005.1, on the reverse strand, counting down.
GTGAGCTCGGCGGACAGCGGGAGTCCGGCTTGCATGGCCAGGCAAGCGCTCTACCGGTGAGTCCCTCGCGCGCCACGGCCGTGGTCGCGTGCGGACCGGAGACGGCATACCGGTTCGTGAGCCTCCGTCGGACTCGGCCGGGGCCCCGCGCACGAACGGCCGGCTACCGCCGCTGCCGGGTGTTCGGCTGGCCGGGCGGGGCCTGGCGCGGCCGAAGACTCGGGGACGGGGCGACGGGCGTATGGCTAACGGGTGGCCGCGCGATGGCCGGGGGCCGCTGCGCGGCGTAGTAGGACCGCGAGGGCCGGTTCCAGAGCAGGATGACGGCGCACAGGCCGATGACCCATTCGATGCCGCTGAACGCCTGGGTCGGGCCGGTCGACGGCGCGTGGGCATCAACGCTGATCCCGCTCACGGTGGCGATGCAGAAGATGGCCGTGGCCCAGGCCCGGGCGCGGCGCCGGCCGCGTCTGGTCTCCCGGGCCAGCCAGAACCACAGGGTGGTGCCGATCACGCCGTGGATCAGCAGGATGGCGAGCGCGGCACCGACCGCCCCCGGGGCCACCCACTGCTGAGCGGCTATCACCTGCAGTTCGTGCACGGTGGCCAGGCCGACGATGGTGCCGAGCGCGCTGAGGCCGGCTCCGGCATACATCAGCCGAGCCGCCGTGGTCAGCGAAGACGGCACCGGCGTCCGGGCACCCGGCCAGGTCGGCGCGGCGGGGCCACCAGGCCCAGTGGGCCCGGATGACCCGGCGGAATAGACGGGACCGGCGGGATAGACGGGACCGGCGGGATAGACGGGACCGGCGGGATAGGCGGGACCGGCGGGGTAGACGGGATCCACGGGGCCCGTGGGGCCATTGTCACCGGCGGGGCGCGGACGGGAGGTGCTGTGCGCGGCGGTGGAACCACCCGGTGGCGTGGTACTCCCGGCGTCCGGCCTGGTACTCCCGGCGCCCGGTGCCGGGTAGGGCGAACGGCCCGGACCGGACGGCGCACCTCCTGGGGCCTGAGTCGTGCCGTTCGCCGGAGCCCGCGCCACATCCGGCGATGGGAACGGGGCACTCCCCTGCATCCCGGGAGCGCGGGCCGCGGCGGCGGCCATCGTGGGCGGAAGCCACGAGTCGGTGAAGTCGCCCAGGTTCCCGGCGGCCTGGGCCCGGCAGGACTCGATGATCTCTGCCGGGCTGGGGCGGTCCGGCGCGTCCTTGGCCATGCAGCGCTCGATCAGGGTGCGCAGCGGCCCGGAACAGCCGGTCAGGTTCGGCGGCTCGTTCAGCACGCGGTGCATCAGCGCGGCCACGTGCCCTTCACCGAAGGGCGCCCGGCCGCCCACGGCGAAGGCCGCCACCGCGCCGAGCGCGAAGACGTCGATGGCGGGCGTGATGGCCAGGCCGCGAATCTGCTCCGGCGCCATGAACTGGGGAGACCCCACGGCCACGCCGCTCTGGGTCAGGTTCGTGGCCTCCGCGGCCCGTGCGATCCCGAAATCAATCACGCGCGGCCCGTCCGGGGCCAGCAGCACGTTGGAGGGTTTGAGATCACGGTGGACGACACCGGCGGCGTGGATCGCCTGCAGCGCCTCGGCGACCCCGGCCATCAGCAGGATGACCGTCTCCGGCGGCATCGGCCCGTGCTCCGCGACGGCCTGCTGCAGCGACGGCCCCGGCACGTACGCCGTCACCAGCCACGGCGGTGTGGCCGTGGGATCGGCGCTGAGAAGTTCCGCGGTGTACAGCCCGCGCACCCGCTGGGCGGCCTCGATCTCCCGGCGGAAACGCGACCGGAAGTCCGCGTCGTCGCCCAGTTCCGGCCGGACGACCTTCAGCGCGACGCGCCGCCCGCCCGGCGTGGACGCCAGGTACACCCGCCCCATGCCCCCGGCCCCGAGCCGGGCACGTAGCCGGAAACCGCCGATCTCGGCGGGATCGTCACTGGTCAGAGGCTCCATAGCCGCTCAGCTCGCCCTTCGCCGACAGCGTCTCCAACCCGGTCAGCTTCGTCCGCTGACCGCCCTCGGCGGCAGGCCCAGCCCGCCGCCGTTTGCCTGGTCTCCTACCACTTTGACACATGCGATTCCATGGCTAACGCGATCGGGTGCCCGAAAGGGTGTATCCCCGCACGTCCCGGGCCTCGCGCGACGCGCCGGCTGACCGCCGAGAACCGCCTCGTGACCACCCGGAACGTCCGCGGCCGCGGTTCCCCGCCGATAATGGCGGGGGTGCCGATGCCACCGAACGAGCCCCGGTAGGGGGCACGATACGCTGCGGCGGACAAAGGAGCAGAGGATGGACCAGACCGCCTGGGACGAACGGTACGCGGGCCCCGAGCTGGTCTGGGGGGCCGGGCCGAACTGCTTCGTAACCGAGGAGCTGGCGGCACTGGAACCCGGCCGGGCCCTCGACCTGGGCACTGGTGAGGGCCGCAACGCCATCTGGCTGGCGGCGCGCGGCTGGCAGGTCACCGGCGTGGACTTCTCGGCCGTGGGCCTGGCCCGGGCGGCCGAACTGGCCCGGCAGCGCGGGGTCGAGGTCGGCTGGGTGAAGGCGGACCTGCTCAGCTACCAGCCCAGCCAAGCCGGGTACGATCTGGTACTCATCGCCTACATCCAGCTGCCGGCGGACGAGCTCGGGCGCCTGGTCCGGACCGCGGCGACCGCGCTCGCGCCGGGCGGGACGCTGCTAGCCGTCGGGCACGATCGCGACAACCTCGACCGGGGTTACGGCGGGCCGCAGTATCCCCACGTCCTCTGGACAGCCGCATCCGTAGCCGCCGCCCTGGACGGGCTCACCGTCCAGCGCGCGGAGCAGGTGCGGCGACATGTGCAGACCGCCGAGGGTGAGCGGGTGGCTATCGACACGCTGGTCCGGGCGGGGCGGCCCGCGTAGGTCCCGGCCTGAGTTCCCGTTCGCGCCACGGCTCAGTCCCTAGGCGCAGCCGTGGCGGCGGCCGAGCGTGCGCATCGCCTGGACCACCTGGTCCTGCCCCGGCGACGGGGGCGCCGGGGCGCGGGCCGCGGAGCGCAGGCCGTCCAGCACGTAGCTGAGATGGCGCCGAGCCGCGCCGGGAGCTGTCCCCGCGGTCCGCTCGATGAGCCCGGCGTTGGCCATCAGGATGAGCACGACGTCCTCGTGGCCGAAGTCTTCGCGCAGGTCACCGCTCGCTTTGGCCCGGTCGATCAGCTGGGTCAGGGCGTCGAGGGCCTTCGCGCGCAGCCGCTCCAGCTCGGGCATGCCGGAGACCGCGGCGGTCAGCAGATCGGAGATCGCCCGGTTGGCGGCCTGCAGCTGGCACAGGAACACCAGGTGGCCGGTGAAGGCCGTCCACGGGTCCGGTTCGGTCAGGGCCTGCGCGGCGGCGTCGACGATCTCCTGCATCGCGCCCAGGAAGACGGCGGCGACCAGGTCGCAGCGGGTCGGGAAACGGCGGTAGAGGGTCGCGTTGCCGACGCCCGCGCGGCGCGCGATCTCGTCCAGCGGTGCGTCGAGGCCACGCTCGGCGAAGACGGCCAGGGCGGCGTTCATGAGCTGGCAGCGGTTGCGTTCGGCATCCGCGCGCAGGGGCTGGTTCACCACGAAAGCCAGGCGTCCGTGGGCGAGGGCAACGTCACTGCGGGTGGGGCACCTTCCGCCAGATGATCGAGTACAAGACGGCCAGGGCGGGACGGTACCTGATCGTGATCGGCCGCTGGTACCCCTCCAGCAAGACCTGCTCGGCGTGCGGGCATCTGCTCGCCTCGTTCAGCCTGAACACCCGGACGTGGCAGTGCCCGTCCTGCCGTACCCGGCACGACCGGGACATCAACGCGGCCAAGAACATCCTGGCGGCAGGTCTTGCCGTAGGCACCGACGGTGCCACTGCCTGCGGAGCTGATGTCAGACACTCCGGGTCCTCCCGGGCGCAGCCGGCTGTGAAACAGGAACCCCCGGGCGTGAGCCCGGGAATCCCCGTCCTTCAGGGCGGGGAGTAGTCAACATGACTCCAGCATAGAGACATAAGTGGGGAGTCCCCCCCGATTGTGCTATCGTCGCGCTCGATGACACAACGCCGCAAACGAAGAGGTGGTGACCGATGCGGGCACTAGCGTTCAGGAGCCGCAGCGACAAACTCGCGGTGCAGGACATACCGGCCACCGATCCCGGCCCGGGGCAGGTCCAGGTGGCGGTCGAAGCGGCATCGATCAACGGAATCGACGCGGCGGCGGCCGCCGGATACCTCTGGGACATGCTCCCGGCGGCCTTCCCCGTCGTGCTCGGCCGCGACCTGGGCGGCTCCGTCGCCGCGGCCGGCGAGGCGGTGACCGGGTTCGCGCCTGGCGACCGGGTGGCCGGGGTGATCACCGGGATGACACTGGGCGCGGGCACCATCGCCGGAATGGTCACCGTGGACGCCGGCATCCTGACCGCTCAGCCCGCCGGGGTGAGCAGCGTGCAGGCCGCGGGGGCCGGGCTCGCCGCCGTCACCGCGCACGACCTGATCACCGCGCTGGCGCTGACCGAGGCCGACGTGGTTCTGGTGTCCGGCGCGACGGGCGGCGTCGGGGCGTATGCGGTCCAGATGGCGTCGGCCGACGGCGCGCTGGTACTGGCCACGGCGCGGCCCGGCGAGGCCAGCGACTTCGTGCGCGGCCTGGGCGCGGACGCGGCCATCGACTACACCGGCGACCTGGCCGCCGCGGTCCGCGCGGCCGCGCCGGAAGGAGTGACGGCCGTGGTGCACGCGGCGGGCGACGTCGCGGCGCTGGCCGCGCTGCTTAACCCTGACGGCCGCCTCGTGTCCGCGCTGGGCGCGACCGCCGAGCAGGCCGGCCGGGACGACATCACCGTGACCGGGGTGATGGCCATGGCCGAGCCCGAAAAGTTCGCCGCCCTGCTGGCCGGCGTGGCGGCCGGGACGCTCAAGGTACCGGTCGCCCGCAGCTATCCGCTGGATCAGGCCACCCAGGCGCTGGCCGACTTCGGCGGGCATAAGCTGGGCAAACTGGTCATCACCGTGCCCTGACCATAGGCAGCACGGGCCGGGTTTCCCCAGCGGCATCCTCACGGCAGCACGCCATACGGGACGGGACACACATGCTTATTCAGGTCATCTCCGGCACCACCCGCGAGGGCCGCTTCAGCGAGAAAGTCGTCTCCTGGGTGACCCAGCAACTGGAGGCCCGCGAGGACTTCGACGTCGAGCTGGTCGATTTGCGTGATCATCCGCTGCCGTTCTTCGACGGAGTCGCCCCGGCGAGGGCTCCCCGCGAGTACGCGAGCGCGGCGGTGCAGCGGCTCGGCCGCACGCTGGACCGGGCGGACGGGTTCATCGCGGCGACCGCCGAATATAACCACGGCTACCCGGCGGTGCTGAAGAACGCCATGGACTGGACGTTCGTCGAGTGGCGGCGCAAGCCCATCTCGTTTGTCGGCTGGGGCAACGTCGGCGGCGCCCGCGCCATCGAGCAGTTGCGGCTGGTCGCCGTCGAGTTCGAGATGGCCCCGCTGCGGCACGCGGTGCACATCCTGCCGGACATCATGATGGCCTCCCGGCAGAGTGCCGATCCCGGGGACACGACCGCCTTCGCGCCCCTCGAACCGCGGCTCAAGCTGCTCGCCGACGACCTGACCTGGTGGGCCGACGTGCTCAGCGCCGCCCGCCGGCACGAGCGGCCGTAGCCCGCACCGCCACTATTGACACCGCGGCCGGCGATCGGGGAGGGTGACATCCATCCGGATTGACCGGGTGACGGACACTTGTCCGCATGCTCGTCTGGTACTACCTGGAGTCAGGCAAGCACTTCCGGCCCGCGGACGTGCGCGCGGGCAACCGGCTGGCCGCGATCGAGGCGATCGACGCTGGCGTTACGACCTGCGTCGACTGGTCACACGGCCTGCAGACTACCGGGTTCCGAGCCCACCAATCGTTATATCGCACCTGGTGAGGTCCATGACGGCCTATCCGGGTGATCGCGTACGTCTGTCCAACTAGCAGGTCGCGACGATGCGGACGGGGGCCTCGCCGCGGGCCTGCCGGTCCCACGCCTGCGAGACACCGTTGAGCGACACCGACTCGAAGTCGACGCTGAGCTGGCCCGCGTCGGCGTAGCAGAGCACAGTGTTGAGCGCGTCCGTCCGCTGCGACGCGGTGAGCTCGTTGTTGGTGTAGCCCAGCAGGCGCAGGCACCGGCTCCGGATGGTCGAGCTGTCGATCGGGGAGGTCTCCGCGGCCGCGCTGCCCAGCTGGACGAGCCGCCCGTAATGCCGCAGGGTGCGCAGCGCCCCGGTCGCGGGGGCGCCGAACAGCGGATCGATCACCAGGTCGGCGGGGCCGTCGCTGGCAGCGGTGAAGCGCCGGGCCAGCTCGGCCACGTCCTCGGTGTCCAGCCGGACCACGGCGTCGGCGCCGCAGCGCCGGGCCCGCTCGGCGGCGCCTTCGGACCGGCAGCCCGCGATCACCCGCCGCGCGCCCCGCAGCCGCGCGGCCTGCACCGCGACCTGGCCGACCGTGCCGCCCGCACCCAGCACGATGACCTGCTCCCCCGGGTGCAGCTCACCGCGCCAGGTCACGGCCATCCAGGCGGCCACCGCGGACAGGCCCAGGGCCGCGACCAGCTCTGGTTTCACGTCGAACACGAGGGGCACCAGGTCCGCCTCCGCCACCGAACAGCACTCGCGCAGGCTGCCGTCCCCGGGCGCCATCCCGGCCCGGGTGGAGAACCACACCATCGTCCCGGCGGGCACGCTGGCGGAGTTGAGGACCAGGCCCACGCCCTGCACGCCGGGGACATACGGCAGGTCCGGGGGGCCGAAGTAGGACGTGCCGCTCGCGCACAGCAGATCCAGCGGCGTGATCGGGGCCGCCCTGAGCTCGATGAGCGCCTCACCGGGCCGCACGTCCGGCGGCTGCCACTGCTCTACTTCCGGGGCACTCCGGTGCCCGCGCAGGACGGCGGCTCGCATGAGGTCACCTTACGCAGATGCGATCAGGTGAAAGCCGCAATCAGGGCACATACGGCCAGTCTCGGCGCCGCACCGGGGCTCACGTCGCATCAGGTCCGTTCGGGATGGGTGGAATGTATTCCGCGCCAGGTCCTCGCCGGGCAGGGTGATGGTGGTGCCCCCGGAGGTGCCGAGCGAGGTCGGGAAGGACGGCAGGGGCTGGTCGTGGCGGTCAGGCGGGGCGGCCTCGCCGGGCTCGCCGGGCTGGTCACTGGTCATCGGCTGATTGCTTCCGGGAGCCGAAGCCGAGCCAGGCGCGGATGTCGTCGCCGTCGGCATTCAGGGCCGGCGGGGGCAGTTCGTGCCGGGGCGGCGTCGCGGACATGCGGATCGGGTTGCGGACGGTCGGCACGTCGCCCGTCATCACCACCGGTTCCAGGCCGAGGCTCGCGGCCAGCTCGACTCCCCCGCGGACGTCGTTGATCGGCCCGCACGGGATGCCCGCGTCAGTGAGGATCCCGAACCACTCCTGGGCCGACTTGGCAGCCAGCCGTTCCAGCAGCAGCGGCCGCAGTTCCTCGCGGTTGTCGTTGCGCAGGCCGACGCTGCGGAACCGCTCGTCGTCGGCCAGTCCGGGCGCGCCGAGCGCCGCGGCGAGCTTACGGAACTGCCGGTCGTTGCCCGCCGCGATGATGAGGTCCCCGTCGCCGGTGGCCAGCGGCTCGTAGGGGAACAGGCTGAGGTGAGAGTTGCCCATCCGGTGCGGCACGACGCCCCCGGCCACGTAGGCGGACGTCTGGTTGACCATCGCCGACAGCGCCGTGGACAGCAGATTGGTCTCGATGTGCTGGCCCTTACCGGTGACGTCGCGGTGGTGCAGCGCGGCCAAAATGCCGACCGCCGAGTGCAGCCCGGTGAACACGTCGAAGACGGAGATCCCGGACCGGAACGGCGGGGTGTCGGGGGCGCCGGTCAGGCTCATCAGGCCGGACACCCCCTGGACCAGCACGTCGTAGCCGGGCAGCTTCGCACCCTGGCCGGCCCCGAAGCCGCTGATCGAGCAGTAGATGATGGCTGGGTTGCGGCGGGCGACCGACTCGTAGTCCAGGCCGAACCGGGCCAGCCCGCCCGGGCGGAAGTTCTGGATGAACACGTCCGCACGCTGCGCCAGCGCATGCGCGACGGCCTGGTCGTGGGCGTCGGAGAGGTCGAGGGCGATCGAGCGCTTGTTGCGGTTGACCCCGAGATAATAGGTGCCGACGCCGTCCCGTCTGGGCGGGACCCACTCGCGGGTGTCGTCGCCGGCCGGGCTCTCGACCTTGATCACCTGAGCCCCGAGGTCGCCGAGCATCATGGTGGCGTACGGGCCGGCCAGGATGCGGGAGAAGTCGGCGACCAGGATCCCGGACAGCGGGCCTTTCGCCAGCTCTTCCTGGGGGTCGGTGGGGTTGGTGGGTCCCACAGGCACTCCTGTTCCCTGCCGCGGTTGTGCTTTCTTCCCTGCCACTGCTGCCCTGGCGCGCCCGGCTGCCGCTATACGGACCGTTGTCCGTCAATGTGCTCGTCGGCCCCGCCCACTGTCAAATCACCGCCGACGACGGGGGCGTGCCCATCCGGGGCGGGGTCGCCGGGGTCGCCGGGGTCGGCGGGCACAACGGTGTGCGGGCGCGACTGCCACAGCGCCCAGTCCGCCGAAACCTCCCCCGCCGCGCGCATCAGCTTCGGCAGGTGCTCGTCGACCAGCGTGGCGATGCACGTCTCAGCGGCGTGCACGGTCACGTTCATGGCCGCCCGGACTTCGCCGTCACCGTCGCGGACCGGCACCGCCACCGAACGGATCCCGGGTGCCAGTTCCTCGTCGGCCAGGGCCCAGCCCCGGGCACGGACGATGCGTAGCTCGTCGTCGATGCGAGCGCGGTCGCGGGGTGCGGCGGGCGGCAGCCCGGACCGGCTCGGCTCGGCCAGTGTCGCGGTCAGGGCCTCGCTGTCCAGCGCCGCGAGCAGCACCTTGCCGTGCGAGGTCTGCAGCGCGGGGAACCGGGTGCCGATGACGACCCGGAGGGTAATGATCTTCGGCACCGATACGCGGGCCACATAGACGATGTCGGACCCATCGAGCTGGGCCATCGAGGAGGATTCGCCGGTCAGGCCGACCAGGTCCTCCAGGTGCGGACGGGCGACGTCCCACAGGCCGAGCGAGCCGACGTAGGCCATGCCCAGGCGCAGGACCTTCGGCGTGAGGGTGAAGGCCCCCTCCTCCAGCCGGACGAAGCCGAGCTCGGCCAGGGTCAGCAGCAGGCGGCGCGCGGTGGGCCGGGCCAGCCCCGTGGCCACGGCGATCTCGGTCAGGCTCATCCGCGGGCGGCGCTCGTCGAAACAGGCCAGGACGTCCAAGCCCCGCGCCAGTGCCTCGACGAAATCGGGCCCCGTCCCACGTCCGGCCATGCCCACCTCCCAGCGCGCTCCCCGGCGCTCCTCGCAGCGCGTCGTCGTCCCTGCGACATAGCGTAGGCCCCGGGGCGTTGTTCCCCTAGCTGCCGCTAAACGGACAACTGTACGCTGATGCCGTGTAGCTTCTCACCAGCTACCGGGCCCGGCATGGAGAGATGTTTCATGGCGGAACTGGTCGCGATCCAGGCCACTACCCATCACCCGTTCTGACGCGCTGGCGGTGCACGACCACGTGGTCCTGTTCCAGCTGGGCGCGCACCCGTTCCTGACCCTGACCCTGTGGATCGCGATGTTCGAGCGCGACTACCCCGAGCCGCTGGGGATGCAGCGCGACTTCGCGGCCCGGCTCGCTCACTTCAACCTCCCCTACCCCGACATCACCACCTGAGGCGACCACGGGGCGGTCGCCGACCGGGGCCGGAGCGTGCCGGGCGCGTGCTGGCCGGCGGTGGCGTCCGGCAACGGCCACGGTGGCACCTCAGGAGGCGGGCTCGACGGCGGCTATGAGGTCGTAGGGAGCGCGTCGCGCTGGCGGGTGAGGAACGACCGCTCGGTGCCGTTTGCCGCGCGCGTGATGGCCGCGTCGTAGGCCGCGACCGCGTCGGCGCCGGCCGAGCCGGCCGAGCAGGTCGGCCCGGGTCGCGTGGAACAGGTGGTAATCGTGCAGGTCCAGTCGGTCGAGCAGGCCGAGGGCCAGGCCCGGGCCGTGCACCTCGGCGACCGCGACACAGCGGTTGAGCGCAACGACCGGCGTCGGCGTGATCGCGGCGAGCTGATCGTAGAGCGCGAGGATCTGCCGCCAGTCGGTATCGGCGGCCGCCGGCGCGTCCGTGTGCACCGCGCTGATGGCCGCCTGCAGCTGGTAGGGCCCCGGCTGGTTACGGCGCAGGCACGCACGCACCAGGTTCTGGCCCTCGGTGATCAGGGCCCGGTCCCACCGGCTGCGATCCTGGTCGGCCAGCCGGACCAGGGACCCGTCGGTGGCGGTGCGGGCCGGGCGGCGGGCCTCGGTCAGCAGCAGCAGCGCCAGCAGGCCCAGCACCTCGGGCTCGTCCGGCATCAGGTCGGCCAGCAGCCGGGCCAGCCGGATCCCCTCGGCGCACAGCTCGGAGCGGATCAGCGCGTCCCCCGCCGAGGCCGTGTAGCCCTCGTTGAAGACCAGGTAGACGACGGCGAGGACGAGCGGCAGCCGGGCGGTCAGCTCGGCGTCGCGGGGCACACGGTACGGAATCTTCGCGTCGCGGATCTTCCGCTTGGCCCGGACCAGCCGCTGCGCGACGGTCGCCTCCGGGGTGAGAAAGGCACGCGCGATCTCCGGCGTCTGCAGCCCGGCCACCAGCCGCAGGGTGAGCGCGAGCTGCGCTTCGGCACCCAGCGCCGGATGGCAGCAGGTGAAGATGAGCCGCAGCCGGTCATCAGGCACTGATTCCACCTCCGCCAGCTCCGCCAGATCCCCGGTGCTGGGCCGGAGCCGCAGCAGGGCGGCCTGGGCCTCCCGGCTGTACCGGGACGACTCCCGGCGCAGCCGGTCCAGGGCCTTGTTCCGCGCGGTGGTGACGATCCAGCCGCCCGGGTTGGGCGGCACACCCGCCGCCCACCGCTGCACGGCGACGGCAAAGGCCTCCTGGACCGCCTCTTCGGCAAGGTCGATATCGCCAAAGAGGCGGACCAGGGTGGCCACGGCCCGCCCGGAACTCTCCCGGTAGGCGCGCTCGACGGCCGTGGTGTCCAGGGCCGGCACGTCTAGGCCTCCGGGATCTCCTGGAACGGCCGGACCTCGACGGGGGCGGCGCATGCGACGGTCGCCTTGCGGGCCCACTCCAGCGCCGCGTCCAGGTCGGCGACGTCGATGATCCAGAAGCCGCCGAGCTGCTCCTTCGTCTCGGCGAACGGGCCGTCGGTGGTGACGACCTGGCCGCCCTGGGCGCGGACCACGGTCGCCGAGGACGGCGGCTGGAGGCCACCAGCGAACACCCAGACGCCGGACGACTGGAGCTCGCCGTTGAGCGCGTCGACATCCTTGTACGCCCGCTGCATCTGCTCCTGCGAAGGCATGGGCTCGCCCTCGACACTGTGCACGGCGAGGAGGTACTGCGTCATGGTCGTTCTCCTTTCGGGCGGGGCGCCTGTCTGGCTGCCTCTCACCCTCATCACGAAGGGGGGTGGCCAGATTCGACACCCTGGGAAAGAAATCCATCATGCCAAACGGGACGTGGCGACCCCCGTCACACACCTCGACCGTAATACGGTTATGGCGGCGTATGAGCGATCAAGGAGCGGCACGGATGACCGACAGCTTCACGGGTGAACTCTGGCAGAGTGTCGCCGGCATCTACGAGGCCATTCTGGCGCATCGCTTCCTCGCCGGGCTGGCCGACGGCAGCCTGCCGGAAGAGACGTTCGCCTTCTACGTCGTTCAGGACCGGCTGTACCTCAGGCAGTACGGGCACACACTCGCCGCCATCGCCAGCCGGGCCCCGGACGCCAGCGACACCGAGATTTTCGCCCGGCACTTCATCGGCGTGGGCGCCGTGGAGCAGCAACTGCATGACTCGCTCCTGGCCGACCTGGGCATTGACCCCGCCATCGTGCAGGGGACCGAGATGGCGCCAACCACCCTCGCCTTCACCAGCTATCTCCTGGCGACCGCCCGCGGCGGGTCCTACGCCGAAGGGGTCGGCGCGGTCCTGCCGTGCTACTGGATCTACTGGGAGGTCGGCAAGGAACTGCAGCGCCGGGGGTCACCGGACCCGCGCTCCCAGCGGTGGATCGACACCTACAGCGGCACGGACTACGGCGAGTACGTCCAGGAGATGCTGGACCTCACCACCCGGCTGGGTACGGGCCTGTCCGACGCCGAGCGCGCGAGCCTGCGCTGGTACTTCCGGGCCAGCAGCCGCTACGAGTGGATGTTCTGGGACATGGGCTACCGGATGGAAACCTGGCCGATCTCGGCCTGATCAAGCAGAGCGGAGCGGGCGACTCCAGATGGCATCGCTGACGGCAGGCCGGGCGCCTGTGCACTTCACCTCACTGGTTGGCCGCGAAAACGAGCTGCGGGATGTGCTGCAACTGCTGGAGGGCAGCAGGCTCGCCGACTCGACCAGGGAGGTCGCGCGGCTCGCGGCGCTGCCCTCGCGAGTTTCGTTCGGCATACCAGCCGCCCTGCGTAGCGGCGAGATCCCGGCGCCGGACGGTATCGATCTCGTCGTACGCGACCAGACCGTGACCTGCCACACCCGCAACACCGCGGTCACCCTGCGGCTGCTGCTGGACTGGGCCGACGACCTGGCCGTGGACACGCCCAGCGCATTTCCGGCCACCGATCATGGTCAGGCCGGTTCCGGTCAGGGACGGCTGTGGCTGATGCGTCCCCTGGAACCTTAGGCGCGGCCACGCGGACCTCCCCGCCGGCCCCGTTAACCTTCCCCCCATGACTAATAACGGGGGCCCCGAATCTGCCGCCCAGCCCGGGCCCACAGCCCCGCGCAGCATGATCGTGCGGGCTCTGCTGCGGGGGGCGGGCTCCACCATCGCGCTGGTGGCCATCTACTATCTGCTGCCCCTTGACCGCTCGTCGACGTGGGCCGCCGTCACGATGCTGGCAATCGGACTTGTGGTGTTCATCGGATTGGTTGCCCTTCAGATCAGCTCGATCGTCGCATCATCGTTCCCTGGCGTGCGGGCGGTCGAAGCCCTCGGCACCAGCCTTCCGCTGTTCCTGCTGCTGTTCGCCAGCACCTATGTCGTCATGGACACGATTTCGGCCAGCAGCTTCAGCGAACCGCTGACGCGCACCGACGCGCTGTACTTCACCGTCACCGTGTTCACGACCGTCGGGTTCGGCGATATCACGGCCAGGACCGAGGCGGCGCGGCTTGTGGTCACCGGGCAGATGATCACCGATCTCGTCGTCATCGGGATCGGGGTCAGGGTCATCGTGGCCGCGGTCAGGCGTGGTCAGCAGCAGCGGCAGGCAGGCGCGGGCGCCGCACAGGCCAACGAGTAGACCCGCCCCCAGCGCTGCGCGGGCCGACGAAGACCGAGGCGACAGCCGTCAGGCCAGGGCGGCGTCCAGACGGGCGGCGCGGGCGTCGAGATCGCCGACCGGGAGCGGGCCGGCGAGGCCGGGATCGAGGGAGACCGCGCCGCCGTCGATCCGTACCGGGTAACCCCCGGGCCGTCCGGCCGGCGACGGCGTCGACCAGCGCAGCGGAGCCGCCCCGGGCAGCAGCGCCCGAAGGACGGGAAGCGCGGCGGCGGCGGTCACGCAGTTGTACCGGAGGCTCGGGGCAAGCGGCGGCGCCTGGTAGGCCAGGCGGTCGGCGGGGTGGCCCGGCTCGCCAACCCAGACCTGGGGACGGGCCGCCTGGTCGGCCGGTTCGCGGGCCTGCATGACCGCACTGAGCTGTGCGTGGTGGGCCTGGACCCGCAGCAGCGGAAGCTCGGCGTCCGGGCCGGCGGCGCGCAGCGCCGCCCGGGCCCGCAGCAGGATCATGCCCACGTTCCCGAGCCCGACCGTCGGCGCCAGGCCCAGGCTGAAGCGTGATCTTCGCATTGTTGCGCAGGCGCTTGTACTTGCCGGACTTCGAGGACGTCCAGAACCCGATGCGGCCCTCATCCAGCGGGACGATCCAGGTGGGCGTCGTGACGCCTGTCCCCGATTTGCGGAACGTGGTCGACGCCACGTATTTCTCATCGCTGATGGACATGGTGCTGATGTTAGAGACGATCCGCACGGTTCTCTAGCATGGGCGGATGGACGCAGACCGTGAGCTGGATGTGGCGGTGTTCGGCGCCGCTGGTTTCGCCGGGCGCCTGGTGGCCGCCTACCTCGCCGAGCACGCTCCGCCCGGCACCCGGATCGGGCTCGCGGGCCGGTCCGGGGCGCGGCTCGCGAAGGTCCGTGCCGGATTGGGCGATACCGCCAAGGACTGGCCGCTGCTGGTCGCCGATTCGGCCGATCCCGCGTCCCTGACCACGCTGGCCCACTCGGCGCGGGTGGTGGCGACCACCGTCGGGCCGTACCGCCACCAGGGACTTCCGCTGGTGCAGGCCTGCGCGAGCGGGGGCACCGACTACGCGGACCTGTCCGGCGAGGTGCTATTCGAGCGGGAGAGCATCGACCGGTACCACGACCTGGCCGCGAGCACCGGCGCGCGCATCGTGCACAGCTGCGGGTTCGACTCCATCCCGTCCGACCTGGGCGTGCAGGTACTGCACGAAGCGGCCCGCGCGGACGACGGCGGGGAAGACGCGGGCAAGGACGCGGGCAACCTGGAGGACACGACGCTGGTCGTGACGGCACTAAGGGGCGGGTTCAGCGGCGGCACGCTGGCGTCGGCGATGGGACAGCTGGACGAGATGCGGGCCCACCCCGAACTGCGCCGGACGGCCGGGGACCCGTACGCACTCAGCCCGGACCGGGCGGCGGAACCCCAACTGGGCCGCGAGCGGGACCTGAACCGGGTCCGCTACGACGCCGATCTGGGCATCTGGGTCGGCCCCTTCATCATGGCCGGCGCGAACACCCGTGTCGTGCGGCGCAGCAACGCCCTGCAGGACTGGGCCTACGGGCGGCGGTTCCGCTACCGGGAGGTGACCGGGTTCGGATCCGGGCGGGTCGCGCCCGCCCGGGCCGCGGTGGTGACCGCGGGGCTGGGCGCGGTCGGCGTGGGCCTGGCCGTCCCGCGCATCCGGGCGCTGCTGGTCGGCCGGGTCCTGCCGGGTCCCGGGGAGGGCCCTAGCGAAAAGACGCGCCGGAACGGCTATTTCCGGATGAAGATCTACGGACGCACCTCGGCCGGGGGACGCTACGTGGCCCGGGTCGAGTCCCGCGGCGATCCCGGCTATCAGGCCACGGCGGTGATGTTCGGCGAGAGCGCGCTGTGCCTGGCCCTCGACGGTGACCGGCTGCCCGGCCGCGCGGGGGTGCTCACCCCGGCGACGGCCATGGGCCCGGTGCTCGCCGGCCGGCTCCGGTCGGCAGGCCTGACCCTGACGGCGCAGCGCCAGGCCGGCTTGTGACCGCCGCCGTCCCTCGCGTTCGCAGCCGGCGGCGCAAGGGCGCACACCGGACGTGATGCCGCGGCCGGGTCAGGGCAGCAAGACGATTTTGCCGCGGACGCGGCCCTGCTCGAGCCGCCGGTAGGCGTCCTGCACCTGATCGAGCGGGTAGGCCGCCTCGATGGGAAACTCCAGTTCCCCCGCCGCGACCAGCCAGGCCAGTACGGCGAGCACGCCGGCGCTAGCTCCCGCCGCGCTGCCGTCGCCCTTGACCCCGTACTTCCCGACGGCCTCGAAGTTGGCGATCGTGTCGATGCGGGCCGGCTGGACGCCGAGGTCCAGCGCGATCTGCACGTATTCCCCGCCGAACGTGTCGACGAAGGCGTCCACCTTGCTGGCGGCCTGCCGGATCCGATCGGCCACGCCGTCGCCGTAGGTCACCGGAATGATCCCGTGGCCGCGGAGCCACTCGTGGTTGGCCGCACTGGCCAGGCCGATCACCGTGGCCCCGGCCCGCCGGGCCAGCTGGACCGCGATCGAGCCGACTCCCCCGGCCGCGCCCGAGATAACCACCGTGTCGCCTTCGGTCAGCGTCACCGCCCGCACCGCCGCGTACGCCGTAGCCCCGGCCACGAACAGGGATCCCGCGGCCTCCCAGGGCACGCCGGCCGGCTTGGGGGTCAGGTTATCCGCCCCGGCCAGGACGTACTGGGCGTGACTGGCCCGGTTGTTGGTAAAGCCAATCACTTCGTCGGCGGCCGAGAACCCGGTAACGCCCGGACCGGTCGCTGCGATGATCCCGGCCAGGTCACTGCCCTCGCCGGACGGGAACGTGGCCGGGAACCTCGCGTGCAGCAAGCCCTCGCGGATCTTGGCCTCGCCTGGGTTGATCCCCGTGGCCTTGACCCGAACCAGCACCTGGCCAAGCTCTGGCACCGGCCGGGGCACGTCGATCACCTTCAGGACGTCGACCCCGCCATACTCGTCGAACCGTACTGCCTTCGGCATCGCAACTCCCTTCCGGTTCGGCCTAACCGCCGGCCGCGGGAGGTTATGCCCGAGTCCTTGAGCAGCCAATCATCAGCCTGGACAACGCGAGCCCGCGACCGGTAGGTGTACCCGCGGGCGCGCCCCGGCTATGGTTTCGGGGGCGCCGTCGTTCCCTGGAGGTCAGTCTCGTGCAGCCGATCGTGCTTGGGCCCAACATGCCGGCCATGTTCTACCGCGGTGACGGCCGCATCGACCGGTTGCGCGGAACGAGCGGGCACGGGGACCGGCCCGAGGACTGGATCGCGTCAGTCACGGCACGTTTCGGCACCGAGACCGACGGAATGACCCGGCTGCCGGACGGCACCCTGCTGGCGGAGGCGGTCGCCAGCGACCCGGAGGCCTGGCTGGGCGCGGCGCACGTCGCCAGGTACGGCACTGACACCGGCCTGCTGGTGAAGCTACTCGACGCCGGGCAGCGGCTGCCCGTGCACGTCCACCCTGACCGGAGTTTCGCCGCCGAGCATCTCGCCCGCCCGCACGGCAAGACGGAGGCGTGGATCGTGCTGGAGGCGGACCCGGACGCCGCGGTGTACCTGGGCTTCAGCCGCGACGTCGAGGCTGCCGAGCTGACTGGCTGGGCCCGGAACCAGGACGTCGAGGCCATGCTGGCCGCCACCAACCGGGTGCCGGTGACGCCGGGCGACACCGTGCTGTGCCCGGCCGGCACGCCGCACGCCATCAGCGCCGGGGTCCTCGTCGTCGAGCTGCAGGAACCCGCCGACCTGTCGATCATGCTGGAGTGGAGCACGTTCGCCCTGCCGGAGAGCGACGCGACGCTCGGTCTGCCGCTGGAGGAGGCGCTGGCGTGCATCGACCGGCGCGCCTGCCCGCCGGAGCGGCTCAGCGAACTGCACGGCCGGTCGCTGAACAGCGCGGTCGGCTCGCTGCTGCCGGGCGAAGCCGACCCGTTCTTCCTCGCCGAACGCGTCGACACGCAGGTGAGCCGGCACCTGCCGCAGGGCTACAGCGTGCTCGTGGTCACCGCCGGGGGCGGCCACCTGGCCACCGAGGACGGCTCGTCCCTCATGATCGGGCGGGGCGGTACGGTCGTGATCCCCCATTCGGCCGGGCCGGCGGTCCTGTCCGGCCGCATCGAGGGCGTCCGCTGCCTGCCGGCCGCCTAGGGCCGGCCGCGCAGGGCCGGCCCACCCGGGACCGGGGCCCGCACCCGCTGCAGGGCACTGTTGACCGCCGCCGTCGTGATCATGCGCCGGGACGACCAGCCCCGCTTCGAGGTGGTCAGCCGCGGGGGTGGCAAGCCCGTACTGCCCGATCTCCACCGACGCCGGCGAGATCTGGCGCGAACTGCGGAACGGCTGACCGGCCGGACTCGTAAACGCGGCGACTTTTCCGCAGCGCCGCGGAAAAGTCGCCACGGATCATGGATGGATTCAGCGGTCGTCGGAGAGGACGGGCTCGGGGAGGGTGCCGGCGTTGTGCTCGACTAGGCGCCAGGCGCCGTGCCGCTGCCCGAGGACTGACCAGGAGCAGTTCGACAGCGGGCCCAGGATGTTCCACAGATCCTCGGGCAGGCCCAGGAACTTCGACATGCCGAGGCGGATCGCCGCGCCGTGGCTGACGACTACGGCCAGCGACCGTGCGGGAAGGCTGTCCGCGATCCGCCCCAGCGCCCCGGACACTCGGTCGGCCACCGCCGCCGCGGTCTCTCCCTCGGGCGGTGACCAGGTCAGGAACTCGGCCGGGTAGCGCGCCCGGATCTCCGGCCCGCTCAGTCCCTCCCAGACCCCGCCGTGCCGCTCGCGCAGGTCCTTCTCGTGGGTGACCGGCAGGCCGGTGATCCTGGCCAGTTGCGCCGCCGTGCCCGCGGCACGGCTCAGGTCGGACGAGAAGATGGCGTCGGGCTGCAGCCCGGCGAGCTGCCGCGCGGCCCGTTCGGCCTGGGCCACCCCCGTCTCGTTGAGCGGGATGTCAGTCTGGCCCTGGAAGCGGTCCTCGAAGTTCCACACCGTCTGCCCGTGCCGCCATAGCACGAGGCGGGTGGCGTGCTGGGCGGCGTTGGACAATCCCCCGGCCGGCGCGGCCGGGGGGACCGGGGCGCTCAGCGCGCGTTCCCGTTCGCAGAGCCCGCGCGACCACGTTCACGGGCCGGGCCCACCGGGCCCGCGGTGACCGGCTCGGGAAGCCGGATGACGGGGCAGTCCTTCCAGAGGCGCTCGAGCGCGTAGAAGACCCGCTCGTCCGCGTGCAGCACGTGTATGACGATGTTGACGTAGTCGAGCAGGACCCAGCGCCCGTCCCGCTCCCCCTCACGGCGGACGGGCTTGGCCCCGGCCTGGCCCAGCTTCAGCTCGATCTCGTCCACGATCGACCGGACCTGCCGGTCGTTGGCGGCTGAGCAGAGCAGGAACGCGTCGGTGATGACAAGCTGGTCGCTGACGTCGTACGCGATGATGTCGGTGGCGAGCTTGTCGGCCGCGGCCATCGCTGCGATCTCGATGAGCTCGACGGCCCTGGGGGTCGCGGTCACGTGTGCTTTTCGCCCTCCTCGGCAGTGCTTCTACGTCCGGGCTTCCCGTCTCCGGGAGTTGCTGGGCCCGGGCTCTCCGTAGCCATGGGGCTACGGAGATCTCTTACCCCTCCACGTTACGGCTTTACCCGCCGCCCGTTGAGCCCCTGATCCCCGGAGTACTGGTAGAGACGGCGTTTCGCGATGTACTGAACGACCCCGTTGGGGACCAGGTACCAGACGGGCTCGCCGTCGGCGACGCGGACGCGGCACTCACTGGAGGAGATGGCGAGCGCGGGAATCTCCACCAGGCTGACCTTGCCTGCCGGCAGCCCCGCCTCGCTGAGAGGGTGCCCGGGCCGGGTGCACCCGACGAAATGGGCCAGCGCGAACAGTTCCTCCACGTCATGCCAGGACAGCATGGCGTGGAGCGCGTCGGCGCCGGTGATGAAGAAGAACTCGTCCTCGGGGGCCGCGGCCGCGCGAAGGTCCCGGAGGGTGTCGATGGTATAGGTCGGCCCCGGGCGGTCGATGTCGACCCGGCTCACGCTGAACCGCGGGTTGGACGCGGTGGCAATCACCGTCATCAGGTAGCGGTCCTCGGCCGCCGAGACGTCGCGCCCTTCCTTCTGCCAGGGCTGGCCAGTGGGTACGAAGACGACCTCGTTCGAGCTCGAAGATGTGCCCAACCTCGCTTGCGGCGACGAGGTGCCCATGATGGACCGGATCGAACGTGCCGCCCATCACCCCGATCCGCCGACTATCCCGGCCAACGTTCATAACGGGATGGTATAAGCCGGGGCGGGGCACTCGCCGCCGGCCGGGGCAAACTGTTCCTGGTTGCGGGCGGGCGGCCCCCTTCTGTTGCTTTCCGGTGGGCGCCGTTCCTCGCGGACGGCGCTAACATACGAGATATGACTCCAGTGCCCGACCGAGCGCGTGTACGCCTGCCAGGAATCAGTTCCCGGGCGTACGAGCATCCCGCCGATCGTTCCGCTCTGGTGGCTATGCGCAAGCTCACCGGGTTCGACGTGCTGCTGCGCAAGCTGTCCGGGCTCTTCAACGAGCGTGCGCTGCGGCTGAACTTCCTGTCCGGCAGTGTGCGCGTCTCCGAGCTGCAGTTCCCGCAGATCAACGACATGGTCCGGGACGGCGCCTACATCCTGGACCTGCCGCAGATCCCCGAGGTGTTCGTCACCCAGAACCCCATCGTCAACGCGATGACGCTCGGCTCCGACCGGCCGTTCATCGTGATCAACACCGGGCTGGTGGACCTGCTCGACGCCGAGGAACTCCGCACGGTGGTCGGGCATGAGCTCGGGCACGTCCTGTCCGGCCACGCCGTCTACCGGACGATGCTGTACCACCTGATCAACCTGGCCGCGCGGATCGCCTGGATGCCGATCGGCTACATGGGCCTGCGCGGGATCATCTGGGCCCTGGAGGAGTGGTACCGCAAGTCCGAGCTGTCCTGCGACCGGGCCGGCCTGCTGGCCAGCCAGGATGTGGACGCGGCGCGGCGGGTGCTGATGAAGCTGGCCGGCGGGGCGCGGATGTCGGAGCTGAACCCGGACGCCTTCATGGAGCAGGCGCACGAGTACGACGCGGTCCCCGATGTACGGGACGGCCTGCTGAAGATCCTGCAGCTGCAGGGCAACACGCACCCGTTCGCGGTGGTCCGCTTCGCCGAGCTGAACCGGTGGATAGCCAGCGGTGAGTACGAGCGCATCCTGGCCGGGGACTACTCGCGCCGGGAGAGCGACTCGACCACGACCATCGCCGAGGAAATCCGCGCCGCGGCCCGCTCCTACCAGGAGTCGTGGAACCGCACCGAGGACCCGCTGGTCGGCATGTTCCGCGGCGCCGCCGAGGGTGCGATGCGCGCGAGTGAAGGCCTGTTCGGCCGGTTCGGCGGCGGGTCCGGCGGGTCCGGCACCCCGCGGCGCGACAGCAACGGCGACTGACCGGTCCCAGGGGCCGTCTTCGTGGGTCAACGTCGAGGTCGGTAATCTCAGCTTTGTCCTGCCCGATGGCCGCACGCTGCTGGATGACGGCGCGGTCTACGCGTCCGGCGATCCAGTCTGGGACGAGACCCGGGTCGACCGCGCCCGGTGACCGTCCACACTGGACGAAGGGGCAAGGATGACCATGTCGTCGCGGTGCACGACCTCGCGCTCGTACTCCTGGCCCCGTTCGCGGGCCAGCCACCGGGTGGAGCGGCCCATCAGCGCGGGGATCTCGCTGGCGTCGTAGTTGACCAGGCCGCGCGCGACGACATGACCGTCACCGTCACACAGGTCAACCGGGTCGCCCGCGTCGAACGTGCCGTCGGCGCCGGTGATCCCGGCGGGCAGCAGGGACGCGCGCCGCGCCACGATGGCCTCCACGGCGCCGCGGTCCAGCCGCAGGCGGCCGCGGGCCGCGGCAGCGTGCGCGAGCCAGAGCAAGCGGGTTCTCGGCCGGCGCCCGGTGGCCGCGAAGTAGGTGCCGGCCGGCTCCCCGGCCAGCGCGGCGGCGGCCTCGGCGGCACTGGCCACCACGGTCGGGATGCCCGCGCCGGTGGCGATCACGGCCGAGTCCACCTTGGTGGCCATCCCCCCGGTGCCGGGGCCACGGCTGCCGCCGATCCGGACGCCGTCCAGGTCGGCGTGGCTGCGGACCTCGGTGATCCGCTGGGCGCCGGGGTGGCGGGGGTCCTCGTCGTACAGGCCGTCCACGTCGGACAGCAGGATGAGAGCCCCGGCCCGGGTCACGTGCGCGACCAGCGCGGCCAGCCGGTCGTTGTCGCCGAACCGGATCTCATCGGTGGCGACGGTGTCGTTCTCGTTCACGATCGGCAGCACGCCCAGGTCGAGCAGCCGGTCCAGGGTTCGCTGCGCGTTCCGGTAGTGCGCCCGGCGCATCAGGTCATCGGCGGACAGCAGCACCTGCCCGGTGCGCCGCCCGTGCCGGGCGAACGCGGCGGCATACCGGGCGATCAGCAGTCCCTGCCCCACGCTCGCGGCCGCCTGCTGGGTGGCCAGGTCCCGCGGTCGGCTGGGCAGTCCCAGCGGGGCGATCCCGGCGGCGATCGCACCGGAGGAGACGAGGACAAGATGAGTCCCGGCCCTGGCCCGTTCGGCTAGACAATCGGCGAGCGCGACGATGCGGTCATCATCGATACTGCCGTCCGCCGTCGTCAGCGAGGATGATCCGACCTTGACCACAATCCTGCCCGCCGCCGCGATGTCGGCGCGCGCAGGCCGGGTCATCCGGGCAGCCTGCGGTCGCTGCCGCGCGGGCCACGGCCAGGCGCCCCCCGTCCCGGCCGGCACGGTCGGATCCCAGTCGAAGACCACGGCGTCGTCCAGGTCGCCGATGAGAATCTCGTCGCCCGGTTCGGCGCCCGCTTCGCCCAGCGCCTCCTCCACCCCCAGCCGCGCGAGCCGGTCGGCGAGGAAGCCGACGGCCTCGTCGTTGCTGAAGTCGGTCTGCAGGAGCCAGCGGCGCGGCTTCTCACCCCGGATCAGGTAAGCCCCCTCCGGCGTGCGGATGATCTCGAAGTCGGGCCCGGCGGCGGCCGCGGGCCGGATGACCCGGCGGGTGGGCTGCGGCGCCGGTGTGGCCTTGCGCGCGGCGGCGACCAGCCCGGCCATGGCAAAGCCGAGCTCCCGCAGGCCCTCGCGGGTGGCGGCGGAGACCTCGTAGACCTGCAGGCCACGCGCGGTGAGGGTCTCTTTGACCATGTCGGCGAGTTCCCGGGCTGCTGGGACGTCGATCTTGTTGAGCGCGATCAGCCGGGGCCGGCGAGCCAGGTCCGCCCCGGTCACATCCTCGTAGGCCGCCAGCTCCGCTTCGAGGACGTCGAGGTCGGTGAGGGGATCGCGGCCGGGCTCTTCGGTGGCGCAGTCGATGACGTGCACCAACGCGGTGCAGCGCTCGACGTGCCGGAGGAACTCAAGCCCGAGCCCCTTGCCCAGGCTCGCGCCCGGGATCAGGCCGGGCACGTCCGCGATGACAAACTGCACGTCCCCGGCCTCGGCGACGCCCAGGTTCGGGATGAGCGTGGTGAAGGGGTAGTCGGCGATTTTGGGCCGGGCGGCGGACATCGCGGCGATCAGTGAGCTCTTCCCGGCGCTGGGGAAACCGACCAGCCCGACGTCGGCGATGCTCTTCAGCTCCAGGACGAGCTCGCGTTCCTCCCCCGGCTCGCCCTTGAGCGCGAACCCCGGAGCCTTGCGCCGCGGTGAGGCCAGCGCCGCGTTGCCGAGACCGCCCTTGCCGCCCGCGGCCGCGACGAACTGTGTCCCGGCGCCGATAAGGTCGGCCAGCACCTCGCCGTTCTGGCTCTTGACCACCGTGCCGTCGGGGACACCGATAACCAGGTCCGAGCCCTCGGCGCCGGTGCGGTTGGAGCCCTCACCGGGCCGGCCGTTGCCGCCGCGCCGGACCGGGCGGCGGTGGAAGTCCAGCAGCGTGGCCACACCGGGGTCGACCTCCAGAATGATGTCACCGCCCCGCCCGCCGTTCGCGCCGTCGGGGCCGCCGAGCGGCTTGAACTTCTCGCGCCTGACGGAAGCGCAGCCGTGACCGCCGTTCCCGCCGGTCACCCGAAGCAGCGCCTCATCGGCAAATTCCGCCACGACGTCCCCTCCTCTCTCATTCCCGATCGCTTCCCAGGACATGACGAAGGCGGACCGGGGGGCCGGTCCGCCTTCGCATGTCAGTGTCGCTTGGGCCGTGGACTAGCCGCCGGCCGCCGGGTGCTCGCCGGACTCGGCTGGCGTAATGCTCACGGCGCGGCGGCCCCGGTGGGAACCGAATGTCACGGTCCCGGCGACGAGCGCGAACAGGGTGTCGTCACCGCCGCGGCCGACGCCGATGCCGGGGTGGAAGTGCGTGCCCCGCTGGCGGACGAGGATCTCGCCCGCGTTCACGCGCTGCCCGCCGAAACGCTTGACGCCAAGCCGCTGAGCGCTGGAGTCGCGGCCGTTCCGGCTGGACGAGGCGCCCTTCTTGTGTGCCATCTCAGCTCTTCGCCTTCTCCGCCGCGTCGATACCGGTGATCCGGACCTGGCTGTACTTCTGGCGGTGGCCCAGACGGCGCCGGTAGCCGGTCTTGTTCCGGTAATGAATCATGTTGATCTTCGGTCCGGCGGCGTCGCCGACGATCTCCGCCGTGATCCGGTACCCGCTCACCTTCGCGGGGTCGCTGATCACATTGTCGTCGTCCACCACCAGGACCGCCGGCAGCGTGACGCTCGAGCCGACGTCGCCGGAAAGCTTGTCGACGTTCAGGACGTCATCGACCGACACTTTTTCCTGCCGACCGCCGCAGCGCACAATCGCGTACACCCGAGAACTCTCTCTCCCTCGTGCGTGCCCTCGCGAGTCTCCCGGTTATCGCCGTGGGACCGGTGTCGCAACGACGGGCTCGCCTGAATGTCCAAACTGGCGCTCCGGGGGCCCTTAACGGACACGTCCCATGCGCCGACAGCCAACGTTACCAGAGCTTCTCCATTGCGCAGAATCTCATGGCCACAGTGCCGGTCATGGGTTCGGCGCCGAGGTTGGCTCGGGTCCGGTCACGTCCTCCGGGGCCTGGGTGTCCGGGGCCGGGGCCTGAGCGTCCGGGGTTTCCGGGGCCTGGGCGTCCGGGGCCGGGGCCTGAGCGTCCGCCGGGTTTGGGCCGGGGGCCTGGGCGTCCGGGGCCGGGGCCGGGGTTTCCGGGGCCGGGGCGTCCGGAGTGCCTGCGTCCAGGGCCTGGACGTCAGGGGCGTGGGCTTCCGTCGGCTCAGCCGGGGGCTGGGCGCCGGCGGGGTACGTCGCGGCGCCGTTCAGCCCCCCTTCCGGTACCTCCAGCCCGGCGCCGAACTGGCTGACGGTCAGGTCCGCCGGAGTGGGGACAATGTCCGCCGGAGTGGGGACGATGTCCGCCGGAGTGGGGACGATGTCCGCCGGGCTGGGGATGACGTCGGCGGGGGTGGGGATGATGGCCGGCGAGCTCTCGGCGGCCGCCACCTCGCCGGACGGGGCGGCGACCTGGCCGGAGCGCCGCCGGTTCTCGCCACGGCCCTTTCGGCCGCCGCTGCCGCCGCCGTTGCCGCTGCTGGCGTTCGCGCCGCCGTTGCCGTTCGGCTTCTGGTCAGCGCCGCGGCCGCCACCGCGGCTGTGCGTGTGGGTGTGGCCGCCCGCCGAGCCGCCCTGGCCGGGCTGGGTGAGGTCGGCCAGGTCCAGCGACACGTGCACGCCGCGCCCGTTGCAGGCTTCGCACGGCACGGAGAAGGCCTCCAGCAGGCCGGCCCCGACCCGCTTGCGGGTCATCTGGACCAGGCCCAGCGACGTCACCTCGGCGACCTGGTGCTTGGTGCGGTCCCGGGCCAGGCATTCCAGCAGCCGGCGTAGCACGAGCTCGCGGTTGCTCTCCAGGACCATGTCGATGAAGTCGATGACAATAATGCCCCCGACGTCCCGCAGCCGGAGCTGCCGGACGATCTCCTCGGCCGCCTCCAGGTTGTTGCGGGTGACCGTCTCCTCCAGGTTTCCGCCCTGGCCGGTGAACTTGCCGGTGTTCACGTCGATAACGGTCATCGCCTCGGTGCGGTCGATGACCAGTGAGCCGCCACTCGGCAGCCACACCTTGCGCTCCATGGCCTTGGTCAGCTGCTCGTCGATGCGGTACTCGGCGAAGGCGTCCCGGCCGCCCTCGTCATCCCAGGGGCTGAGCCGGTCAGCCAGGTGCGGCGCGACGTAGCGGACGTACTCGTGGACCTCGTCCCACGCGTCGTTACCGGACACGATGAGCTGGCTGAAGTCTTCGTTGAACACGTCCCGGATCACCCGGACGGTCAGGTCCGGCTCGCCGTGGAGCAGCTCTGGGGCGCTGGCCGTCTTGGCCTTTTGCTCGATGTTCTCCCACTGGGCGGCCAGCCGGGCCACGTCGCGGTCAAGCTCGTCCTCGGTCGCGCCCTCGGCGGCCGTGCGGACAATGACGCCGGCGTCTTCCGGCATGACCTTCTTGAGGATCCTCTTCAGCCGGGTCCGCTCGGTGTCGGGCAGCTTGCGGCTGATGCCGGTCATCGACGCGCCCGGCACGTACACCAGATAGCGGCCAGGCAGGCTCACCTGGCTGGTCAGCCGGGCGCCTTTGTGGCCCACCGGGTCCTTGGTCACCTGGACGAGGATGGACTGCCCTGACTTCAGCGCGGATTCGATCCGCTTCGACTGCCCTTCGAGCCCGCTGGCGTCAAAGTTCACCTCGCCGGCGTAGAGCACGGCGTTGCGGCCCTTGCCTATGTCGACGAACGCGGCCTCCATCGAGGGAAGCACGTTCTGCACCTTGCCGAGGTAAACGTTGCCGACGTAGGACTGGTGGCTCGCGCGGTTCACGTAGTGCTCGACGAGGATGTCGTCCTCGAGCACGGCGATCTGGGTCCGGTCCCCGCGCTGGCGCACGACCATGGTCCGCTCGACGGCCTCGCGGCGCGCCAGGAACTCGGCCTCGCTGACGACCGGGGGCCTGCGGCGGCCGGACTCGCGGCCTTCGCGCCGCCGCTGCCGCTTGGCCTCAAGCCGGGTCGACCCCTTGACCGAGCGGACGTCGTCGTCGGCGCGGGCCGCGGCCGACCGGGGCTCTCGCACGTGTACCACGGTGTCCGGCGGGTCGTCCTCGGTACCCGCGCGCTCGGTGTCGGCCGCCGAACCGCGACGCCGCTTCCGGCGACGGCGGCGCCCCTGCGCGCTCCCGTTCTCACCGTCACCCTCGTCGCTGTCCTGGCCATCCGCGTCGGCGTCCGCGGAATCGTACTCGTCAGCCGCGTTCGCGCCGCCGCGGGACCTGCCGCCCGGGCCTGCGCCGGTTTCGGCGGCGGAGTCCCCGTCGCCTGCTTCGGCGGCGGAGTCGTCCGCACCGTTGCCGCCCCGCGCCCGGGTACGGCTGCGGCCGCCCCTCCGGCGGCGGCGGCGCCCCGGCTGGGCACCGTCCTCGCAATCATCGTCGGCGTCGTCGTCCAGGCCGTCCAGCGCGCCCGGCGCACCCGGCTCGGTTGGCGCAGCTGGCTCGGTGACGCTGGGCCCGCCCGGCGCGCTCCTCGCCGCCTGGCTGGCCAGCCCGGAACTCGCCGAGTCCGTCTCTTCGTCAGCGTCGCGGCCGGCCGCGGCGGCGCTGCCGCCGCGCCGTCCGCCGTTGCCGCCCGTCCGGGCCGCCAGGGGCCCATCGTCCGTGGCGGACCTGGCCCGCCCGCCGCGGCGCCGGGTGGCGGGCCGGCGACCGCTGTTTTCTTCGTCGGTGTCATGATCCGGTCCGGCGCCTGATGCCGGGCCCGGTGCGGGCTGGCCCGGCGGGGTAGCCAGGGCCGGCGAGGTGGCCGCCGGCGGCTGGAAAAGGACCTGCGGCGGCTGGAAGGACACAGTTGGCAGGGACGTACCGGGCGCCGGCGGGACAATGGGCCCGGCGCAACCGGGCGCGGGGGTACTGGACCCGGACACGCTGGGCGCACTGGCGCTAGGCCCTGGGGCGGCGGGCCCCGATGTCCCGGTCGACACGGGCGCGCTCGGCGCCTGCCGCTCCGGTGCAATCGGATCGGGCGGCCCGACCGGGCGGCTTGAGACGCCACCGCGGCCAGTCCCGGCGCTTACCGCGCCATTGTCTGATCCACCTGACCCATCATTGAATTCTCTGTCGTTCGGCTCGTTCTCGAGCATCCGGGCAATCTCCCGTCAAGCTCCCGGGCGCGCGAACCCGTGAGGGGTGCTGCGCGCCGCGCGGGAACATATCGTTTCCACATCCCTGGACGGAGCCGGCCACACCGGCGGCTACGGCGCCCAGGTTCGTTACCTGTGTCAGTTCTGCGCGGGGTCGCGAAGACTGTCCCGCGTGCCGCGCAGCCGCAGAGCGGCCGGGCCGCCTCGCGGAAAAGCAGACCAGCGTGGCTTGCAGCACGGGTCCGCGGCCC
Source organism: uncultured Actinomycetes bacterium (assembly GCA_963742875.1). Taxonomy (GTDB): domain Bacteria; phylum Actinomycetota; class Actinomycetes; order Streptosporangiales; family Streptosporangiaceae; genus Bog-532. Next base: position 390,646 of record CAVUNO010000005.1, on the reverse strand, counting down.
ATGGGCCGCACCCGCGCCCTCATGGCACGTCCATCTGTTCCGGCGCCCCGTGTTGCGGCGTCTGGTGGTGCAGCGCCCCCAGCGCCTGGTGGTGCGGCGCCTGGTCCTGCGGCGCCTGAGTCGGTGATGCCTGAGTTTGGGATCCCTGAGCCTGGGATCCCTGAGCCTGGGATCCCTGAGCCTGGGATCCCTGAGCCTGGGATCCCTGAGCCTGCGGCGCCCGTGCCGGCGCACCGGCGTGTCCCGCCATGGCAGGCGGCTGCCCCGGTCCCACCAAACCGTCGTTTCCGAGCACGCCCTGGGCCACCCTTGTCACGGCCGGCGGCGAGGCGGGCGCCAAGCCGGCGATCTGCCGCAACGCGACCAGGACGTCCTCGGGCCGCACGGCAGGCTCCGTGTGCCGAATAACCATTCGGATTATCGCACACGCGTCTGAGTGGTCAGCGGAGGCGCGCGACCCGGCGTCCATCGTCAGCACGGCCCCGCGTGCGTCCAGGCGGCGGACACCCTTGTTGGTCAGCCGTTCCACCGGCGCGTCGGCGGCCGCCAGGAACTCCCGGGCCGCCGCCGCGGCGGCTTCCGGTGAGATCCGGGGCAGTTCCACCAGCCACTCCGACATCATCAGGCGGCTGTTCAGCGTGCCGCCGGCGTCTTCCCTGACTTCGATAACGTCTATCCCGTCCGGCAGCGCCGTGTCCAGTGCCGAACGCAGCCGGGCCGGGTCCTGCGCCACGGTCAGCGCAAGGATCAGGTACTCCGCCTCGCTCGCCACCCCGGTCTGGGTGCCGCTGGCGTAGGAAATCTTGGGGTGCGGGTTGAACCCGGCCGACCGGGCCATCGGGATCCCGGCCTGGCGCACCGCACGCTCGAAGGCCCGGCCCACGTCACGGTGGCTGGCGAAGCGCATCCGGCCCCGCTTGGCGTAGGTGACCAGAAGGTGCTGTACCGCAGGCGCGGCCGGCTGGCCGCCGGGCACGGGGCGAACTCGGTGACCGGGCCGCGCCGCGGACGCTGGGCGGCCTCCGGATGCGGGCGCTCCGGGCGCTGGCTCTCCGGGCGCGGGGCGGACTGTGGGCGCGGACATATCAGGTCACGCTCAGGACGGGGAGCAGCCGGGTACCGGCCGGCAGGCGCTCGCCGGTCGGGCCGGTCTGGATCTCGGTGCCCATCGAGGGGCAGACCCCGCAGTCGTAGCAGGGGGTCCACCGGCAGTCCTCGACCTCGGCCGCCCCGCTGACCGCGTCCTGCCAGTCCTGCCACAGCCAGTCGTGGTCAAGGCCGGCGTCGAGATGATCCCAGGGCATTACCTCGCTGCGGTCCCGCTCGCGGGTCGTGTACCAGGCCAGGTCGACCGGCTCGCCGTTCAGGGCCTTGTCCGCGCACCTGGCCCAGCGCGAGTAAGAGAAGTACTCGCTCCAGCCATCGAAGCGTGCGCCATCTCGCCACGCCGCCAGGATGACCTGGCCGACCCGGCGGTCCCCGCGGGACAGCAGCCCTTCGATCACCGACGGCTCACCGTCGTGGTAACGGAAACCGATCGCGCGGCCGTAGGCCGGGTCGGATCGCAGCGCGGCGCCGAGCTTGCGCAGCCGCGCGTCGACGACCTCGTGGTCGCACTGGGCGGCCCACTGGAACGGCGTGTGCGGCTTGGGCACAAAGCCGCCGATGGACACGGTGCAGCGGATGTCCCGGCGCCCGGTCGCCTCCCGTCCCGCCTGGATCACCTTGCGGGCCAGGGCGGCGATGGCCAGCACGTCCTCGTCGGTCTCGGTCGGCAGGCCGCACATGAAGTACAGCTTCACCTGCCGCCAGCCGCTGGAGTACGCGGTGGTCACCGTCCTGATCAGGTCTTCCTCGGTGACCATCTTGTTGATCACTTTGCGCATCCGCTCCGAGCCGCCCTCGGGCGCGAACGTCAGGCCGGACCGTCGCCCGCCCCGGCTGAGCTCGTCGGCGAGCGTCACGTTGAACGCGTCGACCCGGGTGGACGGGAGCGACAGGCCGGTGTTGGTGCCCTCGTAGGCGTCGGCGAGATCCTTGGCGATTTCGTTGATCTCACTGTGGTCGGCGCTGGACAGCGAGAGCAGGCCGACCTCCTGGAAGCCGGTCGCGGCCACCCCCTTCTCAACCATCGCGCCGATCGTGGTGATGCTCCGCTCCCGCACCGGCCGGGTGATCATCCCCGCCTGGCAGAACCGGCAGCCCCTGGTGCAGCCGCGGAAGATCTCCACGCTGTACCGCTCGTGCACGGTCTCGGCGACCGGAACGATCGGCTTGCTCGGGTACTGCCAGTTGTCGAGGTCCATCACGGTGTGCTTGGCCACGACCGGCGGGATACCGGGGCGGTTGGGCACGACCCGGGCTATCCGCCCGTCCGGTTGGTAGTCCACGTCGTAGCAGCGCGGGACGTACAGATGGCACTCGGCGGCCAGCGTGGCCAGCAGGCCGTCCCGGCCGCCGGGGCGGCCGGTCCGCTTCCAGTCCCGCACCTTCGCGGTAATAGCCAGCACGGCCTCTTCACCGTCACCGAGCACCACGCCGTCCAGGAAGTCGGCGATCGGCTCGGGATTGAAGGCGGCGTGACCGCCGGCGATCACGAGCGGGTACCAGGTACCGTCCGCAGGGTCCCGGTCATCGCTCTGCAGCGGAATCCCGGCCAGGTCCAGCGCCGTGAGCAGGTTCGTGTAGCCCAGCTCGGTGGAAAAACTCACCCCGAGCACGTCAAAGGCGCCCACGGGACGGTGGGCGTCCACGGTGAACTGGGGCAGGCCGTGCTCACGCATCAGGGCCTCGAGGTCCGGCCAGACGCTGTAGGTGCGTTCGGCCAGGACGCCGTCCTGCCCGTTGAGGATCTCGTAGAGGATCTGCACGCCCTGGTTGGGCAGTCCCACCTCGTAAGCGTCCGGGTAGAGCAACGCCCATCGCACGTCCGTGGCGTCCCAGTCCTTGACGAGCGAGTTCACCTCACCGCCGACATAGGCGATCGGCTTCCGGACGCGCGGGAGCAGTGGCTCGAGGCGCTGGTATACCGACTCTACTGGCATTGAACCAGCCTACCTACCGCGAACAACCGTTCCGCCGTGAATCGCGCGCGGCAAGAGCAAAACCCGGCCTTCCCGGCCGCGGAACGAGCCGATACAGACACCTACCGACGGCGCCGGGCCCGTCACGGATATTCCCCTCCGCCAGCGCTAACGAAGGCCGCCTATTCGAAGACCGGGCGCTTGCGGTGCACGGACAGCAGGAGGCCGATGGCGATCATATCGGCGAAGATGGCCGAGCCGCCATAGGAGATGAATGGTAGCGGGAGCCCGGTGATGGGCATGATGCCGACGGTCATGCCGATGTTGACGAACGCCTGGAACAGGAACCAGATCGCGATGCCCGCGGCCACCAGCATGCCGAACTGGTCGTCCGCGCGGGTGGCGATCCGCAGCGCGCGCACCACGACCACACCGAGCAGGGCGACGATCGCGATGGCCCCGACGAAGCCGAGTTCCTGGCCGGCCACGGTGAAGATGAAGTCGGTGCTCTGCGCCGGAACGTAGCTGCCGGACACCGACTGACCGTGGAACAGGCCCTGGCCGAACATCCCGCCGGACCCGATCGCGATCTTGGCCTGGATCTCGTTATAGCCGGAGCCCGCCGCGTTCGACGACGGGTGCAGGAACCCGGTCAGGCGGGTGAGCTGGTACCCCTTGAGCAGGTGCAGGCTGAGCACAGCGGTCACCACGATGACCACCACCGCGACCAGGGCGATCACCCAGCGCAACCGGATGCCGGACAGCATGATCAGCCCGGCCAGCACCACCGCCAAGACCATCGAGATGCCGAGGGCTGGCTCGATGATCACCAGGCCCACGAGCGGCAGCCCGCACGCGATCACGATGCCCACGTCCCGCAGCCGAGGGCCCGACCGCCCGGCGGACGGGTCGCGGGATCCCTCCCGCAGTTCGCTGAACAGCATCGCCGTTATCAGGATGAGCGCGATCTTGGCGTATTCGGACGGCTCGATCTGGAAGCCGCCGGGCAGGTCGATCCAGCCCTTGGCGCCGTTGACGGTGGAGCCGATCGGGGTGAGGACTACCAGCAGACCAAGGATGGCCACGCCGTATATGACCGGGGCGTAGACGCGGAGCTGCCGGTAGTCGATGAGGCTGACCCCGGCCATGAGAACCAGCCCGATTACGACGTAGACGGCCTGCTTGTCCAGGTACGTCCGGGTGCTGGTTCCGGCGGCGGCCAGCGTCGGCTCGGTGGCCGACCAGACCAGCAGCACCCCCAGGGCGGACAGCGCGAGGACGGCGGCGATGAGCACCCAGTCCAGGTGACGCGGGAACGAGTCCCGTGCCGTCACGCGGGTCAGCACTGACCGCGGCCGGGTCCGGAACGCGCCCGCCCGCGGGCCCCGCCCGCCGCCGTAGCCGCGCTGCACGACCCCTGTCCGGCCGAAACTGGCGCCGGGGCGTCCCGCGCTCATCCTGTGTATCCCTTCGGAGCGGTGATCTGGCCGGTGGAGGAGATCTGCGGCAGCGACGAGGGCACCCTGCCGCCGGGCACCGCGGCCTTGTGCCCCTCGAGGCCGTAGATGCCGTCCCAGATCTGGCGGACGGCCGGCGCGGACGCATCAGCACCATAACCGGAATTCGGGATCATCATGACCACTACGTACTGCGGGTTGCTGCACGGCGCGAACGAGGCGAACACCGAGGTGGCGACCTTCCCCATGACCTCAGCGGTACCGGTCTTGCCGGCCACGCAGACCTGGTTCAGCGGGAAGCCGGAGAACGCGCCGGCCGCGGTGCCCTGCGTCACCACGCCCGCCAGCGCGTTCCTGATGTACGCGAGCGTGTTATGCGAGACCGGCAGATGACCGGCGACCGGCGGCGTGATCGGCTGCGCCTGCTGGCCGGACGGGCTGACCAGCGCCTCGCCGATGCGCGGCTGGTACAGGGTGCCGCCGTTGGCCAGGGCCACGTAGGCGTTGGTGAGCTGCAGCGGGGTCACCAGGTCATAGCCCTGGCCGATCGCGGCGATCGCGGCCTGCCCTGGTTCCCACACGTTGCCGTTGTGGCAGTCCTCGTACTCGATCTGCTGGACGTAGCTGCCGTTGGCGTTCCCGTTCTTGCACCAGTCCTGGCCGGTGTAGGCGTTGTCCTTCCAGTAGTAGTACAGCCATTGCCGGGTCGGCACGGTGCCGCTGGACTCGTCCGGCAGGTCGATGCCGGTGGGCTTGCCGAAGCCCCAGTCCAGCGCCATCTGCTGCATCTTCTGGACCGGCGCCTTCGGGCTGGTCACGACGTTGGCGCCGGGGTTGTCGCGCTGCCACATCTCGTAGCCGAGGTTGTAGAACACGGTGTCGCAGGACTGGATGAGGGCTTCGGAGAGCGACATCGCCCCGAGGCTCGGCTCGCCGTCGTTGATGAAAGTATGCCCGCCGATGTTGACCGACGCCGGGCACTCGTAAGAGCCGTCGAGGGAGTAGCCGTCCGCGACCGCCGCCGCGGTGGAGGTCACCTTCCAGGTGGACCCGGGCGCGTACTGGCCCTGGGTGGCCCAGTTGATGGCCGGGGCCCCATCCTGGGCGCCGAACAGCGCGTTGAACTGCGACTGGGAGATGCCGTTGACCCACACGCTCGGGTCGTAGTCCGGGTAGCTAGCTGTGGCCACGACCCGGCCGGTGGTGGTCATCACCACGGCCGCGCCCTGGTTGGCGTCATTGCCGGCGGCCCGTGCCTTGCTGATGGCGGTGCTCAGCGCCTGCTGCGCGTCGGCCTGGATAGCGGAATTGATGCTGGTGACGAGATCGTCACCGGACTGAGCCGGGGTGCCCCCCACGGTCCCGGTGACGTCGCCGGCCGCGTTGACCGACACCGTATTGGTGCCCGTCTTGCCGGCGAGCCGGTTGTTGTACTGCTCCTCGAGCCCGCTCTGCCCGACGAGATCCGCGCTGGAGTACCCGACCCCGGACGGCAGGTGGTCCGCTTTCAGCTGCTGGGTGGTGGCAGGCAGCAGGTAACCCAGGATCTGAGCCGGGTTGGCACCGTCAGGTTGCTGGTATTCAGCAATGCCCTGGGGCTGCGCGGTCACACCGGGGAACTGATTCTGCTCTTCCATGATCTGCAGTGCCGTCTGGTCGCTGACGTTCTGGTCTACCGGTATCGGCTGATAGGGCGAACCGGCCCAGCACGGCTGGGACACTGTGGGGCTGCACAGCCGCACCTTCTCCTGCAGGAGCTGGTACGGCATGTTGAGCATGGGAGCGAGGCGATGCAGCACAGCGGCACCCCCGTCCGGCTGCTGGGACAGGGTCAAATTGTTCACGGAGACCACCAACGCGGTGCGCTTGGTCACCAGGGCGTTGCCGACGTCGTCCAGGATCTGCCCGCGCACGGCCGGGACAATAATGTTCCGGGTCTGGTTCGCCGACGCCAGCTTCACATAGCTGGTGCCGTTCATCACCTGGATGTACCAGAGCCGCCCGCCCAGGGTGATCAGGAGCGAAACCACCACCACGTACAGCACCACCAGGCGCCGCCGGGACGCCGACATCACCGGTAACCTCCCCCTCCCCTGCCAAGGAACCGCCGTATCCGGGCGCGGAGCTTGCCGTGGCCCATCCCCAGCCGCGGCGCCGAACTACGCCGCCCGAACGAACGGCCTCCCAATGGGCGGCCGCCCGATGAGCCGGCCCCGAAGGACCTTCGCCTGCCGAACGAACGGCCGCGGCCGAACGTGCCGCGGCGGGGCGTCGCGCGGCCAAGCGCCCCGCCGGTGCCGATGGTGCCCGTGCTGCTGCGCTTGCGGAACCGCGGCACGGCACGGGTGCGGGACGTCAGCCCCGATCCCCGGCCGGCCAGGCCGTCACGGCGCCCAGCGGAACTGAAGTTCATCTTCGGCGCGGCCTTCGAGCCCGTGTACCGGGGCCCGGCGCCGCCACTTGGCCGGCCGCCACTGAAGTTCATCTTCGGCGCGGCCTTCGAGCCCGTGTACCGCGGCCCGGCGCCCCCACTTGGCCGGCCGCCACTGAAGTTCATCTTCGGCGCGGCCTTCGAGCCGGCGTACCGCGGCCCGGCGCCCCCACTTGGCCGGCCGCCACTGAAGTTCATCTTCGGCACCGACTTCCAGCCGGCGTACCGCGCCCCGGCAGCTCCAATGGAGCGGCCGCCCGGTGCCGGCCCGGCCCCGGCCCCATGCAGCCCCTTGAAGCGCAGTTTCGGCTCACGTGTGCCGGGCCGCAGGCTGGCCGGGCTGGCGAGGTGGCCGTTGTCGGCCGTCCGCGCGGACCCGATCCAGGCGTTGCCGCCGCGGTGATCAGCCAGGTGCAGCCGGGGTGAGCCCGACGTGCTCGCCTGCCGGACCGCGCCGGCGGTGACCCCGGCCGCGCCGGCCGTCCAGCTCGCGGGCGCGGACGCGGCCGCCGCGCTCTCCCCGGGGGCGGGGCGGGCGGCCCAGCCGTTGAGCCGGACCACGGTGTACAGCACGAACGGGCTCAGGATCACGTCGTAGATCAACGACGGCGGGAGCACGTGCCGCACGGCGGCCCAGGTGACCTCGGGATCGCTGAGCATCACGCCGAGCACGGCGTGCAGGGCCGCGCCGACGGCGGCGGCCGCGGCGGAGATGCCCACGTACAGAACGGGCGACGCCTCACCCAGCGCCGCCAGCCGGCCGCAACCGTAGCCGACCAGGCAGAACACCAGCGCATACTGGCCGATCGTGTGGCTGGCGGGCGGCGCGACATCCAGCGCCAGGCCGGCCGCGAAGCCGGTCAGCGTTCCCGCCAGCGGGCCGCCGGTGAGCGCCAGCGCGATCACCGCGAGCAGGACGAGGTCCGGGCCGGCCCCGCCGGGCAGGACGAGCCGGTTGACGAAGGTGACCTGGGCGAGCAGGGCGACCGCAACGACCGCAACGGAGATTAGGAGCCGCCGCATGTCACCCGCCCGGGGTCGTCGGGCCGGCGGGGGCCGACGGCGTGCCGGAGACGGACGGGGTGGCGCCGGGCGTGACCGTTACTGTGACGGTTGGTGCGGGCTTGGGACTGGGCGGCAGCACGGAGTCCCGCGGGTTCTGGGCCGGACCGGCGATCACGACGCCGACCACGCCGAGCGAGGTGAAGTTCACGAACGGCCGGACCAGCGCCGTCAGGGTCAGCGACCCGGCGTTGCCCTCGACCTTCGTGACCTGCCCGATCGGCACGCCCGGCACGTACGGTCGGTTCAGCACCGAGCCGAAGGTGACCACGTTCTGCCCGGGCTGCAGCACCGCGTTCACGTCGAACAGCCGGAGCGTGAGCATGTACGGCCCGGACAGCGACTCCCCGGTGCCGGTGACCGCGCCGATCTGGTTACTGCCCGCCACCCGCGCGCCGGCGACCGAGGAGGCGTCCGTGGCCAGCAGCACCGTCGAGGTGTCCTTGCTGACCTGGGTCACGGTCCCGACCAGGCCGTCCCCGTTGAGGACCGTCTCCTGGGCGTGCACGCCGTCCCGGCTGCCCACGTCGAGCGTGACCGAGTTCGCGTAGTCCGACCCCGCCGCGATGACGCTGGCGGCGACGATCCGGTAACCGCCGCGGCCGGCTAGTTGCAGGAGGGAGGACAGCTGCGCCTCATCGGTCTTGCTGAGCTGCGCCGTGCTCAGTTCGGCGCGCAGCTGGGCGTTGGCCTTCTGCAAGGCCGCGATCTTGCCGGCCGCCGAGGGGCCGCCGGTGACCCAGTCGAAAAGTGACGAGACCGGGCTGGTGACATCGCTGGTCACCCGCTCCACGGGACCGAAGATGGCGGCCCCCGCGCCGCGCACCGGTGACGAGCCGCCGTCGCGGAAGTCCACCGTGATGAGCGCCACCGCGGCGATCAGTAGAACACCGAGGACCAGGCGCACTCGCCGGGTGTCGTGCAATGCGACTCCTCGTGGGCCCGCAGCCGCGGCGCCCGCTTTGTTTCAGCGGCGGGTCTCGGGCACGAGGACCTGGCGCAGCGTGTCGAAATCCTCAACGCACTTCCCCGTCCCGAGTACCACCGAGTCCAGTGGGTTGTCGGCCACGTGGACAGGCATGCCCGTCTCCTCGCGGACTCGCTGGTCGAGCCCGCGCAGCAGCGCCCCGCCGCCGGTCAGGGCGATGCCCCGGTCCATCACGTCCCCGGCGAGCTCGGGCGGGCATTTGTCCAGCGTCGTCTTCACCGCGTCGACGACCAGGTTAAGCGGTTCCTCGATAGCCCGCCGGACCTCGGAGGCAGAAATCACGACCGTCTTCGGCAGGCCGCTGACCAGGTCCCGGCCGCGGATCTCCGCGTGCGGCTCATCGGCGCTCGGAAACGCCGACCCGAGCGCCATCTTGATCTCCTCGGCGGTGCGTTCTCCCAGCATCAGCGAGTACTCCTTCTTGCCGAAACTGATGATTGCCTCGTCCAGCTCGTCCCCGCCGATGCGGATGGATTGCGAGGTGACGATGCCGCCCAGGGAGATCACGGCGACCTCGGTCGTCCCTCCGCCGATGTCCACCACCATGTTGCCGGTCGGCTCGTTGACCGGCAGCCCGGCGCCGATGGCCGCCGCCATGGGCTCCTCGATGATGTAGACGCGGCGGGCGCCCGCCTGATGGCCGGCCTCCTTGACCGCGCTCTGCTCCACCCCGGTGATGCCGCTGGGGACGGCCACGACGATCCGCGGCTTGGCCAGGTGGCGCCGCCGGTGCACCTTCTGGATGAAGTAACGCAGCATCCGCTCGGTCACGTCGAAGTCGGCGATCACGCCGTCCTTGAGCGGCCGGACGGCCACGATGTTGCCCGGCGTCCGCCCGATCATCCGTTTTGCCTCGATGCCGACGGCGACGATCTGGCCGTTGTTCGTATTGAGCGCCACCACTGAGGGCTCGTTGAGCACGATTCCGCGCCCACGCACGTACACGAGCGTGTTCGCGGTGCCAAGGTCGACCGCCATGTCGCGGCCGAGGACCGCCAATGCATTACTCATGGGGGACTGGCAACCTTCCCGATCGGGCGCTTCGGAGCCTGGATGGCCAGGTGAAGCATTTGTGAAGAAATTCCTAAGGTCACGCCGCCTGGGCCGCGCGCTTCATATGCGAGCCCTCGGCAGTGAGGATCTTCCTATGTGAGTCTCGGCCGGGAGACCTTCAATTGCGCCCGGCCGAGCGGATTATGCGAGCTCTGGGAAAAAGATCTTGACTTCTCGCTGCGCCGAGTCCGCTGAGTCGGATCCGTGCACGACGTTGGCACCTATCTCCAACGCATGGTCCCCACGGATGGTGCCCGGCGTGGCCTGCACCGGATCGGTGGCGCCGGCCAGCCCGCGGAACGCTTCCACGGCCCGGGGACCCTCCGCTACCAGGGCCACCAGCGGCCCAGACGTGATGAAGTCGACCAGCGGGTCGAAAAACGGCTTGCCGGCATGCTCAGCGTAATGGGTGTTCGCCGTCTCCCGCTCCAGGGTCCGCAGCTCCAGCGCGACGACGCTCAGGCCCTTGCGTTCAATCCGGGAAATAACCGCGCCGATGAGCCCTCGGCGGACGCCATCTGGCTTGATGAGGACAAGAGTACGTTCCGGCAACGATGCTCCTTCTCGCAGGGCAACTGATTAGTTGCCGCGAGCAGATCAGGGAGATGACCCGCGGCATGAAAGCTTACCCGCGCCCGCGGCCGGCCACACAGACGCGCCGCGCCCGGCCGGTGAAAAAATGACCACCATCACGGTTGCGACCGGGGCCGCCCCGGCCAGTTCCCACACGCCAGCGGCCCGGGCGAGGGCCCCGCGGGCCGCCAGGGGCGTGGCGGCCAGCCGCATCACCATCCGAACCTGAACGGACCCGGCCGTAGCCGGCGGCGAAGCGGCGGGAGACACCGGTCGCTAGGGTGGAGCGGGGCGGAGCGGCGGCTGTGGCCAGCGATGGGGGCGCGCAGCCGGACGTACGTGAGCCGCTTATCGCTAACCGCTCCCATCGGATTACCCAGGGCGACGGTTCTTAGACTAGCCCGTGCTCGCCTGCTCCAGCCGGTTAGCCATCCAGATTCCGGTGAACCAGAAGGCGGCGAAGATGACGCCCAGAACATAGAGGGCCGGAACCTCGATCCCCGCCACGATGATCAGAATCTGCAGCACGGTGCCGGCGATCAGGGCCCATCGGACCCGGCCGACCAGGCCCGCGAGCACCACGGCGGCGAGGGCCAGGCCGCCGCCGACGCCGCCAGCGACGCCGTGCCCGAGGTGCTCGATCGTGATCGCGACCGGCACGGCCAGGATCAGCACGATGGCCTCAAACACCAGCACCGAGGCGCACAGCCGACGCAGGATCGGGCGGCGGCGAGTGCGGTCGGCGCCTGGCCGCGCGGGGCTGGCCGGACCGGCGCTGGGGCTGGCCGGACCGGCGCTGGGGCTGGCCGGACCAGGGTTCGCCCGACCAGGGCCCGGGTTCGCGGGGCCGGCTTCTCCGGAGGCGGGCCTGGTCATGAAAGATCAGCCGCCGTGAACGAGTGCCTGGCCTGGCCCGGTGTCCGCTTTCGGTGCATCACCGGTACCGGCGCCCGGGCGCAGCAACTGCCGGGCATCGCCCGCGGTGATGACCGAGCCGGTAATGAGCACTCCCCCGCCGCCGGGCAGCGCCGTCTCCGGTGCCTCGTCGGCGAGGGTCACGGCCAGCTCGATGGCGTCGTCCATCCGCTCGGCGACCTGTACACGGTCCGCGCCGAAGACGTTGACCGCCAGCCCGGCCAGCTCATCCGGGGGCATCGAGCGGTCGGAAGAGTTGCGCGTCACCACGAGGTCGTCCAGGACGGGCTCGAGTTCGTCGAGTATCCCAGTCACGTCCTTGTCCGCGCTGACGGCCAGCACGCCGACGAGCCGGGTGAAGCTGAAGGCCTCGGTCACCGCGGCCGCGCTGGCCGCCATGCCGGCCGGATTGTGGGCCGCGTCAACGATCACCGTCGGACTGCGCCGCAGGACCTCCAGCCGCCCCGGCGACCGCAGGCCCGCGAACGCCTGCCGGACAAGCTCGGGGTCGAGGGGGGCACGCCCGTCGGGCCCGGCGTCCCCGACGCTGGCGAACCCCTCCACCGCAGCCAGCGCGCAGGCCGCGTTGCCCGCCTGGTGCAGGCCGAAAAGAGGCAGGAAAACCTCCGGATAGGTACCGTTGAGGCCGCGCAGGGTGAGCTGCTGGCCGCCGAGCGCGATGTCCCGTTTCAGGACGCCGAACTCGATGCCCTCGCGGGCCACGGTCGCGCCGGCCTCGGACACCCGGCGCAGCAGGACCTCGGCCGCGGGCAGCGACTGCTGGGCCAGCACCGCGAGCGCGTCCGGCTTGATGATTCCCGCCTTTTCCGCGGCGATCTGCTCCACCGTGTCGCCCAGGTACTGGGTGTGGTCGATGGCGACGGGGCCGACGACGGCGACAACGCCGTCCGCGACGTTGGTGGCGTCCCAGGTGCCACCGAGACCGACCTCCACGATCGCAACGTCGACGGGGGCGTCGGCGAAGGCGGCGAAGGCCATCCCGGTCAGCACCTCGAAGAAGGACAGGGGCACCCCGTGACGCTCGTCGGTCAGCTGAACGTACGGCAGGATTTCCTGGTAGAGGGTGACGAACCGCTCCGGATCCAGCGGCTCACCGTCGATGCAGATCCGCTCGCGCATCGAGACCAGGTGCGGGCTGGTGAAGCGGCCGGTCCGGAGGCCGCGCTCGCGCAGCAGGGCGTCGATCATCCGTGCGGTCGAGGTTTTGCCGTTGGTGCCCGTGAGGTGGATGATGGGGAAGGCGCGCTGGGGATCGCCGAGCAGGCTGACCAGGGTGGCGATCCGGTCGAGCGACGGCTCGATCGACGACTCGGGGCGCCGGCTGACGATCTCTCGCTCGACCTCGTGCAGCGTCGCGTCATCGATCACGGCAGGCTCGCGGACGTCGCAGTACTCACCTGTCCAGGCTACTGCGGCGCGGTGGTAGCCGGCCCAGGCCCCCGCGGCGCCGGGACCTTAGCGCCGGCCACCTCGGGCAAAATGACGCAGATCCGGTTCCGCCCCGCGTCCTTGGCCTGATACAGCGCCGCGTCCGCCGCGGCCAGCAGTTCGTCCAGGTCCCGCCGCGCACTCGCCAGCTCGGCCACGCCGACCGAGACGGTGATGCTGACCAGGAGGCACTCATCCCGCCCGTCGCTGACGGCGATCGGCGCGCGGGCGATGTGCCCGCGCAACCGCTCGGCCACCCGCTTGGCCTCGGACCCGGTGGTGCGCGGCAGCAGGATCGCGAATTCCTCGCCGCCGAACCGCCCGATCAGGTCGCCCTCGCGGAGCTGGGCCTTGAACCGGTCGGCGACGACCCGCAGCACCCGGTCGCCGGCCAGGTGGCCGTAGGTGTCGTTCACCGCCTTGAAGTGATCGATGTCGATGATCGCGGCCGAAGCCGGCGAATAGTGTCCCTGAGCGCGGGACAGCTCGGTGGCCGACTGGCGGTGCCACGCCGCCGCGTTCAGCAGACCGGTCTTCGCGTCGGTACGGGCCTCCGCGACAAGCTGCGAATGCATCAGGAAGCGCTTCTGCATCAGCACGACGGGGACCGCGACAACCAGGACCGCAAGGCTGAACGACAAGCCGAACGCGACGAGCGCCGCCAGGCACGTCACGACGGTGTTGGTGGTGACGGCCTCCCGAGTCAGCATCAGGGTCCGGACCCGGGCCGCTGGGACCGTGAGTTTGACGGCGCCGACGACCAGCCAGTGGTTGATCGCCCAGCCCGTGACGGCGGCAGCGATGATGGCGCCCAGCAAGCCGACTGTGTGCGCGCCACGGCCCGGAAGAGGACCGAGAACCGGCTCGAAGCCGCTGTGGAACTCGAAAGAAGCCGCGCCGTAGCCCAGTGCATTCGAGGCGAAGCTGAACACTCGCCGGTGCGCGAGATTACGACGCACCCGCCACTGCTTCATGATCGTCAGCGGAATCGGGGTCAGCAGCGCGCAGATGGGGGGCAACAGCACGGCGATACACAGGTACCAGACTTCCTGCAGGTCACGGGTCACCGTGTCGCGGGGCAACTTAACGTCCCGGGTGGCCTCGACCATCGCTGCCGCACTGGACAGCAGCAGGAAGAAGACCCCGAGCTGGGAGACGCGCCAGTGCGTGTGCGCGGCAGCGATACTAATGGCGATGATCGCCGCCACCGGCACGGCGATCACGTACGCACGCGCCAGACGCGGCAGTGACCATACCGGCCAGTGCCGTATCGACGCCGCCTGCCATCGGCGGCTTCGCGGAGCGAACGTGACGGTCGACCTCATCCCATCTGCAACCTGCCGTAAAAGTTTTGCCGAAAACTTCGCCTAACGCGCTTTATCCCCCAAATCGTTATATACAGCCGAAAAACTCGATGTGTGACAAACCACCCATAAGGGCATATCGCGTATGTCGCCGTTTTTCGAGAAAGGAAATGCCATGCGGACCGATTGGGGCTGACAGGCATGCCCGGAGCAGCGGAAACCGCCGGTGCCCGAGAAAGGGAAGTTCATGAGCATCGATTGGGACTAATGGCCAGAGGGCCCCATCCATGTCCGGGATCATACAGATCATTACCCCCTTTCGGACGTGACCGGTGCACCAGGCAGCGCATTTCGGGCGTGCAGCACAGAAAAGATGAAGCCGCCGGCCACGAAGCCGCCGGCCACGCCGATCTCCCGGGTGAGCTGGAGGATGGCCAGGCCGAGCGCGTAGCGGTCGCCCGGCAAGATGGTGGCGCAGAGCGCGGAGCGGGCGCCCTGGAAGGGCGCGTTGAACGTGGTGACGCCGAAGGTGGCGGCCTTGGCCGGCGGAGGGATCCGGGGACCGGACCGGCCCGCACCGCCGTTTCCGGCCAACGGGACCTCCATTCGCAGACCCGCGCTCAGGCCGTCGCTCTCTGGTTTCCGTCGATTACATAGTGACGCGAAAGCCCGGCATTCGCAACAAACTGTCGCTAACGCAACACGTCAGGCATGCTAGGCCGTAGTCCCCCCAGTGGCGAACCGATATAGGCGCTGACCAGGTGAAACAGCCTCAGCTCATGACTACGTAGTCATGTAATTTCCGTGATCAAGGGCTCTACCACCTGGTCAAACGCGTTGACCAATCGGCTCGGGGGGAACTTCGGGCTAGGGCGTGCGGGAGGTCTGCCCCATGGGTCACTGTGGTCACAGCGATGAGCGAGCCGATGAGGTCGGCGGGCCACGGTGCCGGCCCGCGGCGGCGGGTGGCTCCTTCGTCAGGTTGCCGAGGTCCCGGAAAGGCGGGCGGTCCGGACGGCTTACCCGGGCAACCGGGCCAGGCGATCGGAGATCCGGGTGATGTCCCGCTGCGCAGCGGCGAGACGCTGGCGGGTCTTCTCGACCACCTCGGCCGGCGCCTTGGCGGTGAACCCGACGCTGGCGAGCTTGGCGCGGGCCTGCCCGGCCTCCTTCGCCGCGGTGGCGAGGTCCTTCTCCATCCGGCGCCGCTCCGCCGCGACGTCGATCACGCCGGCCGTGTCGAGCTCCACCGTGACGCCTTCAGCTTCGATAGCAGCCGACGGCGTGAATCCGGCGTCCGGGAGACTGAGCCGGAGCAGGAAACGGATGCGCTCCTCGTGACCGGCCAGCGGGCTGGTCTCGATCCCGGCGAGGCGGGCGGCGACCCGCTGGCCGGGACGCAGGCCCTGATCCGAACGGAACCGGCGGACCTCGGTCACCAGCCGCATGATAGACGCCATCTCCGCTTCCGCGCCCGCGTCGGAGATCGACGGCCGCGGCCAAGGGGCCACCATCACCGACTCCACCCCGGTCTGTGTTGTTCCGGGCAGGGCCGTCCACAGCTCGTCGGTGAGGAACGGCATGATCGGGTGCAGCAGCTTGAGCAGGCAGTCCAGGACGAACCCGAGCACGTCCCGGGTGGTCTCGGCCGCCGCGTCGGCCGGATCCGGCAAGGACGCGGGCAAGGACCCGGACCCGGTGTCGCGGTCGGCGGCCGTTCCGGCGCTGGCCGGATCACCGGCGCCAGCATGGGCACTGCCGAGCGGTATCTTGGCCAGCTCCAGGTACCAGTCGCAGAACTCGTCCCAGGCGAAGTGGTAGAGCGTCTCGCACGCCTTGGCGAGCTCGAACCGCTCGAGGTCCTGATCCACCTGCGCGGTCACCGCGGACAGCCGAGAGAGGATCCAGCGGTCGGGCACGGACAGTGAGGCGGCCTCCGGCAGCGCCCGCGGCACCCGCGCCCCGTGGCCCAGGGCGAACCGCGCCGCGTTCCACAGCTTGTTGCAGAAGTTCCGCGAGCCCGCCGCCCACTCGTCGCTGACCGGGACATCGCTGCCGGGGTTGGCTCCCCGGGCCAGGGTGAACCGGGTAGCGTCGGCGCCGAAACGCTCGATCCAGTCGAGCGGGTCCACCGCGTTGCCGCGCGACTTGGACATCTTCTTGCCGGTGGCGTCGCGGACGAGGCCGTGCAGGGCGACCTGGCGGAACGGGACGGCGTCGGCCGGGTCCCGGTCGGACATGGCGTACAGGCCGAACATCATCATCCGGGCGACCCAGAAGAACAGTATGTCGTAGCCGGTGACGAGGACGCTGGTCGGATAGAAGGCGCGCAGGTCGAGGGTGTCGTCCGGCCAGCCGAGGGAGGAGAACGGCCACAAGGCCGAGGAGAACCAGGTGTCCAGCACGTCGGTGTCCTGGCGCCAGCCTTCCCCAGTGAGCGGTTCCTCGTCCGGCCCGACGCAGCGGATCTGTTCGTCCGGGCCGTAGTACACGGGGATGCGGTGGCCCCACCACAGCTGGCGGCTGATGCACCAGTCGTGCATATCATCCACCCAGGCGAAGTACCGTGCCGCCATCTCGGGCGGGTACATCCGGGTCCGGCCGTCGCGCACCGCGTCGCCGGCCGCCTTGGCCAGCGGGGCGACCCGGACGAACCACTGCAGGGACAGCCGCGGCTCGACCGTCGTACCGCACCGCTGGCAGTGGCCGACGGCATGCACGTACGGGCGCACCTCGGCCACGATCCGGCCTTGCGCGCGGAGGGCCGTGACCACCGCCGGGCGGGCCTCGAAGCGATCGAGCCCCAGGAAGGGGCCGTGCACCGTCACCACGCCGCGCTCGTCCAGCACGGTCAGGCTGGGCAGGTTGTGGCGGCGGCCGATCTCGAAGTCGTTGGGGTCGTGCGCCGGGGTGACCTTGACCGCGCCGGTGCCGAACCCGGGGTCGACGTGCTCGTCGGCGATCACCGGGATCCGCCGGCCGGTCAGCGGCAGCTCCACCGCACGGCCGACCAGGTGCCGGTAACGGTCGTCACCGGGGTGTACAGCCACCGCCGTGTCGCCCAACATGGTCTCCGCGCGAGTGGTCGCGACCACAATCGCGTCCTCCCCGTCGCCGTAGCGGATGGAGACGAGCTCGCCCTCGTCATCGCTGTGGTCCACCTCGATGTCGGACAGCGCGGTCAGGCAGCGCGGGCACCAGTTGATGATCCGTTCGGCGCGGTAGATGAGACCGTCGTCGAAAAGCCGCTTGAAGATGGTCTGCACGGCACGGGACATGCCCGGGTCCATCGTGAACTGCTCGCGGGTCCAGTCGACGCTGTCCCCCAGGCGGCGCATCTGGGACAGGATCTTCCCGCCGGAGGTCGCCTTCCACCGCCAGACCCGCTCGATGAACTTTTCCCGGCCGAGGTCGTGCCGGCTCAGGCCTTCCTTGGCCAGCTCGCGTTCGACGACGTTCTGCGTGGCGATCCCCGCGTGGTCCATGCCGGGCAGCCACAGTGTGGTGTAGCCCTGCATCCGGCGCCGGCGCACGATCGCGTCGATGATCGTGTGGTCGAGCGCGTGACCGATGTGCAGGACCCCGGTCACGTTCGGCGGCGGGATCACGATCGAGAACCGGGGGGCGTCCCGCTCCGGGGCGGCGACGAAATAACCGGCCTTCTCCCAGAACGCGTAACGCGGCCCCTCCACCTCGGCCGGCGAGTACTGCGGAGACAGTTCGATAGATCGTGCTGTCACACAGGGAGTCTATTGGTATCGGTAGTGCAAGTTCGGCGAGTCCCGGGCCACCGGCCCGGGCGAGCGCCCGGTCGTCGGGTTTATGCGCTCTTTTCGCGGGGTGTCCTCCGGGTCACGCCGCGCGGGACGATCGTGGGGTTCACGTGTTCTAGGACGGCTTCGCGGGTGATGACGACGCGCTCGACGTCCTTGCGGCTCGGCACCTCGTACATGACCGACAGCAGGACCTCTTCCATGATCGCGCGCAGGCCACGCGCCCCGGTGCCGCGCAGGTTGGCCTGGTCGGCGATGGCTTCCAGCGCGTCCGGGGTGAACTCCAGGTCCACGCCGTCCAGCTCGAACAGCCGCCGGTACTGCTTGACCAGCGCGTTGCGCGGTTCGGTCAGGATTGAGATCAGCGCTTCGCGATCGAGGTTGTGCACGCTGGTGATGACCGGGAGCCGGCCGACGAATTCCGGGATCATCCCGAACTTCAGCAGGTCCTCCGGCATGACCTCGGCAAAGGCATCATCGGTATTGTCCGGCTTGTGCGCGCGGAGCACGGCGTTGAAGCCGATCCCGTTGTGGCCGGACCGCTGCTCGATGATCTTTTCCAGCCCGGCGAACGCGCCACCGCAGATGAACAGCACGTTCGTCGTGTCGATCTGGATGAACTCCTGGTGCGGATGCTTCCGCCCGCCCTGCGGCGGCACCGAGGCGGTGGTGCCCTCCAGAATCTTCAGCAGAGCCTGCTGGACGCCCTCGCCGGAGACGTCCCGGGTGATCGACGGGTTCTCGCTCTTGCGGGCGATCTTGTCGATCTCGTCGATATAGATGATCCCGGTCTCGGCCTTCTTGACGTCGTAGTCAGCCGCCTGGATGAGCTTGAGCAGGATGTTCTCGACGTCCTCGCCCACGTAACCGGCCTCGGTGAGCGCGGTGGCGTCGGCGATCGCGAACGGCACGTTCAGCAGCCGGGCGAGGGTCTGCGCGAGCAGGGTCTTGCCGGAGCCGGTCGGGCCGAGCAGCAGGATGTTGGACTTAGCCAGTTCGACCCCGTCGTCGCCGGGCCGCTCGCCACCGGACTGAACGCGCTTGTAGTGGTTGTACACGGCCACCGACAGGGCCTTCTTGGCCTTGTCCTGGCCGATCACGTACGCGTCGAGGAACTCGTAGATCTCCCGCGGCTTCGGCAGGCTGTCCCACTTGACCTCGGAGGGCTCGGCCAGCTCTTCCTCGATGATCTCGTTGCAGAGATCGATGCATTCATCGCAGATGTACACGCCTGGCCCGGCGATGAGCTTCTTGACTTGCTTCTGGCTCTTGCCGCAGAACGAGCATTTCAGCAGGTCCCCACCGTCACCGATGCGTGCCACCCAGATACTCCTTTACATGGGGCCGCCAGGGCGACCTCGCGGCCAGCCCCGGCGGACATGTCCCGCCAGGCCTATTCGTGCGCTCCTGCTTTGACGTTACCGCCTCGGGCCCGGGAGAACCTAAGGCACAACCATCAAACCCCTTCAGGGGCATGCCGGGGAAGAGGCAAATCCTCCGGTTACGACGACAGTACCCCGGCGGCGGCCGCGCCGCGCTTGAGCGTCGTCAGAACCTCGTCGATGATGCCGTATTCCTTGGCTTCCTCGGCGGTGAGAAACTTGTCACGCTCGATGTCGCGGCGGATCGCCTCCTCCTCCTGGCCGGTGTGCCGGGCCAGGATGACCTCCATCGCCGCGCGCATCCGCATAATCTCGCGGGCCTGGATCTCCAGGTCGCTGACCTGCTCGTACCCGCCGCCCTGGGTGGCGGGCTGGTGGATCAGGATGCGCGAGTTCGGCAGCGCCATCCGCTTGCCCTTGGTCCCCGCGGCCAGGAGCACGGCCGCCGCCGACGCGGCCTGCCCGATGCAGCACATCTGGATGTCGGGCTGGATGAACTGCATCGTGTCGTAGATCGCCATCATCGACGTCATCGACCCGCCCGGCGAGTTGATGTAGATCGTGATGTCCCGGTCCGGGTCGATCGCCTCCAGCGTCAGCAGCTGGGCCATCACGTCATTGGCCGAGGCGTCGTCGATCTGCACGCCGAGAAAGATGATCCGCTCCTCGAAGAGCTTGTTGTACGGGTTCATCTCCTTGACCCCGTACGACGTCCGCTCCACGAAGGACGGCAGGACGTACCTGGCCTCGGCCGGCCGGGCAGTCGCGGCCCTGAGCTCGCTCACGTTCGGCTCCTTCGTTCCGTAATGGTCGTTCATGAGACGGGACCGGCCGAGGGCACTTCGGTGGCGCTGCGGACCACCCGGTCGACGAAGCCGTAGTCCTTGGCCTCGTCGGCGGTGAACCAGCGGTCGCGGTCGAAGTCGAGCTCGATCTGCTCGAATGTCTGGCCGGTGTGGACCGCGATGCGCTCCGCCATCGTCCGCTTGATGTACAGCATCTGCTCGGCCTGGATCCTGATGTCGGTCGCGGTGCCGCCGAGGCCACCGGACGGCTGGTGCATCAGGATCTGCGCGTGCGGCATCGCGAAGCGCTTACCCGGGGTCCCGGCGCACAGCAGCACCTGGGCCATCGACGCGGCCATACCCATCACGTAGGTCGCGACGTCGTTCGGCACGTACTGCATCACATCGTAGATGGCCAGGCCGGCGCTGACCGAGCCGCCCGGCGAGTTGATGTACAGGCTGATGTCCCGCTTGGGATCCTCGGCCGCCAGCAGCACCAGTTCGGCGCAGATCCGGTTAGCGAGGTCGTCATCGACCTGCTGACCGAGGAAGACGATCCGGTGCCGCAGCAGCCGCTGGAACAGCTGGTCGCCGAACGGCTGGACGGCGCCATCGGGTGAGGCCGCCTGCACGGTCGACGCCACCTCCAGGGAGGTCGCCTTCACGATCGACGGCACCTCCAGGTTGGGATGCGTGGTCACTGCGTTCTCCTCGATTGACTGGGCGCGATATGCCTCATCCGCCCCCCGCTGGGGCTCCGGCACGTCGCAGTTCTCATTAGCTGCCGTCTGATGTCTCTGATCTGGACGATAGCGCTCACCCCGAGCGCAGTACGCCGCGACGGCACGGTTTTCGCTGTCGGCGCACGCGGTTACCGTCGGCGACCGCGGGCGGGCGCGGCCGGGCGCGATCTGCTCGCGGCCCCGCCCGGCGGTCGTCGTCCCGGACAGGCCGGACTAGGCCTTGGCGCCCTCGTCGCCAGCTCCGGTGGTGTCCGCGGCGCTGGCCTCGGCGGCCGGTGTGGTGCCCGGCTCCACTTCGGCGCTGGACTCCGTGGCCGTTGTCTCCGCAGCCGGTGCCGCCGCCCCGGTGGCCACGGGGGCGTCGTCTTGGCCGGCGCCGTCTCCGGCGGCGTCGTCTTGGCCGGCGCTGTCCCCGGCGGCGCCGTCCCCGGCGGAGGTGTCCACGTCCGCGGTGGCGGCGGTGTCCTCGGCGGAGGTATCCCCGTCCGCAGTGGCGTCATCGGCGGCGGTGGCGTCATCGGCGTCCTGGCCGATGAGGGTGGCGTAGTCCAGCTCGTGGCCGGCCTCGTCCTGGATCTTCACACGGCCGGCCAGCAGGGCCATCGCCTTGCCGCGGAGCACCTCGGCCACGGCGGCGCCGATCTGGCCGCCCTCGGCAATCTGCCGCGCCAGCAGTTCGGGCTCGACGCCCATCTGCTGGGCCTGCTGGGTGACGAACCAGGAGAGCTCGGCGTCGTCCACGCCCAGGTCCTCATGCCGCGCCACCTGGTCGATGACCAGCCCGACCTTGACGCTGCGGCGGGACTGCTCCTGCAGGTCGGTGTTGAACTCGTCCTCGGTCTTGCCGGTCATCTGGAGGTAGGAGCCCCAGTCGGCTCCCGCGCGCTGGATCTGATCGCGCATGGAGTGCTCGAGGCGGTGCGCCTCCTCCGCGACGATGCTGTCCGGGAGGGGCACGTCCACCTGGTCGAGCAGCGCGCCCAGGGCGCGGTCGCGGGCCTGGATGGCCTGCTGCTGCCGCCGCATCCCCTCGAGCCGCTGGCGCGTGTCGGCCCGAAGTTCCCCGATGGTGTCGAACTCGCTGGCGAGCTGCGCGAAATCGTCGTCAAAGTCGGGCAGTTCCTTGACCTTGACGCTGTGCACGGTGACGGTGACTTCGGCCTGGTCACCCGCGTGCTCACCGCCGGCCAGCTCGGAGCTGAACGTCTTCGACTCCCCGGCCGTCATAGCGGTCACCGCGTCGTCGAGGCCCTCCAGCATCGACCCGCTGCCCACCTCATACGACAGGCCGCTGGCCTGGGCGTCCTCGACCGGCTCGCCGTCCACGGTGGCGGACAGGTCGATGGAGACGAAGTTGCCGCTCTCGGCCGGGCGCTGCACGCCCTTCAGCGACGCGAACCGCTCACGCAGGCTGCTGAGGTACTCCTCCACGTCGTCCGGCGTCACCGTGGCGTTGTGGATGGTCACCGAGATGCTGGCCAGGTCGGGCAGCTCGAACTTCGGCCGGACGTCGACCTCGGCGGTGAAGGAGAGCTCCTTGCCGTCGTCCAGGCTGGTGATCTCCACCTCAGGCCGGCCGAGCGCGAACAGCTCCGACTCCTCGACCGCCTTGCCGTACAGCTCGGGAATGGCGTCGTTGACGGCCTGCTCGAGCACCGGCGCCCGGCCGATCCGCTGGTCGATGATCCGCGGCGGTACGCGTCCCGGACGGAAACCGGGAATGCGGACCTGCCGGGCCACCTCGCGGTACGCCTTGTCGATGCTCGGCTTCAGCTCGTCGAACGGCACCTCTACGCTGAGCTTCACGCGTGTCGGGCTCAGTTCCTCGACGTCTGTTTTCACGTCGGCGTCACTCCTTGTGTCCCCTGCATTGGTTCCCTCCACTGCCTGCCGCCGGGGGCGACCGGGAACGCGGGAACTCGGATCATCACTCACGGCTACAGCCGGGTCTACGGCGGATAATCCTACCGGCCGCGCCGCCCGGAAAATTACGACGCCAGGACGGTACGGGCCAATTCGCCAGGACCCGTGCGGCACCGCACGGCGGGACGACGGTCGCCGCGGCCCGTTCGGCCTGCTGAACTATCCGGCCGGCACCGGCACCCGGTCCCAGGCGGCGGCCGTGCGCGGGCCGTCCGGGGCGGGCCCCCGGAAGAGGCGCCGGTAGGAGTCGGGCGTGGTGTCGCGCCAGGCCCGGAAGTGGTGCCGCAGCGTCGCCGCGTTGCCGAAGCCGACATGCTCGGCGATGGCGTCCATGGTCTCGTCGGTGTCTTCGAGCATCTCCTGGGCCAGCAGGATGCGCTGGGAGGTCAGCCAGCGCAGCGGCGTGGTGCCCGTCTCCTGCGCGAAGCGGCGCGCGAACGTGCGGGGGGACATGTGCGCGCGGGCCGCCAGGTCGCGCACCGCGAGCGGCAGGCCGAGGTTGAGCGCCATCCAGTCGAGCACCGTACCCAGGCTGCCGCCGGACGTTTCGGCCAGCGGCCGGTCGATGTACTGGGCCTGCCCGCCGTCGCGATGCGGCGGCACGACCATGCGCCGAGCGATCCCGTTCGCCACCCGCGAGCCCTGTTCCTTGCGCACCAGGTGGAGACAGGCGTCGATGCCCGCCGCCGTGCCCGCGCTGGTAATGACCGGCTGCTCGTCCACATACAGCACGTCCGGATCGACAATCGCGCTGGGATAGCGCCGGGCCAGTTCGGCCGAGTGCCGCCAGTGCGTGGTGCACCGGCGCCCCTGCAACAGGCCGGCCTCGCCGAGGACGAAAACACCGCTGCACACGCTCAGCACCCAGGCCCCGCGGTCCGCCGCGCGGCGCAGGGCGGCCAGCAGGGCCGCGGGAAACCGGCCGCTTTCTGCCGCGCCGCGGGCCAGGGCGCCGGTGCCGGGAGGCTGCGCCGGCGGGGAAAGGCCGGGGATCAGGTCCGCCTGTGTCAGCCGCCGGTCGGACATCGCGGGTACCGCGACCAGGTCCGCCTCCTCCAGGCGGTCCAGGCCATACGGGGTGTGGATGGTGAAACCCGCGTTGCAGCGGATCGGGCCCGCCTCTCCGGCCACCACCGCGAAGTCGTAGGCCGGCAGGCCGTCATCGGAGCGGTCCATTCCGAACACCTCGCACACCACGCCGAGCTCGAACGCCTCGATGCGGTCGAGCACCACGACGGCCACGTTCTTCAGCATGGAACGAGTATGACCGCCCGGTTGGCAGGATGTCACCCCTATATGTCACTCCTGCCACTATTCCGGAACGGATCCCCGGGCGAGGCTGGAGATATGAACGTCACGAATCGTTTTCCCGGAGGGGTACTCCGGCTGGCCCGCCGGCTGACGGCGGCCGTCGCCGAATGCAACGAGGCGCAGCGCCGCCTGATGTACCACAGGCTTTCCTACGACCAGTACCTGACCGAGCCGGACGCAGCACCGGACACGTACGCGGACTTCCTGCTCCGCACATCGGGACCGCTGCACCGGGAACCTTCGGCCCGGCAGCGGGTCGCGGGGCGCGCCGTCCGCTGAGCGCCGCCTTAGGCCTTCGGGGTAGCTCTTGCGCCGGGTGGCTCGTTTTCGGGGCGGCTTTTGGCTGACGGGTGGCTGCGGTCGTTCCGGGGGCAAGCACTCACGCAAGCGGTCGGGCTGGCGGTCGGCCAAGGGGCCGGGCTGGCGGTCGGGCTGGCGGGATTTGAACCCGCGACCCCTGGCACCCAAAGCCAGTGCGCTTCCAAGCTGCGCTACAGCCCGCGTCTGAAGTGAGTGTAGCCAGTCCAGCGAAGTCGCGTGCGGGACCGCCCGGCAGCCGACCCGGCTTACGGGGTGCGACCCGGCTTACGGGGTGCGACCCGGCTTACGGGGTGCGGAAGCGGTAGCCCTGGTCCAGCAGGCGGGGTAGCACGTACCTGAGCGCGGCGACGGTTTGGGCGCGATTCCCACCGCCGTCGTGCTCCAGGATGATCGAGCCCGTGCGGGTGTTGCGGATGATGTTCGTGACGATGGCGCTGACCCCCGGCCGGGCCCAGTCACGAGGGTCCACCGACCAGTCCAGCGGCATCAGCCGCATCTGCCGGCATCTGGCCAGCACCGTCGGTGACCACGCGCCGTACGGGGCGCGGAACATCGCCGGCCTGGTCCCGGTCGCGTTCGCAATGGTGTCGCTGGCCCGGTTCATCTGGTCGGACACGGCCAACGGCGCCAGCACGGTCAGGTTGGCGTGCGTCCAGGTGTGGTTGACGATCACGTGACCGGCCGCGGCCACCTCACGGGCCAGTCCGGGATAGGCGGCGACGCTCCGGCCGATCATCGAGAAACTCGCGGTGACGCCGTACGTGTTCAGCAAGCGGAGGATCTGCGGAGTGTAGCTAGGGCTCGGGCCGTCATCGATGGTCAAGGCGATGACCTTGGGGCCGTCGGTCAGGTGGTACAGGGGCTGGCCATTAGCCGGGGCGACGGTCTCGGGACCGCCCGTGGTGGCCGCGGCCTGCTGCCGCTTCGGGCGTCTGGCCGCCGCGGCGCGCGCCTCATCGGCGCCGGTCCGGGAAAGACCCGTGCCCTCGCGGACGGACGGCGAGGATGGCACGACCTGCGGCCCCCGTGGCTTAGTCAGGGCGGTGCCCGCGCCGTGACCGGCGGCGCACTCGCCGAGGAGAACCAGGCCGCCGACGGCCAGCAGGACCCGGCGGGTCATCGCAGCTCTGCTGAGCCGTGGCGCGTTGTCACTTCTCATCCAGGCCCCATCTGCTTGCTACCTGCGGCGGCGGGTCTGGCTCGGGGCTGGCCGGAAGCCCCGCTCCGATATGCGACGTTTGGTGCGCAACCGCAAGACGGTCAAGGATCAGGATTGGTTGTTCTAAGAGATGATTCAAGGGGCCACGCCGTGCGGACTGTCCGTGAGCGGGGGCAGTGAGGGTAGCGGGCAGTGGGGGGGCGCACGGGGCGGCGGGGGCATGGGAGGGCGACGGTGACGGCGCTGGCGGTCAGGGCCGCTTGCGGGCAGCTCGCATCGTTCGTCACCCGTGTGCTCGCGGCGACCGGCGCGCCCAAGATCGATATCGTCGGCCATTCCCAGGGCGGATGATGCCGCGCTACTACCTGAAGTTCCTCTGGGCTGCGCGGCCAAGGTCCACACCCTGGTCGGCCTGGCCCCGTCGGACCACGGCACCAGTGTCGACGGGCTGACCACGCTGACGCAGGACCTCGGCCTCTCCGGCATCTTCAGCGTGATCGTCGGCGGCAGTTGCGAGAGGTGCGTCGAGCAGCAGGCCGGCTCCCCGGACCTCAGCCAGCTGAACTCCGGCGGCGGCACGGTGCCGGGCGTCAGCTACACGGTGATCGAGGCAAGGGACCATGAGGTGGTCACGCCCCTATACGTCGGCGCTCCTGGCCGGTTCCGCCGTCACCAGCATCACCGTCCAGAACCCTTGCCCGCTCGATCAGAGCGATCACCTGGAGATCGCCTACGACCCGGTGGCCATGGCCGACATGCTCAACGCCCTCGACCCGGCCAGCCCGGCTCAGGTGCCCTGTGTGCGGGTCCTGCCCATTACCGGCCCGGTCGGCTGGGTGCCGTCCTTCTGATCCGGTTCCCGACCAGGGGCCCGTCCGCCGCGGGAGCGCCTGTGGCGCGTTCCTGACCAGGAGCCGGCGGGAGCGCCCCGGTGGCGCGGGCCGTGCGGCACCGGGGCCGGAGCCGGTACGCTACCCCGTGACGGCACGGCGGCATCTGCGGGATCTGCCGCCGTCACGCGGGCGTAGCTCAATGGTAGAGCCCCAGCCTTCCAAGCTGGTCATGCGGGTTCGATTCCCGTCGCCCGCTCCACTCAAAACCCCAGGTCAAAAGCCTACCCGATCCCGACCGGGCCGGTCAGGTGATGCGCCTGCAAGACCGCGTGCCATTAATGTGCATTACCTCGCCGGAACGAGCATGCCGCCCGGCCCATCATCAATGCCGCCCTCTCGCTCGCGCTCGGCCGCGACATGAGCATCGATCGCGCTCGTGATCGCCTTGTCAGCGCCCCGCGCCTCGTGCTGGTAAATCATCGCCGCACGCTCGCTGTCGTGACCCATGCGAGCCATCAGGTCCTTGATGCCAACGCCGCTGGCCGCCGCAAACGTGTTCCCGGTGTGACGCAAGTCATGAAAATACACGTCCCCCAGCCCGGCCGCCTCGGCCGCAGTCGTTGCAGGTCGCTGCTGCGCTGCGCAATGAGATAGCGACGGAGGACCTGGTACCAGGTGACCGGCTGCCGTCCATCCGCCAGCTGGCCGACCGGTTCAAGGTCGCCCCGATGACCGCACAGAACGCGATCGAGGTCCTGCGTAGCGAGGGCCTGATCTACACCAGCCCCGGACGGGGCAGCTTCGTGCGCGAGGATGCTTTGTCATCTGGCAGTCCCTCGCCATCACCGGAGTACCTGGCCATCACCCGGCACCTAGCCTAGAGGAGCTGGATAGCCGGGTTCAGGAGATGGCTGACCGGGTGAGCCAGCTGGAGAGGCTTGCGCGGAATGACCGCCAAGCTCATCACTGAGCGCAGTCACCCTAGCCATCAGGTTCGCCAGATCGCCCGAGAGCCGCAACAGGCGCGACCTCAGCTGCTCCACCTCGTCCGTGGTCATAGCCGCCGCCACCTCCTGTTGTTCGTCGCGCTAGCCATCTCTTCCATGACACACGCCGTGGCGGCGATCACACCACGCAGCCACAGTGCAGTTCCAGTGCAGCGCGCGTGCGGGGCAGGATCGTCGTAGTGGAAGTCGTTCGCACGTGGACCGGCCGCGAGGCCGACGCGCTCAGGCAAGCGCTCCGGATGACCAACGAGGCATTCGCCTCGCACCTCGGAGTGGCCGTCCGCACGGTCGCCGACTGGCGGAAACGACCCGACATGATCCCGCGGGCAGCGATGCAAGAAACGCTGGACGCGGCGCTTGAACGCGCCGCCGAACGGGCCAAGGCACAATTTGCCCTGCTACTGGAAAACGACAACCGTTATCTGCTCCCGGCCGGTAATCAAAACGGCATGACACCAGATGACAAGGATCGCCTTAACGATGTTATCCGCAGGCCGTCCCGGCTCGACGCCGCCACCGTAGAACACCTTTCCCAAGTCCTCGCCAGCCAGCGGCGCACCGAAGATGCACTTGGCCCGGAAGCAATCCTCGGACCGATGACCCTCCAACTGGACACGCTCAGGAAAGTGCTCCGTGATGCCTCCGGCCCGCAGCGAGACGCGCCGGCCCCGCTGGTCGCGGAATGGGCGTCTTTCGCCGGATGGCTCCACACCGCTGTCCGCAAGGACAGCCAGGCTCTGGCACTATCCGCAGACGCCGGGGACCTGGCCGACGAGGCTGGCGACGGCACCATCGCCGCCACAGCAGCGAGCTTCCGGGGATACCTGGCCCGCCTGCAAGGCCGTCCGCGCAGCGCAATACGCGCATCAGCAGCCGCATTGGCCACCCCAGGGGCCGACCCCACCCAGCACACCTACGACCTGCTGCAAACCGCGCAGGCATACGCCGACCTCGACGACAAAAAAGAAGCTCAGCGATTCCTCGCCAAGGCATCCGACCTGGCCACAGCCGCGGGCGAGCCGCCGCCTTCGGTCTACTGGTACACCGAACCGTTCTTCCGGCTAAACATTGGCCTCGCCCAGCTCGGCATCGGCCACTACCGCGACGCCGCAGATTCGCTCCGAAGTGGCATAAAAGACATACCCGCCGACCAGCAAGGCGCCGAATGGATGAACGAATATCAACAAGCACTTGCCCACGCCAGCGAGCATGCCCGACCCGGAATCTAGCGACAACGACTGCATGTGCAACCGTGCCAGCTCTGCGTTGCCGAATTGAGCCGTATTTGAACAAGGCGGCGCCTCGCGGCGCCGCTGGCCCGGCGTCAGCGGCGGGCTCTGCCTTGGCGGCCCGCCCGCGGCACGCCGGGCCACACGCTCGCAGCAGGCGCAGATCAAGCAAGCTTACATAACACCCAAACCGGGTTCAGCGCACAGCCATCTTCCTCGCCATCCGATTGATTCGGCGCCTTGGGAAAGACGGAGCTACCCGCTCGGTCCGGGGGCCGCCCAGGTGGCGAGGTGCCGCTCCAGCTCAGGGAACAGGAAGGTCAGACTCTCTGAGCGGCGACTGTCCCTGGTCACCGCCCGATGAGCTGGCGGTGACCAGGGACGTCACTCCTCACCCGTCGACGATGGCGTGCCCGGGTCTACGGCATCCGCGATCTTCCGAGCCTCGGCAGCCTCGAGGGTCGCCGCCTCGGCTTCGCCGACGGCATAAGTGGCGAAGTCCACCGCATCGGCGGCGTTGGCCTCGGCCTTCTCAGCCCGCCGCTCGGCGGCCTTTCCGTCATCGTCGTCCCGCTTCTCGTCGAGCTTGGCCCCTATCTTCTCCAACTGCTCCTGCACGTGGGCCTGAAGGCTGACCCAAGCCGCGGCCAGGTCATCCTTTACCTTGGCGCCTCGTGCCTTCATCTCCTCGCGTCGCTGCTGGGCGGTGGACTTGGCGTGGGCGACGCGAGCCTCGAGCTGCTCGCGGGTCTCATTACGGGCGGCGGCCGCGTGGTCCTCGGCCTCCTTCGCCCTCCGCGACAGCTCAGCCAGGGACGCCGACAGCTTGGCCAGCGATTCCGAAGGCGTGGGCATGATCTCCTCCGAATGTGACGGGTAATCGGGGACGGTCCAACGACTAGTAGGGCGGAGCCACCAACTCCAGGGCCGAAAGTCCCCCACCGGCGGGGGCTGCCGGGCCCTGGGCTGTGCCGGGCAGTTCGCTGGGCTGAGCAGAGTCGGTCCTACGCGCCCACCCGGGACATCGCCGCCCGGGCAGGCTGGAGGCCGACCGCACGATCTAAGAGTCCTGGCTGGGGTCAGATCCGGGGATGGCCCGCTGAGTGTCCGTGTCCGCCCCTCCAGCCTAAGCGTGACTGTGCCCGCAGGGCAACGAGCACAGGCGGAAGGTGCCTGGTCAACGTACACGCGAAGTCACTACGCTTGACCCTGGAGCCTCTACGGACACTCCGGTCAGAAACCACGGGGCAGGGGCAAGCCTGCCCGGACCGGACGCGGGCCATCCCCTGCACGGTGCACGCCGTCACCGGGCCGCCTCCAGCGGGAACAGACAGCCGTCGTCCAGGGCCTCACCCGACGGGTCGGAGCCGTCGGCCGCGGCCGGGGCCGACGCGTCCGCCCGGGCCTTGCACGACGCGCGTCGGACGCCGGCGAAGTCGACGGGTCCAAGCCGTTGCCCGGGCCCGGCGTTGACTTGATTTAAACTCCGAGTAGAGGGTATAGGGCGGATATTCGGAGAGTGTCATGCTTGTCGTTCTCGGCCTCATCATCCTGGTCGCCGCAGTGGTCGTGGGCGTGGCGGGCGTGTTCAACAACGTAGGCAGCGGGCACGCGCTGACCCACAGCTTCTCGGTGTTCGGCTACCACGTGACCGGTTCCACCGGCGCGCTGTTCCTCTACGGCATCGTGGTCGGGGCAGCCGCCATGCTCGGGCTGGGCCTACTGCTGACCGGTGCGCGCCGGACCTCACGCCGTGGCCGCGCCGCACGCCGCGAACTGAAACAGTCCGGCCCACAGACAGCAGCCGTCAGCCATGACCGCGACCTGACCGGCCAGCGCGAGAGTGCCCAAGCCGAGACCGCCCGCTCAGATACGGCCCGCGCGGACGAGACGGCCCGCTCGGAGACGGCCCGCGCGGACGAGACGGCCCGGGCGAAGACCGCCCGCGCGGACGAGGCGACCCGCTCGGAAAGGGCCCGCGCGGATGAGACGACCCGCTCGGAGACGGCCCGCGCGGACGAGACGGCCCGGGCGAAGACCGCCCGCGCGGACGACGAGACGGCCCGCGCGGACGAGACGGCCCGGGCGAAGACCGCCCGCGCGGACGAGGCGACCCGCTCGGAGACGGCCCGCGCGGATGAGACGGCCCGGGCGAAGGCCGCCCGCGCGGACGAGGCGACCCGCGCCCAGCAAAACAGCCCGCCCTCCGGCCACCACGATCCAGGCCAGTAATCTGCGGGTCCATACTCAAGATCGCCGTGCCATTAGCGCGCCATTAGCCAGGGTCAGCACCGGCCAACACGTGGCAGCTCCGGTTACCACAATCCGCAGGTCAGGAGCCGTGACCGCTCGGTGCGGTACACCTTCCAAGCTGGTCATGCGGGTTCAATTCCCGTCGCCCGCTCCCATCGTGTCTGCGCTGGTTCCGGGCTGGTTTTCGAGTATTCGAGCGCGGCGACGTCGGGGGCGTTTTTGAGGGTCCGGGCCATTAATGGGCCATTAGCTCGCGGGTCCGAGCGTGGCGGCCTGGCCGTCGTCATCGTGGCGCCGCCGCTGCTCGGCTTCGACGTGGGCGTCGGTGCTGTCGGTGATGATCTTGTCCGCGCCGCGCGCCGCCGGGCAGCTCGCGGACATCGCCGACCGGCCGCCGCCCGATTCGCTCGGCGAGGTCGAAGACCTGAGCGACGGTGAGCACCGGCCGCTCGGGAGTGTGTTCCTCCCCGGCGCCCCGGACCCGGAAGGGGTGTGCGGAAGGTCTTGTCCTCTTCGACCGCCGTCGTCAGGCCGGCGCGCAGCAGCCGGTACGCCTTGGCGGCCATGGACACGGACACGCCGTTGCCGAGCAGGTCAGCCCGCCACTTGCGGATCATCGGCGTGGACACCTTCCCGATCGGGACGCCGCCGAGGTAGGGGGCGATGTGCTTGGCCAAGAACCACGAGTACAGGTCGACGGTGCGGACCCGCAGGCCCGGACGCCGAGCGATCCAGGTCGCCGCGTAGTCGCCGAGGCTGACCTTGCCGCGCTCGGGGTCGGTCCACTCCCCCGCCACAATGGCCGCCTCAGTGAGCGTCAGCGCCCGCTCGGCCTCCGATCTCCGCGCGTAGGTCTCGGTACCGGTCCGCATCCGGCCGTCCGGCCCGGGATAGCGGATCTGGTATCGGCCGGACTCCCGCTTCCTGACGTTGCCGAAACGGCGGTGCCCGTCTCTGTTTGGCCATCACGCCGCTCCTTTCCTGCCGTGCCGGATGGCTGCGGGCGTCAATGGCTCGACGCGCCCGGCCTCGATGAAGTCGGCCAGCGCGGATTCGCTGATCCGCACGTGACGGCCGACCTTGACGAACTCGATCCGCCCTTCCGCGATCAACCGGCGGACGAAGCGGACGGAGGTGCTTAGGTGCTCGGCCGCGTCCTCGACGGTCACCAGCCGCGCGGTTGGCACCGCCTCGGCGCGGCCCGTCATGCTGCCGCTCCGGTTGCCGAAAGATCGGCGGGCAGCTCGATGCCTGCCCGGCGTCTGGCTTCGGCGAGCGTGGCCTGCCAGCACTGGCGGTCGGCGAGGACGTGCAGGAGACGCCGAGCGTGTTCAATGTGGTCCGGGTCGCCGGGAGTGACCGGCTCCCAGGCGTAGTGGTCCGGGTCGGCAGCCTGGACACCGAGGGTGGACAGGAGCCAGTTTTTCCGGTCGGCCCGGTGGTCGGCGAGGGTCTTGCCGGACCACTTGCGGGAGACCAGGACCCGGCGCCCCGCGTAGCCGAGACATTCGCGGCGATGGGCCTTTCCCTTGCACGCGCCCGGGATGAGGCCGGGATGAGGCCGGGATGAGGCCGGGATGAGGCCGGGCCCGGGCGTTTTTGGGCTGGATGCCGTAGCGGAGCCAGTTCGCGCACCGCGGCGAGCACAGCTCGAATCGCAGCGCATCGGCCAGCCGCTCGACATGCGCCCGCTGAGCGTCGGTGGTGGCTTGGTGGCAGTCAGCGACTTGCTTGGTGAGGTACTTGGTCAGGTAGCCGATGCAGCGGGCCGCGTCCTTCGAGCCGGCCAGCACGCCCTGGGCGTCGAACCGAGGCTCGATCACCAGCCGGTACTGGAGCAACTCCCCACCGCTATCCCTCACAAGAACGGTCGCCTCCCTGCCGTCACACCTACAGGATGCCAAGCGGAACCGGACCCAGATAGGACTTATATGGGACGTTAATAGGTCTCTTCTAGGACGTAAGCATCTGATCGAGGTACGTTTGTCCTCTTAGAGTCCTGCGATACCGCATCAGGGCGCGAGACGCGCGGAGGTTTCCCTTGACTCAACCCATCGGCAACGTCCGGCTAAAGGCCGCCCGCCAGCACGCCGGGTTTGCATCGCAGCAGGCTTTGGCCGACGCTCTTACGCGGGCAGCGCCGCAGCTCGGGCTCGGGCACCTGGAGATCAGTGACCGGCAGATAAGGCGCTGGGAGTCCTCCACTCCCCCGTGGCCGCGAGCCGACCATCAGCGGCTCCTGGTCCACGTGCTCCAGCTCCCGATCGAGGAACTCGGCTTCACCCCGCCGTGGGAGGTCTCCGTGGCCGGCCCCGACGCCGCAGCGGCTGCCCAGCTACCCATGCCCAGGAATAGCGCCCGGGCCCCTCTCCCGCTTGCCAAGGCCCGGGGCGTCATCCAGCCATCGACCGTGGCCGGTGACTACGCTGCCATCACCGTTTCCTATCGCCGTCTCTACGCCAGCGTGCTGCCCACCCACCTGCACCCGCCGGTCAGCGAGCACACCCGCCTCGGCGCCCACCTACTCGGCGAAACCGAAGGCGTGGGCCACACCATCGTCGCCACCGCCCTGGCCGAGGCCCTGCTCCTAGCCGGGCGCATCGAATTCTTCGACCTGCGCCAGCCCGACGACGCCGACGCGACGTTCGTCCGTGCCCTCCAAGCAGCCGGTGAAGCCAACGACGCCCTGCTAGGTTCGGCGATCCTGGCTCACGCGGCGTTCGTCCCGGGATGGGCGGGCCGACAGGACGAGTACGCGGACCGGATGCGCGCCGCCCGCACCTACGCCCGCCGCGCTTCCGCGTCAGCGGATTTCCTGGCCTGGCTTGATGCCGTCGAGGCCGAATGCGAGACGATCAGCGGCCACCCCCGTGAGGCTCTGCGCCTAATCGAGCACGCTGAATCGGTTTTCGCGGCGGGCGGCGAGCACGCCTCACCGGACTGGTTCACCTGGTTCTCCCCCGTGCGCCTGGCCGCCTTCAAAGGCAACACCCAGCTCAAGGCCGGGCACCTCCCCCAAGCCCAGGAGACCCTGACCGTCGCACTCACCAACGCAACCACGGCTGATGACAAGCAGCGCACCGTCATCCTCGGCGACCTGGCAGCCGTCGAAGCCGCCCAGCACAACCCCGAGGCGGCCTGCGTCCACGCCGAACAGGCCCTTCAGCAGCTCGCCATCACCTGGTACGCCACCGGCATGCACCGGATACTCGAAGTCCGCAAGGCCCTCCAGCAATGGGCCGAACAAGAACTGCGTCCAGGCCCTCGATGACCAGTTCTACGGCTGGCAGGCCACCCTCAGCACCCTGCAGCGTTAAACGCCGCGATCCGACCCGGCAGCTCAGCCAGCGAGTCAATTCGCATCGTCGGCACTCGCTCCGCGTCCGGGTCATCTCGCTGAATAGTCGCCCAGGGGCCCCGGCGGATCAGCGCCGTCCGCAACCCAAGGACAGCCGCGGGGCGGATGTCATTGTCCAGCCGGTCACCCACATACAAGATCTCTTCGGCCCTGCCTGGCGTTACTTCCAGCATTCGCCGGAAGAATCCCGGGTCCGGCTTGGACACACCCCAGTCATCCGATGTGGCGATCATGTCAGCAGGGAGGTCTAGGTCGTGGAGGATGCCGCCTGCCCGGGACGTCTGGTTCCCCGCGATGCCCACCCACAGTCCATCGGCCCGGAGCCGGGTCAGCGACGGGCGGACGTCCGGGTACAGATCATCCTCGCCGAACCACTCAGGCTGGCCAGCGTCAGCCCGTTCTTGCCGCGCCTTATCCAGTTCAAAGCCCGGCCGGAACACCTGGAACGTCTCCCGGTAGTCCAAGCCCTTCGCGATCACCGCACCAAACACTGCCGAGAACGTATGCCGCGGGACACCTAGCCAGTCCGCCCAGGTGCCGTATTCGCGGGACTCGTCCACGAGGCACTCGCCAACATCGAAGACGACCGCACCGATCACGGCAGTCACCCTACGACCAGGCTGCCCGGCCGCTACGCCTTGGTCGTCGCATGGCATTCGCACATTCACTCACTAAGCAGGGCTCGAAGCGACTCTCAGAAGAGGGCGCTCCCGCCGACGTATCCCACCTACAACCGGTGCCTGACAGACGAGCTCTGGTCCCGTAGCACGCGCCCTGATCCTAAACAGGCACATCAGTTAACTGTCTTAACAAACTGGCGAAATCGTCAGCGCTTGATGTGCGCTCTTCGTTACCATCCACCAATGAGGTCGACGATAGATGATGGCCTTGCTCGAATTTCCTTGGCAATGCGAGCAAGGATTTCCTCGATTAGCATGGGCGAGAAGTGACGACTATCGCCACTTGGGGGCCGACGCTTGTTATGGCAGTTATGGCGGCCACCATCCTACTAGCTGTAATTCTAGGTCTTACGTGCGGAGCATGGGCACAGAGAGGTCGAAACACACTTTACTCGCCGAGGCGAGATGGGGTCTCCGCTGCTCTCTCGGCTGCGCTGCGCGAAGCCGAGATGATCAACGCGTACAGTCCAGCCCTTCAGGAAGACCCAAGTGTTCACTTGAGACCTATAGCCCGGATCGCCCCCGTAAAGTATCAAGATGCGATGCACGAGATTACCGCATACTTCACTCAAGGACGTGTCGTTTCAATTGACCTAGCATTGCCAGGATGAGCCAGGAAAGCGGACCAGACGATCGCTCAATCGCTGATACCCCACGCCTCGGCAAGCTGACTGCGCGAGAACGTCGGCGCGTCGTCACCGGGACCCGGATCGCTCTGGATGCGCGCACTGGCCACTGCCCGGCCGACCTCACGCCGCAGGCGGCGAACCTCAGCCCGCAGCGAGTCCAGCTCAGCGCGGGAGATCGTCATCATCTCGGATGCTTCGGCGCTCACGTGCCACTCCTCCCCTCCGCTTGACGCTGCTCCGCCCAGTCTAGGTTGCGCGTGGTCAGGTCCATGGCAACCTGCACCGTGGCCGTCGCCTTCCCAGCATAGCTCATACTGCCGCGCCGCTTCCGGTCCTCGGTCGCTGTCGCTCCTTTGCGGTCCGGGTCGGCTTGCCACCGCATCCCCGGCACCTGGCCGCGCCCGAAACCGAGTGATAGCGGCGTTGCCGGGGCGGTCCGGTCTGCGGTGCTTGTGCCACACACGTGCCATGAACGACAGCATCCGGCGGTCAGCCGCGGTCGCTCACGGGCACTCGGCCGCCGCCTATCTGGACCGCTGTTGTTGCAGCTCACTCGCTGAGCGAGGCGACCGATCTTCCAAGCTGGTCATGCCGGTTCGATCCCGGTCGCTCGTTCGGTACCGGTGCAGGTCAGCGCGTTACCCGATCTTCGCCCGATGGCGGCGAGGGAGCATAACCAGCCGGGCTTGCGCCACAGTGGGCGCGGTGCCCGCTGGTCAGCTTGCGGCGCTCAGCGGATGTATCTCATCAAGGACCGCCCCAAGCCGGTCCCTTTCGATCTCCAGGTCATAGCGAGTCTGCAGGTTCATCCAGAACCGCTCCGAAGTCCCGAAGTACCGGGCGAGGCGCAGTGCGGTGTCGGCACTGATGCGGCGCTGGCCATGGACAATCTCGTTGATCCGCCGGGCCGGGACGCCGATCTCCTTCGCCAGCTGGTACTGGCTCACGCTGAGGGGATTAAGGAACTCCTCGAGCAGGATCTCGCCCGGATGCACCGGCGGCATGACCGTTTCAGTCACCTGCTTCCTCCTCTCAGTGGTAGTCAACGATCTCGACGTCTTCCGGCCCCGCGTCGGACCAGCGGAAGCAGATTCGCCACTGCTGGTTGATCCGGATGCTGTACTGCCCCCCCGGTCGCCGGTCAGTTTCTCCAAACGGTTGCCCGGCGGGACCTTCAGGTCCGCTAACGTCTCGGCGGCATCGAGGATCGCCAGCTTGCGCCAGGCGACCCGTTGCACCGGCCCGTCCAGCCGCCGCGACCGCTGCCGGTGCCAGATCGCTTCGGTCTCCTTGTCGCGGAAGGATCTCAGCACACATTAATAATAACGCGGTGCATTATTAACGCAAGACGTTACTAGCAATCGGCGGGTCGGCCGCATGCCACACACGTGCCATACACCCCGGCGACTAGCGGTCAGGTACGGTCACTCACGAGCACTCCCCCGCGGTGACCTGGACCTGCATCCGGGCAGGGCAGCCGTTAGGCCACGAACCGATCTTCCAAGCTGGTCATGCGGGTTCGATTCCCGTCGCCCGCTCCACGTACTGCTGGTCATCAGCAGTCACCGTCTGCTCCAGCGGTAGCCTTGGCACGTGCCAGGCCAGCGGATCGAGCAGCGTCCGCGGCTGCGCGCCGAGCAGCCGCCCACCGATGCGACACTGGTCATCCGGGGAGGCCGCGACACTCCAGACAAGCTGCGAAGCCACGCGCAGCGAACCGCACGCGCATGGTCCCTCGACAGGCGGCCGCTACTGGGCATCTTGGTCTTCGCCGTCCTCGACATACCGCTCGATGACCTCCTGCAACGCCGGTTCGCCACCTTCCGCACCATCTACCTGCCTGCCGTCGCACAGCTCACCAAACACGGATTCGAGCTCTTGGCCACCGGCCAGCGCCCCCACTTCACCATCCAGCTCCGCCGTGCCGACGACCAGGAGCTAGCGCAGCTGCTTACCGCCCTCGGTGCTCCCCAGCCCAATCCCCAGTACGCTAGAAGTGCGATCTGGCGAAAGGAGGACTGAGATGTACCACGTGGACATCACCGCCGACCTCAACGACGAAGACGAGACCGGCTACGTCTGGACCTTCCTCGACGAGGCCCGCGACCCTGGCCAGATCAAGCCCGGCACCCTCGTCGTCGCTGGCGACGAAGACGCCGCCGCCATATGCCAGGTAATCGACCTCACCCCCGCAGGCGACGGCACGATCGTCCACCTCAAGCTCCTGCCCGGCCTCGTCGACGACTACCGCGCCCTCGTCGACCGAGCACTCGCCAGCTAAGCCTTCCTCACCCGGGGGTGTGGTTGCCGCGGCGTGAAAATGGCGGGTGCTGGTCGTGGCGGGCTGAGGTCCGCTCACTGCCGCGTGGTGGCCGGGGCTGGGTGATGTGGCTGCGGAGCGGGTGCCGGATGGTGCAGGTTGGGTGCGGGCTGCCCGTGACGCCGAGCTTCTTTGGGATACGAGCCCGTAGCTAAGCCTGGCGCCGGGACCTGTGACCTGAGGGTCGCTTTTTGTTGCTTCGAGCACGCCGGTCAGTATTCGGGCCGTTGAGGCCGTGACCGCGGGTCCCCGGGCAGCCCGCCCTGTTACCCATATCCGAGGATACGGAGGTGACCGCGGTGGGCAAGGCCAGGCCGCAGGTTATCGAGGACGAGGAGCACCAGCGGGTGTTCGAGCGGGTGGCCGCGGTCGACGTGGCCAAGGCGTCGGGGATGGTGTGCGTCCGGCTGCCCGGCCGGGACGGCAGGCCCCGGGCCAGCAAGGTCTGGGAGGTGCAGGCCGTGACCAGCGCGGTCAGTGATCTGGGCCGGCACCTGCTCAAGGACCGTGTGCAGATGGTCACGCTGGAGGCGACCAGCGACTACTGGCGGATCTTCTACTACCTGCTGGAAGCGCTCGGGCTGGCGGTGCAGCTGGTGTCCCCGGCCCAGGCCCGGCAGCTCAAGGGCCGCCCGAAGACCGATAAGCACGACGCGATGTGGCTGGCCCGGCTGACGGAGTGGGGGATGCTGCGGCCGTGCTTCGTGCCGCCGGCCCCGATCCGGACGCTGCGGGACTATA
Source organism: uncultured Actinomycetes bacterium (assembly GCA_963742875.1). Lineage (GTDB taxonomy): Bacteria > Actinomycetota > Actinomycetes > Streptosporangiales > Streptosporangiaceae > Bog-532. The sequence continues at coordinate 351,944 of CAVUNO010000005.1, read as the reverse complement.
CCCGCGCCCGCACCGACTACGTCCGCGAGCGGACCCGCTGCTACCAGCGGCTGGAGAAGCTGCTCGAAGGCGCGCTGATCAAGCTGTCGTCGGTGGCCAGCAAGCTGACCACCGAATCGGCCAAGGACATGGTGCGGGCGATGATCGCCGGGGAACGCGACCCGCACGTGCTGGCCGGCCTGGCCCGCACCCGGATGAAAGCCAAGCACGATGAGCTCGTCGAGGCGCTGACCGGCATGTTCGACGCCCACCACGGCGAGCTCGCCCAGCTGGAACTGGACCAGATCAAGTTCCTGGACCAGAAGATCACCCAGCTGGAGGCGCGCATCCGCGACACCCTGGCCACCCTCCCCGAAGCGCAGGGCGTGGACGCCGACGGCACCACCGGCCCCGCCGCCGGCACCGGCCCGGACGCCGCCGTGCTGCCCGCCGCCGCCCGGCTGGCCGAGATCCCCGGCATCAGCCCGGACCTGGCCGCGGCGATCATCGCCGAGGCCGGCCTGGACATGACCCGGTTCCCCACCGCCGCGCACCTGGTCTCCTGGGCCGGGCTATGCCCGGCCGCGAACCAGTCCGGGCCGCGCACCGGCCACGGCAAAAAGAAACACGGCAACGCCTACCTGCGCGGCGCCCTCGGCCAGGCCGCCCTCGGCGCCGCGCGTACCGGTACCTTCCTCGGCGAACGATACCGCCGCGTCGCCCGCCGCCGCGGCAAGGCCAAAGCCCAGGTCGCCGTCGCCCGGTCCATCCTGATCATCATCTGGCACCTGCTCGCCGAGCCTGCCGCCCGCTACACCGACCTCGGCCCGGACTACGTCGCCTCCCGCACCGACCGGGACAAGAAGATCCGCAACCACGTCCGGCAGCTCCAGGCCCTGGGACTGGAAGTAACCCTGGCCCCGGCCGCCTAACCCATACCGCCCTGACCAGGCCCGACGCTCGAACCAGCCTCGGGTCCGCTGCCGCGCGCCCAATTGAGGTGAGTTATTTTCCGGTCAGCTCCAGGCCCTGGGACTGGAAGTAACCCTGGCCCCGGCCGCCTAACCCATACCGCCCTGACCAGGCCCGACGCTCGAACCAGCCTCGGGTCCGCTGCCGCGCGCCCAATTGAGGTGAGTTATTTTCCGGTCAGAACCTGGCATAACAGCTCACGATCCAGCCACGGTCAGATCAGCGAACTGAAGATCGCCGGGCCATTAGCGGGCCACTAACCAGGGTGATCAGCGGTCAGCAACGGGTAGCCCGGGACACAAGTGCTGCCAGGTCAGCGGCCCTGATAAGGCATATGCGGTACGTCTTCCAAGCTGGTCATGCGGGTTCGATTCCCGTCGCCCGCTCTTTCGGCCCCCGTGCAGAGGCATGATCAGCCGTCTTCTTGTCGGCCTCTAGGCCTAGAGGCGGGCAAGGTGCGGTTCGGTGACTACGCCTCGAACTGGATCGGCGATCGCTCAGCGACGCGCGGAAGAGCGGCAGGCGGTCCAATCGATCGGGCACGCGACCGGAGAAGCGCGTCCTAGACCTAGACGATAAGCCCTGGCTCGGAGACACCCGGGCCGCTGTAGCTGCGGGCCTGCGGGCGGCGATGGATACCGCCTCTGCCCTGCGCCACCACGCCGGGCTCCGGTTCGTGGTAGCCCCGGTCCCGGCGGTTGACGGGCCGACGGTCCTGCCGGTGGCTTCGGGATATGCCGTCGCGGTGTTCCCCTTCCTCCACGGGGCCAGCGGCCGGTTCGGCGAACAGCTTCCCGCAGCCGAGCGGGGCCAGCTCGTGGACATGCTAGCCGCACTGCACCGGGCCACGCCGACAGCGACCCAGGCGGCCATGGCCCAGATCAGGTTGCCCCGGCGTGGCGCCCTGGAGACAACGCTCAGCGAGCTAGACCGGCCCTGGCGCGGCGGCCCGTTCTCCGCACCCCGCACACCGAGCACCTCTGGTCCGGCCTGAACGACATCTTGGCGGACACGCGCCTTGCGGTTTGACGATGAGTACCTGGCCCGAATAACCGCCGGGGCATGGCTTTGTTCGCCAGTCCCGAACGCGTTTGTTCGTGTCGCGGACCGCACCCCTCATCTCGGCCAGGTCGTTATTCGTCAGTTCTGACCGCACCCCGCTTCGGTCTGGCATCAAGGCGCTGACCTTGGCTTATACCCACCTCTCGTACCCACCTCTCGCAGGCGCCGCTTGAACCTCGTTCCCTACGGCTTGTCTGACAGAGTAGGGCGGGGCTAGGTTCAATGGATTTTCCGCGGACCCGCCGCCCGCGCGTCTGGCCTGTCAGCGTGGCCGTCGTTGCAGAACGTCAGCCAGCACTGTTGCCACAAACCTTTGGACGGTCGGCCTGCTCGGCGGGCCGGGCTCGCGGTCTGAGAACAGAAGATGCCCCCCGCCGACCAAGGAGAGCGTGAGGGAGTCGATGTCGGCGTCGGCCGCGATGCGCCCTCGGTCGCGCTCGTCGGCCAGGTAGGCGGAGACCGCGGTCGTGACCTGGGCGAGGATCGCGGTGCCGCCTCCGGCTCTGGCTTGCCGTAGTCGCGCGCGTAGATCGTCCCGGAAGGTGATGAGCGGGATGATCGCCATCGGAACCGGCCCGAACAGCATGGTCAGCGCGCTGGTGAGGTTGTCGGTCACCGTGCCGGTGCCGGCCGACTCGCGCAGTGCGCCCGCCCGGGCCTCAAGCTGTGTGGCCCGGTCGAGCACAAGCTCGGCGAGGAAGGCGTCGAAATCGGTGAAGTGCCGGTGCAGGACACCTTTGGCGCAGCCCGCCTCATCAGTGACAGCCCGGCTGGTCAGACCGCTTGGCCCATCCCGTAGCAGCACGCGTTCGGCAGCGTCGAACAGCTGCCGCCGGGCATCGCGCAAATGCACTCCAGTCGGCACTCGCAGATCCTCTCGACACATCAGCCAATCGGCACCAGTTGCCTTGTGGGCATACGCCCACTATGGTGGGCACATGCCCACCATACCGCGAAAGCAACCAGAACCGCCTGTACCGGAGCTACACACGGCGCGGCCGATGGCCGAGTCGTTCGGCACCGATGCCGAGGGATACGACCACGCCCGTCCGGGCTACCCGGGCGCCTTGGTGGCGCAGATCGTAGCCGAAAGCCCCGGCCTTGACGTGCTCGACGTTGGCACCGGCACCGGCATCGCAGCCCGCCAGTTCCAGGCCGCCGGCTGCACCGTGCTCGGCGTCGAGCCGGACAAGCGGATGGCCGGGTTCGCCCGCGCCCACGGCCTTCCGGTCGAGGTGGCAACCTTTGAAGCCTGGGACCCAGACGGCCGAACGTTCGACACGGTGATCGCCGCCCAGTCCTGGCACTGGATCGATCCGGTCACCGGTGCCGCGAAGGCGGCCCAGGTGCTGCACCCGAGCGGGCGGCTGGCGATCTTCGGCCACGTGTATGAACCGCCCATCGAGGTCGCCGAGCCGTTCGCCGCCGCCTACCGGAGGGTGGTGCCAGACTCGCCGTTCGCCAATCTGCCAGCTCGCCGCCCGCTGGGCGCATACCAGACGGCGTACGCCAAGATCGCCGACACGATCCGCGAGACCGAACGATTCAATGAACCCGAACAGTGGCGATTCGACTGGGAGCAGTCCTACACCCGCGACCAATGGCTGACCCTGCTGCCCACCACCGGCGGCCTCACCCGGCTCCACCCCGACCAGTTGGCCGCTATCCTCGATGCGGTCGGCACCGCCATCGACACTCTCGGCGGAGCCTTCACGATGCACTACATCACCCTGGCAACCACCGCGCGGGCGTAGTGTCATAGAACGCCGCTTCTGCCATCTCAAACAACGGCGCGGCCTGGCCACCCGCTACAACAAACTCGCCGCCGTCTACCGCGCTGGCGCCGTCCTCAACGCCGTCATCGCTTGGACACGAGCTTTGTCTCCCATCCAGCGGCGCGTGCAGCGGTTTCCCCAGCCGTTTCGGGTTGCCGATCAGCGGCCCGGTTATGAGGTCGACGCAGCAGCCGCAACGTCTGGCGGAAGCTTGCTCGTGATAGCCCGCCGCGCTGGCGGCGCAAGAGCTATCTCATAGATGTCAGACGGCTCAGTCACGTCGCTCGTCGAGCAGGGCACGCACGGCGTCCACTCCCCGGACGACGTCGCCCGGGCCGCGGCTTCGCGTGCCTCGATCAGCGCGCGAACCGCCTCGGAGTCGGCGAGGACCTCGACCGTCTCCTCCAGCTCTTCGAGGGCGCCGTCAGGAACGATGTCGGCAACGTGCTCATGATCGCCTCGGACCAGATAAACCACGCGTCCACGCGCCACCGATCGCAGCGCTTCGCCCCAGAGGTGCGGGCTGTCGGCCAGCTCCTCCAAGGTCATCTCGTACGCGGGTTCGCTCATGCCTCCAGAGTAAGGCTCTGTCACGCCGTCCGCCATCGACGGGCGGCGTGCCCGTTACGTGCCCGAGTGGACGGTAAATCAGGAGGATTCACGGTCACTCATCACGGGCAGGCGGGCACGCACCGGCGCTCCCTTCGCACCCGCAAACACAAGCGCGGTCGGGCTCTGGCCCGACAAAAAGGCGAGGTGAATGCCGTCACCTCCCCACACCGTAGGCTGGCAAAGGTGGTGAGCAGCACCAAGACGCGGAACCTACGGTCGTAGTCGCAGTCCGCTTGGCCACCATCCGCCATTCTCCACAAAGCACGTTTAACCTCAGCCCGCGTCCGGTACACCTCCGGCGCCCTTCGCATCACAACGTGACGGGCGAACCGGAGCCGATAACCACCGTCTGAGAGTTGCCGGATACCACCGACCGGACGACGGCCCACCCGGGCAGCCAGATCAAACACCTGGGGAACCGTAACCACCGGCCGTTCGGTGGCGTGCTCCTCGCCCGCGCCCCGAGTACGGCACGGATTGCGCACCAGAATTTTGTCCTCTTCCACAGCCGTCGCCAGCACGGCACGCAACAGCCGATAGGACTTAGCAGCCATGGACACCGACACACCAGCACCGAGCAGGTTCGCACGCCACTCGCGGATGGCGACCTGGAGGAGTTCCTGGACTTCGGCTGCCCGGGCGACGCCCAGCCGCTCCCTTTGCGCTGGGCGTCGCCCGGCACTCGACCCGATCAATGACCCGTTACTTGAGGACCGACGTGCAGGTCGAGGTGGCGTCGGCGTTGGTCGTGCTACAGGTCAGCGTCCCCGTGGCCTTCTTGGTTGCCTTGAACGCACCCGTTCCGCCACTAATTGTAAATGTGCCCTTGAACGTCCCCGCAGTAGCGCTGGTGTACTGTCCGCCTAGGCTATACGTCCCGTACAAGGTCCCGGTGCCGAACCAATTCTGGTAAGAGCCCTTGCTTGTCGCCGCGCCGGTTTTCGTGTTCAGGGTCGCGGTGTAAGTGGTCGATTGGACACCATTGCCAAACGGCTTCTGGCAATTGACGTACCCGAAACTAAAGCCTGAGAGCTTCTTAGGCGTCTGGTTGTAGTTCTTGAACGTGCACGTGGTCGTCGCCGCTGCTGAGCTGGTCACTGCAGTGCTCGCTGCGGCACCAACGGCGGGCACACCTAAGGTGAGCAGACCGACGATGGCAATCGCGCCTGCAAGCAGGGATCTACTTCGCATGACTTACCCCCTTGTTGGATGCTGGTTGTGCGGGTTCGATTCCGGTCGCCCGCTCTTACTGTTCCCGCCCAGGTCACAGGTGCTTACGCTTCACCCGCAGGTTTGATGTTGGGGTCAGACAGAATAGGTTCATGGGGTTGTACCGAGCTAGCCCGACCAGCAATGTCGTGACACTCGGCCCCTTCCAGTGGGCGGGCAAGGGACTTAAGTCCCGAGCTTTCCGCAACCTTGCCAGGCCCGACAATGCCGGGCAAGACCGGCGCTCACCTGTCCGTGAGGTACCACACGGTCACTGACGGCCATCCCACCAGCCCTATTGACCTGCGGCAACGAAGGTCACAGCATCATCCGCTACGATCTGTGACGAAACTTGGGGACCTCAGCCTGGCGCGCGGCAGCGCCGGCACAGCCGGCTCATTAGCGCGCCGGTGAAGTGCCGTGCGGGTGCTGCCTGGCCTGGGTTGTCCGGGGTCGGGGGCGGTGGGGTGCCGTCGCCGGGCGGGGTCACGATGACCCGGATGCCGAGCCGGGCCAGGGCGTTCTGGTGATAGCGGACCAGGTGCTCGCGGTTGCGCTTTGGCCAGCCGCTGCCCCTCGCTGGTGCGCTGCTCGATGAGCTTCTTGCGGTACCTCGTCCGCTGCCGCAGCGCCGCCACCTGCGCATCCGGGATGAAGCTGGGCCGCAGCAGCCCGTACTCATGCAGCTCGGCGATCCACTGGCAGTCCGTGACATCGCGTTTGCGGCCCGGCACGTTGCGCATGTGCGCCGCGTTGCACACGCACACCTCGATCCCGGCGCCCGCCAGCGCATGGTAGACCGGCCACCAGTACACCCCGGTGGACTCCAGCGCCGCGTCGGCCACGCCCAGCTCGCTGGGCTGGCGGCCGCCTCCACACAGTGGACATGGCGGGCTGGCCGGTCGATATGGGCGGGTCCTGGATCCACTTTCCGGGCGGCAATCCCCTTAGCGTCGTGGCTGACCAAGCTGGTATCAGGCGGCGTCCTGGTGACCCGCTCGGGGAGCTAGTGGCCTTTGACTGTGCCGAGCGCCGCCAACTGACCGCGGGCGAATGTTCTGACAGCCTGGCCCTGCAGTACGAAGCCTTCCCCGACGCGCAGCGCACGCTGCTAAAGCAGCTCGGCGCCGGTGCATCCATGGCCGACGCCATCGATGCCTTCCTGGCTGGGACGGAACTGGGCGGCGCCGCCCGTCGGCGGGCCCACCAGGCATTGCACGCGGTGATCGAGGCAGGGGGCGCGGACGCCTGCGACGAGCAGTCGCTTCGCTGGATATGGAACGAGCTGGAGTATGAGGGGGACTATTTCGGCGACCTGCCCGACGGGGGCTACGCCAGCGTGGTCGCCGCTCTCGCCGAGGGGGCGGACGTCCGCTTCGGGGAAGCCGTGCACGAGGTGGCCCTGAAGCCCGATGGCGTCAGCCTAAGCGCCGAGTCCGATGTGATCGAGGCGAGCCATGCCGTCATAACCATCCCGCTCGGGGTGCTCAAGCAGTGCCGCCCACGCTTCCGCCCGCCGCTGCCGGCCGATCGGGTCCAGGCGATGGAGTGGCTGGGATTCGGCCGGTTCGAGAAGGTCGCCCTGGCGTTCGAACGGTCCTTCTGGCGTGATGCGGGCGCCGGTCACCTCGTCCTGTTTCCTCCGGATCAGAACGAACCCGCGGTGTGGGCGCTCGGCCTCGACGCCTTCGGCGGAGGACCCATCCTGCTCGCCATGATCGTTCATACCTCAGCGCGCCGCGTCCTCGACGGCGGAGCCGCCGACTGGCTGCTCGATCTGCTCCGGCAGGCCCTGGGCCCAACGTGAGGGATCCCCTCCTCGCCTTCGGCCCGACGATCATGCGGTGGAACCGGTCGCACCGGGGGAGGCGGAAGGGGGGCCGGACCCCTTCCGGCTAGCGTTTTGTCCCGGGCCGAGAGCGGCACCCCGGCGGCCATAACGACGTGCAGGTGAGCGCCACGACGGCGACGCCGACTCAATCGCGAACGAGTTTCAGTGCCAGCCTGGGCACGGCAAAGGATGCGAGAAAGATCGGCAAGAGCCTCTTTCCGGTGCATCGGAAGGCGACGATCTCTTCCTCGGCGGCATCGAAGGTTTGAGTGCTGCTCGAGTTTCGTCCATTGCGAACTTGCAGGGTGTGACGTCCAGGCTCGACTGGTATCTCGATCGTGTGGTTCATTTCGACCGACCCGATCCGCTCACCGTCGACCACGACATCGTACGTGCCACGACGGACCTCCGCTCCGATTGCCTTATGCGCCAACTTCAGCGTCGCCGGCATTTGTTGATCTCCGCTTGTTTCTGAACGGCGCTTCTGGCTGCTCGGCGACGAACGCAACGTGCCGCCGGCCCGGGCAGCAGGTCGACGTGGTGCCGGTCGTCGCAACCGCTGGCGGCACATCCTCGGGGCCGGGAACGCCCGTGTTGCGCCGACCCTGAGAAGGGATCCGAGGCGGTGTCGCCCGTGGCCATCGTATGGCCGTGCCCGCTTTCGGTCGATGCGTACGCGGCGGCCGGCCGTGATCTGGGGTTCCCGCGCCCGGACTGCCCGTCGTGTGCCGGGCCGCTGGTGTCCTGGTCGGGGCACCCCCGTTCGCCGAGGCGGCGGCGCTGCGGCTGGGACTGCCCGGCCGCTCCGCGGCGCAGATTGCCTCGATCTTGTATCACCGCAACGGGATCGCGGTCTCCGAGCGGACCGTCCGCGGCCAGCTGCGCCGGGCCGGGCTGCACCGCCAGAAGCCGCAGCAAGTACCCCCGGATGTTTTCTGGCTTGTCGGAGCGGCCGTAGCCGCGCAGGCCGGGGACGATGAGGCAGCAGCAGCCGCGCAGCCAGCCAGCGACAGCCCGACACCACTCGCCCCGGTCTTGGCCGCCGACCTCCGCGACATCCCGCCAGACTCGCTCACCGCGGTGCACGCACTGCTGGTCCTTATCTGGAACGATGAACTGGCCACCCGGTCGCGCATTTGCGACGCTGTCCTGTCCGCCGCCCGCAAGCGGGGGTCCATGAGCATGGTCGCCCACGCTAGCTGTCTTCGCTCGATGATCAGGCGGCGGCTAGGGCAGCTCGACGACGCCGCCGACGATGCCATGCTGGCCCTGGAATTCAAGCTCGCGACCTCCCCGCCGCTGGCAGTTGCCTGGGCTGCCTCCTTCTGTATCGAGGCCCTCACCTGCCTCGGCCGCCTCGAGCAGGCAGAGACGGCCGCTGCGCGCGCCGCTGACCGCATGCCGCCGCCGGCCTGCTGGATCCACACGCTTATGTTCCAGCAGGCGCGTGGCGCGCTGCGGGTCGCGCAGCATCGCCACGCCGAGGCACTACGCCAAGTTGCCAGGCTCGCCGCAGACGGCCTGTCCAACCGGCAGATCGCCCAGCACCTATACATCACGCAGCCCACCGTCGAAACCCACCTCCGGCACGCCTTCCGCAAACTTGGCATCACCTCACGCGCCGACCTGCCCGCGCAACTAGCCAGCGAAGCCCCCGCACCAGCCGGGGCCGGGTCGACGGTGTAGTGGTGGATCCTGATCACTGTCATGCCGATTTCCTTCCTGGTTTCTGCGGTGTAATAGCGCGCCGATGAGGCCTGGAAGCCCTGGCTGGTGGCGTTGATCCGGTGACAGGCGATCATCAGGACCAGCTCCGCCAGCCCTCGCTCGTTGTAGTGGCCGGCGGCACGCTCTTGCCGCGCCGCCTTCAGCAGGGCCTGAATGGGCTGCATCGTGCCGGGAAGGATCATCGCCGGGTTTTCATCCGTGGCTGCCTAAGCGCTGCGCGGGTCAGGACGTGGAGTCGAGCCACTCCTGGAACGTGGGGCCGGCCAGGGTAGCGCCGGGGCCGGGGAGCAGGCCGCCGTTCTCGTTAAGCTCTCGGTCTGGGTCGGCCGGATCACTGACGCCCTCGATCTTCGACGGGTGACCGCGCCGCGCGGCGAGCAGCGCGGCCATCTCGACCAGGCTTTCCTCTCGCGGGCCGGCGACCTCGGTGAACGGCGTGGGGCCCGGTCCTGGTCCGGTGGCCAGGTCGGCGAGTGCCTCGGCGACGGTCCGGGCGGCGACGGGCCGGATGCGCATCCTCGGCACGTAGGCCACCTCGCCTTGCGTGCCCCACTCCACCATCTGCCCGACGAACTCGTAGAACTGCGCGGCGCGCAGCACGCGCACCGGGATCGGGCCCGACAGCATCGCCTGCTCGTGGGCGATCTTGGCGAAGCCGTGTCCCGAAGTGAAGCGGTCGGTCCCGATGATGGACACCACGATCATCCGCCGGACGCCGGCCCGCTGGCCGGCCTGGTGCAGGTTCTGGGCCGCGGTGGTGAAAAACGTGGTGGCCGCCTGCTGCTCGGGCGAGGGCCCGGTTGCCGTGTCGATGATGCAGTCGACGCCCGCCAATGCCGCGGCGAGGCCGTTCCCGGTGATCACGTCCACCCCCCGTGAGCGTGACATCGGCACGACGTCGTATCCCCGTTCGGTGAGCACGGCGACGACGTGCTGGCCTACCCTCCCGGTCGCCCCGGCGACTGCGATCTTCGGCTGTGGTTGCATGGTCCGTGTCCTTTCGCAGGATCTTCCGGTGTCCGTGCTGAACCGCGGCGCCGGAAGATCAGCCGTGCTGGTGTCACATCGGCTGTGTTTCGTTGGTCGGTGCACCGACACGACGCGACGAAGGAATGTGACCGATGGACGAGAACGACTGGCTGGCCCAGCGGTTCGAGGAGCACCGAGGCGAACTGCGCGCGGTCGCCTACCGGATGCTCGGCTCGCTCAGCGAGGCCGACGACGCCGTGCAGGAGGCCTGGCTGCGGCTCAGCCAGGCCGACACCCGCGATGTGCAGAACCTGGGCGCCTGGCTGACCACGGTGGTCGGGCGAGTCTGCCTGAACATGCTGCGGTCGCGTACCACCCGGCGCGAGGACCCGCTCGGCCCGCACGCCCCCGATCCGATCATCACCCGGCAGGAGGGCACCGACCCCGAGCACCAGGCGCTGCTAGCCGACTCGGTCGGCCTCGCCCTGCTCGTGGTGCTCGAGATGCTGCCCCCCGCCGAACGGCTCGCCTTTGTCCTGCACGACATGTTCGCCGTGCCCTTCGAGGACATCGCGCACGTCGTCGAGCGCTCCCCGGCGGCGGCACGCCAGCTAGCCAGCCGGGCACGTCGCCGGGTGCAGGGCGCGGCGCCGCCTCCCGGCCGCGACCTCGTCCGGCAGCGGCAGGTCGTCGACGCCTTTTTCGCCGCCGCCCGCGGCGGCGACTTCGAGGCTCTCGTCGCGGTGCTCGACCCCGACGTCGCGCTACAAGCCGACGGTGGTGCCCGCCCCGGAGCCTCCGTGGTCATCCGCGGCGCGGACGCCGTGGCCAGGCAGGCGCTCATGTTCGCCGGCCCCTCCCGCCAAGCGCAGGCCGTGCTGGTCAACGGCGCCGTCGGCGTCCTCGTCACCATCGACGGCCAGCCGGTCTCGGTCATGGGCTTCACCGTTGCAGAGGGCAAGATCATTGCCATCGACGCGCTCGCCGACCCCGAGCGCCTCAGCCAGCTCGACCTAGCCATCCTTGATGACTAGTGCCAAGAGGCGAGCAGCGACCCTCGCCCGCATGCGACGGGCGGACGCCACGCAATGCGGTCGGGCCCGGACGACCCACCGCACACCCGCGAACCGATCGAGCGCCTGGCCGCGGACCCACGAAACCAGCTGATCTGCGTCCGTCAAGCCCCGCGGCCACACGGTAGCCAGCCCGCGCTGAACTGGGGTTCTATGCAGCTAGCCTGGCGGATCCGGCCGCAACGGACAACCTGCAATCATTGGTTGCACGTCTTCTCTTGGCGTGCTACCTTTGGTTGCAGTTTGCGAGAAAGAGTGGGCGATGACCTACATGCGACGCCAAGTGGCGACACCCGCCGCCGGCGATGGCCGCCGGCGCGCTCAGGAAGGGATCGGATACTGATGGCAGGCCTGGTGATTGAGCGGGAGGTTCTGATCGAGGCGCCAGCGGAGGTGGTGTGGCGCACCATCACCGAGCCCGATCAGATGAGCCGGTGGTTCGCCGACCGGGTGGAACTGGTCGTGGAACCGGGCGCTCATGGCTTCATGGGGTTCGGGGATCAGGGCGGCCCGGTCGTGGTGGAGACGGTCGATCCGCCGGTTCGGTTCTCGTTCCGCTGGAACCATCCCCGCGGGGAGGAGCCGGTGACCGGCAACTCGATGCTGGTCGAGTTCACGCTGACGCCGGAAGGCAGCGAGCGGACCCGTCTCCGGGTGTCCGAAAGCGGCCATGAGCTGCTCGGCTGGCCCGACGCGGAGAAAGAGCGCTACGCCGGCGAGCACCGGGGCGGCTGGGCCGAGTACCTGGACCGCCTCGCCCACATGCTCGCGAAGCGCCAATCGTGATGATCGCGCAGGCCGATGACGAGCTGTGGTCGGCCATCGCCGACCCGTCTCGTCGCCGGGTGCTCGACCTGCTGGTCGGCAACGGTGACGTCAGCGCCAGCTGGCTGGCCGGCCGGGTGCCCTTCTCCCGCCAGGCGGTCTGCACGCACCTGGCCGTGCTCGAAGAAGCCGGGCTGGTCAGCCGGCGCAAGCAGGGCCGGGAGGTTCTCTACCGGGTCCAAGCCGGCCGCCTGGACCAGGCCACCCGGGCCATGGCTGACCTCGCCGCGCAATGGGACCGGCGGCTCGGCACGATCAAACGGCTCGCCGAAACCGCGCACGCGGAAGCAAAGAAAACCGAAGGCTCACACCCCCTCCAAGGAGACCGTCATGACGGATGAATCAGCGAACCCCGGCGGGCCGGCGGCCGACGCCACCGGCGCCACCGGCGCATTGGGCCTGCCCGCTACCGTCGACCGGGCCACCTTCCAGGCCGAACTGGATGCGCTGCGGGTCCGGGAGAAGACGCACACCCGCGAAGGCGACGCGATCGCCGCGGCCCGGCGGCGCCTGCCCATGGTCGAGGTGGATGCCTCGACCCCGGTGACCGGTCCACACGGGACGGTCACGCTGCTGGAGGCGTTCGAGGGCCGCCGGCAGCTGATCGCCTACTACTTCATGTGGTGGGCCGGCCACCCCGCCGCCGAGCAGTGCGAAGGCTGCACATGGGTCACCGCCCAGGTCGGCGAGCTGTCCTACCTGCATTCCCGCGACATCACCTACGCGGCCTTCTGCCAGGGCCGCTACGACGAGAGCGCCCGCTACCGCGACTTCATGGGCTGGGGCATGCCGTGGTACTCCGCCCAGGACTCCCTCGACGCGCTCCTCGTCGGGCGCCGCATCGGCAGGATGCACCTCGTGTGCTACCTACGCCACGGCGACCGCGTCTTCGAAACCTACTGGACGACCCTGCGCGGCGTCGAGGAAATGGACTACAGCTACGCGCTCATGGACCTCACCGTGTACGGACGCCAGGAATCGTGGGAGGACTCACCCCCCGGCTGGCCGCAACAGTGCACCAACACGCGCTCCGACGGTGGCCCGCCCGATTGGCCGCCAGTGCCAGCGTGGCCGGGCGGACGCCCCATCGCCCAGTGGCGGCGACTGGAAGCTGGACGCTCCGACGACCTCGGCACCGGCCATGACGGCCGCTAGGACGACCGCGGCGGCCGCGCTGATGGTGACGCCTGGGCGTGAGGTCACATCGGTGGCTCCGTTCATCTCGAACTATGTGGGAAATCCCGCTCCTCCTCCTCCTCCTGGCGCTGGATGTCGGCGAGATCACCCGCCTGGTCATGGCGGCCGGCGGCTTCGTCAGCCTAGACGCGCCGCATTGCGGCGATGACCCGGCCCGTGGGCGCTTTCTTGCGTCACGTAACCCGGTTCGGCACGATGCCGATGTATCATGATTGGAGTCAACCCTAAAGTTAGGGCGCGCTCAATCGAGCTGGGAAATGGTGTCCCCTCAGTGCGGCGGACGCGGCCGGTCGCAACGCGGCTGCTGCTCTCCTTAACGGCACGCGACAGCCGCGAACACTGGAATGTTGCACGCACCGCCACGGCCAACCCGGCCGTGAACTGACCCGGCACCGGACCAGGAAAGGAGCAATCATGCCCATCACATCCAGCAACACCGGCCGGACCGCACACCTGCTCGCGCTCATGAAGAGGGGCGATGATGCCTTCAACTCCCGCGACGTCGCAGCGATGAACGCGGTCCATCACCCCGACATGATCGCGCACATCCCGGGGAATGCAGAGCCGATCCGCGGACGGGCAGCGCACGCCGCAGCGATGGCGCAGTTCTTTCACATCTTCCCCGATGTCCACGTCGACAACGACCCCTACCCCATCCAGTTCGGAAGCGGCGACTGGATCACCGTGATCAGCCGCACCACGGGAACTTTCACCGGGGAGATGATCCTGCCCGACGGCAACGTGATCGCCCCGACAGGGAAAGCGTTCGACCTCGAGTTCGGCCAGACCGTCAAGTGGGACGGCGACCAGATCACCGAGATCTTTGCCTTCTGGGACTCCGCTTTGCAGGCGCAGCAGGTCGGCCTCACCTAGTCCCGAGCGGTGTCGGCCACGCCGCAGGCAACCGGATCTCGCGAGCCGGCCGGCGCGCTCGATCAGGCAAGCGTCGACCGGGCCCACCTTTTCAGTACCGGCGTTTTCAGTACCGGCGTTCCTCATGGCAACGGCTGAGCAGCGCAGCTGATGGCAGCGACGTTGCCCGGTTACCGCAGTGCTGGCGGTCGTGAAACGCTGAGCCAGCGGTCGAGCTCGTCGAGGATGTTTTCAACGATCGGGTACATCTCGTCAGCGATCTTCGCCTGGCTCTGGCCCTCACAGGTGCGCTGGCCGGCCTCGCTGATGATGATCTGGAATGCGCCGGCCATCGCGATCCCCTGCAGCCTGGCCACCTCCGGCGGGACCGCGGTGGTGTCGCCGATGGCGCGGGCGAGGGCGGTGGCCTGGCGGTCGATCAACTCCAGCGCCAGCCGGTGGACGGTCGGGCTGATGGCCGCCAGGTAGCCGAGCTCGCCCCGCCAGAGCTCCGGCGGGATGCGGCGAATCCCGGCGACGGACTCAAGGACGACGTTGCGGATGGCAGCCGCCGGAGTAACGGCGGGCGGCCGGCAGCGGATCAGGTCACAGAGCCGATCCTGGACCTGCTGCTCGCGGTCGGTGACCAGCTGCTCCTTGGTCCGAAAGTAGTTGTAGACCGTTTGCTCGGCGACCTCGGCCTCGCGCGCCACGTCACTGACGGCGACATGTTCGTAGCCGCGCTCGGCGAACAGGCGCGCTGCGGTATCGGCGATGAGCTGGCGGGTGCGCGCCTTCTTGCGCTCGCGCAGTCCGGTGCTGGGCATCTCAGGCAGCCTAGCAGGGATGCTCTAAGTTTGGACTAAACTCTAGAAATAGAGTCGGCTATCTATCTCGGCTGAGCTTGATCGGGGACTGACCGCGGGCGGCGCTTGGGCAGGATCGTTTCGAGTTGAAAGACCTTCGATCATTCATCCGTTTCGCCTGCTGGGTAGCGTCAGGAAATCAATACCACGGGCGCCAGCCGTGCTACTGGCGGCAGCGGCGAGGCCTCCGGGGAGGCTTGGAATGCCTGGATCGCGAGCGCAGCGAAGCGCCGCGATGCCGCGACTGCCGCGGCCGGTGAGGTGCCGCGGATGCCGCTGTTGGCCATGAGCATGAGGATCAGGTCGTCCAGGACGAAGCCGGGGCGCAGGCGGCCGGCTTCCCTGGCGCGACGGGCCAGTCCGGCGATCCGTGACCCGAACCCGACCGGCGCGCCGCGACCGCCGACACGGTCCAGGTCACGCTGCGGATCCAGCACAACGCTCGCGAGCCCGTCGGAAATGACCTAACTGCGGTTGCCAAGCTCCGGCGTCTCGACGATGCCGACTCTCATGCGACCTCCCGTGTGCCGGCATCGGCGCGGGCGAGGATCGATCCGGCAAGCTCGGCAGCTTGATCCCTGATCTCCGGTATGGCCGTGCTCTCCCACAGCTCGCCGCGCCGCAGCTGACCGAGCGTCCACGCCGGAAGCTCGTCCGCCGACACGAGACGGCCGTCCCGGTGGGTGGCGAAGCCCAGGCCCAGCGAGTCGCGGCGGGCCGACCCGCGCGCAAGCAGCCCGCTGACCAGCGGGTCGTCGGAGCCCAGGACGCTGCATCGGCCGGTGCAATTGACGACCAGGTTGGCCTGGACACTGGTGGCGTCGCTGAGCTCGGCGATGAGCGAGGCGCCGGTGTCCCGGGCATCGACGACCGACGCGGGCCGGACGGTGAGCAGGCCCTGCTCGTGGCGGGCGGACAGCCACGCGCCCAGTTCCGGCGCCATGCGGTGCCGGACGCGTTCCCAGCGTCCCTGGGCGTGGACCAGCACCTCGCGGCGGGCGGTGCCGTCGAGGCGCGACCAGAGCCGCTGGGTGATCGGCCGCATCCCGTCGACCGCCGTGCGCCAGTCACCGTCGAGTTCGCGGATCCGGCCGAACACCAGCCGCCGCACACTGGCGGCCGTGATCGGGGCCTCCGGCAGCGGCGCCGACGCCGGCCGGGGCGGGTCGGCGGCGTGGGCCAGTGGCAGCAGCCCGTGGCGGGAAACAGTGTGAACCTGGCAATGTCCGTAGCTGATCGCCATGTCGACCATCGTCAGCCCGGTGCCGACGAGCAGCACGGTCGATCCCCCGCTCAGCTGAGGCAGCCCGCCGGGACGCCACGGGTCGGCGACGAACCGGGACGAGCGGCGCAGCGCAGGGGGGACCCAGGCCGATGTTGCGGCGCCGTTGCCGAGGGCGAGGACGACGGCGTCGGCCTCCAGCACCTGATGCCCGGCGAGGGTGATCGCGACGCCCTGATCGTGGCGGCGCAGGTCCACGGCGCGGCTACGATGCCGCGTCCACATGACACGAGCTGCCGTCTGAAGCTGCCGGCTGACGGTCTCAGCGAGATACGCGCCGAACACGGCCCGGGGCGCGAAACCGCCGCTGGCGAAGGCCGGGTCATAGTTGGCGCGCAGCCAGTTGACGAAGTGCGCGGGTTCCTCAGGCAGCGCGCTCATCCCCGCGGCTGAGACGTTGAGACGGTGCCGGAGGTTCACGGTCGAATACGCCACTCCCCGGCCGAGCTGGTTCGGTTCGACGACGTGGAGCGCGAGCGGCGGGCCGGCCCCGGATGCCTGCCGGATGAGATGCAGTGCGGCCAAGGCGCCGCTGGCACCCCCGCCCACGACCACAACACGCATTTCTGATACTTCCTATAGAAAAAGTAGACAAGGCCTTTGAGTACACGCTACTTGTTCGCCAGCGGTCAAACGACTGCTGGAGTCCCGGCCGGTCAGCACTACGCCGGCCCGGCAGGCGTCCGCCGGCCCGGCAGGCGTCCGCCGGGTTCAGCCGGGAGCATCCCGACCGGCATAGCCGCTCAGGTCGCCGGTGAGCAGGGCACGCAGTTCGATCTCCCGGCCGGGTGGGACGCCAGGTGGTGTCGGACCACCTCGATTCCGGATCAGTGGCCGATTTTGCAGCCTATCCCGATCAGAAGAATAGACAATAGAGTGATTGTCCGTGTGACTGGCACTGCGCCAGCCCGCCGAGGCCGAATCCGATCAGCCGACAGGAAAGGGCACCGTGGAGACCTGGGATGCCATCCGCGCCCGCCGCAACGTCCGCAGCTACACCGATGACACCATCAGCGACGCTGACCTCGACCGCATCACCGAGGCCGGCTGGCGCGCCCCATCAGCCTCCAACCGCCAGCACTGGGACTTCGTCGTCGTCTCCGACCGCACCCAGCTGGCCGAGCTGTCCACGGTCTGGCGAGGCGCCGGGCACATCGCCGGCGCCGCCGCGGCCATCGCGCTCGTCCTGCCTGAGCCACCGGACGAGCGCACCCGCCTCACCGACCGGTACGACCTCGGCCAGGCCACCTACGCGATCTTGCTCGCCGCCACTGACCTCGGAATCGGCACGGGGCACTCATCGGTCGGCGAACAGGACAAGGCCCGCGCCATCCTCGGCGTCCCGGACGACCACCTCGTCGCCTATCTGATCGGCCTCGGATACCCGGCCGACCGGCCCCTCCAGCCCATAGCCAAACCCGATCGCCGCCCCCTGGACGAGGTGGTTCACCGCGGCTACTGGTAAAGGCACCCTCGCTCTCTATATTCAATCCGGATCGATAGCACACCGGTCGGTCGCGAGACCCACTTCCGACATCAGCCGGGACAGCTCGGCACCGCTGCGGCAGGGTTGGCCGGCCGACGGCCCGGAGGCGGGTGAAGTCGGCCGCGAGGCAGCCGAGGAACCGGGAAGACTCCATGCCGGACAGTTCAGCACATGCGCACGGCTCGTTCAGCCCGCCCGGCGGTCGGCCACCATGCCACCAGCAATGCGAGGGCTACCGGGCGCGCTTACCGAAAACCCCAGCTCAGGCGGCTTCGTCAGGGATCCAGCGCGGTTACTCCGGGCAGTTCGCCGAAGCGGGCCTTCGCGTCCCGGCTGACAATGATCCGTCCCGTCTCTGCCGCGTGCGCGGCGATGATCAGGTCATGGGCGCCGCGCGGAGCGCCGGACCGGCGCACATGCCCGAGCAGGCGGCCATGGTGGGCTGCCGTCGCCTGCGTGTAGTCAAGGACCTCAACGGCGGACGTGATAGCGGCGAGCGCCCTGGCGCGCTCAGCCGCCCGCTCGGCAGTGTCAGCCATCTCAATTCCGACGCGGTACTCGGCGACCGACACGGAAGCGATTGCCAGCTCGTCGTCATCCAGGGCCAAGCGGTCTATGGTTCCGCGCTCATAAGCGATCAAGACGTTCGTAGCCAGGATCAGGCATCGGCCCATGGATCAATCACCTCTGATCGAAGCAGGGCGACGGTTTCGGCGATGTGGCGGCTGAATTCCTCGTCCGGCGGCGGCACATCCGCGAGCGCCGCGCGCAGGTCGGCACCGGTACGGCGATGAGCAGGGCCAATCTCCGCGACCGGATGACTGCCACGGACGATTGTGATCGTCTCACCGCGCTCCGCGGCATCAAGCAGGTCCGAGAAGTGCCGCGACGCCTCAGTAGCGGTCATCGTCTTCACGGAAAGAGTCTATCTGAAAATCAGATCACAGGGCCTCTCCGGGCCGCTCCGGCCGCTCCGGGGGCGGAGCCTTTCGCAGGCTGCCATGCGGCCGGCCCGGTCGCCGGTCCCATGGCTACCAGACAAGCGGGATCAGGCGCTTGCCGTGCGAGGCGTAGGAGCGGCACTTATCCCCGAGCGCTGACCGCAACACGGCCTCCTCGATGTGAAAAGTACGGCTTCATCACTCCTCCTGACCGGCCAGGCGGCGGCCAAGACGGACTGATTCAGTCCGGTTTGCCGTGCCCGGTTAGTGCGGGCTGGTCCCGTCGATGCTGGCTGAATCCAGCAGCTGCCGCAGGACCGCTGTGTAGTTGTCCAGTGCCTTGCGGCCCACGCCGCTGAGACTGACCGACGTCCGGGCGTTGACGCCATTGCCGGACTTGACCGTCGTCACGTAACCCGCGTCCTCGAGCTTGCGCAGGTGGGTGATGAGGTTGCCGGGCGTCAGCCCGAGCAGCTCCTGCAGCCGGGTGAAGGACAGGTTGTCCCCGTCCCGGAGGGTGGATAGCGTCACCATCAGGCGCAGCCGCGCCGGCGCATGGATGACGGGGTCAAGCTCGGTCTCAGCGGTCATGTGCGCGGAGCCTGATCTCGATGACCACATCGCTCCGTAGCCGATGAGCCAGACCAGGCCCCACGCCGCGTACACGAGAGGCGCGCTGATGACTAGCTCCGTGCGAGCGCGGGTCCGGGCATCCTGCGCGGCGGCCGCGGCTTCCTGCACGCTCATGTCCTGATCCTCCAGCACGTCGGCCTCCAGGGTCTGCTGGGAGCCGGAGCCAAACTTTGTACTTCAAAGCTATGTTGCTTTGCATTACAAAGTCAAGATCCCCGCTGGGGAGCCTGGGATCAGGAAGGTCCGGCCGGGCTCTTGGCGACGGGCCGGCCTATTTCCAGCGGGCCGTCTGTTCGTAGCGCGCTCCAGCCGAGGCGCCCGGTCACGCCTTCGAGTTCGTTCCCGACCACGAGGCCGCGATCAGTGATGCTGACGCTGTGCAGCGTCATCTCGTGCCAGCTACTGCGCATCTTGGCGACGTGCACGGCCCGGCCGACCCGGGATCCATCTTCGATGTACCGCAGTTCAATGACGTTGTTGAACAAGAACAGGAGTCCGTCCATCGCGTTGCCGGAACGCCCTTGGGCGCTGGTTTCGCTCGTGACCAGCAATGAACTGCCTGCCGCCCGGACCAGCCCGACAAGGCTGCGCATGTAGGCCGGGAAACGCTGTTCTTCACGTGCGGCGAAGGCCAGTTCGGACAGGCTGTCGATGACAATCCGGCCGGTCGCATGCGCGCGGAGTTCGGAGCGCACGGCAGTGGCCAGGACGTCGAGGTCCAGATCGCCCATCGGGACGTAGGAGATCGAGACGCTCTCGGAAGCGCCCGCTGACGTGAGGTCCCAGCCGAACGCGGCCGCCACGCCGACGAGCTGATCAGCGGTGTCCTGGAACGTGACGTACAGGCAGCGCTTCCCCAGATCCGCACCCTGGGTGAGCCAGCGCAGCCCGAAGGTCGTTTTGCCGACACCCGAGGGTCCGGTGACCAGGGTGGCGTCACCCTGCTTCGCCCCGCCGCTCATCAGCCCATCGAGGCCGGGGATCCCACTGGGGACCTGACCGGACACCGCGTTAACCACATGCGGGACGAGTGTCTCGATGCGCGGGAATACCTCGACACCGGCCGAGCCGATCTGGAAGGTGTGCTTGCCCGACCGATAGCTTCCGCCGCGCATCTTCGCTATCCGCAGCCACCGCCGGTCGACCGGCTCGCGGGACTCGTACTCGAATTGAATGATGCCATCAGCCAGGGAGAATTCGATGCCGCTGCGCAACTCCTCCGGCGTGTACTCGCCGATCAGCAGCAGCACGGTGGCGGTTTGCGAGATGCGGCCGGTCAGGTCGTACAGCGAGTCGCGCAGCTCGCGTTCGTCGGCGAAATCGCGCAGCATCTTCGCGCTGTCGACCACCACGATGGCGGGCTCCTCGTCCAGCGTTTTCCGGACGATCTCCGATACTAGGGGCGCCAGCCCGTCCTGGCGTGCAGGCCGCAGGAAGTCACCCAGGTGAATGTGCTCGACTCGTGTGCCCAGGGCCTCCGGGTCGAAGAAGCTGAACTGCTCCAGGTGCCTGACCAGCTTAGTATGCGGCTCGGACACCGTCGTGTAGTAGACGCACCTGTGCTCGGTGGTGGCATTGGCGAAGCACGCCTGCTGGGCGAGGATCGTCTTGCCGGTGCCTGGTGCACCCGCCATCACCACTACCGCCCCCGGCTGCAGCCCGCCGCCGAGCAACAGGTCCAGCCCAGCGACTCCGCTAGTTGTCCGCTTCAACTCCGACCACGTCCTTCCTCTTCTTTCAGCAAGCCATCCGCGACCGCGAGGAGGTGGCGCCAGTCATACGGTTTGGGCACGACCGCGTCCGCGGCGCCCGCAAGATGGGTATCCCCACTCGCGGCCAGAACCGGGATGTGCGCCGTCGCCGGGTCACCCCGCAGGCAGCGGATAAGCTCCGCCCCGTCCATGACCGGCATCATCACGTCGGTCACCACCAGATCCGGTGCCGACTCCCGCACCGCCTGCAGCGCGGCGGCGCCATTCCCGGCATCGCTCACTTTATGCCCGGCCCGCTCGAAGATCCTCCGGAGCAAAAACCGCTGGTCCGGTTCGTCATCGACCACCAGAATCCTCGACACGCGGCGCTGTACCCTCTCGTAATTAACTACGTAACGTGATGAATAGTATACGGATAGCAACTCGTTGGCTGATGCTGTCGGCGCATGCCACTCCGCCCCGGCTGCCGGGATGAGGGCATGACCAGCCAGGAACCGGCCGAGCAGAAGAACGGTGCACCACGGCTGGCACGTCCTTCGCCGCCGCCGCAGGGGCCGGGCGGGCGATCGTGGAGCCCCGGTACGGCCAGCTCCGGGGCTCCACGGGCCGATGGAGCCTGGCGCAGACCATCAACGTCACCGTCCCAGCGGCTCCCCAACCAATTGGCCAGCTGACCGGCGCCGGCTCGGACCAGAGTCGGCGGGCGTGGGGTTACGCCACGTGGCTGGGTGGCCCGTGGGAGTGCAAGACGCGTCCGTCGGGGCTGGTGGCGGTGGTGGTGCCGTCGGGGTGGCAGGTGAGTTTCCAGGCCCAGCGGTGGATGACGATCAGGTGGTGGAATCGGCAGAGCAGGCGCGCTGGGCACGTTCGGGTGGGCTAGGGCAGCTCGGCGTCAAGGGCTCGGGGCACCCCATGGGCTGCCCCGGCGACCGGCGTAGGTGGGGCGGTGAGACGTTCGGGCGGCGGGGCCGCTGCCGTCGGTGGTGAGCCGGTCGCCGGGGCTGGGGATTGTCCACCGGCCGGGCCCGGGCTGCCTTTGGCCCTTGTTTTGGCGTAGCGTTAGGGATGACAGGCCCGGCAGGCCGGGCCCCGAAGGGCGTTGTGTCCAGTCCCTGCTGACGCTTTCCTTCTCAGCCGAAGGAGCCGGCAGGTGAGTGATCGCCCTGATCGTGCGGGCAAAGGGACGCATTTGTGCCCGCGATTGCGTCGCTGAGATGGCTGGCGACCGGCTTGGCCGGATAATGGCTGCGCTGTCTGCCGGGGGCGATGACTGGTCCTCTGCCCGGCTGTGCGCGGTGTGCCCGGGGATCGTGGGGGTGAACGGCGCCGGGGTCATGCTCATGTCGGGTGACATCCCGCGCGGGTCGTTGAGCAGTACCGATGATGTCAGCCAGCTGATCGAGGAACTGCAGTACACGCTGGGCGAGGGCCCGTGCGTGGATGCCTACCAGCAGGACGGGGTGGTGGCCGAGCCTGACCTGGCCGAGCCGGTGGCCCGCCGGTGGCCCGCGTTCACCCCGCCGGCGCTGCAGGCGGGCGTGCGGGCGGTGTTCGGGTTCCCGCTGCGGGTGGGCACGGTGCGGCTGGGGGCGCTCAACCTCTACCGCGACCGGCCGGGCCTGCTGAACGGCGAGCAGCATGCTGACGCGCTGGTCCTGGCCGACGTGGCCGCCCGCTGGGTGCTGGACGCCCAGGCCGGGGCGCCGTCCGGCGCGGTGGCCAAAGAGCTGGAGGCTGGCGCCGACTTCCATTTCGCGGTGCACAACGCGGCGGGCATGGTCTCGGTCCAGGAAGGGATCAGTGTCGCTGAGGCGCTGATCCGCCTGCGGGCGTTCGCGTTCAGCAACGACCGGCTGCTCGCCGACGTGGCCGATGACGTTATCGCCCGCAGGCTGAGGCTGGGATGAGCCCCGCTCACCCGGCGCAGTCGGGCGAGGACAGGCCGCCACAAGCATGGATGCCGCAGCCCGGCCCTCGATCTGGTGGCCGGGCGGCCCCGACGGGCCGCCGGGCGGGCAGAAGGTGAGTTGAGATGATCAAAGAAACCGACGCGATGCGATCAGTCGCCGAGATGGCCGGCACCCTCGTTGACGACTACGACGTCGTTGACCTGCTGACCGAGCTCGCGGACCGGTGCGTAAACGTGCTCGGCGTCTCCGCGGCCGGGGTGATGCTGGCCTCTCCGGCGGGCAGCCTGGGGCTGATCGCGTCCTCCAGCGAGGTGATGCGCCTGCTGGAGTTGTTCGAGCTGCAGGCCCAGGAAGGCCCCTGCCTGGATGCGTTCCGCACCGGGGAGTACGTCGAGCACGCGGATCTGCCGGCCGAGCCTGGCCGCTGGCCGTCATTCTCCGCCGCTGCTCTCAGGGAGGGTTTCCAATCGGTGTCGGCCCTGCCGCTGCGGTTTCGTGACGCCACCCTCGGCGCCCTGAACCTGTTCAGCCTCACGCAGGCCCCGATGGCCGAGGCGGACGTCATCGTCGCCCGCGCCTTCGCGGACCTTGCCACCCTCAGCATCGTGCAGCATCGTGCCAGCGCCGGGGCCCAGCGCGTGAACGAGCAGCTCTCGGCCGCCCTCACCAGCCGCGTGGTCATCGAGCAGGCCAAGGGGGTGCTCGCGGAGCGCGCCGGCGTCGACCTGGCCGAGGCCTTCTCCCGGCTGCGGGCCTGCGCCCGCAATAGCGGACTACCACTGACCGATGTCGCCGAGGCGGCCATAGACGGCACCGCCGATCCGCTGGCGTGGGCCCGTGTCAAACGTTGGTGACTGTCGCCCTTTCGGCCATGACCCGGTTCGTGGCCTGGCTGCGTACCCGGCGTGATCGTGCCGGAGACGGGCACGGGGCGGCGCTCGCCGGTGACGGCGAACCGTCACCTGGCGGGAGTGTCCGGCTCCTGCGGCCACCACGCCCGAAGCGGCGTAGGCGTCGCTGGGCTGACCGCCCTGGCGCCGGGTCAGCCGCGGCTCCTGCACGTCGTTCCGGCGCCATGTGACCGCTGGCCGGCCGATCCACGATGAGGCCGGCCAAGCTCATCGTGACCCGCGGGGCGCTGCGCACACCATGCTCACATTGACGGACTGTCATCTACCGGGCACGGTGGCACGGGTACTGCCGCCCAGACCCTGCAGGAAAAAAAATCATGAGCATCCTCACGCGTGCCACCGCCTGTACCGTTCGGATAAGTTTCCGCGGGCGACGGCGTTTTGTGGAGCTGGGCGGCGTCACGGTACAGGCCGCGAGCGTAGGCGGCATCATCTGCCCGTCCGGCGCCGCCGCGGCGGCCTGGCCCAGGCCGCCGCGGCGGCCTGGGCCAGCCGCGCGTCCCCCGCCTGGCAGAGCCGCTGCAGCTGCGCTGCCTGGCAGAGCCGCTGCAGCTGCGCTTTTGTATCCTTGTGCCATGGCCCGACCGGAGGAAGCTCTTGCCGCGATCCCGCTGGAGACCCGGCATTTTGAGGATCTCGGCCGCTACCTGCTGCGGCCGATGATGAAGCGGGTGCGGGCGGCCGAGCGGCACGCCGGTGAGCTGCTGGCTGGGCGGACGGTCTGGATGGTGAACTCCACCGCTTTAGGTGGCGGGGTCGCGCAGCTGCTTCGTACCCTGCTGCCTTACTGGAAAGGCGCCGGCATCGACGTCCGGTGGGTGGTGCTACGCGGTTCTGGCGAGTTCTTCCGGGTGACCAAGCGCTTTCATAACCATCTGCAAGGCCAGCCAGGCGATGGCGACGTGCTCGGGATCGAGGAGCTGACGACGCTGGACCGGGCTGCCCTATACCACGCCCGGGCGCTGGTGTCCCTGGTCGCCCCCGGGGACGTGGTGGTGCTGAACGACCCGCAGACGGCAGCCATGTCGGAACCGCTCGCGCGGGCTGGCGCGACCGTCATCTGGAGCTGCCACATCGGCATCGACCATGACAACGAGTACTCCCAGAACGCGTGGCGGTGCCTGCGGCCGCGGCTGGCCTGCGTCCGCCGCTTCGTCTTCAGCCGCTACACTTCCTTGCCGGAGTGGCTGGGCGGGGCGGAGACGTCGATCTTGACGCCGGGCATCGACCCCGGGTCGACGAAGAACCTGCTTATGCCAGAAAGCGCCGCCCGGGCGATCTTGCAGCACCTTGGCCTGGCCGCCGGGGTCCCGGCCGCCGCCCCCAGCTACGCCTGCACGGATGGGTCCACCGCGACGCTCGCCGGTCGTCCCACGGTACTGGACTCCGACGGGGCACCGGACTGGGACCGGGACCCGGTGGTGGTCTCGCTGGCCCGGTGGGACCGCATCAAGGACCCGCTCGGGATCCTGGACGGCTTCGTGGAGCGGGTGGTGGCGGCGACCGGCGCGCACCTGCTCCTGGCGGGCCCCGACCCGGGCCAGGTCGCCGATGACCCCGAGGCAGAAGCCGTGCTCGCCGCGGTGCGCGAACGCTGGCGGCGGCTGCCGCCCCGGGCGCGAGCGCAGGTTCACGTCGCCTGCCTGCCGCTCACCTCCACGGGGGAGGACGCCGCCATGGTGAACGCGATCCAGCGCCGGGCCGCGGTCGTGGTCAAGAAGAGCTTGCAGGAGGGGTTCGGCCTGGGAGTGACCGAGGCAATGTGGAAGGCCCGCCCCGTCGTCGCCAGCGCCGTGGGGGGTCATCTGGAGCAGGTCCAGCACCGGCGCAGCGGACTGCTGGTCAAGGACCCCGCTGACGTCGGGGCGTTCGGCGATGCGATCGTCGAGCTCCTGCAAGAACCGCCGGGGGCCGCCCGGCTCGGCCAGACCGCGCGCGAACGGGTCCGCGGCTTGTTTCTCAACGACCGGCACTTCGTGCGCTGGGTGGAGGTCTTCGGCTCGGCGCTCGAGCCACATGCCGGTGCCGCCAGCTCAATGGGCCCCACGGCGGGCAGGCCGGCGCAGCCATCGCCCGGTGGCGCAGCGCTCGATCCTGGCGAGCACGACGCGCTGACCGGGCTGTGGAACCGCCGGCGCTTCGAGCAGGAACTGGACCGCGCACGGGAAAGCGCCGAGCGCCTCGCGCTTTTGTCCATCGATGTGGACCGGTACAACGACGTGATCCGGCGGCACGGTGCGGCCGCCGCGGAGGGACTGATCCACAGCATCGCGCAGGTACTCGCAGAGCGCCTTCGGCCCAATGACACAATGGCCCGCATGGGAGGCGACGAGTTCGCCGCCGTATTCCACGCCGCGACGCCCCCGCTCATCCAGAGCCTGGCCGACGGGCTCTGTACGGCCGTCCGCGAGCAGTCACACGCCACCGGCACCAACCGGATTCCCGCCACCATCAGCATCGGCGCCGCGTTCTTCGACGCGGGCACCCAGACCCACCACGAAGCGCTGCTCGCCGCCGACACCGCCCTCCACCAGGCCAAAGTCGCAGGCGGCGACCGCGCCATCGTGCACGAGTCCCCGCCAGACACCTAGACTAGCGGGGTAGCCGACGGCCAGGCCGGGCGCAGTCCGCCTGAACCTCAGGCCAAGAGCCGCCACCAGCCGTCTTGGCGAAGAGACCGCCGCCCGCATCACCGCCGGAGCAGACTCCGCCAGCCGCCGCACCCGCTGACCGCAATCAACTACGTGGCGGCTAACCCATGTACCTGGAGCTTTCACCGCCAACCGCGGGCCGGTCACAGATCGCTACGTTGGGGCAGGGTCACGATCGGGAGGAGGACGCCCATCCTGCCAGCCCACTCGTAAAGCCCAGGTCCGGCACCGGGACCTTGACCCGCTTGGCGACGAACGCGACGATCTCATCGGGAACTCCGACCGGCCCGCCGGGACGCGGCCATGTCGCGTGTAGAACTTCAGTAATAGCGCGAGCCCAGCCTCGTTAGCCCGCACTTCGCCACCATCAGTTTCTTCTCATCATCAAGCACGGTCCAGTGCTCGGCAAGCTCATCCAGGCTCAGCGGCAGACGCTCCATGCCCACATCGTGCCGCACTGCGAACCGGGTCACGATGTTGTCCACCGCACCTCGTTGGGGCTAGCGACACCACAGCGACCTGACCCGCCACGACGAGGCCTTCGACCGGGCCAGCCTGAAGCGCACCCACGAGCTCCTGACCAAGCTGAGCGGCCAGGAGCCCGCGTTGCGCCGGCCGCCGTACGGCCGCATCGACAGCGTCGGGCTGGCCGTGTGCGCGAGCCTGCGCTACCAGGTCATGCTGTGGTCGAAGGGGTCACCGGCGGCAACGCACGCGTCGGCGTCAACGAGACAGTGCGGCGGGCCTCCCCCGGCAGCATCATGCTCGCCCACGACGGCGGCCCCCAGCCGAACGCCACGCTCATGCGGCAACTCGACCGTCTGGTCGGGTCGATGACCGACGCCGGGTACACCTTTGTGACCGTGAGCGAGCTGCTGGCCGCCCGGGGACAGGGATCCGCGCGCGGAGCCCCCAGTGGACCGCGTCCCGATGGCTCATAATGCTGGTAAGTGCGGTGCGGCATGGTCAGCCGTCGCAGAACCGGGGGCGATGTGAGCGCGGACACCGAGCCCAGTGTGTACGCTCTGCTGACCGATGGCACCACGATCGAGATCCGGGCCGCCCGGCCTGACGACTTCGACGCGGTGCGGGACATGCACACCAAGATGTCCCCGGACAACCTCTACCTGCGTTTCTTCGGCGTGAGCCTGATCGCGGCCGAGCGGGAGGCACGCCGGCTGTGCCGCGAGCCCGCGCCGGATCACGTCGCGCTGCTGGCCGTGCTGGGCGGCGAGCTGATCGGCTGCGGCAGCTACGAGGTTGCCGGCGATGGCTCCCAGTCCGCTGAGTTCGCCATGGCGGTCGCCGATGACATGCACGGCCGCGGTGTCGGCACGCTGCTGCTGGAGCACCTGATCTCGCTGGCCCGCGGTCAGCGCCTGCTCGCCTTTACCGCGGAGACCCTGGTCGAGAACGCGCTCATGCTGAAGGTGTTCGCCGACGCCGGGTTGCAGGCGCATCGCGCCCTGGCCGACGGCGTGTACGAGCTTACGTTCCCGCTGCCCACCGGCGAGGAGGACGTTGCCCTGGGCAGTTACCGTGACGCGGTGGCGGCGCGGGAGCGCTCGGCCGGCGTGGCGAGCCTGCGGCACGTGCTGGCGCCGGCCTCGGTCGCGGTCGTCGGCGCCTGCCGGCGGCCCGGCTCGGTCGGCCGGGCCATCCTGCGGAACATTCTCAGCGGTGGCTTTTCCGGCCCGGTCTATGCGGTCCACCCGGCCGTGGCCGAGCTGGAGGGCGTGCCCTGCGTCCCGTCGGTGGCCGCTCTGCCCGAGGAGGTCCACCTGGCGGTCATCGCCGCACCGGCGGCGGCGGTGACCGGTATCGCCGAACAATGCGGGCAGCGGGGGGTCCAGGCGCTGGTGGTGCTCGCGGCGGGACTCAGCGCCGCGTGCCGCGCGGAGCTGCTGGGCATCTGCCGCCGCCACGGCATGCGGATGGTCGGGCCGGCCAGCTTGGGTGTGGCCGGCACCAGTGCCGGCCTGGACGCGACGTTCGCGGCCCGCCATGCCAGGCCGGGATGCGCGGGCCTGGCGCTGCAGTCGACCGGTGGCGCCGGCTTCGCCCTGGCCGAGCACCTGTCGCGGATCGGCGTCGGGATCTCCTCCCTGGTCTCGCTTGGTGACAAGGACGACGTGGCCGGCGACGACATGCTGCTGTGGTGGGAGTCCGACCCGGCGACCAAGCTGGCCCTGCTGTATCTGGAGTCGATCGCGAACCCGCCCAAGTTCGCCCGCACGGCCCGCCGCGTCGGCCGCAGCGTGCCGGTCCTGACCGTGATTGTGGGCCGGTCCATCACCGGCCGGCGCCTGGCCGGGGCTCGCGCCGCAGCCGCTACCCCCCTGCTCACCAGGCAGGCCCTGTTCGAGCAGGCCGGGGTGATCGCCACCGCGAACCTCGGCGAGCTGCTGGATGCCGCGGTCCTGCTGGCCGCCCAGCCGGTGCCCGCCGGGCCCAGGGTCGCCGTGGTGTCCAACACCCGCGGCGCCGCGGTGCTCGCCGCCGACGCGTGCGGTGACGCGGGCCTGCAGGTCGCCGGCCTGGCCGGGGACACCCAGCGGGCGCTCGGGGACCTGCTTCCCGGCGACGCCACGGTGACCGGGCCGGTCGATACCACCCTGCTGATCGGCCCGGGAATCTTCCGCCGCTGCCTGGAACTGGCCGGCGCCGATCCGGGCGTGGACGCGGTGCTGGCGCTGACGGCCCCGAGCGCGGGCGGCGACCCGGTGCCCGAGGTGCCCGCCGCGCGGCTGCCCGTGCCGATCGCCGCCGCGGTGCTGGATCAGGTGGAAGTGGTCCGGCTGCTCCGGGGGCCGGGCGCGGACTCCCCCGCCGTTCCGGCCTACGCCTACGCCGAGTCCGCCGCCCGCGCCCTCGGCCACGCCGCCCGCTACGGCAGGTGGCGGGCGATCCCGCCGGGAAACGTGCCCGAGCTCGACGGCTTGCGGCAGGACCGGGCGAGGGAACTGGTCGCCGGGTGTCTGGCCGGCACCGGGGGCGGCGGCTGGCTGCCGCTGGACCCCACCGTGGAACTCCTCGGCTGCTACGGGGTGCCGCTGGCCGAAAGCATCGGGGTCGTCACGGAGGACGCCGCCATCGCGGCGGCGGCCCGGTTCGGGGGCCCGGTCGCGCTCCGGGCGGACGTGCCCGGCCTGGTGCGCGCGCGTGGCGCCGGCGCCCTGCTGATCGATCTGTACGGCGCGGACGAGGTCCGGCGCGGGTTCCGCTCGCTGAAGGAGGCTTTCGGCCACCGGCTGGCCGGTGTCATCGTCAAGCCGATGGTCACCGGCGGCGTCGAGGTGATGATCAGCGTGCTGCAGGAAGAGGTCGTCGGCCCGCTGGTGCTGTTCGGGGTCGGCGGTGCCGCCGCCGATGCGCTGGCTGACCGCGCCGCCCGGCTCGCCCCGCTCACCGGCTCCGATGCCGACGAGCTGATCCGCTCCAAACACGCCGCCCCGCTCCTGCTCGGGCAAACCGGCGCTCCGGCCGCTGATCTCGCCGCGCTGCGGGACCTGCTGCTGCGCGTCTCCCGGATGGCCGACGACCTGCCGCAGATCGCCGAGCTCGAGCTGAGCCCGGTTTTCGCCCGCCCGGACGGTGTGCAGGCCGTCGATGCCCGGATCCGCCTTCAGGCCGCCGAGCTCGCCGACGCCCACCTCCGCCGGCTGCACTGACCGCCCGGCTATCTACTCGGGCGGAGATGTGTCGCCAGCCCTCGCCACGACGATAGCGTGCCGAAAATGCGCTCATAACTCACTGGGCGTTGGCAAAGTGGGCGGCGCACATATATGCCACTCGGTGCGGCTGACGCATGCGCTGCCCGCATCGGCTGCCAAACACAGATTGCCGGTTCTGTGCATCTTCTGTGCATCCTCGGCTCGGTGATCCGCTGATCCATGGCACTCCCGCTTCCAGCGATCCGCTGTCGCTGGTGCCCGATGCTGGTGGCCGCCCTGTCAGTCGGCGCGGGCAAGGTCGCTGAGGACACCACGGCCATGGCCGGGAGGGGTACGCACTGGGCGGAAAGGGCGTATTCGGCGAAGACCGCTGCGGGGTGGCGGGTTTGCGGCTGGACAGGCGTGAGCGCCTATATTGCTGCCTGCCGTGCTCAGCCGGCCAGCACGCCCGGTTCGGCGGCGAGCGCAGCTTCTGGCTGAACCGGGATTCCTAGTAGTACTTTGTTAGGTCGGGTATGGTTGCCGGGTCCTGCGGTGTTATACCGGCATGACCCCTCAGGAGATCGCGGAGGTCCGGCCCCGGCTGCTGGATTTCGCCGCGGAGATGCTCGGCGGGCTGCCGCGGAAGGACCAGCGGGCGGCCGGTGAGTTGTATGTGCGCGGGCTGCTGACCGACGGGCAGCGCAAGTCGATGCAGCCGATGGCGGCGCGGCTGGGCATAGATCATCAGCGGCTGCAGCAGTTCATCACGTCCTCGACCTGGGATTATGCGGCGGTGCGGCGGAATGTCGCGCGGTGGTTCGCGGCCAGCCAGCCGGTGGAGGCGCTGGTGATCGATGACACCGGGTTCGCCAAGGACGGGACCGCCTCGCCGTGCGTGGCCCGGCAGTACTCCGGGACGCTGGGCAAGGTCGCCAACTGCCAGGTCGCCGTCAGCGTGCACCTGGTGAACGAGCACGCCTCCTGCGCGGCGGACTGGCGGCTGTTCTGCCCGGAATCCTGGGATGACCAGGCGCTGGCCGACCCGGCCCAGGCGGCCCGGGCCCGCCGCCGCCGCGAGCGGGCCGGCATCCCCGGTCAGGTGCGGCATACCGAAAAGTGGCGGCTGGCGCTGGAGATGATCGACGAGATGGCCGGCCCCGGCGGGTGGGGCGTGCTGGAGGAGATCACCGCCGCCGGCGGCGCGCGGCCGGTGGTGGCGGCCGATGCGGGCTATGGCGATAACACCGCCTTCCGCCTGGAACTGGCCGCCCGCGGCTGGCAGTACGCAGTCGCGGTCAAGGGCACCACCAGCGCCTACCCGCACGATGCCGTTCCGGAGATGATGGCCTGCAGCGGCCGGGGGCGGCCCGGCGTTCCCCGCTACCGCGCCCGGCCGCTGCCCCTGCGCCAGCTCGCCATCGCCAGCGCGGACATGATCGCCCCGGTGACCTGGCGGCAGGGCACCAAGGCCACCAGGGACAACCCTGACGCCGCCATGACCAGTCACTTCCTGGCCATACGGGTCCGGCCAGCCAACCGGGACATCCCCCGCGCGGCCGATGGCAGCCTGCCGGAGTGCTGGCTGCTGGCCGAATGGCCGCCCGGAGCCGATGAGCCCACCGATTACTGGCTGTCTAACCTCCCGCCGGACACCCCGATCGCCGAGCTGGCCCGGATGGCCAAGATCCGCTGGCGGGTCGAGCACGATTACCGCGAGCTGAAGACCGGCCTGGGCCTGGGCCACTTCGAGGGCCGCTCGTTCACCGGCTGGCACCGGCACGTCACCCTCGCCGTCCTCGCCCAGGCCTTCCGCACCATGATCCGCACCGACCCAAAAGTCCCTGCGCCGGGATGACCCTCTACCAGGCCCTGCGAGAACTGCAGCTCGTGCTCGCCCTCATCCTCGGCGCCTGCCCCCTATGCTGCCAGCCCTTAACCCGAAGTTCCCCCCGAGCCGATTGGTCAACGCGTTTGACCAGGTGGTAGAGCCCTTGATCACGGAAATTACATGACTACGTAGTCATGAGCTGAGGCTGTTTCACCTGGTCAGCGCCTATATCGGTTCGCCACTGGGGGGAACTACGGCTTAACCCTTGACCGGCTCGCCGCCACTCTCACTCCGACCTAACAAAGTACTACTAGGGCGTGCCCGACTAGGACGGCTTGACCGTGGGGGTGTGCGTCGGCTTCACCGTGGGGGTGTGCGTCGGCTTCACCGTGGGGGTGTACGTCGGCTTCACCGTGGGGGTGTGCGTCGGCTTGACCGTGGGGGTGTGCGTCGGCTTCACCGTGGGGATATGTGTCGGCTTCACCGTGGCGGGGTGCGATGGCGTACTCGACGAGGAGCTGGAGCTGCATCCGGTGATGGCTGCGGCGGCGACCACCGCGGCGGCCAGCGTTCCGTAAAGCATCTTCGTGCTGTGCATCTTGGCTTCCTCCTGTCGCGCGTCAGCCGCGCGAACGCCCCTTAGCGGTGTGGTGGATGCGCGTCGCCATCGACGCCGGTTCGGCGAGGAGTTCTCGGTCCCCGCGGCCTGCTGCGGGACTGCGCGTGCAGCCGCCGTGCCCGGCAGCTGCACGCGGGTTGTCCAGCGGTGTCAGCGTCCGGGCAGTTGCAGCTTCATCGCTGTCCATGCAGCCTGGCACCGTGCCGTCACACTGGGGTCACGAAACCGGCACGTCGCCATCTCATGCGGTGCGGGACAGGACAGGCCAGATGCTGGGCCTGGCTGTTCAGCGATTGCCCCTGCTGGTGAGCCCAGCCAATGGCGGTCGCGGCGGATCCGGCGGCTCATTCCCAGGTCAGCAATACTTACTCTCCGTGACAGTTATCGGCCGTGGTCGCGAAGGATCGCTCGCGGCCACCTTCCGCTGGTGCGGCGTTTCCGCAGGAGCCGGGTGTAAAGCATGCCGTGTCCGCGACTTGGTAAGGCTGTCGGGGGTTACCGGTACAGTCGCGGGTCATAAAGATCGGCTACGGGCGGGTGTCCACCGCGACCAGAACCCCGGCGCCCAGCGCGACGCCGGGGCCGCCGCGGATTGCGATCAGGTGTTCATTGACAAGGCCTCGTACAAGCTGACCCGCCACCCCGAGCCGGCCCGCGCGCCGCTGGTCCCCGGGCCGGTGACCATCTCGTGGTGACCAAACTCGACCAGCTCGCCGGTCACTGGAACGCCTCATCGACCGTCCCTGGAGTTCATCGTCGGTCGCCACCGCGATCGCGCTGCTGATCTATTTCTGGCGCGAATGGGCGCGGATCATGGGCGGGTCCTGCGCCTCGTCGCGCAGTTCTCCTCTCCCGGCCCGGGGGCAAGAACGCGGCGGGCGCACCGCCGTCCCCGGGTTGGGACTGGTGACACGTTCGTTAACGACACGTTGCTTACCTGTTTCCGTTCGGGATGGCATGATCAGGGCGGGGGGACGCCGTTCTGGGGGAATCCGGTTCGGTGCCTGGATCGAGGGTCTGGGCGAGCCGACCTGGGCCAGGGGCGGCCACTTCACCTGTGGAGCGCCGCCCGGAGCGCTCTTGAACTGCAACATAAGGAGTTGCGATGCCCGAAGCGCTGATCCTGGAGTTCGCCGGCCTGGGCGAAACCGACTATGCCGCGGTCAACAGTCACCTTGGCATCGACATGCAGACCGGCAAGGGGGACTGGCCGCCTGGGCTGCTCGTGCACGCCGCCGGCAACGAGGATGACGGTGGCGCCTTCATCGTCACGGAGGTGTGGTCTTCCCGGACAGCCCAGGGGGCGTTCATGGAGTCGCGGCTCGGCCCGGCGCTGGCGGCCGCCGGAGTGACCGTCGCGCCCAGGGTCCGCTGGGTGCCGCTGCTCTCCTATCACCTGCCAGGGGCCTGATCCCGGCTAGGCCGTTAGCAACGCCGCCCGGCTCCGAAACCGGGCGGTCAGGGGTCACCGGCTAGGCCAGGTGCGCTGCCACTGCGTAGGCCGCGTTGCGGTCCAGGCTGTCCCGGGCATGGGGACTTCTGCCCCTGTTCGCCTCGGCGTGGGGGGCAGTTGCGGGTGCGGCGCGTGGGCCTCGATGAGCTGACCCCGTTCCAGCGTGCATGCAGGGACGCGATCGTGGCGAACAGGATCCCCGCGGTGGAGGACTTCAACGACCTCGGCCAGGACACTGGCGTTGCCCCCTTCCCGGTCAGCATCGACGGTGGCACGCGGGTCAACAGCGCGTTCGGGTACCTCGACCCCGTCCGTGACCGGCTCATCGTGGCCGGCGATGCTTTTGTTGAGCGGGTGCTTGTCCGCGGCGGCCGCGCTGTCGGCGTGACCGTACGGGATGGCCGACGGCTGACGGAAATCGGCGCGTCGCGGGTAGTGCCGTCTGCTGGCGCCTACGGGAATCCCGCGATCCTGCTCCGGTCCGGTATCGGGCCTGCCGGCGAGCTGGCCGCCATTGGGGTGAAGCCCGCGCTGGACCTCCCCGGCGTCGGGCGCAACCTGCACGACCGGCCGTGCGTGGAGGTCTGATACGAGGGAAGCGGCGAGCTGGTCGAGAGGATGGAGCGCCACCAGACGGAAATGGGCTGGCGGCCCGACGAGCAGGTGATCGCGAAATTCCCCTCGGCCGGATACCGGCAGGGGTTCGACCTGCACATCTACCTCGTAGCGCGCGGCTCCCCGCCGGCACCGGGTAGTTCCCCGCCAGCCAACGTTGGTCCAGAGCCCCTCAGCTTGTGGGGATCATCCGGTACGGCCCGACGGTCTGGGATGTAGCCATTCCGATCAGCCCCGGCGGGGTTCCAGCCCGGTGCCAGTGCGGGCAACGGGGCCGCTCTGCTACTTCCATCATCGGGTGAGGTACACATCCTCACTATCTGCGGTCCCTGGCTGGCGGCGGGTCCTGTCTAGCATGCTTGCCCTGCTCAATATTGGAGACGAGGTCGTGCAGTGGCTTGGTGCCGGCGCCAACGACAAGGCCAGTGACCAGCAGGTCGGCCCAAAACGGCGGCTGTCCACAGCCGTTGGCGCGGACGCCTGCAAGAGCGTGATATTCAGCTGGGCGCACAGAAGGAAAGCAAGGCCAGTCGCCACACCCCAGGTGACGATCCCCGTTAGCCACCGGCTCATCTCAGCCGCGCTCTGGCACGTTGCGGCTTTGTCTTTCTCGTCATGCGTGGGTGGACTGGCAAGGGCCGGCCCAGGGCGGGGCTTGGGTGCGTTAAGGTCATGCCGTGGCAGACAGTGATGACTGGCGGGTCACCATCTCCGTGAGCGACCAGGCGCAAACCGGACAGGCGCAGCGGTCCTTTTCCCTGCGTCAGGTGGAAGAAGACATCCGCCGCCAGGTCGGCCGCAGCATCGCCGTCGGCGCGGATGACCGGCAGATCTTCCTGTACGCAGGCACCGAGACCGCCGCCAGGGACGCTGAGCGGATCGCCCGCGACGTGCTGGCCCGGCACGGCATTGCGGCGGAGTCCGCCCTGCACCGCTGGCACCCCATTGAGGAGCAGTGGGAGAACCCGGACGTCGCGATGCCGCAGACCGAAGCCGAGCGCCAGGCGGAACACCAGCGGCTTGAGGACACCGAGACCGCCGAGTCCGTGGCCACGGGGATCGCCCAGTGGCAGGTCCGGGTTGAGCTCGGCTCGCACCGCCAGGCGGTCGCGCTGGCGCGCACGCTGGAAAACGAAGGCCGGGCGGTCGTGCGGCGCTGGAAGTTCCTCCTCGTCGGCGCCGGCAACGAGGACCAAGCCCGGGGACTGGCCGGACAGATCAGGCGGGAGGCGCCGCCCGGCGCCGCGGTCATCGCCGAGCAGGCCGGCGTGGGCTGGCCGTTCATGCAATTCTGACCACAGGGTGCGGCGCATGCGCACACCGCCGCCACCGTCATGGAGCCCCCGGCTGCCACCCGGCTCGGCGTCGCGGCCCGGCGAGTAAGCAGTCCCCGATCGCATCGAGCTAACCCGCACGGCTCCCCAGGCCGCTCCAAGGCGGGAGCGTGCGCCTCGCTCAAGTCGAGGACCGATCACGCAGCGCGAGACGAAAGCAGCAGGTTCCGGCGGGCTGCACGCCAGCCATTAGCCTTCCGAGCGGTCTTGTTTCCCGGTCCCGGGCCGTCGCCGAGCCGCGCCGGAACCGGAACCGGAACCGGCTGAGCGATCGTGCGACCCCCAGCTACGGATGGCGGCTTGGGAAGATTGGTTTGCTTGTGCCAGAATCCTTGAAACTGTCGAATCTGTCGAAGTCGGCCTCGTCGAGTTTCATCAACAACTCCATCTGCGCTCGGAGGACCTTGGTCGACGAGTCAGAGCCGTCCTTGCAGCGTAGTGCTTGCACGGTAGTCAGGTGATATCTGGCAATTGCCAATCGGAGGCTGCGGCTTTGGAGCAGCATGCGGAGCATTGTTTCCCTGCTGAGCATGCGTGTCAGTTCCTCGATGCGACGATGAGCGCGCAGGTGCGCCTAGACGCGGTGATCGTAGCCGCTGGTCGCTTCCTGACCAGCTCCAGACATCGGTTTTCGGTCACCCGTTATCGGGCGCCCTGTGTGTTGTCGTCATAGCCGTCGGTTCGAACCGCTTCGAGGTCGGCGGGGCGACCCCGCAGACCGCTGTCATTTTTGTCGTGGCCAGGCGCTACGGCTCTGGGCTGCTGAACTTCGCCGCGCATTCGCCAGAAGCTAGCCAACGCGACAGAAAATGCCGTTCTGCGCACCTCGAGCGGACCGTACCGAAGAGATTGTTCCAGTACAGAACGGCGGCACTGCGCTCACCGGCCCCGGACCAGGGTCGGTCACCCAGAGTGACCCGATCCCAGGCTCGGCAGGCAGGCGGATTCCGGCACGGCACGGGCGTTTGGTCATGGTGGCAGGCGGTGCCGGGTCAACGGCCTGGCGATGGGCTGCGCCGGTCATGAGGATGGTCAGGAGCGCCATTTGATTGAGCAGCCCATGCTGGGCCGGTGCGGCTCGGGCACCTGCTGGCCGGCCAGGGTCACCTCGATGGCCGCGCGGAGCAGCTCGCCGGTGACCGGCTTGCCGTTACCGGGTGTGGACTGGTCGAACGCGCCGCGGTAGGCCAGTCGGCGCGCACTGTCGTAGAGGAAGAAGTCCGGCGTGCAGGCGGCGTGGTAGGCGCGGCCGACCTTCTGGTCGGCGTCGACCAGGTACGGGAAATTCCAGCCGGCGCGCCGGGCCTGCCCGGCAAGCTCGCGCGGCCGGTCGTCGGGGTAAGCCTCGGCGTCGTTGGTGCAGATGCCCACGACGGCCAGGTCGGGGTAGTGCGACAGCAGCGTGCCCAGCGCGGTCTCGACGTGGCGGACGTAGGGACAGTGGTTGCACAAGAAGGCAACCAGCAATGCGGGCGCGGCGGTGAAGTCGTCGCGGCCTGCCATTGTGCCGCTGGTGTCGGGGAGGGTGAAGTCGGGCGCCTGCGTGCCGAGCGGGACCATCGACGACGAGACAGCCATACCGGAACCTTACCCGCGTCCCGCGCGGCAACCGCGCTGGCATCCCTGCCGGTCACCTTGATCTGCGCGCGGACAGCACCGTGATGCAAAGCTTGCAGCCCAGCATCGGCGCAGGTGCGTGTTCCGGCGCGGGGAAGCGGTAACTGACCGCGGCACGCCGCGTGAACATGCGGCTCCGGAATCACGGAAGGCCCGCAGCCCGGCTCGGCGTACGGCTCATGGGAGACTGGGGCGAGTCGTGGGACCGGCTGCGGCAGGTCACCATTGAAGCGATCTAAGTGCTCATCGACGAACTTGAGACAGGCTAACCCCACCTGCATCCTCGGCTCCAGGCCGTGTCGGCCACGCAGAATGTCCCGTTCGGCGCTTCACCCGTGATCACTGAGGCGGGTCAACTTGACGTACCGAACGGCGGGTCGGTGCGCTTTGGCGAGGATGTCGAGCGCCTGGACATCCCTGATCCGCCACTCAGACGTCGGCACGAAGCCACGCGGCATCACCCGCGCAAAGACAGCAAAACGCTACGACGCTGTGGGCCGCTGGCAGCGCTGGTAGCCCAATTGCATCATGATCTGGGTCACATCGGCGTGCCGCACCGCTAGCCCGGCAGAGCGTCATCTGGCCCAGCTGGGCAAACCCTGACGGCTATTCGAAAACATGAACTCAAGGCTGCATTGGCTGGGATTAGAATTTCTTAGGCAACAGTCTGCGCTTCGCGCATAACGCTTAATGCGCGCGGCTGGCGTCTTTGCTTTTCCTAGGGCTATGGCGGCACCCAGATTATCCGGTTCTGCGCTTCTCGCCTTTCTTATGGTTCGTGTGGGCCGCCTGGCCCTGAATGGCTTGGATAAAGAGCAGCCGGACGGTGCCGTCACGGCCTGCGGTACTGGACGCGACCCTGGGCGTGCCTCACCCCAGTGCGGGTTTGTACTTGCCGGTCTGCCAGCGACGTGGCCGGACTCGGGCTGGCGCATCCGAAAGTGTCTACGAGGGGATCGCCCGCGGTCGCGATGTGGAAGGCCGCGGTGTGGCCGCAGATAAAGACTGCGCGACCTGGGCGTCTTCATCCGCTTCGAGGATAGGGCAGGGCAGGGGCTGATGCCGCCGAATGGATGCACCTGGGCCCGGTGCGGCGCCCGGCCCATCGTTAACGGTGCGGGCGGCGGACGGGTCAGCATCATCTGCATGCCCGGGTCGGGATCGCCATTCGTCTGAGAGCCCGGACACTAGGTTGAGGGCCTGATCGCCGACCGCGACGGGAGCGCTATGGACCGCGAGGGGGATAAACTGTTTGGCGCGTCGCGTGCTATAGCGCTCAACAGCTTACTATGATGGTCGCGTGAACCTGAAGCAGTGGGCTGAGCGGCAAGGCGTCTCGTATGCGACCGCGCGCCGCTGGTTCGCTGCGGGCATGCTGCCTGTCCAGGCTCGCCGGGTCGGCGGCCTGATCCTCGTCGGGGAAACTCCCGCCCCGGGCAATGCCGGGAGCGCTGTCGTGTACGCCCGGGTTTCGTCGGCAGATCAGAAAACCGACCTAGACAGGCAAGTGGCCCGGGTCACCGCGTGGGCGACCGGGCGCGGCATCACGGTCGGCCGCGTGGTCACCGAAACCGGATCCGCCCTGAACGGCAAGCGCCGTAAGTTCCTCGCCCTGCTCCGCGACCCGTCCGTGACCATGATCGTGGTGGAGCACCGGGATCGATTCGCCCGGTTCGGCGCGGAGTACGTCGAGGCGGCACTCGCCGCGTCCGGGCGCGGGCTGCTCGTGGTGGACCCGGCCGGAGTAGACGATGACCTGGTGCGGGACGTGACCGAGATCCTCACGTCCCTGTGCGCCCGCCTGTACGGGCGGCGTGCCGCCGCGAACCGGGCCGCGCGTGCGGTAGCTGCCGTGACTTCAACGGACGGCCCAGCATGACCGGCTTGCTCGCTTACAGGTTCGCGCTGGATCCCACCCCGGCGCAGGAGCGGGCGCTGCGGTCGCATGCGGGTGCGGCGCGGGTGGCGTTCAACTGGGGCCTGGCACGGGTGAAAGCCGTGATGGATCAGCGGGCGGCGGAAGCCACCTACGGGATCACCGGCGGCGACCTGACCCCCGCCATCTCATGGTCGCTGTACTCGCTGCGCAAAGACTGGAACGCCGCCAAGGGCACGGCCGCGCCCTGGTGGGCGCAGTGCTCGAAGGAGGCGTTCAATACCGGCCTGGACCAGCTCGCGCGGGCGCTGAAAAACTGGGCCGGCTCCCGTAAGGGGCAGCGGAAAGGCAAGTCGGCCGGGTTTCCCCGGTCCAGGTCCAGGCGGACGGCCCGCCCGTCGATCCGGTTCACCACCGGCGCGTTCCGCTGCGAGGCCCGGCATGCGGTGCTGCCGCGGATCGGCCGGGTGAAGCTGCACGAGCCCGGCACCCGGCTCGCTGATCTGGTCGTGGCGGGGACGGCGCGGGTGCTGGGCGTGTCGGTGCGGTTTGAGCGGGGCCGCTGGTTCGCCGCGTTCACCGTCGAGCAGGACGTGTCCCGGCCGTCACCGGCCGACCCGGGCGCGGTGGCCGGCGTCGACCTGGGGATCAAGACCCTCGCCGTCGTGTCCACCGGGGAGCAGATCCCCAATCCGCGGCACCTGGGCAGGTCGCTGCGGAAGGTCCGCCGCCTGTCCCGCACCGTGTGCCGGCGGCGGGGCCCGGACCGGCGGGCCCGGCAGCCGCCGTCGAACCGGTGGCGCCGCGCCGCGGTGGCGCTGGGGAAGGTTCAGGGCCGTGTCGCCGACCAGCGGCGGGACGCGCTGCACAAGGCCACCACCAACCTGACCGGCCGGTTCGGGACGCTGGTGATCGAAGACCTCAATGTGCATGGGATGCTCGCCAGCCGGCGGCTGGCCCGCCACGTGGCGGATGCCTCGTTCGCTGAGTTCCGGCGGCAGGTCGCGTACAAGACCGCCTGGCGTGGCGGGGCTGTGATAGTCGCAGACCGGTGGTTCGCCAGTAGTAAGACATGCTCAGGCTGTGGAGCGGTGAAAACCAAGCTGCTCCTGTCCGAGCGGACCTACGTGTGCGGGGCGTGCGGGCTGGTCGCTGACCGGGACCGGAACGCCGCCGTGAACCTCGCCGAATACGGTAAGCGTCAACTGGCCGGGAGTGGCCCGGACAGCAACGGACGTGGAGCCGACCGTAAGACGACCCCCGGGTCGCTGGTGGCTGCGAAACGTCAACCCGGCACCGCGTACACGGGTCAGACCGGGACCGTCCCGCCGCAAGGCAGGACTGTGGCATGAGCGCTAACAAGCACTCTGCTGCAACGGTTGAGAGTCGTGCCGGAGGCCGCGCCCCAGGTTGAAGAAGAAAGCGCTCAGCCTGCGGAGCAAGGCGCGCCGACCGTTACGGCACCAGGTGATCATGTTCGGGCCACCGGCAGGCGGGGGGCGTTCCGTGCGCTGCGTTCGCGGCCGTTCCGGCTGTATTTCGCGGGTCAGGTCGCCTCGGCCAGCGGAACCTTCGTGCAGCAGACCGCTATCGGCTGGCTGGTCCTGCGGCTCACCGGCTCAGCCGCGGAACTGGGCCTGGTACTGGCGGTGGGCGGCGTACCGTCGCTGCTGTTTGGCCCCTGGGGCGGGACGATCGCCAACCGGGTCAACCTGCGCAGGCTGCTTATCTGCACCCAGACGGCCTATGGTGTGCTGGCCGGCTTGCTGTGGGCACTGGCGGTCGCCGGGAAGGCGTCCGTTGCGGCGATCGTCGCGATCAGCGTGGCCGGCGGTGTCGTGCAGATCGTCGACTCTCCCGCCCGGCAGGCATTCGTCAGTTCGCTGGTGATGCCGGAGGACCTTTCCAGCGCGGTCAGCCTCAACGGCGTCGTCATGAACAGCGCCCGGGTGGTCGGCCCGGCCCTGGCGGGCGTACTGATCGTCACGATCGGCACGACACCGTGTTTCGCGGTCAACGCATTGTCATACCTGGCCGTGATCGTCGCGCTGGTGATGCTGCGCCCGCTGCGGCCCGGCACGCGCGGGCGGCGCGCGACTGGCGGCGTCCGTGCGGGCCTGCGGTACGCGGCCAGCCGCCAGCAGCTGTGGCTGCCGCTGGTCATGATGGCACTGGTCGGGCTGCTGGCCTTCAATTTCCCGGTCATCTTGCCCGTCCTGGCGAGGCAGACCTTCCATGGCAACGGCGGCACCTACGGGCTGTTGTCCACCATGCTCAGCGTCGGCTCGGTCGCCGGCTCGCTCGGCGTCGGCCTCATCCGCCATCCCCGCCGGCAGTACCTGATGACCGCCGCGCTGGCCTTCGGGGCCTTCCTGGCCGCGACAGCCGGGGCACCGGATGTCGCCGTCGCGTGCCTGACGCTACTGGCGACCGGGGCGGCCGCCTTCTCGTTCGTGACACTGTGCTCAACCACGTTGCAGCTGCACTCGTCTGCGGCCTACCGCGGGCGGATCATGGCGCTGTGGGTGTATGTCTACACCGGAACCACCCCGGTCGGCAGCATCATCACCGGGGCGATCATCTCGGCTGCCGGGGTGCGGGCGGCCCTGTTGACCGGCGCCGCAGCTTGCCTGGTCGCGGCCGCCATCGCCTCCCGGGTGCACACCCCGCCGCATGCGGACGCGGCGCTGACCGATCTCGCCAGTGCTTAGCTATCCCGTAAGCCCTACCGGAGCACGCTAGCCCGCCCCAATACGGATTCCAGCCCACGGTCGGATCACACCTCTACCATCTCTTCCCAAACTCGGCGTCAGGCCCTCAACCTAGTGTCGGGCTCTCGTCGGAAATGGCGATCCCGACGCAGGCACGCGGGTGATGCCAGAGCCCCGGTCCCGGCTGAGCGTTGACCCGTGCTATCCCAGCGCGCCACAAGGGCTGGTCCTCCGCGAGCCACCCGGTGTGCGGGTCCGCTGGGATTGTCCCTGGGTCGGTGCGGCCGGAGTCTAGAGGCGGATGACGGCCTTGCCGCGCAGGCCGCCATGGCGGAGCTCGTCCAGGACCTGCCCGGCGGCGTCGAGGTTGACGGTGGAACCGATGCGGGCGCTGATCGTGCCGTCCGCGAGCATCCGCGCGACCGTGGTCAGCCCCTGGGGCGAGATCAAGGGATTCGCGCTGGAGGCGTGGTTGCGTGCAGTGATCTGCCGTTCAGCAAACCAGCCTTCGTCCGCCGCGAAGATGGTCGAGACCAGGTGTCCGCCGGGCCGGATAACCTCGGCGTCACGACGGATGGCGTCCGGACCGTTGACCAGATCAAGGACGGCATCGACGCCGTCGGGGTGATCGGCGTACAGCGCATCGATCACGTCAACGGTGCGGCTGTCGTACACCTCCCCGGCCCCGAGACGACGAGCCTCGTCGGCGTCGCCGCGCACGGTCGCGATGACGTGCGCGCCGCGGGAGCGCGCTATCTGCACCGCGTAGCCGCCGACCCGCCGGCCGCGCCCATTACCACGACGTGATGACCTGCGGTGACCTCGAGAAGGTCCACCGTCCGTAGCGCAGTGACCGCCGGAATGGGCAGCGCGGCGGCTTGGTCGTCCCCAACCCCGTCGGGGATACGCGCCACCGGCTCCATCTTGGCCGCCGGGGCGACTGCGGTGTACTCGACGTAGGAGCCGTGCGTCCGCGCCATGCCGAAGACCCGGTCGCCGGCCCGCAACCCGTGTCCCCCAGCCGGGACCCGCTCAGCCACGCCGGCGAAGTCAATGCCTGCGACAAACGGATACGACGAGGTGGCGGTCAGGCGTTCGAGAAGATTGTTGTCGAGCGGGTTGACTCCCGCGAACCGCACACGAATGAGCACGGTGCCGTCGTAGGCGGGAACGGGCAGGTCCTGCACCGACGGAGGCTCGCCGAAGCTCCGGACAGCGAATGCGCGCAGCCTGACCTCCCTACACTGGCACCCCTACGGAAAATACCACTGCCGCCAGGGCCAGATCGCAGATGGCCTGCTGGCTCAGGCCGGACAACCGCTGACGGCGACCGCTGGGGCGGCGCCACGCTGCCGGCCCGTGCCGCGACCACGTGACCGCTGCGGTCGCCGACCACACCAGCCCCGGCGTCCGAGCCCGAAATATCAGGCACTTGATGATGGCTGAGGCGCATAATCAGGCGCAGCCGGGAATCGCCCAAAATCGCCCCTCGTCGGCCCGATCAGGGGTGGCCAGCCATGACGACGAGCGCATATCGTCCAGATCGGCGCGCCGATGGCCGCTGAGATTCCATGGCCTTGAGCCGCGCAGGCGGGTCGGTGCGTTTCGGCGAGGACGCGCATTCCGGGCGCGCTCTGCGTCGTCCGGTGGCAACCTCAAGCGCTATCATGGGATATCGCTGGGAGGTGGGCATGACCGACATGCTGATCCGTGATGTACCTGATGATGTCATCGCTGCGGTGGATGCCCGGGCGGCCCGTCTGGGCCTGTCCCGCAGCGAATACGTTCGCCGCCGGCTGGCCCAGGATGCCGCCGCGGCCGGGTCTGCGGTGAGCACAGGGGACCTGGCCAGGTTCGCCGAAGTGTTCAGTGA
Organism: uncultured Actinomycetes bacterium; assembly: GCA_963742875.1. GTDB lineage: Bacteria > Actinomycetota > Actinomycetes > Streptosporangiales > Streptosporangiaceae > Bog-532. Next base: position 307,886 of record CAVUNO010000005.1, on the reverse strand, counting down.
CCTGGCCGATCCTGATGTGATGTCGCAAGCGTGGCGGTGACGAACTGGCTGATTGACAAGTCAGCGCTCGTCCGCCTGGCCGCCAGCAGCAACGCCGCGGAGTGGGCGGCGCGGATCCAGCGGGGGGTGGTCCGGATCACCACTATCACCCGCCTGGAAGTCGGCTATTCGGCCCGCGCGGGCGCGGATCTGCGCGCCAGCCTGGGGCGGCCGCCGCTGGCCGCGATGCCCGTCGAGTACCTGACGCCGGCGATCGAGGACCGCGCGGTCGAAGTCCTCACGTTGCTCGCCGACCGCGGTCAGCACCGGGCCCCGTCGATCCCTGATTTGCTCATTGCCGCGGCGGCTGAGCTGGCCGGCCTGACTGTCCTGCACGTGGATAAGGATTTCGAGATCATCGCGGCCATTACCGGCCAGCCCCTCGAACGCCTGGACATCGCCTGATCTGCCGCCCAGACGCCGGCATAAAGCCAAGCGGCATTACCCCCGCAAAGACAGCAAAACGCTACGACCGCATGGGCCGCTGGCAGCATTGATAGCCCGATTGCATCGTGATCTGTGTCACATCGGCCTGCCGCGCCGTCAGCCAGGCACAGAGTCGTCTGGCGCGGCCGACAGGGCTAACCCGGGGCTAACCCAGGACTAACCCTGATGACTATTCAAAAACATGAACTCAAGGCGACGTTGGCCGAGGATTAAAATTTCCAGGTAACAGTCTGCGCTCCGCGCATAACGCCGATCTGACACGCCTGACGGGTGCGTGCGCTGCGTGTGCATCCACGCGCATATCGTCCATGACAGCGCGGGCGCCCCGGGGGCTCGACCTAGTCCTGATGGGCAGTACCGGCTGGGTGACCGTCAGCGTGTCGCCCGGGCGACCGCGAACACGAGCAGGGCGACCCCCGCGGTGACGGTGATGGCGCCGGGAACGTCCAGCTGCCCCTTGCTGCTGGGCGGATCCGGTGGCAGCAGCCGGAACGAGGCGATCAGCAGCGCCATTGTCGCGTTCGCGGTCTTCGCCGCGTTCATGCTGGCCAGCGCGGTCCGCACGGGTGCCCTGGCCGCGGTGCTGGCGGTGGCCGTGCCACGGTTCATGGTCGCCGGGCTCGCTGACCTTCCCGGTAGCTGGGCGGTCTCGCGGGCCGCTGCCGTACTGGGTTTCCTGCTGGCCGCACTGGTGCTGTCCGCGGCGCCCGCGGTCCTGACGGAGGACAGCCGCGGCCGTGAGGTGCTGCCGACCGGGCGGTTCCGGACACATCATGCTGGCGGGCTTCGCGCTGGCTGGCGCGCCGGTACGCGCTTATTGTGGGGCTGGTGCCGCGATGGGAATCCACAACGCCGCCACCGGCAAGATCGCGTACCTGACTCACCACAACTGTGCTGACGCTCACCATCACCGGGATAGCCGCCGACAGCGTGCTGGCCGGCGGGCCGGGCTCGAAAGGGGACGGCCGGCTGATCGCCGCCGCCATGCCTGCCGGCGCGCCCATCGGGGCCGTGCTCGTCTACCACGCCCGGTCTGCTATCCGCTCGCCATCGCCTTCGCCAGGATCGTCCCTGGCGCCGTGACCAGCCGCATGCTGGGAAGGCCGGACCCGGCGTGAGTCCGCGCCCCGGCCTGGAACGGCCGGCGCGACCGCCGGGACGCCGGATACGGAGATGAAGATATGACCGTCGAAAGAACCCACGCCGGGCAGCAGACCAGGTATGCGCTCCGTGATGGCGCCGCCCTGGTCTGCGCGCTGACCTTCGGGGGGCCGGCGGGCCAGCCGGCGACCTGGAAGATCCTGCTGCCCGGGCCTGGCGGCACCGAAGATCTCTACGCCGCCGGGCGGTTCCGCAGGCCCGGCGTCCAGCAGCTCCGGGCCTGGCTGACCCCGGTCGTGGGCGCCGGGCATGCCGCCGCGCTCGCCGGCGCCGTGGATGCTGAACCGCCGCCAGCGTCGGCCTGGCAAAGGCACGGCAGTACCTGACCTGATCGTCCGGCCCGCCAGAGCCCGGGCGCCAACCAGAAAGGCAGCGATCATGACCGACGACAGCACTATGGTCCGCATCGGGCCGCCGTCCGCGGCGCAGCCGTTGTTCATCCTGGCGATGGATCACCGTGACTCGTTCGGCGGGACCCTGTTCGGCGTGCGGGGCACACCGGACGCCGGGCAGCTGGCGGGCATGCGCAGCGCCAAGGAGCTCATCTTCGCGGGCGCCCGCCAGGTGGCAGAGGGCACACCGGGCCCCGGCCAGCTCGGGATCCTGGTCGACGAACAGCTCGGCGCCGACGTCGCCCGCCAGGCCAGAAAGGCGGGCTTCGTCCTCGCCATGCCCGTCGAGACCAGTGGCGCTGACCGCCTGACCTTCGAATACGGCGATGACTTCGCCGCCCACGTCGAGGTGTTCGACCCGGACTGGGTCAAGGTCCTGGTCCGGTTCAACCCCGCCGACCCCGCCGAGCTGCGCGACGCGCAGACCGGCGCGCTGCGGCGGTTGCATGACTGGGTAACCGCGAGCCGGCGCCGCTGGATGTGTGAGCTCCTCGTCCCGCCCACCCGCGAGCAGCTCGTCGCCCACGACGACCAGGCCCTCTACGACGAAACCGCACGGCCAGCGCTCACCGCCCAGGTCATCGGCTCGCTCACCGCCGCGGGCGTCCATCCCGGCATCTGGAAGCTGAAGGTTACGAGACCACCGCGGGGGCGCAACTGGTCCTGGACGCCGTCCGGGACTCCGGCGCCCCGGCCAGCTCGTCCATCGTGCTCGGCCGCAACGCGCCGCAGCGCCAGGTGGACCACTGGCTGTCGGTCGCGGCGCCGCTGCCGGGCTACGTGGGCTTCGCCGTCGGCCGCAGCATCTGGGACCAGCCGGTTGCCGACTACCTGGCCGGGCACGCGGACCGGGACGCCACCGAAGCCCGCATCGCCGGGAACTACCGCCACTTCATCCAGCAGTCCCTTGCGGCCGACACCGCCGAGGTCGACGCCCTGCGAACCGGGCAGTGAGCCGTGAGGAGCGTCACAGCCCGTCCGGTGCGGTGCGTGGTGGCCGGGGGCAGCCTGGTTGGCCTGTCCACGGCGATCGCGCTGTCCCGGCTGGGGGTGGAGGTGACGGTGCTTGAGCGCAGCCCGGCCCCGGCCGTTGAGGGCGGCGGGGGCCTGGGCGTGGACGTCGCCCTGCTCCGTCAGGTGACCGGCATCCGTGAGGAGCCCCCCGTGCTGCACGGCACCGATCGCGACACCACGGCCTGGCACCTGCTGCAGGGATGGCTGGAGACGCACGCGTTGCGCTACCCGGGCGTGACAGTGCATCGCGGGACCGAAGTGACTACCGTGCACCCCGGGAACGGTCAGCAGCCTGCGCGCGTGGTCGCAGCGGATGGCGGCGAGTACGGCGCGGACCTGGTGATCGGAGCGGACGGTGCGCGGAGCACGGTGCGCGCCGCCGTTGATCCGGATTTGCCGGACGCCCGCTACGCGGGGGTGCTGTTGTGGCGCACCCTGGTCGATGAGCAGGCCATGCCCGGCGGACTCGCCGCACTGGACGCCGGCGAGCCGTCCCGGGAGTTTTACGCCGGCCCGTACCGCCTGGTTACCTATCTGGTTCCCGGGGCGGCAGGCCAGACAAGCCCCGGGCAGCGCCGCCTCAACATGGTCTGGTACGACCCCGAAGAGGGGGACCTGCTCCGCGACATGGGCCTGCTGGCTGGTGAGACGATCCACGGCAGCCTGGCACCGGGCGCGCTGCCCCGCCCGGTCCGTGAGCGCCTCACCGACTTCGCCGCCGCGAACTGGCCGAGCCCGTGGCGGGAGGCCCTGGCCCTTGCGCTCCATAGCGGAACCGTGTTCGGTACCCCGATCGTGCACTACGAGCCGAGGCGGCTAGCCCGCGGCCGGGCCGCGCTCGCCGGTGACGCCGCGCACGCCGCCAGCCCGATGGTAGGCGGCGGGTTCCGGCAGGGACTGTACGACGTAGCTGCGCTGGCCCGGACGGCGACCGCGATCACCTCGCCCAGCGAGATACCCGGCGCGCTCGGCCGGTACCAGGAACTGCGGCTCGGCCCGGCCGCTCAGCACGTCGCGGTCAGCGAGCGGGCCACGGCCGACTACCTGGCACACGCAGCGGGAAGAACCTGAATAGGCCGGCCGCGGTAACTCAGCGGACCACAGGCAGCAGTGGTCTCATCGCGGTCAACAAGCTCGGGAACCATATCCTGTTCCTCGACCCGGTGACCTATAGCAATCCTGTTCCTCGACCCAGTGACCTATAGCACCGAGTTGACGCTCGAGGCTTCGAGATCATCGCGGCCATTACCGGCCAGCCCCTCGAACGCCTGGACATCGCCTGATCTGCCGCCCAGACGCCGGCATAAAGCCAAGCGGCATTACCCCCGCAAAGACAGCAAAACGCTACGACCGCATGGGCCGCTGGCAGGCCTCCTCCAGCGCGTCATGGTGGCGCTGCAGCAGCGTGCGGGTATCTTCCGGCCCGGCCCTGCCGGACAGCGCGTCCAGCACGACCCGGCAACTCGTCGGTCCACTCACAGATCTGCCGCGCCCGCGAGGCGCTGATCTGCGCGGCGGCCAGCGCGGCGGCGATCACCGGATGCGCGGCCAGTCGCCGCGCCCACCCGGTCGCCCCGGCGGCGGCCCTGTGAGTGATCTTAGTGAAGGCCCGCAGCCACGATTTGGCCCCGTAATGCCCGTCGTCCTGGAACCCGTCCTGCGCGGTGAACGCGGCCAGGATCTTCGCCCGGGCTGCGGTGTGGCGGGCCTCGGCTTGTTCCAGCCCCACCAGCGCCTCCGCCTGCGCGGTGGTCTCAAGGCCGGCGGCGTCGCAGGCGGCCAGGTAACCCAGCCCGGCATGCACCATGGCCAGGGCCTGCGCCGGGCTGGACGGCGCGGCGGGCTCGTTAAGAGTGCACATGGACGGGATCACCTCCCTGCGCCGGGGTCAGCGAACTGGAAGCAACAGCCCGGGCCCGCCTCGCAGGACAGGAAACTTCCCTGGGCTCACAATCTGCGCCCGGCTCAACGGCCGGGGCAGCACAGCCGCGCTCAAGGGCGGCCGTCTCCATCGGTAACCGGTAATATGCCGGTCCGCTGTCTGGCCAGCCGGATGAACCCCCGGCGGCACCTCACTAGCGTCTTTCGATTGCTAGTTCGATAGTAGCAGGCCCCGCCGACATTTACGGGACCCAGCGCCGCCACGCGGTAGTGTCAAAGCTACCCTACGTGTCTGCGCGGGCATCCTGGCTGCACCGGTGGCCGCTGACGTTCTGCTTCGGCCGGGCCCTGGACGACGCAGCCCTCGCGGCGTGGCAGGGTGCACGGGCCGGGGCTGGCCAGCGGGCCCTGACCAGGCGGTTGGGCATGAACGTCGCGGCCCTGGAGGGAAGGCACACGGCGGAGCCCGAATGCGAACCGTCCAGCGCCGGTCCTGCCGGGGCCCGGGGTTAGTCGCGTACGTAGGTGCCGGGGGCGTCGTCGAGCGGCGGGTGGCGGTCGCCGCCCATGGGGGGCGGGGCGCCGAGCGGGCCTGCCCGGCGGGAGGACCATTCGGTCCAGTCTTCCCACCAGGAACCTTCGGTCGCGGTGGCGGCCGCGCGCCATTCGGCCGGGGTGGGCGGGGACTCCTGGGTCATCGCCTCGTACCGGGCCTTGGGGCCGGGCGGGTTGACGATGCCGGCGATATGGCCGCCGGAGCTCAGCACGTAGCGCACGTCTCCGCCGAGCAGCCGGCTGGCCTGGTAGGAGGCCTCCCACGGGACGATATGGTCGTTCACCGCCCCGACAACGTAGCTGTCGCTGATGATGTCCGGCAGCGCCAGCCGCTGCCCGGCCAGGGTGAGCTCGCCGCGGGCCAGTTCGTTCCGCAGATACAGGGACCGCAGATAGAAGGAGTGCATGGCGGCCGGCAGCCGGGTGCTGTCGCCGTTCCAGGCCAGGATGTCGAACGCCGGCGGACTCTGGCCCATCAGCCAGTTGGTGACCAGGTAGCTGAAGATGAGGTCGTTGGCGCGCAGGAGGTCGAAGGTGACCGCCATCTGGGCGCCGTCCAGCACGCCGGTCTCCGCCATCCGGTGCTCGAGCTGGGCCACCGTCTGCTCGTCGGTGAAGTTGCCCAGGATGCCCGGCTTGCTGTAGTCGAGCAGGGTGTTGAGCAGGGTCAGCGAGTTGATCCGCTTGTCGCCCGTCGCAGCCATGTGCGCGGCGAGCATCGCGGTCAGCGCCCCGCCGAGGCACAGCCCCACAATGTCGATCTTGTCCGCGCCGGTGATGTCCGCGACGACGTCGAGCGCGGTTTGCAGCCCGTCGGTGAGGTAGTCCTCGAGCGTGACGTCGCGCATTGACGGCGCGGGGTTGCGCCAGGAGATCGTGAACACGGTGCGCTCGTGCTGGACCGCCCACTCCAGGAAGCTGCGGCCCGGTGCCAGGTCCATGATGTAGTACTTATTGATCCACGGCGGGCTGGCCAGCAGCGGGACCGCGTGCACCTCCCTGGTTTGCGGTACGTACTGGATCAGCTCCATGAGCTCGTTCCTGAACACCACCTTGCCCTCGGTCGCGGCCAGGTTCTCGCCGAGCGTGAACGAGCTCCGGTCCACCTGCTGCGGGCGGCCGCCGTTGTGCGCCAGGTCGCCGGCGAAGTTGCGGGCCCCGGCCAGCACGCTCGCGCCCCCGGTCTCGAAGGCGCGTTTCAGCGCGGCCGGGTTCGTCAGCAGGTAGTTCGTGGGCGCGAGCGCGTCACCGAGCAAGCCGCCCACCAGCCGGGCCTTCCCGTCCGCCACCGGGTCGGACTCCCCCGCCACGAGCAGTTCCTCGCCGTACTGGCGGGCCGCCAGGTACCACTGCCGCAGCGCGTAGAAGGCGGGGTTCTGCTCCCACGCCGGGTCAGCGAAGCGGCGGTCTTTCGGGTCCGGCGGGAAAGGCGGCTGCGCCTCCTGCCCGAGCCAGCGCGAGCAGGCCGCCGGGCCGATCTGCGCGAGGTTGGCCCCGAAGCGCAGGCTCGCCGCGGCGACCTCGGCCGGCCGCAGGGCCGCTCTCGTCAGCACCGAGGCCATCGACCCCAGGAAATCACCCACGTCCATGCCGGGCGCGACCAGGCCCGTCTCCGGACCACCAGCATTGTCGGTTTGCTCGGTACGCTCCCGGTCGCCGTCGTTCGGGCTCACCGGCACCCTCCTCTTCATACGTTGCTGCTGCTGGCGCTGCTAAGGCTGCTGAGGCGGCTGGCCCGCCGGGCCTGTGACGGGCCGTACGGCGGGCCAGCCCCCGGCTGGTTCAGAGTCGTTCGAAGATGGCGGCGATGCCCTGGCCGCCGCCGATGCACATCGTGACCAGGCCGGCCGGAAGGCCGTTGGCGGGAAGGCCGTTGCTGCCCGGAAGATCGGTGTTCGTCATCTGCTCGGTCCGCTCCTCCGCGGTCACACGTCCGATCGCCTGCGGTCATGTTCAGTCGCCTTCGGTCACATATCCAGTCCGCCATTGACGGCCCATGTCTGCCCGGTGATATAGGCGGAGTCGTCCGCGGCCAGGAAGGCCACCACGCGGGCGATCTCCTCGGGCTGGCCCAGCCGCCCCATCGGGATCTGGGCGCGCACCCGGTCCAGGGCCTTGTCCGGCATCCCGGCCACCATGTCGGTCTCGACGAAACCGGGCGTGACGGCGTTGACGGTGACGCTCGCGCCCTCGCCCGGCGGGCGCCCGGCCTTGCCCAGGTGGAATATCGCCTCGCGGGCCAGCGACTTGGTCAGGCCGAACAGGCCCGATTTGGACGCCGCGTAGTTGACCTGGCCGATGTTGCCCGTCTCGCCGATGACCGAGGAGACGTTGATGATCCGGCCGGTGCCGCGCTCCATCATGTGATCGAGGGCGGCCTGGGAGATGAAGAAGGCGCCGGACAGGTTGACGTCGAGAACCTTGTGCCAGTCCTCGTCGCTCATCTTGGCGGCGACCTTGTTGATCGTGATCCCGGCGTTGTTGACCAGGATGTCGAGCCGCCCGTGCTGCTCGATGACCTCGTTGACCACGCGGCGGCAGTCGTTGGTGACGCCGATGTTGCCCTCGTGCGTGGTGAACTTCTGCCGGGGATAGTCGGCCCGCATGCTGGCGGCGAACTTCTCGGCGGCCTCCTGATTGTGCCAGTAGCCGGCCGCGACGGACGCGCCCTCCTGGGCCAGCGCCCGGCTGACCGCGGCGCCGATGCCGCGGGTGCCACCGGTCACCAGGGCGACCCGGTGCGCGACCATGCCGTCGTCACTGTGGTCGGGTGCGCGCGTCTGCGCCTCGTCTTGTGTCCCGGGGGCTGACGTCACGGCTTACTCCCTTCTCCGGCCGCCTGCTGCAGGGCCGACACGACCGACGGGTCGGCCAGGGTGGTGACGTCACCGAGATCGCGGCCCTCCGCGATGTCGCGCAGCAGCCGGCGCATGATTTTTCCTGATCGGGTCTTGGGGAGTTCGGGGCTCCAGATAATGCGCCTCGGCCGGGCGAGCTTGCCGATCCGCGTCCCTACGTAGTCGCGCAGATCGGTGGCCAGGTCCGGCCCGGGCTCCGCCTCGCCGACGACGGTCACGTAGGCGATGACGGCCTGGCCGCTCATCTCGTCGGTGACCGCGATGACCGCGGCCTCCGCGACGGCCGCGTGGGCCACCAGGGCCGACTCGATCTCCGCCGTGGACATCCGGTGACCGGAGACGTTGATCACGTCGTCGACGCGGCCGGTGATCCAGAAGTAGCCGTCCTCATTCCGGCGGGCGCCGTCCCCGACGAAGTAGGTCCGGGGGCCGAACCGGGAGAAGTAGGTCTGGATATAGCGGTCCGGGTCGTCGAACAGGGTCCGCAGCATGCTGGGCCACGGCTGGGTCAGCACCAGCAGTCCGTCGCCCTCGGTGATCTCATTGCCCTTCTCGTCGTACAGGGCGGCGGAGACGCCCGGCAGTGGGAGGGTGGCCGAACCGGGCTTGGTCGCGGTCAGGGCCGGCAGCGGCGCGATCATGATGGCCCCGGTCTCGGTCTGCCACCAGGTGTCGACCACCGGGCACCGCTCGCCGCCGACGACCGTGTAGTACCACAGCCAGGCCTTCGGGTTGATGGGCTCGCCGACCGTGCCGAGCAGCCGGAGCGAGGACAGGTCGTGCCGCGCGGGGTACTCCTCGCCCCACTTCATGGCACTGCGGATCGCGGTGGGGGCGGTGTAGAAGATCGAGACCTGTTCCTTCTCGACCAGGTTCCACCAGGCGTCCTTGTCCGGATAGTCCGGCGCGCCCTCGTACATCACCGAGGTGGCGCCGTTGGCCATCGGGCCGTACACGATGTAGGAGTGACCGGTGATCCACCCGACGTCGGCGGTGCACCAGAACACGTCCCGTTCGGCATCGAGATCGAACACCATCGCCATCGTGGTGGCCACGCCGGTGAGATAGCCGCCGGTGCTGTGGACGATGCCCTTCGGCTTGGCCGTGGAACCGGAGGAGTAGAGCAGGAACAGCGGGTGCTCGGCCTCCATCGGCTCGGCCGGGCACTCCGGCGCGGCCTCGGCGAGCAAATGATCGTACCAGTAGTCCCGGCCATCCCGCATCGAGCAGGACACGCCGGTGGCGCGGACGACGATCACCGTCTCCAGGGTGTCCAGGTCGCCGATTTCGTCGTCCACGGCCTGCTTGATCGGGGCGGTCCTGCCGCGCCGCCGCGCGCCGTCGGTGGTGATGAGCGCTTTGGCCCGCGACACCTCCATCCGCTCCCGCACGGCGGACGGCGAGAAGCCGCCGAACACCACGTTGTGCGGCGCGCCGATCCGGGCACAGGCCAGCATGGCCACCACGACCTCGGGAATCATCGGCAGGAAAATCCCTACCACGTCGCCCTTGCGCACGCCGCGTGACTTCAGCGCGTTGGCCAGGCGCTGCACGTCGGCCAGGAGCCCGGCGTAGGTCAGGGACCGTTCCTCGCCTTCCTCGCCGTGCCAGCGGAAGGCGGCCCGGTCCCCGTGGCCCGCGTTCACGTGCCGGTCGAGGCAGTTGTACGAGGCGTTGATCGTGCCGTCGGCGAACCAGGTGCAGAACGGCGCGTTGCTGTGGTCGAGGACCTGGCTGAACGGGGTCTGCCAGTCCAGCCGGGTGCGCGCCTGCTCGGCCCACCAGGCGGGAGCGTCGGCGGCGGCGCGGTCGTAGACGGCGGGGTCGGTCACCTTCGCGTGCTTGACGAACTCCTCGGGCGGCGGGAACGAGGGGACGTCCGTCAGTTGATCGATTCGCTGCGATGCAGAGGACGGCGGTGCCGGCAAGGCTGGCTCCTTCGGGGGACACCGGTGCCGGTCGCGACCGTCGCCACACGCTCGGACGCGGTGCCGCGTCGCGACCGCGCTGATCCCGGGTAGGGGGTACGGGGCAGTGATCGAACAGCCCTTGGTATGTACGCTTCCCGGCTATTCGCCTTGAAACATGCAGGCGCCGGAAAATTCGGTTTCCGCGTCCCGGTTCTGGTTAAAGTTTCCCTGACCAGAACCTTTGTGCTTGGTATGCCACGCGCCTTGCTTGACATAGTTTGCAAAGGCGCGTAGCGTCGTAAGCATCCGATACGTCACACGGAGGACACCATGACTTCGCCGCAGCAGTACACCGATACGTTCAAGCAGACCCAGGACACCATCATCTCCGCGTTCGACGCCTGGACCCACGCCTTCCAGCAGGGCCTCGGCCAGCTGCCGGGCGCCGGGGCGGTCGACCCGGAGCAGGTGATCGACCAGGTCTTCGACTTCGCCACCATGTTGCTGAACGCTCAGCGTGACTTCGCCAAGCAGCTGATCTCCACCGCCACCGCGGCCACCGAGAGCCTCAAGAACGCCAAGTAGGCGGCTGAGCCCCCTCCCACCGGCGCCCCGGGCACACCGGGCCCACCGGGTGCACGAGGCGCGCCGGGAGCGGCTCTTATCGACGAGATAAGGTCGGTAACCATGACCACAACAAAGTTCGGGCGGGTCACCTGGCAGTGGGCCAATCCTCTCTGGTGGGTTGAACGGCAGCTTGAGGCGGCGGCGTGCGCGATGCGCATGACGGAGGTCGTGGTCGACGCCTCGCTCTCGTCCGTCCTGGGCGTCGCCGGCCGGACCGTTTCAGGCCCGGCGGCCAGCGCGCCAGCCGCACGCCCGGCCTGCGTGCCAGTCCCGGCCGCGGAGACCGTCACCGCCCCGGTGGCCGCACCCGCGCCCTCCGCCGTGCCGGTGCCGGTGCCGCCCTGGGAGGCGGCCGAACCGCACCAGCAGCTGGCCGCGGTGGAGCCCAAGCCCGAGCTCGAGGCGGTCAAGCGCGGCCCGCAGCTGAAGTCGGTCAAGCCCGAAGCTGAGCTGAAGTCGGTCGAGCCCGAGGCTGCGCTCGCTGCGGTCACGCCCGGGCCGAAGCTCGAGTCGGTCAAGCTCAGGGCTGAGCCGGAAGCACCCGCAGCCGGACCCCAGCTCGGGGCGGTACCCGCTGCCGGGCCGGATGTTTCCGAACGGGGCCCGGCCGGGGATCCACCGGTGCCGGGGTGGGACGAGCTGACCCTCGGTTCGATCAGGGCCCGGCTGCGCCGCCTGAGCGAGGACGACCTCGTGGCCCTGCACGACTACGAGGAGCGCCACGCCGCCCGCGCGGATGTACTCAGCATGCTGCATAATCGTCTCACCAAGGTCCGTTCGGCAGATCAAGCGTCTTGACGCGGAGCGCCACCGGGACATCCTCGTTAGGAAGACGCGACGGCGCCCGGCGCAGGACGGCCGGTCAGAATATGACCGTCCGCCTGCACCTGCGAGGAAACGGCCACCGCCATGTACGAGCGACCCTATGACCTGGTCCACGGGCCCGGCGGGTACCGCGTGCGCATCCGCGCGCGGGGCAACGCGGTGCTCGCCAGCGCCATGCTCAACCGGGGCACCGCCTTCACCGAGCCGGAGCGGCGGGCCCTCGGGCTGACGGGCCTGCTGCCCAGCGGGGTGACCACGCTGGCGAGCCGCGGCACCCGCGAGCCATACCGGCCGAGCCCGCAGTGGAACCCGGTCACCCGGGTCACGGCTGACCGGGACGCGGAGGACGCCGCGGGCATCCTCGGCGCGCGGATCGCGGCGCTGCACCCAATGTGGTCATCGACCTGGTGTGCTTCACCGCAACAGCGCGCTGGACGCCCTGCACGAGGCGCTGACGTGGCTCGTAGCCCCCGGCCAGGTGGACGTGGGCGGCCAGCCCTTCTGAGCGCATGATTCCGCCCGGGGGTTGGGGCCCCGGGCCCCGGGGCTGCGGCCCGGGGGCCGCACGGCGGCCGCCATCGGGCTGGACGGGACCAACGTCCCCATTGTGACGGTCCAGAGACCTTTGGTGTGACGGCCTACAGTCCTCTGGTGTGACGGCCGGCACACGTGCAAAGTTACGTTTCGCGCGCGTAAAAAAAGTTACGCGCGGGTACATATCTTATGGGTGATCTTCAACTGGCGCATCGGTGCCATGTGGGAGAACGGCACTGATGACGAAGGGGATCTCCATGATGCCTGCCAGCTCAGCCGAGGCCAGCGTGCGAACGTTGGCCGACGGCACCGCCCACACGGCCGCCGAGGCGATCGCGCGCCCGCCCGCGGGCAGCATCACGCACCGCCAGTTGCGCATCCGCGGCCTGCGGGTGCACGCCGAGATCTACGGGGAGGGTGAGCCTCTCCTGCTGCACTCCGGCCTGTGGGCCGAGGCCGCGCTATGGCGGCCCCTGCTGCCGTACCTGTCCGGGTACCAGGTCATCGCGTTCGATCCGCCCGGGGTCGGTCGCTCGGAAATGCCGGCCCTCCCGCCGACCATGGCGGGGCTGGCGTCGGTGGGCGCCGGGGTCCTGGACGAGCTCGGCATCGAGTCCGCGCACGTACTCGGCACCTCGTTCGGGGGCGCCGTCGCCCAGCAGATGGCCGTCAGCCACCCGCGCCGGGTGCGCCGCCTGGTGCTGGTCTCCACGTCCTTCGGCGGGATCTCCTGGCCCGGTAACCCGCTGGCGTACTGGCGCTTCATGCAGCCGGGCGCCTTCGAGCAACCGCGGCTGGAGCAGGTCGCGGGCACCATATTCGGCGGCCGCCTGCGGACCGAGCCCGAACTCATGCGCTCCATGCAGATCCGCCGCCCGCGCGGCATCCAGGCACTCATGTACCGGATGGCTCCGCTGTTCGGCTGGACCAGCCTGCCGTGGCTGTGGACGATCCGTCAGCCGACGCTGCTCATCTGCGGCGACGACGACCCGATCACCCCGCACATCAACCACACACTGATGACGATGATGATGCGCGACGCGCGGCTGTACACGGTGAAGGGCGGCGGCCACCTCGCGCTGGTGGACAGCCCGGCTGAGGTTGTGCCGGTCATCGCCGACTTCCTCGGCGGTGGGGCGGCGGCGACCCCAGCCACGGCTGCGGAGTCTTCAGCGGGCGTCCGGCCGGCCGCGTGACCGGGCCGGCCGGGATGGCACCCGGCCGGTCATCAGGTAACCGGCGCCGACCCCGACCTCGCGGACGCGGACGTCCTCGGTGAGATGCTCCAGGTGACGCCAGGGCAGGTCGAATCCGTCAAAGCTCCGCACGTACGGAGCGTGCCTGTTCCCGCCGTAGGCGTTGACGGCCATCATCAGCCGCGGCGCCCATTTGCCGCCGCCGGCCGCGACCCACGCACCGGGGGCTCCCGGCTAGGAATGCCTTACCCGGGCGGGCCGTCTACGGGTTGCCCGCCCGGGTGAAGGTGAAGGAATTGCCCCCGCGCTAATCGGCCTGGATCAGCACCGGCCGCATGGCGTTGAGGGCGGCTGGGTTGTCGATGGTGGACGGAACGGGCTCGTCCTGGCCGTTGGCGATGCCGCGCATCGTCTTGCGCAGGATCTTCCCGGACCGGGTCTTCGGCAGGGCCTCGACGATATCGACGCGGCGGAGCGCGGCCACCGGGCCGATCCGGTCGCGGATGAGCTTGACCAGCTCGGCCGACAGGAGCGCCGGATCCTTGTTAATGCCCGCCTTGAGCGTGACGAAGCCGCGCGGGACCTCGCCCTTGACCGGGTCGTGGACCCCGATCACGGCACATTCGGCGACGGCGGGATGGCTCGCCAGCACCTCCTCCATCTCCCCGGTCGACAGGCGGTGGCCGGCCACGTTGATGACGTCGTCGATGCGGCCCATCACGTACAGATAGCCGTCCCGGTCACGGTAGCCGCCGTCGCCGGTGACGTAGGCGCCGTCGTGGCGCAACAGGTAGGAGTCGATAAAGCGGTCGTCGTCGTGCCACAGGGACGGCAGGCACCCGGGCGGCAGCGGCAGCCGCATCACGATCTCGCCGGTGACCCCGGACTCGACCTCGTTGCCGTCGGCGTCCAGGATATGCACGTCGTAGCCCGGCATCGGGACGGTGGGGGACCCGGGCTTGGTCGGCAGGGCTTCGAGGCCCATGGGATCGCCCGCGATCGCCCAGCCGGTCTCGGTTTGCCACCAGTGGTCGATGACGGGAATGCCGAGCAGTTCCTTGGCCCACCGGTACGTCTCCGGGTCCAGCCGCTCCCCCGCCAGGAAGAGGTATTTCATGCCGGAAAGGTCGTACTTGCGGGCCAGCTCGCCGTCCGGGTCCTCCTTCTTGATCACGCGGAACGCGGTCGGCGCGGTGAACAGCGCCTTCACGCCGTACTCGGAGATCACCCGCCAGAAGGCGCCGGCGTCCGGGGTGCCGACCGGCTTGCCCTCGTACAGGATGGTCGTGCACCCGGCCAGCAGCGGGGCGTACACGATGTAGGAGTGCCCGACGACCCATCCGACGTCCGAGGCGGCCCAGAACACCTCACCGGGCCTGATGTCATACAGGTTGTCCATGGTCCAGCGGAGCGCGACCGCGTGCCCGCCGTTATCCCGGACTACGCCCTTGGGCTTGGCCGTGGTGCCCGAGGTGTACAGGATGTACAGCGGGTCGGTGGCCTTGACCGGGACGCAGTTGGCGGGCTTGGCTCCCTCGACGGCCCGGGCCCAGTCGACGTCGCGGCCCTCGACCATCGGCGCCTCGGCCTGCGGGCGCTGCAGGATCACGCACCGGTCCGGCTTGCTGGTGGCCAGCTCGATCGCGCGGTCCAGCATCGGCTTGTACTCCACGACCCGGGTGCCCTCGATGCCGCACGAGGCCGAGACCACCACCTTGGGCGCCGCGTCGTCGATGCGCGCCGCGAGCTCCGGCGCCGCGAAGCCGCCGAACACGACCGAGTGGGCCGCGCCGATCCGCGCGCACGCCAGCATGCTGATGGCGGCCTCGGGGATCATCGGCAGGTAGATGACCACCCGGTCGCCCTTGGTCACCCCGAGGCCCTGCAGCACGCCCGCGAACCGGGCCACCTGGTCCAGCAGTTCCCGGTAGGTGTACCGGCGGGAGGTGCCGGTCACCGGGCTGTCGTAGATCAGTGCCGTCTGGCCGCCACGGCCGTCGCGCACGTGCCGGTCCAGGGCGTTGTAACAGGTGTTCAGTTCCCCGTCACTGAACCAGCGGTAGAACGGCGGATTCGAGGAGTCCAGGATCACCGACGGTTCCCGGTACCAGTCGATGGCCCGAGCCGCATCGCCCCAGAACGACTCCGGATCGGCGATGCTGCGGTGGAACTCTTCTGCGTAACGGCCCATGACGTGCTCCTTATCGTCGCAATGGCTACGGTACGGCGCAGGTCACTGGCTGGCCAGGGGCCAGACGGGCAGCACCGAGCGCTTGTAGGTCGCTTCGCACACCTCGGCGCAGGACAGGTAGGCGGCCAGCGCGGCGGCGACCAGGCCCAGGTACCCGCCGGCGTGCACGACGGTCAGATTGCCGCCCCAGTTGCCCGCGCCCAGCACGAAGAACGTGGCGACCAGGTCGGCCAGCGCGGCGACGACCAGAACGTTGGTCCGGAACGACGCGACGAAGATCAACACGGTGAAGATGCCGAACGCGTACAGGAACAGCCCGAGCGCGTGACCGGCCTGAGCAGCCGGGATGTCCTTCAGGAAGAACTCGGCGATGGCGAACAGGGACAGCCAGAACGCGCCGAACGCGCCGAACAGCACGCCGCCGAAGGTGTTCCCGATGCGGAACTGGAAGAACGCGGCGATCAGCTGGGTCAGCCCGCCGAACATCAGGGCGACCCCGAAGACGATGGGCAGGACGGCGATGTTGACGATTCCGCTGTTGACCATGCTGAGCATGAACGTGGTGACCGCGAACGCGGCCAGGGCGAGCGGCGCGGAGTTACCCCACGTGGCCGCCGCAGCGGGCGCGACGACGGGTGCGGGTGCGGCATCGGACGGGTGCAGGTCGATGGAAGCCATGTGACCACCCCTTACAGAAGTTAATCGGGTAATTGGCGGTCAGCATGATTCGGGTGCGAATGAGCGCACAGCGCCAAAGGTCCCGTTCCGCGTCTGCCCTAGGTCCTGGTGGGCCACCGTAACCTCCGGGCCGGTCATGCGGGGGCCGCGCCGAGCAGCGAGCCGAACAGCTGGGCGTAGCGGAGCAGGTGGATATCTCCAAGGTAGTTCTCGCGGATGTAGGCGTGCGCGGCCGCGCCCATCCGGTCCGCCAGCTCCGGCTGGTCGAGCAGCGTGCGGATTTCCATGCCGAACGAGGCCAGGTCGCGGGCATCCGGCAGCAGGACGCCCGTGCCCGCGGCGATCTGGTCCCGGATTCCGCCGACGGCCGAGCCGACCACGGGGCGGCCTTTCCACATGCCCTCGGCGACGGTCAGGCCGAACCCCTCGGCCAGGCTCTTCTGCACGATGACGGCGGCGTGCCGCTGGATGGCGTTGACCATGGCCGCGTTCTCGTCGACGTCGTCGAGCGGCAGGGTGACCAGCAGCACCCGGGCCCGGGTGGCGGCGGGCAGGCCCCGCCACTGCTGCACGCACTCCGCGTAGACGACGGCGCCCTCGGGATCGTCGGCCACATTGGCGACCGAGGGGCCGACCAGCATGAGGAAGCCGGGGCCGCCCGGGGCCACGTGCTCGGCGAACCCGCGCATCACCCCGGCCATGTCCTTGAGGTGATCCCACCGGGACACCTGGACGACCAGCGCATCATCCGGGCCGGGTCGGCCGTCGCCGACCACCTGGGCGGAGGAGATGACCTCCCCGGTGGTCCCGTCGGCCCGGACGAAGTGGCCGGGGGACGGCGGGCCCGCCGGGGCGGCGGCAGAGTTGAGCACGCCGATGGTGGCCAGGATGCTGCCGACGGCACCGGGCTTGAGCTCCTGGTTCTTGGCCGAGAACGGGTCGATCGAGGGCGGGATGATCGTGGCCCGGTCCGCGGGCACCCACGACGGCACGTACGCACGGCGGCTGAACACCAGCCCCTCCGCCGCGCCGAGGTGGGGCCGCAGGAACGCCCACCCCGCCCGGGTCGCGCCGTTCTCCCAGTCGACTCCCACGTGGCAGCGCCACACCACGTGCAGGCCGGCCCGGCCAGCGGCTCCGCCAGGCCGGCGGTCTGCGGGTCGTGCAGCAGCGCGATGTCACCCGCGTGCGCCAGGTTCAGCAGCTCCGCCGCGTTCGCGGCCTGGACCTCCGCGTAGTGGCGAGCTTCGGCACCGCCGAGTTCTCCCGGGCCCAGCACCCCGTGCAGCTGGTTATGCAGCCGTTTGGTGATGGCGAAGAAGTACGGGTCGGCGCCGAGCACCAGCCATTGGGCCGCGATACCGAGGTCTTTGAGGTAGACGAGCAGGGCGGCCAGCATCTCGGCTACGCCGCCCCCGACCGCTGTCGAGTTGACGTTCCAGATCGTCCGCCCGGCCAGCTGATTACGGAACCGCGCCGCGCCGTCCACGAGGTCCGTATACCGTGCAGCGCCGATGACCGGCTGGAGCGCGGCGGGCGGGCGCGACGGAATGGGTACGTTCTGGAGCAAGGTCACGTTGTCCTCATTAGTCAGCACTGGGCGGGCAGGTAAACACCTTGCTAACACGTGGTTTGAGGAGGCACAAGGGTGGGTAAACGCGGCGGCCACGAGCTTGTCGCCGGAATCTCCGGAGAGGATGGTGGAGGAAGGGCAGCCGGCCCGATGCTGGAGCAGCCGGAGCCGAGATCACGGAGGTGGTCACCGTGCCCGTCGGCCGGAAGCCACTGGTCTACAACAGCCTGTGGCAGTTCAGGAACGACGGCTGGTCCAGCCTGGAGGAGGCGTGTACCCAGCTGGTCCTGGCCGGGACCCAGTGCCGCCCGACCGACCCGCCGGCCGAAACCATCAGCGGCCTGCTGGACGCCCTCGCGCCGATCGAGCGGTTCTGGGCGTTTCCCGGCGGGCAGAACTTCCAGGAGATGCGGCGGCTGTTCGCGGCCGGGAAGTACGAGCGGTTCGCGACGATGGTCAGCAGCTTTAACCGGGCCCTGGTCACCGAAACCTACCGCGACGGCCAGTCCCCGGGCACGCCCGGTGAGGACGGCGCGTACCCGCACGCGGCCCCGGCCACCGAGCAGGCCCCGCCCACCCGGCCCTACTTCGAGGTTCTGTTGGTGGAGGACCTGAGCGAGGCGCAGGAGCGCTCATTGCGGGAGGAGCTGAGGCGCTGGCGCCGCCCGGACGACCCGTTCGTCTACGAGATCGTCGTGGTGCCGAGCTTCGAGGACGCGATCATGGCCGCGCGGCTCAACTACCGGCTGGAGGCGTGCGTGGTCCGGCGCCGGTTCGCGCACCGGTCCCGCTATGACGCGGCGGCGCTGGAACCGTTCCTGGGCGACGCCGGAGCCGATGACCTGATGGAGCGCTCACCCGACGGGCGCGCCCAGGTCCTCGCCCGGTCGCTGGCCAGAGCCAGGCCGGAGCTCGACCTGTACCTGATGACCGAAATCTCCGTCGAGGACCAGGCCGGCCTGCTCAGCCACCATTTCCGGCGCGTCTTCCACCCCCGGGAAGGGTCGCTGGAGCTGCACCTCAGCCTCCTGGGCGGGGTGGCCGAACGGTACCGGGCGCCATTCTTCAGCGCGCTGCGCAGTTACAGCCACCGGCCCACCGGGGTGTTCCACGCGCTGCCGATCTCGCACGGTAACTCGATCCTCAACTCGCACTGGATCCGGGACATGGTCGACTTCTACGGCCTGGAGATCTTCCTGGCCGAAACGTCCGCGACCTGCGGCGGCCTGGACTCGCTGCTCGAGCCCACCGGCCCGCTGCGGGAGGCCCAGCAGCTGGCGGCCCAGACCTTCGGCTCGCGGCAGACTTTCTTCGTGACCAATGGCACGTCGACGGCCAACAAGATCGTCGTGCAGGCGCTGGTCCAGCCCGGGGACATCGTACTGGTCGACCGGAACTGCCATCAGTCGCACCACTACGGGCTGATGCTGGGCGGCGCCATGGTCACCTATCTGGACGCGTACCGGCTCAACCCGTACTCGATGTATGGCGCCGTGCCGCTACGGGAGATCAAGGGCAAGCTCCTGGCGCTGCGCCGGGCGGGCAAGCTGGACCGGGTCAAGATGCTACTGCTGACCAACTGCACCTTCGACGGGATCGTCTACGACGTCGAACGGGTGATGCAGGAGTGCCTGGCCATCAAGCCGGACCTGGTGTTCCTGTGGGACGAGGCCTGGTTCGCCTTCGCCCGGCTGCACCCGGTGTACCGTCCGCGTACCGCCATGCGGGCCGCCCGCACGCTGCGGGAGCGGCTGGGCGAGCCCGGGTACCGGGCGCGGTACGAGAAGTTCGCCGAGGAACTCAGCGCGATCACGCCCGGCGACGACGAGGCGCTGCTGGACCGCCAGCTGCTGCCCGATCCCGACTGCACCCGCGTTCGCGTCTATGCGACCCAGTCCACCCACAAGACGCTGACCTCGCTGCGGCAGGGATCGATGATCCACGTCTTCGACCAGGACTTCAGCCAGCGGGCCGAGGAGACGTTCCACGAGGCGTACATGACGCATACCTCCACGTCGCCGAACTACCAGATCCTCGCCTCGCTGGATCTGGGGCGCCGGCAGGCCGCCCTAGAGGGCTTCGAGCTGGTCCAGAAGCAGATCGAGAACGCGATGCGGCTGCGCGACGCGGTGGACAACCACCCGCTGCTGAGTAAGTACGTGCGCTGCCTGACGACCGCCGACCTGATCCCGGACGAGTACCGGCCCACCGGAATCGACCAGCCGCTGCGCTCGGGGCTGCCGACCATGATGAAGGCCTGGGTCTCGGACGAATTCGTGCTGGACCCGTCCCGGATCACCATCTTCATCGGCGCCACCGGGATCGAGGGCGACACGTTCAAGCGCAGCCAGCTGATGGACCGCTACGGCGTGCAGATCAACAAGACGTCGCGCAACACCGTGCTGTTCATGACGACCATCGGCACCACCCGCAGCTCGGTCGCCTACCTGATCGAGGTGCTGGTGACCATCGCCCGCGAACTGGACGCGCAGAAGGCCGACATGAGCCCGGCCGAGCGCGCCGCTCACGCGGACGCGGTCCGCCTGGCTCACCGCTCCCTCGGCGCCGCTGCCCGACTTCAGCGGCTTCCACCCCGCCTTCACCGACGGCCACCAGCCGCTCACCCCGGAAGGCGACGTGCGGCGCGCCTTCTACCTGGCCTACGACGACAGCAACTGCGAGTACCTGATGCCCGATGAGGTGCAGCGGCGCGTCGAGGTCGGCGAGCAGGTCGTGTCCGCGACCTTCGTCACGCCCTACCCGCCCGGCTTCCCGGTGCTCGTACCGGGCCAGCTGTTCAGCCCGCAGATCCTCGCCTTCATGGCCAGCCAGGACACCCCCGAGGTACACGGTTTCCGCCCCGACCTCGGCTACCGCGTGTATATCGACAAGGCCCTGGAGCAGGGGTGACTCATTGGCTTAAACAGTCCCGCGTGCGAAGCGCGGGGCGGGCGCCCGGCGCGGAGAGTTAGACGTGGCGCGAGCTGCCGGGGTGGGCCGGGTCAACGAGGTCCGCGTACTCGGTGTGCTCCTTGATGAAGTCGGCGACGAACGAGCAGTAAACAGTGATCGGGCGCCCCTTGGCCCGCAGGTCGTCCAGCGCCCCGCGGGTCAGGGCGGTTCCAACCCCCACTTCCCGGTGCGAAGGCTCGATCCAGGTGTGGGTGAGCACGATGCGTGGGCCCTCCACCTCGTAGACGAGGCTGCCGACGACCGTGTCCCCGGCCCAGGCTTCGTAGGTGCGGCTTTCAGGGTTGTCCCGTACTTCGACCGGTGAGGCGACCATGCCATGACGCTACCCCGTACCGGCCGCGGCTGATCGCGTTGCTGACGATCCACCTGGTGGGTGCCTGTCCCTATCTATGGGCCCATCGTTCCCTGGGGCCACCGTCGCGTACCGGCTGCCGCGTACTGGCCGCCGTGCACTCCGAGAGCTGTACGGTCCACATCGCCGAGGTCAGGACGTCAAAGCGGGCGATCTGCTCACGCAGTGCCGCGGCGTCTCCGCTGCGCGCCGAGTCGATCATCTGGAGCGCGGCGTTCTCCAGCCGGGTCAGCCGCGTGGCCAGCAGCGGTACCCTGCCCGGTGCACTGCGGCGAGGCGGCACGCTGCCCGGTGCACCGCGGGGCGCGCTGCGGGGCGGCGGCACGCTGCCCGCCACACCGCGGTCAGTGGCCGGGAGCATGTCGCTGCCGGACGCCCTTACTTCGGCCAGGATGGCGTCGGTGGCCTCGATGACCTGCTGAACGGCACATAGGCGCAGCGGCGCCCCACCCGGGCCGACGGCCAGCATCCACAATCGGGCCACGTGCGGGGCGCAGCGCGCCTGATGAGCGTGGACCGTATCTGACTCAATCATGATGTACCACCTCCTCGGGTCGGCGCACTTCTCATTCCATGTATTCCGCACGAGGCCAACCAGGGACCAAGGTCCCTCCTGGTCGGGCGAACTCATCCTCGCCTGCGGGGTTCCGCTATGCGCACGCACGTTCTCGCCTGGGACGTGGGCCCGCCCGGGTGTCGAGGGCGTCACGGGCACCCCGGGCGTACCGGGCGCGTCACGAGCGCAGCGGAATAGGCGGGGTCATAGGCCCTTCCGCGCGACCGTAGGCGCGGGCTCCGTTCTGTTCGCTGCCGTTCGCTGAACCTGGGTCAGCCGGGCAGTGCCCCGGTGCGGAGCACCGCGGGGCGGACCGGTGCTTAGTGACGATCACCCGGGACGACGACCACGGGGCCATGCGCGTGAGGCGACCTGCTCGACGGTGATGACGGTGAGCGGCACGCGGCGGATAACAGCCTCCCGCATAGCCCATTCCAGGGCTACCTGTGAATGACTGGAGCCGTCGATTCCGACGATTATCCCGGACATTTTGTCTCCTATGGGCGCTTTGTCACTTATGGGCGCTGATCTGCTGTGCCGATCTATCTGGCACTGCTGACATCGGAGCCCCTCCGGCGGCCCGTTCAGAGGCGCAATTCACCAGGCGGATGGACGCCTTTCCTTTCCGGCGGCGACCTAGTTTCCCCAGCACTGAGGACCTTCGTCCCTGCTCATTGGGGGCCAATGCGCATATCGTGACAGAAGACACTAGGCCGTCTGGTACGTCCGGGCGGATTTGCTCAAAGAAGGCGTGACTGGCTTATGACCGAGAACAGGTCGGAAGACCCGGCGATCCGCGTGTTCCTCCTGGACGACCACGAGCTCGTCCGCATCGGAGTGCGGGACCTGCTGGAGTCTCAGCCGGATATCCGGGTAATCGGCGAGGCCGGCACGGCCGCGTCGGCCATCGCCCGGATCCCGGCGCTGCGGCCGGACGTGGCCATCCTGGACGTGCGGCTGCCCGACGGGGACGGGATCAGCGTCTGCCGCGAGATTCGCTCCCGGATGCCCGAAGTCGCCTGCCTGATGCTGACCTCTTTCGAGGACGACCAGGCACTGTTCGACGCGGTGATGGCCGGGGCCGCCGGTTACGTGCTCAAGCAGATTCACGGAACGGACCTGGTGGGAGCGGTACGGACGGTGGCGTCCGGCCAGTCGATGCTCGATCCACGGGCGGCCAGCAAGCTGATGGCGCGGCTGCGGGACACCTCGCAGAAGCGGGACCCACTGGCCGGGCTGACCGGCCAGGAGCGCCGCATTCTCGAGCTGATCGGCGAGGGCCTGACCAACCGGCAGATCGGGGAGCGGATGTTCCTGGCCGAGAAGACGGTCAAGAACTACGTGTCGGCCCTGTTCCAGAAGCTCGGCATGGAACGCCGCACGCAGGCCGCCGCGTACGCCGCGCACATCTTTGGCGAGAGCGACCCAGACCACCAGGCGTACGTCTGATCCCTCCCTGGGAACCGGCCGTACACGAACGGGAGGCGGTCCCTGACCCTCGCGTGCGTCATAGTGGTGCCTTCCTCTCGTATCGGGTCGTTTGCCAGTGGTTCAGATCGGCGTCCAGTTCGTACCGGAGCGGGACGGCGTTGGGCACGTTCAGCCCGGCGCTGGCCTCGTCGCTGACCCCATCCAGGTGCTTGATCAGCGCGCGCAGCGTGTTGCCGTGCGACACCACGAGGACCAGCGAGCCGGCCCGAAGGTCCGGCACGATCGCGTCGTACCAGTACGGCAGCAGGCGGGTCGTGACGTCCCGCAGCGACTCCCCGCGCGGCCGGGCTTCCGGCGGCAGCGCCGCGTAGCGGGGGTCGGCGAACTGCGAATGCTCGGCACCGGGCTTGAGCAGCGGCGGCCGGACGTCGTAGCCGCGGCGCCAGGCCATGTACTGCTCCTCGCCAAAGGCGGCGCGCACCTCTGCCTTGCGGCGGCCCTGCAGCGCGCCGTAGTGGTTCGAGTTGAGCCGCCAGGACCGGCGCACCGGTATCCAGTCCCGGTCGCAGCGGGCCAGCGCCAGCTCGGCCGTGCGGATCGCGCGCCCCTGCACCGAGGTGTGCACGACGTCCGGCCGCAGGCCGTCCGCGGCGAGCAGGTCCCCGGCGCGGGCCGCCTGCTCCTCGCCGTGCGCCGAGAGGCCGACGTTCACCCAGCCGGTGAACAAGCCCAGCGCGTTCCACGCGCTCTCACCGTGGCGCAGCAGCACCAGGCGGTAGCGCGGAACGCGGGAGCCATTGGAGGTCGTGCTCACCGTTCCAGGCTCCGTCACCCCGCCGCCGCAACGGCAGGGGCCAGTGTCACCCGGGGCGGGACTTTCGGCCCGCGGGACCTTCGACCCAGGGGGTGGAGGGCGGAGGCCCCGCCGTACTGCGGCCATTTACCGCTACTCCTCCGGTCCGGAGTCCCCTGAACTGGGACAAGGAACGGTTGACGGTTGACGGAAGAAGGCGAGCGCTATGAGCGCCAAGGTGATGGACGTCATGACGAGGAAAGTGGTGGCGGTACACACCAACGCTTCGTTCAAGGAGATCGCCGCCACGCTCGGCGACCGCCGGGTGAGCGCGTTCCCCGTCCTGGACGACGCCGGCACCGTGATCGGGGTGGTGTCGGAGGCCGACCTGATCGCCAAGGAAGCCCTCGAAGCCGGCTACGAGACCCATCCCGGACCGCTGTCCGGGATGCTGCACCGGCGCGACCTGGAGAAGGCCCGGGGCGCGACCGCGGGCGAGCTGATGAGCCGGCCACCGGTCACGGTGCGCCCGGATGATCTCGTCAGCCACGCCGCGCACCTGATGTACGACCGGCGGGTCAAGCGGCTGCCCGTGGTCGACGCGGACGGCAGGCTGGTCGGGATCATCAGCCAGACGGACGTGCTGCGCGTCTTCAGCCGGTCCGGGCGGGACATCCGCGAGGAGATCATCCAGGACGTCCTCCTCCAGCGGTTCCGCACCGACCCCGCGTCCTTCACGGTCACCGTGAAGGACGGCATCGTCACCCTGGCAGGCACCCCGGAGACCGCTGAGTTGGGACACGGCATCGTCGCCGCGGTCCGGCACCTCGAGGGCGTGGTGGCCGTGCGCGACCGGCTCAGCTATCCCGCACCAGCCGGGTACGTCCCGTTATCCGGACCACTGTTCTGAGATGTTCTGACCGACCGCGCCGAACCGTTGTTTGGAGGCAGGGATGAGCATTACGCCCGTCACCGCGAGGGCCAGCGTCTACGCACTGCTGACCGATGGGACAACGGTCGAGATCCGGGCCGCCCGGACAGATGATCTGGCTGCGGTCAAGGCGATGCATGAGGGAATGTCCGCCGATAACTCTTACCTGCGTTTCTTCAACTTCAGCCGGCTCTCCGCGGAGCAGGAGGCCACCCGCGTCTGCCGGCCGTCCGGGGCCGACCACGCCGCGCTGCTGGCGCTGTGCAGCGGCCGGGCCGTCGGCGTCGCCAGCTATGAGGTCACGGACCACGGGCCGGAGGCGGAGATCGCCATCGCGGTGCCCGACAACATGCACGACCGGGGCATCGCAACCCTGCTGCTCGAGCACCTCGTGTCGGACGCGGGCCTGCGGGGCATCACCACCTTCACCGCCTCCATCCTGACGCAGAACGCCGAGATGCAGCGGGTCTTCAGGGACGCCGGGCTGAGCGCCCGGCGCCATCTGGAAGGAGGCGTCGTCGAGTTCACCTGCGACCTGCCGGGCGATGACGCCGATCCGCGCTGGGACCCGTTCCTGGACGCGGCGGCGGACCGGGAGCGCAGTGCCGACGTGGCGAGCCTGCGGCACGTGTTCCAGCCCGGTTCGGTGGCCGTGGTCGGCGCCAGCCGCCGGATGGGCACGGTCGGCCGCGCCATCCTGCACAACATCGTCACCGCTGGTTATCAGGGCCGGATCTATGCGGTTAATCCGCACGCGGCCCACATGGAAGCGGTCAGGTGCGTGGCGTCGGTCAGCGTGCTCCCTGAGCCGGTCGACCTGGCGGTCATCGCCGTGCCCGCGGTGGCCGTGCCGGCGGTCGCCGACGAATGCGGGCGGCGCGGCGTCAAGGCGCTGGTCGTCGTCACCGCGGGACTCGACACACCGCAGGGCGCCGATCTGCTGGCCATCTGCCGCCGCTACGGCATGCGGCTGGTCGGCCCGAACTGCTTCGGCATTGCCGTGCCCAGCATCGGGCTGGACGCGACCTTCGCCGCCCGTCATCCCGAACCCGGGACGGCAGGCCTGGTCATGCAGTCCGGCGGGCTGGGCTTCGCGCTGGCTGACCGGCTGTCCCGGCTGGGCCTCGGGGTTTCGTCCTTCGCCTCGATCGGCAATAAGTACGATATCTCCAGCAACGACATGCTGATGTGGTGGCAGCAGGACGGCAAGACCAAGCTCGCGGTGCTCTACATCGAATCGTTCGGTAACCCGCGTAAGTTCGCCCGTACCGCGCGGCACGTCGGCCGGACCATCCCGGTGCTCACCGTACTCGCGGGCCGGTCAGCGGCCGGCCAGCAGGCCGCCACGTCGCACACGGCGGCGGTCGCCTCGCCCCTGGTGACCAGGGAGGCCCTCTTCCAGCAGGCCGGCATCATCGCGACCGAAAGCCTCGGTGAACTGCTCGACGTCGCGGCGCTGCTGGCCACCCAGCCCGTCCCGGCGGGTTCGCACGTCGCGATCGTGTCCAACGTCGGCGGGGCCGGGGTGCTGACCGCCGACTCGTGCACGGAGCACGGCCTGGTCGTGCACCGGCTGAGTGGTGAAACCCGGCGGCGGCTGCACGCGCTGGTGCCGGCCGGCGGCGCGGTCACCGGCCCGGTGGACACCACCGCCACCGTGCCCGAGGATTCCTTCCGCCGCTGCCTGGAGATCGTGGCCGCGGACCGGGGCGTGGACGCGGTCATCGCCCTGGTCCTGTCGACCGCGGCTACCGGCGATCTGGTCTCGGCGATCAGTTCCGCGGACGTCAGCGTCCCGCTAGCGGCCGTCGTGCTCGACCAGGCCGAGGCGGTCAGGCTGCTGCCCCGGGCCCCCGGGGACGCCGGGCAGGCCGGCGCCCGCGCGGGCGAGAACGCGGGCACGGACTCGGGCGAGAACGCAGGCATGGACACGGGCGAGGGCGGGGCAACGGCCGCGCAGCCAACCGCGTCCGTCCCGTCCTACGCCGATCCCGAGATGGCGGCCCAGGCCATGGCCCTCGCGGCCGGGTACGGCGCGTGGCGGGCGCGGCCACCGGGGCGCATTCACGACTTCAGCGACGTGGCGACGGACGAGGCCCGGGCGCTCATCCAGACCTACCTGCACCGCTCCCCCAACGGAGGGTGGCTGCCGCCGGACCAGGCCGCCGCGCTGCTCGCGTGCTACGGAATCCGGCTGACCGAGCTGACACCGGTCTCCAGCGCCGATGAGGCGGTCCGGGTCGCGGCCGGCCTCGGCGGCCCGGTCGTGCTCAAGGCCGACGTCCCTGGCCTGCTGCACAAAACCGACGCGGGAGCGGTCCAGCTCGACCTGCGCACCGAACTGGAGATACGGCGCGCCTGGCGCCTGCTGACCAGCAAGTTCGGGCCCCGGCTGCGCCAGGTGCTGCTCCAGCCCATGATCAGCGGCGGCACCGAGGTCATCATCGGCGTCGCGCAGGAGCCCATCTTCGGGCCGCTGATCATCTTCGGCCTCGGCGGCGTCGCCACGGACGTGCTGGCCGACCACACGGCCCGGCTCGCGCCGCTCACCGACACCGACGCGAACGAGCTCATCCACTCCATCCGGTCGGCACCGCTGCTGCTCGGGCACCGGGGCAGCCCGGCCGCCGATCTCGCGGCGCTGCAGGAAACGCTGCTGCGGATCTCCCGACTGGCCGACGACCTTCCCGAGATCGCGGAACTGGACCTCAACCCGGTCATCGCCCGCCAGGACGGGGTGTTCGCCGTCGACACCCGGATCCGGCTCACTCCGGCCAAGCCGCGGGACGTCTTCCTGCGGAAGCTCCGCTAACGCGGAGCACACCAGCGCCGAACGCGGCGGGAGCGCCCGCGCCGATGTGGTTCCCGCTGCGCGCCGGGGAAGCTAAGTTTGGTTTGTGAGCGACAACAACTCCGCGGACGGACCGATCCGGGTCTTCCTGCTGGACGATCACGAGATCGTCCGGCTCGGGGTCCGTGATCTCCTCGAGGGCCAGCCGGACATCAAGGTGATCGGGGAGGCGGGGACGGCGGCCTCCGCGCTGGCCCGGATCCCGGCGCTGAAACCCGACGTGGCCGTGCTGGACGTACGACTGCCCGACGGCGACGGGGTGAGCGTCTGCCGCGAGATCCGGTCCCGGATGCCCGAGGTCGCCTGCCTGATGCTGACCTCCTTCGGCGACGACGAGGCACTGTTCGACGCGGTGATGGCCGGAGCGGCGGGCTACGTGCTCAAGCAGATCCGCGGTACCGACCTGGTGGGCGCGGTGCGGACGGTGGCGTCCGGCCAGTCGATGCTGGACCCGAAGGCGGCCAGCCAGCTGATGGCCCGGCTGCGGGACGCGTCGCAGAAGCGGGACCCTCTGGAGGGGCTGACCGGGCAGGAGCGGCGCATCCTGGAGCTAATCGGCGAGGGCCTGACCAACCGGCAGATCGGCGAGCGCCTATTCCTGGCCGAGAAGACGGTCAAGAACTACGTGTCGGCCCTGTTCCAGAAGCTCGGCATGGAACGGCGCACCCAGGCCGCCGCGTACGCCGCGCGCGTCTTCGGCGAGCAGCGCGGCGCTGGCGGCGCGGCCGCCGGAGACGTAGGCGGCCACCAGGGAAAGGACCTTCCTGCTTAGCCAGGCCGGACCTTCGTCCCTGTGCGCGGGCGTCACGGGCGAATATTCCTTAGCCATGAACGCAGATGCACCGACGCTACGGCTGCTCCCGGCTGGCGAATGCCTTCGGCGGCTGAGGTCGGTCCCGGTCGGACGCATCGCTTATACCAAGAATGCGCTTCCCGCCGTAGAGCCGGTGAAGTTCGCCCTCGACGGGCGGCACATCGTGATCCGGATTGATCCCGGCAGCGCGCTCGCTACGGCTCTGCACCATACCGTGGTGGCGTTTGAGGCCGATTACATGGACTATGAGCACCATTGCGGCTGGAGTGTCACGATCGTGGGCAACGCCCACGAGGTGGTCGATCCCCGCGAGATCAGCAAGCTCCGGGCCAGCGGGCTGCAGTCCTGGGCCTCGGCCGGCGACGGGTACTTCTTCCGCATCATGCCGGGCATCGTGACGGGCCAGGAAATGCTGGACCCTAGGTAGGGACGGGGGATACCCCGGACGGCACCCGCCACACCAGTTCGGTGCCCGCCCCGTCCGCGCCGGCCGGCCCCAGCCGCAGCTCCCCGCCGAGCTTCTCGGCGCGCAGCCGGAGGTTACGCAGCCCGCTGCGCCGGCCATTGGGGGGGATACCGACCCCGTCGTCGGCGACCCGCACGATCAGGAAACCCTCGGCGTCGACGTCCACGCTCACGTCGATCCGGCCCGCCTGCGCGTGCCGGGCCGCATTCGACAGCGCCTCGCGCAGCGCGCTGAGCATGTCCTCGGCGATCTCCGTCCGCACCCGGTCGTTGAGCTTCGCGCCCAGCCGCAGGGACGGCGCGAAGCCGGCCAGCGGCGTCATCTCCTCCACGACCGCCACGATCGCCTCGCGCAGGTTGGGCTGGGACTCCTGCCCGCGGGACTGCAGGGCGAAGATCGTCAGGCGGATGTCCTTGATGGTCTCGTCCATTGCGTCCACGGCCCGCTTGACCCGGGCGGCCGTCTCCGGCCTGGTGATCATGGGTACCGTGCCTTCCAGCGACATCCCGGTCGCGTACAGCCGCTGGATCACCAGGTCGTGCAGGTCCCGGGCGATCCGGTCGCGGTCTTCGAACAGCGACAGGCGCTCGGCGTCGCTGCGCCGGTCGGCCAGTTCCAGCGCGATGCCCGCCTGCACGGCGAAGGAGGCGACGACCGCCGCGGTGGTCTCGGGGAACGGCATCCCGCCCCGCCGCCGACCGACGGTCAGCACGCCGCGCACGTCGCCCGCCGCCCCGAGCGGGAACAAGACCGCCGGGCCGATGTGGCCCATCGGTTCCCGCACCACCCCGGCTGTCCGCTCGTCCGTGGCGAAATCATCGACCGCGAGCGCCTCCCCAGTGTTCAGCACGTGCCCGGACAGCGACCGTTCGGCCGGCAGGACCAGGCCACGCGTGTCATCGGCGCCTTCCCCCTCCGCGAACCTGATCGTCAGCCGCCTGGTGTCCACCTCCGGCAGCGCCAGCACGACCAGGTCCGCGTGCGACAGCTCGCGGACCTGCCTAGTCAGCCCGGCGAGGACCGTGTTGGGGTCGGCCCCGGACAGGAGGCTGGTCGCGACCTCGGCGTTGGCCTGCATCCACCGTTGCTGCCGCCGCGCCGCCTCGTACAGCCGGGCGTTCTCGATCGCGACGCCCGCCGCCGAGCCCAGCGCGACCAGGACCGCCTCGTCGTCCTCGGTGAACTCGCCGCCGCCCTGCTTCTCGGTGAGATACAGGTTGCCGAATACTTCGTTGCGGACGCGGACCGGAACGCCGAGAAAACTCTGCATGGGGGGATGACCATCGGGAAACCCGGACGAATCGGGATGAGCCGCGATGTCGGCGAGGCGCAGCGGCTTCGGGTCGCGGATGAGGAGACCGAGCAGGCCCAGGCCTTCCGGCCAGTGGTCGATCTTGCCGATGGCCTCGTTGTCCAGGCCCACAGGGATGAACTCGGCCAGCCGCTGGCCTTCGCCGATCACCGCAAGTGCGCCGTACCTGGCGTCCACGAGCCCGACCGCCGCCTCCACGATGCGCTTGAGCGTGGTCTCGAGGTCCAGGCCCGAGCCGACGACGACGACCGCCTCGAGCAGGCCGTGCATCCGGTCACGGGTCGCGAGGACGACCTGCAGCCTCGACTGCAGCTCAGCGAGCAGCTCGTCCAGTTGCAGGTGCGGGAGCACCGCGGGACGGCCACCGGAACGAGATTCCATCAGCCAACCCTCTCAGATACGTACGCTCACGCTCATACAGGACGCCGGACCGGCACAGCTCAGCGTAACCACCCACTGGACAGAGGGCCAGAACCATGATCACCAAGGGCGTGGCCAATGCCGAACGGACCCTGAGCGGGACGATACCGCCCAGCTGGGAGTGATCCGGACGGCGGTCAGCCCGGGCGGTGCCGCCGATGGCCAGGCGCGGCGAGCGGCACCCGGCCGCGGGCACCTGTTTCCCGCGTTGTCAAGGTTGGGTACGGACCAAAGTCCCGGCCTGTCGTTGCCGACGGCCCTCGCCATCGCGCCGACGAGCCGCAATCGTTCATCAGGTGAGCACCGAGGGAAACACAGCCCGCCCCCTGGGCCCGTACTCAGCAGACGGCCTGGGTCAGGCCAGCACCGGCGCGCGGCGTACAGGACACGTGCGGCGCACAGAACAGAGGTGGGGCAGCATGACCGCCAGTCAGGAAACAGCAGACCGCCCAGCGCAGCCGGACGGCGGATTGTCGTGGCCGTCCCCGCCCTACCCGGGCGACCTGAGCCGGAGAGTCACCCAGCGGCGGCAGGAGCTCAAGCTCACCCGCCAGCAGGTCGCGGCGCGCGCCAACGTGAGCCTGCGGTATCTGGAATACCTGGAGAACTACCCGGGCATGCCGACCGGCGCGGTGCTGCGCCAGCTCGCCGCCGCCCTGCAGACCAGCCCGGCCGCCCTGCTGGGCGCGGGCATGGAGACGCCGCCGGGCGGCCGGCCGCTGAACCCCCAGGTCACGACGGAGCGGCTGGCACCGGCTGAATGCCGCCAGCTGATCGCCTCCGGCGGGATCGGGCGGATCGGATTCCCGACCGCGTCCGGGACGATGATCCTGCCCGTCAACTACGCCATCGCTGCGAACACGATCGTGATCCGGGCCGGGTCGGGCTCCGTCATCGCCGCACACGGCGACGGTGACGTTTCCTTCGAAGTCGACCACATCGACGAGGCGCTGGAGCAGGCGTGGAGCGTGCTCGTGCAGGGCCAGGCCCACCGCGTCCTGCAGCGTACCGAACTGGCTCACCTCCAGCGGTGCGCGGTGCTGCAGCCGTGGCCGGGCGGCGAGCACGACGCCTACATCCGGATCGCCCCGCACCGGATCAGCGGACGGCGCATCGCCCGCCGCTGAAATCCCGCCACGGGACCTTGGTCCTCACCGCCAAGGGCCCGCGTCCCTACGTACGACGCAGCAATAGGAGAAGGTGACACCGATGAGCACGCTGCTGCACCGGGACCCCAGGAACGCGGTCCCCGAGCTGCTTGAGTGGCTGGAGTCCCCGTTCATGACGCTCCGGCCCTACCTGGCGCAGCCGATCAGGGTCGAGGACTACGTGGCCGACGGCCGCTACGTGGTGCGCGCTGAGCTGCCGGGCTTCGACCCGGACAAGGACGTCGAAGTGACCGTCGGGCCCGGCTTCCTCACCATCAAGGCCGAGCGGGCCGACGAGTCCGAGGGCAAGCACCATTCCGAGTTCCGCTACGGCAGCTTCACCCGCACGGTCATGCTGCCGGCGGACGCCGACGACGAAGACGTCACGGCCGGCTGCCACAACGGCATCCTGACGGTGAGCATCGGCCTGAAGAACACCGAGAAGGAACCGCACCGCAAGGTCCCGGTCACGAAGGGTGCCCCGGCTCCCGCGGCGGGCTGACCCTTTCGGCGGCTGACCTTGGCGGGGGCGCATGTGGTCCATGTGACGGAGGCGAGCGCTGGCTGAGGGTCCTCGGCGCCGCGAAACGGCAGAAGGGCCAGCGCGAGCACGTCAGGCGAGCATCCCCGCCAGGATCTCCGTGACCTTGCGGGCCACGGCGGCGGACACGTCCGCGGGGGCGGACATCTCCACCGGGGCTGGGCCCCCGGCGGGGGCGGACCGGGCGGCACCTGCGGTGGAGAGCTGGTCGGCCAGCATGAGGAGGGCGGCGGCGACACCGGCCAGCTGCGCTTCGAGCTGCAGGGTCTGTCCGCTTACCTGGTCCACGTCCAATTTGGCCTCGTCGGCTACGAGGGCCACCCGCTCGAGCCGCGCCTCCACTTCGCGGAGCTTAACGTCGAGCCCCTGCAGGCGAAGCTGCACGGCCAGCAGGTTCTCCTCCAGCACCACTGTCTGCGGTACGCCGACCCACGGATCGATCTGCCGAGCCATTGATCCCACCACCCAAATGTCGCGGAGCGTTCCCGCCCCGCGACGGGGTGTCCGGCGCAGGTCCGCGGGAGCAGGCCACCGGGGCGAAACGCCCTCACCGGCTAGCACAGCACGGCCTGTTCGGGACGTCACAGGAAGAACGGCCGAAATCTGCCGGGCCCTAAGTCCCCGTTCCACCTCAGAGCGCCCCACCGTTGCCCCAGGGCGGAACACGGGGACGAAGGTCCCGGATGGCTAGTGACTCACCTCCCTGGATCAGTCCTCCCACCTGGGAGGACGTTAGGGTCATGTTGTTTCCGCGCGGGTCCGTCCCGCCTTCCAGCCGGAGCATCTGATGACAGCAGTGGCGTTCGCGGGCCCAAATCCGCCTGCCGCGATCGACCTGAACCAGCCAGGAACGTACGTGCACTGGTCGATCTTCGATGTGTCAATCGCGAACCTCGTCCTGATCGCCGTCATGGTCGTCATCTTCGGCGCGGCCCTGCTGATCCCCTTCCCACATGGGAAAAAGGATACGGAGGAGGCCGCGGCCAGCGCCGGAGCCGACGGCGCGTACGACGCGGACCTCGCCGATGACGCTGGAGACGGGGCCGCAGCCGCCGATCCCGCACGCACACCGGGGCCAGACGACGACCTGTGGACGGCCCGGGTGCGCAACTGGGCGCTGCGGGTCCTGCCGCCGGGCAAATTGCTGCCGGACCGCCAGCCCGCCTACGTGCGGTCCTGGATATACACCTTCGGCGTGGCCTCGCTGGCCGCGCTGGGCGTGGTGATCGCCAGCGGGTTCGCCATCGCCCTGGGCGGCCCGGACTGGTGGCACTACAACCCGGTCGGCCACTTCTTCAACAGCCTGCACCTGTGGAGCGTCGAGCTGTTCATGGCGTTCTTGGTCATCCACCTGTGGGGCAAGTTCTGGATGGCGGCCTGGCGCGGACGGCGCGCGATGACCTGGATCACCGGCGTGGTGGCGTTCGTGGCCTCGGTCGTCGAGGCGTTCACCGGCTACCTGTCCCAGCAGAACTTCGACTCCCAGTGGATCGCCACCAACGGCAAGGACGCCTTCAACGCGGTCGGCGTCGGGGCGTTCTTCAACCTGATGAACTTCGGCCAGATGCTGATGTGGCACATCGTCCTTCTCCCCGTCATCCTGATCGCCATCATCGGCGCGCACGTGCTGCTGGTCCGGGTGCGCGGCGTGAGCCATCCGCTCCCGGTCAGCCGGCCGCGCGGGCTGGCCGCCCGCCGCGCCGCCCGGGCCGCCGACCGGGCCGCCTGGCGCGGGCCGACCCGGCGGTACGACATCCTGAAGGAGGGCACGATCGCCTCGGTGGTCGTGCTGGCCCTGACCTTCGGCCTGGCCGGCCTGCTGTCCTCACCCAACGTGCCCCCGGTCACGGTCCGCAGCTGGGTGCAGGTCGCCCCGGACGACTTCCTGGCCACCGCCGCGACCGAACTGGACGGCACCAGCCTGACCGCGACCTACGGGCCGCCCTACAACAACAACGGCACGCCGCAGTCGCTCCTGTTCGCCCCGGCGAACATAGTCGGGGTGCGGCAGCCCATCGACGCCGCCCAGACCTTCGTGCTCAGCCCGCTGGCGAAGAACGCACCGACCGACCCGGCCCTGGCGGCCGCGCTCAGGATCTACAACGCCGCTTCCCCCGCCCAGCAGGTGAAATGGGCGACCGCCTACGGCAACGCGGTGACCAAGGTCAAGTTCGTGAACGGCAGCCCGGTGGTGCCCAGGGCCAATGACGGCCCCGTGCCCCTCATGCTGGCCACCGAGCTCACGCTGGCGCGCAGCGGGGCCATCGACGCCGACCTGTCCGGCGCGCAGCCGTTCTACGGGACCGACTTCACCAAGCCACTGCTGTTCCTGGAGGACGGGGCCTACTACGCCAACCAGGCCACGGCGGAGCACCTGACCGGTGACCAGTGGGGCGTCATGAACGAGACCGGCAGTTACCCCGGTCAGCCCTGGCTCTGGCTGTACCAGCTCTGGTACCACGTGCCCGGCTTCGACAACTCGGCCAACGTGGACCTCATCGCGATCTACCTGACCGGAGCGGCCACGATTCTGCTCCTGCTGGTGCCATTCATCCCGGGCCTGCGTGACATCCCACGCTACATCCCGCTGCACCGGCTCGTCTGGCGGTCGTGGAACGCCCGGCCTGAGGGCCCCCAGGAGCCCGGAGGACCGGTGGCGCCCGAACGGCATCCCGCTGGGACCGCAGGCGACAGGTAACCCAGGCCTCCGAAATACCCGCCTGACGGGAAGCCGGCTGGCCCGGGCGGACAGGACCAAGGCGCCCTGCCCGCCCGGGCCAGCGGCATTTGCGGCACCTGCGGCACCGGGCGACCGGCGGTGCCGGTGAGGATGCGGGGCAGGCAATGGTCCCGGTCATAACGGGACATTGGCACCTAGGCGGTGGCTGCGGCCCCGGATGCCATGAAGGTAAACACCGGGCGATGCCCAAGGAGGCGCCATCATGCGAGCGCTGATCGTCTACGAGTCGCTGTACGGAAACACTCATATCATCGCGAACAGTATCGCCGAGGGCCTGCGGGACAAGGCGTGTGACGTGAGCATCGTGCCGGTGACCCGGGCCACCGCCGAGATGGCACGCAACACCGATCTCCTCATCGTCGGCGGACCGACCCACATGCACGGCATGACAAGCGGCTCGTCACGCCGGATGGGCGCCGAGGCGGCCGGCAAGCCGGGCAGCGGGCTCGACCTGGAGCCAGACGCCGCCGGCCCGGGCCTGCGCGAGTGGCTGCACGGCATCGGACCGGCCAACGCCCTTCCCGCCGCCGCGTTCGACACCCGGTTCGAGGGGGTCGCGCTGCTCACCGGGCGGGCCAGCCAGGGCATCGCTCACCGGCTCCGCCAGCACGGCTACGATCTGGTCGCCCCGGCGAAGAGTTTCCTGGTGAGCAAGCAGAACGCGCTGCTGGAGGGCGAAGCTCAGCGCGCCCGGTCGTGGGGCGCCGCGCTCGCCTTCACCGCGGGCCCGATCGGCCACGCGCCGACCCGCTGAACCTGCTGGCTGACCCTGGCTGGGCGCCCGGTGAGGGCACCCAGCGACGGCGTTCAGTGGGTGGACGGGACGATCGCGATGGGACCGTGCGCGTGGTTCAGCACCGGGTGCTGAATCGAGCCGACGCCGGCGATGCTCTCGCGGTTACCGTGCCGGCCAATCACCACGAGATCGGCCCGCGCCGAGTAGCTGGCCAGCACGCGGCCGGCATGACCGCGGACGATATCCACGCCGACGCGCACTTCCGGGTACTTCTCCTGCCAGCCGGCCAGAACCTGGGCCAGCTCGCCCGCTGCGGCCGTCT
Source organism: uncultured Actinomycetes bacterium (assembly GCA_963742875.1). Lineage (GTDB taxonomy): Bacteria > Actinomycetota > Actinomycetes > Streptosporangiales > Streptosporangiaceae > Bog-532. The sequence goes on along the minus strand of CAVUNO010000005.1, from coordinate 271,619 downwards.
CGTCGGGTGGTTCGCCCGCCTCGCCGTCGGCATCCCGGCCCGGCGCGGCGTGCAGCCACCCGGCCAGCTTCAGGTCCTCGTCGTCCCACGCCGAGGAGGCCGGGTACCGGGCCAGGGCATGCACGGCCAGCAGCCGGGCGCCGCGCATGGACGCCTCCTCGAACGCGAACCCTAGGCTGTCAGCGGATTCGGCCGGGTCGCCGACTCCGGCCACGACCTCACGGTGCACGGCCACGCTGTCCTCGTGAGCGACCACGACCGGGCAGGGCGCATGCATGGCGGCGTACCGGCTCACCGAGCCGAGCACCATCGCGGTGAAGCCGCCCGCCCCGCGGGCCCCGACGACCAGCATCGATGCCCCGGAGCCGCAGGCGGTGAGCGTCTGTGCAGGCGCACCCGCCACCAGGTCGGTGTCCATGAGCAGCCCCGGCGCGACCTCCCGGGCGCGGGTGAGCGCCGCCGCGAGATTCCGGGCCGAGATCTTGTGCAGGATGTCGGCGACGGTGGCCGGGTTCGCGTTGCGCGGGCGCATCCGGGACGGCATCACTGACACCGACACGATGCGCAGCGGGGCCTTGCGCCGTACGGCCTCACGTGCTGCCCACTCCACGGCGCGCGATGACTGCTCCGAGCCGTCCGCGCCTACCACGATCGGCATGCTTGCCATGACCGTCCTCCTTGACTGGGTGGCCTTAACCAGGTCAGAGCTGGCCACCGACGAAGGCGGTCAGGTCAGCCAGGCGGCACGTGTAACCCCATTCGTTGTCGTACCAGCCGAAAATCTTGACGAGCGAGCCCGCGGCCTGGGTCAGCTCGGAGTCGAAGATGCACGACGACGGGTCGCCGATGACATCACGCGAGACGATCGGATAGGTGCTGTACTTCAGCAGGCCGCTGAGCGAGCCCGACGCCGCGGCGCTGCGGAAGGCGTCGTTGACCTGTTCCCGGGTCGCCTCGACGTTCAGCACCGCCGCGAGGTCGGTCAGCGAGCCGTCTTCCACCGGCACGCGCACCGATATGCCGTCCAGCTTGCCGGCCAGCGCGGGGATGACCTCGCCGGTGGCACGGGCCGCACCCGTGGTCGTCGGCACCATGTTCGTGGCCGCCGACCGGGCCCGGCGCAGGTCCTGGTGCGGGCCGTCGAGCAGCATCTGGTCACCGGTGTAGGCGTGGATGGTCGTCATGAACGCGCGCTCGAGGCCGAACGCATCGTTGAGGACCTTGGCCATAGGCGCGACACAGTTGGTCGTGCAGGACGCGTTCGAGATCACGTCGTGCCGGTGCGGGTCGTAGTCGGCGTCGTTGACCCCGAGCACGATCGTGACGTCGACGCCCTTGCCCGGTGCGGAGATCACGACCTTCTTGGCACCGCCCTTGAGGTGCAGCGCGGCCTGGTCCCGGGTGCGGAATTTGCCGCTGGCCTCGACCACGACGTTGACGCCGAATCCGCTCCAGTCGATGTCGGCCGGATCGCGGCGGCTCAGCACCGCGATGGGATGCCCGTCCACCGTGATCGAGTCGTCGGCGTAGTCGACGCTGCGCCCGAACCGGCCGAACGTTGAGTCGAAGTCCAGCAGGTGGGCCAGCGTCCGGGCGTCGGTGATGTCGTTAATGGCGACGACTTCCAGGTCGGTGCGCTGAACCGCGCGGCGCAGGAACGAGCGCCCGATCCGTCCGAAGCCATTTATTCCTACTCGGGTAGCCACCTGAATACTCCTTAGTTCGTTAGTTCGTTGGTGTCGTGAGGATCCGGCCGTCGGTCACCGCCTGCACGTCACCCCTGAGAATCGCAAGTGCCCCCATGGCTTCCTCCGTCATGGCCAGGGACGGGCGGGAACGTACCGCTCGAGCAGGCGATCCCTGGTGGCCTTCAGCCGGTTGGACGCGACGTCGAGGAACCGCCGGGTGAGCTCGTAGCCGAGCCGCGGATCGGCGTCGCAGAGCGCGCGTACCGCCGGCCCGTCGAACTGGAAGGCCTCGGTGGGCTGGACCGCCACCGCGCCGAGGGCCCACCGGTACCGCGGCAGCTGCCACGACCAGCCGAGCACCTCGCCCATCCCGAGGGTCTCGATGACGACCTGGCCCTCGCCGGGTACGTGCAGATCCAGGGCCACCGAGCCGGAGCGGATGAGCCAGAAGCCCTGGGCAATCCCGCCGTCTTCGAATATGCGCTGGTGGGCCGGTATCGACACGAGGGTCGCGGCCGGCACCAGCTCGGCGATCAGCTCACGCGGCATGCCGCGCAGAAAGTGATGCGTAGCCAGCGCCGCCGCCGTGATCCGGGAAACGCCTTGTCCGCTTTCCATGCCGGCATCTCCTCTTCTGAGCACCTCCTGGTCCGCTCTCCTACCATCCCGCGTCCGGACGCGGCGTCCCACGGGCGTTGGGCACGCGGGTCCGGGTCTTTCGTCCCTGTCAAGGCCTGGGTCCCCGCAGTGAGATTGGAGGTGCTGACGATGACGAGAGACGGCGGATGTTCCAGGTGCGAATCCACGGCCGCGCCGGACGGTCGATCACCGCGTCGGCGCGCAGGAAGGATGAGGGCATGCTCAAGCAGACGGCCCATCACCCGGGCGTCGCTGCGCACCATGCTCACCGACGCCACGGCGGGCGCGCTGAAACCATTGTCCTTCCTCGACCTCAACAAGGGCCTGGTCGAGCGCGAGTTCACCCGCGCCGCGCGGGTCCGCCGGTCCGGGCCGGTCGCCGAGAACATGCTCCGCGATCAGGGCGCCGGCTCTCGCATCGGCTGACGAAGCGATGCGGATCAACACCGACGAGAAGCTCGGCGCGGTCCTGGCGGGGGTCCCCGGGACGCCCCGGGTGGTCTGCGGCGGGAACCTCGCCACCCCCTGGCGGGCGCTGGCGCTGCTGGATGCGGCCATCCCGGAGTATCGGCCAGCGCCTCGGCTTCGGGATCAGCTGACCTGGCGGACTCTCCGGCCGGTGATCCGGCTGGGGACAATACGGATGTAGTGCTCCTTCGTTCCGCCTGCCCAGGGCTCGACCCCGGACGCGCGGACCGACCCGCGCTCGGTATCGGAGTCGACGTGGTGAGCCGCCCCCTGAAGGAGAACGCTCCATCCGGCCCGTTCGGAATTATCCAGCTCGTCGATCTCGAAGGCGACCCTGTATTCGGCGTTCGCGATCCCGGAACGCAGGTCCTCGCCCATCGGGCTGTCCGGCGCGGTCCGGAAGACGATCGTGTCCTCGAATACCTGGTAGTTGACCGGGAGCACGGTCAGGCCGAACCGGCCCGAGTACGCGATCCGGCCAACGCCGCCGGGCGAGATGAGTATGCGGCACTCGTCCTCACTGAGCTCATCTACGCTCCCGGCGATGTGGTCAGGCATGGTGCATTGCTCCTTACAGGTCTACGGGTGCAGCACCAGACGAGCCCTGGCCCGTGCGCGGCGTGAATGTCCGTATGGCACAGCCCGGACGCCTCCATCCGCACGCTGATCTGACCCGGACCGGGCTGCGGAACGGGCCGGTCCTCGATGACAAGGGGCCGCCTGAACTGCTGAACGACTGCCGCTTTCATGTCTCCTCCTCGGACTCTCCGCACCGTGCCCAGCCTGGGCCAACGCCCCAGAATCGGGCAGTGCTACAGGTCATGGCGTCAAGTGACCAAAGCCCTGGCCGACCCGGCCAGAAGGAGACCAAGGTCCCGGCGGACAGGGCCGGTACGCCCTGCGCCGGAGTGGCCCGCACCCGGCACTCTGGCAGCAGCGCGCGGTAGCCGTCCCCGCGGCACGCACGCTTCTGACCGCCGGAGGTGACCAAGATGAGCAAGGCCGGCGCTCCCACGATGGGAACCTTCCGGGCGCGGTGGGCCCGCTGTCTCGGGCTGGACCGGAACCCGCTGCGCCGCACGGTGGACCGGGTGGAGACTTTCGTCCGGCTCACGGTGCTGATCCTGCTGCTGGCCGGGATCCCGGCCGGGCTGTTCGTGGCCGGCCGCATGTCCGACCAGGTGTTCCTGCAGCAAGCCCGCGCCCAGCGATCGTCGGACCGCCAGGTAACGGCCGTTCTGACACAGCCCGCGCCGACGGTCGGGACCGTGGACCCGTACTCATCCGTCCAGACCACGTGGGCGAACGCCCGGTGGATGGCGCCCAACGGAACGGCCCATTCCGGGCAGGTCCTGGTCGCAGCCGGCGCCCCCAGGGGAACCACGGCGCGCGTCTGGATCAACGCCGCCGGCGCGATCACCGATCCGCCCGTGGGCCACCGGGACGTCATGGCCGAGGTCGCGGTGACCGTCATGGTCACCGGCATCACGCTGATCCTGCTGCTGCTCGGCGCGGAGGCGCTCGCCGTCCGCAGTCTCGACCACCGGCGGTTCAGCGCCTGGGACGCGGAATGGCGTGCCACCGGCCCCCAATGGACGGACCACCGGACCTGACCAAGGTCCCTTCCGGGACGCAGCCTGGTCACTCGTCGGCTGACTGATTCGTGATGACTTTCCGCGCATGCTGCGGAAAAGTCATCACGGATCCGTGGATGGGCCGGCCCAGGCGTGATCGGGCGGCGGAATGACCGCCACGGGTCCCTGCGCGTGGTCGAGCACCGTCTGCAGGATCGGGCCGTTGCTCATCCGCAGGCCTTCGTGCCCGTCCCGGGGGCCGATCACGGTCAGGTCGGCCAGGCCAGAGAGCGCCGCCAGGACCCGGCCGGGGTGGCCGTGGATGACCTTCGGGCTCGCCGGCACCCGCGGGAATTGCTCCTGCCAGTCGCCCAGCGCCTCGGCGAGCCGCGCGGCGGCCTGCGAGGAATGGGCCCGGGTGTCGGGACGGTGCCGCGGCACGGTCAGCAGCCGGGCCAGGCTCCGTCCGCCCTGAGCATCCGTGCCGTCTTGAGTTCCGGGGGACAACAGCGAGGACGGGGGCAGCCAGTGCCAGGCGTGCACCGCCAGCACGCGGGCACGGCGCAGCGCGGCCTCTTCGAACGCGAAGCGGAGCGCCGGGGCGGCCTCGTCCGGATCCCGCACCGCGACGACGACCTCCCCGTGCACGGTCCGGCCCTGATCGCGGACCACCACAACGGGACAGGTGGCCCAGGCCGCCACGTACCGGCTGACCGGACCCGCGCTCATCTCTCCGTAGCCGCCGAAGCCGAAGGCGCCCACGACGAGCATCATGGCTCCCGACGCGTCGCGGGCCAGCATCCGTCCGGGCGCACCCGACAGCAGTTCCGTCTCGATGGCGACACCGGGGGCCATGCTGGCCGCGAGCCCGGCCGTCGTGGTCAGCGTCTGCTGGTACACCTCCCGCAGGGCGTCGTCGACGTTCGCCGCGGAGCCCTGCTCAGCGAGGGCCCGGGCGGGGGCCGGCGTCACCGCGACGATCCGCAGCGGGACCGCCCGGCGCGCGGCTTCGGTCGCCGCCCACTCCACGGCGCGCAAAGACTCCTCGGAGCCATCGGCGCCCACGACAATTGGCCTGGTCACCATCGCCCTGCCTCCTTCCGGCACGGCCGCCCGCCAGCCCCCGCCATCGCCGGTGATGTCACCGGCCTCGGGGCACTCGGGCGGCCCTACGGGCAGCATGCCGCCGCGGGCAGCGCAAGTCATAGGGACCCGAGCACGTTGAATGCACGGTCAAAGGTCCCCAATCCAGCGGCGGGCCGAACGTCCCCCTCCGGCGGGCCGCCCGCCCCTGCCTCAACCGCTCGGGTGAGCGACACTGGGGGATAGAAGCACATGGGAGGTAGCCATGGCTAGCGATCACGGGATCCTCGTCGGATACGACGGGTCATCGAGCAGCCATCAGGCTCTGAGCTGGGCCGCACGTGAGGCCCGGGCTCGCGGCGTGGCCCTTACCCTGTGCCACACCTGGGCACCGGGATCCGCAGGCCCGCCACTGGCCGGAGAGCCGGAAGACCTGGCCCGGGAAAGCGCGGAACGCATTCTCGCGACCGGGATACGGAGCGTCTTCGCGCCGGACGTTCGCCAGTTGCTGGTGGAAGGACCGGCGGCCCGCATGCTGTGCGAGCACAGCGACGCCGCCGACATAGTGGTCGTGGGCTCCCGCGGCCTGGGCGGCTTGTCCGGGCTAATGCTCGGGTCGGTCAGCCTCCAGGTGGCCGCGTACGCGGCCGGGCCGGTCGTGGTGGTCCGCGGGCACTGGCGCCCGGTCGGCGAATACCTGCCGGGTCCCATCGTGGTCGGGGCGGACGGATCGGCGGCGACCGAGGGCGCGCTGGCGTTCGGCGGGGCGGAGGCCGCGCTGCGGGGCGTTCCGCTGATGGTGGTCTGCGCACTGTCGGATACGGCGGGCAGCGTGGGCATGGCCCACCGCATCGAGGAAGACGTAGAGCGGTCGATCATCCTGTGGGAGAAGGCCCACCCCGGCGTGGACGTTCACCGCCAGATCACGATCGAGTCGCCGCGGACCGCCCTGCTGACCGCGGCCCAGGACGCACAGCTGCTCGTGGTGGGCTGCCGCGGCCGCGGGGGCGTCAAGGATATGCCGCTCGGTTCGGTGACCCAGGCGCTGCTCTGGCACGCCACGTGCCCGCTGGCGGTGATCCACGCGCACTAGCCGCCCGGGTGGCTTCAGGGCAGGGAGGCGGGGCAGGGCGGTGACGAAGCGACGAGTTCCGGCATCCGCCACGCCGCGGCCGCCTGGGCGACGATCTCCGCCGCGTCCTGCATGGGCGGCTGGCCGTGGACGCCGCCGCCGCTGAGGAAGCTGCGCACCGCCTGCTGAACGCCCGGGTTGCCGAGCAGTCCGCCGTGCAGAGCGGGGACCACGAGCGTGTGCGGGGGCAACTGGCAGGCGGGCAGCGTGAGGCTGTCCGCGAGCGGGACGACGGCCATCCAGCGCAGCGGGTGCTGGCGGGTCTCCCGGGCCGCCTCCTGCGCGTACTGAGCGCCGTCGCGGTCCACCGAGTTGATCAGCGCTTCGGCTCCGGACGTGCCGAACGGCGACAGGCCGCCGATGAACCAGACGACGGCCTGCAGCGCGTAACCGGGCACGTCCCCGAGGCTGCCCTGGCTGTCCACGGGGTAGCTGACCTGGCCGGGCGCGACGATCGGGCTGAGCAGCACGATGGATCCGACCGGCACGCCGGGGTGCCGGGCCAGCATCGCGTAGATACCGAGCGTGCCCTCGCTCTCCCCCACGAGGTCGACCGGCCGGCCGGTCTGCTGGTGCAGTTTCTCCACCTGAGCGGCGATGCGGTCGCCCAGAACAGACAGCGGCAGGTCGCTGGCGGCCGGGCCCTGCGGCAGCGGCCTCCCCTGAGCGTCCAGCCCCCGGTAGGAGAACTGCTCGGCGACCGCATTTCCGGCGACGGCGCGGAGGGACGACTGGGCGCAGCAGGAGGACCCGAACCCCTTGATCTCCAGCACGGCTGGGCCGTGCCCGGTCTGCGGCGTCCGGGCTGGCGCCGGGGCGGGCGGCGGCACTGCGGCCACCTGGGCTCCCGCGGCCACCCGGATCACCTGGTGCTGGGGGGCCGCCGCGACCGTGAAACCGGCCCGGACCACGCCGATGACGAGCGCGACGGACAGCACGGCGGCAACGGGCGCGATCGGGATCCGTCCTGTCGGCCGCCAGAAGCGGCCCGCCGCGCCGGGCACCGCGAGCGACGAGGCGACGCCGTACCAGGCCCGCCCGTTGACGATCCCGGCCAGCCCGGTCACCGGCACCGCCCACCCGGCCGGCAACCGGCCGATCACTACCGCGGCCACGGAAAGCGCCAGGAAATCGGCGACGAGCCACTCAGCCGAACGGAGCGGCGGGAGGGTCCGCCACCACCCGCTCGCGGTGGCCCCGTGGCTCAGCAGCAGAGCGAACAGGATCAGCGCCGGCAGCGCCCCGAGGAACGGCCAGGAGAACGGCAGCAGGGCCACCCCGAACGTCAGCGTGACCAGCGGGGACATCAGCAGTCCCGCACCGAGGGTGAGGATGGCGCCGGAGCCGAGCAGGACCGCTGGCCGCGGGCGGGCCTGTCCCCCGGGCCAGGCCAGCCAGGCCAGGGCCGCGTCGAGAACGCTGCGGGCCACCACCACACCGGCCAGAGCCAGGACGAAACGCGGCCAGGTCCCGCCGAAGCCGAACAGCCACCTCAGGTCGTGAAACACCGCGAGCGGGGCCAGGGCGGTGACCTGGGGAGCCAGCACGCGCGCCGACGGCGTGACGGCATTCACCACGGCGGCCTCCGCCATCGGCACGGCGACCGCCACCACGATCAGTCCCGGGCGCCGGGCAAATCCCCCGCCGCGGCCGGGGGGGGTTACCCGTGCTCTCCCGCCGGCGCCGCGGCGTCTCAGCATCGCGCCGGGCCTGGCCCGGAACGGCGCCCGGCCCGCCACGTCTGGATCACCCTGCGTCACATCTCCTGAGGCGTCAGTGCTGGCTGGGACTGGACCGGCCTTCTCTACCCCGCTGTCGATCGTAATCCGGCGCACAACGCCTTTATTCCGGCTCCGCAGCAAGGCAGTGTTCCGGCCTCATGGCAAGCCAGAACATAGGAGATTCGGCCCCGCAGGCCCGCAGGTATAGCGAAGTCACGATCAGCGCCGGGCGTCGCCGGGCACTCTCGGGGGAACTCGCCTACGACTTTAACTACCAAAAGTAAGTGATACGCGGCCCCCGGCATCGCCGACCCCCGATCTAACGTTGACGTCAAGTTCCGTTACGATTCAGCTGCGGACTTCGCATCATCGCTGAATCTGGGGAGTTCCATGTCTGTGGCGGGAAATACGTCGGCTTCTCCCGTCGCGCCGGGCGGCCGGGGCGTCCACTACAAGTGGATCGCGCTGTCCAACACCACGCTCGGGATCCTGATGGTGACGATCAATCAGTCGATCCTGCTGATCTCCCTGCCGGCGCTGTTCCGGGGGATCAGCCTCAACCCGCTGGTGCCGTCGAATACCGGCTACTTCCTCTGGGTGTTCATGGGCTTCGTGCTGGTCACCGCGGTGCTGGTGGTCAGCCTGGGCCGGGTGGGCGACATCTACGGCCGGGTCAAGATGTACAACCTCGGCTTCGCGGTCTTCACGTTCTTCTCGATCATGCTGTCCATAACGTGGCTGACCGGCCCAGCCGGCGCCTTGTGGATCATCATCATGCGGATCTTCCAGGGCGTCGGCGGCGCGTTCCTGTTCGCCAACTCGACGGCGATCCTGACCGACGCCTTCCCGCAGGACGAGCGGGGCAAGGCGATGGGGATCAACGGCATCGCCGCCATCACCGGCTCGTTCCTCGGCCTGATACTGGGCGGCGTGCTCGCCCCCATCGAGTGGCGGCTGGTGTTCCTGGTGTCCGTCCCGTTCGGGCTGTTCGGCACGGTCTGGGCCTACCTCGTGCTCCGCGACAACGGCATCCGCATCCCGGCCAAGATCGACTGGCTGGGCAACGCCCTGTTCGCGATCGGACTGGTCGCTCTGCTGACCGGGATCGTGTACTCGCTGCTGCCCTACGGCGGCCACCCCACCGGGTGGACCAGCCCCTTTGTGCTGACTGCGGTCTTCGGCGGGATCGCCATCCTGGCCCTGTTCGCCTGGGTGGAGACCAAGGTGCCGCAGCCGATGTTCCGGCTGGGTCTGTTCCGGATCCGGGCCTTCACGGCCGGCAACATCGCCGGCCTGCTGGGCGCCCTCGGCCGGGGCGGCCTGCAGTTCATGCTGATCATCTGGCTGCAGGGCATCTGGCTGCCGCACCACGGCTACAGCTTCAGCCAGACCCCGCTGTGGGCTGGTCTCGCCATGGTGCCGCTGACCGTCGGGTTCCTGATCGTAGGCCCGCTGGCGGGCTGGATGTCCGACCGCTACGGCGCGCGGCTGCTGGCCACGGCCGGGCTGATCGTCTCCGGCGCGGCCTTCCTGCTGCTGGAACTGCTGCCGATCAACTTCAGCTACATCTGGTTCGCCCTGCTCATTTTCCTGTTCGCGGTCGGGATGGGGCTGTTCTTCTCCCCCAACCAGGCCTCCGTCATGAACAGCCTGCCGCCGGACCAGCGCGGCGCGGGCGCGGGCATGCTGAACACCTTCCAGAACTCGGCCACCGTGCTGTCCATGGGGCTGTTCTTCACCATCGTCACCCTCGGACTGGCCTCCCACCTGCCCAAGCACCTGTACAGCGGGCTGGTCGCGGCGGGCGTCAGCCCCGCGGCCGCGCACACGGTCGCCAGCGAACCGCCGATCGGCAGCCTGTTCTCGGCGTTCCTCGGGTACAACCCGATCAAGGAACTGCTCGGGCCGACCGGGGCGCTGCAGCACCTGCCACCCGGCCAGGCCGCCTACATCACCGGCCGGTCGTTCTTCCCCAAGCTGATCGAGCAGCCCTTCGCCGACGGCTTGCACCTGGCCTTTACCTTCGCCGCCATCGCGACCGCGATCGCCATCGTCGCCTCCGCCCTCCGTGGCCAGCGTTACATGCACCGGGCGGAGCCGGTGGCCGAAGAACTGGCCGAGGGGGCGGCCGAGGTGGGCGGCCTGCTGGGCCTGGAGCCCCTCGCGACCGATGGCCAGGACGCCGCCGACACCATCGGCCATGGGGCGGTCACCCGCAACGGGCACCCGGACCCGAACCGGCACGCGGCCGCGGACGGCGGGCGATCCACGAACGGGATGCGCCCCGCCAACGGCAAGCGGCCCGGCGACGAGGGGCACGCCGCCAGCGGGCAGCGGGCGAACGGAACGCCGCCGCCGACGATTACCGGCGCGGATGAGGAATCCGGCGTACCGCGGGGAGAGGCGTGAGCCGGTGAAGGCGATGACCGGGGCCCGTTCGGCCCAGGAGACCAGCGGGCGAGCGGATGGCTCGGCGGACCCGGAGCACGCCCCCGGTGACTCGGCGGACGCGGAGCATGTGGCTGGTCGCTCGGCGGGCGCGCGGCATGCGGCCGGCGCCGGGAGCCAGCGGCTGCTCGGGATTGGTGCAGCGGCGCAGCGCCTCGGCGTATCCGAACGGGCGCTGCGCTACTACCAGCAAATAGGCCTGATCGTCCCGGCCAGTACCACGCCCGGCGGCCTGCGGCGCTATTCGGAGAGCGACGTCGCCCGGGTGGAACGGATCATGGAGCTGAAGACGCTGCTCGGCCTCAACCTGGACGAGGTGGCGCTGGTGCTACGCAACGAGGACCGGATCGCGCAGATCCGGCAGACTTATCAAGACGAGCGGACCACTGCCGAAGAGCGCCGGCAGCTGACCTGTGAGTGCCTCACCCTGCACGAAGGCCTCCGCGCCACGGTCGAGGCCAAACGGGCCGCGCTGGACGCCTTCCTGGCGGATCTCGACGCACGCATCACCCGGGCGCGGACCCTGCTGGCCGGCCAGCGGACACCGCAGCGGTGACAAGGCGCTACATCCCGCGTCGGCAGCACCGGCTGCGCCGACGCCGCAGAGCTGACCGGGCTGGGCGCGGCGACCTGGACCAACCGGGTCGCCTGCGCCTGGAGCAGGGCGACCGGGCTGGGCCCGGCGAAATGATGGCGGATCGCGTCGGCTGGGCTGGCCGCTGTCCCGTCGGCGGCGGCCTGCAGGCGGGACACCTGGCCCCCGCCGGACAGGGCACCGCTGGCCTCGGCGGCCAGGAAAGCGGCCGCGGCCACGGCGGCCAGGAAGACGGCCACGGCCATGGCGATGGCCGCCAGCACGAACGGGCGCAGCCGCCGCCGGGGCCGCGACCGGTGCCTGCCCTCGGCCGGAGTCTGCCGGGTCAGGTCGCTCACCTGGAGCAGGTGGTAGCCGGCCTCGCGCTCGGCGCGGTGGTCATGCGGCCAGGCGGTGATGCGCCACCGCCAGTACTCGGCGGCGCGCCGGTGAGCCCCGATGACCTCACCGCCCCGCTGCCGTTCGGCCAGCCGGCGGTGCAGCTCGCCGGCGGTCCACCGGTGCACGAACACCGAGGCCGGGTCGTCCGCGGGGTCGGCCGCCAGCAGGCCGGTGGCCCGGCATTCGTCGAGCAGGCCGGCCAGCTCGGCCGGGCTGTACTGACCGACGGGGAGCAGCGGGACGTCGCGGCCGATCGGCGCGCGGTAGACGGAGGCGCGGATCAGCAGGCCCTGCGCCTCGGCGCTGAGCTGATTGAACAGGTCGCCCAGCAGCAGGTCGGCGACGGCCAGGGCGGCCGTCTCCGTGGTCGGCAATGGCAATTCGGTCGGCGCGGCGAGCCCGGGGCGGGCCGCTGGGCGGTCCGCGTGCCCCTGGATCGCCCCGGCGAGGCGCTCGGCCAGCGCCGGGAAGCGGACGTCACCGGTCAGGAGCAGCGCGTCCAGGTACTCCATGGCCCGGGGATGACCGCCCAGCAGCCGCCAGGCGCGGTCCAGTTCCTCTTCGCCGAGCAGCCGCAGGGCGGCCAGGGACATCGCCAGCTCGATCGCGCCGGAGCGGGACAGCGGCCCAAGGTGACGGAACCCCAGCCGGGACGCGGCTTTGTCGGGTACGGCGAACCGGTGACGGCAGGTGATCAGGACCCGGCCCCGGTGCGGTGGGCCGGCCCAGCTGGTCAGGAGCTCGATGAGCGACGGGTCGCGAATAGTGCACGTGCCGGCTTCCAGCGACAGGTTGTCGTCGAAGTTGTCGAGCACGAGGAGCACAGGTACCTGATCGAGGACGTGCCGGCGCAGCATGGCGAAGCGCTGAGCCCAGGGCAGCTCAGTCCGGGCCGCCACCGCCGCCGCCGCCTCCGCCGTGCTGCCGCCCCGGGCGGCCGCCGTGGGGTACCGGCGCAGGGCGGCCGCGAGCCCGGCGAGAAAGGCGTCCGCGGTCACCTCACCACTGAGGATCGTGGTCACGCAAGCTGGTTCGAGCCGGCCTACCCGCTCGGCGATCTGGGCGGCGAGCGCCGACTTGCCGATCCCGCCGACGCCATGCAGTACGAGCCCGGCCACGGCCGGGCCCGCGAGCTCCGCCGACCAGCGCCGGCGCTCGGCCGAGCGGATCGGGAGAAACGTCGCGACGGGCGGCTCCAGCTCCGCCGTCCTGGCGTGCCGGGCGTAATGCGGCAAGTGGACCACTTCCGCGCCTGGCGCCTCCCGGCCTGCCGGGGAAGCAGCCTCGACCAGGGCCGATTCTTCCGTTAATGCGAAGTTACCCGGGCGTAAACAAATCAGCCTCGCCACCATAACGTCCCCTTCCTGTATAACGCGGCCAGCACCGGTCCTAAAGTTGTATAGCACGCCCGATACCCTTATGACACCTTTTCCGATCAGCTGCTCTTTGCCGCCGAGCACACCGCATTGCGCTGAGCTATTTATAACTGACATTTTTCATAACCTATGCTGATAGCGCATATTAGTCGTGGTTTGTCCGCTAATGAGTGAGCGGCGGAAAATCGGCGGCTTCACCAGCCGGGCGGATTCCAGGCAGCCGGGAAAGACATATATCTCGGTCGCCCTCCCCCGCCGTGGCAGGCGCGCGTCAATGGGATCCCGATCAGGCGGGGTGCTGGGAGGCCGCCGCGGCGGGGTCGAGGTCGCAGACCTGGAGTAGGTGGCGGGGTTCGGGCGGGAACGGCGTGCTGCGGTCGATGCGCAGATCGGGTCCGGCGTGCAGCAGTTCCCCCGGCTCGAGCAGGCGCCAGGCGGCGTCGTCATCCATCCGTTCGCTCGCGATGACGACCGAGGGCTGGGCCGCCAGGTGCGGGGAGCGGGCGTGGATCCGGCTGGTCCGCACCTCCAGGGCGGCCCCAGCCCCGGTCCCGCCCGCCGGGCGGTCCAGCACGTACAGCTCGTGCGTCGCGGGATAGCGCAGCGCCCACAGGTCCGTCGCCGTGGCCAGGACCAGGTTCACCGCGTACACCGGAAGGTGGCCGGCGATCCAGCCGATCGCCGCGGTGATCCCGCGGCCCAGGTCGCCACCGTGCCCTCTGGTCTCCCCCGTGATCAGGGCAAAGACCCGCTCACTGTCGGTCTCGCCGTGCACCAGGTCCGCCGTGCCCAGCTCGGTGAGCCGCCGGTCCAGATCCGGCAGGCGTTGCACCACGCCGTTGTGCGCGAACAGCCGGCCGTCCTGCAGGAACGGGTGCGTGTTGGCCACGGTGTGCGCGCCGGTGCTGGCGTAGCGGACGTGCGCGACGAACGTGGTGCCGTGCAGGTGGCGCGCGGTGCGGGCGAATTCGGTGTCCTGCCAGGCCGCGATCGGCTGCTTGGACAGCTGGGGGCGCCCGCCGGCGCCGAACGCTCCCACCCCGGCGCCGTCCGGATTGCGGTGGCTCTGCGCCGCCAGACTGTCCGGCGCGTCGATCAGCCAGAACTCCGCATCCACCGGGGCGCCGGCGTGCAGGCCGAACAATCGGCACATCGGTAGTCACCTCCTGCCCGGACGCTGGGTGCCCACCGCCGCGGCGGGCGGGGTATGCCCCGGTCACGGCCGCCGCGCCGCTCGCACGGAAACACCGGGACAGCGAGCATAATGTCACGTGAGCTAGCCTCCCCGGCTAGCGCCGCCACATGATCGCGGACCGGACGGAGGCGCCCACCGGTGTTTGAGGCCGATGATATTCGGGAGTGGCGTGGCCACCACGTCGTCGATGACTCAGGGTCAAAGATCGGCCAACTCGAGGCCCTCTACGTCGATACCCGGACGGATGAGTACATTTTCGCGACCGTGAAGATCGGGATGCTGTCACGGTCGCGTCTGGTCTTCGTCCCCACGGCCGGAGCGAAGGTCGGCCCCGGTCACCTCAAGGTGGCCTTCCCCAAGAAACTGGTCCGGGACGCGCCGTCGATCGACACCGACGGGGAGCTGATGGCTCCCGACGAGCCCGCCATCTTCAGGCACTATGAGCTGCCCTATGATGCGGGCCAGACGGAGCGCCTGCTGGCCCGGCGGTAAACGTGACGGCGGGGCGCAGCGGGGAAGGATAAAGGCATGGCGCTATTTCTGTTTATCATCATCGTCGCGATCGCGCTGGGCATCCTGGGTGTCGTGCTCAAGGGCCTGTTCTGGCTGCTGATCATTGGGGTCGTGCTGTTCCTGGCGAACCTGGTCTTCGGCGGGATGCGGCTCGGTAAGCGCAGGGGCACCCGGAGTCCGCGCTAGCGTCCAGGCGCAGCCCCGCGGCGAGTCATCGGGAGAACACGGGTCCGTTAGGCAATGAATTGACCAATTACGCGGCGCGCCATCGTCAGGCGACGGCGGCCACGAGTTCGCTCTTATAACTTTATTCGCCACTGCAACAAGTCGGGAAAATACACCTAAACTGCCCCCTTAAGCGAACGCCAAGGTGGCGGGCAGCACGAGAAACACACCACCCCCGAACGCGCACATTTAGGCCGCCAGGAATGGCCGCCGTTTCCCCGGCGCGATCCCCCACATCCCCCGGTCCCGATATCACCGGTCCCCGATACCGCGGGTCCCGATGTCACCGGCTCCGCGCTTGGCCGGTTCAGTCCGCCTGGGCGCCCTCGGCGAGCACGGCCGCGACCAGGTCCCGCAATGGGCCCACCAGGCCCCGTTCCGCGACCTGAATCGAGTGCTCCCCGTCACTGACCTGGTAGACCGGCCTTCCCGGATCGGGCCGGTAGGGCGGGGGAAGATTCAGATTGGCCCGGCTGACCAGTTCGCGCCAGCGGGCGGCGTCGGGTCGCTCCTCGGGCTCGATCCGCGCGCGGCGGATGCTGCCATCCCCCAGGATGCGCGTTACCTCAATGTCCATCGGCCCAGTTTGTCCCAACCTTTGGCCCTGGCACTACCCCCAGGCGATCAATGCAGGCCAGGGCCTTCCGCTAGACGGCTCCGTACCCTTGTGAATTCCGCTTCTGCCCGGCGGCCGGGCTCCCGCCCTGGGCCCGAGGGCCAGGCCGGAAAGCTCTTGCGGAGGTTAGAAACCCCGGCGACGGGGCATCCGCCCGTCATGGCCCTACTGAGAGTTGTCGCGCGTCCCATGCTAGCTTCGATCTTCATCGTCCAGGGGTTCGACACCCTGCTGCACCCGGAACGGGTGGTCCCGGCGGCGGAGCCGGTGGTGCGGCCGATCGCCGACCGGGTGCCCGCCGTGCCGGACCAGGTAGAGCAGGCGGTGCGCCTCAACGGCGCGGTCCAGCTGGTGGCCGGGTCGATGCTGGCTCTGGGCCGCTGGCCGAGGCTGTCGGCCCTGACGATCGCGGCGACGCTGCTCCCCACCACCTACGCCGGGCACCGGTTCTGGGAGAGCAACGACAAGCAGGAGCGCACGCAGCAGCGCATCCACTTCCTCAAGAACCTCAGCATGTTCGGCGGCCTGCTGATCGCGGCGGGTGACACCGCCGGGAACCCGTCTCTGGCCTGGCGCGGACGGCACGCGGTCAAGTCCGTGCGGCACGACGTCGCCCTGGCCACCAAGAGCGCGAAGGCCCAGGCCAAGACGGCCAAGGCGTCAGCCACGGCGGCCAAGGCGTCAGCCAAGTCCGCGGCCAGGACCGGCCTCGTAGCCGGCCGGCTGACCAGCCGCCTGCCGGGCTGACCCGGCCCGCCGCCGATCGATCGGCTGGATCCGGTTCGGCGGCCGTAGGCGATCAGTTAGGCGATGCGGCGGGCGCCGGGGCCGGGGAGCGGGGTGACTTCGCGCGGCGCGTCAACGGTGTGGCCAGCGGAGCAGGCGAGCTGGAGATGGACCGGCTCACCGCAGCCGCGATGGGTGAGCACGACGGGCGGGCCCTCCGGTCCGGCGGCGTACCGGTCGCCCCACTGCATCAGCGCCGCCATGACCAGGTAGAGGTCGCGGCCCTTGTCGGTCAGCCGGTACTCGTGCCGGCTCCGCTGACCCTCCTCCTGATACAGGACGCGGCACAGCAGTCCCTCGTGCACGAGACGGGTCAGCCGGTCGCTGAGGACCTGCCGGGGCGCCTGGGTCCGCCGCTGCATGTCGGCAAACCGGCGGATGCCGTTAAAGGCCTCGCGCAGGACGAGGAACGTCCACTTCTCGCCGATGATGCCGACCGCGGCGCCGATCGCGCAGTTGGCCGGGTCGTAATCCAGGGCCCACGAATTACTCATCCCCGCATGCTAGATCTAGTTGACAGACTCAGCAATTCCGGCCATGCTGAGTTCGTGAATGGAACTCAGGTAGACGCCGCGCATGCCCGGCTGCGGCCGGCGCGCGGCGGCGATGGCGAGGCGCTCCAGCAGTTCGTGGGCGGGCTGTCGCTGCGCACGCGGTACCTCCGCTTCTTCGCGGGCGTGCCACGCGTCTCCCCGGCGATGCTCCGCCGGATGGCGGGGACCCGGCTTCCGGATGGTGACCTGGTCGACGCCCTCGTCGTCGCCGAGGCGGGGGCGATCATCGGGCACGGCATGGCCACCGATACGCGCGATTCCGCCGGGTCCCCGGTGACGGAGGTCGGCATCGTGGTCGCCGACGGCTGGCAGGGACAAGGCGTGGGGTCGGCCCTGACGCGTGCCCTGGTCACCCGGGCGCAGGCCCGCGGGGCCAACACCCTCATGATGGAGGTGCTGGCCGAGAACGACGAGATGCTCGCCCTGATCGGGAACCACTTCCCGGCGGCCCGCTACCGGCACGCCGGGCCGTACGTCACCATCCGCGTCCCGCTGCCGCTAGGTCAGGAGGAACAGCCACGTGAATCCGCCGGCCGACGGCCCCACGGGCCCCACGAATCCCATAGGGAACGAGAGCTGGCCGGGCTCGGCCGAGCTGGCGAGCCCGAACGGGGCCGGGCCGAACGGGCGGCAGCGGACCCATCAGTGGGATGATCCCGCGATCGCGGCGGCGGCCGCGGGCCGGCTCGACGGGCTCGCGTTCTTCCGGGAGATCATGGCTGGCCGGCTGCCCGCGCCGCCCATTATGGCCACGCTCGGGATCAGCGCGGTGGCCTTCGAGAAAGGCCGGGCCGTCTTCGAGGTGACACCGGCCGAATACCACTACAACCCGATCGGCTCCGTGCACGGCGGTGTCTACGCCACGATCTGCGACTCCGCATGTGGGTGTGCCGTGCACACGATGCTGCCGGCCGGGGCCCACTACACCTCACTGGACCTGGACACCCGGTTCATCCGGCCCATCACTTCCGGTACCGGGCGGCTGCTGTGCGAGGGCACCGTCGACTACATCGGCACCCGGACGGCACTGGCGCGAGCCCGGCTGGTCAATTCCGACGGGAAGCTCTTCGCGCAGGCGACGAGCAACTGCCTCATATTCCGGCCTGGGGACTAGCGGTAGTCCGTTGGATCAAGGCTGCTCGGGGTAGTCTGTGAGTGGGTTTCCTGGTGAGTTCGAAGCTGGTGATGAGCGATGACCAAGCCGGTGGTGTGTCTGCCTGCGCCGGGTCCGCTGGAGGGGTACGCGGCCCGGTTTCGATGACCTGTTCACTCATGTGGCGCAGCGGCGGGGGTTCCGCGAGTGCCTGGCGGGGCTGCTGGTGCCGCGGGAGCGGAATAAGACGCTGACGTGCCTGGCTGGCGCCGAGCCGGTGACGGGGTCGAAGCTTCCGGCGGTACAGCGGCTGCAGTTCTTCTTGTCGGAGTCGGTGTGGGATCCCGAGCGGGTCAATGACCGCCGGCTGGAGTTGTTGCGAGCGGACCCGGCGACCGCGCCGCACGGCGGCGGGGTGCTGGTCATCGATGACAGCGGGGACCGCAAGGACGGCACGAAGACCGCGCACGTGGGCCGGCAGTGGCTGGGCCGGTACGGCAAGACCGACAACGGGGTGGTCACAGTCACTACGGTGTGGGCTGATGAGCGCCTGTATTACCCGGTGCACGCGGTCCCGTATACCCCGGCCCGGCACTTTGCCAAGGGGAAGAACGACCCGGGGTTCCGGACCAAGCTGCAGATCGGCGCGGATCTCGCGATCCGGGCCCAGGCGGCGGGGTTCGCGTTCCGGGCGGTCACCGCGGACTGCGCCTACGGGGACCAGGACGGGTTCCGCGGCGAGCTCGCGGAGGCCGGGCTGCCGTTCGTCATGGCGCTCAAGCCGCACCGCGGGACCTGGGCCTACGGCGCCGATGCCCACACCCCCGTCGATGCGGCCCGCGAGCTGCGCTGGGGCGGGCCCGAAGATCCCGGCGACTGGCAGCCGGTGACCCGGACCTTCCGCGACGGGCACACCGGGACCTGGTACGCCGCCGGCGCGACCCTGGGCTGGTGGGGGCCGGACGGCGCCCGGCGCCTGGTGGTTGCCACTGCCGACCCGGCCGCCTTGCCGGACAAGGCCACCTGGTACCTGGTCACGAACCTGTCCCGGCCCGGCGGCCCGCACCAGGAAGACAGCCCCTGGCCGGCCGCAGGCCTGGCCGAGATCGTGCGGATCTACGGGCTGCGGCACTGGGTGGAGCAGTCGTACAAGCAGGTCAAGGACGAGCTCGGCTGGGCCGACTTCCAGGTCCGCTCTGACGTCGCCATCCGCCGTCACCAGGCCCTGGTCAACTGCGCGTTCTCCTTCTGCTGGGACAGCTGGCCCGCCCGTTCGCCTCCACCCGGGCCCACGCCGGCAAGCCCTCAAGAGGGGGGGCACCGCCGCCCAGTCCCAGCGGCCCCGGGCATGCCCGGCTCCCCCGCCGGCACCCAGCTGGCCCCACGCACTGCGCGCGGTCCGCAGCTGGCTGACCCCCGCGATCACGCTCACGCGCTGGTGGCAGGCCTGGTCAAAAGCGCCCCCGCCCGCTGAGCTCCAGCACCTACTCGACAACGTCAGCGCAGGCCACGGCCTGAACCTCTACCTCCCACCTTGATCCAACGGACTACCGCTAGGCGCCGAGCGGGCGGGTGGCTGGCTAGGCGCCGGGGATCTTCAGGTTGTAGACGTGGCACGCGTTGCCGGCCAGCACGAGGCGCACGGTCTCCTCGTCCGGGCACAGCGCCGCCACGGCCCGGGCGTTCCGGGCGATGCCGGGCACGCCGGGCCAGTCGGTCGCGAAGATCATCCGGCGGGTCAGCCGCGGCCAGCTGTGCCGGGCGTAGTACTCGCGCAGCCGGGACGGCGGCAGGCCGGACAGCTCGATCCAGACCCGGTCGTTCGACAGCGCCATGAAGGCGGCCGCGTCGTACCACCAGCCACGCCCGCCGTGGGCCAGCACGACCTTGAGGCGGCGGAAGTCCCGCAGCACGTCGTCGAGCAGGATCGGGTCGGCGAAGGTATTGGACGCACCCGGGAACGTGCTCGTGCCACAGTGCACGATCACCGGGATTCCGGCCGCCTCACAGATCTCATAGGCCGGGTACAGAGCACGGTCGTTCGCGGCGGCGCGCGCGTGCACCGGGTGGACCTTGAGCGCGATGGCCCCGAGGCCGAGCTGGCGCTGCAGTTCCTCGTCCGCCGGGTAGTGCACGTTCGGGTTGACGTTGGCCACGACCTTGACCCGGTCCGGGTTGTACGCGGCCAGCGGCAGCATGTCCTCCACGGTCTGGATTCCGGTGACGCGGGGACTGTACTCGGACAGCACCAGCGCGATGTCGACCCCCTCTTCGGCCAGGTAGCCGTCGAACCGGGCGGGGCTGACGGTGCCGTCGGCGTCGTAGAGCCGGGTGACGGCGTTTGCGCCGCCGAAGTCGCGGGCCCACTCCTCCCAGCCCACCCTGATCGTGGAACGCCGCGCCGGGTGCAGGTGAACGTCGACGAGCGGGCGGCCGTCCAGCATCAGGCCGCCCCGATGGGAGCCGTGGCCAGTTTCCGCAGTTTCACGCGCCGCACCTTCCGTTGCCCGAACGGTCCCAGTTCAACGAATACCATGGCGCGCGTCAGTCCGGATTGGGGCGGTTGGCCAGGCGCACCCGGCCCTTGGCCACCAGCCGGCCCTGGTCGTCGGTGATGTCGACCTCCCACAGCTGGAGCGTCCGCCCCTGGCTGGCCGCGCGCGCGTCGACCTCGAGCCGGCCTTCCTTCACCGGGCGGACGAAATCGGTAAGGTTGTCCACGCCGACGGCGAACTGGCCGCTGCCGGTGACGGCGAGGAAGGCCCCGACGCTGGCCGCCGTCTCGATCGCCCCCGTGTACAGCGCGCCGTGCACGATACCCATCGGCTGATGGTGCTCCGGACCGGCGTCGATGTGCCCGCGGACGCGGGTGCAGCCGCCGTTCTCGCGGCCGGAATAGCCGTCGATCACCAGCCCCAGAGCCCGCATCAGCGGGCTCTGGGGCATTTTGGCAAAGTTAAGCTCAGGCACGGGCTTCTCCCACGTTCGGCGTCGCGGCGCAGGGGCTTGCGCGCGGGCAGCTTAGCCGCTCAGCCGGTTAGCCGCTCAGCCGGTTAGCCGCTAGCCGGTTAGCCGGTTAGCCGGTTAGCCGCCTCCCCCAGGAAGGGTGGACGGATGATCGAGGCTGTGGTCTTCGACCTGGATGGGGTGCTCATCGACTCCGAGCCGGTGTGGGAGGAGGTGCGGCGGGACTTCGTGGCGACCCATGGCGGGCAGTGGGCCCCGGACGCGCAGCGGCGGCTGATGGGCATGAACACTCCGGAGTGGGCCCGCTACCTCAGTGCGGACCTCGCGGCCGGGCTCGCCCCGGGCGAGGTCGCGGCGGAGGTCATCCGGGAGATGGCCGACCGTTACGCGCGCCACCTCCCGCTCATGCCGGGCGCGATCGGGGCCGTGCGCCGGATGGCGGACCGCTGGCCGCTCGGGCTGGCCAGTTCCTCTCCCCCGGTCCTGATCGAGACCGTGCTGAAGGCCGCGGGCATCCAGTCGTTGTTCGTGACCGCGGTGTCCACCGAGGAGGTTCCGCACGGGAAGCCCGCGCCGGACGTGTACCTGACCGTGGCGGACCGCCTGGGCGCCTCGCCGGCACGGGGCGCGGCGGTCGAGGATTCCAGTAACGGGCTGCGTTCGGCCGGGGCGGCAGGCCTTCAGGTGGTGGCCGTCCCGCACCCGCGTTACCCGCCCGACCCCGACGCGCTGGCCCTGGCCCGGGTCGTCCTGCGGGACCTGTCTGAGCTGACCCCGGATCTGGTCGCCGGCCTGGGTCGACCCCCGACGTCGCCGCCGGGACCCGAACCGCTCGCTGGCGGGCCGCTAGGCGTCGACGTCTTCGACGAGCATGCGTGAGCCGGGCGGGGCGATCTTCGCGTAGTCGGCCGCCGCGGTCTGCGCTTCGGCGGACGCGAGCGCCTTGTCCAGGGCCGGCCGGTCCGCGAAATAGAGCGAAGCCATCCGGTAGAAGGTCGGATCGCCGCCGTCGGCCTCGGCGATGAAACGCCCGGCCTCGGCGCGCTGGAGCCCGGGGATCCGGTGGACCATCGGCATGTGTGTATCGGCGTAGTGGCGTTCGAAGACGTCCGGGTCGTCGGGCTGGGTGTACAGGACGACGAGTTTCACGGTCATGCCGGGGAGGTTACGCCCGCCGTGGCCGGGCCGCCAATACCCGGCTCATTTCGGTCTCACCGCAGCTCATCAGGCTTGCTACGGCTCCTCAGGTGCTCAGGAGACGGCCTTGGGGCGCGGATGACGGGCCCGGCGGACGGCCGTTTCCAGTTCGTCGCGGGTCAGCTTCGACCGGCCGGGAATTTCCAGCTCCGTGGCCAGCGCGGCCAGCTGGCTCTTGTTCATCGCGGACAGGTCCTCGTCCCTGGGCCCGGTGTCTGCCTGGGTGCGGGGGCGCCCTCCGCCACGGCCGCCGCTTTCCCGGCCGCCGCTGGCCTGGGATTCACTGCCCCGGCCGGCGCTTTCCCGGGTGCGACCGCGCGCCTCCTCCACACTGCGGCGGAGCGTCTCGGTAAGGTCGACCACCTTCGACGGCTGCGGCGCCGGGGCGGCCGTCTCGATCGTCTCTCCGGTCCGCTTGCTCTCGATCAGTTCCTCGACGCGCTCGCGGTAGGTGTCCACATAGCGGGCCGGATCCCAGTCGGTCGTCATCGACTCGATGAGCTGGCGCGCGATGGTGACCTCGCGGGGGCGGGCCGGCTGGCCGGACGGCTCGTAGCCCGTCGCCTCGACCGGGTTGCGGATCTCGTCGGCGAAGTACATGGTCTCGAGGGCCAGGATCTCGGCCTGCGGCCGGACCGCGACCAGGTACTCCTTGCTGCGCATCACGAGCGTCGCGATACCGGCCCGGTTGGTGTCGGCCATCGCCTTGTGCAGCAGTTCGTAGGAACGGTCGGCGCCGTCCCCCCGCGGGGCCAGGTAATACGTGCGCTGGAAGTAGATCGGGTCAACCTCGGCCAGATCGACGAAGTTGGTGATGTCGATGGTGCGGGTCCGGCCCGGCTCCACGGACTCCAGTTCGTCGTCGGTGAGCAGCACATAGGTGTCGTCGTCGACCTCGCGGCCCTTTACGATGTCCCGGTAGTTGACCTCCTCCCCGGTCCGCTCGTTCACCCGCTTGTACCGGATGCGGTCACTGGTGCCCTTCTGGAACTGGTTGAAGTGCACGGTCCGGTCCTCGGTGGCCGCATACAGGCCGACCGGGATGTTGACCAGCCCGAAGGCCAGTGCACCAGTCCAGATCACGCGCGCCATCAGACCTCCTGCGAACGGAACGCACCCCGGGGCTTACGTGGGCATGTACCCGTTCTGCACGCCCGTGATCATCATTGTGCCTGTTCACGGCCTGGACCGGGTCAGCGACTCCGGCTAGTGAGAGTCACTGACGGGGAGGCGCCGGGCGCGGGCCTGCACGAGGAACCGCTGCAGGGCGTAGGTGACCGCGAGGTACAGCAGGATGGACGGCCCGCCCAAGCCGCCGTTCGGGGAGTGCGGGTCGATCAGATAGTCGAGGGCGAAATGCGCGGCCAGGCTGACCACCCACAGCACGCCGGTCAGCCAGGTGCCCTTGCGCCAGGGCTGGCCATCCTGCATCCACAGGTGCACCGTGACGGCCCGTGCCGCGGCGAGCACGGCCGCCAGGGCCAGGCTGCCGACCAGGGCGACGATCGCGGTGCTGCCGAGGTGGTTCTCCTGCAGGTAGTTCGTGAGCTCGATCAGGCCGATGATGCGTTACGCCGCGCGGGCCTCGCGGGCTGGCCGCGCAGGCACGAATTCGGCCTCCGCCCGCTCCACGGCCCGGGGACCGGGGACATGGAGCCAGCCTGTACGGCGGCGCCCGGCCACCATGACGCGCAGAACAGGCTGATAAGACTCCCTGGGGATGCCCTCGTAATCCTGGCTGACGATGGACCAGTAGATAACGTCGGAGACAGCCAGGACCAGCGGGCCTGACCTGCGGCTCAGGCTCTCCTTCAGGCGGCGAGCGTCCAGCAGCCGGAACGCCACGTCGAGGGCTTCGCCGAAGTAGCCCTTGCCGTCGAAGTGAACCTCGCCGGCGTGCACAACGACCCGGAGCCGCAGTTGCCGCCGGCAGCGCTCCGGTTCCGGCAGCCCCTGGTTGCGATCGGCGAGAAGCCGCCACAGCACCGGGACAAGGGGATTGAGCAGCAGCGTCTTCGGCACATCGTCGACCGGGTGGACGAGCGCCAGGATGCCGTCGCCGCGGTCGGTGAACGGGTCGCAGTGCGCCGACCGGATACCGGCGACTCCCATCGACGATTCCAGCACGCTGTAGACCTCTTGGCGCAGTTCTTCCTTGATCGGATTCGTCCGCAGGGCAGAGGTGGACTTCTCGATGTCTACGGCAAGGATGCTCCGGTGAACTGGGACGCTCCGCATGACTCCTCCACCCCCGGGTTGAAACTCCCCCGTCCCCTCAGTGTCGGCGTACAGTACTACCGGTGCAAGTTGCATCGGGAGCTGCGGCAGATATTCTTATGAATCCTCCGGTGTACCTATCTATGGCAGGTCCGCCAGGATTATCGTTGGTGGGTCAGGGGAATAGTTAGGCTTAATGCCCAGGAGTAGGCCGATGCCTGAACCCTCCAGCCCCACGGTGCGCCGACGCCGCCTCGCCGCAGAGCTGCGCAGACTCCGGGAACGCGCTGGCCTCATAGGCGAACAGGTCGCGGAGCGCATGGGCTGGTCGGCGTCTAAGGTTTCGCGGATTGAAAACGCCCACACGACGCCCCGCCCCTCGGAGATCAAGGAACTCCTGCTCCTCTACGGCATCGACGGAGAACACGCCGAGCAGCTCCTGGCGCTGGCGCGGGAAGCCAACCGAAAGGGCTGGTGGGAGGGATACTCCGGCGCGCTCCCCGACGCCCATACCGAATACATCGGCCTGGAGGCCGAGGCCAAGTCGTCGTTGCAGTGGGGTCCGGAGTTCGCCATCGGCCTGATGATGACCGAGGACTACACGCGTCAGATGATCCGTGACAACACACGGTCGATCGCACCCATACCTCCGGGCGAGATCGAACGCCGGATCGAAGCACGCATGATCCGCCAGCAGATCCTGAAGCGCGATCCTCCATTCAAGCTGAAGGTTGCCCTGGACGAATCGGTTCTCCGGAGAAGAGTCGGCAGCAATGACACTATGCGCGCCCAGCTGGACCAACTACTTGAGCTATCCGAATACGACAATATTAATCTTCGCATCCTGCCGCTCGATGCGCCTCATCCCATTATCACAGGCGGATTCAATCTGCTTCAATTCGGCGAGGCGCACGACGTGAGCTATCGTGACGTAGTGTACGTCGAGCACCTGACCGGCAGCCTGTCTTTTGAGGAGGAAAGGGAAACATATCAATATCATCTCGCCTTCGAGCGATTGTCTGATTTCTCCGCTACGCCTGAAGAGTCACGAAATATCATTATTAAGGCCAGGGGCAGCTGGAAATAGGTGAACCGGTTCGCGTCGGCTAGCGGCGCGAACGTCTGGCCGCAAAGGGCTGCAGCGATTCGTTATTATAACGTGACCCAGACGATCAGAATACGACACCGCGCCGGGCCCAAGGTACGGTACCGTAACTTCAGCATTCACCCGCTGGACGAGCTGCCCCGGAGCCGGGAAGTGTGCCAGAATGCGGGTGCCTCATCCTTCGCGGGAGATGCTGTAATTTTGGGCGGTCAAAAACCGCGTCTGGCCCTTAGCTGGGGAGGAAATGCGGGACCCAAATCTCGCGGAATAAGAGGTGTTTAATGCGTCCCACTGGTCCGATCGGCGCTAACTGGCGGAAGAGTTTCCGCTGCGCCCATGGCGACTGTATCGAGGTGGCGTCACAAGAATCCGGTGTCGCTGTCCGGGACAGCAAGAACAACGCCAGCGGGCCGAATCTGGTGTTCGCTCCGGCTGACTGGCGCTCCTTTGTCGCCGGCGTCAAGGACGGATGCGCTCCCGGCCGGTAATCTCCCTGACTTCAGCTGGCCCTCTTCCGCCCCATCATGCGGGCCGGAAGAGGGCCAGCTGCCTTGCACGGCGATGACGGCGACCGCAGCCGGGTGGGCCATCACACCGCGCTCGGGTACCGCCCTAAGACGGCCCTGTTCCGCTCTGGGGGCTGGAAGTGGTACAAGAGGGGCGTGGATCAGCTTCGGGTGTCCGTTACGAACGGCGACTCTTACACCGTGATCGCGCTCGCCGGTGAGTCTGACGTGTACACCTACGATCAGCTGCGCGGCGCGCTGGAATCGGAAGCCGCCAAGGGCGTCTCGCTTCTCATCGTGGACCTGTCCGGGCTGGAGTTCATGGACTCCACGGGCGTGCAGGTCCTGCTCGACATCCGCGTCATGATGAGCAACCGCGGCGGCAAGCTGGCGCTCGCCAGTCCGCAGAACACCGTGGCCAGAGTGCTCAACCTGGTAGGCGCCGATCAGCTCATCCCCGTGTACGCGAGCGTGGAAGAGGCACAGGCCGGCACACAGCTGTGTTTAGCCTGCCGGCCTGATCAGGCACCCGGCTGAGCCCGCTGGGCTGAACACGCCTCTGCAGTTACTCCGCCACTCGGTCAGGAGCGCTTGGCGACCACGGCCTCGAGCGCCGCGCAGGACAGCCAGCCGTCGTGGGACCAGACGATCTTGCCGGACGACGAGATGAGCACGAACCACGGCTGGTCCTGCACGCCGTAGCCGTCCGCGACGCGGCCGGTTGTATCCAGGCCGACCTGGTAGGCGAGCGGCTGTTTCAGACCCTCGATATACGTGCGCGCCGCGTCTGAGGTGGGCTCGGTGACCGCCTCGTCCACGGCCGTGAGCGACGGAAGGTGCCTGGCCTTGGCCGCCTGGGCGTAGGAGTTCAGGCCGGTCAGCTGACCGCGCAGATCGAAGATCTCCGACAGCCAGGTCGCGAAGAACACGACCAGGTGCGGCCGGGCCGGGCCGAGGGTCACCTGGCCTCCGGCAGGGAGGGACGCGGGCACGGCGGCGGGCAGCCGGACCGTCTGCGTAGGGGTCTGGCCGGTGATGTAGGCCAGCGACTGGCTGCGGGCCAGCACCGGGTGGCCCGGCAGCAGCCCGGCCACCTCCTGCGCCACGACCTGGGCGGACTGGCTGATGCTGGAGTAGGCCATCGTGGTCAGGTAGACCTTCTGCTCCCGGCCCTGGGCGTCGATGACGTACAGCGCCGGAGTGTGGTCGACCTGGCTGGAGTCGATCCTGGCGTAGATGCTGAACGCCTTCCAGCTCGCCTCGAGCTGGCGCAGCGACCCGGTGAGGAAGTCCCAGCGGTTCACCATGTTGTGCGCGCGCGAGTACGCCAGCACGTCGGACACCGTGATCGCGTCCGGGTTGGCGTCGATACCGAGCAGCTGAACGTGGTCACCGGCCGCGCCGAGCAACTGCTTGGCCTCGAGCATGGCAAGCGTGGTGAGCGGGCAGACCGTGGTGCACTCGGAGTCGACGAAGCCGATCAGGAGGACCTTGCCGCGGAACTGGCGGAGGTACATCGGCTGGCCGAACTGATTCTCCAGCCGGACGTCCGGCAGCGGCTTGCCGCCGAGCGGGGTGCCGAGGTCCAGGTTCGGGTTGGCGGCGGCCGCGGTGGAACCCGCCGACGTGGCCGGGCTGGCAACGACGCTGCCCTGGCCGCCGGAACAGCCCGCCAGCGCGACAGTGCCCGAGAGCGCGGCGCCGAGGAGCAGGGCACCCGCACGTAGCCGCGATCTTCTCCCGGAAGGATCCGTCGCGACCATGCGGAAAGGCTACTACGCCCCGTCGTTCAGGATGATGAAGAGGGCCTGGCTTGCGCCCGGGCGGCCTGATCGCGGCGCTCAGCCTCGCCGTCAGCGGGACCCTGGTGGGCGGCGATAGCGCGGGACGGGCTTCCGGGTTGCGCACCGGGGCGGAACGCGGCCGGCTCGGCAGTCGCGGCCGAGCTCGGCTCGTCGCCGACGATGACCGTCCCGCCGTGTCCCCACGTCAGGTAGCGCCACGCCAGATTGATGATCGCGGACACCCGGTTGCGCCCGCCGAGCAGGTAGATCAGGTGCAGGGCCAGCCAGCCGAGCCAGGCCAGCGTCCCGGTGAAGTCCGGGCCATGAACCAGCTCGATGACCGCGGACCGGCGGCCGATCGTGGCCGCCTGGCCCTTGTCGTGATAGTGGAACGTCTCGGTAGGCTGCCCGGCCTCGAGCCGCCGGATCTGCGCGGCCGCGAACCGGCCCATCTGGATCGCGGGCTGCGAAAGCTGCGGTGTTGGGTGATCGGTCACCAGGCCAATGTCGCCGACGGCGAAGATCCGGTCCCGACCCGTGACGCGAAGGTCGGGCCCGGTATCGATCCGGCCCGCGTGCCCTTGCGGCAGCCCCCATTGGCTGGCCTCGGGGGGAGCGGCCACCCCGGCTGTCCACACGGTGATGTCGCTGTGCAGGTCCCGCCCGTCCTTGAGGATCACGCGGTCGGGCGCCACCTCGGCAATCGCGGTGTCCAGTTGCACGTCCACCCCGCGCTTGACGAGCTGGTGACGGGTGTAGGCGCGCAGTTTCGGGTCGAACGGGGTCAGCAGCTCGGACTGCATCTCGACCAGCCGGACGTGGATGCGGGACGAGTCGACGTCGGGGAATGTCTCGCGCAGCACCGTGTCGCGCAGTTCGGCTATCGTTCCGGCCAGCTCGACGCCGGTGGCGCCGCCACCGACCATGGTGATGGCGAGCCGGGCCGCATGCGGCCCCTCGCTGAGCTTCTCGACGTCCGCCAGGAAGCGGTCGCGCAGCGTCACCGCGTCGCGGCGGGTGTAGAGGCCGTAGGTGAATTGTTCGGCGCCCTTGATGCCGAAGTGCGACGCTGAGACACCGGTAGCCAGAACCAGGTAGTCGTAGCTCAGCTCGCGGCCGTCATGGAGCGTGATGCGCCGGGCCGCGGGGTCGATGTCGGTGAGCAGGCCGCGGCAGTACCGGGCGCCGTGCTTGCGGGCGTAGCCGCCGGTCGCGTAGGAGACGTCGCCCGGGTTCAGGCCCCCGGTCGCCACCTGGTACAGCAGTGGCTGGAACGTACTGTAGAGGTTGCGATCGATCAGCGTGACGCGAAACCGGCCCTTACCGAGGCCCTTCACGGCGTTAAGGCCGGCGAAACCGGCACCGATGACGATCACGTGCGGGGCGGCGGATGGCTGGCCGTTAGCGGTCGTCGCCTGAGTCATGAGGGTCCTCTCCCCGCGCGCGTTTCGCGGAAACAGTGGACTTCTCCGGTTTGGTCCGGGTGGGTTCGGTCCGGGTGGGTTCGGTCCGGGTGGCAGCGGGTGAGCTCGCTGGCGCATTCTTCGCGCCGGGAGAGCCGGGAACCGCCACGCTGATGGTCTCGTCCTTGTTGCGCGCCTCGGCTTCAGCGTATAGCTCGTACGCGCGGACATCTTCTTCGGTGTGCGGGGGCGGCGCCAGGCTGCGCGGCCACAGCTTGCGGACCCAGACGACGTTGGCTTCCGCGACGTACAGGGTGGCCTCGGCCTGCAGGAACAGCCAGGCGATGAGGCCCAGCACGATCGCGAAGGTGCTCCCGTACAGGGATGTGCTGTGCCTCAGTTGGTGCCCGATGTAGTAGCCGCCGACCAGTTGGAGGATCTGCCAGACGACGCCGCCCAGGATGGCGCCCAGCCGCAGGTCACGCCAGGTGATCGTCTTCGCGGCCGCCAGCCGGAACGCGAGCCAGAACAGGCCGATGTTGCAGAGCAGCGTAACGATCGTGGCCAGAACGGTGATAGCGAACCCCGGCAGGAGGTGACCGCGGGTGATGATGAAGCTGGACAGCACCGACGTGGCGATCTCGCCGAGGCCGACCACCAGGATGAGGCCGAAGCTGCGCAGCCAGGACCACGGGAACCCGGGACGGTCCGCCTTCGGCACTTCCCAGACGGAGTTGAGCGCGTTCTGCATCGCGTTGGCGACCGCGCGCGCGCCCAGGAAACTCAGCAAGACCCCAATCACCAGCGCCGGGCCTGTCCCATTGAAGGAGTGGATGCTCTGCGTGAGCGACGAGCCAAGGGCCCCGTAGTTCTTCACCGCGCCGTCTTCCAGTTCCTTGGCAAGAGCGGAATGATCGCGCAGCACGATCTCCAGCACGGTGAACAGGACCAGCAGCAGCGGGAAGATCGACACGAACGCGTAGTAGGCCACCAGGGCGGCCAGGTTGCCGGCCTGGTCGTCACCGAACTTCTTCCACACCGCGACCGGGAAGGCCAGCCAGGGAAAACGCCGCTGAAACCGGTCAACGGTCTGGACCGCCTGCTGTGCTGGGTTCATCGTGATCAGGGGCGTACCCAGGCGGGCGGCATCCATCCCCGCCGACGCGATTTCGCGGCTCAGCGTTCGATGGCTATGAGCTGGGGGTCCTGGCAGCGCTGACCAGACGGCGACGGTGCCGCCGGGGCGCTGGCCGGTCTGCTGGCTGATGTGCCGGTCCCGGCTGATCCGCCGGGTGATGCCGAGCCCGTCGCCGATCCGGCCGGCGATGCGGGGATCGCCGCGCCCGGAGAAGGGCTGGGCGCCGCCGATCCGCCCGGTGCCGGGGAAGACGCCGACGAGGACGCCGAGCCTGGCGCGCTGGACTGGGTTTGCGGCGCCAGCTTTGCGCAATCGGCCACGATGACCGCCGAACCGCCCGATTCGGCGCTACCGCCGATGCCGCTGATGTCAACGAAGTAGTGCGGCCACGGCAGGCCGGGCGACGTCCATGTGACGCGCTGCAGGTGGACGTCGTACCCCCAGGCCTCGCCGTTCGGTCCCTGGTCGAGGCCCAGGGCCACGCCGTCGCGGACCGAGAACATGCCCGCCGAGCCCGCCACCGCCGATCCAGACGCGCGGGCGATGATGTTCCCGGTCAGTGGGTCCACTCCGATCAGGGTGGTGCCCTCGGTGAGGTAGAAGTGCTGCTGAGCGGGATCTGTCTCCTCAGGGACGGCGCCCTGGATCGACCACAGCTTCAGGCCGGTCAGCCCGTCGTAGGCCGTCACTCCCGAGGCGGCCGAGAACAGCAGGACATCGTTGACCACACCACCGAACGAGTCCGGGAACGAGGGTGCCGAGGGGCGGACAATGCTTTCCAGCCCGTTGCTCAGGTCGATCCTGCGCACCGCGGTCACCGGCGCGGGGCCCAGGTAGCCGCCGGCCGCCTCGGTGACGTAAAGGTCCGGGCCGTCCACCTGCCAGGCCTGGGGCGCCGGGCCGATCCGCCTGCTCCACCGCACGGCGCCCGTCCGGTTGCTGTAAGCGGTGACGGCGGTGGGCCCCACGATCACCGTGTCCTGCCGGGAGGCAGCCACCGCCCCGCCGAATGGCGCGGCGTTGTACCGGCGGATCTGCCGCCCAGTGGAACTGGCGAAGACCACCTCGGCACGCGAGGCCGCGCCTGGCCCGTAGGTCACGCCGGCCGTGACCACGCCGGGCCAGGCCCGGACCGAGACGATCGACGTGTTCGCCGGGAACCCCGTCAGGTCGGCGTTCCACAATGTGGTCCCGGTACGGGAGCCGTAGGCGCGCAGGCTCCGCCGGAGACCCACGACGGCGACCCCATCGCCGATCGCGGCGTAGGCCTGCCCGCTGACCGGCACCGTGCCCGCGAGCCCGCTGCTGGCGGCCCACTGTCCGGGCAGCGGACTGGCCCAGAGCACCTTTCCCGCCAACCCGGCCTGGCGGCACGGCCCGTGGCAGGCCCCCGCCGACGGGACGGACGCCGAGCCGATCACGGGGTACGGGAGGAACGCCACGGCGAGCAGGGCCGCGGCCAGGACGGCCCGCCGGGCCCAGGCGCACGACCCGGGACGCCGGGCCCGGGCCAGCGGGCGGCGCGGCCAGGCGAGCGGCCCACGTCGCTGGGCCCGGATCAGGAGGCGGCCCCGGACGAAGAGCCTGCGCCGCCGCGCCCAGAAATCGGGCTTGCGCGCCACAGCCAGCCTCCGTTCCGGCCCCGGAAAACCCCCGGCCACCACGTACCCGCGCGGTCGCCGCCCAGTTGCCGCCATGGCGGGACAGATACCGCGGGACCCGGCTCCCCGCACACCACGTTAGGGGCAATCAGGCCCACAGTGGCGGATAATCCTGAAGGCTGGTTCAACGGCTCCCGGCCGACGACCGGTGGCTGTGGCCGTGGCTTTCCGAGGGTTCAGGACTTTGGGCCGACGATAGCCAGCCGGCGGCGGGCGGTGCCGACGTCGTAGCGGTGCCGAACATCCCGGCCCAGGGATCGGGAGTGCCGGCCAGGCGCTCGCCCATCGTGCGGAGGACGAACCGCCGGGGAACAGTACCTTGCCGGTGTTGCTCAGCTTCACGGTGACGCCGGAGGCGCGCACCTGGCCGCCGCTCGGGTCGATGGCGGTCACGTCGGTATCTCCCGGACGACCTCGGTGGCCGCCTTGTCGCGGCGCAGCCCCTGGAACCGGGGGTGGCGAAGCTGCCCGTCCCGGGTCCACTCGGAGAACCCGACCTGGGCCACGAGGGTGGGCTCGACCCAGTGCACCCCGGACCGGGGCAGGTCACCCAGGTCGAACGGCGGCTTGTCCTGCTCGATGCCCGTCAGTTCGCCGTGCATGCCGCGCAGGGTCCTCGTG
The DNA here is from genome assembly GCA_963742875.1 of uncultured Actinomycetes bacterium. Lineage (GTDB taxonomy): Bacteria > Actinomycetota > Actinomycetes > Streptosporangiales > Streptosporangiaceae > Bog-532. The sequence goes on along the minus strand of CAVUNO010000005.1, from coordinate 238,933 downwards.
TCAAAACCGGTCCCCACCTTGCCGGCGTAGGCGAGCCGCCCGGACGAGTCGTAGTAGCCGAGCAGTAGGGCGCCGAACCCGACGCGTGATCGCTGCGGGTCGGTGAAACCGCCGATGACGAACTCCTGATTCGTCTCGCACTTGAACTTCAGCCAGTCCCGGCTCCGGCCGGGACGGTGGGGCGCGTCGGCGCGCTTGGCGATGAGCCCCTCCCAGCCCTGGCGGCAGGCCTCGGCGTAGTAGGCCTCGCCGTCGGTGTCCCGGTGCTCGGTGAAGCGCAGCGGGTCACCGAACGCCAGCAGGCCGGCGAGCAGGTCCTTGCGCTCCCGCAGCGGGAGCGACCGGACATCCCGGTCCCCGGCGTACAGCACGTCGAAGATGTAGTAGAAGACGGGCACCCGCCGGATGAGCGCCGGCTCGGGGTGGGTGACGTGGATCCGCGACTGCAGCAGCTCGAAGCTGGTCTGGGCGCCGCGGAAGGCCACGATCTCGCCGTCCACGATGAAGTCCCCGCTGCCGCGAGCGAGCAGCGCCGCGGCGATCTCGGGGTAGTTGTTCGCGACCTCTTTCTGGTTGCGCGTCATCAGCCGGACGCCTGAACCGCTGCGGAACGACAGGCACCGCTCGCCGTCCAGCTTGCGCTCGAACAGCCACCCAGGGTCCGAAAACCGGTCCCGGGTGAGGGTCGCCAGCTCAGGCTCGAGCCAGTCCGGCTGCGTCCCCCGCCCCGACTTCGCCATCCTGGCCTGCCCTTCTGGCTACGGCCTACGGCCGCGTGTCTACTTCCCCGTCCGGTTTACCAGGTACGGCGTTGCTCACCAGGCGCACCGGGCCCGGCTTGCCTTCCCCGTCGTCGGTTCCCCCGGACTCGCCGGGATTCTCAGTCGCCGCGACCTGGACAGCGGGTACGTCCGGCACGTCCCCCTGCGGCGCGGGACCCGGCATCATGTCGCGCACGGCCTTGCCCGGCCCGGCGGCGTCCGGTTCGTGCCCGGCCGGCTGGGCGGGCTGGACGGCACCCGCCGACGAGTCTGGCTCTCCCGGCCGACGGGCTGTGTGCGCCTCGGCATGCTCCTCGTTGCGGATGACGGCGGACTGGCCGTGCTCATCGTGGTGGCTGGCGGGCAGCGGTTCGTCCCGCCGCTGGTTTACCCAGGTCCCCGTCTCTTCGGGGTCCGGTTCTTCGATCTTGGCCATACCCCCGGCCTACCCGCCACGCGGCCGCACTCACCTGTCAGCGGCGATGTGAGCCAGGTCGCATCCGGCGGGCAATATCTGCCCGCAGATGTTTATCGCCTGCACAACGGGCATGCCCACCCTGTCCAGCATGTTTCTCAAGCTAGTGGGGACCTTATGGCGATGGCTCTTGCCGCGAACACGCCGACTGCGCAACGCGAGGAGTTCAACAATCTCGACGACCGCGACCTGCTCGTGATGGTGCGTTCGCTGCCGCGTGATGACGATTCGCGCGCAAGTGCCTGTGAGACCCTGATCGGCCGCTACCAGAAGCTGGTGCGCTCGTGCGTGCGCCAGTACCAGGGCAGCCCCGAGTCGGCCGAAGAGCTCATGCAGGTGGGGTACGTCGGCCTGCTCAAGGCCATCAACAACTTCAACCCGGATTTCGGCACCAGCCTGTCCGCGTACGCGCAGCCGTGCGTGAGCGGCGAAATCAAGCGGCACTTCCGCGACAAGCGGTGGCAGGTGCACGTGCGCCGGTCGGCCCAGGAACTGCTGCTGGAAGTGCGGAAGGCCACCGAGGAACTCACCCACAAGCTGGGCCGGGCCCCCGGTGACGAGGAACTCGCCGCCCACCTCGGCGTCACCGGAGACGATCTGCAGGAGGCCCGCCGGGCGGACATGGTGTTCCACACCTACTCCCTCGACGCGCCGGTGTTCGACCGGCAGGACCCGGTCCAGCTCGCGGATCTGCTCGGCGAGGACGACCAGGGCGTGGAGCAGACGCTCGACATGGAGGCGGTCAGCGCCCACTGGAAGGAGCTGCCCGCCCGTGAACAGCGCATTCTCACGATGCGGTTCTACGGCAACCTAACGCAGGCCGAGATCGGCGAGCGCCTGGGCATTTCGCAGATGCACGTGTCCCGGCTGCTCGCGCGGGCGCTCAGTTACCTCCGCGACCGGCTGCTGGGCCGGAATGAGACCGACGATGGCGACATTGTTGATATGGCCTGAGACCGGGCGCGCCAGGAACGGGCAGCGCGTACGCAGGCCGGAACGCGGGCACATAACCGGGCCGGAAAATGGCGACATCCCCATCGCGCATCGCGTTCTGCGCGGTAAGTCCGCCGATATTTCGGTACTCTTCCGGCATCTTGGGTACACCTAACCGCGGCCCGCCCTAAGCGCGCGAGTGCGGCCAGCCATTCTCCAGGAAGGGGAAGCCCATGAAGAGCGGTATATGCCTGTTCTGGATCGCCGTCGGGGCCATTCTCACCTTTGCCGTGACCGCAAATACGTCCGTCTTCAACCTGCACATAGCCGGCTTCGTGATCATGGTGATCGGCATCATCGGGCTCGTGACACCCAAGCGCGGGTACGAGTGGCTGGGCCGGCGCGTGTACGTGAGGCGGACCCGGCGGGGCCCGGTCAGCCGGGTGGAGGAGACGGCGTACCCGCCGTACGTGCTGCGCAACCCGGGCACGGCCAACGCCCAGGCCGACGTCCCGGACCGGCCGAGCCTGGAGCCGGACCCGGAGGTGGCCCGCTGGCAGGAGCCTGCCGGGACGCCGGACGAGGAGATGGCCACGCAGCGGGCCACCAGCCACGGCGCGGACCGCTACAACGACATGGACCCGGAGCCGAGGGAGCGGGCGCCCAGCGACACCGAGGTCATCGAGGACGTCTACGAGGAACCGCCGGCGTAGCCGCACGCCTGCCGCACGGACGATAGGTCAAAGCCAGATTTCGCCGAACGGGCCGCACCGGGAGCACTCCGGGTGCGGCCCGTTCGGCATGGGGGCGCGATGATCAGCCATCCCGATGCGCCCGGCTATCCCGGGACCGGCAGGCCCGGCGCGTCAGCTATCCCGGCGGGTCGGTCACCCGCAGCGCCAGCACGGTGAGGTCATCTCGCATCTCGCCCGCGGAGAAGGCTTCCGCCCGGGCCTGGACCCCGGCGACGACTTCGGCGGCGGACCGGCCGGCCAGCGTGACCAGCTCGTCCGGCAGCCGCTCCTCGTAGTACCTCATGTCCGGGCTCCGCGTCTCCGTGAGCCCGTCGGTGTAGAAGAACAGCAGGTCCCCCTGGGCCAGGTCGATCTCTTCGAGCCCCGGCTGGGCCACCGGGAACAGGCCGAGCGGCAGGCCCCCGCCGCCGAGCATCTCGATCCGGCCGTCGGACCGGATGACCGCCGGGCCGGGGTGACCGGCCGTGCCCAGCGAAACGTGCAGCGACCTGCCGTGCCAGGCCATGTGGGCGGTCTTCGCGGTGACGAACCGCCCGCCGGACTGCTCGGAGAGCAGTACGTCGTTGGCCTTGGCCAGAACGGCCACCGGATCCGGTTCCCAGTGCGCGATGACCCGGATCGCGTACCGTGCGGCGGCGGTGAGGCCGGCGGCCTCCTGGCCCTTGCCGGCGACGTCGCCGATCGCGAGGCCCCAGCCGCCCGGGATCCGGTAGACGTCGTAGAAGTCGCCGCCGACGTCCAGTCCCTCGGTGGCGCCCATGTAGGCGGCCGCCAGCTCGATCCCGGGGACGTCGGGCAGCACCCGGGGCAGCAGGCTCGCCTGCAGCGCCTCGGCCACCTCGGAACGCCGCCGGAACAGCCGGTCGACGTGTATGGCGACCGCCACCTGGGTCCCCAGCTCCTCGGCCAGGGCGAGGTCGGCGATCTGGAACGGCCCCTCGCGGGCCTGCCGGCACAGTGTAATGACCCCGTAGCCGCGATCGGCGTCCGCGATCGGCACGCTCAGCACGGATGTCGCGCCGAGCTTCATGATCAGCGGCACACCGTCCGGCGCGGTGCCCAGCATCCCGGTGTCATCGGAACGGGCCTGCAGCAGAGACTTACCGGATTGGTGCACCTGCCACGGCAGGGAGTCCGGTTCAGGGTCGGCGTCGCGGGCCACCCGCGCGATGGACTCCGATTCCCCGCTGGCCTGGCCCGACCGCGAACTGGCGGCGCAGCCGGCGGCCCCGCACGACATCGACGACGACCCAGGAGGCGAACTCACTGGCCAGCAGGCGCGCGCAGCGTTGCAGGGTCAGCGATTCGCTGAACGTGCTGTTCTCCAGCAGGAGCCGGGTCACCGTGGTCAGCAGGTCCATCCGCCGCGCCATGGTCTGTACGGCCGCAGCAGCCGCGGGCTCGTGCTCACGCCCGGTCCGGGGCGGGGCATGGACCGGGACCGGCGTGGCGGCGCGCGGAGGCGCGGGCTTCGCTGCCTGCGGAGCGGCTCTTCCGGGAGCGGCCCTTCCGGGAGCGGCGCTCCTGGGAGCAGCGCTCCTGGGAGGAGGCGACGGCCGAGGGGCGGCCGCCGGCCGGGTACCCGCTCCGGGAGCAGCCGCCTCCGGAGCAACGGACCGCGGAGCGGCCACGCCGTCGAAGCTGGCCGCTACCAGCAGCACGCCGGTGTCCTCGGGAAGGCTGATCGGCTCGACTGTCAGGCGGACGTCCACGACGCCGTCCTGGCCCAGCAGGGCGCATTCGGCCTGCCGGGCCCGGCCGGTCCGCGCCGCAGCGGCCAGGTAGGTCTGCACCGCCGCGCGCGACGGGAGGTCCACGAACAGCGTGAACGGCTTTCCCGCCGCGTAGGCGGGACGTGATCCGATGATCTCGCTGGCGCGGTTGTTGACCCGCCGCACCGTGCCATCACGCTCGAGCAGGAACAGGGGCACGGGCGCTTCCTGGAACACGGCGCGCAGCATTCGCCGCTCGGCCCGCACCGGCTCCGCCGGTGTTTCGGCGCGCCGGGCGGCCGCGCGGCGGGCCTGCCGCGCGCTGAGCGCGTCGATCGCTCCGTCTAGTTCCGCGAACGCCGCATCCAGCAGGGGCCTGAGCTGGGCACCGGGCAGGCCGGCCGCCTGCTCCAGGGCGTCCCGCCGGGCCGCGAGCTCGGCGAGGCCGGACCCGGGCGGCACAGAACTTTCCGGCAGCACAGAACTTTCCGGCAGCACAGAACTTTCCGGCAGCACAGAACTTTCCGGCAGCACAGAACTTTCCGGCAGCACAGAACTTTCCGGCAGCACAGACCTCTCCGATGGCGCAGCGCTATCCGGTGGCGCAGCGCTTTCCGGCGGGCTGTCCGGCCGTGCCGTGGCCCGTCCGCTCCGGCCGGCCGCGTTGTTGCGGCGCGCGGACGACCGGGTGCGCGCCGGGCCATCCGCCATCCCGTGCCCTCCTTCCCGCGTCGCTATTCCTCCTCCAGTGTGACCGGTCCGGGCGAACCGGGCCAGCCGCCCGCGGGACCGGGGACCGGCTGGCCTCCCGGCGGAACGGGGGACGGGGGCGTACCCGGCGGCCAGCCCAAGGGTTAGCGCAGGCGCACGAGGCTGCCGCGCCAGCGAACCGGCGCGGCAGCCTCGGTCGTGCGTGGCTTACTGGTTGGGGCGCGCCGCGCTGATGTCGGCCAGCGCGGACTCATCGTCCTGCTCGACGGACAGGTCCCCGATCGACACCATACCGACGATATGACCGTTGTCCATGACCGGCAGCCGCCGGACGGCGTTGGCCTGCATCACCCGCAGCGCCTCCGCCGTGTCGTCGCCGGCGTCCACCGCGACCAGATCCGGGCTGCACACGGCGCCGACCGGCGAGCCAGGCGGCGCCGTTTCCGCGAGTGCGCGGACCACGATGTCGCGGTCGGTGACCAGCCCGCAGAGCTTGTCGCCGTCCACCACGAGAACCGAGCCCACCGCGTTGTCACGCATGGCCCGGGCCGCATCGGCGATGGACTGAGTCCGCTGCAGGACGATCGGCCCCGCCGTCATGACGTCGCGTACCGTGCCCATGTACTGCCTCCCTGCCGTCCGTGCCCGCTGCCGGGCCTACCGTCCGGGCCTACGGTCCGGGCTGGTAGCGTGCCCGGCTGATCTACCACACCGCGGCCGCCCGCAAACCCCTTACCGCGCAGCGGCGGACCCCGTTGTTTGCGGGTGGTAAGACCCGGGTACCGCTTGAGGGTCAGGGGGCCTCGCGCCGTGCAATGAGCGCGAAACGCGTTAAAGCCCCGTCATACGAGGACCGGAACAAAAGAACAACTTCTCAGCCGGGTCAGGGAAATCGGCATCAGGGCCGGTTCGCCCAGCCAGGAACACGGACAGGAAGCAGCTTGCCGGGGCTCCGGGTGACCATTGAACGAACGGGTCGCGGAGTCATTAACGGCGTAACGACAAATCAAGCCGAGCGCGGCTAGCGAGCTAGGCAGGTGTCATATGACAAGGCCGATGATGTCCGACGACGGTGCGCCCCGGGCCCGTCCGGTCGTGGACGCGCGCCAGCTGTGGGCGGGCGGGGTCGCGACCGCCGTCGTCGCGGCGCTCATCGCGCTGGTCGGCGTGGTGGTATGCCGGTGGCTGTTCAACATCCCGCTGCTTTCACCCAGGAGCCAGGGCACCTACGGGGACGCGCACACCACGGACGTGGTGCTGCTGGCCGCCGCGGCGGCGCTGCTGGCGACCGGCCTGTGCCACCTGCTGCTCGTGGCCACGCCGCGGCCGCTGACGTTCTTCTCCTGGATCGTCGGCCTCATCACGCTGCTGTTTGTGCTGTTCCCGTTCAGCACGTCCGCGCCGCTGTCCCAGAAGATCGCCACCGCCGCGGTGAACCTGGTGATCGGCTTCGCCATCGGCTCGCTGCTCAACGGGGTCGGTGCCCGGTCGCTGCGCCGGCGGCAGCCGCCTCCGCCCGCCGGGCCGGGTTACGACCAACCTTACGGTCAGCAGCCGTACGGCCAGTGGGGCCCGTCCGGTCGCACCCGGGGGTGAATTTCCCGCTTCAGGTGCTGGGCTCCTCCTCCACATGGGCGAGGCCCGCGGCCTCCAGGAGCTCACGGGTCCTGTGGTAACGCTCGCCGTCGGGCAGCCGGCGGCGGACCAGATCCACGAGGGCCGGCGTGGCACCCTTCTCGTCGAGGATGGCCAGCAGGCCGTCTCGTTCGATGGGGAACTCGTCGTGGGTGAGCAGTCGCGCGAGCTCACTGCGCAGCTCGATGGCGTCTTCTCCGGAAAGCGCCTCTTCCCCCTCGAACAGCTCCCGCGGATCGTCCACGGGCTCGGACTCGCGCCACTCCGCGGTGTGGTCCGGCTTCGGCGCGCCCCGCACCATGGCCTCAGTCTCGTGCGCCAGTTCTTCATCGTGCAGTGGCCCGTGCTTGCTGCTTCCGCGCTCCATCACGCCTCCCTGCCTGGTCGGTGGGCTGTCAGCGGTCGCGCAGCCGCGGCAGTACCTGTCCAGCGTAAAACTCGAAGAAACCCTCGCCGGCACCGCCTACCTGCTGGATGTGCGCCCCGTCGAAACCCGCGTCGAGGTGGGCGTTGATGCTCGCCAGGTGCTCGCCGGCGCCAGGACCGCATGGTGTGATGATCTCCCGTTCCTGGCCTCTGGTCCCCGAACTTCGGGACCTTCGACTCTAGTGAGCTTTTGCCATGCTCGTTGTTTGCCGCACGGCAATACGGGATATAGTGGTACGTAGCGGTGCCTACGACGCAGGCACGCACGCGCCGTCCGGCGCACTCGCACTGCGTGCGACGTGCAGGGGCAGGCGTCGGCACCGCCGATTCCTCTCTTCTTCCCCCGGCACTTCATCGTCATTCACGTTTCCTGCGGGTCGCTGCGACTGCGGACGTAGCCCAGAGTCACATCTGCCGCGAGGAGCCGAACCCATGAAGATCGCCCTAGTCGCCGAAGAAGCCTCTGCCCTTCCCCACCCCATGGGCAGCGAGCCGGCCAGCCAGGAAACCCGCGTCGCCGCCCTGGCCCAGGAACTTGCCCACCAGCACCACGACGTCATCGTGTACGCCCGCAAGGACGCTGCGGACCTGCCCGATGAGGACAAACTGCCCAGCGGCGTACGGGTCGAGTACGTGACGGCCGGCCCGGCCGAGCCACTGTCCGACGAGGCGGTGCTCCCGCACGTCCAGGCGTTCGCGGCCGGCCTGGCCGAGGCCTGGCAGCGGCACCAGCCCGACGTCGTGCACGCGATCGGCTGGACCGGCGGCCTGGCCGCGCTGGCCGGGACGCGCGACCGGAGTTTCCCGGTGGTGCAGACGTTCCACTCGCTCCGCATCGCCGAGCGCCGGCACCACATCGGCCGCGACGGGGCTGCCTGGCCGGCCGGCGCCACCCCCGAGGCCGAGACCGGTTCCCGGAATCGGCTCGAGCGGGCCGTCGCGTGCAGCGCGGACGTCGTGATCGCGACCAGTTCGGACGAGTTGTACGACCTGACCAGCCTGGGCGTCCCGCGCACCTCGGTCAGTGTGGTGCCGTTCGGCGTGGACCCCGAACGGTTCTGCGCGGACGGCCCGGTCGCGCCGCGCGGCGAGCGGCCGCGGCTGATCGCCGTGGCGACGCACCTTCGGCGGGACGGCCTGGAGACGGCCGTGCGCGCGCTGGCCGACATCCCCGACGCCGAACTGCTCATCGTCGGCGGCCCGGCGCGGCCGATGCTGCGCCGCGACGAGACCTGCTGCGACCTGGCCCGGCTGGCGGGCAGCCTCGGCGTCTCCGACCGGGTCAAGTTCGCCGGCCAGGTCGGCCAGGACGACATGCCCGCGCTGCTGCGTTCCGCCGACCTGATGGTGGACGTCTCGTGGTACGAGCCGTTCGGCATGGCCTGCCTCGAGGCGATGGCCTGCGGCACGCCGGTAATCGCCTCGGCGGTCGGCGGCCACCGCGACACCGTGGTGGACGGAACGACCGGTGTGCTTGTCGCGCCCGGCCAGCCGGCCGCGCTGGCCCGCCGCATCCGGCGCCTGCTCGCCAGCCCGATGCTGCTGGAGGGCTACGGGATCGCCGGCGCCGACCGGGCCCGGGCGCGCTACTCCCTGGACCGCGTGGCCCGCGAGACCGTCGCGGTCTACGAGCACGCCCGCCGGCCGGCCGTCAGCATCGCGGTCGTCGAGGACATCGACCAGCCCGCGGCGTGACGCCGGGCTGACCGCCCACGTGCTCCGGCCGGGTGCCCGCTCAGGCGGGTACCCGGCCGGGACCGGTTACCGGGTCAACCGGCTCAGCAGGCGTGCCGGGCCCAGTACGGGCCAGCGAGGTGGGCCGGCGAGGCGGCGGCCCGCTCGTTGGTCAGCTTGGCGCGGAGGGTGCGGCGCGCGCGGTGCAGCCGCGACATCACCGTCCCGATCGGCGTGCCCATCATCTCGGCGGTCTCGTGGTAGGTGTAGCCCTCGACGTCCGCCAGGTACACGGCGGTGCGGAAGTCTTCGGGCAGTTCCCGCAGAGCCTGGCGGACCTGCTCGGTGGGCATCCGGTCCAGCGCCTCCGCCTCGGCGGAGCGCACCCCCGTCCCCGACGGCCAGACCCGCAGCGACATCCGGTCCACCAGGTCGTCCTGCATGAGCACGGGAGCCCGCTCACAGCGCCGGTAGCCGCTGATGAAGGTATTGGTCATGATGCGGTACAGCCAGGCCCTGAGGTTCGTGCCCGGCTCGAAGTTGCGGAAGGCAGCCCACGCCTTGGCCATCGTCTCCTGGACCAGATCCTCGGCGTCCTCACGCCCCCGGGTCATCCGGACGGCTACCGGGTACAGCTGGTCACGGTAGGGCAGCGCTTCGCTCTCGAATCTGGCGGCGAGTTCGGGCGGCATCGGCCCCGATCGCTTCATGGCAGCCTTCCCGCGTCGTCGTGTGGCATGTCGAACGTGCACAGGAAGCTTGCTGCCCCGAAACTGGCCGGTCTACCCGTCTCTAGGCCTGCGGGACGGCGCCGTGGCTCTGCACGACCTGCTTGGCCACGTCGGTCACCTTGACGTGCTGGGTCTGCGACACGCGCCGCATGCGCTCGAGGGCGTCGGCGGCTGAGCAGCCCAGGGCGTGCATGAGAATCCCCTTGGCCTGGTCCACCACGGCCCGGCTTTCGACCGCGTTTCTGAGCTGAACGGCCTCACGCTGGGCGTCGCCGTACGCCGACGCGTTGGCCAGGACCGCGCCGCCGAAGGCGGCCAGCGTCCCGGCGAACGGGACCTGCTCACCGTCGATCGCATTGGGACGCACGCTGACCACCACGAGGATCACCGTCAACGGGGGGAATTCGTGCACCAGGACCGCGATCGAGCGCACCCCACGGCACAGCGCCTCGCCCATGTAGTCCGGCCACCGGGTGTCACGGAGCGTGTCCCGGATGGTCACCGGCTGACGGTCGCGCAGCGCCTGGATGGCCGGCCCGTGACCCGCCTTGAGCTGGAACTCAGCCAGCTCGGCCAGGTCCGGATGGGTCGACGTCAGCCCGACCAGTTCCCGGTCCCGCCAGAGAATGGCCGTGGCTCCGCAGCATCCAGCCACCTCCCGCACGGCCAGCTCGGCCAGCCGGTTCAGCGACCTCATCTGCCCCGAGTTGCCGATGCTCAGCAAATCGGCGGCATCCCGGGCAAGATCTTCAATAAGCACGTCGGCCTCCACCGGGGGCTGGAGCGGTAAGGGGCACGTACTGCCATTCAAACACGTCTCCGTCATAGTTGCCACTCGACAAATGTTCGGTAGGGGGAAGGATGCAGGTCCGTATCCAGGGCAGCGGCGGCGTGCGCGGGTGGCCCGAGCCCGGCTGCCGGTGCGCATCGTGCCAGCGGGCCCGCACGGGCGGGACCGGCCGCGCCGCGTTCAGCGTCATCGTCGACGGTTCCCTCCGGCTTGCCCGGCTGGGCTGAAGGCTCGGCGGGCAGTGCACGGGAACTTGCCGGGCACCAGGTCCGGCGGCTGTCCGGCGGGTGGGACGTGACCGCGCCGGACGGCGGGCGGCTGCTGTGCGCCGACGGGCAGGGCTCCGCCCCGGCCGTGCCGCCGGGCGCCCGGCCATACGACGTGGCGCTCCTGGACCTGCTCGAAGACCCGGCTAGCCTCGGCCGGCTCCGCGGACAGGGCGTCGTGACGTCCGGAACGGTGGTGGCGGTGGCGTTCGCCGACCATCGCGTGGTCTCGGAGCGGGAACTTCGGCGGCGGGGCCACATCTGGGGGGTGGCGGTCCCGCGTGACGGTGACACGTTCCGCGCCCCGGCAGCTGCTGCGGCGCGGAGGGCTGATGTGACGCGCGCACCCGATGCGGCTCCCGGTGGGGCGCTGGCTCCTGGTGGGGCGCTGACGGCGGGTGGGCGGCCGGTCCCGTACCGGGTACTCGTGCTCGGCGGGGCGCGTTCCGGTAAGTCCGCGGAAGCGGAGATGCGCGTCGCGGCCGAGCCGGTGGTGACGTACATCGCGACCGCGCCGCCTCCTTCCCCGGCACCTCCCCCGGGCGGGGACGCGGAATGGGCCGCGAGGATCGCCGTGCACCGGTCCCGGCGGCCATCGTGGTGGCAGACACTCGAGACCACCGACCTCCCGGGCGCCCTACGGCAGGCGCGCGGCGCCGTCCTGGTGGACAGCGTTACCGCGTGGCTGGCGGCCGTGATGGATGAATGCAGCGCCTGGGATGGCGCGGTGGCGTCGGCCTCCCGGCTCGGCCAGCGGGTCGCCGAGCTCATCGAGGTGTGGCGGCAGGCGGGCGCCTACATGATCGCGGTCAGCGACGAGACGGGCCTCGGCATCGTCCCGGAGACGCCCGCCGGGCGGCTGTTCCGGGACGAACTGGGGCGGCTGAATCAGATGCTGGCCGCCGAATCGGACGAGTTGGTGCTCGTCGCCGCCGGGCGGGCGATGACGGCCGGCGGCTGAATGACCCTGCGGCTGACCAGGGCGCCCCTTACGCTGCGATAACGATACAGTCGTCCCGACGTAGCCGTGGCTGGCACCTTATAGGTGGGACAGTTACCTTTAAGAAAAGATGGGAATTGCGGGGTCTCCGGTCGGCGGGCGGAAGCCCGTAAGGCGGCCGCTGAGATGCGTTATGTTCTTGCCCGCTGCCCCATGACAGACAGCTGAATCGGAGGCAGACGGGCCATGTGCTTCCGGGACGAGGTGAGAACGCCATGACGCGCGTCGTTGTCGTCGGTGATCTTATGACGGACGCCGTCGCCCACGCGCATTACCCCTTGGCCCGTGGCAGCGACACGGCCGCGACCGTGTCCATGCATGGCGGCGGGTCCGGCGCGAACATCGCGGCGTGGCTGGCCGTGGACGGCATCGACGTCGCGTTCGTCGGCCGGCGCGGAGCGGACATCGCCGGCCGGAACCGCGACATGGAACTGATGGGCTACGGCGTCGACGCCCGGCTGGTCATGGACCCGGAACGGCCCACCGGCACGTGTGTGGTCATGATCACGCACAAGGGTGAGCACACCATGCTGTCGGATCCCGGTGCCAACGCCGCGCTCTCCCCCGACGATCTGCCGCGTGACCTGTTCGCGCCCGGGAACCATATCCACGTCTCCGGGTACACGCTGCTCAGCGAGGGCGCCCGGCCGGCCGCGCTGGCCGCCATCCAGTACAGCGTGCACGCCGGCATGACGGTGTCCGTCGACGCGGCCTCGCGCTCGCCGCTCGAGCGGATCGGTGCCGAGCCGTTCCTCGAGCTGACCAACGGGGCCACGCTGCTGTTCGTGAACGAGGCCGAGGGGCACTTGCTCACCGGCCGGGACGACCCCGAGCAGATGGCCCGCGTCCTCACCGCCTGGTACCCGCAGGTCGTCGTGAAAATGGGCGGCGACGGGGCGCTGTTCTACGCCAACGGCCGGCCCCGGTGCATGTCCCGGCCCCGCCCATCGACCGGATCACCGACGGAACGGGCGCGGGTGACGCGTTCTGCGCCGGATTCCTCGGGCCCTGGCTGGACAAGAAGCCGCCCGGTGAGGCGCTGGCCGGCGGATGCCGCCTGGCCGCCCACGCGATGAGCCTGGTCGGCGCCCGGCCCGTCTTGTAGGAGTGAGATCGTCGCAGCGCTCCCGTTCAGGGCCGTGCCGCGGTGACTTCGAGGGCGCCGCCGTCTCCCTGGCCAGCCCGGCCAGCGGTTACGTCACCGGCCAGATCCTCTTCGTGGACGGCGGTTTCTCCGCCGCCTGACCGGCCCGCTCCGGGCGAAACGCCGGGGGAAGTGGACGTTTCTGGTCGCGGCGGGCGGCACAATGGCGGACATGGCCCGACGTTCAGCATCCCCGCCCCCGCCGCCGGATTTTGAAGAGAACATCATCGACATCGACGTCGCCGAGGAGATGCGGGGCAGTTACCTCGAGTACGCCTACTCGGTCATCTACCAGCGTGCCCTCCCGGACGCCCGGGACGGGCTCAAGCCGGTGCAGCGGCGGATTCTGTACCAGATGAACGAGATGGGGCTGCGGCCCGACCGCGGGCACGTCAAGTGCGCCCGCGTCGTCGGCGAGGTCATGGGCCGGCTGCACCCGCACGGTGACGGCGCCATCTACGACGCGCTGGTCCGGCTGGCCCAGCCGTGGGTGATGCGGCTGCCCATGGTCGACGGGCACGGCAACTTCGGCTCGCAGGGCGGCGACGACCCGCCGGCGGCCATGCGGTACACCGAGGCCCGGCTGACCGCCGCGGCGATGGAGATGGTCGGCTCGATCGACGAAGACACCGTCGACTTCCAGCCGAACTACGATGGGCAGGAGAACGAGCCCTCAGCTCTCCCCGCCGCGCTGCCCAACCTGCTGGTCAACGGCGCGTCCGGGATCGCGGTCGGGATGGCGACCAACATGGCGCCGCACAACCTCGGTGAGGTCATTGCCGCGGCGCGGCACCTGATCAGGCATCCGGACGCGTCGCTGGACGACCTGATGCGGTTCGTGCCCGGGCCGGACCTGCCGACCGGCGGGAAGATCGTCGGCCTGGAAGGGGTCAGGGATGCCTACGAGTCGGGCCGCGGCATCTTCCGCACCCGGGCCACCTGCCGGGTCGAGCAGATCACCCCGCGACGGACCGGGATCGTGGTCACCGAGCTGCCCTACGGCGTCGGGCCGGAGAAGGTGATCGCGCGGATCAAGGACCTGGTGCAGTCCAAGAAGCTCACCGGGATCACCGACGTGAAGGACCTCACCGACCGGCACCGCGGCCTGCAGCTCGTCATCGAGATCCGGAGCGGTTTCCACCCCGACGCGGTGCTGGCCGAGCTGTACCGGCTGACGCCGATGGAAGAGACGTTCGGCATTAATAACGTCGCACTGGTCGACGGGCAGCCGCGGGTGCTGGGCCTGCGGGAACTGCTCCGTATATACGTCGATCACCGGATCGAGGTCGTCCGGCGGCGCAGCGAGTTCCGGCGGCGCAAGCGCCAGGACCGGCTGCACCTCGTCGACGGGCTGATGATCGCCCTGCTCGACATCGACGAGGTCATCGGCGTCATCCGGTCCAGCGACGATTCCGCGGCGGCCAAGCAGCGGCTGATGGCGGTGTTCGACCTGTCCGACATCCAGGCGCAGTACATCCTGGACACACCGCTGCGCCGGCTCACCCGCTTCGACCGGCTCGAACTGGAGCGCGAACGGGAAACGCTGCGGCGCGAGATCGCCGAGCTGACCGAGATCCTCTCTTCCGGAGACCGGCTGCGTTCGGTCGTCTCCGCGGAGCTGGCCGATATCGCCAAGCGGTTCGGTACACCGCGGCGCACCGTGCTGCTGGAGGGCAATGGCGCGGCGCTGACGACAGCGGTTCCGTTGGAGGTGGCGGACGACCCGTGCACGGTGCTGCTGTCCTCGACCGGCCTGCTGGCGCGGACCGCGCCCGGTTCCGGCGGCGGTTTGACCTCTGACGGGGGCGGCCCGGAGGGACGCGCGGTGCACGACGTGATCGTATCCAGCGCGCCGGCCACGGTCCGCGGAACGGTCGGCGTGGTGACGTCGGCCGGGCGGATGATGAAGCTCAGCGTGCTGGAGTTCCCGGCGCTGCCGCCGAGCGCCAAGTTCCCCGGGCTGTCGGGTGGCACCCCGATTGGGGAGTTCGTGTCACTGGAGCCCGGCGAGACCGTGGTGGCGCTGGCGTCGCTGGACACGGCCGCGGCAGGGCTGGCGCTCGGCACCGCTTCTGGCGTGGTCAAGCGCGTTCTGCCGGATTACCCGCAGGCCCGGGACGAGTTCGAAGTCATCACGCTGAAGGAGGGCGATCAGGTCGTCGGGGCGGTTCAGCTGTCCAGCGAGTCGCCGGACCTGGTCTTCGTCAGCAGCGACGGCCAGCTGCTGCGCTTCCCGGCCTCGGCGGTCCGGCCGCAGGGACGCATCGCCGGGGGGATGGCCGGGATCAAGCTGTCGCCGCGTGCCTCGGTCATCTGGTTCGGGGCGGTCGACCCGGGATGTTCGGCTGGGTCTGCCGGTGCTGGTGGGCCTGGAGCTGGGGCTGTTGGTTCGGCCGGCCACGTGGTTGTCACCGTGGCCGGGAGCGCGGGTGCGTTGCCGGGTACGGCGGCCGGGAGCGTAAAGGTCAGCCCGTACGCCGAATTCCCGCCCAAGGGCCGGGCGACCGGGGGCGTGCGGTGCCACCGGTTCCTCAAGGGCGAGGACGCGCTCATTCTGGCCTGGGCCGGACCTTCGCCCGCGCTCGGGGCGACCGAGGCGGGCGGCCCGGTGGATCTGCCCGGGGCTTTCGGGCGCCGGGACGGCTCCGGGGTCGGGCTCGCGCAGCCGCTGGCAACCGTCGGCGGCGCTCTCCCTGACGCACCAGGCACCCCAGACGCCTCATCGGCCGCGCCCGACGGCACGGCCGCTCCCCCCGCCTAGGCGTCGCGTGCCGGGCGGCGGGGGCGGCTCAGGCCAGACGGCGCTCGGTGGCCCATCGCGTGAGCTGGTGACGGGTGGAGAGCTGGAGCTTGCGCAGGACGGAGGAGACGTGGTGCTCCACGGTCTTGGCGGAGATGTAAAGCTCCCGCGCGATCTCCTTGTAGGTGTAGCCCCGGGCGATCAGGCGGAGGACTTCACGCTCGCGCGGCGTGAGCTGGTCGAGCTCCGGGTCGAAGGACGGCGGGTCTTCATCGGCGGTGGGCAGCGCGGCGAAGGCGTCCAGGACGAACCCGGCCAGCATCGGGGAGAAGACCGTATCGCCCGCCGCCACCCGGCGCACCGCGTCCACCAGTTCAGCGGTGGAGATCGTCTTGGTCACGTAACCGCGCGCGCCCGCGCGGATAACGGCGATGACGTCCTCGGGGGCATCCGAGGCGGACAGGGCGAGGAAACGAACCTCGGGGTGCGCGGCCTTCACCGAGCTGACCACGGCTTGCCCGCCGCCACTGGGCAGGTGCACGTCGAGCAGGACGACATCCGGGAGTGACGCGGTGATCTGGGTGATCGCGGGCCCGACATCGTCCGCCTCCCCCACGACCTCGACCTGGTCGCCGAGCTCGGCGCGGACCCCGGCCCGGAACAAACCGTGGTCATCCACGATGAAGACCCGCGGACAGCCACCGGCCGGGCCGGAAGGTGAAGAGGAGGTCATGCCCGGCTCGGCTGGCGTGGGCCGGCGACGCGCGGCATCCGCAAGGACACCTCGGTGCCGTCACCGAGGGCGCTGCGGACAACCACGGAGCCGCCCCGCCGGACCATCCTGGCCCTGACGGACTCGGCCAGCCCCTTCCGGTCACCGGGCACCGCCGCCGGGTCGAAGCCGCGGCCCCGATCCCGCACGAATACCGAGACCTCGGTCGGCTCTACCTCAGCGAAAAGTGAGATCACGTCCGCGCCGGACCATTTCGCCGCGTTGACCGTCGCCTCACGCGCTGCCGCGAGCAAGGCGTCCAGCTGATCATCGAGCCCGCAATCCCCTACCGTGACGGCCTCGACGGCCACCCCGTACCGCGCCTCCACCTCTTGCTGGATGAGCCGGACGCCAGCCGCCAGGGTGGTGGTGCCCTGATCGTGCACCGCACCCGGCGTCTTCCCGCCGAACAGCCATGAGCGCAGCTCGCGTTCCTGGGCCCGGGCCAGCTTGACGACCTGCGCGGGCTGGTCCGCGTTGCGCTGGATCAAGGCGAGCGTCTGCAGCACCGAGTCGTGGACCCGGGAGGCCATGTCGGCCCGCTCCTCAGCCCGCACCCGGGCCTGGCGCTCGGAGACGAGGTCCCGGGCGATTCGCAGCCACCAGGGTCCCAGGATCAGCACGATCGCCGCGACGACCAGGATGAGCCCGCCGAGGGGGCGCAACAGTTGGGCCCCGTAGTGGCCGGCCAGCAGGATGGCCAGGCCGCTGACCAGCAGCACGGCCGCGGCCGAGGCGCGCACCACGGTCGCCGACCGCTTGCCCTTCCCGGTCCAGCCGAGCAGCGGCTCCGCTAGCCGCCGCAGCGTCATCTGCTCGTCTATGGAAGCGTTTCTCCAGATCAGCGCTACGCCGGCAATGCCGATAACCAGCGGCCAGGCCAGGTTACCCAGCCATCCGGCGCCCAGCACAGAGGCAATGATCAGCACGACGACCAGGAGGGATCCGAGACCGGCCGCCAGTGCCAGACCGCGCCGGTCGGTCAGGGCCTTGGTCGCGATATTGGTGTCGTCGCCCACCATGGGCACCAGCAGCCAGGCGATAACGTAGGCCGGCACCCCGACGCTGAGCAGGGCGGCCAGCACGAACAGTAGCCGGATGACCATGACGTCCCGGCCCGTTCGCGCGGCCAGTCCGGCGGCCACCCCACCGAGCAGGCGATCCTCCCGCCCGCGGCGCAATGGTCCGCCGCGCGCGGGGCTGCGTGACCATAGGCCGGGACCAAGGCGCCTGGCCAGCCGAGGACCATGCCTGCGGTCCGCGCCGGGCGATCCGGGCGATCCCGGTGATCCCGGTGAGCCCGGTGAGCCCGGTGAGCCCGGTGAGCCCGGTGAGCCCGGTGAGCCCGACGGGCCGGGCGAGCGGGCTGAGCCCGGCGGGCTGGGCGGCCCGGCTGGTGGTCCTTCCACGTGTCCATGATGGCCCGGTCAGTCCCGCATCGGCTATGGGGGCAAACCCCCATCCGGCCGGCGCATGATGGGGGACCGATGGCGGGTCTTCCCCATACCCAAGGAGGCTTGGCCGCAGCAGGCTGGAGGCATGGATACCACCACCACCCACCCGCAGGACAGCAACCGGGGCACCGCGGGCCAGGAAGCACACACACCTACCCGGTCGATGCCGCTGTTCCGCCCCGTCCAGGACCGCATGGTGGCGGGAGTCGCCGCCGGCGTCGCCCGCTACCTGGGCGTCGACGTCACCGTCGTCCGGATCATCCTCGCCCTGCTGACCGTGGTCGGCGGGGCCGGGGTGCCCATCTACCTGGCCGGCTGGCTGCTGATTCCTGACGAGGGCGCCACCCAGTCCATCGCCAGCGAGTTCATCCAGTCCCTGTCCGCACGCTCGCGCTGACCATGGAGACCACCGACATGTCGCAGGGACGCAGCCCCGCCTGGCTCCTGGCCGCGGGCCGCCGCCGCTCCAGTTACGCCGATCTGCGGGTCTCCGACGCCGAACGGACCGAGGTCGCGGACCTACTGTCCCAGCACTACGGCGACGGGCGACTGGACCAAGCCGAATTCGACCAGCGCCTCGAGCAGGCGATGCAAGCCAAGACCTATCGCGAGCTGAGTGGGCTGTTCGCTGACCTACCGCCCACCGGAGCGTCCGGCGGGACCGAGACAACGCACGGCCGGCGCCCGCGGCATCAGATCCACCGCGGCCTGCTGCTGGCGCTGGCCATCGCGGTCGCGCTCATCGCCGGTCACGCTCTGGCGTGGTCACTTGCCCCCTGGACGTGGATCGCCCTGCTCTGCCTGGTCGTCCTGCTGCTCAGCCGACGCCTGAGGCGCACACCCTGAGCAGCGGCCGCCACCACGCCTGATCCCGCAGGAAACCGCTTTGGGTCGTTCGGTCATCGGCCGCCCGGAAGGCGGGCTGGGCGGGACAGGGCTGGGCCTGAGAGGGGTTTGAGAGCGCGGCATAGGGCTACGGCCAGGCCCGCTGCTGATTCTTCATCTCACAGAGGGCCGAATGGCGGCCCGCTGGGGAAGGGAGGCATTATGCCGTCCGAAAGGGGCGTGCTGCTGCGCCGTGCCGTCATCACCGCCGTCCTCGCTGGAGGGATGGGGGCGGGCGCGGCCACCGTGGCCATCGCGGCCACACACGGCAGCGCTCCGTCGACGTCGGCGTCCACGACGGCTGCCACACCGTCAACGTCGCCGTCGTCCAAGCCGACGACGAAGCCGGCTCACAACTGCCCGAACATGGGCGGCCAGTCGCACGGGACCCCGGGTGCGCACGGGTCCGCGGCGATGCCCGGGCAGCCGAATGGGTAGCTGAGCCGTCGCTGCTCCGTCGGCATGGAACGGTTGCCGACCCGATGCGGGCTGGCCGGGTACGTCCCGCCCGGCTGGCCCGCGCCCTCGGCGTGGAGGCAGCAGACGCCAGCCAGGCGCATGGGACGCACGGGGCATGCAAGATGGATGAGGTGCGTATGAACTGTGGGCCGAGTTTTGGTGCCTGGGGCCTTTGAGGCGTATGGGCTCAGTGGGACTGAGGGTGTACTGGAACTGAGGGTGTACGGGGACTGGAGGTGTACGGGGACTGGAGGTGTACGGGGCCGACCGGAGGGGCAGATCTGGCCGGTACGGTCAGATGTCGATGCGGGAGGGGTCCAGCTCGGCGGCGCCGCCTACGATGAAGTCGCGGCGCGGGGCTACTTCGGACCCCATCAGCAGGCTGAACATGTCGCCTGCCACGGCGGCGTCCTCGATCCTGATCCGGCGCAGCGTGCGGCGCTGCGGATCCATGGTGGTCTCCGCGAGCTGGCCGGCGTCCATCTCGCCCAGGCCCTTGTACCGCTGGACGGGCTCCTTCCAGCGCTGGCCCCGGCGCTCCAGGTCCAGCAGCATGCGCCGCAGCTCCGCGTCGGAGTAGGTGTAGGAGTACTTCTGCTGCCCCTTGCGGGGGCTGGACAGCTCGACGCGGTGCAGCGGCGGCACCGCGGCGAACACCCGGCCCGCGTCCAGCAGCGGCTGCAGGTAGCGATGGAACAGGGTGAGCAGCAGGCAGCGGATGTGCGCGCCGTCCACGTCCGCGTCGGCCATGAAGATGATCCGCTGGTACCGGGCCGCGTCCAGGTTGAACGCCGACCCCAGCCGGCCCCGATGACCTGGATGATCGACGCGCACTCGGCGTTCTTGAGCATGTCGGCGAGCGACGCCTTCTGCACGTTGAGGATCTTGCCGCGGATCGGCAGCAGCGCCTGGAACTCGGAGTTCCGCGCGAGCTTGGCCGTGCCGAGCGCCGAATCGCCCTCGACGATGAACAGCTCGCTGCGGTCGTCGGCGGTACGGCAGTCAACCAGCTTGGCCGGCAGCGACGAGCTGGCCAGCGCGGACTTGCGGCGCTGGTTCTCGCGGTGCTCGCGCGCGGCCACCCGGGCCTTCGCGGCCGAGATGATCTTCTCCAGCAGGGAACGCGACTGCTGCTTGCCGGCCCGGGAGCGGGCGTCGAAGAAGGCCTTCAGGCCTGACGCCACCACCTGGGCCACGATGCGGGACGCGGCCGGGGTGCCGAGCACCTCCTTGGTCTGCCCCTCGAACTGGGGCTCGGGCAGCCGGACGGTGACGATCGCGGTCATGCCCTCGAGCACGTCTTCCTTGGTGACGGCCTCATCGCCGTTCTTGAGCAGCCGGGCCGTGCGGAGCTGCTCGTTCATCGTGCGGACCAGTGCGCGGTCGAAGCCGGACACGTGCGTGCCGCCGTGCGGCGTGGCGATCACGTTGACGAACGACCGGGTGGCGGTCTCGTAGCCGCCGGTCCACTGCACCGCCACGTCGACCTCGAGCTCACGCTCGACCTCCGTCGGCGTCATGTGACCCCGGTCGTCGAGGACCGGCACGGTCTCGGTGAAGTTCCCCGAGCCGACCAGGCGCAGCACGTCGGTGACCGGCTCGCCGGCTGCCAGGTGCTCGCAGAACTCGCTGATACCCCCGTCGAAACGGAATTCCATCTCACGGGGGCTCGTCGGGCTGGCGATGCTTTTGGGGCCAGTGGGGCCGATGGTGCTTGTGGTGGTGCTCGCGGGTCCGGCGGAGGCTTCGGGGCTGGCGGGCTCCGCGGTGAGCGCTGCCGGCAGGGCCCGTTCCGGATGATTATCGGCACCAGCCAGCGCGACCGGCCGCTCATCACGGACGCTGATGGCGAGGCCAGGCACGAGATAGGCGGTCTGCCGGGCACGTTCGGTGATCGCGGTGAAGCTGAACCGCGCGTCGCGCACGAAGACCTGGCGGTCGGGCCAGAAGCGGGTGCGGGTGCCGGTGACCTTCTTCGCGACGCGGCGGAGCTGGCGCAGGCCCGCCCGCCGGGTGAAGCTGGCCCCGGGGCCGGGCTCACCATGGTCCGCGAACTCGCCCGTGACACCGCGGCGGAAGCTGGCCGCCCAAGTGTGACCGTCCCGGTCCACCTCGATGTCCAGACGCGAGGTCAGGGCGTTGACCACGGACGCCCCGACGCCGTGCAGGCCGCCGGAGGCGGTGTAGGAGCCCCCGCCGAACTTCCCGCCCGCGTGCAGCCGGGTCATGACCAGCTCGACGCCGGTGAGCTTGGTCTTCGGCTCGACGTCGACCGGAACGCCGCGGCCGTCGTCGCGCACCTCGGCGGACCCGTCGGCGCGCAGGATGACCTCGATCCGGGAGCAGTACCCGGCCAGCGCCTCGTCCACCGAGTTGTCGAAGATCTCCCACAGGCAGTGTTGCAGCCCACGTCCATCGGTGGAGCCGATGTACATTCCGGGCCGTTTGCGGACCGCGTCCAGGCCCTCGAGAACGGAAAGGTGCCGGGCGGTATAAGCGTCGGATTCGGTAGTCGCCGCGGTCGGTGAATCAGCCGGTGCAGCGGCGGCAAGGGGGGTCACGGGCGGCAAATCTCCTTCACTGGGCCCAGCCGGGGGATTACGGGGGTTAGCGGGGCCCCTTGGCAGGGTAGCCCGCCCCGCTGGATGCTGTCCCCCGCCACGCCGCATGTCCCAGCGTAAGAACTTCAGTGTGATTTCGGACGCGATCTTTCGCTGTCGGCGTACCTAACGCCAGGAGGGGAAGGCTGACGCATGGGTAAGTGTTGTGCTGTGCTGTAGGTACAGCGCAGATCACGAAGCCAGCCGGATACGGAAGCCGGAGGCACGAAGCACAGCGAGGAAGGCGACGTTGACCGGAGCTCTAGCCCCCACCCAGCCGCTCACGGCTGCGGACGTGTGCGACCGCTGCGGCGCCCAGGCGTACGTCCGCGTCATGCTCCCCAGTTCGCGGGAGCTGCTGTTTTGCGCACACCACAGCCGTGAGCACGCCGAAGCGCTCGCGAAGGTGGCCAGCGAAATTCAGGATGAGACACAGCGGCTATCGGATCCCCTCCTAAAGGGCTGCTGCCGGAGCCGTCAGCATCCCGTACCTGCCCGGCAAATCCAGAGCCAGGGCGGCGGGACCGCATGCCCACCCGAGCTGGGAGGCTCGTAACGGGCGCGCGGGTATAGCAAGGACCGCGGGTATCACAAAGACAAAGTCCAGGGCCGGGTTGAGTGACTCACTCAACCCGGCCCTGGCCGTTTCCGGTGCGTACCCGGCGGGTCCTCCCCGCCCGGTGCGTGCGTCCCCGCGGGCGTGTCAGTCCAGGTAGTCGCGCAGGACCTGGGACCGCGACGGGTGCCGCAGCTTGGACATGGTCTTCGACTCGATCTGGCGGATGCGCTCCCGCGTCACCCCGTAGACCTTGCCGATCTCGTCCAGGGTCTTGGGCTGGCCGTCGGTGAGCCCGAAGCGCATGGAGACCACACCGGCCTCCCGTTCGGACAGGGTGTCGAGCACCGAATGCAGCTGCTCCTGGAGCAGGGTGAAGCTCACCGCTTCGCCGGGCTGGATGGCCTCGGAGTCCTCGATCAGGTCACCGAACTCACTGTCGCCGTCCTCACCGAGCGGTGTGTGCAGTGAGATCGGCTCCCGGCCGTACTTCTGGACCTCGATGACCTTCTCGGGGGTCATGTCGAGCTCGGCGGCGAGCTCCTCTGGAGTCGGCTCCCGGCCCAGGTCCTGCAGCATCTGCCGTTGCACCCGGGCGAGCTTGTTAATGACCTCGACCATGTGCACGGGAATACGGATCGTCCGGGCCTGGTCGGCCATGGCGCGGGTGATCGCCTGCCGGATCCACCAGGTCGCGTAGGTGGAGAACTTGTATCCCTTGGTGTAGTCGAACTTCTCGACCGCACGGATGAGACCGAGGTTGCCTTCCTGGATCAGGTCGAGGAAGAGCATGCCGCGGCCGGTGTAGCGCTTGGCGAGGGAGACGACCAGGCGGAGGTTCGCCTCGAGCAGGTGGTTCTTGGCGCGGCGGCCGTCCTCGGCGATCCACTCCAGATCGATGCGCTGGTCGGGGCTCAGCCGGAGGTCCTCGGCCAGCTTCTCCTCGGCGAACAAGCCTGCCTCGATCCGCTTGGCCAGCTCGACCTCTTGCTCGGCGTTGAGCAGCGGGACCTTGCCGATCTGCTTCAGGTAGTCCTTGACCGGGTCGGCGGTAGCACCGGCCACCGCGACCTGCGCGGCCGGGAGATCGTCGTCGTCGTCACCGAAGACGAAGGTCTCGTCGTCGCCTTCACCACCCTCGGCGGCCGGCTTGGCCGCGGGGGCGGCGGGCCCGGCCGCCACGGACGCCGCTGCGGCGACGACCGTATCCGGTCCGTCGTCCTGCGCCTCGTCGGCGGCAGCGTCCTCGGTCCCCTCGGCATCGTCGTCGGCACCGGGTTCGTCCGTCCCGTCGGCCTCGTCGAGCTCTACGGCCGATATCTCGACGTCTATCTCGACGTCTTCCACGGACATCTCGTCGAAGTTTTCCACGTCGACGCCCTCGTCCAGGCCGTCGGAAAGGCCATCCGCCTCGTCCAGATCGACTACGGCGACCTCGCCACCGGGAAGGTCGGCGCCCGGAACCTGGGCGCCGTCACCGTTGCCGCGGCCATTCACCGCCGTCGGCCCCGATCCGTGCCGGTCCGCGGGAGTCCGCGTGTCCTGCCCTGACGACGGCCCGGAGCGCTTCCGCGCTGCGGAGTCAGCGCGCACCACCACGGTCACCCCTTCCTTCGCTGGATAGCAGCGTGCGTGGCCGCCCGGGGCGGCCAGCATGCCGGGCTGGCAGCCGGTACCGGCGCCTTTCCTGCGTGCGTATGGCGAGAATCAGGTCCTCCCGCGAGGGTCCGGATGGTTGGACCGAGCCGGGAAACAGGATCAGCCATCGGCCGGGCTGACGTCCGCGCTTCGCGCGGGAGCAGCCATCCTGCCTCCCCACTCACACCACCATAGGCGGCAGCCGAGGATGACTTGTACATGCCAAGGCACGAAAACCAGTATCCGGGCGGCCGTACAGATGCGACGCATACCGGCGGCACGCTATTCCCCGGCACATTCGCCGCATTTCCTGGCGCCGTCATGGCCCGATCTCCCGTGCGGGAACGTGCAGGACGAGCACGGTCACGTCGTCGTCCTGCTCGTGACCAGCCAGCATCGCGTCGACCAGGTAACTGAGCAGCCGTTCGGGATGGCCCACCACGTTGCTGCGGGCGCGGGCCGCTACGGCCACCAGCTCGCGCAGGCCCGTGTCCAGACCACGGATCCGGTTCTCGACCAGGCCGTCGGAATACAGCACCGCGGTGCTGCCCGGCGGCAGCCGGAACGGATGCTGCTGGCGCGGGCTGGGCCAGCCCAGGGGTGTCCCGGCCTCGGTTTCGTCGAGGAAAGGCTCGGCGTCCAGGCCGAGCCGCAGCACCGGCAGGTGCCCCGCGTTGCCCATCAGCCCGTCGCCGGTCTCCGGCTCGATGACCAGGTACGCGACGGTGGTGACCTGCTCGTCCAGCTCGGTGGCGCTGAACAGGCGGTCCAGGCCGGTCAGCACGGCCGCGGGCCGCGGATCGGTCAGCGCGAGCGCGCGGAGCGCGTTGCGGACGCGGCCCATACCCGCGGCGGCGGTCAGCCCCTTGCCCATGACGTCGCCGACCGCGATGGCCAGCCGCCCGTCCGGGAGCCGGAACGCGTCGTACCAGTCGCCGCCGATCTCCATGTTCCGGGCGACCGGCAGGTACCGGGCCTCCATGACCAGGCCGGGCACCAGCGGAAGCTGGTCGGGGAGGAGGCTGCGCTGCAGCGTTTCCGCCGTCGTGTGCTCCCGCTCGTACATGGCGGCGCGCTCGACCGCCAGGGCGCACTGGCCGGCCAGCGCCTCGAGGAAGACGCGCTCCTCCTCCGTGATCTTGCGCGGGCGGCCGAAGGAGAACCGCAGCGCGCCCAGCGGCGCCCCGGCCGCCAGCAGTGGCAGCCCCATCCAGGACCGTTCGTCTTCCCCCGCGACGATCTCGATGGGGGCGTCCTCCAGCAGCTGGCGCAGCGCGCCGGGGTCCTCGGCCAGGACCGGGCGGCGGGTGGCGATCGCGCGGGTCATCACGCCCGGGCTGTCCAGCAGGATGTCGCGGGTCGCGGCGGTCTGCCCGGGGGGCATTCCGCCCGGGTTGATCACCCGCAGCCGGCCGCCGTCCAGCAAGGCCACCGCGGACCGCTGCGCGCCGATCGCGGTCCGGCCCACCTCGGTGATCACCTCGACGACCTGCTCCACGGTCAGCGCCTCGGCCAGCATCGACGTGGCCTGCTGCAGCCGCGCGGTGCGCAGGGCGGCCGCCGACAGCTGCTCGGTCAGCCGGCCGCGCATCTCCTCGGCCTCGCGCTGGCCGGTGACGTCGGTGCTGGCGCCGACCCACTCGACGATCTGCCCGTCCCGCTCGACCGGCACGGCGCGGACGTCGTAGTGGCGGTAGGAGCCGGCCCGGGCCCGGACCCGGTAACGGTCATCGAAGGTCTTACCGGTCTTGACGCAGGCCTGCCAGTCGCGCTCGACCCGGTCCCGGTCCTCGGGGTGGATCGCGTCCAGCCAGCCGTGGCCCTGGTACTCGTGCTCGGTCTGCCCGGTTACCCAGCGCCATTCGGGACAGTCCTCGGCGATCTCGCCGTCCGCGTTCGCGACCCAGACGACCTGCGTGCCGCCCTGGACGAGGGATCGGTACCGCTCCTCGCTTCGCCGGATGGCCTCCTCGGACAGCTGCCGGCTCGTGACATCGACCGCGATCAGCACGACGCCCGTGATGTGCCCCTGCTCGTCGTGTGAGGGGAACCAGGACAGGGCCCAGTGGGCCGCGCGGCGGGCTTCCTCGGCGTGCTCGTCCGGGCGGGCAGGTACGCGGGCACCCTCGCCGTGCGGGGTCGTCTCGCCGTCCCTGGTGCCCTCGCCGTCCCTGGTGCCCTCGCCGTCCCTGGTGCCCTCGCCCTGCTGGGTGACCTCGGCCGGGGCCGGGGTCTCCTGGACCTGGGTCTGGGCGGCCTGGACGGCGGCGGTCTGGACCTGGGCTTGCGCCTGGGCCGGGGGGGCCTGTCCGGGGACGCGCGCGGCCGGGACCATGAACTGGTGAGCCTCGAACACGGGCTGGTCCTCGGCGAGCACCCGGCGAGCGGACGACTCGGCCTTGACCGCGAAGCCGGCCGGCCAGACATTCGACGGCAATTGCCCAATATGATCTTCCGGGTCATGGCCGTGCAGCCGGGCCAGCGTGTCGTTGACACGGCGGAAGCAAAGGTCGGGCCCGATCAGGGCGAACCCGATCGGCGCCTCGCGGAGCAGCGTGTCAAGCAGTGCGGCGTCGGCAGTGTCCAGCTCGGACATGCGCGGCTGAGGCACGGACGTATCCATGCTCACCGCGGGCACCGGTGCCTCATGCACCGACCTGCCATCGGCAGCTCCTTCCTGCTCCCTCGTCGCCCTTACGGGCCAACTCGTCTCCCTTACGGGCCAAACGGCGCGATGTCAGCGGTTCCGGGTACGTCACAGCGAGCGGAGTCGCGCCCGTGCCACGGCCGTTCCCCCTATCGTCCCTGGACGGCCGCCGACACGGCGGCTATTCGCAGCAGTTATTCAGACAAGCGTGCCACATTCCCGGCACCGTTGCGGCCAGGTGGCGATACCTGGTGCCAGTGACGGCGAAGTCGCGAGCAGGGCGCAAGGGGCAAAACGCATCCCGCTGTGCCTCTCCTTCCGGGCACCCGGCGCAACACGCCGATTCTGCCCGAAACTACGGGGGGCATTGCAGCGTAGCGTAGCTTCCACATATACAGATCTGAGAGGGTATCAAGGTGAGTCCGCAGAGCCGACGACGCAGTCCATCCCCCGGCGGAGGCAGCCGCCAGGATGGGTCAGCGGCATCCGCCGTGCCCCCGAACGCGCTCTTCGACGAGCTTCTCCGCGCCGCGCGCGAGCTCCTCGCGGTCCGAAGCCCGCTGGACGCGGAACTGATGGTGAGCGAGCTGCTCGGCACATGGTGGGGGCAGCGCGGCGAGAACCGGCGCGGGGCGGACGTCGAACGGCTGGTCGGCGAGGGACTGGTCGATTACGCCGCCCGGCGCAGCAGCCCCGCCGCGCTCGCGCTGCTGTCCGGCATCGCCTGCCTGGGCACGCCGCGGCAGGCGTCCAAGGCCGAGCAGGCGGCGCTGGAGCTGATGGAGCGCGGGGTCCGCAGCCCCAACTGGGCGCAGCATCTGGGCGCGGTCACCGGGTCGGACTGCTACCTGAACAGCGACGCCCACGGCGACACCGACGAGGTCGTGTGCATCTTCAGCTACGGCGGCACCGAACCGCATGCGCTGGTCACGGTGGTGGACTACAACGTCGGCGGGATGATCCGGGACGGCTGGGTCACGTCACAGGTGACCAAGCTGCTGGAGCTGTGCCGCAAGCCGGACGGCGAGGGCGACCGGAACGGCTTCAAGCCGCTGGACGCGCCGGTGGCGCGGCGCATGCTCGAGGCCGCGCTCGCGGAGACCGACGCGGCCGCCAGCCCCCCGGTCAGCGAGTCGTTCCCGTCGTACCACGCGTTCATCCGGGCGCGGATTCCGGGCGCTGCCCCCCTCCGCGGGCTCCGGTCGGCCCGTCGGCCCCGCCGGGCTCGTCGGGCAGGTCGGCCCGGGCGGCAGTACCGGCAAGCGCCGACCGTGGAGCAAGGACCGCCGCGCCATGCTCGCGGCCGAATTCCTCGCCTCGGACGAGGCCGAGGATCTGTCGGACCGCAGCTCGGCTAGCCACTGCGCCGACCGGATCATCGACTACGGCTGCGACCAGGACTTCGGCCGGCCGCTGCGGACGAGCCCGGTCAAGGTCGAGACGTTCCTGCTGAACTGGCTGCCGCGCAAGGTCATGCTGCTGCCGGAGGAGCAGGAGGCGATGCCGCACGTGCTGCTCGCCTGGGTCCGCTGGGCGGGACGGCGCCGCGGCCTGGACGAGAAGACCGTCAGCGGCACCCTCGACGCGGTGTTCAATGCGATGGGGCCGTTCGGCTGGGCGTACCGGGACCCGGCGGAGTTCGGCCTCGATTCGGCTCTGGTCGCGCGGCTGCTCCCGGACAGCGACCTGGAGGCGCTGCCCCGGCGGGCCTTCGCGTTCCCGCTACTGCACGGCCGGGTGGGTGGCATCGACCTGGCCAGTCTCAACCCGGCGGACCCGGACGGGCGGCGCGCTCTGCTCGCCGCCGCGCACGAGGACACCGGCACCGGCGAGCGCCATCTCGAGCAGCACCTCCAGCTGGCCGACCGGCTGTGGCGCGGCGACCCGCCCGCCCTCTGGGAGGCCGCGCAGCGGCTGCTCGACGCGGACCAGGACCGGCATGAGGTGCTGCACGTCCTGATGGACGTGATCGAGGCGTCCGGCGGCGACCGCGTCGCCCTGGCCGCCTCGCTGCGTGATCTCACCCCGGAGTCCGGGGACTGAGCAGCCCCCGGGTCGCTCTTCGCCTCGCTGAGCCGGGAGATCGAGCAGGCGAGCGGTGACCGGCGCGGCCCCGAGCAGGTCGCCGCCGGATTCCTCGAGATCGCCGTGCAGAACATGGCCAACGCGATCAGGAAGATCTCCGTACAGCGCGGCTACGACATCACCCGGTACGTGCTTTCCACCTTCGGGGGCGCGGGCGGCCAGCACGCCTGCGCCGTAGCCGATGCCCTCGGCATGACCAGGGTGCTCATCCATCCCCTCGCCGGGGTGCTCGCCGCGTACGGGCTCGGGCTCGCGGACATCATGGGGCAGGCGGTCGACGGGCCGGCGATCATCGCGGAGAACCTGGCCACGACCATCGTCGAGCCTGGCTGGCGCGCGGCCGTTACGGAGCGCTCGGATCTGCTGCTGTCCCGGGTGACGGCGCAGCCAGCCACCTCCCCATCCCCCCTACTGCCTCCCCATCCGCCCTCGCTGGAGCCGATCCGGTCATGCTGGAGATCTTCAACAATCTGTTCATGTCGGTCGCCGAGCAGATGGGGGTCCGGCTACAGTCCACCGCCCATTCGGTCAACATCAAGGAGCGGCTGGACTTCTCCTGCGCGATCTTCGACGCCGACGGCGGCCACGCGGGCACCACGCGGAAATAGGCGGCATTTCCCCCGGATCGATGCCCGCGTTCAGCCGGCGCGTCGGGGAAGAGGGCGTGCTGATCGACAGAACTCCGGGTGCCTGAAGCCGGTAAACGTGATCATCCCGCCGGGCACGATGCTGTCGCCGGAGTACCCGGCCGCCGTCGCGGCCGGCAACGTAGAGACTTCGCAGGCGGTCACCGGGGCGCTGTACGCGGCGCTCGGCGCGATGGCCGAGGGATCGGGGACGATGAACAACGTGACGTTCGGCAACGCGCGGTACCAGTATTACGAGACGGTAGCCAGCGGATCCGGCGCGGGCGACGGGTTCGCCGGGGCCGATGTGGTGCAAACGAAGATGACCAACTCCCGGCTCACCGATCCTGAAGTCCTCGAATGGCGTTACCCGGTGCAGCCGGAGTCGTACGAGATCCGCCAGGGCAGCGGCGGGGAGGGGCGCTGGCGCGGCGGGAACGGCGGTGTGCGGCGGCTTCGCTTCCTCGAGCCGATGACAGTCACGACGCTCAGCGGGCATCGCCGCGTCCCCGCGTTCGGCATGGCAGGCGGTTCGCCGGGCGCGCTCGGGCGGCACTGGATGGCGCACCCGGACGGTTCCGTGACGCCGATGAGCGGCTGCGACTCGGTCCAGGCCGAGGCCGGGGACGTCTTCGTGGTCGAAACTCCCGGCGGGGGCGGCTTCGGCCGACCGGACGGGCCTGGCGGTTCTGGCGGGTCTGGCGGCTGATCCGGCCCGGACTACAGCGCCGGGCTGGTGAACCCGATCGCCTGCTCGCCGGCCAGCTCGCGGTAGGCGGCGCGGAGGTCGCCGGCGGTCACGGTGGTGAGATCCTCCGCGGTTGCGGCCTCGCCGAGGCGTACCACGCGGACATCCCGGTGGGCGCACGCGCGCTCGAACAGGGAGCGCGCGAACCGGCCGTTGCCGAGATCGTTGATCCGCCGCTCCACACCGCCAGCGTGGCGGAAGATCCCGCCAAGTACGTGCACCGCGTCGGCGTCGAACGCGTCGCCGGCCTGCTCGGCGAGCAGGGTGGTGATGTCGGCCAGGTCCTGCGGCGAGTAGCTCGGGAACTCGATGCGGGTGCCGAACCTGGAGGCCAGCCCCGGATTGCTGCGCAGGAAGCGGTCCATGTCGGCCGGGTAGCCGGCCAGCACGATGACGAGCCGGTCCCGGTCGTCCTCGGCGCGCTTGAGCAGTGTCTGGACGGCTTCGGCACCGAACGCGTCGCCGCCGGAGTAACCCTCGTTGTGCAGCGAATACGCCTCGTCGATGAACAGCACCCCGCCGAGGGCGGAATCCACCAGCTTGCTGGTCTTGATCGCGGTCGCGCCGAGATGCTCGCCGACCAGATCGGCGCGCTGGGCCTCGACCACCTCGGGGCGGACGAGCAGGCCGAGGGCCGCAAAGATGCGCCCGAGGATGCGCGCCACTGTGGTCTTGCCAGTACCCGGCGGCCCGGTGAAGACGAAATGCCGGGTCGGCGGCTGGCTGGTCAGGCCCTGCCGGCCGCGCAGCTTCGCGACCTGCAACTGGGCCGCGATCGCCCGGACCTGCTGCTTGACCGGCTCCAGTCCGATCAGCTCGTCCAGCTCGGCGAACGCGCTTTCGAGGGTCGGGGTGTCGGTATAGCCGCGCAGCCGGGAGGTCAGCTCGGCGAAGGCCCGCTGAAGGTCACCGGCCTGGATCGTGACCAGCTCCTCCGGCCCCGGCTCGGCGCCCGTCGTCATCACCCGGACGTCGCGGGCCTGTCCCGCCTTCTCCAGCAGACTGCGGATGAACCGCCCGTTGCCCAGCTCGTCGGTGAGCCGGCGGCGGCCCACGTCTTCCAGCATGCGCCACAGGGCGGGCCGGGCGTCGGCGTCGAGGTTCTCGCTGCGCCGATCCAGCAGCGACTCCGCCAGGGCCAGCAGTTCGGCGGGCGCGTAGCTGGAAAACTTGATCCTGGTGGCGAAGCGGGAGGCCAGTCCCGGATTCGAGCCCAGAAACGTTTCCATCTGTTTCTCGTAGCCCGCCAGGATGATTATCAGGTTTTCCCGGTCGTCTTCGGCCCGCTTGAGCAGGGCCTGGACGGCCTCGATACCGAACCGGTCGCTCTGGCCGTCACCCTCATTGACCAGGCTGTAAGCCTCGTCGATAAAAAGCACCCCGCCGAGCGCGGAATCGATCAGCTCACTGGTCTTTATCGCGGTGGCGCCGAGATACTCCCCGACCAGGTCAGCGCGATGCGCTTCGGCGACCGTCGGCTTTTCCAGCAGGCCAAACGCATAGAAGATTTTCGCGACCACCCGGGCAACGGTGGTCTTGCCCGTGCCAGGCGGCCCCAGGAAGACAAAATGGCGCATCGGCTTTTCGGTGACGACGCCGGCAATGGCGCGGCGCCGGGCGGCCTCGATTGACGCGGCAATCGACCTGACCTGCTCTTTTACCGGGGCAAGCCCGATCATCCTGTCGAGCTCGGCCATCGCCTCGGCCACCGAGATGTCCGGCAGCGATTCGACGGTCGGCTGGTCGCGGGCGGCCGGGTCATGCGGGGCGGCGGCCGCCTGCGCCCGCACGCCGTACGCGCCGTTCGGTGCGCCCACGCCGCTACCCGGCGGCCCATGTGCTCCTGTCCCGCGGCCCGTTTCGGCCCCGTAGAGGTGCGCCTCCTGCGACCCCTTGGCCAGCCGCCAGACGAGGACGATGCAGGCGATCAGCCAGGCGGCGGCGATGCCGATGAACGGCTCGGCGGGCCAGCCGCGCAGGGCCCCGACCCCGACCGGAATCGACCAGAGCAGAGCCCAGGCCACGGTGCGGCAGGGCACGTGCCAGCGGGCCAGCGGGCCAGCATGGGCGGCCACCGCGACGGTGAACGGCAGGATGAGCAGCAGGTAGAGCCAGGATGTGCTGGCCCCGGCGAAACCGGCCGCCACCAGCCCCCAGACGGCGACCGACAGCGACGCGAGCAGGGTGGGGCGTCCCTTGACCACCGCGTACACGGCGTAGACCATGGCCGCGAGGAGGACGATGCCGATCTCCGGCCCGCTGAGAATGATCGCGAGCACGATCAGGCCGATCTTCAGCGGAAGCGGAGCCCGCCGGAAAGCATTAACGACGCGGGCGAGCCGACCGGGCACGGCTGGCGCCGCGGGCTGAATTCTGTCGTTTGGCAGCATCTCGCTTCCTCGCACCTACTCCCCTGTATAGCGCATAACCAGCCGTGCACGTCAGCACACGGATGGACCCCGGGGGGTGAGATTCATGTCGGGTACTTCCATGATCCGGTAGGGGCGGGCCGTCGCTGCTTCCCCATGATGGACCCCGCCGCCGCAGGCACGTCAAGTATCGCTTACGGCGCCATCTGTAAGAATCGTGCGCGCCGAGCGGTGAGCAGGGAGCATTTTTCCGGAATTTCGTCTCGTTATCGACGCCTATACGGCTTGCGGGGCGTGGCGGTTCAAACGCGCTCTCATACGCGGCGCGCGAGGTCGATTTCGTCGCGCAGCGGAATTCCGTAGGCGCCGGCCCGCGGAATTTCCGGCTTTTCGAGCCGGGCACGGTCGACGGCGCCCGGGCGCAGGGCCACCAGCCGCAGGCCGCGCCGCTGGTAGAAGCGGATCGCGTCCAGGTTGTCGTTGGTGGTCGTCAGCCGGATCTCTTGACACCGCAGCCGCCGGGCGTCGGCGGCCACGGTCTCCATCAGGACGGTGCCCACGCCGGTACGGCGCTCGAGCGCGTTGAGCGTCACGACCTCCAGCGCCCCGCCGTCCGCGTGGTAGGTGAGCAGTCCCACCAGCCGACCGGCCCGCTCGGCGATCAGCCCGGGCAGTTCGGCGGGCCGGAAGACGGTCTGATGAACGATCTGCTGCGCGGAGCCCCAGAGTTCCACCATGAGCCAGGCGATCATCGGGCGGTCGCCATCACCGACGGGCCTGACCTGGATCTCCGGCTGATACACCCTCGCCATTATGCCGAGAATCAGACGCCGTTCCGTGCCCGGGCAGGCCAGGGCCAGGCGCGGACCCAGCATCCGGGTGAAGCTGTGCCCGACGACCCTGGCCGGCGGGCCCTTCGTCCTCTGCCGGGAACGGCCGGCTCGCGTCAGGACGGCCGGCGCCGGGCGGATACGTGTGGGTGCGGGCGGGTGCGGGCCGCCCGTCATTTCCGGGTGTGACATCGTTGAGCCGGAGGCGGCCAGGTGGATGAATATGGCCGCACCGGCCGGGTACGGGAGGCGTCATGGGTTCACGAAGTTCAGACGAGGCCGACGGCCTATTCCACAAGGACCGCCACGTGCACGGTGGCCTGCCGGAGAAGAACCTCGATGATGACGTGCTGGCCCACGAGGCGGAGGACGAACGCGTCGAGGTGGGTCTCGATCCGTTCAATCCCGACGACGTGCCACCGGCCACCGACACTCCGCCGCTGGATACCGATGTCCGGGATACCGAGCAGTACCAGGAGGAGCGGGCCGAGATCCGGCGCGAGGAAGATGAGAACGAGCTGCTGATCGAGGGCCAGCGTGCGCCGTTCCCGCCGACCCGCTACGAGGAATAGCCGCGCCGCGGCGGCGGGTATCGGGCACGGATGACGACACCGCCCGGCTGGGACGAAGCGTACGCGGAAGGCGTGCTCTCACCCTGGGACATCGGACGGCCGCAGCCTGCTTTCGCCCAGCTGGCCAGCCGCGGGCTACTGGGCGGCCGGGTTCTCGACGTGGGCTGCGGGACCGGTGAGCAGACACTGCTGGCCGCGGCGGCCAGCGCGGACGCCATGGGCGTGGATATCTCGCCGCGCGCTATAGAACGGGCGCGCGACAAGGCCGCCGAACGGGCCCTGATGGCGCGTTTCGTGGTGGCGGACGCGCTGGACCTGGGGCAGTTGGGGCTGGCTTTCGACACGGTCATCGACTGCGGACTGTTCCATGTCTTCGACGACGACGCACGCGCCCGTTACGTCTCGAGCCTGGCTTCCGCTCTGCGGGGTGGCCGGCACCTGTTACCTGATGTGCTTCAGCGAACGTCAGCCAGGTGACTTCGGCCCTCGCCGGGTCAGCCAGGATGAACTGCGGGCCGCTTTCCGTGACGGCTGGACCGTCCCCGGCATCACGGTGGGCACCTTCGACCTGAATCGGGGGCTCCCGGTCGCGAGCGCGCAGTCGTGGCTGGCCACCATCCGCCGGGCATGATCAGACCGGGACGTGATCACACGTGCACGACGGCGATGCGCTGCGCCTTCGGCCGCTCTGGTTCTTCAACGAGCCTGGCAAGATCGTCCGGATCGCTGGTCAGCAACACCACCGGGCGCTCTAGTTCTAACACCGTGGCAGCAACGAGACCACAGGTGGGGTTGCAGGCGTTCGCCCGCGACCCCACCCGTGCCGGAAACTCCTTGAGGCGGACCTCACAACTAGCTGCAGCCGCTGGTGGAGCCGCAGCCTTCGCAGACGTAGCAGCTGCCCGCGGGGCGCATCTTCGTGCCGCAGGTGAGGCACAGGGGCGCGTCCGCGGTGCGGCCCTGGTGGGACTCGACCAGCTCGACCGAGCCGTGCGCCCCGCCGGGGGAGACGCCTGGGCGGCCGGGCGCGGCGCGGCCTCCGGCTCGTGCCCCTCCTCGCGCTCCGCACGCTCCGCGTGCAGCGGCTCGACGGGGGCCGACTGAGCCAGTCCCTCGGGGTCGACCTCCTCGGCCAGCGCGCCCGGGTCCTCTCCGGCGAGCTGGGCGCTCCGCTCGGCGGCTGAGAGGATACTCATCTCCGCCCGCTGGTCGTAGGGCAGGTGGTCCAGGGCCAGCCGCCGGAAGATGTAGTCCATGACCGAGCTGGCGATCCGGACGTCCGGGTCGTCGGTGAGCCCAGCGGGCTCGAACCGCATGTTGGTGAACTTGGCCACGTAGGACTCGAGCGGGATGCCGTATTGCAGGCCGACGGAGATGGCGATCGAGAAGGCGTCCATTACGCCCGCCAGCGTCGAGCCCTGCTTGCCGAGCTTGAGGAAGACCTCACCCACGCCGTCGTCCGGGTAGTTCGAGACGGTCATGTAGCCTTCCGCGCCGGCCACGGAGAACTTGGTGACCGTGGCGGGCCGCTGGCGCGGGAGCTTCCGGCGGACCGGCCGGTGCACGGCCGGCTCCGCTGGGGTGGCGGCTTCCTCCTGATCGGTGCTCGCCGCCTTGTTCTTCGAGGCCGAGAGCGGCTGGCCAACCTTGCAGTTGTCGCGGTAGATCGCGAGCGCCTTGAGGCCGAGCTTCCAGCCCTCGAAGTAGATCTTCTCGATGTCCTCGACCGTCGCGCTCTCCGGCATGTTCACGGTCTTGCTGATCGCGCCGCTGAGATGCGGCTGGACCGCGGCCATCATCCGGACGTGCCCCATGGGACTGATCGCCCGCTCCCCCATCGCGCAGTCGAAGACCTCATGGTGCGCGAGCTTCAGGCCGGGAGCGTCCACCACGTGACCGTGCTCGGCGATGTATTCGGTGATCGCCTCGATCTGTTCCGGCTGGTAGCCGAGATTCTTCAGGGCCTGCGGCACGGTCTGGTTGACGATCTGCATCGAGCCGCCGCCGACGAGCTTCTTGAACTTCACCAGGGCCAGGTCGGGCTCGATGCCCGTGGTGTCACAGTCCATCATCAGGCCGATGGTGTTGTGGCTTACCATGCCGTTCGCCACGTACGTGACATTGTCCGGCACTGACAGGTCATAGGTCGGCTGGACTCCACCGTCGTCATTGCCCGTCACCGACTCGAACAGGTAGCCGAGCGCCTTTCCGAGCCGCTGGTCGAGGGTCTCCTCGAAGATCCTCCTGGCCAGCATGCGGGGGACCCCGCCGTGCTTACGCCGTGACACCTGCGCAGCGTCTCGAGCCGAATGGCCAGGCGGGATCAGCTCTGCCCATGTCTCGTCGGCCAGGAAGACGTAGTCCTTCCTCGCCGAGGCGTCCGGTTCCAGAGCGGCGACCAGGCATGCCTTGCGCTCACCAATAAAACCAACGTATTCGCTGAAATTCAGCGCGTGGTCGACATTACGAAGCCTGATCTGGAGGATCGGGCCGCCCCAGCCGCTCACCGTCTTCCGCGTCGTGGTGGCAAGACCCATCGCGAGCATCAGGGTCCGGATCTCAGCCGCGAAGGACTCATCTGCCGTTGACAGGCTGGGCACGCCCTGCGCAACGGTCCCGTCGGCTTCGAAGAGGCCACGCAGGAACGCGCTGTACACGGCGGGATCGTTCGCCTCCAGAATCGCCGAAGGAATCCTGGGAATCCAGCCCTTCCCGGTGTGGCCGCCTGCAGGGAGCTCCTTTGCGAATCCGGCCGCCTGCCACCAGCGTGCGAGCCGGACCGAGGAAAGGCTCAGCTCCTGGTAACCATCCTGGGGCGTGATCGTCGGCGAGATGCCGAAAAGCTCCTTCGCTAGCACGCCGAGCCGCTCCGCGACATCAAGGTCTGTGTTCGCGACGCACAGCCGGATTCCCTTTGCGTGCAGGCTCCCGTCCCCCACGAAGTAGCCAACCAGCTCGGCAAGCTCCGGTGTTACTGCCCCGGGCACCCGGACATGGCGATCTCCGGTGTAATAAGCCTGGTCCAGAACGGGTAGCGGAACATGCCGCGGCTGGCCCACGAGGATGCCCATCTGGAGCGGAATCACATCTGCAGGGACGATGTCCGCCAGGCGCTTCCAGACCCACGTACCGGTCGCTGGCTCCACGACTTTTACCCGGTGAGTCAGCGTGCCCTGGATGCGGTAGCCGCCCTCCGTCGTGACAAGGCGCGTCGGTTCCTCGCCATTGACGAAGAACTTGGTCGCCTGGCGTGGTCCCTCATCGGTGGACACCCCGATGCCCAGATCCTGCCAGCGGTCCCCGTAGACGTCGCCGAGTTCGGAGAGGCGCGTCATACCCCTGTCGGTCGTTACCAGGGTGTCCCCGGTTAGGCATCCCGTGGGCGCGAGCAGGCTCGCCTGGGCGTTGCGGTACCCGTTCGTTTCGCCGATCCGGAGGCACTCCTGCCAGGCGGTCAGGGCGCCGGAAAGGATCTCGCGGTCCATCGGGCCGACCGTCCGGATCTGGTCGGCGGCGTCAGCGTGCTTGCGCATGACCCGCTTGTGGCCAACCGCGTTGCGCTCGTAGCCGTCGAACGTGCCGACCACTCCGGCCAGCTCCGCGGAGCGCTTGTACGCCGTGCCGGTCATCAGCGACGTGATGGCCGCCGCGATGGCCCGGCCGCCGGGCGAGTCATAGGCGTGCCCGGTCGCCATCAGCAGCGCGCCCAGGTTGGCGTACCCGATGCCCAGCTGGCGATAGGCCCGCGTCGTCTCGGCGATCTTCTGCGTCGGGAAGTCGGCGAAGCAGATGGAGATGTCCATCGCGGTGATGATCAGCTCGGTGATCTGCTGGAAGCGCCGCACGTCGAACGTGTCGTCTTCGCGGCGGAATTTCAGCAGGTTGATGCTGGCCAGGTTGCACGACGAGTTGTCCAGGTGCACGTACTCCGAGCAGGGGTTGCTGGCGGTGATCCGGCCGGACTCCGGGCAGGTGTGCCAGTCGTTGATGGTGCCGTCGTACTGAATGCCCGGGTCCGCGCAGTCCCAGGCCGCCTGGGCCATCTTGCGCAGCAGCCCCTTGGCCCCGACCCGGCTGATCACCTCGCCCGTGCGGCGGGCCAGCAGGTCGAAGTCGCGGTTATCTTCGACGGCCCGCATGAACTCATCCGAGACGCGGACGGAGTTGTTGGCGTTCTGGTACTGGACGCTCACGATGTCCCTGCCGCCAAGGTCCACGTCGAACCCCGCGTCGCGGAGGATGCGTACCTTCTCTTCCTCGCGCGCCTTGGTCTCGATGAATTCCTCGACATCCGGGTGATCGACGTCGAGGACGACCATCTTCGCGGCCCGGCGGGTGGCTCCGCCCGACTTGATGGTGCCGGCCGAGGCGTCGGCCCCCCGCATGAACGACACCGGGCCGCTGGCCGTTCCCCCGGAGGAGAGCAGTTCCTTGCTGGAACGCAGCCGGGACAGGTTGACCCCGGCGCCCGAACCGCCCTTGAAGATCAGGCCTTCTTCCTTGTACCAGTCCAGGATGGAGTCCATCGTGTCGTCCACGGCCAGGATGAAGCACGCGGACACTTGCTGCGGCGACGGCGTGCCGACGTTGAACCAGACCGGCGAGTTGAAGCTGAAGACCTGGTGGATGAGGGCGTACTTGAGTTCGTGCGCAAAGACTTCGGCGTCGGCGTCCGAGGCGAAGTAGCCGTACTTCCGGCCGGTCTCCACGTAGACGCCGACCACCCGGTCAACCAGCTGCTTGAGGCTCCACTCGCGCTGCGGGGTACCCACTGCACCGCGGAAGTACTTGGTCGTGACGATGTTGACGGCGTTGAAGGACCAGAACTCAGGAAACTCGACGCCACGCTGCTCGAAGTTGACCGTGCCATCGCGCCAGTTCGTCATGACGACGTTGCGGCGCTCCCACGTCACTTCGTCGTAGGGATGAACGCCCTTCGTGGTGTGGATCCGGTCGATCCTGAGCCCCTTGCGCGCGTTCTTGCCCTTAGCGCCAGCGGACCCGCTCACCGTCTCCGTCATGCCAAAGCCCCCTTCCGCGACCTCAACCCGGGCCGCTCATGCCTTATTGGGTGTTTTCCTGCGATCAGCTGCGGTCGATTACCCCGCCGTTAATCGCCCCGTACCTGCTGCGCTGCGGTTGATTCGGCTGGGCCGCGTCTACGGGGCCGGTTCTTCCTCTGCCTGCTGGGCCGCGGGCGGCAGGCTCACGTGCTCTTCGCGCAGCGCCTCGATTTCCTTCTCAAAGTCCGCGAGAGACTCGAATCCCCGGTACACAGAGGCGAAGCGCAGATAGGCGACCTCGTCGAGATCGCGCAGCGGGCCCAGGATGGCCAGGCCGACCTCGTGCGAGGGAACCTCGGCACAGCCTCGGGACCTGATCGTCTCCTCCACGCGCTGGGCCAGGATCGCGAGCTGGTCTTCGTCGACCGGGCGGCCCTGGCACGCGCGACGGACGCCACGGACGATCTTGTTCCGGACGAAAGGCTCCGTCACCCCGCTCCGCTTGGCCACCATCAGGATGACCGTCTCCTGAGTGGTAAAACGCCTTCCGCACGCAGGACATGCCCGCCGGCGACGGATCGCCATGCCATCGTCGGCCGTCCGGCTGTCGATCACCCGGCTGTCCGGGTGCCTGCAAAAGGGACAGTGCATGCGCCCATACCTCCTCGACGGCCATCCGCCTCACGTCCCCGCCGGGACACAAGTTGTAGATAAAACACATCCATGTAACTACTAGATGTTGTGGTTACCGTAGACCACGGCACCTAGTCGTGGCAAGTTTCCGGCGAGTGGATCCTGAAAACGCCGGCAACCCAGGATCACCGTCAACCAGGCCGGCGTGTCACGGCATCGCCAGCGATCAACCCACTGGCGGCGCTGGCGGCTAGCTCCGCGGCAGCCACAGCCGCTGGCCGGCGGTGATGTTGGCGGTCGTGAGCCGGTTGGCCTGCAGTATCTCCTGCACGATGGTCCGCGCGTCGGTGTTCGGGGCCGCGCTCTGAGCGATCGACCACAGCGTGTCGCCGGGCTGGACGACCACCCGCTCGGCCGCGCCGGGCCCTCCGTGCGCGGTGGCGGGGCCACTGGCCTGGGCCGCGCTGGCCCCCGCCACGAACAGGCCGCAGACCACGAGCACCGCCAGCACCGCCAGCACGATCCGGCCTCGCCTGGTCAGACGCAGCCGGTGAGATGCGGCCGCGCCGGTCGCCCGTCCGGCCGCCGGCACCACCGGACCGGAAAGCACCGGCCCGGACAGCTCCGGGACGCTCATCAGCGGCTGGACAGGCCGCCGGGCAGCAGCCGATGGCCGGATGGTCCGCCGGGCGCCAGCCGACCGCCCGGCATCAGCCGACGGCCGGGCGGCCCGCTGGGCCCCGGGCCCGGCCGCGCGGCCAGCCCGCACGTGACCGGGAGCGGCCTGGCCCCGGAAAGCCCGGCCGTCAGCGGGCGCGGCCTGGCCCCGGATGATCCGGCTGTCACCGGGCGCGGCCTGGCCCGGGAAAGTCCGGCCGCCGCCGGGAAAGATGCAGTCCCCGTCCGGCAGCAGCCACTTCTTGGCCGGGAAAAGCGGATGTACCGCCGGCCGCGCCGCGGCGCCACCCGGCCGGAACCGCGGCCCCCGTGATGCGCTTCCCGTATCGGCAGGGACGGCCCCCGACGGCTGCTGCTCTACAGGCAGAACGCTCATGCCGACCTCCTCATCAAACGTTCATTCGAATACTGCAGTTCGATCGTATACCTGTTCGATCGAACTAACCTACGACATCTTTGTACCGGCCGGGTCTGACATTTTGACGACACGTCGAACAGATGTTTGAGATCGCGGGGGCCAGCAACTACCCTCGGCATCAGATAGGCATTAACCGGATTGGAAGGTCGTCTGATGGACAACGGCAGTACGGATGACGCCGAGGGAGTGGCCGCAGCCGTCGGTGAAGCTCCCAGGCCCAAGGGAAAACCGGGACGTAAGCCGAAAGGCAGCGTTCCGCCTGTTATTCCGGTGACGCCGGACAAGCCGGAGCCGGGTCATGTGCTCACCTGGCGTCAGCGCAAGGTGCTTCAGGTAATCCGTGACTCGGTGCAGAAGCGCGGCTATCCGCCATCGATGCGGGAAATTGGCGAAGCGGTCGGGCTGACGAGCACGTCGAGCGTCTCGTACCAGCTTTCGACACTCCAGGCGAAGGGGTACCTGCACCGGGATGCGGGGCGCCCGCGGACCGTGGAGGTGCGGCTGCCCGGCCATCCGGCCGTCCGCCCCGAAATCGAACCGGACGAGGAGGAAACGGCCGAGGCCCCGGTCGCCGTATTTGACATTCCGTCACAGGAAGCCGCGTACGTTCCCCTGGTCGGCCGGATCGCCGCCGGTGGTCCCATCATCGCCGAACAGCGCGTCGAGGACGTTTTCCCGTTGCCGAAGCAACTGGTCGGTGAGGGTGAGCACTTCCTGCTGAAGGTGAGCGGAGACTCGATGATCAACGCCGCCATCACCGACGGGGACTGGGTAGTGGTCCGCTCGCAGCCGAACGCGGAGAACGGCGAGATCGTCGCGGCCATGGTCGAAGGTGAGGGGCCAGAGGGCGAGGCGACCGTCAAGACGTTCAAGAAGAGCGACGGGCACGTCTGGCTGATCCCGCACAACCCGGTCTACGCCCCGATCCTGGGCGACGAGGCCACCATTCTTGGCAAAGTGGTGGCCGTGCTCCGCCGCGTCTAGGAGCCAGCCCGCGTGGCCGGGCCGGGCGGCCGGACCCGGCCACGCGGGCGCGCTCAGCCTGCGACGACGTTGACCAGCTTGGGCGCGCGGACGATGACCTTCCGGATGGACTGGCCGCCCAGCGCGCGGATGACGCCGGGGGCAGCCAGGGCCACCTCACGCAGATCGTCTTCGCTGATGGTAGGCGGCACCTCGACCCGGTCCCTGACCTTCCCGTTCAGCTGAACGACGGCGGTGACCGACTCCGTGACCAGCAGGGCGGGGTCGGCGACCGGCCAGCCGGCCCTGGCCACCGACCGGTCGTGACCCAGCAGCTCCCAGCACTCCTCGGCCGTGTACGGGGCGAACAGCGACAGGAGCACAGCCAGCACGTCGGCCGCCTCACGGACCGCCGGGTCGCCCGCGCCTGGCCCGGAATCGATGGCCCGCCGCGCGGCGGTCACCAGCTCCATCAGCCGGGCCACGGCCACGTTCAGCCGGCGTGCCTCCACCAGCCGGGTGACATCGTCGATGGTGCGGTGTGTGACGCGACGGAGAGCCATGTCGCCCGGTTCCCCGCCCGGCCGGGACGATCCGGCCGCCGCGACGTCATCGGCGATCCGCCACGCCCGGCCAAGGAACTTCACCATGGCCCCCGGCCGGACGTCGGCCCAGTCGATGTCGTCCTCCGGCGGGCTGGCGAAGATCATCGTGAGCCGGATCGCGTCGACGCCGTGCGCGGCCAGCTGCTGGCCCAGGTCGACGCCGTTGCCGAGCGATTTCGACATCGCCCTGCCGCCATTGATGACCTGGCCCTGGTTCAGCAGCCGGGTGAACGGCTCGCGGAAGGCGACCATGCCCATGTCGTGCAGGACCTTGACGAAGAACCGGCTGTACAGCAGGTGCAGGATGGCGTGCTCGACGCCACCCACGTACAGGTCGACCGGCGCCCAGCGGCGTACGTCGCCGGGATCGAACGGCCCGTCCGGGTAGTGCGGTGAGCAATACCGCAGGAAGTACCAGGACGAGTCGACGAACGTGTCCATGGTGTCGGTGTCGCGCTTGGCCGGGCCACCGCACTTGGGGCAGGTCACGTTCACCCAGTCGGTGGCGGCAGCCAGCGGCGACACGCCCTTGGGGACCAGGTCCTGCCCCCGCAGGTCGGGCAGGACGACCGGCAGGTCCTCTTCGGGAACCGGCACCTCGCCGCAGGATGGGCAGTGGATGATCGGGATCGGCGTCCCCCAGAACCGCTGCCGGGAGACCAGCCAGTCACGCAGCCGGTAGTTGACGGCGGCGTGGCCCAGGCCCTTCTCAGCCAGGATCGCCGTGATGTGCGCGATCGCCCCTGCTTTGCCGAGCCCGTCCAGCGGGCCGGAATTGATCAGCTTGCCGTCGCCCGCGGTCGCGATGCCGGTCACGACCGGATCGGGCTGGCCGGTGTCCACCACGACCCGCACGGGCAGGCCGTGGGCCCTGGCGAAATCCAGGTCACGCTGGTCGTGCGCGGGAACCGCCATAATCGCGCCAGTCCCGTAGTCGGGCAGCACGTAGTCGGCCGCCCAGACCGGGATCAGCTCGTCGTTGACCGGGTTGACGACGTAGGTATCCAGCGAACACACCGGTCTTTTCCCGCCCCGTGGCCTGGCGCTCGATGTCGGTCAGCTTGCGGACCTCGGCGACGTAGGCGCGCAGTTCCTCCAGCCGGCTGGGCCCGCACAGCTCCTCAGCCAGCGGCGAGTCGGCGGCCACCACGAAGAACGTGGCCCCGTAGAGGGTGTCGGGACGGGTCGTGAACACCGTCACCGGCTCGTCGCGGCCCTCGACCGCGAAGCGCACTTCGGCGCCCTCCGAACGGCCGATCCAGTTGCGCTGCATGAGCAGGACGCGCTCGGGCCAGTTCCCCTCGAGGGCTTCCGCGTCGGCCAGCAGCTGGTCGGCGTAGGAGGTGATCCGGAAGTACCACTGGGTCAGCGTCCGGCGGATGACTTCGGTGCCGCAGCGCTCACACCGGCCGTCGATGACCTGCTCGTTGGCCAGGACGGTCTGATCCTGCGGGCACCAGTTGACGTAACCGTCCTTGCGGTAGGCCAGTTCGCGCTCATAGAACCGCAGGAACAGCCACTGGTTCCAGTGGTAGTACTCCGGATCGCAGGTCGCCAGCCGGCGCGACCAGTCGAACGAGACGGCGTAACGACGGAACGATTCGGCCTGCGTCTCGATGTTCGCGTACGTCCAGTCGGCGGGGTGGGCGTTGTTGCGGATCGCCGCGTTCTCGGCCGGCAGGCCGAAGGCGTCCCAGCCGATCGGGTGCAGCACGTTCCGGCCGATCTGGAACCAGTACCGGGCGATAGCGTCGCCGATCGCGTATGCCTCGGCGTGCCCCATGTGGAGGTCACCCGACGGGTAGGGGAACATGTCGAGCAGGTAGGCGCGCTCACGGGTATCCGCCGGATCGTCACTCGCACGGAACAAATCCATTTCCGCCCAGCGACTCAGCCACTTCTGCTGGATAGCGCGTGGGTCGTAGCGCTGCGGCGCCTCGGCGCTCTCCGCCGATGTCATCGTTTCCTCACCCTTTTAAGTCCGGCCGCGTGCGTGTCATCGTGAATCTGGCCCTGCCATGGACGCCCCGGG
This sequence comes from uncultured Actinomycetes bacterium, assembly GCA_963742875.1. GTDB lineage: Bacteria > Actinomycetota > Actinomycetes > Streptosporangiales > Streptosporangiaceae > Bog-532. Next base: position 194,607 of record CAVUNO010000005.1, on the reverse strand, counting down.
GAATGAAAAGGCCCCTCGCTCACGAGGGGCGGCCACGCCGATGGGGCTTCGGTCGGCGTGGCTAGATAAGGAGCAGCCGGGCGGCACGCATGCGCCGAGGATAGCGCATGCTCAGGACCGCCGCGGCTGGCTGCCGGCGCCACCGCAGGCGCCCCGGAGCGGCTGGCCCCCGATGGCCAGCGGATCCGGTGAGCCTGCGGAGCGGCCGGCAAAAGACCTTTCATATCCCGAACGGGACGCGCCGGGAGCCATCCCGCGAGCAGGAGCAACGCCCTCCAATGGGATAGCGATTTGCGTTCCGCACCACACCGGGGCCTTCCCGCCATCGGCATGCCGGGGAAAAGGCGCAAGGCCGTCTGCATAGCAGACATTACGGTGCAGAAATGAAAATGACCCGGGAATCGGTACGTCGGTTAATGGCCCTTGACCGGCAATATTCGCACTCAATACAGTGAGGGCGGCCACGCCGCGGTCCGCGCGGCTGGCCGTGACCGGGCAGGTGATCGAGGGGCCCGGCATGCCGTACTGCCAACGTGTCAGCCAGCCCGAGGACCTGTGGCCCGTGGCGGTCGTGCTCCCGTTTTACCGGCACCTGCGGGAACTGCCGTGCCAGCGCGGAGCGCGAGCCGCCGGGAACTGGGACACGATTAATGCATTCCGGGGAAGAATGGGTATTCGGGTTAAAGAAGACCGGACGCGTTCAGCCGCGGCCACCAGCGTCTTCGCGTTCCGCAACCGGGACCGCCGGTCGCTCGCCGCCGCACTGGAGCGAATTGCCGCCATTGCCCCGCGAATGTCACATCGCGAGTTCCAGAACCTGGCTTACCAGTTGGGCCATGAAACGGCGGACCCGGCTGATGACGGTGAAATCCGGGTGACCATGACCGCCGGAAACCAGGATCAGCTGGCCGAACGCGCCCGCCGCGCGGCCCGCCTGGCGGGCGCGGTACGCGGCGGCCCGATGGTCGCCGGGGCCGGGGTCCGCGTCTCGTACGGCGCCCGCGGGAGAGTGGTGCTGGTCTTGCCCGGCGATGCGGTCACGGGGAGCGGGGCCCAGCTGGGCACAGCCGGGACAGCGGGCGAGACGGCCACGCTGGCCCGGTCACTCGGCCTTCTGCGGGGGCTGGAGGGACTCGGAGTCAGCGCCACCGCCGCCGTGGGCCACGGCCTCGGTGAGATCGCCGGCCTGGTGTGGGCGGGCAGCCTGCCCGCGCCGGAGGCCGCGCGCCTGGTCGCGCAGCATGGCGAGGTCCGCAGGGGGCTGGCGGCCGCGCGCACCGCGATGGCCCGGGTCATCGCTGACGAGGCGACGGTAACCAGGCTGAGGGCCCCCCGCGGGCTGATGGTCGCCGCCGACGAAGGCCCGCGATCGCACGTGCTGGCTGGTCCGGTCTCGGCTGTCCGGGAGCTGACGCAGCAGGCTGCCGCGCTGGGCGTTACCGCGAGCGTGCTGAACGCGGCCCATGCCCTGCACACGCCGGCTATGACGCCATGCGCCGCACCGCTGCGCAGTGTGCTCGCTCAGGTCCCGTTCGGGCCGGCCCGGCGGCGGCTGCTGTCCACGGTCACCGGGTGCGAACTGACGGCACAGGACGATATCGCCGCTTTGCTGTGCGCTCAGCTCACCTCTCCGGTGCGGTTCCGCGAGGCGCTCCAGGCGGCCGCCGACGGCGCTGACCTGATCCTCCTCGTAGGCGCCGACGAGGCGCTGGCCGCGGCGGCCGCCGTGTACGGCGTGCCGGTCGCCGGTCTCGGGATGCCGGTCGCCCGTTTCCCGGTGGCAGGTGGGGCGGCCGGCGCCGGGGCGTGCCGTGACCTGCTGGCTCCTGGCTGGCTGGCGGCCGAGGATGCCGCCGCGCTGTTCACCGCCGGAGCCTTACCGGACGTGACCGACCTGGCCCCGGAGCCGCCGGCCGACGTCCGGCCGCTGGTCACCGCGCGGGAACCGGGCCCCGGACCGGGCCGGTTCCTGGAAAGCGTCAGGGGCCTGCGTCCCGGCGCGGAACTGGAGGCCGAGGCGCGGATCTCGGTCCGGGCCACTGCCCGGTTCAGGACCAGCGGACGGATACCTGCTCCCGCCAGACGCCCAGCCCGCGGGGGTCGCCGCTGATCTTCAGGCCTTCCGTCCCGCCGCGGGGGCGTCCGGCCCGGCGCGCTCGGCCGCCCGGGCCAGCAGGAGGCCTTCGGCCCGCAACGCGGCAATGTGCTCCGTTACCTGCACGGGAGCCGTCCGGATCTCAGGCGAGCGTTGTGCCCTGCGCCGCGGGGGCCGTCCCGTTCCCGCTCGCGTTCTCGGCTGCGTGCCGGGCTCCGGCCGCATCCGACACGGACGGCCGCGTCTCCCAGTTGGGCCGCAACGGCAGGCCGGCGCGCCCGTCGTCGGTCAGCCTCACGCCCAGCACCTGGTGCAGCTGGATCTGGTTTCGGTCGAAGCCGAGCCGCGATCCGGCCATGTACAGGCGCCACACCCGGGCGGTCCCCGGGCCGACCTCGGCGACGGCTTCCTTCCAGTGCGCGTCCAGGTTCGCGCCCCACGCGGCCAGCGTCATCGCATAGTGCTCGCGCAGATTCTCCTCGTGCCGGACCTCGAAGCCCTGGTCGTTCATCAGGGATATCAGGTAACCGGGCCCCTCCAGCTCGCCGTCGGGGAAGACGTACCGGTTGATGAACCCGCCCTTGCGGGTGGCGGGCTCGGAGTTGTCCGGCCGGGTGATGCAGTGGTTGAGCAGGCGCCCTTCGGGGCGGAGCTTGCTGTTGAGGAACGCGAAATAGCCCGGTAGCTGGCGCTTGCCGACGTGCTCGGTCAGCCCGATCGAGCTGACCGCGTTCGAACTCGCTCTCCGGGACGTCCCGGTAATCGAGGTGACGGATCTCCGCCAGGCCGGACAGGCCCGCCTTCTCGATAGCCTGGCGGCCCCAGGCCGCCTGCTGCTCGGACAGCACGACGCCGAGCGCGCGGACCCCGTATTCGCGGGCCGCGTGCATGACCATGCCGCCCCAGCCGCAGCCGACGTCGAGCAGCCGCATGCCGCTGCGCAGGCCGAGCTTGCGCGCGACCAGGTTGAACTTGTACTCCTGAGCCTCTTCCAGCGTCGAGTCCGGCGCCGGGTAGCAGGCGCAGGTGTAGGCCATCGACGGGCCCAGCACCCACTCGTAGAACCGGTTGGACACGTCGTAGTGGTGTGAGATCGCGTTGGCGTCACGGCCTTTGGAGTGCCGTCTGCCGCTGAGCCACCGGCGGCCAGGGTTCAGCTCCTGCGGGGGTGGCGCGAGCCGCGGGATCAGGGTCCGGGGGCCGCCGAGCGCACGGAACAGCCGGTACCGCGCGGCCAGGTCTATGTCCATCGTCTGCGCCTTTGCCATCCGGGCCAGGGCGGTGTACATGTCCCCGTCTACGTCGAGGTGCCCCGACACGTAGGCGCGGGCGAGCCCAAGTGCGCCGGGCGCCTGCGCCAGGTAAGACACGGCGACCGGCGACCGGACCGTGATCCGGACCGGGGAGTCCTCCGCGCCCGCTCGGCTCCCGTCGTACGCGACGAACTCGACCGGGGCGTCGGGTCCTGCGAAGGTCTCGAATACTTGCGCCAGCGGCATGTTTGCCTCGCTTCCGTCGATTTAGCCCTGCGGGCGGTTCAGCGTCCGCGCACGCACTTGTCGTACAGGCCCGGCAGGCGGCCGGCACCGTCATATTGCCGCTTCAGCTTTTCGTGGGCGGCCCCGTTGTAGAGCCTGCTGAAGTCGTCCTCGGTGTAGAAGGAGGTGGAATACAGCGACTTGTGACCGCCGAGCGCGCCGACCTCATCTTCGACCAGCCGGTTGTAGAAGCCGTCCTTACGGCCCGGCGGCAGCGGCACCGTACCCCAGAAGCCGAAGTTGACGTACACCTCACCGGGCCTCAGGGGGTACAGCGGCCAGTCACGCTCGCCGCGCAGCCGCAGCGGGCACATCCAGACCGGGCTCATGCCCACCTGGGACAAGAAAAAGGTGAGGAAGTCCGCGCCCTGTCCGACGGGGATCTCCACGTCCTGGATCACCGCTTCGCGGGCTGGCCGCCCCCGTCGTTCGTTCAGCGCGCCGGTCAGGCCGAGGCGGCGGTCCAGCGCGACCAGCTTGCGGTACACGTCGGAACGCCGGTAGCGCCGCGGCCACAGGGCCCGGACGAGGGGCTTCTGCACGCCGAACGGTCGCGAGCACCAGAACCAGTCGGTATCCCACCGCCACAGGTAGTCACGGATGGCGAGGAAGTCCTCCTCCGGGCCGCGTATGGAGGTGTAGTAGATGTCCCGGCCGGTGTAGTCGCTCCGCCAGGGCGCGACATCGCTGAAGGCCCCGACGGTCAGGTAGAGCTCACCGGGGCCGAACGCGACGCCATCGAGGAAGTCCGCGCGGTGACCTTGGTAGCTCCCCTCGCCCACGATCTGCTCGATGGCCGCCATGCAGACGGCCGGGTCGCGGAACGGGAAGTGGCGCAGGTGGACGAACGGCCGGACGGGCTCCAGCTCGATGGTGAGGGACAGGGCGTAGCCCAGGGTCCCGTAGGAGTTGGGGAAGCCGGCGAACAGGTCGCGGTGCTCGTTGTCCGGTGCCGCCGTGACCACCCGGCCATCCCCGGTCAGGACGTCCATTTCCAGGACCGACTCGTGGGGCATGCCGTTGCGCAGAGCGGTGGACTCGATGCCCAGCCCGGACACCGCACCGCCGAGAGTGATCGTCTTCAGCTGCGGCACGACGAGCGGCATCATCCCGTGCCGGAGGGTCGCGTCGCAGAGGTCCTCGTAGGTGGTCATTCCGGCGACGACGGCGACGCGCGCGGCGGGGTCGACGCACAGCACGTGGCCGAAGTCGGACACGTCGAGGCCGGGCCGGCTTTCCGTGCCGCGGCCGGCGGCCGGGGCACGGAAACGGAACAGGTTGCTGGTGCGCTTGGCCAGGCGGACCGGCGTGCCGGGCGGCATCGCATTGTACGCCTCGCGCAGCCGGGCAACCGCGGCACGATGCTCCAACATGGCGGCCGACGGCGTGTCCTTGCGGGCGACTTGTGTCATGCGCCCTCCTCTCCTTCCGGTGCGGCCCAGGTCGCGGGCCCATACCGGACAAACAGCTCCGCAGTTTATCCCTGAGCGCCGGGCCGTCCGGGCCCGCGACCTGCCTGGTCGTCATCTGGATCGCCGCCGGGAGGCCCGTCGGCTCCGGCCGCGGCTCGCTCGTCGTCGGCGGCGTAGCTGGCCGCGACCTCCTCCGGCGTCATCGGAAGCCGGGCCATGGACGGCGGGGTACCAGCGTCGATCGTGTCACGGAGCAGCAGCGCCATCGAATACCGGGGGTCGGCCTCCAGGGCACGGTCCAGTGCCACGTTGGCCAGCGCGCCGTTGCCGCACTGCCACGCGGTGAAGGCGAGGAGGGAGGCGGCGGGGGTCACGTACGAGGGCTCGGCCCGGCGGACGACATCCGTCCAGAGCCGGGTGTGGGCGTCGCGGTGATCGGGGTCCATCCGCGCCCACGCGTCGTCCCGCACGCGCAGGTTGGTCAGCGCCAGCGACAGCCAGCCGACCTGATCGTCGGTGGCGAATTTCCCGCCCCGCCGGTACGTGCCCAGGGCGTCAGCGACGGCGCTGAGCCCCTCCAGCACCACGAGGCGCGTTACCGCGCGTGGACGGCCCGACCGCGAGGCCAGGGTGAGCAGGTCAGCCGCGTGAGCCTCGGCGCGGCTGGTGGCCTGCCGCATGGACTGGCGGGTGATGCCGCCGAGCGGCGAGATCGAGGCGGCCAGCGCCGCCCGGTCCGGCAGCACCGGAACGCCGGCCGCGGCCATGGCCGCGGCGGCCGGATGGCGCGGGTTGACCGGAATACCCTCGGGCGGGCAGCACGAAGGTTCGCGGCATAGGTAGGACCAGTAGCGGCCGTCCTGCACGCGCAGGACGTCCCGCAGTTCGAGCCCGGCCTGCCCCGCCTGGTCGCGGATGAGGTCGGCGATAGGGGTGACCAGGTGGCCCGGGCCGTAACCGATCACGACGGCCATGGCCTGCCGCTGGCTGGTGAGGACGGTGACCGCGTGCTGGGCGATATCGCTCGCGGCGGCGGCGTCCGGCGGGTCGGGAAGGTCGAAGCGCAGGGTCAGGTGAACGCGCCCGCGCGGCGGGCCGGCGCCGATCACGATGAGGCTCTTGCTGGGGACGAAACCGAGCAGATGGGGAACGACAGCGAGAACGGCGGCCGGGGAGCCGACGCTTACGGCCTGCTGCGGGCCTCGCGAAGGGCTGGAGTGGCTGGGGTGCGGGGGCCTGCGTCCCGCAGGGAGGTCTCTTTTCATGGGCCCAGGCTCGTTGGCGGAGCGCGTCAGGGGCCATGGCCATGTGGGGGGCTGTGGAAAGAGGAGGGTGCCGTGCACAGGCAGCGGACGGCGGCTTGACGAGGAGAGTCAGTTGTGCTGCGGGACCTGGTTGTCGAGGAACTTAGCGACGAGACCGCGGATCACGGTCGCCATCGAGAACCCGTGCTCCGCGCACCAGTCGCGGAGTTTGGCATGCTGGTCGGCGGGAAACCGGACCGGGACCATCTGCTGGGCAGCTCCGGGCTGCTGACCGGACGCCGACTTGGCCTCCTGGAAGATGCGCACGATGCCTGCGCTCGTCCGCCCTGGCCCCCACACGCCCGGCTCGACGGGCGGGCTGTAATGCCGGCCCCCGACGCGCAGCAGCCAGGCGAACACCTGGTCCCGGTCGCCGGCCGGAAGCTGGTTGACGGCCCGCACGAGCAGGGCAACGGCGTCGTCTGGCCCGCGCGTGGATGGCTCGCGCGTGGGTGACTTCGGTTCTTCGGTCATGATCAGCTCCCGGTGCGGTAGCCCCCCACATCCGATATCACCAGAGATATCACGGATCGGGGCCGCGTGCGTCCGCGTACTTGCCGACGTGCTTACAGGGACACGCCCAGCAGGGCATCGACGGCGTCCCGCACGAGGCGCCCCGCCGCGCGGTCCGCAGCCGGGGCCGGAGGGTCATTCCATGTCCGTTCAGCCAAGATTCCGGCCGCCCACCGGTCCACTGCCGCCAGCGCGCCCGGCGCGTCCAGGTCGTCGGCCAGCCGTTCGCGTATCCCGGCCAGCGTGGCCCGGGCGGTGCCGTGCGGGGCCAGGCCGTCCAGCGCCGCCGCAGCGGCGGAGCGCCAGCGGGCAAGCCGGTCGCGGGCCTCCGACAGGCCGCCGGCCGTCCATTCCCAGTTCTCGCGGTAGTGGTGGGCGAGCAGCGCGAGCCGGACCGCCATCGAGTCTTCGCCGTCCTCGATGAGCCGGGAGACAAAGACCAGGTTGCCCAGGGACTTGGACATTTTCTCCCCGTCGAGGCCGACCATCCCGGCATGCGCGTAGACCCGCGCGAACACGTGCCCGGGGTACCCGGCGAACGCCACCCGGCTGTGCGAGGCGCTCATCTCGTGATGGGGAAATACCAGGTCGAAGCCGCCGGCCTGGACGTCGAAGGCGGGGCCCAGGTAGTCGGTGGCGATGGCCGCGCATTCCACGTGCCAGCCCGGCCGGCCACGGCCGAACCGCGAATCCCAGGCCGGCTCGCCGGGCCGTTCCGCCCGCCAGACGATGACGTCCAGGGGGTCCTTCTTGCCGGGCCGGTCCGGATCGCCACCGCGCTCGGCGAGGAGTTCCACCATCTGCGGCAGTCCGAGGTCTGGCACCGTACCCGGCCCGGACAGCGCACCGAACTCCGGATCGGCCTCCCGGGCGAAGTAGATGTCGCCGTCCAGGTCGTAAAGCGAGCCGCGGTCGGCGAGCCGCCCCGCGAACCGGTCAATGAGCGGGATCGCCTCCACGGCCCCGATCAGATCGGCCGGAGGGATCAGCCCGAGGGCCACCATGTCACCGCGGAAACGCTGAATCTCCCGGTCGGCCAGGTCGCGCCAGTCCTCACCGTCACGTTCGGCGCGCTCCAGCAGGGGGTCGTCCACGTCGGTGACGTTCTGGATATAGGTCACCGCGCGCCCGGCGTCGAGCCAGGCCCGGATCAGCAGGTCCCACGCGGTGAAGGTGGCCGCGTGCCCGATGTGAGTCGCGTCGTAGGGGGTGATCCCGCACGCGTAGATGGTGGCGGAATCCTGGTCCGGGCCGGTGGCCGCGGGACGTATCGCACCGGTCGCCGTGTCCCGGAGCCTCGGCTCGGGACCATGTCCGGGCAGCTGGGGGATGCTCGGACGGTGCCAGGATTCCATGGCTACAGGCTATCTCGACTCCCGGGTACCGCCTGGCCACGGCCCTGGGAGCGGGTTGGGGCCCGGTGCGGAAGGGCCCCCGCGAGGGAGTCAGGGGAGAGGGTTTCGGCCAGCCGGGGCGGGGAGCCCGTGGTGACATGCGGGGGCCGCCCCCGTGGCGACTGCTGTGCCGGATTTTGTGGCGGACGGCGCGGCGGCGGCCTGCTCCAAGGCATAGGCCAGCGCGATCAGCCGGGGCTCACTCCAGCGCGGCCCCATGAACGAAAGCCCACCGGCAGGCCCCACACAGGGGTTACCCGGCACGGGGCTCCGGCACCAAACTTAAGCACGGCCTCGAACGGTCCAAGCGAAACCGGTGACGACGAGCCGCACGCCTCCCACGCTATACCGCCTCGGTCCACCGCTAAATATGCAAACAGCGCCCTATCTCGGCAACCCGCCATTATCCGGCGAGCGGGGCGCGGCGACCGTGGTGACTCCGGCGGGCAACGGGCGCGCCGACGACAGGGAGTGCGTCTCGACGCCCGCCGCGTCTGCGATTACCAAAGTCCTGTCGCTGACACGCATCCAGCCGTCGTCCTCGTCGTGCGGTTCGCTGGCGACAAGGATGCCACCGGCCTTCTTCTGGTAGCAGAGGGTCTCTCCCCATGCGGTCGCGACAATTTGGGCGCCGTCGGTCGCCAGCATGTTGAGGCAGGCGCCGGGATCTAGCTCAACAATGTCGCGCAGCAGGCCGATGACCGCGTCCGTCAACTCCGGTCGCACGTACAGGCGCTGCCACAGCAGCGTAGCCAGCAGCGCAGCGTCGCACGCGGATTCAGGCTCACGATCGCCGTCGAGCAGCGAACGGGCACTATCGACGTTTAGATGCCCGTTGAGGCTGAGCAGATAGCGGCCGTTCGAGAATGGTGCGTTCGCGTTCTCCTCTATGGGCATCCCGGGGCTCGCGGCTCGGACCGCGCCGAGGACACAGCTCGCGACCACCTCGCGAGCCAGGCTGGGGAATATGCCGTCGTCCCAGATCGGGATGGCCGTTCGATAGCGTTCCGTGGTGCCGCGGCCAAGGGGGAACCAGCCGACGCCAAAGCCATCCTTGTTGACGAGCCCCGCCCGCTGCCACCGCGGCACCCTCGCCTGCTGTAGCAACCCATAGCGCGGCGCGAAGAACAGGTCATGCAGTGTGCGCGCATGCCCAATCCAAGCGAAATGACGGCACATCCGCGACAATTCCCTTCAACAAGTCCTTCAGCCTGGCCATCTGATCGTTTTCTGCTCGGCTCTTTTTACACCACCGTGCCCGCCGGGGTCCGGGCCGTAGGGGTCCGTGGTGACCATCGGCGTCCGGGCTGCCTACGGGGAGGCGCGTGTCCCATACCACACCGCTATATCCTGTGGGCCTGCAGCCATAGTTCGAGCAGCGCGATCTGCCACAGCGCGCTAGCGCCGAGAGTGGTGCGGTGATCGCTTGGCGCTGCAAGCAACCGTTCAACGTACGACGCTTGAAACAAGCCGCGGGACTTCGCCGCTGGAGAGGTCAGTGTCTCACGGACCATCTCAAGATATGGCCCACGCAAATGGCGGATCGCCGGCACCGGGAAGTAACCCTTGGGTCGGTCGATGACCTCGTCGGGAACGATTCCGCGAGCGGCGTTCTTCAGCACCCCCTTGCCACCCGAGGCAAGCTTTAGCTCCGGTGGGCAGCAGGCCGCCAGCCCGACAAGATCGTGATCGAGGAACGGGGTGCGCGCCTCCAGTCCCCAAGCCATCGTCATGTTGTCGACACGTTTGACGGGGTCGTCCACGAGCATGACGCCCGTATCGAGCCGCAGCGCCGCGTCCAGCGCCGTCTGTGCGCCCGGGGCGCGAAAATGTTTTCGGACGTACGTCAAGCTCACATCATCGGGTTTCAGGTACTCGGGGCTCAGGACCTCGGCAAGCCTGTCGTGCGCACGATCGAAGAACACGCGGGAGTATGCGCCCGCCGCCTCCTCGCGCGGTACGTCGGCGAGCGGTGGATACCAGTCGTATCCCGCGAACACCTCGTCGGCTCCCTGGCCTGACTGGACCACCTTGACGTGCCGCGACACCTCCTGGGCAAGGAGGTAGAACGCCACCGCATCGTGACTCACCATCGGTTCGCTCATGGCTGCGACGGCGCCGGTGAGCGCCGGCAGTAGCCGCGAGTCGTCGATCTGGATCTTGTGGTGGTCTGTGCGGAAACGTTCGGCGACGAGGTCCGAGTAGGCGAATTCGTCACCGGGCTCGCCGCCGGCGTCCGCGAAGCCGATGCTGAAGGTCTGCAGATCCCGTTGCCCTGCCCTGGCGAGCAGCGCCACGATGAAGCTGGAGTCCAGCCCGCCAGACAGCAGCACGCCGACTGGCACGTCGGCCACCATTCGCCGGTCCACCGCGGTGCGCAGACCGGCGAGCACAGCTTCCGTCCACTCTGCCGGTGTGAGCGATCGGCCACGGGTGAAGTCCGGGTCCCAGTACGCGTAGTCGTCGAAGGTGCTCCCGTCCGGCTCGAAGGTCCGGACGGTGGCGGGCGGCAGCTTGCTGACCCCGGTGATGATGGTGAGCGGCGCTGGTACCACCGAGTGGAAAGTCATGTAGTGGTGCAGGGCTGTCTTGTCGATATCCGTGTCGACCTCACCCCCGGCCAGCAGGGCGGGCAACGTAGAGGCGAAGCGCAGCCTGGAGCCATCGCGCGTGAGGTAGAGCGGCTTGATCCCCAGCCGGTCCCGGCCAAGAATCAACCTCCCGGTATCGCGCTCCGCGACCGCGAAGGCGAACATCCCCTTGAAATGATCGACGCACCGTTGCCCCCACCGGTGGTAAGCCTTCACCAGCACCTCGGTATCGGAGGCAGAGAAAAAGCGGTAGCCGCCGGCGCGCAACTCCTCGCGGAGGTCCTTGTAGTTGTACAGACAGCCGTTGAAGACGCCCGCCAGACCGAGCTCGGCATCGACCATGGGCTGGGACGCCCGAACAGACAGATCGATGATCTTCAAGCGGCGGTGGCCGAGTGCCAGGCTTCCCTGTGACCAGAGACCAAAACCATCGGGGCCGCGTGGCTCCATCGTCGCGGTCATCCGCGCTACCGCGCTGACGTCAGCCGACGCGCCGTCGAAGCGCAACTCGCCGCTCAAGCCGCACATCTGCGGCTCCCGCGGACTTGGGGACCCTGGGACATCCGAATCCTTTCCTGCTTATCTGCCACCTACCTGGCACGTGACGTCAGTACATGAGCCATGTATCCGTTGCTCCGCCGCCGCGGGAGGAATTGACGATCCTGCTTCCGGCTGGCGCCACCCGTGTCAGCGCGATCGGAATGACCGTGGGCGGGGTGCCAGGGCACACGAAGGTCCTCAGGTCTACCGCCCGCGGCTCCAGGCGCCCGTCGACAAGGGTCGGGTGCGTCGACAACGACAGGGTCTCCTGGGCGATCCAGTTGGCCGGGTCGGCGAGGATTCGGGCGCGTACCTCGCGCAGTTCCGCCGGAGTGGCATCGGGACCGATCACGACCCCGTGGCCCCCGTAACTGCCTACTGGCTTGGTGACCAGTTCGCCCAGCCGATCTAGTACCTGCGAGCGCATCTGGGGGTCGCGGCACAGGTAAGTTGGCACGGTGTCAAGCAATGGCTGTTCGCCAAGATAGTATTCGATCAGTTCCGGCACGTAGGCGTACAGGCTCTTGTCGTCGGCGACCCCATTACCTGGCGCGTTGGCGACAACGAGGAGCCGATTGCGGATCGCATCGAGCAGCCGGGGGCCGAGTGGCTTCCCGTCCGCGCCAGTGGCGCCGAATAGCTCGTCCTCGTCGATCCGGCGGTACAGCACCTCGACGTGGGCGGGCTCCGGGCCTTCGATCCACACTCCGTCGTCCGTGACACGCAGTTCCGCCGGGTGGACCAGCGGGATGTCCATCTCGGTGGCAAGCAACTTGTGCTCGTAGAAGGCCGAATCTGCCGTGCCCGCGGTCACAAGAGCCAGGGCGCGGGAGGTCGCCGTGAGCGCGGAACGCAGCGCACGCACCGCCATCTTTGGCCCCGGGGTGATCCCAAGCGACGCGGGGATCAGCTCAGGCAGAACCCGGGCTGCCAGCCAGCGGTTGGCGATCGCATACCCGATGCCAGAGGGAACGCGCAGGTTATCCTCCAGCACCGCCCACCGGCCCGCGCAGTCGCGGATCAGGTCGATGCCCGCCACGCAGCACCGCACCACAGACGACGGGATCTGCCACCCGGCAGCGCGCAGACCGGGCGATTCTTCGATTGCCCAGGCCGGCAGCACGCCATCGCGAATTACGGCGCGCTCACCGTAGGCGTCGTGCAGGAACGCTTCCAAAGCGCTGACCCGCTGCGTTAGCCCCGCCTGAAGCGGGCGCCAATCCTCGGGGGCGACGATCCGGGGAATGAGGTCGATGGGAAAGAGCCTGTCAGAGTCCACGCCGCCGATGTGAAAGATCATCCCCATACGCCGCTGGACTTCGTCACGGTATCGCTGCCGCTCGCACAGACCCTCGACACCGATCTGGTCAAGCGCGGACATGATGACGCCGTACGGCCCACGGGCGCTGCCATCGAAGACGATCGCTTCATCGCATGCGGTCGCATAGCCTCGCAGCATCGCGCTGACCGCCGTACGCGCGGGTCCCGCGCCTGGTAGCCACTCTGTGTTCGCGCGGGTCTCCGCCACCAGCGTGTCGACGACCTCGTGAAGGCCGCCGCGGGCAAACGCCGCCCGCTGCCGCGCCGCCGAGCTGCCGCGGGCCAGCGCCAACTCCGTCAGCTCCGCCACGAGTTCCCAGTCACCGGTCGACTCCAACCAGGGGCGCAGCTCCCCAAGCAGCCGCTCAACGAGCTGATGGGCAGGCGCCGATCTCGCCGTCGCCAGATGGACAAGGTTGCCCTCAAGGCCGGATCTAGCGGCCCGCCAGGTCGCAGCCTGGACAAGCTCGGGCCGCACGGGCATCGGCGGATCGCCCGCGATTATCGCGTCGATCTCCCGCATGACCAGCGCGCGGAAGAGCCCGGCCAGGAGGACGACGTCCTCCAAACGCGGGCAGGCGTCGCAGATGCGCAGCTCTACCGTGGGCAGGTGGGCCGAGGGCCGTACATCGAAGTAGATCATGCCGGGATCGCCTATGACCCCGCACTGCACAAGGTCGGCCACGGTCCGGTCGTAGTCGGCGGCCGAGTAGAAACTCCCCAGGGCACCCGTCGTCGGCCAGCGCCGCCATACCAGGGTGCGGTAGCTGGCGTAGCCGGTGTCGACCCCCAGCCAGAAGGGTGAGCTCCCAGACAGGGCCAGCAACGGCGGCAGCCATGGCGCCATCCGGTGCGCGACAGCCACCGCCAGATCGCGATCGCTCACATCGACGTGAACCTGCGCGCCGCAGATTAACTGCTCGCGGACGAGCATGCGGTATTCGTCCAGCATGTGCTCGTAACGCGGATCCGAGGTGACCTTGAGCACGTCAGGGTCGGCGATGGGCACCGTGCCAGCAGCCACGATGCCTACCCCAAGGGGCCCCGCCGCTGCGACAACGGCCCGCCGCAGCGCCGCGATGTCCTCGGCCAAATCCCACAAGCGCACGCACGGACGGCTATTGGCCTCCACCACGCACCGCTGCAGCTCCGATCCGAACCTCTCAGCGGGCAGCTGCTCCAGAATACTGTCAGCCTTCGCGGTCAGCCGCCGCGTGATGAGATCGACTGTGTGGAATTCTTCCTCAACCCCAACGGCCACTGACTCCGGACGTTTTACCACCATTTGAGGTTAAGCCAGATGTGTTTCACTAGCGTTTCGACGTTTTGCCCGCCGACTAGAGTTGTGGTGACCGGAGTTCGTGGTGACTGGATGTGCCTAATGTTGTCCCTGAGCGGCAAGCAGCCAATGGGAGAGGCTGGGCAGCAGCCAGTAGCTGCCCGCGACCAGCGCCAGCACGGAGACAACGGCGAACAGGAAGACCCACGCGCCGCCGGGCACGCCGGTCAGCAGGGCCAGCTGGTCGGCGTCGGAGGCGAGCGCGCCGCGGCGCCGTCGCCGGCTCTGCAGCTCGAAGACCGGGCGGATGCCGCCGAACAGCAGGAACCAGGCGAACAGGTAGGCGAAGATCTCCTGGGCCTCGGCCGGGGCCAAGCGGCTGACCCCGAGCACGACGGCCGCGGTGGCCAGCACGGCCACCACCCCGTAGGCGTTCCGGATGGCGATGAACGCCGCCGCGAGCAGCAGCAGGACCAGCCAGAGCAGGAACGTCGCGTGCCGCGCGGCCAGCAGCCAGGCGGCCCCCAGGCCGAGCAGGGAGGGAGTCACGTACCCCGCGGCGGTGGTGAGGATCAGGCCTGCCCCGCTGGTCCTGCCGCGTGAGGACGTCACGCCTGAGGTGTCGGAGTGCAGCCGGATGCCGTCGAGCTTGCGCCCGGTGGCGACGGAGACGACGGCGTGGCCGCCTTCGTGGGCGAGGGTGACCACGTTCCGGGACACGTGCCAGGCGCGCTGGCTGAGCACGATAACGAGGGCGCATCCGGCGGTGAGGGCGACGAGCCACGTCGCCAGTACCGGCCCGGTCGCGGTCAGGCGATCCCACAGGTGCGCGAGCGCGGTCATGCGCGAAGACTAAGGCAGCCGGCCGTCTCTGGCGGCTGGAACACCGTAGTATCCAGAAAGCTGGAAACAGCCGGGCGATCGGGGCAGCCACCGGGCGATCGGGGCAGCCGCCGGGCGATCGGGGCAGCCGCCGGCCGCCGGGGCAGCCCCGGACGGTCAGGGGAGCCAGGAGACGTGCCCGTGCAGTTCCGCGTAACCGATGAACGCGCCCATGTCGATCAGGGTGTGCGCGATCACCATCGGCATGACCCGGCCCCAGCGCCGGTAGCACAGCCCGAAGATCACGCCCATCACCGCATTGCCGATGAAGCCGCCGAAGCCCTGGTAGAGGTGATAGGAACCGCGCAGCACGGCACTGAGCGCGATGGCCCGGGATGGCCGCCAGCCAAGCTGCTCGAGCCGGCGGAGGAGGTAGCCGAGGACCACGGTCTCCTCCAGGATCCCGTCATGGGCGGCCGAGAGGATGAGGACGGGGATGCGCCACCAGACGTTCGGCAGGCTTTCGGCCACCACGTTCAGGTTGAAGCCAAGGTGGTAAGCGGTCAGGTAGAGAGCCAGGCCGCTGCCGCCGATGAGCGCGGCCAGCACCGCGCCGCGGAGCAGGTCCGGGCCCGGGCAGCGGAAGTCAAAGCCGATGACCGCCGGCGTCTCCCCTTCCCGGGCGAACAGATAAAAGACGAGCACCACCGGCGCAAAATCGATCGCAACGCTGGTGAGCTGGAGAATGAGGTCGAGCGCGGGGCGGCCCGGGGCAAGTGACCCGTTGAGCACCGCTTGCTGCTTGCCGAGCGCCCTGGTCGCGGTCAGCGAGCCGATGAGCTGGACCAGCGCGTACAGTCCGCTGGCGCCGAGGGAGACGGCGAAGACCGCGAAGATCTCCCAGCCGAGCAGCTTCCGGCTCGGCGGCGACCATGCGCCGGTTCCGGCTGAGCTCCGCGCGGCGGCTGCGGCGCCCGCGACAGCGGGGCTTTGAGCAGACGGAACGGGCCCGCCGGGGGGTGTCCCGGTGGCCGGGGGCTGGGCGGCAGGGGGATCCGCAGGCTCGGCGGTCTGGCCATGGCTCATCGATGGCACTCTAATGCCGGAAGGCCAGTGCCAGCCCGAAAGGTAGCCACGGGGACGCTGAAGGATCACGCCAGCAGGTCGTCGAAGTCCCCATCGACCGCGCCGCCGATGAGGGCCTCGATCTCCGTCCTGGTGTAGATCAGGGCGGGCCCATCCGGGTCGCTGGCGTTCCGGACGGCGACGCCGCCATCGGCCAGCCGGGCCAGCTCGACGCCGGTCCCGTCCTGGGTGGTTGGCCGCCAGCGGAGGCCGGTGAGTTCGCGGGCGGGTATCCCGTTATGCGGCGCCGTCGTCATCTCACAGTTCCTTGAGGATCGCGGCCAGGATGTCCTGCGTCCGGTCGGGTGAGGTGGCCTTGACGCTCAGACGCTCCATGACCTCGCTGTACCTTTCCACATCTTCCCGCTTATCGAGGTACAGCGCGCCGGTGAGCTGCTCGATGTAGACGATGTCACCCATGTCGGCCTCGGGAAACCGCATGATGGTGAACGCCCCGCCCTCCGCAGCGTGGCCCCCGAAGGTGAAGGGCAGCACCTGCAGCGTGACGTTCGGCTCCCTGGTCGCGGCCATCAGGCGCTCGACCTGCCCGCGCATCACATCCCGGCCGCCCATCGGCCGGCGCAGCGCGCCCTCGTCCACCACGGCCCACAGCCGGGGCGTTCTCGGCCGGCCGAGAAGCTGCTGACGGCGCGTGCGGAGCGCGACCCTTCGTTCCACCTCGTCCGCGGGCGCGGCGGGCTGGCCCTGCCGGACCACGGCCCGGGCGTATTCCGCCGTCTGGAGCAGGCCCGGCACGAACTGCACCTCATACACCCGGATCAGCTCGGCCGCCTCTTCCAGCCCCACGTAGATCTGGAACCAGTCCGGCACGACGTCGGAGTACTTCTGCCACCAGGCAGGCGAATTCGCCTCATGGGCCAGCGCGATCAGCTGATTGCGCTCGGTCGTATCGGTAACGCCGTAGAGCTGGAGCAGGTCGAGGACATCGCGCTCCTTGAAGCTGACCCGGCCGAGCTCGAGGCGGCTGATCTTGGACCCGGACGCGCGGATGCGGTATCCGGCGTCGTCGCGTGATATTCCCCGCGTCTCACGCAACTTCCGGAGTTGCGATCCAAGGAGAATCCGCAGCACGGTAGGGCCGCTTCCCGGATGGCTGGGAATCACCCCCGGACTCCACGGCGAACCGCACCACAAGCCCCGGCACAGCCCCCGGCCAGGCACCGTCGGCAGCTCCCCCACGCCGACATCCTGTTCACCACCCCACGCTCAGCTGCACAGTTAAGGATTTGCACGTGCATCGTCCCTTGCGGCTGCAACGTGTACAGGGCATGATACCGCCCACCATCACAAATACACGACCGGCAGCCTTTACATTGCGGTGCTACTCGATGGACACGACCAAATATCCGGTCGATATCGTTTTTCGGCGTCTTCTGCACCTTCGGCGAACTGGTTCTGGCCAGGCAAGCGCGCGGCTACTAGGCTCAGGGCGTCATTAACGGGGCGACTGCCGTGCGAGCCCTGCCGCTATGCTGTGCTTACGCGCGCGAGGGAGCGAAGATGTACGAAAACTACCCGTCCACCGCCGGCGGCGGACAGGTACCGGAGCCAGCACAGCGCCCGGCGCCCCCGACGTCCGTGCAGACTGCGGTCCGCCTCATGTACGCCGGTGCCGTCATCAGCGCGATCAGCTTCATTCTGGGCCTGGCCACGATCGGCAGCCTTAAGTCTTCTCTCCGGACGAGGTACCCGCACTACACGAGCACCCAGATCAATAATGCGGCGCACTTTTCGATCGTGGCCATCGTCATCGTCGGCATCATCGGGGTCGGCCTATGGCTGTGGATGGCGCGGATGAACCTCAAGGGCCGCAACTGGGCGCGGATCACCGGCACGGTGTTCTTCGGGCTGAACACCCTGGACCTGCTCGGTGCCTTCAGGTCGGCCAGCTCCGTGTCCGCGGTGTTCGCCATCGTCACCTGGCTCGTCGGGCTGGGCGCGGTCATCTTGCTGTGGCGCCGCGAGTCGACCGCCTACTTCAAGCCGCAACAAATGATCTACTAGGCCGCGCCCGCCCGTCGGCGCTGCTACCGCCGCCCACATCGCCCGGCGAGGGTGACCGGCGCGCAAGGCTAGCGGTTGCGGGTGATCAGGTGGTGACAGGCGATCGCGGCGGCGGCTACGACGTTGAGCGAGTCGACGCCGGCGGCCCGGGCTGCCAGGTCCATCGGGATGCAGATGGCCTCGTCCGCCTCGTGCAGCCAGCGTGAGGACAGCCCGTCGCCCTCGGTGCCGAACCTTCGGCCCGGACCATGTCACGAAATCACGCGGAGCTGCGGAACGCAGGCGATGGGGTGCCGATCTGAGCTCAGCCCTTCCTGGCGGGCCGGCGTGCCCAGCTGGCCGCCGGTCGGGAGTCATGACTCGCGGATCGGCGGAGAAGGCCCCCGGACGCTCCTTACCCCTGAGGGCGAGCACGCGACCGCCCGTGAGTTCGACGGTGTAATCGGCCGCGTCGGGGTGCTGCAGCCGCGCCTTGCCAGCGGAGACCTCAACGTGCCAGCCCGCGCCATCTCGGCGCGGCAGGGCGACGGTGTCGAGGTCGAACGCGGCCCGGATCGAGCCGATGGCCTCGGCGAGCTGCCCAGAAGCGGTTATGCTGTCAGCCGCGAGCCGGGCGAGGCCTCCGCCTCGGTCCTCGCCCGCGCTGCCTGCACTCCCTGGCGGTTGCGCCGGCCGACCAGGCCGCCGACTGCGGCCGCGATGGCGGAAGTGATCAGGCCGACCACGTCGACCATGTGGGCGACCCGGAAGCTGCACAGCGGCTGGGTATACGGGAAATCCGAGGACAGGACGCCAACGCCGGTCGCCAGCAAAGCCGGGCGGAACCCGCCGGGCAAGCCCACCACGACCACGGCGACGAGGGCGACGAGGGCGCACAGCAATGCCCCGGCAAGCCCGAGCGAGGAACGAAGCGGGACCAGCGCTGTCGTGACCAGCACGGGCGCTATTACGGACAGCGCCCAGGCGGCGGCCCGCCGCGGCCCGGGAAGCGCGACGCGCCTTGGCGGCGGCGGGGCGCCGATCTTGACGGGCTCGACATGCCTGGCGGGCCCCCGCAGGCGATGGCCGGCCCAGCGGCCACCGCTGCGAAAAGAACCTGCTTCCTCATGAGGCACCCGCACAACCGTTCCTGGTTACCAACCAGACGAAGACCAAGGCCGATGACCGCAGAGGGCCAAGGTGCCAGGCGTTCGGGCCTGCCAGCCATGCTGGGCCATCCCCGGTATCGGCACCCCTTGGCCGCGCCCGGGCCGGGGACGCTGCAGGCCGCTGGCGGCCGGGCGTGGGCCGGACCGGGAGGCTGGCGGCATGGGCCTTCTCGGCGCGCTGTTTCGGGCCGCGCAGCATGCCGGTCGCCGTGATGTAATCAGCCGGGATGATGACGGCGATGTAGGCGGCGAGCCACCAGAGCGCGGCCCGCCCGCGGACGCGCACGTGCAGCCGCGTTCTGCCGCCGCCCAGCCTGGTGAGGTGAAAGCTCCGCGTCCAGTCGACGGCGGCGCTGAACTTGTGCCGCCAGGTCGGCGGGACGCGGCTGGTGGAGTGCAGCACGAGGGTGCCCGGCGGAGCGGCCTGCCCGGCCACATACCAGGCGGTGCTGGGCGGGCCGTCGGGGATCGTGTCGCCAACCGCCAGGTCGCATACCAGGCCTGGGTCCAAGACGTCCAGGCTGGGCAGGTTCGCCGGGAACAACAGCCGGTCCACCCAGCGCGGGGTGTAGTGGCCGCCCCGGTGCCATCCCATCTGGGCCAGCCACCACCACACCGCCTCCGGTGGCGCGGCGATGGTGATCGCATGGCCGGTGACCACGTGCGGACGACGCGCCACGCCGTCGCCGGGCAACGTCTGGCGGCGCTCCTGGTGGGTGGAGCCTGCCCGACGGCCGAGGAACCGCAGCGCGGCGAAACCAGCCACCGACAGACCCGCGACGTACCGCCCCAGGTGTGACACCACGATCACCCCCGTGGCGACGTAAACGGCCGCACCCAACAAAGTCTCCCAACGGTAGGCAGGCCACCCCGAGCGGCCGCAGGGCCGAAGGTCATGAAAGCGGGGCCCAGCAAGGTGCCCGCCAGCACACCGAACACCGTGTTCCGGCACAGCGCGGGCAGCCATCCTGGCAACCAGATTGCCCCATATCCAAGGCGGGGATGCGCCCTGGGCCCGCTGGGAACGGACGGCGACATTGATTGTCTTAGCCAGTCACCACCATTCCGGCGCCACCGCGCTTTCCCGCCAAGCGTCGTAGCGGATCGGCACCGGACCGGCCTGACTACGGTATACAAGCCGCTCCCGCCGCCTGCCGCCGGGATGATCCGCCGGGGAATCGCGGCTGGCCTTCATGCGCCGAGCTAGCAGCGTGACTAGCGTACTCTTGCCCGCCGCCCTCACCTTGGCCGCGAGGCCGCACCGGAAATCACACCGCGAAGATCAGCAACGGTCCTGGGATCAGCTCCGCGCACCATTTGCGGGATGGGGTCTGGATGGCGCCCGGGCGGCTGCCGTCGCGATGCTCGCCGCAGCCCAGGACGGGCGCCGGGTGTCACAGCGTTTTGTCCAGCCAGTCGAAGACGACCTGGTTGCGGGTCTGCGGAGCCATCGGCGCATCGTGGTACTGCGCCCCGTTCGCGGCCGTGAAGTACTGGTATTGCTTGCGACTCCGCAGCAGCGCATACACCTGGCCGGGCTGGCCGGCGGGAACGAGCTGGTCGTCCTGATAGTCCGTGACGAGCGTGGGCGCGGTGACCTGGGCGGCGACCTGGGCGCAGTTGAACTGCATGAGGCTGGTGCCGAGGTCATACAGGTCACCAGCGACGCGCCCGGCCTGCGCGGCGAGCAGGAACTGCGTGCCGAACGGCTCGGAGTTTTTCGCGAAGGTAAACCGCTCAACAGCGTCCAGTTTCGGTATCCCGTCCGTGCGCCAGATTTCGTTCACCTGCTGCTTGGAGGCACCGTGCGCGAACAGGCCGCGGATCGATGCCGGCCACGCTAGCCACGATTACGTCCCAGGGACAGGGACTTGCGGCTGTATGGGGCTGCCGTGGTCATGTCATGCGTCGCTCCCGGTGGTCGTTAGCCGCCGCGCGGGAGCCAGCTGAACCGGCGGATGGCGATGATCAGTCCGGCCACGCCCCAGGCGGCGAGGATGGCCAGGTAGCCCCAGTTCAGCCCGGACCCAGTGGTGTGCGGGTTGTAGGCGGTCAGCAGGGCGGCGGCGAGGGGATGGACGGGGAAGACGTAGCCGATGCGGGCCAGCCAGGTGGGCAGCTCGGAGATGGGGATGAAGATCCCGGAGATGAAGCAGAGCGGCAGCACGGTGGCCCATATGACGGGCTGGACCGCGTCGACGTTGCCGATCAGGGTGGCCGCGGCGAAACCGAGGCAGCAGAACACGGCCGCGCCGACGATGACGTCCAGCACGAAGGCGGGCGCGGTACGGCCGGGGATCGACGCCCCGTAGGCGGCCCAGCCGATGACGAGCAAGACGACGGTCATCGCCAGGGCGGTGAGCACGGCGACCGCGGCGCGGGAGGCGATGATCGCGCTGGCGGGCAGCGGGGTGGCCCGGCGGCGCTTGTAGATGCCGGACTCGCGGTTGCGCACGACGGACAGGGCCAGGTTGGAGAACGCGGCGGCGATCACGCCGTAGGCGATCAGGCCCGGCACGTAGTACACCGACTCCTTCATGGTGCCGCCGGGCACCTTGACGGTGGTGTCGCGGAAGATCGAGGCCAGGATGACCAGGAACAGCACCGGCATGAGGAGGGTGAAGAACACGCCTTGGGTGTTGCGCCCGAAGCAGCGCAGGTCGAAGCGGAACTGGTGCCCGATCAGGAGCGGAAGCTGACGCCGGGTTCCGGCGGCGGGGCCGGGGTGGGTGCTCGCGGTGGTCATCATGACTCCCTGGTCAGTTGCAGGTAGACATCCTCCAGCGTGGGCCGGTGCACGTCCAGGTCGGGAAGATCGATGCCGCGGGCCTGCGCCCAGCCGGCCAGGGCGCCGACCAGCCGCAGCGGGCTCGTGGTATCTGCTTCCACCTGCCCGTTGGCGGTGTGGGTCACGCGGGCGGCCAGGGCGGGCGGCAGGTCGGCGGCGGGAACCCCTGGCGGCAGGGTGAAGCTGATGATGGACGCCTCGGTGTCCCGCCCGCCCAGGGTGGCCGCGGTGCCCTCGGCCACGATCCGCCCCGCGGCCAGGACCGCGATCCGGTCGGCCAGGCGCTCGGCTTCTTCCATGTAGTGGGTGGTCAGGAAGATCGTCTTGCCCAGGTCCCGCAAGCCTGCGATAACTTCCCAGGCTGATTTCCGGGCTGCGGGGTCAAACCCGGTAGTCGGCTCGTCGAGGAAGGTCAGCTCCGGGTCGCCGATCAGGGCCAGGGCCACATCCAGCCGCCGGCGCTGGCCGCCCGACATCCGGCCGCATCGAGCGTCCCGGTGATCAGTCAGGCCCACCAGCTCTAGCACCTCGGCCACCGGCCGGGGCCTGGGGTAGTACCCGGCGTACAGCGACAGGCATTCCTCGGCGGTGAGCTCGGCCTCCGGCTCGGACTCCTGCAAGACCACGCCGATGCGCGCCCGCCAGTCCCGGCCCGCCGTGGCCGGGTCGACACCCAGCACGGAGACGTCCCCGGCGTCGCGGCACCGGTACCCCTCCAGGGTCTCCACGGTCGTGGTCTTGCCCGCGCCGTTCGGGCCGAGGAACGCGAATATCTCGCCCGCGCGGACCTCCAGGTCGATGCCGGCCACTGCCTCAACGCCGTCATAGGACTTCCGCAGCCCGCGGACCTCGATCACCGCAGGACGGGACACCTGCCCCGGCCCTTCCGGCACCCGGGGTTCGCGGCTGACCGCCTCCACGACCTTGGCTGCCTGCCGGCCCGGCCCGGGTGCGGCCGCGGTGCCTGCCGGGCCGCCGCGCGTGGGGATGTGCGGGACACCGGCGCTGGCCGTTGCGCTGGCGTCCGCCCGCTGAGGAGTCCCGGGGTGGGCTTCCCGAGCTGGCGGGGAGTCGACAGGTGACAGGCGCTGCTCGCCGGGGGCTGCGGCTGCCGCTCGCCTGCGCTGCTGATGCCCCCGGATGCTCTTGTAGAGGATGATGGCCATGGCGGCCTCCAGAAAAACCGGGAGCCCGCCAAGGGAATCTCCCTCGACGGGGATCTCCCTCTGCTCTCGGCAGCAGCATGCTCAGGCGGCGGGCCGCCGGTAGAGGCCTAGGTCCTGCACGGCCAGGGCGAAGGACCGCGGCCCGGGCCGGCCCGGCGATCCGGCCGGTCTTTCATGGGGGACCGGCGCGTCCCCGGCCTGCTCAGATGCGGATGCTGCCTAAGGCGTCCGCCCGGTCGGCCAGACCCAGGGGCCGCGGCTGGCTGCGGCGGACGGCTGCAGGCATTACCCGATGCTGCGGCCCGGGGCTTGCGCACCCAGCGCGCCGGTGTCACTCCGGCGCAGATCCGGGCTTTGGCTCCTGCCGGTGGCGCCGGTCATCGGCGTAGCGTTTCGTCCATGGGAATCAGAGGCGGAACGATGAGGACTGGTTCCCGGCCGGTGGAAATCGCGACCGGGGTGTATTGGATTGCGGAAGGGACCCGGAAATCCAATGTCTACCTGGTGCGATCTGGCTCGTCGTGGGTCCTGGTCGACGCCGCATGGCCGCACCGGGGCGAGCTGATTAAGAAGAGCGCCGAGACGCTGTTCGGGGCGGGCACGGCGCCAGCCGCGATCCTGCTGACGCACCTGCACCCTGACCATGCCGGCTCAGCCGCTGAGCTGGCGCGGGCCTGGAACCTCCCGGTCTATGCCGATCCGGGCGAGCTGCCGCTGCCGACGGGGAAGCTGGCCTACTCCGACCCGATCGGCCGGGTCACCGGGCCCTTGACGGGGTTCCTCCCGGAAGGAGAATTCGAGGCGTGCCTGGGTATCGTGACCGCAGTTGACCCGGGCGCTGGCGTTCCCGGGCTCCCGGACTGGGAGCGCATTCCCACCCCGGGCCACACCCCTGGCCATGTCAGTTACTTCCGCGCGAGCGACAGGGTGCTGATCACCGGCGATGCCCTGCTGACCGTGAACGGCAGCTCGCTGTGGGGGCTGCTGCCGCTGCCCGGCAAGCGGACAATCTCCGGCCCGCCGCGCATTTCGACCTGGAACTGGGCGGCGGCCACTCAGTCCGTTGCCCGGCTCGCCCGGCTCGGGCCGCGAGTGCTGGCACCCGGCCACGGAACGCCCATGACCACAGCGGCGACGGCGGCAGCCTTGCGCTCTTTCGCCGGCCGCCTGGCCAGCGAGCCGAAGGTGGGGCCGGGGTTCTTCCGGCCCGTCGACTACAGCCGCCGGACCCGGTATCGCTGGCCCGCCGGCGGGCGAGTCGTGCTCGGCCGCAGGCAGCGGCACGCGGCCAGGCTAGTTGAGGTGCCGGAGAACGAGCGGGCTCCCGTCATCCAGGCCTACCTGCTACGGGCCGGAGGCGGGCCGGCTCCGGGGCCGTAACGAACGAGGCCCGCTACTACTTCGGCCTGAGCGCCGAACCGTCGCTGGAGGAGATCGGCCGGATCGCTGAGCACTCCCCCATCGCTGCCTTGTCGATCGCGGCGGCTGACTGGTCGGGAGTCAGCGCAAGTAGCCCGAAGCCTGCCGCGCGCAGCTCGGCCAGGCCCCCGTACCAGTCCGTCATGCGCGCGTAGGGGACCGCGAACACGGCACCCAAGGACACCTTGACCGCGCGCCGGTAGAGCGGGTCCGCGCACCGTGGAGACAGGATCACGGCGTCTGCACCGAGTGCTGCCGCACATCGGAAGATGGCCCCGACGTTGCCGTGGTCGACGATGTCCTCAAGCATCAGGATCCGGCTCGCTGGCCTGGTGTGTTGTATAGCGCGGCCCACGTTCGTGGCTGCGATCCCGGCCGCCGCGGAACCGCGGTCCAGGCGGAGGGCCGCATCGAAGTGAACACGAACGACCGGTGGCCATCACAGAGGGTAACCGGACTCCCCGAGTCGCTCCGCAACCGTCCGCTCCCTGCCGATTTTGTGTGAATGAGGATTGAGCCGGGTGATCGGACATATGCGTGCAGCCCAGTTATGTCGTCGTTGGCTGCCCGCGGTCCGGGCCTGCATGTATCAGTCGGCGGGTCCCTGGCCCCGGCCGATGCGACCCATTCGGTATTCGACTGCGGCCACATGGCCGGGAAAGCCCCGACCGGCTTGCCTTCATCCTGGCAGGAGCCGCGGTCCGTCAGGTCGAAGGACTAGTGGGCAACTGCTGCCGCAAGGAGGACATCGCGGCGACGCCGCTGAGCGCCAAGCCGCTGATCCCCACAGCCGGTAGCCGTCGCCGGTCACCACGGCAAGGGCCCCGTGATCGGCGTGCCTAGCGGAGCGACGATTACGGTCGCCGTTGGTGTTGGTCAAGACGCCAGTGCCGTTGGTCCCGGAGAGCGCGCAGGGCGGGATTGCCGGGACTGTCCTGAGTATTGTTTGCTGACGTCAACGGCGGCCAGGAAGGCCGGGTTAGGGCGATGGCCTTTCTTACCGCACCCATGGCATCTGCCGACGGGCGAGCTGGACATCGGGCTGGGCCGCGCGCAGGAGGAGCCTGATGGCTGCAGTGACCGGCGAGGGTGTTCCCGGAGCGCACCATCAGCTAGCGGCGCGGCTGCGCGCGGCGGTGCTGGGACCGCGGGGCGGGGGAACAACCAGGCGGCGGGCATCTGATGCATTCCGGCTGGGGCTCGCGGTCGTCGTGGTGGCAGTGTCCATCCCGGTCATGAAGGCCAACTCGGCTGCCGAGCTGAGCATTGTGCGTGCCGTGCACCCGCCGCCTTCGGCGATCAGCTGGCTGGTCACCAGCGTCTTCTGGCTGGGTTCGGCCGGGGTTAGCGTGCTGCTGGTCCTGGCCGGGCTGTTGGTGCCGCGGTTGACCGCGGTCCGGTGGACTGCGGTGGCTGCCGCGCTGACCTGGGGCGTGTGCATCTTGCTCGGCGCTGTTCTCGGGCCGGCGGCCGGGCGGCCGCCGGTCAGCGAGCTTGCCGGGCTGAACGCTGGCTACCCGGTCACGCAGCTCGCGGTCGCGATCACCGTGGCGGCCACCGTGCTTCCTTATCTGAGCCGTCCGGTGCACCGGCTGGCGTGGTTCCTGGTCGCCGTGGCTGTGCTGGCCGCGGTCTGCGGCGGGGAAGCGCTTCCGGTGAACGCCATCTCCAGCATCGCGCTGGGATGGGGCGTCGCCGCGGGCCTGCACCTGGCCGTGGGCTCACCGCTGGGCTTGCCGTCGGCGGCGGAGGTCACCGAGTGGATCGCGGACCTGCACGTCGCGGTCGCGGACGTAGCCAGGGCACCCCGTCAAGTCTGGGGGGTGGAGCAGTTCACCGGCCGTGACCCAGCAGGCAAGCCGGTCGAGCTATCGGTCTACGGCCGTGACGCATCCGACGCCCGGGTGCTGGCGAAACTGTGGCGGTTCTGCATGTACCGGGATTCGGGCCCCACCCTGATCCTGGACCGCCTGCAGCAGGTTGAGCACGAGGCCTACCTCACCCTGATGGCCGGGCGCGCCGGCGTCTTCGTGCCCGACGTGCTCGCCGCCGGCCAGTTCGGACCCAGCAGGGATGCGGCGCTGGTGAGCAGGGTGCCTGATGGCCCTGCCCTGTCGCAGGCCGACGGCGCCGGCCTCACTGACGGCACACTGGATGAGATCCTGCTGGCCGTGCTGCGGCTGCGGGCAGCCGGCATCGCCCACGGGGTGCTTGGCGGCGACGCCATCGTCGTGTCCGATCAGGGCACCTGCCTCCGGGGCTTCCGCTGCGCGTCCGCTTCGGCTCCGGCCAGCCGTCTGGACACCGACCTGGCGGCCGCGCTGGCCGCGATGGCCGTACGGTCGGGCGCCGAGCGCACAGCCGCGGCGGCCGCCCGGGTCCTCGACGCCGGCACCGCCCGCAGCGCCCTGGTGCACTTGCAGCGCTCGGCGCTGGACCCGGGCACCGTGGCCGCGCTGAAGGAGCACAAGCACCTGCTGTCCCGGCTGCGGGAAGCGGTGGCCAGCGGGGCCGGCATCGACGTGCCCGGCCTTGCAGAGGTCAAACGGGTCAGCTGGGCCAACCTGCTGTTCGCCGTCGGCTCGCTGATCGGGATCTGGGCGATCATCGGGGTGCTGTCCGGTGCCGGCGATGCCCTGGAGGCCATCAAGGGCGCCAGCTGGGGCTGGGTGGCGCTGGCGTTCGTCTTTTCTCAGCTCCCGGTGGTCGCCGAGGGCTGGGCACTGCTCGGCGCCGTCGCCGGCCAGCTCCCGTTCGGCCGGTGCGTCGCGCTGGAGACGTCGAACACCTTCACCGCGCTGGCCGGCGGCAACGTCGCCGTATTCGCCGTTCGGGTCAGGTTCTTCCAGCGCCAGGGGTATGACGCCGCGGCCGCGGTAAGCTCGGGCGCCATCGCGGCCACGGCGAGCTGGACCGTCAAGACCCTGCTGTTTCTCATCGCCATCCCGTTCGCCGCCGGGACCTTCCAGGCCCCCTCAAGTTCTGGCGGCCGCCAGAACGCGGTCTGGATCATCCTCGCGGTCATCCTCGCCGCGGGCATCGCCGCCGCGCTGATCGCCCTGGTGCCCAGGCTCCGGCGCCTGGCCAGCCGCAGGATCCGCCCGCACCTGCTGAACATCTGGGCGAACGTCAAGACCATCGCCGCCGAGCCGCGCAAGCTCGTTTACGTTCTGGCCGGCTCGACCCTGGCCCAGCTCCTGCTCATCCTGGCCCTCGGCGCGTCGCTGCACGCAGTCGGGCAGCGGGCCAGCATCGCGACGCTGATCACCGTCAACACGCTGGCTGCCATCATCGGCGCCGCCGTCCCCGTGCCCGGCGGCCTCGGCGTCGTGGAGGCAGGCCTGATCGCCGGGCTCACCAGCGCCGGCGTGCCGCAGGAACAGGCCGCTGCCGCCGTGCTCATCCAGCGGTCCTTCGCCGCCTACCTGCCACCGGTGTGGGGCTGGGTGACCCTGGCCTGGATGCGCCGACGCGAATACGTATGAGCAGGCTCCCTCACCAGTGGACCGTACCCGCTTCGCGACGTGAAGCGTCCCCGCTGGCACGCCCTCGCCCCGCACGGGTGAATCGCCTGGGTCAGCCAAGTCCGGCGGTAGTCACCTTGCCAGCTCAGTTACCACCGGCAGCTGACCTGCCAGAGCGGTTACGGGCAGGCTGGGCCTATGAGCTTGGAGGGTTTGAGTGGCCTGGTCAACCGGATCATCGCGTGGGCGGACCGGCTGCAGCGCAACCATGGTGTGCTGGGGTTCCCCTACGCGGTGGTGAAAAGGTACGGCGACGATGACGGCGGCCGGCAGGCGGCGCTGATCACCTACTACGGATTCCAATCAAAACTGCAGGCGTTCTTGGGGACCATCTCCGAGGGCGCGGACAACGAGCCCGGGTCAACGTCGTGACCGGCGAGGCGATCGCCGGTAATCGGCACCCGGGCAGCGTGCCCTGCGGCGGGGGTGCCCAGGCCAGCTATTAGGGGCGGTTCCAGCAGGGGCCGGCCACGAAGAACCTGGGGCGGCGCCGCGCCGCCGGAATATACGGCGCCATCGTTACTGCGGCGATCCTCGACACCGCCGGGGGGCACGTGTCCACCACTGCGCTGGTGATCTCGGTCGTGGTCACGTTGCTGGTGTACTGGCTCGCCGAGGAGTATGCCGAGGTTCCCGCAGGTACTAACGGACAGCCCTTCCCGCAGGCCAGGCGCCCTGGGAGCCCTATCGGCTGAGATTCCGAGCTGATAGGGCAACTTCAGTGCGGCGGATTATTCATTGGCATGCCGATTTCCTGTAACCACGCCAGGTGCCTCGCTCACCGATCATCGCCATGTGCACGGCGTACGCCGCGCGACTGAGTGTGGACCGACTGAGCGCGTCCCCGGGCTCCGTCACTGAAGGTTAGGGCAAAGACATGGCTGACGCTACTATCCCGGCGACCGTGACGATCGCCGCGGTCTTGGCGGACGTGGATGGCACCCTGGTCACCAAGAACAAGGTGCTGACCGCGCGTGCGATCGCAGCGATCGAGCGGCTGCACGAGCGTGGGGTGCTGTTCGCGATCACCAGCGGACGCCCGCCGCGGGGCATGCGCATGCTGGTTCACCCGCTTGAAATGCGCGGGCCGATGGCTGCCTTCAACGGCGGGATCATCGCCCAGCCGGACATGACCATCGTCGACGAACAGGCCGTCCCGGACGATTGCACGCCGGCCGTCATCGACGCGATCCGCGCGCATGGTCTCTACGTCTGGATCTACCGCGCTGCCGAGTGGTACGTCACCGATCCCCATGCGCCGCACGCGCAGCGGGAAGCCTCGACCGTCCAGTTTCAGCCAACGGTGGTGCCCAGCTATGACGGTCTCCTCGATCGGGTGGTCAAGATCGTCGGCGTCAGCGACGACCACGACCAGGTCGCGCGGTGCGAGGCCGCGGTGCAGGAACAGTTCGGGGCATACGTCTCAGCCGCCCGATCGCAGCCGCACTATGTCGATGTGACGCACCCGACGGCGAACAAGGGTGCCGTGGTCGAGCGCATGTCGCACTACTACCAGATCCCGCTAGAGCAGATCGCCACGCTCGGCGACCAGCCGAACGATGTGCTGATGTTCGAACGGAGCGGCTTGAGCATCGCGATGGGTAATGCGAGCGAGGAGGTGCAGCGGGAAGCCACCTGCGTGACGGCCTCCAACGAGGACGAGGGCTTCGCCAGGGCTGTCGAGGAGTTCATCCTGCCGCGGGCGGTGGCCGCTCCCGTGATCCCCCTGGCCGGGTAGGCAAGGACGGGACTCATGCCGCTGATCGGAGACATTGACGGCATCAGGACCCACCTGGCCGTATTCACTCAAATGTGGAATCACAGCGCCAGGCATACATCGAACCTTCGACCGGCGAGGGGACCGCACCCTGCCCTGCCGAGATCCGCTCCCCCGAATCCGGAAGCTGCCGGACCTGATTACGGCACCTCACCGAGGCAGCTGGCCTGCGCCACAGACAGGCTTGACGGGTTCGGAGAGTCACGGATCCTCCTACGGCGGGTTCGGGAAGGACATCCACACTTCCACCCGCATACCGGCTGGCGGCAACTTAATACCACTTAATACCACTCCTGGAACGGGCATCCCGCCAGGGATACCGGGCGCTTGCAAGATCATTCCGCTACGGTGAGCTGTTATCCACAGGGACCTGGGCCGGGCCAAGAACCGGTCGCGTGAGCCGCTCCGCCGGCAGGCCGGAATGGTCCTGCTGCGCTACGGGTCACCCCAACCGGGGTGAGGCGGCAGATATGCCGACCGCCGAGGATGGTGGCTGTCCTATCCCAAAGGCCGGTGCGTGGATCATCAAGCTTTCTGCCGCTGGTTTGTTGATGTCTCACGGCCAGAAGGAGAGCATGATGGCTCGTTACCCCAACATTGGTGATCACGGGTTGATCGGAGATCTGCAGACGGCCGCGCTCGTGACGACGGACGGCACCGTGGACTGGTTCTGCTGCCCCCGGTTCGACTCGCCCAGCGTGTGCGCGTCCTTGCTCGATGCGGACCGCGGCGGCTACTTCCCGTGTCGGGCCCGACCGCGAGGATTACGTCAGTAAACAGCTTTACTTCCCGGACACGGCCCTGCTGATCACCAGGTTCATGACCCCGGACGGCGTGGGGGCCGGCGAACATCATCAGCCACCTGCTGAACCGGGTCCCCTACCAGCCGCTCGCCCACCGGGACATCACACTGCCCAAACGGCAGCAGCCCGGTGACTACTTGCCGCCGGATCTTCCGTTGCGCTACATCCCGGCACCGTTTTAAGGCTGGCAGCGAGTCACCACGCGCTGCCGACCTGATGGGGCCACCTCAAGGGCTGGATGGGACAGCGCAGCGCGGTGATCACGACCGTTTTGTGCCTGATCATCGGGTAGAGCTGATCGGCGACACGAGCGGCGCGTTGACTTGAAAGCAGCCAGGCAGCCATCACTAGCTCGCCCGGGCGCGAGGTTCAGTGGTGCCGATAACGAGCTGATCAGGCCGTAGTGTCCCGGGAACGGTCCTTCCGCTGGACCAGGTTACACCCGCCACGGCCCCGAGCACGATCACCGCGCCGATGGCAACGAACCAGATCGACCCGGATGCGGGGCTGGACACCGGCGAAGCGGAGCGGCGGCTGGCCGAGTACCGGCCGAACGAGCTGCCGGTCGTCACCCGCCCTTGGATCATCCGCTGGTTCATCTTCGGGTTCGTGGTCGCCGCCACCGCCCTGTCCGTGCTCGAGTGGGGACCCGGCAAGCCCAGCACCACGGCCGCGTCGGTCAACATGACCATGGCTTTCGCCATCGTCTCGTTCAGCGCGGTCAACATCGGCCTGGTCATGCGCCGCGAACGCCAGGCACCATGGTCCTCGCCGGTCTTCCCCTACCTGGGCTGGATCATCCTGGGCTGGATCCTCAGCTGGGCCGCCGTCGAACTCGGCATGCTCCAGCGGCTGCTCGACACCACCTCGCTGTCCGGGCGGGAATGGATCATCGTGCTCGCCCTGTCCCTGCTCGCCCCCGCGGTCGTCGCTGTGGACAAGGTCCTCCAGCTCTCCCGCCAGCGCAAGACCACCGCCAGTGCAAGCGAAAAATCCAAAGCCGAGCCAGCACTCCAGGCCATCACTTAACAACAATGCTCTTCCAAAGGGCGGCAAAAAACAGGGTCCAAGGAAAGGCCAGGGAAACATCGGCCAAGTAACGAGGTGATCGCTGTGTCGCTTTGGAGCGCACTCCGAGGTGGGCAGGCTGCGCCGGATCATGGTGCACCGGCCGGGGCTTGAGCACACCCGCCTGACCCCGTCCAATGCCGGGGAACTGCTGTTCGACGATGTGCTGTGGGTGGCGCGGGCAAAGGCCGAGCATGACATGTTCTGCGAGGTGATGCGGGAGCGCGGCGTCGAGGTATTCGAAGCCGAGCGTCTGCTGGCCGAGGCGCTGGTCAAGCCTGAGGCCAAAGAATGGGTGTGCGCGCACATCCTGAATGAGCGCGAGGTCGGCATCACCGCCGCCCAGCGGGCCGCCGAGTGGGTCGGGTCGGCCGATCCGGCGCTGGCGGCGGAGTTCCTGATCGGCGGGATCACCAAGGCCGACGTCGCCCCGGCTGGCCAGCCAGCCATGGAACGTCAGCAGGACAATCGCTGCGACTAGCCCAACGTTAGCGGCCGTGAGGGCAGAGGCCCCGGCCAGCCGGGCCAGCACCAGTGCGAGCAGCGGCAGGTAAGACGCGGTGACCATCGGCCAGGTCGCGGCCAGCGCTCCCCAGATGGATGCCCCGCTGGGCAGGCGACCCCCTTCCACCTGCTCACCCAGCACCTCGGTGTACTCCTCCGCGAGCCAGTACACCAGCAACGTGACCACGACCGAGATCACCAGCGCAGTGGCGGACAGGCGCCCCCAGCGGTGTCCAGGATCGCCGCCGTGATGATGGCACCGTGTATCCCGCGGGCCGGCGCCGCCTCACGTTTTTCGCGGCCGGCTCCCGCTGGACTTCGCCGCTCGCCGCGATGCCTTATGCCAGGTTGCGCGGGAGCTGTTCCCGGGTGCGTCACCCCTCCGCGGGTGATTCCCTACCGCTTCGCACAGCGGGGCCCAGCTTCGCTGGTGCCGGCCATGGGTGTTATCCACGACGTTCCATCACCACTGATCCGGGGCAGTCTCAGATCACGACCAGGTAAATGCTGTACGCGATGAGCCAAAAGCCGATGATCAGGCTCCCCCAGATGATCACCTGATCGGTGTGAATGTCTATCCAGGTCCTGAGCCTGGTCAGGAATGCCTGGCTCTCGCCGGGCTTGAAACCGGCGTAGATCTCCATGGCGAGGTAGGACGCCGAGGCTAGGACGCAGAACAGGAACAGCGCGAGGTAGCTCCCGGCACTGGACAGTTTGGCTTCCACGACCGTGGCAGCGCCCGCGCCGATCAGAACCCATGGCTGGAGCGCGGGGGCAAGGCCCATGGCGAACCACGGGGACATGTTGTCCACGTGCGCCTGCCACTTCGGTGGCTTCTTCGGCTTCTTCGGCCGCTCCATCCTGCGGCGCTGCCGGACCGCAATCGCGACAAGGCCGACCCCGATGGCGATCTTCACCGCCAGGTCCGCGAGTGAGGGCGCCGTGTCCGGCTCGGGAGGATTGTTGCCAGTGGTGAGTACTGTGACCGTCACCACAATGGCAAGGGACGCCAGCCAGCCAAGTACGAACGCCGCGCCTTTTTTCACGCCCCGCTTTGCGGGCAGCACGACGAGGAATGCCGTCAACGGCAGCGGGTCGAGCGCTATCGCCAAGCCGATCAGGACAAGGTCAAGTACGACGGCCGAGTCCCCCCACCAAGGCCTCCGGTCCGGTCGGCACGTGGAGTTCCAGGATGAGATGAGTGATGACGATCGCCAACACGCCGTCGAAGAATGCTTCGAGGCGACTAGTGGGCAGGAGGCGGCCGGGCGTGCCTGTTCCGTCCAAGGATGCGGTGGTGCTAACGGGTGTGCCGTCCGGTCTACGTCGTATCCACCAGCGCATCGTGTCCCTCTGTCACCAGTTGCCGATGCACGCCGCAAGCCCCGTCTCGTGGGCCGGCACGGACATCGGGTGGTCTGCGGCGATGGCGGCCGAGGCCGACATCGCCGCGTCGGCTGTCATGTCGTGGGTGCCTTGCCTGAACTTGCCGTAGCCGTGCCTGGGCTTGGTGTCGTCGTGGCCTCGATTGGCTTGCGGGGGATGAGGACGGCGAGGACCAGGCCGATAAGGGTGAACACGAGCATCATCGTGAGGGCGACGGCGAAGGGCCTTCCCTCAGGCAGCTTGACGGCGACCAGGACCGAGCCGACCAGGGCGGTGCCGAGGGAGGATCCCAGGTTGGAGACGCTGCGGGACAGGCCGGAGATCTCACCCTGATCCCGGTCGGGGAAGCTCGACTGGACCACGTTGACCGAGGACGTCAGCATGGTCCCGACCCCGGCGCCGAACAGCAGCAGCCCGGGTATCCACCGCCAGATGCCCGCGTGCGCCCGGACCAGGACCAGCAGCAAGATCATGCCGACCGCGGTGACCAGGAACCCGGCGATGATCAGCCACCGCTGCGGATGGCGCCGGGCGAACCGGCCGGCACCGGCCGAGGCGGCCAGGATCCCGATGGTGGCCGGGGTAAGCAGCAGCCCGGTCTGGATCGCGCTGTAGTGGTTGACCTCCTGCAGGTACACCGAGACCGCGAAGAAGGACCCCTGCAGGATCAGCCACTGGATCGTCTGGGTGCCCAACCCCAGATTGGCGACCTTGTTGCGGAACAGCCGCAGCGGCAGCAGCACGCCCTTGCCCTTTTTCTCACTGAACCGCACGTGCAGGAAGAACCACAGCAGGAACAGCGCACCAATGGCCACGAACAGCCACACCGGGGAGATCGACCCCTTGGGGATGACCACCGTGCCACCGATGGTGAAGTTCTGCCGCGACTTGCCGAAGCCGTAGGTCCGCGACTGCAGCAGCCCGAGCACCACGAAGAACAGCCCGGCGGCGGACAGCACCGCCCCGGTCAGGTCAAACCGCGGCTTGGGCCCGGGCTGGGCCGGGTCGGTGATCTTGCGGGCGAGCAGAATGATCCAGGCCACGACCAGGACCTGCAGGCCGAACGAGGCACGCCAGCTGATCGCGCTGGTCACCAGGCCGCCGATCAGCGGCCCGGCCGCGGCGCCCAGCCCGCCCGCACCGCTGACCACGCCGAAGTAGCGGGCCCGCGACTTGACGTCGGGGAAGGTGACGGTGACCAGGATGTAGATGGGCGGGATCATCAGCGCCGAGCCCACACCCTCCAGCAGCGAGTACCCGATGATCAGCTGCGGGAGTCCCTGCGACAGCGCCGCCAGCAAGCCGCCGACGGCGTAGACGCCCAAGCCGATCATGAAGCAGCGTTTGCGGCCCCAGATGTCGGTCAGCTTGCTGCCCGGGATCATCAGCGCCGCCATCGTCAGGGTGAACAGCGTGATCGCCGTCTGCACCCCGGCCACGGTCGTGCCCAGGTCCGTGGCGATCGCGCTGATCGCCACGTTCATGTTCGTGGCCGCGTAACTGGCGATGAACTGCGCCAGCGCCAGCGGCAGAATCATCGCCCGGGCCGCCGCGCCCGCCTTCGACTCGCTCGTGTCAGTCATCGCGGCCCTCATCCCCACCAGCACAAGCTGGGCCTCTGCCGGCATCATGTACTGCCTGGCCCGGCTGCTGGCTGTGGTACACGTTCACGTGGACCTCATATGCCGCGACGCCCGCAGCAATCGAGTACGGCCCGCGGATTCGCTGGCGCTCAGGTGAGACGTCGCGGTAATCCAGGTCGGGATGGTCACCGCAGTCACAGCAGACGAGCTCATACGCGCGTCGGTATAGCCGCCTTGCACTCGGCCCCTGGACGACGCGGGCTGGCTGGCGCCGCAGCACCACCGGCCACCCAGCCCAGGCTGATTATGCGTCCGCACGGCTACCTCCTCTTGCAGCGGTCTGTGCCTCCACGGCCTGGGCGGGAGGGGCGGGAGCCAACTGCGGTGTGGGCTCGCGCGGACTACTGCGCGGCTGTCTGGCTGCCGTGCAGCGCGTCCTGCAGTTCCTTCTCGCCCTCCTTGGACAGGGAGGTCTTCAGCACCGTGCCGCCGAACTTGCTCATCGCCTCGATGGCCTTGTCCGGGGTGACCTTCTCCAGCATGAGGAACAGCGCCGAGGTGCCCGGCTGCACCATGCCGCGCACCTGGTCCTGGAACTGCTTGTCGATGCCGGACTTGGTGATCTTGCCCATCAGCGCACCCATCCCGGCGCCGATGGCGATCCCGAAGACGGGGATGAAGAACAGCAGCCCGAACAGCAGGCCCCAGAACATGCCCCAGGTCGCCCCGCGGCCGACCAGGTGGTGCTGGGTGTGGACGTGGTAGTCGCCGCTGGCGTCCCGGACGATCACGGCGATGGCGTCGGGCTGGATGATGAGGTCCTGAGCGAGCCGGCGTGCCTCATCGGCGGCGGCCTCGGCGGTGGCCTCGTCGGGATATCCGATCGCGATCAGATCAGCCATGGCGTTCTCCTTCTCATGCGTCGGTGTTATTTGCTGCTGTTGGGGCGCCGGACAGTGCTGCTACTTGAGGGTGGCCCGAGCACGTCGGGTGCTTGTCCTGGTGTTCTGAGGGCGCGGGACACCTGTTAATTATGCTGTCGGCGCGCCATTGATCCCTCACCCCTGGGCGGGTGAGTTTGGCCGGGGACGCGGGTGAGTTTGGCCGGGGACTGTGTTGCGGTCCTTGCTCAAGTCGACACCGCCGATCGACAGAATCGTCTGCGCCACGGTGGGCAGGGCCTCCGGGATGGCCGCGATCGCCAGGGAGACCGCGCTGACGAACAGCGCGCCCCAGGCCAGGCCACGCTGACGGCCCAGGACGAACATCATCGGTGGAGCGGCCATCGCCGCAACAGCAGTGGACGCACTAGCGCAATTCACCCCGGCAGGGTGATGAGCCACGGGCATCTGAGGAAGCAGGCTGGCAGCCGGGCGAGTGATCTCGGGACAGCGGTGTCACGAACGGGCGAAGTCGATCCGTCGGCGGAAGGGCGGAACACGATGGTCAGCGCGGAGCGGCTGCGACTGGACGAGGCGGACACGGGCGGGGTTCCCTGGCGGCGCTGGGGCCCGTATCTCAGTGAGCGGCAGTGGGGCACCGTCAGCGCGGAGGCACTGCGCACTGGCGGCCGCGGCGCCATCAAGAGCGCGGCAGCGGGCGGGCGGGCGGGGGCGGCGCGATGACGGGGTGGCCGGGTCAGCCGGTGATCTATGAGATCAACACCGCGGTGTGGCTGGACGAGCTGGCCCGGGCGTCCGGGCGGCCGGTCACCCTGGCCGATGTGGCCGCCGCGGACTGGGATGCGGCCGTCCCGGCCGGGGTGGACGCGGTGTGGCTGATGGGAGTGTGGGAGCGGAGCCCGGCCGGGCTGGCGCTGGCGAACGCCAACGCCGGGCTGCAGGCCTCGTTCGCCGAGGCGCTGCCGGACGTGCGGCGCACCGATGTGATCGGGTCGCCGTACTGCGTGCGCCGGTACGCCGTCGATGCGGGCTTCGGCGGTCCCGGCGGGCTGGCCGTGGCGCGGGCCGCCCTGGCGGCGCGCGGCGCGCGGCTGATCCTGGACTACGTGCCCAACCACGTCGCCCCCGATCACCCGTGGGTGACCAGCCGCCCGGAGCTGTTCGTCCGCGGTGAGGCGGACGACATCAAGGCCGACCCGGCGGGCTGGATCGCCGCGGCCGGGCAGGTGCTGGCCCATGGCCGCGATCCGTACTTTCCGCCGTGGCCCGATGTCGTGCAGCTGGACGCGTTCTCCCCTGCCATGCGCGCCGCGACGGCCGGCACGCTCGCCGGCATCGCCAGCCAGTGCGACGGGATCCGCTGCGACATGGCCATGCTGATGATCAACCGCATCTTCGGGGCGACCTGGGGTGAGCGGGCCGGGCCGAGCCGGCCGCCGAGTTCTGGCCAGCCGTCCTAGCGGAGCTGCGCGCCCGGCACCCGGACACGGTGATGATCGCCGAAGCCTACTGGGACAAGGAATGGGAGCTGCAGCAGCAGGGCTTCGACTTCTGCTATGACAAGCGGCTCTATGACCGGATCATCGCCCAGGACGTGAGCGGCGTCCGCGACCATCTGCGCGGGGACCCGGGCTACCAGGCCAGGCTGGTGCGCTTCCTGGAAAACCATGACGAGCCCCGCATCGCCAGCCGCCTTGCCGGGGACGCGCAGCGGGCCGCGGCCGTCGCTATCGCCACGCTGCCCGGCGCGACCTTGTGGCACGAAGGACAGTTCGAGGGCCGGCGGGTGCGGCCACCGGTGTTCCTCTCCCGCCGCCCGGACGAGGTGCCGGACGCAGAACTCGCCGGCTGGTACCGGCGCCTGCTGACCGCGGCCGGCAGCCACCAGGTGCGGGCCGGCGCGTGGCGGCTGCTCGAGGCCAGCGGCTGGCCCGACAACCAGTCCTGCCGCAACCTGATCGCCTGGTCCTGGGCCGGGGAAGGCAACGGCGACCGGCACCTGGTGGTGGTCAACCTATCCGGCCGGCCATCCCAGGCACGCATCCCGCTGGACTGGCCCGACCTGCCCGGCCGCAGCTGGCAGCTCACCGACGTCCTCAGCCAGAACGTGTTCAACCGGGACGGCGGCGAACTGGCCAGCGCCGGGCTGTTCGTCGACCTGGGGCCGTGGCAATCCCACCTCCTCGCCCTGCAATGACCGGTCACGGCGGGGGTGGTACATGTGTTCAGATGGTTGCCCGGCCTGCAGGCGGTTAGGTCCTACCGGCGCGAGTGGCTGGCCAAGGACATCATCGCGGGGGTTGTACTCACGACGTTGCTGGTTCCGCAGGGCATGGCGTATGCGGAGCTAGCGGGCCTGCCGCCGATCACCGGCCTGTACACGTCGATTTTGTGCCTGCTCGGCTATGCGGTGTTCGGCCCGTCGCGGATCCTCGTGCTGGGCCCGGATTCGTCGCTGGGGCCGATGATCGCCGCGACGATCCTGCCGCTGGTCGCCGCCAACGGCGACGCCAAGCGGGCGATCGCGCTGGCGTCGCTACTTGCGATCATGGTCGCGGCGATCATGATCGTGGCGGCCGTGGCCAAGCTCGGCTTCATCGCCGACCTGATCTCCAAGCCGACGATGATCGGCTACATGAACGGCCTGGCGCTGACCATCCTGGTCGGCCAGCTGCCGAAACTGTTCGGGTTCAAGATCGACGCCGAGGGCCTGCTCGGCGAGATCACCGGCTTTGCCAGGGGACTGGCCCACGGCGAGGCGGTCGCCGCCGCCGCCGTGGTCGGGATCGCCGGGATCGTGCTGATCCTGGTCCTGCAGCGGTGGCTGCCGAAACTCCCGGCCGTGCTGATCATGGTCGTGCTCGCGATCACGGCGACATCGGTGTTCAGCCTGGCCGATCACGGTGTCAGCCTGGTCGGGGTGCTCCCCAAGGGGTTCCCGCCGCTGACCGTCCCGCACGTCGGCCTGGCCGACCTCGGGCCGTTGTTCGCCGGGGCGCTGGGCATCGCGCTGGTCTCGCTGGCCGACACGATTTCCACCGCGTCGGCGTTCGCGGCCCGCACCGGGCAGGAGGTCCGCGGCAACGGCGAGATGATCGGCATCGGCGCGGCGAACCTGGCCGCCGGGCTCTTCCAGGGCTTCCCGGTCAGCACCAGCGGGTCACGGACCGCGGTGGCCGAACGCTCGGGGGCCAAGACGCAGCTGACCGGGGTCACCGGCGCGGCCCTGATCATCTTGATGATCGTGCTGATCCCGGGCCTGTTCCGGAACCTGCCCCAGCCCGCACTGGCCGCCGTGGTGATCACCGCGTCGCTGTCCCTGGCCGACATCCCGGGCACGGTACGGCTGTGGCGGCAGCGCAAGGCGGAGTTCGGGCTGTCGGTCACGGCATTCGGCGGGGTCGCCCTGCTCGGCGTGCTGCCCGGGATCGCGATCGCCGTGGCGCTGTCCATCCTCAACGTCTTCCGGCGGGCGTGGCGGCCCTACGATACTGAGCTCGGGCGGGCGGAAGGGCTGGAAGGCTACCAGGACCTGCGCACCCATCCGGAAGCGCAGCAGCTGCCCGGCCTGGTGATCTACCGATTCGACG
The DNA here is from genome assembly GCA_963742875.1 of uncultured Actinomycetes bacterium. Taxonomy (GTDB): domain Bacteria; phylum Actinomycetota; class Actinomycetes; order Streptosporangiales; family Streptosporangiaceae; genus Bog-532. The sequence continues at coordinate 154,991 of CAVUNO010000005.1, read as the reverse complement.
CCCCGCTGTTCTTCGCCAACGCCAAGACCTTCCGCGACGAAGTACGGCGGCTGGCCAACTCGGAGCCCAAGCCCACATGGATCATCATCGCGGCCGAACCGGTGACCGACGTGGACACCACCGCATCCGATGTCCTGGAGGACCTGGACGAGACGCTGAACGCCCAGGGCACCAGCCTCGTATTCGCCGAACTCAAAGACCCCGTGCGGGACAAGATCGAACGCTACGGCCTCACCCGCACGATCGACCCACGCCACTTCTTCCCCACCCTGGAATCCGCCGTCGCCGCCTTCCGCCAGCAGACCAGCGCCGAACGGACCACCGCCGGCCAGGCCACCGATCACCTCCAGGGACCAGGCCGAACCGACGCCGGAACCAGCCCGCCACCCGACATTCCCACGTCACCACCCGTCAGCTAGCGACAAAGGCGACCATCCTGGGAACGACCGACCCGGTGGCTGCAGGCACTGCTGTCGTGCTGGTGAAGCTGGCCGCCGAAACGCGGGGGCCCGCCGGATTTTGGGCGGGGACAACGCAACACTGCCGCCTGGCCGGATACGGCGAACCGGCGGTAGCTCCCGCCGCCGGGATCGTTTACCGTCTGGCCGGCTCGACCATCGGCCGACGGGTCTCGTGCTGCCCGGCGTGCTGCTCATACGCTTCCACGCCGGCCGCGATCGGGTACGGCCCGCGGATTCGCTGGAGCTGCGGGGAGACCTGCTGGTAATCCAGGTCGGGATCGTCACCACAATCGCAGCAGATGAGCTCATACTCGTCGGTGTAGCCGCCGTCCGGCCGGCCGACGACGCGGGCCGGCTGGCGCCGCAGGACCAGCGTCCAATCCCGCCCCGACGGACCATGGGTCACCATGCCTGCCTCCCCTTCCCGATGACATCGCTGCACTTCCGAAGCTGTGCCGTACGCGGGCCGCCTCCTAGGGCCGTTCGTCCCGAAACCATGATGCCTGTGTCCATGGCACGAACCCGCGAACTGCGTCCAGCCGTTGCTGTGCCACGAGCGCAGGTGCAGCTGGGCGCGACCCAGCCGAAAACGCGTCAGGTACCCGGTCCGCGAGTCCCTCGGCTCCGCCTGCCCAGTCCGGCTCGCCGGTCGAGCGCCAGGCCCCGAGCACCGGCAGATCCACACCCTCACGTCCTGCACCGGCTTGCGAGCCGGGGAGGCTGTTCCGGTCACGAGCAGTCCGCAGGGCCGATCGGCGGACGCCAGCCCGCGGTACGCGCATCATCCCCGCAAGCCTGCCCAGTCCCCTGTCGCCACGCTGGCCTGCACGATGAACGGCATTTTCATTGGGGCCAATTTATTGGGACCAACGGCCCTAACAGGCCGCCCCGCGGGACTGGACGGTGCTCCCCCGGCGCCAGCCGGCCCGCCCAGCCAGCAGCCCACCCGCTCCGAATCGAGCGATCTGCGCGGAAACCACAAGACGGTTGCCCTGCGATTGATTACTACATGTAACGGATAGTTCGGCGGACGGACGACGGCCGGGTGCTTGCCGCTGGTGGCGCCGGTCAGGTCGCCAGGCGCCCGTCGGTCCCGCCGGCGGCCGCGTTGCTCTCAAATCACCTCACCGCGGGCGGCGGTTCGGGCTCGGTCTCGGGCTTGGCCACGCCCGCGAACGTGAGCTGCGCTTGCGGCCCGGTGCCCTGCACATCGACCGTGACGATCTGGCCGGCCCTCAGCTCGCCGAACAGGATCTTCTCGGACAGGTTGTCCTCGATCTCCCGCTGGATCGTGCGGCGGAGCGGCCTGGCCCCGAGCACCGGGTCGTAGCCCCGCTCGGACAGCAGCGTCCTGGCCGCAGGCAGCAGCTCCAGGCCGATGTCCCGGTCCTTGAGCCGCTCGTCGACCTTGGCGACCATCAGGTCCACGATGCTGAGAATCTCGTCCCTCGCCAGCTGGCGGAACACGATGATGTCGTCGACGCGGTTCAGGAACTCCGGCCTGAGGTGCTGCTTCAGCTCCTGCTGCACCGTGGTCTTCATCCGGTGATACGAGCCGCGCGACTCACCTGCGGTGCCGAAGCCGACAGGAACGCCCTTGGAGATGTCCCGGGTGCCCAGGTTGGTGGTCATGATGATCACCGTGTTCTTGAAGTCGACCACCCTGCCCTGCGCATCAGTGAGCCGCCCGTCCTCGAGGATCTGCAGCAGCGAGCTGAAGATGTCCGGGTGAGCCTTCTCGATCTCATCGAACAGGACGACGGAGAACGGCTTGCGGCGCACCTTCTCGGTCAGCTGCCCGCCCTCCTCGTACCCGACGTAGCCGGGCGGGGAGCCGAACAGACGCGAGACGGTGTGCTTTTCCATGTACTCGCTCATGTCCAGCTGGATCAGCGCGTCCTCATCCCCGAACAGGAACTCCGCCAGCGTCCTGGACAGCTCGGTCTTACCGACACCAGACGGCCCCGCGAAGATGAACGAACCACCGGGGCGCTTCGGGTCCTTCAGCCCGGCCCTGGTCCGCCGGATGGCCCGGGACAGCGCCTTGATGGCGTCGTCCTGGCCGATGACGCGCCGGTGCAGCTCATCTTCCATCCGCAGCAGCCGCTGCGACTCCTCCTCGGTGAGCTTGAACACCGGAATGCCCGTGGCCGTGGCCAGCACCTCCGCGATCAGCTCCGCGGTCACCTCCGCGACGGCGTCCATGTCGCCGGCCTTTCCGCTCCTTCTCCCGGGTCGCCTTCTTGGCCCGCAGCTGCTTCTCCGTGTCACGCAGCGCCGCGGCCTTCTCAAAGTCCTGGAAGTCGATGGCCGACTCCTTCTCCCGGCGAACCCGGGCAATCTTCTCGTCGAAGTCGCGCAGGCCCGGCGGCGCGGTCATCCGGCGGATCCGCATCCGCGACCCGGCCTCGTCGATCAGGTCGATCGCCTTGTCCGGCAGGAACCGGTCGCTGACGTAGCGGTCCGCCAGCTGCGCGGCGGCGACCAGCGCGCCGTCGGTGATCGACACCCGGTGGTGCGCCTCATAGCGGTCCCGCAGGCCCCTGAGGATCTCGATCGTGTGCGCGATCGTCGGCTCGGCCACCTGGACCGGCTGGAACCTGCGCTCCAGCGCCGCGTCCTTCTCCAGGTGCTTGCGGTACTCAGCCAGCGTGGTCGCGCCGATCGTCTGCAGCTCACCCCGGGCCAGCATCGGCTTCAGGATCGACGCCGCGTCGATGGCGCCCTCGGCCGCGCCCGCACCGACCAGCGTATGCAGCTCGTCGATGAACAAGATGATGTCCCCGCGCGTCCGGATCTCCTTGAGCACCTTCTTCAGCCGTTCCTCGAAGTCACCGCGGTACTTGGAGCCGGCCACCAGCGCGCTCAGGTCGAGGGTGTACAGCTGCTTGCCCGTCAGGGTTTCCGGCACCTCACCCTGGACGATCTTCTGCGCCAGCCCCTCCACGACAGCCGTCTTGCCCACCCCGGGCTCGCCCACCAGCACCGGGTTGTTCCTGGTGCGCCGGGACAGCACCTGCACGACCCGCTCGATTTCCTTCTCCCGGCCGATCACCGGATCGAGCTTGCCCCCGCGCGCGGCAGCGGTCAGGTTCCGGCCGAACTGGTCGAGCACAATCGAGGTGGACGGCGCCGTCTCCGACGGCGGGCCCGCAGCGGCCGGCTCCTTGCCCGGGGAGCCCTGCAGCAGCTGGATCACCTGCTGCCGGACCCTGGTGGGGTCGGCGCCCAGCTTGACCAGCACCCGGGCGGCGACGCCGTCGCCCTCGCGGACCAGGCCAAGCAGGATGTGCTCAGTACCGACGTAGTTGTGCCCGAGCTGCAGCGCCTCCCGCAGCGACAGCTCAAGGACCATCTTGGCGCGCGGAGTGAACGGGATGTGCCCAGGGGGTGCCTGCTGGCCCGGGCCGGCGATCTCCCCGACCTGCCGGCGCACCGCCTCCAGGCTGATCCCCAGCGACTCAACGGCCCTGCCGGCCACGCCCCCGCCCTCGCGGATCAGGCCGAGCAGGATGTGCTCGGTACCGATGTGGCTGTGATCGAGCATCCTGGCCTCATCCTGAGCCAGGACCACAGCCCGCCGCGCCCGGTCGGTGAACCTCTCGAACATCTCGTCGCCCCCTCACCGAGCGGCCGGCGAGGCAACCAAAAAGTCTTGCTCGTCCCTTCGCATGCTAGCCCGCGCGCCGGGCGACGTTGCGCATGCGGACGTCGCACAAGCAAAACGTCCCCGCCAGCAGCGGTGCCCACCCCGTCCAGCCTGGGCAACGGGGCAAGTGTGCACAGCTACGCCCGGAGCGAACGCGCAGCGGGCCGGCGCCGCCCCCGCTGTCCCAGCAGCCTCGTCCCCTCGCGGGCGCGAGCGGATCAACACGGCGCCTTCCCCTGGCACGCCGACTCAGCCGGCGGCCTCAGCCTCAGCCTCGGCCCGAGCGGGCTCGCCGATGAAGCGGGGTTGATCCAGCGCAGCAGCTGCCATGATCCACAAGGCCGTGTTCAACCGGTAGAACTTCCCGAGGGCAAGGCCTATCAGGGCCGAGCTGAAACCTCAGGATGCCGGCGTCGCGGTATCCGAGCACTCTCGAGACTCCGCAAAGGAGGGCGCAGAACGTGAGGGACCAAAGTCCCGGAATTAGAACAGGGCAGCCTTAATCAGGATCTGGTTGCCGTAATGCTATTTTTCCGTAATGCGGGGTTAGGCATTAGTTTGCCAACTATTCAAAAGCCGATGAGTGCCTATGTGCAACACTCGCCGTCGGCCTTGAGCCCGCCAGGGGGGCGGAGACCACCGCCAGGGTGCCGGGGGCGGAGGCGTCCGCAGCCCGCAGGTCACGGACCTGCGGGTAGGGTGCGCTGTCATCAGCGGTCCCGGTCGAGCCGAACGTCTCCCGGTTGGCAGGGGTGCCGGGGACGCGCGTCACCGCCCCGTCGATAGCGCCCAGATGCAGTTCATGGCCACTGTCCCCGGCATGCACGGCCCTGAAGGGGCCACTCTTTCTGGGCGGGGTCCCGGATGGAGCGCAGGGACCTTGGTCCTCTGGCTCGGCAAAAGTGACGGTCATAAGCTCACTGGCGAGCGGGCCCGCGCCGGTTAGGGGTACCCGCCTCTAGCAGCCCGCAGGCGACCGTTTGCGGACTCATGTCCTTTAGGTCATGGCCTGGGTAGTTTCCGGGTATGGCGGAGGGGCCGATGTTGCGGGTTATCACATTTTGAGTCCCTTCGTCTGTGGTGCGCGTGGCGTCCTGGCCGCCTGGCGCTGCAGCCGCGACCGAAAGGAGCGGCAATGTGCCGCTGGCTTGCTTACACCGGTTCACCCATCCTGGTCAAAGATGTGCTCTACACACCGGCCCATTCGCTGATCGATCAGAGCCTGCATTCGAAGCTGGGGGCCGAGACGACCAACGGCGACGGATTCGGCGTCGGCTGGTATGACGCCGCGCCCGCCCCCGGCATCTTCCGCAGCGTCGAGCCGGCCTGGAACGATGCGAACCTGCGTGAGCTCGCGGGCCACGTGACCTCGCCGCTGTTCTTCGCGCATATCCGGGCGGCGATCGGGTCGGCCGTGCAGCAGACGAACTGCCATCCGTTCCGGTACGGCCGCTGGCTGTTCATGCACAACGGGTTCATCGACGGGTTCGCGGCGGTCAAGCGCGACCTGGTGCTGGCGGTCGACGAATCGCTGTATCCGCAGATCAAGGGGCAGGCGGACACCGAGGTCCTGTTCTACCTGGCGCTCAGCTTCGGGCTCCAGGACGATCCGCCGGCCGCTGTCGCGCGGGCCATTGGGTTCGTGGAGGCCGCCGGGCGCAAGCGCGGCATCACGTACCCGTTCCAGGGCACGATCGCCACCAGCGACGGCGAGCGCCTGTGGGCGTTCCGCTACTCCACCGAGGGCACCTCACGGTCGCTGTTTTTCAGCCGCGACGTCCGCGCGGTGCGGCAGCTGTACCCCGGCCGGGAGAAGCTGTCCGAGCTGTCCGACGACGCGCGGCTGGTGGTCTCCGAACCGATCGGTGACCTGCCCGGTGCCTGGATCGAGGTGCCCGAGGCCAGCTACGGAGTGGTCGGCCAGGGAGATGACCAGCTCCGGTCCTTCGCCGTGCAGCCCCCGCCGAAAACCCTGTGACGGCCCACCCAGAGCCGCACCCAGAAGCCACCGTCCGGTAATCCTGGAAGAACGGGTGCGAAGCAGGAGTGGTGACACACGAAGGCCCTGGGCTCAGCCGGCCGCGTCCGGAGCCGGTGGCCGTGGGGGTGGAGGAGGAGTTCCACACGGTCGACCTGAGGACACGGCGGCTGACCGCGCGGGCCGACAGTCTCATCCACCAGCTGCCTGCCGGCAGCTTCGGCTCGGAACTGCAGCGGTCCGTGCTGGAGGCTAACAGCCGCCCCTGGGTCCGCCTGGCGGACCTCGCGCAGGACCTCGCGGCCTTGCGGCGGGCCGCCATCGCCGCGGCGGAACCCCTCGGGCTGGGCATCGTGGCCGCCGGCACGGTGCCCCTGGCCGACCCTGACGCGCTCAAGATCACCTCGGATCCGCGATATGAGAACATGCGCGGCGAGTACCGGATGCTGGTCCGTGAGCAATTGATCTGCGGCGCGCAGGTGCACGTCGATGTGGCTGATCGCGACCTGGCCGTGGCTGTCGCGCACCGGGTGGCACCGTGGCTGCCGGGGCTGCTGGCGCTGTCGGCGAGCTCGCCCTTCTGGCTGGGAACCGACACTGGCTACGCCAGCTACCGCGCCCTGATCTGGCGGCGCTGGCCGACCACGGGTGCCTTCGGCGGGTTCACCTCGGCCGCAGATTACGACCAGACCGTGGCCGACCTGGTACGGTCCGGGGTCATCAGTGACCCCGGCATGATCTACTTCGATGTCCGGCCCTCGGATCACCTGCCCACCGTCGAGCTGCGCATCTGCGACGCCTGCCCGCGTCTGGAAGACGTGGTCCTGCTGGCCGGGCTCTTCCGCGCGCTGGTAATACGGGAATCCGGCGCGGCGACCGCGGGCAGCCCGCCGATGCCCGTCGGCGCTGAACTGCTCGTGGCCGCGACGTGGCGGGCCGCTCAATCTGGCCTGGAGGGCAACCTCGTCGATCCGGCCACCGCCACCCCAGTGCCTGCTCACCAGCTCATCAGGCGGCTGCTGGCCGACCTCCGGCCCACCCTGGAGTCGGTCGGTGACTGGGAGCTGGTCACCGAGCTCACCGAGTCGGCCCTCGCCCGGGGCAGCTCGGCGGCCCGGCAGCGCGCGGTATCCGCCAGCGGCGGGCTCGAGGAGGTCGTCGACTCGCTGATAGCGGAAACCCGCGCCAGCACGGCGGCCTGACGCCTACCCGGACCGCTCCATCGCCGGCCAAGGCGTGCAGCCGGCGTGGGTGATCGACCAATCGCCTGGTCTGCGGGAGCCGGGGCGCGGATTCCCATCGAGAACGCCGACGCGATGCCCGAGCAGCCGCCTGACCAGGCCGGATGACGACCCGCAGGCCCGGGACCTTGGCCCGGAACCTGACCAGGGTTCAAGGGCGTGCCTAGCGGGTTCGGCCGGGTGGAATTGGGCAGCCCCGGCTCGCTCCCAACCGTGAGGCTGAGTCAGCGGCCAGTCAACCGGATACGGACCCGGACCAGAGGTATCCGAGCCAGCACATCACCTGAAAGGCGCAGGTCACTTCCCCTGTTGCCAGGGCCCCGAATGGAATGCCGGAGGTAAGTCCCTCCGAAACCGATCACGGCTGGGGCACCTTCCTGGCTACGCTGCCTGATACGGACAACCTGAAATGCTGCCGCTGGGTCGCAGCTCCGGGAGACACGACCACGTAGGAGCAGACAGGCAGGTTTATGGCAATAAGGGGAGCCATGGGCATCGAAGCGGTTACCGCTCGCATGAGAACTACCGCGGCACGGCGGGCTGGACGGCTCAGGCAGCACGACCGAGGTAGCGGCCTGGCCCGCCAGAATCCGGTCGGCCTATGGCGGCCCGGAAGACGGGACGCTGGTGACGCCGAGCGTCCGGCCGGGCAGCCCAGCCGGCTCCGGTCGTTCGATCCGGCCCGCGTCGCCGACCTTGAATACCGGGCTTGGGTCGGGTACTACCGGCATGATTGGCATCAGGCGCTGATGGCTTTCGTCGGACTGATCAGGATGGGCTTCGGCATGGACTGGTGCCGGACCCTCCAGGCCGCCTGGCTGGCACTGCGCGCCATCCAGCTATGGGCACCCCTCCCTGACAATGATCCCGACGGCGCACGGGCCCGCATGCGCTGTTTTTACGCCCTGGTCAGGCTCAGCTATGGCGAGCCGGCCAGCCCGGCCAAGGCCGCCGAACTCGAGGTTGACTGGTGGCGGGTGCACCGGCAGGTTCAGTACTCGACGGTGCCGGGAGTCGCCGACGATGACCTGGTGGAGTCCGTGACTCGGCTCTACTGCTATCTCTTCGGTGAGCCTGAGGCCGAGGTCAGGCCGGCGGCGGTGTACCGGGTCCGCGCGATGGGCCTGTCCGATCAGTGGGTCAGGGAGGGCTGCCTGCCCGACAGCCCGTTGCTTCTGCTGGTGCGCGGCGCGCTGGTCAGCGCCTACGCCGCGCTGCTCGCCGCCGTACACCACTGAATGACACCGGAGGTCCCCAGCCACTCGGGCCCGGCAGGCTTGCCTTCCACAAAGCCCCGGTGCCGGAATTCAAGACCCGCAGGCCAGCAGCGATAGCCCGGCAATCGACAGCAGCGCACCGATCATGTCGAAAATGGACACGCCCGGCAGGCGGCGTGTCCCGGACATGGCGCAGCGTGTAAAGGGTGATGGCAGCCTGAATGCCGGTCACGGTGGTGCCGATGCCGGCATTCATCTGACGGATCCAGGCATTCATAACCGAGCTGCCGGGGGTTATCCAGAACTGGCCTGCGGCAGCACCGGCAAGACCAAACCAGACCTGTCCGCCGCACGTCCCGCCGTCGTTGCAGTCGCCACGCTCCCACCCCAGTTCACCCTGGCCGCATGAACTCATCGCGGCGAGTCATCGACCGGCCGCCGCGCCTCCTCGATGGTCTTGAAGTAAATGGCGCCTCCCTGTTGGCGCAGGGGTCCGCCGCCCCTTTTTCCGGGCCGCCGACTACGCCGGCATGGCCGGGAAGATGAAGCGGGAGCGCAGCGAGTACCTCGCGTCGTTCGACCGGCTGGCCCCCTCGATCCTCAAGCCGATCGCCCATCCACCGCAAAACGTGCCGCCGGCCGGAACGGCCTGCGGCACGTGCGCGCCAACGGCATCCCTTTCGCCTGCTGTTCGCCGGTAGCTCAGGATCGTTGGATACCTTTTCTATGGCTGAGCACGGGTGACAGGAAGGTCGCTAGATGGGATTTCGTGGCCTGGTTTACCGGCTCTACGCGCGCAGGCTCGAAAGTTCCCTGTCGCCGGAGGCGATTCCCCGGCATGTCGGCGTGATGTGCGACGGCAATCGCCGGTGGGCCAGGTCCGCCGGATTGCTCGATGTGGCCAGCGGCCACCAGAAGGGCGCCGACAAGATCTTCGAGCTGCTCGAGTGGTGCCGGGAAGCTGGCGTCGAGGTCGTCACCCTCTGGCTGCTGTCCACGGACAACCTGATGCGGCCCGTCGCCGAGCTCGAGCCGCTGCTGCGGATCATCGAGGACACCGTCCGCCGGCTCGTCGCCGAGCGCTGGCACGTGAACCCCATGGGCGCGCTGGACCTGCTGCCCGCCGGGACGGCCCGGGTGCTCAAGGATGCGGCGGAGGCCACCGCCGGCAATCCGGGCCTGCTGGTCAACGCGGCGATCGGGTACGGCGGACGGCGGGAGATCGCCGACGCGGTGCGCTCGCTGCTGCACGAGCACGCCACCCGCGGTACCTCGATCGAGGAGCTCGCGGAGGTCCTCGACGTCGAGCACATCGCCGAGCACCTCTACACGGCCGGCCAGCCCGACCCGGACCTCGTCATCCGCACCTCGGGCGAACAGCGCATCGGCGGATTCCTGCTATGGCAGACCATCCACTCCGAGTTCTACTTCTGCGACGCCTACTGGCCGGCCTTCCGCAAGGTCGACTTCCTTCGCGCCCTGCGCTCCTACGCCGCCCGCAACCGCCGCTTCGGCGGCTGACCACTCCCAGGGCCCGTGCCGCCCGGCCTCATGGCGCAGCCCGGCCCTATGGGAGCGTTGGCGCCGATGCGGCTGTCACCACGACGGCAATGGCGCCAGTACGGTTGTTACCACCCGGTGGTCAAAGGTGCCACCTTATGCACGGGTAAGAGCTGGAAAAGTCCCGGGACGTGAGACTTCAGACCGGGCTGATCTTCGTCCCTTAATGCCACAGCGCGTCCTAACCAGCCTATTGCAGACCCGGGGCTGTTCCCTGAGCGTTTTTCATCCTGCGATTTCGCGGGTTTGCGGGACGTGTGGCCGGCGAAGGTGATCTCATACGTTTGGGGTCGCATGGGATTGCCCCGGGCCCTGTAGTTCACTTGCCGCTAGTGTCTATCAGCATGCTTGGCGGCTGGGTTCCCGGTATCACCCCCGGAGGGGTGGCACCGGATTATTGCTCCGCCAGCGGGACTTCCCACGGACGTCCGTGCCTGATCCAATGGGTACTGCGTGTAGGCCGGACCTCCGGAGGACGGCGTGAAGCGGGGCGCGGCTACCAGTCACGACGCAGCGAAGGGCCGACGGTTCGCGGTGGCGAAGTTCCGGCCGACGGCGTTGCCCGCCACGCTGGTCATAAGATCTGCGCTGCATGACCGGCTGGCGGCAGGGGCTGGCCAGCGCTTGACCGTGGTGGTGGGGTCGGCTGGCGCGGGTAAGAGCGTGCTGCTGTCAAGCTGGGCGGCGGCACGACCACCAGGCGTTACTTCCTGGTTGTCCTGCGATAAGGCCGACGCTGACCCGGTCCGCTTCTGGACCGGTTTCATCGAGGCCACCCAGGCGGTGGCGCCGGGGTTCGGCGCCGATGCCGCCGATTTGCTTACCATCGACGGCGTCGTGTCGGCCGATGTCACCGCGTCGATCGCCAACGATGCCGCGAAGCTGCCCCCAGGGTCGGCGATCATCGTGGATGACTTTCATGCCGCGGCGGGCGGGGTCCGCGGGGCCATGACGGATCTTGTCGAGCGCTGGCCTGCCGAGGTCGCCCAGCTGGTGCTGGCCAGCCGGGTGGATCCTCCGCTGCGGCTGCACCGGCTGCGGATGTCCGGTGAGCTGTGCGAGCTTCGCGACGATGACCTGCATTTCTCCCTGGCCGAGAGCGGCGGCCTGCTGGCCAACTTCGGCGTCGAGATCGGTGCTGCCGAGCTTGCGCTGCTTCATCAGCGCAGCGAGGGATGGGCTGCGGCGCTGCAGATGGCGGCGCTTTCGCTGCGCGGGGCTACCGACCCGGTGCGGGCCGCGCGGGCGCTGGAGGTCCGCACCCACGCGATCGCCGAGTACTTCGTCTCTGAAGTTCTTGATCAGCAGCCGCCTGAGATCGTCTGGTTCATGCTCGACACGTGCGTCTTGGGGGAGCTGACCGCGGACGCGTGCGCAGCCGTCACCGGAAGGCCGGACGCGGCGGTGCTGCTGCACAGCATTGACGTGGCCAACCTGTTCCTGGTGGCGCTCGATGACGAGCGGACGAGCTTCCGGTACCACCATCTGGTGCGCCGGGTGCTGCGCGCTGAGCTGAAGGCCAGGGACCGGGACCGCGAGCGGGCGCTCCAGCTGCGGGCAGCAGAATGGTTCGAGGCCGTCGGCGACACATGGCGCGCGGCCCGGCATTTCCTGGCCGCCCGGCACGCCGACCGGGCACTGGACCTCATGCAAGACCGGGTCGTACCCGGCTTCTTGCGCGACCCGGCGCCCCCGGCCGCCCTGGATCTCAGCATGATCGACCCTTCGCTGCTCGCTGATGCGCCTGACCGGCTGCTGGGCCTGGCAACCGACCTGTTGCTGTCGGGTGACGCGGCACGCGGCGGCAAGTACCTTGACCTGCTGGAGCGCGCCCGGCCGTCGATCCCGCCCGACTCGAGGCTGGCGGCCCGGTTCGCGGCGATGCGCTCATTCCACTACGCGCTGACCGGCCAGATGGACGAGGCCGTCCGCGCGGGCCTCGGCGCGCGGGCCATCCAGGAGCGGACACAGCTGCAGGACGAGTGGAACGCCGCTCTCCCGTTGATCCTCCTGCGTGTCTACCCGTGCCTGGAAGACTACGACGCGGTTGAACGTGAGGCAGCGGTGGCTCTTGCCATTCCCGGGCTCGCCGAACCGGCCAGGCTGCTGCTGGTACCCAGTGCGCGGGCACTGGCCTGGTTCGAGGCCGGCCGCCTGCCCGAGGCCGCCGATACCGCCCGGACCGCTTATGCGGACGCCCGGCGGCTAGGGTTCGACCAGCACTTTTTCGCCGTGGATAGCCTGCGCGCGCTCGCCGGCGTGGCGCTGGAACGGCGGGACCTCGGCACCGCGGAGCGCCTCACCGAGCAGGCGCTGTCGATAACGGAACAGCGGCGGCCCAGCTTCGAGTTCCTGGCGCTGCTGGACCGGGCAGGGATCTGGGCCAACCGCGGGCAGGCCCGCGAAGCGCTGGCCACTGTCGAGACAGCGCGACTCCTCCTGGCCGGGACCGGGTCGGTGCTGCTGGCGCGGGCCGATGAGCTCGAAGCATCGCTGCGGCTGTCGCTCGGGGACCTGCGCTGTCCCGCCGAGCTGGCCAGCAAGCTGCCCGCCGCCCGCCGCGGCCTGCTGCTGGCCAGGATCGCGCTCGCCGCCGGCGATTACCACGCCGCCCAAGAACACCTGCAGTTCCCGGCGCTGGGCGACCTTACGCCGCGGCGCGCGCTGATGCGCCAGATGCTCCTGGCCGCCGCCGCGATCGGGCGCGGTGACCCGATGGCCGCAAGCATCCTGGGCGGTGCCCTCCAAACAGCCCGCCGCGGCGGGTTCCTCAACACGGTCGTCACGGCCGCACCCCAGGTGACCAGCTACCTGATTGCGGATTCCGCGCAGGCGCGGGCGGACCCGTTTACCGAGCAGCTGCTCGCCGCGGCCCTGGAGGCACACGCCGCACAGCCGGTAGCCTCCCGGTCCCATCGCGTGCTCGCCGAACCCTTGACCACTGCCGAGCTGCGCGTCCTGAAGCTCCTGCCGACCAGCAGCTACTCACAGATCGCCGCCACTCTTTACGTTTCCCGTAACACGGTGAAAACCCACCTCCGGTCGATCTACCAGAAGCTCGGGGTAGCGTCCCGCTCGCAGGCCCTCGAACGGGCAGCCGACCTGCGCCTGCTCTGAAACCGTTCTGCGGCGCGGGCCCGACGGAGGCGCGCGCAGCGGGCAGCGCTGCCATGACCGCCGCAAGGCGCCGGTAACGAGCCGGGGATCACCCCAGGCAGGGTGACGAATCTCCACGAACCGCTCAGACAGGCTTGAAGAGTCAAGCGCCTGGCGACTCTGACCTGGAGGTGCACCATGACGCCGGCAACAACCACGCCAAGCAGAGGCAAAGGCGGGTACCACCCAGAAGGCTTCGGGCTGATGGTCTTCGCGTCGGTCCTGCTGCTCGTCATCGGCTGCTTCAATCTCATCGACGGCATCGCCGCCATCGCCAACTCGCACATATTCATCGCCAACGCCCACTACGTGGTCGGCGACTTGCGCGCCTGGGGCTGGGTCGCCCTCATCGCGGGCGCACTGCAACTGCTGGCCGCGGCCGGGATCCTGGCCGGCAACCAGCTGGCACGCTGGTTCGCGGTAGCCGTGGTCGGGCTCAATGCCATTGGCCAGATGTTCTTCATCCCGGCCTACCCGTTCTGGTCCCTGACGATCATCGCTATCGACGTGGTCGCCCTGTGGGGGCTGTGCGCCTATGGCAGCCGCGAGAACCTGGCCGCTTAGCGCGGCGATGGGTGACGGGCCGCAACTGGCCGGGATCTGCACCGCCGCAGTCCTCACGTCGATGATCAACGACCCCGGTCCGGGCGGCGCCACATGTTGGTGCGCCTCCCGGACCCATCCCCCGGGGCATGCCACTAAAAGGAGACACCGAATGACTACATCCAGGGTCCAGTCAGGCGACCCGAACGCCATGGGTCCGATCAGTTACCTGATTGTCGAGTTTCCCGGCAGCAAGATGACAGGCGAGGGATTTCCGATCCTTGTGGATCTCGTTGACCGCGGCCTGATCCGGATCCTCGACCTCAGATTCGTCCGCCGCGACATGGACGGCAGAACAGCAATATGCCCAAGAACCACAATATTACCAACAGCCACCGCCGACGCCTCCGCCGCCTCCCAGGGACACCGTCACCCAGCTGAAAGAGCTTGCCGAATTGAAATCCCAGGGCATCCTCACCGACGCCGAATTCCAAGCCCAGAAGGCGAAAATCCTGGGCTCGTGATCGGGACCCATGGCAAGCCAACGGCACGGTGATCTGACATCCCGGCTCAATACCGGGGGTGGGGCAGTGCGGCGGCAGACCGGCCGCTGAGGTCGTTCACGGCCGGGGGTTCCTGCCCCTTGCCGCAGCGGGGAGCAGCGAAGAGCATGCCTAGCCACGGAATGGAGCCTGCGCAGCGAGGTGAGCTGGTCCGGCCGCCGTCGAGGTCTTGATGGTCGCCGGGCTCACCGCAGCCGGGCTGACCAGCGCCGCGGTGCTCCTGGTCCGGCTGGTGACGTTCTGGCTCTCTGTGCCAGCGCTAAATCACATGAATTCACCCCAGGGAGGGTGAGGGATCCCCGGGTGCGCCGACCGCAGGATCAAGACCGTGTCGCACGCCTAACGGCACCGGCACCAAGCGTCGGGCAGTTCTCATGGCGGGTCACAAGAGGATCAGGAATGGACCGGCTGACGGTGAGGCTGGGCCCAGGCGCTGAAAAGAACAACACGCGAGAAAGGGGAATGCCATGGCTGATCTGATTGCCATCGGATATCCGGATGAGGCAACCGCGGAGGCCGCCGCTGATGAGGCGCGCCGGCTGGCCCACGATCTGATCATCCAGCCGGACGCGATCGCGGTGATCGTGCGGGATAAGGACGGCAGCTACCACGTCCATACCAGCCACCACATGGTCGGCGCCGGGGCGACCTGGGGCATGTTCTGGGGGCTCCTGTTCGGCCTGCTGTTCTTCATCCCGGTCTTTGGGATGGCCATCGGCGCCGGAATGGGCGCCCTGATGGGCAAACTGGGCAAGACCAGCATCGACAAGCAGTTCCAGGATCAGGTCCGCGACATGGTCCAGCCGGGCACCTCGGCGTTGTTCTTGATGCTCGAGAAGGTCACCCCGGACAAGGCCGTCGAGGCGATGAGCAAGTACGGCGGCACGGTCCTGAAGACCTCGCTGTCCAAGGACGACGAGAAGGAACTCCAAGAAGCCCTGCACGGCCAGGAGGCCACGCAGTAGCCCAGAAGGGCTCATACCGCTGAGGGCTCACGCCGCAGCCGCCTCCTCTCGGAGGGTGCCCAGATTCGGATCCCTCGACGGGCGGGCCGATGTCAAGGGCCGGGTCAGCGCCGGTGCTGGAACGCCGGCTGGTCTTCGACGTCAACGACTTCGACGAGACCCTGCCCGGCCCGACCCTGCCCGGCCCGTTCGAGTGGGACGTCAAGCGGCTGGCCGCCAGCCTGGCCGTGGCCGGGCGGGACAACGGGTTCCCCGCCAAGGCCCGCCGCAAGATCGCCCTCGCGGCGGCCGAGGGCCACCGCACCGCGATGCGCGGCTTCGCGCAGCAGCCGCTGCTGGACGTCTGGTACGCGCACCTGGACATCGAGCCGGCCATCGGGGAGTTCAGGTCGCAGGTCAAGGCGAAAAGTTCAAGGCGGCCGAGGGCCTGCTGGACAGGGCCCACACCCGCGACAGCACCCAGGCGCTGGGCAAGCTGACCACTGTCGGCGACGGGCAGCGGCGGATCATCAGCGACCCGCCAATGATCGTCCCCGCCGAAGAGGTCTTCGCCGACGTGCAGGCCGACGTGATCTACGAGCAGCTGCGCGGCGTGCTGGGCACGTACGGGCGCTGGGTAAGCGAGCACCGTCAACCAGACGTAGCTCGGTCTCATGTCGCGTATGCCACATCTGGGTTTGGCCTATCGCAGCCGACGGTGCAGCTCTAGCGTGCCAGGGAGTGGCAGGCAATCGCAGCGGCGGCTACCACGTTGAGCGAGTCAACGCCGACAGCCATCGCGGCCGGGTTCATGGGGATGCATACGGGCTGGTCAGACTCATGCAGCCAGCGGGATGACAGTCCGTCGCCTTCGGTGCCGAGCATTAGGGCGACGCGCTCCCCCATCGTTACCTTGTCGATCGCGGTAGCTGACTGGTCAGGGGTCAACGCGAGCAGGCGAAAGCCTGCCGAGCGCAGTTCGGCCAGGCCCCCATACCAGTCGGTCATGCGGGCGTATGGAACCGCGAACACCGCGCCCATGGAGACCTTCACCGCGCGCCTGTAGAGCGGGTCTGCGCACCTGGGCGACAGGATCACGGCATCTATCCCGAGGGCCGCGGCACAGCGGAAGATGCCCCCGACGTTGCCATGATCGACAATGTCCTCAAGAACCAAGACGCGGTTGGCTGGCTTGGTGTGTTGTATAGCGCCGCCGACGTTGGTGTGGTCGATGATGTCCTCGAGGATCACCGGGTTCCGCGCCCCGTCCAGCACCTCGGGCACGGCCGGCAGCGGGCGGCGGTCCATGGCGGCGAGCGCGCCGCGGTGCACGTGATAGCCGGTGAGCCGGTCAGCCACCTCGTCGGGCACGACGTAGGCCGGCCCGCCGCACACATCTGCCAGGCTCGCCAGGGCGGCAGCCTTCCGCTCGGTCGCGAGCAGCGAACGGACGGCGTAACCGGCCGCCACGGCGCGGTGGATCACCTTCTCCCCCTCAGCCATGAAAAGACCATGGCTGGCTTCGAGGCTCTTGCGCAGTTCCACATCGGTGAGCCGGACATAGTCCGCCAGGCGCGGATCGGCGGCGTCTTGGACAAAAGTGAAACGTTGCACAACATCAGTGTCGTGATTTCCGTCTGGCCTGTCGATTTAGGCGTTCCGGTATGCGGCTTTCGGCCCAGTTAGCCAGGTTAGAGCGGACACTGCCGATGGATCCCCTATGGACTATTCGCCTCCGTTGACGTAAGCAAATGAGGTAGCAGGTCTAGACCGTTGGGAGGGGTGGGTCTGTGGTTGACGCATGGATACCGGGGGCGCGGTGCGTTCGGGCCCAAGCGGACGGCGGGACACTGCGAGGCGGCGCGCCGCGAGTGATCTGGCAGGCACTGAGCGCGGATCCACGGCTGATCTCAGCCGGCTCCGCCGCGCAGCGGCTCGATCAGGCCGGGCATCCGCCGCACTTGGTCTGGAACCCGCTGTCCGGGGACATCATCCAGCTCATCCCGATCGTCAGGGCCGCCTGCCTGCTCGGCAGCCCGGAGACCCTGGACTATGGGGCCGCCCCGGGCGCACCAGCGCGGACGGCCTCCGCCAACCGCCAGGGACGCCTGTGCGTGCAGATCGGCGTGGTGGCGTGGGCCAGGGAGCCGTTTACCGACGGCCCGATGCACGGGGCTGAGCGCATTCTGGGCTGGCTGCACTCCTGGCGCGTGCCGTGGCACTGGCCGGCCGGGCGGCCCGCCCCGTTCGCGCAGGCGCGCATCGCGGAGCGCAGCCACGCGGTGTGGTCCCGCGGCGGTCACTTCGGCGCGTCGCAGATTCCCGGCTGGGACGCGGCCGGCCCGGGGGACATCGACATCGAGCTACTGGGAACGGCGCGGGTCACGCCCTGCCAGACCATGACCCGGCAGCGGAAAACGAGACCCGCCCTGGTGAACCGGAACCACCGGGTCACCCTGGAGACGGTGCTGGGATCCGAGATCGACACGGACGCGGCCATCCCCTCCCTGGCCAACGCCCCCTACTGAACCGGCGCGGGAGAGCGGGCCGCCGATCCCCGTGGCCTGACGCCGAACGCCTGAGCCGGGGGATTGCCCGCAGCAGTTCCGTTCGGCTGACCGGAACTTGCCCCGGATCCGCGCCGGTTATCGCGGTTCCCGGGCACATCAGCCGTTTCCCGGACACGCGGCTCGTGGCACGGAATTGGTGAGGAAACGTGCCGGAATCATTTGGAGCCCGGCCGACACAGCTCCGATAAGGGCCTAGCCTGGGGCAATGGATGATCGGCTGGTGTGGATCGATTGTGAGATGACGGGGCTCGACCTTGAGCAGGATGCCCTGATCGAGATTGCCTGCCTGGTGACCGACGGCGAGCTAAACGTTCTCGACGAGGGCATCGACGTGATCATCAAGCCCCCGCCGGAGGCGGTGGACGCGATGGCTCAGGTTGTCCGCGACATGCACACCACATCTGGGCTGCTGAACGAGCTGGGCCAGGGCGTCACGATCGATGAGGCCCAGGACATGGTGCTGAGCTACATCCAGATGCACATCAGTGAGCCGCGCCGGGTGCCGCTGGCCGGCAACTCCATCGCGACCGACCGCTCATTCATCGCCCGCGACATGCCGCAGCTCGACGCCTACCTGCATTACCGGATGGTGGACGTGTCGAGCATCAAGGAGCTGGCCCGCCGCTGGTACCCGCGCGCGTACTTCGCCAGCCCGGCCAAGCGGGGCGGCCACCGGGCGCTCGCGGACATCACCGAGAGCGTCCAGGAACTGCGGTACTACCGATCGGCCATCTTCGTCCCCCAGCCGGGACCCGACTCGGCCCGAGCGCGGGAGATCGCCGCACGGCTCGGCGCGGAAACGAGCGAGAGCCTGCCGACGTCACAGGCGCACGGTTAGGGCCAGCCGCCCGGTACCGCTATAATTTTGTAGCCGCGCGGGGCCGACCAGCCGCGAGCGGCGCCGGAATCCGTGGCAGCTGGTAAGTTCGGCATGCCGTGCGGGGAGCGGCGGCGATGGTGGGTGTAGCTCAGTTGGTTAGAGCACCAGGTTGTGGTCCTGGGGGTCGTGGGTTCGAGTCCCATCATCCACCCCATGAGGTCTTCACGTTTCAGTGAGGCCTATCTTCACGTTTGGGTCTGACATTCCAGACGCGCCTGTGGTTCCGGCGCGGGTGCCGGCGGTGCTGGGCACGGTGTGTGCCTGGCTGGTTGCTTTTTGTCTCAGATGCCTGTTTGCGGGCATGCTTGCGCTGCCTGCCTGGTGGTCGTGGTGCCGGGTCCCCGGGGTTCGTGTGCGGGGCGGGGTTATGGCGGTGCTGTGCTGAGGCTGGCGAGGGTTTTGCGGCGGCGCCTGCGGGTTTTCGGGGGGAGCCCGGCGGCGGCGCGGCGCTGGTTTTCTTCCTGCCGGGTGTTCCAGGCGTCAAGGATGCGCTGGTTGCGGACGATGAGCAGGGTGGTGGTGAACAGCATTAGCGGTGCCAGGCCCATCAGCCGGCACCAGCCGCGGCTGATGTCGGTGCTGGCGGGGTCTTTGGCGGTGGCGAAGCCGCGTTCGGCGCCGGTGCGGCGGGCGTAGGAGCGGCGGTGCGCGGCGGATGGGTAGTCGTGTTTCTGCGCGGTCTTGGCCAGCACGTCCGCCGGGACGGTGATCGTCTGCTGGGTGCAGCAGGCCTGGGGATGCTGCGGGGGCTGGAGGATCTCCGGGCGGTCCCGGTCCAGGGTCATCGATGGGGGGCGGAGAGGGCAGCGGATCTTGCCCGCGGCGGCAGGGCAGGCGACGCGGTGGTAGCCGTCGGCGTCGTCCCGGGTGAGGCGGCCGAGCTTGTACCGGGCCAGCTCAGCGGTGCGGGCGTCGTGCGCGGCGGCGTCTTCGGGGGTGCCGCTGCGGGGCAGCGGCGCAAGTTCCAGCAGCGCGCGCGGCGCCTTGGGGCAGTACAGGTTCCCGTTGCTGACGATGGCACCGTCGTAGGTGCCCTTGGGGCCGCGGTCGTGCGGGTGCAGGTCCTGGACGAGCCGCGCCCCGGCGGCGCGCAGCGGGATGGCCCAGGCTCCGGCGTCGCGGTGAGCGTAGCCGGAGTCGGCGAGGATGTCGCCGAGCGGGATGCCGTCTTCCGGCATCGCCGTCAGGACAGGGACCAGGGCACGGACGGGGTCGTGGCGGCAGGACGACAGGGTCATGCGGCGGGCGAGCTCGGGGACAGCCGGGCCGTTCTCCTCGCGCATCATGACGCATGCCGAGAGGTAGTAGCCGCAGAACAGCTCGTCTTCGCTGCGCAGCAGGTTGTTCTTGCGGTGGCCCCAGGACGCCTCGGGGTCGGCGCAGGGGCCGCCTTTGCCGGGCGGGGGCCGGGAGAAGGACTCCATGTCCGTCCAGTCCGCGGCCAGCGGCCTGCTGGCGTCCTTGAGCTCCTCCGGGATGCTGGCTTCCAGCAGGCTGCCGCAGACCGCCTGCAGCGCCGGCGATGGCTGCCCGCCGGGCTCGTCCCCGGCGAGCACGCCGGCGACCAGGCCGAAGGTGTACTCGGCCTGCCGGCAGGTCAGCCGGTGCGGGCCGTTCTTCCAGTCCGTGATGACGCCGAGCCGCCGCTGGTCATCCTCGGGCAGGCTGGTCAGCGCCTGGCGGACACGGGTCAGGTGGGCTGGCCGCCCGTCAGCCTGGGTCAGGCACATGCCGGCCAGCAGCGTGCGGACGCTCAGCTGCCTGCAGCGCACGCCGATGGGCAGCATGGCCTCGATCCGCGCCGCGGTGCCGGAGGCGTCGATGACGCCTTCCAGGGCCGCGAGCGTGATCATGGCCGGCGTGCCGCCCCGGGCAGCCGCACCGCCCCGGCCTCGCCGGCCGCTCCAGCCCGGCGACCAGGTTGCCGAGCCGCTGGGAGCAGCTGATCCCCGCGGCGTGCATGAACGTGGCCAGGCCGAGCAGCTCCGCGACCTCGGCCAGCCACGTCGCCCGCAGCCGGGACGTGTCAAGCCGCGGCAGGCCGGTGCCGCCGTCCAGCGCGGCGATCAGCGGGTTCGTCAGGTTCCGGCGGCCCGGATCAGCCCCGCCGCAGATCAGCCCGGTCCCGGCGGACCGCGCTGCGGCCAGCAGCGGGCGGTGGTAGCGGGCCAGCACCGGCACAGCACGCGGGCGGGTGCCGCGCACGGTGACCACGACCCCGCCGGACCGGCACGCCACGTCCGGACCGCGCACGCCGCGCAGATCAGACCGGATCAGCCCGGCGCCGGCGCCCAGGCAGACCAGCCCCGCCGCCCGCATCCGCCGTCCCATCGTGGGCTGCGCGTCCGCCAGCGCCAGGAAACCGGCGATCTCCGCCGGGCTGTACGGCTTCTTGGCCCGCTCCCGGGGCAGCGGCATATCCGCCGGATACAGCTGCGGCACCACGCGCCGGCCGATGAACCGCAGGTTCGTGCGCAGCGTCCGCCGCGCCGCCCCGGACAGGCCAGGCGCGCACCGGGTGAACCGCTCGGTCACCGACGGGTGCAGCAGCACCTCCGGCATCGGCTCAAGGCCCAGCCCAAGGCCGTAGCCCAAGGCCGTAGTCAGCGAGCTTTCCCGCCGCCCACAGCAGGTTCTTCGCCCGCTCCGGCCCCTCCGGCCTGGTTCTCGTGATCACGTCCCGGGCGAACGCCGCCGCGCCGGGCGAAACCGGCGACGGCCGCCACCGCCCGATATAAGCGGCAGCATCAGCATTCGTCATACAGCACTTATACTTAATGCGATGCGCGAGATGCGGGACCCCGGCTGCGACAATGACAACGTGTCGCCCACCCCGGCCCAGCAGGCCCAGGCCACTCGCATCGCCGCCGAGATCGCCGCCCTCGGCTTCACGCTGCCCGGCACCCTCGCCGACCGGATGACCCGCTGCGGGCACGCAACCTGCCACTGCCACGCCGACCCGCCCGCCCTGCACGGCCCCTACCACCAGTGGACCCGCAAGAAAAACGGGAAGACCGCCACCCGAATCCTGTCCGACGACCAGCTCGCCGACTACGGCCCCTGGTTCGACAGCCACCGCCGCCTGCGGCAACTAGTCGCCGAGCTCGAGGAACTCAGCCTCACCATCGCCGAAGCCGACCCCCGCTGGAACCGCTAGCCAAACCGCCCGGCGCGGGCATACCACGGCCAGCACGAAGAACCGGAACGGCCACCTCCAGATAGCGTGGCCACGCCGCGCTTAACCTGTGGGCCGGACCGAAAGAAGCCCGCATCCACGCAGGTCAGCCCCAAACGTGAAGACCTCCCCATCTTGTATAGCCGGTGACCTGCGGGTTTGACGGGAGATCGAAGGTTTCCCTAACCGTGTGGTTAGGATTTTGGTTAGGACATCTGTGTGACGTCGATCACATGGAGTCTCGTGGCGTGTGGTGCCGTACTGCGTTACGCAGTGTCTAGGCCGTGCCTTGCCGGGAGTTGACGCGGGCCCGTGAACCAGGCCAGCACGAAGACCGGGTGCCCGCCGACAGCACTCAGGAACGGGTGGGTCAGCCCTCGTTCACGTTACTCACTCGTTCGTCCAGATAACGGGTGAGCGCTGATGGACGGAACCGGAGTTGCTTGCCTAGTCGGACGGCTTCGAGTGCACCGCTTTCTACGGCGTCATAGAGCCAGCTTTTCTTCACCTTCAGCAGGGCGCAGACATCGTCGGGGGTGAGCAGGTCGAGGTCCCAGTAGGGGCCTTGGGGCGGGACCGGCCGCCCGGCAGCGTCGTTGCCGCCTCGTCCGGCGTTGATGGCCGCAACCTGGCGGGTCACGGCTCGGCCTCCAGCTCGATCTGCCTGCTGGCCTGAAGCCCAGGAGCCCGGAATGTTCGGGTGGGCTCGGGCGGCGTGTGCACGGTGTCGTGTCCGGCCACCGCCTGGTAGGCGTGCTGGATGGCGCGCAGCCGGGTGGCGACCCGGATCTCGCGGGCGGCGATGGCCTGGCGGTTTCGCCGGCCATAGGAGCCTTCGGGCAGGTCGGCGCCGTACTGTTCGACCTCGCGGACGTGAGCTTCCCGCTCGTCGGCGTGCGCGGCCAGGGCGAACATGGCGATGCTTGCGGTGGTGGCGTCCAGGACGAGGGTGACCGTCCGGGTCTCGGGGTCGTGGCGGGCCAGGGCGGTGATGCGGGGTCCGTCGGTCTCCGGCCAGGTCGCCTCCGGTGCCCGGCTGTTGTGCCGGGCGCGGGCGTGTAGTCCGGCCAGCATCGTGTCGGCGCGGTCGATCTGGTCGCGGTCCACGACGATGCCCAGAACGGCCATTCGCGCGTGCCGCCGGACTATCACTGGGCGACGTAGATGTCAGCACATAGCGGCGGGTCTTCGCTCCGCGGCCTCGCCCTGGAGGCGGTGAACGGCGAGGACTGCTGTGTGAGAATCCTCGCATGCCCCACGCTGTGCTCACCGTCTTGTTCCTCGGGGGGGCAGGTGCCGTAGCCGGGGTCATCGGCACCGCCGGCGGGATCACCACGCTGGTCGCGTATCCGGCGCTGCTCGCCGTGGGCATCCCGCCGCTGGCCGCGAACGTCACGAACTCCGTGGCGATGGTAGGCAGCGGGCTGAGCTCTGCAAGCCGCGCAGCGCCCGACATCACCGGCCAGGGCTCGACGATCCGCCGGTGGATGCCGGTGAGCATCACGCTATCCCTGGCGGGTGCGATCCTGCTGGTCGTGACGCCCGGCGGCGTCTTCGACCGGGTCGTGCCGTTTCTGGTCGCGGCCGCTCGCTGACCCTGCTCATGCAACCGAGGATCAGCGGGTGGCAGAAGGAGAACGAGCACTCGTGGGGAAGGACCGCCGTGTTCGGCGGGCTCGGCGCGGTAGCCGTCTACAACGGCTACTTCGGCGCCGGATTCCGGCATACTCCTGATCGCGCTCCTGCTGCTTACCGCCGAGCCAGTGCTGCATCGCGCGAATGCCGTGAAGAACGTGATCCTTGCCGCCAGCGACCTCCTGCCGGCCCTGATGTTCGCCGTCACGGCGAACGTCGTCTGGACCGCAGCCATCCCGCTCGCAGCCGGCACGGTCGCAGGCGGTCTCATCGGGCCGTCCATCGCCCGGCGGGCCCGCCCCGGCATCCTGCGCATCCTCATCGCCTGCACGAGTTTCGCCCTCGCAACCTGGCTGCTCATTAGCTCATGACGAGTCCAGACCGGAGCGGCACGCGGTGCGCTGCCCCGGCCTAGGCGGGCCGTCATCGTGCCGTCATCATCAATGCGGAGGCTGCCGGCTCCCGCAGCAGGCTGACCGAGGCTGGCTCCCCCTCCCCGCACCTGCTGTCAGCCCGCCGCGACATCCCGCGCGGCTCGACTACAGACCCCCCGAGTGACTGCACTGGCTATGTTTACCATCGGTTAGGTCGCGCGGATCGCCGAGTAGGTGTGGCTGGGTATGGTCTGGGCGACAGCGGAGCCCGCGCGCATATCGACTATTACCTGCGAGCGCCGACGGGGACCTCTTCAATGAGGCATTGTCATACGGCGTGCGAGCATCTGCCGGTTCTTACCCGGGTTTGGGTCAGGGCGTGAGGACGACTGCTCCGGCGGTGTGGCCGCCCGCTACCTGGGCGAGTGCCTGGGCGGCATCGGCGAGACGGTAGCGGTCGGCGACCGGAATCTCCAGCTGGCCGTCTGCGAATCGCGTCGCGAGCTCGCGCAGCTGGTTTCCGTCCGGGCGGACGTAGATGCTGGAGACCGTGATGCCGCGTTGCTGGCCGGGCGGGTCGGAGGTGATGGTCGCCAGCCGCCCGCCGTAGGCGACCGCTCGGATCGCGCTGGCGGCGCCGCCGGGTACCGCGTTGGCCGCGGCGTCCACCCCGCGGTTCGCGGTGAGCGCGCGGACCTGTGCGGGCCAATCCTGGTCGTGGTAGTCGATCACGTGGCGCGCCCCGAGCGCGGTTACCCGCGGACGGCTTGCCGGGCCAGCCGTCGCGATGACCTGGGTGCCGCGCACCGCGGCCAGGGCAACGAGCAGTCCGCCGGTGATCCCGCCGGCTCCGTGGACCAGGAGTTGCTCACCGGCGCAGACGTTGAGCATGTCGCTGAGAACCTGCTCGGCGGTGAGCGCGGGCACAGGGAAAGCGGCCGCGGCCTCCCAACTGGCACCGTCCGGTTTTCGGGCGAGCAGGCCGGCCGGGGCGATCAGGCGGGGGGCCCAGGTCCCCTGGTCTCGCAGCGGCACTGGATGGGTCATGACCGCGTTGCCGGGCGCCCAGTCACTGACCGCCTGGCCAGCCGCCATCACCGTGCCGGCTGCCTCCACGCCCAGCGCCATCGGCGGCCTGGCGCCCACGTCCCAGCCGCCGGTGCGGACGAACTCATCCCAGTTGCCCACGCCGGCCGCCATCACCTCGAGCAGCACCTCGTCGCCAGCCAGCGGCCGAAGCTCACTCACCTCGATTATCTCAACCCGGTCACCGATCCGGCGAATCCCCGCTACCTGCATCTCTCACCTCCAGAGGCCGCCCGTGGACGGAACGAGGCCCGGCATTAATGATCGCCAATAGGCCGCAGATCGATCGCCCGCGGCCGCCGGCGCGATTGCTGCGTGCTGGACTGTTTGTTGATGGGAGGCCCCTTCCTGGCATTGCCGATGGCCGTGGGCCATAACGGCGTTGCTGTTGACACCCACCAACACCGCCCCGTCTACGTCGCCCATTGATGGGCGCGTGTCGCTCACGGACGAACGCGGATGATCGTCTGACCGCTGATCCGCTCGGTCGGATTGAAGGCCGCGACGGCATCGTCGAGGGTTGCGATGTTGCCGATGTTCGCCCGCAGCCGTCCGTCACGCACCCGCCGGACGATCTCACCCAGTTGGGCACGATCGGACATGACAACAAAGTCGACCGCCAGGCCGTCCACAGGCCGCGCCTCGGGCGGGCCGGCGATGGTCACCAGTGTTCCTCCGGCCCGGATCACGCCTGCGGACCGCCTTTGGATGTCTCCGCCGATGACGTCGAACACCAGGTCGACGCCGCCGACGTCTTCCAGCGCGTCGTTCTCGAGGTCGACGAACTCCATCGCGCCGAAGTCGAGCGTCTTCTGACGGTCGGCGGCGCGTCCGGCGCCGATGACGTACGCGCCGAACTCACGTGCGAGCTGCGTCACCATCGACCCGACGGAGCCGGCCGCGCCGTGCACGAGGACGCTCTGCCCCGCCTGAAGGCGGCCGTGGTCGAACAGTCCCTGCCACGCGGTCAGCCCCGGCATCGGCAGGCTCGCGCCCACCGTGAAGTCGACGTCGCCCGGCAGCGGCGCGAGGTTGCGTGCCTCGATCGCCACATACTCCGCCAGCCCGCCGCCGCGATACGAGTCCGTGAGGCCGAACACCCGCTGTCCCACTGACAGCCCCGCCGTGCCATAGCCGAGGGCGGTGACCACTCCGGCCAGCTCGTGCCCGGGAATCGACGGTGTTCGGTCACGGTCGACGCGATCGGTCCAGGTCGAGGGCCACGTCAGCTCACCCGAGGTGAATCCCGACGCATGAACCTGAACAACGACGTCGTTTATCGCCGGTTCCGGCTCGGGCCGCTCCACCAGCGTCATCCCGGCCGTTCCCGCAGCCTCATCCGTCACCACAATCGCCTTCACCAGGCACCTCCCTGTATCCAGTCCTCACCGCTGCGCCATGAGGCCTGCCCGGCCTTCGCGAGCGTCGTCAGCGTGGCGAGGCGTGCATCAATACCCTGGCTCATAGTTTCGTTACCGTTAATAGCTGTAACGAGACAGCTGGCCTCCCCGTCCGGAGCAAGCAGCGGCCAGCGCCCGGCCGGCCCAGGGATGTGTGACCGGCCAGCAACCATCTCCCAGGAAGGGCAATACCCATGGAGGACGCCGTGCCCGCATCCAACTCCGGGAGCAGCGGTCAGGTCGTGGTCGCCGGCGCGGGCTACGCCGGGCTGCACGTCGCCTTGCGCCTGACGGCCAAGCTGCGCGACCAGCCCAAGATGGAGCTGACCCTGGTCGACCGGCACGACTACCATCAGGTGATCACCGAGCTACCCCGGGTCGCCGGCGGCACCCGCGCCGCCGACGCGGTACGCATCCCGATCCAGGACATGCTGGCCAAGCGGGTCAGCTTCGCCCAGACCGAGATCAATGGTTTCGACCTGGCCGGCCAGCGGCTGCTCACCAGCGCTGGGCCGATCGGCTGGGGCCGGCTGGTGCTGGCGCTCGGCAGCCGGCCCAACGACTTCGCCATCCCCGGCCTGGCCGACCGCGCGCTGTCGCTGTATTCGGCCAGCGACGCCGAGCAGGTATGGGCGGCGGTCAGCAAAGCGCTCACGGCTGCCGCGGCCGCCGCCGACCCCGGGCGGCAGCGCCGCCTGGCGACCGTGGTGGTCGGCGGCGGCGGCGCCACCGGGGTCGAGCTGGCCGGCGAACTCGCCGAGATGCTGCCCGAGGTGGCCAGCCGCCACGGCCTGGCGCCCGGCCGGCCCGCCGTGCAGCTGGTCGAGGCGGGCCCCACCATCTTGGCCGGCTCGTCACCGCAGCTGATCGACAAGGCCGCCAGAATCCTCTCTGACCTGGGGGTCCAGGTCCGCACCAACGCAGCCATCGCCGCCGCGACCGAGGAAGGCTTCCAGCTCACCGACGGCCAGCTGGTGGAGGGCGGGGTGTTCGTCTGGGCGGGTGGGGTGAAAGCACCCGAGCTTGTGGCCGATTCGGGGTTGCCGACCGGGCACAACGGCCGCGTCAAGGTCGACCGGTACCTGCGCGTGCTCGACCATCCGGAGATCTACGTCGCCGGCGACCTCGCTTCGGTGACCGATCCGCGCACCGGGCACGTGCTGCCCCCGCTGGCGCAGGTGGCGCTGGAGGAAGGCGAGACGGTGGCCCGCAACCTGGACGCGGAGCTGAACGGCAGGCCGCTGGAGGCGTTCACCTTCCACGACAAGGGGTTCGTCGTCTCGGTCGGGACCCACCGCGGGGTCGCCGACATCGCCGGCGTCACCAGCGGCGGGCGGCTGGCCCACCTGCTAAAAGACGCCATCGAATGGGAGTACCGCCAATCCGTGAAGCACCTGCGCGGCTGGGACCCAATAGCCCGGTAACCGCCGCCACTCATGCTGCGAGCGACCAAGGGAGCAGATGCCGCGCGCTGGCGTCTGATCCAGAGGCCGCGATCTGTGACCGCGATCACGCTCGCCGGTGCGGCCGTCCCTCTCTGGAGTAATGCCACTCTCCGCCATCCCTGAGAGACACGCTGTTGACGCCGAATTCAGAGTCGTGTCAGACATCCTTCCGCTCATCGATACGATCCAACGTCGGTCACGCGGGTAGCCGCACGCAGATCATCCCGTTCGGGCGCGGCATCGACGGCTAGCCAGGAACCGTGGTCGGCGCGCAGATCGGCGGGAGTGCGCGCCTAGCCCAAGGCCACTGCTGATCACGCAACGTGAACTGGCGCAGCCACACGGAGCGAGTGATACCCGGGTGATCAGCCGGGTTATCTGGTTATGCCTGGAGATCCAGATTGACCAGGTGTGGCGCGGGTTGGCAGGCCTGTGCACGCAATCGCCTCGGTGGCGGTTCGACGCCGGGTTGACGTTGGCACGGCTGAACTGGTGGGCGGGATCGCTCGCTGCGGTTCAGGATTGGGTCATGACCGATCTGCGTGCGTTGCTGGCCCGGACCGCAGACCGCGTGGCGGCCTACCGCGAGGCCGCCCAGGAGGCCGCGGTGTTCCCTGAAGTCGACCCGGACGCCGTGCGGGCGGCGATCGGGGGCCGGCTGCCTGATGGCCCCACCCCTGCGGGCGAGGTTGTCGACCAGCTCGTCGCCGCGGTCGAGCCGGCCATGGTCGCGACGACCGGTCCTCGCTATTTCGGCTTCGTCATCGGGGGTGCCCTCGACGCCGCGACCGCAGCCGACATGCTCGCCGTGGGCTGGGACCAGCCGGCGTACAACCACCTGTCGTCGGCCGGCGTCCGCCCTCGTCGAGGAGGTCGCCGGGGCCTGGCTCGTTGAGCTTCTGGGTCTGCCGAGTGATGTGTCGTTCGGGTTCGTGACCGGCGCCCAGGGGGCCAACACGGTGTGCCTGGCCGCGGCCCGCCACCAGGTCCTCGCGGACGTGGGATGGGACGTGGAGCGCGACGGGCTTGCCGGGGGCCCGGCTGTCAGGGTCGTGGCGAGCGAGGAGCGCCATGCCACGATCGACCGCTCGTTGCGTCTGCTGGGACTCGGGGCCGCCTCGCTCCAGCTCGTGCCCGCGGACGGAAATGGCGCCATCGACGTGGCCGCGCTCGGGACCGTGCTGGCGGGCAAGCCTGCTGGCCCGACGATCGTGTGCTTGCAGGCTGGCAACGTCAACACCGGGGCATGCGATGACCTCGCGGGTGCGGTGGCGGCGGCGCACGCGCGCGGTGCCTGGGCTCACGTCGACGGGGCGTTCGGGCTGTGGGCGGCCGCGAGCCCGGCGACGCGGCCGTTGGTGGCCGGCATCGAGACCGCCGACTCGTGGGGCACCGACGGCCACAAGTGGCTCAACGTGCCCTATGACTCGGGCTACGCGTTCTGCGCTCACCCGGACGCGCACGCGGCGGCGATGGCCTACACGGCGGCATACCTCGTCGGCACCGCTCCGGCCGCCGTGCGCCCGCCCGGCGACTTCGTGCTCGAGTCGTCCCGCCGGGCGCGCGGGTTCGCGACCTGGGCCGCGCTGCGCGAGCTGGGGCGAAGCGGCATTGCCGAGCTCGTCGACCGCTGCTGTGCCCTGGCCCGGCGCTTTGCTACCCAGCTCGCCGCCATCGACGGCATCTCGGTCGTCAACGACGTCGTCTTGAACCAGGTGCTGGTGCGATTCGGTGAGGACGACGCGACGACGGAGCTGGTCATCGAGGCTGTGCAGCGCTCGGGCCAGTGCTGGATGGGCTCGACGGCCTGGCATGGCGAGCGGCTCATGCGCATCTCGGTGTCGAGCTGGCGAACCACCGAGGCTGACGTCGACCGGTCGGTACGCGCGATCGCCGCCGCGGCGGGCGCCTGATCCAGGCTCGGGCGGCCGAAACCGGCCCGGGGCGACGGTACCGGCCAATCGCAGTCATTGAGTCGAAAAATGGCAATCACGGAGGGTGAGCAATGGCCGAAACTACAGTTTCGGTGGGCTAACCCTAACGCCGAATATTCGCGTGGTGCTTGCTGACAGGTCCGAGCCCCGGAGGCGCGCATACCATCCAGTTCGGAACGCATTCACACCGCCCGCACCGAAGTGTCGTAGCGGCGGCGCAGCGATGGGTGACCTCAGCTCGGCCCTTCCTGCCGGGATGGCGTGCCCGGCCAGCGCTAGAGCTGGTGCCCGGGTGCCCGCGCCTATCCGCGGCGGCACGGCGGCAAGCCTCTGTTGCGGCTCGCCCGCACAGACAGCGCCTGGGGCCGGGTGCCGGGGCGGGCGGTGAGGCACAGGCCAGGCTGCGCAAACGGTCATCGGCATCTGGCGCGGCGGCCGAGCCGGTCCGCGAGGGGAGACTCGGGCTTATCTGGCAGTAACGCGTTCTGCAGCCGCTGCCCGGATCGAGGCGGCCTTCCTATTGATTACGCTGAGCAGGAAGGCGAACCGTGCGAGGTCGGCGCGGAGCATCTCGACGCCGTATGCTGGCTGCCGGCGAAGTGGGCCAGGGACGTGCCGAGCTGGTCGTGGTCGGACGCGAGCCGGTCAGCCGGGAACTGCAGCAGCTCGGCGAGCTCGATGACGTCGGCGGTGTCCAGGGCTGGTGCTCGGCGTCGTGGTCCTTCCGTTCGAGGTGATAGCTGACCCCGCTGTCCGCCGCGTTCGGGCCGCCCGGCAGGCGATTGAGCGCTCGGCTGATTCGCGGGTATGTTGACTCGGTGGTACCTGGGGTCTACCGGGAGCTTTTCGCGGCGGTCGCCGCCACCGCGGGCTCGCTGACCGGCCTGCTGTTCGTCGCCTTGTCCGTAACGCCGCGCCGGGGCCCGGCCGCCGGCCCTGCCGCCATTCACCAGGTCCGGGCGGCCGCGGCCTTGCTGGCGTTCACCAATGCGATGGCGGTCTCGCTGTTCAGCCTGGTGCCCGGCACCAGCCCTGGGTACCCGGCGGTCGTACTGGGCGTCATCGGGATCTTGTTCACCGCTGCGGGGGTCCGGTCTATCCTGTCCAGCCAGGCCACGCAACGCCAGCAGCGGCAGCAGCTGGGGCTGGTCATCCTGCTGCTGCTGATCTTCGGCACCGAGTTGGTCTGCGGCATCGCCGTGCTCGCCGACCCGCGCCTCAGCACGGCCGTGCAAGTAATATGTTACGCCCTGATCGCGTCGGTGCTCGCCGGAATCGCGCGGGCCTGGGAACTCGTCGGGGAAAGGGACACGGGCCTCAGGGCCTCGCTGTCCGTGCTGACCGGCCGTGCGCAGGGCCCGGACGACAGGCCCGGCTGACCCGGCTCGGCGATCGGGCCTGATACGGGACTTATCGCGGTTCGCCGGACAGATGGGGCGCCGGCCGCTGCCGTCATATAGGTCAGGCGCTCTGCGGTCTGGTTTCCGCCCCTGCCACCGGCCGGCACTTTGCTCCGTATTCGTGAGCGCGCCCCCGGTCCGGGAAGGGTGCCAGTGTCTGGGCAGCCACCCGCATGAGGACTACAGGGCCCTCCTGCGCCGGTGGGCTCATATGTCCCGCGTGCTCGGAGCTTCATATCGTCGGGTGGAAGGCTCATCGTTCGGCCTAGCCGAAGAGTGCGTTCATCAGCTTTTCCCGCCGCGGGCGCTGTGTCATGCTCGCATTATGGTGACGACACAGCATCTGCCGCCACGCGGGAGGGATCATGTCCACGCCTGATGACCGCCGTTTCCTGGAAAGGTCCTTCGCACCCGTAGAGGAGGAGATCACGGCGTTCGACCTGCCGGTCACCGGTCAGGTGCCCGCCGGGCTGAACGGCCGTTACCTGCGCAACGGGCCGAACCCGCTGGGCCTGGACGACCCCCACTACCACTGGTTCCTGGGCGCGGGCATGGTGCACGGCGTGCGGCTGCGCGGCGGCAAGGCCGAGTGGTACCGCAACCGGTGGGTCCGTTCGAAGGCCGTTGCCGCACAGCACGACGAGAAGTGGCCGGCTGGCCCGGTGCACGAGAACATGGACTTCGCCGCGAACACCTGCATCATCTCCCACGGCGGCCGCACCCTGGCCACGGTCGAGGCGGGCCCGCTGCCGTACGAGCTGACCGATGAGCTGGACACGGTCGGCCCGTGTGACTTCGGCGGGACCCTGCCGGGCGGCTTCGCCGCGCACACCAAGCTCGACCACGCCACCGGCGAGCTGCACGCGATCGCGTACTTCTGGGCCTGGGACCACGTGCAGCACGTCATCGTCGAGCCGGGCGGCAAGGTCACCCGCACCACCGACGTCCCGGTCCCCGACGGGCCGATGATGCATGACTTCGCGCTCACCGCCCACTACGTGGTACTGCTGGACCTGCCGGTCACGTTCAGCCTGAACGCGGCCACCCAGGGCAAGGAACTGCCGTACGTGTGGAACTCCGCCCACCAGGCCCGGGTCGGCCTGCTCCCCCGCGACGGCAGCTCGCCCGTCCGCTGGATCGAGATCGAGCCGTGCTGGGTGTTCCACTGCCTCAACGCCTATGAGGACTCCCACGGCCGGATCCTGGTCGACCTGTGCCAGTACAACACGGGGTTCGACGTCTCCACGCTGTGGGCTGCGCACGGCCCGGTGACCCTGGACCGGTGGACCATCGACCCGGCCGCCGGGAAGATCACCCAGCAGCGCCTCGACGACCGCGGGCAGGAATTCCCCCGGGTCGACGAGCGGGTCATCTCCCGGCCGCACCGCTACGGCTACAGCGCGGTCATCGGCGAGGTCACCCGTGCCATCACGGCCGCCGGCGACTTCACCGACGACGCGTTCACCAACGCGATCCTCAAGCACGACCTGGACCACGGCACCGTGCAGGCGCACGAGTTCGGCCGCGACGCCACCGTGGGCGAGGCCGTGTTCGCCCCGGCCGCGCCGGACTCCGCCGAGGACGACGGCTACGTCATGACCTTCGTCCACAATCCCGACCGCGGCGCGGCCGACCTGGTCATCCTCGCCGCCCAGGACTTCACCGCCGAGCCGGTCGCGCGCATTCACCTGCCGGCCCGCATCCCGCTGGGCTTCCATGGCAACTGGATCCCCGACCACTGACTCCGGGGAGCGCCGCCTGGCTTGCTCCGGTAAGACGGGCACTGCCGCCGTCCGTTCCGTTTGCGATGCCCTCGCATCACACCACCCTCAGCAGATCTGTCCAGCCCCCGGGAGGCCCGGCTGCGTACGTGGCCGAATACAGATCACCAGTTCGGCGTGCATCGGACAGCCATCCTGGCAACGGGATTGCCGAACAGATCGGCGGGTCTTCGCTCCGCGGCCTCGCCCTGGAGGGCGGGGAACGGCGGGGACTGCTGTGTGAGAATCCTCGCATGCCCCACGCTGTGCTCACCGTCTTGTTCCTCGGGGTGGCAGGTGCCGTAGCCGTCGGTCCCGGTGAAGTCGACCTGGCTGCCCGGGGCGGCGGTTGCGGCCGGCATTCCGCCGGCGTACTGGCCTTGGAGGCGATCGTGGCGGCGGTTCGCTGCCGGCGGGCAACGTCACCCGGTCGACTAAGACTAAGTGCGCGCGATCGCGTCGTGATCAAAGCGGCGAGTCGCGAGGCGATCCGGCTGACCTCCTCGTCGAGCTCATCGTCGGCGATGACTCGGTTGACGTACCCGTACTGCTCCGCACGCGATCCGCCGAAATCGCCGGTCCAGGCCGGCATCCCGGTCGGACCGTCTCCTGGTGCCTCGGTCTTGCCCGGGTCGTTTTTCACGTCGTAATGGGCCAGGCAGGAATCCGGGTTGGCGCTGTCGAAACGACAACGTTGAGGTCCGGGTCCTGCCTTGTTGTTGTGCCGGCCGCCGCATCCGCGGCGGCCGGCATATGCGCGAGATCGGTCACGCGGGCAGGTCCGTCCCGGCCTGCTCGGCCACCAGGTAGGCGGCGTACCAGGCGGGCCAGTTCTCGTCCTGGCCGGAGTGGTGGAACAGGTGCGGCCGCCCCGCGCGCTTTTCGTGCTCGGCGTGGGCAGCCCCAGCCCGCCGCAGCGCGCTGGCCAGGTCCGCCGTGGATACGAACGCCGTGCCCGCCGCGTCGACCCGGCCGGGCAGCCGCGTGGTGACCTCCTGGACCAGCCAGGTGTTGCCGTCCGGATCGGTGAAGGAGCAGAACGACCCGTAACTGGCCCGGTCGGGATCGGGGCCGGGCTGCCGTGCCTCGACCGGGAACGGCGGGCCGTGCCAGATCGCGCTGGCGTCGACGCCGCGGCCGGCCAGGTCGGCGTGGGCCGCTTCGATGTCGGAGACGATCAGCCCGCCCTCGGCCGAGCCGGGCGCGGCCGTGGTGAGGCCCTGGCCGAACGTGACCGAGGCGCCGGAGCCCGGAGGGGTGAACTGGACGATGCGCAGGCCCTCCAGCGGGGCGTCGTCGGCGTCGAGCCGCCAGCCCAGCCGCTGGTAGAACTGCTTGGCCCGGTCGACGTCGGACACCGGGATGATTTGCACCTCCAGGCGCATGTCGACCGTCCCGGCGGCCGCGTCGCGGCCCGGGCTGTGTACTTCGGTGGCGCTCATGCCCGCCTCCTTTGAGGAGGAAGACCTTAGTTGGTCTTCGTTTCGGTCAGCCTGCCTGCCGGCGCACCGGGTCAGCGAGGGGGAAAATACCCGAAGCACTACCTGTTACCTAGGAACTGCCCAGGCGGCCGGCGCGTGGACACAGAGGAGCGGCTAAGCCGCCCTCACCGTCCGTCCGGGACGCGGCGGCCCAGGCGGCGACCTGGGCTCGGGAGGTGAAGCCGAGCTTGGTCAAGATGCGCTCCACGTGGCCTTCGGCGGTCCGGCGCGAGATCACCAGCTCGGCGGCGATCTCCTTGTTGCTGCGGCCGACGGCGACCAGCCGGGCCACCTGCAGTTCCCGGCGCGTCAGCGGCGCCCCGTCGGACACGGCCGGTGCCGGCGGCTTTCCTGGCGGGTTTTCCGGCGGCTGCTGCAGGGCATAGGCGACGGCGTCGGCACCGGGCAGTTCCCGGCCACGGCGGCAGGCGGCCTGGAACGCGGCCTCGCCCAGGGCCTGCCGGGCCTGGAGCTCGCAGTCCCGGTGATGGCCCGCAAATTGCTGGTAGCTGTCCAGGGTCGTACCCGTGGGCTGCCACACGCCGACGGCGGCGCCGAGCAGGACCGCGGCGCGCTCGTACTGGTGCCCCGACGCGGCGATCCAGGCCAGCGCCTCCAGGCACAAGGCGGGGTCCGTCCGGTCGTCGAGGCCTTGCCACAGCCGCAGGCTCTGCTGTTGCAGGCCGGTGGCCCGGTCCAGGTCACCCCGGCGCCAGGCCGCTACCCCCAGCCCCCACAGCGACCACGCGGAGTACGCGGAGCGGATGTATGGGCTGTCGGCCTGGATCAGCGCGACAAGCTCGTGGTGGCAGGCGACGGCGCGTTCTTCGTCGCCGGACAGGCCCACGGCCATCGTCAGGCTGGTCAGCAGCTGGGCACGCTGGCGGGCGTGGACGGCGGCCGCGGGCAGGGCCGCCAGCCCGTCTTCGAAGTGGGCGATGGCGTGCCGCAGGTCACCGGCCAGGTGGCAGGCAGTTCCCGCGCAGTAGGCGGCGAACGCCCGCGTGGCCGGGTCGTCCAGCTGCCCGGCCAGGCTGCTGCCCTGCTCCAGCAGCGTCCGTGCGGCGCCGCGGTCGCCGCTCATGGCGGCCAGGAAACTGTCGGACAGCAGCCCCCGCGCCCGCCACACGGTGGGCTCGCCAGCCTGGGCGAGGGCCTGGCCGAGCCGATACCGGCCCTCGCTGACATGGCCCGCGTTCCAGTAGTAGAAGGGCCAGACGTGCACCGCGATGCGCAGCCCGGCCTCGGCCTCGCCCGGCTCGGCCTGGCAGAAGTCCTGGGCCGCGTTCACGTTGGCGTGCTCCCGGAACAGCCGAGCCACCCACTGCGTCATCTGCGGGCTGAGCAAGTCGGTGTCGGCCCGGGCGGCCAGCTGCTCATGCCAGTCCCGGTGCCGCCGCCGCAGCGCGGTGCACTCGCCGAATTCCTGCAGGCGTTCCTGCCCGAACTCGCGCAAGGGTTCCGGCAGCCGGTACCGGGCCACGCCCTCGCGGTGCCCGGCGATCAGGATGGACTTGCCGGCCAGGCCGGCCAGCAGGTCCAGCACCCGGCCGGCGGCCAGCCGGTCATCGGCGCAGACGCCCTCGGCCGCGTCCAGCTCGAACCCGCCGGCGAACACCGACAGCCGCGCCCACAACAGCCGCTCGGCCCGGGTGCATAGCTCGTAGCTCCACTCGATCGAGGCGCGCAGCGTCTGCAGCCGGGCCGGCCGGGCGCGGCCTCCCCCGGTCAGCAGGCCCAGCCGGTCCCCCAGCCGGGCGTCGATCTGCTCCGCCGACAGCACCGGCAGCCGCGCCGCGGCCAGCTCGATCGCCAGCGGCAGCCCGTCCACCCGGCGGCAGATCCCGGCCACCGCCGCCGCGTTCGCCTCGGTGACGGCGAACCCTGGCACCACCTGCGCGGCCCGCTCGGCGAACAACCCGACCGCCGGGAACCGCGTCAGCTCCGCCGCGGTCAGCCGCCGCCCCGGCGGCGTCACCGGCAGCGGCGGCACCGCCAGCACACTCTCCCCGTCAATGGTCAGCGATTCCCGGCTGGTGGCCAGCACCCGCAGCCCGGCCGCTGCCCGCAGCAGCAGATCGGCCAGCTCGGCCACCGCGTCCACCAGGTGCTCGCAGTTATCCACCACCAGCAGCAGCCGCCGCCCGGCCAGGTACTCCGCCAGCGCCGCGGCCGGCGCGTACCCGGCCCGGTCCTGCAGGCCCAGCGCCCCCGCCACCGCCTGGGCCACCAGCGCCTCATCCCGCAGCTGGTCCAGCCGCACCAGCCATACCCCGCCGTGAAACGCCCGTCGCACCCCGGCCGCGGCCCGCAGCGCCAGCCGGGTCTTGCCCACCCCGCCGACCCCGGTCAGCGTCACCAGCCGGGAGCCCGCCAGCAGCCGCCTGACCTCGGCCAGCTCACCGCGGCGGCCGACGAAACTGGTCAGCTCCGCCGGCAGATTCCCCGCCCCATGCCGCACCGTTGCCATAACAGACCAACGCTACGCCACCCGCCCCGCACGCGGAATTACAGCTGACCAGAAGCGGGGTGTCAGTAAGAACCACGCCATGAACACCGCCAAAGTGCCCACTTTGCCGGATGTCCTGCTGTCTGACACAGGACCCGCAACGAAGCAAGACCGACGCCACCGACACCCCACGGCGCGACGCTGGCCAACTTCGCCTGTTCGACCTGGGTGTCTTGCAGCTGTCCCCGCGGATCCAGGGCCTGGGGAAGATCACCTCGTACCGAACCGGGCCGAGAGCAGGGTCCCGGCCCGCTACCGATCGGCGCTGCTGCTCGCGCTCACAGCGATCGCGTTCGAACTCCTAGCGCTGGCCGGGATTCGTCAGCAGTTCTTCGGCACCGGCTTCCTCAGCTCGTTCGTCTCGGTCACGCCCGGAGGGGCGATCATCGCCGTGGTCAACGCCGCGCTGGGTGCGGTCAGCGGACCGCAGCCCACGCTTCAGCCCGAACCCGCAAAAGGCGTCGGCCCCCGGGCCACATGAAGACCTGATCTGCATGTCCCGTCTGACGAGCGCCGAGGACCTCACGACCGCGCGGATCTCGCACACGGGCTACAGCCAGCGAATGTAACGCAGCGTGGCGGATATTCCAGGGTGTGAGTGACCGCCCTGCTGACTCGGCGCCTCTGCGAACCGAGTGGTAAAGGCTGGCCGCGCTCCGATGGTCCTGATTCTGCGTGCCTTGCCCGGGGAGAATCGTGTCATGGCCGGCGGGGAACTGGAAGCGGCCGCGGCGGTGGCGTGGGCCGAGGCCCTTGGCTGCGATCTGCGGCTGCTGGGCGAGCCGGGCGCGCACATGGTCCCAGGCGGTGCCTGCCTGCGAGGCCGCAACGCCGTCTACATGGCTGGCGTGCGTGCCGCCGTCTTGGTGTACTGTCCCGGCCGACTACGGCCCCGCACCGCCGCCGCGCTGGCGTCCACCCCGTCCGGTCACCTGTTCACGCCCGGCGCGTGCGCCAGGATCGCCGGCGTCGGTGAAGCCCAGATTCTCGGACCGTCGTGGCACGGATTCACCGACGCCGGGCACTTCACGCCCGCTGTCCCCGGCGCCGGGCGCCGGCTGGACCGCGGTGATCTGCTGCTGGCTGGGCTGCGGGAGGCGTGCGGGGAGGCGGAATGGGCCGAGGGCGGGTTCGCCGACCCGAACGGCGTGCTGTACGGGATCGAGGAGGACGGCTTGGTCGCGGCCGGGAACCTCACCTTGTTCCGCGGGCACCCGGCCGATGTCGGCCTGCTTACCCATCCGGCCGCCCGGGGCCGCGGCCTCGCCAAGAAGATCGCCGTCCAGATGATCGGCGACACCCTGCCGACCGCAGGAATCATCCGGTACCGCGCCCTGGCCACCAACTCACCATCGCTGGCCATCGCCCGATCCCTTGGCTTCGCCGGGTACGGGCAGAACCTGATCGCCCGGCTGCCCGCCTGATCACCGTCCCGCGCCAGCCCCGCAGCGGGCACGCGGCGACGCTCCCACCGCACAGATCCACCTATTCGGCGCGGCACCGGTGGCGTCCATCCAGACCGGGTTCTACGCGCAGATCGGCGGGTACGCGTGCGGTTCGGGCAGGTTGACGGGTGACGATCTGTAGTCGCTGACCTGGGATTATCGTGCCTGGCGGCCAGCGCCGCGGGCGGCGGTCCCGCGGTCCCGGACCGGCCCGTCCTGCGCAGCCCACCGGGTGGGTCCCGCCGTGGCCGCGGCCTGTTGCTGATGCCTGCCGTGACCGGCTCCGCGCTCATTGCACGTGACACGCAACGGCCCGCGGCGCGCGGACGACCGCGTGGAGCGGCCGCTTACTTCTTCGGCTTGTTCTTCGCCAGCTGCTTGGGCGGCAGCGACCGCGCGTGCCCGACGCCGATGTCCACCCACCGGGAAAGGTCGTCGCTGGCCAGGTCGTCCGGGCTGACGCGCAGCCAGCCGGGCATCTCCCGGCCCTGCATCACCGCGGTGGCGGCCCTGGTCGTGGCCACCAGGTCGGCTGACCGTCCGGGATCGACGTGGACCAGCACGCCGCCCTGGCCGCTGGCACTGATCGCCATGTGCCCGCGGATGAGGAAGGCCAGTCCGCCGAACATCTTCTTCTCGGTCAGATCAGGGTCAGGGCCGATCAGGTCCCTGATGCGAGCGGCGAGATCTTCGTCATAGGCCATGCGGCGATCGTACCGAGCCGGCCTGGCCACACGATCCGTGTAACGCCCGCCTCCCGTAGCCGCAGGAACCGCGTCCCAGGGAACCCGCCGCGGGCCGCGGCACACCGACAGCCCTGGCACACGGGCCGGTGAATTCCGGCGCCGCGCTGTACCTATCTTCTGCAGCTAGTTGCGGATCACCTCGATCTGCACGCCCTTGCCGAGGGATCCCCGGTTCCCGCAGCTGTACCGAACGGCAGCTACTTGCGCGGCGCGTCGGCGCGCCGCCGTCTGCGCCCGCAGCCGGGGTTCCGCCAGTACTGGACGGAGCCGCCGTGGTGAGCATCCCGGCGTCGGATAAGCGTGACGGAGACGTTCATTGACGAGGTACACCAGCGATCACGGTTCGCCGAGAGTGACGTCCGGCACTCACGGGCAAACGACCACGTGACACCACGTGGCTGAGCCTCATACGGACTGGATTGCGCGGGTAATTGCCAGCGCGGTGGCGGTCTCCGCTATTGCGTTTTCTGGTTCGGGCAGGGCGACAAGTCGGTGCCATGGCAGCTCGGCGCGTACTTGCTCGGCGGTCAGCTTGCTGCCCATCAGGCCGCCCACCAGCGCGGCGACGGTATCGGTATCGCCGCCGAGCTGCACCGCGTTCACCAGTCCGCTGCGCAGGGAGGTGGCCTGTGTCGCGCACCACAGCGCTGCGGCCACCGTCTCGTACGGGTCCAGGCTGATGCCGCTGGCGGGCGGTTCCCACGTTCTCGCGGACACCTGAGTCAGCATCTCGGCAAGCCGTGTCTCGGTGGTGACCGCCTGGGCGGCCTCGCGGGCTTCCTCGGCGGCGGCCTCCAGGAGCATGGACGGGCTGGCGCCCTCCAGTGCCCATGATGCGCACGCTGCGATCACGCATGCCGCTACCAGCGCGGCGGGGTCGGCATGGGTGGCCCGGGACATCGCGATCGTCACTTGCCGACGTCGTTCGGCCTGGTCATGGGGTAGTACCCAGCCGATGGGCAGGGCGCGCATCGCCGCCCCGTTCGTGGCTCTTCCGGGAGAGCCGGCGGTCTCGCCGCCGCGGCGGAATCGCTCGATCGCTGCTGTCGTGGTCGGGCCGAGGCCTCTGATGGCCGCTTCTTGCTCGGCCAGGTCGGCCAGGAAAGCGGCCGGATCACCGTCGCCGTCTCGGTCGGCCAGGTGATGGGCGACCAGCAGGGTCAGGGCCGTGTCGTCGGAGGTCGCACCGCGCGGCCATCCCTCCCGGGCGGGCAGCTGTTCGATCTGGCTGGAAGTGGCGTGGGAGCTCGCGCCGGGCGGGCCTTCCCACGGCACGCCGAGCGCGTCGCCGCAAGCGTAGGCGGTCAGAGCGCCGTCGATGCGCCCGGCAAGGTCGAAGACGTCCTCCGGGTACAGCACGCACAGCAGGCCGTAGCCCATGACCTGCACCGACGAACGGGCCAGTGCTCCTTGCTGTACTGCCAGGCGTTCGTGCCCGGATGCGAGTGCGGCTCTGCTGAGTGTGACCCTGGCATGGGTGATGTCGTAGCGGGTGCGCGACTGGGTGAAGGTCTCCAGGGCGCTGGTGGCGAGTTCCTGGGCGCGGCTGGCGTCGCCGTCGCGCAGCAGGAGCTCTGCGCGCGTTTGCCATATCTTCGCGCGTTCCAGGGTTTCGCCGAGGCTTTCCGCGAGCTGTTCGGCCTCGGTGAAGTAGCGTTCGGCTTCGTCGCGGTCGCCTGCGCCGAGCCGCGCTCGTCCCAGCGCGTGCAGGCTTTGCAGGACGCCGCGGGCGTCGGCGATCTCACGCCGCAGCCGGAGCGCCTCACGATGGTGGTGCTCGGCTACGGGCCATTCTTGCTTGGTCTCGGCAACACTGCCGAGGTTGGCGAGGATCGTGCTGTGGATCACGCGGTCGCGGTCGGCTTCGGACAGGCCCTCCAGGAGTTCCAGCGCATCACCGAATCGCGTCTCGGCGGCCTGGATGTCGCCGCCGAAGTATTCGGTGGCGGCCACGATGCCGTAACAGCGGGCGCGCAGGCTGGCATCTGAGGTGCTGCTGAGGTCGAGAGCCGAACGCCCGTAACGCTGCGCTTCACTGAAATCGCCGAGGTAAAGCGCGATGTCAGCCAGGCGGATGAGCACGTGGACCCGCTCGGCGGAGCTGTCGATGAGCGCCATCTCGGCTTCGGCCAGAGCGCCGTCGAAATCCCCGCGCACGAACGCGAGCTCGGAGCGGAGCAGCCGGACGCTGCTGTCCTCTAGTGGAAGGAGCCCGATCAGCTTCTCGG
The DNA here is from genome assembly GCA_963742875.1 of uncultured Actinomycetes bacterium. Taxonomy (GTDB): domain Bacteria; phylum Actinomycetota; class Actinomycetes; order Streptosporangiales; family Streptosporangiaceae; genus Bog-532. The sequence goes on along the minus strand of CAVUNO010000005.1, from coordinate 113,611 downwards.
CTTCGCCCCAGTCACCCAAGACGATCAGCACGCCCGCGAGGCGGGGGCCGAGCTCTTCGATGCTCACGTGCGGCCGTAGCTTCTGGTACAGCATGAGCGCGGTGTGGTACATGCCGGCCCGCTCGGCCTGTGATGCTGCCTGGTAACCCGCCTTGACCATCTGATCAAACTGGCCGGCCTGCTCGAAGTGAAAGGCGGCCGACGCCATGGCGCCGTTGCGCCCGGACCATTCGCCGGCCCGCGTATGCAGGTAACGCCGCTGGTTGGCGCCCATCTCGGCGTATACCTCGCGCTGCATGAGCGCGTGAAGAAAGCTCACCTCGCCATGCGGCCCCTCCCGCATCAGCCGGATCTCACACGCCTTGTTCAGTGCGGCTATGGCGTCCTTGGTGTCGCCTTCCATCACATAGGTGATGGAGGCGAGTTCGTCGGAGGTGTCCAGGACCACTGACGCTGCGCGCAGGAAGTGGCGGGTCATTTCGTCCGCGCGAGCGAGCCGGCGCCGCAAGATCGCATCCGCGCGTGGCAAGACAACGTCCCCGGCGAGGGGTGATTCCGGCGACTGGGTGATCAGGTTCACTGCTTCCCGCAGGAAGAAGGGATTACCGCCGGTCAGCCGGAACAGGCGGTCGACGATGGACTCGTCGGCCAGTTCGCCTGCCGCCGACATCATGCGGACGTATTCACCGACGTGCGCCCGCTCCAGCGGGACGACGGTCAAGGTCACATGCCCGGTCGCTGACCATTCAGCCATCAAGTCGGCCAGCTCGGAGTAGTCGCTGAGCTGTTCCTCCTGGATGGTGGCGGCCACCAGGACGGGCACCTGCCGAAGCTTGCGGAACAGGTAATTCAGGAAATACAAGGTATCCGGGTCAGCCGCATGCAGGTCATCGACCAGGAGAAACAAGCCTGCGTTTCCGGACGTGGCCTTGATGAGGATGCGTGATAGTTCTTCGTAGACTCCCCTGAGGCTGAATGAGCCTTCGGCGAGCTTCTCGCCGAAGCTGGCCAGGAACGCCCCGATGAACGGGACCGCATCGAGCAGGTGAGGTGCGGCACGTGCCAGCGTCCGCCGGATCTGGTCGGGAGTGCGGCCGAGATACGCCGCGAGCGCTTCCTTCAAGGGGAGGAGGGGTTCGGCGCCCCTGCCCAGGCACCGTACGGAGATAACGGCCATCCCGCGTTTACGGGCCTCCGCCGCCGCCTCGACGGCGAGCCGCGATTTTCCGACACCGGACTCGCCCAGAATCAGGACGGCATGCCCTTTGCCGGTTTCGGCAACCCGGGCGATGTGCTGGCGAAGCAGATCAAGCTCGAGCTGCCGGTCGATCAACGGTTCTCGAGGGCTCTCACCGCCCGCCCCTGTCGTTTCGCTGCTGTGATCATTCCGTGCAGCCATAGCAAACTACCGTCCGCGCGGGGCTCCCGCCGATGCGCCTTACGAGTCCGAGCCCATGGCCTGGACCTTCGCAACGAGGGCCTGCCACTTGTCCGGGGGGCTGAAACTCAGCGCCCCGCCGTCGGGGTTCCTGGAGTCTCGCACCGCGATCTTGCCACTGCGGGTCCGGGCGACCTCCACGCAGTTCGCCCCCGCGTTGCTGTGGCTCGTGTTTGCGGCATGATTCAAGAACGTCCGGACGTGCACATACTCGATCCACGACCGATCGCACGCCGACAATAGCGCCAACAACCATGACGCGCTTCCCGATCCCTTGGTCGCTCGCCGTGAGTGGTAAGACGTTCTGTTACCAGTTAATCACGCTTCATGTTGAAGAACGGCGCGGTGCCGTTGTCCGCGTGAATGTACTTGGGCCGGGCACCGCCGTTGGCTTTGATCGTGCTGGTGATGAAGGCTTTGGCGAGGTCGCCGTTCTCGCCGTAGTGCACTTCCCAGTGCACGGCCTTGCGGGAGAAGATGTCGATCATTACGTACAGGTCGAAGTAGGTACCTTTCCAGGGGCCTTTCAGTTTGGTGATATCCCAGGTCCAGACCTGGTCCGGGCCGTCGGCAACCAGTTCGGGCCGGACCCGGGGCGGGTGGCTGGCCTGCCGGCGGCGGTCGCCGCCGTCTTGCCCGGCGGCGTCGAGAACCCGGTACATGGTGCGGATGCTGCACAGGTAGCAGCCCTCGTCGATGAGGATGGCCCAGACCTGGCCGGGGACTTGTCGGCGAACCGGTCATTGTCGAGGGCCTCCAGCACTTCGCGCCGCTCGTCCTCGCTGAGCGCCGCCGGGTGCGGCGCCCGCGCCTTATTTTCCTTCTTTTTCTCCGCAGGCGGCTCCGGGTTCTTCTTCCGGTACAGCGTGGCCCGTGATTTCCCGAGCAGCTCGCAGGCTGTTTTTACGGGTAGCTATTCAGCCTGAGTGGTCGAGGGTGCGGTTGTTGCTGGCGGGCGGGGGCTGGATGGTTACGCGAAGGCGGCCCGGCGTAGTAATAGGACAACGCGCTAGAGGCCGTTGTCGAGCAGGGATGTGGTTGAGACAGGAACGTCCTCCTGGTGCGGTGGTACGCTCTTGGTGTCCCAAACGCAGCGAGGAGGACGTTCTGTGGGTAAGGGTAGCGGCAGCGCATGACGCGGGGAGACCGGAAGCGGAACGCGCGGCGGGAGCGGCTGCGGGGGCTGCTGCCGCGTGACGGCGCGGTGATCCGGCGGGTGCAGTACGGGCCGGGAGTGCACGCGAAGGCGGCGCTAGCGGTCTGCGCGCACTACCTGCCCGTCGCCCGCGCCGCGAAGCTGGTCGCCGCGCTGACCGGCGTGAACGTCTCGGCCGCGTTCGTGGCAGGCATCCGGGGCAAGGCCGCCCGCTGCTGGCGCCGTTCATGGACCGGGCCCGGGAGCTGCTGCACGCCGCCCCGGTGCTATACGCCGACGAGACCCCCGCCCGCGCCGCGGGGAAGCTGCGCTACGTGCACGTCGCGTGCACCGAGTTCCTCACCGCGATGCACACCGGTGACCGGACCAGCGAAGCGATCTACGCCGCGGCATCCTGCCCGGCTACGCGGGCACCATCGTCCGCGACGGCTACAAGGGATATGAGCACCTCACCGACGCGCTGCACGCCTGGTGCGGCGCGCACGGGCTGCGCGACCTGGCCGGGCTGTACCGCTTCGACCCCGGCGGCCAGGTCTGGGCCCGGTCCATGGCCGACCTGCTCATCGACGCCAACGCCGCCGCCACCGCCGCCCGCACCGCCGGCCAGGCCAGCCTCAGCAACGCCGGCCTGGCCCGCATCCGGTCCTGGTACCGCGGCGCCGTCGCCAAGAGCATCGCCGATAACCAGGCAAAGCGCACCCAGATCGCCAAAGACGCGCTGCGGCTGCCCGCCGGTTCCGCGACCACGAGGACATGATCCTCCGCTTCGCCACCGACCTGACCGTCGGATTCACCTCCAACCAGGCCGAACGCGACATCCGCCCGGTCAAGGTCCAGCAGCGGACCTCCGGCGGACCTGGCGCACCCTGCTCGGCCTGGCCGACTTCGCGATCGTTCAGTCCTACCTGTCCACCGCCGCCAAATGGGGCATCGACACCCTCGACGCCCTCACCCGGCTATTCACCGACGGCCCCTGGCTCCCGCCCGCAACCGCACCCCCATAGCCCCGCGGCGGCCGCCGCCCCCACCACGCGCACCCGCCGACGAGCGCACCCACGACACGTCAGCGGGCAATCTCGGCGTCCGCAATGAAGGGCCCGACTCAGGCTGAATAGCTACTTTTACGGAGGTAAACGTCTCGAGTCCGGTGAACGCGGCGTCGATTACTTCTGCCGCTTGCTGTCTGAGTCCGCGCTCCCGGAGAGCAGCTCCAAGAGCGCGTGTGCTTTTCCCACCACCTCGAGCGCGGCCTTGGTGCGGGCCAGCTCCGCGGTGAGTTTCTCGTTCTCGCTGCGCAGCCGCTCGTTTTCCACCTCCTGCGCGCTGCGCCCCGGCCGCCCGGCCAGCTTGGGTGCCAGTTCCTTCCGCCCGCCCTTATCACGGGTTTTCCGCCAGTCGGAAATATGGCCGGTAGTTACCGCCTCCCGGCGCAAGATCGCGCCCCGCTCACCCGGCCCGGCCTGCTCGTACTCAGCCAGGATCTTCGCCTTGTACGCCGCGTGAACGTGCGCCGCTGCGGCCTGCCGCTGCCGCCCATCTGACCATCATGCCCCGCGATCGCGGCCTGGTCAGCCAACGTCATCGTCACTGTCGTGTGTGGTCCCGTCTCGCCCTGCTTGCTCGTTAGTTTTCACACGTCCCATGTCTCACACAAGTTTGACAGAGAGGGCGCGTTGACGGGAACGGTTCACTGAAGGCATGCAAGACCCCCCGACAGGGCCGGGGATCGAGTGCCCTTACAGGCACACGGCCCTGTCGGGAGGAGTCCTTGCATCTCTCCTAGCTGGTCGGCGTGATCCTGAGCGGGTATTCAAGCGCGGCGAGCCGGGTTGCAAGGTCAGCCGGAGTGCTGGCCGTGAGTACTTGTCGGCCGCCTGACCGCAAAGCACCGCTCGTCGTCGATGATGTGCCAATCGGGAAACGTCGCATGCAGCAGCGCGACACTGATTGGAAGATCGATCACGGGTCGGCTCTCCCGCCAAGGCTGGGGCTCGGGCTCGATGCTACCAGATAAGATCAGAGCAGAACAGAACAATTGAGATATACGTGCTGATCAGAGCCGGTCTGGTATGGTCTAAGTTGATCTTGTGGGCCGAGACAGCACAGTTGATCCCGGTTTGCCCGTTGCTGCGTACCGTCAGCTTGAGACGATCCTGCGCCGACGCATCGAGGCGGGCGAGTGGCGCACGGGACCGTTGCCGTCGGTGGCGTACCTACAACATGAGTACGGAGTGGGCAGGGATACCGTGTTGCACGCGCTACGACTGCTCAGAGAAGCCGGATTGATCTTCACTGTCCCGAAGCGGGGAAGCTACGCCACGCCTCGTGAGACCCCCGGGCACCATGAGGCGCGGGATGACGAGTCGGCCAACGACCGACTCTTACGCTATAGCTCTGTTCGGCAGGCCGAAACGACTCGCCGCGCTCTGACGGGGTACCTAGATCGCGTTGCGTCAACCCGCGTTGTCCTTAGTCCGCCTGGTGAACTTCCGCCACGTCTCCGCGCTGAATGCCAGCACCGCGCCCGCGCGGTCCTCCGTGTCGCGCACGAGGACGTGACCGTACGCGGCCACCTCGACGCACTGGCCCCCGTTAGTGCCGCTATAACTCGACTTGCGCCAGGTCAGGGCGCTTGTTCCTTCCATCGTTCCTGTATCACACCTTCAATGAGGTCTCGTGATGCCCCCTTGGACAGGGCGTCACCTCGGAGGCTATGGAAACGTACCGCAACCATCGACACCGTAGCGGCGTCTTCGGTCACCCGCCCGTCCGCTATGTCCTCCAGGTTCACGATACCGGGACCGGCCCCCAGGTCAGCGACAGTAAATGCCCCGAGCAGGCCGGGGTGCGCCCCGGTGTTCGGGATGATCTGCACGGTGACGTTCAGATGGTTCGACATCGCGACCAGGTGCACAAGCTGAGCGCGCATCACGTCAGGTCCGCCTATCTCGCGGTTCAGTACGCTCTGGTCCATCAGCGCGCACAGCAGAGGCGGCGGCGGGTCTTCCCGGTCCAGGATCGCCTGACGGGCGAGCCGGCCCGCTACCCGCTCGTTCACCACATCGTCGGTCACATCAGGGTGCATCATCAGCACCGCCCGCGCGTATTCCTCCGTCTGGAGCAGCCCGGGGACGAACGAATGCTCGAAGACGTACAGCGCTGCCGCCTCTGCCTCGTGCGGCGCGAACGACCGGAACGACGCCGGGAACGGCAGGTTGCGCATCCGGGTGACCAGCCGCCCGAACGTCCCTGGAGTGCCCGGCGAGCCCGGCTCGTCTTCCCTGAAACCAGGGGTGGCGAATACCCGGTCCAGCGCCTTGGCCAGTTCCGGCGTGGCCGCCTTCCGGCACGTCTCCACCTGCGCGATCAGCGATTCGCTGTAGGTAGTCTTCGCCGCAACGTCGGCCTGCGTCCAGCCACGCTCCGCGCGGTGCGCCTTCAGCTCGTCAGCAAACCAGGAAAGCCAATCACGGTCCTTACGCCCAGCCGCCAATCCTCACCCCTCCTTACGGATCACGCCGCGTGTCGCACGGATCGCCCGTGCCTGTGGCGGCGTTACGCATCATCAGGTAAGACCAGATCAGTACAACTCAGACTAGCCGTCGTTATCAGCGTGCGCCCCGCGAGCCTGGGCGGAAAGGGGTGGGTCCATCCATGGACGGCAACGCGGCGACCGTTCTCGATGTGGCAACGGTGCGCGAGGCATACCCGGACTGGCGTATCGCCGGGGGCCCGGGGTGCTGGTTCGCTGTCCGTGACGGCGTAGGGGCTTACTACGGGCCGAAGTCATTGCTGCGTCGGTGCCTCAGCGCGCCTGATCTGCCGCAACAGACAGAAAAACTGGGACTTCAGCAATACCTAGATCGGCTGACTCCCGAAGAACTGGCTGATGCCTGGAAGCGCGTCATGCCGCCGCTACCGGAGAACCTATCGTGAGTGCGTGCCGGGCAAAGCCGCGCGCCGACGTACCCACGCACCGGAGCTGGCCGCAATCAAGCGTCATGCCGCCACTGGCCGCACTCCCCACAGTGCCCGCAGTGGTCCGCGCGTTTGTCCGCGCCATGCTGCCCGCGTGGCATATGGACAGCCTGACGGAGAATGCCGAACTGATCGCCAGCGAACTAGCCAGCAATGCCGTTGCCGCTTCCACCGACAGCGACGGGCAGCCGGTATACATCAGCGGGCACATGCCCGTTGTCCAAGTGTGCTTGCTCACTGACGGCGTGCGCACACTGCTGGAGGTCTGGGACCAGGCCCCCGGAATCCCCGTAATCCGGGATGCGGCCGGATGCGAGGAGAGCGGTCGCGGGCTCGTCCTCATCGACGCTATCGCGGACAGGTGGGGTTGGAGCCCCGCTACTGGGCGGCCGGGCAAGGTCGTATGGGCTGAGATGTCCCTCTTACTGAAGGCTGCCTTACGCCCTAGTTGTCAAACTGGTGACCGCGATGTTGTGGATGTGGGGGCGGGGAAGGCCGTGGGGGCTGGTGTGGTGTTCGAAGGAGGCGACCACCCAGTGCTGGGGCTTGACCGGCACGAACCGGGTCAGGCCGGTGCCTTGCATGAACTCGAGCACCGCGTAGTTCGCCGACCATGCCTGCGACCAGATGGCCTGGAGGTTCTCCCAGAGCTGGTTGGCGCGCTGGGAGTCGTCGGCGTGGTGAGCGCGGATGGCGGCCTGGAATACCTGGGCGTGTTCGGCGGCGAGCTGGTCGGGGGCTTCCCAGGTGAGGTCGGCGATCTCGCTCCCGGCGGCCATTTCCCGTAGCACCGCGTTGTCCACGTCGGCGCCCAGGGGCAGGCCGTGACCGGGGCAGGCCAGCCCGGTCCAGGTGCCGGAGGTTTCGTCGGTGTGGCTGTGATCCAGCACGTGGGCCAGATTGTCCTGGACCCAGGTCAGCCGCAGCACACCGGTCAGGCCCATCCCGGTGATAGTGATGGCTGTCATCGCGGTCACCTCCCGGTCCCCAGGATGCCCCGGCCCAGCGTCAATCTGCGGCCTCCCGGTCGGCGTCGCGGTCCGCGGTGCGCTGGAGAACCTGCTGGGACGGGCGGATCTCGGGCTTGGGCGGCTGCAGGATGGCACCCCTGGCCGGTCCTGGCCAGGGCGGGAACGCCTGGCCCAGGTCCCCGTAGCCGGGATCCTCGGACGGGACCGTCAGGCTCTGCCGCTCGGCGAGTGTTTCGGCGAACGTGTGGTGGTCGGCGGCCAGGTCTTTGATCCACTGGCCCATTTCCGGGATCTGCTGCCCTACGGTCAGGGTGAGCTCGTCGCGTTGGGCCGGGGTGGCGGGCTCCGGTTCGGCCGAACGAAGCGGGGTGAACCGCTGTTCCGGATGCCGGCGGCGTAGTTCGGCGTCGGCGGTCACGGCCAGGTGGCGCTGGGCGCGGGTGGCGGCATCCCAATCGGCCCGGTCGGCCATGACGGCAGCGAACACGGTCTCGCGTTGCCGGTACGCCTCATGCAAGGCCCGGTAGCCGCCGGTGAGTTCCTCCTGCCGGGCGGCGATGTCATGCTGGCCGCGGCTGTCGGCGGCTTTGGCTTCCGCGCTGGCGCGGAGGCCGGCCAGGCAGGCGTTCCACGCGGCGGCGCGGACCTGGCGCAGCTCGTCACCGACATACCGGGGTGCCCAGGCGTTTTCGATGGGGTAGGTGTCGCGCAGGTGCAACAGCCTCCCGTCGGGCATGCCGCGGACGTCCGGTCCGTCGGCCGGGCCGAGGGCGGCCAGGGCCTCGTACCAGGCAGCCCGAACGTCCGGCGCGGCCGCGGCGGGCTCGGGCCCGATCGCATCGGTGGGGTGGTCGTAGCCGGATAGTTCCCGCCAGGCGCCGATCGAGGCGGCCCGCTTCTGCCAGTCCAGCCGGTCCAGCGGATGCTCAGGGACCGGGCCGAGGGCGGCTAGCGCCCAGGGAAGCCCATACTCCGTGGCGTGCTCGCCGAGGCGGTCCTTGCGGGCGTCCATCAGCGCGGCGACCTGCGCTGCGTAGGCGCGGCGTTCGGGGTTGGCGATGCCGGGGACCTGCGCGGACCACGGGCCAGCCGGAAGGGGGACCAGGCTGCCGAGCCGGTACCGGATCCGGGCGTCGACGACGCTCGGCACGTCGCGGGCGTCGGCTAGATCCCGCTCGCCGATCGCCTCGGCCAGGACCTGCCCGGCGTCCAGGCCGGCCAGTTCGGCGCCGCGCAGAGTGCGCCACAGCCACCGGGCCTGGTGGCCCGGCTCACGGCGGTGTTCGGGGGGAAGGGCGGTTAGAAGCAGGTCGCGGTAGCGCTGCTCGCGGGCCGGAGTGGTCTCGGCGGTCCAGATCGCGTGCAGCACGGCCAGATGGTCGGCGTCGGCGAGTGCCTGCTGGCGGGTCTGGGTGGCCGAGGCCTGCTGGCCGTCACGGTCCAGCACGGCTGACAGCACGCCCAGCGCCGTACCCGGCGGAGCAGGCCGGGCGGCCGGGGCACGATCGCCTTCTCGTTCGGTTTGAATCTGGTCGTAGCGGGCCAGCTCGGGAGCTGGCCGCGGGCCGGGCACCGGGTCCGCCCGCTTCGGGGACACGGTGAACACGTACGCGACGTTGGCGTCGGTGCCGCGGGTCAGCGCGACGTAAGCGTGCTGACGGTCCTCGGTCCCGGTGATCACCGCCAGACCGGTGTGCACGGTCCGGCCCTGCGCCACATGATCGGTGACCGCGTACCCGAGTTCGGCGTCGCTGTAATTTGAGTACACGAAGGTGCGGTCGGTCCATCGCCGCTGCCCAGTGCGCGGGTCGGCGTCCAGGGCGCGGCGCACGACCAGCCCGCCCGCGGTGACGGCCTCGATCCGCAGCAGGTCCCCGTTGGCCAGCGCCCGGCCGGGTTCCCCCGCCTCGATGGAGTGGTCGTTGCGGGTGCAGGTGATCAGGTCTCGGGCGGGGCTGTTCGGGTCGATCTTTCGCCCGCCCTGGGTCCGTCGCGAGGAACGGGAAACGCGCGAGCGGGCCCGCGAGCTGCTGGCCTACGTTGGCCTGCTCGAGCCCGTCTTCGACCGGCTCGCCTCGCAGCTGCCGTACGGAGACCAGCGGCGGGTGGAGATCGCTCGGGCGCTGGCGTCCCAGCCGAGACTGCTGCTGCTCGACGAGCCGACGGCCGGCATGAACCCGCAGGAGTCTCAGGCGCTGACGGAGTTCATGCGGGCGATGCGGGATGAGCTGAAGCTGGCGATCCTGCTGATCGAGCATGACATGAAGGTCGTGATGGGTGTCTCCGAGCGCGTCACGGTGCTCGACTACGGCAAGAAGATCGCCGAGGGTGAGCCGGCCGAGGTCCGTACGGACCCCGGGGTGATCGAAGCGTATCTCGGAAAGCAGGCGCGATGACCCTGCTCGAGGTTTCGCACATCCATACCCGCTACGGCGCGATCGAGGCGCTAAAAGGCGTCTCGCTGACCGTCGATGCGGGCGAGGTGGTCACGCTGATCGGCTCGAACGGGGCCGGCAAGTCCACCACCCTGCGCTCTATCTCGGGACTCACCCCGGCCAGCTCAGGGAAGATCACGTTCGCCGGAGAGGACATCACGCGCGTGCCAGCGTACGAGGTAGTCATCCGCGGAATCGCGCTCGCCCCCGAGGGGCGCCACTGCTTCCCGCGGATGACCGTGCGCGAGAACCTGGACCTGGGCGCTCACCGGCGGCGCGGCCCCGGGATCGCCGAAGACCTTGATCGCGTCTATGACCTGTTCCCCCGGCTCAAGGAGCGCGGGCACTAGAAGGCCGGCACGATGTCCGGCGGCGAGCAGCAGATGCTCGCGATCGGGCGCGCGCTGATGGCCCGGCCGAAGCTGCTGCTGCTCGACGAGCCGTCGCTCGGGATCGGCCCGATCCTGGTGGAGCGGATCTACGAGACCATCGGCGAGATCAACCGCTCCGGGGTCGCGATCCTGTTGGTCGAGCAGAACGCCAACCGCGCGCTCGAAGCCGCCAGCCGCGGCTACGTACTGGAGACGGGGCGGGTGGCCTTGGCCAGCGATTCGGCGAGCCTGCAGAATGATCCCGGGGTCCAGAAGGCGTACCTGGGGACATGACCGGATACGGAGCGACCGGATGAGCGGCGCCAACGCGCTGTACTTCCTGTTCGGGTGGCTGATCTCGGCGGCTGCCGCGTCGTGGCTGTCGGAGCGCAAGGGCTACGGCGAACGGGTCGGGCTGACGTTCGGCCTGTTTCTGTCGGTCCTGGGGCTGCTGGTCGTCCTGCTGCTGCCCGGGCGCCCCGGCTCGAAGTGGCGGGTCGACGGCTGGCTGCCGCGACGGCGGCGACCATTTTGAGCCGCGCAGCCAGACCCGGTCGTGGTACGCACCGCGGGCTAGCGTCGCGGATTTGGGGCTGCTGGCCAGCCCGGCGATCATGAGCGAGAAGAACACGCTGATGCGGCCCACGGTCACGACGAGCACGGCCTGGACGAGCCGGTACCCCATGATCATCCACAGCAGGTAGCCGATGTTGCCCGGCGCCAAGGGGTCGAGGGCTGGACTCAGCAAACCGGTGCGGGGGGGCGGCTCGTGATCTATGTCGCAGTCCACACCGCCCTGGGCGCGACGTGGTGGGCTGGCTAGAGCAGCCCGGCCCGGCCTGCGTCGTCTTCGGGCACGACTGGGCCGGCCGGGAGTAGTGGCGACGGGCCAGCGGGGGCGTGCGGGACCTCGTCGACGACGATGCCGAAGTGGTCGCGGTAGGCGGTCAGGACGGCGGCGTCGTCGGGCAGGTGATGCTCGCTGCGGCACCCGGCCTGCGTCGTGATCAGGGTCCGGCCGGTGATGGAGACCCGGCCGTCCTGGGTGAGCCGCGAGCAGATAGTGCTGCGGGTGAAGTGAGACTCGGGTGAGGTCTGCTGCCACCAGCAGGTGGGGATGAAGTCAGCCAGGGAGCGTTCCCGTGGCTCGATCCGGTACTGCGGCGTCCCGTCCTTGAACACGTCCACGTCGCCGTCTTCGGTGTCGACCAGGAGGAACGGACCGGCCGGGTCGGCCTGCTCGTGCCGGCTGTCGAACAGCAGCGGGTAGACGCTGTGGCTGCCGAACCCGACGTCGATAAGCCAGGGACCGCTCGCGTCGGACGCGTGCACGACCAGCGCCATGTGGTCGAACGGCGGACCGGGCCGGCCGTCACCGTAGACCCGGGCGGCGACGCGCTTGACCCCGGCCCCCATGGCCTGGAGCAAGAAGGCGAAGGCCCCGTTGAGCTCGTAGCAGAAGCCGCCGCGCCGCCGGTTGACGATCTTGTCGATCAGGTCGTCCTCGGCCAGCGAGATCGGCTCGGACAGGTGGATGCTCAGGTTCTCGAAGGGCACTGTCATCTGGTGGGCCCGGTGCAGCACGTGCAGCGACACCGCGTCAGCGGTATGCGGCCGCGGCACGGCCATGCGCCTGAAATAGGCGGCAAGGGTCGTCTCGTCCATCGTCCCCTCCAGCCGGCCCGCTCGCGCCGTTTGATCGCCCCGGTACCGATCATGGCAGGGTTGACCGTTTGCGCGTGTTATATAAGGTCGATCGGTGGACGGAACAGACTGGGAAGCGCGGATCTCGGCCGCCTGGGAGTCATTCGGCGAGCTCAGCGAGACGGATTTCCTCGCACTGATCAAAAGGCTGGCCGCCGAACTGCCGCCGGACAGCGGCATCGGATTCTTCGAACCGCGCCGGATGGCACGGGGGCCGGTACCGCTGGGTGCTCGCAGGTGCCCGCCAGGGCAAGAGGCAAAATGGCTGGCGCGGCGCCCGGCGTACGTGGCCATCATGCGGGCGTGAGGGTGAATGCGCTGACCGTGCGCCCGCTGACCCGTGCGGACCTCTCGCTGGTGAGCCGGTGGCTCGCGGAACCGCACGTGGCCGAATGGTGGCGCGACCCGAACGACCCGGCCTCCGTCGTGGCCGCGTATCAGCCGTGCATCGACCGCACCGACCCGACCGAGGTGTTCGTCATCGAGGTGGAGGGTCAGGCGGCCGGCCTGATCGAGCGCTATCTGGTCGCCGATGACCCGGAGTGGAATCGCGCCATGCAGGCCACCGGCGCTGTCACCAGGTGCGCGGCCGGGATCGACTACCTGATCGGCGAGGCCGCCGCGTGCGGCCGGGGCTACGGGACGGCCGCGATCTCCCTGATCACCGCGCTGACCTTCCGCCGCTACCCGCAGGCCGACGCGATCGTCGCTGCCCCGCAGCAGGCCAACGTCGGGTCCTGGCGCGCCCTCGAGCGGGCCGGATATCAGCGCTGGTGGAGCGGCCTGCTCGAGTCCAGCGACCCGTCCGATGCGGGTCCGGCTTACCTGTACGGGATACGCCGCCCGGCTTCAGCCCAGCCGGGTGAGCACCGGGCCCCCGCGCCGTCCTGGCGCGGGGGCCCCGCCGTGCGCTGTCACGTTACAACCAGTTTCCCAGGAGGTTACCGGACGTAGCCGACGGCCTCGAGCCTGACGCTGGTCCTGTCCGGTATCGGCGCATTGGTCACACAAAGCCCGTGGTACCGGCGCATGACCCTCGTAACCTTGATGCTCCCGTGCCCTTTGCCCTGCGCGCCGCGGTAACGCTGGCTTCCCCCGGTGATCTGGTAGCCGAAGGTCTCCGTGTTCGTCCCCGCGCACGTCCGCAGGTCCAGCGACATCGAGTTGTGCCGTTGACCGATGCTGATGTAGATGGATCCATGGCGCAGGACGAAGGTGGCCTGGCGGTTTTCGGCCAGGTCGAGATAACCCCGGTCGCTGATGGCGCCGCTGGCGTTGACCGGGATGTATTGGCTGTAGACCGTGCTGTACCCGTAGAACGTCTCGTTGCGGGACGACATCTGCGGCTGCGCGGTGCCGGCCATGGCCGGCATCGCGGCGAACCCCGCGAGCGCGCCGAGAGCCGTTCCCGGCACCGCGACCGCCGTCGCCAGCCTCCGCCAGGCTTTCTTACTTATCCCCATTCCCTTTCCCTCCCATTTGCCCTGCTGAGCGAGAAACGCCGAGGTATGGTCGCTTCCTTCATATACGCAGAGGCACTTGCTATAGCTTTGTGTAATCACCGGACGGGCATCGATTATGCATGGGTGCCCCGGCGACTGCAAGGGCCAAGAATCGCTGGCGCGGCGGCCGGCGTGCGTGGCCAGGAGCGGGCCGTGGGCGGCCTGGGGCGTGGTCAACGACATCGGCGGCGTGCGCACGTGCATCCCCGGGCCGATGGTCGACCCGAAGGCGGGCTCAACCTCAAGGCCGCGTGCCAGGCGCTGAACGGCGCCGAGGCCCTTGGGTACATCCGGACCCATAGGTGACGTATTTTGGCGGCTCGTCACTGATTGAAATGATGAGTCCATTTTGCGGGCGTTCGCGGCGTTTACCCGTCTTGCGCGTGTGATTTGGTAATATCGCGACTCAGCGGCACTGACGGCTACCGGCCGGAGGTCTGATGGGCACTGACGGGTCGCCTGCAGATGCTCGGGATCTCGGTCTCTCCCCCCGGGAGGCCGAGATCATGTCCCTCATCGCCGGAGGCCGCACGAACGGTGAGATCGCCACTCAGCTGTTCCTGGCCGAGAAGACCGTGAAGAATCACGTGAACCGGATCTACTCCAAGCTGGGCGTGGCATCCCGGGACGCGGCGATCAGCCGGTGGCTGGGCCACCGGGAAATCGTCGGCTAGCCGCCTCGGGCACGGGCTCCCTGCCCCCGGGCTCCCTGCCCCCCGGGCTCCCTGCCCCCCGGGCTCTCCGGGCCGCGCCGGGGCCGCCCTTGGGCAGCGCTCCCAGCAGCGGCTATGCCCATCCGGACAGGTAGGCTCCAGCCCGTCTTAAGATTTCTCTCAGTTTTATGGGTGACAATACTGAGCATGGAGATGCTGACCAGCGATGAACGGCAGCGAACGGATACCCGGTTGCTCGTCGTCGAGGACGAGCCGAACATCCTGGAGCTGCTCTCCGCCAGCCTGCGGTACGCCGGATTCGACGTCGTCACCGCCGCGGCGGGTATCGAGGCCGTGCAGGCCGCGCAGCGGCACCGGCCCGACCTCATCGTGCTTGACGTCATGCTCCCGGACATGGACGGCTTCGACGTGGTCCGGCGACTGCGGAGCGGCGGCGCCCGTGTGCCGGTGGTGTTCCTGACCGCGCGCGACGCGACCGAGGACAAGATCCGCGGCCTGACCCTCGGCGGCGACGACTACGTGACCAAGCCGTTCAGCCTGGAGGAAGTCATTGCCCGGATCCGGGCCGTGCTGCGGCGGACCAGCGGCGAGTCCGGCGAGCCTACGCCCCGGCTCACGTTCGCCGACCTCGAGCTGGACGAGGAGAGCCACGAGGTCTGGCGGGCCGGCCAGCAGGTCCAGCTTTCGCCGACCGAGTTCAAGCTGCTCCGCTACTTCATGAGCAACGCCAACCGGGTGCTGTCCAAGATGCAGATCCTGGACCACGTGTGGGACTACGACTTCCGCGGTGACACCGGCATCGTGGAGTCCTACGTGTCCGTGCTGCGCCGGAAGATCGACACCGTGGAGCCGCGCCTCATCCACACGCTGCGCGGGGTCGGCTACGTCCTCAGGCTCCCATCGTCGTAGGAACCTGACAGTTATGGCTTGGAGCGGAACGGGGGCGGGCGCGGAAAGCGTGTTCCGGCACCCGCTAAAGGCGGTGACGCGCCTGTCGCAGCGGACGCCGCTGCGGATCAAGCTGATCGCCGCGCTGCTCGCGCTGGTGGCGCTGGCGCTGACCGTCATCAGTTTCACCAGCATCGTGGTATTCCGCAGCTACCTGCTCAACCAGGCCGACAATCAGGTGCAGAGGCTGGTCGGGCAGAGCACCAACAGCCCTCCACCGAGCCCGCACCAGAGCGACTCGTACACGTTCCTGGGTTTCGTTTACGAAGTCATCGACTCCCAGGGCAACCTGGTTTCGTATTTCGGCAACGGCCAGACGCTCGGGTCAACTGGTCCCGATGTCCCGGCGAGCTCCTCCTGGCTGTCCGCGCACGCCGGGCACCCGGTGACGGTACCGGCCTTGTCGGGCAGCGGGCAGTGGCGGATCATCGAGCAGCCCGTGACCTATCCGTCGCAGGACGGGACCACCCAGTTCACCGGGACGCTGGTCATCGGCGACAACCTGGGCAACATCAACCACACCATCGGCTACCTGACCGGTCTCGACGTGATCGTCAGCCTCGTGATCATGCTGGGCCTCGGGGTCGTCAGCGTGGCCGTGGTGCGGACCAACCTGCGGTCGCTGGACGACATCGAGGAAACCGCCGAGGAGATCGCCGCCGGCCACCTGGACCGCCGCGTCCCGGAGCTGGACCCGCGGACCGAGGTCGGGCGGCTGGGCCGGTCGATCAACACGATGCTGGCCCAGATCGAGTCGGCGTTCCACGACCGGGAGGAATCGGAAGAGGCCGCGGTCCAGTCCGAGGAGCGGATGCGCCGCTTCATCGCGGACGCGAGCCACGAACTGCGCACCCCGCTGACCGCCATCCGCGGTTTCGCCGAGTACTACCGGCAGCGCGGCGGCGTGGCTACCGGCGGGGCTGGCCACGGCGGGGGCGGCAGCCTGAACCCGGAAGACCTGGACCGGATCATGCAGCGGGTCGAGAGCGAAGCGTCCCGGATGGGCGTGCTCGTGGAGGACCTGCTGCTGCTCGCCCGGCTCGACCAGCAGCGGCCCGTCGAGCACCAGCCGGTGGACCTGCTGGTCCTCGCGGCGGACGCGGTACAGGACACCCGGATGATCGCGCCAGACCGGCCGGTGCAGCTCACGGTCGAGCCGGGCCGCGCCTTCCTCGTCCTGGGCGACGAGGCACGATTGCGTCAGGTCATCGGGAACCTGATGGCCAACGCGCTTACGCATACCCCCGACGGGACGCCAGTCGAGGTCCGGCTCGGCTCGGGATTCCTCAGCGGGACGCCGCCGCATGCGAGGGGCCCGGTGCCGCCGGTCCCGGCCGCGGTGCTGGAGGTCGCGGACCAGGGACAAGGGCTCACGCCCGAGCAGGCGCAGCGCGTGTTCGAGCGCTTCTACCGCGCGGACCAGGCCCGGAACCGCAAGAGCGGCGGCAGCGGCCTCGGCCTGGCGATCGTCAGCGCGCTGGTCGCCGCGCACGGCGGTACCGCCACCGTGGATTCGGCTCCGGGACAGGGCGCGACGTTCCGCGTCACCCTTCCGCTCGCGCCGGACACCGGTGAGGCGGACGAACCGGGCGTGGAGCCGCAGGACGACCAGGCCGGCCACGAATCGGTGTCCCGCTGACGTCCGTTCAGGAAGATAGTGCGGCCCGGGCTGCGGCCAGCGCCGCATCGCGGTAACCGGCGCCGAACAGGCACACGTGCACGAGCAGCGGGTGCAGCTGGTGCAGCGGGACCCGCGACCGCCACCCGTGCGCGAGCGGGGCGGCCTGCGCGTAGCCGTGGATGATGTGCTCCAGATGCGGCGCGCCGAACAGTGCCAGCATGGCCAGATCGGTCTCCCGGTGGCCGCCGTGGGCCGCTGGGTCGATAAGCCATCCCCGCCCGGCCGACCACATCACGTTGCCCGACCAGCAGTCGCCGTGGATGCGGCACGGCGCCTCCGCGGGCCCGGCGAGCTCGCCGATCCGCCCGGTGACCGTCTCCACCAGCCGGACGTCCGCCGGGCTGAGCGTCCCGGCGTCCGCGGCGCGGCGCAGGTAGGGCAGAATGCGGCGCTCGGCATACCATTCGGCCCAGCCGCGCTCCGCCGGCCACGGGGTGTTGTCCAGCGGCAGGCTCGCAATGAAACCCGGCCACGGCGCGCCGAAGCTAGCGGCCCCCGCGGCGTGCAGGCGAGCCAGTTCACGGCCGAACGAAACTGCTGCGGCCGCGTCCGCCCGCCCGGGCGCCACCCAGGAGAGGACCAGGGCACGCTCGTCCCAGCCGAGCACCTCGGGGATGGGCACGGCCATGGCTTCGGCCAGCCAGCGCAGGCCGCGGGCCTCGGCCTCGAAGGCCGCGCGGGTGTCGGTGCCGGAGACCTTGGCGAAGGCTTCGCGCCCGTCGGCCAGGGTGACCGCGTAGTGCCCCCAGCCGTGCTGCGCTCCGATGCGGTGCACATCGCGAACATCGTGGCCGGTGAGGACGCTGATCCGGTGCGCGAGCTCCGCCCGGCCCGTACCAGTCCCAGGCATGGGCACCTCCGGAATCGTGTGGCTCGGTGAACGGGGACGAGCGGTCAGGCCGGGGCGTGGCCGGCCAGCAGTTCGGTGAGCTGCGCGGCGATATGCCGGGCGGCGGCCTCGATGAGGTCCAGCACGGTGCCGAAGTCGCTGGAATCGCCGCCGTAAGGGTCGGGGACGTCGAGGTCGTCCCCCTGGGCCTCGGCCTGGGCCTGGCCGGGAAGACCGCCTGCCTCGCCGAACAGCATGATCCGGTCACCGCCGATCCCGGCCCGGGCCGCCATCCGGCGCAGGTCCGCGAGGTTGTGCCGGTCCATGGCCAGGATCAGGTCGCGGTTGGCCAGCCAGGACGGCTCGACCTGCCGGGCGCGGTGCGCCGACCCGTCGTAGCCGCGGCGGCCCAGCTCGGCACGGGCGTGAGCGTCCATCTGGTGCCCGATGTGCCAGTCCCCCGTCCCGGCGCTGTCCACCCTGACCGCATCCGCCAGGCCGGCCGCCGCCAGCTCCGACGTGAGGGCGACCTCGGCCATGGGGGAACGGCAGATGTTACCCAGGCAGACCAGGCAGATCCGGTAGGGACCGTCGTGGTTCAGGGGCGGCAGCGCCGCCGCAGGTGGCACGGACATGCCTCAAGGATGCCTGATGGTGCGCGGGGATCGAATCGGGGCCGAAAAAGGGCGGCTGGGCGCCACGGAACGGGATCAGCCCGCGACGTGGGCCAGCGCGGGGACGAAGCGGAAGGCGTCGACAGTGCCCCAGCCGCTGGCCAGGTCGTAACCCGGCCGGCCACGTACCCCGTGACCTTGCTGCCATAACTGTTGTCTCCGGTGGTCACGTCGACGATTCCGGTGGGATACGGGTCACTTTTGATCCGGCTGGCCGCGCCGAGGGCGTAGAGCGCCGCGTTGATGTTGCCGAGACGATGCCCAGCCAGCTGGTCGGCCAGGGCGACGACACCGGCGAAGATCGGCGTGGCCTCGCTCGTCCCGCCGAGAATCATCCAGCCCTTCCCGCTCGGCTCGAAGGTCTGGTAGACCCAGCAGCCGCCGCTGACGGCCGCCGACATCGAGATGTCCGGAGTACCCCGGCTGCCGCCGACGACGCTCGCAACGCTGTCCTGGTAGCCGGGACGGCTGAAGATACTCGAGACCCCGCCGCCGCCCGCGCCGTACGTGTTGTTCCACACCTGATCCGGCCGGATCTTGTTGCCGTCCTGGGCGAGCAGCAGCTGCGTGCCGCCCACAGAGGTGACGAGCGGGTCCGACGAGGGCCAGGCGATGGCGCGGTATGCATAGAGGGTGGCGCCGTCCGGCTCGTCGTTCGTGGCACCGGTGTCCCCGGAGGCCGCCAGGACGGTGACGTGATGGCGGGCCGCGTCCGCGAACGCGCCGCGGAGGCTCAGTAGCTTCGAGTAGTCGCCGTGGCCGAAGCCCGGGAACGTGTTCTCGGTCGCGCCGAAGCTCTGGCTGATCACGTCGCCCAGGTTGTGGTCGATCACGTACTGTTCGGCGCCCATCATCTCCGGGAAGCCGGTGATGCCCTCGGTCTCGGCGACCGGCGTCTCGAGGAGCAGGATATTCGCCCCGGGCGCGATCGCGTGGGCGTATTCGACGTCGAGCGTGGTCTCTTCGGCCCAGCCGGCCATGCTCGCGTCGCCCGGGTTGAACGCGGGAACCTTGCCGAGCGAGAGGACGTTCAGGGTCGGGGGGTCGGGGAAACCCCATTGCTGGTCGAACACCGACAGGTCGTTGCGGATGGTCGGGGAGCCGAACGAATCGACGATCACGATCGTCTGGCCCTTGCCTGTAACGTTCAGGAGGTATAGCGGGTTCAGGTCGTAGGCGACGCGGTACTGCACCGGGCTGTAGCAGCGAAGCTTGATCGTCTGCAGGCACGTGGCGGTGCTGAGCGGGTTCGGGTCCAGGAGCCGGATCACCGATGCTCCGGCGACCGCTGGGATGGGTGCCGCCCCGCCGCCGAACGCCGCCGCACCCGCGATAGTGCTGACCACGGGCCGTTCGGCCGTCGTGCTGGCCCCGGCGTTCGTGCTCGGCCCGGCAGGGCGGCTGGGCCCGGCAGGGCGGCTGGGCCCGGCAGGGTGGCTGGCCCCGGCTCGATGGCTGGCCCCGGCTGGGTGGCTTGGCCCGGCTGGGTGGCGGGCAGTGAGGGCGCCGGAAATGACCGGGGCAGGCCTGACCGTGGCCGCGGCGATCCCGGCGGCCGGCAGGGTGAGCGCGGCCGTGAGGGCCGCCAGCCGGACCATCCGGTTGCGCCTCGTGGCGCGGGAGATGCCTGGCACGCGGGCGGCGCCCGGCTCGGGGGCGCCGCCCGGCTCGGGGGCGGCGCCCGGCTCATGCCACCGGGACCCCGCAGCGCGGCAACCCGCAGACCTGCGGGGGTTTGGCAGCATTGCACTCCTCATTGGCACGGCGCGCCGACAGCCCGGCGCGCCACCACTGACGGTCTCATCCCAGCGCGGATTCGCGCATTACGCAATGCTCTAGCGGGGTGTCTTGGGGCAACCTTTGCCCGCCAGTACCACATTGTGTTCGGAACTATTCAGTTATAAGTGTTTCGCGCCAGTCGGCCGATATGTCATCGAAGGACAAGGCAGCGGCCCGTTTCGGCCACCGGCGGCTGGCGCTGCCATCAACGGCACAGGTCAGACGGCAAATTACCGTTGGTACTCAGTTGATTACAGCATTGCCGCCTTCGCCGCCCTGAGGCAGACGATCGTGTCCGGCGGCAGCGCGGACAGGGGGGCGGGGTGACAGGGGTGGCGGGGCGATGGGGACGGCGGGCGTGGGCCGATTCGCGAAGCGAAAGGAGGCTTGCTAGTATCACTGAGGTTCACGCGCCGCTAGCTCAATTGGCAGAGCAGCAGACTCTTAATCTGCGGGTTCGGGGTTCAAGTCCCTGGCGGCGCACCCATTCTGACCTGGTGTTTTGCCAGTCCAGGTCTTCTTTCTCATGCCCGGTTTGTCCCGATTTTCTGCCCGTGCTCGCTCCGTGCTTGCTCGGCGGTCGGATGTTGGCGGGCCGGGCGCCGGGCCGATTGGTCTAGACCAGCTGTTTGGACCCCTTCCGCCGTGGTTACGCAGCGCGATAGCAGCAGGCAGGAGTCGCGCGGGCGGGCTGCCACCCGCTAGCGGTGTCGCCGTGGCCGCGGGTCTGGGCTGTCCAGCGGACTCAATCCGCACAGCCGTTGTCTGCCATCTTCCCTGAAGCGTCCTGCCGGTCCAGACAAGTCCGGGTCAGCATGCCCTGCCCGCTCGCGGCGATCGCCGTAGCCGCCATCTGAGGCCGACGAAGGTACATCCCAGGTATATTTACGCCCTGACCTGCCACTCCCCTGCCGTGAAGAGGTATGGGCGTCCCGGGCGGGGGAAGCTGGCGCGAGGGCGGCCACACGCGGGCTGTGGCGCCGACGGCGGCGACATGTCCGGACCGCGCCGCCAGCGCGCCGACACGGCGCCGTCCGGCCCGGGACGGCCACAGAATGCGGGCGTGGCCGCATGACACGGGCTCGGCGCCGATCGTGGATTACCGGTCAGCGGTGGGCGCGGGCGTACGGCGCTATGCGTGCGCTGGCCGACTGGCGGGCAGGCCGAGCGGACAGGGCGGGTTCAAGGTGCACTCGGTTAGGCGGTCCTGT
The DNA here is from genome assembly GCA_963742875.1 of uncultured Actinomycetes bacterium. Taxonomy (GTDB): domain Bacteria; phylum Actinomycetota; class Actinomycetes; order Streptosporangiales; family Streptosporangiaceae; genus Bog-532. The sequence continues at coordinate 92,260 of CAVUNO010000005.1, read as the reverse complement.
GGGTGCCGAAAACCTATGCCACCAGGCGATATTCGTGGATGACGCCACCCGCGCGGTCATGCCGCCGGACCCGGAACTGATCCAAGTCGGTGACGCCATCTGGCAGCGGCCGGAGTGGCGCGGCCTGGTCCAGGGCGCGGTGCGGCCGGTGGGAGTTGTTGCGACACGAGGTCGCATGTGGTGAGTGAGCTAGTCGAGGAGGTCTGGCTGATGCCGGAGACATAGCTACAGGTTTGTGTTCGACCTGTCCCCGCCGTGACGTGCGTGGCCGGTTCCTGACCGGCTGGGTGCGGAGCTCACGGAAAAGCCCAAGGGCCGCCGCTCCAGCCATGGCGGCCACAGGCGAGGGGAAGGACCGGAATGGGGCGACTATCCGGAAACCCTTGCTGATGCCTCGTGACATCGACATCCCGGGCTGGGTGGCTGTGCCGGGATGGCAGGAACCGGCCGCTGAGAGGCGGCAGGCGGCGGCCACGGACAACTCGATGGCCAGCGGACACCGCCGTTCCCGGGGTAAAGAGGGCGCCCGGCCCGGTCCGGGTCTCACGCGTGCGGAACGTGGAAACCCTGCTACGGGTCCGCATCCCAGGCGCGGGTATGCGCAGGCGGTGCGGTAAGCCGACCGCAAGGGGGGCTGAACTCCCTGGCAGGACAGGGTGCCCAAAAAGCAGATGCCGGGCGGCCGAAAGGCAGCAGGAAAGCGGGGCCGCAGGACGCAATGCCATGGGCTTTAGGCATTTGGGCGGGTTGGGCGGCGGTTCGGGTTTCCCGATTTTGGTTACGGTGGGTAGTTTCTGCCTGGGGGTGGCATGCCGGAGGCCGGCATGTCGTGCCGGGTGACGGCCGGTTCCACGGTCCGGCGGGCGGTCCTTCCGGGGTTTCTGCGGTGTTCGTGCTGGTCAGGCGGGTTTGTTGGCCAGGGTGATGACGGCCTCGGCGATCCGGGTGGCGGTGTCCGTGAGGCTGGCGTGCCCGAAGGTGCTGGGACATTTCGCCTTGCGGGCGCGGTGCCGGTTCCGGTCGATGATCATGCGGCATTTTGCGAGTGCGCTGGTCAGGGCGGTGTAGCTGGTCTTCCCGCGGCGGATCGCGGCGATGACGGCGCGGCGGGTCGCGGTGTGGGAGATCTCGCGGGGCTGGACGGGCTGCCCGGCGCGGCGCCCCTTCCGGGCGGGGGCCGCGGCGAGGGCAGCGCCGCGCCCGACGCCGCGGGTCATCTCGACGGCGGCGGCCCAGGCGGCGAGTTCCTGCCGGGCCAGGTCCGGGGTTCCCGAGCGGAGCATCGGCCCGGCCGACGGCCCGGCACCGTCCAGGGCGGACTTCGCCTCGCGCAGGGCGGTCTCCGACCCGTCCCACCGCCACTTATACAGCGCCGCGAGGTCACGGGCCGGGTACTCTCTGATGTCCATGAGGTCGGTGATCAGGCAGAACATCTCCGGCACCTCCTGGCCTTCGACGTCGATGAAGTACTCGATGACGCGGACGGTCACCGTGACGCCGTCGCCGGTGATCCGCGCGATATAGGAGCCGTCGCCGAGGATCTCCGAGATCCTCCTGAGCGGGATGTCGCTTTTCAGCCGGATCAGCACGTGCGTGCGGGCGGCCAGGCGGGCGATCCGGGGCGCGCCGGGAAAGTTCCTGTCGAGGAGCCAGATCCGGTCTCCCGTGAACAGGTGCGGGTACTGCTCCATCGCCGTGTCCAGGAGTTTCTGTTCCGCGGCGGCCTTGTCCGTGCCAGCCGGGCCGTGCGGCATGCCGAGCAGGGCCCGGGTGAAGGCGTCGTTCAGCGGCAGCGCCCTCAGCTGCGGGAACGGCGCCGAGTCATCCCCGGTGCCCGTGGAGCCGAACGCGGCCCGGTTCGCCGGCGTGTCCGGCACCCGGATGAGCGTCCCGTCCGCCGAGGACACCTTCAGCGGCTTCAGCCGCCCGATGATCACCGCCCGCCAGTCCCGCGCCTCATGCTCGCCGTGCGACGCGCGCAGCACGACAGCCTGCAGTTCTTCCAGCGGCTGCGGGCCGAGGGCCTGCCGCCAGTCCCCGAAGGCCCGAGGCGACGCCGGCTGCCAGGCCCGCGCCCACGGCACCATCGCCAGGTCCCCGGCCAGCGCGGTGATCACCTCCCGGACGCCCGCGTCCGGCATCAAGGTCATCAAGATAATGGCGCGGATCATGAACGTCCTGGTCAGGAGCCTCTTCCGTTCCCCTTTCACGTACTCCTCGCGCAGCACCGCCCCGTCTGCGATCCGGTCGATCACGCCCTGCCCCGCCTGCTCATCCAGCCACTCCTCCAGCGGCCCCAGCCTCACGTGATCGCATGGACTGCCCTGCGCCTGCACCCGCCCGTCCCGCCGCAGCCGCGCCGGCGCGACCGCCACTACCTTCAGGAAGACCACCTGGTCACCAGTCCGGACCCGCTCCGTCCCCGCCACCGCCAGCGCCGCGCGGTCACCCTCGCCCAGCGGCCTGCCCGCCGGCGACACCAGGTCAGCGACCCGCACCACCACCATCAGTGCCCCGCCGCCCGGCACCTCCCCGGCACCCGCGCTGCTGCTGGCGGCACACGACGGAACAAGGTACAAAGACACAAGAGGCTCCTGGGGCAAAGGGCGATCTAGGCAATCCCCTTCTACCAGGAGCCTCACTTTCACATCCTGTGAAACACGCTCAACTCGGCGCACTTCCAGGCAGCCCATCACGCTTGAGAGTCACCCAACGTAACCAGCGCCCAGCCTCGCCACGCACAACCGTTCGCCCTAAAGCCCGTGGCATTGGCCGCAGGACCGGGAACTCCTCCCGGATGGTCCTCCTATAACTGGCCCGGATGCCGGTCTTGCTACCGGGCTCGAAAGAGCGCTGACGTGGGCAGGTGAGCCTTTGAGGCGAGAGCGAGCGTAAATGCCGGAACTGACGGGCAAGTTGGACACCCCGGTGAACGGACCTGAGGGCCTGCCCCCGTTTGATGGTGATGCCTGGGATCAGGTGGACTGGCGGCACCATGAGGAGCAGGTACGGCGGCTGCGCGGCAGGATCTTCAAGGCGGTGCAGGAAGGTGACTGGCCGCTGGCCAGGAACGTGCAGAAGCTGACGCTGCGGAGCTGGAGCAACACGCTAGTCAGCGTGCGGCAGGTGACGCAGCGCAACGCGGGCCGCAGGACTGCGGGAATCGACGGGCTGGTCGCGCTGACCAGCCAGGCACGGGCCGAGATGGCGGTGCAGGTGCACGCCACGATCGGCTCGCATCAGCCTTCCCCGGTCCGGCGGGTGTATATACCGAAAGCCAGTGATAAGACAAAAATGCGGCCGCTCGGAATTCCCACGGAGGCGGCATAGTGCCGCATTGTCCAGTGATCCCTTGGGTTTCGTCATCGTCACCCATCCGTTCCATCCGCTGAACGGGCAGCGGCTGGAGATCTTGTATGCCAAGCGCCGCGGGGCGGACACGGTATTCGTCTGCGCGGGCGGGTTCAGCGGTCAGATGACGCTGCCGCAGGCGTGGACCGACCGGGGTGAGCCGCCCGGGACTGGGCGGCTGTCGGCTGAGAGGCTCGCCGCGCTCGGCGCTGCGACACGCGCAGTGCAGGGTCGTTGATCGCCGTGCCTGGCAGCGGCATACTCTTTTGTGATGAAAGAGCAAAAGAACGAGACCAGCCTGGCGGGGATGCCGACGCGGCGGCTGCTGTCGCGGCGACGCGCCCTGGCCGGGCGGCTCGGCGGCGCCGAGCAGGTGCTGTCCGGCTCGCTGACCGAGCAGACACGGCGGTGCGGCAAGGCCGGCTGCCGGTGCGCCGGCGGCGAGCCGCACGGCCCGTATGCCTTCTTCGCCCCGAAGACCGCCGCGCGGGGCCGGCTGAGGTACGTCCCGGCGTCCCTGGCCGGGGTGGTGCGCCGGTACCTGCGCAACGGCGAGGAGATCGAGCAGCTGCTCGCGGAGATCTCGGCGATCAACGCCGAGCTGCTGGCCCGGCGAGAACTGTCCTAGCCGGTGAGCGCCGCTGTCTTGTCGGGGCCCGCGCGGGCCGAGGCAGTGGCGGCGCTGGCCAATATGACGGCCGCGGTACTGCGGTCCGGGGCGGGAGGTTGCAGTGAACGGCGAGCACAAGATCACGAGCAGTCACCGCGAGAGAGCAGCGATCTGCTACCTGCGCCAGTCCTCGATGGCGCAGGTCCGCCAGCACACCGAGTCGACCAAGAGCCAGTACGGCCTGGCGGACACGGCAGCCGCGCTGGGATGGCCGGCAGCCTCGATCGAGGTGATCGACACCGACCTGGGGATCTCCGGGAAGTGGGGGGTGGCCCGGGAGGGGTTCACCGAGCTGGTCACCAGGGTCTGCACCGGCGAGGTCGGGGCGATCTTCGGGATCGAGATCACCCGGCTGGCCCGGTCCAACGCCGACGTGGCCCGGCTGGCGGAATTCGCCCGGATCACCGGCACGCTGCTGATCGACCCGGACGGCGTTTACGACCCCGCCGACGTGAACGACCGCGTCATCTTGGGGTTCAAGGGCACCATGGGGGAAATGGAACTGCACGTGATGGCCCAGCGGCTGCAGGCGAACAAGCGCGCCGCGGCGCAGCGCGGCGAGCTGCGCACCCCGCTGCCGGTCGGGCTGGTCCACGACGACGCCGGGGATATCGTGATCGACCCCGATGCCGAGGTCCAGGCCGCGATCCGGGACGTGTTCGCGGCGTTCGCCGCGTGCGGGTCGGCCTACGGGGTGGTCGCGGCGTTCTCCGGCCGCCGGTTCCCGCTGCGCGCCTACGGCGGCGCGTGGGCGGGGCAGCTGCGCTGGGGCAAGCTCACCCACGCCCGGGTGCTGGGGATCTTGAAGAACCCGGGCTACGCCGGCGCGTATGTGTTCGGCCGCTACACTTCCCGCCGCACCGTCGACCCCGGCGGCACGGTGCACACCTCGATCACCGAACGGCCCCGCGCCGGATGGCCCGTGCTGATCAAAGACCACCACGAGAGCTACATCACCTGGGCGGACTACCTGGCGAACGAAGCCAGGCTGGTGGCCAACCACACCGCTGCCGGTGCCCGGCCGCCGCGGGAGGGCACCGCGCTGTGCCAGGGGATTATCGGCTGCGGGTCCTGCGGCAAGCCGGTGATGACCAACTACCACACCGATCAGCGGCCAGCCTATGAGTGCAGCTCGCGCCGGGACCAGCTGACCACGCCGTCGTGCCGGTCCGTCGCCGCGGCCTGCGTGGATGCCGCCGTCGCGGGCGCGCTGCTGGACGCGCTGACCCCCGGGCAGGTCGCCCTGGCGCTGTCGGCCGCCGATGAGGTCGCGGGCCGGCACCAGCGGGCCAGCCGGGCCGCCGAGCTCGCGGTGGAACGCGCCCGCTACGACGCTGACCGGGCCGAGCGGGCCTTCTGCGCCGTCGAGCCGGAAAACCGGCTGGTCGCCCGTTCCCTGGAGGCGCGCTGGGAGGCCAGGCTCGCCGCCCTCACCGAAGCCGAGCAGGCGCTCCAGGCCGCCCAGGACACGCTGCCATCGCTGCCCAGCCGGGACGACCTGGAGAAACTCGCCGCTGACCTGCCCGCCCTGTGGAACGCGCCCACTACCAGCACCAGGGACCGCAAACGGCTGCTCCGCACCCTGATCGCCGACGTCACCTTGCTCCCCGAGCCCGACCAGGCCAAGGTCCGGATCGGGATCCGCTGGCACACCGGCGCCACCGACGTACTCATCGCAGACCGGCCGCTGCCTCCCGGCCCGGCCAAGCGAAGCCCGTCCCCGGCAGTGGAGATGGTCCGCAGGCTCGGCCCGACCACCGACACCCGCGACCTGGCCGAACGCCTCAACACCGCCGGGCTGGCCACAGGCCACGGCAAGCCGTTCGACGTCGCCGCCGTCCAGTGGATCCGTCACGCCTACAAGATCCCGGCACCCAGCCCCTACACACCCGGCGAACTCAGCGTTGCCCAGGCCGCCGGCCAGCTGGGCTGCAGCACCGGCGTCGTCTACTACTGGCTCAAGACCGGGCAACTCGATGCCCGCCGCGGCGCCGGCAACCGGCTGTGCATCCCCTGGACCGACGACGTTCGAGGCCGGCTGCCGTGCCCGCCTGGCCGGATCCGGGCACCTCAACCCCGAAGCCCGGCGCACCAAGCCCCGGCAACGACGCTAAGGCCACCGAAATGTCAGTGCAGTCTGCCACGCTCACGTCAACGGACCCGAGAATGCGGGCCTGACCAGCACACGTCTCCACCATGCCAGAACATCCCTACACGCGGTTGCAGGAAGGGCAGTATGAATCGTCCGTCCCGGTTCTTTCGGATCGGTGCCATCAGGCACGGGTACGTAATGCGCTGGAGCCCGAGTGGGAGGCCCGGTTCGAGCCCCGGTCTTACGGGTTCCGGCCGGGCCGCGGCTGTCACGACGCGATAGAATCCTTGTACAACACCCTGCACGGGAAATCCAGGCGGGTGTGGATTCTTGACGCTGATCTGGCAGGCGCGTTCGACAAGATCAGCCACGGGCACTTGCTGGAAATGCTCGGCGGTTTCCCCGCGAGGGATATGATCGCCGGGTGGCTGAAGGCAGGGATTTTCGAGGCTGGGAAAGGGTTTGCGCCGACCGCGGAGGGAACTCCCCAGGGCGGTGTTATTTCTCCCTTGCTACTGAATATCGCATTGCACGGGCTGGAGGAGGCCGCAGGCGTCCGTTACCGGACCGGTGTTCATGCCGGGGATGTGAGGGACGGTTGTCCGGCGCTCACTAGATATGCCGATGACCTGGTCGTGTGCTGCCACTCCAGGCAGCAGGCCGAGCAGGTCCAGGCGCGGCTGGCCGGGTGGCTGGAGCCGAGAGGGCTGGCGTTCAACGAAGCCAAGACCCGGATTGTCCCCCTTTCCGCGGGGTTTGATTTTCTCGGATTTAACCTCCGCCGCTACCCCAACGGCAAGCTGCTCATCAAGCCGAGCGCCACGGCCATCAAGAGGTTCCGAGACAGGCTTGCGAAGGAGTTCCGCGCACTTCGCGGGGCCAACGTCGCAGCGGTACTGGCGAAGATCGTCCCGATCATGCGGGGCTGGGTCGCCTACTACCGGACGGTGGTGTCATCAAGGGTGTTCGCTGCCCTGACCGACTACCTGTGGAAGCTCACCTATAAGTGGGCGTGCTGGAGCCACCCGAACAAGCCCAGGCACTGGATCATCGGCCGGTACTTCCGGAAGTTCGAGAAGTTCAGGAACGACCGGTGGGTATTCGGCGATAAAGACACCGGCGCCTACCTGCCGAAACCGTCCTGGACCGATATCGTGCGGCACACCCTGGTCAAAGGCGGGGCATCACCCGATGACCCCGCCCTGGCCGGGTACTGGGCGCAACGCCGCCAGAAGGTCAAACCCCCGCTGGACTCCTACACCGTGCGCCTGCTGTCCAGGCAGGACGGGCGGTGCAGCCTCTGCGGGGAAAACCTGCTGACCCCCGACCAGATCCCCCAGTCCCCCCAGGGCTGGGAACACTGGTTCCTGCAGGTCACTAAGAAGGCGATCACGGCGGACTACCTGGTCCACCACGACACGCCCAGCGCCGCACACAGCAACAGAACACACCTCGTACACGCCACCTGCCACCGGAGCAAAAACCAGCCCCGGCTGACGGGAAACACCGTGCTGCAGCAGACGACCTGAACCGCCCAAGCGGCTTGCTTGGGCCGCGTGCCGCGATGAGTGGCATGCGCGGTCCTGAGGGGGCCCCGTTGCAGCAATGCAACGGGGCTACCCGGCTAGAAGTCCTCGTACTCCCGCAGCACCATCATCAGGTGACGCAGGTTCCAGATCAGGGTCCGGTCCAGCAGCTCACGCCGGCAGCTGCCAATCCACCGCTCCATGATCGAATTCATTCGCGGTGCCTGAACGGCGGAGCGGATGACCCGGATCCCAGCCGCCTGGAACACGGCATCGAACGCCCGTGTGAAGCTGGCGTCCCGGTCATGCAGGACGAACTTCGCTCGTGTCCCGGCATCCCCCAGGTCCATGAGCAGGTTCCGGGCCTGCTGGACGACCCAGGACTGGACCGGGTGCTCCGTGGCGCCCAGGATCCGGACGCGCCGGTTGCCGTGCTCGATCACCGTAAGGACGTACGCCTTCGTGCCATTGAGCAGGTCAGCGGTGAAGAAGTCCAGCGCCAGGATCCCCTGCGCCTGGGACTGCAGGAACTCCGCCCACCCAGGGCCGTCCCGGCGGGGCGCCGGGTCGATCCCGGCGTCCTTGAGGATCTGCCAGACCGTCGACGGCGCCACCGTGATGCCGAGCGCCGCGAGCTCGCCGTGGACGCGGCGGTAGCCCCACGACTTATTCTCATGGGCCAGTCGCAGCACCACCGACCGAACATTACGGCGCACCGGCGGCCGGCCGGAACGTCCCCGCCGGGACAACCGCGCCCACCGGCGGTGGACAATCTCGCGGTGCCAGCGCAAAATCGTGGCGGGAGTCACGATCAGCCGCAACCCGGCCAAGCGCCCGGCCGGCAGCGTCCCGGCGAGCAACGCCAGCCACGCCCGGTCTGGCCACATCAACCGCGAATGAGCCCTCGGCCGCTCACGCAAGGCCACCGCGAGCTGATGGCGCAGCATCAGGATCTCGGCGTCCTTCCACCATGCCTCCCGCCGCGACAGCCCCAGCACAGACACGGCCCGGGTGACGACAAGGAAGATCAGCTTCAAGCCCACAAGCCGAAGATCATCGCACGCCAGCCCGAACCAGACCTGCCCACCACGCACCGTTCGCGTGACCGACCCGACGGCGTCCCCATAAGCATCTGCCCAGGTGGCGCAAGTTTTCGGCACCCACAGCGTTTACGCCCGGGGTCTGGGGACGGCAGGAAGCCGGTCATGAAGGCGCAGGTTGGCGATGAGCTGGTCGTGAAGGGGCGTCGCGTCGGCGACCATGATCGCACGGGAGTGATTACCGAGGTCCGCGGTGAGGCTCGCGGCCCGCGGTACCTGGTGCGGTGGGGCGATGGGCATGAGAACTCGTTCTACCCACCACGGGAACTGTGGCCGAGCATATCCCGCTGCCCGCCAGCATGCAGCCGCAGACACCATAGCGCGGGCTCAAGGCTAGTCCTAGCACGCGGCACCTTCCCGTGAGGAGGTGTGCCTGGTGCAGATCCTCCCCGACTGGTGGAGATCCTCCCCGGCTGTGTCGTCTCGCCGGGCGGGGTCGGCCTCGACATCTCCTGCGGTGTCCGGCTGCTCGCCGCTGACCTGGGCCAGGCTGGCGCCGGTCCTTGGCCGCCTCATGCACCGGCTTGCCGCGGTGATCCCGTGCGGTGCCGGCCCGGCGCCTGTGTGAATTGCACGGCCGGGCGGAGCTGAAGAAGCCATTCTTCGGGTGCCTGTACTACGCCGCCCTGCGGCCCGAGGAAGCCTCCGACCGGCGCCGGGACAACCTGGTCAGCCTGCCGGGGCGGGGATGGGACAGATGATCATGACGCATTCGGTGCCGCGCGCCGACTCGCACTGGACGGACAACGGCAGACCCCGCCAGCGCCGCGCGCGCTCAAGCACCGGGCGACGGGGACAGCCGCCGCGTGCCGAGCCACCCTGAGGTGACCATGCTGCGCGAGCACCTGGAAGAGTTCGGCACCGGCCCCCGCGGGCGGCTGTTCACCGGCCCCGCGGCGCGATCATCACCGACCGCGCCTACCTCAAAGTGTTCCACGAGGCCCGCGGCCAGGCGCTCACCGCGCAGGAAGCCAGCTGTTCCGGGGCCATTCTTTCTGGGCACGTGGAAGCAGACTGGCGTCGTTCAGGTGAGCACGCCGATCCGGGTCCCGGGGGCGGTGCCCGTTTTCGTGTGAGACACCATGAGCGTCAAGAGGTCGGCTGCTGGTCACGAGGCCGCAGCGGTGCCCAGGGTGTGTGCTCATGGTGTCGTGTCCTGGTGAACCGGGCGGTCCGGGTTGCGGGCCGGGGCGGCAGCGGGCAGAAGGCTGCAACACGAGTTCCCCTGGCGGGTCCGCGCCTAGCTGGGCCGTCGTTGCTGCCGTGACCTGGAAGGCCTCCCGTGCTATTGTGCGCCGATGCCGCCGCCGCGTCCGCCGACCTGCGGGCGGGGTGCGGGCCTGCCCGTCCTGCCGCGCCGGGCAGCTGAAACCGTGGGGCCACGGCCGGGAGCGGGTCATCCGGCTGCTGGACGGCGCGCCGGCACGGCTGCGCGCCGTGCTGCGAAGGTGGTAATGCTCGGTAAGACATCGTCGACGAGATCCGTCACGTCAAGGGCGTAGGTCGCCGGGCTGCTGGACAAGTGGCGGAAGAACTATCCCGACGTACTGGTCGTCAGCCAGGCCGTAGTGCGCGACCACCCGGGCCGGGTGCTGGTGGGCCTGTCCGCCCGCGCCGACCTGGTGGTCATCGGCAGGCACGCCAGTCGGCCTGGCCTGCCAGGTCCCGGATCAGTCAGGCACGCCGTCCTGAATCACGCGCTCGGCCTGGTCACGGTCGTCCCGTCCTGACTCGGCCCGGCGAGCATGGCAAGTCCGCAAAGGTACCCTCGCGGACAAGGAGGCCAGCGGAGGCCGACCGCCGCGGGAAAGTGGCAACCGGAGGAACTACCGGTTGACGCTTCTATGTCTGTCATAAACGACTCGCGGGGAGATTCATCGAACGGTTGAGCTGCCGGTAGAGCTCGCGGGCGATGTATCGCTTCAGGCAGCGGCGGATCTCCCGGGTGGTCTTTCCCTCGGCGGTGCGCCGGGTGAGTGAGCTGGGCGCGGGTGCGGGGACAGCTGTTGATACGGCTCACCGCGAAGGCGTGGATGGTGCGGTTGAGGGCCCGGCCCGCCGCGGCGATGGGCGACAAGGCGTACTCCTCCGCTGCTAACTAACCGCGCTCACCTGCGCAAGCGCGGGATCACGGCCGTCATCCCGGTGAAGGAAGACCAGAAGAAACACCGCCGCAACCGCGGCCGCGCGGGCGCCCGCCCGCCCGCCTTCGACGCCGGACATTACAGGGAGCGCAACACCGTCGAGCGCTGCTTCGCCAAGCTGAAGCAGTTCCGCGCCGTCGCCACCCGGTACGACAAGCGGGAAATCATCTACCAGGGCACCGCCGACCTGGCATCGATCCGGAGCTGGCTACGAGATCCCGTCCAATGATCTACGGGACGCGCCCTAGCACCGGCATCGCGCGGCACCGTCAGGTAGCGCGCCGATGTCCTGCCGCATGCATTCACCGCTTTCCGGCCCAGTCAGCCGGTGATCTGGAGTTCGTCGACACCGACCATGACGCCGTGCCCCAGCCATGCGGCTCCGACGACGGCGTCGCGTTCCGCCTGCGTCCGGACGCTGCCGATGAGCATCACCGTATTGCCCGTGGTATTGGCCGTCACGTGACAATCGCCCGGAGTTGCCTGGACGCGGTCGAGGGCGGTCGAGGGCCTTCCTGATGAGCCGGTTTACGTCGGCCGGGTCCACGTCGAAGAACAGCTCGATCTCGTCCCTGATGTTGCGGACGCCGGTCAGCCCGCTGACGGCCGCCTCGGCGGCGGCGAGTTGCCTGCGGTACTTCACCCGGCCGGTCAGTGTGACGTTGCTGTCTTTCGCGATCGCCTCGACCCCCTCCGGCGCCGTGGCGCTGGCCACGAGCGCATTGTTCGCCGCGGTGGTCAGCAGGGCGTCGTCACGGTAGTCCTCCGGTGGCAGCACCACCTCCAGGTGGCGGCAGGTCCCCTCGGCAGTTCCCCGGCATCGGCTGGGCAAGATCAGCTAGTGTCCCGGTCCTGAGATACGTGAGCAGTAACGGCAGATGCGGTCGATGATCTGGTCGGCGGTCTTGGTCCACTTGAATGGCCGTGCCGTTTCGTTCCAGGTGCTGATCCACTCCTCCAGCGCGGTCTTGAGCGCGTCCAGCGAGCAGAAGGTGCCGCGCTCGAGGCAGCGCCGTTCCAGTTCGGCGAACCACCGCTCGACCTGGCTGATCCACGACGAGTATGTCGGCGTGAAGTGCAGCTCGAACCGCGGGTGCGCCAGTAGCCACTTGTGCACCGCCGGCGCTTTATGCGCGGAGAGGTTGTCGCAGATGACGTGGACGGCCAGGCCGGGCTCGACCTGCCGGTCGATGTCGTTGAGGAAATCGCGGAAGTCCTCCGCCGTGTGCTGTGCGGCCAGCTTGCCGATCACCTTGCCGGTGGCGGTGTTGAGCGCGGCGAACAGGTCCACGGTGCCGTGCCGGGTGTAATCGAAGCTGCGCCGCTCGGGAATGCCGGGGATCATCGGTAGCACCGGGGCGGTCCGCTCCAGCGCTTGGATCTGCGGCTTCTCATCAACGCAGAAGACCGCCGCCGTGGCGGGCGGGGCCAGGTAGAGCCCCACCACATCGCGGATCTTGTCGATGAGCAGTGGGTCTGGGGAGATCTTGAACTCCTCCACCCGGTGCGGCTGCAAGCCAAAGGCCCGCCAGATACGGTGCACGCTGGTCGGCGAGATGCCCGCCTTCCGGGCCAGCTCCCGCTTGGACCAGTGCGTGGCACCCGCCGGCACCTCCTCCAGGGTGCGCACCACCACCTCCTCCACCTGGGCGTCAGTGATGGTGCGCGGCACCCCCGGCCGCGGTTCGTCGCACAGCCCATCCAGCCGCCGGCGCAAGAACCGCTCCCGCCACTTGGTCACGGTGCCCCGGCTGGCGCCCAGCCGGGCGGCCACCGCGATGTTGGGTGCGCCTTCTGCGCAAGCCAGCACGATCCGCGCCCGCAACGCAAGGCCCTGCGCGGTGCTGCGGCGCCTGGCCCAGCTCTCCAGCGTGCGTCGCTCGTCTTCCGAGAGCACCAGCGGCTCTAACCTGGGATCTGCCATATCCCCAGCAGACCGCACCCGCCAGCCAGGCGATAGCCGTCAGCGCCAGACTGGGAGACAAATCAACTCACGTGGTGACTGGGAAACTCAAGACCGGCTCACTAGTTACGGCCAGTTTTCGCCTTCCAGCATGACCAGCGCGACCGCGGCCACCCAGAGGGCGGTAAGTAGTCCCACGTCGGCGACGGCCTGTTCGCCGGCACCGAACCCGCCGCCGTGGATGAAGACAGCGGCGCTGGATATAAGGGCGAGAACGCCGATCTCAAGGTCGACTCGGATGAGCCAGCGGACCGCGGTCTTGCTGGACGACAGGGTGCGGGCGTTGGCGAGGATGACCGCCCCGAATGGCGTCAGCGCGAATGTCAGGCCTTCGCGCCAGCGAACAGGGCCCGCACCGCTGGCTCATCCGGTATCTGGCCGGCCAGGACGGCGGCGGCGGCCAGGAGGGCGTCCCCACCAGGATGAGCGACACAGCTGCCGCCGCGCCGAGCAATGTGACCGTCCACCGCCACTCCGATTCGCCGTCCGGCCCCACGGTGAATGCCCTGTGGCTGGCGACGAGCGGAACCATCGTCACGGAGGCGGGAACGCCGGCGTAGCTCGCCGCGAGCGTCACCGCATAGGATCTCAGGTCCCGGATGGCCAGTCCGTTGTCGCGGCCGAAGAACTGGATGTCCTCGATGTCGATGGCGAAGGCCAGCTTCTCCCGGCCTTGACGAGAGTCTCGTGCGAGACGACGGTCACGCCCTCGCCGCGCCCGTGGCGGCGGCCTCGTCCGAGCCGACCGCGCGCGGCGTTCGGCTGCCTCGGCGGTGTATAGCGCCGAGGAATCGCGTAACAGCCAGCAGCGCCTTTACGGACACGCGCCGACGGGGCGGACTGGACGCATGCTGGACGACGGATTCCGGACCCCGCCGCTACGGCGCCGGGGAAGGGGCAACGTGATCACGCATGCGATCGTGGCGATACTGGGAGCCGCACTCGCGGTCGTTTTGCTGCTGGCCTTCTATAGCCCGGCCAGTGGCCCGTTGCTGCCCGGAGGCGGCGCGGTGCCCAGCCCGGGTTCGCCGGGCGCGCCGCCGACGGGCGGCGAGCAGGGCATCGTCACAAAGGTCAAGCCGGGCCTGGTGATCATCAGCACCACGCTCCGGTACAACAGCGAGGCGGCCGCCGGGACCGGCATGGTGGTCAACGCCGACGGGCTGGTCCTGACGAACAACCATGTCATCGAGGACTAGCGCACGGTGATATCACCAGAGTGGCCCCCCATAGCGCACGGTGATATCACCAGAGCGAGCATCGCTGTTCAGCGGCTACGGCGCTCGACCAACCTGGACTCCGCCCCGCTGATCGCCGCGTCCGTCTTCCTCGACGCGCTGCACGTGTTCCTGTTCGTCCTGCGGCTCTACAGACGAAATGACAGATGAGCGCCGGGAGCGCTGCCGACACCGTGGCCAGGTTTCCGCGCGAGGGGAATTTCGAGGCGCTGGCGGGAACGCCTGACACAAACATGGTAACCGTTCACCACCGTTCGTTTCTCTCGCACCCCACGGGTCACCATCCTGCGGGCCACGTCCGTGCCGCACATCCAGCTCTCGGCCAGCTTCTTCCACGTGCTCACCGGCGTCATCGGCACCACGATCACCCCGTACATGTTCCTCTGGAAGGCATCCCAGGAAGCTGAGGAAAACCAGGACAGCCTAGTCAAGCGGTCGCTGCGTGATATGCGGCCTGCCACGACCCCAGATTAGTACGGGAGACTTACACCCGGCCACGCAGCAGCAACGGGGATTACCCGGCGCAAGGCCCCGGCGCCAAACTAACTTCCGGCCTCGAACGCTCCAAGGCGTCACGGCGGCGACAGGCGGCACCCCTACCGCCCGGTTGATGACGGTGGTGCCGCTTCGTGGCCGGGTGCCGTGCGGCTGCTGTTCAGCTCGTCCCGCACGGCCTGCCGGCGCCCTTCACAGCCAGCCGGCGACGGTCTGGACCAGCACCACGGCTGAGAGCAGTCCCACGACGGTCACGCAGAGCGTGGCGACGGCGCGGAAGACCGGGCCGTTCGCCGCATCCCCGAGGACGGACCGGCGGTTGGCGAGGATCAGGATGTAGATCAAGAGAATCGGGGTGATGAACCCGTTCAGCACCTGAGCGTTGATCACCAGGTTGACTGCGTTCCCCGGCAGGAGTGCGACCGCGGCGCCGACAACCAGCTGGATGGTGTAGATCCCGTAGAAGAAGGGTGCCTCGCGCAGCTTGCGGGACAGCGAGCGCTCGACGCCGGCGGTCTCGGCGATCGCGTACGCGGTCGACAGCGGCACCACCGTCGCCGCCAGCAGCGCGGCGCCGAGCAGCCCGATGGCGAACAGCTGCGACGCCGCCTGGCCAGCGACCGGGCGCAGCGCGGCCGCGGCCTGTCCGACGTCGCTCAGCGGCCCGGTGCCGCCGATCGCGGCCGCGGTGGCGATGATGATGAAGATCGATACCACGTCGGACAGGATGGCCCCGTTGATCGTGTCGATCCGCTCGCCCTTGTAGGTCTTGGCGGTGACGCCTTTGTCGACCACGGCCGAGGTCAGGTAGAACTGCATGTACGGGGTGATGGTCGTGCCGATCAGCGCGACCGCCAGCAGCAGGAACGCCTTCGAGTGCAGGAAGTGCGGCCACAGGAGGTTGCTGACCACGGCGGTCGCCTGGGGATGACCCAGGAACGCCGCGACCGGATAGGTCAGGAACACCAGCCCCATCACCACGAACACACGCTCGGCTTGGGAGTAGCTACCGAAAACGGTAACGGCCCAGATCCCGGCCAGCGCGAGGGGCACCGCGATGTAGCGCGAGACCCCGAAGATCTCCATCGAGGCACCGACGCCCGCGAACTCGCTTACCGTCAGTCCGGCGTTGGCGATGAACAACAGCACCATCGCGGCGGCGCCGCTGCGCAGCGGGAACTGCTCGCGGATCAGCGCGCCCAGCCCCTCGCCGGTGCATGCCCCCAGCCGGGCACACATCTCCTGCACCACGACCAGCGCCACGGTGATCAGAACCATGAGGAACAGCATCCGGTAGCCGAACTGCGACCCTGCACTGGCGTAGGTGATGATCCCGCCTGCGTCGTTGCCCGCGTTCGCGGAGATCAGCCCCGGACCCAGGATGGCGAGGAAGCCGAGGATCGGCGCCAGCCAGCGTGGCAGCTTTGCCCGTCGACGGCGGACCTGCCCGCCGGGGCTATCGGCAGCGCTCAGGGCAGCTCTCCGATGCGCCTAGCCTTCGCGTCCTCAAGTGCCGCTTGAACCTCGCTAGGCCTCAGACGTTTGACTTCGGCGGCCTCGCGGTCGAACTCCAGGCCGGTGCCGGCTTCACCCGCGATATCCGAGCGGCGGCCGTGACGCATGTCTCCCCGGCCTCGCGGGGGGGCGAAGGCACTGATCGATCCCCAATCGATGGCCCGGCCCAGACGGATGCGGCTGCGCAGGCGCCTGGGCCCGAGCCGCCGGACCAGCGCCCCGACGCCAACTTCGATCCCCACTAGCTCGATTCGGTCCCCCACCGCAGCCAGGTAGATGTCGGACGGGCGCAAGATCTGAACCCCGTCCGCGTCAATGACCTGGCGATCCAGAACGTCGTGTGCGAGCGCGACGTCATCAGGGTGGCGGCCGACAGCGCTGGCGTACGCCCGAGACGACCGCAGCCGGACCGTAGATGGGGAGGCGACTTCGAGCCAGCGCGCGCCGATCACCACCTCAAGTTTGCCGGTCTTCACGACGATTGCTTTTACGGTTGGATAGGCCCCCCGCGTGGTCCAGTGGACGACGACGTCGCTTAGCCGACCAACGCTACGGCCGTCTGAATCCTTGACCTCGCTGCCAACTAGTAGTACTTTGTTAGGTCGGAGTGAGAGTGGCGGCGAGCCGGTCAAGGGTTAAGGGCTGGCAGCATAGGGGGCAGGCGCCGAGGATGAGGGCGAGCACGAGCTGCAGTTCTCGCAGGGCCTGGTAGAGGGTCATCCCGGCGCAGGGACTTTTGGGTCGGTGCGGATCATGGTGCAGAAGGCCTGGGCGAGGACGGCGAGGGTGACGTGCCGGTGCCAGCCGGTGAACGAGCGGCCCTCGAAGTGGCCCAGGCCCAGGCCGGTCTTCAGCTCGCGGTAATCGTGCTCGACCCGCCAGCGGATCTTGGCCATCCGGGCCAGCTCGGCGATCGGGGTGTCCGGCGGGAGGTTAGACAGCCAGTAATCGGTGGGCTCATCGGCTCCGGGCGGCCATTCGGCCAGCAGCCAGCACTCCGGCAGGCTGCCATCGGCCGCGCGGGGGATGTCCCGGTTGGCGGGCCGGACCCGGATGGCCAGGAAGTGACTGGTCATGGCGGCGTCAGGGTTGTCCCTGGTGGCCTTGGTGCCCTGCCGCCAGGTCACCGGGGCGATCATGTCCGCGCTGGCGATGGCGAGCTGGCGCAGGGCCAGCGGCCGGGCGCGGTAGCGGGCGGCGCTGGGCCGCCCCAGGCCGCTGTAGGCCATCATCTCCGGAACGGCATCGTGCGGGTAGGCGCTGGTGGTGCCCTTGACCGCGACTGCGTACTGCCAGCCGCGGGCGGCCAGCCCCAAACGGAAGGCGGTGCTGTCGCCATAGCCCGCATCGGCCGCCACCACCGGCCGCTCGCCGCCGGCCGCGGTGATCTCCTCCAGCACGCCCCACCCGCCGGGCCCGGTCATCTCCCCGATCATCTCCAGCGCCAGCCGCCACTTCTCGCTGTGCCGGACATCGTCCGGGATGCGGGCCTGCGCACGGCGGCGCCGAGCCCGTGCCGCCGCGACCGGGTCGGCTAGCACCTGGTCATCCCAGCTTTCCGGGCAGAACAGCCGCCAGTCCGCCGCGGACGAGGCATGCTCGTTCACCAGGTGCACGCTCACCCCGATCTGGCAGTTGGCGACCTTGCCCAAAGTGCCGGAATACTGCCGGGCCACGCACGGCGAGGCCGTCCCGTCCTTGGGGAAGCCGGTGTCATCCACCACCAGCGCCTCCACCGGCTGGCTGGCCGCGAACCACCGCGCCACGTTCCGCCGCACCGCCACATAATCCCAGGTCGAGGACGTGATGAACTGCTGCAGCCGCTGATGATCTATCCCCAGCCGCGCCGCCATCGGCTGCATCGACTTACGCTGCCCATCGGTCAGCAGCCCGCGCACATACAACTCACCCGCCGCCCGCTGATCCTTGCGCGCCAGCCCGCCGAGCATCTCCGCGGTGAAGTCCAGCAGCCGGGGCCGGACCTCCGCGATCTCCTGAGGGGTCATGCCGGTATAACACCGCACAACCCGGCAGTCATACCCGACCTAACAAAGTACTACTAGAGCGGCGAGAGACATCAGCGACCCCTTGAGCGCGTGAGCCGCCGCAGCCTCCCGCTCCCGGGCCTCGCGTTGCCGGCGCAGCATTGCCAGTTGCCGGAAGTGGGATTCCCCAATCGGCTTGCGCTCATGTCCCGGTGTCCACGTCACCCGATTGAAGCCCATGCCGCGATCGTAGGACACCGTAAACCTACCAGCAGCAGGACCTCGGTCCGGGGGCAGGCAGGCCATTCTGGCCTAACCCGGCAGGGCGGGACCGCAAGGTCATCAAGCTCACCCCGGGCTGAGGTATCGGGGGCGAATGAAAGATCAGCGCAAGACGCCCGCCAACCGCCGGGGGCCGTCAGCGCCGGCCAGTATGCGGCGTCATCGGCGGTGCGGCATATCTTTCCGGTCAGTTAGGCGCGGCGGCCGATGAGATCGTGCGGGCGGTCCGCTCGGCACAGGTCACCGAGCTGCGGGAGCGGGTGCGCTCGCGGCCTTGCTGGCGGCCCTCACTATCGTGGCGTACGACCAGGTGGAGGAGGGCCGGTTCGCGGACGCCGAGGCCACCGCGGCCGGGGGGCGGCCGCTGCCGGAGGCGACCGGCTACCGGGCCTACCTAGGCTAGGCTCGTTCGCGTGCCTGGAGCTGGGTGTCCTGGCCATGCGCGGGCAGGAACACCAGGCCAGCCTCCTTGCCGCTCGGCTCCGCCGCGAATTCGCCGAGCAGGGCAACAAAAGAAGGATTAGCCTGGTGGACGAGGCATTGACGATCCTGGAGCCGGGCCAGGGCAACTACGCCGACGCGTTGCATGCCGCGCTGGAGGTCTCCTCGGAACAGCCAATGGTTCGATGCCGCGTCGCGGAGCTGGTTGAGGCGGAGGTCAGATGCGGGGACGAGGATACCGCCGCGGCCGCCCTGGCAGAGTTTGCGCCGGTGGCGATGGCCAGCGGGACGCACTGGGGCGCTGGGGCCGCTGGCCTGCTGCCGAGCGTTGCTCGCCGCCGACAACGGCGCCGAAGCGCGGCATCAGCTGTCCATCGAGCACCCGCGGCAGTGCCGGATTGCCCCGTAGCTGGCCCGCTCTCACTTGGTGTACGGCGAGTGGCTGCGCCGCCAGCGCCGCCGCCGCGGCGCCCGCGACCACCTCCGCACCGCGTTCGAGATGTATGACTGGATAGGCATGGACGCGTTCGCCGGCCAGGCCTGGGCCGGGCTGCGCGCCACCGGCGAGCACGCCGCCACACGCAGCCCCGGCGCTCAGGATGACGCGCTGACCCCGCAGGAGGCGCAGATCGCCCGGCTGGCCGCCGGCGGCGCCACCAACGCCGAGATCGCAGCCCGGCTGTTCATCAGCGCCGCCACCGTCAAATACCACCTGCGCAAGGTCTTCCGCAAACTCCGCATCACCAGCCGCGTCCAGCTCGCCGACGCGCTCACCGACCGGGACAGCGACGTCCGGGCCGACAGCCTCATCCAGGAGCGGGCACCGCCCGGGGCAGGATGAACTACTCGACCGCCATGGCGAAGCCCTCGAGCCACTCGATCATAAGGTCTATGCCGTGGTCAACTAAGACGGCTTCGACCTCGACAGCGACGCAGAGGACGCATACCTCGACGCCGTGCAGGAATAGGCGACGCCTGCTTCCACGGCGTCACCGGTTCACAACCAGCGCGTTCATGCGCGCCAAACTCGGCAACGCACTGAATCACGCGGCGCCGCACCCGCACATATACGAATCCGGAAGTGAAGCCGCAGGCGCCGTACGCACCACCGTGGCACGTCAAGAGTAAGTGAGGTCCCCCCGGCTGACGTGACACGGCATGACGGCCGGACGAAACGACCTCTGTGCCGGATCACCGCGGCGGGCCCCGGTCGGTTGTCGCCCGGCACCTCGACAAGGGAATCCGCTGCGTTGCGTTACCGTGAATTCGCTCCAATAGAAGGGCTTGGCCATGACGACAACAGTCACCGCACTGGCGCAGGACATCGGGCTCGCCCGTGAGACCGATTACTTCTTGATGAAAGACCAGCTGACCCAGGATGAGCTGAGGTTGCTGTACAAGGTCCGGGAATTCGCCGAAGCCGAGGTCCTGCCGGTGGTCAACTCATACTGGGAGCGCGACGAGTTCCCGTTCGAACTGTTGCCCAAGTTTGCCGAGCTGAACATCGTCGGCGACACCATGGTGGGCTACGGCACGACGCCGATGTCGGCCGTCGGCTCGGGATTGGTGACTTATGAGCTCAGCCGTATCGACGGAAGCATCGGGACATTCCTCGGCGTGCACGTGGGGCTGGCGATGCAGTCGATCTACCTGCTTGGCTCGCAGGAGCAGAAGCAGCGCTGGCTGCCGCCGATGGCCAGGATGGAGAAGATCGGGGCGTTCGCGCTCACCGAGCCGGAGCACGGGTCCGACGCGGTAATCCTCGAGACCACCGCCCGGCGCGACGGCAACGAGTGGGTACTCAACGGCCGTAAGCGCTGGATCGGCAACGCCGTGTGGTGCGACGTCATCGTTGTCTTCGCCCGTGACACGCAAGACGGACAGGTCAAGGCGTTCGTCGTGGAGAAAGACAACCCCGGCTACGCCGCGTCCAAGATCGAGGGCAAGGTCGCGCTGCGGATGGTGCAGAACGCGGACATCGCGCTCACCGACTGCCGCGTCTCCGAAGGTGCCCGGCTGCAGAACTGCAACTCATTCGCCGACGCCTCCCGGGTGCTCAAGGGCACCCGCAATACCGTTTCTTGGGCATCGGCCGGACATGGGGTCGCTGCCTACGACATCGCCCTGAACTACGCTCAGCGGCGGATCCAGTTCGGCCGGCCGATCGCCAGGAACCAGATGATCCAGTCGATGCTCGTCGAGATGCTCGGTGAGGTCACCGCCATGCAGCTCTACTGCATCCGCCTCGGGCGGCTGATCGACGACGGCAAGATGAACGACACGATGGCCTCGCTGGCCAAGTACTTCTGCACGGTCAAGGCCCGTCATGTGTCCCGCATGGCCCGCGACATCCTCGGTGGTAACGGGATCCTGCTGGAATTCCACGTGATGCGCCACATGTGCGACATGGAGGCGCTTCTGACCTATGAGGGCACTGCGGAGATCCAGGCGCTCCTCGTCGGCCGCGACATCACCGGGCAGAGCGCCTTCGCCTGACGCGATCCGCTTCAGGCGCAGCCGTCGGCCTGGGCAGCGTGCGCAGCGCCTCGAAGGCGACGAACAGTTCGGCTGACGATCTGGGTAAGCACAGGCAGCCCAGCCCCGTCGCACGCCGCCATCAGGCTCACCATAGGCAGGCGACGCACCTGCAGGTAATCGCTGGTGCGCTGTTGTGGCGGAAGGCCAATACGGGGGACCATAGTAGTTTATACGGCGGACCATCGACCGCGCAGGTCGCTGGTTGCCATAATGAGGATCTGTTTCGTGCCCGCGCGGGCACGGTCCCTCCGGCGGAGGAGGACCATCGTGACGAACCTCGCATCGAATCTGGTAGACACCGCGCGCGCCCACCCCGACCGGACAGCCGTGCGCGTGGGCGACGCCTCGATGACGTACCGGGAATTGGACGAGGCGAGCGCCCGGGTGGCGGGGCTGCTGCGCGAGCGCGGTTTCAAGCCCGGCGCCCGGGCCGGGCTCATGCTGCCTAACGTCGCCGAGTTCCCGGTTGTTTACTACGGCGTGCTCCGCGCCGGCGGCATCGTGGTCCCGATGAACCCGCTGCTCAAGGGCCGGGAGGTGGGCTATTACCTGGGCGACTCCGGGACCGCCGTGATCTTCGCCTGGCACGCGTCCGCGGATGAGGCACGCGGCGGCGCCGAGGGGGCCGACGAAGAGCCCATCGTGGTGGACCGGATCGGCTTCCCCGATCTGCTGGCCTCCGGCGCGCCGGATTACGAGGTCGCCGACCGCGGCAGCGACGACACCGCGCTGCTCCTCTACACCTCCGGCACCACCGGCCAGCCGAAAGGCGCCGAGCTCACCCACGGCAACCTCACCAGTAACACCGAGGTGGCGCGCACCGACATCATCGGCGCCACCCCGGACGATGTCATATTCGGCGGGCTTCCGCTGTTCCATGCGTTCGGGCAGACGGCCGCGCTCAACGTCGCCGCGGCGTCGGGGGCGTGCCTGACCCTGCTGCCGCGGTTCGACGCCGGGCACGCCCTGCAGATCATCGCCGGCCACCGGGTCACCGTCTTCGAAGGCGTGCCGACCATGTACGTGGCGCTGCTGCACCAGCCCGACCGCGCGGACTACGACACCTCCGCGCTGCGGATGTGCATCTCCGGCGGCGCGGCGCTGCCGGTCGAGGTGCTGCGCGGGTTCGAGGACGCGTTCGGCATCCCGGTGCTGGAGGGATACGGCCTGTCGGAAACCTCGCCGGTCGCCTCGTTCAACCACCCCGGCCGCGAGCGCAAGCCCGGCTCGATCGGCACGCCCATCCGGGACGTGCAGATGCGGGTCGTGGACCCCGAAGACCACGAGGTCCCGCAGGGGGAGGTGGGCGAGATCGTCATCCGCGGGCCGAACGTGATGAAGGGCTACTGGCACCGCCCCGAGGCCACCGCCGAGGCGGTCCGCGACGGCTGGTTCCACACCGGCGACCTGGCCCGCGTCGACTCCGGCGGCTACTTCTTCATCGTGGACCGGAAGAAGGACCTGATCATCCGCGGTGGCTACAACGTCTACCCGCGGGAGATCGAGGAGGTGCTGTACGAGCATCCCGCGGTCGCCGAGGCCGCCGTGATCGGCCTGCCGCATCCGGCCCTGGGCGAGGAGGTCGGTGCCGCGGTGGCCCTCAAGCCGGGAGCCGACATCACCGCCGAGGAACTGCGCAACCACGTCAAAGCACACGTCGCCGCCTACAAGTACCCGCGCCACGTATGGATCGTGGACGTAATGCCCAAGGGCCTGACCGGCAAGATCCAGAAGCGGGATATCGTCCCCCCAGCCGACCCGGCCGCACCGTGAGGCTGCTGCTGCTCGCTCCCCCGGATGGCAAGGGCACGCAGGGCGAGCGGCTGGCGGCCGGGTGCGTACCTTCCCCATTGAGCCGGACGCCCTGAGGGCCGCCGAGGCGTGGATCCTTCGTACGGGGACACTGCCTGGACCGGTCCGGCGGCTATCTGGGCTAGCCCAGAGCTGGCCAGCCAGAGCAAGGGAGCAGCTGAGGATGTACGCTTTGTCATCCGTGGAACGGGTGGCCTGCCGATGGCGGGACCCGCTCGTGCTCACCGGCGGGGCACGTTCCCCGACGGCCGACAGGAGCGGGGCGGGCGGGAGCACGGCGCCGGCGAGCAGCCCGCCACCGTCGGCGGGCGGCTCGGACGTAGCTGACCTGAAGAACGCCGTCCAGGCGGCGGACGAGATGGTGGCCTCCGGCGCGGAGACCGGGCTGCAGGTCGCGGTGCGGCACCACGGCCGCGCGGTGGCCCGGCCCACAAGCCGTGCACCCAGCACAGGTGACGAGCGCGCAATGGCGGGGCACGGCTGCCCGGGACCTTCGTCCCTGGTGCCACCGCCGGCCCGGGCACAAGCTCGGTTGGTGGGGAAACCCGGAGACATCGCAAAATTGCAGGCCCAGATCGACGACCTGGATGCCCAGCAGGTCGACCTGCGCAAGCAGTTGGCCAAGGCACAGCTCGATCAGTGGCAGGCGCGCTTTGAGAACCTTGAGGTCCAGATGCACCTGGAGGCTAAGGAGGCCACTGACAAGGCGTACGCACTGCTGGAGCAGCTCCGCGCCAAGTGGGCTGACGCCCGGCGGCAATTCGAGGAAGGCATCTCGACCGCGTCCAGCGTGGCGGACACCGTGCGCACCGGACTGGAGAAGGCCTACGACGACCTGCGCAAGGCGCTTCTTGAATCCAAGGGCGAGCTGGGATCAAAGAACAACCCGGCCTGACCTCCGCCGGTCGGCCAGCGCCGGTCGGCAGCTGTGATGGGACAACGCGGGATGGCGGGGCGCCCGGAAGGCGGGGGCAGCTAACGCCTTCCGCGGCGGCAGAAGGTGATGCGATGTGAGCCGCTGGCAAGCAATCGAACCTCATGCGTGGTGCGGAGGTGAATGGTCGAATGGAGAACCAGGACCAGCCGGCGGGTGACGGCGCTCACTGGATGGCGTTGGCAGGAGGTATCGGCGGCTCGCCGCGAGGCGCGGGATACGCGACCCGGTTCGCCGGCATCGGCGCGTGTATCCCGGCCGGGCGGCTGACCACCGATGAGCTGATGGCGAGCACGAAGCACAAGACCGGCATCGACCTCGAGAGGCTGACGGGTGTCCGCGAGCGTCCCGTTGCCGGCGCCGGCGAGGACTCGTACACGCTTGCGCTCGGCGCGGCGCGCGACGCGCTCGCGCACGCCGGCATCGACGCGGACGACCTCGACATGCTGCTCGTGTCGAGCATCAGCCGCCACGTGGGTGGCATGCGACTGCAGATCGAGCCGCCGGTGAGCGTGGCATTGAAGGAAGCACTCGGGGCCCGGCGCGCCATCAGCACCGACATCTCGAACGCGTGCGCAGGGATGCTGACCGGCGTGTTCATCCTCACCGACCTCGTGCGGCAGGGCCGGATCCGGCGCGGGATGGTGGTCAGCGGCGAGTATATCTCCGAGCTGGGTCGCAACGCGGCGCAGGAGGTCCGCGACGTGATGAGCGACCAGCTGCCGTCGCTGACGCTCGGTGACGCCGGCGCCGCGGCGATCCTGGAGCGGGCGCCGGAGGGCGCTCCGGGGATCGAGGAAGCGGGCTTTACCACGTTGTCCGAGCACAGCCGCCTGTGCGTCGCGTTCCCGGCGACGATCGGCCCCGGCGTGACGATGCACACCAAGGCCCGCGAGATCCATCAGGCCGGGACCGACGAGACCGTCCCGATGCTCCGGGAGATGCTCGATCAGGCCGGGCTCCAGTTCGGCGAGATCGACTACCTGGTGCCGCACCAGACGTCGGTCCGGGCGATCAGGAAAGCGATGGAGCAGTGGTCGCAGGATCTGGGCGCAGCGCCGAAGCACGTGGTCGTGACCGTGGACGAGCTGGGAAACACGTCGTCGACGACACTGTTCGTCGCGCTGTGGAAGTACCTGAACGAAGGCCGCTTTGCGCCCGACGACAGGGTGATGCTCGTGGCGGTCGCATCCGGCCTCGAGGTCGGCATCGTGATCTTCAGAACCCGGTCAGCTGGTGGAACGCTATGGGCACGATCATTGAGGCAGCCGCGACGGCAACCGAATCGTCGCTTGGGGCCGTGCAGCTCGCCGGCGCCGCCGCCCGCTTCTGCCTGAAGCGGGCAAGCCGGACCCCCGACGAGGTGGACCTGCTGATCAATGCCGGCGTCTACCTCGACAGCAACATCAGCGAGCCCGCGATCGCGGCCTTGATCCAGGAGGACATCCGCGCGAACCCCGAGTGGCATCCCGGCGGGGGGCAAGGGACGTTCTCGTTCGACGTGCGTAACGTGGCCTGTGGCCTGCTGACCGGGATCTACCTGGCCGACGGCATGCTGGCGTCGGAAACGATCAAGCTCGGGATGGTGGTCGCGGCCGACGCCGATCCTGATCCGGGCTTCTCGGAGAAATTCGGCTTTCCCGCGGTCGGCGGCGCGGTCCTGCTGAGCGCGGACAGCCAGCGCGCGGGCTTCACCGCGTTCCGGTTCGCAACGTTCCCCGAGTTCGCTGACCTGTTCCAGAGCGAGGTGAGCTGGCATCCGGGCGCCCCGGACGGGGCCGAACGTCCCGGGCGCAACGTCCTCACCGTCAAGGTCGCCGGCTCATACGCTGCCCGGGCGGTAGAGTGCGCCGAATCGACCGCCCGTGAGCTGGCGGCGGCCAACGCGCTCGACCTCGGCGACGTCGGGCTGCTAGTCGCCACCGCGTCGGTCCCCGGCTTCGCCGGCGCGCTGGCGAAGCGACTGGGCATCTCCGCCGGGCGGGTCGCCGCGCTGCCCGGCAGCCTGGCCAGCGCGCACACGGCCGCCCCCGCGGTGGCGCTGGAGGCTGCTGACCTCGCCGCCGCGGGCACCACCGTGTTCGTCTCAGCAGGCGCGGGGATCACCGTGGTCGCCGCGCTCTACCGCGCATGAGCCAACGGTGACCAGGCAACGCGCGCCAGACGCCGACGTTCGCCGACTGCAATCCCTGCTCCCCCGAGCCGAAACGGGCGAGCCCCGCATCGCGCCTGCCCGCCCCGGTGACCTGCGGCCGCTGCCCCGGTTGGTGGCCGTGATCGCGGGCCGGATCACCGGGACCGGGCCGCCCAACATCTTCACCACCCTCGGCCAGCACCCGCGCCTGTTCCGCGCCTGGCTGCGCTACTCAGCGCAGCTGATGCCGTTCGGGTCGCTCCCGCGCCGGGACGCCGAGCTGGTGATCCTCCGCGTCGCCTGGCAGTGCCGCTCGGCCTACGAATGGAACCAGCACGTGGCGCTCGCGCT
Organism: uncultured Actinomycetes bacterium; assembly: GCA_963742875.1. GTDB lineage: Bacteria > Actinomycetota > Actinomycetes > Streptosporangiales > Streptosporangiaceae > Bog-532. Next base: position 65,689 of record CAVUNO010000005.1, on the reverse strand, counting down.
GCGGGTAGGGCTGACGCAGGCCGAGGTGGCGGGCGCGGCCGACGGTCCTTCGGCGGGCGTGTTCACGGCGCGGCAACGGTCACTGCTGGCCGCCAGCGACGAGCTGCTCGCCGGGCGCGCACTGTTGGATGCCACCTGGAGCGCCGTGCGGGCGACCCTCAACGACCGCCAGGCGATCGAGCTATGCCTGCTGGTCGGGCAGTACCAGGGCCTTGCGTCCGCGGTCGGCGGCCTAGGGATCCAGGTCGAAGAGCGTTTTAACCCTGGCAGAGGCAATGCAGGTACGGGCGGCGAATGAACCGCCCGATCACCTTGGCGACGTCATCACCACCTGCGCGCAGGCACTGTCCGGGCTCGGGCAGATGACCGCCGCGGCGCGCCAGAGTAGGCCGACGACCCGGCAGAGATGACCCGGCAGAGATCCGTTCCTCCCGCGTTGCTGCGCCGTGCGGTACATCAGCGGCACTGCCGGCCTGGCTGCGAACGGCGGCAAACTCCCGGACGGGATTCCCGAGACGGCACGCAGCCCAGCTAGTCGCGACCCTGCGCCCAGACGCTGACGGACTAATCGCGATCACGACCACCGGCTAGCGCTAACGCTAACAGCCACACCAGGGGACCCGGACAGTTCCCAGGAGGCGCTGGCCCGCTCAACGATGCTTGCGGGTCAGGCCACCCCGTCAGCCCGTGACAGCTGAACTCCCCTTGCCCTGGGTACAATTCCGGAAGGGGTCTCGGGCCGTCATCGGCTGACGTGCCCCCTCGCCTGCGGGTCAAGTCTGTCTGTGCCGAACGAGCATGGGTGCGGGCCCCCGGCCGCGCCAGCCCAGCCGGGCCTGAGCGTCCGGACCGCGAGGGGGCAGGTGGCCAGGCCTGGCCGGTTCCCGGTCAGCCTTTGATCTCGATGCGGCGCGGCCGCGCCTGGGCCGTCTTGGGCACGCGCACGGTCAGAACGCCGTCGGCGAGCTGGGCGTCGACCTTCTCGGTGTCCGCGTCGTCGGGCAGGCTGGCCCGGTAGGAGAACCGGCCCTGCCGCTGGCGGAGCGTCTTGGTGCCGGATTCCTCCTCCTTCACCTCGCCGGTGATCCGCAGCTGGTTGCCGGTCACCTCGATGCCGACATCGTCGCGCTTCAGGCCGGGCAGCTCGGCGCGCACCAGGTAGGCATCGTCTGTCTCTTCGCTTTCCACCGCGGGTACCCAGCCCTCCCGGCCGCCTCTGCTGGCGGACTCGACGAGCTGGCCCATGCGATCCCATAGTTGCGAGAATTCTCCGAACGGGTCCAGGAAGAAGTCCCTGGGCCCCCCGGTGAGCCAGCGTTGTGGCGACGGGCGGTGTGGTGCGGGTACGGGCTGATTCATCGTGATCTCCTCCATTGCGCAGCCACCCTGGCTGCGCTAATCGACGTGCGGCTCGCTGCTTCCTTAGCCGGTCTACCTGGCCAAGTAAATCTCCGTCAACGGCGACATATCCGTCCCCGTGCTCTCCTTGCGCGCCACCGGGCTGACCGGTTCTCATCGCCGGTGGCTGCGCGGGGGCAGGGTGCTGACGCGGCCGTGCCGCAGGGTGGTCAGGGTGGCGACCGCCTTGTCCGCGCGGGCGGTCCGGGCGAAGGTGGTCAGGCGGAGCGGGACGGTGAAGCGCTGCCGGGCGATGGCCTTGGCGGTGGTGAATTCGCGGAGCCCGTCGGGTCCGTGGATCCGCCCGAAGCCGGATTGGCCGACACCTCCCCAGGGCAGCGATGGCATGCCGGCCAGGGCGAGGGTGACCGAGTTGACCGCGACCAGTCCGGCGCGGATCCGGCGGGCCAGCTGGGTGCCGTGGGCGCGGGAGAACACCGCGGCGCCCAGGCCGTAGGACGAGGCGTTGGCGCGGCGTACGGCCTCGTCCATGTCGGGCACTTTGGCGATGGTCAACGTCGGGCCGAAGGTTTCCTCGGTGACCGCCGGGCAGTCCTCGGGCACGTCGAGCAGCACCGTCGGCTGCACGTATCGCTGGCCGGCCGCGGCCGGGCCGCCGGCCAGGGCGGTGGCGCCGCGGGCCAGCGCGGCGGCGATGTGCGCGCGGACCACGCCGGGCTGGCCCGGGGTGGTCATCGGGCCGATCTTCTGCCCGGGGCCGGCCCGCAGGTCCCTGACCCGGGTGCTGACCTCGCCGAGGAACGCGTCGTACACCTGGGCGTGGACGTAGACCCGCTCGATCCCGATGCAGGACTGCCCGGCGTTGGACATGCCGCCCCAGACCGCCGCGTCGGCAGCGGCGGGGATGTCGGCATCGGCGTCGACGAGCAGCGCGTCCTTGCCGCCGCCCTCGATGATGACCGGGACCAGCCCGTCGGCGCAGGCGCGCATCACCTGCTTGCCGGTGGCCGCCGAGCCGGTGAAGGCGATCTTGTCCACGCCGGCGCGGCACAATGCCTCGCCGGTCGCGGCGAAGCCAGTGACCAGCTGCAGCACCGGCTGTTCGGGCACCACTTGCGCGAACGTGCCCACCAGCCAGGCGCCGGTGCCGGGGGTGTACTCGCTGGGCTTGAAGACCACCGCGTTGCCGGCCGCCAGGGCGTAAGCGAGGGAGCCGACCGGGGTGAACACCGGGTAGTTCCACGGGCCGATCACGCCGACGACGCCGAGCGGCTGGTACTCGACGCTGGCGGTGTAGTTGCGCATCAGCAGGCCGGCCGGCGCCGGCCGCGGGCCGAGCACCTTGGCGGCGTGCCTGGCCGCCCAGGTGATGTGCTCGACCGCCATCACGATCTCCAGCTGCGCGTCCGAATGCGGCTTGCCGGTCTCGGCGTGCACCAGTTCGGCCAGCTGGCCCATCCGGCGGGTGAGCACGGCCGCCCACCTGCTGAGCCGCCGACCGCGTTCGGCGAAAGGCAGCGGCGACCAGAACCCGGCGGCGGCGCGGGCCCGGGCCACTGCCGCGTCCACGGCGTCCGCGTCGTGCACCGGGTAGCTGCCGACGGTTTCGCCGGTCACGGGGTCGAGTGAGTCGAAGGTGTTCAGGCCTGGGCGCTCGGTGATCACCGGGCTGGGAGGTGTGCTGGTCACGGCACCGGCTCCTTGAGGGTGGGCGCGGCAAGGCCGCGGATGAGGTCGGCCGCCTTCTCGGCGATCATGAGGACGGGCGCGTTGGTGTTGCCGCGGGTGATGGCCGGCATCACCGAGGCATCGACCACCCGCAGGTTGCCGATCCCGTACACGTGCAGCTGCGGGTCCACCACGGCGGTTTCTGCCGGGCCCATCGCGCAGGTGCCGGCCGGGTGGTAGAGCGTCTGGGCCCATTGGCGGATATGGCCGAGCAGCTGGTCGCTGGTGCTGCCGGCGCCGCTGGCGGGCAGGAACGGGCGGCCGCGTAGCCGGCGCAGCGGGGCCTGCTCGGCGATCTCCAGGACGGCCCGGCAGCCGGCCAGCATGGCGTCCAGGTCGGCGGGCTCGTCAAAGTAGCCCGCGTCGATCTGCGGGCGCCAGAACGGGTCGGCTGAAGCCAGGCGCAGCCGCCCGCGGCTGGCCACGCTGACTAGCGTGGGGCCGGCGGTAAACGTCCGGCTGGTGGGTTCGGCCAGGCCGTTGTCGTAAAACCCGGTTGGCGCCATGTGCACCTGGATGTCGGGGGCGGGCAGGCCGTCCCGGCTGGCGAGAAAAGCGCCGGCCTCGGCGATGTTGGAGGTCAGCGGGCCGCGGCCGAGCAGCCGCCACTGGGCCAGGCGGGCGGGCGTGCCGAAGTCTTGCAGGTCGGTGGTGCCGCGGGTGTGCCATAGCAGTGGCACTATGGGGTGATCGTGCAGGTTCTCGCCGACCGGCAGGTCGGCGACCACGTTGATGCCCAGCTCCCGCAGGTGCGCCGCCGGGCCGATGCCGGACAGCATCAGCAGCTGCGGCGAGCCGACCGCGCCCCCGGCCAGCAGCACCTCGGCGCGGGCATGCGCGGTCTGCTGCGCCCCCCGCCGGCGGTACTCCACGCCGGTCGCGCGGGCACCGTCCAGTACGATCCGGGTGGCCTGCGCGCCGCTGCGCACGGTCAGGCCGGGCCGGTGCATGGCCGGCTTGAGGTAGGCGTCCACGGCCGACCAGCGGCGGCCCCGCTTGCACGAGACCTGGTACAGCCCGGCGCCCTGCTGCGAGGCGCCGTTGAAGTCGCCGGTGGGTTTGAGTCCCCACGCGACCGCTGCCTGCACCCACGCCCGGCTCAGCTCGTGGGTGTACCGGCGGTCCTCGACGTGCACCGGCCCGGTCCGCCCGTGGTACGGCGGGCCGAGCCGGGTGTTGCCCTCGGCGCGGATGAAATAGGGCAGCACATCGGCATACCCCCAGCCGGCCGCGCCGTACCGGTCGCGCCAGCCGTCATAATCGGCCCCGTTCCCCCGGATGTAGATCATCGCGTTCATCGCCGAGCAGCCGCCGAGGGCCTTCATCCGGGGCCAGTACAGGCGCCGGCCAGCCAGATGCTTCTGCCCGGCCGTGGTGTAGTTCCAGTCCCAGCGGGTCTTGAACAAGCCGGGAAATGCGGCCGGGATGGCCACCTCGTCGGCATCGGCCGGCGGGCCCGCCTCCAGCAGCAGCACCGACACCGCGGGGTCCTCGGTCAGCCGGGCCGCCAGCACGCACCCGGCGCTCCCGCCGCCGACGACAACGTAATCAAAACCGTCCAGATCACTCACCCGAATCTCCCGGAACCCGCCGCCGTAGCCGGCGGTACAACAAACGGCATGCCACCCATCCCCGCGTTACCAGCGGCCGGGCGCATCGCGGCGAGCGCGCCGATGCCCCGCGCCGCCCTCGGCGGCCACCACGACCTGACCGCCAGAAGCCTGGCTCGCCCCACCACGGCGCCTCCTCCCGGCACTGGATCATCCGATTATGCCAGCAATTACTGGCATAATCTACCCCGGCCTGCGCCACCCGCCCCGGGTTTCCTGCGCGACGGCCAGGTTGGTCAGCGGATCAGGTAATCGGCGCGGCGGGCGCGCCTGGTGCGGGCCCAGTATTCGAAGCTGAATCCGGGCCAGAGCGCACGGTTGACGCCGTTGGCGTCCAGGTACCAGCTGGTGCAGCCGCCCTGGCTCCACACGGCGCGCCGCAGGCGCCGCTGGATCCGGTCGCTGTAGCGGCGCAGCGCGGATGCCCTGACCTCGATCGTCGTGCCGTTGCGCCGGGCCAGCAGTCGCAGGCAGCTCATCACGTGCTGAACCTGGCTTTCGATCATGAAGACGACCGAGTTGTGCCCCAGGCCCGTGTTCGGGCCCAGCAGCAGGAAGAAGTTCGGGAACCCGGGGACGGTGATGCCGTGATGGGCCTCGGCGCCGCCCCGCCAGGTGTCCTGGAGCTTGACGCCGTCGCGCCCGGCCACGTTGAGGTCGGTCAGCGCCTCGACGGTCCTGAACCCGGTGCCGTAGATGATCACGTCGACGTCGTACGCCGAGCCGTCCGCGCCAGCCAGCCCGGACCTGGTGATCTGGCCGATCGGGCCGGTGATGAGCTCGACGTCGGGTCTGGCGAGGGCGGGATAGTAGTCGGAGGACTGGAGGATCCGCTTGCAGCCGATGGTGTAGTCCGGCGTCACCTTCGCGCGCAGCGCCGGGTCGCCGATCTGGCGCCTGATGTGGTGTTCGGCCAGCCGCTGCAAGGGCGTCATCAGCCGGGGATGGACGGCAAGTCCGGCCGCGCGGATCTCCAGCAGCCAGTAGATCCCGTTCCGGAAGGTCCGCATCAGCGGCGGGGCGGCGGCGAAAGCCGCGCGGAACGCGGGCCGGATCTCAACATCGGGCCGGGGATGGATCCACGGGGCGGTTCGCTGGAAGACGTACACGCGGGCGGCCTGCCCGGCGATCTGGGGGATGAACTGAATCGCCGACGCTCCCGTCCCGATGACCGCGACGCGCTTGCCGGACAGGTCGCAGGAGTGATCCCATTGCGCCGAGTGGAAGGCCGCGCCGCCGAACAGGTCGGCCCCGGGAATGTCCGGGAACCAGGGCACGTGCAGCCCGCCCATGCCGGAGACGACCGCGCGGGCCGTGTACGTTTCGCCCGCCGCCGTCGCGACGCGCCAGCGGCCGGCCGCCTCATCCCATTCCATGCTCTCTACCGGGCAGCCGAACCGGATGTGCGCGGTGATCCCGTATTTGCGCGCGCAGTGCCGCATGTACTCCCATATTTCGTCTTGCGGCGCGAACATCCAGGACCAGCCCGGATTGAGCTCGAAGGAGTATGAGTACATGTGAGACGGCACGTCGCACGCGCACCCGGGATAGGTGTTATCCCGCCAGGTGCCGCCGAGGTCGTCGTTCTTCTCCAGGACCACGAAGTCGTGGTAGCCGGCGCGCTTCAGCGCGATCGCCATGCACAGGCCGGCAAAACCGGATCCGATGATGACGATCGCCGGATCGTTGCCTGCCGGGCTCATCTCCGTGCCTCCTTGTCTGCCACGATGGCTGGTGCCATCGGGCCGCGCGGCGTCGCAGCCGCGGACGGGCCCCTGGCCTTGGCGTCCGCGGCGCCGCCCACCCCCAGCGGGCCGGTCCCGGCCCCTGCCGCCAGCCACCGCGATTCGAGCTCCGGCATGGTGCGGGCGGCGAACCTTGCGAGGACCGGCGGCAGGGCTCCCCGCAGCAGCTGCATCGGCGGCAGCCAGCGCTGCCCGTACACGCGCGGTGCGCGCTTGGCGATCCCGCGGATCAGGGCGTCGGCTGCGGGCACCGCGGGGTTAGTGCGGCCGGCCGGGAACGGCAGTGCCGCCCGCATCTGCCGCAGCGCCGCGTTCTGGTCAGCGCCGCGCACCATGTCGGTGTCGGTCCAGCTCAGGTAGGCCACGCCGACCCGCACTCCGTGATGCGCCACCTCCCCGCGCAGGGCATGGGCGAAGGCCTCCACGCCGGACTTGCTCGCGCAGTAGGCCGCCATCATCGGGGCCGGGGCGAGCGCGGCCAGGGACGCCACCTGCAGCAGGTAACCCCGGCTTTCGGTCAGCGAGGGCAGGAACACCCGGGCGGTGGCCACGCTGCCGAGCAGGTTGACCTCGATGACCCGCGCGAACGCACCGGGGTCGGAATGAAGGAACGGGCCGCCGACGGCGATTCCCGCGTTGGCGACAACCACATCGATCCGGCCGTAAGCGCCGCGGACTGCGGCGGCGACCTCCGCGAGCGCGCGCTCGTCGGTCACGTCCACCTCCCACCAGCGGGCGCATGGCCCACAGCAGGCCGACACCCGGGCGAGTTCGCCCGGTTCGAGGCCGAGCAGCGCCACCCGCGCGCCACGGGCGGCCAGGCGCATCGCTACCAGTGCGCCGATGCCCCGCGCCGACCCGGTGACCACCACGACCTGACCGGCCAGATCCCTGGCTCGCCCCACCACGGCGCCCTCCCGGCACGGCATCCTGACTATGCCAGTAATCACTGGCATAGTCAGACAATACCACGGCCTGTGCCCGGCCCCGAGCCGGCTTCCCGGCGTGACGGGCCGTGGACTTACCCCGCGGCGGCCTCGCCCCCGGATGGACCGGGCTCCGGCGGCGCCTGTCCTGGGCCGGCTTGCGGGCCGGCGGAACGGCGGTCTGGTGCCGCGAGCAGCCGGATGAATTCGCCGTAGGTAACACGGGCGCGCCTGTCCATCGCCCGGCCGAACTCCGCGTCCAGCGCGGCCCGCGCGATCGGCCGCAGCCGCTCGAACGCCTGGGCCAGGCGCGTGATCTCATCCGGCGGCGGCGCGCCGCCGCGGCGGCCGGGGACCTGGGTGAGGATAAGGTCCAGGAACAACGACGCAATCGTGTCCAGGCCCGCCTGCAGCTCACGGGCTGCCGCCAGGATCGCGGGCAGCGGGATGCCCTCGTGCACCAAGACAGTGACCGTGTCCAGCAGCCGGCCACTGACGCGGACCCGGTCTCCGCCGACATCGAGGTAACCCAGGCGGACCGCCTCGTCCAAGACCTCATCGGTAAGCTGGCCCCCGAGCAGCGCTGACAGGTCGGCGACGGTCACCGGCACGGGGACCTCATCGGACCACGGGGCAGTCATCGCGCGTTCGAAGCCGAGCAGATCGGCCAGGTCGTAGCCCTGTTCCCAGGCCGACAGCAGCTCACCGATCCCGCCCAGGGTGTGTCCGCGGTCCACCAACTGGCCGATCACCCGCAGCCGGTCCAGGTGAGCTTGTGAGTACCAGCCGATCCGCCCCTCACGCCGCGGCGGCGGAAGGAGCCTGCGCTCCCGGTAGTAGCGCAGCGTGCGGACCGGGATCCCGGCCTCGCGGGCGAGTTCGCCGATGCGGTACTCACGCGCGGCCGGCATGCCGCCCGCAGCGTGGTCCGGATGGCTGCGCGCCGGGCCATCTGCCGCGTCCACCTGCGCCAGCATAGGCCGCCCTCAGCAGGTACACGGCGCCGGGGTCTGGCGGGGGCCGTTACCGGTCAGCCGCAGCTGCCCGCCGACGGTGGCTTGGCGGCGGCAGCAGCTCGGCGATACCGTCCTCGATGCCGCGGGCCAGCACGTCAAGGTCGGGGCTGGCAGCGAAGTCCCCGGTGATCCCGAAGGTGAGGTCGCCGCAGTAGCTGAAGATCGCGACCCCGGTGCGGACCGCGGCGGCGATCGGCACGTAGGGGATGATCTCCAGCAGCCGACGGCCCATCCCGTACAACGGCTGGCCGGGACCGGGCACGTTCGTGGTGACGGTGACCACATCGCGCGTCGACAGCCCGAGCGCCGTCCTGACCCACCAGGAGGCCAGCGGGTACAGGCTGTACCCGAACAGGCTGGCCACCTCCTCCCCGACGATCTCTTCCCTGCTGGCCTTCAGCGCCTCCAGCCCGGCCCGGACCGCGGCCAGCCGTTCCTCCGGGCCGGCGATGTGGACCGGGAGATCGGCCAGCACCGCGGAGACCCGGTTGTCATGGATGTTCTCCTGGCCGGGGGCCCGGGTCGAAACCGGGACCAGCGAGCGGACCATATGCGGTCCGGGCTCCTCTCCCCGGGCCAGCAGCAGCGCCCGGAAACCGCCGCTGATCGCGGCCAGCACCACATCGTTCACCGTGCCGCCCAGCTCCCGCCTGATCACCTTCACATCCTCCAGCGACGCCCGGGCCCAGGTGAAACGCCGCTGGCTGCCGATCGGCCCCTGCAGCGACGACCCGGCGGCCGGGCCCAGCGCCGGCGCCAGCTTGGCCAGGCCCCGGGCCGCGCCGGCCGCCACGCGGAGGGCACCGGCCGGATCAGCCGCGGCACTGCCCAGCGCGAGCGCGTCCCGGGCCGGGAGCGCGGCATTGTCCAGGGAGGCCCGGGCGGCCAGCTCCAGCCGTGAGGGCTCGGCGCCCGCGGTCCGGTCGTCGGCGGCGGGCGGCGACGGTTCGGGCGAGACGTCGAAGACGACCCGGTACAAGTCAGTGCCGGATACCCCGTCCACCATGCAGTGGTGCACCTTGGAAATCAGCGCCCACCGATCCGGGGCGAGGCCCTCGACGACCCAGTATTCCCACAACGGGTGATCACGATCCAGCCGCTGCGACATCACCTGCGCCATCAGCTCGGCCAGCTGCTGATCCCCTCCGGGCCGTGGCAAGGCGGTCCGCCGGACGTGATAACCCAGATCGAAGCGCGGGTCATCCACCCAGACCGGCCTTCCCAGGCGGAACGGCACGGTGCGGAGCTTCTGCCGGTAGCGGGGCACCCGTGGCAGGCGCCCGGCCAGGTAAGCCAGGAACTCCTCCTGCGCCGGGGCCGGGCCCTCGAACACCGCAATCGACGCGATCGCCATCGACACGTGCCGGTCCCCGTCCTCCGCATCGATAAAAATTGCAGACAGCGGGCCCAGCGTGTCCATCACGCCCCCTTACCACGGGCACCGGACCTGCCGCCCGAAACGGCGCCAGGCAACGGTAAAACCTCTTCCGATTCAGATCGTAACGCCGCGCGGGCTCGTGTTGCCCCGGTCAATGGTCCTGCATGCCGGGACGTCCAAGCCGACGTGACCAGGAGACCGCATCACGGCTATCGTCGTATCCTGGTTGCTATCTCCCGCACCGGTCGGGCAAGCGGCAGCGCGGATCATGACGGTGCGGCATCAGGGCCGGGCAGCTGCCCTGGAGATCCGGGATGCGACATGACGGAAAGGGAGGGGCCGTGGCGCCGGGGAGCAGGACAGGGCACGAAGCAGGCCTGGCCGTGGTCGCCAGACCGAAACCGCGGTGAACCCGGGTCATGCCCGGCACCGGCCGAGCTGGCTTCTGCCCATCCATAGGTAGCTGATCGTGGCGCCCAGCGGGGAAGGCAACCTGACGGTCGCGGTGACCGGCCCGACCGGTACCTTCGGGTTCGGCCTGATGCCCCTGCTGCAATCCGACGACCGGGTAGCGCAGGTGGTGGGCATCGCCCGGCGCCCGTTCGACCCGGCCATCTATGGCTGGACGAAGATGGAATACCGCCGCGGCGATGTCCGCGACCCCGAGGCCCTGCAGGACGCGTTCGGTCACGCCGACGTGGTGGTGCACCTGGCGTTCTCGGTGACCGGCGCCACCTCAGGCAAGGCGATCAGGTCGATCAACGTCGACGGCACGCTGAACGCCTTCGGCGCCGCGGCCGCGGCCGGAGCCCGCCGCTTCGTCTATTCCTCCTCGGTCGCGGCCTACGGCTTCCACCGCGACAACCCGGTCCCGATGACCGAGGACTGGCCCGTGCGGTCCGCCGCCCGGTTGTTCTACGCCCAGGAGAAAGCCGAGCTGGAGAATCTGCTGCGGGCCCAGGCGGCCCGCATCCCCCAGCTCGCCCTGTACCTGCTGCGCCCGTCCATCGTGGTGGGCCCGCACACCGTGGGCGCCAAGGACCTGCCCCGGCCGCTGGCACCCCTGGCCCGGGCCCTAACCCGGCGGGGCCGGTTCGGTGTGCCGGTACCCGTGCTGGCGCCGGCGCTGCCGATCCAGCTGGTACACGAACAAGACGTCGGCCAGGCGCTGGTGCAGTGCGTGGTAGCCGCCGGACCTCCCGGCCCCTATAACATCGCCGCGGACGGGACCGTCACCCCCGCGGTCATCGCCCGCGAACTCGGCCTGCTCCCGGTACCCTTCCCCGCCGGCCCCACCGAATCCGCGGCCCGGGCCATCGCAGCCCTGCCGTTCCTGCCGCCCGTCACCCAATGGGTGGAGGCCGCCAGCCACCCGGCGATCATGGACACCACCCGCGCCAAACAGAAACTGCACTGGGTCCCCCGCTTCACCGCGCTCGAGGCACTGCGGGCCACTCTGCCGCGAAGGCCGCCGCCGGACCCCGTCAGCTCGTGAACCACACGGCCGCGCCCGGGCACACCGGCGCCCGCCGGGCACCCCGCTTCTCCCACCAGCGGGCCCGAGGTCGTCAGGTCGCCCATGCACCAGCGACACGGCGTGACATGACGCCGCCTTCGTGGAGCCGCGTCCATCGCAGAGCCCATCCGGGCGGCCGGACGCCCGGATCGATCGGCGCGCGGGCACATCGGCCAGACGCTGTAGGCGACGCGGGGTGTTCCCGTCACGGGCGCAGCCCCAGCGCGCCGGTATGCGCCTAGCGGGCCGATGACCGGGCTCGTGCCGTCCGGGCTGCTCCCGGCGTGGGTGGGTCAAGGTCCGGCCGGGATACACGGGATACAATTGTGCCCGGGCTGCCGGCGCTGGCTCAGAACGCTCCTCGACCTGGATCCCCAGGCCGCCGACCGCGGACACAAGGCCCTGGTAGTGACCGGCCAGCAAACACGGACCGGCAACCGCTCGCGGCGTAGCCCCACTGACCCGCTCTGGCATGCGGCGCGCCTAGCTCGCCACGACGGACAGCACGATCTCAGAACGGTGTTCCGCGTCGTGAAAGATCTCCTGGTCGGCGACCAAGAGCCGCGTGGCGCTGCCCAGCGGGTCGCCCGTTCCGGTGTTGCGGGCGTAGCGCGGATGGGCACCGCTGGACACCTGCAGCCTCACGCGGTGGCCGCGGCCGAACCGGTGCGCGGTCGGCCACAGCGCGAACTCGATGCGATGTATGCGCTGCGAGTCAGGACTGTACCGCTCCGGAGCGACGCGCTCTAGCGCGTCGCAGACGTTCCGTGACACACCCGAGCGGTCGACATCGCAGACCCGTGCGAACACGTCGAAAAACTCAAGGCTGGACCGCACGTAGAGGCAAACGCGTACCGGCCCGATCGCCTCCACCGGCTCATCCAGCGGCGCGCTGGTATAGGTCAGGACGTCCGCGCGGCGCTCCAGAGGCGCGTTGTTCACGACGGCCCGGCGGGAGAGCAGCACCGGACCGCCAATCGACGGCGTCGGATCGTCCGGGTCGTAGCGATAGCGGTCGGGCTCCGAGAGGGGCGCCGTTTCGGCGGCGAGGCGCCGGCCCGGTTGCAGGCGCAGCCGCCAGTCGCTGGCGTCCGGCGGCGGCCAGTCCCGCAGGTGCCGCCACTGGCCCGACCCTCCGACCTGAATGCGCACCTCAGGCGGGGGCACGGCCGGGTCGCCGAGCAGGTGCGCCCGCAGCCAGCGCACGGTCTCGCGCGTCGCCGTAATCCACATGCCCTCCGAAGTGTGCGTCCAGGGGCCGACGATCAGCCGGGGGCGCCGGCCTGCCCGCCGCAGCGCCACGTAGTCCTCCAGCTGCGAGGGCGTGAAGATGTCGTGCCAGCCCGCGATGAACAGCACCGGGGCCGTGACGTGGGCCGCTCGCCGCGTGTGGTCGCGTTCGCTCCAGAACTGGTCGTGCCACAGCGGGTTGGCGAGCACGCGGCGGTAGGCCGGATGCTGGCGGCCGAGGACCTGCATATCGATGTCCTCGAGCGGGAGGTGCGAGAAAGCGCGCTGTAGGCGCGACAGCACCCGGGCGCCCTGCACGAGCGCCAGCGGCTCTTCCTGAACGGCGGTCAGCATATGCCAGGCGGCCATCGACTCCAGCTGCAGGCCGCCGCCGAACGTCACGCCGTGGAACTGGGTGGCGGTCACAGCGGGCGCAAGCGCGCCGAGGCCGTCCGAGTCCGCGACGGCCCACTGCGCCAGGCCCATGTAGCTCGCACCCGCCATGCCGACCTTGCCGGCGTGCCACGGCTGGCGGCGAATCCACTCGATCGTGGCGAGGCCGTCTGCGCGCTCGTCAAACGGCCGGAACTCGCCTCCGGAGCCGAACGTGCCGCGGGTGCTCTGGATCACGACCTGCAGGCCGCTGCGCGCCAGCAGCGTGCCATACAGCAGCCCGCACGCGCCACGACGCCCGTACGGCGTGCGAACGAGCACGGTCGGCATCGGCCCCGCGCCGCGCGGGAAATGCCGATCGGCCAAAAGCACGACCCCGCCGTCCACGACCAGCGGAATGTCACGCTCGACGAGCACGTTGCGTGCATCGCCCTCCGGCAGCCTCCCGGCACGCGCGAGCAGCTCGGCGTAGGAGCGCGTCGGCAATACCGCACCCGCCACCCCACCCACAGCGGACAGTACCGGGGCGATAGCGGATAGTGCTGCGCGGGTAGGGCTCGCGGATAGTGCCGCGCGGATGAGGCTCATGGAGTACGGCAGGCCTGGATCCTGATTCCCCGCCCCTCACGCGCGGGACTGAGCTTCCCGGCGATCGGCCGCGGCAGCGAGCGCCGCAGGCCCACGGTGCCGTCGAAGAGGTCGTACCGACACGCCATGGCACGAGCCGACTTCACCATGCCGACCGCAGCCATGTTGCAAGTTTAGCCCCCGTCGACGGCCCGGGGAACCGGGCACTGCTCGCGCAGGCGATCACCCGGATCCGCTGCGACGCGACCGGCGTCCCAGCGTCGTTCGTCAACCTGATGTTCCCCGACGTGCCGGCCCGCCGGTACTTCGTCGCCGGGAAGCCGTCTGGCCATTCACTGTTTGAACGGCGCCATCCGCGTCGGCCGGGATGTGGCGGCACGGCAGCGGCTGCTGCGCGAGCTGTCGCAGATGTGGGCGCGTCTGACCGGCCAGTCCGAGGGGAACTGCTCATCTCGCTGTGTGAGAACCGGCCGGACGTGATGGAGGCCGGGTTGATGTTCCCGGGACTCGGCCAGGAAGAGCAGTGGTTCCAGGAAGACCGCGCCCGGCTGACCGAATCGGGCATCCTTTAGGCAAAGGCGTCGACTCCGGTGACGGCGCGGCCGACGATGAGCATCTGCAGGTCTCGGTGCCCTCGAAGGTGTGGATCGCCTCCAGGTCCACCATGTGCCGCATGACCTGGTAGTCGAGCAGGATACCGTTGCCGCCCAGCATGTCGCGCGCCTCGGCGGCGATCGCGGGCCTTGCGGGTGTTGTTGTGCATCTTGGCCAGCCCGGTGCGTCATTGCTGGCTCCCTCCGGGTGAGGTCGGCATCGGGTGCGGGCATGGCCGTTCAGGGCTACTGTTCTTTCACTGCGCTGGCGATGACCGTGGTCGCCACCTCGCCTGCTTGCCGGAGGTGACCTTAGTCCCTTCCCAGGGAGCGGGTGAAGGCTAGCGTCGGACTCGTCCAGCGGATAACCCGACCGGGGAGGTGCCATGGCTGAGAGTAAGCAGCTGGTGATCTACGCCGCCGCGTATGAGAGTGCCGACGCCGCGCTGGCCGACCTGGATGCCATCGAGCAGCTGCATAAGGACCAGTTGATCGGCCAGTACGACGCGGCCGTGATCGATAAGGAGGACGGCAAGCCCCATGTGGCCAGGCGGATGGACCGGCCGCACATTCGCGTCATCCCGGAGTGGTTCGGCGGCGGGACGCTGCCCCGCAAGGAGCTCCACGAGGCGGCTGAGCAGCTCACCGCCAGCCAGGCAGGCCTCATCGCGGTCGGCGAGCCGACCATCGAACAAGGGCTCGACAAGGCGCTGACCAAGGCCGCCAAAGTGGTGAAGCGCACGGTGGAGGCCACCACCGACGAAATCACCAGCGAACTTCAGGAAGCGCTCAAGAGCTGACAATGCCGCAGCCGCCGAAGACGGCTGCGGTGCGGCGGGTCTGAGGTCGGCGCCTGCGCAGGTGCATATTCCCCTCAGAGCGGGTCTTCGCCGGGTCTTGCTCACCTATCCGTCTCCTTCCCCCTGGGGTTGGGTGGGTGGCCCGGGAGGTGGAGACGCGCTGATGGCGAGGCGCCCGGGTGGCGCGGGGAGATCCGGACCCGCAGCGACGCCGGGCGGCTGGCGAACCGCAGCGGCGGAACCAGGTCCACCGCCTCGCCGTCAACCCCGGCATGGACCGGTGCCGGGGCATCGACCTCCAGCCGCGGCGCGCTCCATGCCCGGCCCGGAACGCGCGGGCCCTCGCCTGGGGCGTCGAGGACGACGATCCCGAGCTGGCCGCTGTCCAGCGCCGGGCGGGTGCCGCGAACCAGCGGGCGGTCAAGCGCGTAGGGGTTATTCGACACGAGCACGATGGCGGGATGACGGTGCTCGCGGCCGAGGTCGTCGGCCAGGTCCAGCGCAAGCTCCCCTGCGCTCGGGCCCATCACCTCAGCCGCGGTCTCCAGCAGCGTGCGCACCTTGGCATCGCGATAGGCCGGGCTGCGGACCGCGTCACCGTAGATGCCGAGCGAGACGTTGTTCAGGAACATGCGGCCGTTCACCTCCGCCGCGTCGATCCGGCGCTCGACCCCGCCGGTGAACGCCTCTAGAGCGCCGGTCAGGTCGTGCCGGTCCACGCCGACGTCGAGCGCGAAGTGGTTGCGCGTCCCGGCCGGGACGCACACAAACGGGATCCCGTGCGCCACCGCCACCGCGGCCACGACCGCCAGCGACCCATCGCCGCCGGCCATCCCGAGCACGTCCGCGCCGGCCGCCGCGGCTTCACCGGCCAGCGCGGCCAGGTCCTGGCCCGGGGCGAGGATGACGGTCTCGATCCCTGCGTCGCGCGCCCGCTCGGCCAGCCCGGCGCGCGCCGCCTTGCCGTCACCCGACCTGGGGTTGACGAACAGCACGGGCCGGCGCGGCGGATCAGCGGGCCGCCAGCCGTACCGTGACAGCTGCCTCGCGGGCTGGTTCATCGCGCTGCGGCGGGCCGCTGCGAGGCCGGTCAGCCTATGATCTGGAGGTCGTCTCGGACGTCGATGACGCCCATGGCCATCCACGCGGCGCTGACCACCGCGTCATGCTCGGCCCAGGTGCGGACGTGGCCGGTCAGCGTGATGATGCCGTCCTTGGTGTCCGCCGTCACGTCGCTGCCGTCGGGCACCAGCGCCGAGCGCTCCAGCGCCTCCTGGACGTGCAGGTCGACGTCGACCGGATTGATGATGTAGCTGATCTCGATGTCATCGATGACGTTGCGGACGCCGGTCACGCCGGCGACGGCTGCTTCGGCGGCAGCGCGCTGGGTGCCGTAGGCCACGGTTCCGGTCAGGGTGATGTTGCCGTCCTCCGCGGTCGCCTCCACGTTCTCTGGCACGGTAACGTTCTGCGCGAGCGCGTTGTTAGCCGCGGTGGTCAGATTCGCGTCATCGCGGAAGTCGCGGTCCGGAAGCACCACCTCGAGGTGGTTGTGCACGCCGGTCACTCCGGCGACCCGCCGCGCGGCTGCGGCTGCGGCCAGGTACTGCGGGTAGCTCGGCACGGTGCCGGTAAGCGTGACGTGGCCGCCGATGTTCCGGACCGTGGTATGCGCGGAGTCGACCATCGGGTCGAAGCCGAGCTCCTTTTCGACCGCTGCGCGGACGTCCTTGGTCTGGCTCACTGGATCCTTGCCCATCTGCCTGATCCTTCCCTCGGCGGATGAGGATTGCCGCTCGTCAGCCAGTCGACACTACGCCTTCACTCAGCGGCCGTAAGGGACGAAAGGCCCTGACTGTGCGTTTATGGCGGCGATTTACGACGGCCGCCATCTGCCACACCGGCGCGTGCTCGGCCATTTCAGGGACCCGGCGGGTGTTCAGGGGTCGTGGCTCGGGTTCGGGGGGTGCCGGCGTGGTGGATGGCTTTCGCGGCGGTCCGCCGCAGTACTGCTTTGCGGATCTCGGCGGCAACCACTATCGACAGGGCCACCGCGGTGCAGATCAGCCATTGCCGGACGCTGAGCGTGGCGGTCTTCAGAACGGTCTGGAAGATGCCCAGGACGGTGGACAGGACCAGCAGCACGAAGGACCCGCTGGTCGTGATGACGAACGTTTTGTCGGAGAACGTGTCGAGGGAGAGCGCCGACTCCAGGTCGTCTTTGGATTCGATCGAGAAGAACAGGATGAACAGCGCGAACGTGGCCATGCCCATGGTCGGGGCGACGGCGAGCCCGTGCTCCGCCCAGCTGATCACGGCCAGGGTGCCGGTCGCCATCAGCAGTCCGCCGAAGGCGAGCCAGACGATGAGGGCGCGGGTCAGGATCGGCCGGCCCGGCGGCAGCGGCGTGCGGTCCATCAGCCCGGCGGCCGGTTTGCTGTAGCCGAGCCCGACCGACTGGATGGACAGCATGGTGAAGCTCACCCACAACGTCTGCAGCGGAAGCAGGGGGATGCCTCGGCGATGTTGAAGATGGCGGCGCCGAGGAAGGTGATGATGTAGCCGAACAGGCCGCCGATCTGGAACCGGACGTACCGGGCGAGGTTGTCATACAGCCCGCGGCCCAGCTCCACGGCCTTGACGATGGTGGAGAAGTTGTCGTCGGTCAGGATCTGTGGGGTTCCAGAATTCGGCCACTGGTCCTGACCTGGGTTTCTATGCGGCTCGCTCGTATTCGTTGAGGAGGCCGCCGAGCACGGGCCGGCGCTTGATCTGTTCCTGGGAAAGATCGGCCACGGGGTGGTCGGGCCGCGGCGGCTGGAACTGAAGGGCCCGGTGCGGTAGTCGCCCGTTGTAGTGCCGGGCATACTGGGTAGTGCCGGGCATACTGGGCCATCACGCTGCGCAGGTGCCGTTCGCTGAAGATCAGCATCCGGTCGGTGACCTCCGTCCGGGCGGTGAGCACGAACCGCTCCGCATAGGCATTCGCGCGAGGACTCCGCGGCGGGATCTTGACCGCTTCGATACCGGTGCCCGCCAGGACCGCGTCGAACGACGCACTGAACTGCCCGGCCCGGTCACGGATGAGGAACCGGTTGCGACACGAGGTCGCACGTGGTGAGTGAGCTTGTCGAGGAGGTCGGCTTGATGCCGGGGACATAGCTACAGGTTTGTGTTCAATCTGTCCCCACCGTGACGTGCGTGGCCGGTTCCTGATCGGCTGGGTGCGGAGCTCACGGGAAAGCCCAAGGGCCGCCGTTCCAGCCATGGCGGTCACAGGTGAGGGGAAGGACCGGAACAGGGCGACTGTCAGGGAATCCTTGCTGATGCCTCGTCACTGATACATCCCGGGCTGGGTCGTTGTACCGGGGTGCTAGGGGCTGGCCGCTGAGAGGCGGCAGGCGGCGGCCGCGGACAGGTCGACGGCCAGCGAACACCGCCGTCCCCGGGGTATAGAGGACGCCCGGCCCGGTCCGGGTCTCATGCGTGCGGAACGTGGAAACCTCGTCAGGGTCCGCCCGGCAGGCGCGGGTAAGTGCAGGCTGGGCGGTAGGCCGATCGTAAGTGGGGCGGAAGCCCCTGGCGGGACAGGGTGCCCAGGAAGCGAATGCCGGCGGCCGAAAGGCAGCAGGAAAACAGGGGTCGCGGTACCGGGATCTCCCCCGGATGGCCCCTGCATAACTGGCCGGATACGGGCGGATGCCCGGGCCTGCAAGGGCGCTGACGTGGGCAGGTGAGCCTTTGAGGCGAAGCGGAAGCAGATGCTGGAACCGAAGGGCAAGTTGGACACCTCGGTGAACGGACCTGAGGACCTCCGACCGGCACGGCCGGTCTTCGATGGCGACGCCTGGGAGCTTGTGGACTGGCGGCGCTGCGAGGAGGAGGTACGGCGGCTGCGGCGCAGGATCTTCAAGGCGGTGAAGGATGGGGACCTGGCGGGAGTCAGGGACCTGCAGCAACTGATGCTGCGGAGCTGGTTCAACGTTCTGGTGAGCGTGCGCCAGGTCACGCAGCGCAACGCGGGCCGCAAGACCGCGGGAATCGACGGGCTGGTCGCGCTGACCAGCCAGGCACGGGCCGAGGTGGCGGTGCAGGTGCACGCCACGATCGGCTCGCATCAGCCGTCCCCGGTCCGGCGGGTGTACATACCGAAAGCCAGTGGCAAATCAAAAATGCGGCCGCTCGGAATTCCGGTTATTCTGGATCGGTGCCATCAGGCACGGGTGCGTAATGCGCTGGAGCCCGAGTGGGAGGCCCGGTTCGAGCCCCGATCATATGGGTTCCGGCCGGGCCGCGGCTGCCACGACGCGATAGAGTCCTTGTTCAGCACCCTGAACGGGAAATCCAGGCGGGTGTGGATTCTTGACGCTGATCTGGCAGGCGCGTTCGACAAGATCAGCCACGGGTACTTGCTGGAAATGCTCGGCGGTTTCCCCGCGAGGGAGATGATCGCCGGGTGGCTGAAGGCAGGTATTTTCGAGGCCGGGAAAGGGTTCGCGCCGACCGGGGAGGGAACTCCCCAGGGCGGCATTATTTCGCCCCTGCTGCTGAATATCGCATTGCACGGGCTGGAGGAGGCCGCAGGCGTCCGGTACCGGGGCGGCATTCATGCCGGGACGGTGAAGGACGGCTGCCCGGCGCTCACGAGATATGCCGAGGACCTGGTCGTGTGCTGCCATTCCAGGCAGCAGGCCGAGCAGGTCAGGGCACGGCTGGCCGAGTGGCTGAAGCCGAGAGGGCTGGCGTTCAGCGAAGCCAAAACCCGGATCGTCCCCCTTACTGAGGGGTTCGATTTCCTCGCATTCAACCCCCGCCACTACCCCAACGGCAAGCTGATTATCAAACCGGGCGCCACGGCCATCAAGAGGTTCCGGGACAGGCTTGCGAAGGAATTCCGCGCACTTCGCGGGGCCAACGTCGCAGCGGTACTGGCGAAGATCGTCCCGATCATACGGGGCTGGGCCGCCTACTACCGGACGGTGGTGTCATCAAGGGTGTTCGCTGCCCTGACCGACTACCTGTGGAAACTCACCTACAAGTGGGCGTGCCGGAGCCACCCGAACAAGCCGAAACGCTGGATCGCCGGCCGGTACTTCCGGAAGTTCAATAAGGTCAGGAACGACCGGTGGGTATTCGGCGATAAAGACACCGGCGCCTACCTGCCGAAACCGGCCTGGACCGACATCGTGCGGCACACCCTGGTCAAAAGCGGGGCATCACCCGATGACCCCGCCCAGGCCGGGTACTGGGCGCAACGCCGCCAGAAGGTCAAACCCCCGCTGGACTCCTACACCGTGCGCCTGCTGTCCAGGCAGGACGGGCGGTGCAGCCTCTGCGGGGAAAACCTGCTGACCCCCGACCAGCCACCCCAGTCCCCCCAGGGCTGGGAACTCTGGTTCCTGCAGGTCACCAGGAAGGCGATCACGGCGGACCACCTGGTCTGCCACCATACGCCCAGCGCCGCGCGCAACAAGAGAACACACCTCGTACACGCCACCTGCCACCGGAGCAAACATCCGCCCCGGCCGGCGGGAAACACCGTGGTGCAACAGAACACCTGAACCGCCCCAGCGGCTTGCCTGGGCCGCGTGCGCGGGAACGTGCATGCGTGGTCCTGAGGGGGCCCCGGTGCAGCAATGCACCGGGGCTACCCGGCAAACCGGCGGCGCGACCGCCGAGGTCCATCAGGAGGTTCCGGATCTGCGGGGTGGTCCATGGCCCGTCCGGGTTGGCGGTCACGCCGAGGATGTGCACGTAGTGGGAGCCGACCTCCATCACGAACAAGCAGTACAGGCGCCGGAGGGTGACCGCGCAGTCCACATGGAAGAAATCGGTGGCGAGCATCGTCGCGGCTTGCGCACGCGGGAACTGCCGCCACGTCGCATCGGTGTGCCGCTTCGGCGCCGGCTGGATCTTCAGTGCCTTGAGGACCCGGCGGATCGTGGATGCGCTGACCCGCTGACCGAGCTTGAGCAGCTCGCCTTGGATCCGCTTGTATCCCCAGCCATGATTCTCGGCGGCGAGCCGCCCGATCAGCCCGGCGATCTCTGCACTGACTGGCGGCCGGCCCGCGTCGTGATGATAGGTCCATTTTCCCGGTGACCAGGCGACGGTGCCACCGAAGGACGGTACCGGGGGTGACCAGGCGGTGTGCTCGCAGCTTTCCTGGCAGGTACCGGGTCAGCGCGGCCATGACGGCTCGGTCGGCCCAGTCGAGCCGGGGCCTGGGCCTGGTGCGGCGCAGCACGGCGACTTCATGCCGGAGCACCAGCAGTTCTGCTTCCTTGGACGCTGACGAGCGGCCCAGCAGTACCAGCCAGCCGCAGAGCCGGATGAAGATCAGGTAGAGCAGGCGCAGGGACACCGCTGACCATCATGCCCCACGACCACACATCACCGCAGGTCACAGGACCAGGCCATATTTTGGCACCCGACAGGTGCGGAAACGGGGCTCATATCAGCACTTCGTGCACGATTAAGGACAATGAGTCACACAGGTATGGCAGCAGCGGGGGCATAGGTGCGACCCGGCAGGGTATTGCAGGCGCAGGCCCAGGGCGCCGCGCGGACGCCCGGCCCTCTTGACCGCGGGGCGGCGGCCGGCTCGGATAGCACGCAGTCCCGGCATTTCCTGAGCCCGCTGCCCGGCCGAAGTGCCCAGGGCCCGATGAGGAGGAGCGCATGAGCGCGGACCAGGCAGAACATGGCCAGGTGAGCGAGCGGGAGGCTCGCCAGGTAGCGGAGGAAGCCCGCGAGGCCGGCTGGGAGCAGCCAAGCTTCGGCAAGCAGCTCTTCCTGGGGGACTTCCGGCTGGACCTGATCCACCCGCATCCGCGCCCCGACGCGGAATCCAGCCGCCGCGGCGGGGAGTTCTGCGCCCGGCTGCGGGAGTTCTGCGAGGCGTCGGTGGACGCCGCGCAGATCGAGCGGGATGCCCGGATACCCGACGGGGTGGTCAAGGGGCTGGCCGCGATCGGCACGTTCGGCATGAAGGTCGCGCCGGAATACGGCGGGCTCGGGCTCAGCAACTTGTACTACAACCGGGCGCTGATGATCGTCGGGTCGGTCTGCCCGGCGCTGGCCGCGATGCTGTCCGCGCACCAGTCCATCGGGGTGCCGCAGCCGCTGGCGATGTTCGGCACCGACGAGCAGAAGCAGCGGTACCTGCCCCGGTGCGCGCGCGGTGAGATCAGCGCGTTCCTGCTCACCGAGCCCGACGTCGGCTCCGACCCGGCCCGGCTGACCACCACGGCGACGCCGTCGGCGGACGGGTCGGAATACGTGCTGGACGGGGAGAAGCTCTGGACGACGAACGGGGTGGTCGCCGGCCTGCTGGTGGTGATGGCCAAGGTGCCGAAGGGCGACGGGCACGGCGGCGGGATCACCGCGTTCGTGGTCGAGGCCACCGCACCGGGGATCACCGTGGAACGGCGGAACGCGTTCATGGGCCTGCGCGGCCTGGAGAACGGGCTGACCAGGTTCGACCAGGTCCGGGTGCCGGCCGCGGACCGCATCGGCCGCGAGGGCCAGGGCCTGAAGATCGCCCTGACCACGCTCAACACCGGCCGGCTGGCGCTCCCGGCGAGCTGTGCCGCGACCGGCAAGCTGGCGCTGAAGATGGCCCGGGAATGGTCACGGGAACGGGTGCAGTGGGGGCGGCCGGTCGGCGAGCACGAGGAGGTGGCCGTCAAGATCTCCTTCATCGCCGCCACCACCTACGCGCTGGAGGCGATGGTCGAGCTGTCCAGCCAGCTCGCGGACGACAAGCGCAACGACTTCCGCATCGAGGCGGCGCTGGCCAAGCTGTGGTGCTCGGAGATGGCCAGCACGATCGCCGACGAGCTGGTGCAGATCCGCGGCGGCCGCGGGTATGAGACCGCGGCGTCCCTCGCCGCGCGCGGTGAGCGCGGCGTGCCCGCCGAGCAGATGCTGCGCGACATGCGCATCAACCGGATCTTCGAGGGCTCCTCGGAGATCATGCGGCTGTTCATCGCGCGTGAGGCGGTGGACGCGCACCTGTCCGCGGCCGGCGACCTGATCGACCCGCAGGTGCCGATCGCCCAGCGCACCCGGGCGGCCGGCCGGCCGGCGGCTTCTACGCCCGGTGGCTGCCCACGCTGGTCACCGGCGACGGGCAGAAGCCCCGCGCCTACAGCGACTTCGGCCCGCTGGCCACGCACCTGCGGTACGTGGAGCGGGCCAGCCGGAAGCTGGCCCGGGTCACCTTCTACGGGATGGCGCGGTGGCAGGGCCGGCTCGAGCACAAGCAGCGTTTCCTGGGCCGGATCGTCGACATCGGCGCGGAGCTGTTCGCGATCAGCGCCGCGTGCGTGCGGGCCCAGCACGACATGGCGGCGGCCACCGGGACCGGCCGGGACGCGACGGCGGCCGAGCTGGCCGGCCTGTTCTGCACCCAGGCGCGGCTGCGGGCCGAGGAACTGTTCGGCCAGCTATGGCGCAACACCGACAGTCCCGACGCGGCCCTGGCGCGGCGCGTGCTGTCCGGCCGCTACCTGTGGCTGGAGGACGGCGTCATCGATCCGTCGATACCCGGGCCGCTCATCGCCGAGGCCGCGCCGGGCCCGGCCAAGACGGAGAACGTGCACCGCCGCATCATCTGACGCCGCCCGCGCGCCGTCCGCCGGGCGTCCGCCTGCCCGGCGGGCGCCCGGCAGGCCCGGGGTCAGGCCGCGGCCGCGTTGTTGGCCGGGGCGGTCTGCAGCGGCGCGGTGGCCGTCGAGGCGGGCAGGGTGGCGGGGTCGACGAACGTGCTGCCGCCCGGCCCGGCCTCGACCGCCTCGTGCAGCGCACTGCCCTGCACGAAGTGCGGCCAGCTCAGGAACCACTCGGTCCAGCCGTTGTCCCAGGTGCCGCCCTTGGGGCTGCCCATGACCGTGATGAGGTCACCGGGCACCGCGAGGTTGTAATACGTCTCCGCGTCGTCGGGCGCCAGGTTGACGCAGCCGTGTCTGATGCTCTCGAAGCCCTGCTCGCCGACGGACCAGTAGGCGTCGTGGTAGTAGTCGCCGCTGAACGTGAACCGCACCGACCACGGCACCATCAGGTCGTAGCCGGGGCCCTTCATCTCCACCGGGTTCGCCTTCCCGATCGTGAGGTAGCTGTCATCCGGTGTGTCGTCGCCGGGCCGCCCCGAGCTGATCGGCCAGTCGTAGCGGAGCCTGCCGTTCTCGTAGATCTGCGTGCGGTGCGTCACCGTGTTCGCGATCGCCACTGGGGACGCGCCGATGTCAAAGGTCTGGGTCAAGCCAGGCCGATGTGGCCGCCGGTGAGCACATGGTAGAGGCTGCCCCAGGTCGCGCCCTGGGTCAGCCGCGCCAGGGAGCCGCCGGCCCGGTCGGCCGGCACCGCGACGACGAGCGGTGAGCTGCCGACCGAGCCGAGCGGGGTCAGCCGCACGCCGGCCCGGGCACCGTCGCTGACCTGGGCCACCTCGGCCGATGAGGCCGGGATCCAGATGTCTGGGCGGGGGCCGATGGTGCGCAGTGCGGTTGTGTCCCACCCGGCGGCAATCCCGGTCTCGACCGCACTGTCGGCCGGCCCGGCGTAGGCCGTGACGTCAACGGCGTAGCACGCCGTATGCAGGTGCGCCGGTTCGTATTGCTCGAAACCCGGGATGGCCGCCTGGATGGCGGCCAGATCCTCCGCGGAGGTCAGCACGCGCAACTCGGCCGGGGCCGGGCACGCCGGCACCAGGCCGGTGCTGCCCAGCGTGGCCCCGGCCGACAGGGCCGCCGCGGCCACGCAGCACGCCAGGGCGGTCCGGGCGCGGTACCCGAGCCAGGACCGCCAGGACGGCCGCCAGCATGCCCCCACCATGACCGGGCCGCGGCGGTCAGCGTCAGCAGAATGCCCAGCATCCCCGGGGCGGGACCGCGCGCGAACCCGCAGCCGATCACACAGTAGCCGAGGACGTAGCCGTACGCCGCCAGGACGACGGCCAACCGCGCCGTCCCGCGCACCCGCCTGGGGGCATCGGGCGGCTTCGCCGTGCTGCCCGGCCGGGCTGCAGCCTGCGGGGGCCGACCTGGGCGTCCGGCTGGGCGGGGCCCGGCCGGGTGCCCCCGCTTCCGCAGGGACCGCCACGCGGCGTTCCATTAGTAAAGGCCGAGCCCGATCAACGCGTACCCGGCAATCCCGGCCAAGGTGGCCAAGCCATGCCGGGCCACGAGGTCGCCGATCGCGGTCCCGACTGCCCCGGCCGCGGTCCCGACCACCGCAACCGCGACCAAGCCCGGCGGGAACTCCGTTAAGCCAAGCAGTTTCCTGGCCACCTCGCGGGCCTCGTCGCCGTCCGGCTCCTTGCCGCTGTCCGGGGCCAGGCTTCCGGGCGGCGTGTCACCGCCGGCCAGCGCAGGGCGCGGCGGCTCCGGTACGGACTTGCCGTTGCCCTGCACTGGCGATCGCTCCCCGGGAGGTCCGGATGACTCGCAGAAGGTTCACAGAGGATACGGGCGGGCACGGCCGGGAGTTTGGCCATCCGGTCACGATTTGCCATCATCACGCTCGGTTCGCCCGGTATGGCGACGGCCTCGCCGACCGGAAGCCATTCCACACCAGGGTCCGGTCCAGCAGCTCGCGGCGGCAGCTGCCGACCCACCGTTCCATGATCGAATTCATCCTAGGCGCCTGAACCGCAGCACGGATTATCCTGGCGCCAGCGGCACGGAAGACCTCATCGAAGGCGGCGGTGAGGCTGGCGTCCTGTCACGCAGGACAAACTTCACCCGCGTCCCGACATCCTCCAGGTCCATGAACAGGTTCCGGGCCTGCTGGACCACCCACGCCTGGACCGGGTGCTCGGTGGCTCCGAGGACGCGTATCCGGCGGGTGCCGTGCTCAATCACGGCAAGGACGCAGACCTTCGTTCCGTCGAGCAGGTCGGCGGTGAAGAAGTCCCAGCGCCAGGATCCCCTGCGCCTGGGACCGCAGAAACTCGGCCCAGCCAGGTCCCTCCCGGCGGGGCGCGGGATCGATGCCGGCGTTCTTGAGGATCTGCCAGACCGTGGACGGCGCCACGGCGATGCCGAGCCCGGCCAGCTCGCCGTGGATGCGGCGGTAGCCCCACGACTCGTTCTCCCGGGCAAGCCGTAGCACCACCGACCGGACCTTTCTGTGCGTTGCCGGGCGCCCGGACCGGCCCTGGCGCGACCGGCGCGATCGCCGGCGGCGGACGATGTCCCGGTGCCACCGCAAGATGGTGCCCGGAGTGACGATCAGCCGCATCGCGGCGAGACGGTCGATCGGCAGCGTCCCGGCCAGCAGGGCAAGCAACGCCCGGTCCGGCCACGTCAGCCGGGCACGAGCCCCCGGCCGCTCACGCCCGGCGACAGCGAGCTGGTGGCGCAGCATGAGGATCTCGGCGTCCTTCCACCACGCCTCCCGGCGCGACAAGCCCAGCAGCGACACGGCACGGGAAACGATCAGGACGATCAGCTTCAAGCCCACAAACCGAAGATCATCCCACCTCCGGTCGGGCCAAGACCGGCCCGGCGCATACCGAACGCTCGAGCGCGCTCTGCAGGGCCTTTACCCAGGTGGCACACGTTTTCGGCACCCTCAAGAACCGGCGTCACGTCCGCCGACGACAACATTCGCGTCCGACGACGCGCCAGGCTCGGCGGCCTGATCCGCGAGTATTCGCAGGTCCCATGAGATGCGGGCATTGTCGGCACCCACAGGCATAGGTTTCGGCACGCACAGGTACGGGTCAACTGACGCCGCAGCGAATTCACGGACGGGTGAAGATCTTATGCGTCCCGATCCGGCGCCAGACAATGTGCGCCTCGCCCTCTGCCACCGGGTTTCCGAAGTGAAAGGTTGCCCTGCCATCGGGTGCCCAGGTCATCTCCCACACGTCTTCCCGGCCCTGCATCTTCTTCACCCGCAGGCCCTTGCGGAACCCCGTCCCTTCGCGGAGATCTTCCACGAACGCTGCGACCGCGTCCCGGAAGGCTCGCTGTTGCTCGGCGGTCAGCGAGCGCCATTCCCTGTCGAACAGCGCCTGCCATTCGAACGTCGGCACGTTACCGGCCTGTCTTCATATTCTTGTCAAGGAAGGACAGGAACTCCTCCCCGCTGCCGAACACCGTTCCATGTTCCCCGCGCGCGGCGGCCTCGTCGGCCTCGGCTTCCTTCGCCTGCCACTCCGGCGTCCAGAACCACGCCTGGTCGTCCGGGATGACCGAAGTGGGGGTCAGGACGATCCGGTCCTCCTCCACCGTTATCACGAACTGATCGCCCTCGGCCAGGTCCAGCCGCTCCCGCACGTCCTGCGGGATAGTCACCGTACCGCGGGCGCGCAGGACCGCGGTACGGATGTGCGGGCGGTGGTGCACAGGGATAGCCATGCAGAAAATCATACCATGCTGATTATCCGCGCCTGTGCTAGCCCAGGTGTCGTATCGGGCGACTTGTGGGTGCCGAAAACCTATGCCACCAGGCGATATTCATGAATCAGGCCGGCGGCGCGGTCACGCCGCTGGACCCGGAAATGGTCCAGGTCAGTGACGCCGTCGGGCATCGGGCGAAGCGGCGCGGTTTGTTTCAGCGTGCGGTGCGGCCGGTGGGTGTTGCAGAAGTCCTCGTACTCGCGCAGGACGGTCATCAGGTGCCGCTGGTTCCAGACCAGGGTCCGGTCCAGCAGCTCTCGCCGGCAGCTGCCGATCCAGCGCTCCATGACCGAATTCATCCGCGGCGCCTGGACCGCGGAGCGGATGACCCTGACGCCAGCGGCCCGGAACACCGCGTCGAACGCGGCAGTGAAGCTAGCGTCCCGGTCATGCAGCACGTACTTCACCCGCGTCCCGGTGTCCTCCAGGTCCATGAGCAGGTTCCTGGCCTGCTGCACCACCCAGGCCTGGACCGGATGCTCGGTGGCGCCCAGAACCCGTACGCGGCGGGTGCCGTGCTCGATCACGGCAAGGACGCAGACCTTGGCGCCGTTGAGTAGGTCGGTGGTGAAGAAGTCCAGCGCCAGGATCCCCTGTGCGTGGGACCGCAGAAACTCCGGCCAGCCAGGCCCATCCCGGCGCGGCGCCGGGTCGATCCCCGCGCGCTTGAGGATCTGCCACACAGTTGACGGCGCCACGGTGACGCCGAGCCCGGCCAGCTCGCCGTGGATCCGCCGGTAACCCCATGATTCATTCTCCCGCGCCAGCCTCAGCACCACCGACCGCACGTTGCGGCCTGCCGGCGGGCGGCCGGACCTTCCCTGGCGCGACCGGCGCGCCCACTGGCGGCGGACGATGTCGCGGTGCCAGCGCAAGATCGTGCCCGGGGTCACGATCAGCCGCATCACGGCGAGGCGCCCGATGGGCAGCGTCCGGGCGAGCAGCGCCAGCCACGCCCGGCCCGGCCACGTGAGACGCGAATGAGCACGAGCATGCTCGCGCTCGGCCACAGCGAGCTGATGGCGCAGCATCAAGATCTCAGCGTCCTTCCACCACGACTCGCGGCGAGACAAACCCAGCAGCGACACGGCCCGGGTAACAATCACGAAGATCAGCTTCAAGCCCACAAGCCGAAGATCATCGCATGCCCGGCGAGGCCAGGATCTGCCAGCCACGTGCCGGGCACGGGACCGATTTGCCGACGTCGGGAGGACGCATCTGCCCAGGTGGCGCAGGTTTTCGGCACCCATAGGGCTCGGTCACCTCCGAGACGCTGCACGGAATAATCCAGACGAACGCCGACATCGTGCCCGGCGACTCCGGTGGCCCGCTGGCCAGCTCCGCTGGCGTCATCGGCATGGACACCGCCGGCAATGACGTGAGCGAACAGCAGCAGGCATCGGCCGGGTTCGCGATCCCGATCAGCACGGCGCTGTCGGTCGCCCGGCAGATCGCCGCAGGCCAGGCCAGCCCCACCATCGCCATTGGCTACCCGCCCTTCCTGGGAATCTTCGTCGGCTCCGGATCGAGCAGCAGCCCGCAGGCCCAAGCACAGCAGCAGGAACAGCAGCAGAACGGCGGCTCCGGCAGCTCCGGGAGCACCCCGGGCTGCTACACCAGCAACGCCAACCTGACCGTGCCGTCGGCCATCGCACCCGTCCGCTCCGGCACCCTGATCGACGGGACCATCTGCGGGAGCCCCGCGGCCTCGGCCGGGATGACCGCAGGATCGGTCATCACCGCGGTGAACGGGCAAGCCGTCGGCTCACCCGACGACTTCGCCAGCATCCTGACGCACTTCAGCCCGGGTGACACCATCTCCGTCTCCTGGGTAAGCCCGTCCGGGCAGCCCACCACCAGCCGGCTGTACCTGACCGACGGCCCGCCTCAGTGAGATCCCGGGCAAGCGCGTGGACGGGCACCAGGGGATGTCGAGCACCCCGCTCCGGCGTTGCCCCATGGCCCGGCCCCACAGGGTCAGTTCTGTGCTCTCGCAGCGTTGTAAGCGCCTGGTAAGCACTTGTCGGATCGGCCTGGACTGACTGCTATGGCTGCCCATTGGGTCTGGCTTAGTGGTGCGCACCCTCGTTCACGTCCACTGGAGTGGTGTATGGGGTAGCTGATCCGGCTGTGACTGTTTCGTCCGATGCCCGGCGTGTCGGCGTGAACTAAGACGGCCACCTCGTGATCCTTCGAAGTGCTCACGACGAGACGAAGGAGAACGAAGTGGCCGCACGTGACATTGTGCCGGTTCCGGGTGCGCGGTTCGAGGAGACCCTGGAATCGGCGAGCCCGGACTTCCTGCGGGAGATGATAAAGGGGTTCGCGCAGCGGATGATGGACGCCGAGGTGGAGCTCCGGTGCAACGCCGGGTACGGCGAGGTGACGCCCGGGCGGGTGAACTCCCGTAACGGGTACCGGCGGCGGGAGTGGGACACCCGGGCCGGGACGGTGGAGCTGGCGATCCCGAAGCTGCGCGAGGGCTCGTACTTCCCGGCCTTCCTGGAACACCGGCGCCGCGCCGAGCGGGCGCTCGCCAGCGTGGTGGCGACCAGCTACCTGCTGGGGGTGTCCACCCGGCGGGTGGAGAAGCTCGCCGCCTCGCTGGGGGTGACGGGCCTGTCGAAGTCGCAGGTCAGCCTGATGGCCGGGGAACTGGACGAGATGGTGGAGGGTTTCCGGTCCCGGCCGCTGGACGCCGGCCCGTACACGTTCCTGTGGATCGACGCGCTGACCCAGAAGGTCCGTGAGGGCGGCCGGACGGTGAACGTGCACGCGCTGATCGCCACCGGCGTCAACGCCGGCGGGAAGCGGGAGATCCTCGGC
Organism: uncultured Actinomycetes bacterium; assembly: GCA_963742875.1. GTDB lineage: Bacteria > Actinomycetota > Actinomycetes > Streptosporangiales > Streptosporangiaceae > Bog-532. The sequence continues at coordinate 35,571 of CAVUNO010000005.1, read as the reverse complement.
ATCGACGTCGCCTCCTCCGAGGATGGCGCCGGGTGGCTGGCGTTCCTGCGCGGCCTGGTCGCCCGCGGCCTGTCCGGGGTGGCCCTGGTCACCAGCGACTGCCATCAGGGCCTGCGCGACGCGATCGCCAGCGTGCTGCCCGGCGCGGCATGGCAGCGCTGCCGGACGCACTACCATCGCAACCTGCTCACCAAGGTGCCCAAGTCCGCCCAGCCGTGGGTCTCCACCCTGGTGCGCACCATGTTCGAGCAGCCCGATGCCGCCTCGGTCCGCGCCCAGCACGCCCAGGTCGTCACCGCCCTCGAGGCGAAGTTCCCGGCCGCCGCCGCGCACCTGGACGAGGCCCGCGAGGACATCCTGGCCTTTGCCGCCTTCCCCCGCGAGGTCTGGCGCCAGATCTGGAGCAATAACCCCCAGGAGCGCCTGAACAAGGAAGTACGCAGGCGGACCAACGTGGTCGGCATCTTCCCCGGCCGCGACGCCATCATCCGCCTCGTCGGCGCCGTTCTTGCCGAGCAGAACGACGAATGGACCGAGGCACGCCGGTACATGGGCCCGGAAATACTCGCCGCCTGCCAGAAGGCAGCGCAAAAGCCCGGCACCAATGCTGAAACTGGCGTGACAATTGAGACCATTGGTGCTTAAATAGAAATAGATCGCGAGGTGGTCATCTCATACACCATCTCCTTGGACGTGGCCGCACCCTCTCTGGCTTGCGATGCGGCCTCTGGCTTACGATGCGGCTATGCACAGTGGTCATCGATGAGCCGGTAGACGATAGCTTCTTGTCCAGGCGGACGCCCGGCGGTGCAATGGCTGAAGCCGGACGGCCCGTGAGGTCGGGGCGGGTATTCCCACAAGAATAAGCGATCGGCGGTGTCGCGGGCAGCTGGGCCAAGGAGAGGGTCATGGCATACGGTCACGCCGGACGAGTTCTTGTTCTTGCCGCGATACGGCTTCTTGCAGTCCAAACCGGGAACTGCTCGCCAGCTTCGCGCAGCTCGACCCAGAGCAGTCGCACCGGCGCGAAAAGCTTCACGGTGCCGCGTGCCGTCTTCACCGCGGCGAACCTGCCCAAGACCCCCATTGCCAAGATCGCCAAGCCGGCGCTGCGCGAGCGCGTGTCATCCCCGCCGCGGGAATGACGTGATGTTACGCCGCCGCGCCCCGGCTGGCTCCCGCGCCGTTCTCGCCGACCTTTGTGGCCCGCGAGCCGGAGCGCGGCCGAACCACCGCATCCCCGATGATGGGAGCGACCTGTGAGCGCGGACCGAGGACACGTTGAGGGTGGGAATGGAGGGCGGCGCCCTTCCGGAACCGGGGAGGACGACCATGTGGTGGCCCAGCCCCCGCCGCCGGTGACGGCGTCAGAGCCGGAACCCGGACCGCTGCGCGTTGCGTCGGGTCTGCGGGGGGGCTTGGACATCTTGGTCACGGGCGCACCGGGCATGCGCTCGGCGTTCCTTGCGCCGGCCCCGGCCGCCAGGGCAGCGTTCAGGCTGGCGCGGCGCCCGGGCACGGTGGCTCGCCGGCTGGGCGGCCTCGGCACCGAGCTCGCCGCGACGGCGGCAGGCGTGTCGCAGCGCGCTCCCAGTCCGAAGGACCGGCGCTTCGCCGATCCGGCCTGGCAGCACAGCTGGCTGTTCCGGCGGATCGCGCAGGCCTACCTGGCCGCGGTGGCCACCGCTGAGGAGCTGATCAGCGACGCTGAGCTAGACTGGGCCGCCGACGGGGAGCTGCGGTTCGTGGTCGAGAATATCGCCGATGCGCTGGCGCCGACGAACTTCCTGTGGTCCAACCCGGCCGCGCTGAAGGTGACGATCGACGACGGGGGCGCCAACCTGGTGAACGGGGCGCGGAACCTGCTGCGGGACGTGTCGACGCCGCCCCGCCTGCCGGCCAGTGTGGACACCTCGAAGTTCGTGGTGGGCGAGAACCTGGCGGCGACGCCCGGGGCGGTGGTGCACCGAAGCGGGGTTTTCGAGCTGATCCAGTACGCGCCGAGCACGGACACGGTGTACGAGGTGCCGCTGATGATCATCCCGCCGACGATCAACAAGTACTACGCCTGGGATCTGTCGCCCGGGCGCAGCATCGCGGAGTGGTTCGTCGCTCAGGGCATGCAGGTGTTCATACTGTCGTGGACGAACCCGGCCGCCGCGCAGGCGTACTTCAACCTGGATACCTACGCGGGCGCGTGCGTCGAGGCGGGCCGGGCGGTGCAGGAGATCACCGGCACGGACTCGCTTAACGTCGCGGCCGCCTGCTCCGGCGGCCAGATCGCTGCCGCGGCCGTCGGGCATCTGGTCGTTTCGGGCCAGCTCGGGCACGTCGCCAGCCTCGGGCTGTTCGTCTGTGCGCTCGACCGGCCCCAGGAGGGCGTGATCGCCGCCCTGACGACCCGCGAGGCGGCTGCCGCCTCGGTGGCGGCATCGGCCGCCAGGGGCTACGTGGACGGGGCCGCACTCGCCGAGATCTTCGCCTGGCTGCGCCCGAACGACATGATCTGGAACTACTGGGTCAACAACTACCTGCTGGGCGCTCCGCCGCCGGCGTTCGACATCTTGTACTGGAACCAGGACAGCATCCGGATGGCGGCCGGCCTGCATGGCGACATGATCCGGGTGGCCGTGGAGAACTCGATGCGCATCCCCGGCGCGCTGACGGTCCTGGGCACCCCGATCGACCTGGCGTCCGCCGATGTCCCAACCTACGTCCTGGCCGGTGAGACCGACCACATCGTGCCGTGGCACAACGCGTACCGCGGCACGCAGATCCTCGGCGGAACCTCCCGCTTCGTCCTGGTGAACAGCGGCCACCTCCAGGCACTGGTCAACCCGCCAGATCCCGGCAGCCGCCGGACGTACCGGGTCGCCGATGCCGTGCCACCCAGCCCCGAAGCGTGGCTGGCCGGGGCCGCCGAGCGCAAAGGCAGCTGGTGGCCGGACTACATGCGCTGGCTGGAGCCACGCTCGGGCGAGCGCAAGCCGAGGCCGAAGACCCTCGGCAGCAAGGAGCACGAGCCGATCGCGGCCGCCCCGGGTACGTACGTCTTCCAAACCTGATGGCAACAGCGCACCCCGCTGCTCAGCCAGCGCCCGCGATGGTGACTACGTGCGTGAAGGGCCGCGACGCGGCCCCTCACACCCACGGGCGCCGGAAGCCACCACCTGGCCAGTTCCCGGCGAGGAGATACTCCCTGTCATCAGCGGCCAGGGAGAGCGCACTGAGCTGCCCGGCCGCTGATCGGGCGACCGGCGGAATCCGGATCGCCGGTGACCAGATAAAGGTCCACCATGGCATCCGGCCCGGAAAGGGCGTTGCCCGCCACATGAGCGACTTGAAGATCCTTCACGCTCCCAGGGCAGACCGTGCAGGCACTGACCATCGGCTGAGACGTGACCTGCGCTGGCGCTTGACCCGACGGACCTCGGAGGGGCCATGGCGGACTTTCGATACGTAGAAGTCGACGGCGTAAGGCTGCGTACGTCGATCCGGGGCGCCGGGCGTCCGCTGCTGCTGCTCAGTGGCATCGGAGCAAACCTCAGTCTCTCGGCGCCGTTCGAGGACGCGCTCAACCCGCACGGTGTGCAGACGATCGCCGTCGATGCGCCCGGCACCGGGGGCTCGACCCGGTACCGCCGACCGCGGCGCATGCCCGGCCTGGCCCGCACGTTCGAGCTGCTGCTCGACGCGCTCGAGTACGAACAGGTAGACGTCCTCGGCGCGTCCTTCGGCGGGATTCTCGCCCAGCAGCTCGCGCATCAGGCACCCAGCCGCGTCCGGCGACTGGTCCTCGCCGCCACCGGAGCCGGCGTCCCCGGGCTGGGCGGCATACCCGGCTCGCCGCGCCCGCTGCTCACCCTGGCCACCCCGCGCCGCCACCGGTCGCCTGACTACTTCCGCCGCATCGCCGGAGCGGTGTACGGTGGCGGCGCCCGGCGTGACCCCGACGCGTTGCTGCCTGGCTCGATCGCGCGGTTCTCCGAGCCCCCGTCCACGCACGGCTATATCGACCAGCTCTACGCGATCAGCTTCTGGACCGGTCTGCCCTGGCTGTGGCAGCTCTCGCAACCCACCCTGGTGCTCGCTGGCGATGACGACCCGATCGTTCCCGTGATCAACGGACGCATCCTGGCCAGGATCATCCCGAACGCGCGGCTGGAGATCATCCACGGCGGCGGCCACTTGTTCCCGCTCGAACATCCCACCCAAATCGCCGCCATCGTCGCCGGGTTCCTCGCGGCAGATCGGGTCCGCACTGACCGGCGAATTACCCACACGGGCAGGGCAGGCGGCAGCACCCGACGGAGCGTCAGCGGAGCCGGGTGAAGGTGGCGCGGTAGGAGCCGACCGCCTCGCAGGCCGTGGTGTGGCGGGTGGCCGGGCAGCTAGGGATCGATCCAGACGCGGCTGCCACTGCTGATCTAGGCGGACTGGCCGAGATTGGCCCGCAAACGGTCTTCCAGCACCCCCTGGTCCGCTCGGTGGTCTACTACGCGATCCCGCTGCGGCAGCGGCGCCAGATTCATCAGGCGCTGGCGGCGGGAGACGGAAGTGAGCCGGACCGGATGGCGTGGCATCTGGGGATGGCAGCTCGCGGGTCCGACGAGGCGGTGGCGGCCCGGCTGGAGCAAGCCGCCGGGCGGGCCCGGAAGCGCGGGGGTTACGCCGCGACGGTGACGTTCTTGTCCCGCGCGGCGGAGCTGTCGGCGGATGAAGGCCAGCGGGCACGGCGGCTGCTCGCCGCCTCGGAGGCGGCGCTGACCACAGGCCAGCCGGTCCGGGCCGGCGCGCTGCTGGAGGAGGCGACACCAAAGCTCGGCGACCCGCTGGCCCACGCGCAGGCCAGGCGGAGGGAGGGCACGATCCAGCTGGCCCTGGGCCAGGTGGGTGAGGCGGCGCGGAGCCTGCTGGAGGCGGCGCAGGCGCTGGCGCCGATTGATGGGCGCAGTGCCGCGAGGCGCTGCTCGAGGCGTGCCAGGCTGCGCCAGGGACCTGGCAGGCGCCTGCCTAGGCTAGGCCCGCGCCCTGCGCCGGGTCAGGCCGCGTCATCCAGGACCGAGTGGAGGGTCCGCCCGGTACGGCGCGCATCGATGCCCAGCGTGATCTGCGAGACTCCGTAGATGATGCTGAACAGGCCGAAGAGCAGCGCGAGGGTGACCGCGCCGATGCCGGGACGGGCGAAGATCACCACGCCGAACGCGATCGACACCAGCCCGCCCAGGAAGAACATGGCGCGGGTGCCCGCAGTCTCGCCGGACTGGAAGCCGGCGAAGATCTCGAAGAAGCCGCCGACGACCGCCCAGGCGCCGATGATCAGCACCAGCACCAGAGCAGTGGGGCCGGGCCAGACCAGCGCGATGACCCCGGCCGCTATGTCGAGCAGCCCCAGCAGCAGGTGGCCCATGACTGGCCCGGCGCTACGGCTGCTGAATGCGATCACGGCCTGCCATCCCGCGCCGATGAACGCGTAGATGGCGAACACGATGACCAGCGCGAAAATCGTTATACCGGGCCAGGCGAGCGCGATGATCCCGACGATAATGGCGAGAATGCCCAGCACGATGAGCTGGGTTGACGTCGATTTTAGTTGGCTCGACATTGATCTGGACATGAGAGTATTCCTTCCTTAATGAGTCCGAGGACAGAGCGGCCACGGGATGGGCCGGTCCTGGACGCGGTCCTGGGGAGCCGGCTCGCCGAGGGCCCCGAGCGGGGCGGGTATGCTCATCAGTCAGCCGGTGATGTAAAGCTCGTCGTTGACGTCGGCGACGCCGTTGGCCATCCAGGCGGCACCGACCACCGCGTCGCGCTCCGCCCAGGTGGCGACGTGCCCGGTCAGGGTGACCGTGTTCCCGCTGGTGTCTACCGTCACGTCGCAGTCGTCAGCGACCAGCGCATAGCGGTCCAGCGCGCCCTCGACGAGAAGGGTGACGCCGATCGGGTCTAGGGCGTGGGTGATCTCGATGTCGTCCTTGATGTTGCGGACACCGGTCAGCCCGGCCACGGCCCGTTCGGCGGCGTCGCGCTGTGGGCCATAGGTCACGATGCCGGTCAGCTTGATGTTGCCGTCGCGTGCGGTCGCCTCGACGCCGTCCGGCACCGTGACGTTCAGCGCGAGCGCGTTGTTCGCCATGGTGGTCAGCGCGGCGTCGTCGCGGTAGTTGGCTGGCGGCAGGTCGACCGCCAGGTGGTTGTGGACGTTCGTCACGCCGGCGACGCGCTGGGCCGCGGCCGCTGCCTCCACGTACTGCGGGTAACTCGGCACCGTGCCGTTGAGCGCGACGTCCCCGTTCAGGTTTTTTACCGTGATGTTTGACGGGTCAACGAGCGGGTCGAAGGTGAGTTCTGCTTCGACCGCCGCGCGGATATCCTTGCTCTTGCCCATTTGCGTGCGTCCTTTCGTACCGGTAAGTCGGCGAGATGGCCGCTTAGCAGCCATTGCACCGGACATTCTCGCGGTGGAAAAGGCGACGCTGGCTTTGGTGGCATTGGCTCGCTCTATGGGAAGGCCGCTGCCGTATAGGGAAAGCGCTGCTCAGCAGCGGGCCGCGATTCTCACCCGGTCAGGATGCGACCGCAAGGGAACTGCGGGCCGGGATAGCGTCGGCGGTGTCGAAAAGAACTTGCTGCAGATGCCGCGGCAGATCGCCGCTCCACGCGAGGGCGGCCACAGCGGTCAGCGGGCACCCCTCGACTTGGACTCGGACCATCTGATAGCTGTCCGCCACCTCCTGGGCCGTGCTCGGGGTGTTCGGTCCCGCGGCGACGTGCAGCGGGCTCGTCAGAACGGCGGTGGGGCGGCTGGCTGTCGCCGCGAAAGCCAGCGTCATCGGCAGCGAATGCCGGAACGGAGGATCCGTGAACTCAAACCGAGGCTGGCTGGTCCGCAGGACCGCCAGCCAGGGGTCATAGGTGGCGGCACTGGCGCCGCGCGGGGTGTGAATGACCGCCATGTCAGCCAGTTCATCGAGGGTGATGATGCCGCGATCACCGATCCCGGCGGAGGAAGGGATCCACACCTCAGGCTCGTATTCCCCGAGGCTCATGACATCCAGCGGATCCGGCAACGTCTCATCGGCCGAAGCCAGCCAGCCCAGGCCGGCATCGGCCCGCCGCTGACGGATCACTGTGAACTCGGCGTCCAGGTGCGTCTCCAGCCAGGTGACATCGGCGCCGGCCGCCGTGGCCGTGGAGCGCAGCCGGGAGGCCGTCGCAACGGCAAGCCCCTCCGGCAGGTAGGGGGGCAGGACAAACCGCAGCCGCGGCCGTTCGAGGCCCGCTACTTGCCGGCTTCTGCTTATTCCGTGCTCGAGCAGCGACAGCACGGCCCGCGACTCCTCCAGCAGCACGCTGCCAGCCGGGGTAAGCCGTACGCCCTCGCGCCGCCGCTGCAGCAGGGGCGTGCCGACCATCTCCTCCAGTCGCCGGATCTGCTGGCTGAGCGTGGGCTGGGCGATGAACATGCGCTCCGCGGCGTGCGTGAACGTACCGGCGTCCGCGACAGCTACCAGGTAGCGCAAATGCCGTAGCTCAAGACCGAGGTGTGTACTACCTTCCCAGTCGGGTAGCTGATCCAGTCCGGTCATGTGGCCCATCTCCGTCACCTATATCCCGTGCGGCGGAAGCGGCCCGCCGCACCGTGCTGCGGGGTGTTCCCGTTTCACCAACGACAATGCCGCGCCGGGCGGCGTGACCGAATCCCGGAAACACACAGCCTTAGCCCGGTTGGGTCCGGCGGGGCCGTGGGTGCTGTCGCAGGGTGATGCCACCTGGCCGCGCGCTGACCTCAGGCAGCTCCTTACCGCAGGCCTAGCGGTCCCCTGCTGGTCCATCCGCGGCCCACGACCGTGACCGGTGACCCGGCGGGACGGCAGAGAACCTGTCGTACCCCGAATTTGCATAGCCGGGATTTCGCCACCAGGCCCACGCGGTGCCTGGTCCGCGGCGCGGCCGACCGCCAGCAGGCCCATGGTGATCAGGACCAATCGAGCTATTGCCCGCACCTATTGGCCACCCGCGCGCCCGCTTGAGCTCCAGGCGATTGGTCACTGGCTGTGACCAGGCCCGATGAGGCGACCACAGTGTAGTGCCAGCACTACGAATTCCCCTGATTCGGTTGACGCGTCCCGGTTCCTACGGTCGGGACATGACCGACGAACTAACTGGCACTGCCGCGCGGCTTCCCTCCGTAGCTGGGCCAGTGGCTGAGTTCCGTCCAAGTACCCAGATTGGACTCGAGGCCGATGATCTGCGCGTGAGCATCCGCCCGGGTCCTCCGCTCGTCATCGAGATCCGCGGGGAGATTGACGTCTGCTCTGGCCCCCGGTTGCGGGATCAGCTGCTGTGGGTGATACGCCGGCACGGGGCACGGCTTACCCTGGACTGGATCGGCGTGACGTTCATGGATTGCGCGGGCATCAACGCGCTGCTGGCTACGCGCCGCCGTGCTCAGCTCGACGGCGGATGGCTGCGGATCGTGCGGGTTTCGCCCCGTGTCCGGCGGATATTCGTGCTTGCCGACGTGCAGCCAATCCTCATGCCGGCGTTACCGCATTGCCCTGTCCCGTTAGTTCCCGCAGGTCAGGCAAGAACCGTGGCAAGAACCGTGGCAAATACTGTGGCAAAACCGAGGTCAGAACGAGGCAGGGAAAAGCATGGGCTACAAAGACATGTTCACGGTTCTGGTCGTCGACTCGCGCATCGAACGGTCCCAGTCCCTCCGCGACTCGTTCGGCCACATCCTGGGCCACCTGCGCGATGATCATCACCTGCGCATCGACGTCCTCGGCACCACCCAGGATGCCATCATCCACCTGCGTAATGACGCTTCCGTGGCCTGCCTCCTGCTGGAGTGGGGCGGGAAGATAGGCGGCATCGACGGGAAGCGTGTCGTGGAGGCGCTGGATGAGGTCGGCCTTGAGATCCCGGTGTTCCTGCTGGCCTCACGCGACGACCTTACGCACGAGCAGCATGGGCTGCAGGTGGATGCCGTGCGCGGCTTGATCTATCCCGAGGAAGACGCGCCGGACTTCGTGGCCAAGTACATCAATCGTTACTTCGAGGCGTATATCGAGCAGCTCAAGACACCGTTCTTCGGGCGCGTCATCGAGTTCAACGAATCGAGCAACGAGATGTGGACGTGCCCGGGCCACAACGGCGGGATGTTCTACCGCCGTAGTCCCGTCGGGCGCGTCTTCTACGAATACCTGGGCGAGACGGTATTCCGTACCGACCTGGACAACTCGGTCGTCGAACTCGGCGACCTGCTGGTGCACGAGGGCCCCGCGCGGAAAGCCGAGGCCGCCGCCGCGGAAATCTTCGGCGCGGACCGGACCTACTTCGTGCTCAACGGCACGTCCACCTCCAACAAGGTCGTCACCGGCGCGCTGGTCTCCCGCGGCGACCTCGTGCTGTTTGACCGCAACAACCACAAGTCCAATCACCACGGTGCCCTGGTGCTGGGCGGCGGCATCCCTGTGTACCTGCCGGCCGACCGTAACGCGCAGGGCCTGATCGGGCCGATAGACCCTGACGCGCTCGACGAGGAACGCATCCGTGCGGCCATCCGGGCCAATCCGCTTGTCACGGACCCGGACCGCTGGCGGGCCGAGCGCCCGTTCCGGCTGGCCATCATCGAGCAGTGCAGTTACGACGGGACCATCTATAACGTCCGGATGATCCTTGACCGTATCGGCCACCTTTGCGATTACATCCTGTTCGACGAGGCGTGGGCGGGCTTCATGAAGTTCCACCCCCTGTTCTCGGGCCACTTCGCCATGGGCCTGGACGGCCTCGGCCCGGATGATCCCGGCATCATCGCCACCCAGTCGACGCACAAGCAGCTGGCCGGTTTCTCGCAGGCTTCCCAGATCCACCTGAAGGGCCGGCACATCCAGGACCAGCCCCGGTACGTAAGCGAGCTGCGCTTCAACGAGGCCTACATGCTGCATGCCTCAACATCCCCCTTCTACCCGCTCTTTTCGTCGCTGGACGTGGGCGCCCAGATGATGAAGGGCCGTAGCGGCTTCCACCTGTGGAATGACGCCACCCACCTGGCGATAGAGATGCGCAAGACCATCCGCAGGCTGCGGCGCACCTTCGAGGCCAAGGCAGGCGGCTCAGCGCCGCCCTGGTTCTTCGATCCCTTCGTCCCGGACGTCGTCACCGTGACCGGCTCGCCGCATACGGCCGATCTGCACGACGAGCCCTGGGAAGAGGTGCCGACCCCGGTCCTGCTCGCCGAACAGCAGTGCTGGCTGCTGCGGCCCGGTGCACGCTGGCACGGATTCGCGCGGGTCACCGACGGTTACGCGATGACCGACCCCAACAAGCTCACGCTGGTCACGCCCGGCTTCGACCGCGAGACCGGCGGATACCTCGACTGGGGCGTGCCGGCCCCGGTGCTCGCCGAGTTCCTGCGCGAGCGCGGCATCATCCCGGAAAAGAACGACCTAAACACCATCCTTTTCCTCGTCACACCCGGCATCGAGGTGAGTAAGGCCGGGACGCTGATCACGACGCTGCTGGACTTCAAGCGCTTCTTCGACAGCAACGTCCGCCTCCGCGAGGTGCTGCCCGAGTTCGTCGCGGCCCGGCCGCAGGTCTACGGTGACGATCGGCTGCGCGATCTTTGCCTGCGTATGCATGAGTTCTACCGCAAAGAACACACCTCGGAGCTGCAGCGCCAGCAGTTCCAGTCCGAGCACTTCCCGGAGATGGTGCTGTCGCCGCAGGAGGCCACCCGGCTGTTCACCGCCAATCAGATCGACTATGTGCCGATCGATGAGGTGGGCGGCCGGGTGGCGGCGACGATGGCGCTGGTGTACCCGCCCGGCGTCGGCGTCGTGGTGCCCGGCGAGCGCTGGGACGAGCGCGCCGCGCCCATGATTGCCTACCTCAAGCTGTTCGAGGAAAGCTACGCCCAGTTCCCCGGGTTCACCAACGAGATCCAGGGCCTGTACCCCGAAGAAGGTAAGGACGGCCGGGTGCGCCTGTTCACGTACGTCATCAAGGAATAGCGGATGAACCCGGAGTGCGGCGATGGCCACACCGACCCTCGGTGAGGCGGCGGATGGGACCCCAGCCAGCCGGCGCGCCCGCGCCCGGACGGCAGCCGCGGCCCATGGCGTCCCGCTGCCGCAGCCCTGCAGATACCATCCAGGAGCTAAAGCTTGTCGTTTAACCTGCGCGTTCGCGCCGTGCTTTGAGCGAGGCATCCCTCTTCGTCTTCTTCCCCACGTCGTGGCGGAGTGCTGGGCGGCGGTTCTTCGATCCTGGCGGGCGGCCGGGGCCGGGCTTGCCGGGTTTCGGTGCACCGGTCAGGCAGGGCAGGGCCTGGTGGATGTTCCGGAACCCGCGGCGGACCCGGGCGGGGGTCAGCCGCCCGGGCGGTGCGGGGCGTTCCCAGGGCAGGCGCAGGTCCGCCGCCAGCGGCCGGGCGAGCCGGAGCTGAGCATGGCAGGCGATGACGATCCAGGTCCACCGGTCAGCGGCGGCCGGGTCACGGAGTTTCGGGGCGGTCCAGCCAAGGACCTGCTTGAACAGCCGGAAGGTGTGCTCAAGGAGCAAGCCAGATTGCACACATAGATGAGCCGGGGATTGGGAATTCCCCGGTTATTGGCGTTGAGGGCCTGCTGGCCTTGGTCACGGCTGTCCGGCGGTGGCGGGACGCGCAGGCAGGTGGGGGTGAGGGAGATGGGCTCCGGTGTCAGCAGGGGCAGCCGTGTCCCCCAGTTAGCGGGCTCGATGGGCGGGGTCCCGCCCTGGGATGCGTTCCCGGAGGTGAACCGGGCGGTGGTGGGGCGCCTGCTGGGCCAGCTGGTCGAACGGATGATTCGCCCGGCGGTGAGCGGCCGGGGCGGGGGTGAGCCCGGTGAGGTGGCGGTGAGGTTGCCGTGGGAGCGGTCGGAGGGCAAGATTCAGGCCTGGCATCGTGATCGGCTGGCGGCCGTGTACGTCCGTCAGTCCACTGCGGCCCAGGTCGTTGACCATCAGGAGTCCACGCGGCTGCAGTATGGGCTGGTGGAGCGTGCGATCGCGCTGGGCTGGGCGGCGGCGCGGGTCTTGGTGATCGACGAGGATCTGGGGTATTCCGCCTCGGGGGCAGATGCGCGGCCCGGGTTCCAGCGCCTGGTCTCCGAGGTCGGGCTAGATCTCCTGGGCATCGTGCTGGGCGTCGAGATGTCCCGGCTGGCCCGGTCGGGCCGTGAGTGGCACCAGCTTCTTGAGTTGTGCGCGCTTTCCGGTGCGCTGCTGGGCGACATGGACGGTGTTTACGATCCGGCCGAGCACAATGACCGGATGCTGCTGGGGTTAAAGGGCACGATCAGCGAAGCTGAACTGCACCTGATCAGGCAGCGGATGTGGTCCGGGCGGATCGGCAAGGCCCGGCGGGGTGAGCTGGCGGTTCCGCTGCCGATCGGGTTCGTGCGCCGATTGTCGGGCGAGGTGGTACTCGATCCCGATGAGCAGGTGCGCAGTGTGGTCCGCCTGGTCTTCGACCTGTTTGAACGGCTGGGCACGGTCAATGCGGTCTTGTGCTATCTGGCGGATAATCACATTCAGCTCGGGGTGCGGCTGCGGGAGGGGCCCGAGCGCGGGGAGCTGGCCTGGCGCCGCCCAGCCGGGCGGGAGTGCAGAACATGCTGCGCAATCCGGCCTACGCGGGGATCTACGCCTATGGCCGCAGCGCGCTGGATCCGAGACGCCTGCAGGCTGGGCGGCCTTACACTGGCCGGGTTCGGGTCGGGCCCGGCCGGTGGCTGGTCTACCTGCCCGGGGTGCTGCCCTCCTACATCAGTGCCGAGCAGTATGAGCGGATCATGCGGCGGTTGGAAGCCAACAGGTCCCGGTCGCAGAGCCAGGGCGTGGTGCGCGATGGCCCGGCGCTGCTGGCGGGGCTCGTGGTGTGCGGCCGCTGCGGCGCGAAGATGCGGTGCGCTATCAGCGCGGCCGGGGCGGGACGCTGCGGCCGGCCTACGTGTGCGCACGCGGCAAGAGCGATTACGGCGATGCGCAGTGCCAGCAGCTGGCGGGGACCTGCGTGGATGACTATGTCACCGCGCTGCTGCTGAAGGCGATGGAGCCGGCCGCGCTGGAGGTTTCCCTGGCCGCGGCCGGGCAGGTGGAGGAACAGCGGGCGCAGGTGGACCGGATCTGGCGGCAGCGACTGGAACGCGCTGAGTACGCCGCGGAGCGGGCCCGGCGCCAGTATCAGCTGGCCGAGCCGGAAAACCGGCTGGTGGTGCGGCAGCTGGAGAAGGACTGGGAGGCCGCCCTCGCCGAGCGCCAGCGGCTGAGCGAGGACTACGACCGGTTCACCGCCACCCGCCCCCGGGTGCTGACCGCGGCCGAACGAGAGCAGATCCGTTTGCTGGCTGCCGATATCCCCGCGGTCTGGGACGCCCCCACCACAACCACCGCCGACCGCAAAAAACTGATCCGGCACCTAGTCGAGCAGGTCCGCATCGCGGTCGCCGGCATCAGCGAGAAGGTCGACGTGGACATCGCGTGGGTGGGCGGGCACCACACCCAGGGACAGGTCGTGCGGCCGGTGGCCACCCTGGCCCAGCTCAGCTACTACCCTCAGCTCCGGGAACGAGCCCGGGAACTGATCGGGGCAGGCCTGACCACGGCCCAGATCGCCAACCAGCTCAACGCCGAAGGATTCCGTCCTCCCAAACGGACCGAGATCTTCACCCCGAACGCGGTCAGCGACCTGGTCCGCGCTCTGGGCATCACGCGCACTCGCATTCCCGCGCTCCGGTCCCGCCCGCCCCTGGCCGAGCACGAGTGGTGGCTGCGCGACCTCGCCGAGCACGTGGGAATGCCAGAAATCACTCTCGACGCGTGGGTGCGGCGTGGCTGGGCAACTGGCTACCTGCACCCGCAGTCCGGGAACCGGGTCGTGCGCGCCGACCCGGCCGAAATCGAACGCCTCCGCGCGCTGCACCTGGTGCCGCGCGGACAGCACAACCGCCGCCGCTGGATGAAAGATCAGGCCGCCGGGATCAACATCGAATCCGACACGGAAGAAAACGACAATGAAACAGCCCCGCAGGAATGACAGCACTGTGGCTTGCTCGTCTCAAGATCAAATCGGCGCAGGAACGCCTGCCACAGCCGGTCCACCTCAGCCGGGGCGGCGCCGGTGACCGGGCACCATAGCCACACCGGCTTGGGGTCCCGGTCGCCGGGCAGGTGATCCACCTGGAGGCGGATCAGGGTGCCCTCGATCACGGGCAGCGGGCCGTCGTGGGCTAGCCAGGCGGAGCGGTGGGTCAGACCGGGGATGCAGCCGGTCCCACGCCTGGGCCACGGCCGTGCCGTAGCGGGTGGTCTGCGTCGTGGTGGTCACGGCCGGGTCCGGCCAGGTGGCCGGGTCCGGGAGAGCGAACTCCCGGCCGTGCCGTGGCGGCCGGCCCATTGGTACCAGGCTGGCGGGCCGGCACGGGAAGTGCAGCACCCGGTCAGAGCGCAGCCGCCCCAGAATCTGCACGGGCAGGTCCGCGAGCTGGTAAGCCAGCCGCATCGGGTCATACCCGGCATCGACGATCACCAGGATGGGCAGGTCCCCGTCGCGCCAGTGCCCGGTGGCGATCGAGCCGCCTGATCACCTCCCGGACCTGGGCGGCGGTGACCTCGGCCTCATCATCGCCGGGGCCCAGCCGGATGGCGTCCAGCACCGCGGTCCAGGAGGTGCGGCCCGGCTCCAGCGCCGCCACGACCGAATACGGCCAGCCCGGGATCATCTGCGCCTGCCCCTTGCCGCGGCCATAGACATGGCAGAACAGCCGGTCCGGGCTGGTGGCCGCGCCGGGCCGCAGCCAGTTGCTCACGTCGACGGCCAGCATCAGCCGCCCGTCCGCCGCCCGCGGTAACGGCAGGCCGGCCAGGCACCGGCGTAGCGGCGTGATCTCGATCCGCCCGCTGTTTACCGCGTCATAAAGCGCGCCATGGCCGCGCCGGTGCTCCGGCGCCAGCGACAGCGCGGCCAGGTTCCGCACCGGCCCGCCCGCGCACAGCACCGCATCCGCCAGCTCAACAACCTCGTCCCTGCGCGCAGTCAGGCAGGCATGGAACTCCCGGCGGAACCGCGCCAGCACCGCGGCTGGCCCGGCACCGGCATCCTCTGGCAAGCTGTCCATCACGGCCTTCGTTCATGATCATGGTCCTTTGGCGAGAACACATGATCATGCGAAGGCCGTACTCACGCACCACGACACGCCGGGCACACCGGCTCAAGATCCGCGAAAAGCCCAGGCCACAGCCGAGCAGGTTAAAGAACAAGCTCAGGCAAGCCACCAGATGGATGCTCGCGGCGGCCTGGCACCTAGCGCCGCAGCTGACCGACCAGCTGCCGCGTGGTCCGGCTCGGCTCCGCCCCGACCTCGGCCAGGACTCTCTCGCAGTGCTGGTAAGACCTCAGCACACCCTGGTCGTCGCCGCGTGCGCTCGCGAGGCGCATTACCAAACGCCATCCCGCTTCGTGGAACGGCTCGGCGTCGAGGACGGCTTTGGCCAGGCGCTCAGCATCGTCGAGCCGTCCGGTGGAGAACGCGAGCTCGGCGGCCTTGCAGCGAGCGTCGGTTGCGACCTCCTGCAGCCATCGGCGGCGCTCGTCCGTCCAGGGCGACTTGACACTCGGCAGGTACGCGCCGCGGTCGAGGAGCCCCAAGGCGGCGACGGCGGCATCGAGGCAGCCGGCGCCCCGCAGCCGGGCGGCTTCCGCGAGCGCGCGCTCGAGATGGACGGATCTGCGCAGCACTGGACTACGGCCTCGCGTCGCTGATCCAGGACACAGTTGAGGCGGTCGCGCTGCGGCTGTCCGGGGCCACGTCTGCGGACGGGATCGACCGGCAGACCTGGCGGCGGGTGAGCATGGCCACCGATCTCGCGGGTGCTTCAACGACTTCGGGCAGCTGCAGGCCCTGGGCCGCGAAGTCCGCGAGCGGCTGCGCTACGTGATGGTCACGCACGACAACGACGGCGTGGCGTGCTTCGGCCTGGATCTCCTCGCCCGGGCGCCGGACTGGCTCGGGCCGCCCGCGACCCGTCCCGCGACGGTCCCGAAGACCGAGCGGTGGCAGAGCCCGACCACGTTCGTCCAGACGCTCATCGACATGAAGAACTCCGCGCACGTGATCCCCGGCAAGTTCGGCGCGACGGGCCACGACTACCGGGCTGACCTCGGCCGGTTCATCCGGGAGGTTTACGCCCTGCCGGCCAGCGATGAGCAACTGGCCTCCATCGAACGGGCTCTGCGGCGGACGAGCTGCGCCGCCAGGCACTACTGGACGCACAAGACCCGAAAAGGGGGCGGGAACCGAGCACCGGGAGCAGCGGAAAAAATGACCGCCGGCACCCGCGGGCCCAGCATTCCACCCGGCGCCGGGACGGAAATCGCTGCCTCAGCGGCCACGCTCGCATACGACGTCGTGATGAACCAGGCCACAACCCCCGGCACCGGCTATGTAACGGCTAATGCCCGCGCGCGGTGGTCTGCCGACTCAGGGGCTACCGCCCATCTGGCTGACCAAGTTGTCGACAGTAATGCCGTGCTGTGTGCCCCACTGGTCGATCTGATCGCGATCAACCGGATCGGGCAGAACCCGCGACGCCTCGTCAGCTAGCTCTGCAAACCCACAGTGACGCAGCACGTCGACTACTTGCTGCCTGCTGTAGTGCATAGCCATCACCAAGCCTTGCCCCAGCCTGAGAGCGCCTGATGCAAATGCCACGTGGGAGTTGCTGGCCCATAATCCTTTAAGAAGCTGGCCTGGTCAAGGGTCACCTGCTCCCTTGCCAAGGGCAGCAGTCTAGCAGCGGCCAGTTCAAGACGGACCCGGCGGTGCGGAGAGCGCAGCGCGATGACAACAGAGGCGACAAAACCCACTGCGGTGACGGCGGCGGCTCACTGGTCGGGTGGTCGGCGCGCACCTGGGCGCGTTGATTGCTTACCTGGGTGGCGACGCTGCTGCTCGTTCGTCAGCCCAGGAGCGCGCGTCCACGGCGTCAAGGACAGCCAGTTCGGCCTGGTCGACGGCCCAGGTGGCGTAATCCAGGGCATCGGCTGCGTCTTCCTCGGCGGCTTCGGCGTCTCTTTCTGCCTTCTTAACCTCCGGCATTCAGCGTTAGCCCTGAATCAGGCTGTTACCGAATTCTGCATAGCGGTGAGCTGGGGTTTCTCGGATTTGTTGCTGGTAGCGGTTGAAGCGGTGGCGCACCTTACGGGTGCGGGACCGGCGCGGGCGGGATAGCCGGTTCAGCGGCGAAGAGCGCCCTGGTCCTGGGAGATTACGCGGTAACCACACGTTGCAATCCCCGGGACTGGAGCGCTCTTCGCCATGCAGCATAACGGCTGGGACCACGGCCTGAAGGTTACTGATGACGGTGCCGGCCTGGCCGGGCACTGCGGCGGCGTGCTGCTGCGGAAGCTGGCCGACCAGTGCGGGCTGACGGCCGCGCTGGAGGCGGCGCTGGCGCGGGCGGGGACGTTCCCGCAGCTCAGCCGGGGTGTGGTGGTCGTGTCGATGGCGGTCGCGATCGCGCTGGGCGCCACCAGCATGAGCGATATCGCGGTGCTGGCCCAGTTGGCGCCGGTGCTGGGTGCCGCGCCCAGCGGCTCCACCGTCCGGCGCGCCCTCGGCCTGGCCGGCACAAGGACGCTGGCGAGGGTCGCGCAGGCCCGCGCGAGGATCCGCGCGCACGTGTGGGAGCTGATAGAAGACACCCCTTCCGGCTTCCCGTGGCTGGTCATCGCCGGGAAGACCCTGGTGGGCTGGCTGGTCATCGACATGGACGCGACGCTGATCACCGCGTACTCAGACAAGGAGGGAGCGGCTCCGACCTGGAAGAAAGGCTACGGCTTCCATCCATTAGGGGCGTGGGCTGCGAATACGCGCGAGTGCCTGGCCATGCTGCTGCGGCCCGGCAACGCGGGCTCGAACACGTTCACCGACCACAAGGAGGTGCTGGCCGCGGCCATCCGGCAGGTCCCCGCCCGGTTCCGGGCGAAAATCCTGATCCGCGTCGACGGGGCCGGGGCCAGCCATGAGCTCATCAAGCACCTGCTGTCGATGTCCTCCCCTCGCCGGATCCTGCTGTTCACCTGCGGCTGGATGATCACCGCGGCCGACGAGGACGCCATCCGGAAAGTCCCCGCCGGCGCGTGGAAGCCCGGCACCGGCCAGGACGGCACGGCCGAACAGGACAAGGACGTCGCCGAGATCACCGGCCTGATGACCAGGGCCGGGAACTGGCCGGACGGGCTGCGGTGGATCGCCCGGCGGGTCAAGCCGTCCCGCCGGCACCTGAGGAACCTGACGGACTACGAGAAGAAGACCGGCTGGAAGTACTCGATCACCTGCACGAACATCCCGGACGCCGGGATAAGCGGCGTGCCCGGCAGCCACCACCCCCAGTACATCGACGTGATCCACCGCGAGCACGCCGTCGTCGAGACAGACGGTGTCCGCACCGCCAAGTCGATGGGCCTGCGGAACCTGCCCTCGAAAACCTGGCAGGTCAACTGCGGCTGGGTCCTCGCCGCCAACATCGCCGCTGACCTCGCTGCCTGGAACCGGCTGCTGGGCTTCCACGACTGCGCCGACCTGAAGGAAGCCGAGCCGGACACGCTCCGCTACCGAGTCTGGCACCTCCCTGCCCGGCTCGTGCACCACGCCCGCCGGCGCATCCTCAAGATCAGCCCGGACTGGCCGTGGAAGGAGGCATTCCTGACTTGCTGGCAGCGGCTCTGCGCCTTGCCCGCACCCACCTGACCAGCAGCAACCTACCTCGCGGAACGGAAGGAGAACCATCCCGGCGCGGTCGGAGCCGGTGCGCACCCGGGCACACCGGGCAGCACAGACTGCAGCCGCCCAGACAGCAAACAGACACCACACCTAAAATCGGGCAGCGGCACAATCAGTAACCCCACCCAGAGCACCCTGACCGATCGAGGTTAACGTCATGCTCGTCGCGCTTGCGCTCGGCGCGGTCGTGCATATCCTGCACTTTCGCGGCGGCGTCGGCTTTCATCGACTTCCACTGGCTTTGCGTGTGGCTGGCCGCCTGCTCCGTCTTCTCGTTGACCGCCCTTTGACCGGCAGCGATATCTGCCTTGGCCTGGGCGAGGCGTGCCTTGACCTTCTCGTTATTTTCGTGCTGAGTTTGTTCGAAGGAACTCTTCAGATCCGCTGCGCGCTTTTGCAGGGTGTCTATCTGGTCAGAAACAGTCATGATATTCCTCCTCGATTCAGGGCCGATGATGTCTTACACATACGTGCCTGAATCTTCTCCCTAGGCGGATGAGACGGCGGATTGCCACTCCTTAGCCAGTCCACGCCACATCCTGGTCCCAGCAAAGTCGATAGCGGCTCTTCTGGTATTGGTCCGCGCTATCGACAGGAACTTGCGGTTGACTCTCCCTAGTACAGGCGCAGTCCTGCGAGGAATGGAGACTGCCGTACCAGTGAGGCTCCGCCTCTGACCGCCTAGCTGCGTGGTTCGGCAGGCGCATCGGTGCAGGTGAGCGCATCATCGCAACTAACAGCGGTTGCGGTAGGTGATCACCATGGCGCGGGTCATAACGGTGAACGACGTGCTCGACGCGCATGTGGTGCTCGACATCGAGTGCCTGGACCGGGTCTACCTGAACGTCTACGTGCCCATCTTGCAGTCCAGCGGCCAGGTGGTCGCGTTCATGACCCAGCACCTGGGCATGCCGATCCCTTCACCGGCGCTGATGGAGAAGATCAGCACGAAGTTCAGCCGCGCGGTGGAGTCATTCGCGTCGGCCAACGGCATCCCCTGGGTGAAGTTCAGCAAGGACGACCGCAAGATCGACGTGATGCAGCCGTACCTGGACCGGCAGGCCGCCACCGGGCGGCCCGGGGTGGCCGCGGTGGGCGTGGCCCAGGAGTTCCAGCGGGTCTGGGCCGCCTATCAGCGGGACACTCAGACCGCGGCGCCGCAGTACACCTTCGCCAAGGCTGACCGGCGAGTGACCTGTTACTACTTCTACCTGTGGGATGAAGACTTCGGCCCGGCGTTCATCAAGGTCTGCGCCTACTTTCCCTACCCGGCCAAGATCTGGGTCAACGGGCACGAGTGGGCCAAGCGGCAGGCGCTGAAAGCCGGGATCGGGTTCACCGCGCTGTCTAACGGGTTCGCCTCCTGCGACGACCCGGACGGGCTGCAGGCGATCTGCGACCGCCTGCAGCCGGGCACCATCGAGGTGTTCGCCCAGCGGTGGCTGCACCGGCTCCCAATGCCACTCGGCCGAAAAGACCAGCTGGCCGGGTACTGGTGGGAGACTTCCATGCGGCAGGTCGAGGTATCCCGCACCATCGTCTTCGACGCGCCCCGCCGCGCCCGGTCCTTCTTCGAGGCGCTGATCGGCGACAACCTCGACATCGGCCGCCCGGCCAACGTGGAGATCATCTTCGCCCGCCGCATCCGCCGCGACACCCCGGGCACCTTCCGCACTGCGATCGACCGGCCCGCCATCGGTCCCGACACCGGCGGCGTCGTGCTCAACCTGTTCTACAAGCATTCGCGGATCAAGCAGTACCTGAAGGACGGCCGCGCGATGCGGATCGAGACCGTCATCAACGCCCCCCGCGACCTGCGCTGCAACGCCCGCCTGCCCAACCTCGCCGAACTGCAGGACAAGGCCCGCGCCGTCAACCGGCGCATACTGCATGCTGAACGTGCCGGCCAGGGCACCGTCCTTGCGAGTCCAGCCTTTGAGCGGATCGCGCACCCGTCCGTGACCGCGGACGGGCGGAGGACCCCGGCGCTTCGATTCGGCGATCCTCGGGTCATGGCCCTGGCCGGCGCCCTGTGCGCCACCTTGCTGACAGCAACCGGCATCACCAACAAGAGCCTGCGCGCCTTGATGACCGCACTGCTGCACGCCCCCTACAGCCCCGGCCAGATGACCTACGACCTGCGCCGGCTACGGCTCACCGGGCTGATCCGCCGGATCGAGCACACCAACCGCTACGTCCTGACCCCCGACGGCGCCAAGATGGCGATCTTCTACACCAAGCTGCACAACCGGCTGCTCCGCCCCCTGCTGGCCGCCGACCAGCCCCAGGCACCCCCGGGCCTCCGGCAGGCCCTGCGCGCCATCGACCAGCACGTCGACGACTACATCACCCGCGCCCGCCTCGGCAAAGCCGCGTGAGAACTTGACACAAACGTTCAGAAGCTAGAGACCAAGGATCGCTACGCTCCGTCCGGGACTTCGCCCGGAAGGAGTGGCCCCTCCGGGGCAGTGTGGCTGATGTCCCGATATGAGCTGCGGGTTACCTCTACGGTCAGCGCGTGGCCGATGACTTCACCGAACGGTACGGGGACCTGCTTGCTGGCAGCTACGACTGCGTGGACCGGGTGGTGTTGAACGCCTTCTTCCCCGTTGGCCATAGTCCGGGCGGGTTCCGGTGCTGGTGGCGGCGGCTGCACGGCAGCAGCGATGACCAGCTGGATGACGCGCACCTGATGCGGATGGCGGGCCGGTTCGCCCGGCGGGTCAAGGCCTGGGCGGCCGCGAACGGCGTGCCGGTGATCTTCTGCAAGGCTGGGGAGCGTAAGCACCTGATCGCGGAGCACTACCTGGAGGAGAACTCGGTGGCGCCCGGGGTGTTCCTGATCCTGGCCGCGAAGGCGCCGGCGAGCGTGTGGAAGGTGCACCGCTCGGCGCGCGGGGTCATCACCCGGCTGGAGAAGAAAAGGGAGCACGTCTACCACTACAGCTTTCACATCATGGACCCGGCCTTCGGTCACCTGGTGATCAAGATGTCCGGGCACCCGCCGTTCGGCGCGCAGGTGATCCTCAACGGCCACGAGTACGTCGCGGTCGCGGCGCACGGCGAGGGCATCGGGTTCACCAAGGAGGGGAACTGCTTTACTGAGATCGCGGATCCGCAGCGCCTGGCCCGGGTCGCAGATGCCTGGCCGCAGCTGGCGGCTATAGGGCGCCTGGGCCAGGTCTGCGACCGGTGGATCCAGTGTCACGCAGAACGTCACAGCGATATTTCATGTCTTCGAACACGGAATGCCGGTCGATAACATCGAAGCGCCGCCGGCCGCGATCGAGTACGCCCGGCGGCTGGCCCAGCGTGGGGTGCCCGCCGGTGCGCTGATCCGCGCCTACCGGGGCCGCGACCAGTAGCGCCAAGCCAGCCGGGCCCGAGTTCGAACGGTAAGCCGGGTTGCCGTTACCTCGGGGCGCGGACGGCCGCCTGATGCTGGCAGTCGATGCGAGTAACTTGCTGCGGCCGGAGGCAGCGACCAGCCCACACAGGTTGTTCCGCCATGTGGTGGCATTCTGCCGTGACTTGCCCTGGGCACGAAGCCGGTATTACCGTGCGCGACCACCGTTCCGGGCACGATTGGTCTAGAACCGCGGCCCGAATGCTCGCTCCGTGCTTGCTCGGACGCGCCGGTACGGGCCGGTAGAACCCGGTACTCATGTCACTTCAGCTTGGGGTTGTGGTGCAGCTCCGCATGTCTTGCGATTAATGTGATACCAGTTCATTTTGGCGTGCGCGGAAGCAGCAGACTCTTAATCTGCGGGTTCGGGGTTCAAGTCCCTGGCGGCGCACCCACCCATCCAATACCCATTCTGACCTGGGGTTTTTGCCATCCCTTAACCTGGTCGGCAGCCGCTTCCCGGCCATGTTTGCTCCACGTTTGCTCGTCAGTCCGGACCTAGTCGTTCGGCCCGGCCGACGCCCCCGGGACCTGTACCGCTCGAATACTCGATTGAGTGGCCGACCTGCACTATCGCCAGCAGGCCTCGCGCCAGATGACCAGGCACGTCTCCTCCGCGACCTTGGAGCACTCAACGACCCAACCGATGGAGCCGGAACATGACAACACAGGCTTTCCAGACGATCAGGTCCGGGATCTTGACAGGCTTTCCAGACGATCAGGTCCGGGATCTTGCGTCACGGAAGTGCTGTTTGATGATGGCCCCGATGATGGCGATGACGACCCCGCCGACGGCGTAGCTGGCCAGGACAATCAGATGGCCGCCGATGTCGTAGGCGCCGAAGTAGACGATGCGGCGCACGCTGTCGACGGCGGCGCCGTTGGGCAGCGCCGAGCTGATGGCCCGCCAGAACGGCGGGAGCAGCGCGGGCTGGTAGGCGCCGCCCGCGCTGGGATTGCCGAGGATGACGAAAACCAGGATCGTGATGCCGATACCGATGACGCCGAATAGGGTCTGGAAGGCCAGGGTGACGGCGCCGACGGCGAACACCAGCAGCGCGCCGAGCCACCACAGCGCCAGCAGGTGACCGGTGAACGCGCCGAGGACCGGGCCGACCACGATGGCGCCGGCCAGCCCGGAGATGATCGCGTAGGGGACGAAAGCGATCAGCCGGAAGATGGTGCGGCGGGTGGTGACGGGCCGGGCGTCGGAGGCTATGCCGAGCAGCGCGGCGACCAGGTAGCCGCCGACGGTCCACCCGGTGACGAGATAGAAGCCGGTCAGGCCATGGAAGTCACCGCGATGCAGCGGCACGATGTCGATCACCGTCACCGAGCGGTGCTGGCTGGCCTCGGCCGCGGTGATGACCTGCTGCACCGCGGTGGCCTCAGAGCTTCCATCGGCCGAGGCGATGAGCAGCGTGTCGGTCGTTGCGGCCGGGTTGATTACCAGCGCGGCGCTGACGGATTCGTCACGGATCAGGCGGCGGGCGGCCGCCGGGCCGCTGGCCGCGGTCGCGTGCAGCGGGGCCGACGGGATCCGGTTGAGCTTGGTCACAATCGGGCCGGACTCCGGGGCTGGCGCGACCACGGCGAGCGGGATGCCGTGCGGCGTGGGTGAGTGGAAGGCCCCCACGTAGGACAGGATGAACCCGATCTGCAGCACCAGGATCCCGATGATCAGGCCGACCGTGCGGACGGAAACCGCGTCCCAGAACTCGCCCAGGAAACCTCGCGGCTGGCTCGGCGCCGCGGGCGGCTCGGCGCTGCCTGCGGCGGTAGCGCCCGGCTGCTCCGGCGCAGCGGCGCCTGGTGACTGACGATCGCTTGCCGTTATGGCACCGCGCGGATTCGAATTGAGCCCCTGAGGCATGTTCCGGTCATCTTCCAGTGCCATCTGGTGATCCGGCGCCGGTTCTCCTGGTGAGGTCATTCGCTAGTCCCTCCGGGCGGTCTGCGGAGCTGGTTGCCAGCCCATCAGCGGCGGATCGGCGATAGCCGCGGGCACTGGATATTCCGATAACTGTTCAGGCGGTGACGACAGCACACGTCTCAAAAGAAAAACTCCGGGCCCTGCCTCTGCACCGCGAGATATCGCGGCCGTAGCTGCCTGGGTCCGGAGCAACGCTCCCTACCCTACGCCCTTCTGCCCGCCGTAGGAAGTGAGCTGCCCCGGACTTTCCGGACAGGAATCCAATGGGATCTTCGCCGGAAAGGATGGGGATCAAATGCCGGGGCAAGATTCCGAAAAGGTATTCTCCGGAGTTCAGGTAAGAAGACGCCAGGAGGGCGGCTGATTCCTCCAGGCCGATCGCTCGGGTGGCCCGGGGAACCCCGGGTAAACGCCACCACTCCCGGACCGGGCGCGGCTGCGGGAACTGGGGCGCCGCAACCGTGAACTGGAAATGGAAACGTGTTCCTAAAAAAGCAGCCGCGTACTTCGCAAGGGAGCATCGGTGGCCGACCAATATGATCTGGTGCCCGCCGGGGCAGCCCCGTCCGGGAGTGGCGCTAGTGTCCTGCGTCCGAAATTCGTCGGCAATATCGTGCGAGGGAGTCGAGGATCTCCTCGGCGGTCTTCCTCCACACGAACGGCTTGGGGTCAGCGTTCCAGCCCTCGATCCAGGCGCGGATGTCCTTCTCGAGGGCTTGCACGCTCTTGTGGGCGCCGCGCCGGATCATCTGATCGGTCAAGAACCCGAACCACCGCTCCACCTGGTTGATCCATGAGGACCCGGTCGGGGTGAAGTGCATGTGGATCCGGGGGTGGCGGGCCAGCCACGTCTTGATGGCCGGGGTCTTGTGCGTGCCGTAGTTGTCGCAGATCAGGTGGATGTCCAGGCCCTCGGGCACGGCCTTGTCGATCGTGGCCAGGAACTTGCGGAACTCGGTGGCGCGGTGCTGGCGGTGCAACTCGGAGATCACGGTGCCGTCGGCGATGTTGAAGGCGGCGAACAGGCTGGTGATGCCGTGCCGGTAGTAGTCGTGGCTGCGCCGCTCGGGCATGCCGGGCATCATCGGCAGCACCGGCTGGGACCGGTCCAGGGCCTGGATCTGCGATTTCTCATCCACGCACAGCACCACCGCCTTCTCCGGCGGGTTGTGGTACAGGCCCACCACATCGACGACCTTCTCGGTGAACAGCGGGTCAGACGATAAGAGGACACTAGGTCTGGCACCGGCTTCCTGGCGGCCGGCGGCCCGTCGATAACGATGGCGGCGCAGAAGGTCTCGCCGGTGAGCCGGGGGATCCTGACCTCGGCGCCTCGCGCGCCAGAGGCTTCCAGCCTCTTGGCGCGCTCCGCCCACGAACGGGTCAGAGCCGTATTCTCGCGGCAGAGCCCTGCGTTCATGGGCCTGTTGGCAGACGGAGGGATTCACTTGAAAGCCTGGGACACGTTCGCCCAGATCACTGGAACCGCCGCCGCCGCACTGATCGGGCTCTTGTTCGTGGCGGTCTCGATCAGGATCGCCTCCATCGCGAGGTCTCAGGAACTCCGGAACCGGGCGGCCCAGACGCTGAGCCTATTTGGCACGGTCCTTATTACTTCGGTCTTGATCGCGATTCCCGGACAGGCGTACCGCACGCTCGGCGCCGAGCTGGTCGTTCTCGCCGTGATCACCGGTGTTGGCCTCGACCTCCTGGACCGGCGCGCGAAGAGCGATAGGAGTAATCAGGCGATCGCGCCCGTACTCGAAGCTGTTGCTCCTAACACGATCACTTCGTTGTTGCTGCTGGCGGCGGGCGTAGTCCTGGTCCTCGGAGTGCACGCGGGACTCTACGTCCTGGTCGGGCCTGTACTCGTAGCTCTCGTTGGCGGCATCGTGAGCACCTGGCTGTTCCTAACCAAGATCACGGAATAGCGCCACCGCAGCGCCGCCGGAAGTAACGCGGACATGACCTACCGGGGTCATGTGGTGCTCAGTCCGGAATTGGTCGCGGGCCCATCGCACTCGCCTGCCTCGCGGGAGTACAGTGCCCCTATCCGAGGCTGCTCTCAGCTCCGACCTATGCCGACACCAGCACCGGTCAGACGACGAAGAATGCCGGCGTCATCACGCCAATGAGAGCCGTCAACCCACACCCTCGGCATACTGAGCACGGTCTTCCTCACGCGGCGGCACTGCTGTGCCACCGGCAGGCGGCTCACCCCTTCACTGCAACTCAGTGCGCCGCGATGCTCAGGGCGCTCCGGACGCACGTCAGCACCTCCTCTCGATGCTCGAGGCCGAAGAAGTGCCCGCCGGACATCCACTGGATGGTGCAAGGACCCGTGGTCTGCGCAGCCCAAGCGATCAGACCCTCCCGCCAGACCAGCGGGTCGTCCGTCCCGCTGAGAACGGTGACCGGCACAGATAGCGGTGGCTGGGGGACATACTCATAGTGCTCGTCACAGGCCAGGTCCGCCCGCAGTGCCGGCAACAGCATGGCCCGGACGGCACGGTCGGCGAGCACGGTCTCCGAGACGCCGCCGAGTGCGCACAGATGCGCTGACAGCTCCTCATCCGGAAGGTCATGCTGGGCCGGCCGGACACTGCGGACGTGCGGCGCGACGCGTCCAGAGACGATGAGATGAGCCGGGTTCGCAATGCCGTTCCGGCGGATTTCGCGGGCCAGTTCGAAGGCAGCTAGCGCTCCGACGCTGTGGCCAAATACGGCGTATGGTGGCCGGCAGGCGTCACTCCATTGCGGCTCAGTGGCCTCCACCACCGACCGGATAGTGCGCCGCGGCGGCTCAGGCCAGCGCTCTTCCCTACCCGGCAACCGCATCGCGATCACATCGATGTCCGGGGCGAGGAATTGCCCCCAGTCCCGGTACGCCAAGGCACCGGCCCCGGCGTGGGGAAACGCCAGTAAGGTGGGCCGGCGTCGGCCGTCGGCCCGGGACTGGCCCCCGTCTGCCCCGCCGGGACCGGCCCCGGAAAGCCCGGTGGAGGCTCGGCTCACCCCCTGATCACCACCTTGAGGTGCTCGAGGGGCACGGGTGCGTTAGCGGATGTGCTCTCCAGGATCACGCCATCGTCGCTGTGACCTATCTCAGTGAATCCGGCGAAGCGATACGTGACATACATGATTCGATTGCGGTCAGTCGGGACGAAGTCGGCCCTCAGCGTGACGCCGGCGTCAAGTGCCCTCGCCTGCAGGTGGTGCAGGAGCACCGTTCCGACCCCGCGGGACATCACCCGGCAGGACATCAGCAGCAGTTCGATCTTCCATACCGCGCCGCTCATCGCCACGAGAGCCAGCCCGATCGTGCCGTAGCTTCCGTACCGATCGCGCATTTCCGCGACCAGCACCAGATGATCCGGGGACCGGGTGAGCTGGTCGAGCTCTTCGAGGCTGAAGGTACGCCCCGTCGAGTTGAGCTGGTGAGTGCGCACGGTGAGCTCCTCCGCGCGCCGCAGGTGCTCGGTGCCCGCCGGGCTGATGGTGAACACCATGCCGAGACCGGCCATGAACTCCGTACTGGGACCCTCGAACTCTTCCTCGGCCTCGTCGCGGCTGATGGCGCTGAGATACATCTCCCGCCGTCGCCCGGATTCCTCGGTGACGACTGCGGGAATGAATTCCTCCCGCTCCGCTAGGGATCCGGCGAGCTTGGCGTCCAGGCACGTCACAGCGGGATGAACGAAGCGCACCTCGTCGCGCTCGAACTCCTGGTCGTCGATGAACGCCAGGGTGTCGATACCGATGTTGAGCGCGGCCGCGATCTTGGCCACGGCCTGGGACTTCGGCCCCCAGCTGACCTGGGGGTGAAGGAAATATGGAGCCAGGCCGAGCTCCTCCAGCCGGGCGATTACGGGGCCTGGCTCGTTCTTGCTCGCCACCGAATGCAGAATGCCGCGCCGGTCAAGTTCCTCGATCGTCTCCCGCACGCCGGGGCGCACCTCACCCGCAGCGCCCTCGAGCAGCACACCTTCCCACACGGTTTCGTCCAGGTCCCACACCACGCATTTGATGCTGCCGCTACGAGGCGGCGCCACCGGCGTTTCGGCGGCCATCGAGTTTGCGACTGGGCCGGTCATCGGGATGACTCCTGCAGATGCAGAGCGTGGCCGGCGATCGTCAATTGGGAGATCTCCGAGCTGCCCTCGATGATCTCCATGATCTTGGCATCCCGGTAGTAGCAGGCCACCGCAGACCCGGGCCCGCAACCCTCACCGCCGAGTAGCTGCACTGCTTCGCTCGCTGCCGCCGCGGCAGCCCGCGCCGCGAACAACTTCGCGATCCAGGTGTCGATGATGGTTTCCGGGCTGCCGGCATCCTTCGACCGGCCGGCCGCCTCACGCAGCAGCCGGGCCGCCCGCACCGAGGTCACCATCTCGGTGATCTTCGCGCGGATCAGTTGATGCTCCCCCAGGGTGTGTCCCCCGGGCAGCTCGCGGTTCGCGTGTTCCACACACACGTCCAGGCACCCTTGCAGGATTCCGACGGAGCCGGCCGCCACCGTGTAACGGCCGACATCGAGAGTGTGGGTCATCACCGCACCGGGCGCGAACCGCTCGGGTCCCAGCAGTGCCTCAGCCGGTACGGTCACCGAGCCAAGACCGATTTCAGCGAGCATACTGGCCCGTCCTCCGAGCATTCCGGTGATCGGCGTCACCTCCACGCCGGGTGTGTCGGCCGGCACCAGGAACGGGAGCACGTTCCGGTCGGCGCGGGCAAAGACGAGCAGGAGCCCAGCCCCCACTCCGCCGGTGATCCATTTCTTCTGCCCGTCGATCACCCAGCCGTCTCCCTGCCGCCGGGCGGTGGACTCTACCCGGGCCAGGGCCGCCCCGCCGCCTGGTTCGGTCACACAGAACGCGCCGAGGACACTGCCCGCGGCCATGGGCGGCAACCACCGCTGCTGCTGCTCAGGTGACCCCCATCGGCCGACGGCCCAGCACACCATGTTGTGCACGGTGAGCAGATTGCGTACCGATGTGCAACCCTTGCCCACCTCCTCGTGCACCGCGCCGAGGGTCACCATGTCCAGCCCGAGACCGCCGAATTCGGCAGGAACCAGCGTGGCCCACAGGCCCGATGACGAGGCTTTCGCCAGGAACTCGGGACTGACGCACTCGGTGCGGTCGAACTCGTCCGCCTCCAGCCTGAGGTAGCTGTCGACGAAGGCTCTGGCGGATACCCGGTCGGTCACCGTGGCTGGGCTGGCGGTGACAATGGCCGGCGTCACGACGCGACCTTAACATTCGGCCGCTCGCGGAGACGCGCCGAGAGGTCGGTCATCGCATCAATGGAGCGAAAGTGTTCCATGGCCAGCTCCTCGTTGGGAATCCGGGTGCCGATGGTCTTCTCCATGAAGAGCACAAGCTCCATCGCGAACAGCGAGTTGACAAAGCCCAGGGAGAAGATGTCTTCTCTATCAGAGAAAGTGATGCCGGGCATGCGGGGCTCGATGAAAGCCCTCAGTCTGGACCTGTCACCCGGCTCGGAGGCCAGGTCGGAGGGCGGCTCGGGCGAGGTTCCGTTTGATGTAAGGGGCGTGGTCATAGCGACCTCCATAGGACTGGCGGAAATGCAGGAATTCAGGAGTAGTCGTAGAAGCCGTGGCCGTTTTTGCGGCCGAATAGGCCGGCATCGACCATCTGCTTGAGTAGCGGGCACGGACGGTATTTGCTGTCGCCGAACTCGCGGTAGAGCACTTCGACGCTGAGCAGGATGGTGTCGAGCCCGATCAGGTCGGCCGTCTCCAGCGGACCCATCGGATGCCCAAAGCAACTCCGGAAGATCTGGTCGACGTCCCCGGCGCTGGCGACCCCATCGTGCACGAGGTATATCGCCTCGTTCACGGTCAGCATCAGCACCCTGTTGGACACGAATCCGGGGGAGTCCTTGACGACGATCCCTTCCTTGCCCGTGGCCGCGAGGAGCTGCAGCGCCCGCTCGACGGCAGCGTCTCCGGTATGCCATCCGCGGATCACCTCCACGGTCTTCTTCAGCGGTACCGGATTCATGAAATGCATCCCGAGCACCCGGTCGGCTCGCGAGGTGAGTGCGGCGAGCCTGGTGATCGGAATGGCAGAGGTGTTGGCGGCGAAGACCGCCTCCGCCGGGCAGACCCGGTCGAGCACGGGGTAAATCTCTTTCTTCAGATCCCAGTCCTCCGTGATGTTCTCAATCACGAACTCGACGTCCTGCAGGCACTCGGGGGCGGAACCGTAGGTCACCGCTCCGCTGACCGCGTCGGACTCGGGCGCATCGCGGCCAAGCAGCCGGGCCATCAGTGCGTACCGGTCGATTTCCTCCTTCGCGGCAGCAAGGACGCTGTCACTGCGATCGACGAGGACTACGTCGTGCCCGTGTGCCACCAGATCCTGTGTCACACCGGCACCCATCACTCCAGCTCCGACTACTCCGACCCGTGTCATGCGCATCTACCCTTCTCGACGTGTTGCGGGCTCAGACGCCGATCGGCGTCGTGTTCGTGCTCGTGTCCGTACTCATGTCCGGGGGCTGGGATTCCTCCGAGATGTTCGGTTCGACCCAGAACCGGCGGTGATCAAACGGGTACCCCGGCAACGGCACCCTGAGCCGCGGCCGACCCCGGTGAGCGTCTTGCCAGTCGATGTGTTCTCCCGCCAGCCACCGTCGCGCGATCAGCCGCCAGGACGCCGCTTCATCGATACCTGTGGCCGCCGGCGATGGCGGCACCGCCTGCTGATCGGCTTCCACCTCGTCCGCCAGCTCACCTGGGCCAGTCATGCCTTTGGCTATCTGCTCCAGACCCCGCAGGACCCCGGCTGGGGTGCGAGCGAAGAAAGCCGAACGGCTCTCCAGTGAAGCCCGGCCGATTTGCAGGGTGTAAGCGACGTTCGCCGGTGACATCGCCCCGCCGTCCGGGGCCGTGCCAGCAGGGACGGTCGAGGTGTGGAGGCGGCTGGACCAGTTGGCGACCAGGGCATTGCGCACCGCCTCGGCCCCACGCCGCAGCGCCTTGTCATCTCGCGCCGACACAACGAACAACTGCGGGTCCCCGGCAAGGTCCGTGATGGCCGGTGCGGACCGTGCCTGACAGACCACGGCGTGGGCGTTGGTGCCCCCTATACCGAAGGAGTTGACCCCGCACCTGCGGGGGATCGGCGTTCCCGAGTCGTCCAGTGCGGTCCACGGCTGGGCCTCGGTGGCGGCCACCATGAACCGAGTCCGCGCACGAGCCAGCGCCGCCGCGGGCACCCGGAAGCCCGGCTGCGGGGGTATCCACCCTCGCTCCACCATCAGGATCGCCTTGATCAGCCCGGCCATCCCCGCCGCGGCATCGAGGTGGCCAACGTTCGCGGCGACTGACCCCATCCGGTAGGAGGCCCCAGAAGGGCTCCCGTCAAATACCCGGTCGACGGCGGCCACCTCCAGGGCGTCGCTGACCGGCTCGCCCACCGCCTGGGCCTCGATATAACCAAGGTCCTCCGGGGCGAGCCCGGCGACCGCGAGCGCCTCGGCCATCGCCTCCGCCTTGGCAGCGGTGCCCGGGACCAGGAAACCGTGACTGCGCCCGCCTTCGTGCGTGACAGCGCTACCGGCCAGCAAGGCATGCACGTGGTCACCGTCACGTACTGCGTCGTCCAGTCGGCGAAGGACCACGACCGCGACCGCGTTGCCCGGCAGCGTTCCGTCGGCCCGCGCGTCCAAAGGCGCGCAGACACCGGATCGGGAAGCCGGCACAGGTCCCTCGGGCAGTTCTGTGACGCAGACCGAGGCCACGCCGGCGACAGCCAGGTCACAGTCGCCCAGTAGCAGCGACTGGGCAGCCAGATGCACCGCAACCAGTCCTGTCGCGGAGAATGCCTGGACGGTGAGGACGGGACCTCGCAGGTCCAGGTGATAGGCGGTCCGCGCGGTCAGTGCATCACGATCGTTCGCGAGCGCGGTGGCCAGGCTGATGTGCCCTCCGGCCAGCCCGTGTTGCGCCATCAGGCTCAGCACCAGGTACACCGGGAAGGAGCAACCCCCGAACACTGCTCCGACGCCCGGGGCACTGCGTGGGTCGTACCCGGCCGCTTCCATCGCGTGCCAGCAGCATTCGATGAACATCCGGTGCTGTGGGTCCATCAGGGTGGCCTCGTCAGCGGAGACGCCGAAGAACTCCGCGTCGAACCCGCTCGGGTCCAGGCCGGCCGCCTGGTGCGCCGGCACACCATCCAGCAGGTTCTGCCAGAACTCGTCCACGTCGGCTGCCCCGGGGAAGCGGGCCGCCATCCCGACGACGGCGATTTGCGGAGCGGTTCCCGCAGCGGCGTTCATCACTTCCCCCGGGCGGCGGCCGCCGCCGCCGCGTTCGCCCGCCGCGAGGACCCGCGGTCCCGGCTCGTCGACAGGCGGTTCACGCTCCCGGCGTCGTCCGAGTCCATCCCGGCCCGGGGACCGCCGCTGGATTCACGCAGGTAGCGCGCCACGCCATGAACGGTCGGCGTTTCGTAGAGCACGTTCGGCGGGATCGCCGCCGCTCCGGTAGCACGGCGGATTCGCGCCATGAGGTCCATGGCGAGCAGCGAATTGCCGCCCAGCTCGAAGAAGTTGTCATGCACGCCGACCCGCTCCAGTCCCAGCGCCGCCGCCCACACTTCGGCGATGTCGGCGTCCAGGCCCTCCGGGTGCCGGCTCGAACGGCGTGCTGAGTGGCGGTCGTGGATACCGGGTTTCGCCGCCGGCCGGGTCCTTTGCCGCGCTCAGCGCGGCAATATCGGTCACCCAGACCCGCAATCGCTGCTCCAGGTCCCCTGCGGCCACGATCACTCTCGGCCTTTCCCCTCCGAGCAGGGCCTCGAGAAGCTCGACGCCCGCTGCGGGCGCGATCGAGTACTGGTCGAGAGTGCGTCCGAGATCACCCAGAACATGCCTGTCGATGGTGCTCTTCCAGGTGTCCCAGTCGATCGCCATCCAGCGCTGGCGCCCAGCCGCCGACTCGGCCAACAGGTCCAGGAACGCATTGGCCGAGGCGTAGCCGCTGAAGGCCACTCCGCCAAGCAGGGTGGACATTGACGACATCGCCAGGCAGAAGTCGAGCGGGCGTCCGGCCAGTGCCGCGTCGAGCGCAAGCGTGCCGTAGACCTTGGGCACCATGTGAGCGCTCAGGCTCTGCGGATCGAGCGTCGCGATCGGCGCGAAGGACGAGCGCTCCGTGGTACCTGCGGCGTGGATCACGCCGTTCAGTTCCCCGAACCGCGCATCCAGCTGGCGGAGAAGGCCGCGGATTGATTCCCCATCGCCGAGGTCGAGAGCGGCGACCATCACTTCGGCACCCAGCGCCTCGATTTCCTGGACGGCGCGGATCCGGTGCGCGGTCAGATCCTGCCCGTCGCCATCGGCTGGACCAGCCAGCAGATCGGCCCAGCGCTCCCGGGCCGGCAGACCCTGGCGGCTGGTGAGGACCAGCCTCACCTTGGCCCGTCGGGCAAAGTGGGCCGCTGCCAGCAGACCGATCCGCCCGAGACCGCCCGTGATCAGGTAGACGCCGCGCTCACGCAGCCGAACAGCGTCCGCCGTGGGCACTGTGTCGACGGGCCGGTATCGACGGACAAGCCGCACACCGCCGCGAATCGCCACGACCGGTTCCGGTCCGGGCCAGGACAGCTCCGTCGCGATGTGCTCGGCCAGGTCGATCTGCCGCGATGGCTCGGCCGGATCTTCGACTGGCAGGTCCAAAGTCCGGACGACGATGCCAGGGTGCTCCTGCGGGAGCGTCAACGCCAGTCCAGCGATGGTTCCCCGGCCGAGCCGCACCGGCTCACCGGATCGGGTCGCGCATCCCCCGGCGGTGACGACGAGCAGCCGCGCATCGTCGGCCAGGTGCCAGGGCAACGCCTGGCCCAGAGCCAGCAGGCTCAAGAAACCGGTCTCGTGATCCTCTCGGACCTCTGTCATAAGGTCCGCCGGAGCGCCGTCGCCGGGCTGAGCGGCCGACCAGAGATGGACGACGCTGTCCGGGAGCCGGTTGCTCTCCCGGAGCCGATCGAGCAACCGCTCATAGTCGGTCACTGAGGTCGGCCGGACGGTGAATCCCTCCGGGGATTCCATGAAACCCGGCCCAGACCGCACCGGCACACCGACGACCGGTGCGAGCGCAGCCATCAGCCGGCCCGCCAGTTGCAGATCGTCCGTGAGCAGCAGCACCGGACCCGCAGGTGCGGCCCCTTCGGCGGGCGCGGGAACCGCTTCCCAGGATGGCGTGTACAGCCGGACACCCGGTTCTCCGTCGGTGGCTTCTGGCTCCGCACCCGGTGCGGGAAGGGCAGCGTTGGCAGTCGTCCCGGATTTGCCGCGATCCGCGACGACGGTACTGTCCCTGGGCTTACCCGGCCAGAACCTGCTGTGCTCGAAGGGGTAGGCCGGGAGGGTAGCCAGCTGTCCGCCAGCTGGCCGGAGCGCGGACCAGTCGATCTCGGCACCGACTTCCCACAAGTTGGCGGCCGCGCGGAGCAGGACCTCCCGATCGCTCCCGGGGCGGTATGCCGAGGGCAAGGATCCGACGGCAATCGCGGTGGTGGCTTCCCCGGCTCTGCTGGCCAGGACCTGAGTGGCGAGGCTGCCGAGCTGGCCGGACCCGAGATCGACGATCGCAGCGATGTCTTGCTCAGCCAGTCGCTGCACACCGCCAGCGAGCTGCACGGTGGAGCACATGTGATCGCCCCAGTACTCCGGGTCCATGGCCTGCTGCGCGCTCAGCACCGCACCGGTAAGGTTCGACACGATCGGAATGGCGGGAGGCTGCCGACGTGTCGAGCTGACGAGTTGGACGAGCCGGTCGCACACCGGGCGCATAAGCCGGGAATGCATGCCATGTGTGGTCGGGATCCGCCGACAGGCGATATCCTGCTCGGCTAGCTGGAGTTCCAGCCGGGCGATGTCGGCTTCCGTCCCTGAGGCCACGGAGGTGAGCGGGCCGTTGTCGGCGGCCAGGTCGAGGCCCGGCCCCAGCATCGTGGCCAGTCGCGCCGCCGATATGGCCACGGTGAGCATCACTCCGCGCGGTGTCCCGGCGACCAGGCGCGCCCGCTCGATCACTAGCCTGACCGCGTCGGCGGGGTCAAAAACACCAGCCACGGTGGCGGCCGCGTATTCGCCGAGTGAGTAGCCCAGCACAGCCGCCGGCCGGATGCCGATCCGTTGCCACTGCGCGGCGCAGGCGAAGTCGAGAGCGAATATCGCCGCGTGGGCCACCTCAATCTGATCGGTGAGGGCCGATGCGGGGGCCGGATCGGCTCGGCCAAGAAAGGCACGCAGTCCCCCGCCCGATTCGGCTGCGGGGGTATCGCTGCCATCCGGATACAGCCAGCGAAGCACATCCACTCCGGCGGCCGCGGCTGCATCGGTGCACAGGCAGAGGGCGGCACGGAATGC
This sequence comes from uncultured Actinomycetes bacterium, assembly GCA_963742875.1. Lineage (GTDB taxonomy): Bacteria > Actinomycetota > Actinomycetes > Streptosporangiales > Streptosporangiaceae > Bog-532. The sequence continues at coordinate 8 of CAVUNO010000005.1, read as the reverse complement.
GGGCTCCC
>CAVUNO010000004.1:0-88775 GCA_963742875.1 uncultured Actinomycetes bacterium | reverse complement strand
ACTCCAATCCCTGCCATAAGGAGGCTGACCTATCATGACCGCCCCGGCCGTCGCTTTGGATTCCAGCGAAGACCCACAGTTGCTCTACCGCATTCCTCAGGTAATGCGGATGCTCAACGTGAGCCGGAGCGTCATCTTCGAGCAGCTCCGCTCTGGGCGCCTGCGCTCAGTTCGCCAGGGACGTACCCGGCTCATTCCAGCGTCTGCCGTCACCGAATACGTCAAGCTACTGGAACGAGAAGCCGCCCAAGAGAACGCCTAATGATGTTTGGCGAATGGTTCAGCATCCCTGGCCACAAGGATAACCGGTTCCAAGACGGTGGACGGAGTAATGCGCCATGAGTGGAACACGCCGCGGCCGAGCTAATGGGGAAGGCTCGATCTTCCCTTACAAAGGCCGCTACGCCGCTTATGTATGGGTCACCACTCCCGAAGGAGAACGCAAACGCGCATGGGTTTATGGCAAGGACCGTGACGAAGCCCATCGCAAGTGGATCAAGCTACATGCAAGAGCCAGCCAGGGCCCCGTGCCGACTACTACGCCAACTGTGGAGGTGTATCTGGCCGGATGGCTGGCCGATGTCATCCAGCCAAACCGCGAGCTTGCGACTTACGACCAGCACGAGATAGTGACGCGCCTCGCCGTTGACGACGACGGCGCGGAGCTTGAGAATGGTCTCGGCTCCGTCGGGGGACCATCTGGCGCCTGTGATCCCGAATCTGTCTTCGATGACGAATCTGCAGGGCGAGTTCATGGGGGTGCCGCCGACCGGCACGCGCGTGGAAATGCAGCTCATCGACATCATGAGGTTCGACGGCACTGGCCGCGTCTGCGAGCACTGGGGTGTTGCGGACATGCTGTCGCTCCTGCAGCAGCTCGGCGTCGTGCCCGCTGGCCCTCCGGCATAGTCATCGTCAGCCGTTCTGACCGAGCCCCGGCAGGACGTTTCGCAGGGTCGTCCGGCTGAGAGGTACGGGTGCGGACTAGTATCGCAGGCGATACACGTGCTGCAGAACCAGTTCACGCTGACTCCGCTCTCGGTCTACAACGGAGGCGCCGCACAGGCACCTGCCGGAACTCCAACGCCGGATCCTCGGGTCGGCAAGGACCTCCAGTCGTGGGAGAAGTTCCGGATAGCGCTCCAGGCTTTCCCTCCACCCCCAGCGGACGCCCCGTTCATCAAGCTCTGTGAGCAGTTCGGGCTGACGCAGGCGGACTCCCCGAATGTCGACATGGATCCCGAACGGGCGGCTGCGCTGATCGAGGGCGCGAAGGCCGGGCAGGCGAAGATCGACGAGTTGATGAAGCGGTTCCACGCCACGCCGGAGGGTTGGCAGTCAGCCCTGCACGTGTTCGACTACAACCTCGACTACTTCGAGATCGGCACGATCGACGCCCCCGAGTGGAAGATCCCCGACCGCAAGCAGGCCTACATCACGCGTGCCATCGCCGCCCGCGGCGGCCTGTGGGGCAACCACGGCTACGAGACTGACTACGCGCTCATCTGGGTCGACGCCGACGGCGACCCACTCGACGGGTCGAAACGCTACGAGCTGCACCTAGAACCCGGTCTTCGCACATGGGGTTTGATGCTACGGCCGGATGATGGGCTGGCTCCTGGGTCCTTACGGACTTGTGTGACGTGCGGGGAATGGCTGGCCTGGTTGCTGGTTGGTGTCTGGCATGAGCGGGATGTCAAGGACTGGCCGGGGGCGAGGGCGGGCGCGGGCGGAGATCGCGGTGGTCCGCCTGCTGGAAAAACGGCTGGGGGCGCTGCCGGTGGTGGCGGAGTTCGGGCGCCGGCTCCGGATCGCGGAGATCATCGATGAGCTGTGCCCGGTCCGGTCAGTGGCGCTGATCACTCACGGGGAGGTGATCGAGGCACTGGTAGCTAACCGGCTGACCGCGCCAGCGCCGATGCTGCGGGTACACGAGTGGGCCGCGTCGATGGCCGTGGATGAGGCGTATGGCATCACCCCGGAGCTGCTCAACGATGACCGGATCGCCCGCGCGCTGGATGCGGTCGCCCCGTACCTGGATGAGATCACCGGCAGTGTGGGGGCAGCGGCGATCACTGAGTTCGGGGTGGATGTGTCCCGGCTGCACTGGGATCTGACCTCGATTTCGCTGTATGGCGCCTATCCGGAGGTGGATGAGCAGTACCCGGTGCCGGGGTGGGGGCATCCCAAGGACCGCAGGCCGGATCTGAAGCAGATCCAGACGGGTCTGGCGGTCAGCGGGGACGGCGGGATCCCGGTGTTCCATCACGCTTATGCGGGCGGGGCCGCGGAGGTGGCCCAGGTCGTGGGGGCGATGATCGCGCTGCGGCGGATCGCGGGACCGCGGCCGTTCCTGCTGGTGGGTGATTCGAAGCTGATCTCCTGCACGAACGCGGCGGCGATGGGTGCCCAGAAGGTGGGGTTTATCGCGCCGCTGGCCGCAGCCCGGGTCCCGGCTGGTTTATTCGCCGCGCTGCCGCAGGGGGCGGGCACGCCGGTGGACTATATCGCCGGGCGTGACGCCGGGAAGCCCGCTGCTGACCGGGGCGTTTACCGGGTCCTGGAAGACGGCGGGATGGACCTGGCCGGACCGCGCAAGGCTGACCCGCCGGTGCATCTGCGCCGGATTCTGGTGTATTCCTCAGCCAGCGCCGCTGGCGCGGCCAAAGCCCGCGCGCGCAAGCTCGCCAAAGCCACCGAAGACCTTGACCGGCTGGTGCGCACGGCCGGGACCCGGTTTCACCCCACGACCGACGCTGTCGCCGCCCGCGTTACCGCGATCGCCACCAGACGGCGCGTCAAGGCGTATCTGCGTACCGTGATCACCCGGGACGCCCCCGGCAGACCCGCGCTGTCCTGGCATTTCGATCAGGCTGCGATCGACGCCGAAGCCGCCACTGACGGCTGGTACGCCCTGCTGGCCAACCTGGACCCTGACCAGGCCGGACCGGCGGAGATTTTCCGCCGGTACAAGGGCCAGCACATCGTCGAGCGCCGCTACGGCGAGTTCAAAGGCCCGCTCGCGGTCGCCCCCCTGTTCCTGAAGACCAACCGCCGGATCGCCGCCCTGATCACCGTGATCTGCCTGGCCCTGCTGATCTTCTGCCTGATCGAACGTCAGGTCCGCAACGCCCTGCGCCCTCATGGCGGGATGATGACCGGCCTGCCGGGCTACAGGACCATCGCCGCCCGGCCCACCGGCCGTACCATCTTCCAGGCCCTCTCCGACCTCCGCCTGATCCCCGCCCACGACGGCAACCCCGCCACCATCCCCAAACCCACCGGCGTCCAGGCCCGGCTGCTAGACCTCCTCGGCATCGACATCAGCCGACCCCGCTGGCCGACCAAGTGAAATCCAATGTGCGAAGGACCAGCCTAGACCTAGATCGCCGCGCTCATTGGGCGGCTCGCCGCCGAGAACCACGGCTGGGGATACCAGCGGATCCAAGGCGAACTGCTCAAGCTCGGCCACCGGGTCAGCGCATCCACCATCCGCCGCGTCCTCATGGCGCTGAAGATCCCGCCGGCGGCCAAGCGGCACACCGACACGACGTGGCGGCAGTTCCTGCACGCGCAAGCCGCGACGATGCTCGCCACGGACTTCTTCCACGTGGACTGCGCGGTCACCCTTCAGCGCCTGTACTGCTTGTTCGTGATGGAGGTCGGCTCCCGCTACGTGCACATCCTCGGTATGACCGCAACCCGGACGGGCCATGGACCACCCAGCAGATCCGGAACCTCCTGATGGACCTCGGTGAGCGCGCCGCCGATTTCCGGTTCCTCATTCGGGACCGGGCCGGGCAGTTCCGCGCGTCGTTCGATGCGGTCCTAGCCGATGCCGGCATCGAAGCGGTTAAAATCCCGCCCCGAAGTCCTCGCGCGAACGCCTATGCGGAGCGGTTCGTGCTCACCGCCCGGACGGAGGTCACCGACCGGATACTGATCTTCAGCGAACGGCACCTGCGCAGCGTGGTGGCCGAATATACCCGTCACTACAACGGGCGAAGACCGCACCGCGCCCTCCAGCTCCAGCCACCACGGCCTGACCACGCCGTAGCCGATCTCTCCCAGGAACGAGTCAAGCGCCGGCCCGTCCTCGGCGGCCTCCTCAACGAATACAAGCGGACCGCCTAAAAGACCAGGTCACGGCTACCGGCACAGTTCTGGCATCCCACAGGTCCTGGCCGGGCTCCAGGTCGGTGGTCGGCGAGGTTGACGGGCGGCTCGCGCCATCAGGGACGGCGGATGCGCAGCAGTCCGCGCTGCAGGATGGCGATCGCACCTGTCAGGCTGGCGGGCTCAGCGAGGTCGGCCAGGTCGTTGATCACCTCGGTGACAGTGGCCGCGGACTGGTCGGATACGCGCAGCACCACGATGCCCGCGTGGCTGCCGGGCGGGTAGGCGCGGATGTCGCCCATGCCAACATCGAGGGAGATCAGGATCCGGCCTTCTGCGGTGGCAGCGACGACGACGTTCTCGATCGGGCGCACCGGTCAGGCCCTCGGCGGTGACGGTGTCAACGTCGTGTCCGGCACGGGCCAGAACGGCGGCAGACGAGGCGGGCAGGTTCTCGTCGAGCTTGAACTTCACCGCGGCTGCGGCAGCGGCAGCAGTTCCTCACGCGCGAGGGCCGCCCCGTAGGCGGCGGCCGCGCGCACGCCCGCGGCGGTGACTGTAGGGTACTCGGCCGTGATCTCCTCGACGGTCATCCCGGCCGCAAGGCAGTCCAGGATCAGGCTGACCGGCACCCGCGTTCCGGTGATCACGGCCTGGCCGTGCATCACAGCCGGGTCGGCGGAGATCATCTGGAGCTGCTCGCTGGTCACGGTCCCAGTCTGCCCTGCCGACGGCCGGAAGGCGAAACCATTGCGGCGCGGTTGCAGCCGTGACGGGCACTGTGACTGGTAAAGGCCCGCCGCCCGGCGGGAATGTTCTCGCCGGGCGGCGGTTCCTGCGGCGCGGCGACCTGGTGGTGGCGTCGTTCGCCTACCAGGCCACCTGCGAATTCTGCCGCGAGGGCCTGCAGACCTCCTGCATACACGGTGGATTTCTCAGCGAGGCCCAGCCCGAAGCGATGTCCAGAACGTCACCAAGGTCACGTCGAAGCCGCCGGGGTTAGCCGCGACGTCGTTTTCGAGGACGCCGGCTCTCCCCGCGCTTTCGCCCGCCGCCCGGCGCCGTTAACACCACGACCGATAGCCCCGTCCCCGCGATGAGCCGTCATCGCGGGGACCGGGCTTCCGTTACTTCTCTCTTGTGAGTCCTGGTCATTCCCCTGGCGGGAAGTCGGTGGAGGCGGCCAGGCCGCCTGGGCCTCGAAGCTGGCGATCCGGTCCTTGAGGACGTCGACGGTGGTTTGCAGGGCCTGCGAACCACCGTATGACGCGCAGCGGGGCGGGCTGCTGGTCCACGCTGGCGATGATGGCGGCGGCCATGCAGGCGGGGTCGCCGGGGCGAGCCCGTTGGGCAGTCTTGTGGGCTGGGATCATCGCTGAGTGACCCCGACGTGGGCATCGGCGGGTGCAAGGCGAGCTCGTCAAGCTCGGTCACCCGATCGCAGCCGCCACGGGGGTGCGTCTTGCTGAAAGGTGCCTCATTTCGGGGTGTTCCGGTCATGCGGCGAGGTTGAGGTCTTCGATGGTGGCCGGGTCGTAGCGGCTGAGGTGGTGTTCGCCGCGGTAGCGTTCCTTGTAGCAGTTCATGTATGCGTCGAGGTCGCCGTTGACGACGACGGCGCGGAGCTTGAGAATGGTCTCGGCTCCGTCGGGGGACCATCTGGCGCCTGTGATCCCGAATCTGTCTTCGATGACGAATCTGCAGGCGCCCTCGATCATGCCGGTGGCGATCGGCCAGCCTTTCTCGGGTGCCTTGTCGTAGTGCATGTGCCGGTGGTTGTTCGTGAGGTAGGTGACGGCCTTGTCCATGTCGGTGAGGTCAAGGCGCTTGCGGGGGTTGGCGCGGGTTTTCGCGGCGACGGAGGCGAGGGTGGCGGCGACGGCTTTCGCGCGGCCGTGCAGGACGCGGAGCAGCTGCCCGTCGGCCCACTGGCCCGCGGTGACGGGGTCGCCGGGGTGGAGGCCGGCGGCGGCTTTGCCTATATAGCCGCTGACGTGGATGTAATCGATCAGGACCGGGACCTTCAGGCCGCGCCCGGCGGCCTGGGCCTCGATGGCGGTGATCTGCTGCCTGTTACCGTCGGCGAGGAAGACCCGCTGCCGGGTGCGCTGGGGGTCGCGGCGGTCGGCCTCGCCGGACGCGGACGCGATCATGTCCTCGATGGACTCGGTGACCGAGGCCGATACCCACTTGTCGCGGGCTTTCGGGCCGGGGTGCGCCTGGCGGCGGGCCTGGGGGGCGGCGACGTCCTCCGGTTCCCGGGCGGCGGGGGTGAAGTCGGCGACGGCGACGATCTCGGCCATCTTCTTGATCCCGGGGCGCGTGCCGTCCTCCTTCCCGGCGCTCTTGCGGTGCTCCGGGCGCATGGCGATGCCCTTGCCGTCGGCCTGCATCATGATCACGTCGCTGTCCGGCTGCTCTTCTTCTTCCGCGTCGCGGGAGCGTTCCTCGCAGCAGCCGCCCGTCCAGGCCGCGAGGTCTTCCGCGAGCCCGGTGAGCTGGGCGCGGCCGACGGTGACGCCGGTGCGGGCCTCGATGACCTCCTGGGCCTGCCCGAACCCGCCCGCGGCCAGGTGGAAGGCCGCCAGGGCCCGCATGCCCAGGGAGTAGGGGTCATCGGGCAGGACCTGCCGGGCGTCGGCGGGGTACAGGTTCGGCTCGCGGCGGTTGCGGTAGGCCAGCCGACTGACGCGAACCGGCCCGAACACGCTGGTCACGCCCCGGCCGTGCCCGGCCTCGACGGTGCCGTGACCGATCCCGGCGGCGCTCGTGACCCCCTCAGCCCGCTCCTCGCGGGCGCTGTCGATGTCGAACGTGGCCTGCAGCAGGCGCCGCTGCAGCTCGCGACCCTCCCGGCCGATCGCCTTCTCCCGCTCCCCGTGATCGAGGTACCGCGATTCCTCCGCGGCCCAGGCCGCCAGCCCGGCGAACTGCTCCGCCGGGGCGGCGAGCGCCGCCGCCAGCTCCCCGTCCAGCGGGGCCTCGCTCCCGTCCTCCCGGACCTGCCTCACCGTCACCGAGAACCTCACCGTCACCGCCGCCTCCTGGGCCTGCCGGGAATGATTTCCGCCCATGGTCCCGGAAACGCCCCGGAAACCGGCGGACCCGGCAACGGACGGCCATCCCGGACCTCGCCCTGGCAGCTCGTCCCCGCCACGGTGACCAGCGCAGACCACCATCAGCAACGCCCGATATGTCCGCAAAACTCAGACACGCCAAATTTCAGGAGGTTAATTAGGTATCGGCCTAATGTCGCACATGTCAGAAAGATGCACCCCCGCCACGGTGTGGCAGATTTTGCATGATGCCGGGATCGATCCCGGACCCCGCCGGAAGGGGTCGACGTGGAAACAGTTCCTGACCGCGCAGGCCCGCGGCATTCTCGCGGTCGATTTCGTCCATGTGGACACCGTGCTCCTGCGGCGCATCTACGCCCTGATCATCATCGAGCACGGCACCCGCCGTGTTTACCTCGCCGGCATGACCGCGAATCCTGACGGCGCGTGGACGACACAGGCAGCGCGCAACATCCTGATGGACCCATATCCCGTCCGTCACAACGCGCGTGACCGTCATGGCCGCACCGGGCGGTCCGTGATGCCGAGACTGCGCAGGTCGCAGTGACCGCCGACCAGGACGCAGCAATGCAGAGAAAGTAACAGCAGTGCTCATCAAGCGTAGCCGAACCGTGCTCACGGAGCGCTGCTGCTGCATCATCAAATAACGAATCGCTAACAACAGTCGACGACGCGTAACACAAGTATCCAAGTCACGTGACGCTCAGGATCCTGTACCGATCCTCGTCACGGGCCGGCCTGATTACGCTGTCACCAGCGGAATCGCCCGCGCGCCCGGCGCCGGCCGTAGCCGCCAGGAGCGATCATGCCGGACGACATCCCCTCGCCGCTCGTCGTGCACGCCCGGAGCCAGTCGATCGGCGACCTGCTGCGCCGGTCCGCCGCGCGTGACCCGGACAAGACCGCCATCGTCTACCGCGGCCTGCGGCAGACGTACGCCGAACTCGACGCCACGGTGAACCGGACCGCCGCGGCGCTGGCCGCCCGCGGGGTCGCCGCCGGCGACCGGGTTGCGATCTTCAGCCATAACAACCACGCGTTCGTGGTGGCCTACTTCGCGCTGGCCCGGCTCGGCGCGGTGTCCGTGCCCATCAACTTCATGCTGACAGCGGGCGAGGTCGGCTACGTGCTCGGGCATTCCGGCGCCACGGGGCTGATCGCCGGGGACACGCTGGTGCCGGTGGCTGAGCAGGCCCTGAGGGGGCTGGCGGGCGGCGGACGCGGGCGCGTCAGCACCGTCACCGTGCGCGGTGTGATCCCGGAGCGCGGCGAACAGCCGCCCGCGGGCAGGGTCGTGGGCAGGGACGCGGGCTGGGAGGCTGTCCCGGACTGGATGGCTTACGACGGCGCTCCTGCCCCGGATGTCACCGTGGGCGATGACGACCTGGCCCAGCTGATCTACACCAGCGGGACCGAGTCCCGGCCCAAGGGCGCCATGCTGTCTCATCGCAGCCTCATCGCGCAGTACGTCTCGTGTGCGGTGGACGGCGAGATGACCGGGGCTGACGTGGAAGTGCACTCGCTGCCGCTCTACCACTGCGCGCAGCTGCACTGTTTCCTTACGCCGGGGATCTACCTGGGCGCGACGAACGTGGTGCTGCCCGGTGCCGATCCCGGGGCCATCATGCAGGCGGTCGAGACCGAGCACGCGACGAAGCTGTTCTGCCCGCCGACGGTTTGGATCTCCCTGCTGCGTCACCCGGACTTCGACCGCCGGGACCTGTCGTCGCTGCGCAAGGGCTACTACGGCGCCTCCATCATGCCGGTGGAGGTGCTGAAGGAGATCGGTGCCCGGCTGCCCAGCGTGCGGCTGTTTAACTTCTACGGGCAGACCGAGATGGGCCCGCTGGCTACGGTGCTCAAGCCCGTCGACCAGGTGCGCAAGGCGGGCTCGGCCGGCCGCGCCGCCCTCAACGTCGAGACGCTCGTCGTGGACGAGGCCGGGCGCCCGCAGCCGGCCGGGGAGATCGGCGAGATCGTGCACCGCAGCCCGCACGCGATGCTCGGCTACTGGGCAGACCCGGACCTTACCGCGCAGGCCTTCGCCGGCGGCTGGTTCCACAGCGGCGACCTGGGCGTGCTGGACGCCGAGGGCTACCTCACCGTGGTGGACCGTAAGAAGGACATGATCAAGACCGGCGGGGAGAACGTCGCCAGCCGCGAGGTGGAAGAGGTGCTGTACCAGCATCCGGCGGTGGCCGAGGCGGCGGTGTTCGCGCTCCCCCATCCGCAATGGGTCGAGGCGGTGACCGCCGCGGTGGTGGTGAAGGACGGCCAGCCGGCCACGCCGGCGGAGCTCATCACGCACTGCCGCGAGCGGCTCGGCGCCTTCAAGGTGCCCAAGCACGTCGTCCTCGTCGGGGCCCTCCCCAAGAACGCCAGCGGCAAGCTGCTCAAACGCGAACTGCGCGCCACCATCACCTCGCCGTGGGCGTGACCGGGCGGCCACTCGTGGGCGGGCGTGCCGAGAATCCCGTCCACGGCTTTGACCAGCAGGGTTGGCCTTCCCAGCCGCCTGACCGTCACGATCACCCGTCATGTGCCTGCGGTTCGCCTTCCTCCTCATCACGCGGGTGGCCACGTGGCTGTTGCTGTCCCGGCGTGAGGAGGCGTGGCAGACCGCAGAGATCTTGATCCTGCGCCACCAGCTCGCCGTCCTGTAACGACGGCAGCTGCGCCGCCCGCACCTGGCCTGGGCGGACCGGGCACTGCTCGCGGCCCTGCTCAGCCTGATACCGAAAGCGCGGCGTCTGGGCGGTACAACAGCGAGAATCTGTCATCTGCGGTCGGCCGGGCGTCACAGCCGAGGAGTTCGAGACGGTACCCGTGCACACGGCCAGTCCCAGCGCCGCACCGCGGGCACGGCACTGGCCCGCCCGCCGTCGACGCCCCGACCACGATCACACCATCCTGGTCCGCCACGTCTTCGATGACCAGGGACGACAACCCGGAGAACACGATTCCCGCAAGCCCATTTATGTCACACGTGACCGACCATGACGCATGTGACTCATTGTGGCATAGCCTGACACGCTGTTACCGCCGAAAGTGAGACAGAGCCGTTGAAGTTACAGTCCCGGGTGACGGTGGCGAGGCACGGCTATGGCGTATCGGCACCACGCTGGCGGCTGGGCGCGGTCTTCAGGGCCAGTCTGATAGAGCGGCATTCTCGCTAGAATGTTGTTATGGCAAGGGTTGTGGCCCGTGGTGTCAGTCCCCGCCCCTATGACGCGACCGAACGCCGGCGCCTGGCTGAGCAGCAACGGCTTGAGAGCCGGCGGCGGGTGGTGGCCGCCGCCGGGCAGCGTTTCCTCGAGGCGGGCTATGGGGCGACCACCATCGCTGAGGTGGCACGCGCGGCCGGGGTCGCCGTGCAGACGGTGTACTCCTCGGTCGGTGGCAAGGCAGATCTGCTCATTGAGGTGGTCAACCGGACGGTGGCCGGAGATGACCGCGATGTGATGCTTCTGGATCGCGAGTGGATGACGGCGTTGCGTGCCGAGCCCGATCCGCGGCGGCAGGTACGCATCTTTGCCGACGAGATGACCTCGATCGGCGCTCGGGTGGTTCCGCTGTTCTTGATGATGCGCGCCGCCGCGGCCGGTGATCCGGAGGTCGCTGCGGCGTGGCAGCGGTCGGTCGAAGTGCGGTGGCAGACCATGCGGGCCGTAGTGAGCGCGCTGCACGGAGTGCGCCCCGGCCTGGGCGGCGAGCGTGCCGTCGACCTGGTCTGGGCGATCGCCAGCCCGGAAACGTACGACCTGCTGGCGCTCCAGCGCGGCTGGTCACCGGCCGACGTCGCGGCCTGGATCGCCGATGCTATCGTGGCCGCCCTGTTCGACCAGCCTGTCCAGGAGCAATGACCCTGCCGCGCTACACGATGGCAGCTGGCTCGGCCCGGACTCCCGCAGTTGCAGGACTCGCAGGCCGCCGGGCCGGTAAGGCGCTAGGCGCCGGCAGGAATGTGCTTACCGTATTCCGCAACCCTGGGCGCCGGCGGCGCAGGGCCCAGGGCTGAGCGTCGTTTCGCGGACGCGCTCGCCCCGGCTGGCGGGACACGGCTTCCCGTGCTGCGGACATCTAGCTACTTCGACCTGAAAAAGGCTTGGGGCTGAGGATGGGGCTGGCTGTGTGAGCAGATGCCTGGATCGTGGGCTTTGGGTGCCCTGTTCTAGGCAGTCAGGTTCGCGATCTTGACCAGGTTGTGGGCGAAGACCCCGTGCCCGCACCAGATGGCGGCTCCTTTTTTACCGTCGAGCTGGGTGCGGTTCCAGCCGTAGGTGTGCTTGAGATAGCTGATCCTGCCCTCCGAACCGGTCCGCCATTTGACGAGTTTGCGGAAGCCCGGGCCGTGCTCGGTGGCTTTGCGGGCGGGGGAGATCTTGGCCTGCCGGGGAATCGCGACGGTGCGCACGTCTCGTGCGTGCAAGTCGCGCTCGACGGCGGCCTGGCCGTAGCCGCGGTCGGCGGTAACGGCGCGGGGTACGCGGCCAGCTCGCCGGTGGACGCGCTCGATCGCAGGCACGAGCTGTGGCCCGTCGGGGGCGGCACCGTATTCCACGCTGTAATCGAGGATGACGCCGTTGTCGTTGTCGGCGACCTGGGCTTTATAGCCGAACTCGACGGGCCGGTCGATGCGGCCCTTGCGGATCGGCCGGGCGTCGGGATCATGCAGGCTGACCAGCCGGGCCGCACTGTCCGGGAGCTGCCCGGCCAGCCGGCTCCGGGTCTGCGCCACGACCCTGGCGGTCCGCTCGATCGTGACCGCCAGCTCATCCAGCGCCCGCCGCAGCCGGCCCCGCATCCGCCCGGTGAGCGCCTTCGGGAGGGCCCGGCGGCCGTTGCGCAGCACCGCGGCCGCCTCCGCGGCGGTCCTGGCCGCCAGATCGGCGAGTTCACCGGTGACCCGGCCGATCACCTGGGTGGTCTCTTCCCGGGACAGCTTGCCCCGGGAGCGCAGTTTGCTGGCGATCTGGCGAACCCGCCGGGCCGCCGCCCGCCGCCGGTCGGTCACCACGGTGCCGGGGGCCCCGCCCGCGGCCTGCACCCGGCGCACCGTCCGCACCAGCTTGCCCACCGCCTTCGCCGAAAGCCCCGAATCGGTCGGGTAGGCCACGTTCGCCGGGATCACCGTGGTATCTGCCCGCACCCGCGCCGTGCGCAGCAGCTTGCCCGCAGCGGCCTTCGCCCACAGCGCCTCATTCAGCCCCGCCACCGCCTCTTCGCCGCACCGGGTGGTCAGCTTCATCAACGTCGTCGGGTGCGGCACCGTCCCATCCAGCGGGATCCGGCAAAACCGCCGCCAGGAGATCGAGTCACTGACCTCGGCGCACAAGCTCTCAAAGCCCAGCCGGTACCGGAACTTCAAGAACATCAGCCGCAAATAACACTCCACCGGCGTGGACGGCCGGCCGATCACCGGGTGAAAATGCGGCGCGAACGGCGCGAAGAACGCCGGGTCATCCAGTAACGCATCCACCCGCGCCAGCTCCCCGGGCAGCCGCAGCACCTCCGCCGGAAGCCGGGACTCCCACAACGACGCCTGGTCGCCTATCGTGCGGAACATGATGGCCTCGATCCCTTCTAGCCCAAGGGGTCGAGGTCATCCTCTCGCCACACCGGCCATGATCAAAGACCACCGCCCGGGTTTTTCAGGTCGAAGTAGCTAGCTAGCGGTAGTCCGTTGGATCAAGGCTGCTCGGGGTAGTCTGTAAGTGGGTTTCCTGGTGAGTTCGAAGCTGGTGATGAGCGATGACCAAGCCGGTGGTGTGTCTGCCTGCGCCGGGTCCGCTGGAGGGGTACGCGGCCCGGTTTCGATGACCTGTTCACTCATGTGGCGCAGCGGCGGGGGTTCCGCGAGTGCCTGGCGGGGCTGCTGGTGCCGCGGGAGCGGAATAAGACGCTGACGTGCCTGGCTGGCGCCGAGCCGGTGACGGGGTCGAAGCTTCCGGCGGTACAGCGGCTGCAGTTCTTCTTGTCGGAGTCGGTGTGGGATCCCGAGCGGGTCAATGACCGCCGGCTGGAGTTGTTGCGAGCGGACCCGGCGACCGCGCCGCACGGCGGCGGGGTGCTGGTCATCGATGACAGCGGGGACCGCAAGGACGGCACGAAGACCGCGCACGTGGGCCGGCAGTGGCTGGGCCGGTACGGCAAGACCGACAACGGGGTGGTCACAGTCACTACGGTGTGGGCTGATGAGCGCCTGTATTACCCGGTGCACGCGGTCCCGTATACCCCGGCCCGGCACTTTGCCAAGGGGAAGAACGACCCGGGGTTCCGGACCAAGCTGCAGATCGGCGCGGATCTCGCGATCCGGGCCCAGGCGGCGGGGTTCGCGTTCCGGGCGGTCACCGCGGACTGCGCCTACGGGGACCAGGACGGGTTCCGCGGCGAGCTCGCGGAGGCCGGGCTGCCGTTCGTCATGGCGCTCAAGCCGCACCGCGGGACCTGGGCCTACGGCGCCGATGCCCACACCCCCGTCGATGCGGCCCGCGAGCTGCGCTGGGGCGGACCCGAAGATCCCGGCGACTGGCAGCCGGTGACCCGGACCTTCCGCGACGGGCACACCGGGACCTGGTACGCCGCCGGCGCGACCCTGGGCTGGTGGGGGCCGGACGGCGCCCGGCGCCTGGTGGTTGCCACTGCCGACCCGGCCGCCTTGCCGGACAAGGCCACCTGGTACCTGGTCACGAACCTGTCCCGGCCCGGCGGCCCGCACCAGGAAGACAGCCCCTGGCCGGCCGCAGGCCTGGCCGAGATCGTGCGGATCTACGGGCTGCGGCACTGGGTGGAGCAGTCGTACAAGCAGGTCAAGGACGAGCTCGGCTGGGCCGACTTCCAGGTCCGCTCTGACGTCGCCATCCGCCGTCACCAGGCCCTGGTCAACTGCGCGTTCTCCTTCTGCTGGGACAGCTGGCCCGCCCGTTCGCCTCCACCCGGGCCCACGCCGGCAAGCCCTCAAGAGGGGGGGCACCGCCGCCCAGTCCCAGCGGCCCCGGGCATGCCCGGCTCCCCCGCCGGCACCCAGCTGGCCCCACGCACTGCGCGCGGTCCGCAGCTGGCTGACCCCCGCGATCACGCTCACGCGCTGGTGGCAGGCCTGGTCAAAAGCGCCCCCGCCCGCTGAGCTCCAGCACCTACTCAACAACGTCAGCGCAGGCCACGGCCTGAACCTCTACCTCCCACCTTGATCCAACGGACTACCGCTAGTGTCCTGCGTCCGAAATTCGTCGGCAATATCGTGCGAGGGAGTCGAGGATCTCCTCGGCGGTCTTCCTCCACACGAACGGCTTGGGGTCAGCGTTCCAGCCCTCGATCCAGGCGCGGATGTCCTTCTCGAGGGCTTGCACGCTCTTGTGGGCGCCGCGCCGGATCATCTGATCGGTCAAGAACCCGAACCACCGCTCCACCTGGTTGATCCATGAGGACCCGGTCGGGGTGAAGTGCATGTGGATCCGGGGGTGGCGGGCCAGCCACGTCTTGATGGCCGGGGTCTTGTGCGTGCCGTAGTTGTCGCAGATCAGGTGGATGTCCAGGCCCTCGGGCACGGCCTTGTCGATCGTGGCCAGGAACTTGCGGAACTCGGTGGCGCGGTGCTGGCGGTGCAACTCGGAGATCACGGTGCCGTCGGCGATGTTGAAGGCGGCGAACAGGCTGGTGATGCCGTGCCGGTAGTAGTCGTGGCTGCGCCGCTCGGGCATGCCGGGCATCATCGGCAGCACCGGCTGGGACCGGTCCAGGGCCTGGATCTGCGATTTCTCATCCACGCACAGCACCACCGCCTTCTCCGGCGGGTTGTGGTACAGGCCCACCACATCGACGACCTTCTCGGTGAACAGCGGGTCAGACGACAGCTTGAACCCGTCAGTGCGATGCGGTTGGAGCCCGAAGTCCCGCCAGATCCGCCCGATCGTCGACTTGCTCAGCCCCGATCTGGCAGCCATTGACTTACGGGACCAGTGCGTGGCGTCCCTCGGCGTCTGCTCCAGGGTCGCCACGATCACCTCCTCGACCTGGTCCAGGCTGACCGACGGCGGGCGGCCCGGCCGGTCCTCATCAGCCAGCCCGTCCAGGCGCCGGGCCAGGAACCGCCGCCGCCACTTGCCGACCGTGTCTTCATGCGTGCCCAGCCGGGCCGCGACCTCCCGGCTCGGCACGCCCTCGGCGCAGGCCAGCACGATCTTCGACCGCAGGGCCAGGGCCTGCGACGACTTCGCCCGCCGCGCCCAGCGGGTCAGCTGATCTCGCTCCGCATCCGTCAGCACAAGCGGGGCCTTCGGCCTCCCGGTTCTCGCCACCTGCCCAGTCTAGACTTTTGCGACCAATTTCAGGTCGAAGTAGCTAGGGGAGCGACGCATGGTTCTCGCCTGGCCGCTTTGAGACCGCCGCCCCAAGCACCGCGGCGCGCCTGGCGGAAAGACCGCCTGGCCGGGAGGGTTGACGAAACCGGGATCTGCCGCTTAATATAACAGCATTCTAATAGGAATTATCTTCCAGTAAGAATCTTGTTCCAGCGCAATCCGGCCAGCCACAGCGCCGGAGGCGATCGGCTTCCCCTGTCCTGTCCTGGGAGAGGAGATGGTCATGCTCGCCATCCGCGCCGCCCGGATGTTGGACGGCCTGCATCCGCGCACCCGGCCTCTGGTGCTGGTAGCCACAGACCGCATCACGGGCATTGACGTCAAGGGCGCGGTGCGCCCAGCTCCCGCCGCCACCGTGCTGCCCCTGACCCTGACCACCAGGAGGAATCACGATGACCACAGACGCGCTCGCGGGCGGCCGCCGGGCCGAAGAGTTGCTGGCCGCGCTGGCCGAGCCGGAGGGCCGGGCCGACCCTTACCCGTTGTATGACCGGCTGCGTGCGCTGGGGCCCGCGGTGACCGCGCCCGACGGGGCGCTGGTCGTCACCGGCTACCAGGACTGCTCGGCGCTGTTGCGCGATCACCGGCTGCGCAAGGAACCGGAGCGGGCGCTGGCCGCCTTGGGCTACCCGGACTGGCGCGACCGGCCGTCGCTGCGGCTGATGTTCACCACTATCATGACCCTCGACCCGCCAGCGCACACCCGGCTGCGCCGCCTGGTCTCGGCGGCCTTCACCGCCCGCCGCGTACAGGGGCTGCGGCCAGCCGTGGAGCAGATCGTGGCGCAGGCGTGCGAGCAGGTCGCCGGGGAGAACGATTTCCTCGCCCACTTCGCATTCCCACTGCCGGTCACGGTGATCGGGGAACTGCTCGGCATCCCCGCCGCCGACCGGCCGATGTTCCGGGACCTGGTCCGGGACTGGGCAGCGGTGCTCGAGATCCTCACCCCGCTGGTCGTGGACCGCGCCGATGTGGCCGCGTCCGCGATCGGCGGCTACCTGGCCGACCTGGCCGCCCGCCGGCGCATCCATCCCGCCGACAACCTGGTCTCGGTGCTGGCCGCCGCCGAGGCCGGTGACAAGCTCACCCAGGACGAACTGGTGACCATGGCCGCGCTGCTGCTCGCGGCCGGTTTCGAGACCACCACCGGGCTGCTGGCCAACGGCCTGCTGGCCCTGCTCGCCCATCCCGGCCAAGCCCGGCGGCTGCGCACCGAGACGGAACTCGCCGCGCCGGCGGTGGAGGAACTGCTGCGGTATGACTCACCTGTACAGCTCGCCGTGCGCAGCGCTCCGGCTGGCCTCGATGTCGCCGGGATGACCACCTCCCAAGGGCAGCGGCTGGTGGCGCTGCTGGGGGCCGCCAACCGCGACCCGGAGGTGTTCAGCGCGCCGGACCGGCTGATCCTGGACCGGGCCGGACAGCCTCCGCTGTCGTTCGGCGGCGGGATCCATTACTGCCTGGGCGCCCCGCTCGCCCGGCTGGAGGCACAGATCGCATTCCCGGCGCTGCTGTCCCGGTTCCCCCGCCTGGCCCTCACCGGCGAGCCGGCCTACCGGGACGGGCTCGTTCTCCACGGCCTCACCAGCCTGCCAGTCTCCGCCCGATGACGTGCGATCGCCCCGTCATCGACGCTCGCGGTCCACCGCTTCAGGCCGGTACCCGGCGGAGGGGCGACGAGGCCGGTGCTGCCGTCGTTGTCCTTGCTGGCAAGAATCTCGGCCAGGCGCATGGCCAATTCGCCGGTCACGTGCGGATAGAAACCAGACCCGTTCCGCAACCTCTGGAAGCGGAACAGCCGCACGCTATGCACCCGATGACCGACCGGGTTGAACAGGCTGAGTGTACGCGGATGGCGACCTCGGCTGATTCCCGGAACGTGCTCTCGGTGTTGTAAATCGAACGGATATACCGGATATACCGCTGACCTGCGGAGGCTCGGCGGGTTCTTGGCCCCGGCGCCGGGTACGGCCGTCGGATAGCCCCGCTCATCCGCCCTTCTCGGTACAGGTGTAGCGGGGCAGGAAGAATATCATCGATGCACTTCCTCGCTCTGGCGCATCACACGGGCGTGCGCCTTGCGGAAATCGGATTCCTGCTTATGCTGTCCGCTGGGGTGTGGCTCGCCGCGGCGCAAGTCCCGGCGTTCAGGTTTGGCACCGCTCGAACGATCGTCGCAGGTATCGCGCCCGCCATCGCGAGTCTACTTCTCATCATCGCCACGCACTGGGGTCACTTTGGCTGACTGTTAGCCGGTCGGTAGATATGGCACACCAGCTCCCGACGCCATAGTTTCCGATCTGCTCCCGGGCGATGATTTCGGCCCGTGCCAACCGTCTGCCTGATACATCACGCGGATGCCGACGAACTGACCGGGAGGAGAGAGCCGATGGGCAAGGTGGTTGCAGGGATCACCATCTCGGTGGACGGTTTCATCACCGGGCCCGGCGATGGCCCTGGCTGTGGGCTCGGGGTCGGCGGCGAGCGCCTGCACTACTGGGTGTTCGGCGGGCCCTGGAGCTACGACTCGCCCGGGCGCGGTGAACCGGTCGGCGTGGACAAGGCGTGGCTGGAGGAGACAATGGGTGCCAATGGTGCGGTGATCGCAGGCCGCGGCACCTACGAGGCGGCCGGGCACTGGGGCGATAAGAACCCCTGGGGCATCCCGTTCTTCGTGGTCACCCACCGCCCCGCAGAGCAGCCGCCGGGCGGCGACCTCTTCTTCGTGGGGAGCCTCGCCGGGGCGGTCGACCGGGCCAAGGCTGCCGCTGGCGGCAAGCAGGTGCATGTGATGGGCGGCGCAGATATCATCCGCCAGGCCCTGGCCGCCGGGCTGGTCGACGAGCTCACGATCATCATCGCCCCGGTGACCCTCGGCGTCGGCAAGCGCCTGTTCGACGGGTTCGGCGAATCCCTGGAACTCGAACACCTCGGAGTGCGCCAGTCCCCGTTCGCGACCTTCATCGGCTACCGCGTGAAGAAGTGACGGCGGGTCCTGATGGCCAGGCTGATCTACTCGGCGATCACCTCGGCGGACGGCTACGTCGAAGACGCCACAGGCCGCTTCGACTGGGCGGCACCCGGCGAAGAACTGCTTTGCTTCGTCAACGACCTCGAGCGGCCGGTCCGCACCTACCTTTACGGGCGCCGGATGTACGAGACGATGCTCTACTGGGAGACCGCCCACACGGTGCCCGGCCAGCCGGCTTCCGTCCGGGAGTTCACCAGCATCTGGCAGGCAGCCGACAAGATCGTGTTCTCAAAGACACTCCAATCGGTGTCGAGCGCCAGAACACGGATCGAACCGACCTTCGATCCCGGCATGGTCCGGCACCTGAAGTCGGCCACCGGGCACGACCTGACTGTAGGGGGTGCCGACCTGGCCGGGCAGGCCATCACGGCCGGGCTGGTCGACGAGCTGCAGCTGCTCCTGGTTCCCGTCATCGTCGGAGGTGGCAAGCGAGCGCTCGCCAACAGTGTCCGCTCGGATCTGGAACTGCTGGACACCCAGCGGTTCGCAAGCGGTGCTGTCTACCTCAGGTACCGTCCCAAGCCAGCGTGATCACCTCCAGGGTGTCGCAGGCCGATCACTGCGCCCGGATTGGCCACCCAACCGTGACCCCACCTAGCGCCTCGCAGACCCAGCTCGTAATGCTCTGCGGGTGCCCGCGCAGATCGCCCAGATCCGTGTACCCGGGGACGACGCCGTCCGATCCACGCTGGCCGCCCATAGATGACATGCATCGGGCCGGACTGAGCTGAGGTTGGCGGCCGGGTGCCGGGAGACCTCCCCAGCTCAGACGCGCGTCACGATGGACCGCGTAGGCAATTCGCATGGGGCGCGTGCGCGCCCCCTCGGAGCGTGAGGAGGTCCCGATGCCCATCGTAGGCGGGCTGGATATCCACCGGAAGCAGATCACCTTCGACTATCTCGACACCGGCACCGGGCAGGTGCGGCGCGGCCAGATCAGCCCAGCCGACCGGGTGCACCTGCGCGCCTGGCTGGCGCGGTTCGCCGGCCTCGAGGATGTGGCGTTCGCGCTGGAGGCGTGCACGGGGTGGCGGTATATCGCGGAGGAGCTGGCCGCGGCCGGCATCGCGGTGCATCTGGCCGAGCCGGCCGACACCGCGTTCGCCCGCGGCCGCAAGCGGCACGCCAAGACCGATAAGACCGACTCCCGGCACCTGCGGATGCTGCTGGCCGAGGGGCGGCTGCCGGAGTGCTGGATCCCGCCCGGCCACATCCTGGAATGCCGGGCGCTGCTCGAGCTGTACAACGACCTGCGGGCCGAGCACACCGCCTGGGTGCAGCGGATCCACGCGGTCTTGTTCCACCAGGGCGCTCCGGCCCTGGGCGAGGGGACGCTGCGCACCGAGCAGGGCCTGGCCGCGCTGCGGGTGGCCGCGGCCGCGCATCTGTCCCCGGCCGGGCAGCTGCAGGTCGCCACCGCGCTGGAGGTGCTCGAAGCACTGGAAACCCGGCAGCACGCGGTGCGGCATCAGCTGCTGGCTGCCGCCCGGCACCTGACCGGTGCCAAGGTCCTGGCCGCGCGGCTGTACGGGGTCGGGCCGGTCACCGCGCTGGCGATGACCTGCTGGCTGGGCGGGGAGGGCCGGTTCTCCTCCTCCCGCCAGGCGGTCCGGTTCGCCGGGCTGGACGTCACCGTCTGGTCCTCCGACCGCAAGGGCCCGCCCGGGCGGCTGTCCCGGCAGGGACCGCCGGTGCTGCGCTGGGCGGTGTACGAGGCCGGCAAGACCCACGCCCGCTCGCCGGCCCCGGACCACCGCTACTACGCCCAGGTTAAGGACCGCTGTAACGGCAAGCGCGCCGCGCTGTCTGAGGCCCGCAAGATCCTCCGGCAGGCCTGCCACATCCTGGCCGAGCTCGGCGACGACGCGCTCGCCCCCGCGGCCTGAACCCGCCCCCATGCCATGGTGACCAGCCCGTGACCGCCGGCCCGGGCCGGGCCCGCCGCAGCCGTACTCACCCGATGGGGGACCACCGCGGCCAGCTCCCGCCGATCCGCTGTCAGCCGCCGCCGGCCCGCCCTCAACGGGCCAGGCGGATGGCCTGATTAGACTGAGCGGCCGCATCCCCGCAGGCCGGGGACACCCAATCAATCATCATGTCGCCGGGGCAGCGCCTGCGCCCCGCGGACCTAGGTAAGGCTGGCTGCTCCCTGGCCCCGCCCCCGGCCGCCACGGCTCGTCACCCCGCGCAGAAAGGCCAACCAGCCTGAACCGCTGAACCACATCTACACCAGCGGCTCGCTGCCCCGCCGCCTGGCATGATCCGCTCCCGGCAGCTATCGGGCACAGGGAGCAGACTCAGCCACGCCCCAGACCAGGGGCAACCACGACTGGTGAGCATCGGCATCGAGCTGACCGGCCGCCCCGGAATTTGACAAGGGAACCCTCGCGAGGACCCTGATCGGGCTATACGGGCAGGTCACAAGCCTGCCCGATCGGCGGAAAGCCTACGGGTCCTCGCCCCTTGTCAAATTCCTGCACTCGCGAGGGAACGTCGCAGAACGCGCTTGCGGTCAACGGCGGATGCAGGTAAGGCGGATCTCGTGCGCCGCATCCCGGCCCTGCCGTCACCGTCCGTGACGTAAGCCGGGGTACCGCCATGCGCCGACTGGAGCCGCCAAGGTGAGGATCCTGGTGCCAGGGTGAGCACGGCGGAGACGCCCACTGGATAGGCATGCCAGCAACCGGGGCTCGCCGTCAGTGACGTCCGGCGCTCATGGCGAACGACGCGTCACACCAGGGACGCAAATCCACCCCGGGCCCAATATCGTGATCTTGAATCCGCCGACCGCATGGCGGCCACTCAGAGGCCGCATGCAGACCTTAAGAGTCTTCCTCGGGTACTGCTGTACTGCTGCTGTACATAGCGAAGAAGCGTTCGAAAAACAGTCAGAACGGCGGGATTTGAAGCCGCGACCCATTGACCCCCAGATACTGGCAAGTTCAAGCGCAGCCAAGCGTCTGCCCAAGTCAGTGCGCGTTTGACCGTCCGTGGAAGTATGCCGCGATGCGCCCGGATGCAGGCCGGTCGCTGTACTTCCGCGCTGCTGCGCCACGAGGCGCAGTGTTATATCGGGGTGCGTCTTGCTGAAAGGTGCCTCATTTCGGGGTGTTCCGGTCATGCGGCGAGGTTGAGGTCTTCGATGGTGGCCGGGTCGTAGCGGCTGAGGTGGTGTTCGCTGCGGTAGCGTTCCTTGTAGTAGTTCATGTATGCGTCGAGGTCGCCGTTGACGACGACGGCGCGGAGCTTGAGAATGGTCTCGGCTCCGTCGGGGGACCATCTGGCGCCTGTGATCCCGAATCTGTCTTCGATGACGAATCTGCAGGCGCCCTCGATCATGCCGGTGGCGATCGGCCAGCCTTTCTCGGGTGCCTTGTCGTAGTGCATGTGCCGGTGGTTGTTCGTGAGGTAGGTGACGGCCTTGTCCATGTCGGTGAGGTCAAGGCGCTTGCGGGGGTTGGCGCGGGTTTTCGCGGCGACGGAGGCGAGGGTGGCGGCGACGGCTTTCGCGCGGCCGTGCAGGACGCGGAGCAGCTGCCCGTCGGCCCACTGGCCCGCGGTGACGGGGTCGCCGGGGTGGAGGCCGGCGGCGGCTTTGCCTATATAGCCGCTGACGTGGATGTAATCGATCAGGACCGGGACCTTCAGGCCGCGCCCGGCGGCCTGGGCCTCGATGGCGGTGATCTGCTGCCTGTTACCGTCGGCGAGGAAGACCCGCTGCCGGGTGCGCTGGGGGTCGCGGCGGTCGGCCTCGTCGGACGCGGATGCGATCATGTCCTCGATGGACTCGGTGACCGAGGCCGATACCCACTTGTCGCGGGCTTTCGGGCCGGGGTGCGCCTGGCGGCGGGCCTGGGGGGCGGCGACGTCCTCCGGTTCCCGGGCGGCGGGGGTGAAGTCGGCGACGGCGAGATCTCGGCCATCTTCTTGATCCCGGGGCGCGTGCCGTCCTCCTTCCCGGCGCTCTTGCGGTGCTCCGGGCGCATGGCGATGCCCTTGCCGTCGGCCTGCATCATGATCACGTCGCTGTCCGGCTGCTCTTCTTCTTCCGCGTCGCGGGAGCGTTCCTCGCAGAAGCCGCCCGTCCAGGCCGCGAGGTCTTCCGCGAGCCCGGTGAGCTGGGCGCGGCCGACGGTGACGCCGGTGCGGGCCTCGATGACCTCCTGGGCCTGCCCGAACCCGCCCGCGGCCAGGTGGAAGGCCGCCGGGGCCCGCATGCCCAGGGAGTAGGGGTCATCGGGCAGGACCTGCCGGGCGTCGGCGGGGTACAGGTTCGGCTCGCGGCGGTTGCGGTAGGCCAGCCGACTGACGCGAACCGGCCCGAACACGCTGGTCACGCCCCGGCCGTGCCCGGCCTCGACGGTGCCGTGACCGATCCCGGCGGCGCTCGTGACCCCCTCAGCCCGCTCCTCGCGGGCGCTGTCGATGTCGAACGTGGCCTGCAGCAGGCGCCGCTGCAGCTCGCGACCCTCCCGGCCGATCGCCTTCTCCCGCTCCCCGTGATCGAGGTACCGCGATTCCTCCGCGGCCCAGGCCGCCAGCCCGGCGAACTGCTCCGCCGGGGCGGCGAGCGCCGCCGCCAGCTCCCCGTCCAGCGGGGCCTCGCTCCCGTCCTCCCGGACCTGCCTCACCGTCACCGAGAACCTCACCGTCACCGCCGCCTCCTGGGCCTGCCGGGAATGATTTCCGCCCATGGTCCCGGAAACGCCCCGGAAACCGGCGGACCCGGCAACGGACGGCCATCCCGGACCTCGCCCTGGCAGCTCGTCCCCGCCACGGTGACCAGCGCAGACCACCATCAGCAACGCCCGATATGTCCGCAAAACTCAGACACGCCAAATTTCAGGAGGTTAATTAGGTATCGGCCTAATGTCGCACATGTCAGAAAGATGCACCCGGCCAGCCTGGTCACCGCCGCGCTCGACATGGCTATCGCCGCCCGGAAGCCGCCAGCAGGTGTGATATTTCATTCTGACCGCGGCTGCCAGTATACGTCCTCGGTGTTCGATGCTTACTGCACGGAGAACAATATAAGGCGGTCCCTGGGGCGGACGGGAATCTGCTATGATAATGCTGTATCGGAATCGTTCTTCGCGACGTACAAGAAAGAGCTGATTCACACCCGCCCGTGGCCGACGCTGGCGAACCTGGAAAAGGAGACGTCCGACTGGATCGGCAACTATTATAATCTGGCCCGGAGGCATTCGACGCTCGGGTACTTGACACCCGGGGAATACGAACTAGGGTATAGGCAACTCAGTCAGTTGGCAGCCTAATTCGGTGTCCATAAAAGCGGGAACACTCCACTGCAAACTGTGCATGTGCGGGATCACCCGCACCAACCCCGGACGCGGCCCCGCCGGCGAATACGCCTACTACCTATGCCCGCACGACCCGGCCAACCCCCGGCACGCCGCCGCCGCACCCGACCACCCCCGCACCGTTGCTGCCCCCAAAGCCCGCCTGCTGTCCGCCATCTAGGCCGGACTGGAAACCTGCGCCCTCACCCCCGGGCGGGGCGCACGGCTCGCCCAGCTCATCCCCGCCGACACCGCCGCCAAAAAAGCCAAGACGGACGCGCAGGCCGCCTCCCTCAAGAGGCGGCTCAAGCAGATCGGCACCGCGCAAGACAGCCTCATCCACGACCTGGGCACCCTGCCGGCCGACCCGGCCGACACCGCCTCGACCGCGATGCGCGCCCGGATCCACGCCCACTTCGCCGACCTGCACCACGAACGCGAACGCATCGACGCCGAGCTCAAAACCCTGGCCAGCGAGGTCGGCCGCGACAACGACACCGGCCTCATCGGCGAACTCCCCGAACTATCCACCCGCCTGGACGAGCTACCGGCCCGCATCCACGCCGAATTGCTCGCCGCGTTAGACATCCAGGTGCTATGGAACGCGCCGCTCAAACAGGCCACGTTCTTCGCCACCATCACCGACACCACACCCGGCATCATCACCGAGCTACTCACCCGCGCCGCCGGCGATGACCCCGCCGCCACCGCCACCGCCGCCCCCGGCACGACCCCAGCCGGTATGCCCACCACCAGCAGCGATACATTTTCCGGTTTGTCTCGTCACCCTATCCGCGGAAAATCGCCACGGATACCTTCAGGGTCGTCAGCTCAGCTAGACCGAAGTTCCCCTTAACCTGATGGGCCGACTTGTTTGACCAGGTAGTAACGCCCTCGATCTTGGCGATTACATGTCTACGTAGTCATGCGCCGCAGCTGTTTCGTCTGGTCAGCACCTATGCCGGTTCAACCCGGGGGGAACTACGGGCTAGAACAGCGGGCAGTCATACCGGATGAGTTCCTCGGGCGCGCCCCTGACCTTCAGTTCGCGCACGGTCTGCGCGATCATTTCGTCCGGACCGCTGACGTAGATGTCGCGGTTCTTCCAGGTGGCCACCGCCGCCACCCGGGGGATCGTCCCGTAGATCGCGTCCAGCGCGGTCTCCTCGGACACGACCGGGATGACCCTCGGCCACGGGAAGGACGCGGCCAGGCGCTGCAGATCGGGCCGGTCGTACAGGCCGGACGCGCGGCGCGCGCCGTGGTAGAGCACAACTTCCCGCCGCCGGCTCGTGCCCGGCGCGCGGGTGACGGCCTCGATGATGGCCTTGACCGGGGCCAGGCCAGTGCCCCCGGCGAGGCACAGGATGTCGCGCTGGGACGTCAGGTCCGCGGTCATGGACCCGGCGGCCGCCCCCAGCAGGAGGGTGTCGCCGACGGTCACGTGATGGACCAGGGTGGCGCTCACCAGGCCGCCGGGGACGGCGCGGACGTGAATGGTCAGCGTGCCGTCCTTACGGGGCGCGTTGGCGATGGAGTAGTGGCGCCACAGGCGTGGCCACCGCGGCGTCTGGATGCTCACGTGCTGCCCGGGCAGGTACGGTAGCGGCTGGCTCGGCTGGAGCGTCAGGACGGCGAGGTCGGCGGAACGGGCCTCGTGGGCGACGATTTCCGCGAGCCACCACGGGGGCGCCTGTTCGGCGTCCTGTTCGGCCGCGCTGATCATAAGCTGGGCGGCCCGGCTGAACAGGTCCTCCCAGGCGGCGGCCGCGGCGTCCGTCCAGGCCTCAGGCGCGTACCGCTGCCAGGTGGCCGCGAGCGCCTGGCCGACCGGGTCGAAATGCTCCTTCTGGACGCCGAATTTGCGGTGCGCCCGCCCCAGGCCTTCGAGGTAGGCGGCCAGCTGGCCGTCATTATCGCTGACCGATACGACGCGGCGCAGAGCCTGGTAAAACCGTGTTCGCTGGGTGTCCATGGCGGGCGGGAACATCGCCCGTGTGGACGGCTCGCTGGCGAAGAGATGACTGTAGAAATAGGTCATAGCCGCGTCGGATACCGGATCAATCGCGGCGAAGAGTTCAGCCAGCGGATCGGAACCGAGATCAGCCACGGCGTCCGGCGAGCCCGTTCCGGACCTGCGCGGAAGCGGATCTGCGCCGACCTGCTTCCCCTTCCAGTTTCCCGTGGCGATCTCCGTGTTCCCCTCAGCCGGCCGGACTCGATGCCGCCATGGCGGACGGCGGCCATCGGAGGCCCTGCTCGTGCCCGCGTCCTTGCCCGCGTCCTTGACTTCTCTAGTGTCCCACTCGCGGCGTCTCTTCTGCAGCGGATAGCGGCAGGCCGAATTTTTATGTGCGCATTTTATAGCCAGATCAACGGCCGATACGATAACCAGGCGGGATGACGGCGATTGGCGGTGATAAGGCCGGGTTAGGCCGTTTCCAGCATAAATGCATGTAGGCCATTCCTTCTGTCGCAGGCTCAGCGTGCTATACGCGTCTGTCCGGTTTATGCCCGCCCGTACCAGTCCGTGCCTGAGACGATGCTGCTGCGGCCCGCCAGGGCGGCGCCCTCACGTGTGCCTTCTGACAGCTTTCTGATGAACTTTGGCAACGCGTTGACCTGGGGAGGCGGTGATGGACCATCATGGTCACCGGGGAACGATTATCGCGACCTGTCGGAATTCATGACCTACGCCGCAGGAGGGTGCATGGCCCGCTCGCTCATTGGGATCACCGGTCAGTTCGAGGCCGCGCACTGGGGCGATTGGGTTCGCGAGGCCGTCCTCTCTCCGCTTAGCTACACCCGCGCCGTGGAACGCGTCGGCGGAACGCCGGTCATCCTCCCCCCGGTCCCGGCCGACAGCGTGGCCCGGCTGACGCAAAGCCTCGACGGCATCGTGTTCACCTGCGGCACCGACGTCAACCCCGCGCTGTACGACGCGGTCCCGCACGAGAAGACGGACCCGCCCAACCGCCGGCGGGACCGGTTCGAGGTGTCGCTCGTGCGCGCGGCCACCGACGCACAGCTGCCGTTCCTGGCGATCTGCCGCGGTATGCATGTCCTCAACGTGGCCCGGGGCGGCACGCTGATCCAGCATCTCCCGGACGCGGTGGGCCACCACGGGCACGCGCCGGATTCCGCATAAAATGGCCCCGCACGACGTTCACCTCGACGCGGACAGCACGGTGGGCCGGCGGCTCGGTTCCCAGGCCCGGGTGCCGGCGCTGCATCACCAGGCCGTTTGGCAGGCCGGCGAGGGCCTGGGCACGGTGGCCTGGGCAGACGACCAGGTCATCGAGGCGGTCGAACTGCAGGGGCACCCCTTCGCCGTCGGCGTCCAGTGGCATCCCGAGGAAGGCGACGACCTGCGGCTGTTCGAGGCGTTGATCGAGGCGGCGCAGGCGGCCGTCTTGGCGCGGGCCGCGGCCCGGGCGGCCGAGGACAAGGCGGCCAAGCAGCCCGCCGGCCGGGGTGGCCGGACCGGCCGGGCGGCCGCCAAGGCGCGCGCCCGGATCTGACCGTTCCGCCGGTTCCCCGCCGGGGCTACAGCGGAGCCTGGTAGCTGCCGACCCAGTGAATCTTCAGCCAGAGCATCGCCGAGGCCCACGCCCCCGTGACCTCGAGCACGCCCACGGCGACGAGCAGCGCCCCGCCGATCCGGGTCACCAGGCGGGCGTGCCGGCGGGCGTAGCCGAAAACGCGCATGCTGCGCTGGAAGGCGACCGAAACGATCAGGAACGGCACGCCCAGGCCGAGGCCGTAGACAAAGGCCAGGAACGCGCCGCGCCCCGCGGTCCCCGTGGTCGTCGACAGTGCGAGCACGGTGGCGAGCGTGGGCCCGATGCACGGCGTCCACCCCAGCCCGAACATCACCCCGAGCAGGGGCGCCCCGGCCAGGCCGGCCCGCGGCCGCACCGACGGGCGGACCACCCGGCCCGCGAAGGAAAACCGGTCGAAGACGCCCGCGAACAGCAGGCCGAGCACGATCGTGAGGGAGCCCAGCACCGCTGTTACGGCAGCCTGGTGGTGGGCGAGCAGCGTACCGCCGAGACCGCCCGAGGCGGCGCCGTAGACCGCGAACAGCGCGGAAAAGCCAAGCACGAAGAGCATGGTCCCGGCGATCGTGCGGCCGCGCCCGGGAGGCCGGGAGGCGGCGGGCGGCGGGCTCGCGCCGGGCGGGTCAGCTGGCCGGTCGTCCACGGCTAGCCGGGTGCCGCCGTCGCCAGTTTCCCGCTCGTCGGCCGCGGCGGCGGCCGCGGTCCCGGCCTGCGCCTGGCTGGGCGCGCTGGGACGGCGGTCTCCGGCCTGGGGGGCGGTCTTCGCGGCCTGCGCGTCGGTGCCGGACATGCCGGTCGCGTAGGCCAGGTAACCGGGCACCAGCGGCAGGCAGCACGGCGACACGAAGGTGATCGCGCCGGCCGCGGCGGCGATGGGGGCAGCCAGAATGAGCGGCCCGGACAAGACCACCTGCTGGATCCCGCTGATGGCTGGTCGCCTCCTCGCCAAGTCGTTCCCCATTTACTATGGCATGTCGTTGCCCGGTCGCACGCATGACGTCGCCCGGTCGTACGCATGTGACGGCGGGTGCCGATATGGTTGGCGGGTGAAGTCGGTCCTCGTCCGCCGGGGGGCGGCCGGGCCCACGCGCCAGGTGCCGGGCGGCCGGCTGCTCGGCACCGGGGCGGCCGCGTTCGGTGTGGCCATCGCCCTGTACGCCGTGTACGCCGCGATTCACCCCGCCCAATGGACGGTGGATCCTGTTGACCTGGCTGTCTACCGGTCCGGTGGCCTCATCGTGCGGCACGTCCGGCCCGTGTTCGACCCGCGGGTGCACGCGCCCCTGTACGACTGGGGCGGCTACGGCAGCCTCGGGCTGAAGTTCACCTACACGCCGTTCGCGGCGATCGTCTTCGCCGTCGTGTCGTTCATCCCCTGGTCGGTCCTGCCCAGGCTCTCGATGGGCGTCAACATCGTCGCCCTGGTCGCGGCGCTGTGGTTCACCTTCGGCGGCCTCGGCTACCGCAGCCGGCCCTGGGTCCGCCTGGGTGCGACGCTGCTGGCCTCCGCCGCGGTGTTCTGGACCGAGCCGGTGGTCCGGACCCTGTACCTCGGCCAGGTCAACCTGGTGCTGATGGCGCTTATCCTCTGGGATCTGTGCCAGCCGGACACCAGGGCCTCGCGCTGGTGGAAGGGGGCCGGGGTCGGCATCGCGGCCGGCATCAAGCTGGTGCCGCTCGTCTTCATCCCGTACCTGCTGTTCGCGCGGAAGTTCCGGCAGGCCGCCATGGCCTCCGCCGCCTTCGTGTGCACCGTTCTGCTCGGGTTCGTGATCCAGGGACCCGACTCGTCCAAGTGGTGGTTCGGCGGCCTCTTCTTGCAGGGCGGCCGGACCGGTTTCACCGGCTGGGAGGGCAACCAGTCGCTGCGCGGCCTGGTCACGCGGCTCGCGGGCAGCATTTCCGGCGCTCAGACCAGCTGGATCCTCGCCGCCGTGCTGATCGGGATCACCGGCATCGCCTGTGCGGCGATCCTGGACCGAGCCGGGCATCAGGTGGCGGGTCTGCTCGCCGCGGCGCTCACCGGCCTGCTGCTCTCGCCGATCAGCTGGGACCACCACTGGGTCTGGACCGCGCCCGCCGTGGCGGTAGCCGGGTACTACGCGGTCCGGTCCTGGCGCTCCTCCCGGGTCCGCGGGTGGGCCTGGTGGGCCCTGGCCGGCGCCATCCTGGCCGTGTACGGCGCATGGCCGGGCAGCCTGTGGGGTGAGCCCACGGACCTGGGCGCATTCTCGCTCGGCATCCTCTGGCAGCCGCCGAACACCGACCCGGCCACGTACTACCAGTACGGGGACCAGCCCTGGTTCGTCGAGTACCACTGGCACGGCCTTCAGCTCGTCACCGGCAACGCGTTCATCCTCGGCGGCCTGGCCCTGTTCGTGGTCATCCTCGCGGCTACGGTCCGCGTCGCCGTCGGCGCGCGGAGGACCCGCCCGCTGGCCGGGGCCAGTGAGGCTAGTGCTCCCGGCGGGGCCCGTTCGGGAGCCGATCCCGCTGGCACCAGCGAGCCGTCGCGGGCGTTATGCTCCCGGCGGGGATATCCCAAGCTGCCGAGAGCGAGGAAGGTCTCATGCGCCGCGCCACACCGCCGTTCCGTGCCGATCATGTCGGGAGCTTGCTGCGGCCCGAGCGCTCGCTCCGGGCGCGTGAACAGTTCGTGGCCTGGGCGCTGTTCAGCGAGCTGAACGTGGACGGTTTCTTCCTCGAGTACGACGACGCCCGGTCCGGGGGATTCGAGCCACTGAGGTTCGTTCCGAAGGGGAAAATGGTCGTTCTCGGGCTGGTCACGACCAAGCGCGGCGCCCTTGAGGACGCTGACCGGCTGAAGCGCAGGATCGATCAGGCGTCCCGGTACGTCCCGCTGGACCAGCTCTGCCCGTCCCCGCAGTGCGGTTTCTCCTCCACGGTGGAAGGCAACGTCCTGACCTACGCCGAGGAGGTCGCGAAGCTGCGGCTGATCGTGGACGTGGCCCGCGACGTCTGGGGCGACTGACCCTCCGGCCCCCCCGGCACTCAGCGTGCTCAGCGACATCTGCGGCCAGCTGGCCTGCCCGGTGTGCGGGCGCGGATTCGCGCTGACGCCCGCCGCCCCGTCCGCGTCCCTGTCCTTTCCCGCGTCCCCGCCCGCGTCCTTGCCCGCGTCCCCGCCCGCGTCCTTGCCCGCGTCCGTGTTGCCGTCGGCCTTGCGCTGCGGCAACGGCCACAGCTTCGATATCGCGCGGCACGGCTACGTCAACCTGATGACCGGCCACGCGCGCCCGGGCTCGGCCGATACGGCGGAGATGGTGACGGCCCGGCAGGCTTTCCTCGCCGCCGGGCACTACGCACCGCTGGCGGATGTGGTGGCAGCCCTCGCCGCCGTGGCGGTGCCCGCGTCCTTCCCGCCCGCCCCGGCCTGTGTGCTCGACGCCGGCTCCGGTCCGGGCTATTACCTCGCGGCCGTCCTCGACCGTCTCCGTATCCTCCCGGGCTACGCCGGGACGACGGGGCTGGCCATGGATAATTCGGCCCGGGCGCTCCGCTGGGCCGCACGGGCCCACCCCGCGGCCGGTGCCATCGGGTGGGACGTCTGGAAGCCGTTCCCGGTGCGCGACGGCGTCATGTCAATCGTGCTCAACGTCTTCGCCCCGCGCAACGGGCCGGAATTCCGGCGCGTCCTGCGCAACGACGGTGCGCTCATCGTCGTCACCCCGGGGCCCGGACACCTGGCCGAACTGGTCCGGGACGCCGGCCTGCTGACCGTGGACGAGCGCAAGGACGAACGGCTGTCCGCCGCGCTCGGCGAGCACTTCTCCCTGGCGAGCCAGCAGGAGCTGGCCCGCACGCTCCAGCTGACCCGGTCCGGGGCCGGAATGCTCGCCGGGATGGGGCCGTCCGCCCGGCACGCCGGCCCGGACGAGACCGGCGCTCGCCTGGCCCTTCTGGCCGAGCCGGTCAGCGTGACCGCGGCCTTCCGGGTTTCCCTTTACCGTCCCCGGTAATCGTCCCGGTATCGCCCCGGTGATCCGCCGCCCATGGGCCGCCGGCCCTGGTGAGCCGGGGGCCGGTGAACGCGTCACGGTGCGAACGAACGTCCGCAAATGAGCGAGCTTGGCCGCACTTCGCGCCGGCCGGCGGCATCTTCGCGCACCGCGCGCCGGCAGTGGCCGTATCGGCCAGGTAGGGTCACGGGCGTGAGCCAGATCGTTGGGGGCGATGCGAGCACGGGGGACGGTTCCGCCCGTAGCGGGGGCGCCCCGGCCGCCGGCCGCGATCCCCGGGACCGCGTGCTCACCATCCCGAACGCGCTAAGCGTGGCGCGCCTGCTGGGCGTCCCCGTCTTCCTCTGGCTCGTCCTCGGGCCGAAGGCCGACGCCTGGGCCGTCGCCCTGCTCATCGCGTCCGCCGCCACCGACTGGCTGGACGGCAAGATCGCCCGGGCCCTCAACCAGCAGAGCCGGCTTGGCCGAGGCGCTCGACCCGGCCGCTGACCGGCTCTACATCGCCGCCACCCTGGTCGGGCTGGCCGTGCGCGGGATCATCCCGTGGTGGCTGGTCGCGCTGCTCGCGGCGCGCGAGGTCATCGTGGCCGCGGCGCTGGGTGTGCTGCGCCTGCGGGTCGGGCTCGGTACGCTGCAGGTCAGCTTTGCGGGGAAAACGGCTACGCTTTGCCTTCTGTACGCATTCCCGCTGCTGCTCCTCGGGGCGTACGCCGGGACCTGGGCCGAGATCGCCCGCGTCATCGGGTGGGCGTTCGCGATCTGGGGCACGGCACTGTACTGGTGGGCGGCGGTCCTCTACCTGATCCAGGCGCGCGCGCTCGTGACCGGGCGCCTCGTCCCCGATTCGAACCCGTAGGCCACCGACCCGAACCCGTAGGCCACCGACCCGAACCCGTAGGCCACCGATCCAGGTCCCGGCGGCATAGGTGCTGACGGACCCAGCCCCGCCGGCAAAGCCCGACGACGAGGACACCGGCAACGCGGGCACCGATTACCGTAGAAGGCGTATTCCGGAGGGAGCAGCGTAACCGTTGAAGGCCGTCGTGATGGCAGGCGGGGAAGGGACGCGGCTGCGTCCTATGACTGCCAACCAGCCCAAGCCCCTGCTTCCTGTCGTCAACCGGCCGATCATGGAGCACGTCCTGCGGCTGCTCAGGCGGCACGGGTTCACCGACACCGTCGTGACCGTCCAGTTCCTGGCCGCGCTGGTCCGCAACTACTTCGCTGACGGCGAAGACTTCGGCATGAACCTGCAGTACGCGACCGAGGAGATGCCCCTCGGCACCGCGGGCAGCGTGCGGAACGCGGAAGACGCCCTGCGCGACGACCCGTTCGTGGTCATCTCCGGTGACGCCCTCACCGACATCGACCTGACGGCCATGGTCCGCTTTCACAAGGAGCAGGGCGCGCTGGTTACCGTGGGCCTGACCCGGGTGCCTGACCCGCTGGAGTTCGGCATCGTCATCGCCGA
This sequence comes from uncultured Actinomycetes bacterium, assembly GCA_963742875.1. Lineage (GTDB taxonomy): Bacteria > Actinomycetota > Actinomycetes > Streptosporangiales > Streptosporangiaceae > Bog-532. The sequence goes on along the minus strand of CAVUNO010000004.1, from coordinate 55,880 downwards.
CGAGGACGGGCGGATCCAGCGGTTCCTGGAGAAGCCGACCTGGGGCCAGGTGTTCTCGGACACGGTGAACGCCGGCATCTACGTCATGGAGCCGGAGGTCCTGGCCGAGGTGCCGCCGGAGGAGTCGATGGACTGGTCCGGCGACGTCTTCCCGAGCCTGCTCAAGCGTGGGGCGCCGCTGTTCGGCTACATATCCGACGGTTATTGGGAGGACGTCGGCAATCACGAGAGCTATATGAAAGCCCAGGTCGACGTGCTCGCCCGGAGGGTGAACGTCGACATCGACGGCTTCGAGGTCTCACCCGGCGTGTGGGTCGCGGAAGGCGCCGAGGTCGATCCGGAGGCGGTGCTCACCGGCCCGCTGTGCATCGGGGACTACGCCAAGGTCGAGTCCGGCGCGCATCTGCGCGAGTACACGGTGATCGGCAGTAACGTCGTGGTCAAGGAGGGCGCGTTCCTGCACCGCGCCGTGGTCCACAACAACGTCTACGTCGGCCAGGGCACGACCCTGCGCGGCTGTGTGGTGGGCAAGAACACCGACGTCATGCGGCTGGCCCGGATTGAGGAGGGCGCCGTCGTCGGGGACGAGTGCGTCATCGAGCCGGAGGCGTACCTGTCGGCCGGGGTGAAGGTGTATCCGTTCAAGACGATCGAAGCGGGCGCGGTCGTCAACAACAGCGTGATCTGGGAATCCCGCGGCAACCGGACCCTGTTCGGCCAGCGCGGCGTGTCCGGCCTGGTCAACGTCGAGGTGACGCCCGAACTGTGCGTCCGGCTGGCCAGCGCGTACGCCACCACACTGAGGAAGGGCTCGACCGTCACGACGTCCCGTGACGTGTCCCGCGCCGCGCGCACGTTCAAGCGGGCCGTTCAGGGCGCGCTGAACGCCAGCGCGATCAACGTCGTCGACCTGGAGGCGCAGCCCCTGCCGGTCGCCCGGTTCGAGACCGAGCGCGCCGACTACAGCGGCGGGATCGCGCTGCGGACCACGCCGGGGGACGCGCAGTCGATCGACATCACCTTCCTGGACGAGCGCGGCGCCGAACTGTCCCAGGCGGCCCAGCGCAAGCTCGAGCGGGTCTTCTCGCGGCAGGAGTACCGGCGGGCGTTCCCGGGCGAGATCGCGGAGCTCAGCTACCCGCCGCGCGTCGTCGAGTGGTACACCCGCGAACTGCTGCGTTGCGTGGACATGACCGCGGTCCGCGACAGCGGGATGAAGGTGGTCGCCGACTGCGCGGGCGGCACCACCTCGCTGGTCATGCCGAGCCTGCTCGGCCGCATCGGCGTCGACGTGCTCACCATCAATGGCCGGCTGGACGAGCTCACCCCGACTGAGACCGTCGCCCAGCTGCGCGCGGGGCTGCAGCGCCTGTCGGAGGTGGTGTCCTCCTCCCGCGCCTCGTTCGGCGTCCGGTTCGACCCGGTTGGCGAGCGGATCCGGATCGTGGACGAGAAGGGTGAGATGGTCAGCGACGAGCGGGCGCTGCTCGTCCTGCTCGACCTGGTCGCCGCCGAGCGCAAGACCGGCCGGGTCGCCCTGCCGGTGACCACGACGCGGGTCGCCGAGCAGGTCTGCCGGTTCCACGGCGTGGAGGTGAACTGGACGCCGACGTCGATGGACGCTCTCACCCAGGCGGCCGCGGCCGACGATGTGATCTTCGCCGCGGACGGGCGCGGCGGTTTCGTGGTGCCGGAGTTCGCCCGGACGGTGGACGGCATCGCGACCTTCGCCCGGCTGATCGGGCTCGTGGCGCGGACGCGGCTGACGCTGAGCCAGATCGACGCGCGGATCCCCGACGCGCACCTGCTCAAGCGGTCCATGCCGACTCCCTGGGCGGCCAAGGGGAGCGTCATGCGGACAGTGGTGGAGGCGGCGGGCACCTGTGAGGTGGACACCACCGACGGCGTGCGAGTGGTAGCGCCCGAGCGGGGCTGGGTCCTCGTGCTGCCCGATCCGGCCGACGCCGTGACGCACCTGTGGGCGGAAGGCACCGACGCCGACACCGCCCAGCTACTGCTGGACGAGTGGGCCCTCGTGGTCGAGCAAGCGGGCCAGTGACGGGCGGGGAAATCCGCCGGTAACGAACGTTAAGCGGGTGGGTAATCGGCTGCTTCGGTATGGCCCCGGACGAGCCTGACGATTGGTCATCCGGCGCCATAAGCCGCGCTATGGTGGGGGACTGACTAGGTACGCCATGTCGTGAAGTCCTTTGGCCGTGAGACAATTACGCACACTATGGGACACGTGACGCCGCGAGGCTTTTCGTGTCCTGGTGGCGAGTCGCGGGCTGGCGGGCTGCGGCCGGGCGGCGTGTGGCGGAGGTGGAGCGGCGGTGTGGCGCAGGCGTCGCGACGGGGACCCGGAGTGGTCCCCGTACGGGGCATCCGCCGGCAGCAGCGGCCAGGCGCCGCGTAGAGGCTGGCGGCGGCTGCTCGCGTGGCGCATGGACCGGAACAGCCCCGCCCCGGTAACCTGGTCAGCCTCATCCCACGAGCCTGCGTCGCAGGCGCAGGGACCGGGCCGCGACGAGGCTCCGGCGGAGTGGGACTGGCCCACGGAGGGGAGGCCTGGCGGAGCGATGGCCAGCGTCTACTGCACACGGTGCGGTCGTCCGAATCCGGATGACGCACGCTTCTGCTCGAACTGCGGGACTGCCCTGATGCGGGGAGCGGCCGAGCGGGCGGGCGAAACGACCTCGACGATCTCCCTGGACCGGGCGCCGGCCCCCGACGCCGAGCTGAACGACGAACCGCTCGCCGATCCGGCGATGCTGGAGGCGCTGCCCGCCGATACGGCGCTGCTGGTGGTGCACCGGGGTCCGAACGCGGGCAGCCGATTCCTGCTCGACAGCGAGCTGACCACCGCCGGGCGGCATCCCGACAGCCACATCTTCCTCGATGACGTGACCGTGTCCCGCCGCCACGCGGAGTTCTACCGGATCGGGACCCGGTTCACCGTCCGCGACGTCGGCAGTCTGAACGGCACCTACGTCAACCGCGACCGGATCGAGGAAACCGAGCTGTTCAGCGGGGACGAGGTGCAGATCGGCAAGTTCCGGCTCATCTTCATGACGCACCCCCGCCTGCAGGGACAGCGCCGCGGCGGAGGCGCACAGGATTACGCATGAGCTCATCGCGCGAGCCTGCCTCCTTCGGGATCGGCGGGGTTCTCGCCCGGCTGCGGGCCGAGTTCCCGGACGTCAGTACCTCCAAGATCCGGTTTCTCGAGGCTGAGGGCCTGATCGAGCCGGCCCGCTCCCGGTCGGGTTACCGGCAGTTCGCCCTGTCCGATGTCGAGCGCCTCCGGTACATCCTGACCGCCCAGCGGGACGAGTACCTGCCGCTGCGGGTGATCAAGGAACGCCTCGACGCGATCGACGCGTCCGCCGAGACGAATTCCCGCCCTACGCTCGCGTCCTCGCTGGCCGGGGCCGTGGCGTCGGACGAGGCGTCCCGGCGCGGGGCCGGCCGCGGCGGGACGCCGCTGACCCGGGCCGAGCTGCTCGAGACGGCCGGTATCGACGGCGACAGCCTGGCCGAGCTGGAGGACTACGGGCTGATCCGCCGGTCCGGGCGGCACTACGGGCGGGACGCCCTCGAGGTGGCCCGGGCCGCGGCGGCGCTGGCCAAGTTCGGCGTCGGTGCCCGGCACCTGCGCGGGGTCAAGGCCTCCGCCGAGCGGGATATCTCACTGGTGGAGCAGCTCGTGTCACCGCAGCTGCGGCAGCGCGGTCCCGGTGCGCGGGCCTCCGCGGCCCGTGACGCCTGGCAGATCGCCACGCTGACCCTCTGGCTGCACTCCGCACTGGTCGAATCCGCCCTCGACGAGGCGGGCCTGGCGGGAGCCGTACCTGCCCCCTCGGTCACCGCCCCGGCGCCCCGTGTCGATGACGTAGGGGGTGGGTGGCGCTCCGCGTCGAGGCGATAGCGGGTGTACCTTGACAAAGGGAGTGGCGGCCAACGAGGGTGTGCCAGCGGCACGTGAGGATGGAGCTGTAGTGCGGCAGATGGAGGTCGTCGGCGTCCGGGTCGAGATGCCATCGAACAGCCCTATCGTCTTGCTCAAGGAGACGCAGGGCGACCGGTACTTGCCCATCTGGATCGGCGCCGTCGAGGCTACGGCGATCGCGTTTGCCCAGCAGGGCATGGTGTCCCCGCGGCCCCTGACGCACGATCTGTTCCGTGACGTGCTCGACGTGCTGAACGTCCAGCTGCGGACGGTGAATATCACCGCCCTGCGGGACGGGATCTTCTACGCCGACCTGGTGTTCTCCAACGGGGCTGAGGTCAGCGCCCGGCCGTCGGACTCGATCGCGCTGGCCCTGCGTACGGGGGCGTCGATCTTCGCGGCCGAGGAGATCCTCGACGAGGCCGGGGTGGCCATCCCCGACGAGCAAGAGGACGAGGTTGAGAAGTTCCGGGAGTTTCTGGACACCATCTCGCCGGAAGACTTCGGCCGCGCGACCTGACTGGTCACTGTACGTTTATGCAGGCGCTTTGAGGGACAGTGTTATCCCTGGTAGCGGGGTCAGGAAACAAACACAGTCGGTGAGCGCTCGCCACGGGCCGAGATGCCTGACTTAAACGGAATGTCGCGACGCGCCGCGTGGGATCGTTGACGCCGTGAGCTGGTCGGCTTACGGTTCGAAGCGAGTACCCAGGGTGGTCAGCTCGCGATGGAGGTGGGCGTGACGCGAACCAGGGGCGCGGGATCCACGGGCCCATCCGGTAGAGACGACGAGCCGGGCGATAGTCGCCGAGCGGGAGTCCCGTACGCCGAGGAGCAAGGCACGCTGTTCGATGCCGACGATGAGGGCGACCAGCCCGGCGGCGGGGAGTCCGGCGGCGACCGCGGCCTGAGCGCTGGGCCCGGCCCCGACGGGGATAGTGCCGGATTCGACGCCGACGCGGTGGACATCGGCTACCGGGGACCGACCGCGTGCTCCGCGGCCGGCATTACCTACCGGCAGCTCGACTACTGGGCGCGCACGGGCCTCGTTGAGCCGAGCGTCCGCGGGGCACACGGCTCCGGGTCGCAGCGCCTCTACGGCTTCCGCGACATTCTTGTCCTCAAGGTCGTGAAGCGGCTGCTTGACACGGGCATCTCGCTGCAGCAGATCCGCGCCGCCGTGCACCATCTGCGCGATCACGGCACCGGCGACCTGGCCGAGGTCACCCTGATGAGCGATGGGGTCAGCGTCTACGAGTGCACCTCAGCCGACGAGGTGGTCGACCTGCTGCAGGGCGGCCAGGGCGTGTTCGGGATCGCGCTCGGGCGGGTCTGGAAGGAGGTAGAGGGCAACCTGGCCGAGCTTCCCGCCGTCCGGGCCGAAGACGGCCTCCTCTCCGTCGGCCAGGACGAACTGTCCCGCCGACGAGCCCGGCGCACTGGATGATAAGAATCCCCGGGACATAAGAATCCCCGGGACAACTGTGCTCGCAGACGGTCGTCTGCTCGCCGATGGGTTCTTATCGTGCTGGCCCGGGGGGCGACCCCCGGAACCCCCGCGTGGCTCCCTCGCCGTACGTCGCTGAGGTCTGCTGGCCTGCTTCCGCCGTGCGCCTCGCGTGGAACGGCGAGCATTGCGGGTACACTCTTGCTGCCATTGACACCATCCGGGAGAGTCCTCGCGCGGCCAGCGCGGGGCGCCGAAGGGGCAACGTTCCCCGGAACCTCTCAGGCGCCAGGACCGGACGGGACAGGCATCTCTGAAGTTAACCACCGGAAGATCAGGAGTTAACGACAGAGGGGGAGCCGAGGCGGCTGACGCTGCTCGGTGGCCTTGCCACCTTCGCCGGGGGCCCGCAGTGCTATCCCGGGGGGACACCCCCCCGGACCCCCGGGAGGACGGCTTCGCCGCCGGGAAGCTGCCGCCTAACTGACCCTCAGCTCAGGAGGCTCCTGGATGGAATTTGCTCGGCGTCATATTGGGCCGTCCCCCGACGAGCAGCGGCAGATGCTCTCGGCCGTTGGGTACTCCGCCCTGGACGAGCTCACCGAGGCTGCCCTGCCCGCGTCCGTGCCCGGGCCGGCGTCCGCTGCGCCGCTCAGCCTGCCCCCGGCCCTGACCGAGGCGGGCGCCCTCGCCGAACTGCGCCGCCTCGCCGAGCGCAACCAGGTGCTCACCCCGATGATCGGGCTCGGCTACTACGGCACCATTACCCCGGCGGTCATCCGCCGCAACGTCCTGGAGAACCCGGGCTGGTACACCGCCTACACCCCCTACCAGCCGGAAATCTCTCAGGGGCGGCTGGAGGCGCTGCTGAACTTCCAGACGATGATTTCCGGCCTGACGGCGCTCCCGGTGGCCGGGGCATCGCTGCTGGACGAGGCGACCGCGGCCGCGGAGGCGATGACGCTGGCGCGCCGTGCCGCCGGCCGGGGCCACGTCTTCCTCGCGGACACCGACTGCCTGCCGCAGACCCTGAGCGTGCTGCGCACCCGCGCCGAACCGCTCGGGATCGAGCTGGTCGTCACCGAGGTCACCGCCGAGGTGATCGCCCGGCAGCCGGATGGTGCGCTGTTCGGCGTGCTGCTCCAGTACCCCGGCGCGTCCGGGGCCGTGCGCGCCCTGGCCCCGGTCATCGAGGCGGCGCACGAGCGCGGCGCGCTGGCCGCGGTTGCCGCGGACCTGCTCGCGCTCACCCTGCTGCGGCCGCCGGGGGAGATGGGCGCGGACATCGGGGTCGGCACCACCCAGCGGTTCGGGCTGCCGCTGAGCTTCGGCGGCCCGCACGCCGGCTACATCGCGGTCCGCGACAAGCTGCGCCGCCAGCTGCCCGGCCGTATCGTCGGCGTCTCGGTCGACGCCGACGGCAAGCCCGCCTACCGGCTCGCGCTGCAGGCCCGGGAACAGCACATCCGCCGGGAGAAGGCGACCAGCAACATCTGCACCGCGCAGGTGCTGCCCGCCGTGCTCGCCGCCATGTACGCGGTCTACCACGGCCCGGACGGCCTGGCCGCCATCGCCGCCGGCGCGCACCGCAGCGCCGCGGTCCTCGCCGCCACGCTGAGCGCTTCCGGATGCCGAACGGGCCCCAGTGACTTCTTCGACACGATCCGCGTCGTCCCCCCCGAGAGTGCCGGGAGCGCGGCCGGCGCGGTGGCCCGGGCGCGGGACGCGGGCTACAACCTGTACCTGGCGGGCGACGGCGTGATCCAGATCGCCTGTGACGAGACCACCACCGACGAGGACCTGCGGAACGTGGCCGCCGCGCTGCTCGGCTGCCCGCCCGCCGCCGTGGACCTGGCCGCGGGCACGGGCGCGGGGCTGCCCGCGGGCTTGCGCCGGTCCGGTGAGTTCCTTACCCACCCCGTGTTCCACTCCCACCACAGCGAGACGTCGATGCTGCGCTACCTGCGCCGCCTCGCCGACTCCGACATCGCCCTCGACCGGTCCATGATCCCGCTCGGCTCGTGCACGATGAAGCTGAACGCGGCGGCCGAGATGGAGCCGATCAGCTGGCCCGGGTTCGCGGCCCTGCACCCGTTCGCGCCGCCGGAGCAGGCCAGCGGGTACCTCGAGCTGATCAGCCGGCTGGAGGCGGCGCTGGCGGAGATCACCGGGTACGACGCGGTGTCCCTCCAGCCGAACGCCGGCTCCCAGGGCGAACTCGCCGGCCTGCTGGCCATCCGCGCCTACCACCGGTGCCCGGCAGGAACCGGACCGCACGATCTGCCTGATCCCCGAGTCGGCGCACGGGACGAACGCGGCCAGCGCGGTGCTGGCCGGGCTGCGCGTGGTCGTCGTCAAGTGCGGCTCCGACGGCGCCATCGACCTGGCCGACCTGCGGGCCAAGCTGGACGCGCACGCGGGCCAGGTCGCCGCGATCATGCTGACCTACCCGTCCACCAACGGCGTCTACGAGGACACGGTGGGCCAGGTGTGCGACGCGGTGCACCAGGCGGGCGGCCAGGTCTACATCGACGGGGCGAACCTCAACGCGCTGGTGGGACTGGCCACCCCGGTTTCGTTCGGAGCCGATGTCTCCCACCTGAACCTGCACAAGACGTTCTGTATCCCGCACGGCGGCGGCGGTCCCGGCGTCGGCCCCGTCGCGGTTCGCTCGCACCTGGCCGAGTTTCTGCCCAGCCGTGACGTGGGGATCGCGGGATCCGCTGAGGCGGACGGGCCTGGCGGGCCCGCAAGGCCCGTGGGGCCGGTCGGGCCGGTGGCGGCCGCGCCGTTCGGGTCCGCTGGGATCCTGCCGATCTCCTGGGCCTATATCGCGATGATGGGCGCGGACGGGCTGCGGCGGGCGACCCAGGTGGCGGTGCTGGCCGCCAACTACGTGGCCAAGCGGCTCGGGCCGCATTACCCGGTCCTCTACACCGGCCGAGCGGGCCTGGTGGCGCACGAGTGCGTCATCGACCTGCGGCCGATTACCGCGAGCACCGGTATCACCAACGAGGACGTGGCCAAGCGGCTGGTGGACTACGGGTTCCACGCGCCCACCATGTCGTTCCCGGTCGCGGGCACGCTGATGATCGAGCCGACCGAGAGCGAGGACCTCACCGAGATAGACCGGTTCTGCGACGCGATGATCGCGATCCGGCGGGAAATCGGCCGGGTCGGCGCCGGCGATGAAGACCGCGACGACAATCCCCTCAAGAACGCGCCGCACACCGCCGAAATGCTCATCGCCGGGGAGTGGAAGCACCCCTACGACCGCGCCGAGGCCGCGTACCCGGTGCCCGGTACCCGCCAGGGCAAGTACTGGCCCCCGGTCCGCCGGATCGACCAGGCCTACGGCGACCGGAACCTGATATGCGCCTGCCCGCCGCCGGAGGCGTTCGCCTGACCCGTGCTAACGCCCCGTCGGCTAGCCGGGGCGCGGCGTTCCCCTTTAGTCTTCCGCCATGACTGCCGAAGGGCCGGAGCCGCCCGGCACGACAGCCGAGACGTACCCGCGGGATGAGGCCGCCCGGAGGCTGGCGGACCCGGCCTACCGGCCCTCGGGGTCAACGGATCCGGCCGATTTCGTCGCCGAGGGCATGGGCTATCTCGACCAGGCCATCGAGGCGTTCTCGCGGGGCTGTGAGTCAGCCGACCGTGACATCGTGCCGCTCGCCATCGAACTGCTGGCGCGGACGCTGCCGCTGCGCGAGCGTGACACCGACGCGGCCCTCGTCTGGCAGCGCGGCCTCGAGGATCCCGACCCGGCCGTGCGCAGGGCCGTGCGGACGAGGCTGCGCCGTGCGTTCGGCGGCGACGAGGTGCCGGCCGACCATGATGGCGAGCCTCCCACCTGGTGGGAAGGGTTCGTGGAAGCCGCCGTCTGCTACGGCACGCTGCCGCTGCTCGCCAACGAGCTGTTCGGCGCCCTGGACCAGATGTACTCCCTCGCCGCCCTGCCGCTCGCGCAAGGCGGCGGGCGGGCCCGCGACCTGCGGGAGATCCTGCTCAGCGCGATCCAGGTGCCGAGCCAGTACGCCTGGGGTCCCGACCTGCACGGGAGCTTCCGCGCGCGGCTCCGTGACGCCATGGGGGCCAGCTCCGACGTCCTCCCGCCCGACTGGCCCGACGCCTAGCCGGCCATCCTGCGTGCCTTTACGCCGGCGGAGTTCTGCTGGCCCTCGTGCCATTGCGCGCAGGCACACGGGCCGGCCTTCGCCGCGGTTTATGGCCGCCTCTTAACAGGCGATTACGAACGGCGCGGTTCCCTGAACGGGTGGCCCGCCGCACACGTATTAATGGGTGGTATCCGAATTGTGACCCGAACGACGCTGGAGGATCACCTGTGACCCAGCAGCGCAACGCTGATACCACGCGCCGCGGCCTGCTCGCTGGCGTGAGCCTGGCTGGTCTGGCGGGCACGCTGGCCGCGTGCGGCGGCTCCTCCGCCGGCCCGGCGGGCGGGACGGCCCCCGGCGGCGCCGCGGCCCCGGCCGGTGGGACGGGCCAGGGGGGCGGCGGCGGCGCCACACTGACCCGTACGAGCGAGATTCCCCTGGGCGGGGGCAAGGTCTTCACCTCGGTCCGGGTCGTGGTGACCCAGCCCACGGCCGGCGAGTTCAAGGGGTTCAGCGCGGTATGCACGCACATGCAGTGCATTGTGGATCAGGTCGCGGACGGGACGATCGACTGCCCCTGCCACGGCAGCCAATTCAGCGTCACCGACGGGCATGTCGTCGCGGGTCCGGCCCCGGGCCCGCTGCCTGCCCAGCCCCTCAAGGTCCAGTCCGGCCAGATCTCGCTGGCCTGATGGAACAGCAGGCCGACGGCTCCAGGAGGGGAATGCAGTGCTGAGCGTCGAACCACGGCCGGGGCCGCCCACCTCGGCCAGCCCGCCCACCTCGGCGGCCCCGTCCAAGCCGCCCGCCCCCGGTGCACGCGGGACGGCCCCGTCCCGGGCACGCCAGGCCGCGGCCGGCCGCCCGCGGGGGCGGTCATGCCGGGTCGTCGAGGCGCGGGAACCGCTGCGCGCGCGACCCGGGCTGGTCCTGTCCCTGATCGTCGCCGGCGCGCTGGCCGTGATCGCGCTGTGGTGGTCGGACACGCCATCGGTCCACGGCCTGGGCGACTGGCTCACCAACGGGGGACGCATCCTCGGCTTGCTCGCGGGCTACGGGGTGGTCGTGCTGGTCGCGCTCATGGCCCGGCTGCCGCCGCTGGAACGGGGGATCGGCACCGGCCGGCTGGCCCGCTGGCACGCGATGGGCGGCCGCTACGTCGTCAGCGTGATCGTCGCGCACGCCCTGCTTATCATCTGGGGCTATGCGGTCACCGCGCACCAGGGACTGGTCAGCGAGACGAGCACCCTGCTGACCTCCTACCCGGACGTCCTGATGGCGACCGTCGCCGGGTTCCTGTTCCTGGGTATCGGCCTGGTGTCCGCCCGCGCGGCGCGCCGCCGCCTGTCCTACGACACCTGGTATCACCTGCACTTTTACACGTACCTGGCGGTCGCGCTGGCGTTCAGTCATCAGTTCGCCGACGGCGCGTCCTTCATCAGCAGCCCCAACGCGCGCTTCGTCTGGTCGCTGCTGTACGCGTCGGTCGCCGCCCTGCTGGTCTGGTACCGGGTCATCAGCCCGCTGCGCAGCTCGGCCCGTCACCGGTTCCACGTCCTCGCCCTCCGCCGCGAGTCACCGGACGTGGTATCCGTCTACATCGGCGGCCAGCACCTGGATGAGCTCCAGGCCGATCCGGGCCAGTTCTTCCGCTGGCGGTTCCTTGCCCCCGGCATATGGTGGTCCTCGCATCCGTACTCGCTGTCCGCGGCGCCTCGTCCGGACGTCATGCGGATCACCGTCAAGGACCGCGGCGACCACAGCGGCGCGCTGCGCCAGCTCCGCCCCGGGACCCGGGTCATCGCGGACGGACCGTATGGGGCGTTCACCCCGGCCCGGGACGGCCGCCGGGTCCTGCTGCTGGCCGGCGGGGTGGGCATCACGCCGCTGCGCGCGATGTTCGCGACGCTCCCCGGTGAGGTCATCCTCATCTACCGGGCCAGCAGCCCGGAGGATGTCGTGTTCGGTCCCGAGCTGGACGCCATCGCCCGGGACCGCGGGGCGGCGGTGCACTACCTGATCGGGTCGCGGTCCCGGCTCGGCGCAGATCCGCTCACCGCCGACCGGCTGCTGTCGATCGTACCCGGGCTGCACCGCTACGACGTCTACGTGTGCGGGCCGGCCTGGCATGACCGAATCGGCGATCGGCGCCCTGGCCGCGGCAGGAGTGCCGCGCGGGCGAATCCACCACGAGTCCTTCGAATTCTGAGCCCCCTGGACGGGCACCGCTGCGTTCCGGGCCCTGTATTCAGCGCACGGGCGCATCCGAAGCCGACTTGACCTGCGAACGACGAACGGAGAAAGCCGATGCGCCGGGTAGTGCTTGCCCTCGGCGGTACGATCGCCGGGCTGGTCATGCTGCTGTCGTTCCGGACCCACATGGGCTCGACCGTGGTGGCGGGGGCATCGGGCGCAGGGGGAAAGACGGGCTCGGGGGGGACGTCGGCGTCCGGGACCGGTGGCTCGGCGGGCTCCGGTGGCTCCGGTGGCCCCGCGGGCTCGGCGGGCTCCGCGGGTGGCGCGGCCGCGGCCGCGCCGGCCCCCGTCAGTGCGGGCTCAGGGACGGGGACCGCGGTAACCGGGGGCGTCATCATGACGGGTTACGGGCCGACCCAGGTGCAGGTGACCCTCAACGCCGGGAAGATCGTCAAGGTCACCGTGCTGCAGCACACCGACGACGGCGTCAACAGCCAGATGATCGACGGCCGCGCCCTCCCCCTGCTCAACAACGAGACCCTGACCGCGCAGAGCGCGAAGATCAACGCCGTTTCCGGGGCCAGCTACACCAGCGCCGGCTACATCAGGTCGCTGCAGAGCGCGCTGGACAAGGCCCGCGCGTCGTGACCGGCGTGAGCATGACCACCCCTAACGTGGCCGGCCCGGGCGCGGTGAGTCCGGCCGCGATCGCTATCGGCCACCCGGCCGGGCGGCTCCGCCACGCGGAGCACGTCATGGGCACGGTGTTCTCCTTCGACATCCCGGCGGCGGCCGCCCCGCTGCTGCCGCAGGCGGTGCGCTGGCTGCACTGGGTGGACGCCACGTTCTCGGCCTACCGCGACGATAGTGACGTCAGCCGGTTCGGCCGCGGCGAGCTCACCCTGGCACAGTGCGCGCTGGAACTCGCCGAGGTCATCGGGGAGTGCGCGGCGATCCGCGAGCTGAGCGACGGCTACTTCACCGACCGGCCCGGCGGCCGGTTTGATCCGTCAGGGCTGGTCAAGGGGTGGGCAATCGAGCGGGCGGCCATCATGCTGAGCGCCGCCGGCTTCACCGGGCACTGCGTCAACGGTGCCGGCGACATGCAGTGCACCGGCGAGCCGGAGCCCGGACAGCCGTGGCGCGTTGGCATCGCGCACCCGCTGCAACCCTCCGCGCTGGCCGCCGTCATCACCGGGCGTGACATCGCGGTCGCCACCTCCGGGACGGCCGGACGCGGCGCCCACATCGTCAACCCCCGGGCCGGGCGGCCCGCCACGGAACTGGCCAGCGTCACCGTGATCGGCCCGAGGGTGGCCACGGCCGACGCCTACGCGACCGCCGCGTTCGCGATGGGCCCGGCCGCCCGGGAGTGGGTCGAGAGCCTGGAGGGGTACGAGGCCCTCGGCATCGCCCCGGACGGTGCCACCTGGCAGACCGGCGGCCTCGGCGCCTACACGACGCCGGGCTGAGCACCCGAGGACCGGAGCCTGCCGGGCCGCCCGTGAGATCGGGACGGTCAGCCGCCTGCGGGCCCGGGGGAGCAGGGAAAAATGCGGGGCCGGCCACGATCTCGCAACCATTCGGCACGCCAAAACGTCACTAGAGTCGTGAGCGGCAATAGGCCGACGCCGAAGAGTAGGCTCCGATGCGACTCAGAATGCCTTGGCTAATCACTCTCTGGCTACGGGGGCCGGTGTGACGGATGTGAACGTCGGTTTGGCTCACGATTCGGACTGCCGTCTCCTGCTGCCCGCGGACGACGCCGAATCGCCCGAGGTGACCATTCTCATCCCGGCGGCGAACGAGGAACTCACCATCACAGACTTCGTGGCGTGGTGCCACGAAGGTCTGCGTGAAGCCGGCGCGGTGGGCGAGATCCTCATCGTCGACAGCTCGTCGGATCGCACCGCCGAGCTTGCTCTCGCGGGCGGGGCGCGTGTCCTCAAGGCTCCCCGGCGCGGGCTTGGCCGCGCCTATATCGACGCATTGCCGTACGTGCGCGGCAAATACGTGATCATGGGCGATGCCGACTGCACATACGACTTCCGAAAGCTGGCGCCCTTCATCGACGCGATGCGCAGCGGCACCGAGTACGCGATGGGCTCGCGCTGGAAAGGCTCGATCGAGTCGGGAGCGATGCCCGCTCTGCATCGCCACCTGGGCACGCCCGCCACAACCTGGATCCTCAACCGTCTCTACGGCAGCCACTTCAGTGATATCCATTGCGGCATGCGGGGCATTACCCGGGACGCGCTCTGCCGCATGGGCCTTACGGCCCAGTCGTGGGAGTACGCCTCCGAGATGGTGCTCAAGTCGGTCCGCATGGGGCTGCGGACCACGGAGGTGCCGGTCACCTTCTACAAGGACCGTGACGGCCGCCTTTCGCATCACAAGCGCTCGGGCTGGCTCTCCCCGTTCCGCGCCGCGTGGATCAATCTGCGGGCCATGTTCATCCACGGCGCGGAATTCTTTCTGTTCAAGCCCGGTATCGGGCTTTTCGCCCTGGGCCTGCTGCTCACCCTGCCGCTAAGTTTCGGCGGGATCACGATAGGCCCGCTGACGTTCAACCTCTACTGGATGCTGATCGGCCTGACCCTGTTGGTCCTGGGCCTCCAGAGCATCTATTTCGGCTGCCTCGCTCATGTTTTTCTCGATTACACTGGTGCAGCGCGGCGACGGTGGCGGCGGATATTCCGCTACACAAATGCGGTGGTCACCAGCGGACTGCTGTTCACGCTCGGGTTTGTGCTGGCCGCGGCGGTGCTCGTGCACTACGTGACCCACGATTTCTCGCTGCCGAATCCTTCCTCCACTCTCGACCATCTTGGCATCATCGGGCTGCTGTTCATGATCATCGGCTTTTCGACGTTCTGTTTCACCCTGCTTCTGCACGCCACCGACGTGCGCTACGGAGAGAAGGACGATGGCTGACACCGACGTCGCCCGGGACACGGCGTTCGGCCAGGAGGGCAAGATCACGGCCGTCGATCGGGCCGGGGTCTGGCTATCGGGCCACCAGATCCGGCGGGCGGTCGGCGGCATCGAGGGCAAGGACGTCGGCGACTTCGGCTGCGGCTTCCAGGCGACCTACATGCGCACGGTGCTCGCTCAGGTCAGGTCGGCGACGCTGGTCGACATCTCACTGGCCGACGACCTGAAGTCACGGCCGCACGTCACGGCGATCGAGGGAACGCTTCCCGGCATCCTTCAGGAACTGCCCGATCAGTCACTCGACGTGATCTTGTCCATGTCCGTGCTGGAGCACTTGTGGGAGCCCGGCCAGACCCTGGCGCATTTCCGGCGGCTGGTACGGCCCGGAGGCGTGTGCGCCGTCAACGTACCGTCCTGGCGGGGCAAGCGGGCATTGGAGTTCTCAGCGTTCCGCCTGGGTCTGTCGCCGGCCAGCGAGATGGACGACCACAAGAGATATTACGATCCTCGTGACCTGTGGCCGCTGCTGGTGGCCGCCGGATTCCTGCCGCACGGGATTCGCTGCTTCAAGCACAAGTTCGGATTGAACACATTCGCCGTATGTAAGGTCGATCCCGTAGGGACCTGAATGACATTCTCTAAGTCCTTCGTCGAGGAGTCCGTCGCCGTTCTGACGTCGATCGATACGGACAGGGTCGAGCAACTGGCCGAGGGGCTGGCGGCCGTACGGGAACGCGATGGCCGCCTGTTCATCCTGGGCGTCGGGGGTTCAGCGGGCCACGCGTCGCACGCCGTCAACGATTTCCGCAAGATCTGCGACTTCGAGGCATACACCCCGACCGACAACGTGTCCGAACTCACCGCGCGCACGAACGACGAGGGCTGGGACACCACCTTCGCCGAGTGGCTCAAGGGGTCACGGCTCTCCGGCCGCGACGCGCTGCTCATCTTCTCCGTCGGTGGCGGCAACGCGGAGAAGGGCGTGTCGACCAACCTGGTCGCCGCGCTCCGGCTGGCCCGCGAGCGCGGAACCCCGATCTTCGGCGTCGTGGGCCGCGATGGGGGCACGACGGCCCAGCTGGCCGACGCCTGCGTGGTCATCCCGCCGCTCTACGCCGACCACATCACCCCGCACACCGAGGGCCTGTGCGCGGTGGTGTGGCACCTGCTGGTGTCGCATCCGGCGCTGGCCCGCACGGCGACGCGATGGGAGTCACTGCGGTGAGCCAGCGATTCATCCGGACGGTCTGCGTCGTCGGCGGCGCCGGATTCATCGGCGGCCATTTCGCCGACCGTTTGCTGGCCAGCGACGGATGCGAAAAGCTCACCGTGTACGACAACTTCTCGTCCGGGCGCGAATGGCACCTGGCCGCGCACCGGGCCGATACACGGCTCACGGTGATCAAAGGCGACGTGCGGGACCTAGAGCGTCTCGTGGCCGCGGTTGACGGGCACGACACCGTGATCCACCTCGCGTCGAATCCGGATATCGCGCGGGCGATGACCGACCCGGCGGTCGACTTCGACCAGGGCACGCTGCTCACCCATCACGTGGCCGAAGCCGCCCGCCGTGGTGGCGTCGAGCTGGTGCTCTACGCGTCCGGCAGCGGCGTGTACGGCGACCTCGGCCACCACGAGGCGGCGGAGGATTACGGGCCGCTGATTCCCGCGTCGACCTATGGAGCGAGCAAGCTCGCGGGTGAAGCCCTGCTGGCGTCCTACGCGGCGATGTTCGGCCTCACGGCGCGGGCGTTCCGCTTCGGCAACGTCGTCGGGCCGCGCCAGACCCATGGCGTGGGCTTCGACTTCATCCGCCGTCTGCTCGACGATCCGGACCGCCTGCGCATTCTGGGTGACGGCCGGCAAAGTAAGTCCTATATCCACGTGGACGACGTCATCGAGGCCGTCCTGCACGCAGCGGGCCTGGCTAATGAGCCCTTCGCGGTGTTCAATGTGGCGACCGGTGACTACGTCACGGTCACCGAGATCGCCGAGCTCGCCGTGGACGTCGTCGGGCTACCCGCCGGGGCCACGCAGTTCGAGTACACGGGCGGGGACCGCGGCTGGAAGGGCGATGTACCGGTCGTCCGCATCAATACCGGCCGCATCCGCGCGCTGGGCTGGAAGAACCAGCGCACCGGGCGGCAGGCTCTGCGGGCATCGATGGAATCCATGCTCGCCGACGCGCGTGCGGGGCGGTTCGACGGGTGATCGCGAGCCGCGGCCGCCCGGCTGTCTTCCTCGATCGGGACGGCGTGCTCAACGAGGCGTTCGTCCGGGGCGGCGTCCCAACCCCTCCGCGATCGCTGCAAGAGTTCCGCGTTCTGCCCGGTGTGGCCAGGGCGTGCGCGGACCTGAAGCGGGCTGGCTTCGTCCTCGTGGTGGTGACCAATCAGCCAGATGTCGCCCGGGGCACGCTGACCGCCGCCGAGGTCGACCGGATGCACGAACGGTTGCGCAGCCGCGTGCCGGTGGACGAGATCTGCGTGTGCATGCACGACGACTCTGACGTCTGCGCGTGCCGGAAGCCACAGCCAGGTATGCTGCTGGGCGCCGCGGACCGGCTGAACCTCGATTTGGGCCGCAGCGCCAGCGTCGGGGACCGATGGCGCGACGTCGAAGCGGCGCAGCGCGCCGGGGTGAGGGCCATTTACGTCGAGCGTCATTATGACGAGCCGGCCCCGGTCGGTGCGGACGTGGCCGTCGCAGACCTGGCCGAGGCCGCAGCATGGATCCGGGGGCAAGAATGGGCGACGGGGGGCCGCAGGGATGACTGATCTGAGACTCAAAACCGTGAAGATCTTTGCGGACGGCGCTGACCTCCCATCACTCCTCGCACTGGTCGACCAGCCGCACATCGCGGGGTTTACGACGAATCCGACGCTGATGCGCCAGTGCGGCGTCAGTGACTACGAAGGCTTCGCCCGCAAGGTGCTCGAGCACATCACCGACCGGCCGATCTCGTTCGAGGTCTTCGCCGATGATCACGCCGAGATGCTGCGCCAGGCTCACCTGATCGCGTCGTGGGGCAGCAACGTCTACGTAAAGATCCCCGTCACCGACACGCGCGGGCAGAGCACCGCCGCCGTCGTGCGGGAACTGACCGATTCTGGCGTGCAGGTGAATGTGACCGCGCTGATGACGCTGAGCCAGGTCGAGGCCGTCACGTCCACCCTCGCCGGTGGTTCCCCGGCGGTCATCTCGGTGTTCGCCGGCCGCGTCGCGGACACGGGGCGGGATCCGCTCCCGCTGATGAGGGCGGCACTTGAGACGATTGCGCCGTATCCCGAGCTTGAACTGCTCTGGGCCAGCCCGCGAGAGATCCTCAATGTGCGGCAAGCGGACGACCTCGGCGTCCACATCATCACCGTGACGCACGACCTGCTGAAGAAACTGGCGCTGCTGGGCCGGGACCTCGACGCCTTCTCGCTGGAAACGGTGCGCATGTTCCACGACGACGCCGCGACCGCGGGCTATCTTCTGTGAGCGCCCCGGATCGCGCGATCCGCGCGGACGGATCGGAAGCTCTGGACCCGGGCGGCTGGGACCATCACTGGAATGCCTACGGGGAGGCGGCCGAGGGCAGCCCGGCCAACGTCTACCGCCGTCAGCTGGTGTTGCGCCTGCTGGGCAGGCCACCCGCCGGCGCGGCGGTGCTGGATATCGGCAGCGGCCAGGGCGAGTTCGCCATCCACCTGCGGGAGATGTACCCGGACCTGGCGGTATGGGGAGTTGAGTACAGTTCGGCCGGCGTCGAACGCAGTCGTGCCGCCGCCGCCGCGAGCGGAGCCGAGGTCAGCTTCACCCAGCTTGACCTGCTGCAGCCGGTGACGCTCGGCCCCGGTCAGCCGGCGGCGGAGTACGCCGTGTGTTCCGAGGTTCTTGAGCACGTCGCCGAGCCCGTGCGGCTGCTCCGTAACGCAAAGAACCTGCTCGCACCGGGCTGCCGGGTGATCGTCACCGTGCCGGGAGGCCCGCGCTCCGCCTTCGACCGGCACATCGGCCATCATCGGCACTTCACGGCCGCAGACCTGCGCGGCGTACTCACCGACGCGGGCTTTGCCGTCGAGCGTGTGCAGCGCGCGGGGTTTCCCTTCTTCAACCTCTATAAGCTGGCCGTTATCGCGCGGGGCCGTCGTCTCATTGCCGACGTCGAGGACCGCGCGCCGGGCGCGGCGCCATCCAGAGCCGAGCTGACCGCGGCGCGTCTGTTCGACCTGGGATTCAGGCACAGTCGCGACGACTTCCCGCTCGGCTGGCAGATCGCGGCCGTCGCGCGCGTCCGGGAGGCGGACCTCACGTGATCATTACCCGGGCTCCGCTCCGGATCACCCTCGGCGGCGGAGGCACCGATCTGCCGTCGTACTACGAGGACTTCGGCGGTTTCGTGCTGTCCGCCGCCATCTCGAAATACATCTTCATCGCGATCAACCGGACGTTCACGCCGGACTACTTCCTGAAGTACTCGGCGCTCGAGCGCGTCGAGCGCCCTGAGCAGATCGAGCACCCGATCGTCCGCGAGGTGCTGCTCGCCCACGACGTCGGGCCGTCCGTCGAAATCGTCAGCATGGCCGACATCCCGTCCGGTACCGGCCTGGGCTCGTCGGGGGCCTTCACCGTGGGACTGCTCCGCGCCGTCCACGCTTTCCGCCGTGGCCACGTGGGAGCAGGCGACCTGGCCGAAGAGGCCTGTGCCATCGAGATCGACCGCCTCAGCCGGCCGGTTGGCAAGCAGGACCAGTACGTGGCCGCATTCGGTGGCCTCAAATGCTTCAGTTTCAGGCCCGATGGTCAGGTCGAGGCGTCGCGGCTCGGTGTGTCCACGGAGACGCTTTATGACCTTGAGGAACACCTGCTGATGTTCTTCACCGGCTATTCCCGCGACGCGGACCGGGTCCTGGCTGAGCAGAAGGTGCGGTCGGAGGGTGGCGACGCCTCGATGATCGACAACCTGCACTTCGTCAAGGAACTCGGCCTGCGCAGCAAATCCGCTCTTGAGCAGGGCGATACCGAGGGTTTCGCCCTGCTCATGCACGAGCACTGGGAGCATAAGAAGAAGCGTTCGACGTCGATGTCGAACGGCCATATCGACCGCTGGTACCAGCTCGGCCGCGATAGCGGGGCGCTGGGCGGCAAGCTGGTGGGCGCCGGGGCAGGTGGCTTCCTGCTCTTCTACACCCGGGACCAGCACGCGCTCCGGCAGGCGATGGCGGCCGAGGGGCTCACTGAAGTCCGTTTCGCCTTCGATCACGACGGCAGCACCGTCATCGCCCGTGACTAGGTCCAGCGATGCAATGCGTGATTCTGGCCGGCGGTCTCGGGACCCGCATGTGGCCCGAGGCCAGGACCATCCCGAAGACGCTGCTGCCCATCGCGGGAACGCCGTTCGCGGCGTGGCAGCTGTCGTGGCTGGCGCGGTCCAGGATCGACTCGGTCGTGTACTGCGTGGGATATCTGGGCCAGATGATCCGCGATCACGTCGGTGACGGCGCGTCCTGGGGGCTGTCGGTTCGCTACGTTGACGAGGGCGATCATCTGCGGGGTACCGCGGGTGCGCTGCGGCTCGCCTATGACGAGGGGGCGCTGGAGCAGGACTTCCTCGTTCTGTACGGCGATTCCTGGCTGCAGGTCGATCCGGCCCGGGTGCTGCGGGCGGCACGTGAGCGACGCGAGCCCGCGCTGATGACGGTCTTCCGTAACGATGGGCGCTGGGACGGCAGCAACGTGGTGCTCGAAGGCATGCGCATCATCCGCTACGCGAAGGGATTGGCCACCCCTCCGCCGCAGATGCGCTGGATTGACTACGGTCTGCTCGCGTTCCGCCGCGAGGTCATCGGGGAACGAGTCCGGGCCGGCGGGCAGGCGGACCTCGCCCCGGTGTGCAGCGAACTCGCCGGCGATGGCCTGCTGGCGGGGTTCGAGGTCAGCCAGCGATTCTATGAGATCGGCTCCGTCGCCGGACGCGACGAGCTCGAAGCTGCGCTGACGGCCGGGCACAGGCCATGACGCTGGCCGGGAGCCGAGACCAGCCGGTGGGCGGGCGGATTTTGCCGGGCGCGGGCGCGGTGCGGCGTTCGATGCCTCTCGTGGCCGGGCTTGGTGTCCTGGCCGGTACCTCCTACGTGACGCTGGTTCTGGCTGGCCGCCTGCTGGGCGCGGCCTCATTCGCGGGGATATCCGTTCTCTACGTCCTGATCAGCAGTTTCGCGACCGGGCTGTTCCTGCCGGTCGAGCAGGAGATCGCGCGCCGGCGTGGTCACGAACGCGGATCGGCGACCTTCGACCCCGGTCTGGTCCGGCGCGCGGTTGGGGCCAGCCTGGTGACCGCGATCGCGATCTGCCTCATCGCTGTCGCGGCCCGCCCGGTGTCGCTGCGGCTGCTGGGCGGGAGCTGGGACCTGCTGGGCGCGCTCTGCGTAGCGCTGCCGGGCTACGCGTGCTGCTTCGTGTCGCGCGGCGTTTTCGCGGGCAGCAGGGAACTGTGGCGGTACGGGCTGCAGCTGGCCGTGGAGGGCGGCTTCCGGCTGGCGGGCCTGCTGTGGCTGGTGGTCATCGGCGCGCACAGCGTGGCCGCGGTCGGCTGGCTCTTCGCCGCCGCTCCATGGATCGCGCTGGCCGCGTCATTCGCCGGGCGGACAGCCCAGCTGCCGGGGCCGACGGTGACCATAGTCCGGGGTGGCCCGCTCGGGGCGGCCCTCGGGCTGCTGCTGATCAGTTCGCTCGCCGCCCAGTTGCTGGTCAACGCGGGCCCCGTGATCATTCAGTTGCTCGCCACACCCGCCGAGCGGGCCCAGGCCGGGGCGTTCCTGGCCGCTCTCGTGGTGGTGCGCATACCGGTGTTCCTTTTCACCGCCGTTCAGCCGAGCTTCCTGCCTGCCATGGCCGCGCACTCGGCCGTGGACCGGAAGGCGGACTTCGTCGCCCTGACGAGGCGGGTCCTCACCATCTGCCTGGTGCTGACGGTCGTCAGCACGGTTGTAACCACGGCCGTCGGCCCGCTGCTGATCCGGCTCCTGTTCGGCTTCCGGGACGGGGTGGGCGCGGTCACCTTCCTGGCCATGGGCGTCTCGGTCGGCCTCTGCCTCGCAGCGATGATCCTCGCGCAAGCCCTGCTCGGGCGGGGCATGCACGCGTGGACCACGGCGGGATGGCTGATCGGACTGGCCGCGCTGCTGGCCGCTACCACGCTGCCGGGCAATGCGGTCGACCGGGCCACGATCGGCTTCCTGGTGGGGACCGCCGCGGCCGCCGGCACCTACGCCGTACTGCTGGCCACCGCGCTGCGACGGTGGCCCTCACCCGCCGCTATCAACCCAGTCACCCAGCCCGGGCCGCCGTATCCGGCCAATCCGGCGCCGTAGCCCACTCGAGGTGCGCAGTTGAACTATTCCATGCTCAATCCGGGTGAATGCGTGGCGGCTCTGCTGCTGCTGGCCGTGGGTGCCGCTCTGATGCTGATTGCGCAGCGGCGCAACTGGCGGCCCTCGCTGATGCTAGCGATCTACACCGCCCTGGTCCTGCGGCTCGTGATGCTCGCCCTCGCGTACCACGTACGTCCCAGGGACCTTGCGTATGACTTCCAGAACGTGGGATACGCGACCTTGCACCACCATGACCCGATCCTGTTCACGCCCGTTGTCCGCTGGAGCTACCTGCCGGTCTACGATTTCCCGCTGGCGGGTGCCTACTGGGCGCACATACATTTTCACATTTCCTGGCTCATCACCGCCCGGATCCCGTCCATCGTCTGTGACCTCGGCGTGGTCGCGCTGGTTGGTTCGGTGGCCGGCGCCGTGGGCGAGCGGGCGGAGCTGCGCCGGTTCCAGTACGCGTGCAATCCGCTGTCCATTCTGGTATGCGCCGTCCACGGCCAGGTCGAGCCGGCGTGCCTGCTGTTCTCGTTCGCCGCGTTCGCCGTCGTCCTGCGGGCCGGCCCGCAGATCTCGGGGCGGGCCACGGCCGCCGCCGGCCTCCTGCTCGGCCTGGGTATCGGAGCAAAGACCTGGCCCGTGCTGTTCGCCCCGGCCCTGTGGCTCGCGCTGCCGTCCATGCGCCGCCGCTGGCAGTTCGCCGCCGCTACTGGCGGGCTCCTTGCGCTGCTGTTCGTCTCGATGCCGCTCACCGTGGGCACTCCGGTCGGCAAGCTCCCCTATCTGGCCAAGGTAATGACCTACTATCATCCGCCGATCGGAAGCTGGGGCTGGGCCGGGGTGTGGGTGGCCCTCCACCCGACCAGGCTGCCGGTCACCCAGGATCCGTTGTGGATCAACGCGGGCTCGTACGGCGCGAAACTCGCTGTTCTTGGCGCCCTGCTCGCGGTGTGGTGGTGGCGGCGCGCCCACCCCCTCGATATCGCGACCGTGACCACGACCGCGCTGCTCGCCATTACGCCCGCGTTCGGCACCCAGTACCTGCTCTGGCAGGCCCCATCGCGTATCGCCTACCCGTCACCGCTGGCGATCCCGCTGCAGATCGTCCTCGGCGCTTACGCCGCGACGCTGTATCTGCCCATGTCCATGCTGACCTGGGCGCACTGGCAGTTTGTCGACAAGATCATGCTGGTCGTCAGCCTCGGGGTGATCGCGTTCATGATCGCCGCCCTGCCGTGGGGCCGGCGCGTGTGGCACCGGCCCACGGAAGAGCTTCCCATGCCGGAATTCACCAATGATCAGGCGAAGGCCTAGCACCCGGCCACGACAGCCTGGACGGGAACGCGCGGACCGTCGCCGGCCCGCCGTAGAGTTACTGCGTGGCAGATCCGGCAACCTACCGGCCGGCCCCGGGTTCCATTCCGGAGTCGCCCGGGGTCTACAGGTTCCGTGATGCGCGCGCCCGGGTGATCTACGTGGGGAAGGCCAAGTCCCTGCGGCAGCGGCTGAACTCGTACTTCGCGGACTTCGCCAGCCTGCACCCGCGGACTCAGGCCATGCTGACGTCGGCGGCCTCGGTCGACTGGACCGTCGTCAGTACCGAGGTGGAGGCACTCCAGCTCGAGTACTCCTGGATCAAGGAATTCGATCCCCGGTACAACGTCAAGTACCGGGACGACAAGAGCTACCCGTACCTCGCGGTCACCATGAGCGAGGAGTATCCCCGGGTCATGGTGATGCGGGGCGCCAAGCGCAAGGGCACCCGGTACTTCGGGCCCTACTCGCACGCCTGGGCGATCCGGGACACGGTGGACACCCTGCTCCGAGTGTTCCCGGTCCGGACCTGCTCGGCCGGGGTGTTCAAGCGGGCCCGGCAGATCGGCCGGCCCTGCCTGCTCGGCTACATCGGCAAATGCTCGGCCCCGTGCGTGGAGCGGGTGAGCGCGGCCGAGCACCGCAAGCTGGCCGAGGATTTCTGCGACTTCGTGGCCGGGCAGACCGCGCGGTTCACCCGCCGGATCGAGGCAGAGATGCGGCAGGCCGCCGGGGCCGAGGAGTACGAGCGCGCCGCGCGGCTCCGCGACGACCTGCGCGCGCTGGAGCGGGCGCTGGAAAAGCAGGCCGTCGTGCTGGGGGACGGGACCGACTGCGACGTCATCGCCCTGGCCGAGGACCAGCTCGAAGCGGCCGTGCAGATCTTCTACGTCCGCGACGGCCGGGTGCGCGGCCAGCGCGGCTGGGTGCTGGAAAAGGTCGAGGACGTGACGACCGGCGAACTGGTCGAGAACTTCCTCGGCCAGGTGTACGGGGAGACGCCGGTGAACGCGCCCGACAGTGGCCCCGGCGCCGCCGACAGCCCCGGCAGCGGCGTCCCCCGCGAGATCCTGGTGCCCATGCTGCCACCCGAGCCGGAGACGGTCGCCGAATGGCTGGCCGTCCGCCGCGGCGGCCCCGTCAACCTGCGGGTGCCGCGGCGCGGTGACAAGAAGGCGCTGCTGGACACGGTCGAGCGCAACGCCATGGGGGCGCTGGCGCTGCACAAGACCCGGCGGGCCAGCGACCTGACCACCCGGAGCCGCGCCCTGCACGAGATTCAGGAAGCCCTCGGCCTGGCCGACGCGCCGCTGCGGATCGAGTGCTATGACGTGTCCAACCTGCAGGGCACGAACGTCGTGGCGTCCATGGTCGTGTTCGAGGACGGCCTGGCGCGCAAGAGCGAGTACCGCCGGTTCAGCGTCCGCGGCGACGATGGCACCGACGACATCTCCGCTATCTCCGAGGTGATCACCCGCCGGTTCCGGCGCTACCTGGACGAACGAGAGGAAACCGGGGAGCTGGACATCCTGGGAGATACCGAGCAGGATCCGGAGGTCAAGGCCGTCGAACGGGACGCGGCGATGCGCCAGCGCAAGTTCGCGTATCCGCCCAATCTGGTGGTCGTCGACGGCGGCCCGGCGCAGGCGGACGCGGCCTGGCGGGCCCTGAGCGATCTGAGCATCGAGGACGTCGCCGTGTGCGGGCTGGCCAAGCGCCTGGAAGAGGTCTGGCTGCCGGGGGAGGAGTTCCCGGTCATCCTGCCGCGCAGCAGCGAAGGGCTCTACCTGCTGCAGCGGGTCCGGGACGAGGCGCACCGGTTCGCGATCACCTACCATCGGCAGAAGCGGTCCCAGGGCTTCACCGCGAGCGCGCTCGACGATATCGCCGGCCTCGGGCTGGCCCGGCGGGCGGCCCTGCTCAAGCGGTTCGGCTCGGTCCGCAAGCTGTCCGCGGCGACCCCGGCGGAGATTGCGGCGGTGCCCGGAGTCGGGCCGCGCCTGGCCGAGACCATCGCCGCCGCGCTGCACGATACGGGGGAGGCCCAGTGAATCCGGTACGGGAGCCGGCCCGGGAGCACGGCGGGGCCGCAGCCGCCGCTGCGGACGATCCGGTCGCGCCGGACATCGTCGTCATCACCGGCATGTCCGGCGCGGGACGCAGCACGGCCGCCAAGTCGCTGGAGGACCTCGGCTGGTTCGTGGTGGACAACCTGCCGCCTGGGCTGCTGCCCACCATGGTCGACCTGGCCGAGCGGTCCAACGGCGCGGTACCGAAGATCGCCGCCGTGGTCGACGTGCGCAGCCGCGCGTTCACCACGGACCTGAAGTCCTCGATCGACGGCCTCGGCGCGCGCGGCGTGGCCTCCCGGATCGTGTTCCTGGAAGCGGCCGACGAGACCCTGGTCCAGCGGTTCGACAGCGTGCGCCGGCCGCATCCGCTGCAGTCCGGTGGGCGGGTGGTGGACGGGATCGCCGCGGAGCGGGAGCTGCTGCGCGACGTGCGGGGCGAGGCCGACCTGATCCTCGACACCTCCCGGCTCAACGTGCACGAGCTGCGCGGGCGGATGCGGGACTTCTTCGGCGGGCGCTCGGTGCGGGGGCCACGGGTCAGCATCGTGTCGTTCGGCTACAAATACGGGCTCCCGGTGGATGCGGACCTCGTGGTGGACTGCCGGTTCCTGCCGAACCCGCACTGGATCCCGGAGCTCGCTCCGATGACCGGCCTGGATGAGCCGGTCCGGGAGTACGTGCTGAGCCGTCCGGGGGCGCAGGAGTTCCTCAAGGCGTACTTCGCGGCGCTGGAGGTGCTGCTGGCCGGCGACGAGCGCGAGGGCAAGCACTTCGTGACCCTGGCGGTCGGGTGCACCGGTGGCAAGCACCGCAGCGTGGCCATCGCCGAGTATCTCGCGGCACAGCTGGGCGACGAGGGATCCGACGTCCGGGTCACCCACCGGGACCTCGGGCGTGAATGAGGGCCGCGGGTGGTGAGGCGGCCGGGGGAACGATGCCCAGGGCAACAGGGCCCGAAACGATGGCGGCTGGAGTGACGGCGCCCAAAGTGGTGGCGCTAGGCGGCGGGCACGGGCTGGCCGCGTCGCTGTCCGCGCTGCGGCGGCTCAGCAGTGACCTCACCGCCATCGTGACGGTGGCCGACGACGGCGGGTCAAGCGGCCGGCTGCGCCGCCAGTATGGCGTGCTGCCGCCCGGCGACCTGCGGATGGCCCTGGCCGCGCTATGCGGCGACGACGACTGGGGGACAACGTGGAGCCGGGTCGTCCAGCACCGGTTCGGCGGCGACGGCGAGCTTTCGGGTCACGCGGTGGGCAACCTGCTGATCGTCGCGCTCTGGGAACTGCTCGGGGACACGGTCGAGGGCCTGGACTGGGTGGGCCGCCTGCTGGGGACGCGCGGCCGGGTGCTGCCGATGGCCTCGGTCCCGCTGGACATCGTGGCCGAGGTGGAGGGCGCCGATCCGGCGCGCCCGGACGAGATCTCCCGGGTCCGCGGCCAGGACGCATGCGCGTCCACCCCCGGCCGGGTGCGGTCCATCTCGCTGCTGCCGGACGATCCGCCGGCCGTTCCGGCCGCGGTCGCCGCGGTCATGGAGGCAGACTGGGTGGTGCTCGGCCCGGGGTCGTGGTTCACTAGCGTGCTACCGCATCTGCAGGTGCCCGAGCTGGCCTCGGCGCTGCGGGGGACGCCGGCGCACCGCCTGCTGGCACTCAACCTGGCACCGCAGCCCGGGGAGACAGGCGGTTTTTCCCCGCACAAGCACCTGGAGGTCCTGGCCGGGCATTCGCCGGGGCTGGAGTTCGACGTGGTCCTCGCCGACACCTCAGCGGGCGAGACGGCCCCTGACGCGGTGGCGGACCTGGAGAAGGCCGCCGGGGCCCTGGGGGCACAGCTCGTCCTCGCGGACGTCGCCGTGGCCGACGGAACACCCAGGCATGATCCGGTGCTCCTATCGAGGGCCTATGCGGACATCTTCGACGGCCGCCGGAGCGTGTTACCGCGAGCACCACAGCGGGACGCGAAGCTCAGCAGCGGGTGACGGACAGCGGACGGGCCGCAGGTCCGACCGCCCAGCGACCCGGGCCCCTGGGCCCGGTGAGCGGCGGTGTTACGGCGAGCACCACAGCGGGGCGCGAAGCGCACCGGGGGGTTACGTACAAAGGACGGACCGCAGGTCCGACCGCCCAGCGACCCGGGCCCCTGGGCCCGGTGAGCGGCGGTGTTACGGCGAGCACCACAGCGGGGCGCGAAGCGCACCGGGGGGCTCCGGGGGGTCGCCCCCCCGGGCTAGCACAGCACAGGAGGACGCGATGGCGATGACGGGTGTGGTCAAGGACGAACTCAGCCGGGTGAGCGTGGTCAAGCCCTGCTGCCGCAAGGCCGAGGTGTCGGCGATACTGAGGTTCGCGGGCGGGCTGCACCTGGCCGCGGGGCACATCGTGATCGAGGCGGAGCTCGACACCGGGGCGGCCGCCCGCCGGCTGCGGGCCGGCATCGGCGAGGTGTTCGGCCACGCGTCCGAGTTGCTCGTGCTGGCGCCGAGCGGGCTGCGCAAGGGTAACCGCTACGTCGTCCGCGTGCTCAAGGGCGGCGGCAACCTCGCCCGCCAGACCGGCCTGCTGGACAACTACGGGCGCCCGGTGCGCGGGCTGCCGCGGCAAATCGTCTCCGGCACGACCTGCGACTGCGAGGCCGCGTGGCGGGGGGCCCTGCTGGCGCACGGGTCGCTCACCGAACCAGGCCGGTCGATGGCGCTCGAGGTGACCTGCCCGGGGTCGGAGGCGGCCCTCGCCCTGGTCGGTGCGGCCCGGCGGCTGAAGATCCACGCCAAGGCGCGTGAGGTCCGCGGAGTCGACCGTGTGGTGATCAGGGACGGCGACGCGATCAGCGCCATGCTGGCCCGGCTCGGTGCGCACGACAGCGTGATGGCCTGGGAAGAGCGGCGGATGCGCCGGGAGGTCCGGGCCACGGCGAACCGGCTCGCCAACTTCGACGACGCCAACCTGCGCCGCAGCGCGCGCGCCGCGGTCGCGGCCGGCGCGCGGGTCGAGCGGGCCCTGGAGATCCTCGGGGACGACGCGCCCGAGCACCTGACCATGGCCGGCCAGCTGCGGATCGCCAACCGGCAGGCCAGCCTGGAGGAACTGGGTCAGCTGGCCGACCCGCCGCTGACCAAGGACGCGATCGCCGGGCGGATCCGGCGACTGCTGGCCATGGCCGACCGCCGGGCCATCGAGCTGGGCCTGCCCAGCACCGAGGCCAGCCTCACCCCCGAGATGCTCATGCCGTAATACCCGGGGGACGACCCCCCGGAACCCCCCGCTGCGCTTCGCGCCCCGCGGTGGTACTTCGCCGACACACCGGCCACTCGCCCGGGCTGAAGCCCGGGACTCGCTGTGCTGGCCCGGGGGGACGACCCAGTGTGCCCGGTCAAATGGCCAACATGATCTTGGCCTGTGGGTCCTGGTTGTGATGCTAGCGGGGTGTTGTGGTCGGCGCGGGGGTCGGTGAGCAGGTCTTTGATGGCTTGGGGGGTGGCGTCTGTGAGGGTGGCGTGGATGGTGACCTGGTTTTTGTCCCGGTTGTAGACCGCTTGTATCTCGAACGCATCCAGGAGCCGTTCGGTGAGGCCGGCGGGTGCGGCGGCGGGGATGTCGCCATTTCGGGGTCCCGGACGTTGCCGTGCCGGCGGCCGATCCGCTGCGCGGCGTCCCAGGTGCCCATGTCCACCAGCGCGGGGTGGGTGGTGGTCGCGGACCAGATCCATTCGCTGTACTTCGGATTGGACAGGATCTCATCGACCAGCGCCAGGGACCAGCCGACCGGCCGGGCGGCGGGTAGGTGATCGGGTCGGCGGCCAGCCGGGCGCGGATGGTCGGCTTGCCCAGATGCTCACTGACCTGCCACCGGTAGATCAGCGCCACGATGGGCCCGTAGACAGGGTCTTCGATGAGCCGGGTCTTGGTGCGGCCTTCGGCGGCCTTGATCGGGTTGGGATGCGGGTGGCGTTCCCCGAGGTAGCCCACCGGGACTTTGCCGAGGTTCCACCCGGCGAGGGAGTGCTCTTTCAGCCCGTCCCAGACCTTGCCTTTCAATTGGAGCCGGTACCGTACGGGTCAGCACCGGGCACGGCCAGCTCAGGCTATAGCACTATGAGCCACTAAAGCCAGTAAGGCACCTTAGTTACCTAGAGCGAGTCTAGTTACCCCCGGTAAACATGGCTGATCAGGGGCCTATAGGGTGCCTGACGTGCCCGATATCGACAACACAGCCCCGTGCCGCTGTACGTCCAGCTCGCGAACCTGCTGTGAGACAGAATCACCACGGGCGCCATCGAACCGGGCAGGCCGCTGCCATCGCAGCGGACCCTCATCGAGGAGTACGGGCTGGCCCGTGGCACGGTCGCGCGCGCGTTCAAGATCCTCTCCGACGAGGGCCTGGCCGTGGTAGTCCCGGGCAAAGGTATTTACGTCAAGCCTAAAAGATAAAATTCGAACGTAGCCGTACGCTTGTTCGATGGCGTGGGTGTGGATCGACGAACGCTAGCGCGAATAACGTCGCATTCATTGCCGTTGCGCCGACATGATTACCGTCTCCCAATGGGATGGCCGCCGTCACCCCACTGGGTCGGTTGTCCGCTTACATGCGAGTCATACGATCTCGCGTCAGGGGACGCCCCCTGTCAGCTTGTCATGAATGCTTCGTAGTTGACGTATCCGGCCTCGTCGTCCCTGGCGCCCAGGGTGCGCCCGTCGACGGAGAACAGGGCGATCGACATGCGTTCGCCGAGCAGGGTGGTTTCGATGCGGCGGTTGTCGCGGATCTCGTAGGGGGTGACGACCGGGCGGTCGCCGAGGCCCATCAGGGACCGGTTGCCGTCCGCGCCGTAGTGGAGGGTGGCCTCGAACCCGGTGATGAGGTTTACCGACCGGACCGTGCGGCCGATGGTCACGGCGCGGATCTGGTCGTCGGTCATCGGGTGGATGCCCTGGTCGGCGAGTTCGGCGATCGTGTACATGCCTTCGGCGGCGGGCCGGCTGCGCGGTCGTTCTCGCTGGGGGTGTACCAGACCGGAGAGGTCCAGGCTCGCTGCTGGACGCTGGCTGGCACGCTCGCCGGGAGCGGCTTGCCGTGCTTGGCGGCGTCGTAGGTGGACCAGCGCGGGGTGGGGATCTCCAGGATCCGCGCGTAGTAGACGCAGGCCAGTGAGGGGTCGAAGTCAGGGTCGGTCCACGCGGCGGACAGTTCCGCCGCGCCGATGTCGTTGGTGTAGGTGGCGGTGGAGACGTCAACGGTGTCGCCGACCGGCGGCAGGATACCGGTGCGCGGGCCGGGTGCCCGGCCGCTGGAGGCCGCCACGTCGTAGACTTTCTCGAACAGCATGCCCCGCGTGGTCCAGCACTTGACGATCTGGATGCGGTCCGGGTTGGCGCCCAGCTCGTCTTTGGCCGCGTAGGCCAGGAACGTCGGGCCGGCGGCGCCGCCTGGCCGGGCGGGCAGCTCGGACCCCATCGGCACGCCCTTGCGGTAGCCGGCCGCGCTGAGGTCGCGCACGTCGGCCGCGCCGAGGTCCCATCCGCCGAACAGCCGGGGCGCAAGCCGCGTTCCGCTGGTCGCGAAGGTCTCGCGGCGCCGGAGCCCATCGAAGAGGGCATCCCGGGTGTTCTCATCGGCCCAGACCCCGGTCAGCCCGGCGGGGTTCAGCAGCACCGAGGGCAGGCCGCCCTCGACCACGCCGAATAGGCGCAGGTCGGCGGTGTCGTCAAGGTAGGCGTTCCCGCCGGTCCAGTCCTTGGCCTCGCTGTTGCCCGGCGTCCCGGAGTGGCCGTCGTTGCCGCCGACGAAGCCGACCGGGAACGGGTTGACGCCGATGCGGTCCTGCTGGCGCAGCCCCTCCGCCAGGCCGCCCCGCACGGTGGCCCCACCGCATCTGGCCGGTGGCTCCGGTCGATGAGCCGGAGACCTGCTGGAACGCCTGGGATGCGACGATCTCGAAGCCGGCGAACGCGTCCTGGGGCGACACCGCCGGGGTCGTCTCCGACGATCCCTTGCTCTGGAATACCTCGGTGAGCGGTTCCCACAGCGCGCGGCGGCGGGCGTAGGCCTCGTCGATCTCCCGGCCGTCGCTGTAGCGGGGGTTGAACATCTGGCCGTTGCTGAAGTTCGCGTTGTGGGTGATCGCCACGGCATTGTCCGGGCCGCCGGCGGCGGTCTCCAGCCAGTCCCACAGCTGTTCCGGGTGGGTGGCTTCGTAGTTGGTCAGCGGCAGGTCGGGGACGTCGTTGCGGCGGAAGATGATGACCCGGTGGAAGTTGACCCCGCCCGGGGTGGGTGTCCACTCGAACCCGTTCAGCGTGGTGAACCGGCCGGGGTCGTTGTGGCTTTCAGCGATCTCGACGATCCGCCGCCAGATCGTCCGGCCCGCATCCAGCACCTCCTTCAGTTCCCCGACGGGGAGCCGGGTGGGATCGGGCCGGACCATCCCGGAGATGACCACCTCCACCATGGCGTGGACGTTGCCAGCGCGGCCGTCGTCACCGGGGACCTGCGTGGCACGGTACCGGTCGACGAGCGCGCGGGCCGCCGGGTCCTCCGGGATGTAGTCCGGGTCCACGATGAGCCCGTACTCGCCCAGCCACTCGGCGTGCTCGGTGACCGCCGCGAAGTCCAGCGGGCGCGACAGCCGGTTCTCCTCGGCGTTGTTCAGCGACGAGCGGGCGGGCTCGCCCTTGGCGTAGCGGAACGCTTCGTCGGGGCCGTTCAGAGCGGCGAGGACGAACGCGTCCAGCGACCAGGCCGTGTGCACGTGCAGTTCCCCGAAGTAGGCGTTCCGCAGCGGGTTCGCGGGGGTGCTCATGCTCGTGTCCTCTCGGCGTGATCGTGCAGGTGGGACGGGCGGGCTGGCAGGTCGGCGGGAGCCGGCTCGATCTCGACCTCGTAGGCGTCCCGGACGCTCGCGTAGATGCGGTCCAGTGCGCCCGCACGGCGCGCCGCGTCCAGGTCGGTCGCGATCCGGGCGGCCACCTCAGCGAAGTCCGGCACCCGGGCCGCCATCCGCCGGGTCACATACACCAGGTGCCAGCCGTAGACCGAAGCTACCGGACCGGACCATCCGCCCGGCTCGGCCCCGAAGACCGGCGCGGTGAAGTCCGTCCCGAACCGGGCCTCGACCATGGGCCGGGTCCAGTCGCTGACCTCGGGTGGCATCGGGGGCGGATCACCCAGCCCGCTCACCCCGGGCACTCCGCCATCCCGCACATCATTCAGCGCGGTCCCTGCCGCTGCGCGCGCGTCAGCACCGCGAATGGCCGCGCTGAAAAAGACATGCCGGAACGAGACCGACTCCGGCAGGACGTAGTCCGCGCGGTGCGCGAGGTAATGGTCCATCAGGTCGGACTCGCTGATCCCGGGTGCGTCGCGGAGCGTGAGGATTTCCATCTTCTGGACCAGGCGCCGCCGCACGACCAGGTTGTCGCGATCGAGCCCGAGCGTGAGCGCTTCCCGGTACAGGACCTCCTCGCGGACGAAGTCCGCCACGAACCGGTCCGACTCCGCCGCCGTGGGCGGCCTGCGCCATTGCCGCTGCAGGTGCTCATCCAGCCACCGGCGCTTGGCCGCGGTCACCACGATGTGGCGGCCTGCCCCCGAAGCACCCTTGAGCCGGAACGGGACCTGCTCCTCCTCGGCCTCGTCATGGTGATGTCCCATGGGTCGCGCTGGCCTCCTGGGTCAGATCGGGCACCGGCAGTCCCGAACACCGTCATCGGGGTCGTTTCCTTCAAGCTTCGATTGAGCAGGCCGATGGAGGATCACCCGTACTGGGTGATAGCGGCGCTTCACTGACCGTCCGCCATGATCCCGGAACATACGCGGAACGATCTTCGCCTGGTTGGTCATCAACACCGCATCTGAGCAGGCTGCGGCATCCAGGCCGGGTACGGTTCTGAGTCTGCCAACGTGTGCCAGGGGCGGCCGGCCGATGCCTGGCAGCAACCGCCGCGAAGATCATCTGGCCCTGTCCCGCATGCCGTTCCCTCAGCTAGGCCAGCGAGCCGTCAAGCGGTCTCTCACCGTGGGGCAGTTCCGGTGCGCCTACCGGGCCTGGTCATGTGCCGGCGCCCGATTACCCGCCCTTGCAGCGGGGTGGCAGTCCGTCTAAGGTCAGGAGGGCCCGCGGGCCTTCCATGTCGAGACGGCTCGGTTCGGGTCAGCGAACGGAATGATGATGACCGAGGTATCCCCGGATGAACTGGGTCCCGTCGACTACGTGGTCGTCGAGTTCCCGGCGGGAGCGAGTAACTTTACCGGCGAGATGGTGGCGGAGCTGCGGGCATTGGTCGATTCCGGCACGATCCGCGTGATCGATGTGCTGATCCTCACCAAGGACGCGGACGGTACCGTCGAGGCGACGGAACTGTCTGACGTCGGTGAACTCGGGGAGCTGCAGGCCATCGAGGCTGAGCTGGGTGAACTGCTGGCCGAAGAGGACGTCGAGCACCTTGCCGCTGCGATGGAGCCGGGCAGCATCGCCGGGGTGCTCGTCTGGGAGAACCTGTGGGCCGCGCCCTTCGCAGCAGCGGCGCGGCGTTCGGGTGGCCAGCTGATCGCCGATGGGCGAATTCCCATTCAGGCGATCATTGCCTCGATCGAGGCGGACGAGGCAAACGCGAAGACGGGAGACTGAAATGCCGGTCAGGCCAGCACGCGCCGGAAGGGTCGGCGTCATCCGCGCGCCAGTCGCGAAGACCGCAGTCGTAGCCAAAGCCGTGACACCCGGGCCGGCGCCGGTGGCCAAGACCGCGGTCGTGGCCGCGGCCGTCACACCCAGGGTGGGTCGGCGGCGAATCTAGCCTCAATTCACCTCGCCGAGCCTCACCGCTAATTTCACCTGTCCAGATCGCTCACACGAGCGGAGATACCTTTCCGGTTTGCCCTGGCGCGCGGTCCGCGTGCGGCGGGTGGGCGTTCCGGGTCGCGGGGCCGGCGCCTGGGGGAGGGTGGGCGGGCCACCTCCCCTGTTGCTGCTGGTTCCGTGGACGGGACGCGGCCGGGAAGGCGTGGGGTAGCTACTCCTTCCCGGCAGACGATTTGCCCTTACCTTGGTGCCTCTTGACCGGCCTTTGCGGCTGGTTTGGCCGCGTTAGGTTCGTGTGTCACAGAGAAGCCGTCCACTCGATGACTAGTCGGCGTGGTAACTATTCGGAAGTCCTGTGGTCCGGTTCGCGTTTGCCCTGGTAGGCGCGATCCAACTCGCCCCCAGCCACACGATTTCCGAATACGTACTCGGCGTGTGGCGCGGGCTGGGTAGCGATTTTGTTGTCCCCCTATGGGAGCGGACCCGGAAACTCGGTGTCACTGCGTTCCCCCCTTCGTTGCGGGCTCGGGTCACAGTTCGGTGGTCCACTCGATCACCAGGCGTCGGCTTGGGTTGGCCGTTTGCCATTTAGACTGGCACGCCCCCCGGAACCCCCCGCTGCGCTTCGCGCCCCCGCGGTGGTACTTCGCCGACACACCGGCCACTCGCCCGGGCTGAAGCCCGGGACTCGCTGTGCTGGCCCGGGGGGACGACCCAGTGTGCCCGGTCAAATGGCCAACATGATCTTGGGGTGTGGTTCCTGGTTGTGATGGTAGCGGGGTGTTGTGGTCGGCGCGGGGGTCGGTGAGCAGGTCTTTGATGGCTTGGGGTGTGGCGTCGGTGAGGGTGGCGTGGATGGTGACCTGGTTTTTGTCGCGGTTGTAGACGGCCTGGACATCGAACCGCGAGGGCCTGGGGGATGTCTGCTGCGGTGGCGGTCATCTGCCTGTCTCCTTCACGTCCCGGCCCGTGAGGGCCTGTGCGGGCGGGCCCAGTGCAGTAGTTCCCGGATTGCGCTGGCCTGGCGCTCGTCCAGTTCCCGGGCTTTCCGCCCGGTCTCTATCTTCACTTTGTACCGGACTTTCATCCCGCCCGGCCTTTCCTCTCTCCTCAGTTTATATGCGATAATGTCCGGCCCGGGAATGGTTCCCGGTGAATTACCGGCCTGTTTTTCTGCCTTTACCGGGCCGTGCCCTGTCTGCTCAGTACCCATTTACTGCCTTTCCCGTTTTCCGTGCCCTGGGCCTTTTTAATGCGCGTGAGCGCATTTCCCGGGCTGGCTGGCTGTCACCTCGCCGTCGTCCCGCCCGCAGGGGTAGCGGGCCGGGCCGTGCCTGTCCAGGTGGAGCGCCCCACTGGACGAACGACCTGGATGGGCGCGGCCTGGTCTGCTCGGCTTGCCCGGGATGACGGTGAGGTGACCGGCAAGCCTTCCACCCCAGCCACGTGCGGCGGCCCGGCCTGGTGGCCCCCGTCACCGAGCCGGAGGCCCCCGCCGGAGGCATCATGTTCTGTCACCGGCCCGGCGGCGGGGCCAGATCCCCCCGCGCGGTCAGCACGAACCACGTGATCAGGCCAGTCACCACCGCAGGGCCGGAGGGCTGCCCCGGCACCAGTCGCAAGACCAGCAGCGACAACACGGCCGCGATGACGGCGCGCAGCAGCAGGCGCACCGGGCGGTCATAGCGGATGCTGGCCGGGACTGGCCGCACCGTGCGGATGATCCCCGTACCGGGCCGGGGCGCTGGAGCTGGAAGATGATCCGCCGCAGGGTGTCCTGGTGTGGCGCGGCCCGGCGTCTCACTGGGCCGCGACGATCTGGTCGAGGCGGTTGAGTAGTTCTTCCAGGGACAGGGCGGCCACGACATGACAGTGGCTGCCGTCGTTTTTTTCGGCGGTGAACCGGGAGCCCCGGTCCTGGGCGTGGATGGCCCATTCGGGGTGGGCCTGAAGGAAGCGCTGTTCCCTGACGACTTGATCAAACGGCAGTGCCACGGCTGAAAGATCCCTTGCCTGACCCGTGGAGACCCGTGGCCTGCCCGCGCGGCCCACGGGTCACAGCAAACCGCACGGGCAGGTTGCTTAAGAGTGTGCACCCGGTGCACCTAGTCCACCCGGTCCAATCTGCGGAAACGTACAATGCACCAGGTGAACTAGGGTCACTGCCATGACAGACGATCTTGACGACTTGTCCGGGGTTGCCCGGTATCTTCAGGTCGCCAAGATCATTGAGGCCGAGATACGCGCCGGAACCTGGGAGACAGGACGCCCAGCCCCGTCCCGGGTGATCCTCGCCGAACGCTTCGGTGTCGCCAAGGAGACAGCCGCGCGGGCCCACGCCTGGCTAGCCCAGCACGGCTACGTCGTGACCGTGCCCGGTGTCGGCATGGTCGTCACGCCGCCGGAACGCTGGAAGCCTGACGAGTAAGGCGCTCTCGCATGTCCCTGTGCGGTTTGCACCTTCTGCTAGCGGTCACGAGAAATTCCGGGTAGGCGGCCATCACCATGCTGCTCACGAACCGTAACCGACACGGGCGCAGGATGCCGCCGTTCAGTAACCCACGGCGGTTGCGACGGCAGTTGTTACCGGCATCTATCGGAGGTAGCTGTTATGAGATTCACGCAAAGGGGGTGTGGGTGACTGCCTGACGGCAGCGCGCCGCCCGGCTCCGCGTCGCGTGACGGAGCGTGATCAGCCGTGTCTGACCGCCAGTTACCGGACCCGACCAGAACGCCGAATAGGGCGTCAAGGCCGTTGGGCGCGAATGCCGTGCGGTCACGGACATATCAGCCGGTTCTGTGTAGAAGAATTGGCGGCCAGCGCCACCGCCGCCACCGCGAGGGAGATGATCGGCGCAGAACTCCAGGCGTAGGTCGTGCCGCCCCAGGTCGTGAGCAGGATGATGACTGTGACCGCTGCTCCCGGGAGCGCTGTTCCGGGATAGTCGATGGCGTGATGGGTGCGGTGGCGCGACAGCTTGTGCACCACCGCGATGACGGCGAGGGCGGCGGCGCCGATCGGCAGGTTGATGTAGAAGACCCACCGCCAGCTCAGATGCTGGGTGATGAAGCCCCCCGGCGATGGCCCGATGACACTGGAGAGGCCGAAGACCGCGCCGAAGTACACCAGCTCGTTCAAGAAAACCAAGATCTTCTTACCGCACTCACAGTGACTGCTTGAGCTGCGGAGACTCCGGTAGCGACGCTAGGTCGATCGTACTGTAATCGCAGCAACCCCTAAGAGCCATGAGGTCCGACGCTAAGCCTCGATCCACCGACCGATATGTCGCGCCGCTGTTTCTGACGATTCGTGTTTCTGACCGTGATAAGGGTATGGCTGGCTTGCCGCTCACCTGTTCTGCGGCTTGTCCGGGGCATCTGCGCTCGGAGTCAGGGTCCTGGGTGGCCGGCGAGGCCGTTGAGGGTGCGGTGACCGGGTCCGGGCTGGTCAGGCCGCTGCTAGCGGTGGCCCGCAGGCGGCCGCGAACAGGGTCATCCATTCGTGTTCGCGGTGCCAGCCCTCGGGCAGGTGCAGCGTGATGTGGCCGCGGCCATGGCGGGCGGTGCGGGCGGCAACGTCGATCAGGTCACGGCGGATGCTGGCGCCGCGGGCCTTGCCGTAGGAGAGGCTGGCGAGGGATCCGGCGGCGCGCAGCAGGTTATGGGCGATCGCGGCGCAGGTGAGCCAGGCGGCGTTGGCCGGGAAGAACCCCGATGGCAGGTGCGCGAGGGGGCCGTCGCTCCAGTCAGCGAAGATCTGCTCCACGATCGCGTGGTCGCGGTGCTGCCCCTCGACCTGGATCAGCTCGAACGGAGAGTCGGTGAATACCGCGTGGTACCGCCAGGCGGGAAACAGCTCGTCCTGCCCGGCCGCTGCCTGCTTGTTCCGGTCGCGGACCCGGCGCACGATCAGCCGGGCGGTGATTGCCTGGCCCTTCTTGGAGGTGAACGCGGTGTATTCCGTCTCCGCGACCTCGGCGTCGGAGACCCACGCCCGGAGCTGGTCGTCCCAGATCGCGCGCGGGTAGCGGATCGCCGTCCAGGCCGCCTCCGGGATGGCGGCGATGGCCGCGGCGATCTTCGGGTCCATGTTCACCGTGACGGAGAACCGGGCGCCGCCCCGGCGGACCGCGCCGCAGAACGCGGCGGAGTAATACGCCGAGTCCGCCCGCACGATAAGCAGGCCGCCGCATCCGATGGCGCGGGCCGTGCCGATGGCCTCGGCGGCGAACCTGGCCGCGCCGCGGGCAGAGTTCGCGGTCCCGCCGCGCAGCCTGGTCGCGGCGATCACCGGCGCGCCCAGCGGGGTAGAGATGGTGGCGGCCAGCGCGTTCAGGCCGCGGACCAGCAGGCTCTTGCCCTGGATCTTGGTGTGCCCGAACCCGGCGCCCTGTTTGTGGTGCCCGTAGACGCGTTTTTGCATCGCGTCGATATCGATGAAGGCCAGCGTGTCCTTGCCGGGCAGCAGCGGCGCCCGCCGGGCCAGCCCGCCCAGCAGCTGGCGGTTCACGATCTCCAGCTGGCGCACATTCCCCCAGGTATAGGACCGCAGGTGCGAACCGAGCGTGGACGGCGCCCGGATCCCGCCGAACAGCTCCGGCATCGCGCCGTGCCGCAGCAGGTCCATGTCATCGATGCTGTCCGCGCCCGCGGCCATCCC
The DNA here is from genome assembly GCA_963742875.1 of uncultured Actinomycetes bacterium. Classification (GTDB taxonomy): domain Bacteria; phylum Actinomycetota; class Actinomycetes; order Streptosporangiales; family Streptosporangiaceae; genus Bog-532. The sequence goes on along the minus strand of CAVUNO010000004.1, from coordinate 17,023 downwards.
CGCGACCAGGCACGGGACCTTCAGGTGCGCGTTGACCCCGCATTCGCCGCCCGGCCGGACGTGCACCGCGACCAGCTCCGTCAGCCCGGCGCGCTGCGCCAGGGCCATCACCGGGACCAGCCCGGCCCGCGACACGAGATTCGGGTCATCAAACGATGCGTGCGTCCTGCCCAGGCTATGCAACAATCGCACTTACGAGGTGTCCTCTCGAACCAGACGACAGAAGCTTTAGACACTCCTATCGTCCCAGTTCAGAGGGCACCTTTCACGTTGACACGCCCGGAAACACCCCTATTTGATCGGTGGATCGAGGCTAAGGTCTCTCCGCAAAATTAGCTATGTGATGCCGGGCGTGTCGTGATCGAGGCCGAGGTACCCGGGCGCGATGGTGTAATTCCAGTCTGCGTGGAACTCGTGCGGGGTGATGACCTCGGCTTCCAGGTCTTTCATCTGCTTCTTGGTGACCTCGATGCCGGTCGGGTAGCTGCCGGTGTCCAGCTCTGCCTGCACTTTCAGCCCGGTGCGGGTGGTGGTGGCGCGGATGGTCTCCAGGATCACCTGGTGGCTCTCCAGCGGGCGGCCCCGCCAGTTCATCGAGATCGCCGAGAACAGCCGGTGCTCGATTTTGTTCCACTTGCTGGCGCCCGGGCAATGCCGTTGCTTGTCGGCTGCAAACTATCGTTTCGTGGGTAGGCGGCCGGGGGTGCATGATGCTGGGTATGCATCCGTGGACCGGGTTATCTGATGACGTGCGGCTGGGTGTGCTCACCGAGTGGGTGACCGCCGATCTGGTGGATGAGGTCCTGGCTGAGTGCGGCACGCGGGATAAGAAACCCGGGGCGCTTCCTGCCCGGTTCATGGTCTACTACGTGCTCGCTCTGGCCCTGTTCCAGCAGGACTCCTATGACGATGTCGCGGAGAACCTGGTGGGAGCACTGGAGGGGATGGGCGAGGCGGTTCCGGCCAGGTCCTCGTTCACCCGGGCCCGGCAGCGGCTGGGTGCGGGGGTGATCGAGGCGGTGTTCCGCAGGCTGGCCGGGCCGGTGGCCCCGGCCGGCCTGGACGGCGCGTTCTGGCGGGGGATGCGGGTGGCCGCGGTGGATGGGTTCGTGCTTGACGTGCCGGATACGCCGGGTAACCGGGCCGCGTTCGGCGGGCCGGTGGACGCCAACGGCCTGCCAGCGGGGTTCCCGCAGGCCAGGGTGGTGACGCTGGCCGAGACCGGGACGCACTCGTCGATCGACGCCAGCGTGGGCGGGTTCCGCGGCGGGGAGCCGGAACTGGCGATCGCGATGGCCGGCAGCGCGACCGGGATGCTCGTGATCATGGACCGGGGCTTTCCCGGGGTGGCGCTGTGGAAGGCGTATACGCAGGCCAGGGCGCATCTGCTGATCCGGGCACGGTCGAGCGTGGCCCGCCGCCCGGTGAAGGTCCTGGACGACGGGACGTACCTGGCGCGGATGAACCTGGCCGGGCAGAAGGGCGCGCATCCCGGCGGGGTCCCGGTGAGGGTGATCGAATACCGCGTCGACGGGGGCGAGGTCGTCAGATTACTGACCGATCTGATGGACCCCGTGGCCTTCCCCGCCGGTGAACTCGCCGCCCTTTACCATCAGCGCTGGGAAAGTGAATCTTCATTCCGGCAGGTCAAGACGTTCCAGCGCGGCCCGCAGGAAATCTTGCGGTCAGCGGACCCGGAGCTGGTACGTCAGGAGGCATGGGCGCATCTCGCAGTGCACCACTGCCTGACCCGGATCATCATGCGGCTGGCCGGCAACGAGCGGATCGACCCGGACCGCATCTCCTTCGTCAAGGTCCTCAAGCACGTGCGGCGCAGTGTCATCCGTCAATGCGCACAGACATCCGTGCAGATCAAGCAGTTCATGGCGACGATGGCCGCGAAGATCTGCCGCAAGCTCGACAACGGCGTCAGACGTTTGCGGGAGGCCGACCGGTTCCTCAAGCGCCCGGCCTCGAAGTACTCCTTCCGCAAAGCAGGCCAGGTCCGCCGTCCTACCCGCCGGGTGGCCGCCAAGGTGCTCACACTCCATCCCGCGATAGTTCAATAAGTCAAGCAACGGCATTGGGCGCCCGGGGGCAGGTGGACGACGGTGATCTCGATCCCGAGCTCGGTCGCGAGCCTGGCCAGCTCCACCTTCCACAGCCGGCGGCGGTTGCCGTTGGAACCTCCGCAGTCCGCGGTGATGAGCAGCTGGCGGGCGCCTGGGTAGGTCCGTGCGCCGGCAGCCTTCCACCAGCGGCGGATGGACTCCACCGCGAACGCCGCCGTCTCGTGGTCGGTTCCGACGTTCACCCACCCCGAGTTGGCCGCCACATCGTAGATCCCGTACGGGGCGACCTTGCCGAGCTGCTTGTCGGCGAAGTCGTGGTCGTTGACCTGCCGCGGCGAGCCCTTCGGCTCCCACTCCGCGCCGCCGTTCCTGAAGTTGCCGACCAGTTCCTTTTTCTTGCAATCGATCGAGATCACCGGGATGCCGGCCGCCAGGCACCACGTCACCAGGTCATTGATGTAACGGAACTGGGCGTCGCGGTCCGGGTGCTGCTTGCCTTCGATGGTCTTGGCGTTGCCCTGCAAGCTGTAGCCCAGCCGGTCCTTCAGCAGCAGGCCCACGGTGTCCGCGCTGACCGGCCGCCCCGCCCTGCCCAGCTCACCAGCCAGGTTCCCGGTCGATTTGGTCGTCCACACCAGCGGCTGCATCGGATCCCCGCGCGTCTCCGGCTCCACCAGCTTCCGCAGCGCATCCACCAGCCCCGGATCGAGGCCGGTTGCCGGCGGCCGGCCGGCGCCCACCTGACGCACCCGCCCGCCCGGCTCGACGCCTTGCTCCAGCTCGCGCGCACCCCGCGACACCGTGTCCGGATGCGACTTGGTCAAAGCGGCCACCCGGCTGATCCCGCCCCGGCCCAGCACCCGCGCCTGCGCCCCCAACGTGAGCCGCCACTGCCGCTCATCCAGATGCGGCTTCAGCTCCGCCAGCATGGCCGCGAAACGATCCTCATCAACCTCAACCGTCGCCATACCACACACGATAGGCATCCGTCTCGGACAAACCCGCGTAATTCAGCGGAGGGCCCCAAGCTTGCGATTTAAGCTTCCGTTATCACTCTTCGTGCTTGCGGTGGCCGGTTCGCTCTTGCGGTAGGGCGGTCGCCGGGATTTCGGGCGGTTCTTCGAGCCTTTCGGGCGGCCTGGGCCGGGGCGGGTGGGTTTGGGCGAGTCGGCGGGTGTGCCGATTCGTGCGCGGAGTCGGCGGAAGCCGAGCCGGACCTTGCAGGGACTGAGGGGCTTGCCCGGGTCGGGCCGTGGGTGCCAGGGGCGGCGCAGGTCGTCCACGAGGTGGCGGGCGAGGCGTAGCTGGGCGTACGCACCCATGGCCAGGGACACCCACCGGTCGGTGGCTGCCGCCGAGTTCAGGTGTGCGCTGGCCAGGCCAAGATAGGACTTGGCGAAGCGGTGGAAGTGCTCTTGGCCGGAGCGGCGCAGGTAGGCCTTCCAGAGCAGGTCCGGGTCGGCCGGAACGGGGCCGGCGTGCCACAGCCACAGGTCCTTGGGTGGTTTGCGGCCGTCGGGCAGGTGGCCGACGGCCACTTGCAGGACCGTGCCGCGCACGATCGGCAGCTGCTTGTCCCGCGGCCAGCCGGCCCAGCGGCCGGTGCTGCCGAGTTTTTGGTGCAGTCCCGTCCAGGCGCGGACTGTCACGGTGCCGTACAGCCCGGACTCCGCGGTGCGTTCGAAGTCGGGGGCGTGCCGTCTGGCGGGGTCGGAGCAGGAGAACTCCGCGCCGTGGCGCGCCGGCGCGCCCATCTGGCCCGGTCGCCGGGGTGCAGGGTCGAGGTAGAAGACCCGGGTGGTACGCAGCCGGACCAGCAGTTGCACGTCATGGCCGGCCAGGGCGCAGGTGAGGTCGGTGGCGTAGTTGCCCGCATCGAGCAGGACCAGCGGGGGCGGGTCGCCGGGCTGCCACTTCCCGGTCGCGGTCAGGTCTTTGAGCAGCCCGGTGATCTGGTCGATCGTGACGTCGGTGTGCTCCTCGCCGGGCCGCAGCCGGCGTGCCCCGACGGGATCGGCCCAGGAGGAAGAACCCCACTGGATGCCAACGAGCAGGCTGTAGGGCCAGCCGGGCAGCCAGCGGTCCCCGCCCTTGCCGCGGACCTGCACCATCGTCCGCTCGTCGGCGTACTGGGCGTCGGGGCGCGGGTGCGGAGTGACGTCGATCGCGAACATCAGCGGCTCGCCCGCCCTGGCCGGTGCTGACAGGCCGACCAGCAGGTGCCGCAGGCAGCTACCGCTGATCCGGCCCTTAGCCAGGGCGTCGCAGACAGAGCCGTGCCGGCGGCGGAACTCCGGCTCCAAGGACAGCTCCACCGGCGATCGCACCGGGCCCTGCGCGCACAGCATCGCGTCCGCCAGCTCGAACAGGGCATCACCGCGGCGGGTGAAGCAGGCATGAAAACCCGCACGGAACCTGGATAACCCGGGCAACGCCTCGACGCGAGCAGGGGTGCCTTGCAGACTGTTCATCACGGCCTTCTGGTGCAGCTGGATCTCTTGGCGAGAACTCAGCGTCACCCGAAGGCCGTTCCTATGTCCAGGGAACAGCAGAACCCAGACCTAAACGATCTCCGCGTCCTTAAATCGCAAGCTAAGCCTTTCTCACCCGGGGGTGTGGTTGCCGCGGCGTGAAAATGGCGGGTGCTGGTCGTGGCGGGCTGAGGTCCGCTCACTGCCGCGTGGTGGCCGGGGCTGGGTGATGTGGCTGCGGAGCGGGTGCCGGATGGTGCAGGTTGGGTGCGGGCTGCCCGTGACGCCGAGCTTCTTTGGGATACGAGCCCGTAGCTAAGCCTGGCGCCGGGACCTGTGACCTGAGGGTCGCTTTTTGTTGCTTCGAGCACGCCGGTCAGTATTCGGGCCGTTGAGGCCGTGACCGCGGGTCCCCGGGCAGCCCGCCCTGTTACCCATATCCGAGGATACGGAGGTGACCGCGGTGGGCAAGGCCAGGCCGCAGGTTATCGAGGACGAGGAGCACCAGCGGGTGTTCGAGCGGGTGGCCGCGGTCGACGTGGCCAAGGCGTCGGGGATGGTGTGCGTCCGGCTGCCCGGCCGGGACGGCAGGCCCCGGGCCAGCAAGGTCTGGGAGGTGCAGGCCGTGACCAGCGCGGTCAGTGATCTGGGCCGGCACCTGCTCAAGGACCGTGTGCAGATGGTCACGCTGGAGGCGACCAGCGACTACTGGCGGATCTTCTACTACCTGCTGGAAGCGCTCGGGCTGGCGGTGCAGCTGGTGTCCCCGGCCCAGGCCCGGCAGCTCAAGGGCCGCCCGAAGACCGATAAGCACGACGCGATGTGGCTGGCCCGGCTGACGGAGTGGGGGATGCTGCGGCCGTGCTTCGTGCCGCCGGCCCGATCCGGACGCTGCGGGACTATACCCGCGCCCGCACCGACTACGTCCGCGAGCGGACCCGCTGCTACCAGCGGCTGGAGAAGCTGCTCGAAGGCGCGCTGATCAAGCTGTCGTCGGTGGCCAGCAAGCTGACCACCGAATCGGCCAAGGACATGGTGCGGGCGATGATCGCCGGGGAACGCGACCCGCACGTGCTGGCCGGCCTGGCCCGCACCCGGATGAAACCCAAGCACGATGAGCTCGTCGAGGCGCTGACCGGCATGTTCGACGCCCACCACGGCGAGCTCGCCCAGCTGGAACTGGACCAGATCAAGTTCCTGGACCAGAAGATCACCCAGCTGGAGGCGCGCATCCGCGACACCCTGGCCACCCTCCCCGAAGCGCAGGGCGTGGACGCCGACGGCACCACCGGCCCCGCCGCCGGCACCGGCCCGGACGCCGCCGTGCTGCCCGCCGCCGCCCGGCTGGCCGAGATCCCCGGCATCAGCCCGGACCTGGCCGCGGCGATCATCGCCGAGGCCGGCCTGGACATGACCCGGTTCCCCACCGCCGCGCACCTGGTCTCCTGGGCCGGGCTATGCCCGGCCGCGAACCAGTCCGGGCCGCGCACCGGCCACGGCAAAAAGAAACACGGCAACGCCTACCTGCGCGGCGCCCTCGGCCAGGCCGCCCTCGGCGCCGCGCGTACCGGTACCTTCCTCGGCGAACGATACCGCCGCGTCGCCCGCCGCCGCGGCAAGGCCAAAGCCCAGGTCGCCGTCGCCCGGTCCATCCTGATCATCATCTGGCACCTGCTCGCCGAGCCTGCCGCCCGCTACACCGACCTCGGCCCGGACTACGTCGCCTCCCGCACCGACCGGGACAAGAAGATCCGCAACCACGTCCGGCAGCTCCAGGCCCTGGGACTGGAAGTAACCCTGGCCCCGGCCGCCTAACCCATACCGCCCTGACCAGGCCCGACGCTCGAACCAGCCTCGGGTCCGCTGCCGCGCGCCCAATTGAGGTGAGTTATTTTCCGGTCAGCTCGCGTGACGTAAAGCAAACCCTGGCGTCAGCGCCCGGCCCGACCAGTGTCTGCGGCCGCCGGTAAATGGGGTCCCCTTAGTTCTCCGCCTCGGCCTCGAGTTCCTCCTCCTCCTCGAGTTCAGCTTCGGCTAGGGCGATCACGAACCCTAGTCCCTCGGCGATGTTCGCCGTCGCTGAGACGATGCGGGCTGTACCCACGACGGGCGCCACCGCGACGAGAATATCTTCGACATCATCGACCGTGATGCCTGAGTCTGCCGCCGGTATGGCGTTGAGCACGTAGGAAGCGGCGGGGGCGTCTACCGCGACTAGGGCAGCGATCCGGGCGATCATGAGCTCGCGAGGGCTCAAGTCGCTGTTATCTAGCGACGTGGCGGTCATCACCAAGAGCGTGTCGCTGACGGGTGTGTCATTTTCTGTTTCGTTTTCGGACATGACGGTTCTCCTTTTTTGAAAGTTTGAATCTTGCACCCTGTCAATCATGGCGGCCCTGGTTCAGGCTACTCCGGCCAGGTGCGCCAAGTGCCGCAGGTCCAACTGACCGGCGCTCACCCCCGGGTCGCCGTAGCGCTGGCCGCCGCGGACCTGTCCGAGTCCTACGCCCGCGCCATCTGCGGCTGGACCGGCCAGCTCCCCGGGAACTGCCGGGTCGCCGCCGATGCGATCCTCGTCACCGCCGCGACGGCCGGCGTGGACCTGCGCGACCTGGCCGCGCTGGCCGCCGAGATCCTGTCGGGCTCGAATACACGACCGCCGCGGTATCCTTCTTTCTTCTCCTAGCGGGTCTGTCAGGCGGCGACCTGGTACTCGTGCGTGAAACGGCCGAGGATCTGTTTCCCGCGGATCCGGTGCTCGGCGAGGTCCGGTGGCCTTGCTGCGCCTGAAGGGCGACTGCCAGACGCTCAACGGTACCCAGGCGCTCGGCTTCGCGCACCCGGGCATTCACCCTCGGTGACCTGCAGCGGGTCCAGGATCAGCGGTTCATGCTGAAGGCGATCCTCGCCCGGGTCGCGAGCGCCGGGACGCTCGCCAATCCGTTCGCCGCTATTCCCGGCGGCAAGGCGGCTCTGACGGCGCGATCACGGCCGAGAAACACTAGCGTCTCTGTTGCGCTGGAAACCGGCATAAGGCGGTGCAGCTGTCAATGACCTGGCGAAGGACCGGCCGGCCTCGTCCTCGAAGCAGGTCCACGCTCCGGTCGCCGCCGCTAGCCTCGTACGAGCCGCTAAAGGTCGCCGCCTAGGCACTGCTCCCGCGAAGGAGCGGACACGGCTTCACGCTGACTGGCGAGCGCATGAACTCCGTTAGCGAGCATCCGTTTGGGGTTGCGGCGGGGAAATGATAGCCGTGGACGGTGAACCGTGAGGTGATCGCGGTGATGCTGGGCCGGCGGGCGGGTGGCTATGGCTGGAAGGCGGCGCGGATCGGATCGGGCCGGGAGTGGCTGATGGTACCGGAGCGTAGGCGCCAGGGCAGGCTGCACCTGTTCCTGGGGGCTGCGCCTTGTGCGGGCAAGACGTATGCCCTGCTGGCTGAGGGCAGGCGGCTCGCCGCCTCGGGTGGTGATGTCGTGGTCGGGGTGGCTGAGACGCACGGCCGGCCGGATACCGGCGCCCTGGCGGAGGGCCTGGAGGTGGTGCCGCCGCGGAAGGTGGCGTACCGGGGGACGGCGTTCGAGGAGATGGACCTGCCGGCCGTGCTCGCCCGCCGTCCGCAGGTCGTCCTGGTGGATGAGCTGGCCCATGCCATCGTGCCCGGTGGCCGGCACGACAAGCGCTGGCAGGATGTGGAGGAACTGCTGGACGCGGGCATCGACGTGGTGTCGTGCCTGAATGTCCAGCATCTGGAGAGCCTGAGTGACGCGGCGCAGGAGCTGACTGGCATCGCCGTGGCCGAGACGGTCCCGGATGCGTTCGCCGCGGCGGCCAGCCGGGTGGATCTGCTGGACGTCGGCTCCGAGGGGCTGCGCGAGCGCGTTGCCCGCAGCTATCCGCCCGGCACCGCGGAGCGGGCGCTGGCGGGCTACTTCCGGGCGGAGAACCTGGCGGCGCTGAGCACTGCGGGCCGACGGTGGATGCTCGAGCACGGTTTCGACGGGACGGCGGGCCCGGCACGCCGGGGCCCGCCGATCGTGGCCGCCCTGGCCGGCGAGCCCGAGGGCGGGCACGTCTTGCGGCGGGCCGCGCAGTTCGCCGCAGCTGCCCAGGCGGAGCTGATCGGCGTCTATGTCCGCGCGCCCAGCGGCCTGGTCGAGGCCGAGCCGGTGTGGCTGGAAGGCCAGCGCCGGCTGCTCGCCGAACTGGGCGGCCGCTACGCGGAAATCACCGGCGCCGACGTGGCCATGGCCATCCTCGACTTTGCCCATGCCGAGAATGCCGCCCAGCTTGTCCTGGGTACCACCCGGCGCACCCGCGCGTACGAGGCACTGCACGGCTCGTTGATCGGCCGCATCATCTCCCGCGCCGGCCAGATCGAGGTGCACCTCATTGCGGCGCTCCAGCCGCCGAAGCACCGGCTGACCGCGCGGTGGAGGCTTCCGCCGCGACAGCGCAGGGTGGAGCTACCGCCCCGGCGCCGGCTCGCCGGATGGCTGCTCGCCGTCCTGGCCCCCGTCGCCATCACGGTTGCGCTGATCCCGTTCCGGTCTTCGCTAGCCGGAGTTTCCGACGATCATGGGTTTCCGGCTGTCGGTCGCGATGTGACCTGACGTGGTTCTCCCTGGTGACACACCGGTTCCGGTGCTTGACTCCGTCTCCGGTCTGGCCTATGACCTAAATTCGTGGCGAGCCTGTACAAGAAGGTGGTCAGCGGGAAGCCGTACTGGTACCTGCGCGAGATGGGCTGGGTGGACGGCAAGCCGAAGATGATCTCCGAGCGGTACGTGGGCACCGCGGCCGATATCGAGGCGCTGCTGGATGCCCGCGAGGAGCGGATGGTGCCCGAGCGGACCCGGCACCTGGATTTCGGGGCGGTGGCCGCGGCGTGGGGGCTGCTGTCTGATCTGGGCGTGGCCGCCATCATCGACCGGGAGGCTGGGGCCGGGCCGCCGGGGCTGCCGCTGTCACCGGGCACCTACCTCGCGCTGGCCGCGCTGAACCGGGTGGTGGATCCCTGCTCCAAGCGGGGGTTCGCGGACTGGTGGCGCACCACGGCGGCGGACCGGTTCGCCAAGATCGGCGCCCCGGCGCTGGATCACCGCCGGTTCTGGGACGCCATGCACGCCGTGCCGCTGGAGGCGCTGCCGCGGATCGAGGAGAAGCTGGCGCTGGCGGCGTGCGCCCGGTTCGGGCTGGACACCAGCTCGGTGGCGCTGGACATGACGAACTTCGCGACGTTCATCGACACCGGCAACGCCAGGGCACCGGTCGCGCAGCGGGGCAAGGCCAAGCAGAAACGCGCGGACCTGCGGCTGGTCGGGCTGGGCCTGGTAGTGACCCGGGACGGCGGCATCCCGCTGCTATCCCACGCCTACCCCGGGAACAAGCCCGATGTCACCCAGTTCCCGGAAATGATCACGACCCTGGCCGCCCGGCACGCCGCCCTGGCCGCCGCGGCCGGGCAGGACGGCACCGAGATGACCGTCGTCTTCGACGCCGGGCAGAACTCCGAAGCCAACTTCGCGCTGCTGGCCGGCACGAACCTGCACTACGTGGGCTCGGTGCCCGCCAGCGACTGCCGCGACCTGCTCGCCCTGCCCGCCGCCGCCCGTTCCGTCGTCGATGAGGACCGGTTCGGCGGCCTGACCGCCTGCGACACCCGCCGCGACATCTACGGCACCGGGCGCCGGGCGATCTTGACCCATTCCCCCGAACTGCACCAGCATCAGGCCCGCGGGTTCGACGGCACCACGCTGGCCAAGGCCACCCGGCAGCTCGATGAGCTGGCCGCCACCATGGCCCGCGGCAAGACCCGCCGCCCCCGGCCCAAGGTGGAAGCGGAGATTACCAAGATCACCCATGACGCCTGGGCCCGCCGCGTCATCACCTGGGAGCTGACCGGGGACACCCCCCGCGACCTGCGGCTCACCTGGTCCATCGACGCCGCCGGACGCGCCGCGCTGGAACAAGAGATCTTCGGCAAGCACGGGCTGATCACCGACCACGACGACTGGACCGCCGCCGAGGTCATCGCCGGGTACCGGACCCAGTCCGAGGCCGAATTCTCCTTCCGCCAGATGAAAGACCCCCGCGCCGTGTCGTTCTCCCCGATGTTCCACTGGACCGAGCACAACATCCGCGTCCACGTCCTCACCTGCGTCCTGGCCCTGCAGATCGCGCACCTAATGCGCCAGCAGGCCCAGCGCGCCGGACTGCGCATGTCAGTCCGCGAGCTGCTGACCCAGCTCGCCGGCATCGGCGAGACCATCCTGATCTACCCCACCGAACGCGGCAGGCCCAAAGCCCGCCGGATGCTCACCGAGACCACCGCTACCCAAGACAAACTGATCCAGATCTTCCAGCTCGACCGCCACGCGCCCCCGGTTAGGTCATAGGCGCCAGCAGCCCCCGAAACACCTTCCCAGCAGGCGAAACACCCTGCCAGGCAGCATGATCATCGGAAACTCGGGCTAGGCCTGGCGGGCGCGCTGTTGTGTGTCCTGCTGGCGGTCTTCGCTTCGGCCCTGGCCGGAGGGATCCGCCCCGCTGCGGCAGCCACCGTGATCGGCTTCCTGGCGGCTGACTTCTTCTTCACGGTCCCGTACTACAGCCTGCGCATCGACCGGGCCATCGATGTGGCGGGGCTGATCGTCTTCGCCTGTGTCGCCGCGGCCACCGGGCTGCTGGTCGATGTCCTGGCCAGGCGGGGGATCCAGTCAGCGCATTCCCAGGCCGAAGCCGACGGCCTTGCCCGCCTGGCGGCCGGAGCCCTGGCACTGGGACCTGGCACCCGGCCCGAGATGGCCGGCGCCCTGCGGCGCACCTTCGACCTGGACGCCGTGGCCGTGTTCAGGCGGGACGGCCCAGGCTGGCAGACGGTGGCCGCAGCGGGCGGGCCGCTTCCCGCCACGCCCGACGACGCTCCGTTCCAGGCTGAGCTCACCGGCGGGGAGATCCTGGTCCTGGCCGGCAGCAGGCTCAGCGAGCAGGACGCGCGGCTGCTCCGGGAGTTCCTCACCGAACTGCGGCTCGGCCAGGAACGAAGACAACTCGCCCACATCAGCCGCCACCCCGGCGGCCCGCATATCAACGGCGCGGACCAGCCCGCGCCGGAGCCGTGACATGCCGCCCGGGCGCGGGTAGCCCGCAAAGATCCGCCGCGGCACCGCAGGGGTTCGGCGTGTTCTGCCTGTGGACGGCGCTGCTGCTCGCCGCTGGCGCCTGCCTGTTCCAGCGTCACGGCGCCTGAGCTGCCGGTGCTCCGCGTCCGCCGCCGCGCGGAGCTGTCTGGGTCTCGCGGAGCCCAGCGTGGACGCGGAGCACGGCCTGGTAGGCGCGCCGGATGTCAGCCCGGTCAGTTTCTTCGGCCACCGAGGACAGGCTGAGCCGGTCGATCATCGCGGCCTGTTCGAGTAGCAGCTGGCGGTCCTTCGGCGCGGTGGTCCGCTCCATGATCTTGGCGAGAGCGTCGAGCTGGCGGATCATCACCGCGGGCATGCCCGTGCCGGCCTGCCGGATCTTCTCGAACGCCCGCTGGACCAGCCGCTCATAGGTGGCCTCGGTGCTGACCACCCGGGCCACGCCGGCGGCGTCCCGGTAGACCCGTATGGGGTGCCACCGGCCGGTTAGCTTGCACAACCTGTCACCGATCCAGTCGATGCAGGTCAGCGCGGTGAAGGTGTCCTTGACCGCCGGGGACAGCGCGCGGACCGCGATCTCGGCCAGCTGGTCGACGCCGAAGGAGACGTCCTGGGCGAGGGTCCGGTACGGCCCGGTGACGTGCGCGCGGGACAGGTCCTGCGCCACCCGCTCGGCGGCATCAGCGGGCCAGACCGTAGCGTAGGCGTGGCCCTGCACCAGAAAGTGGCCGGGCCGGCAGCGCAAATGGATCACCACGCCACGTTCGGAGGCCAGCCGGACCAGCAGGGCGCGCTGGATGTACTGCAGGTAGCCGCTGCGCGGTGCCGCGACCTAGCCGCCTGGCCCGTCCATGCCGGCGAGCAGCCGCGCGGCCGAGCGGGTGCCCGGGCCCGCTGCGCCATGACCGGCCTGCAGCTCGATCGCTCCAGCCAGATCGCCGGCGATGCCTGCGATCACCTGGGGCAGCTGGATCTGCGTCGCGATGTGGTGCAGGAAGTAGATAAGTACCGCGAGGTCGGCGACCGTCAGCGCCAGCGTCACGGTGATGGTGATATGCGGGGCAAAGCCGGGCCGCCCTGGCCGATGGCCCCGAGCGCCAGGATGGCGTAGACGAACGTGGCCACGAAGGTCCCCAGCGTCACCTGCGTGCCGCGGTCGCGGATGAAGTTGCGCAGCATCCGCGGCCCGAACTGAGTGGACGCGAGGGTCAGGGCCACGATCACCATGGAGAACACCACGCCGATGACGGTGATGATGGCCGCTGCGATCGCGATGAGGATCTGCCGCGCCGCGTCGGGGACCCGCTGAGCACCCAGCCGGGCAGGCCGAAATCGTCGGCGAAGGCGGCCCGATCAAGCGCATACGTCGCGGCGAAGAGCACTACGGCAGCAACTACCTCGACCGCCGGAACCAGCCACAGCTTGGTGCGCAGCACCTCGCGGCGCCAGCCTGAGCCGCGCGGCAGCCTGCGGATCACCGGCAGCGGCCCCTGAGCTGGCGCCCTCGGCCACATGGCAAGCCTCCCGGAGCAGCACACGAAAATGCCGTGCGCGCGTTGCTGCTGACCAGGCTTCCCGGCTCACCTGAGACTGATCGTAGCGCTGCCGCCGGGCCCGCCCGCTACAGCTACCTAACCGCTGGGGACCAAGGGGAGGCCGCGCACATGGCATTCAGCCGGACCGGGCTCAGCAGCACGAGTCAGTCCACGCAGGCGGGCCCGGGCCGCTGCTTCAGGTCAACCAGCAGCGACGGATGCACCCGGAGCTTTGTCATCCAGCCGCATCACCTGGTGCGCGAGCGCTCCGCAGCGGCAGATGCACCTCCGTCAGGCCGGGGGCGCTTCGCAGCACCTCCTCCCGGCGCTTCTGGGCTGCTGGATGATCATGAGCATCATCCCTAGGCCGGGCAACGTCTGACCGGCCCGCAGGCCGACCACACACCACCGCCAATGCCGGCAAGTGCCCGCTCTGACCAGGGCGATGATCGTCAGCAAGTGATGACCATCCCGGCGGAGCGGGCACTGGTCTGCGAGCAATCTGAAAGCTGCCGTGCCTTGGCCGGCGAATCGCTGGTCCGCTCGGCGTCGCCCGAGAGAAGGCGCCTCCAGGACAGCTGGCCAGTAACCCGGACCATGAGCCGCCCATCAGCCGGGCTACCGCCCGGTCGGGTGCCCGGCAGGCTTGCCGGAAGCCATAGGCAACGGGAAACCGGTAATCCCATGCGGCGCTGAGAGGAATCCGACAAGGCAGCGGGCGCGCAGAAGAACCAGATCTGGGCGACCAGTACATTGATCGAAATACAGCCGAATTCAGCGCAGAACGGCGGGACTGTGCGCGGTCGGCACAGCTTCCTCCAGTTACGCAGCGTCAGCGGAACTAGGGCCGGCATGGCGCCGGCACCGCAGGCCAGGCATCGGCGGGTTCGGCGCGAGCGACACTCATGCTCATCGAGCGTCGCTCATTGGCGCTCACAGAACGCCGCCGCAAGATCTCAGACCGCTGTACCGGCACTGGTGACCCCGTGTGCCCAACTGTCCGTAGGCCTGGAGCAGCAGTGGCCACCGGCCTGGAACCAGTGGCCACGTACCTGGAATTTCTGATGGCCGCTATCACCTTCCCGGGACAGCGGCGCTGGCATTTGCCGGGGGCACGCTGCTTCCTCCGGTGTCGCTTGCGGCCTGTACCCATGTGTTCCTGCTTGCACTTTCCACGGTCATTCGTGCGGTGAGTACCACGATGCTTTTGTCTCCTGATCTATGCTTTTTGTTCTTCATGTTCTTGATCTTGCCTGGGTGGGTGCCGTCCTGTGGAGCTGCTTCCTGACCTCGCCCCCTGGTTGTGGGGGTGAGGTCAGGAAGTGCTTAGCGGAACGGGTTGGACGGCATCCAGCCAGGCCAGCGGCGGTAGCCGCTGTCATGGGTGGCCATGCAGGGCCCGCACGCGTGCGCGGGCCGCTGGGCGGCCCGCGTGCGGCCGCGTGCGGCCGGTGTGTGGCCCCGGGCGTGTGCGCCCGGGGCACCCCAGGCGGCACCATCAGGTGCCGCCTGAAGGCGGGGCAATCACAGGGCACCCTTCCCCACCGGCCCCGTGGATTCCCTAAGGTTCCCCCCGCACCACCCTGGTCCACCCCGCCGGGTTAGCACGCCGAACGCAGGCCAAGACGGAACCTGCCAACTGGAAACTACAATTAGTATGCTAAGGTTCACTCTAAGTGTCGAAGTGGCGGATACAAGTTAATGCCAGCCTGACCAGCCCGATTACAGATTAGCTGATCGCTCGCTTCGAGAGGGAAGTCCCGCTTGGCAGGCCTGCCGGCGGCGCACGGGGGGGTGGCTGACATGACCAAGTCACCACGGCACCAGCCCGGCGCCGCAAAAGCTGAAAGAACGAGCGAGAGCGACCGTCGCGACGACGAGATCCGTGGGGCTCTTGAGCATGACCAGGACAAGGCCGACGGGACAATCGCCGGCGAGACGCCCGCGACGTCCAGGAGCAAACCAACACCCAGCGCCGCGACGCCCGCGACGCCCAGGACCTGATCACGACTGGACAAGACAGCGACCGCCGCGACGCCCGCGACGCCCAGGACCTGATCGACGTCCAGGCCGAGACCCAGCGCCGCGACGCCCGCGACGCCCAGGACGTGATCGACGTCCAGGCCGAGACCCAGCGCCGCGACGCCCGCGACGCCCAGGACGTGATCGACGTCCAGGCCGAGACCCAGCGCCGCGACGCCCGCGACGCCCAGGACGTGATCGACGTCCAGGCCGAGACCCAGCGCCGCGACGCCCGCGACGCCCAGGACGTGATCGACGTCCGCGCCGAGACCCAGCGCCGCGATGCGCGCCAGGCCCAGGGCCTGATCGACGTGCGGGCCGAGACCCAGCGCCGCGACGCCCGCAATGCGCAGGATCGGGGCGACGTCAGAGCCGACACCCAGCGCCGCGACGCCCGCGACACCCAGGACCTGGCCGAGACGACGCAAGACAGCGAGCGCCGCGACGCCCAGGATCTATTCGACGCAAGGCGCTTCAGTGAGCGCCGCGAAGCGTTCGAGCAGACCGTCTCCTACCATCAGCGGGCCGACGAACTAGCGCGTATCAACCAGAATCTGGACGCATTCGCATTTTCAGTCTCACACGACCTCCGCGCCCCGCTGCGAGCTATGAGCGGCTACAGCCAGGCTCTGCTGGAAGAATACGGATCCAGCCTCGACGAGACGGGCCAGGGCTATGCCAAACGGATTCAGGCCGCTAGCCAGCAGATGGCGGAGCTTATCGACGCCCTCCTGGACCTTGCCCGTATTTCACGGGCCGAAATTCACTTCCAAGCGGTCGATCTGGGCGCCCAGGCTGCCAGCATTGCCGCTGAACTCCACCGCAGCGAACCGGACCGCCAGGTCCGCTTGACCATCCAGCAACCCGTGTGGGCAATGGCGGATCGGCCGCTCATCCGCACACAGTGCTGCAGAACCTGCTGCAGAACGCCTGGAAGTTCACCTCGGGCCGGGACGATGCGTCGATAGAGTTCGGGATGACCCGTGGTGTAGATGCCCGCATCTGCTGCTACGTGCGCGACAACGGCGCCGGCTTCGACCCCGCTGGCGCGGACAAGCTGTTCACCCCGTTCCAGCGGCTGCACACAACGGCCGAGTATCCCGGCACCGGTGTAGGCCTGGCCAGCGCGAAGCAGATCATGGAGCGCCACGGTGGCGATCTCGAGGCCGCAGGCGCGGTCGGCGAAGGCGCCACCTTTTCCTTTACCCTCGCCGGCGCCTGTCCGGCAGCATAAAGCGACGCGGCAAGAACCGAAAATGCTCACCCGCAGACCAGCCCCCCACCACGGCCGTTAGGGCGCCATTCCGGTTTTGTCCTGATGCCTGGCTGGAAGCGGCGGGGGGTTGTCCGGCGGGGACCGACGATGGCGGTGGGAGGGTGGGCGGGCCACCTTGTGTGGCTGCTGCTTCCTTGCCGGGCGGGCGCGGCCGGAGACGAGTGCGACGACGCTCGGCCACGGCCTGAGCGGGCGTGTCTTCCTCGGTGCCTGCCTTACTTAGGCTGCGCGGCCGGTCCAGTTGGCTGCATTAGCCTAGTGCGCAGTCACAGGTCAGTGGTCCACTCGATCACCAGCCGGCGGCCCGGGTTCGGCGTTTGCCATTTGGGGTGGGACGCCCCCCGGAACCCCCCGCTGCGCTTCGCGCCCCGCGGTGGTACTTCGCCGACACACCGGCCACTCGCCCGGGCTGAAGCCCGGGACTCGCTGGGCCGGTATGGGCGCCTCGCCATAACCCGCTGCGGTTCCGGCCGATAGGACCGGCCGCTCGCCGGGCCTGACGGCC
>CAVUNO010000003.1:0-268924 GCA_963742875.1 uncultured Actinomycetes bacterium | reverse complement strand
CGTACCGCTGGCAGTGTCAATTTGGGCATCCATCTCAACTCTCCAAGGAAGCATTGCAAAGAACACCCACTAGACGTGGCACGCTGCAGGAGACTGTGCGAGCACCTTCCACCTACGCTTTGCTCACTGCCCGTACGCCACATCGACCGCGCCCGGGACCTATGGGCTCCGGCTAACCACCCCAACGGCCGTCCTGCCTGGTGGAGGCGGCATTGACCTTGCGCGCGTGGCGGAGCAGGATCTGACTCTGACATCGCATCTTAGTGATCTGGCGGGGCCCGGCCACCGCCTTGTCGTGAATGCGCGGGGCTGTCGTTCGTACGTGCGCAATGAAATCCTGCTTGATGCATTGTCCCTCCTGGCAAGCGACCTCGATCCCCGTGTGCGTGTGGTGTTCGTCGACTCCGCCCACGATGCGGCTCTCCGGCGCTCTATCCAGCATCACCCGTTGAGGAGCAAGATCATTGTCATGGGGAAACGCTCGCGGGAGGAGGTGTTCTCCCTCTTCCGTCGAGCCGAGGTGAGTGTCTCGATCACCGATCATGACGGGACGCCGAACAGCCTTCTCGAAGCTATGGCGGCCGGGGCCATCCCGGTCTGTGGTGATCTCCCATCCATTCGGGAGTGGATCGAGCCAGGTAGAAACGGGTTCCTGGCTCCGTCCAACGATCCACTTGCGGTAGCCAATGCCCTTCGGCTCGCCCTAGGTCTCTCCGACGCCGAGCGCAGTTCGATCAGGGCGGAGAACGGCCGGATCATCGCCGCCCGGGCTGAACGCCGTTCTGCTGGCAAACATGCGGCGGAGAAATATGGCCAATTGGTGATGCATCGTGAAGACCAATTCGCCCCTGCACGGCGACGTCACGTGCCTTCCCAGAACGAAAGGTGACAGCTACCTCGTCTTACCTTCGTTCAAACTCCTGACCGGAGATCTGTGACTCCACGACCCGCACGGTCTTCTCTGCCTCGCTTATCTGCTCGCCGATGCCGCAGGGTCCTCTCGTACGGCGTCTCGTCCCGCTTGCCGGACCCGTACCACGTCTGGCAGTGCCGTGGTCCCGTCGTTGTCGAAGCTGCTCCCACCCTCCCACGCGTCTCCGCGGTCAGGCTGTCCTCAGCTTCAGCCAGCCCGCTGCGACAGGCCGACCGGCGGCGGAGTCCTTGCACCTTTGCCCGGAGTAAAGATGCCGGGTGGCGCGCACTAATTGTGCCAAGTCGGGTTGGGCTGCGACGGTCCGTCCATTGCCCATCATCTCCCTGACCAGTTTGCGTCGCTATAGAATAGCCATCGGAGCCAGGACTGCCGATCGGCGCCGAGGGATGTATCCCGCCGCAACAGAATCCCAAGATAGGTTGTGAACATCGGCGCAAAGTCGCCTCTGCTAAACAGTTGCAAGAACACGCCCGCCTGTACTGCTGCGACTACGGTGCTCTTGAGGTTCTGCGAACTTGCAAAACGGCGGTGCAAAAGCTCCGCCACTGCGCCCAGAACGACGCCGCAGAGTGCCACTCCTATGAAACCAAAATTAGCGTAGCCTTCGCCAAATGCCGGAAAGTAGAGACCTGATTTGCCGGGATCAAATCTTGTTGTCACAACGGTAATATCGTCCGCGGGCTTTGTCGACCAAAGTGCTCGAGGAATCGGCAGCACGAATATCTGCAGGTAGCTATCGCCATGGAGGTAGGGAATCTCTGCTGGTACTGTAGTCGACAGGCCGGCAATGGAGGAATAGGTTATTGTCGGCTCCGAACGGCTCCCCTATCACATTACCGAAGGTGACCTCACGACTGCCAGCGGCGGCGCGTGCGACTCCAATCAATCCCGTAATGAGAAGCAGCAGCAATGCCCCCATTATGAGCGCCCCTCGCTGGCTGCGGCGTTTCTTGCTTGTCTTCAGCCACACCAATCCTGCCGCAGATGCTGCTACGATGAACGGACCCCTCTGACCACCTCCGAGCAGCACCAGCGACGCAAGAATCGCAACGGCTATCGGAAGGACTCGGCGAAGGGAGCATGTCACACTTAGCTGCAGCGGAAGCAGTACTATTGCCAGGCCTCCCACGCACTGCACTGCCACTAGGAAGCCCAGGTTGGCGTGCATCTCGTTCCAGAACGTTCCGTATCCGCCAGACGTCGTGTAGACGAAGAAGTCGCGAAGATTTGCGCCGCCGATAACGCTCATGCCAATCACGCCCGAAACCGCGACCGTGAGGGCTATGATGGCCGCCTTGTCTAGGCGACCAGCCGAAAGGTTAATTGCGATACGATCAAAGCCGCGAACGGGTCGTAGTGTACGCGCGCCTATTGCGCCAGCCAGCATCGTCACTTGGGCCAGGACTGCGATCTTCAGCGCTAGGATCACACCAGCCTGATAGTTGATGTCCGCAAGTACAGTGCCACCGTACAGTTGAGCGCCTGTCGCAGGCACGATGATGAAGATGAACATCGATAGAATGAGCGCGGTGAAGATTACCGAAAACGAAGGTCGCGTCAATGCCCAGATCAGCGAGGCCAGCCACGCCAGCCAAAGTGTCGCCAACCAGAAGTTGCCGGACACATTAGACATCCGTGACAGGAGAGCAAGAATTGTGATCAGAGAGATCCCGCACATACTTACGATCAGGGCGTTCAGGGGGCAAAATCGGCGTAGAAAGGCCCGGAATTGGCCGACAGTACTGGATAGGTTTGCCCGTTCCCATGCAGACGATGTTGCGCTATTTGCGGTTTCTGATGCAACACATCTGCCCTGGCGTCGTACAATCTGCCTTTTCAATTGGATACTTCGCCTGTCTGTGTCGCAACGGTTATTTAGCCTGTATGATCTCTTGCTGACGATAATGGGTCAATCGAGCACGAGGGGCCGTCCCTGTTCCTCGAGTCGCAGAAGTCCCAGCCAGCAATGCTGCCTTCATCGCTGAGGCCGCGCTCCCACCACGCCAGATGGCACGGCATGGTTTTCTCATGATATCGCGGTGTTGCCCTGTGCGCTGCGAAGTTCATTAAAAGGAGGCACCACCCAGCCTTCTGCCTTGTCAAGCCGGATTTGACTGGCTCGTGGGCAGACGAAAGCCGTATCGACCATATGAATTAGGACAGGGCCCAGCGCTGAAACCGACGGGTTAACGTTATTGATTAAACCACCTTTTTCCGGCTGAGCACCGACACAGGTATCAGATTGATGCGCATTTGGATATGCATCGCCAACTATCCCGCTGTACAGCTCTACTGAATTTGGCCCGATGAAAGCGTCCGTCAGCTACGGTCCGGTACGACCGCGCGCTCGGGTGACCCATCCGCGAGCAACTCCAGCTGAGCATCGTCATGGGCGGACCCGATGTGTGTGATCAGCCCTGATGGTCTGCTGCGACTTTCTCGGCAGTGCTGGCAACCCGGCCTGCGCGGCGGGCGTGACGTGGCAGGTGCCGTAGCGAACGGAGCATGGCCGCCAATGCGGCCCCGTACGCGACAGTTGAGGCGATAGCGGCGCCGTAGACGCCGATGACCGGGAGGAGGGCAATGAGCAGAACAACGGTAAAGATGGCTGCCAGGCCTTGTGCCCATGCGACGACAGCTGGATAATTCCTGCCCCGGAGTAGGTCACCGACGACCTGGCCGCACGCCAAGAAGGCAGCCCCAGGGGTCAGTATCCACAGCAACGGCACGGCTCCGCGGTAACCAGCGCCGAAAAGGAAGGGGATCAGCCAATACGCGACCACAGCGAGCGGTACGAGGATTGCGGCGGAGATGCCTGCGCTGGCGACGATGGCGTAGCGCTGCATCCTCCGGGTTGTGTCGGTGACAACCTGCTGGGCCGCCAGCCGCGGGAAGGCGACGTTGCCGATAGCTGCGACGAGCGGAACTGGCAGGGACGTGAGCGACACAGCGATCGCGTACCTGCCAAGGTCAGCGGACGCGACGGTCTGCGATAGCACCAGCTGGTCAAGCAGAGCGTTCAGAGCGGCGGGTGTCAATGCGGCTACTTGCGCGATGCCGTACGCCGCGAGGGGACAAAGCAACGAAATACGTGCATGTCCGGGCGCTAGTGCATTTCGCCGGCAGGACCAGTAGCCCCATCCAAGTTGCAGGGTCAACGTGGCAGCGAGGACGAACAAGATCGTGTTAAGTGTGAGTAGTTTTAGGAACCATAGGATGCACAGGATAAGCAGGCTGAGTACGGGTTGTATCGTGCGTACAACATTCCAGCTAAGAAGATGACGTGGCTGAAGCGCATATTGGTAGGCTATCCCAACGTAAGTCACGATAGAGATGCCGAACGCGATCCGGTAAGCATCGGCTACCTCGGGATTCCCATGGGATAGAACTGGGGCGAGCAGGAGCCCTGCTATGAACGCGAGCATGCCAGTGGCGAGCATCATCGCTCGTGACGTGGCTACATAATCTTCGGCGCGCTGCGGATCTTTGGCAACGTAGAAACACAATGCTGCCGGTTGGCCCATCTGACCGACCATCCAACAGATCCCGAACCATGCCGTGATGGCGGCATACTCACCGCGCCCGGTTGGTCCTAGTGCGCGCGCTACGACGACGCTACCTAGCCCAGATGCCATGGCAGTTACCATGTTAAATCCCGCTGTACGGGTTATCAGCTTACCGGTACCTGACCAGTGAAGTCGCTCCGCCAGATCTTTCAGTCGGCCGGGCGAGTCTTCGGTGCTCACAAAACACTCAACAATCGCGCGTCAAGCAGATGCGATAGCCCAGGATCCGCCAGTCCGCACGTTCGTAGTTGGCGTCGTCGGAGCAGATCACCTGAGATGGCCCGCCGAGCGCGCGACAATCCCAGCCCGCACGACGCCATACGTCCTTGTCCAGTTCCGCTCCGATGTCGCGAGTCGAAGCTAGGCTGAACCAGAAACGCGGCAGGCAGGACACCAATGTGGCCGTTACCGACCACGACGTGTTGTACCTCAGTATCCGTGCAGATTATCACGCTATATAGCCATCCGCGAACTCCAGTGAGACTTGCGTATCTTCCATCTCTCAGGCTGTCCCATGATCAGCACATGTGCAGCTTAACTAGAAGCAGAACATAGTCGTGGCAATAAGTATAGACCAACGGGCTGTCAATTTTAACCGAGATACCGATAAATGGGGAACAATCATGCAGCAACTACTGATTTGCTTCATCTAGAATTGAGATGAGTCTTCGGAATCCCATAACACGGACCGATACTACGGGTTAGCCGTAGAGGGCATCAGCGCTTGGCGCAGCCGGTGCGGCCCGGTGCTCGATCCCCGCTCGGTCGCAAGCCCGGCCCATGACCCGACGGACCGCCTCCGGCGTCAGCAGCCGGAAGGCCGCCGCACGGTTACGAACACCGCCCACGGCTCGCGGCCAAGGCGGCCGTCAGTCAGCCACCTGGCAAGCGCTTCCCCCGCTGGGCCGACAGGGGGAGCCGCTCGACCTGGCTTCCCTTGCCAGTGATCGCGACCTCGCCAGCCCGCCAGTCGATGCCGCCGAGTTGCAGGCCGGTGGCCTCGGCGCCGCGCAGCCCGAGCCGGGCCGGGCCAGCAGCGACACACCGCGTAGCCAGCCCAGGCAAGTCGTCGGCGAACCCGACCATCCCGAACGCAGCCACGGCGACGGCGAAGAGCACCGCGACCACGCCCCATCAGCCCCGCTGCGGCCAGCGATGAGGGTCGATTCCGCAGATCTCTGACCTGCGCAAGTAGCCCCTCACCAGGGAAGGGCACGCTTCGAAGCCGAAACTGTGCCCGGCATGTTTGCGAGAGCCCAAGTTGGGCGTTGAGGGCCGCGGGCGTCAGGACGATCGGCGGCCGTGGCTTCGGCTGAAACCCTCGCCGCGACCAGCCGAGGAGGATGACTCATCAAGGCCCGAGATGAAACTGCCCAGCGAGCCGGTTCGCCGCGTCCCTCATGGCGGCTTCTGCCGCCAGCACGCTATAGTTGGACTGCTCCAGCGACTGCAGCGAGTCGCCATTGGCTCCGGCCACAATAGCCTCGCACATGGAACGATACATGCGCCGGTAGGCAGAGAACCGATGCACACGAGCTTTGCGAATCACCCCGCGAGCCGATTCCGACATGTAATTCTTCGCGTCCGTGACGGTCGCGGTGACACCGTTAGCACGAAATTCGCAATGCTCGCGCACCCCAAGGCTCGGTGAACCTTCGTGGGTCAAAGAAAGCGACAAGACAGCCTCGTTCTCAAGGATCATACGGATGAATATCGAAGCTTCTCCCATGGGCACCGCAGCTACCTGCCGGGTCGGCGAGAAATTATTAAGGTACAAGAAGTGATCGATCCAGTGACAGCCGTTGGAGATTATCCTTGACCCGCTATTCGGCCAGCGGTACCAATGTTGCGGCGGCAGCGGGACTTCGTATGCGATGCTAAAGCACGAGACCGGCTCCCCTGGCCGTATGCGCAAGTCGTCGAATATGTATTCATTAAACGGGCTATAGCGCCTCTGGAACGCCGCGAAGACGGGAGTCCCGTATTTCTCGACCGCAACGCATAGCCGTTCCAGGTCGGCGCTGGTCGTAACGATGGGCTTCTCTATAATGACGGCTCGCGCGCCCCGTTCGATGGCTTCAACCGCGATGCTGGCATGCGTGTGATGAAAACTCGCGATGACAACAATATCCGGATGCTCGTCGGGACGCAGGTCTGGGGAGGTATCCCAGGACCAAAGCTTATTCCGATTTCGGCCGATCTGCCAAGGATCAATCTCATGGACACAGCGGACGGGAATCCTCTTGCGTAGCTGTGGTATGACTACTGTCTTCACGTAGTTTCCGTAGCCGAAGATGGTGAGTCCGGATTCTCGCGCCGTCTCTGTACGCTCGGTCACCGGAGAACGACTGTAGGCGCAGATCGTTGATCTCCCTCTTGCCTTAAGGGCGCGATCGGCCGTAGCTTCGACTTCATGCTTGGACAAGAGCCACGGAGAGCCGGAATAGCCGTGCCAGCCCGCGATCCCGGAGATATCAGGGTCATCTTTGACGGTATCAGCTCTCACTACCTGCCATATCCCCGGCAAGTTGTCTGGGCACTTCTCCGCGCCATGGATCTCCGATAAGCTCTCGTCGCACGACATAACGTTCGCTAGGCGGACCGCTATCTGGTGCAACAAATGACACGAGACTGCCTAGGATGATGCCGGGATCCCTGCTTTCGATGACTCTTCCGAGGCCAACAACAATACACCTCTCGTTGCGGACCCGTTCCGCCAGCCGGGACCGAACTTTCCTGAGAACGTTAATTAGCCCAATGTCGCGAGCGTAAGCGAGGGCGAAGCGAAAGTCGAATTGCCGCCTGAAGAATTGCTCATTGAGCGGCGGATACTGCGTAACCTTGACCACCTCAATGCGCAAGCCATCCATCGATCATAGCTTGATCTAGGTAGCCGTCCTCCTCCGCGTCTCGTAGCACTTTCACCTTAGTTGGCTCTCCTTATGCATGCGGTGTCACAAGTGGCAAGGTGCTGGCCGACAATGCCGTGCACGGCAGCGACCAGGCCGCCGCCTTGATGCCGAAAGGCGCAAGGGCTCCCGGACGTGGCGGTCCGGCTCAAACGTGTCTTCCCGGCGGCGGATCAGCTGGCGGCAGGTGGGCGCCTGGCCGTTATGATTCCCGGGCCCTGTCGGCGGCCTGGATGGTGGCGCGCATTGTGCCCAGCATCGCCTCGGTCGGCATATCGGCGCCGCCCTGCACCGCCTGACGGAACGCGGCGGCGTGGGCACGATGCCCCTTGTCCTGCCGGCCCTTCCAGAGGGTGCGGCCGTTGACCTGGACCGACCGGAAGTCGTCGATGATCACCTGGTGTGATCCGGCGAGCACCTCGATGCGTTCCTTGCCCGCCACCGGCGGGGTGCTCCCGTAGGCGACGGACGCGACCGAGCCGTCCGCGAACCGCAGCGCCACCACCACCCCGTCGTCCCCCTGCGACGCGTCCCCGCCCAGGACGCCCACCGCGTCCTCGATGTCGGCGCCCTACCAGCGCCTGCGCGAGATCAACGAAATGGCACACCTCGCCGAGCAAGCGGCCGCCCTGGCGCCGGTCGAGATACCAGTGGCCGTCAGGCACCCGGCCCGCGGCGATCCGGTAGACCACCAGCTTCGGCGTCTGCACCTGCGCCAGCACCCGCTGCGCGGCCTGCACGGCCGGCGCCCAGCGGCGGTTGAAGCCGAGCGTGAGCTGGCGTCCGGATCCCCGCCAGGCCTTCTCCACCTCGTCGACGCCGGCGCAGGTCAGTGCCAACGGCTTTTCGCACCACACGTCGCGCCCGGCGGTCAGGGCCCGGCTTGGCGAGTTCGGAGTGGACATCGTGGGGGGTGGCAATCACGACCAGGCTGACGTCCGGGTCATCGATGACGGCGGCGGCGCCGGATACCGCCTTCTCGAACCCGTGCCGTTCCGCGGCCCGCCGTGCGGAGACACCACTGGCCGTGGCCACCGCCACGAAACGCTCGAAGCCGGCATCCCGAAAGGCGGGCAGCAGCGTCCCGGTGGAAAAGGCGCCGGCTCCGATCCAGCCGACTCCGGGCACGGAACGGTCAGCCGGGCTTGGCTTGAGGCGCACCGGATCCTCCGGCCCCGCCGCAGCCGGATAGGTGAGACGGATCGCCAGGCAGGGCTCGGTCCGCTCCTCCAGGAGCCGGAACGCCTCATCCGCGCGGTCGATGCCGAAGGACTGGGTGATCAGGTCGGATACCCGGAGCCGGCCTGCGGCGAGCAGGTCGAGCACCGCCTCCTGGTTCCTGCCTTCGGTCCAGCGGACCTGCCCGGCCGGGTAGTCGACCCCCCATGCCTCGTAGGACGGCTCATACCGGCCCGGGCCGTAGGAGCGGGCGAACAGCAGCGAGATCTCCCGCTCATAGAACGGGGCACGACGTGACGGCATGCCCACGTCGCCCACCATCACCACTGCGGCCCGGTCCCGGCACAGCGCAGGGGTTCGTGACATCGGGCCTGACGACTGATCAGCGGCGCACACCAGCACGGCGTCAGCGCCCCTCCCCCGGGACCAGCTGAGCACCTGGTCCGTAGTCGAGTCACCCGACTCGTCCAGGGCCAGGACGCCGACCCCGGCCGCGGTCTCCCTGGCAAACCCGTTAGGGTCGATCCCGGCCACGTCGCATCCGGAGGCCCTCGCCACCCGGGCCGCGAGTTGGCCGACGAGTCCGAGGCCGAGGACCACGACTTTGGAACCTGGGCCGACCCCTGACAGGCGTAGTGCGTGCAGCGGGATGGACGCGAGGGTGGCGAACGCTGCGTCGTGCGGCGGTACCAGGTCGGGCACGACCGCGCACAGCAGGCCGGGCACGGCCTGGAATTCGGCGTGGCTCGCCTTGCCTGCGCCACCCGTCGCGACCAGCTGGCCGACTCCGATCCCGTCGACTGCGGCACCGACCTCGGCTACCACCCCGGCCGCGGAATAGCCGAGGGGCACATCGGTGGCGAGCCGACCCCGCACAGCCCGCGCCGCGGCCGGGATACCCTCAGCTTGGGCCTTGCGCACCACTTGGCGGACCAGATCCGGCCGGGCCCGCGCCTTGGCGAGCAGGCTGGACCTAGCGAGCTCGGTGACCGCCCGTTCGGTACCCGGGGAGATCACCGAGGCCACGGTGCGCACCAGAACCTCGGTCGGGCTGATCGCGGGACAGGGAACCTCGAGCACCTCGACGGGCCCGCCGCTTACTGGCTGAACGACTTGCTTCACGTCGCTCTCTCTCCGCCCGCGCAGCCGCGGGCACGACTCCATACCGTGGTGACGCCGACCGCCAGCGCCGCATCCATTCGGCAGGTCAGCACGGGCGCGTCAGCGGTGCTCCCGAACCCGGCAGCCACCGCCCTGGCCTCCGCGGCCAGCCGCGCCGGGGCGTTAGCCGCGACGGTCACCGAGAAATCGCCAGCCGGGCCGGTGACAAGCGCCGCACGATCGGCGACCCACACAGTCGACCCGGCCGCGAGCTGCCAACGGATGACGATCTCGTGGCGGCCTCGCCCGGTCACCGTGTCCTCGACTCGAAGCTCGTCGTTGGTTAGCGACCAGCGGCGGTGATGCAGAGGGCGGCCGGGCAGGCACCGGAACCCGTCATGGACCGCCTCGCAGGTGATGCCAGAAGGACCAGTGTGAACGGCCAGGCCGCTAATCCGGGCTCGCCGCCCTGCCCGGAACACGCCCCACACCTCCGTCGAGTCCGTCCCGTCCACCTGCACGGTGCTGTGGGCTGCGGTCGACCGCTCGTAGCGACGCACCGGCCCCGGCTCATAGGTCGACGTGCCAGTGTCCGCTAGCAGCGGGACCTTGTCCACGTGCACCAGGCAGCTGAGGGTGTCGGCGTGCGCATGGGCAGGCAGCGACGGCGGGCATGGCGGGCCGACGTCGGCGAGCAGGTGCCAGCCCCCGGCCACGGCACGCACCAGCCCGGTCTCAGGAAGCACGAGCACCGGGCTCGCCGGGGTAACCGGGTCCGGGTCCGGCCGGAGCGCGGCGATGAGCTCACGGTCGACCGGGTAGCCGTCGTTGAGCAGCGGCACCTCGCCGTCGGGGGTGAGGACCGCACCCAGCCAGTGCCGCATCCGGTCGACGGCGGCGGTTATCTCGCCGGGCGGGGTCTGGCCCGCGGCCCGCAGCAGATCCGCCACGTCGACGAGATCGGCGAGCACCTGGCAGTGATAGGCGGGCGCGCGCTCGTAGTGGCCGCCGTCGGCCAGGATCTGCGTGGCCATCTGCCTGGTCAGACGCCTGGTCACCAGCCTCAGGAGCCGCTCGTCGGCGAAAAATACGGCCAGGCCGACCAGGGCCTTTAGCCCTTTGATCAAGTGGTTGCCGCCGACGTCGTACTCCAGGTGCCGGCGCAGGAATCCCGCATGGGCCGCGAGCCCGGCGACGAAGTTGGGTTCGATGTCGCTCCCGGCCACAAGATCGTGGTGAAGACCGCACCATGACCAGGCACGCAGCGCGGCGGGGTACGGGTGCCAGGCATCGCCGCGGCCGAATCCGGTTGATGCCTGCCAGGACCGGCACAGCCGAGCGAACAGCGCCCGGGCAGCGAGCCGGTCAGGGTCCGCAGCCAGTCCCCACGCCCAGTCCCAGTAATGCAGGTGGAAGCGCCAGAGCCGCGGTGCATCCGGGTAGTCCCAGCCGGGTGCATCCCCCAGTTCGCGTACCTGGCCGAGCAGCCGGATCTTGCCCGCCTGCAGTTCGGCCAGCACGGGCCATCGGCCGAGAATCAGCGCGTCCACTGGGCGGAACGCTTCCGGCCAGCCCGCGGCAGCCGACGCAGCCGGGCCGGATAGGACTCGGCATCCCGCTCCGGGAAACCGGCGCAGGCCAGCCCCCTGGATGCGCAGCCGTGCCCGGTAGGCCACCTGACCGGGCCGCAGGTGCACCACAGTGCGCCCGAGTACGGCGAGATCCGTGCCGGTCATGCCGCGAGTCCAAGCGCGCGGGCCTCGTCGGTAATGCCGTCGGCAAACGGGCGCGGATCGTAGCCGAGATCGCGGATCGCCGCCTCGATCGGGAAGGCCTTGTCCTCAGCCAGCCGCAGCAACTGCTCCGCGCGGATCCGGGGATGGCGGCTGAGCCGCTCGTAACCGCGCGCCAGCGTCACCAGCGGCGCGAGCGGTACGGGCACCAACCGGGTCCGGCTTCCGACCGCGCGGGCGCAGGTCCGCAGCAGTTCGGTAAACGGGACCGGCTCCGGGCCAGCCACGTCGTAAAGCGAGCCTATCGCCGCAGGCCGCTCCAGTGCGGCCAGCACAGCGGCAGCGACGTCGGCCACGTGAACCGGCTGGTGCAGGCATGTGCCTGTGCCAGGCACCGGCAGCACCGCCGCCCGGCTCAGCCGCACTAGCAGCCGGGATAGGTTGCGGTCGCCGGCCGCACCGTAGATCATGGTCGGCCGCAGGATCGTCCAGTCAAGTCCGCACCCGCGGATCTGCTGCTCCGCGGCCAGCCGGATCTGCTTCGTCGGCGGGTGAAGGGTCGTCGTCACCGCGGTGGTGGAGACGAAGATGGCCTGCGGGATGCCGGCCTCCTCGGCGGCCGCGACAATGCCCGGGCCGTGGCCGAAGCCGAGCGACGCGACGCAGACCAGGGCATCACAGCGTGCCGCGGCGAACGTCTCGTCGAGATGGCGGGCGTCATCGAGATTACCGGCAAGCGGCTGCGCGCCATGGCCCGCCACCGTGCGGGCGGCTTCCGGGCTCCGGGCCAGCGCCAGGGTCTGGTGCCCGCGACGTGCCGCTTCGCGGAGCACGTAGCCGCCGAGAAAGCCGCTGCCGCCGACGACCAGGAGCCTCATTGCCGTCCGCCAGGCGAGTCGAGGAGCTTGCGGTACAGCCGGGCCAGCATCGCGCGGTCGAAGTGCTTCTCGACGTAGCAGCGCCCCTGCCGTCCCATCGCCTGCCGCCGCTGCGGGTCGGCGGCGAGCGTCCGGATCGCGGCCGCGAGGGTCTCGCTATCCGCCGGTGGCACCACCCAGGCACCTGCCTCACGCAGGATCTGCGCGGCCTCGCCCGCCAGCGCTGCCACGACGGGCTTGCCGGCCGCGAGGTACTCGAACATCTTCGACGGGATGAATGACGAGAAGAGCGGCACGTCGCGCAGCGGGACCAGGCAAATGTCGGCGGCGGCCAGTAGCGCCGGGACCTGCTCGTGCGGAAGGCTGGGGAGCAGGGTGACGTTGCGCAGTCCGTGTTCGGCGACACGGTCCTGCAGCCGTTGCTTGTCGGCGCCGTCGCCGACGAACGCGAACCGGATCGGCTCCTCCGTGAGCTGGGCGGCGGCGTCGGCCACCGACGTGAGCCCCTGGGAGATGCCGTGCGTCCCGGCGTAGAGCACCAGGCAGTCATTCGCGCTAGCGCCGAGCCTGGCGCGTAGCTGCGCGTCCGCCGGGGCGGCAGGATCGAACTCGCCTGGGCGCACGCCGTTGCGGATGGTATGCACCTTGTCGGCCGGCACGCCGCGCGCGATCAGGTTGGCACGGAAGCCGTCGCTGACCACGATCACGGTGTCGGCTGCCGCGTAGGCCGCGAGCTCAAGCCGCTCTAGGAAGCGGATAAGCGGACGGTTGGTCAGCACGCCGAGCTCGGTGAAGATAGCTGGCCATAGGTCGCGGACCTCCACCACAAGCCGCGCCCGCTTGAGCCGGGCGAGCAGCCACCCCGCGCCGATGGAGAAGAAGGTGGGCGAGGAGACGACGATCACGTCAGCAGGCCCGCTGGAGCGGCCGCCGAGAAGCACGCTGCTGAACATGAAACTCAGATGGCCGATGGTCTTGCGGGCTATTCCTTCGTTTGGGGTGGCGTACAGCCAGGTGCGCAGCACTCGGTAGCCGTCGCGTCGCTCGCGGCGCCGGATCGCGCCACGATATTCAGGCGGTATCACCCCGGTCGGATGGTTGGGCATACCAGTGAGGACTGTGACGTCGTCTCCGCCCGCCGCCCAGGCAGCCGCCAGGCCAGACAGGCGAGCCTGCGGAGCCCCGGTCTCTGGCGGGAAGTAGTGGGTCACAATGATGATCCGCATCGTCACGATGCCTCCGCCCGGAGGGCCGCCCGGCGCAATGGCGGAATCGTCACGGCTTCTGCTACGGCGACCACCGCACAGCACGCGGCCACAGCGAACAGATCAGAGAATTCCCCGGACATGAGGCCGTCGATACCTTCCCCTAGGAATGGACCCGTCAATTCCCCGGCATTTGCCCTAGCCTCGGCTATTTCCAGCGGTAAGCCAGATCCGGCATTCCGGCAAAGCAAGCGCAGAGCCGGAGACGGACTTTGCCCCGAAAATACTAGTGCGGGCTATGAACCTGTGCCGCGCTGTTCCCGTTCGGATGTCCTGCCTGCGTTACGGCGTGCACCCCCCGCCGGTAGCTATGTACGAAATGACGGCTCGATACCGAATTCGGTCATTATCACGTTCTCTTTGATCGGCATGCGGCAGCCGCCGATACCCTGGAAACCGGGAGGGCGCCCGAGGCACGTAGGCGCCTGGCATTCACTGCGTAGAATGAGTGTACGACAAGCACAGCGGTAAAGTACCTTTACTGTGCGCATTTCTCAAGCGGGCGTATCCGAGGAACCCGCGGCAGCCGACGATTTTCATTGGAAACGGGCGAAAAGAATTTACCGATAATATCGCGATGGGCGACATAAATTACATCCGGCCTTTTTCCGGCAGTCCGTGCGCAGCGGGATTGCCCGGTCTAGACGAGCTGGTCGGCGGCCTGGTCGACCTCTGCTGGGGGCGGCCCACCCCGGGGCCGCCCGGGCTCGCCGTCAGCCGGCCTTTCCGGCGCAGTGGGCCAGCGCTTCGCGCAGGCGGTGAGGATCAGCGGCCGGGTCAAGGATGGCGAGATCATCGGGCGATAGCGGGGTCACTGGTGTGTGCCAGATGAGCGGATGGTATGGCCGATGATCCCCCTCGCCCGGGCCGAGCAGATCCTCAGCCAGCTTCTCACCCGGCCGCAACCCGGTGAACACGATTTCCACCGGGCTGGTCGACCTCGCGGCCAGCCTCCGGGCCAGGTCAGCGATCCGCACTGGCTCGCCCATGTCGAGAACCAGGACCTCGCCGTCGCGGCCGATGGTGGCCGCCTGGAGGACGAGTTGCACGGCCTCGTCCGCCGTCATGAAGTACCGGGTGACGTCGGGATGCGTCACCGTGATCGGTCCTCCCGATTCCACCTGCGCGGACAAGGCGGTGAGCACTGAGCCGCGGCTGCCCAGCACGTTGCCGAACCGGACGCTCAGATAGCTACCGTCGGCCTGGCCGCCCATGTACGCGGTGAGCCGTTCCGCGACCCGCTTGGAGTACCCGAGCACACTCACCGGATTCGCCGCCTTATCCGTGGAGATGTTGACGAACGACTCCACCCCGCAGGCGGCGGCGGCTTCCAGTACCGTGCGGGTGCCCAGGATGTTGCTCTTCACGGCCTCGGCCGGGCAATGCTCCAGCAGCGGGAGATGCTTCAGCGCGGCCGCATGGAAGACGATCTGCGGACGGAACTGCCGGAATATTTCCCTGACCCGGTCCGCGTCGCGGATATCGGCCAGGGCGGTCTCGTCCGAGTCCAGTAGCGCGCGGCCGTGCAAGTCCAGCTGGACGGCGTGCAGCGCGGACTCGTCGCGGTCAAGCATGATCAACTCCGCCGGGCCGGACCGGTGCAGCTGGCGGCACAGCTCCGAGCCGATCGACCCCCCGGCCCCGGTGACCAGGACGCGCTTGCCCGTGAAGTAGCCGACGATGGTGGCGACATCCGTCCGCACCGGCCTGCGGCCGAGCAGGTCGCTGATTCGCGGGTCACGCACTCCGTCGATGCGCGCACTGCCGTTGATCAGCTCGGTCATCGAGGGCACCACTTTGGGTGTGAGGCCGCACCGCTCCGCCTGGGCGGTCAGGTCCCGGATCGCGCTTCCGCTGGCCCGGGCGATCGCGATGACCAGGACCGCCGCCCCGGTGTGGGCCGCTGCCTCGGCCATGCGGGTGCGGTCACCGAGCACCGGGATCCCCTGGATACGCAGCCGCCGTTTGGCCGGGTCGTCATCGAGGATCGCCACCGGCCGGTATGCGGAGTCCGGCTCCCGGCTCAGCCGGCGGATCAGCAGTGAGCCGGCGTCCCCCGCACCGAAGACGATGACGTCGACCGCGGCCGAGGCTGGCGTGCGGGCCCGCTCGCGGGCCGCGAACAACGCGTACCGGCCACCCAGCATGACCGGCACCGCAAAAACCACGCTGCCGACCACGGTTTGCAGTGCAGCCCGCTGCCCAGACACCAGCACCGGAAACACCAGGACCAGGAGCAGGACCATTGCGCAC
The DNA here is from genome assembly GCA_963742875.1 of uncultured Actinomycetes bacterium. Classification (GTDB taxonomy): domain Bacteria; phylum Actinomycetota; class Actinomycetes; order Streptosporangiales; family Streptosporangiaceae; genus Bog-532. Next base: position 253,106 of record CAVUNO010000003.1, on the reverse strand, counting down.
GCACTCATCACCACACGCATGACCTCATCCAGGCTGCCGCGCAGACAACGGCCGCGGTAGAGGTTGGCGAGCAGGCCGGACCCAGCCGATAGCAGGCAGACGGTCAGGGCCATCCGGGAGATGGCGACCACGCCGGGTGGCGCTCCGGTCATATCGCGGGTTACCCCGGCCGCGGCCAGCAGCCCGCAGGCCCAGGCAATCGCGTCATAGCCGGATTCAATAATTATCCGGGCCCATCGCCGCCGGGAAAGACTCCACGGGGGATGTGAAAGAGCTCCGCCGAACCGGAAGCGAGACGAACCGGCCTGTACGGTTTCGTTATTCACAAATCCCCCTCTTGCGCTGCTGGTTCGCACGCTTGACCAGGAAACGCGAATCCCCACTGTGCGGTATACATTAGCCCTCTTGCATTGACAAGGGTTTTTGGTAACGTTGACCTGACAGCAGGGGTCCGAACCGAATTACCTCATATGGAATTACAAGCTTTTGCGGGGAAATAGCCAAGCGTATATCGCCGGTAATACGGCATTTAACAGCGTCATTGGCAAAGGGGGCCAAAGAGCAATGTCTGACACGTCCGGCCAAAACGGCCTGGTTGACCCTGATCGCTCCGTGGGGCAGGGCCCTGGTGAGAGCCAGGTGCCGGAACCCGCCCGCCGGAAGCGGCGCGGGCTGCGGATCACTCTTGTCTCGCTCGCCTCTTTGGTCGTCTTCCTCGGCGCGGTCGCCGTCGGAGGATACGTATCACTCAACCACCTGGCGGGCGGCATCCGCCGGACTCAGGTGAAAGTCTCCAAACCGGTCGCGGGCAAGGCCACCACGACACTGATCACCGGGTCGGGCATCGGGCTCACCGGCGCGCTCAAACTGGGACACGGGGCCGGCGCCAGTGGCCTGATCATGCTGGTGCACGTCAACGCAGACGGGCGGGCGGGCGGTGTGGTGTCCATCCTCCCGGAGACTATTGTCGCAGTTCCGGGGCATGGCCAGACACAAATCAACAACGCGCTCGTGTACGGTGGTCCGACGCTGCTCGTGCGGACGGTGGAGCAACTTACCCAGGTGCCGATCAACCACTACGCGCAGCTCAATCTCAGCCGTGTCAGCAACGTCATCAACGCCGTGGGCGGGGTGAATGTCACCCTTCCCGAGACGACCAGGGCCTTCGGGCACACCTTCCCAGCCGGGGTCAACCACCTCGACGGGCGCACTGCGATTTACTACGCACGGCAGTCGTCGCTGACGGAGGAGGGCCGGGTGCTGCGCCAGCAGAGCCTGTTCCACGCGGTTGCGGACAGGTTGGCCAGCGCGCATCTGTTCACCAACCCGATCACCATGTATCGCGTGATCGATGGCTTTAGCAGCTCGCTGACCGTCGACGCCGCCTTTACCAACTCCGAGGTGGTGAACTTCGCCAACCAATTCCGCCTGATGAACAGCCGCTCGGGGGTGTTTGTGATGGCGCCGACGTACACCGTTGCGGGCAAAACTTACCTCAGCTCATCCCAGGCTGGTCAGCTCTGGACGGCGATCGGGCAGGACTCGATCGCGGCTTTCGCAAAGGAGTACCCGTCCACGGTCACCCCGGCCGCGCCCCACTAAGTCCGGTCACCGGCATTGCCTCTTTCCGGCATATCGCCAGGAGCCGCCCCGTGAATGACAGCGATGTGACACGGAAATGTTCCCGTCCGGAATCATTCACTGGGCAAGGAAACGATTTAACGTAATTCACTGACGGCCGGTCGCCCGGGCCAAGGCGCAGCGGGCCCGGGGTTGCTGTGGACAGGTCCGGGGTACTGCGTGTTGGATACCGGGTAACGGGCACATAGTCCCGGTCTGGGCAGCGATGCCCCGCCGCGCTCGACCGAGCACGGATACGCTGACATCAGGGTGGGCGTTATGGCCAATGGTGCAGGGAACAGCCAGCCGAACGGGACCTGGCCCGAGGTGAGATCCGGGCCGCTCATCGTCGGCGGATCACTGATCGGCATCGGCGTCGCCGTCGCGGCCGTGGGCCTGGCCGTGGCGGGATCGCACGTGGTGTCGGCCACCCGGGAGTGGCTGAACAATCTGGAGACCCCGCCCAGCCAATTCGCGCAGCTGAAGTGGGAGCAGGCCAAGACGGCGGCCGCGTCGGGGGCGAACACCTGGCGACAGCACCCCAACGCCAAGGCGCGCCTGACGCGGCGCGGGCCATCGGCGAACTGACGACCGTGCGGGGCTGACGCGGCGCCCGTCCTCGTCAGGCTGACGGCCGCGCCGCCCTGGCGATCAGCGCGGCCGCGACTGCGACGAGCCGGGCCGGGGGCACCGGTTTCTCCAGGAACGCGTCCGCGTTCTTGCGCAGTTCCCCGGCGGTCCTGCCGATGGCGACGTGGGCCGTGATGACGGCCACCGGAAGCGCCGGCACCGCCTGGCGCAGCGCCGCGAGCAGCTCCAGCCCGCTCATCCCGGGCATGTCCAGGTCGGTCAGCACCAGATCCCAGGGCTCGGAGGTGGCTCGGCGCAGGGCTACGGCCGGGTCGGGGGTGTGAGCAACCTCGAAATGGCCGATCGTGGTGAGGACGTAGACGGCATAGAAGGCGGCCTCGGCGTCGTCCTCGACCACTAGAATGCGCCCCGGCGGCCGGCCCGGATCTGCGGTGTTCATAGCTGCAATTTGCCCTAGCTGGGCGAGCGGGCCGGTTGCCGCGGCGGTGCAGGACGGTTGCCGGTCAGCGCGGGCGGGGCATATCGGCCCGGGGAGCCATGTACCGGTAGCCGAACCCGCGGACGGCCTCGATCGGCTGCGTCGCGCTGGGCGGCTGGCCGAGCTTGCGGCGGAGCCGCATAATCCCGAACTTCACCCGTTCCGGTCCCACCCCGAACGGGTCATTCCAGGCCAGCTCGAGCAGCTGCGCGGCCGACAGGGTCTGTCCGGGGCGCCGGATCAGCGCCGCGAGCAGCCGGAACTCGGTCGGGGTCAGGTCGGCTGGGGTTCCGTTGACGCTGACCTCGTGCGCGCCGAACTTCACCAGCAGGTGGCCGTCGTCGTAAACGTCGGCCTGCTCCCCTGCCGATCGCGGCCGCCGGAGCAGCGCGTGTACCCGGGCCGCCAGTTCACGGTTGCCGAACGGTTTGGTCAGGTAGTCGTCGGCGCCGCCGTGCAGGCCGCGGACCTTTTCACTTTCCTGCCCGTGCGCGGTGAGCACAAGGACCGGGACATCACTCACGTCACGGATCCGCTCCAGGACCTGCCAGCCGTCGAGGGTTGGCAGCCCGATGTCCAGCACCACCAGGTCCGGGCGCCCGGCGTGGAAGTCGCGCAGACCCTGCCGCCCATCGGCGGCGCCGCTCACGTTGAACCCGCTCCGGCTCAGCACGGTGCGAATGCTGAGCGCGATATCGGTGTCGTCCTCGATGACGAGGACCCGGCCCGTCACGCCACCGCCGGAAGGTGGACGCTGAACGTCGTGCCGCGGCCCAGGGCGCTGTCGACCATGATGCGGCCGCCGTGCAGCTCCACGATCGCCTTGGCCACGGACAGGCCCAGGCCGGCGCCAGGCCGCCCCGAGGTCCGCGCGTTGGAGGCGCGGACGAAGCGATCGAAGAGCTGGCCGAGCTCATCGGGCGGGATGCCGATTCCGGAGTCGGTCACGTCGATCCGCCAGGCGCGGCCGTCCCAGGCGGCCCCGATACGGACACGGTCCCCGGGATGGGAGAACTTGACCGCGTTGGCGATCAGGTTGTCGAGCACCTGCATCAGGCGCAGCTGGTCCGCCTGCACGACGGGCCCCTTACCGGGTGAGACGTCGAGGCTGATGCCGAATCCCGCGGCGGCGGCCGAAGCGTCCCGGACCGCCTCGGCGGTCACCTCGGGGATGGACACGGGAGCCAGCTCCAGCGGCATGGTCCCGGACTCGACCATGCTCAGCAGGAACAGGTCGCCGACGATACGGTGCAGCCGGTGGGCGTTGCGCTGGATGACGTCGAGGAAGTGGGTGCCGTCCTTGCTCAGGCCGCCGGCCTCCGCCCGGATCAGCTCGATGAACGACACGATCGACGTGAGCGGGGTCCGCAGCTCGTGCGACATCCTGGCGACCAACTGCGCCCGGGCCTCGCCGAGTTTCCGGAGCTTCTCGTTCTGCTCCTGCAGCTGACGATGGGTCAGCTCGGCGGTGCGCCGGGCCGCCAGCTCTTCTTCGAGCAGGCCTTTGCGGTGCTCCTCCAGTGCCTTGCGGTCCGAGATGTCCCAGGCCAGCCAGATATCGCCGCTGTAACGGCCGCTCACCATGACCGGCCAGTAGTCGCATTCGAACGTGCGGCCGTCGGCGCACGCCATCTGCTGCCCCTCGACCGGCTGGCGCGCGCTGAGGACCTCGGACGTCCGGCGGACGAATCCGCCGGGATCGGCGAACACATTCTCGATCAGGCGCACCGTGTCGCCCACGGGCTTACCGACCAGCCGGTCCGGCGACTCGATGCCGAACAGCGTCCCGAAGCTCTCGTTGGCGTGCGTGACCAGGTCCTGATCGTCGGTGATGAGCACGCCGGGGATGGCCGCGGCGATCAGGCAGTTGAGGTCCTCGGCCTGGTCCGCGAGGCTGCGGCCGGCGGCCTGTTCGGCGGCCAGCAACCCCTCCCATTCCGCTTCCGCTCGCTTGCGCTCGGAGATGTCGGTAAACGCCGCCAGCAGCCCGGCCGGGCTGACGCCCGCCCCCGGCAGGGCCACGGCGGATCCCTGGACCCAGACCACTGCGCCGGACGGGGTGTACAGCCGGCCGTCGATCTGCACTTCTCCCTCCCGGGCGCCTCCGGCCAGGTCCCGCTCGACCCGCCCGCGGTCGTCGGGATGGACCAGGTCCAGCCAGTCGGTGCCCAGCATCTCGGCCGCCTCGACTCCGGTCATCGCGCACCACCGGTCGTTGACGAAGACGACCCGTCCGGCTGGGTCGCTCTGGACGATGCCGACCAGTGCCAGCCGGGCCAGCAGGCCGAAGCGCGCCTCGGTCTCCGCCAGCGCCGCCTGGGCGTGCGCCAGCTCGGACGAGGCGCCAGTCCGCGCCACCCCCGGCACCAGGCCGGGACCCGCTTCAGCTGGAGATACTCCCATACCGCGCGATGCTCCTGCCCCCGTGATACACCGCCTGACTGCGTTGTGTGCCCATCTAACTACACATAGTTAAAAGGTACCTTACCGCCGCTACCCGGGCGCAACCAGGCCGCACCCGCGAACGCCCCTCCAGCCGGAAAGCTAACGGCAAGAGCAAAAATGACGGAGGAAATAATGGGGACCACAGACCTGGTCGTCGCCTCCAGCGCGGTGGCCGTCCGCGATCACCCGCCCCTGCCCGGGCCGGCCGGGGACCGGGGCAAGCTGCTCATCCACGCGGCCTCTCGTTCCGCAGCGGACCCTCACCGTGGGCTGGGGCATGCTGGCCGTCATCACGGCACTGCAGGTGCTCATCATGCTCATCCGCGTCGTCCGTCCCAGCCGCGGCCTAAGGCCCTAGCCGCTGCTCCTCGATGCCATCCATGATGACCTGCTCGAAGCCTGGATCGGTCAGCACCAGACCAGGCTGGCCCGCGGTGAGGCCGGTGAGGGTGAGCTCGAAGTCGCGGAGGTAGTCCGTCCGGCCCCCGGCGCCCACGCGGAAGGGCAGGTCGTGGCCCGGGTAGATGACATCACCGATCGCGAGCAGCTTGTCGATGGAGCGCGAGGCCATTTCGTTGTTCCAGAACACAAGCGCGTTGCGCCGTTCGCGCGCCACCAAGGCGTTCTGGATCGAATCACCCGCGATCACGGCGATCCCGTCACTGGTCGCCACGGCGACCGCGATCGTCCCGGCCGAGTGCCCGGGCGCGGCGACGATTTCCACGCCCGGCAGGAGCTTGGTTCCCTCCTCCACGACCCGGACCCGGTCCTCGTACCGGGCGACGACCGCGTCGATCCATTCCGGGCAGCCGGAGTCGTTCGGATGCGGGCGGCGGGCGTAGCGCCGCTCGTCCGGGTGCATCACCACCTCGGCCCGCGCGAAGATGTCCAGGTTCTCGATGTGGTCCCAGTGCGCGTGGGTGCAGACGACGACGTCGATGCTGTCCCGGCTCAGGCCCCGCTGGCGCAGGGCGGCGTCTAGGACCGGCCGCCGTCCGGTATGTCCCGTGTCCACCAGGATCCGCTTGAGGGACCCGCCCTCATCGAGACCCTCGACCAACGTGACCGAGCAGAACGCGATCGATCCCTGGTCAGAACCTAGGCGGTAGCCGTCGAGCACGGTCTCCACGTTCGGGCTGGTCAGCTTCACGCCATTCCTCCATTACCGGATCGCTGGCCATCGCTGCGCTTTCAACAGCTGCCCACTCTAATCCGGGCGATTCCCGGCGGTCGTGGCGCGGCCGAGTTGGAGTTCTACGGCCACGGTGCTCGGGCGCCGACGCCGCCATCTCCCTCGGCAGCGCCTTCGCCCATTCCCCCGACGAGGAGATCCGCGCCCTGGTCACCTCCCGCTAATCTCACTTCATGCAGCGGATCGGGGTGCTGGAGCGGCGGGCCAGGCTGGGGTGGCGGCACCGGCTGGCGGGCGGGGTGCAGGCCGACGACCCGGTCGAGGTGGCGCGGTCGCTGGTCGCGGTGCACAGCACCGACCCGTCCTCGGTCTATCTGTCGCTGCTGACGCGGATGACCGGCGGCGGCATCGCGGACGTGCAGCGTGCGCTGTATGAGGACAAGACGCTCCTCCGGCTGCTGGGGATGCGCCGCACCGTCTTCGTCACCACGCTGGACATCGCACCGGTGATCCAGGCCGCGTGCTCGCGGGCGGTCGCCGTCAACGAGCGCCGCAAGCTGCTGGGCTGGCTGGCCGACTCAGGCGTGGGCGACGACGTGGAAGGCTGGCTGGCGGAGGTCGAGCAGGCCGCGCTCAGCGCCCTGGCCGCGCGCGGCGAGGCGACGGCGGCCGAACTGGCCACCGATGACCCACGGCTGCAGGTGCAGATCACGCTGGCCCGCGGCAAGCCCTACGAGGGCAAGCAGAACATCGCGAGCCGGGTCCTGTTCCTGCTGGCCGCGCAGGGACAGGTGGTGCGGGGCCGTCCGCGCGGCTCGTGGACCTCGCACCAGTACCGGTGGGCGCCGCTCGCGCCGTGGTGCCCGCAGGGCCTGGACGGCTGGGCGACCGGGGCTGCGGAGGTGGAACTGGCCCGCCGCTGGCTGGAGGCGTACGGCCCGGCGACCTCTGACGACCTGCGCTGGTGGGCGGGCTGGACCAAGGCACAGGTCCGGCGGGTGCTGACCGAGCTGAAGCCGGACGAGGTGGACATGGACGGCGTGCCCGGCATCGTGCTGGCCGGGGACCTGGAGCCGCCGCCGCCGGCGGAACCGTGGGCGGCGCTGCTGCCGGCGCTGGACTCCACGCCCATGGGCTGGCAGCAGCGGGAGTGGTTCCTCGGGGAGCACGCCACCCGGCTGTTCGACCGGAACGGCAACGTCGGCCCGACCCTGTGGTGGGACGGCCGGATCGCCGGCGGCTGGGCGCAGGACCGCGACGGGCAGATCGTCTGCCGCTTCCTGGAAGACGCCGGCTCGGAGGCGGTCGCGGCGGCGGACGCCGCCGCGGAGCGGCTGGCAGGCCTGCTGGGCCCGGTCCGGGTGACCGCCCGTACCCGCGGCATGACCTGGCTTGAGCAGGAACTAAACAGGTGACGAACGCCACCGCCCGGGTGCCGTCGCAGGTGTGCCACTTCCCGTCCGGCGTGGGCGCGGTGGCCGGGCTGTGCACCTGCCAGTCGGGGCGCTGGCGATGGAAGATGATCCGCCGCAAGGTGTCCCGGGACCGCCCAATCGGTCACTTGGCCGCCACGATTTCTTCCAGCCGGTTCAGCAACTCCCGCAGCGACAGGGCCGCCACGACGTACCTGATCAGTACCATCTTGCCCGTGACGATCAACCCGCTGGACCCGGTCCCCGTGTACAGACAGCTGGCGGCCATCCTGCGGGCGCGGATCGAGCGCAACGAGTTCCCGCCCCGCCAGCCGCTGCCGTCCGAATCCCAGCTCATGGGCGAGTACGGCGTGTCCCGTGGCAGCGTCCGCCATGCCCTCCAGGTCCTGGCCGAGGAAGGCCTGACCGTGACAATCCAGGGACGCGGAACGTACGTTTTGCCACTTGAGGACAATTAATCGAAGGTATGACCGCGCGCTTATCCAATTCAGCCGTGACGCTTAGGTGGCCCCAGGGGATGCCCTCCGCGTTCTGATTACGTAAGGTAACATCTGATTACTTTGAGTGGGAGCGGTGCGGGCGGGGCCCGGCCGTTTCCGCCGGGACTAGGGGCAAAGGGACAAGGGGGGAGAGGTTATGCGTGTACGGGGAGGCGTTCGCAGGGCCGCTGGGCTGGGTGGGTGGTTGTCCGCGCGTGGGTGGTGCGCCGCGGTGGTGGCGGTGGTGGTGGGAGGGATGCCACTGGTAACTGCGGCGGCGCATGCTCCGGCCGCGGTTCGTTACCGGGTGACCCACACCATCCGCGTGGGGTCATACCCGCTCGGGGTGGCGGCGGATCCCGCTGCCCGCACCGTCTATGTGGCCAACTACGCCAGTGGCACGGTGTCGGTGATCGATGCGGCCAACGGCAAAGTGACTCGCACCATCTCCGTGGGCCGCGGCCCGGACGGGGTGGCGGTGGATCCCGCCACCCGCACCGTCTACGTGGCCAACCACGGCGATGGCACGGTGTCGGTGATCGATGCGCCCAGCGGAACCGTGACCAGCACGATCCCCGTGGGCGCCTGGCCCGGCCGGGGTGGCGGTGGATCTCGCTGCCCACACCGTCTATGTGGCCAACTACGGCGGTAGCACGGTGTCGGTGATCCGTGAAGCCACCGGTACCGTGGCCCGCACCATCTCCGTGGGCTCCCAGCCGTTCGCGGTGGCGGTGGATCCCGCCACCCGCACCGTCTACGTGGCCAACTTCGCCAGTGCCACGGTGTCGGTGATTCATGCGGCCACCGGCAAAGTGACCCGCACCATCCGCGTCGAATCCGACCCGGACGGGGTGGCGGTGGATCCCGCCACCCGCACCGTCTACGTGGCCAACTTCGCCAGTGCCACGGTGTCGGTGATCGATGCGGCCAACGGCAAAGTGACCCGCACCATCCCCGTGGGCTCCCATCCGTTCGGGGTGGCGGTGGATCCCGCATCCCGCACCGTCTACGTGACCAACGCCTTCGGTCGCACGGTGTCGGTGATCAACGGGGCCACCAGCGCGGTAGCAGCCACCATCCCCGTGGGCTCATACCCGGCGGGGGTGGCGGTGGACCGCGGTACCAACGCGGCCTACGTGGCCAACTCCGGCGACGGCACGGTGTCGGTGATCAGGCTGCGCATGTGATCAGCAGTGCCGGCCCGGTCCTCTGGATGGTTGCCGCCGGGTGAGAGGGGCTTGGTGTTCCCGGCTGGGCGGGGTGCGGGCCGTTGGCTGGCAGGCGGCCCGCACCAGGCCGCGCTGCCGGGTTTCCCCGGTGCGGCCCTGACGCAACCCGCGAGCGTCATGGCGGGGTGGGGACGCTGGGCGGGGCGAGGACGGCGGCGGCCAGGTGGGCCAGGTGGACCGGGTCGCCGTCGGTGGACTGGCGGATCTGGGTGCGGCAGCTGTAGCCGTCGGCCACGACAGACGCGGCGCGGTCGGCGCGGATGGCGGGGAACAGGACGCGCTCCCCGCAGGCCTGCGAGACCTCGTAGTGGCCGCGTTCGAAGCCGAAGTTCCCGGCCAGCCCGCAGCAGCCCGAATCGAGCACCTCGGCCTGGACGCCGAGCGCGGCCATCACCTCACGGTCGGCGTCGAAGCCCAGGTCGGCGTGCTGGTGGCAGTGCACCTGGACCAGCGCCCGCGGGGCGGCCGCCGCGGGTGCCGCCGGCTGCTGCCCGGCGGCTCGCTGGGCGCCGGACTGCTCGCCGAGCGGCCGTGGAGCGGGCGCCTGCCCGCCCATCGCCTGCTGGGCGGTGGCCTGGCGTTCTGCGGCGCGGGCACGCAGGGCGCCGGCGTGCGGGCGGAGGATCTCGGCCAGCGAGCGAACGGACGCGCTGGCCTGCTTCGCGCCAGGGTGGTCCGGGAGCAGCTCGGTGGCCTCCGACTTCAGCGCGGCGGTACAGCTGGGTTCCAGCCCGACGATGGGCACCCCGGCGTCCAGCCACGGCTGCAGGGTGGCCAGAGTCCGGGTCATGACCCGTTTGGCGTGCTCCAGCTGGCCGGTGCTGATCCAGGTCAGGCCGCAGCAGACCGGCCGGGCCGGGACCTCAACCTGATAGCCGAGCGCCTCCAGAGCCACGAGGGCGGCGCGGCCGATGCTGGGTTCCAGGTAGTTGGTGAAGGTGTCGGGCCACAGCAGCAAGCGCGGGGCGGCCTCCGCCGGGGAAGCCGAGGACGCCGGCCGCGGGCCACGGCGCGCGAACCAGGCCTGGAACGACTCATCCGCCAGCACCGGGATGTCGCGTTCCGGGGCGATGCCGCCGAGCCGTTTCGCCAGCGTCGTCAGGACCGGGACCTTCGCGGCGCGATTGAGCAGGGCGGCGCTGCGGGTCCGGCTGACCAGGCGCAGCCAGCGCGGCAGCCAGCCCAGCGAGTAGTGGGCGGCGGGACGGCGGCGCCCGGCGTACCGCTGGGCCAGGAACTCAGCCTTGTACGCGGCCATGTCCACGCCGACGGGACAGTCGCGTTTGCAGCCCTTGCAGGACAGGCAGAGGTCAAGGGCGCCGGCCACGTCGTCGGCGTGCGCCGCGTCCACGCCCGCCCGGCCGCTGGCGAACTCGAAGAGCAGGCGGGCCCGGCCGCGGGTGGAGTGCTGTTCCTCGCCGGTGGCCCGGTAGCTCGGGCACATCACGTTCCCGCTGGCGGACAGGCACGCCCCGACGCCGACGCAGCGCCGGGTGGCCGCCTCCAGGCTGCCGCCGTCGTGCGCGAAGGCGAGCTTGGTGCGGGCCGCCGGGCGCGGTCCCGGCACGTAGACGCGCAGGTCGGCGTCGAGCCGCCGGGGCCGGACCACGACCCCCGGATTCATCCGGTCCCGCGGATCCCAGATGTTCTTGAACTCACCGAACGCGGCGATCATCGCCGGTGAATACATCCGGGGCAGCAGCTCCGAACGGGCCTGGCCGTCGCCGTGCTCGCCGGACAGGGAACCCCCGTGCGCGGTGACCAGGTTGGCGGCCTCTTGGATGAAGCGCCGGAAACCGGCGATGCCGGGCGCGGTGACCAGGTCGAAGTCGATCCGGATGTGCACGCAGCCGTCGCCGAAGTGCCCGTAGTAGGCGCCCCGCCGGCCATGGTCATCCATCAGCTTGCGGAACTCCCGAAGGTAAGCCCCCAGCTGCCCGGGCGGCACCGCGGTGTCTTCCCAGCCGGGCCACGCTTCCTTGCCGTCCGCGCCGCGGGTGAGGATCCCGGCCCCGGCCTCCCGGATACCCCAGAGGGTCCGCATCTCGGCCGGGTCGGTGACGATCCGGCTGGTTCCCCCGGTCTGCGCGGCGCTGGCCGCGACGGCCTGGGCGGCGGCTTCGGCCTCGGCTCCGGTGCCGCCGCCGGTCTCGATGAACAGCCAGCCTTCGCCGTCCGGCAGCAGCTTGTACCGCTGGTCGCCGGGCCGGGCCGCGCGCAGCGCAGCGATCAGCGCGACGTCCATGCCCTCGATGGTCAGCGGGGCGAGGTCCAGGAACCGGGGTGCCGCGTCCGCGGCCCCGAACATGCCGGGATAGCCGACGAGGGTCAGCGCCCGCCGGGCTGGCGCCGGGACCAGGTCCACGGTGGCTTCCAGCATGGTCGCGCAGGTGCCTTCGGTGCCGACCAGCGCCCGGGCCAGGTTGAAGCCGTTCTCCGGCAGCAGCTGGTCCAGGTTGTAGCCGGACACCCGCCGGGTGAGTTGCGGGGTCTGCGTGCGGACCAGCGCAGCGTGGGAGTCGGCGAGCCTGGCCAGGTCGCGGTAGATCCGGCCGGTCTCCCCCCGCTCCCGCGCGCGTCCCGCGGCCTCCTCCGGGGTGGCCGGCCCGACGGTGAGCTGCGTGCCGTCGTAGGTGACCACCGTGAGGGCACGGACGTTGTCCACCGTCTTGCCCCAGGCCACCGAGTGTGAGCCGCAGGCGTTGTTGCCGATCATCCCGCCGAGCGTGCAGCGATTGTGCGTGGACGGGTCGGGCCCGAACGTGAGCCCGTGCGGGGCGGCCGCCGCGCGCAGGTCGTCCAGCACCACGCCCGGCTGGACCCGCGCGGTGGCCTGGTCCGGGTCGATGCTGAGCACGGACCGCAGGTGCCGGGAGAAGTCGATGACCACGGCCTCGTTGACCGCCTGCCCGCCGATGCTCGTGGCGGCGCCGCGCGGCAGCACCGGCACGTCATGCTGCCGGCATACCTCCAGCGTGGCCAGCACGTCATTGGTATCGACCGGCTGAACGACCCCGACCGGGACATGCCGGTAGTTGGAGGCGTCCGCGGCGAACACGGCCCGGCTGGTGGAATCGAAGCGGACCTGTCCCCGGACCCGGGCCGCCAGGTCAGCGCTGAGCGTCACGTTTCCTTCTCCGGCACGGCATCACAGCGTAGTCGGCGGTCCGCGGCGTAAGGTCACCAAACCTCCAGCGCGGTAGCTGCCAGCGGGGATCGCAGAACCGCGCCAGGGCCCGGGTGAAGGTCGCCCGGCAGCACGCCAGGGTGACCGACGCGCGCCGGGACTTTCTGCACAAGGCCAGCACCGATCTTGTCCGCCGGTTCGGCGTGATCGCGGCCGAGGACCTCAACGTGGCCGGGATGGTCCGCAACCGGTCCCTGGCCCGCGCGATCTCCCGCACCGGCTGGGGCGGGTTCCGGGCCCTGCTGGAATATAAGGCGAGCCTACGGCCGGACGGTCGTGGCCGTTGACCGCTGGTACCCCTCCAGCAAGACCTGCTCGGCGTGCGGGCACCTGCTCGCCTCGCTGAGCCTGGGGACACGGCACTGGACCTGCGCCGCCTGCGGCACCCGGCACGACCGGGACGTCAACGCCGCCAAGAACATACTTGCCGCCGGGCTGGCGGCAGCTGCCGGAAACGGCACCGATGCCTGCGGAGGCGGTGCAAGACGAGCCGGGGCAACCCGGGCGCAGTCGCCAGCGAAACAGGAACCCCTGGGCGTGAGCCCCGGAATCCCCGTCCATTAGGGCGGGGAGGAATGTCAACAGTTCTGGATGGACCGGGCGGGCGGGCGAAGATCCGGGCGGCTACCCGGAAACGTTCCGGTTAGCCGGGGGTGCGCGGCGCGACGAGCAGCGGCTGGGTGACGGCGCCGCAGCGGCCGGCCGCGTCGGACAGGATGCCCTCGGTCAGCCCGATACCGTTGCGGCCGGGATCGGAGCTGGCGGTCAGGCGGACCCAGTCCCCCGCCGGGTAGCGGTGCAGGTGCATGGTCACCCCCGGCGGGATGAACAGCCATTCGCGGAAGCTCACCGGGGCGCTGAGCCCGTTGGCGGAGTCGGCCACGATCGCGAATCGTGCCAGCCCGTCCAGCTGGCGCCCGGTCACCAGCGGGATTCGCACGCGGGTCCATACGTCCGCGGCGCCGGTGCTGCTGTCGTAGCCGCCGGAGACGGTCCGCCACTCGGTGGCCTGGCCGTACCCCCAGTCCTCCACCCCGTCGAAGAACGTCTGCGGCTGGGGGCCGGGCAGGTCAGCGGGCAGGCTGGGCTCGTCCTCGGGGACCCCGGCATCGCCGGTCGGGCCGGGGCCGGCCGAGACCTCGCCGTCGGCCGGGCCAAGGCCGAAGTTCCCCAGCACGGGATCGGTCTCGCGCGCCTCCGGCCCGGGCCCGGTCGCGAGATGCCACACGCGTGCCACCGCCACCTGGCGGTCACCGGCCCACAGGCTGGCCTCGCTCAGCTGCGTCCGCCGTCCCGGCCGCAGCAGCTCGGTCTGCACGCGCGACGGGGTGCGCGGTATGGGGCCGAGGAAGTCCATGCTGATCCGGGCCACGTGCAGGTCCGGGCGGCCGAAGGCGTCGTCAAGGCAGCAGGCGAGCAGGGCGGTCGGGGGGCCACCGTGCTGGGCCCGGGTATCCCAGGGGCTGGTCGTGGCCTCGGTGGGCTCGAAGTAGCCGTCGCCGAGCGGCAGATAGTAGGCGGGCGGAAGCGCGGTCATGCCCGAAATCATGCCCGACGCGGTCAGACCCAGGCGGACGGCCGTCAGACCTAGACCGCATCCTCCATCTGAAGGATGACCAGATGGCGGTGACCAAATCATCATTTTGTCGATGTGGCCGCCCACGTTCCGGCGTCCTTCTGCCGTAATGCCGTAAATACGGTATTACGGCAGGCGGATGGTGATGGTGGGGCATACCGATAGGCGCCGTCGCCCATGGTTCTGGCCGGTACACGCTGCGTCAGACCCCGCCCTAAGCTACCGCCAGGCCCCAGACGCTGCGATAATGCCTGGATGACTGGTCTAACCCTTGCCTTGGCGAACCTCAAGCCGGGTACGGGCAAGACCACTTCGGCGGTCTGGCTGGCCCACGTCTTCGCACAGGCCGGGAACAGCGTCCTCCTGGTGGACGCGGACCCCTCGGGCAGTGCGCTGGAGTGGTCCGATCTCGCCGCCATGAACCCGGGCGTCATGCCCCAGACGGCGTTCCCGTTCCGGATTGTCGCCCTGCCGTCCCGTGAGCTGCACCGTCGCGTCCCGGATATCGCCCGGGACGACGACGTGGTGATCATCGACACGCCGCAGCTCGAGGACCACGCCGCCATCGCCCGTTCGGCGTTGCGGTACGTCGATGAGATCGTGGTGCCCTGCGCGCCGAGCCCGATCGAGATCAACCGCACCACGCCGGTGCGAGAGGAGATCATCGAGGTGGAGTCGCTGCGGGACACCCCGGCCCGTTCGGTCGTGCTGCTGAACCGCTGCATCGCCCGCGCGCACTCCACCACCGACGCCCGGCAGGCGCTGAAGGAACTCGGCTACGACGTGCTGGAGACGCAGGTCCCCCGGCTGGAGCTCTACGCGCAAAGCTTCGGCATGCCGATAAGGATCTCCGAGTACGACGTGTGGCGCCAGGTGGCGTACAACCTGGTCGAGCGCTGCTCTCCGCTCTGCTCGGTGCGGTCATGACCTCCCGGCGGGAGCAGCGGAAGGCACAGATGGCCGCGGCCGCCGCGCGGCGGGCCGAGCCGGATGCGCGCCCGGCGGGGCGGACCGCGATCCGGTCGAAGCCGGTGCGTATCACCCTCGACCTGAGCCCCGAGCTGTACCGGCAGCTCACGCAGTGGGCGGACGCGGCGGCCGTAGAACTCGACGTGCCGCGCGTGGCGCTCGCCGACGCGGTCCGGGCCATGATCCGGGTCACCACCGAGAATCCCAGTGAGGTCCTGGACCGGCTGCGCCGCGACCGGGAGTCCTGACTCCCGGAAACTCGGCCGTCACGCACGTTTGGCCGTCACGCACGCTTGGCCATCACGGCAGGGTGCCGAGGTCGATGGCCTGTAGCTGCCCGGAGCCGTTGATGGTCACCAGCGCGGTTTTCCCGTCCGGTTCCAGGCCGATCTCGCGCGGGATGGAACCGGCGCTGACCTGGCCGAGCAGGGCGTGGCCGCGGCTGAGCGCCGCGGACGTGCTGATGACCGCCACGCCGCTGGGCGCCTGCTGATCGTGCACGTTGGAGTTGGCGACCAGGATGCGGCTGCCGGCGTTAGCCAGGGCCAGCCCGATCGGCGCCGCGCCGGTGTTGACCAGCGCGACCAGCGAGTGGGATGGATTGGCGACCAGGGCGCTGGCGGAAAAGCCGAGCAGCATGTTGCTTTCCCGGCTGGTGACCCACACGAAACGGCCGTCCGGAGAGGCGACCACCCGGGCCGGGCCGCATCCGGCCGTGGCCGTCGACACGACGGAAGAGGACGGCGTGGTCTCGGCGCGAGCCAAGCTGATCACGCTGAGCGTGCCCTCGGACGGGTTCGTCGTGCTGGTGACCATCCGGCTCGTCGCGTACAGCCATTTGTGGTCAGGCGAGATCGCCATCCCGATGGGCTGCTGGTTCAGGGGCACCTTGCCCACGACATCGGATGGCGTGAAACCATCGGCCAGCGCGCGCTGCAGGTTGAACACGACCAGGTTGGCGCTGTCCTCCATGGTGACGAACGCGAACTTGTCGTCCGGCGAGACCGCCACCTCCACCGCTCCGCTGCCGAACGGGCTGGTCAGTGTGCCGACGATGGGGCTGACGCCCTGCTCGGCGTTGGCCACGTCGAGCACCAGCGCCCCACTGTTGGCCGCCACCAACAGGAATTTCCCGCTGTTGGTCAGCTGCTCACTGCCGGTCGCGCCCGGTGCGGGCAGCACATGGTCCAGCGTGGGAGCCAGCGAGGAGCCGTGGCTGAGCACCGCGACCTCGTTCTGCAGCGTAACGAAGGTGGATTTGCCGTCAGCGGTGGTGACCACCCCGAACGGCTGGCTGCCTACCTGGACCTGAGCCGAGCGGGCGCCGGACAGGGTCTGCGTATCCGGGACGGCGGTGCTGCAGCCCGGGACCGGGAGGATGGGGAGAGCCGCCGCGGGCCGGCTGGCCGACGCGCTGGCCGCCCCGGTGTTCTGGCCGTTACCGTGCAGCCCGACCACCGCCCCGATGGCGATCCCGGCCACGGCCGCGCAGCCGAGGACGATGGCGCCGCGAGGCCACCACAGCGACCGCTTCCGCGAACTCCCGGCCCCTGGCGGCCGGAGCGGGGGCGCACCACGGTAGTCCGGCCCTCGCCGGGAGCCGCCGCCCCCGGCGGAGGCGCTGCCGCTCCCGGCGGAGGCGCCCGGCCCGGACTGCGGCCGGTCGATGGGCCGGAGCGGCGGAAGCCACCCCTCCGCAGTCGGAGGCTCGTGGGAGGTTCCGGCGGACTCGTACGGGGGTCCGGCGGACTCGTACGGGGGCCCGGCGGATTCGTACGGGGGCCCAGCAGGCTCGTACGGGGTTCCAGCGGACTCGTACGGGGGTCCAGCGGACTCGTACGGGGTTCCAGCGGATTCGTACGGGGGCCCAGCAGGCTCGTACGGGGGTCCAGCGGACTCGTACGGGGTGGCGGGCTCCGGGGTGGCAGCAGCCTCGTACGGGACGCCAGCGGGCTCGGAGGGGGACGGACGGGGCCCACTCCTGGCGGCGGGGGGAGGTCCATGGCCGGCCGAGCGGCCGAAGTGCTCGGGCGCCGGGCCAGCCGCACCGGGAGGGGCGCCGTAAGGCTCTGCGGCGGCCCCGCGGACCGGCCGGGCGTCCGGGCGTCCCCGTGGCATCGAGATCTCGGTCCGCGGGTGAGCGCGCGGCCGGGGCGGCCCAGGCGGTTCGGCCGGCCCGGGACCAGCGGCGGGAGCGACCAGATCAGGCGGCTGGACCTGCAGCCCGAGCGCCCGGCGCAGAGCCAGCGCGAAGTCGAGGCAGGCCGGGTAGCGATCGGCCGGGGCCTTCGCCATCGCCCGGGCAAGGACCCCGTCGATCTCGGCGGGCAGGTCGGCACGGCGCGCGGACAGCGACGGCGGCGGCGCCGACACGTGCGCCCACATGACGGCCAGGTCGTCGTCCTGCTCGTAAGGCGGGGCGCCGGAAAGGATCTCGAACGACGCGCACGCCAGCGCGTACAGGTCGGCGCGCCCGTCCACCGGGCGCCCTTCGACCTGCTCGGGCGCGACGTAGGCGGGAGTACCCAGGAACTGGCCGATCGACGTCAGGCCGGTCACCGAAAGTGACCGTTTGCTGAGCCCGAAGTCGGCCAGGTAGACGTGATCGCGCTGAGCGCCGTCGGACACCGAGTCCAGCAGCATGTTGGCCGGTTTGATGTCCCGGTGGACGAGCCCGTGCAGATGAGCGGCGTCCAGCGCCAGCGCGACCTGGGTGATGATGTCGGCGCCCCGACCCGCGGGCAGCGGCCCGGCGTTATCGATGAGCGTGCGGACGTCCCCGCCCTGCACGTAGCGCATGGCGATGAACAGGACACCGTCGCTCTCGCCGGCCGCGAAGATCGGGATGATGTACGGGTGGTCGACGGCGGCCGCGGCCCGTGACTCGCGGATGAAGCGCTGCCGGAACGCATCGTCCAGGGCCAGCACCGGGGCGAGCAGCTTGAGGGCGACGTTCCGGCCGAGCTGGACGTCGCGGGCCCGGAACACGACCGCCATCCCGCCCCGGCCGATCTGTTCCTCCAGCCGGTAGCCGGCCACTTCGGAGCCCACGGAGAAGCTGTCTGGCCCCCGGTAATCCCCCCCGGTCAAAGTGCCTCCCTAGCTGCCGGTGCCGCCAGTGCCGTTGCAGACCACAGCCAAAGCATCAGAAATGTCGGCGGCGCTGCCCGCAGAGCCGCCTGTTAGGTCCGTATTTATTCATTCTGGCCGCAATCCCGCAACCCGGGCCGACCTACGAGACCGCCAGCGCACGGATGACGGCGGCCAGCTGCCCCGGCGAGGAGATCATGTTAACGTCCCTGCCGGACATCCCGGTGGCCAGGACGAGTTGCGCCGGGCGCAGCACCATCGCCTGCCCGTCCCGCTCGACGTTGACCGTCCACTCCCTGGCGGTCTCGTTATGGGTGGCGCTCCTGGTCTCGGTATTCGGTCAGCGTGGTGAGCAGGGTCCAGCACTGAACGCGATGAGGTCCCGCCAGAAGCAGTCCTCGGTGAACAGGGCCGCCGCCCCGGTCGTGTCGTTCGACGCCAGGGCGTCGCTGAACGCCGACAGCCAGGTCCGCACCGTCGCTGCGGCCTCGGTCGGCGGCGCGGTCGTCGTCGTCATCGGCCAGGCCCCGTCAGCTCTTGTGCTGGAGGGTGTAGCGGACGGTCTGCACGCGGATCAGGCCGTCGCGGAAGATGAAGGTGTCGAGGCCGTCCTCGACGCGGGTCGCGGCGGCGTCCGCGGCCCATTCCAGGAACAGCACGTCATCCTCGTAGATCTGGGTCTTCAGATCCCAGGCCGCGTCCGGCACGTCGGCGAGCATCTGGGTGAAGGCCGCCCGGATGCCGTCCTTGCCGCGCCTGGTCCCGGCCGGCGTGATGAAGATGGCGTCGTCGGCGTAGTCAGCGACGATCTCGTCCAGATCGCCCGCGCCGAGTGACTGGGCGTGGTGGGCGAGCACTTCTTCCGGCGTGCGTGTCATCGCGCTCCCTCATCGCAGCGAGTACCTCGTGACCAGCCTTGCTCCAAGATCCCGGGGCGTCCAGCCTTGATAGGGATGAATACCTCCGGTCATCATTCAGCTACCTGCGATGGCCCGGCTTGGACGGCCAGTCCCGGGCCGGGAACGTGTAACGGTCCGCCGGACCGGTCCGGCCGGGTCCCCGAGCCCGGCCTGCCGGCGATCATAGGAACCTGCCGTGCGAAAGCAGCGCCACGAGCACGATGATTGACAGGGCGATAAGGAAAGCGAAAGAGAAGAGCTTGGCCAGCAGGCTCATTATTATGCTCAGCAGCGGTCCGAGAATCCGGAATGCCATGAGCACGGCAGCTATGAGGATCAGCAGATCGATCATGCTCATCACCTCCCTATTGCTCGCGCTGGACTGAGTGGCCGTTTGCTGCTAGATCTTTCATGGCCTCAGGATGCGCAAGACCGCAGTCAAATCCCCCGCATTAATCTCGCACTTTGCTGGCAAGCCGATATCAGCGGTTGCTATCGCACGCTGGCGAGCCGGCCAGCTGCCGCGTGCGCCGTAACGGCCGCACTGCACTTGACCCTGCACGCGCCGTCTGCTAGCGCATTGCGGTAGGCGGGAGCGTCAATGGCCTGTTCGGCTGGGGCCAGCTACACCTAGGCGGGAGCGTCAGTGGCCTGTTCGGCTGGGGCCAGCTACACCGCGGCAGGGAGGCACATGCGTTTCGCGATCATGCGGGGCACACCCGGCTACCGACGGGACGAAACGAGCGCTGAAGAACCGATCACCGGCCAGGAAGGTACCCTGCTGCGCCTTCTGCTCCTGCGCCGGGGCCATCCACTGAGCACGGAGGAGATTGCCCGCCACCTGACGCGCTCGGGAAAGCACACTGTCGCGCCGTCGTCGGTGCCCGGCTACGTCGGCCGCCTGCGCAGCAGGATCGGCCAGGACCCCATACGGAGCACGGCGGGCTATTGCTCAACCATCGATGAAACTGAGGTCGATGCCTTTGTATTTGAGAATATGATCATACAGTACGGCGTATGCGAAATTGCCGATATCGACGATGTGGACAGTGACTTCAGCGACAGATATGATTACCTCCTGGACCTGCATGCGATGTGGCATGCTAATCCGGCCCTGCAGTTCGCCGATGCGCACGAAGACGAATTCTTTACGACCGTCTACCTCGAATTCGAACGCTATTTGGATTGCCTCAAAAGGTGTATCATTTACACTGAGCTCCGCAGCCGCCGGAAGCCGCGAATTGAGAAGGCAATCGGCCGGATAAGGCAGTTGCTGGCACAGGATCCGTCCGATGAGCAGCTATGGGCGCTGCTCTACCGCGCCCAGGCATCACTTCCCGCGCACGACGGTCCTGCGGCTGCCACGTATGACCGGATTCGGCAGCAATTCCCAAACGGCATCCCGGCCGAGCTGGGTTACACGATCAGCCGTATTACCAGCGGCCACAAGGATGCGCTCTTCGAAATCGACCAGCATCGCCGGAGGCCCGATGACCAGCGGCGGATCGAAGGCCTCATCCAGACCATTGGTATCTCCGCCGCATCTGAGCTCGAACTGCGCCGCTCAAAGCTCGAGCCACTGGAGTGCATCACGCAGACCGTCTCCCGGCTGAGTTTCGCCGGCATACTCGCCACGAAATGGGTCGCGGACTCTTACGTCCGGGCCGAATTCGCCAGGCTGCTGGAGCGGCTGGACAGCAACGGCGGATCCGTCCGGTTCCTGCTCATCGATCCCGAATCCGAGGCGTACCATCGGTTCAGCGCCCAGCGGTGGAGTGCGGGCGGCGTCCAGCCGATCGGCATGCTGCGCAGCCTCAGCGCAGCGCATCCCAGCTTCCAGGTCCGCCTGTACGATGCGCTGCCCACGTTCCGGATCGTCCTCATCGACCAGACCGTCGCCAGCTTCTCCCCGTACCTGATGGCGCCTGGGACGCAGCGAGCCAGAACCGGATGGGAAGCACCCCACATCGTCCTTGACCGCACCGCACCGTGGCCGCTGGCCCAGACCTTCGAAACGCTCTTCGAGGAAACCTGGCGTACCGCCACCCCGCTTACGCCGTCCGCCGGCGAGCAGGCCACCTCTTTAGCCAGCTAGGGCTTCCGCGGCGGCGTTCAGCTGGTCATAGGCCGCCACAAAGGCCAGGGCGCGCTTCGCGTGCGGGATGTCGCTGTGGTAGGTGCAGCGCAGCAGGCTCCTGGCCAGGGCCATGTGCCATTCCCAGCGATGGCTCTGGGCCGCGGCGGGCGACATCACCGGGGTTATCCGGTGCAGGTTGGTGGCGATCCAGGACAGCGCGGCCAGGGCAGCCGTGGTGGCCGGCGTCGCGGTGACCGCGGCCAGGTCGGCCTCGCCCGCGCCGAAGCGCGCGGCCAGGGTCCGCCAGGTGCCGAAGCCCGTGAACAGCATGGACTCTGAGCCGGCGTCCACGCTCCGCATCAGGAGGTCGACCGCGAGCCAAGCCGGATCGGTGGCCCAATGCGCCATCCCGAAATGGCTGGTGTCAATCAGCAGCGGCCTGGGGTGCCGACCCGTGGCGATCAGCACGTTGTCAGCATGCAGGTCACCGTGCGCGTGACATTCATACGTTTCCTCCGGGATGTCACGCAGCGGGGTGCTGCCCGGCAGGCTTCGGTCCACGACAAACGCCCTGAGCTCCGCGGCGATCGGAACGGCATCTGCACCCAGGGACCCGCCATCACCGCGTTCCAGCGCCTCGCTCAGCTCGTCGAGCACCTCCAGGATGCATCGCTGGCGGTAAGGGGTGAATGCGAAGCTGTCCAGGGGCGAGGTGCCCGCGTACCGGCCATTCCCGTAAACGTGCGTAAGACCGTCAACAAACAGCGCCTCCAGCACGTCAGCGATCGCTGCAGGTTCTGGCGGCTGCTCCTTGGCAACCAGCCACCCGCGCAGCGTGGTGGCCCGTTCTATGAACGGGCCACCCAGTGCGTACCAGCCGTTGACCGGCCCAACCGAATAGGAAGGACGGTGCTGAACGAGCAGGTGGGACGAGAGCACTTCGGCGGCCCGGGTGCCACGTTCGGCTTCGCGGTCCAGCAACTCCCTGGCCTGGCTCAGCTTCAGGAAGTGGCTCACCCGGCCGATGCCGTCGACGTGCGCGGTGGCCGTGCAGATCGACGCCCCGGACGCTCCCGGAGTCAGGAAGCGAAGCTCGATTTGCCCTGTCTGGTGCCCGTTAACCGCGAGGATCTTGGAATACAGGCGGGCGACGGTGGCCTCCCCCAATTGATGCAATAGCCCCTGGATGCCTGGATCGCGCGGGTCAGCCGTCACTTCGCAGGTACGCACAGTGCCGTTATCCAGCAGGTGCTCCCGGATCTTGGCGGCGATGGCAGCCGGGCTGTGCACCTGCGAGGTCGTGCTGAAGTCATTGCGCCGCACAACATGATGAGCCCCGAGGTGCCTAGCGTCATCCACGAGGTCATGCAGATGATCTTGACCGGTCGTGATAGCCAGGATGAAGGTCTGTCCCGAGTGACGTCTGGCCGCCTTGATGAGGTCAAGACCACGCGGCTCAAGATCGTCGGGAAAATCTTCCCGTGGGAACATCAGGTCGGCGATCACCAGGTCGAAAGGCTCGTAGGAGGACGCCATAAGCGACTGGCCCTCGTCCACGTTGCCAGCGGTCTTCCAGTCGACTTCCCAGCCGATTTCCCGGCCGAGCCGCATTCTCATGCTTTCGACCATTTTCGGCTGATCATCCACTACCAGGGCACGTATCTGGGCCATGCTCATCCTCCGCGCCACAGCGGCAGTGTGACGATCACCGCAAATGTCCATTCGTCGCCAGCCAGAACCTGGCCGGTGAGCGATCCGCCGAAGGGCCGCAGCTTGTCGCTGAGGGCCCTGAGCCCGCGCCCGGGCGGGGTAGCGGGCGCGGTGCCGGAGTTACGCGCCACCATTTGCACCTTTCCGTGTGCTGGCCGCATGTACTCGATTTGCAATCGGCAGACAGCGCCTTTCACGCGATGCTTCTCGATGTTTTCCAGCAGGTGCGTGATGATCTGGTCCAGCAGCTTCTCCGGGCAGAACACCTCCACCTTGCCGTGCTCCGGCCTTTCGATCGTCGCCTGCGCCTGGTGGGAATTAAGGAGCTTCGCTACGCACTCGCCAAGCTCGATAGGTGCCGACCGGATCAGCTCGACCAGGAGCGCTGGCGCCTCATCCGTGACATGCGCGGCCAGAAACATGCGGTTCCACCAGTTGAAGCGACCCAGCAGCTCGCGGCGCTCGGCCTGCCAGGACGGGTCGGCGGGGCGCCATGGCCCGTGGGCGAGGGAATGGAGCTTATCGGTCACCACACGCAGCTCCCCGACCCCCGGTCGGGACAGCGTGAGCAGCCGGTTCTGTTCCCTTCGCCCGAGCTGATCAGAAACGAAGTCGCCATTGAGGATCTCCCGGAGCGGCGGCAGGTTGGCGAGTGCTCGTTCCTCCAGCTGGCGTGCGCAGGTGTCCCAATCCGCTGCCGCCGCCCTCGCCAATCCGGCGGACGGCTCAACCAATTCGATGTCCTCGACGAAATTACGGACGAGCAGCAGCTCCGCCTCGAGACGATGCCGGACCACGGGACGGACCAGGTCCTCACGCAGGCGTTCCCACGCCGCCTGCGGAGCCTTGGGCGTGCTGAGAATACGGTAGTCGGCAATGGTCAGCAGGTTCCTGACCACGTGAAGGTGGTCCTCGGCTGTCCCGGAAGCCGGCTCGGCCCGCTGCTCCTCGAGATAGTCACGGCAATCCTGCAGATTGCGCCGGAGTTGCGTCATGTCGACGGGCAGGTCACCCGGCGAGCGGAGCAGCAGCCGGCAGCAATCGAGCAGCATCTGGTCGATCAGCACCGTCTCGTTTCCGGCCAGATTCAGCAACCGGGGCAAGAGCTCCACAAGCCGATGCGGGGCCGCCGCGGACATCACCATCAGAGCCTGGACCCGGAGCCAGGTGGGGGCCGCTACCTGTTCAAGACAGCTCACACAAACCTGCGACAGCAATCCCGCCGCTACTCTGAAATGCAGCGGCGGGAGCCGCAGCCATTGCTGCTCCGCCGCTAGCAGGCGTATCAGGCCAACGCTGGTCCACTCGAACCCGGGCGGCGTCTGCCCGGTCAGCACACGCAGGCGCTCGATCACTTCCTGACGACGGCTGACCTTCCGCAGCGCTCGCAGCAGCAGCCTGCGCCAGCGCAGATAGTCGAGGGCCTCATGGCCGGTGACGGGAACCGTGAACAGGTCAGCGGCAGAGTCGCGCGCGACCTCTTCCAGTTCCCGGGGCCGCAGCATCTCGCGCAGCAGCTCCGCATGCCGGATCAGCCTGGGTGGCGCAGCGTCCTCGTCCAGCTGATAACGCTCCTGGGTGGCACAGATGGGGCAACCATGTATGTCAAAGGCGAAGACGCCGCTGCCGGCGACAAAGCGCATTACCACCGGAATGTTTTCTGCAAAGACAGAATTGCCAGCCGATGGCATGCCGTCAGCGGCCATGGTTGGCGCGGACACGGCGCGCAGCATCCGCAGGACATCGGCATCATTGGTGTGCAGCTGGTTGAACAGGCACACAGCGGTGATCCAGCTCGCGCCGCTTTTGGCGGCCAGCCTGACCAACTGGTGCAGTGTGCTCCCCGTAATGGCCCACCAGTGGATAATCAGGACCCCTACCGGCCTGGTCACGTCGGTCAGGCTGGTGGGGAAGGCCCACGTGTCGCCGGCCGCCCATCTGGGGACAGGAGTTATCCCGCCGATTTGAAATCCGTCCGCAACAAGATAGTCGCGAACGGTCTCGGCCAGCATCGCCGCGTTACCGTCACCCGCGACGTACCAGATGGCGATGGGGATGTCCGTCCCCGCCGAATGCGGTCGGCCCTGGGCACGGATCTCCGCGAAAGCACTTTTGACGTTGGAGAGGACAGCCGCGATGATCTGGTCTCGTCGCTTCGGCTGGCGCATCGCCTGGGGCCTGATAAAGGCGCTGTAGTGCCTGCGTGGCGGATCATCGATATGACCGAGACGCAGCACGTCCGGGTCGGCGGCGAACCAGGTGAGCAGGTCCTCCTGGTGATCGCGAACAGGCTCCGGTGGGGCAGGCAGCTCTGGCCTGAGCATCAACGGGTCGATGTCGGTGACATGCTGGTCTCTTGATCCGCTGAAGCCGATCTCGACTTCGGTGAGGCAGACCACCGGGATCGTACGGTCCAGCACTCTTAACGGTCCGTGCGTATCTCTCGCGTCCACGACGCACGCGATAACCAGAGGGTCGGCATTCCGTCCCGCCACGATGGCTACAGCCTGCCGAACTGTGTCTTCGGTCCGGATGGTGTCCGCGCACAGCACAACTTTCGCACTGACCGGCACCTGCTCGCCGATCGGCGGCTCACCGATGTTGAGCTCGGATGGCTGCGGATAATAACGCCCGGTGAGGCTCAGGCACTCGCTGAGATGCCGGGCCAGTAGCCGGGGGGCCGACTTGACCTGGAAAATTGCCGTCGGCGCCGCCGCTTGCGCCGATGTTCGCAGGGCCAACTCTACTTTCCGGGCGAGCGTAAACGCCGCCAGCTGAATGCCGATGGTCCCGGCCAGCAGCGGCTCGACATATATCCACCGGTTGGTGACATGCAGGGTTGGACCACGAAAGATGCCCCGCTCGACGCCTTCGCCGCCTCGCTCGATGGCCTCCGCCAGGCTCCGGCTGACGGCTCGCTCGATCGCCCCGTGGACCACGGGCAACGAGAGCCTCAGCTGCAGCCGACTCCCGCTGAAGCTCAGCAGGTGCCCATTGACGCGCAACATCTCCGAAAATCGGGCTGGCTCACCCCCGTCCCGCTGCCAGCAGCTCCGTGCCTCGCTGATGTCAGCGGCGCCCGCGCCTTCGGACAGCATGTTGAGGAGCGCGCGCAGCGGCACCGAGCCGCCGCACCAGAACCGGGTCGCCCTGCCGGCCCAGGACGAGGATCGGATCGTGGGTGTCCTCGCCGGAGACGATGGCGAGCCCCTCGTTGAACAAGGCGACGCACGGATCGAGCATGTGCGGCTCGGCATCTGGGAAAGCGACCACGACCGTGCACGAACGTGCGATCGAGCTTGCGAACTCAAGAAGCTGATACATAGCGCCGCGCCAGCCGTCATCAATTTCAGCGTGACCCGCCTCATGCAGCGGGATCGTGACGATGAGACCGTCGGCCTGGCGGTCGGTCTGTATGGAGCGCACCTGCTCGGCGAGCCCAGCACGGTCAGCGTCAGCCAGGCCCCGCCGGGAGTCGAAGGCACAGCTCAGCCAGGAGAGGCGGGGCGCCACGCCAGGGGCCGACTGACTTCCCCACTGCGTGCGCGGGCGGACGGGGAAGGGACCGGCCGGAAGCGTAAGTTCAAGCAGCGTTCCGGGGATGTGGCCGAATCCGGCCTCCGCGAACTCGGTCCCGACGGCTTCCCGCCCGAACAGTACCCCGGCCAGCAGATCAGCAGTACGCGCCTGGACAGCACCGTGGTAGCTGCGGACTACACGCGTCACCCACCACAATCCCGTTGCACCACGCCGCGCGTCCTGGCTGTCCGCGGATCGGACCGAACGGTGCCCCAGGGCGTTCAGGATTGTCTCCTGACGAAGGCGGTCCGAGACCGTACTGCGGCCAATGCTGGTTTGCGCATGCCGGGGCGCCAGCCGGGCCGCGAGGTCCGCGCCTGAGTCGGCAACTATCAGGCGCAGCACCTGGCTGCCGTCCGCTAGCGCACGTTCGGCAACTTCCGAAATGTGCCGATGCATACCGTTCTGGCGGAGCGCATAAGTCCCGGCACGTACCAGAATGGCGCCTACCAGCGCGACGGCTGGCCGGCCGCCCACACCGCCATGCTTGGCAACGTTCTCCACCAGTTCGGTGAGCACCGTCTGGCTCAGTGTGCGCGCATCGGACTGCGGCAGACCAAGGTCCTCAAGGCCAGCCGAAACAGCCAGGAAGGACTCTGACTCTCGCAGCTGTGCAGCTGGCATGGGCTCCAGCCAGCGGAATGGAAATACGCGCCGGCGCCGATGGGGGGCAGTCCGCGGGTCCAGAGTCAGCGGCCCGGTCCTGGCAGCTGGCTCCCGGGCGCCAGTCGTCGCCCAATCCAGGACTTCGACAGCACCTTCCGGCCAGTGCGGGGCGCGCAATGAGTCGAGGAATCCCACCTGCCGCATGAATGCGAGCGCGTCACCGCGCGCCTGGGCTTGGCGCGCGGCCAGCGTCGAATCCATGCCGCTCTGGCCGCCAGTGCCGAAGGCCGACGCCACGGGCAACGCGACAGAGGCCGGTATCCCGGAGCGAGCCGCCGTATCGAGCAGAAGCAGCGCTCTGGCCAGCGCTCCGAAGTCCGCGAACTCAATCCTCGAAAAGTCGAGCTTCAGCGGGTCCGCAGGGTTCGGCTGAGACCAGGCCCGTTCGTCTGCGTAGGTTCCATGCCGCAGCTCCGCTTCCCAGGCCAGGAGCGTGAGCATCCTGGGGAAGCGGTAGGTGGCCATCGCACCTCTCCCCCCGGCGGCAACCGTCCCGCGACGTTTGCGGACGTTGGGCGATCAATCACCCTTTCTCCACTGCCTAACAACCCAATACCATTTGCGCAACCTTCGGCACCTTCTGCTTGGCGGCAGTCCGCATCGGGGCGGAGGAACCGGGCTTCCGGTGAACGCCGGCTCTCCGTAACCCCGGGAGGGGGGTCCGTCACCGCCGAACCATGCCCTTCCCCGGCAGAACGACCTGATTAAGAGCATTATTTGCGCACCTAACCGGCGGCCTGGAGGGCAGGGCGCGATGGGTATGGTAGTTACCGTGAGATACGAGGGAGCCTGATGCGCTGTTCCCGCGACAAGCGAGTGGATCTTCGTTAAAGTTTCGGGGGGTGGCCCTCATGCCGAATTCGGGTGGCCCGGCTTGTGACGATCCCGCCACAAATCTGGGACAGCCCGTGACGACCGATCAGGTAGAGCGTCTCAGCAAGAGCTGGGACGCGCACGCGCAAGAGTGGATCGACTGGGTGAGAGCCCCAAGCCGCCCGGACAGCTACTGGCGCTTCCACCGGGAGCACCTCCTGTCGCTCGTTCCAGCGGCTGGGCGGCTGACGGTCGATGTTGGCTGCGGTGAAGGCCGTGTGGGCCGCGATCTTCAAGAGCTCGGCCACAGAGTGCTGGGCGTCGATCTGTCCTTCACCATGTGCCGGGCTGCCGCGACCCACGAGCAGCCTTCTCCAGCCGTTCGCGCCGACGCAGCCAAGTTGCCCCTGGCCGACAGCAGGTCAGATTGTGCTATTGCGTTCATGTCTCTGCAGGACATCGACAACATGCCCGGCGCTGTCCGGGAAATTGCCCGCGTTCTGGAAGACGATTGCCTGCTGGTTCTCGCAATTGTTCACCCAATGTACTCAGCCGGTAGATTTTCCAGAACTGGAAGCGACGAAAAGCCAGATAATTCTTTCGTCATTAAGCCGTCATATCTTGAGCCCGAACGCGTCATTAACACCGACGTTCACGGGAGCTTGCGCGTGACGCTTTTCCGGGAGCATCGTCCCCTGCAGGTTTATACCGAAGCTCTCATCGATGCTGGCTTCAACATCGAAAAATTGATTGAGCTCACCGATGATGATCAAGCCAGGCACCGGGAGGGCATCCCCGTGTTCCTTGATATCGTGGCGAGGCGCCGACCACGACGAGGTGAGCCAGCGGAATCCGTACCGGAGTCCGGCAGCATCAGTTCTGATGCTGCCGGACTGCACGCGCATCCTGATCATGATTACCGCAGGTTTGCCAAAGACGCGCCATATAATCGCATCTGCCCGTCACTGGACCGGATTCGGTCAGCACCTAAAGTCTTCTTGGTTCGCGGGGCAGAACGTCAGGCAGGCGGATGGCCTAGCTGTATTGCCTCCGGGCGGGCCAGGGCCCGCCTAGCCGGGCTAGCCGGGCTAGCCGGCCTGGCCGGGCTGATAGCTCTGGTGGCGGGTTTCCGCGCTTAGCTGCTTAGGTGCTTGTTCCCTGATTCTGATTCGAGTCAACCGGAGGTCAGCGGGACAGCATGTCCAGACCCAGGTCAAGGGCAAGGCTGGAGTGGGTGAGGGCGCCGACGGAGATGAAGTCGACGCCGGTCTCGGCGACAGCCCGGGCCCTGTCCAGGCGCAGGCCGCCGCTGGCTTCCAGCCGCGCCGGCCGGTAGGCCTTCGCTAGCGCAACGGCGGCTGTCTGATCAGCCAGCCTCATGTTGTCGAGCAGGATGAGCTCGGCGCCGGCGGCCAGGGCCTCTTCGACCTGCGCCAGGTTGTCGCATTCCACTTCCAGGGGCAGCGCGGGGGCGGCCGCGCGTACCGCTTCGATGGCCTTCGCGACGCCGCCGGCCGCTACGACGTGGTTGTCCTTGATCAGCGCGGCGTCGCCGAGGCCCATGCGGTGGTTCTGGCCGCCCCCGCAGCGGACGGCGTACTTCTCCAGCTGACGCAGGCCCGGGGTGGTCTTACGGGTATCGCGCACCGCGCACCCGGTGCCGGATACCGCGTCCACCCACGCGCGGGTCGCGGTGGCGATGCCGGACAGGTGGGTGAGGAAGTTGAGCAGGGTCCGCTCGGCCCCGAGAAGTTCTCGCAACGGGGCGCTGATGCGCAGGACTTCGGTGCCGGCGTCGATCCGGTCGCCGTCACCGCGCAGTGGCTCAGCTGACCCGGGCGGAATGCCGGCGATGTCAAGGACGGTGAGAGCGACCGGAAGGCCGGCCAGGACGCCCGGCTGCCGGGCCACGACGCCGGCCACGGCCCGGGCGCCCGGTGCGGCCGTCGCGGCCGACGTGACGTCGGGGCCGTAGCGGAGGTCCTCCTCCAGCGCGGCGCGGACCGCCCGCCCGGTGTCATCGGGGTCCAGGCCCGCGGCGAGCAGTTGCCTGGCGACTATCGTGTTCAGCGTCATCAGGATCGCGGCGTGGAGACCCCGGCCTTCAGGCTGGGGGGAAACGCCGCTTCACCTCCCCGGAAATGTCGGTGGTGTTCGCTAGTGTGTTCGTATGTCCCGGTACCGTCTGCTTCCCTCGCCCGCGCAGGAGGTGGTGCTGCGGGACCATTGCGCCCAGGCCCGGTTCGTGTGGAACCTGGCGGTCGAGCAGCACCGGCACTGGCGCTCGGGCAGGAAGAGCGGTCCGGGCTACCTGGAGCAGTCCCGGCAGCTCACCGCCGCCCGCGCGGAGCACCCGTGGCTGGCCGCCGGCTCGCAGATGTGGGCCGAGAAGGCCAGCAGAGACATCGCGCGGCGGTTCGACGTGATCCGCGTCGAGGACCTGAAGATCGGTAACATGACGCGCTCGGCCAAGGGGACGGCCGGGAACCTGCGGCAGAAGTCCGGCCTGAACCGGGCGATCCTGGCCCAGGGCTGGGGGCTGCTGGTCCGCCGCCTTGCGGACAAAGCCCCCGGCCGGGTCGAGAAGGTCAACCCGCAGTTCACCAGCCAGGGGTGCTCGGTGTGCGGGCACGTGGACCCGAAGTCGCGCGAGAGCCAAGCGCGGTTTGTGTGCACGGCCTGCCACTTCACCGGCCACGCGGACGTGAACGCGGCCAGGAACATCGCGGCGGGGCACGCCGTGACTGCGCGGGGAGGCGACGGGGAAGCCCGGCCCGTGAACCGCGAACCTCAACTGCTGCTCCAATCGGCGTAGTAGCTAAAATCCCCAGCCCTCAGGCGAGGGAGGATGTCAAGCCGCACCCATTTCTGTCGTCACGATCTCGTCCATCACTGGCTGGCCCCGGTCCATCCGGATAACTGAGTGGCGGCCACGTTCGGCTGATGTAACCGGCGCCGCATCCCGCCACCGATGGCAGCCACGGCTCTCGGTACGGGCCAGCGCGGCCACGGTGAGCAGGACCGAGACCGTGTGCAGGCTGGTCGCCTCGACGGTGGCCAGATCAAGCGCCCCCGCCGCCGGCGGAGCCTGCCCCAGTTCCTGCCGGAGGCGTTCCAGGCCCGCCTGATCGCGGATGACGCCGGCGTGCCGGGACATGGCGGCGGCCAGCATCGGCCGGGCCAAGGGGTTCACGCCCAGGCCAGCGGGAGGGAGCCGTAGGCCGGCTGATGGCCTGGGCAGCGCCCGGCCGAGCAGATCACCCGCGCGCCGGCCGGTGATCAGGGCCTCGGTCACGGAATTGGACGCCAGGCGGTTGGCGCCGTGCGCGCCGGTTGATGCGGCTTCCCCGACGGCGTAGAGGCCGGCCAGCGAGGTCCGGCCGTTCATGTCGGCGCGGATGCCGCCGCAAGCGTAATGCGCGCCGGGCGCGACGGGGATCGCCTCGGTCACCGGGTCGATCCCGCGAGCCCGGCACAAGCCGATGACCGTGGGGAAATCCCGCTCCAGCACGGTCCGGCCCAGCCCGGTGGCGTCCAGCCAGAGATGGTCGTCTGGGCCGTCCCCGGCAGCCATCCGCTCCTGCATGGCCGCCGATACGACGTCCCGGGCGGCCAGGTCACCGAGCGGGTGACGACCGGCCATGACGGGACGGCCCGCCGTGTCCACGAGCACCGCACCGGCCCCGCGCAGCGCCTCGGTGATGAGCGGGCATTGGCCGATCGCGGCATGCTGCCACAGCACCGTGGGGTGGAACTGTACGAACTCCACGTCCCGTAGCTCGGCGCCCGCCCGGGCGGCCAGGGCCAGGCCATCGCCGGTCACCCCCGCCGGGTTGGTGGTGGTCGCGTAGGCCTGGCCGAAGCCGCCGGTGGCCAGGACGATGGCGGGGGTGGTCACCGTCCCCGTCCGCAGCGTTCCGTCGCTGGCCACGATCCCGGCCAGCAGGCCGCCGGCCGCGCCCCGGTCGTCGGTCAGGACGTCCAGGGCGACGCAGCGGGTGAGGATCTGGACCGGGCTGGCCAGCAGGGCGGCGCGCAGCACCCGGTGGACTTCGGCGCCGATCGCGTCGCCGCCGGCGTTCACGATGCGCTTGCGGCGGTGGCCGCCTTCCAGGTGCAGCGCCGTCCGCTCCAGCCTGGCCCCCCGCCCGGCCAGGCGGGCGACCTCGCCGGGGGCTTCGGATACCAGCGTGGCCACGGCGGCCGGGTCGCTGAGCCCGGCGCCCGCGTCGAGGGTGTCCCGCTGGTGCAGGGCCGGGGCGTCGTCCGGGCCGATAGCGGCGGCCAGGCCGCCCTGAGCCAGCGGGGTTGACCCGCCGCCGATGTCCCCCTTGCTGAGCAGCAGCACGCGGCGGCCGTGACGCGTGGCGGCCAGGGCCGCGGTGATGCCCGCCGCCCCCGATCCGACGACCACCACGTCGGCGTCGCGGTCCCAGTGCGGCTGGGACCGGGGCAGGTGACGGAGCCCGGGCCCGGTCATTCCGCCACCATCCCGGGCGAGCCGGCGCAGCCCCCGAGGGCGCGCCGACCGCGATCATCGCCTGCACCGCCCGGCGGGCTCGGTCGGCCACGCCGGGGGCGACGGTCACTTCCGCGGTTCCCTCGCGCAGGCAGCGCAGCAGGGACGCCGGGGTCGTCATCTTCATGAACCGGCACACAGCGCCCGGGTTGACCGCCTCCCAGCGCACGGCCGGATTGGCCTTGCGCAACTGGTGCAGCATGCCGGTTTCGGTGGCCACGAGCACGGTGCGGGCCTTGGTGCTGCGGGCGGCGTCGAGCATGCCGCCGGTGGACAGAATCCGGGTCCGGCCGGGCGGCAGGTCGCCCTCCCCGGCCTGCCACAGCGCGGCGGTCGAGCAGCCGCATTCGGGATGGATGAACAGCTCCGCCTGCGCGTCGGCGCTGGCCTTGCGGCTCAGCTCGGCCGGGCTGATCCCGGCGTGCACGTGGCACTCGCCCATCCAGATATGCATGTTGGCCCGGCCGGTCTCCCGCTGTACGTAGGCGCCGAGGAATTGGTCGGGCAGGAAGAGCACCTCCCGGTCCGCCGGGATGGACGCCACGATCTGCGCCGCGTTGGCCGAGGTGCAGCACAGATCGGCTTCCGCCTTGACTTCGGCGCTGGTGTTCACGTACGCGACGACCGCGGCGCCGGGATGCTCGGCCTTCCACTCCCGCACCTGCGGCGCGTTGATGGTATCGGCGAGCGAGCAGCAGGCCCGCGGCTCCGGGATCAGCACGGTCCGGTCCGGGGCGAGGATCTTGGCGGTTTCCGCCATGAAGTAGACCCCGGCGAACACGGTGACGCTGGCCGTGCTGGCCGCGGCCAGCCTGGACAGCGCGAGCGAGTCGCCCACGTGGTCGGCGACGTCCTGGATCTCGGGCGCCTGGTAGTTGTGCGCGAGGATCACCGCGTCACGTTCGGCCGCCAGCCGCCGGATCTCCGCCGCCCATTCCCTGTGGGCCCGATCGCTGGGTGCCTCAGTACCGGTCATCGTGTGCCCCTATCGCCGGGAGGTTTTAGACCCGAAGTATAAAACGTTCTTGCCTTGTAGTCTAAAACCCTCACGAATCGATAACATGCCAGGGTGCCTCTCTATGAATCGCAGATCTTCCGCACGGAAAGGGGCCAGCATCCCGAGCGAGACGCCCAGCCGGGGCAGACCGTGCCGGGCGCCTTGCCCAGCTCATGCGATGGGCCCGAGCCACGGGGTGAGCCCGGGGCGGACGGTCAGATCAGCTCAGACGGCCGGCCGGAGCCAGGAGGTGAGCCCGGGGCGGACGGTCAGCCCAGCTCAGACGGCCGGAGCCAGGAGGTGAGCCCGGGGCGGACGGTCAGATCAGCAGACGGCCGGAGCCCCCGGTGCAGGGCGCGCGGTTCCCGCACGAGGTGCTGGCCGTCGTCCTCCAGGTCCGGCGGGGCAGCTTGCACGTCCTGCTCTGGCAGCGGGCTGAACCGCCGTTCGAGGGACGGTGGGCGCTACCCGGCGGGCCCCTCGGCGAGGATGAGCGGCTGGGAACGTCCCTGGGGCAGCACCTGGCCGCCAAGGTAGACCTCACCGACATCGCCCACATGGAGCAGCTGGAGACCCGCAGTGATCCGGCGCGGGATCCTCGCGGCCGTGTCCTGGCCACGGCCTACCTGGCGCTCATATCCGCCGGCGCCGAGCCGCGCATCCCCCTGGACACCGCCTGGCACCCCGTCCAGGACCTGCCCCCGACCGCGTTCGACCACGGGTCGATCGCCCGATCGGGACGAGAGCGGCTGCGGGCCAAGCTGTCCTATACGAACATCGGATTCGCCCTGGCCCCGGAAACCTTCACGATCGCCCAGCTGCGGGACATCTACGCCGCTTCCGTGGGTCACGCGATCTCAGCGACCAACCTGCAGCGGATCCTGACCCGCCGGGGCGTCATCGAGGCCACTCCCGCGGCCGCCCGGCCGGCCCCCGCTGGCGGCAGGCCCGCAACCCTCTACCGATTCGCGACCCGGACGCTGGTCGTCACCAATCCCTTCGCCGCGTTCCGCCCGCCATCCCTTTGACTTCTCCCCGCCCTGAAGGACGGGGCTTGCACCCCGCAAGGATTTGGTCACCAGCGGCCGACCGGTAGGCGCACGCTGCCGCCCGCGTTTTGTGCACAAGCTGTGGATGGCATGTGCACAACGGCTTCAAAGCTGTGCGCAGGAACAGAAATGCTGGGGATTCCGGCGTCGGGATATCGTCCACAGCAACGATTCTACCTGGGAGAACGCTACCCACAGGCTGTGTATTGAATGGATTTGGGAAATGTCCCGGTGCCACGCCGAAATAACGAATAAATAAGCCGAACGTCTACCGTAATTTTATCCGGCTGTTATCCAGAATCGGGACCGTAAAAGCTCCACAGCCAGGATCGGAAACCGCAGGGAAAGGAGAGCGCACATAGCAGGGCACGGCCGGTAACCGCGTTACGGCGCGCACTCTAGCTGAAGGGAAGCTTGACATGAAGATCAAGATGCGGCCAGACGAGGCCGACGCATCCAAAACCACCGAATTGATCACAATGAGCGGATGGCTCGCCAAGCTACGAGAGGATGACCAGGCCGAGCCGGACAGCGGCGGCTCCGCCGGGACGGATAGCGGGGGCCACGACGAGACGGAGAGGCAGAGCCACACGGGGACGGCCATCCGGAGCCACACCGGGACGGACAGCCGCGGCTACACCGGGACGGACAGCCGGCCCTGCACCGGGCCAAACAACCGGGGCTACACCGGGACGGACAACCGGGGCTACACCGGGCCAAACAACCGGGGCTACACCGGGACGGACAACCGGGGCTACACCGGGACGGACAACCGGGGCTACACCGGGACGGACGGGCGGGGCCACGTCCAGCCGGCCAGCGAAGTCGGCCCGCGGGCGATGCCGTCCGCTGCCGCGCCGCCGAACACGTACGCATCCCGCCGCGGGGCCGTTGCCCGCGCGAAGGTCAGTGCCCGCGCCGAAACTTTCCCCGTACGGGCGCTGATCGGCGACGAACTGCGGATGCCGACCACGTGGTGCGAAATGGGCTCCTGCATCTCGTGGCACGCTGATCGCGCAGCGCTCGGCGAGGCTGATAACCGTGCCCGGGCGATCAGCGCGGGCTGGCGTATCGACGGGCTGGGCCGGATGACATGCCCCCGTTGCCAGCAGACCTCCACCAGCTTCCGCGCCACCCGGCCGGTCGTGCCGTGGGACCGGGCCACAGCTATCGTCATGGCCGCCCGGGTGGCCGCCGGGCCGGGCTACCGCAACACTGGCTTCGTCCCCAGGCCAAACGGCCGCGGAACGCGCCGCCCGGCCAGCGGCCAACGGTGAGTACCGGGGCGGGCCTGATGATCAAGGAGCACGCGACACGGGCGGCCGCTATCGCCAGCCTGGCCAGCGACAACTGGGGGCTGCCACCGGATACCGCCCCGAGGGCCTGGGCCTGCCTGCCTGCCATGTGCGCGCGCGGCATGGACGGCGGGCCGGTCCACGTGGCACGCGAATTCACCGTCGCGACCTTGCGCCGGTGGGGCCTGACCGGACGCTGCGACGACATCACGATCGTCGTGTCCGAGATGCTGACCAACGCATTCCGGCATGCGCGGCCGGGAAGTGGCGATGTCCCGGGCCGGCCGCCGATCCGGATGGGCCTCTACACCGGCCTCAACTCCAGCCTCTCCATCCCGGGGCCATGGGTGCTGTGCGCGGTCGCCGACCCCAGCCGGGCGGTTCCGGCGCCCCGGGCATCCACCTCTCTCGCCGAGACCGGCCGCGGACTGCACATCATCCGTGCCCTCAGCGACGACTGGGGATACACCGCGCCAGACCGCACGGGGAAGGTGGTCTGGGCGACGTTTGCCCACTGTTGAAGAGCTTCCGCACGGCTACAGCACACCGGTGATTTGTTCTCAGGCAACACGAGGAACGGGATCGAACTGGCGGGCGGCGCCACGGGGGTGACGGTCGACCCCGACATCGTGGGGCTGACGACCAAGGGCGACGCCGTCCTGCCCAATGGCAGCAACGGTGTCCTGATCGATGGTTCGGCGCACGGCAACACGATCGGCGGCACCCTGGTCTCGGTGATCCCGCAGAACACGTTCTCCGGCAACAAGGGTTACGGGCTGGTGATCACCGGGCGGGCGCATGACAACAACGTCTTCGACAGCTTCATCGGGCCGGACGTGCCGGGCCTGGCCGCGCTGGGCAACCACCACGGCGGGGTGCTGGTGAGCGGGCAGGCTTACGGCAACTCGATCGGCGATACCAGCAAGGCGCCCGTCAACCTGATCAGCGGCAACTCCGGCAATGGTGTCTGGCTCCGGATGGGCACCAGCCACAACCGTGTGCTCGACAACTACATCGGCCTGGACCGGCTCGGGCGTTCCCTGCGCAACTCGGGCAAGCCAGTCGTGGACGGCGGCCACAGGGACCTGGTCAAGGGCAACGTTACCCATCCGCGCGGCTGACGGGCGCAGCGGCCATCGCCACGCGGCCGGGTCCAGCACGGACAAGGTCAGAGCTTGGTCAGCTTGGCGCACGGGGTCAGGATCCGGACCTGGCGCGACCCGAAGTCGACGACCAGGGCGGTGTCGTCCTCAACGACCACGACCCGGCCGAGACCGTACTTGTCGTGAGTCACCCGGTCCTCGGCAGCGAACTGCTCGGCAGGCGGATCGGCCGGTTTGGGCGCGAAGGGACTGGTGGACAGGTGGCGCCGGGAAGTGGCGCGGGCAGGCTTCATCATTACCAGTATGCGCCCATCGGCGCTTCCGGTCCTCATTTCCTGTCTGGACATGATCACCGGCGGCGGCCGCGGAACCTCGCGGAGAGCGCCACCGCGCCGTGGCCGGTGCCCTGCGCAGTCGTCACGGTCTGCACGGGTACAGCCGGCCGCGCGGCCGGCGCGATCGGCTTGGCCACTGCACCAGCGATGGAGCGCAGCAGCGGGGAGCCGGGGGTCACGCCGGCGGCGAGCGGGATGACCCGTGCCCTTCGCATCAGGGCGCGCACCTCACCGGCCTGGGCCGGGGTCTGCAAGGTGATCACCATGCCGCCCGCCCCGGCCCGGGCGGTGCGGCCCGACCGGTGCAGGTAGGCCTTGTGCTCGGCGGGTGAGTCGGCGTGGATGACCAGGTCGATGCTGTCCACGTGGATGCCGCGGGCCGCGATGTCGGTGGCGACCATGACACGCACCGCACCGTCGGCGAACGATGCGAGGTTACGGCCGCGGGCGTGCTGCCCGAGATCTCCGTGCAGCTCGGCGGCGGGTATCCCGGCGGCGGTCAGCTGACGGGCCAGCTGATGGGCGCGCTGCTTGGTGCGGGTGAAGACCAGTGACCGGTTGCTCCCGCTGGTGAGTGTGGCCACCACGCCTGCCCGGTCGGCCGGTGCGACGGTGAGCAGATGATGGATCATCGCGGCCGGTGCTTCGGCGGGGTCGACCGCGTGCTGGGCCGGCTGGTTCATGAACCGCCGCACGAGGACGTCGACGGCATGATCGAGTGTCGCGGAGAACAGCATCCGCTGGCCCTCGGCCGGGGTCATATCCAGCAGCCGCCGCACGACGGGCAGGAACCCGAGGTCGGCCATGTGGTCCGCTTCGTCCAGCACGCTGATTTCGACGTCACCGAGGTGGCAGTGGCCCTGCTCGATCAGGTCGGCCAGGCGGCCGGGACAGCCGACGATGATGTCCGCGCGGTTGCGCAGTGCGCTCACTTGCGGGTTCTGCGGCACCCCGCCGAAGATCGTCGCGACGCTGAGCCCGACCGCCTGGGCCAGCGGGGCCAGGACGGCCTGGACCTGGCTGGCCAGCTCACGGGTGGGGACGAGCACGAGACCACGGGGGCGGCACGCGCTGGTGTAGCCGTCGGCGAGCCGGGCGGCGAGGGGGATGCAGAAGCCTAGCGTCTTGCCGGATCCGGTCTGTCCGCGCCCAAGTATGTCGAGGCCCGCGAGGGCGTCCGGCAGGGTGGCGGCCTGGATGGGAAAGGGCGTGCTGATGCCGGCATCGGCGAGGGCCGCCACGAGCGGCGCCGGGACGCCTGCGGAGGCGAAGGTGACCGTGCGCGCAGCGGCCCGGGGCGCGCTGCGGCGGTTGCGCCGCAGGGCAGCACCACGTCCGGTGGGCAGGGCGGTTTCGGCGGGCAGAGCAGTCATACAGGGGTTTCCTCTGGATCTGGTGGCCGTATTGAGGGCCGCCACATCCGTGGAAACCAGCTCGCTCACGAGCAGCGTACGACCGGCGCGCTCTGATGGCTGCGCCTCACTGCGAAGCAGTGCGTGGGTAAATGACCGCGGCGTCCCCGGCCCGCTGAGGGGCCGGGGACTCCACGGTGCCACCGGTCGTCAGACCGGGTGACAGTGATCACTGATCAAGCTCAGAGCAGGCGAACCCGCTCCGCCTGCGGGCCCTTGGGGCCCTGGGTGACGTCGAACTCCACCCGCTGGTTCTCGTCCAGGCTGCGGAAGCCACTGGATTCGATCGCGGAAAAGTGGACGAACACGTCCTTGCTGCCGTCGTCGACGGTGATGAACCCGAACCCTTTGTCCGAGTTAAACCACTTCACAGTTCCCTGTGCCATGGTGACTCCTTTGGAGATGAGAGAATGTTCCCGCGATATACGGGAACCGGCCCTCGGGCACCGGTTACGCACCATCTCCGGTACTCACCATCTCGCGCGCCCGCCAGTAAATCCGCGACCGCGGCGGAAACCACGTACACAGAAAACTACGACCGCCTCCATCTAACCATGCTTCGGGCACTTTCATGCCCGAAGCGCCGGCTCTCCCCGGGTACGTGCCATACGCGCAGGCAGAAACCAGCAATATTTTTCCTGTATTGGTGGTATGTTTTCCCTGTGGGGAACTGGACATTCTTGACCAACCATGCCCGGGTGCTGCTGTGCATCTCACGCGATCCCGGCGCCCGCCTGCGCGACATCTCCGCTGGCCTGGGCATCACCGAGCGCAGTGCCTACGCGATCGTGACCGACCTGATCGAGGACGGCTATGTGGTCAAGACGAAGGACGGCCGGCGTAACCGCTATCAGATCCGGGCCGACCTTCCCCTGCCCGAACCCGCCAGCCGGCCGCCCACCGTCGGCGAGATGCTCAATCTCCTCGCGGGTACTCATCCTGTGCAGCAGCCATAACCAACAGGGACCGAACTGACCGGCGACGACCCCAAGGAGCCTCCGACCGTGCCAGCCCCTCCCGCGTCCGGCGCTGAGCCGCGCCCGGGCACCCCGCCCGTTCCTCCGCGTGGCAGTGAGTACGCCGAGTTGTCCCGTCAGGTCAAGCAGGCGGGCCTGCTGGACCGCCGGCTCGGGTACTACGCCTGGAAGATCACCGGAACTGCGCTGGCCCTGGTGGCCGGGTGGACGGTGTTCGTGCTGGCCGGTGACACCTGGTGGCAGCTGGCCACCGCGGTGTTCCTGGCCGTGGTCTTCGCCCAGCTCGGCTTCCTCGGCCACGACGCCGGCCACCGGCAGGTCTTCGCCTCGGCACGATCGAACTACCTGCTAGGGATCGCATGCGGGAACCTGGGCGTCGGCCTCAGCTACGGCTGGTGGGTGGCCAAGCACAACCGGCACCACGCCCACCCGAACACCGACGGCGAAGACCCCGACCTCGCCATCAGCGTGCTCGCCTTCACCGGCGGGCGGGCGCGGGCGAGCCGGGGCCCGCGGCGGCTGATCTTCCGGTACCAGGCCTGGCTGCTCATCCCGCTGCTGTTCCTGGAGGCCATCGGCCTGCACACCGCAAGCATCCGCGCGCTGGCCCAGCGATCCCGCCGCGGGGCCGGGCCCAGCCGGGCCAGCCGGCACCGGGCCGCCGAAGCGGTGCTGCTGACCGCGCATGTCGCCGGCTACCTGACCGTGGTGTTCCTGGTCCTGTCACCAGCGCGGGCGGTCGCGTTCATCGCCGTCCAGCAGGGCCTGTTCGGGTTCTACCTGGGCTGCTCGTTCGCCCCCAACCACAAGGGCATGCCCGTCCTGGACGCCAGCAGCCAGCCCAGCTTCCTGCATCGCCAGGTCCTGACCTCCCGCAACGTCCGCGGCGGCTGGCTGACGCACTTCGCCCTCGGCGGCCTGAACTACCAGATCGAGCACCACCTGTTCCCCTCCATGCCCCGCCCCAGCCTGCCTCGCGCCCAGCCGCTGATCGCCGCCTACTGCATCGGCCACGGCCTGCCCTATACCGAAGCCACCCTGCTCGGCTCCTACACTCAGGCGCTCCGCCATCTGCACACCATCGGCCGGCTCACCCGCCCGGTCCCGGCGCCTTCCCGGTCCCCGGCGCGGAATCCAGCCGTGACCGCCCGGAAGAAGATGGCGACCGCGACAGGCCTGCCATGGGCCTCGCGGGCCGCCAGGAGCGGTTCGCGCGACCGGGACAGGCCCGCTGTAGGCCTCGCGGGCCGCCGGGACCTGCTAACTCAAGACGCCGGAAACACCGTTCGTGACTGAGATAGACCCAGATAGACCCCGGGTTCGCCGGTCCTGGCGGCGGTGCTGCGTGCGGCTACGGGTGGTGCGGGGTGCGGTGCATCATCTTGCGCAGCGGCATCGTGGCCCGGCGCCACCAGCTGTCTGCACCGCGGCGACGGGCATGCACGTTCGTCACCTCGGACGGCATGGGCGGGACAGCGCGCTCGGGCCGGGTGCTGCCGGGGCCCGGGTCTGTATGTGGTGCGGCTGGTTCGGGCATAGTGACTTCCTAAGGCTGAGTGGATGTGATGCCGGCGGCGGCCAGGATTTCCTGCGGCCGCCCGGAGGGGCGGGCGGCCGAGGCCAGTCTCAGCGCCTCCGCCGCATCTGCCGGGCTGGCTTCTGGCGGGACCACGAGCAGGGTGAGGTTGTCGCGGAAAGCCATGGTCATGTTGACGGTGTCGGTGTTCATCGACCTGAACCAGGCGACGCGTATGCTGTGGCCACCGGCGATGAGCCGATGGGGAATGTTGCTGAACGCGTCCACCTGTACCGCGACCCGGCTGACCCTCCCGGCTCGTGCACTCAGTTCGCCGAGCATGGCCGGAAGCTCAGCGGCGGCATCGCGCGAGTACGGCCACCACGCTCCGTTGATGCCTCTCCGCCCGGCCAGCGCGGGGTCCAGGCTCAACCGGACCTCGCCGGCTACGGCACGCTCAGCCAGCGCGGGAGAGGGCGCGGGCGGGGTGGTCTTGATGTCCTGAATACCGACCGGTGCCATGTCGCAGCCCTATCCCCGCCCCAGGACTGGAGCGGTGTCGTCATGCGCCTAGGGCGGCGCCGACGTGGCTGCCGGCGTGCACAAAGTCCTCGGTGCACCCATCATACTCCGTTGAGCCGCGCGTGATCGGCCCGATGGAGGGGTGGGCGGCCTGCCCGATTACGTGTGGTGTTCATGGTACACGTAGTGTTGATGGCGGAAGCTGGCGAATCAGCCGCTCGGCCGGGACCCCGCCTTGCTGCTCAAGCAGGAGGCGGCCCTATGTTCAACGCTGATCTGAGCACCCGCGAACACGACGGTCACATCGTCGTCGCCATGCACGGGGAACTTGACCAGGTAGACGCCGCGAGTGTCGCGGCCGCGCTCGCGGCCGTCGCGGCCCCCGGGCCGGAGATCATCGTGGATCTGGCCGCTCTGACGTTCATCGACTCCAGCGGGGTGGCAGCGCTGGCGCATGGGCGCAGGGAGGCCCGGCGCGCCGGGGGGAACCTGGTGCTGGCCGCGCCGCAGCAGCAGGTGCGGCGGGTTCTTGCCATCACTCGGCTATCCGATGCCTTCTCCGTGCACGCCAGCGTGGACGAGGCGATCGGCCAGGCCGGAGGCTTCCGGCCGGTGACCATGACGTAGCGAGCTGACCGGGCCTGAGATGGGCCCCGCACTCCAGGTCAGGCAGGTTCCGTGGCCGCTCGCCGCGGCCGCCCGGATTTCCGGCGCTCGAGGCCAGTCCAGGTCAGGTGAGTACCGCCGGTGCTGGGGGTGGTGAGCTGGAGGGTGCCGCCGTTGCGTTCGGCGCGGTGGCGCATGTTGGTCAGGCCGCTGGAGCGGGCGGGTACGCCAAGACCGCGGCCGTTGTCGGTGATGTCGAGGGTGATCAGCCCGCCCTCTTGGGCCAGGGAGATGCTGACGGTACTGGCGTGGGCGTGCCGAGCGCAGTTGGATAGCGCCTCACGGGCGACGGCGAGGATGTCCTGCGTCAGGGCCGCGTCCGCCGTCCGTTCCAGTGGCCCGGCGAAGCGGATGCCGGCCGTGAAGCCCAGCGAAGGCGCGTGCTCTTCGACGATTTCCAGCAGCCCGGCGTGCAGGCCGCCGGGTGTGGACCGGGACTGGCGAAGCCCGAAGATGCTGGTACGGATCTTGCTGATGATCTCGTCCAGGGAGCCGACGTATCCGTTGATCTGCTTCGCGGTGACCAGATCGCCGCGGCTGACGTGGCCCTGGAGTTTCATGCCGAGGGCGAACAGTTCCTGGATGACGTGGTCGTGCAACTCGGCGGCGATGCGGTCGTGGTCCTCCACCTGGGCCAGTGTGATCTGGTCGGCGCGGGCCTCGGCGAGCTCCAGGGCCACGGCGGCGTGACTGGCGAAGGAGGCGGCCATGTCCAGGTCTGAGCCGGTGAACTCGGGCGCCGTGGCCAGCCGGCCAAGCCCCAGTGCGCCGCGGATCTTTCCGCCTGCATCCAGCGGCACGACGATCAGCGGGCCAATATCGGCGCCGACTAGCACGCCGGCAGCTTCGCGGCGATCATCGTTGAAAAGAGCGGGCTGGCCGGTGAGGATCGCCTGCCCGGCCGGCGAGTCCGCCAGCGGCGCTATC
Organism: uncultured Actinomycetes bacterium; assembly: GCA_963742875.1. Lineage (GTDB taxonomy): Bacteria > Actinomycetota > Actinomycetes > Streptosporangiales > Streptosporangiaceae > Bog-532. Next base: position 209,815 of record CAVUNO010000003.1, on the reverse strand, counting down.
CGGTTCATCAGATTCGCCGCCAGCGCGCCGCTAACGCCGGTCACGACCGCCTGACCGGCCTCGCGGGAGTCCCACATCAAGGCGAAGTCCGCCTCCGCGGCGACCGCCGCGTGCTGCGCGAGGAACGTGGCCGACTGGGCCGCCGCGCCGGACAGCAGAACCTCCGTCAGCTCACCCGAGGCGGTCAGCCATCGGCGGCGCTGCTCTGATTCGGCGAACCGCCGGGCGTTCGCGATCGCCGCGCCGGCGGCTGCGGCGAGCGCGACGGCCAGTTGCTCATCCTCGGCGGTGAGTTCTCCGACACGGGAGCGGTCGGTGAGATAGAGGTGGCCGAAAATCTGCTCACCGATGCAGATCGGGACACCGACGAAGCCGATCATCGGCGGATGTCCCGGCGGGAACCCCGCCGACACGGGATGAGCGGCCAGATCATCATCCAGGCCAGCGGGCAAGAACTGCTCCAGCCCGCCGTCACCGCCCAGCACACCGAGTGCCGCATACCGGGCACCGAGAAGATCCTGGGCCGCCGCCACCGTGTGGCGCAGCACCACCGGCAGCCTCAAGTCACCGGTCACCAGGACATTCGCGCGCAGCAGCCCATGCAGGCGGCCCTGCGTGGCCAGCAGATCGTCAGTGCGGCTGACCGGGGGGCCCGGATCACGTGACCGCGGTGGCTGCGGAGCGGCCGGAACAGCGGGGGGGTCATGGTTCCGTGCGGTCATCTCTGCTCCTATCGGAAAGCGTCAGCCAGCTTGCCCATCGCCGGCCCGGATCGGGTCCAGGATCACCCCGTCGGCTCGGTGCGCGGGACCACTTTGAGCGCGCGTCCGGTCGCTGCCGCGTGCATCGAGAGACGCGACCGGTGATGGCCCCCGCGGGCTCTGGCGGCATGGCGAGCCGCGGGCCTAGGCGGCCAGATCGCCGCCGGCCGCGGTAGGGGCCCGTCCTGGCATTGGCAGTAAGCGCCCGGACATCGATTTGATCGTGCAAGCTCCTCTGCCTCACTGAGAGCGGCGAAAAGCGCACAGTCCGGACTGATCGGCCGTGTGTCCAGTTAACGGCACTCGCGAGCCCGGCACAAGCGCCCGGGCACTGCTATTACCTGATCGCGGCCAACGTCGGGGGCGGCTAACCGTTTTCCGGCGGCGGCGGCCATGACCAATGGGCGTGGCCGGGTCACCATGGGAACCGGCTGACGTTGGCGTAGCGCATGGCCCGGACGTAGCCGGCCCGCTCGCTGCCCGCCTGGTCGGCCCCGGCATCCGCAGCGAGCAGCCCGCGCAGTTCGCTGACTGACTTATATCCCTTACGCTCCATCCACTCGGACAGGCCGTCGAGCAGCACTGCCGCGTGCCCGGGGCCGTGCCGGAGCAGCGCGGATGCGGTCATCACCACGTCGGCGCCGGCCAGCAGGTACTTGATTATGTCAGACGGCTCGTCAACGCCGGTGGTCCCCGCGAGCGAGCCGCGGACGTGCGGGCGCAGGATCGAGATCCAGGTACGCGGCAGCCGGCCCTCCCTCGGGCTGGACAGGTCCACGGCAGGCACGACCGCCATGCTCTCCGGATCGATGTCGGGCTGCAGGAACCGGTTGAACAGCACCAGGCCGTCCGCGCCCGCCTCGTCCAGCCGCAGCGCCATCTCGCCGGTCGAGCTGAAGTGCGGGCCCAGCTTGACCGCCACCGGCACGGTCACGGCCTCTTTGACCCGGCACAGGATGTCAACATGGCGCTGCTCGACGTCCCGGCCCGGGATGCGCGGATCGCCTGGGATGTAGTAGATGTTCAGCTCGATCGCCGCGGCCCCGGCGTCCTGCATGGCCCGCGCGTAGCTGGTCCAGCCGCCGGGCGTCACCCCGTTGATGCTGCCGATGACCGGTATCTCGACCGCCGCCGCGGCGCGCTCGAGCAGGCTGAGGTAGCCCCGCGGGGTGGGTTCGTCCGCGGCCCCCTCCTCCAGCGCCTCCTCCTCGGCCTCGGCCGGGAAGTAGGAAAGTGCCTCGGAAAAGATCTCGGTGCCCGCCTCGGCGAGCCGGGCGTCCTCCGCGGCCTCCCGGCGCACCTGCTCCTCGAACAGGGAATAGAGCACCACCGCGCCGACGCCGGCGTCAGCGAGACGCCGGACGCCGTCGACCGAGTTCGACAGCGGCGACGCGGAGGCCACGAGCGGGTTGGGCAGTGCCAGGCCGAGGTAGCTGGTCGACAGGTCCATCAGCGTTCCTTCCGCTCCATCAGCGTTCCTTCCGCGCATCGGCCGGGAACCGCTGGGCGCTGCGCGTGGCCATCTCTTCGTAGGTGTCCCAGCGCTGGTCGACAGCCTCCTGGGCCAGCGCCCCCAGCCGCTCGGCCTCGGCCGGGTCGGTACGGCTGAGCGCGCGGTACCGCAGCTCCCGCTGGGTGTAATCGGTCAGCGCGATGCGCGGTCTCGGCGAGTCGAGCATGAACGGGTTGCCACCGGCCGCGCGCAGCATCGGATCGTAACGCACCAGCGGCCAGTATCCGCTGGACACGGCGCGGTACTGCTGGGCGAGCCCGTCGCGCATCTCGATGCCGTGCGCGATGCAGTGGCTGTAGGCGATGACCAGCGACGGCCCGTCGTAGGCCTCCGCCTCGCGGAAGGCACGCAGGGTCTGCTGCGGGTCGGCGCCCATCGCCACCCGGGCGACGTACACGTAGCCGTAGGCGATCGCCTGCAGCGCGAGGTCCTTCTTCGGTATGGTCTTGCCGGCCGCGGCGAACTTGGCGACGGCACCGAGCGGGGTGGACTTGGACGACTGCCCGCCGGTATTGGAGTAGACCTCGGTGTCGAGGACCAGGACGTTCACGTCGCGGCCGCTGGCCAGAACGTGGTCGAGGCCGCCGGAACCGATGTCATAGGCCCAGCCGTCGCCGCCGACGATCCAGATGCTGCGCCGGAGCAGGTGATCCACCACGCTGCGCAGGTCGGCCGCGGGGCCGCCGGACAGGTCCAGCTCGTCGAGCCGCCGTTTCAGCTCGGTGACCCGGTCGTGCTGCGCGCCCAGCTCGGACTCCCGCAGCTGCGGCGCGGCGAGGATGTCATCGGCCAGCTCGGCGCCGACGACGTCACGCAGCTGCGTGAGGCGGCTGCGGGCCAGCTCGGCGTGCCGGTCGGCGGTCAGCCGGAATCCGAGACCGAACTCGGCGTTGTCCTCGAACAGGGAGTTCGACCAGGCCGGGCCGCGTCCCTCCGCGTTGGTCGTCCACGGCGTGGTGGGCAGGTTCCCGCCGTAGATCGAGGAGCAGCCGGTCGCGTTGGCGACCATCAGCCGGTCGCCGAACAGCTGCGACAGCAGCTTGACGTACGGCGTCTCGCCGCAGCCCGCGCAGGCGCCGGAGAACTCGAACAGCGGCTCCAGGAACTGCGCACCGCGCACCGTGCCGAAGTCCACCCGGGACCGTTCGGCTACCGGCAGTGTCTCAAAGAAGGTGACGTTCTCGCGTGCGGCGGCGATCAGCGGCACGCGGGCCGCGAGGTTGATCGCCTTGCGGTCCGGGTTATCGGGCGCCGCGACCGGGCAGGCCTGGACGCAGAGCTCGCATCCGGTGCAGTCCTCCGCGTACACCTGCAAGGTGAAACGGGTGTCCGGCAGCCCGCGCGCGTCCAGCGGAGCCGAACGGAACTCCGCTGGTGCCCCGGCGAGCAGCGACTCGTCGTAGTAGGTGGATCTGATCACGCCGTGCGGGCAGACGAAGCTGCAGTTGCCGCACTGGATGCACAGGTCCTGGTCCCATTCGGCGACCAGCTCGGAAACGTTGCGCTTCTCGTAGGCGGCGGTGCCGCTCGGGTAGGTACCGTCCACCGGCAGCGCGCTGACCGGCAGCTCGTCGCCGCGGCCGGCCATCATCTCCGCGGTGACCGTGCGGACGAACTCCGGCGCGCCCGCGGGCACCATCGCGGGCAGTTCCCGGCTGGATGTCGCCCGGCCGGGCACCTCGATCTGGTGCAGGCCTTCCAGGGCGCGGTCGACCCCGGCCTGGTTCTTATCGACCACCTCCTGGCCGCGCCGGCCGTACGTCTTGACGATCGCTGTCTTGATTTTGGCGATCGCCTCGTCCCGGGGCAGCACGCCGGAGATGGCGAAGAAGCAGGTCTGCAGGATGGTGTTGGTCCGCCCGGCCAGCCCGACGTCGCGGGCGATGCGGGCCGCGTTGATGGCGTAGACCTTGACGTGCTTGGCGACGATCTTCTCCTGGACCGGGCGGGGCAGCGCGTCCCAGACCTCATCGGGCGGCAGCGCGCAGTCCAGCAGCAGCGTCGCGCCCGGCGCCGCCCGGCCGAGCACGTCAACCCGGTCCAGCAGCCCGAAGTGATGGCAGCCGACGAAGCTGGCCTGTTCCACCAGGTAGGGGGCGCGGATCGGCCGCGGCCCGAAGCGCAGGTGCGAGACCGTCTGCGAGCCGGACTTCTTCGAGTCGTAGACGAAGTAGCCCTGCGCGTTCAGCTTCTCCTCGGCACCGAGGATCTTGATCGTGTTCTTGTTCGCGCCGACCGTTCCGTCCGAGCCGAGGCCGAAAAATACCGCGCGCACCGAGTCCGGCGGCTCGATGTCCAGCGACGGGTCATACGGCAGGCTCAGGCCGGACACGTCGTCGGTGATGCCGACCGTGAACCGGCGCCGCGGCCGCTCGCGCGCCAGCTCGGCGAACACTCCGGCGATCATCGCCGGGGTGACTTCCTTCGACGACAGGCCGTACCGGCCGCCGGTCACCAGGGGCATCGCCTCGCGTTCGCCGTCGGTATGCGCCTCCGCCAGCGCGGCGACCACGTCCAGGAACAGCGGCTCGCCGTTGGAGCCCGGCTCCTTGGTGCGGTCGAGCACGGCGATCCGGCTCGCGCTCGCGGGCAGCGCATCGAGCAGCGCCCGGACCGGGAACGGCCGGAACAGCCGGACCTGCAGCACGCCGACCCGCTCGCCGCGGCCGCACAGGTAGGCCACGGTCTCCTCGACGGTCTCCGCCGCCGAGCCCATCACGACGATGACCCGGTCGGCTTCCGGGTGACCGGTGTACTGCACCGTGTGGTAACGGCGCCCGGTGCGGTCGGCGAGGGCGGCCATCGCGTCTTCGACCGCGGCCGGCACGGCGGCGTAGAACGGGTTGGCCGTCTCCCGCGCCTGGAAGTACACGTCGGGGTTCTGCGCGGTGCCCCGGATGAACGGGTGCTCCGGTGTCAGCGCCCGGCCGCGGTGCGCGCGGATCAGTTCCTCCGGCACGAGCGCGCGCAGGTCGTCGTCGGACAGCAGCTCGATCGTGTTCAGCTCGTGTGAGGTGCGGAACCCGTCGAAGAAATGCACGAACGGCACCCGCGTCGAAAGCGTCACGGCCTGCGCCACCAGCGCGAGGTCGTGTGCCTCCTGGACCGACGCGGAGGCCAGCAGGGCGAAACCGGTCTGCCGCACCGCCATCACGTCGGAGTGGTCACCGAAGATCGACAGCCCCTGCGCGGCCAGCGACCGGGCCGCCACGTGCATCACGCACGGGGTCAGCTCGCCCGCGATCTTGTACATGTTCGGGATCATCAGCAGCAGGCCCTGCGAGGCGGTGAACGTGGTGGCCAGCGCGCCGCCCTGGAGCGCACCGTGCAGGGCGCCGGCGGCGCCGCCCTCGCTCTGCATCTCCATCACCCCGGGCACGCCGCCCAGCAGGTTGGGGCGTCCCTTGCTGGACCACTCGTCCGCGAGCTCGGCCATCGGCGACGACGGTGTGATCGGGTAGATGCAGCAGACCTCGTTGAGCCGGTAGGCCACCGAGGCCGCGGCCTCGTTGCCGTCGATCGTGGTGCGTGTCATCTGTTGTCCTCCGGGACCATCTCGATCGAGTGCACGGGGCACTGCTCATAACACGCACCGCAGCCGGTGCACTTGTCGTAGTCGAACTCGTACCGGTAACCGACGCCGAGTTTTATCACCGCGTCCTCCGGGCACGCGCCCAGGCAGCCGTCGCACTCGCAGCAGTTGCCGCAGGACAGGCAGCGGCGCGCCTCATACGTCGCCTCCTTCTCCGACAGGCCGCCGAACACCTCGGTGAAGTCCGCGGTCCGCTGCTCCGGCGGGGCTTCCGGCTGCTCCCGGCGGGCGGCGTCGCCGAAGTACCAGAGGTTCAGCATCTCGAACGAGACCAGATCGTGCTTGGCCGCGCTGACCGGCGCGGTCTCGCGCAGCCAGGCGTCGATGTTCCTGGCGGCCTTCTTGCCGTGGCCCACGCCGACCGTCACGGTCCGCTCGGCCGGCACCATGTCCCCGCCCGCGAACACGCCGGGGCAGCCGGTCATCATGGCCGGGGAGACCTGCACGACGCCGTCCCGCGCGATCTCCACCCCCGGCACCCGGTGCAGAAAGTCGGTGTCGGATTCCTGGCCGAGCGCGAGAATGACGGTGTTGGCGGCGAGCGTCTCGAACCGCCCGGTCGGCTGCGGGAACCCGGTCTCATCCAGTTCCATGGCCTCGATGGTCAGTTCCGGGCCGTCGAAGGCGGTGATGGTGCGCAGCCAGTTGATCTGCACACCCTCGCGCTCGGCCTCCTCGGCTTCCATCTCGTGGGCCGGCATCTGCGCGCGGGTGCGGCGGTAGACGATGAGCGCGTCGTTGGCGCCAAGCCGGCGGGCCACCCGCGCGGCGTCCATCGCGGTGTTGCCGCCGCCGTAGACGGCCACCCGGCGCCCGATCACCGGCCGCTCTCCGGAGGCGACGCTGCGCAGGAACGACACGGCGTCGACGATCGGCCCGGCGTCCTTGGCCGGGATGTCGACCCGCTTGGACAGGTGCGCGCCCACCGCTACGAACGCGGCGTCGAAGCCGCCTTCGCGCCGTTCGGCGTCCAGGTCCTCCACCCGGTGGCCGCTGGTGAAGCGCACGCCCATCGCGGCGATCCGGCCGATCTCGGCGTCGAGGACGTCACGCGGCATCCGGTAGGACGGGATGCCGTAGCGCATCATCCCGCCCGGCTCGTCCCCCGCGTCCCTGACCTCGACCTCGTGGCCGAGCCTGGCCAGGTGGTAGGCGGCCGACAGGCCGCTCGGCCCGGCACCGATGATGAGCACCCGCCTGCCGCTGCGGACGGCGGGGGGATCGAACGCCCACTGCCGCTCGATCGCCAGGTCGCCGAGGAACCGCTCGACCGAGTGAATCGAGACCGCGCTGTCCAGGTTGGCGCGGTTGCAGACGCTCTCGCACGGGTGGTAGCAGACCCGCCCGTGGATGGCCGGCATCGGGTTGTCGATGGTCAGCTGCCGCCATGCCTTTTCATGATGGCCAACTTCGGCGTGCGCCAGCCACGCCTGGATGTTCTCCCCCGCCGGGCATCCGGCATTACATGGCGGCAGCAGGTCAAGGTAGACGGGCCGCTGCTCCCGTACCGGCCCGGTGCGGGAGCGTCCGTGCAGCAGGTCGGGCAGCGGGGCAACGTCGTGTCGCTCTGGTGGAGGAGCCATATCATCACCGGGATCCGGTTCGTGGTGATGCCGCCCCGGTCTGGAGCGGCACGATCGCCTGCACTGCATGTCATGGTGGCGCCATTCAGTAGGAGGCTACGCCGGACCGGGGCCGAACGGAATGCCGGTAACGGCGCGCAGGCTGTGCTGCGGCAACTAGCCGTCCGGAGGATATGGCCCGGCCACGATCCCGGCTACGTTGTGAAGGGGAAAAGTGGCGCGAGGCTCTCGCCAGGACGAGAAGAGATTCCAGCCTGCCAGACCCGTATAGTCATAGCCAGGTGAGCCGGGAAGCCTGGTCGGCGCTGCCTGAGCGCTGGGACTGATAATGCGTCGTCGTAGCTCGTCTTCGGTACTTGGTTCGCATTGGCGTTCAGATATGCTGCGCACCAACCTGTGGCTGGTCCCCGGGATTGAGGTTCTGGCGGCCATCGCGCTCTTCGCCGTCACGCTGAGCCTGGACCGGGCCGCCTACGACGGAGATTTCCGGCTGCCCGGCTGGGTGATCAGCGGCACCGCCGACGCCGACCGGCAGATCCTCACCGCGATCGCGACCGCCGTCATCACGGTCGTCGGTGTTGTTTTCTCCATCATTCTGGTGACCCTCACCCTCGCCTCTACCCAGTTCGGGCCGCGGATGCTGCGCAACTTCATCCGTGACCGGGGCACGCAGCTGACGCTCGGGACCTTCGTGGCGACGTTCGTGTATGCCGTGCTCGTGCTCGTCTCGATCAGCCCGGGACCGCATGGGGACTTCGTGCCGCACATCGGCGTCACGGTGACGCTCGCGCTGATGGCTACCGCGCTGGGCGTGCTGATCTACTTCATCCACCACACCGCGACCTCGATCCAGCTGCCCCAGGTGATCGCCAGCATCGCCCGCGACCTGTCCGACGCGATCGAGGTGCAGGGCGGCTACGACGCCCCGGCCGGCCTGGCCGGTGACCGGGAAAGGGGCCCCTCGGCGGCGGAACTAATCAGCCGGATGGACGCCGACGGCGGCGTGGTCCGCGCGCCCGTGAGCGGCTATCTGCAGTTCATCCGGCACCGAATCCTGGTTCAGTTCGCCGCCGAGGCGGACGCGGTCATCGCCCTGAACTTCCGGCCCGGGCATTTCCTCGTCCAGGGGCACCCGTTCGCCGTCGTATGGCCGCCCCAGGCGGCGGCACGGGTCAGCGACGCGCTCGGCCGCGCGCACATCACCGGGCCCAACCGGACGCTCACCCAGGACATCTCGTTCGGCATCGACCAGCTCGTCGAGATCGCCATCCGGGCTCTCTCGCCGGCCGTTAACGACACCTTTACCGCACTGACCTGCATCGACTGGCTCGCAGACAGCCTCTGCAAGATCACCGTCCGGTGGAATCCGGCCCGTGTGCACCGCGACGGTGACGGGTTCATCCGGCTCATCACGACCGAGCCCAGCCATGAACGCCTCGTCCAGCGCGCTTTCGAGAAGATCCGCCAGGCCAGCCACGGCATGCCCGCTGTGATGATCCGCCAGCTCGAAGCGATCGTTAAGATCATGACCGACACGTCCAGTGCCGGCCAGCGCCGGGTGCTACTGGGCCAGGCCGCCATGATCCAGCGGGCGGGCGAGCGCTCGGTAGCCGAGAAGGCGGACCGGGACGACATCCAGCGACGGTACGAAGAAGTGCTCACGGCGGGCGATCGGTCCGCGGCACGCAGCGGCCCCGCGGACGGCACCTCGTCGCCCGTGAGCCTTTCGTTAGGGATGGTCCTGGGGCCGTTAGGACTCCGCGTGCGCGCCCGCCAACGGCCGATCTTGGGCCTAACGTCATTGGATATGAGCGCGACGCGACGGATGGTCGTGCCGGTACGAACGGTACCGGGGATGGTCTCCCTTCGGTGCGGGCGCCTGCCCACCGGAGAGCGCGTCGGGATCGCGTTCAGCACCGAAGCCCGTCTGGCCGCGGTAATGGGAGCAGGTCAGCTATGGACACAGCTGAGCGAGCAGGCAATGGAAGAGATGCTCGCCCCACTCGGCGTCACCCGGATCCAGGTGGATCCGGGCCTGGTCACCACGGCCCCGCCCATCTCGCTTCCGGCGTGACGGACGGCTCCCCGGGAGCGGGAAACGCGGGCTCGCTGGACGCACTGGTCCGGGTGCGGATGACGGCCGGCGTGGACCCGGACTGCTTCGAGGCGTGCCTTCGCGCCGAGGCCGGCATCGCGGAGGCGTGGCGGCTGGCCGGCGACTGCGACTTCGAGATACGGCTCTCCTGCCGGAGTCTCGCCGACCTGGACGCCAGGGTGGCGCAGCTCCGCGGCGCGGGCGGCATCACCTCCACCATCCTCGTGCTGCGCCGCGTCCGCCTGGAGGCGTGATGAACATCTGGCCGCTGACCGCTGAGCCGGCTGTGTCGGTCGGCGGCGTCAGCCTGACCGAGATCGCCGGGCGTTTCGGCACCCCCGCGTACGTGGTCGATGAGGAGCATGTGCGGGTCCGCTGCCGCGAGTACGCCAAGGCCATGGCCCCGCACGAGGTGGCCTACGCCGCTAAGGCGTTCTGGTGCCGCGCGATGGCCCGCTGGATCGCCGAGGAGGGCCTGTCGCTGGACGTCTGCTCCGAAGGCGAGCTTGCCGTCGCCCGGGCGGGCGGCTTCCCGGGCGATCGCATCCTGCTGCACGGCAACGGCAAGACGCCCAACGAGCTGTCGGCCGCACTCGAGGCCGGCGTAGGCCGCATTGTCGTTGACTCCAGTGGTGAGGTCAGGCAGCTGGCGGCCCGGAGCGTGGCGGCGGCACCCATGGGCGGGCGGCAGAAGGTCCTGGTCCGGGTCACTCCGGGGGTCGACGCCCACGTGCACAGGGCGGTGACCACGGGCACCGAGGATCAGCAGTTCGGCCTGTCGATCGCCTCGGGCGCGGCCGCGGACGTGGCCCACCGCATCCTCCGCCAGCCGTCCCTGGAACTGGCGGGCGTGCATTGCCACATCGGCTCCCAGATCACCAGCCTGGATGGCTTCGAGGCGGCCGCCCGCCGCCTGGTCGCCTTCATGGCCGGACTGGGCGGCCTGCCCGAGCTGAACCTGGGCGGCGGTCACGCCGTGCCCTACCGGCCCGGAGAGGACGGCCTGGACATCACCGCCTTTGCCGACCGGATCACCGGCGTGGTCGAGCAGGAATGCGCCGCGCACGGCATCCCGGTGCCGCGGCTCACCATCGAGCCAGGCCGCGCGATCATCGGCGCGGCCGGGGTGACGCTGTACCGGGTGCTCGCCGTCAAGCACGGCGCCCGGACCTTCGTCGTCGTGGACGGCGGTATGAGCGACAACCCGCGGCCCGCGCTGTACGGCAGCCGGTATCACATCGAGCGCGCCGGAGCTCCCACCGCTGCGGGCACCGAGACGATGACCGTGGTCGGCCGGCACTGCGAGGCCGGGGACGTCCTCGTCCCCGACGCGCGGCTGCCGGCCGACCTCCGCCCGGGCGACCTGCTCACCGTGCCCTGCACCGGCGCCTACCACCACGCCATGGCATCCAACTACAACCACCTCACCAGGCCACCCGTCATCGCCGTGCACGAAGGCCAGGCCTGGCCGCTGATCCGCCGCGAGACGGCGGAGGACATGCTGCGCCGCGACGTCGGCTGACACCCCTCGCCGGGTCCTGCAGTGCCCAGAACATTCGTTCACCCCGCGATGCGCTCGCCGATCGGGCCGAGGATGAGCATGGGGAAGTAGATGAGGCCGCCGACGATCACGATCACCCCGAGCAGGAACGCGGCGAACGTCGGCCCGGAGGTGTCCAGCGTGGCCCTCGTGCGCGCATGAACACGCGCCCCGGCGAGTGAGCCGGCGATGGCGAGCGCCAGCACTATCGGCACGAAACGCCCGACCAGCATGACCAGGCCGAGGGTCGTGTCGTACCAGGGCGTGTTGGCCGATAGCCCGGCGAAGGCGGACCCGTTGTTTGCCCTTCTTGACCGTGTCCTTGAGGTGGATGACGCCGAGGACCCGCGGCCCATCCGCCACGACCAGGGGCGTCCCCCCACTGCCGGCAATACGCTCGACGATGGGAGCGAGGTCGGCCGGAATTTCGCCGCCAAGCTCCCCGACCCAATGCCGCACCGAATCGGCGGCCCCCTTGCGGATCTGGCGCCCGGCCAGGTCGATACCGCTCATGCGCGTCTGAGCCGAGAAGGGAACGAGTTCGCCCCCGGTCAGGTCGGAGGGGGCGAGCCCGTAATGGGCCTCGGCGAACTCGACGATGGAGCGGCCTTCGGGCGTCTCGTCGGCCAGGCTCGACAGCAGCACCGCCCCGGCCAGCTCCGTCTCGGTGACCCCGCCGACGGGGAGGAACTCGGCGGCCATCCGGTTGCCGTAGGTGATGGTGCCGGTCTTGTCGAGCAGCAGGGTCGAGCAGTCCCCTGCGGCCTCCACCGCACGTCCCGACATCGCCAGCACGTTCCGCTGCACCATCCGGTCCATGCCCGCGATGCCGATCGCCGACAGCAGACCGCCGATCGTCGTGGGGGCGAGGCAGACGAACAGTGCCACCAGCACCGCCGTGGACTGGATGGCGCTGGAGTAGATCGCCATCGGCTGCAGGGTGACCACCGCGACGAGGAGGATCATGGTCAGCCCGGCGATCAGGATGTCGAGCGCGACCTCGTTGGGCGTCTTCTGGCGGCTCGCCCCCTCGACCAGGGCGATCATGCGGTCCAGGAACGTCTCGCCCGGATTGGACGTGATCCGGACCACGATCCGGTCGGACAGGACCGTGGTGCCTCCGGTCACGGCGGAGCGGTCACCGCCCGACTCCCGGATGACCGGGGCCGACTCTCCGGTGACCGCCGACTCATCGACGGTGGCCAGCCCTTCCACCACGTCGCCGTCACCGGGGATGACCTGCCCGGCCGTGACGACGCACAGATCACCGACCTTCAATTGGGTGGACGGAATCTCCTTAACGTCTCCATCAGCCAGCAGCAGGAAGGCGGACGTCTCCTGGCGGCTGCGGCGCAGGGTGTCTGCCTGGGCCTTGCCCCGGCCCTCGGCGACCGCCTCGGCGAAGTTCGCAAACAGCACGGTCGCCCACAGCCACAGCGTGATCAGCCCGACGAACAGGCTGGGCTGGGCGAAGAACTGGACGGCGGTGATGACGCTTCCGATCTCGACCACGAACATGACCGGGACGCGGATCATGTTGCGGGGATCGAGCTTCACGAACGCCGCATCGAGCAGATGACCGGGGCGCGGGTCCGCGAACGGCTACCGGACTGGGTGGTGCGCAAGGCCAACCAGATCGAGCTGGTCGATTCCTCACCGGAGCAACTGCGCCGCCGTATGCTGCACGGCAATGTCTACCCGAAGGAGCGGGTCCCCCAGGCTCTCGCGCACTTCTTCCGTACCGACAACCTGATCGCCTTGCGGGAGCTGGCCCTCCGGTTCCTGGCCGACGAGACAGACGAGGAGCTGCTCGAGTACCTCCGGCGGCACCAAACCAACGTCCTGTGGGAGACGACGGAGCGCCTCATGGTGGCCGTCACGTCGGAGCCCGGGACCGACGTGCTGATCCGGCGTGCGGCCCGGATGACAGCCCGGGTCAAGGGAGAACTCAACGTTGTCCACGTCATCGCCGACGACGGCAGCCGGCCCGAGGACCGCCGGGCGATTGACCTGCTGCGCGAGCTGACGTCAGACGTCGGCGCCCGATGGCACCAGATAAGGGACGACGATCCCGCGCAGGCCATCGCCAGGTTCGCCCGACAGCATCAGATCACTCAGATCGTGATCGGATCCAGCCGGCGCAGCCGGTGGCAGCAGCTCACCGGGGGCGGGTCGAACGTCCAGCGGGTCATCCGGGAGGCGCGCGTGTTCGGCATCGACGTCCACGTCATCGCCCGCCGCGAACTGCCCCGCGACGTCGCATCCGGGGCGGCCGCCCCCGCTGAGCGTGGTTCCCCTCGCGACTGCACCGGATCGGCGCGGAGGGGTGGGCCGGCTGAGCGATAGCTGCCACGCATTTTGATTCCGGGCAATTCTTATTAGTCGTTAATGTGTGATAGCTCACACCGGATAGCCGCTAATGTGCGCTAACTCACACCGGATAGTGGTTCTAATGTGCGCTAACTCACACCGGATAGCGGCTCTCTGGGGCATAACGACCCAGGTCCCGAAAATGCAGGGCCTTTGGCCCTGGCTTGCCCGCATTGAAACTGGGCAATAACTGAATGTACGGGCTTTTAGCCGTCACCGTCGGCCAGCGACCGCCCTGCTGCGCCGGTCAGTTTCACGCAGGGAGACAGCAATGTTCAGCTCAGACCTTATTGATGACCAAACAAGCCTCCCCGAGCTGGCCGAATGGGTCCGCAATATATCGGAGCTGACGAAGCCCGACGATGTCGTCTGGTGCGACGGGTCGGCGGACGAGTGGGACCGGCTGACCAGTCTGCTAGTTGAGACCGGAACCTTCACGAGGCTGAACCCGAAGCTTCGCCCGAACAGCTTCTACTGCGCGTCCGACCCCAGTGACGTGGCCCGCGTCGAGGACCGCACGTTCATCTGCTCCGAGAGGGAAGATGACGCGGGCCCGACCAACAACTGGATCCCCCCCGACGAGATGCGCGCGACGTTCGCGGAGGTCTTTGACGGCTGTATGCGCGGCCGCACGATGTACGTGGTCCCGTTCTGCATGGGCCCGCTCGGCAGCAGCATCTCCCAGCTCGGCGTGGAGATCACTGACTCGCCCTACGTCGCCGTGTCGATGCGGATCATGACCAGGATGGGAACGCCGGCGCTGCGAGCGATCGAGGAGACGGGATCGTTTGTCCGCGCCGTCCACTCCGTCGGCGCCCCGCTGGGGCCGGGCCAGGCGGACGTGCCCTGGCCGTGCAGCAAGACCAAGTACATCTCACACTTCCCCGAGACCCGGGAGATCTGGTCCTACGGCTCCGGCTACGGCGGTAACGCACTGCTCGGCAAGAAGTGCTACGCGCTGCGGATCGCGTCGGTGATGGCACGGGACGAGGGCTGGCTGGCCGAGCACATGCTTATCCTCAAGCTCACCCCGCCCGGCGGCGAGCCGAGGTACATCGCGGCGGCCTTCCCGTCCGCGTGCGGCAAGACCAACCTGGCCATGCTGCAGCCGACCATCCCGGGCTGGAGGGTCGAGACCGTCGGCGACGACATCGCCTGGATGCGGTTCGGCGCGGACGGCAGGCTGTACGCGATCAACCCGGAGGCCGGCTTCTTCGGGGTCGCGCCCGGCACCGGCGTGAAGACCAACGCCAACGCGGTAAAGACCATGTGGGGGAACAGCATCTTCACCAACGTGGCGCTCACCGACGACGGTGACGTGTGGTGGGAGGGCCTGACCGACGAGCCGCCCGCGCACCTGATCGACTGGAAGGGCCGGGACTGGACCCCGGGCTCGGCCGAGCCCGCGGCGCACCCCAATGCGCGGTTCACCACCCCGGCCGACCAGTGCCCGATCATCGCCCCAGAGTGGGACGACCCCGCGGGCGTGCCGATCTCGGCGATCCTGTTCGGCGGTAGGCGCGCCAGCACCGTGCCGCTGGTGATCGAGTCCTTCGACTGGGACCATGGCGTGTTCCTCGGCGCCAACATCGCCTCGGAGAAGACCGCAGCGGCCGAGGGAAAGGTCGGCGAACTGCGGCACGATCCCTTCGCGATGCTGCCGTTCTGCGGCTACAACATGGGTGACTACTTCGGGTACTGGCTGAAGATCGGCCAGAAGGCCGACGCGGCCAAGCTGCCGAAGCTGTTCTACGTCAACTGGTTCCGTAAGGACGCGAAAGGCAAGTTCGTCTGGCCGGGATTCGGTGAGAACATCCGCGTGCTCAAGTGGATCATCGAGCGGCTGTCCGGCGACGCCAAGGCGACGCGGACCCCGATCGGCTACCTCCCGGCGCCGGGCTCGCTTGACCTTGACGGCCTGGACCTGAGCTGGGCTGACCTGGCCCTGCTGCTCTCGGTGGACACCGAGGCCTGGAAGCTGGAGGCGGAGCACATCCCCGAGCACTTCCAGACCTTCCACCGGCATCTGCCCACCCAGCTCTGGGACCTGCACCAGGACCTGATCGACCGCCTCAGCTGAGCCGCATCGGCAAGCGGAACCGCCACCGCCGGAAGCTCTCGCTTCCACGGCGGTGGCGGGCAGGCCTGCGGCTTCGCATTACGTGCCGGGTGGTTCCCGGCGCTGCCGCCGTTCCAGCTGACGAAGGATCGAGATAACGCTCCTGCCGCGTCCGGTACGCCGGAGGCCTCCGCGGCGGCCTGGCATTTCTCCATTCCAACCACCGCGCTGAGAACGGCCCGGCTGCGCACGGTTCCGGTCACCCTGGCCGTCCCGCCCCCGAGGCAGCGGCGGCCGGGGTCCTGTGCCTTCCCTGGCTGCGCAGCCTTACGCAAGGGCCGGCAACGCGGTCATAGCCGCACTGGGCCCCAACGTAGTCACTGAACGTAAATTAATAGATACGCTAAGCAACACAAGCGGGCAGCCGCAATACCAGCCACCCCGCCGCAACCGCCGCGGCGTATCACCGGACCCGGCGAACGTTATTGGACCCTGGCGCACCAGAGGAGAGCTATGCGCGCATTGTGGGGCAATCACATCACCACCAGTCATCGCCGAGGGGTCTCGGCCCGCTGGCGCCGGGCAGGCGGGGCGATTGCGGCCGTGACATTGCCCCTGGCATCCGCCGGGGCCGCCGCAGCGCCCGCCCGGGCGGCAGGCGGCTGCAGAGTGACCCACACCATCCGGGTGGGTGGCACCCCGTCCGGGGTGGCGGTGGACCCCGGAGCCCACACCGCCTATGTGACCAACTATTCCAGCGGCACTGTGTCGGTGATTGACGAGGCCACCAACAAGGTCACCCATACCATCCCCGTCGGCGACATCCCCGTCCACGACTTCCCCTACGGAGTGGCGGTGGACCCGGCAGCCGGCACCGTCTACGTGACCGACCTCTATCCCGGCACCATGTCGGTGATCGACGTGGCCACCAACAAGGTCACCCGCACCATCCTCATGGGCGCCCCGTACGGGCTGGCGGTGGATCCCGCAGCTGGCACCGTCTTCGTGACCAACAACTCCGCTGGCACCGTGTCGGTGATCGACGAGGCCACCAACAAGGTCACCCACACCATCCCCATTGGCGCCGGACTGTCCGGAGTGGCCGTGGACCCCGCAGCCCACACCGTGTACGTGACCAGCGACAGTTTTCGTGACGTTGTGTCGGTGATCGACGAGATCACCAACAAGGTCACCCACACCATCCCGGTTGGGAGCGCCCCGTATGGGGTGGCGGTGGATCCGGCAGCCCATACCGCCTATGTAACCAACTACTCCAGCGGCACCGTGTCGGTGATCGACGAGGCCACCAGCAAGGTCACCCACACCATCCCCGTCGGCGACTTCCCTTACGGAGTGGCGGTGGACCCCGCAGCCCACACCGCCTACGTGACCAACGGCACTGGCACCGTTTCGGTGATCAACGAGACCACCAGCAGGGTGGCCGCCACGGTCCCCGTGGGCGTCTTCCCGTACGACGTGGCGGTGGATCCTGCTACCCACACCGCCTATGTAGCCAACGCCGATTCGGGCACCGTATCGGTGATTCAGATGTGCCGGTAATCAGCATCGGACCCCGCCCGTCCACGGGAACAGCGGTTGATGTGAGCGGGACAGCCGTAATCGGATCGGCGGCATGGACCTAGGTTCGCGCGGCTCCGGGCCAGTCACGAAGATCGTTAAGTAACGATTACCTATAGTGACAGGTGGAGCACGGACTGATCTGAAAGCCTCACTTACCATGATCATTCCCAGAGAAACTGAGAGTGCAAGACAGGGGTGCGTCACGCCCGAGACCTCCGGCCGTAGTCCCGCCCGCAGCCATCCCCGTCTCGCCGCCGCGGTCACCATGGTGTGCGCAGTCGCCGTCGTCGGGACAGCGCATCACAGCGCCGCCCCCGCTGGCGCGGCCGTGGCTCGCACACACACCACCGCCCTGGCCGGCGCGACCGCGGCTTCCAGCCCGTACAGGCCCGGCCGGCCCGGGGCCAGCGGCGGCTACCGGCCGGCCGGCACGCCGGCGGCGGCCAGGGCCATGGCTCGCACACACACCACCGCCCTGGCCGGCACGACCGCGGCTTCCAGCCCGTACAGGCCCGGCTGGCACAGGCCCGGCCGGCACAGGCCCGGCTGGCACAGGCCCGGCCAGGCACAGGCCCGGCCGGCACAGGCCCGGCCGGCACAGGTCCAGCCGGGACAGGTCCGGCCTGCCCTGGGCCAGCGGCGCCTACCTGCCGACCGACACGCCGGCGGCGGCCGGGGCCTTCGGCGCCTGGCGCAAGCGCCCCCTGGACATCGGGGAGATCTGGCTGAGTCAGTCAACGTGGGCCAGCATCACCGATCCGGCCTGGTTGTACCAGCGCTGGCGGGGGTCGCCGTACGCCCTGGTGGTCACGGTCCCGATGCTGCCGGATGTTCCCAGGGTGTCCATCCAGGCCTGCGCCGCGGGCGCCTACAACGCGCACTGGCGGCAGTTCGGCAAGGTGATCCGCTCCTACGGCCTGGGCTCCTCGGTCATCCGGCTGGGCTGGGAGTTCAACGGCAGATGGGACTCCTGGGCGGCCACCGACCCCGCGGCATGGGCGGAGTGCTTTCGGCAGGCCGTCACCTCGGCCCGGTCCACCGCAGCGCAACTGCGCTGGGACTGGAACGTCAACCGGGGGGTGTCCTCCGCGCTGGCCGATCCCATCCGGGCCTATCCCGGGAACGACTACGTGAGCATGATCGGGGTCGACAGCTACGACCAGTGGCCGTCCGTGGCCAGCGAGGGAGGCTGGCAAAAGCAGCTCAACGGCGAGCAGGGGCTCAACTACTGGCTCGGGTTCGCCAAGGCACACGGCAAGAAGCTGTCCGTGCCGGAGTGGGGAAGCCTCCGGTACGGCAGGTCTGCTGGCGGAGATGACCCGCAATACATACGGGACATGAGGGCATTCTTTGCGGCAAACGCCCGCTATATAGCCTTTGAGGCCATCTTCCAGGGCTCCATCGGGACCTATGACGCCGGCCACACCATGCCCAGGGCGGCACAGGCCTACCAGGCGGGCTTCTGATCTGCCCGGCACCAGCCCGGGGCACGGCCACCGCTCAAGTCCCGGGCTGACCGGGAAGCACAGCGCAACGGGCGCACGGCGCCGCCATCCGGAATCAATCGGGACTACGGCACGACCAGGGAGCAGCGTGCACCGGAGGCTCGTGCCGGCGGGCCGCCGCGAGCACAGCCCCGCCAGCCGTGCCATCAGCATAGGCCCCGTGCCGCTCACCCCGGCCAGTGACAAGCACCGGCTTACCAGCAGCCGCCTTCCGGGCGACGGGCGGGCCCAGGTCTGCCGGCCATCACCAGGAACCGCGCGGGCACCGTGACCGGCCCACCGTAGGCGCCGAGACCAGATGGCCCTGCCGGGTCAGCTCCCCGGCCAGGTTGCGCAGCGACCTGGCCGTCCAGCGCAACGGCGGCATCGGATCGCCGCGCTCGTCCGGCTCCACCAGCCCTGGCAGCGCTGGCACCAGGTACGGATCCTGACCCCCGGCCGCCCGCCGGCCTCCGCCGGGCGCCCGGCCGCAACATGGGACCGGAAATCCTTGCTGCCTGCCGCAACCCCATAAGCAGCGCCGGCGGCCCCAGCACGTTCACCCGGCCGCGCGCCGGGCGCGATGCCCGGCCCCGACCGCCTCCCCCGGGGCCGTTAGGACCGGGCCGAATTACCCGGGGCCGTTAAGACCGGGCCGAATGGCCTGGGACGTTAAGACCGAGCCGAATGACCCAGGCCAAAATAATGAGGAAAAATACCCGGCTCAATTGAGAAATTCGGCTCTGCGGCCACCGCAATAACTCACGGAGAGTGGTGATCAGGTAACAGGAGGAAACGAAAGAAGGAAGAGCCATGACAATCAGGAGGAAGCCAAAGAGCACCGCCACAGAACTGCGCGCGCCACCGGCATCCCGGATGCAGTGGGGCCGGGCCCGCGCCATCCGTGCCGCTGCCTTTGCCACCGCCGGCCTCGCCACGGTGGGCCTGGTGCTCACTGGGGTCTTCGCGTGGGGGGCATCGGCGAGCACCCAATTGCCCTGGACCAGCGGGGTCTACCTGCCAAACTCCACCCCGGCGTCCGTCGCCGGCTTTGGTACCTGGCGCGGAGCCCCGGTGAACGTCACCACCGTCTGGCCGAACCGCAGCAGCTGGAATGACATCGTGGATCCGGCATGGCTCTACCAGCTCTGGAGGGGAGCACCGGAAACAGTGGTCTTCGGGGTGGCGATGCTGCCCGAGAACGTCCCGGGAGTGTCCCTCCAGGCGTGCGCGGCCGGCTCCTGACGATTCCTACTGGCGCCAGTTCGGTACTAACATCTCGGCCTACGGCCTGGGAAAGTCGATCATCAGGCTGGGCTGGGAGTTCAACGGGAACTGGTACGTCTGGCAGGCCACCAACCCGACGGTCTGGGCGGCATGCTGGCAGCAGATCGTCACCTCGGCGCGAACCACCGCCCCGGGCCTGCAATGGGACTGGAACGTCAACCGCGGCGTGTCAGCCGGGCTGGCGGATCCCACCCTGGCCTACCCCGGAAATGCCTACGTGGACACGATCGGGGTCGACAGCTACGACATGTGGCCCGGCGCAACCAGCGCCCTGAACTGGCAGAAGCAGCTCAACGGCACGCAGGGCCTGAACTACTGGCTCGCGTTCGCGACCGCTCATGGCAAGAAGTTCGCGGTGCCCGAGTGGGGCAACGTCACCACCGGCAGTTCAGCCGGGGGAGACAACCCAGCGTACGTGAACGACATGCACGGATTCTTCCAAGCCAACATCGCCAACCTCGCCTGGGAGTCCAACTTCCAGGGCACCACCGTTGGCGGGAACTACGGGACTAGCGGGATCTACGGGACTGGCACCCCGGTGCCCAATGCCGCAGCGGCCTACAAGGCAGGATTCTGAACCGGGGCCGGCTGGCTGCCCGGCGCCCGGTACGGGGCCACCGCGATGATCATAATCGCGGTGGCCCCGGTAATCCCCTGGACTCCACCAGCTCGACAAGAGCCTCACACGCGCCCCGGGACATGCTGGCCAGCTCTGCCGACCGCTCGGGGCCTTTCGGTCGCCGCTACATGCACCAGCAACGACGTTCACACGCTCATCGGGAATGACGGGCAGCACCCTGGTCGGCCAGGGATCGGTCCGGCCCGCGTGCCGTGACTCCGAGTGCCCGGTAGTCCCATCCGGCGTCCTGCCATGGACGTGGGTCGAGCGCGTTCCGCCCGTCGATGATGCACTGCCGGGCCACCACGCCGCCTAGTTCCGCAGGGGTGAGCCTGGTGAACTCTGGCCACTCGGTCAGTACCAGCACCACAGCCGCGCCACGGGCAGCCTCAAGGGCTGACGTCGCGTAGTTCAGTTGCGGGCAGGAGCGGCGGGCGTTGGCCAGCGCCACCGGGTCGTGGACGGTGACCTGGGCGCCCATGCCATGCAAGATCTGAGCCACGTCCAAGGACGGGGAATCCCGTACATCATCGGAACCGGGCTTAAACGCGGCACCGAGCACGCAGACGGGGGCACCAGCGAGGTCCTGGCCCGCGAGGGAGCAGGTGAGCTCGATCATCCTGGTACGGCACCGCAGGTTGACCGCATCCACCTCCCGCAGGAACCCCAGCGCCTCACCCGCACCCAGTTCGGCGGCGCGGGCCATAAACGCCCGGATGTCCTTCGGAAGGCAACCACCGCCGAACCCGAGCCCGGGCCGCAGGAAGGCCGGGCCGATACGCGCGTCGGCGCCGAGGATCTCCGACAAGACCGTCACATCAGCCCCGGCGGCCTCGCACAATTCTGCCATGGCGTTGATGAAAGAGATTTTGGTGGCCAGGAAGGAGTTTGCGGCAGACTTCGCCAGTTCAGCCGTGGCCGGAGTAGTGGCATAGAACGGAGTGCCTCCGCTGATCAGCCGGGCATATACCGTCCGGAGCGTTTTCTCCGCGCCTGGCGAGGTGACACCGACGACAATCCGGTCCGGGGCCAGGGTGTCCGCGACAGCATGCCCCTCCCGCAGGAACTCCGGGTTCCACGCGAGTTCTACTCCAGCGCCCGCGGGCGCCAGGCGCACCAGTTCCCCGGCCAGCCGCACCGCGGTCCCGGCGGGCACAGTGGATTTGCCGACAACCAGGCACTGGCGGTCAAGGAGCGGGGCCAGGGTGGAAACGCATTCGTCTACCTGAGACAGGTCTGCCCGGTTACGGCCGCGCAGCTGAGGGGTGCCAACGCAGATGAAGTGCACATCACCGTGCCCGGCGGCCTCCTGGTAGGACGTCGTGAACCTCAGCCGCCCCGAGTCCAGCCCGGTGCGCAGCAGATCTGCGAGGCCCGGCTCGTGGATGGGCACGCGCCCAGAGCTCAGCTGATCCACCCGGCCGGCGTCGGTGTCCACGGCGAGCACATCGTGCCCGAGGTGGGCCATGCACACGGCGTGAGTGATACCCAAGTACCCGGCGCCGAGCACGGTGAGGCGCGCAGTCATTACAGATGTCCTTTCATGTAGGCGGCCTCGCCGACACGAAGCGCGGCCATTGCGGCAGGGTCGTCGCTGAGACGCCAGTCCTGCTCCTTATCAGCGTCGAACCACACGAATCCGAGGAGCCCGTAGACGCGAACGCCTGCGAACAGGCTGGCGACCTTCGCTGGTTTGTTCGCAGCGGGCGCAGTAGCGGTCTCCGCGATGAGCACGGGGTCGCTGGTAATTGCGCGCACTGCGGTGATGGTCGGGCGGAATACCGTGCCGAACGTCTGGGACGACCCGTAGAAGTAACCGTCGATACCCACCCAGGTCACGTAATCATCACCGGGCCACCACGGGGCGATGGGGCCGACCGGGCTGGCATCGGTGACGTTCACCGTCCACAGCCAGGTCACGTTCCGTGCGCCCGCCGCGCGGAACAGGGTGACTATGTGCCGCCACGCCGCCACGAAAGTCGGCGGGGAAGTGTGCGTGAAGCCCCAGGAGTACCACGATGCGTTCATCTCGTGGCCGAAACTCAGGATGACCTTGCGGCCACAGGAGCGGACGGCGGCCGCGTAGATGCGCAGGTACGTGTCGTATTTTCCTGCGGCGATCGCCGCGAGGTTGATGCCTGTGGGGTCGATCTGCACCAGCGTCACTGCACCGTGCCGCGCTGCACCCGCCGAGAATGCGGGCTGGAACGGCTCGTACCAGCTGCTGTAGTAAACGTCCAGGTTCGGCCGGACCCCTGAGGCCGCGGTGAAGTGCGCGACCGGGGCATACGACTCCGGCACGCCCGGCTCGAAGATGCCCAGTTCAGATATCCCCGTCGGCGGTGCCACCGGCGAGGTGCCGCCGCAGGCGGTCAGTGTCGTCAGCAGCGCGAGAGCCGGGGCAGCCAGCCAGGGCCTCAACCCTGCTCCCCCGCCATGACATGGCTGTTCGGCGCAACGCGCGGTTCCTTATCCTCGTTCTGCGGGACGCCCATGCCGCGGGTCAGTAGCGGCATGACCATGTACAACTGCAGGGCGGACAGGCCCAGCGTCACCCAGTACGGCCGCCACCCGAACTCATGCATCCGGAGCCCCAGCGACGGCCACAGCAATACCAGATCGGCCACGATCCACGTCCGCACGATGCGGCTCACCACCCTGGGCACCAGGTCTTTGCCGCCGGACGCACCAGTCGGTACCCATTCCGCGACGCGACCACGGAGCGCGAACCAGATCGCGTACAGGTGACAGCAGGAATTGATGAGGCAGACCCGGTAGATGGTCGGCCGCCAGCCCCTGCTCAGCATGGGGAACACGAACAGTGTCGCCGCCATGGAGGGCAGCAGCACCAGGTAGTTGTGCGGATAAACGCTACGCGGGAAGAACCACAGCATTGTGAAGGTCGGGAACGGCCCCGTGAACAAAAGCGCGGCGGACGACATGTAATACAGGAAAGCCGCCCAGAAAGAGGCCCGCTGCTTCCAGGTGAACGGCGCCTCCTGGAAATGCTTCTCGACCATCAGCAGCATCGAGGACCGGCACCAGCGCGTCTGCTGGTTGGCCAGCGACGCGAAATCAGCCGGGGCGACGCCCTTGGCCAGGCAGAGCGGCACATAACGGGTCTCGTAGCCAGCCCACCATAGTTTTACGCCCGAGTGGACATCCTCGCCTATCGGCACCCGCGCGAATCCGCCAGCCGCCGCCACCGCGGTGCGCCGGTAAACGAGGTTCGTCCCGGCACAGATAGCCGCCTTGTAACGATCCCGGGCCGGCTGAATGAACCGGAAAAAGATTTCCTGGAGAGTGCCGGAATAACGCTGAATGTAGGAGAACGACAAGTTGCGCGTGTCGAAGAATTGAGCGGTCTGGACGATGCCGACAAGCGGATCAGAAAAGTAAGGCATCGTCTCGTACAGAAAATCCCCGCGAGCTGCGAAGTCGGCATCCAGGACAACGATAAAGTCGCCGCTGGTCAGGTCGAACGCATTGATAAGGTTGCCGGCTTTCTTGAGCTCTCCCCGGTTGGCGCGGACCACGTAGCGGAAACCGTACCGGGCAGCCAGGTCTCGGACCGATTCGCGCGCCGAATCATCGAGCACGTAGACGGTCTTGGTGCCGCTCCAGGACATGTCCTGCACATGCTTGAATGTGTTGTCAAGCACCTGCAGGGGCTCGCCGCAGCTAGGCAGAAACACGTCGACCGTCTCACCGCTCGGCCGGTAAACTGCGACATTCGCGACATGCTCGGCAAGGGTCAGCCTCGGCTTGCCGATGCGCAGCCAGAAGTTAACGACGACTGGCGGCACCATGACCGCCAGCAACAACCACATCAGTGGCGAGATCAGCCAGGCCCGGCCAACGACGTGCAGGTACCCATACATGACCCCACAGGCCGCGGCAAGCAGCCACGCGAACGCCCAGCGACGGCGCCTGCCGAAATAGTAATACTTTTCCTTCCGGTTGGGCGGGGACGGCAGGTACAGCTCACTGCTATCAGGATCGGCCATGGTGCCGCCGCCCCCTCTAGTGCTGCCCCGGCGGGAGGGTGCAGCTCCACACCCTGAAACTCCGCCGCACGTGCAGCTGGACATATGCTTCATTGAGCAATCCCCGGCAATTACTGGATGCCTCAGCAGCCCGGGTAATAACACTGTCCATCGCTGGATGGCCACCTGCGTAGTCCAGCACGACCAGGCCGAAATATCCGTTCCTGATGGCATCCGAGAACGACGTCGGCATGCCGATTACCTGGTGACTTCGGGGGTCAGTATAGGTGAAGTCGTAGGTTGTCCGGAGCTGACGGTACGACACCTCGCTACCGAGATAGTAAGGAATTACTGAATACTCATCGCCTTCGGCGAGGATAGGTCTTTTCTCGTGTTTGAGCACTGGGCGCAAGGCGTTAATCAATGATGGCGCTTTGGGCCATGCCGCAAAGAGCTGGTCGGCCTGGCCGGATGAACTACAGACCGTGAACGCCAAAATCGGCAGGAACAGGACCGGCGCCCACCCGACTCCCTTATTCAACTGGCTAACGCGGCCCATTGCATATCCGGCGGCCATGACAGCGAACCACGCACCGTAGTCCACGTGCTTTTGAAGACTGGTCGTCGTATGCACGCGGATCTGCTCGGCGGGCACGAGCAGATCGGTCAGCGCCAATGCAATGATAAGCGTTCTCCCGATGCGTCCTTCCCGGCGCGCTAGCACTATCCCGACTGCGGAGATAAGAATGACGAAAGAAGTCCACACGTACGATCGTTCGAGAATTACAATGGTGGAATCAGAGGCCGCTTGACGCTCCAAGGTCGTTGTTGCTATGCCATGCCAGTAGGCCGGCCCGATAACTAGGCTGGCGCCCAGGAGCACAGCAAGCAGCACACCAGACATGACCAGTCCCGTGCTCAGGCTGGTCCGCCAACCACGAAGCCGCCATGCAGCCAGGCTCACCACAATAACCGTAACCGGGTCAAAGAGAATCGCGGCGTACTTAACCGCATCAGCGAGAGCCAGGATGCCTGCCGCTCCGATAAGCATGACTATGCGCGGCCGCTGGCCAGCTGTGAGCGAGCGGACCCCGAGCCACGTGGTGAGGGCGATGAACATAAGCGCCATCGCGTCATAAGTCGCGAATGCCCCCAGGAATTGGGTATTAGCAAGGGTGGCAAAGAGGGCCGTGGCAAAGAGAGCCGCACGCTTGCCAAACAACCTCGCCGTCGTTCCCCATAGCAGCATGGTCGCGGCGAGCATGAACATGAGCGACAGTGCTCTCGCCGCCGCCAGTCCGCCGATGCTATCGGCCAGCGCCCCCAGCGGGGGATAGATGACAGGTGCCCCTGAGAACCACGTGGCAAAGACTGGGATCGGTGCCCCGTGCAGCCAGTGCGCCCATTCCAGCCGCCCCGCCCATAGGTACAGTGCCTCATCCTGGAAAGCCGTGTTGGACCATACCATTCGCAGGTTAAGCGCAGCCTGGACAGTCAGGATGGCGAGCAGTGGCCATGGGAGCGCCCTCACCCGCGCCCGGGCACGATGTCGCCCGTCCTCCCGCCTCGCCAGCTGCGCTGGCCAGCTGGCAGGCTCTCGCTCTGCTACCAGGACGGACCGGGCGACCTCCTGGACGGGCCTGGCTGCTACGGCACTGGGAAGGCGGGCGGTCGCGGCGGCAGGCCCGGCTTGGTACTCCTCCGGCGCTCCGCGCCTATCTTGTTCATTTGACGGTATTGCGGCGTTTTCGTGGGCTTTCAGAACTCCCCCTCGTCGCATCAAGCAAAGCACGAAGGCACAGCCCGTGCGCTCTCCCGAGTTACCCCGGACAGAACGCGGCCGAGCTGGCTCCGCTAGTTATGTCAGTCACCCAAAGCTGCATCGCTGGTCATTGTTTCCGCCCAGCAGCCGTTTTTACTTTAGCCCCTCGCCTGAGGCTGGAGCGAGCCCAACGCAAAAGCAAAAGAGCATAGACCGAGAAATTTTAACGCCTTTTTTGTGCCTATTTTCAGGTTGGGTCGAAAAGGCTTGATAGCTCCTCGTTCGCATCATTAACCCAGGTCATTTAGCCTCAATTCACCGTATTTTAATTGAGGTGATCGTTTTTCTGCGGACTCAATGCCGCGCAGTTAAGGGGTCGGGGCCAGGTTCGCCGCTGCTCGACGAGCTGATCCGGGCGGTCCGGGTAGTGGCCAGCGGAGAGGCGATATTGTCCCCCCGCCGTCACCAGCCGCCTCATCGCCGAGTTCGCGTTGCGCACGCGGTCGCCGCGCCGGCTGCCCCATCTGGACGAGCTGACCCCCCGGGAGCGCGAAGTGCTCGCCCTCATCGCCACCGGGCTGTCCACCGACGAGATCTCCCGCAAGATCTACGTCAGCGCAGGGCAGGATCATCGCGCGGAAGCGGCCACGCGGCCGCCCCCGTCGTCAGGTACTTCGGCCGGGCACCGCGTCCGACCGCGAACCGCTGGCCGGGGCCGGGATCGCTGCTCGAGGTGAAGGACGCCTGCGGACAGCGGACATCGTGATCTCATCCTTTCCACCGCCGTGCGGCCGGGCGCAGGCCCCCCGGGTCGGGAGCTAACCGAAGTCGTCAGATCGTCGCCGGGGCAACCAGGCCGCGGTTATTGCCGCGGATGCTTGCGCATCGCATAGGCCACATTGATGGTTCCGACGATGACCCAGATAAGGGCCATGAGCATGATGGCGGCCACACCCGGGGACCCCTTGAGGACGATCGCGGTCACCGAGAGGGCGACCAGCATGGACCCGAGGGCTGGCATCATGGACTGCCGGCCGGAGCGGTCGGCCCGCTCGGCCCGGATCGTGCGCTGCTCGGCCCGGATCATGCGCCTGGCCCACTGACGCAACCACAGCGGGTCCCTTGCATAACGCGACTTCTGACGGCCAGGGCTACGCGGACCTGGCTGGGGCGGCCCGTTACCTGATCGGCCAGGGCGACTCGGTCCGGGCCTTCCTCCAGCAGACGGTGAGCAAGTCGTTCTCCAGCGCGTTCCGCCGGGCCGGTGACTTCTCGGTCCGGAAAGTTCGTCCGGGCCAAGGGCGGATATCGGGTAAATTCATACCAGAATATGCCCAGAATGATATCAGCTGTCATTCCGGTATTCCAGGGACGTCTGGATATGAAATTCTGATCGGCGGTAATGCTGGTTAATTCGGCATGTCGCCCGGCCCCTGGGTGCTTATACTTGGCCCACCGAGGTTCAGACCCCGCCTCCCCATGCGTGTGCCGAAAACGTCATTATGCTCAGGGCGGAGACAGGGCGTGTCAATTACCAATCCCACATCGGGCCTCGTCGCGGGTCACGCCGAAATCATGCTGGACCCGAGGCCACCAGACGTGAGCGGACCAGCTGGGCTGGCAACGAATAGGCAAACTGATCGGCCCGCCGGAGGCCTGGAGGAGTCGCTGAGTCGTGTGGCGGCTGTGGCGGCCATGTCCCTTGGAGCGCCGCGCGCATTCGTTATAGTCGCCGGTACCTGCTCACTCCCCACGATGAGCTGCCCTTCGGGTTTCCGCGGCAAGCCGAGCACGTTTGAGCAAACAAGGTGCGCGGATGTCGCTGGCTCCGGGGACAACCTGATCATTGACAACGCCCGGGTGGATGGGCACGGGAGCAGCAGCGACCTGCCGGGGCCGGCGAGCACGATGGCATGGGCCGGAATCCCCGTCCATGACCAGGATGGTCATGTACTGGGGGTGCTCTGGGCAGCCGACCCGGCACCACGCCAGTGGAGCGGCAGCGACGTTACCCTCCTGGAGACCTTGGCAGAGATCGTGTCGAGCGAAGTTGCGCTGCAGACCGTGCTGGCCCACAACGCGAGACGAGCCGCCCTGGCCCAGACCCTGGAGGAGAGCCTGCTTCCGCCACGGCTGCCCAATATCCCAGGCCTGGAGGTGGCGACGCGGTACGCGGCTGGCGGAAACGGCACGAAGGCCCTTGGGGATTTCTGCGATGTGTTCCCCTCGCTGGGCAGGACATGGGGGATGGTGGTCGGCGACGTGTGCGGCAAAGGCCCCATAGCCGCCAAAAACACCGCCCTGGCCCGCAACACCCTCCGGGCGATGGCCCGGAGACTGACACGGCCGGCCCTGATCCTGGCTGACCTCAACCAGGTGCTGCTCGACTGGCCTACCGATGACCCGCGTTTTCTGACCGCGATCTATACCTCGGTACGGCCCTTCCCCGGCGGGGCCATGGTCCGGATCAGCTCGGCGGGTCACCCACTGGCGCTGGTGCGCCGCGCAAACGGCTGCGTGCACGAGTTCGGGAAGCCAGGAACCCTGCTCGGGGTGCTGTCCGCTCCAGAACTGCATGACTCCCAGAAAATGCTGCGGGCCGGCGACAGTCTGATCTTGTTCTCCGACGGTGTGACCGAGGCCCGCAGCGACGCCGACCGCAGCCTGTACGGCGATGAGCGGCTCCGCCGCCTGGTCGCCAGGCTGGGCGACCAGAACGGCGTCGGCCATGGCGGAGGCCATCCAGCTCGCCGCCCTCACGTTCACCGGCGGGCGCCTCAGCGACGATATTGCCGCTCTCGTGATGAAGGTTCCCTCACACCAGGCACCCCCAGCCTCCGGTAAACGGCCGTGAGCCGTGATGCTCACCAGGCCGGTCCGGAGTGGACTGCCCCGGGTTCCTTGGAGGCTGTGACTTCTGGGAAGTTGGAGCTCATGTATTCAGGAAACCGCTGCACCCCAAGCCCCATTCATGTCAGTGAGGAAAAATGGTCGGCAACGATGAGAACGGAATGAATGAGCCCGATAGCGGGTGATCTTCAGCGACACCTCTTCTACTGCGGGTTCCGCATCTCTTTCCACTGCGGGTTCCGCATCTCTTTCCACTGCGGGCTCCGCGTCTCTCCGGCCACCTCCGCATATGTCCGCGTGTCTGCGCCGATGCCCCCCATACGCTCCGTATGATCATTTCGCTGTTGGTGAGAAACCCCGGGGTACCGTGGCAACGCGGAGGGGACTCACGGCGTGTCCTCAACGACAGAAAGTGATGTGACAATGGCCCGGACCCTACCGATCTCGACGGAGCAGCCGCTGGACGCAGCCCGGAAGGCAGCCGGGCACGTCGTCACGCTTGCGGGCGCCGAGGCGATGGCCGTGCAGGCGGCAGCCTCCATCACGCTGGCCGCGCTGCTGTGGCCGTCGAGCTCCGCAGCCCACGCAGTCGCCGGCCTGGCCAGCGCGCTGAGCCAACGGCTACCGCTACGCCCGCTCCCGGAGCAGCAGGTGGTCGTGGTAATGCCCGGATCGGGCGGTGCCGGACGGGGCGCGAAGGTGTCCGGTGACCGGCGGGAGGCGGTGCGCGCGGCCGGTGCGGTCACGCTGGGGGTAGAGGAGGAGTTCGTGCTCCTGGACCCGTCCACCGGCGTCACGGTGCCAGCCGGCCCCGATCTGGTGCGGATGCTCGGCGGGGAGCCGGGCGTGCAGCAAGAGCTGATGCAGTTCCAGGTGGAGACCGGAACCAGGGTGTGCACCGGCCTGGACGACCTCGGCCGCGAGCTGGTCAGGCTGCGGCGGCTCGCCGCGGCCGCCGCGGCGCAGCTGGGCTGCCGCCTGGTGGCGTCAGGGATCGCGCCGTACCGCACGCCCGGGCTGGCCGCCTTAACATGTCAGCCCCGTTATCACGAGCTGGCACGCCGGTACGGTCCGGTGGTGGCCGAGGCCGGCATCTGCGCCTGTCACGTGCACGTCGGGGTCCCCTCCCGGGACCTGGGCGTCCAGGTCCTGGCGCGGCTGCGGCCCTGGCTTGCGCCGCTGCTCGCCGTCACCGCCAACTCCCCGATCGCCGACGGGCACGATACCGAATGGGCCAGCTGGCGGTACACGATCCAGACACGCTGGCCCACCGCGGTGCCGCCCGCGGCGTGGCCGGACGCGGCCGCCTACGACACGGCAGTCCACCGCCTCATCGGGCGCGGCGCGGCACTGGACGAGCGGAGCGTCTACTTCCTGGCCCGGCTTTCCCCGCGCTACCCCACCGTCGAGGTCCGGGTCGCCGACGTCTGCCTCGACGCCGGCACCGCGGTCCTCGCGGCCGGGCTGACTCGCGCCCTGGTCGCCACCGCCCTAGCCGAGGCCCGGCGCGGGACGCCGATGGCAGCCGTGTCGGCCCGGCAGGTCGCCGCGGCGCTGGCCGCTGCCGCGCGGCAGGGGCTCGCCGGGGCGGGAGTCGACCCGTTGACCGGGCAGGCCGTCGATGCGCCGGCGCTCCGCTCCCGCCTCCTCGATCATGTCTACCCCGCGCTCAGGGACCACGGCGACACCGAGACGATCACCAGGCTGCTGCACCAGCTCGACCAGCGGGGGACCGGAGCCGACCGCCAGCGAGCCCTCTTCGCCAGCGCCGCATCCACGCCCGCGTTCATTGAGGCACTCGCCCGCGCGACGCGGGGCTGATTACTGGTGAGATCGCGTATTCAACTGTCGCGTATTCATCGGGTGATGCTGCACGGTCGACCGTCGGCTCTGGCGCGGTTTGCCGGTCTGAGCCCAACAGGAGAAGGCCGTGCGCGTAGCGGTGTGCAGCCTGGCAAGGCTGACCGCCGCGGCCTGGCGGCGGCCTAGACGACATGCCGTGCTTTTATGAACGGCCTAGACGACATGCCGTGCTTTCATGAAGGCGTATTCGGTGAGGCTTACCGAGACTCATCCCCAGGACGACGACTTCTCGCGGTCGGCATGGGCGTCTTGCGTGATGCCCCCGTGAGACCTGGCATAGGGGTCATGCGTGATGCCCCCGCGGAGCCGCCCGCGGGCATCTCGCGTATCCCCGCGGAGCCGTCCATGCGCATTTCGCGCGCCCCTCGCGACGGCTGACCAAGGGAGCGGCGACGGCGGCCATCGCGCATCCGGCCGATCAATGCGGTAAGCGTCCGGCAAGCCCCTCGAACAAGGCAGTCTCTCGCTGGCCGACTTGCGGGCGTCAATGCCCGCGATGGCCTCGCCGAGGCTCACCGGGATGTCGTAGGCGAGGGCTGGCAGCGAGCCGGAGTATCCGCCGTTCCCCCCTGAGCTGGGGAGTCTGTCGGCGTCTAATGCGCTGATCACGGCTTCCCAGTCGATCGCCGCCGTCTCGGTGCCGCCGCGCTCGGAGGGCCAGGCCGCAGGATTGCCGTCGATGCCGAACAGCGGGCGGACCTCGGTGAACCACTCGTTGAGAATGTCGGGGGTCCAGTCGAACACGGTCAGCACGCTGCGGCGCCTGGGCGGTGACCTCTTCTTGGCCTTGCCGAACCGGACCCGGCACAGGCCGAACTCGCCGAACTCGGCCCCGTGCGGGTTGCGGCCGAAGTCCGCAGCATCCAGCATGCTGGTTCCGCCACCCGTCCATCATGGCCTGGAACACCAGGTCCTCCGGCCGCAACAGCGGCACGCCCTCAGCCAGGTGAAGCCGCACCGCCCCCGGCGCAAGCCCCCGCGAATCCACCACAATCCCCCGGAAAGCCGAGGGACTGTCAGCTTGGGAATCGGTACCATCCGGGCTTGTATGCGGCCGACCTGCGGCGCGGTTTAGCCGTTAGGAAACGATGTGGGATAGCAGGGCTAAGCAGGCGTACGTGCGGTATACCAACGAGGGTAACCATGACCGGAAAGATTTCATGCCCGGGGCTGCATTCGTGGCCATCGTGGAGAGTAAAGGATTCAACGCCCTAAAACAAGGCAAGCCGGAAATATGGGCATTATACCCTGAACCACGATCATACTTTCAAATTTGCGCCAGCGGAACTTAGGCAAATGATGGCCGTGCCAGGTGCCGGACCGGGCGGCGAGGCCGCCCGCCTGGCTTTTGTGACCTTTGACTTTGGGGGAGGAAAGTAGCGGGAAGGATAAAGTAGCAGGGAGGATGGGGTTAGCGTGCGGGTCTTTGGCCCGGTCAGAACATGGGCGCCTTGTGCGCGCAATCCCGGGGGGGAGCCGTCTTGAGCCCGAAGATCATCGGCATTTGCGGGGCTGGCGCTCTGAGTGACTAGCTCCCGGTTCCAGGTCGAGGTGACAGGTGGTACGTCTGGGACCAGGCAACCGGCGACCGCCGTCGCTGATACCGCGGGCAGGGGTGCGGCGCGGCGGGCATCCGTTCCCCATGCGCTCGTGCTCGCATCGGTGGCTCTGCTCCTGATTCTGTTCGTGGCCAGCTCAGCCCTCTCGGTGCTGTCCTATGTGCTCTATGACAGGGCTGACGTCACCACCTCGGATGTCATCGGGGCGAGCAACGACCTGCTGATCGGGTTGCTCAACGCCGAGACCGGCCAGCGCGGCTATTTGCTGACCGGCAACCCCGCTTATCTTCAGCCCTACGATGCGGCGCTCTTGACGGTCCCAGCCGACCAGCAGCGTCTCGGCTCGCTGGTCTCAGCGGTCCCTGGCGGCGGGCAATACTTCGCAGCGCTCAAGAGTCTGGTCGCGGCGAAGCTGGCGGTGATAGCCGAGACCATCAAACTGGAGCGCGCCGGTGATCACGCCGGTGCGGTGCGGATTGTGAACACCGACGAGGGCAAGCGGGTCATGGACGATGCCCGGGGGGTGACCGCAGACCTCCAGCGCGCCGCCACTGCGGCAGGCGCCTCGCGGCGCTCGGCCCTGGGTACCCAGCTGACCTTCTTCATTGTCCTGGCCGCCGTCCTGGCCGCCGCCGATGTGATGGCCGGTCTTTCCCTTCGCCGCCGCCTGCGCCGGGCAACCAAGGAGATCCGGTCGCTGAACGCGAACCTGGAACAGCAGGTGCAGCAGCGCACCATTCACCTGGAGCGGGCCAACAAGAACCTGGAGGCCTTCGCCTACTCCATCGCCCACGACCTGCGAACCCCGCTGCGAGGGATCAGCGGGTTCGCTGAGGCTCTTGTGGAGGACTACGGCGACCGGCTCGACGAAACAGGCCGCGAGTACGCCGGGCGCGTCCAGGCAGGCTGCGCGCGCATGGCCGCCCTGATCGATGACCTGCTGCACCTGGCACAGGTGACCCGCGCCACGATGCACCTGCAGGACGTCGACCTCAGCGCCGAGGTCACCGCCATCTGCGACCAGCTCCGCGCCCGTGACCCCGGCCGACAGGTCAAGGTGACCGTGCAGGACGGCGTCCGGGTCACCGCGGACCGCGCCCTGATCCGGTCCGCGCTGGACAACTTGCTCGACAACGCCTGGAAGTTCACCTCCCGCCGCGACCGCGCCGCCATCGAGTTCGCGACCGCACCCGTCGGCGACGCCCCCATCTGCTGCTACGTGCGCGATAACGGGGCCGGCTTCGACCCCGCTTATGTCGGCAAGCTGTTCCAGCCGTTCCAGCGGCTCCACCACGCCGGCCAGTTCCCCGGCACCGGCATCGGCCTGGCCAGCGTCCGGCGCATCATCGAGCGTCACGGCGGCCGGACCTGGGCCGACGGCACCGTCGACGGCGGCGCCACCATCTACTTCACCCTCAACCCCGAGGCGGCGCCGCATGAATGACAAGCAAATCATGATCATCGAGGACAACCCTGACGCATGATCAAGCACTCAGGGGGGCAACCTGCGCATTGCCCAGATCGGACGCCGTTCGGGGTTGCCCCAGGGTGACCGTTGACGACCGCAGTTTTCCGCCCGTTCTGGCACTGGCCCGTCCAGACATCCCCACACCGGGCCTCATCGTGTATCCATGAGGATATGCCCGGCTGAACCTCCGGAAAGGCCCGCTCCATGCGCACACACGGCTTAGGCAAGACGGTCGGCACCGGCCAGCGCCGCCGCGCCGCCGAGCGCACCGCCACACCTGCTCCGCGCCTGCACGCAGCGGTTCACCGTTCCGCTGTTGACAACGTACCCCACGGCCCCGGCCAGCCCCTTGGGGCACCGCTCACGGAGGAGATGAAGGCCCCCTCCGGCGCGGACTTCGCCACGGTCCCCGTCCATACCGACAGCGGGGACAAGGGCACCCTCGCCCTGCAACCCAGCATTGGAAACGCTGCTGTGTCCCGGATGCTTGAGCAGGCCCGGCGCCAGCACGGCGCCGGGTGCGGCCACCAGCAGGCTGCACCAGCCCCTGCGCAGCGCTCCGCTGTCCGCGACGTACTGAGCAGCCCCGGCCAGCCGTTGGCTGCCCCGCTGCGGGGGGAGATGGAGGCCCGGCTTGGCGCGAACTTCTCCGGTGTCCGCGTGCACACCGATCCCGCCGCCCGTGCTTCTGTCACCCCGCGCCTACACCGTCGGTAACCATGTGGTGATCGGCGACGGCATCGCGGGCAAGCACACCCTCGCGCACGAGCTCACCCACGTCATCCAGCAGCGCCGGGGTCCTGTCGCGGGGACCGACAATGGCGGAGGCCTGAAGATCTCCGACCCGTCCGACCGGTTCGAGCGGGAGGCCCAGGCCAATGCGACTCGGGCGCTGACCGGCCCTGCCTCCGTGTTGTGGAAGCCTGAAGGCGGCATGGCCTCCGGCATCGGCGAGTCGGCCGTGCAGCGCGGAATCGACTACACGGGGGCTAACCTCCGGCATTCAGCGTTAGCCCTGAATCAGGCTGTTACCGAATTCTGCATAGCGGTGAGCTGGGGTTTCTCGGATTTGTTGCTGGTAGCGGTTGAAGCGGTGGCGCACCTTACGGGTGCGGGACCGGCGCGGGCGGGATAGCCGGTTCAGCGGCGAAGAGCGCCCTGGTCCTGGGAGATTACGCGGTAACCACACGTTGCAATCCCCGGGACTGGAGCGCTCTTCGCCATGCAGCATAACGGCTGGGACCACGGCCTGAAGGTTACTGATGACGGTGCCGGCCGTGGCCGGGCACTGCGGCGGCGTGCTGCTGCGGAAGCTGGCCGACCAGTGCGGGCTGACGGCCGCGCTGGAGGCGGCGCTGGCGCGGGCGGGGACGTTCCCGCAGCTCAGCCGGGGTGTGGTGGTCGTGTCGATGGCGGTCGCGATCGCGCTGGGCGCCACCAGCATGAGCGATATCGCGGTGCTGGCCCAGTTGGCGCCGGTGCTGGGTGCCGCGCCCAGCGGCTCCACCGTCCGGCGCGCCCTCGGCCTGGCCGACGCCAGGACGCTGGCGAGGGTCGCGCAGGCCCGCGCGAGGATCCGCGCGCACGTGTGGGAGCTGATAGAAGACACCCCTTCCGGCTTCCCGTGGCTGGTCATCGCCGGGAAGACCCTGGTGGGCTGGCTGGTCATCGACATGGACGCGACGCTGATCACCGCGTACTCAGACAAGGAGGGAGCGGCTCCGACCTGGAAGAAAGGCTACGGCTTCCATCCATTAGGGGCGTGGGCTGCGAATACGCGCGAGTGCCTGGCCATGCTGCTGCGGCCCGGCAACGCGGGCTCGAACACGTTCACCGACCACAAGGAGGTGCTGGCCGCGGCCATCCGGCAGGTCCCCGCCCGGTTCCGGGCGAAAATCCTGATCCGCGTCGACGGGGCCGGGGCCAGCCATGAGCTCATCAAGCACCTGCTGTCGATGTCCTCCCCTCGCCGGATCCTGCTGTTCACCTGCGGCTGGATGATCACCGCGGCCGACGAGGACGCCATCCGGAAAGTCCCCGCCGGCGCGTGGAAGCCCGGCACCGGCCAGGACGGCACGGCCGAACAGGACAAGGACGTCGCCGAGATCACCGGCCTGATGACCAGGGCCGGGAACTGGCCGGACGGGCTGCGGTGGATCGCCCGGCGGGTCAAGCCGTCCCGCCGGCACCTGAGGAACCTGACGGACTACGAGAAGAAGACCGGCTGGAAGTACTCGATCACCTGCACGAACATCCCGGACGCCGGGATAAGCGGCGTGCCCGGCAGCCACCACCCCCAGTACATCGACGTGATCCACCGCGAGCACGCCGTCGTCGAGACAGACGGTGTCCGCACAAAACAATGAGGGTGGTCAGAGGTCAATCTTCCGCCGGACAAGTCCGCCGAACTATCCGTGCAACGGATGGGACGGCCATCGCCGGAAGAGCGTGCGGAAGAGCGTAGAAAGA
Source organism: uncultured Actinomycetes bacterium (assembly GCA_963742875.1). Classification (GTDB taxonomy): domain Bacteria; phylum Actinomycetota; class Actinomycetes; order Streptosporangiales; family Streptosporangiaceae; genus Bog-532. The sequence goes on along the minus strand of CAVUNO010000003.1, from coordinate 173,374 downwards.
AAGAAATAAAGAGAGAGATCGACAGGCTCCCGAAGTCTACTATAACGCGAGCTGGGAAGGCTAATGCCGCAAAACTCGAGAGCAAACTCAAGAGCCTTTCGAAGAAGAGTCTTGCTGAGCTGCGAGCCGAGGCCAGCGCTCAGAAACCGCCGACCGAGATCGTCGGCGGTTCCAAAACTATCTTCCGTGGAGGACGCAGTTTCCCCGACGATTTTCGTAAGGATTTCTGGAACGGTTCTGAGGCAGCGGCCGAAAATGACGGGAAGAAACTGACGTGCGCGTTGTGCAATAAGGAGATCAAGCCGAGAGACAAGCGCGCCATCGACCACAAGATACCTTGGGCCACCCTGAAGACTGAGATCGAGCCGCAGAAGGTCTGTAAGTCAGGGAATCACTGGAACGTCGTCCTGCAGAGCGATGCCAACAAAGTGATCTGCGACGAGCGCCTTGATGACCAGCCAGCGCATAAGAGGAAGAACCTGCAGCCTGCGCATAAGAGCTGCAACAGCCGCAAGGGCGGCCCAATTAATACGGATTCCATCGTTCCACAACCAGCGAGGGAGCCGTGCCCTGGCCCGGCGTGCTCGTTGCCTAAGGCCCAGTGAGTGCTGGCTGGAGTCTGGAGAGACGCTGTCCTTTCGAAGCGGCTTCGGATCGGGCGGAGATCATTCGCGATTGTCTGACGATTACACAGACGCAGGGGACGATTACACAGACGCAGGGAACGACCGTGCTCGCGCAGGAGGTCTACTCGGGCGCCAACCTGATCAAGCCCGTGCCGGGACAGAGCAGTCCTCAGTACCTGCCGACGCTGCTCCAGGCGTCGAACCTCGTCATTGGCGCGCCCGAGAACCAATGGACGATGCAGCCGGCCGCCACGCTGGATAACAATGGCAACCCGCAGTCAGTGCCGTTCGGGATCCCGGCCGCGGCGGCAGGCACACCCGGAGGCGGGACAACCGGAGGCGGGACAACCGGAGGCGGGACAACCGGAGGCGGGACAACCGGAGGCGGGACAGCCGGAGGCACCGGAGGCGGGACAGCCGGAGGCACCGGAGGCGGGACAGCCGGAGGCACCGGCGGCGGGACAGCCGGAGGCACCGGCGGCGGGACAGCCGGAGGCACCGGCGGCGGGGGAGCAGGAGGCGGAGCAGCGGACGCGCAGCCCGCGGGCGGGCCCGACGATTTGAGCTACCTCGGGGACCAGGGCAAGAAGCCCGACGATTTGAGCTACCTCGGGGACCAGGGCAAGAAGCCCGACGATTTGAGCTACCTCGGGGACCAGGGCAAGAAGACCGGCATCTACGCGCTGCTCAAAGCGGACATCTTCAACATCCTCTGCCTTCCGGTCGATCCCGCCATGACGTTCGACTCTGAGGTACTGGAGGCGGCGGCCACATTCTGCCAGGACCAACGCGCCATGCTGATCGTCGACCCGCCATCGAAATGGGCGACGATCCCGCTCGACTTCGGCACCATCAACACCTACCCACCGCTCAAGACACCCAGCCCGAACGCGGCGGTGTACTACCCCAACCTCAAGCTCACCGACGAGACGGGCGCTAACTTCAACGCCGGGCCTTGCGGCGCGGTGGCCGGGGTGTGGGCGGCAACCGATAACAGCCGCGGTGTCTGGAAGGCCCCGGCGGGCACGGCGGCGACGATCACCGGCATCAGCGGCTTCACCGCGCAGGTGGACGACGGCGAGAGCGGGATAATCAACCCGCTGGCCGTCAACGGCCTGCGTACGATGCCGTTGGTAGGTTCCGTCGTGTGGGGCGCGCGCACGACGGTCGGCGCCGATCAGGCCCCGAACCAGTGGAAGTACATACCGGTCCGCCGGGTCGCGCTGTACATCGAGGAGTCCCTGCGACGCGGGATCCAGTGGACCGTGTTCGAGCCGAACGCTGAGCCGCTGTGGTCCTCGCTGCGGCTGAACGTGACCACGTTCATGCAGGGCCTGTTCCGGCAGGGCGCTTTCGCGGGCACGACGGCCGACCAGGCGTACCTGGTGCAGTGCGACGCCAGCAACAACCCGCCCGATCTGGTCGCCCAGGGCATCGTCAGCATCCTGGTGGGCTTCGCACCGCTCTACCCTGCTGAGTTCGTGATCATCAACATTCAGCAGCAGGCCCTGCAGGCCTCGACCTAGGAGCGACGATGGCACAGTTCACGGTCGACGCCGCACGCGTTGATCCCTACAAGAATTTCAAGTTCCGGGTCAAGTGGGAAGGCGCGTACGTGGCCGGGGTCTCGAAGGTCAGCATGCTGCAGCGGACCACCGAGGTCGTCACGCACCGCGATGGCGGCGACCCCAGCACCAGCCACAAGTCACCCGGGCGGAACGAGTACGACGCGATCACGCTCGAGCGCGGCGTGACCCACGATCTCGCGTTCGAGCAGTGGGCCAACAAGGTGTGGGATTACAAGAACGCGCAGGCCCAGAACGCTGACCAGGAAGTATCGCTCAAGGATTTCCGCAAGGACGTGATCATCGACCTCTTCAACGAGGCAGGCCAGAAGGTGATCTCGTACCACGTGTACCGCTGCTGGGTGTCGGAGTACCAGGCGTTCCCCGAGCTTGACGCGAACGCCAACGCGGTCGCGATCCAGCACATCAAGATCGAGAACGAAGGGTGGGACCGGGACCCGTCGGTGGTGGAGCCGTCGCCGCCGTCCTTCACCGGCTGATCGAGCGAACAGACGAGCGAATAGAACGGAGGCGCGCCAGTGGCCCCGACCGCCCCAATGCTGCTGCGAGCGTGGGAGTCCGGGGCCGCCGCGGGCCCGCTCGACCGCGCGCCATCGCTGCTGAGCTCGCTCGGCGCCGTCCCGGCGAGCGTACGGACCGACGAGCTGAGCGTCGGCCAGTGCGATGCGAGGCTGTTCGAGCTGCGCCGGGTGATGTTCGGAGAGATGCTCGAGGTGGTGGCGACGTGCCCGGCTTGCCAGACCGAGGTCGAGCTGAGCGTCCCGCTGGCCGAGTTGCAGCCGCCGGTCCGCGAAGGCCCCGTGCCGCCGCTGACGGTGCAGGCCGACGGGTACACGCTGGTGTGCCGGATCCCGTGCAACGAAGACCTGCGGGTGCTCGCCCGCCACGGCGGGCAGGTGACGTTCCACGACCTGCTCGAACGGTGCGTGCTCGAGGCGACCTCGCCCGGCGGACCGCCCGTCGCGCCCCACGAGCTGCCGGACGCCGCCGCGGAGGCGATCATCGAAGCGCTGGCCGAATCCGACCCCGGCGCCCAGACGGTGCTGAGCGTGCGCTGCCCCTGCGGCAGCGAGTGGGCCGACGAGCTGGACATCCGCGACGTGATATGGAGCGACCTGGCCGAATGGGTCGGCCGGACGCTGACCGAGGTCCACCGGCTCGCGCGGGCCTACGGCTGGTCTGAGGCGGAAATCCTGGCCATGAGCGGGTGGCGGCGGCACTGGTACCTGGACGCCGTGGGATGGTGAAGCCCTACCTGTCGAGGCTTCGCCCGGCGGAGCCCGGGCGGCTGCATCTGCGCCAGCGGTCGCGTTTCGAGCCCGCGCCGAGGTTTCCGATCGACGGGCCGGCGATCGGCCCGGGCTTGCCGCCGACCTCGGACGCGCCGGCTGCCGATGTGGAGATCGAACTCGACCGGGACGCGCCGTTCCCCCATCTCGCCGATACAGACGCGCCGTTCCCCCATCTCGCCGGTACAGCGGCTACCCAGGCTGCCCCGGGCGAGCAGGAACTCGCGCCCGCCCGGACCGCAGCGCCCGGACCGGCCGCCCGGCACACCGCACCCGCACCCAGCCAGGCCGCCAGGCCGGCCCGCCGCCCAGCCCCCCGGCGATCACCACCACCAGCCACACCGAACTCGACCACGACCCGCCGCCCCCCTATCCCCCCACGCCCGCCCCGGCCACCCCCGGCCCGGCACCCGCCCACCCCCATCCCGCTGGCCCGGCGCCCGGCCGGGCCGTCCCGGGCCAGCAGGAACCCCCGCCCGCCCGGACCGCAGCGCCCGGACCGGCCGCCCGGCACACCGCACCCGCACCCAGCCAGGCCGCCAGCGCCGGCCCGCCGCCCAGCCCCCCGGCGATCACCAGCACCAGCCACACCGACCTCGACCACGACCCGCCGTACCGTCGTCTCACTGGTCCCGCGGAAGGTGCTGGCGGCAAACACGCTCAGGAGCCATCGAGCGCCGCGCAGCGCCCTACGCTGTGGAGCGCTACCCAGCGCCCTGCGCCCGGGCCACGGCACGCGCCGCCGGAGCATGCCCCCCGGTTCGGTAACCGCACCGACCGCAGATCGGGCGCCGAGCCGGAACAGGCCCCCGGGCTCGACGACCGCGCCGACCGCAGGTCAGGCGCCAAGCCGGTATCGGGGCCAATGGGCCGGCCCCCGCTCGCACCGCACCGCCAGCCGGACTCGGCGAGCCGTCCGGCTGACGCCCCGGCCGATCGCGTGCGGGCGATGGCGAGGTGGCTGCACGACCTGGACGCCGAGACGGCGACGAAGCCATCGGGCGGCCCGCGGCCCACCGGTATCGGCGCGGAGGTGACCGTGACCATCGGGCGGATCGAGGTCAAGGCGCCGGCCGCGAACCCCGCGCCGGCCCGGCCGCAGCCGGGCGGAGCGCGGCGGCGAGTGCCCAGCCTGGCCGACTACCTGGAGTCCCGAACGAGGGCGAGGGCCGGCCGGGATGAGCAGCAACGCCGCGATCGCGGCCGTGACCGCGACCCTGACCAACATGATCCAGGCGGCCGTTTCGGCGGACACCACCGTGAGCAGCGGCACGGTGACCGTCCGCCCCCCGGACCAGGCGCGCCAGGGAGCGCCGGTCAATCAGGTCAACTTGTTCCTGTACCGGACCGCGATCGACGCCGCCTGGCGCAACCAGGATCCACCGGCCATCCGGCCCGGCGAGTCCGGGCAGCCGCCGCTGCCGCTCATACTGTCCTACCTGGTCACGGCGTATGGCGAGAACGACGACGAGATCCTGGCGCACCGGCTGCTCGGGATCGCCATGGGGGTGCTCAACGACAGGCCGGTGCTGTCCCGTGCGCAGATCGCCGCAGGCCTGCCCCCGCCGGGGTCGGACCTCCAGAACCAGGTCGAGCGCGTGCGGATCACTCCTGATCCGCGACCGCAGGACGAGATCTCCCGGATGTGGACGACGTTCAACACCGGCTACCGGCTGTCGGTCAGCTACGACGCGGCCGTCGTCCTGATCGACAGCACGCGGCCCGTCGACGCGGCCCCGCCGGTCCTGATGCGGGGGCGGCAGGACACCGGCCCCGTCGCCGTGGGCTCGCTGTTCCCCCAGCTCCAGCTCGCGGTGCCGCCCAACCGCCAGCCGGCTGCCCAACCCGGCGACGTGCTGACGCTGATGGGGAGTTCCCTGAGCGCGACTACCGCCGTGCTGGTGAGCCACCCGCTGGCCGGGCGGCCGCTGACGCTCGCACCGGACAGCGTCACCGCGTCCCAGCTGACGGTGCAGCTCCCCGATCCGCCCCAGCTGCCCGCGGGTATCGCGACCGTGGCGGCGACGTTCGACACGCTGATGGATCAGGCCACGGCCGGACCGGTGACGGTCACCAGCAACGCCGTTCCGGTGGCGCTGGCGCCCAAGCTCGTCAGCAATACACCGCTCAGAGCCAGGCTGGTCCGGAAGGGCCCGGCCCCGGTGACCGTGCACTGCTCCCCCGCGGTTCAGCCACAGCAGGCAATCGCGCTGATCGTCGGCTCACACCTGGTGCCCGCAGAGCCGGTAACAGCGGCGACCAGCCGGCCGAGGTTCGGCCTGCAGGGCTTCACCGCGGGCACGTACCTACTCCGGCTGCGGATCGACTCGGTGGACAGCATCCCGGTCGTCAGCCCAGCCGCACCGGCGAACCCCGACCAGCCGGCGCCAATGCAGTTCGACCCCAACCAGCAGCTGGTCCTGTCGTGATCGCACAGCCGGCCGGCGCCAGCGACGTGGACGGCTGGGAGGCGATGAACGGCGCCTACCTTACGGCCGGGCTGGCCTGGACGCGCGAGCGGCTCGGCGCCGGCGGCGATGACCGGGATGTCATGCGGTGGTGGGAAGCGGGCGCGCAGGCGGAGCCAGCGGCGGCCCTCGAGCTGCTGGGCGACCGGCTCGGCCTGTCCCGGTTCGAGCGTCTCGTCCTGATGCTCGCCGCGGCCACGGAGCTGGACCCGGGCATCGCCACCCGCTGCGCGGAGGCGAACGGCAATCCGCTGGCGGCGTACCCGACACTGGCGCTCGCGCTCGCGGTGCTCCCCGGGGCCGCCTGGGACGTGGTGTCGCCGCAGCGGCCGCTCAGGTACTGGCGGCTGATCGAGCTCGACGAGCCCCGCGCCGAGGCGCTCACCGCCACCCGGATCCGGATCGACGAGCGCATCGTCAGCTTCCTGAAGGGGCTGAACGTGATGGACGCGCGGCTCGCCCCGGTGATCCGGCCGGTGACCGCGGGCCTTCCGCTGAGCCTGCCGGCGACCCACGAGCGGGCCATGGCCGAGATCGCCGTAGCGCTGACCGAAGAAGAAAGCGAGTACCCGCCGATGGTCGAACTCGTCGGAACCGACCCCGCCGTGCGGAGGGGGCTGGCGGCCAGCGCGGCGCACCGCGTCGGCCTGCCTCTACGAGGTCACGCCGAGCGGGTGCCGTCGAACTCCCGGGAGCTGTCTGAGGTGATCCGGCTGTGGGAGCGCGAGACGCTGTTGCTGCCGGTGCTCCTCTACGCCGACACGGCGGAAGTCTCGCGCGAGGACGCCGCTCGGATCGACATGCTGGTGGAGCAGGTGCGCGGTCACGTGCTGGTGGGCTGCCGCGAGCCGCGGCCGCTGCGATCCCGCCGCCTGCGCGTCGTTGACACCCCGCGTCCCACCGGCGAGGAGCAGGAGGCGCTGTGGCGGGAGCTGCTGGGCGACGACACGGCGACCGCGACGCGGCTCGCCTCCCAGTTCGACCTCAGCCAGCTGGTGATCGCGGACATGGTGCGCCAGGTGGCGCATTCCGGCGCGGGCACCCGCGGCCTGTGGGAGGCGTGCCGCGCCCAGACCCGGCCGCGTCTGGACACGCTCGCGCGCCGCGTCGAGCCCGCGGCGCGCTGGGACGACCTCGTGCTGCCCGAGGCCGAGCTTACGCTGCTGCGCCACATCGTCGACCAGGTCCGCGGCCGCGCCACGGTGCTGCGCTCGTGGGGTCTGGCCGAGCGAGTCACCCGCGGCAGCGCGGTCACCGCGCTGTTCGCCGGCGAGTCAGGCACGGGCAAGTCCCTCGCCGCCGAGGTCATCGCCCACGAGCTGGGCTCGACATGTACCGGATCGACCTGTCGGGAGTGGTCAGCAAGTACATCGGCGAGACCGAACACAACCTGCGGCGCGTGTTCGACGCCGCCGAGGAGGGCGGCGGCGCTGCTGCTGTTCGACGAGGCCGACGCGCTGTTCGGCAAGCGCAGCGAGGTCAGGGACAGCCACGACCGGTACGCCAACATCGAGGTCAGCTACCTGCTGCAGCGGATGGAGGACTACCGCGGGCGTGGCGATCCTGACCACCAACCAGCGCCACGCCCTGGACGATGCCTTCCTGCGCCGGCTCCGCTTCGTCGTCACCTTCCCGTTTCCCGGGCCCGCCGAGCGGGCCATGCTGTGGCAGCGTGCGTTCCCCGCCCAGGCGCCGGTCGCCGAGCTCGATCCCGGCCGCCTCGCCAGGCTGGCCGCGAGCGGCGGGATGATCCGCAACATCGCGCTGAACGCGGCGTTCTGCGCGGCCGGGCGGGGGACGCAGGTCACCATGGAGCTGGTGCTGGAGATGGCGCGGATCGAGTTCCGCAAGCTCGAGCGTCACGTCAGCGACGCCGACTTCCGGCCATCGAGGCGGTGACGGCATGAGGACCAGCCTGCAGATCGAGCAGATCGTCCTGGACGGCTTCGAGCTGTCCCGCCGGGAGCGCGACGCGCTCGGCCCGGCGATCGCCCGCGAACTGCGCCAGCTGCGCCGGCGAGCCGGCGAACGGACCGGCCGGACGCCGCGCCGGGACCCGGCGCGAAGGACGCGAAGGGCAGGGCTCGGCGGTGGACGGGATCGCGCGCGACGTCGCCGCCGCAGTGCACCAGGCCGCCGCGGCGGCGCGGCCAGCGCCGGGCCCGGCGGCACGAAGGGGGTACGGATGACCACCACCGGCTTCCCGGGAGCGCCCAAGATGCTGCGCGGCGGGCTGGTCCAGATCGACCCGAACGCGCGCAACCTGCTCGACGTGGTCGTGTTCCAGTACAACCCGGACACGGTCACCCGGACGCTCCAGCCGCGGGCGATCGGCGGTGAGCCGGGAGACCGGCTCGAGGTGCTCCGCCTCACCGGACCACCGCATGAGACGATCAAGTTCGACGCCGAGATCGACGCCGCCGACCAGCTCGAGAACCCGGCCGACAGCGCCAATCAGCCGGTCGTCGCGCAGGGCCTGCTGCCCGCGCTTGCGGTCCTCGAGGCGCTGATCACGCCCACCGCCGCAGAGCTGACCGCCACCGACGCGCTGTTCGACCAGGGGATGCTCGAGGTCGCCCCGGTCGAGGCGCCGCTGGTGGTGCTCGTCTGGGGGGTCAAGCGGGTCGTGCCCGTCCTGGTCGGCAGCCTGTCGATCACTGAGGAGGCCTTCGATCCCCAGCTGCGGCCGATCCGGGTCAAGGCGAGCATCGAACTGCAAGGTGCTGACCACCAGCGACCTGCCCCCTCCAGCACGTCGGCGGGACGCTGTACATCGCCTACCGGCAGGCCGTCGAGCAGCTCGCCGCCATGGTCACCGGCTCTGACGTCCGACCGCTGGGACTGGAGCACCTGCCGTGACCGTCCAGCCGCTATGCGAACGTCGGTCAGGCCATCTGGACCGCACCAGACGGCACCCAGGTGCCGTACCTGCTGCGGCGGCTGCTGCCGGCGCCGGGCACCTGGCCACGGCCGCCCTGCACCAGGTCCAGCTGAGCGAGTGCGACCGGATCGACCTGATCGCCAACGCGACGCTGGGCGACCCCGAGCTGTCCTGGCTGCTGGCAGACGCCAACCTGGCGACGCGCCCGACCCAGCTGGCACAGCCCGGGCTCGTGCTGGTGATCCCGCAGCCCGCCGGCGTGCCGGGAGCGGCAAGTGGCTAGCCAGCTGACCCTCAGCCTGATGATCGGGGCATCGGCCTCGAGCCGGCGCCCCGCGCGGTGATGGAGGCGCTGATCGCGGTCAGCGTCCACGGTCGAGCGGCGGCCCCACGCCGAGCGGCTTCGACCTCACGTTCGCCACCAGCAAGCTCTCGCCGCTGCTCACCGAGCCTGCTGCCGTCGGGGTACTTCGACCCGCCGACCCGCGGGTGATCCTCGGCGACGCTGCGGGCGGTCACCGTCCTGATGGACGGCGTGATCACGCAGCAGGACGTGGCGCCGTCCGACGAGCCGGGCAAGTCGGTCCTGTCGATCAAGGGCGAGGACCTGACCCGGATGATCGACCTGATCGACCTGAGCGGCTTCCCCTACCCGGCCATGCCGGCCGAAACGCGCGTCGCCCTCGCCGTCGCCAAGTACACCCCGCTCTACGGGATCATCCCGCTCGTCATTCCCAGCGTCCTGATCGACGCACCCGCTGCCTACCGAGACGATCCCCCAGCACAGCGGGACCGACCTGGCGTACATCAACACGCTGGCGGAGCGGGTCGGCTACATGTTCTACATGCAGCCCGGGCCGGTGCCCGGGATGCACCTGGCCTACTGGGGCCCGAAGCTGCAGATGAAGATCCCGTTCCTGACCGCCCCGCCGCCCCTGGCGATCGACTGGGACGGCCGCAGCAACGTCGAGTCCCTGCCGTTCTCGTTCGACGGCTTCGAGAAGACGCAGTTCGTGGTCTTGATCAAGGTCGATGACGTGCCCGTCCCGCTGCCGATCCCGATCCCCGACGTAACGCCGCTCAGCCCCCCGCTCGGCCAGAAGAGATCCGCTCCCGCTGACGGTCAGCCGCTGACCGGGCTGTCCGGCTACACGCCGACCGAGGCAGCGGTGATCGCGCTGGCCAAGGCGGCCGACTCCGCCAACATAATCAGCGGCCAGGGCACGCTCGACGTGCTGCGTTACGGCTCGATCCTGCCCGCGCGGACGGTCGTCCAGGTGCAGGGCGCCGGAATCACCTACGACGGCGAGTACTTCGTATCCAGCATCACGCACACCATCAACCCGGGTTCCTACAAGCAGAGCTTCACGCTGCAGCGCAACCGGCTGCTCGGCGGCAGCGCGGCGGACCCGGCCAGCTATGGCCTCGGCCAGCAGCTGCCGGCCTTCTCCAGCGCGGGGCAAGCGGCGAGCCCGCCGCCCGGTGCGCCGGTCCCCGCCCCCCCGCCGACGGCACCGCCGCTGCCAGGCCCGGGTCCCGCGCTCCCGGTCCCTGTCCCCGCCGGCCCCGCCGTTCCTGTCACTTCCGGCGCAAGCACCATGTCCTCGCTGCCGGCCTCGCCGGCGAGCTGACCGAACCCGAACGGAGGAGCCATGACCGGCACCAGCAAGGACGGGCGACCGACAATGGCGTCGCTCGGCTACACCGAGCAGTTCACGTGGGGCTCGGAGCAAGGTCCTGAACCGCCGGTGGCCAAGCGTCACTGGGGCAAGTACCGCGGGACCGTCGTCGACAACCAGGACACCCCGCCGAGCGGGCGCCTGCTGGTCAGCGTCCCCGGAATCGTGATCACCAACTGGGCGATGCCGTGCGTGCCGCTCGCCGACATCCTGGCGGGGACGTTTGTGCGGCCAAGAATCGGCGCTAACGTCTGGGTCGAGTTCGAGCGCGGCGACCCCGACAAGCCGATCTGGGTCGGCTGCTGGTGGGGCGAGGACGACATCCCGATCCTGGCTCGTAAGGCCAGCGCCGTGCCCGTGCTCCCCGCGGTGACGATCGAGACCGCTACCGCGGGCATCTCGATCTGCACGCCCGCGCAGTCGTTCCTGGCCGGCACCAACGCCTCGGGCCAGACCACGATCACGTTCCTGGCGCCGCTACCCGCGGGAACCGGCAACATCAGCGCCTCCTACCGCGCCGGGGATGGCAGCCAGGGAAACGTGCAGGCGAGCCAGATCACGCAACTGCTCGGCCGCCCGGCGAGCCTCAGCTCCGTCACCAACCCGCTGCCGGCGACCGGCGGCGGCGGCGACGACCAGGAATCGGTCCGCGCCGCGGTGCCGGGCAGCCTGAACGGGCTCGGGCGGGTCGTCACCGTGAGCGACTACGGCAGCCTGGCGAGCTCGATCGCCGGAGTGGGCAAGGCGAGTGCCGTGCTGACGCCGGGCGCGGGCGTCGTCGTCACCATCGCCGGGACGGACCCGGTGCAGCGCAACCCCTGCGACAGTCTGTGCCAGGGCGTCGCCAAGGCCATCACCGAGGTGGCCGACCCGGCGCTGCCGGTGCAGGTCCTGCCGGCCAGCCTGTACCTGATCGCGCTGACGGCGGACGTGGTGCCCGATCCGCACATGACCTGGGACGCGACCGTCGCCGCAGTGCGGGCGGCGCTGCTGGCGAGCTTCGGTTATGCGCAGCGAGACCTCGGCCAGGACGTCGCAGTGAGCGATCTGCTCGCCGCAGGGCACGCCGCTCCCGGAGTGCTGTCCTTTACTGTCACCGGACTTGCCCTGGTGCCCGAGGCGGCTCCCGCCGCCGCGCTCTCCACGACGCTGCCGATCCTGCTCACCGGCCCGGTGCCAGCGGTGGCGACGCTCGCGGCGGTACCGTCGCAGTGGAAGCTGGCGGCCGCGACCCCGGCGCCGGCTGCCGTCGCCTACCTGTCGGGTACGGTCCCCGGCACCCTGATCTTGAGCAAGCCGTCACCGTGAGCACCGGCGGCCAGCAGAGCCAGGACGACACGCTCTACAACCTCCTGCCCGCGGTCTACCGGATGCGCGACGCCCTGCAGCCGGGCTACCCGCTGCGCACCTTGCTGCGGGCGATCGCCGACCTGGTCGACGAGTTCGCCGCCGACATCGGCCACCTGTACGGCAACTGGTTCATCGAGACCTGCGACGACGACCTCGTGCCGTACTTCGCCGAGCTGGTCGGGCTCTCGCTCGGGTCGTCGCTGCCCGTGGGCGCCGATGCCCCGAACTCCGGCGCCGACGCCATCTGGCGCCGCGCCCAGGTCGCCGACGCGATCGCGGACCGCAGCCGCAAGGGCTCCTTCTCGGTGCTCGAGCAGCTGGCGACCCGGGCCACGGGCTGGCCGGCCCGGGCGATCGAGCTCCGCCGGGTGGCGCTGGCGACCCAGTCGGCCCGGATGCCCGACGTCGGACGGCGGCGCCTGACCGACCTGGCCGACATGGAGGCACTCGAGCTGCTCGGCACCCCGCTGTCGGATGCCGCGCCGCTGGCCGACGTCCGCCGCCTGTCCTCGCATCGGACCCCGGGAACCACCGATCCGTCCGCGGTGGCGGTGTGGCTGTGGCGCCTGGCCGCTGACCGGGTGAGCCGCGCCCCGGCGGCAGCCGCAGGAGAGGAGAACTGCTACACGTTCGACCAGCTCGGCCGCGACCTCCCGCTCGCCGTGGTCCCGGCCGGCGAGCACCGTTCTCCGCCGTCGACGGAGCTCGACGTCGCGGGGACGATCACCCGCCGCGCGCTGCGGCTGCGGCCCGAGGACTACTACGGTGCCGCGCGCAGCATGTGCGTGTACCGTGGCGGCCGGCCGGTCCCTCGGTCGGAGATCGTGGTCGCCGACCTCAGCCGGTGGCACGAGCGCACGCCGCACGGACGGGTCAGCATCGATCCGGAGCTCGGCCGGATCGCCTTCCCGGCGCGGCATCCGCCCGAGGAGGAGATCTCGGTGACGTACGCGCACCTGGGGATCCGGGCGATCGGCGGCGGCAGCTACCAGCGCCCGCTTCCGCCCGCGGCCGTGCCCGTCTACCCGGTCGGCCCGGGCGGGCACCCGAGCATCCGCCTCGCCCTGGCAGCCTGGCGATCGGCCAACGAGCACGGCCATGCACCTGCCGCGGTGATCCAGATCACCGGCGACGGTGTATACCGCGAGCACCTGGACATCAGGCTCGCCGTCGGCGAGCATCTCGAGATCCGGGCCGCGCAGGGCTGCCGACCCGTGATCATCCCGGTCGAGACCAGTGCCGGCCGTCCCGACCGGCTCCGCGTCCGCGGGGCCGGCGACCCCGGCGCCGCGGATCCGCCGAGCTTCGCGCTCGACGGCGTCTGGATCGCCCGCCACTCGCTCGACCTGTACGGCAGCTTCGCCTGCGTCAGGCTGCGCCACTGCACGCTCGTCCCGGCGGGGGCCCTGGCCGGTACCGAACCGCGCGAGGAGCGCCGCCGCCCGAGCCTCGTCGTGCACGGCATGCCCTGCCCGATCGAGATCTCCTCCTCGGTCATCGGGAGGATCCGGGTCGACAGCCCGGAGACCGGCTTCGAGCCGCTGCCGCTGCGGGCCTGCGACTGCGTGCTCGACGCGTCGGACCCGCGCGAGCGCGCCGTGCTCGGTACCGACGGCCGGCCCGCCTGGGTGCGCCTGTCGCTGTCCCGGGTTACCGTTCTGGGCGGGGCCGAGGTCCACAGCGCCGGGCTGGTCGAGGACTCGATCCTGACCGGGCCGCTCGATTGCGAGCGCCGTCAGACGGGGCACGTCCGCTTCAGCTACCTGGGGCCCGGCTCGCGCACGCCGAAGCGGACGAGTTGCCAGCCAGACATCGCGCTGGCCCGGGCGCAGGCTCAGATCGCGGACGGCGCGCCCGCTGAGCGGGACCACGGCCGGCGCGACGAGCTGATCGCCGCGCGGCTGGTTCCCCGCTTCGACAGCGTCCAGGTCGGCCAGCCCGCCTACGCGCGGCTCGCTGGTGACGCCGCGCCCGAGCTCACGCACGGCGCGCACGACGAAGGTGAGCTCGGCGCCTACCACGACCTGTGGCAGCCGCTCCGGATTGCCGACCTGAGAAGCCAGCTGCAGCAGTTCGTTCCGGCAGGGGTCGACATCGACACCCGCTTCGCCACCTAGACCCGGTCTTCGCACATGGGGTTTGATGCTACGGCCGGATGATGGCTGGCTCCTGGGTCCTTACGGACTTGTGTGACGTGCGGGGAATGGCTGGCCTGGTTGCTGGTTGGTGTCTGGCATGAGCGGGATGTCAGGGACTGGCCGGGGGCGAGGGCGGGCGCGGGCGGAGATCGCGGTGGTCCGCCTGCTGGAAAAACGGCTGGGGGCGCTGCCGGTGGTGGCGGAGTTCGGGCGCCGGCTCCGGATCGCGGAGATCATCGATGAGCTGTGCCCGGTCCGGTCAGTGGCGCTGATCACTCACGGGGAGGTGATCGAGGCACTGGTAGCTAACCGGCTGACCGCGCCAGCGCCGATGCTGCGGGTACACGAGTGGGCCGCGTCGATGGCCGTGGATGAGGCGTATGGCATCACCCCGGAGCTGCTCAACGATGACCGGATCGCCCGCGCGCTGGATGCGGTCGCCCCGTACCTGGATGAGATCACCGGCAGTGTGGGGGCAGCGGCGATCACTGAGTTCGGGGTGGATGTGTCCCGGCTGCACTGGGATCTGACCTCGATTTCGCTGTATGGCGCCTATCCGGAGGTGGATGAGCAGTACCCGGTGCCGGGGTGGGGGCATCCCAAGGACCGCAGGCCGGATCTGAAGCAGATCCAGACGGGTCTGGCGGTCAGCGGGGACGGCGGGATCCCGGTGTTCCATCACGCTTATGCGGGCGGGGCCGCGGAGGTGGCCCAGGTCGTGGGGGCGATGATCGCGCTGCGGCGGATCGCGGGACCGCGGCCGTTCCTGCTGGTGGGTGATTCGAAGCTGATCTCCTGCACGAACGCGGCGGCGATGGGTGCCCAGAAGGTGGGGTTTATCGCGCCGCTGGCCGCAGCCCGGGTCCCGGCTGGTTTATTCGCCGCGCTGCCGCAGGGGGCGGGCACGCCGGTGGACTATATCGCCGGGCGTGACGCCGGGAAGCCCGCTGCTGACCGGGGCGTTTACCGGGTCCTGGAAGACGGCGGGATGGACCTGGCCGGACCGCGCAAGGCTGACCCGCCGGTGCATCTGCGCCGGATTCTGGTGTATTCCTCAGCCAGCGCCGCTGGCGCGGCCAAAGCCCGCGCGCGCAAGCTCGCCAAAGCCACCGAAGACCTTGACCGGCTGGTGCGCACGGCCGGGACCCGGTTTCACCCCACGACCAACGCTGTCGCCGCCCGCGTTACCGCGATCGCCACCAGACGGCGCGTCAAGGCGTATCTGCGTACCGTGATCACCCGGGACGCCCCCGGCAGACCCGCGCTGTCCTGGCATTTCGATCAGGCTGCGATCGACGCCGAAGCCGCCACTGACGGCTGGTACGCCCTGCTGGCCAACCTGGACCCTGACCAGGCCGGACCGGCGGAGATTTTCCGCCGGTACAAGGGCCAGCACATCGTCGAGCGCCGCTACGGCGAGTTCAAAGGCCCGCTCGCGGTCGCCCCCCTGTTCCTGAAGACCAACCGCCGGATCGCCGCCCTGATCACCGTGATCTGCCTGGCCCTGCTGATCTTCTGCCTGATCGAACGTCAGGTCCGCAACGCCCTGCGCCCTCATGGCGGGATGATGACCGGCCTGCCGGGCTACAGGACCATCGCCGCCCGGCCCACCGGCCGTACCATCTTCCAGGCCCTCTCCGACCTCCGCCTGATCCCCGCCCACGACGGCAACCCCGCCACCATCCCCAAACCCACCGGCGTCCAGGCCCGGCTGCTAGACCTCCTCGGCATCGACATCAGCCGACCCCGCTGGCCGACCAAGTGAAATCCAATGTGCGAAGGACCAGCCTAGACCTAGAGGAGGCCATTCGTGTACGGCGATTTCTCTCGTTTCCTCAGCGGCGTCTCCGGTCGATACTCAGGCGTTCTGGCGCAGCAGGGCCGGCTGCTGCTCGACGCGGAACTAAACGAGCAGAACGCGATTCTGCTCGACTACCTGCGCCGCCTCACCACCGACCTGATCGGGCCGTTCGCCGGGCCGGTTCACCACGCGGGCTTCGCGGTCGAGCCGGTGATCCAAGACGGCAAGTGCCGAGCGGTCCGACTAGGCCCAGGGCACTATTACGTCTACGGCCTGCGCTGCGAGGCTCCCCCTCCGTCGCGCCCCGCGAAGGAGGAGTGGCCGGTGCGCGAGCACGAAGCGCCGTTCCTTGTCTACCTGGCGGTCTGGGAGCAGGCGGTCAGCGCGATCCAGGCGCCCGAGCTCATCGATCCGGCCCTCGGCGCGGGGGTGCCCGACACGACCCGCCGTACCCAGGTGAGATGGCTCCCGATGGCCGGCCGGAAGCTGCCGTGGCGCGACGACGACCTGACCCACCTGGACCCGGACGCGATCATCCGAGCGTTTCACGAGTACAACGCCGATCCCCGGCACCGGCCGGCGCTCGCCGCCCGGGCGCACTCCGGCGCCGAACCCGAGCCGGGCCCGGAGACCGCGCCCGCGCCCTGGGGTTACCGCGGCGTCGAAAATCAGCTATACCGAGTCGAGATACACCGTGGCGGTGACGCCGGGGAAGCCACGTTCAAGTGGTCGCGTGACAACGGCAGCGTCGAGTTCGGGCTCGAAGGCCTGACCGAGCCCGACGGCGACGGCGTGCGCACGGCGACCTTGCAGCGAGCGTGGTACGACACCAGGCAGGGGCTCGAGGTCGGCGACTGGGTGGAGTTCGTCAATGATCACTGGGCACCGTTCCGGACGCCAGCGGCGCTGATGCAGGTCACGTGGGTCTCTCTGGCCACGCGGCAGGTGAAGCTGCACGACACTGACGGCCACCGTGACTTCGACGCGACGCTGCATCCACTCCTGCGGCGCTGGGACCAGCACGGCGGCGGCCAGGAGCCGCAGCGTGGGATCCCGCTCCATCAGGCCGACCGGAGGTGGTTCGAGATCGAGGATGGCGTGCAGATCCGGTTCGAGGCGCCCAGGGCGCGCTGCGAGCACGGCGACTACTGGCTGATCCCGGCGCGGACCGCGACGAACGGCGTGCTCTGGCCGCAATCACGGGACGCCCGACCGGGCCCGCTCGCGATACCCCCGAACGGGCCCGCGCGCTATCTGGCGCCGCTGGCGCTGCTGCGGCAGCTTCCAGGCGAGCCGGTCGACCTCCGGGTGCTATTCGGATACCTGCCCGCGCCCGTCACCGAGACAGCAACGCCGCCGCCCGCGCCTGCCAGCGAGACCGGGACACCGCCACCATCGGCAACCGGGCCAACACCATCCACGCCGCCCGCGCCCCCCACCAACCCCGCCACGGCCTCGGCCCCCGCCCAGACCGTTACGCCGCCCGCGCCGGTCACCCAGCCCGCCACACCGCCGGCCAGGCACCGCCCAGCCGGTCACGCCACCGCCCGCGCCCGTCACCGAGACAGTTAGACCGCCGCCCGCGCCTGCCAGCGAGGCCGGGACACGGCCGCCATCGGCAACCGGGCCAACACCATCCACGCCGCCCGCACTGCCCACCAACCCCGGCACGGCCTCGGCCCCCGCCCAGACCGTTACGCCGCCCGGGCCGGTCACCCAGCCCGCCACGCCGCCGGCCGACACCGCCCAGCCCGCCACGCCTTCCGCGCCGGTCAGTGATCCAGGTGCGCCATCACCGGCCCCCGCCGCCCAGCGTGTCACGCCGCCCAGCGTCGAGCCTGGCACCGTCTCTGCGCAGACCGGCCACGCCGCAGCGTCCGGCCCAGACCTGCTTGCCACGTACGAACGAGCGGATGTTGCCGCGGTCGACCGAGCGGCTGCAGTAATGACCTGGATACCGAGGCGGGTATCTGACGTGCTCAACAAGCAACGCTGAGCAATTGTTCTGACCGGGAAAAGGTTTCGCAAGCGCATCGTTCTGAACAACGCGATGGAATACCACGGGCGAAATAGGCGCGCTTCCTGCTAACCCGCTCAAGTCCGTGAAACCGCCCTCACCGCCGGGCTCGGGCAATTCCGCTCGGCGGCCGGCGCGAGTAGCGGGCGCCCGGGCCTGTCCGGGTCTGGCCGGGCCACCCCGAGCTCTTTTCCGGGGAAAGCCGGTCATACGGCCGGGCCGGATACCGTTAACCTCGTGAAAGGGACGTTGGCACGCCGGATCCTGCTCGGTGCCCTCGCTGTGGCCGTGAGCGTGGTTGCCGTCCTGACCACCACGAGCTCCAGTCCGGCCAGGGCGGTCAGCCACGCTGGGACGGCCGTCTCACCGCACGTCGTCATCGTCGGGCTGTCCGGTCTGCGCTGGAGCGACATTTCCGCGTCGGCGACACCCGCTCTGTGGACGGTGGCCAAGGCCGGCTCACCCGGCTCCATGGTCGACTTCGCCGTGCATTCGCGCACCTGCCCCGCCGACGGGTGGCTGACGCTCAACGGCGGGGACCGGGCGCAGACGCCGCACACCGACAAAGGCCCGTGCGCGGCGCTCCCAGCGGTGAGCGGGAGGCCCGGGCAGCAGGCTGTCCCTGGCCCGGCGCGGGTTGCGGCGATGCCCTCGCTGGTCACCTATAATCACGGCCTTCAGTACAGCCCCCGATGGGGACTGCTGGCCTCTGCTGCCGGGAAGGGCAACTGCGCGACCGCCGTCGGGCCCGGCGCTGCGCTGGCGCTGGCCAGCCCCGCCGGCAACGTCGGCTCCTACCTCCCCGCCGTCTCCGCCCTCCACGGGCCGGTCCTGGCCCGCGTCCTGGCCCGTTGCCCGCTGACCGTGGTGGATCTCGGTTCGCTTCCCGATGCGTCCGGTGGCCACGGTGACATCGCTCGCGCCGCCGCGCTACGGCACGCGGACACCGAGCTCGCCGCCATCACCACCGAGATGCCCGCCGGGACAACGCTGATGGTGACCGCCCCGGGGTCGGCCGCGATGCCGCCGCACCTGCAGGTCGTCATGATCGACGGCCCGGCGTACCGGTCGGGTTTGCTCGCCGCCCCATCGACGCGGCAGCCGGGAATAGTGGTGCTCACCGATCTGACGCCCACGGTGCTCGGCTGGCGCGGCCAGCCGCGCCCGGCCGGCCTGCCCGGCTCGCAGATCACCCGCGCCGACCGCGGTGCGCTTGTTCCGTCCGTCCGCGGGCTCATCGGCCAGGACACCACCTACCAAGTATGGAATGGCACGCACACCGTCTTCTTCTGGACCTACGCCCTGGTTGACGTGGCCGCGTTCGCCGGGGTGGGCCTGCTCTTCTGGGGCGGTCAGCCGGAGCGGCGGCGGCGCCGGGCCGCGCTGTGGCGCATCGCGGGCACCATTGCCGGTGCGGTGCCCGCCGGATCGTTCCTGGCCAACCTGGTGCCGTGGTGGCTGATGCCGCACCCGGCGGTCTGGCAGTACGGGCTCACCCTCGGCTGGACGGCCGTGATCGGCGCGATCGCGCTGGCTGGCCCGTGGCGGCGCGATCCGTTCGGGCCGCCGGGTGCCGTCGCCCTGATAACCGTGCTGATCGTGGGGCTGGACGTGATGACCGGGTCCCGGCTGCAGCTGGGCTCGCCCTTCGGCCTGTCCCTCCTGCAGGCCGGCCGGTTCTACGGAATCGGCGGCGAAGCGATCGGCCTGTACGCCGTATGCGGCATGATCGCGGTCGCCTGGGTGGGCAATACGCTGCTCCGACCGGCCGCGCGGGACGCCGGCACCGCCGTCCCCGGCCCTCGCCCCGGCCGGGGCCGGGCGCTTGTCGCCGCGTCCGCGGTCGCGATCTTCGTGGTGATCGCGTGCGGCTGGCCGCAGTTCGGCGGGAAGGTGGGCGGCACGATTGCCATCGTCCCCGGTTTCGTGCTGCTGCTCATGGCCATGGCCGGAACCAGGATCACGGTCCGGCGGGTCGCGGTGGTCCTGGGCAGCGGGGTAGCCCTGTTCGCGGTGTTCGCGGTGATCAACTACCTGATCCCGGCGACGGGCCAGTCTGACATCGGCGCGTTCGCCGGGAACTTGTTCCACGGCCACGCCGGAGGGCTCCTGCTGCGCAAGTGGAACTCCATGCTCGGCTCGCTCGCCGTGAGCAGCTACAGCCCCGTAGTCCCCGTCATCATTATCCTGGCAGGGCTGATGCTGCTGAAGCCCGCCTCGTTCGGGGTCAAGGCGGTCCCGCGCGGATATGCCGCCGAGCCGCTGCTCGCGATGACCCTGGCCATGATGTGGCTGGTCTGCGTACTCGGCTGGTTCGCCGACGACTCGGGCATCATCGTGCCTGCCACCGCGCTGCCCTTGGCCCTGCCGCTCGGGTTCGCGTTGCTGGCGGGCGTACCGCTTACCGATGACGAGGCGGCCAGATCGCGGGCCGACGGTCACGGGATCCTCCGTCGCCGGCCGGATCGGCTAGCCGGGACGACCGGCGCAAAGTAAGGGTAAGGAGAACGGGTGCAGTACCAGCTATCGCGGCTCATCGCCGGGCCGTTCCTGCGCGGGCTATGGCGGCCGCGGGTCGTCGGCGCTGAGCACATTCCGGACGCAGGCGGGGCCATCCTGGCGTCCAACCACCTGTCCGTAATGGACTCGGTTTTCCTGCCGCTGGTGCTCAAGCGCCCGGTGACCTTCGCGGCCAAGTCGGAGTACTTCACCAGCAAGCGACCTGGCCTGCGGCTCATGGGCCTTTACATACGGGCTACGGGCCAGCTGTCGGTGGACCGGGCCGGTGCGCGCGCGGCGCAGGAAATGCTCGAGAAAGCCCTCGCCCTGCTGCGCGACGGGGAGCTCTTCGGCATCTATCCCGAAGGCACCCGCTCCCCCGACGGGCGGCTGTACCGCGCCCGGCCCGGGGTGGGCTGGCTGGCGGTGAACTCCGGCCTTCCCGTTATCCCCGTCGCCATGATCGGCACGGACCGCGTGCTGCCCCCGGGTCGCGTCATCCCCCGTCTGGGCCGCGTCGAGATACGGATCGGGAAGCCGATGACCTTCGGTGATCTCGCTGGCGCCGGACGCGAGGCACCGGGCAAGGCGCGCCGGGCCATCGCCGACGAGGTGGTCCGGGCGATTCAGGAACTGTCCGGTCAGGAGTACGTCGCGATGTACGCCTCAGCGCGCAAAGAGGAACTCGCCGCGGGCGGCTAAGGCGCCGGGTTCCCGGCCCTCCATCTCCTCACCGGGCCGCCGGGCCTCGCGGGGCAGCGGTGCGGCCGACGGGAACGGCTCCGTCAGGGCGGCTGGATTCCAGATGTAGAGCGGGCCGGAGGGGCCATCACCGGCCCGCCCTCCCGGTGAACCGCCCGCGTCCTCGGCCGGCCCGGGGGAAGACGCGGGCGAGGACGCGGCCGACTATGGTCCGGTATCCGAGGTATGCCGGCCTGAGTAGGGCGGCCGGCGCCAGCGCGGGCTGCCGCTTCCGGAAGCCCCGGACGGGGGTATGGCCCTGGGAGCAGGGCCCGGCGCGTGGTCCGGTTCGTCCGGCTGTCCGCTGGCCTCCGCTGTTTCCCGTTCCCGCTGAGTGGGTGGCGGGACCGCCGGGCTCGCCGACCGCGGCGGCTCCGGTGGCCACGACGCGCCCGCGAAACGCGACGGCCGCACGAGCGGGAGCCGGCCCTCCGGAGGCACCGGGCCACCCGGCATTGCCGGCCCCGGCGGGACCGCTCCTACCGGGGACGCGGGATTCGCCGAAGGCACCGGACCGCCGGAACGCAGTCGGCCAACGGGTGGCATCCGGCCGGCTGGGCCTGCAGCCGGCACCGGGCTGCCCGGGCCGGGCGGGCCGGGCGGGCCGCCGAGAGGGGCCACGCCGCTGGCGTTCGGGTCGCTCCAGCCTCCGCGTGGGCTGCTGACGTCGCCGCGGCCAGGCGCATCGCCCCCCGGCACGCTAATTCCCGGCATGCTGGCTCCCGGCATGCTGGCTCCCGGCATGCTGGCTCCCGGCATGCTGGCTCCCGGCATGCTGGCTCCCGGCGCGCCCCCGGGACCGAAGTGGCCGCGCCGGTGGGGCGGACCGGGCTGAGGCGGCACCATCGGCGCTGGTCTCCCGGGCGGGGCAACCTGATGGTGCGGGGGCATGAGCCCGGACGGGGCAACGGGCCCGGGTGGGGGAGCCGCGTGCTTGGGTGGGGCAATGGGTCCTGCGTCGGCCACCGGGCCTGGCTGGTCCGCATCCCATGGCGCCGACCTCGCCGGGGCCGACGGGGCGAAGATGGCGAACGGATCGGGCGCCCGCTGTACCGGCTCGTGCGGCACTTCACCCTCGGGCATGGGCGCCGGATCCCACGGTGGACCGCCAGGCGCGGAGACCTCAGCCCGCGTTACCGTCCTGGGCACGGGCGTCACGCGCACCGGCAGGCCGTGGGCACTGACCCGTGAACTCCCCGCGGACCGGCCGCCACGGCGGCCCCGGTTCCGCGCCTTCCGGCGGGTTCTCCCGCCGGCAACTGCGGCGCCCGGGACGGCGCTGCCCGGGACGGCGCTGCCTGGGATCGGGCCGCCGGATGGGGCTGCCGCGGCCGCCAGCGGCCTGGATGCGGCACTGAGCAAGGTCCGGGGCTCCGGGGCGGGAAGAGTGGCACGTTCGGCCCGCCGCCGCCGGACCCGGATACCGATCAGGCTCGCGAGCAGCAGAATAATCAGCATCCCCGCGGCCATGGCCGCGTCGCGCAGTACGGCCTTGGCCCGGCTCAGGATGCCCGTCGCGGGGTGACTTTCCGCGGGCCGGATCTTCCCCGGCGGCGCCTGCGCCTTAGCCGGCGAAGTGGATGGCGCCGAGGCCGACGCGCGGGGGGCAGCGATGAGCGCCGCGGCCTCAACGGCCTTCAGTGCGTCCACCGTCCCTGCGCCGTCGCCCGGCGTCGTAGCGGACGGCGGCCGGGCCGCGCCGCTGGCCAGGAGCGCCTGCCGAACCTGGCTGCCGGTCAGGGCGGGATACCGCGACCGGATCAGGGCCGCGACGCCCGCGACTATGGCGCTGGCGGCGTCGGTGGTACTCATGTTCCGGTATCCGGAGGGCGGGCTCGCCGTGGTTAGGTTCACGCCGGGTGCGGTGAGCGCCACGTAAGACTGCCGGATGGAGAACGGGGCCAGGACGAAGTGGCGGTCCACGGCGCCGAGCGCGATGACGCCGGGGTAGGACGCTGGGAAGCTGGGCTCGTTGCCGTCCTCGCCGGTGTCTCCTGCGGGGGCGACGAGCACGGAACCCTTCCCGAGGGCGTAGTTCACCGCGGCACGCTCGGCGGCGCTGCCCCCGGCGGCGGCGCTGAGGCCACCGGTCGCGGCGCCGTCAGAAGCCAGGCTCGCCGGGTCCAGTGGCAGGTCGATCACCTGGGCGCCGTGCCCGGCGGCGTACCGGATACCCGCGGCGATCGCGGCCGGCAGGCGTCCCACGTCAGCCGGGTTCGCGTTCAATGGATCGGTGGCGTCCAGGACCACCCGGATGGACAGGATCCGGGCCGCGGGCGCGACACCGATGATCCCCGACGCTTGGCCCACGTCGTCGCCATGGCCCGCGATGATGCTCGCGGTGGACGTGCCCTCGATCGCCCAGGACGGAGCGCCGGGCACCTCGCCTGATCCGGTGAAGTCAGGTCCGGTGACGACGGAGCCGGTCAGGTCGGGATGGGCTGCTTCCACCCCGCTGCTGAGCACGGCGACGGTGATTCCCGCTCCGCGCGAAACCTGCCAGGCCTGCGGGACGTGCAGGTTACCCGGCCACCATTCCTGAGCACGGACCGAATCGGATCGCACCGCCGGAGCCGTCCCGGCACGGACCGCCGCAGGTCCGCCCGGTGCCGCGGCACCCGCCGACGCGGGCAGGGCAGCCACAACCGCGGTGGCGGCCGTCATCGCCGCGGTCAGAGCCAGCAGTGCGCCGCTGGGCAATCGAGGTGACACGGGGGCACGTCTCCTCTGGACGGGGAAACGCGGCGTGCTGCCCGTTCGAGGGATTGCGGCTCCGCCCGGCTGGCTCTTGGTGCCGCACTCCCGGCCCGTCCCTACGGTCTTATCGTCGCAGGATCATCGTGCCATGCGCGTGCCTGCCGGGGGATCGTTCCGCCGATCTTGCGCTGCCCGGGCCGCGGCGCCGGACGGACCGTAGACGCCTGGTTACGGTCGGAAACGAGGCCCGGACCGTCTATGGCGCGGGGCTCAGGGAGACGTGCGCGCCGGGCGGCAGCCCGAGCCGCTGAGCCGCATCGCCGGAATTGACGGCCAGCGAGACCATGCCGGATCCGTCGGCGAACGCGACCAGTTCACCGGGCGCCACCGCCCCGAACGTGTCCCGGTAGGGCACGGTCAGCTGGCGGCGCCCGGCTCGCACCACGACGCTCCGGCCGTAACGGACACCGATGCTGTCCGCGTCGGACGCGGAGATGGATAGCTGCACGTTGCCGAACGTGTCGACAGTCAGCACTTCGCCCTGAGCGGTCCCGTCGACTACCCGGCTCGCCGGCGGCGGTAGCGTCACCAGGTCCGACACGTCGATCTCGGTGCCGGCCGAGGCGAGGTCCGTTCCGGCGGCCAGGTGCGCGGCGACGGGCGTGAAGATGTCGCGGCCGTGAAACGTCGGTGCGGCCGTGGGGTTCAGCCACAGTTCCTTGTTGGTGAGGCTGATAGCTGTCCGCGGGCCGCCGGCCACCGACACGGCCCACGACAGCAGGCCGTTGTCCGGTCCGACCAGGATGGCGTCGCCGGCCGCGACGGCGATACCGCGCCGGTCAGTGCCGACTCCCGGATCGACCACGGCGACGTGCACCGCGGGCGGGAAATAGGGGATTGTCTGAGCGAGCACGGCCGCGCCGCGCCGCACGTCACCACCCGGAATGAGGTGGGTGATGTCTATGACGGGTATCTGCGGCGCGATCTGGGCGGCGACTCCGTGACAGGCGGCGGTGAACCCGTCCTCCAGCCCGTAGTCGGTGAGAAACGTCAGACAGCGAAAAGGGGGCACGATCCGTGAGCGTACGTCGCAGGAGGCGGCCGGTACAGGAGGGGGCCCGCGGCCAGGTTTTCGGCGGCTGCCCGCCTCCCCGCCTACGATGACCGTGTCCGGGAGGAGGGTGACATGGCGGAACTGTCCGAGCGTGACGCCCAGATCCTGGCCTTCGAGGCGCGGTCCTGGCGGCACCCGGGGGCGAAGGAACAGGCTATGCACGACGTGCTGAACCTCGCGCCCACCCGCTACTACCAGATACTGAACGAGCTGATCGACACGCCGGAGGCCCTGCGCTTCGATCCGGTACTCATCAAGCGGCTGCGCAGGCAGCGCTCCCGGCGGCAGCGGATGCGGTCGCCGCGTACTCCCGAATAGGACGGCGTGATGCGAGAACGCGGAGAATGGCGCCCATGACCCCCGAGCGTATCGCGGCCGGGCTGCCCCGGGCCGCTACCACCGAAGGGCAGACCGGCCTGGACGCACTGCTGTCCGCTCCGGCCGGCGCGCTGATCGCCACCGACTACGACGGGACGCTGTCGCCGATCGTGGGTGACCCGGCCGCCGCGCACGCTCATCCCGGCGCGATCGCCGCGCTGCGGCGGCTGGCGGCCCACGTCGGCACGCTGGCCATCATCACCGGCCGTCCCGTGATGCAGGCGGTTGAGCTCGGCGGCCTGGCCACCGTGCCCGGCCTCATCGTGCTTGGCCACTACGGCTGGGAACGCTGGCAGGACGGCCAGGTCTCCGCACCTCCCGTGCCGCCGGGCGTGGCGGCGGCCCGACGGGAGCTGCCCGGTGTGCTGCGCGCGGCGGGTGCCCCCGACGGGACCCGCATCGAGGACAAGGGGCACGCCGTGGCCGTGCATACCCGCGGCACGGCTGACCCGGATGCGGCCCTGGCCCGGCTGCGCGGGCCGCTGGAGACCCTCGCGGGGCAGACCGGGCTGGCGCTGGAACCTGGCCGTCTGGTCGTCGAGCTACGGCCGCCAGGTATGGACAAAGGGGTGGCCCTGCGGGAGCTGGCCGCGGAACGGGACACGCGGTCGGTGCTGTTCAGCGGCGATGACCTGGGTGACCTGGCCGCGTTCGCCGCGGTACGTGACCTGCGCACCACCGGCATCCCAGGCGTCACCGTAGTAAGCGCCGCCCCCGAGTCCGACCTCCCCACCGAAGACGCCGACCTAGTAGTAGACGGCCCCGACGGAATCGCCGCACTCTTCACAGCCCTAGCCGACGCCCTCGAGAGGTCAAAGGGGTAGGGGCACCCGTGACTCCCGGGCGCCGTCTGAGGTTCACCAGCGCGGGTTACGGCGAGGCGCTCATACCGGCCCAGCGAACCGGGCCTTGTGCCCGGTGAGCGGCCGGTGTGTCGGCGAAGTACCGCCATGGGGCGCGAAGCGCAGCGGGGGGTTCCGGGGGGTCGCCCCCCGGGCCAGCACGGCGTCGTCCCCCCGACAGAGTCAGCCCAGCGCGTCGAGCTGGGCGGTGAGCCAATGGGACGGGGCATTGGCCGCGGCGGCGGCGGCCAGGGCAGCGCATCGCCGGCGGCGCTCGTCCTCGGGCATCAACAGGGCCTGGTGCATCGCCGCCGCGGTGGCGCTCACGTCGTATGGATTGACGAGCAGCGCGTCCGATCCGAGCAGCGAGGCGGCGCCCGCTTCGCGGGACAGAACCAGCGCGCAGCCGCGGTCGGACAGGACCGGGCCCTCCTCGGCGACCAGATTCATGCCGTCCCGGATCGGGTTCACGACGAGGACGTCCGCAATGCGGCCGGCGGCCAGGGACCGCGGGTAGTCATCCTTGACCTCCAGGATCAGCGGATTCCAGTCCGCGGTGGCGAACTCCTCGGTGATCCCGGCCGCCGTCCGGAGCACCTCGTTGGTGTACTCGCGGTAGCCGGGCACGCTGCCCCGGGATGGATAGGCGAACGCGACGTGCACGACCTGCCCGCGCCACTCGGGCCGGGTGGTGAGCAGTTCCCGGTAGGCGGCCAGCCCCCGGAGGATGTTCTTGGACAGTTCCGTCCGGTCGATCCGCACAATCAGCTTCCGGCCGGCCGCGGCCCGGGTGAGCGCGGCAACGTGCGCCTCGACGTCGGCCGCGCGGGCCCGTTCGCGCAGCGCCGGAGCGTCCACTCCGAGCGGGTGAACGCCGACACCGGTGACGTGGCCGCGGTGGATGACGCGCTGCGCGGCTCGGTCCACTTGCGCCCCCAGCAGCGCCTCACAGCAGTCGAGGAACGCATCGGCCCATCGCTGGCAGAGGAAGCCGGCATGATCGGCACCCAGCATGCCGTCGAGGATGGCGCGACCGATGTCGTCGGGAAGTATCCGGTAGTAGTCCACCGGCGCCCACGGCGTGTGCGAGAAGTGCGCGATGCGGATGCCCGGTACGTCGTCCCGCAGCATCCGCGGGACGAGCGCCAGGTGGTAGTCCTGCACGAGCACGCGGGCGGTCACCGGGGCCAACGTCGCGGCAGGCACGAGCGCCCCCGCAAATGCCTGGTTGTACGCGACGTAGGATTGCCAGTCGCGCCGGAACTCAGGCCCGAAACACGGCTGGACCGGGGTGTCGAACAGCAGGTGGTGGACAAACCACAGGGTGGCGTTCGCCACCGCGTTGTAGGCGCCCTGGAAGGTGGCGGCCGGTATGTCGAGCGCGCGCACCGCGGTCCGGCCGCCCGATGGT
Organism: uncultured Actinomycetes bacterium; assembly: GCA_963742875.1. Lineage (GTDB taxonomy): Bacteria > Actinomycetota > Actinomycetes > Streptosporangiales > Streptosporangiaceae > Bog-532. Next base: position 145,857 of record CAVUNO010000003.1, on the reverse strand, counting down.
CCCCCGGTCTCGATGCCGAACCGCCTGCCGTCCGGATCCTGGCGCGCCGCGGCCCGGTCGGCGTCACTGAGCGCGGCGCAGATCCACAGCACCTCGGCGCGGCCCGCGAGCGAGGACAAGCCGGGCATGAGCCCGGATACCAGCCCCCCGCCGCCACGCCGCGCGGACAGGCTCCCGTCGGGCGCCACCGTGAAGGACAGCGGGCCCCGGTTCGATGCGACGAGCAGCCGGCCGCCGCCCCGGGCCGCGCCCGCGGCCGGGACGGCTTGGTGGTCCGGGGCGTCCCCGGGACCGGCCCCGCGGTTAGGGGTGCCCTCCCCGGCGTCAGCGTGGCCATCGGCCGAGCCGCTATCCGGGGTGGCCTCCCCGGTGGCGGCCACCCGGCACAGGCTGGAGTTGTGACCCATATCCTGGCAGGCTAGCGGAGGAACCTGACCTGCCGAGGACGGTCCGATGAGCGATATCCCGTGCTGCGGCATCCGCCATGGTCGGTTAAAGTTCACCTAAGGCATGTGTCCTTGAGGAAACAGCCCCGTGGCGGGGAACGCTGGCGTTCACCGTGGCACAACTGAATACAGTGATAAGCTCATCTAGAGGGGTGGAGGGATCGGCCCTGTGAAGCCCCGGCAACCGTCACGATGATGCTCTGCTCGAAGGGGTAATCCCCGGGAGGCTCCCGCTGTGGGCCGGTGCGCCCGCTACGGCCGCCCGCTCCGCGAGGCCACATCGTGAGAGGTGCCAACTCCGGCCCGTGGTCAGGGTGACCCCGGGAAAGATGAGGAGGAAAGGGGCCTCGCGACGTGAGCACATCTGCCACTGAGAAGAATGATGCCGTACCTGCCGGCCGCACGACACCTTCGGTGTCCCGGTTCGGGTACGCGACCCATCTGTCCTGCCGTGAATGCGGCCTGACCCGTGAACTCGGGCCTTACTACGCATGTGAGGACTGTTTCGGCCCGCTTGAGGTCGCCTACGACTTCCCGGCCCTGACCCGGGCTGACATCGAGGCCGGGCCGCATAACATGTGGCGTTACGCCAAGCTGCTCCCAGTGCCCGCCGACGTCGCCGGGCGCCCCACCACTGAACCGGGCTACACCCGCCTGATCCGCGCCGACAACCTGGCCCATGCGCTGGGCATGCGGCGGCTCTGGGTCAAGGACGACCGGGACAACCCGACCCATTCCTTCAAGGACCGCGTTGTCGCGGTGGCGCTCGCCGCGGCGATGGAGATGGGCTTCAAGGTTCTCGCCTGCCCGTCGACGGGAAACCTCGCCAATGCGGTCGCCGCCGCCGCGGCCCGAGCCGGCATTCGCTCCATGGTGCTCGTCCCGGCCGACCTCGAACAGCAGAAGATCATCACCACGGCGGTCTACGGCGGCACGTTCGTCCTCGTCGACGGGAACTACGACGACGTGAACCGGCTGGCCTCCGAGCTGGCCGGTGAGCATGAGGACTGGGCGTTCGTCAACGTCAACGTCCGGCCCTATTACGCGGAAGGCTCCAAGACGCTCGGCTTCGAGATCGCCGAGCAGCTCGGCTGGCGCCTGCCGGAGCAGGTAGTCGTGCCCATCGCCTCGGGCGCGCAGCTCACCAAGGTGGACAAGGGCTTTCGCGAGCTGGCCTCGCTCGGCCTCGTTGATGACACCGGCTGGCACGTGTTCGGTGCCCAGGCCACCGGCTGCTCGCCGGTGTCGGCCGCCTTTGCGGCGGGCCAGGAAGTCGTCGCACCGGTGCGCCCCGCCACCATCGCCAAGTCGCTGGCCATCGGCAATCCCGCGGACGGCCCGTACGTGCTGGACACGGTGCGGCGGACCGGCGGTGCCGTCGCCGACGTCAGCGATGAGGAGATCATCGATTCGATCCGCCTGCTCGCCGCCACTGAGGGGATCTTCGCCGAAACCGCAGGCGGGGTGACGCTGGGCGTCCTGCGCAAGCTTCTCGCCGACGGGCGGATCGACCCCGGGGCGGAGACGGTGATAATCAATTCCGGTGACGGCCTGAAGACGCTGGACGCGGTGGCGGCAGCACTGCCTGTGCCACCTGTGGTCCGGCCGACGCTGGAATCATTCCGAGAGGCGGGCGTTGAATGAGCGTGTCTGTACGAATCCCCACTATCCTGCGGTCCTATACGGGCGGCGCAGCGGAGGTCAGTGCCGACCACGGGACCCTGCGCGAGGTAATCGCCGGACTGGATGCCTCATACCCGGGCATCGCCGGGCGCATCGTCGACGACGGGGGCAAGCTCCGCAGGTTCGTCAACGTATACGTCGGCGAGGAGGATGTCCGGTTCGCGCAGGGGCTTGACACCCTTGTCCCCTCGGGAGCGCAGGTTTCGGTCATCCCCGCGGTGGCCGGCGGGTAGCGCCCTCGTTCCCTCATGGCCGCTGTAACCCATTGCTTGCACCCTGTGCATGCTTGTGACCGGGGGATCTTACCTCTCAGGTTCGCGCACACGGTGGAGATCTTGCCCCTCCGGTTCGGCCACGCGGTAATGTCGTGTCTGGTCGCCATCGGTCGGACCCGCTCCTTGGCGTGGCCCGGGCAATGCGATCGAACGGGTTCCGCGTTGCAAGGGCGGAGCTCGAGGCCCGAGCACAGTTAGGGAGTTGTGTGGAAATGGCTCAGGGCACCGTCAAGTGGTTCAACGCGGAGAAGGGTTACGGCTTCATCGCCGTGGATAACGGCAAGGACGTGTTTGTCCACTTCTCGGCAATTCAGGCGGACGGTTACCGCTCCCTCGAAGAGGGCCAGCGGGTTGAGTTCGAGATCACGCAGAGCGACCGAGGACAGCAGGCCGACGCTGTTCGCGTGGTCTGAAGCTCTGACGTCGATCGGCCCGGCCCCCCGGGGCCGGGCCGATCGCATTGCCGCAGCGAGGCCCGCCCCCACGTTTGCACTCTCCCGGTGAGAGTGCTAAACATGGCGTTGGCACTCTCCCTATGAGAGTGACAGCGATAGGCCGGATCGGGCGATGAGGCCTGTGCCGACGGCAGGAAGTGACTGCCGGTGGCCCAGGCCAGCCGTCGCGGGCGTCGGCTCGATCCGCTAGCAAGCCACGGAGGACTGGAGCCTATGGCAGCGAAGATGATCGCGTTCGACGAGGACGCCCGGCGCGGCCTCGAGCGCGGCATGAACCAGCTCGCCGACGCCGTGAAGGTAACCCTCGGCCCGAAGGGCCGGAACGTGGTACTCGAGAAGAAGTGGGGCGCCCCCACGATCACCAACGATGGCGTGTCCATCGCCAAGGAGATCGAGCTCGAGGACCCGTGGGAGAAGATCGGCGCGGAGCTCGTTAAGGAAGTTGCAAAGAAGACCGACGATGTTGCGGGTGACGGCACCACCACCGCCACCGTTCTCGCCCAAGCGCTCGTTCGCGAAGGCCTGCGCAACGTGGCCGCCGGCGCCAACCCGATGTCGCTCAAGCGCGGCATCGACTCGGCCGTCGAGCGGGTGAGCGAGGAACTGTCCAAGCTGGCCAAGGACGTGGAGACCAAGGAGCAGATCGCTTCCACCGCCTCCATTTCCGCCGGCGACCCGGCCATCGGCGAGATAATCGCCGAAGCCATGGACAAGGTGGGCAAGGAAGGCGTCATCACCGTCGAGGAGAGTAACACCTTCGGCCTCGAGCTTGAGCTCACCGAGGGCATGCGCTTCGACAAGGGCTACATCGCGCCGTACTTCGTCACTGACCCCGAGCGTCTCGAGGCCGTCCTGGACGACCCGTACATTCTCGTGGTCAACTCGAAGGTCTCGGCTAACAAGGACCTGCTGCCGCTGCTGGACAAGGTTGTGCAGTCCGGCAAGCCGCTCGTCATCATCGCGGAGGACGTCGAGGGCGAGGCCCTGGCGACGCTCATCGTGAACAAGATGCGCGGCCTGTTCAAGTCGGTCGCGGTGAAGGCCCCTGGTTTCGGTGACCGCCGCAAGGCCATGCTCGGCGACATCGCCATTCTGACCGGCGCCCAGGTCATCAGCGAAGAGCTGGGCCTGAAGCTGGACAACGCCGACGTCGACGTGCTCGGCCGTGCCCGCAAGGTCGTCGTCACCAAGGACGAGACGACCATCGTGGACGGTGCCGGTGACGCGGACCAGATCTCTGGACGTGTCAACCAGATCCGCACGGAGATCGACAACACCGACTCCGACTACGACCGCGAGAAGCTGCAGGAGCGGCTGGCCAAGCTGGCTGGCGGCGTGGCCGTCATCAAGGCCGGCGCGGCGACCGAGGTCGAGCTGAAGGAGCGCAAGCACCGCATCGAGGACGCCGTGCGCAACGCCAAGGCGGCCGTCGAGGAGGGCATCGTCCCCGGCGGCGGTGTGGCGCTGATCCAGGCCGGCAACAGCGCGTTCCAGAAGCTGGAGCTGGCGGGCGACGAGTCCACGGGTGCGGCGATCGTTCGCCGGGCCCTGGAGGAGCCGGTCAAGCAGATCGCGGTGAACGCCGGCCTCGAGGGCGGCGTCGTGGTGGAGAAGGTCAAGGGCCTGCCGCCGGGCCACGGCCTGGACGCTGCCACTGGTGAGTACGTGGACATGCTGAAGGCCGGGATCATCGACCCGACCAAGGTGACTCGTTCGGCGCTGCAGAACGCATCGTCGATCGCCGGCCTGTTCCTCACCACCGAGGCTGTGATTGCTGAGAAGCCGGAGAAGGAGAAGGCCCCGGCCGCTCCGGGCGGCGGGGACATGGACTTCTAGTCCATCCCTTTACCGCCGAGGGCCCGGGGGATTTTCCCCCGGGCCCTCGCATTTCGGCAGAAGGCCGCCACGTCAGGGCCCGGTTAGACAGCTCGCGCCGTCACGGGTATGACGTTCGCTCCGTGCGGCGGCTAGCCTAGGGGTGTCCGTAGCATCGTCTCGATCCCGTTATCTACCGTTCGTCAGCTATTTCCTATTCAGCGTGAGGTCTTGCGTGCCTACCGGCAAGGTCAAGTGGTACGACTCCGAGAAGGGGTTCGGTTTCCTCGCCCGCGACGACGGCGGCGAGGTCTTCGTGCACTCCTCTGCCCTCCCATCCGGGACCACCTCGCTGCGCCCCGGCCAGCGGGTGGAGTTCGGCATTGCGGAGGGCCGGAAGGGCGCGCAGGCCCTTCAGGTGCGGCTCATCGAGCCGCCCCCCACCGTCACCGTGAAGTCGGCCCGTAAAAAGCCGGATGAGATGGTCGTGATCGTCGAGGACCTTATCAAGCTCCTGGACGGAGTCTCGAACACCTACCGGCGCGGCAAGCATCCAGACAGCCGCGACGCCAAGAAGATCGGTGCGGTGCTGCGGGCCGTCGCGGACGATGTCGAGGCCGGCTGACACCCTCAGCTGGCCCGCGCAGGGCAAGGACACCGGCCTCAGCCACGCTGGGGTGCGGTTACCGTACCGGCCCGTAGCCGCCGCCGCGACAGCACCAGGAGCACGACGGAGGCGCCCAGCCCGGCGGCGCTGATCCACAGCCCCACCGGGCCGCTGCCCGTCATCGAGACCAGCACGCCCGCGAGCCCCCCCGCCACCCAGGCCACCTGGTGAATCGTCTCGGACACGGCGAACGTGGACGTCCGGGTCTGCTCCGGGATCTCCCGCTGCACGGTGGAGTCCAGCGCGAGTTTGGCCAGCACGGCCCCCACCGACGCCACGAACGCGACGATCAGCGCCGTGCCCAGGCCGAAGAACACCGCGCACACGGCCGACGTCGCCGTGGACGCCAGCAGCACGCCGAACGCCATCAGGTATGGCATGCGGGAGCGGAACAGCGAGCCGGCCGCCGTGCCGATCAGCCCGCCGGCGGCGGCGGCGAACACCAGCGCGCCCAGCGCCAGGTTCTGCGAGAAGCCGTGGAAATGCGCGCTGCGCAGCAGGAACGCGAGGAAGAAGACCATGAAGCCGGCGAACGCGCGCACTGCTGCGTTGGCCCACATCGCCTCGGCGACGATCGGCCCGACCGACCGTAGCCGCCCCCGCCGCTTGGGCCTGGCGCCCTGGGCCCCCCGCTCGTCCCGTGGGCGGGCCGTACCGGGGCGCCCCCGGAACTCCGTCGCCGGGGGTAGCAGGACCGGCCGGGCCGGGCCCGGCCGGGTAATCCCCGAGGGCGGCGGCCGATCCCGCGCCGTCGGCGGCTTCCCCGGCCAGCGGTTCCGGCTTGGACGGGGTGTCGTCGATGTGGTCGGGGACCCTGGCCCCGACCACGGTGGCTCCCAGGTAGACGAGGGTGCCGATCCGCAGCGCCCAGGGCGCGCCGGCCACGTCCTGGATCCCGAAGGCCACGGGCGCGGCCACGGTCGAGGCCAGGACCGCTGCCAGGCCGTTACGCGCATTCGCCGTCACCAGCGTAATCTCGGCGGGCAGCAGGCGCGGGGTCACCGAGCTGCGGGTGATGGCGTACGCCTTCTGCAGGACCAGCACGCCGAACGCCGCCGGGAAGAGGGTGACCGGATCACCCGTAACCGCGCCCGACATCGCCCAGCACAAGAGGCCGCGGGCGAGCATGGTCCCCATCATGATGTAACGGCGTCCCTGCCGGACGCGGTCCAGCATCGGCCCGATGAACGGCGCGACCAGCACAAACGGCGTTATGGTGAGGACGAGGTAGAGGACGACCTGGCTGCGGGCCTCGTGCAGGGAGGTATTGAAGAACACGGTGCCGGCCAGGGCCACGGCCACGAAGGCATCACCGGCACTGCCCGCCGCGGTCAGCTCGATGAGACTCGACAGGCCGGTGCGGCCCGCACCGGACGCGCCGCTCAGCCGGTGCACGAACCGTCCCATCCGCCGGTTCGCGGAGGCACCCGCCCGCGCGGCAGACCGGGCCGCCTGGCCGGTCGCCTGCCGTGCCTGCGACAGTCCCATGCCCCAAGTATTCGTCTCAGCGGAGACTGCGACGACCAGCGGGCGCGAATTCCCCGATACGTGGCTCGTGCAGTCGCCGTGATGAGCGAGAATAACTAATCGTGAGCCCGATCCGTGTCCGTAGCAAGGAGCCCGATCAGGCATGCGCGGAAGCCGCCGGCCTGGCGCGTGCCGCACTAGAGGACGTCGTGGGCGGGGAGCAGGTGGGAGAGCACCTCGGCGTCGAAGCGGGAGGCGACCGGCTCGTCACCCACCTGTTCGAGTGCCTCGACCCCGCCTATCCCGGATGGCGCTGGGCGGTGACCGTTACGCGCGCCGCGCGCGCCAAGACCGTCACCGTCGATGACAGCGCACTGCTCCCGGGTCCCGACGCGCTGCTGGCACCGGCCTGGGTACCCTGGCGGGACCGGCTGCAGCCAGGCGACGTGGGCGTGGGTGATCTGCTCCCGGCCCACGACGACGACGAACGGCTCGTCCCGATGGTGATGCTGGCCGGGGACGACGCCGTGGTCGATTGGTACGCCGACGGGCCGCCGGAGGTTCCCGATCCGCCCGGGGCCTGGGAAGCGCCGGAGCCGGCCTTCCCGGGCCGGGCCCGGGTGCTGTCCCCGGCCGGCCGCGATGAGACCGCCGACCGGTGGTACGACAGCGAGCACGGCCCGCGCACGCCGCTGGCCCGTGCGGCACCCGCCACCTGCGCCAGCTGCGGCTTTTTCGTGCCGCTCAGCGGGGTGCTCGGCCAGATGTTCGGCGGCTGCGCGAACGCGTACGCTCCGGACGACGGCCGGATCGTGTCCGGCGACCACGGGTGCGGTGCGCATTCAGAATCGGCACTCGACGATGCACCCGCCCGCACCGTCTCACCGGTGATCGACGAGTTCGGCTACGACTTGGTGGACCTGCCCGGCGTCTCGCTGGACGAGACCGTCTTCGAGTCGTTCAGCGGCGGGACCTGAGCCGGTTCCTGGTAGCCCGGCCGGGCGGCGCGGCGCTCGGCGGCGCCTGCCCGCCGGTGCTGCAGGTGCGGGACGTACCAAAGGCCGAAGAAACCCAGCACCGCCCCGGTCACGCAGGTCCATACCCACCAGCGCTCGGCCGGCGACAGGCTACCGCGGACGAACAGGACGACGAGGAGCGCAATCACCCAGCCCGCCGTGATGACGGTGGTGATCAGCCGGGCGTTTCCCTCGAGCGGAGGCGGCGGTGAGGGGCGCGGAGTAGCCACGAGAGCCAGGCTACTGCCTGCCCGGGGCGCCGCGACGTCCCCGCCCGCGATGTCCCCCCGCCGCGCCCGCCGTCCGTGATGTACTTTGATCATCCGGCCGCAGGCGCCATTGCCTGCTCGCGTGCGGTACGCGGTCTGCGGAATGCCCGCAGTGCCGCATATCGTTAGCTAAAGTAATGACTCAGGCTAATGAAGATGACACGGACGCAAACCAGATCGACGCAGAGACGGTCCGATGTGGGCCTGGCCACCGCGTTGCGGATTTCGGTCAGCCGGCTCGCGCGGCGGCTGCGGGTAGAGCGTGCGGCGCACGGCATGCCGGAGTCGGAGCTGTCCGACACACAATTCGCCGCCCTTTCGGCGCTGGAGCGCCACTCGGCCATGACACCGGGCGAACTCGCCGAGTACGAGAAGGTGCAGCCGCCCTCGATGACACGCGTCATCGCGGTCCTAGAGGAACGCGGCCTTGTGATGCGGGCACCGCACACGACCGATCGGCGCCAGGTTGTGCTGACCGTAACGGAGGACGGCCAGACCGTGGTGCTGCGGGCCCGCCGCCGCAGGGACGAATGGCTGGCGAAGCGGCTCAAGGAGCTGACACCGCGGGAGCGCGCGGCGCTGCGCGCCGCGGCACCGATCCTGGAGAAGCTCAGCCAGTCCTGAGCCGCGCTGCGGCCGGCGGCTCCCGTCCAGCTTTCACGGGGGACCGCGCCGATTCGGCGAGCGGCCGCGGGCGGATGTTCAGCTCCCTCCGCAGCCGTAACTACCGCCTGTTCGCGGCTGGGCAGGTCGTCTCCAACAGCGGTACCTGGATGCAGCGGACCGCTCAGGACTGGCTGGTGCTGGACCTGTCGCACGGCAGCGGTTCGGCTCTTGGCATCGCCGCGGGCCTGCAGTTCCTCCCATTGCTGCTGTTCAGCCTGTGGGGCGGCGCGATCGCCGACCGGTTCGGCAAGCGCCACATCCTGCTCATCACCCAGAGCCTTATGGGCAGTCTCGCGCTGATCCTCGGCATTCTCGCCGTCACCGGTACGGTCCGGCTGTGGCATGTCTACCTGCTCGCTTTTGCGCTCGGTATGGTCACGGTCGTGGACAACCCGACCCGGCAGAGCTTCGTGACCGAGGTGGTGGGGCAGACTGACATGGCGAACGCGATCGCGCTCAACAGCGCCATCTTCAATCTGGCCCGGATCGCCGGGCCAGCGATGGCGGGAATCATCATCGGCTTGGTGGGCACGCCTACTGCGTTCCTGATCAACGCCGTGTCTTACGGCGCGGTGATCACCGGGCTGCTGCTGATGCGCCCGGGCGAGCTGTCCCCGGTAAAACGGACGGCGCGGGCCAGGGGCCAGCTGCGGGAGGCCCTGCGCTACCTCAAGGGATCACCGCGGATCTGGCTGCCGCTGACAATGCTTTTCTTCGTCGCCACGTTCGGCATGAATTTTCAGGTCACCACGGCCCTGATGTCACGCGGCGTGTTCCACACCGGCGCGGGCGCGTTCGGCCTGGCTTCGACCGCCTACGCGGCCGGCGCCCTGGGTGGTGCGCTGCTGGCGGCGCGGCGCCGCCACCCGTCGGTCCGGCTCCAGATTGCGGTGGCGCTCGCGTTCGGCATCCTGGAGACGGCCTCCGGGCTGATGCCGACCTACTGGGCGTTCCTGCTGCTGCTCCTGCCGACCGGCCTGTCGGTCGTGATGTACACGACCGCCGCGAACTCCGCGATCCAGCTCGGCACGGACCCGCAGCTACGCGGCCGTGTGATGGGGGTGTACATGCTGGTGTTCCTGGGGGGTGCCCCGATCGGCTCCCCGCTGATCGGATGGGTGGCCGAGCAGTTCGGCCCGCGGATGAGCTTGATCTCGGGCGGAGTTATCTCGGCGATCGCGGCCATCGCGGTCGGGATCGTGCTCATCCGCGTTACCGGGACCAGCGTGCGCGACGGGCTGCGGCCGCTGCGGCGGAAGCTGCTGCCAATGAGCGCATGAGACTGTTCGTCGCCCTCGCGCCGCCGCCCGCAGCGCTCGACGAACTTGAGGCCGCCGTGGCCCCGCTGCGCCCGAGGGAGCCGGGCCTGCGCTGGACCAGCCGGGATGCCTGGCACATCACGCTGGCCTTCCTGGGCGACGTCGGTGAGACGGCGGCGGCCCGGCTGATGCCGCGACTGGAGCGCGCCGCGGCCGGGCACCATCAGTTCCGCCTCGCGTTCGCCGGTGCGGGTGCCTTCCCATCAGCCAGCCGGGCCCGCGTCTTCTGGGTTGGGCTGAGCGGTGACGACGGCGAAGTGGCCGGCCTGGCTGCGTCGGTCGCCGCCGCCGCGCGCCGCGCCGGGGCGTCCCCGCCGGACGAAGGCCGGGCGTTCCGCCCGCACCTTACGCTGGCGCGCTGCCGCGTCCCGGCCGATGCCCGTGCTTTCGTCGATGCCCTGAGCGCCTACCGGGGGACAGCCTGGCCCACGGACCGCGTTCACCTGATCCATAGCAGTCCCGGCGGCCAGCCCCGCTACACAACCCTGGGCAGCTGGCCGCTCGCCCGGGGATAGGCTCGGGGCGTGACCCGCGTGCCCCGCTGGCTTCTTCCCACGGTGCTCGCGCTCCTGGTGCTGACCGTGCTCGTCGGCTCCCTGGTGCGCTGAGATGCACCCTGTGACTGGTGCGCTGAGATGCACACCCTGCGGTCCCCTGCCCGGTGCCGGGTACGGACGGAGGACGCCGGGGTGCCCTGGGCGTCACGGCGCTCTCCGGAGCGTTACCGGCGCTCGTCAGTACGGGGACGGCGTGTTGCGGATGACCGTGAGACTGACGATCCTGCCGTCCCGCACGCTGAAGTAATTGTGGCTGGTACGTTCCACACTCGCCGCTCCGGCTGGGGGAGGGTCAACCGCTGCGTCCCGGCCAGACTCTCCCCCAGCCGGACAGTACTGACCGCGCGCCCTCAGGCCCCAGGGTCCAGCGGCCCCGATCATCTGGAGATGAGCGGGCGGCCGCGGTCAGAGGCGTTCGACGACGTAGTCGATGCAGGCGGTCAGGGCCTCCACGTCGGCAGGATCGATGGAGGGGAACATTCCGATGCGAAGCTGGTTGCGGCCCAGCTTGCGGTACGGTTCGGTATCCACGATGCCGTTGGCGCGAAGCGCCGCGGCGACGGCCGCCGCATCGACGCCGCCGGTGAAGTCGATCGTGCCGACCACTTGTGACCGCTGGGCCGGGTCGGCGACGAACGGCGACGTGTACGGTGCCTTCTCGGCCCAGGTGTACAGGCGCGCGGCTGAGTCAGCGGTCCGGGCTGTCGTCCAGGCCAGGCCGCCATGGGCCAGCATCCAGTCGATCTGCCCCGCCAGCAGCAGCAGCGTCGCGACGGCGGGGGTGTTGTACGTCTGGTCCTTAGCCGAGTTCCCGATCGCGATCGGCAGAGATAGGAAACCGGGCACATAACGGTCCGTTGCCGCGATCTCGCCCACGCGGTCCATGGCGGCGGGCGACATGAGTGCGATCCACAGGCCGCCGTCGGCCCCGAAACACTTTTGCGGTGCGAAGAAGTACACGTCGAAATCAGCCGGATCGACCGGGAGGCCGCCCGCGGCGCTGGTGGCGTCGACGAGGACCAGCGATCCGGGGTCTGCGCCGGGGACCCGGCGGACCGGCATCGCCACCCCGGTCGAGGTCTCGTTGTGGGTGAGGGCGTACGCGTCCACCCCGGGCTCTGCGGCGGCCAGCGGATGGCGGCCCGGCGCCGATTCGATCACCATTGGAGTGCCCAGCCACGGCGCGCCCGCCACCACCGTGGCGAACTTGGCGGAGAATTCACCGAACGCGAGGTGCTGTGACCGGGAGCGGATCAGCCCGAAGGCGGCGGCGTCCCAGAAGGCCGTCGTCCCCCCGTTGCCGAGGACGACCGCGAAGTCCTCCGGCAGCGTGAAGAGGCCGGCCAGCCCGGCCCGGATGCGCCCGACCAGGGACCGGACGGGCGCCTGCCGGTGTGAGGTGCCCAGGTAGGTGCCGCCCGACTGGACCAGCGCCGTTATCTGCTCCGCGCGCACCTTGGAGGGCCCGCTGCCGAACCTGCCGTCCGCGGGCCTGATCTCGGGGGGAATGATGACGCTGCTCACCGCGTCAGCCTATCCGCGGTCGGTCAGTGGCCCAGGCGGCCCGGGTGGCCGCCTGGCGCGCACGCGGCCCGAACCGGCGTACCGGGCCCGGACAGCGCCGTTCGCCCCGGGCCATACCTGGAACACCCGGCGATGCGTATCTCCGGCGTGCGCTACACCTTGTCAAGCACGCTGTCGGCACCCGGTACCTCGCGCACCGGGCGGGCCGGTGAACCGACATACCGGGCGCTGGGCCGGACCAGCCGGCCGGTGCGCTTCTGCTCCAGGATGTGGGCGGCCCACCCCGCGGTGCGGGCGCAGGTGAACATCGAAGTGAACATGTTGGCCGGGACCCCGGCGAAGTCGAGGACAACGGCCGCCCAGAACTCCACGTTGGTGTCGAGCACCCGGTCGGGATATCGCGCGCGCAGCTCCGCCAGCGCCGCGTTCTCCAGGGCCAGCGCCACCTCATAGCGGGGGGCGCCCAGTTCCTTGGCGGTCCGGCGCAGCACGCGGGCGCGCGGGTCCTCGGCCCGGTACACGCGGTGCCCGAAGCCCATCAGCCGGTCGCGCCGGTCGAGCAGCGCCTTCACGCAGGCGTCCGCGTCGCCGGTCCGCTCAACCTCCTCGACCATGTGCAGTACACGTGCCGGCGCGCCGCCGTGCAGCGGCCCGGACATGGCGCCGACCGCGCCGGACATTGCCGCCGCCGGGTCGGCGCCGGTCGAGGCGATGACGCGGGCGGTGAACGTGGAGGCGTTCATGCCGTGCTCGGCCGCAGAGACCCAGTACGATTCGACCGCCTTGACGTGCCGCGGATCGGGCTCGCCCCGCCAGCGGATCATGAACTGCTCCGGAATCGTCTTCCCCGCGTCCACCAGGCGCTGTGGCACCATGGGCAGGCCGAGGCCGCGGGCCGACTGGGCCACAAACGACTGCGCGGTCACGGAGATCCGGGCAAGATCGTCCCGAGCCTGGTCATCACTGCTGTCGAGCAGCTGCTTGATGCCCCACGCCGGGGCCAGCGTGGCCAGGGCGCTCTGCACATCGACCCGGATGTCGCCGGAGTGCACCGGGATAGGGAACGCCTCGGCCGGCGGAAGCCCCGGGGTGAAAGAATTGTCAACGAGGAGGCCCCATACGTAGCCGAACGAGACGTGACCCGTCAGCTCCTCGATATCCACCCCGCGGTAACGGAGCGAGCCGCCCTCCTTGTCGGGTTCGGCGATCTCGGACTCAAAGGCGATGACGCCTTCCAGTCCTGGCTTGAAGTCGGACATTGTGTCTCCTTCTCCTTGCGGGACGGCGCGCCGGTTCGTGCGCCGGGCGGGCGTTGTGCGCCCGGGCGCCATTCACCGTGACGGTCCTGCCGTGGCCCGCGCCGGGTGCGCACGGCAACCCGGCCGGGGCCGCGAAAGGGCCGCGCGGACTTCAGGCCGCGCTGTACCTCGGTTCTCTTATTCAATCTCGCCCGACCTACCTAGCGGTAGCCGACAGCAATGTGAGGATCGTTACCCATGTAAACGACAGTACTTCGCTGTCACGTGTGAACAGGTTTGCAGATGCGCTCTGGCCTGCGAAACGGGGCCTCGCCGCTTCTCATCGTTTCCGGTGGGCGCCCGTTGTCATGTGCCCGGAATGTGCCCGGCTTGCGGCAGAGGTATGCCACCCGCGCGCTCGGCGAAGGAACCGCTGCCCGCCTCGCGGATGTGGATCGGACGATACGCCGGAGAGAACCACCTCGCCTCGATCCTCGCCTGACCGAAGTCGCCAGATAGCCGCTGATGCCCGCTCATGACCCCTGTCGGCCACTTGGAGCCACTGTCGCCGATGCTTCGTACCCTGTACCTGTCAGTTGCGGAGTAATCGCGGCGATGATTGCGGCCTCAGTGTCGTTCGTCGTGGCTGTGATCTCGGTGGGCGCCACGTTCCTGACCACTCGGGCATCGCTACGGCGCGATCATGAGCGTTAGGATGCGGACTTCAGACGGACGATGACTGAGAAGCTCTACGACCGACGTGTCGCTGTGTATCCAGGACTTTCCGAAGCAACGGAAGCATTCCGGATGTCTCAACTCGACTCCATTCAAGACTTGGGCAACCACCTCACGGAAGCGCTCGCACGAATGGACGAATGGCACGCGGGACAAGGCGGCCTAATGCTCTCTGGAAATGCATCCGAGGAACTCCTCCAGCTGAGAACCGCAGTCCGTCAATATCTTGAGAAGAGCACGGATCATGACCAGCTAGAACAAGCTAAGCATGACATATGGTCTCGAAGAAACAGGCTCCGTGAAGCAATGCGGGCCGATCTCGGCCTGCTCTTCGACGAAGATAGACGTGCGTTATAGCGGGTCCTGCAAGGGCGCAGGAGTGATCCGTCTGTTCCCAGGTGCCTCGGTCGTCGACGTACTCTCCAGGCTGGTCAGGGTGCTCGACGATTTGGTCATCGAACCCAGCTGGATCGCGGAGCACGATCCTAGGATCATCACCTTGGTTCATGGTCAACAAGAGTAGCGGCGTAGGCACGCAGCGTACGCAATTGAGATCCGCTGATCGAGTAGCAGTGATCCCCTGCTGGCAAAATCCGCTCAGGGTGTCCCGCACCATCCATGGCCTGGGCTGACCGCTTCCGGGTGGTCTGCTGAAATCCGCCGAGATCCGGGCTCGTTAGTGTCAGCCGTGGGTGTCAGCTGTTTGGCGGCCGGTTCGCTTCAGTTTCTGCCGCGTCCATCGGCATACTTCCGGGGTGATGGTTCTGTCACTCAACTGACCGGTCCATCTCGATCGTCCGGGTCTGGCGCGGGGGAAGCGGCGCTTGGCGGCACTTCAAACACTGAGTGGTGATAACCCCGGTGCACCGTGGCTGTGGGTACGGGGGCTGGACGCTTTCTCTTGGAGGGGAGCGACGTTATGGACGGCAGGCTATCGCCGGAGGCTCGCCGTATCGTGGTGATCAGCCACAGCGCAACCGTGCCAACCACAAGGATCGTAAGTGCAACCGTGCTACCGGTGAACAACCCAATCACCGCGACGAGCAGCGCGATATTGCTGATCATGGTCGCGACCCCGGCGAAATCCAGCGCTGTTCGGTGCCCAGTTCCGGGATTCAGGGGGCGCAGAGCCCATGCACCCATGCCCAGGACCAGCACTGCGGCGGTCGCACCCCGCCCGCTGGAGATCAACCGCGGGCTCGTTCCGCTGAGGAATGCCGCGTAAACGGTGACGATCGCGCCCGTTAAGAGGGTTGCGATCGCGTCCTTCCATGTCATCAGTTTCATTGACCGCACCTCGTTCCACTTCAGGTAGAGATGCCAGCATCAGCTTCGCTGAGTAGATGACGGCTTATGCGAGTGCCGGAGGTCTCCTGCTACGGGGCCGTTGGTCCCCGGCAGCACTCGCAGTAAGCAACTGTGGAACCGGCGAGCTGCCGCATCCATGATGCGCCTGCCAAGCTCAGAGCGCTTTAGGCGCGTTACTCAGGTAACGACAGTACGTCGCTGTCACGTGTGGATAGGTTTGCACCTGCGCTCTGGCCTGCGGAACGAGGCCGCACCGCGTCTCATCGTTTCCGGTGGCCGCCCGTTGTCGTGGGCCGGGGAAGTACGCGGGCACGGGCCCGGCCGCGCTGGTTCCCGGCACAATGTCCGGCTGGTTCCCGGCACAATGAACCTGACTTGGAATGTACCCGCCACGGGACGCGGGATGATGCGTATGCCCAGGTCGAAGCGCTGAGGAGCATTGCTGATGGAGATCACCCGGCCCGGTGACGATTCCGGTGCCAATCCGCACGATCGTTCCCGGCTCCTTTCTGAAGGCATGCTCTCGGATGATCCAGTCCAGCAGTTCTCCGGCTGGTTCTCCGACGCCACGCAGGCCCTGCCGGACCCCAATGCCATGGTGCTGGCCACCGTCTCGGCCGAGGGGCACACCCGGGCCCGGACCGTCCTGCTCAAGGCGCACGACAGCGCCGGATTCGTCTTCTACACGAACCGCACGTCCCGCAAGGGCACCGACCTGGCCGGGAATGGCTGGGCCTGCGTCCTGTTCCCCTGGTACGCACTGGGGCGCCAGGTGACCATCGAGGGGCCCGTCACCGCTCTGTCCACCGAAGAAAGTGAGCCGTACTTCCGGTCGCGGCCCCGCGGGTCACAGATCGGGGCGTGGGCCAGCAGGCAATCCCGGGTCCTGGCGTCGCGAGAGGAACTCGACGAGCGCGTCGCGGAGCTTGAACGGCGCTGGCCGGCGGGCACCGAGGTGCCGATGCCGGACTTCTGGGGCGGGTACCGGCTCGCGCCGGAGACGATCGAGTTCTGGCAGTCCCGCGAGAGCCGGCTGCACGACCGGCTCCGGTACCGCAGAACCCCCGGTGGCTGGGTCATCGAGCGCGTTTGGCCGTAGCGAGGGAAGGCTGCTGCCGCCGGGGCCCGGGCGCGAGCCGGGACAGGGACAGGGACGCGGACAGGGACGAGGACGAGTACGCGCAGCCGCTTGGGCGGCATAGCATCACATCAGGAGGATGAGCAGGTGACCGCCCAGGGGCTTATCGACACAACCGAGATGTACCTCCGCACCGTCTTCGAGCTCGAAGAGGAGGGCATCGTCCCGCTGCGTGCCCGGATCGCCGAGCGGCTGGCCCAGAGCGGGCCGACCGTCAGCCAGACCGTGGCCAGGATGGAGCGGGACGGGCTGCTGCACGTCGCCGGCGACCGCCAGCTCTCCCTCAGCGACGTCGGCCGGACGCTGGCCACCAGAGTGATGCGCAAGCACCGGCTGGCCGAGTGCCTGCTGGTGAGCGTCATCGAGCTGCCCTGGGAGGAAGTCCACATCGAGGCGTGCCGGTGGGAGCACGTGATCTCGGAGAGCGTCGAGCGCCGCCTGTTCGAACTGCTCGGGTACCCGGTCCGCTGCCCGCACGGGAACGTGATCCCCGGCCTTGATGAACTCGGGATGCCGCCTCAGGCCAGGGCGCAGATCGCCAGCGCGGCGGACGACGGCGGCCAGGCGATGACCAGGGTCGCCAGCCGGGAGCCGGTGCCGGTGGTCGTGCAGCGGATTAGCGAACAGATTCAGAGCGATCTGGTTCTGATGCTTAAACTCAAGCGCACCGGGATACAACCCGGACGTGAGGTAATGCTCGCGGCAAGCGACGACGGTGTACGAGTGACGTGTGGCGACGGCGCTGATGGTGCCGGGACGGAACTGCCCCGCGAGATCGCCGCGCACGTTTTTGTGTCACGGCCGTAACCGGGACCGGGCACGGGCGGGCGCGCTCGTGTCCGTCGGTGGGGCCCTACGCGGCTGCCCGATCCCGGGCTATGGAGCACAGATATGAAATCGTGGCAGGACGTCGCGGGCGAGTCGTTCCTGCCCGCGGAGATGCTGCTGGACCAGGCAGAGATGGCGGTCATCGTCACCGACCGACGCTGCAACCTGCTGTACTTCAACGAGTACACGGCCCGCCTGCTGGGCGTGCCCGGCGACACGGGGCGGTTCATCGGGCAATCCGTGCTCAGCATCGGGTTCGCAGCCGGGGACCAGGACAAGCTCACCAGGCTGGCCCAGTGCGTGCTGCACGGGCGCCCGTGGGAGGGTACCTTCGCCAGTGCCGGCGAAGAGGGCTCCAGCATGCTGGTCCGCGCCTACGCGGTGCCGCTGCGCCATTCATCCGGCGCTATCGACGGCATATCCATCTTCGCGCGTGAAGCCGGCCAGGGCACGCTGGCGGAACGGAACCGGATCGGGCTGCTGGAGCGCATCGGCGAGCGGCTAGGCGGCTCGCTGGAGCTGGGCGCGACCCT
The DNA here is from genome assembly GCA_963742875.1 of uncultured Actinomycetes bacterium. GTDB lineage: Bacteria > Actinomycetota > Actinomycetes > Streptosporangiales > Streptosporangiaceae > Bog-532. Next base: position 127,918 of record CAVUNO010000003.1, on the reverse strand, counting down.
CCGCCATGTCACCGAGATGCTCGTCCCGCAGTTCGCCGACCATTGCTTCATCGATCTCTTCCAGGGCGACACGCTGGTCCGGCGGGTGCAGACCAACGCCGGCGGCTGGGAGCCACCGCGCGGGGCATGGACTCCCGTGGGGGGGCAGGTCCGGTACCCGGAGGGCCATTTCTGCCAGCAGGCCATGGCAGCGTCGGAGATCGTCGTCGTCACGGACCTGCAGGAACAGAATTTCCCAGCGCCCAGTTCAGACAGCCTGCGGGCCAGCTACGACGTCGGGATGATCTCGGTGATCGCGCTGCCGCTGTACGCCCGGGGTGAGCTGCTCGGCGCCATGAGTCTCGCTCTGTCCGGGCTCACCGAACGGAGCAGCCGGCGGTATGGCCCCGACGACCGCGACCTGTTCGGCGCGATCGCAAGCCGGATCGCGATCGCCATCGACAACGCGATGCTGTTCGAGGCGGAGCGGCATACGGCCCTGATGTTCCAGAAGAGCCTGCTGCCCCAGGCCCTTCCGGAGCTGGACGGCCTCGAGGTGGCCTGCCGCTACGTGCCGGCCGAACCGCTGAAGACCCACGGTCAGGGAATCCAGACCCAGGTCGGCGGCGACTGGTACGACGTCATCCCGCTGGCCGCCGGGCGGGTGGGCATCGTCATCGGGGACGTTGAGGGACGGGGCGCCCGCGCGGCCGCCATCATGGGGCAGCTCCGGGCCGCGCTGCGCGCGTTTGCCCAGGACGAGAAGGCGCCCGCGGACATTCTCCGCAAGCTGGACGAGTGGTGCCGCTCCATGACGCCCAGTGACGGCACCGGACTGCTGGGTGCCGACCCGCCCATAGTGAGCTGCACGTACTTCGTTTACGACCCATGGTCCCGTGAGCTGTCCTTCGCGAACGCCGGCCATGACGCGCCGCTGCTCGTGGTCGACGGCGAGGCGCGGCAGATGGAGATCGGCGACAAAGGGGTCCTGCTCGGAGTACGCGGCAAGGGCATAAGCGGGCTACCGACGTATAAGGAGGAGACGCTGATCCTGCCGCCGGATGCCACCCTTGTCCTCTACACCGACGGCCTGACCGACCGCCGTGCGCGCGCCGACGGTTCCGGTCACTACACCGAGGAAGAGGCGCTCGGCATGCTGTGCCGCGCGGTCAGCGCGGCCGCGGCCGGGGGCGCCGATGCGATCGCCCGGGCCGCGGAAGAGTCCGTTCCCGGCGATATTGACGATGACATGGCGATCCTGGTCGCCCGTTCGCTCCCGGCCGAGCTTGATGCCCGCGAGCGGGTCTTCCCAGCCGAGCCGGTCATGGTGTCCGAAGCGCGCCGGATGGCGCTGCAGACGTTCCGGGCGTGGGGGATGGACGGCGCCCAGGCCGAGCTGGCGTGCCTGCTGGTCTCCGAGGTCGTGACGAACGCCGTCCTGCACACGTCGGCGGCGACCCGGCCGCGCCGCGAGTTCGGCGATATCCCGGTGGGCGCCGTGGCGGCGCCCACCGCGTCGCTGATGCCGTGGGATGTGCCGCTGCCGGTCATGGACAACAGCCCGGCCGGTCTCGCCGCCGCGGCGCCGAAGGATTTCGCCATGCGCCTGCGGCGGGGCTCCGTGGCGGTCTGGGTCGAGGTCTTCGACCCGGATATGCGGCTGCCGCGGATCCGGTCGGCTGAGGAGAGCGACGAGGGCGGCCGTGGCCTGTACCTGGTGGAACAGCTCGCCACCAGGTGGGGATCCAGGCCGACGCGCAACGGGAAGGCCGTCTGGTTCGAGATACCGATCGACGGCCAGTCGTCGTCCTGACCGCCTGGTCCGCGCCGGCTAGTGGCCCTGGCTGGATCCGTACAGCAGCGCGGCTACGAGGGCGACGACAATGATCGCGCCCATCCATGTCTTGGAGGAGACACCGAGGCCCGCGCGCTTGCGGAGTTTGTTCCAGAAAAAGGCGACGAGGATCGCTATGAAAAACAGCAGGATAACGCCGGCGGTCACTGTCGCCTCCTCCGCGCAATTGCCCGTGCTACGCCCAGACTACGTCACCGGGCCGGGGCTGGCTACGTCTGCGTAGGTTCACGCGCCGTGGCTGAGCGGTGCTCGGGCGCCGGCCGTGGGCGCGTTACGCCGGCGGGGCGACGTCGCGGGACACCACCTCAGCCGGCAGCCACACCCGCACCCGGGTGCCGTGCCCCGGAGCGGACACCAGATCCGCGTGACCGTTGTGCGCGGCCGCGATCGCCTGGACGATCGACAGCCCGAGCCCGCTCCCGTTCTCGACCCGGCCGGCGTTCTGGCCCGCGTGCTTGTCCCGGGCGCCACGGTGGAAACGGTCGAACGCGCGGGCCGCGTCCTCGGGCTGCATTCCGGGGCCGGCGTCGGCGACCTCGATTAGGGCGCCGCCGCCGGCCGGGCTGAGCCGGAGCGCAACCGGTGTCCCCGGCGGGGTGTGCTCTCGCACATTGCCCAGCAGATTCGCCAGTACCTGGCGAATCCGTGGTTCGTCGGCCACGACGACCAGCCGGTCCGGGGCCTCAGCCTGGACCGGGCGGCCGGGTTCGACGGCGCTCGCGTCGGCGGCGGCGTCGCGCACCAGGACAGCCAGATCAGTCTCGGTCAGGTTCAGCGAGGACGTCCGGTCGAGCCGTGCGAGCTCCAGCAGCTCGGCGACCAGCCTGCTCATCCGCTGTGATTCCTCGTCAATCCGGCGCATCGCGTTCGGCAGCTGATCCGGGCCGAGGGCTCCCTGCCCGTAAAGTTCGGCGTATCCGCGGATGGTCGTCAGCGGGGTACGGAGCTCGTGGGAGGCGTCCGCGGCGAACTGGCGGACCTTCTGCTCCGAATGCAGCCGGGCGCTGAACGCCTGCTGGATCCGGTCCAGCATCGTGTTGATCGCGTCCGCCAGGGAGCCGACCTCCGCGTGATCACCCGGGTCCGGCATCCGGGCGGTCAGGTCGCCGCGGGTGGTGATGCGCCGGGCCGTAGTGGCCATCTGATTGAGGGGCGCGAGTCCCCGGCCGATCAGCCACCGGCCGCCCGCGGCGAGCACCGCGAGCAGGGCGCAGCCGGTGATGAGCTCGGCGATCACCAGGCTGCGCACCCCGGCGGCAACCCGGTCGCGGGGCGCCGCGATCACCATGATGCCGTTGATACCGGTGCCCAGGGAGACCCGCCGCCCGGCCGCCGCGAGGGTGGTACCGGGAACGGGATAGACCGTGTGCGCCTTGACGTGCTGACGCAGCTGGGTCAATGGCATCGTGTCCAGGGCCGCGACGAGCTGGCTGGCGTAGGGCGACCCGTTGTCATACTCCACGACGGTTCCCCGGGGCCCCACCCCGGCGAGCGCGAAGGCCGGGCTGGCCTTCAGCTGCGCGGGTGTCTCGCCCACCGCGGCCAGCAGGGTGTCGTCGAATTGGGCGGAGAGGTGGCCGCTGATCACGAACGCGCTGACGGTTCCCATGATGACCAGGAACACGGCCGTCACCGCGATCAGCCCGGCCAGCAGCCGGGCGCGCAACGACAGCCGGGGGGAACGGGTCATCTAAGCGATTCTGCAGCACCCGGGACGGGGTGCGGCGGCCGTAGCGTGTAGCCGACGCCGCGCTGCGTGTGGATGAGCGGCGGCCCGAGGGGATCGAGCTTACGCCGCAGGTAACTAACGTACGTCTCGACGATCTGCGACTGGCCCGCGTAATCCCAGCCCCACACGTTCTCGAGCAGCTGCGCCCGGGTGAGGACGCGGCCCTGGTGCCGCATGAGGTAGGCGAGCAGCCGGAACTCGGTCGGCGACAGCTCGACCGGCGTCCCCGCGCGGTGCACTGTCCAGCGGGATTCGTCCAGTTGCAGGTCGCCAGCCTGCAGCGTGGCCGTATCGTCCGCCGCCGACTCGTCCGCCGGGCGGGCGGCGCGGCGCAGGACGGCGCGGATCCGGGCGACCAGGGCTTCCACCGAGAACGGCTTGGTGACATAGTCATCACCGCCCAGAGCCAGACCCTGGACGGTGTCCGAGGAGGTGTCGCGGGCCGTCAGGAAGATGATCGGCACGTCGTTGCCGCGAGCGCGAAGCCGGCGGCATACTTCGAAGCCGTCGAGGTCGGGCAGCATGACGTCGAGCACGATCAGGTCGGGCTCGGTGGTCTCGGCGTCCCGGAGCGCCGCCTTGCCGGTCGCCGCGGTCAGCACCGTGCAGCCATGGAAATTCAGCGCGACCTGGACAAGCTCGCGAATGTTGGGCTCGTCGTCGACGACGAGCACCTTCGGAATGTGCTTGCCTTCAGCCATTGGGTCCCAGCATTTTTTCTCCCGCCCTGCCGTGTCGCCACGGGAGCCCCCGCTATCGCGAACGGGCACCTGCCCGTAATGATTCCAGGTCCGTGCCGTGTGCCCGGCCGCGCCTACGGCCATGCTCCGTGCCTCGTCTTCCTCCTCTGGTCTTTCTCCTCGGGCGACGCCGACGGCCCGGGCCATGCCGCGCAGAGCGGCATGGCCCGGGCGGCCGCGGTTCCCGGCTGGGGGCGGGTGACCTGAGTGATGAACTCAGCTGTGGTTACCCGCGGTTCCGGTGGTGCCGGTTGGGGCCGGGGTCGTGCTCGGGGTGACCGTCGGCGTAGTAGTCGGTACGGTCGTCGGCGTCATCACCGGGGTCTTCTCGATCAGGATGACTTTGGCGTGCAGCGCCCAGTCCGCCCGCGTGCCCGCGATGAACACCAGGTCGCCACGCTGAAGACCGACGGCCGTGGTCATGGCGGGCTGCCGCCACCACGTGTTGTTCTGCGTCACGGTGGCCACGTTACGGGTCACCGTGACCGAGATCGTGATGCCGGTCCCGACGACGTGGACCGTGACGGTCGTCGCCGTCGGCGCGAGCACCCGCCGTGCGGCCATGGTGTTCCCGGTCAGCATCGCTGTCGCCGGGGCCATCTGCCCGTTCATCGCCGCACCGGCAGCCCATGTGCTGCCGGTCAGCGCCGTGGTGCCGGTCATGCTGGCGGCCACGTTCGTGACCCTCGTGCCACCGGACAGCCACCACACGTTGAACGAGCCGTTCGCCGCGCGGATGAGGACGAACCTCTTAGTGGCGAGGACCACCGTGCCGCGCTCGAACGCAAGCTTGCTGTGACCGCGCCACATCTCCGTCTCACGATTGGTGTTGGCGAGGTGGGAGAAGTAAGCAAAGGCACGTGCGTGCGACCACGAGTAATCACTGAGACCCGCGGCGAGGTCATTGGCCTGGTTGCCATAGTACGAATAGTGCCCGCTATAACCAGCGGACTGCGCCGTGGTTGTGCCGGGATGGCTTGTTGATGCCAGCGTCACCGCCCCGATTGCGCCGCCGCCAACTACGACCGCGGTCGCAATGCCGAGGCGCGCCTTTAGGTTGCTGCGCCGGCTCCCAGCCGGGTAACGCCGATTGCGCCCCATCATCGGTGCCTCTTTCCCTGGTCGCTGCGCCCGCCATGCGCGCCCGCCTGCGACTGCGATTGCCAGTGAGTTTCTGGATAGCCGATGGACGGCTCGTACATATCCATGGCTATGAGAGTGCACTGGCGCCGTCCAGATCGGTATGTGGTCGGCGTCTACGTAAGCAGTCCGTTCGAGAGTTCACATTCCTGCGATGAGTTTCGCCGAGGCTGCGGATAGCAATCGGCCCGATGCGGGATGACCTGGTACGTAATAAATACGTTCGGGAATTCACATTCTTGCGAAAAGCGATTCCCGGCGGCCTGGGTGGCCGCCGGGAGCGCTTTCCCCCTTCTGCGCCGGTCAGCTGGCGGACGTCGGGCCTCCCGCCGAAGCCGGCGGGGACGGCGCGGGAGCCGTGCCCGGAGTGGGATGCTTGGCCCCGGCGATGAAAACCAGCCGCGCGTCGCGCGCGCCGGATACCACCGGCCCGGCCACCAGGACGTGCGCGCCGCTGGACAGCTCCGAGCGGCTGACCTTAGAGCCGCCCTTGCGCACGACCGTACTGGCCGTGCACTGCCAGGTCCACGCGGTGCCATTGGCCGCGTTGACCACCAGATCGCCGCCGGCTGAGGTGACGACGCCCCGCTCGAAGGCGAGCGTCCGGGTCGTGGCGGCCTTGCCGCGGAAGGCGACCTGCCCGTACATGCCGCCGAGGCGGCGCAGCCGGGCGACAGCGCCGCCCCCGGCGTGCGCCTTACCGGCCGGGGTGCTGGCCGTGGCCGTCCCGTTGCTGCCGGTGCTGGTCCCGTTGCTGCCGGTGCTGGTCCCGTTGCTGCTCAAGGCCGCGTTGAGTGTCGCCGCCTCCCCGGACGAGGCGCCGGACCCGCCCAGCCCGCCCGGCCCGCCCGAGCCGGCCAGCGCCGATCCGGCGACGGCAACGCCGGCGGCCAGGAGCAGGGCCAGGATTATGCCGATCGCCCAGATCAGGGATCTGCGGCGATCGCGTGCGAAGTGATGCGCCAATGCGTTCACACCATGAGTGTCGGCCCTCATCCTGGGATCGCCGTCGGCGCTGCCTGGGAACAGCCTGGGAACGCCCAGAACGTTCGCTGATACCACTACATCCGCTCCGGAAGGGAACGCCGAGCAGGTCAAGCCCGGTGTGCGGGTCCGCCGCCCGTTCGGTCCCGAGCCGCTCGTCGTCACCGAACCAGCGGCGCGCTGGGCCATGAATCGCCTGGGCTAGAATTTGTCCTTACGCGCGGCCCGGTCTCCGGGGCCCGCCGGTTCGGGACCGGCGTTGCCGTAGGAGAGGCGGGCTATCGGCGCCGACCTGATGGACGGGTACCGGCGTGCGCCATTCCTGGACGTGCCTCTCGGGCGGTCCCGGGTACTGGACCACCAGGATGAAGGTCGGCGATGCCGGATCAGGAAACGCAAATCGTGGGACTGGGGTCGATGAACGAACTTGCCGCGTATAACGAGGTCCGTCGCCAGGAAATCGTGAACCTCCGCGACACCATCCGCGCGCATCGTCCTGTTCTGCCGCCGCCGGCCGCTGACTCCTACCCGATGGCGCTGCTCCGGGAGCGGATCAGCAGCGTGCTCCAGGACCGGTTCGGCCGGGCCGACCTGTCCTGGGAGCTGGACATTCTCGAGCGGTCCCGTTTCGGTGCGGACATCGCCCTGCGGATACCCGGACTGCTGCGCGAGTCTGGCGCGAAAGACTACATCGCCACCCAGGCTCCGCTTATCGTCCAGGCGTTGCGGTCGCCGGCACTCGCTGACGTCGTGAGCGAGGTGTCCCAGAAGGGCATCTACGTCAACATACGGCTGGCCGACGAATGGTTCCGGGCCGGGGTTGCCGCGATGGTCGAGCTCGCCGACCGGTTCGGCCTCAACGACACCCGCGCCGACCGCACCGATATCGTCGACTACTCGTCCCCGAATGTGGCCAAGACCCTTCACGCCGGACACTTGCGCTCCACGATCATCGGCCACGTGCTGTCCAATCTCTACGAGGCGAGCGGCGCGCTGGTCTACCGGGTGAACCACATCAACGACTTCGGCGGGTTCGGCTTCATGCTGGAGGGATACCGCCGCTTCTGGGCGCTCTTCCCGGCAGGCATGACGAACAATGAGCGGTCCCTGACGATCTACGCGATTCGCCGCGCCACGGAGCGGGCGGTGGCGGCCGGTGCCGATCTGGACGGCCTGCCCGAGTCCGACCGTGCGCTGGTCCAGTGGTACTTCCCGGGCGTCACCACCGCGGCTGGCTTGCGTGCCGCCTACGAGGCGTATGCGGCCGCGTCGGAGCAGCGCTTCGGCCGGCTCGAGCAGGGGGACGCCGCGGAGGTGGACCTCTGGCGCCAGATCGTCGAGTGGAGCCTCGATGACTTCGAGTCGTTCTACTCCGCTCTCGACATCCACATCGACTTCACGATCGGCGAGAGCATGTACCTCGACGCCGGCACCCGGGTACTCGAGGAGGCCGTCGCCCAGGGGCACGCGTACGAGCTGACCCAGGAGATGGTCAATGCCCAGCTCGCCGCGCTGGACCGGGCTGTCGAGGCCGGTGAGATGACGCCCGAGGCGCGGGAGACGGCCGCGGCCTCGCTGACGAAGGACCTGGGGGCCCTGGTGGTGCCGCTGCCGGACGGCGAGCGGCTGGTCGCGCGGCGCTCGGATGGGAGCAGCATTTACGCCACGCGGGATCTCGGAGCCATCAAGCTGCGCCGGGAGGTCTTCCATCCGACCGACATCAACTACGTTGTGGGCCAGGAACAGCGGGTCCACTTCTCCCGTCTCTTCCAGGCGGCGGAGGTGCTCGGCCTCGTACAGCCGGGCGAGGTACGGCTGAAGCACACGTATTTCGGGTTCTACGTTGACGCCTCGACCGGGAAAAAGCTCTCTAGCCGTGACAGCGTGGCCGGAGTGAATGATCTGCTCACCGAGTCTGTCGCGTACTACCGCGCGAAGACCGCGGCGAGTGGCGGCATGACGGAGCAGGAGATCGATGAGGCCGCCCGCCAGCTCGCGGTCGGTTCAGTGATCTTCAATGATCTCAAGAGCGACATGAAGGGCGTCGTCAGCATCGCCAGGGGCGATCTCACGCCGACCATCGCCGCTTTCGAGAAGTCCGGTGGCGCTTATGTCGTCTACTCGGCGAGCCGGGCCGGGTCGATCTTGCGCCGGTACAACCGGCCCCTGCCCCGGGCGGCCGACATCACCGCCTTCGACCTCAGCGACCAGGAGGCTCTGCTGATCCTCCGGCTCCTGGATTTCCCCGAGAAGATAGCCCGGGCCGCCGACGAGGACAACCCGGCCATCCTGGTCCGCCACCTGCTGGACGTCGCCGGCCTGTACAACTCGTACTACGCGGCCGCTCCCGTCCTCCAGGGCGACCAGGTGAACGAGTTCCGGCTGCTGATTACCAGTTCCGTTCAGCATGTTCTGGTCACTGGCCTGAAACTGCTCCACGTCACGAGCCCGCCCAAAATCTGAGCCCGGCTAGCTTTAACCCGTAGTTCCCCCCCGGATGAGCTGACATCCGGGCGGCGGCGGACGGATTACCCGGCCGGGCGGCGCCGGAAGTGGCCGGACCGGCCCGGTCCGAGCCGTTCCCTGATCTTGTCTACGATCTGCCCGCGCGCCAGGTCATGGGCGAGAACGCACGCCGATTTCACGCCCCGGGCCGTGCTCGCGCCGTGCGCGAGCACGACCGTCCCGCCCAGCCCGAGCAGCGCCGCACCGCCGTAGGTCTCCGCGTCTAGCCGTTCGGCCATGTCCCGGAACGCGCGGCGCTGGAGGACGGCGCCGAGACGGGCCGCCCGGCTGGCGGTAACGGCCTCCCGGAGCTGCGCGGCCGCGAACCGGACCGACCCCTCCAGAGTCTTCAGGGCCACGTTCCCGGTGAACCCGTCAGTGACGATGACATCGACCTTGCCGGCCATCAGGTCGCCGCCTTCGATGTTCCCGGCGAAGATCAGCGGTGAAGCCCCGTGCACCGGGTCCGCGGCGAGCAGTTCATGCGCGTCCCGGGTCAGTCTGTTACCCTTGGCAGGCTCGGCCCCGATGGTGAGCAGCCCGACCCGGGGGGCCTGGATACCGAGGGTGACCTGAGCGTAGGCCACACCGAGCTGGGCGAACTGGACCAGCATCTCCGGCTTGGGGTCCGCGGTCGCGCCCACGTCGATGAGCACGGTGGGGCGGGGCAGTGTAGGCAGCACGGCGGCCAGGGCCGGCCGTGCGCCGCCCGTCAGCGGCCGCAGCCGCAGCCGGGCCGTGGTGACCACCCCGCCGGTCGAGCCGGCCGACACCACCGCCGCGGCCTGGTCCCGTCGTACCAGCTGGCACGCGATCGCGATGCTGGACCGGGGGCGGCGGCGGATGGCCAGGGCTCCCTCGTCCATGCCGAGAACATCCTCCGCCGGGACGACCGCGATCTCATCCGGGGCGGCGCCGAGGGCGGCGAGTTCGGCCGCCACCGGTTGCGGCTGCCCGGTCAGGATGATCTGGATCCCGTGCTCACGCTGAGCGGCAAGCGCACCAGCCACGATCTCGCCGGGCGCGTTGTCTCCGCCCATAGCGTCCACCGCTACGACGTGACGGGGGGCGTCGCCGCCAGGGGAGCCCTCCCCGGTGGGCTCAGCGGGGACGCCTGGGCCGCCGGCGGTGAAGTCGGAATCCGGGGCCACGGGCCAGCCCGGCCGGACTCAGCGGGCCACCGCGCGGGCGGCCGGGCCGGGTGCCCCCGGGCCGGTTCCCACGGCGGGGCTAAGGATGACGCAGGCCACGGCTCCTCCCTATTCCCGTGTGTCTGTAGCCGGCCGGCGACGACAGATCGTTACCATGCTCTGCGGCATCTGACCCTACCGGCTGCGTTGCCGCTGATGACACGCGGTACGCGAGCGGGCGGCACGGGTCCCGGCCAGCGGACCCGCATACTGACCGGCCGACCTGGAGTCCAGCGGGCCCGCGTACTGGCCGGCCGACGGGAAGCACGGGGATGGTACGCGGGCCGGCTCACGGGGCGCAGGTGCACACCGGGCAACCTCTTCGCGATGAAGTGCGTCAGCAAGGGTATGAGCCGGCTGCGCTCCGCGGCGCCGTGCCGTCTGCCGCCTCAGTCATAGGACAGGAGCGGGCCGAGCGGGCCCAGGTCTAGGTTCAGATCCTGGGGGGCAAGCCCGAAATGATCTCTGAGCTCGGCCATCCTCTCGTCGAGTGCCATCAGCGTCGACCCGATGCTCTCGATCTGGTCATCGGTCAGCGTTCCGTCCTCCGCTCGCCGCAGCGCCTGGCGTTCCATCAGCTGGCGCAGCAATTCGACGATCGTGAGCACCAGGGTCACCAGGTCTCGCTGGACCGCGTCGGGATCGGCGTCAAGGCGGATTCGCTGGCTGGGCGCGTGCAGCCCGTGCTGCCTGGCCAGCTCCGCGTTCGCCGGCCCGGCCGGCGCGTGGTGGCCGCCGTGTCCGGCTCCGGGACCTCCGGCGGCCCGCGGGTCGCGGCTGTCCGTCACCGGTTCCGCTCCGCACCGGCGGATGGCGGCTCCGCGAGGTTGCTGACCGAGGTGATGAGCGCACGCAGGTTGACCGTGACCAGGTCGACGTTCGCGATGGTCAGCGTGACGTCCCCGGCGATGACCACCCCGCCGGCCAGTACCCGGTCGAGCAGATCCACCAGGGCGATGCGTTCTCCCCGGATCGCCGGGCCGTAGCCGTTCCCGGCCGCGTCCGGGAGATCCGGCTGGCCCGTGAATGCGCCGTCCTGCCCCGCGCTCATCGCGGGTCCTCGGCTTCGCCGTCCGGGGCTCCGAAGGAATAGGCAGGCCACGGCCCCGTCAGCGTGAGCTGGACGGCCGGGTGACGCGCGGCCAGCTCGCTCACTCCCGCCACGAACTCGTCGGCATGCTCGTCCGCCACGAGGTAGGCCGCGTTGAGCACCATGGTGGCCGATCGTCCCGCCAGGTCCGGAGCCTGCGGCGGGTAGCGGCGAGCGGAAACCGACAGCCGGGCCAGTTCCGCGTCCACGGTCTGCGCGCTGACCACTGCGGCGCGCGGCGCCGTCTCGTGTCCCGGCTGCCGCGGCCCACGGGCCTGTCCGCCCTGGCGGGCTCGGGCTCGTCCTCCTCGGCCTCATAGCCGTCCCCCACCGGTTCGTCGTCGTCACCCCCAGCCGGCTCGAGCCCTTTGTCGACAATCGTGTCGATGACGTCGGCCAGGCCCGATGATGACGAGCTCCCGCCTCCGGGTTGCACGGCACGGACCACGGATCCCTCCCCGCTGCATGACCTTCGGCCTCACGGCGTGAAGCACGCCCCGCCGGCGCGACGCCGGGTACCCGGCCCAGTCGTGGCCAAACACGCCCGGGAAGATATCCCGGTCCCGGCCACGCCGGGTATGAGGCCAGGCCGATCGCCCGAGCAGGGGAGTTCCCGGCCCGAGAGCTTGTACCGCTCAACAGCCAACTGACGCCCCGCCCGTGGGCACACAGCCACGCGGGCAAGGACGCGGGAACGGACACAGACGCCCCAGCCTGCCCCGCTGGTGCTGGTGTCGCTCACGTATTCTCCCGACATGGAACTGAACGGAACCACGGCGATCGTGTCGGGCGGTGCGAGCGGCCTCGGTGAGGCCACCGCCCGCGAGCTGGCCAAGGCGGGGGCGCTGGTCGTCGTCGCCGACCTGTCCGAAGAGCGCGGCCTGACGGTCGCGGATGACATCGGCGGCCGGTTCGCCCGGACGGATGTGTCCGACGAGGCGTCGGTCGCCGACGCGGTGGCGGTCGCGGCCGGCACCGGGCATCCGCTGCGGGTTGCCGTGAGCTGCGCCGGTATCGCCTGGGCCGCGCGTACCGTCGGGCGCGACGGAACGCCGCACGACCTCGGCGCCTACCAGAAGGTCGTCGCGGTCAACCTGATCGGCACCTTCAACCTGATGCGGCTGTCGGCGGCCGCCATGGCCGCCACGGAGCCGGCCGACGCGGACGGCCAGCGCGGCGTTGTCATCAACACCTCGTCGATCGCGGGTATCGAGGGCCAGGCTGGTCAGATCGCCTACTCAGCGTCCAAGGGCGGCATCATCGGGATGACCGTGCCCGCCGCGCGCGACCTGGCGGCGATCGGAGTGCGGGTCAACACGATCTGCCCGGGCATCATCGACACGCCCATCTACGGAGAGGGAGCCGGGGCCGAAGAGTTCAAGGCCCGGCTGGCCGCGCCGATCGTGTTCCCGAAGCGGATGGGACGGCCCGCCGAGTTCGGCCAGCTCGTCCGGATGCTGATCGAGAACGACTACATGAACGCCGAGGTCATCCGCTTCGACGGCGGTGTCCGCTTCCAGCCCAGGTAACCGGCCCAGCGAGTCCGGGGCCCCCGGCCCCGGCGAGCGGCCGGTGCAACCGCGGACCACAGCAGGTTACGGCCAGGCGCTCATACCGGCCCAGCGAGTCCGGGCCTCCAGGCCCGGCGAGTGGCCGGTGCGCCGGCGAAGTACCGCAGCGGGGCGCGAAGCGCAGCGGGGGTTCCGGGGGTCGCCCCCCGGGCCAGCCCAGCGAGTCCGGGCCTCCAGGCCCGGCGAGTGGCCGGTGCGCCCGGCGAAGTACCGCAGCGGGGCGCGAAGCGCAGCGGGGGGTTCCGGGGGGTCGCCCCACCCGGGCCAGCCCAGCCAGCTAGGTATCGGCCGGGGTCACCGGGAGGCCGTGCTCGGTGACCTGCTCGCGGAGTCTCCGGCGGCCTCGGTGCAGCCGGGACATGACGGTGCCGATCGGCGTGCCCATCATCTCCGCGATCTCCCGGTACGGGTAACCCTCGATGTCGGCGAGGTACACCGCCGTCCGGAACTCCCCGGGCAGCTCGCGCAGCGCCCGCAGCAGGTCGGAGTCGGTGATCCGGTCCAGTGCCTCGGCCTCCGCCGACGGTGACGGCGGGGCGAGCCGGTCTGCGGACATCTGCCAGTCCGCCAGGTCCCCGCCCAGCGCCTGCTGCGGCTCGCGCTTCCGCTTGCGGTACACGTTGATGAACGTGGTGGTGAGGATGCGGTTCAGCCAGGCCCGGAGGTTGGTGCCCGTCTGGAACTGGTGGAAGGCCGCGTACGCTTTGACCGTCGTCTCCTGGACGAGGTCCTCGGCGTCGGTCGGGTTGCGGGTCATCCGCAGGGCGGCGGGATACAGCTGGCCGAGCTGAGGCACGACATCACGCTCGAACCGGGCACGGCTCTCTTCGGCCTCATCGCTGGCGCTCATTGTTTCTCTCCGGGCTCGATCATTGCTACCTAGTAGACGTTTGAGAAGGCCGGATAGCCCGGCAATGTAATGCAAATCACAAACGGCTAACAGCTTGTGCTTACGTTACATCGCGATACCTGTGAGCAGCCTGAACGGAACTTCAGATCCAGCCGTGATACCACATGCGTGATAGCCAGGCGGTATAGGGGATGACCTTCCCGGCCAGGATCGGGTACAGGTAGAAGAAGTTCAGCAGCACCACGAGCAGATACGCCCCGCTCACCGCCGCACCGATCGACCGGCGCGCGGCGCTGGCTCGCGCGGAGCCGATGATAAGCCCGAGGCACAGCACGATCGCCAGGATGAGGAACGGCTCGAACTCCGTGGCGTAGTAGTAGAACTTGGTCCGCGAGACGAACGGGAACCAGGTCAGCCAGCCCGCCGACACCGCCAGGAGGGTCGCGCCGGCCCGCCAATCCCGGTGCAGCAGCCACCAGACCAGGCAGAAGGCCAGTGCCGGGATCGACGCCCACCAGATGGCGGGGGTGCCGATCGCGAGGACCTCCTGCGACCATTCCGGGCCCCGGTAGGCGGTCGGGCAGACGTGGGCGGCGCTGGCGAAGGAAGTCGTGTAGCACTGGTAGAAGTAGGCGACCGGCCGGGACAGCACCGGCCAGTCCCACGGCTGTGACTCATACGGGTGACGGGTGCTCAGGCCCACGCCGAACTGGACCATCTGCACGTGGTACTCGTACAGCGAGTACAGCGCGGACAGCACCGGCGTGTGGACGCCCTGCGTGGCCGCGTAATTGCGGTCATAGCCGAGGGAGGACGCGAACCAGCCGCTCCACGAGGCGATGTACACGGCCAGCGGCAGCACTCCGAAGGTGAGCGGCAGCCATTTCCCGTCGCGGGCCAGCGCACCGCGCCAGAAGTGGCCGATTCCCACCGCGCGCCGCGCCCCGACGTCCCACGCGAGGGCCAGGGCGGCGAACGCGAAGAGGTACCAGAACCGCGTCCTGCTTGCAGGCACAGGCGCAGCCGATGAAGAAACCAGCCGCCACCCGCCACCAGTGGATGCCGATCCCGGGGCCCGCCCCGCTCGTGCCCCGCGCCGCTACCGCTTGGGCCAGGCGCGCGCGGGACACGTCGCGGTCGATCACCAGGCAGCCGAACGAGGCCAGCACGAAGAACATCAGGAAGATGTCGAGCAGCCCGGTCCGGCTCATCACGAACTCCAGGCCGTCGAGCGACATCAGCAGGCCGGCGATGCAGCCCAGCAGCGTCAACCGCGTCATCCGCCGGGCAATCCGGCAGATGAGGAGGATCGCCAGCGACCCGAACACGGCTGCGGAAAAGCGCCAGCCGAAGGAGTTCAGGCCGAAGAGCCATTCCCCGCCCGCTATCAGCCACTTTCCGAGGGGTGGGTGCACCACGTATTCGGCGCCCGGGGAGAATATTTTCGTGCTGCCCGACTGGATGAGCGCGTTGGCGTTACTGACCAGGTTGTGCTCGACCCCGTAGTTGAGGAAGCTGTACGCGTCTTTGGCGTAGTAGGTCTCGTCGAAGATCAGGGCGCGCGGGACCGCCAGCCGGTTGAAGCGCAGAAATGCGCCGAACGCGGTGACCAGGAGCGGTCCTATCCAGCCCAGGACCCGGTCCGCGGGCAGTGCGGAGACTAGCCGGTCGCGTAGCGCCGGTGTCCCGTCCGCCGTTTCAGTCGCCGGTGCGCCGGCCTCGGTTGCCGCCATTGCTGCATATCGTACGGGATGAAAACGCGGCGGCAGCGAAGGAAAGTGAATGCGGAGCGGAGCAGGAAATCCCGGGGGTCTCGTCGGTGGGACGGACACCGCGGCCGGTACGCTGATCCTGGCGGCGGCGCCCATCGGCCGGCCGGACGACGCGTCCGGTCGGCTGGCCGCGGAGCTGGCGGCGGCTCCGGTCATCGCCGCGGAGGACACCCGGCGGCTACGGCGGCTGGCCGGCCGCCTGGGCGTCGAGCTGACCGGGCGCCTCGTCTCCTACTACGAGGGGGCCGAGGCGGAACGCCGCGATTTTCTGCTGCGTGAACTGCGCGCCGGGCATGACGTCGTGCTCGTGACCGACGCCGGCATGCCGGGCGTCAGCGATCCCGGCTACCGGCTGACCGCCGCCGCGGCCGAGGCGGGCCTCCGGGTGACCGTCCTGCCGGGGCCGTCGGCGGTGACGGCGGCGCTCGCCGTCTCGGGGCTGCCCACGGACCGGTTCTGCTTCGAGGGCTTCCTGCCGCGGGGCCGCGGGGATCGGTCGCGGCGGTTCGCCGAGCTGGCCGGTGAGCGCCGGACCATGGTGTTCTTCGAGTCACCGCGCCGGGCCGGGACGACGTTGAGCGAACTGTCGGCCGCCTTCGGGGAGCAACGGCGCGCCGTCGTGTGCCGCGAGCTGACCAAGACGCACGAGGAGGTCCGCCGCGGCACCCTGGCCGAGCTGGCCGTCTGGGCGGCCGGCGGCCTGCTCGGTGAGATCACCGTGGTCGTCGAGGGGGCATCGGCCGCTGGCCGGGGCGCGGGCGCCGGGGATGTCAGCGCAGCGGTCGCCGAGGTGCGCCGGCGGGTCGCCGGCGGCGCGAGCCGCAAGGACGCGATCGCCGCCGTCGCCGCCGAGACCGGCGTGCCGCGCAATCGGGTCTACGACGCTGTGGTCTCGCCGCGCGACAGTTCCTGATCGGCGCCCCCGCCGGCCCCCTGGCCCGCGGCGCCGGCCGACGCCGCCTCGCCGCGCCGCCGGGCCCGGCGGGAATCCAGCCAGTTGCGGGCGGCCGTGTCCCGGCCGAAGGCCATGGCCGCCGCGAGGCAGGCGAACGGCACCGCCGGCAGCACGTACCGGTAGTCGAATTCGGCGGTGGCGGCCGGCACGACGATCAGTGCGACCGAAATCACCCAGGGCAGCGCGGCCTCACCGCCCAGCCGCCGCCAGGCGAGCACGATGCCGCCCAGGCCGACGGCCAGGATGGCGCCGTACACGGTGCCGGGCAGCCAGACGTACCGCTGCCAGGTCCGGATCACCGCGGCGAACGGCTCGACCACGTTGGTCAGTGGGTTGCCCCGGATGTAGTAGGCCACGTCGGAGGGGTAGGACCCGACGTGCCCGCGGGCCCAGGCCGGGATGGGCAGTGAGTGGTAGCCGAACAGGTACTCGTCATAGGTGGCGGCGTTCGGGAAGACGTAGCGCTTCCACTCGAACACCCGGATCGTGTCGTACCCCACGATCTGCGCGTAGCTCACCGGCTGGGCGATGATTGCCCGCTTGGCGAAGTCCTGGGCCAGCTGATTCGGCAGCGGAGAGAACTTCGATGGCGGGAAGCGGTCCAGCGGGGAGATGTCCGACCAGATGTAGGACTGCGACATGGGCCGCTTGTCCGGCGGGGTCGTCGTGCACAGCGACAGCTCGTCGGTAGGCACGTGCATCTTGGAGCACTCGGCGAACGCCATCACGCGCGAGTAGAGAAAGATGCCGGTGCTGTCCGTCATCGCGAACTGCCCGTACACCGCGTAGAACCACGTGCAGTAAAGCAGGACCGGGGCGAGGCACGCCACGACGACGCCGGCGACGGCCCGCCAGCCGATCCGCTTGATGATGATGTAGACGGCGAAGATGGCCAGGAACGGCAGGCCCACCGAGCGGACCGTGGCCGACACGCCGAGAATCAGGCCGATGAGCGTGCAGCGCTGCCACGACGGCTTGCTGTCCCACAGCAGCAGGGTGGTGGCCAGGGCGAGCAGGAACTCGAACAGGACGTCGCTGAGGATCAGGTGCTCGAGCTGGATCTGGAAACCGTCGTAGAGGACCGGGACCGCGGCCAGCGAGGCGATCCACGGGGCCACCCCGAACCGGTGCCTGGCCACCGCGTACACCATGACACCGACGGCCAGGCCCATCAGATGTTGCAAGATCGTTATGACTGCGTAGCTGTGCAGTGGCTCCAGGAGCTTGAGGAAGATCGCGTATCCCGCCGGGCGCGTCACGTCCGGGTGGAGGCCGATCACGTCCCCGATATACTCGAACGAGTCGTTGAACCAGGACTGCCACCGGTAACCCAGCTCGGCGTCGGCGCGCAGGGCGATCGCCGGGATCAGGACCAGAAAGAACAGGCGGTTCCTGGCGATCAGGGCACGGATCGCCGTGGGGGACAACAGGGATGCGAACCGGCCGCGGGATCCGTCCGCGGCTGTGGAGCGGTTCCGGCGAAACGAGCCGGGCAGGCGGGGCAGCGTGACCCGCCGTGAGCCTGAGGCCGGTGCGGTCAACCCGGACCCTCCTTGTAATGATCTTGTACTGTTCAGTGACCGTGTTGCACAAACGCTAATGAATGCTTCGCTAGTACTGGCCGCCTCGCATGCATTCTTTCGCCTACGGTATTACGGTGCAGCAGCGGCCCGGGTGATGGCGGGCAGCCCCGGGGCCTGGCGCCTTCCCACGCTACCTGGCGCAAAACTTCAGCGGATGGTGAAACCGTGAGCAGTAAGGGAGATGACGTGGAGCTGACCGTCGTCATGCCGTGCCTCAATGAGGCCGAGACGGTCGCGACGTGCGTGCGCAAGGCCGTGGGGTTTCTGCGCGAGCACGATATCAGCGGCGAGGTGGTCATCGCCGACAACGGCAGCACCGATGGGAGCCAGCAGTTGGCGACCGACGCCGGGGCACGGGTCGTGCCCGTCGCCGAGAAGGGCTACGGCAACGCCCTGATGGGCGGGATCGTCGCCGCCCGCGGCCGGTTCATCATCATGGGCGACGCGGACGACAGCTACGACTTCACCAACCTGATGCCGTTCGTCCAGAGCCTGCGCGACGGGGCCGATCTGGTGATGGGGAACCGCTTCAAGGGCGGCATCGAGCCGGGCGCGATGCCGGCCCTGCACCGCTACATCGGGAATCCGGTGCTCAGCTCCATCGGCCGGCTGTTCTTCGGCAGCAAGATCGGCGACTTCCACTGCGGTCTGCGCGGCTTCCGCCGGGACAGCGTGATGAGGCTGGGGCTGCAGGCCACGGGCATGGAGTTCGCCAGTGAGCTCGTGGTCAAGGCGACCCTGGCCAAGCAGCGCATCACCGAGGTCCCGACGACGCTGGCCAAGGACGGCCGTAGCCGCCCGCCGCACCTGCGGAGCTGGCGGGACGGCTGGCGTCACCTGCGCTTCCTGCTCCTGTTCAGCCCGCGCTGGCTGTTCTTCGTACCCGGCCTGGTGGTCTTCGCGCTCGGCATCCTGATCGGTGCCGTCGTCATCCCGCGGCCGTTCAGCATCGGCTCAGTCACGTTCGACGTGGACACGCTCGTCGCGGCCTCGGCCATGGTCGTCATCGGTTTCCAGTCGGTGCTGTTCGCGCTGTTCACGCAGGTGTACGCCAGTGCCGAGGGATTCCTGCCGGAGGACAAGCGGGTCCGGCACATCCTGAAAACGCTGAGCCTGGAACGTGGCCTGCTCGCCGGGGCGGTGCTCGGTGTCGCCGGGATCGTCGGCCTGGCGGTGTCGCTGTCCTACTGGCACAGCGCCAGCTTCGGCTCGCTCGACTACAACCATGCTCTGCGCATTGTGGTGCCGTCGGTCACCGCCCTGATCGTCAGCTGCCAGATCATCCTCGGCACGTTCTTCCTCAGCATCCTGGGCATCCGGCGGACCCGGCACCCGGCCATGGGTGCGCTGGAGACCGACGAGGAAGGCCGTGAGGCCGCGCCGGGCAAGGTCAGCCGGGGCCGGGCGGATGGTGCGCTCGGCACGCTGGGCGTCGACGCCGGCGCCGCCGCGGGAGTTCCCGCGCAGGCATCCGTGAACGGCGGCTCCGCGAACGGCGGCACGGACGGAGCCGGCGCCGGCCAGAACGCGGGCGTGACCGCACGCGCGGGCAGCGATGTGCGCGGAGCCGGCTCTAACGGGGCGTAAATTCGCGCTTAGCAGGCGGCCGGTGGCCCTAGGCTTGAAGCATGTCCTCGCCAACTCAGCCCGGCCGGCACATTCTGGCCGCACCGGCCTGGCCCTACGCTAACGGCCCTCGTCACATCGGGCACGTTTCCGGCTTCGGGCTGCCCTGTGACATGTTCAGCCGGTATCAGCGTATGGCGGGGAACAAGGTGCTGATGGTGAGCGGCACCGACGAGCACGGCACCCCGATCCAGGTGCAGGCCGATGCCGAAGGCGTGACGGCCCGCGAGCTCGCGGACCGGTACAACCGCGTTATCGTCCAGGACCTGGCCGGGCTGAACATGTCCTACGACCTGTTCACCCGGACCACGACGGGTAACCATTACGCGGTCACGCAGGACATCTTCCTGGGCCTGTTCAAGAACGGCTACATCTTCACGAAGACGACGCTCGGGGCGATCTCGCCGTCGACCGGGCGTACACTGCCGGACCGGTACATCGAGGGCACCTGCCCGGTCTGCGGGTACGACAGCGCCCGCGGCGACCAGTGCGACAATTGCGGCAACCAGCTCGACCCGGTCGATCTGATCGGCCCCCGGTCCAGGATCAACGGGGAGAAGCCGGAGTTTGTCGAGGAGGAGCACTTCTTCTTCGACCTGCCCGCCTTCGCCGACGTGCTGGGCAGCTGGCTGCAGAGCAAGGGCGGCCAGTGGCGGCCGAACGTGCTCAAGTTCTCGCTTAACCTGCTCGACGACCTCCAGCCCCGGGCGATCACCCGTGACCTGGACTGGGGGGTGCCGGTCCCGCTGGACGGCTGGCGCGACCGCCCGGACAAGAAGATCTACGTCTGGTTCGACGCGGTCATCGGCTACCTGTCGGCGTCGGTGGAGTGGGCGAGGCGGTCCGGTGACCCCGACGCCTGGCGTGCCTGGTGGCAGTCGCCGGGCGCCGAGTCGTACTACTTCATGGGCAAGGACAACATCGTCTTCCACTCCGAGATCTGGCCGGCCATGCTGCTCGGCTACTCGGGCCGGGGCGGAAAGGGCGGCACGCCGGGCCCACTGGGCGAGCTCAGCCTGCCCACCGAGATCGTCTCCAGCGAGTACCTGACGATGGAAGGGAAGAAGTTCTCCTCCTCCCGCAACGTCGTCATCTACGTCCGTGACTTCCTCGAGCGGTACGACGTGGACGCGCTGCGGTACTACGTGGCCGTGGCCGGCCCGGAGAACCAGGACACCGATTTCACCTGGAGTGAGTTCGTCCGCCGCAACAACGACGAGCTGGTGGCGACCTGGGGCAACCTGGTCAATCGCTCGGTCTCGTTCGCGGCGCGAAACATCGGGTCGATCCCGGCGCCGGGCGAGCTGACCGAAACCGACTCTGCGTTGCTGGCGCACTCCCGGCAGGCGTTCGCCGCGGTCGGCGCGCATCTGGAGAGGTCCCGGTTCAAGCTGGCCACCGGCGAGGCGATGCGGACGGTGGCTGAGGCCAACAAGTACCTTTCCGAGCAGGCGCCGTGGAAGCTCCGCGAGAGCGACCCCGACCGGACGCGGACGATCCTGCACGTCGCGCTGCAGGTGGTCGACGACGCCAAGACGCTGCTGACGCCGTTCCTGCCGGGCTCGTCCCAGAAGGTCTTCGAGATGCTGGGCGGGTCCGGTGACTGGTCCGGCACGCCCGAGATCAGGGAAGTGGACGAGGAAGGCGGTCCCTCCTACCCGGTGATCACCGGCCGGTACGACGGTGCCGCGCGCTGGGAGTCCCACCCCATCCGGCCGGGGACGCCGCTCGAGGTGCCGGCTCCGCTGTTCACCAAGCTCGCCCCGTCGGTAGCCGACGAGGAAGTGGCCCGGCTCCGGGAAACCGGCCACTGATGAGCGAGCCGACCGAAACTGGTGCGGGTTCGAGTACCGGAGCCGGGGCGTCGCGGGGGGCTCCGGGGGGTCGTCCCCCCGGGCCAGCACTGTTCGACAGTCATACGCACCTGGACATCATGGGCCTGCCCGTGCCCAAGGTGCTCGACGCGGCGCACGCGGCCAGGATCGAGCGGGTCATCACGGTCGGCGTGGACCTGGAGTCGTCGCGCTGGTCGGCAAGGTGCGCGGAGGAGTACGGAACGGTGTACGCCGCCGTCGCCATCCACCCCAACGATACGGGCGCGGTCACCGCGCTGGACGACGTGCTGGCCGAGATCGAGACGCTGGCCGGACTACCGCGGGTCCGCGCGGTCGGGGAGACCGGCCTGGACTATTACCGCGACTCCTCCGACCCTGCGCTGCAGCGTGAGTGGTTCCGTGCGCACATCGGTATCGCGAAGCGGACCGGCAAGGCCCTGATGATCCATGACCGGGAGGCACACGAGGACGTGCTGCGCATCCTGGCCGAGGAGGGACCGCCGGACAAGGTGGTGTTCCACTGCTTTTCCGGGGACGAGCAGATGGCCAAGCGGTGCGCGGACGCCGGCTACGTGATGAGTTTCGCCGGCAACCTCACCTTCGCCAGTGCGCAGGGCCTGCGCGACGCGGCCGCCGTGGCCCCCGCGGACCTGGTGCTGGTAGAGACCGATGCCCCGTTCCTGACCCCGGTGCCCTACCGCGGCAAGCCGAACTCGCCTGCCCTCGCCGCCTACACGGCGCGCCGCCTGGCCGAGGTGAAGAACATGGATGTGGCCGAGCTCTGCGCGGTGGTGACGGCGACCGGGGAGCGTATCTTCGGCCCGTGGTGATCCGGCCCGTGGTGAGCGCACGGCTGCTGGGGCCGGCCGAGATCAGGGACCTGGCCGCGCGGCTGGGGGTGCGCCCGACCAAGCGGCTCGGCCAGAACTTCGTCATCGACCACGGCACGGTACGGCGGGTCGTTGCGCTGGCCGGCCTGCGGCCCGGCGACGTGGTCCTCGAAGTCGGGCCGGGCTTTGGCTCGCTCACCCTGCCGCTGCTCGAGGTAGCCCGGCGGGTGGTCGCGGTGGAGATGGACCTCGTGCTGGCCGCGGCGCTCCCGGCGACCGTCGCGGCCCGGGCGCCTGGCCTCGCCGGGCGGCTGGAGGTCGTGACGGCGGACGCGGCCCGCATGCGGGAGCTTCCGGGAGATCCGCCCACCGTGCTGGTGGCCAACCTGCCCTACAACGCCACCGTCCCCGTGCTGCTCAATGTGCTCGCCCGGTGGCCGTCGCTGCGGCACGGCCTCGTCATGGTGCAGGCCGAGGTGGGGGCGAGGATGTGCGCGCCGCCGGGCAGCCGGGAGTACGGCGTGTCCTCGGCCAAGCTGGCCTGGTCCGCGCGGATGCGCCCGGCCGGGCCGGTGCCGCGGACCGTGTTCTGGCCGGTGCCGGGGGTCGACTCGTGCCTGGTGTCGTTCACGCGGGTCGATCCGCCGCGGACGTCGGCGTCCCGCGAGCAGGTGTTCGCGGTCATCGACGCCGCGTTCGGCCAGCGCCGCAAGACGCTGCGCGCGGCCCTGGCGGGCTGGGCCGGGTCCGCGGCAGAAGCGGAACGCCTGGTCCGTGCGGCCGGCCTCGACCCGGGCGCGCGCGGCGAGTCGCTCAGTATCGCCGAGTTCGCCCAAATCGCCGAAGTTGGTCTGGATCGGAACACGGGTTACGGACCGACGGAGCGAAGCTCCGACCGGGCGCGAACCCGGGCCCCGGGCCAGGGTGAGCGCCCGGTGTCACGGTGAGCACCAGCGCGGGGCTACAGACGGACGGGCGGCAGGCCCGATCGGGCCCGACCCCGGGCCTTGGCCCGGGCGAGCGTCCGATGTCACGGCGAGTACCGGAGCCGGGGCGTCGCGGGGGGTTCCGGGGGGTCGCTCCCCCGGGCCAGCACAGCCATCCAACTATGATCGGGGGATCGTGACCGGTGTGACCGCGCGGGCCCCCGCCAAAATCAACCTGCAGCTCGCCGTCGGGCCGCGCCGCGCCGACGGTTACCACGACCTTGTGACCGTGTTCCAGGCGATCTCGCTGTATGACAACGTGACCGTGGCCGAGGCCGGCCCCGGCGGGGACCGGGTTCTGGTGAGCGGCGAGGGCGCGGACGCGGTGCCTGCTGGCCCGGAGAATCTGGCCCTGAAGGCCGCCGCGGCCCTCGCAATGGCCGCTGGCCTGCCCCGTGACGTAACCGGGCCTATCGAGATCACTATCCGGAAACGGATACCGGTGGCCGCCGGGCTGGCCGGCGGGAGCGCCGATGCCGCCGCCGCCCTGGTCGCGTGCAACGAGCTGTGGAACGCCGGGCTCAGCTACGAGCGACTGCGGGAGGTCGCGGCGGACGTCGGCAGCGACGTCGCCTTCGCGCTGGTGGGCGGCACCGCCGTCGGCCAGGGCCGGGGAGAGCGGCTGACCGCCGCGCTGGCCTCGGGCGAGTATCACTGGGTCCTGGCCGTGGCCGATGGGGCCCTATCCACACCGGAGGTCTACGCGGCCTTCGACCGGCTGCGTGCCACCCGCGACCCGGCGCCAGACCGATCCTCCGGTTGGCTGCCCCGCCCCGGGGCCGGGCTCGCGGCCGACGGCGCGGGGCTCGCGACCGACAGCCCGGGGTCTGGTCCGATGCTGGATCGTGCGCTGATGGGCGCGCTGCGGTCCGGGAGTCCGGCGGCGGTGGGCCAGGCCCTGAGCAACGACCTGCAGCAGGCCGCCCTCTCGCTGTTCCCGGCGCTGCGCAAGACTCTGGCGGTCGGCCGGGAACTTGGCGCCCTCGGGGCGATCGTCGCGGGATCCGGGCCGACGTGTGTCTTTCTCGCCGCCAGCGCCGAGCGTGCGGTGGACCTCGCGGTGTCCCTGTCCGGTGCCGGGGTATGCCGGGCGGTGACCCGGGCGGCGGGCCCGGTGCCGGGGGCGTCGGTCACGGCCGGGGCGCCGTGACCGGCTTCCGTATGACGTACCGCCGCGACCCGTGCAGGGTGCGGGCGGCATGGTGAACCTGATCAGCGCCGAGAAGGTGGTCAAGGCGTTCGGCGAACGCACGCTGCTGGACTCGGTATCACTGGGCATCGCGACCGGGGACCGGATCGGTGTCGTCGGCCGCAACGGGACGGGCAAATCGACCCTGCTGTCCCTGCTCGCGGGCACCATGGAGGCTGATTCCGGCCGGATCGCGCGCATCGCCGGCCTGCGGATCGGGTACCTGCGCCAGCGGGACGAGCTGTCCGGCACGGTGCGTCAGGCCGTGTTCGGCCCCGGGGCCAGCGAGGCCGCCGAGCACCGGTGGGCCAGCGATCCACGGGCCCGCAGCGTGGTCGCGGAGCTGCTCGGCGGGATCGATCTCGGGGCGAACACCAGCCGGCTCTCCGGCGGCGAACGCCGGCGGACGGCACTGGCGTCGCTGCTCGTCTCCGACGTCGATGTTCTGCTGCTCGACGAGCCGACCAACCACCTGGACCTGGAGGCGATCGACTGGCTGGGACGGCACCTGAGAGACCGGCGCTGCGCCCTCGTCGTGGTGAGCCACGACCGCTGGCTCCTGGATACCGCGGGTGACCGCACGTGGGAGGTCGAGTCCGGCCAGGTGTACGCGTACGACGGCGGATACTCGGCGTACGTGCTGGCCCAGGCCGAACGCGAACGCAACGCGGAGGCGGTCCAGCGCCGCCGGCGCAGCCTGATGCGCAAGGAGCTCGCGTGGCTGCGCCGCGGCCCGCAGGCGCGGTCCACCAAGCCGAAGTTCCGCGTGCAGGCGGCCAACGCGCTGATCGCCGATGAGCCGCCGGTCCGGGATACCGTCGAGCTCACCAGCCTCGCCACCGCGCGGCTCGGCAAGACCGTCGTCGATGTCGAGGACGTCACGCTCTGGGCAGGCCCGCGCGTGCTGCTGGACGACGTCACCTGGCAGCTGGCGCCCGGCGAGCGAGCCGGGCTGGTGGGCGTCAACGGCAGCGGCAAGACGTCGTTCCTGCGCCTGCTCGATGGGTCGCTCGTCCCCGCCCGGCCAGGCAGCTCCCCGGCGCCGTCCCGCCCGGGCGAGGGCCCGGGCGAGGGCGGCCCGGATACGGTCCGGGCCGTGGGCACCGTGGTGCGGGGCAAGACCGTGCGGATCGCCCACCTCAGCCAGGAACTGGCCGAGGTGGGCCCCGGGCGCCGGGTGCTCGAGACGGTCCAGGACGTCCGGTCGTTCGTCCGTGTCGGCAAGCGCGAAATATCGGCCAGCCAGATGCTGGAGCGGTTCGGCTTCCGCGGGGACAAGCAGTGGGCCCCGGTCGGCGAACTGTCCGGCGGGGAGCGGCGCCGGCTGCAGCTGCTCCGGCTGCTGATGGACGGGCCGAACGTGCTGCTGCTCGACGAGCCGACCAACGACCTGGACATCGAGACCCTCACCGAGCTGGAGGACCTGCTCGACGGGTGGCCCGGCTCGATGACCGTGGTCAGCCACGACCGGTACTTCCTGGAGCGGGTCACCGATCATGTGGTGGCGCTGCTGGGAGACGGGAAGCTGTCGTTCCTGGCCGGCGGCGTGGAACAGTACCTGGACCAGGTGCGCGGGACCCGTGAGGCGTCGCTGCCCGCCCCGGCGGCCCCGGCGGCCCCGCTGGGGCGGGCGTCCGCGGCGTCCGTGGCCGGCGGGCCCAGCCCGGCGGCCCCGGCGCCGCCCGGCGGGACCGCCCCCGGCACGGCGGAAGAACGGGCTGCGCGCAAGGAGCTGCAGCGGCTCGAACGGCAGATCGACCGCCTGTCCGGCCGGGAGGCGCAGCTCGGCGCGCAGATGGCCGAGAACGCCAGCGATTACGAGAAGCTCACCCAGATGGGGGCTGACCTGCGCTCCGTCCGCGCGGATAAGGCCGTCCTCGAAGAACGCTGGCTCAGCGTCGCCGGCGGCCTGGAAGCCTGAGGCCAAGCTTGGCGGCCAGGTTACTCCGGCGGCAGGGCGTCGAAGGGGGCGAGCAGGGTCCGCAGTAGCCCGGCGAGCGTGCGCTGGTCGTCAGGCCCGAGCGAGGCGAGCAGTTCCCGCTCGCGGCGCAGCAGGTCCGCCAGCGCGTCATCGGCTGTGGCCCGGCCCTGGTCGGTGAGGGTGACGAGCACACCGCGCCGGTCCCGCGGGTCGGGTTTCCTGCGAACGAGTCCCGCCTCGGCGAGCCGGTCGATCCGGTTGGTCATGGTGCCCGAGGTGACCAGCGTCGCGCGGATCAGTGCTCCCGGCGTCATCTGATACGGCGGCCCCTGCCGGCGCAGGGCCGACAGCACGTCGAACTCCCACGTCTCGAGGCCGCGACTCGCGAACGAGGCCCGCCGGGCGAGGTCAAGGTGCCGCGCCAGCCGGGATACCCGGCTCAGCACCTGCATGGGCTCGACGTCCAGATCGGGCCGCTGGGCGTGCCACGCGGCCACCAGAT
Source organism: uncultured Actinomycetes bacterium (assembly GCA_963742875.1). Lineage (GTDB taxonomy): Bacteria > Actinomycetota > Actinomycetes > Streptosporangiales > Streptosporangiaceae > Bog-532. The sequence goes on along the minus strand of CAVUNO010000003.1, from coordinate 101,086 downwards.
CGTCTACCTCGTCGCGTACCGCACCATCCGGGCCCGGTCCGCCGTCGAGGACCTGCGCGCCCCGCGGCGTGACACGTGCCCCCGGGCTCAGTTCGGGAACATCCGCCATTGCCCCAGGATATCTCTTGACGTCAAGATGACCGCTCCCGTAGATAAAGATGCCCGCTCCCGTAAATAGTGATAAAAGTATCTCGACATCAAGAGAAGGAAGGCGCTCATGTGGGGCCCGGACCAGTACCGGCGCTTCGCCGCCGAGCGGGCAAGGCCTTTGCCGAACTGGTCGCCCGGATCGGGGCCGTCGCGCCGCAGAGCGTCCTCGACCTGGGCTGCGGGCCAGGCGACCTCACCGTTGACCTCGCCCGCCGCTGGCCCGGCGCGGCGCTGCACGGCGTTGACAGCTCCGCGGAGACGCCGTTGGCCGTCCACTTGGGCGATTAACCTACTTTCCGAATTGATTTGATAGACAATTGCTGGCATGATCGTGACCGTGCATCGCGGTCGCCGTCATCATCACCGTCTCCACGTGGACCTCCGCCGTCAGGCAAGCGCCCTTTGTCCAGTTCGTTCGGCACAGGGACGTGACGCCGGCCCGGGCTGGCCCGGAACCAGGACACGAGGAGAGACGACCCATGACCACGATCATTCCTGCCGCGCTCAGCCCGCGGCAGCTCGCCGGGAAAGTACGTAAGCACGCGGCGGAACCGCGCGAATGGATGTCGCGCGTCCGGCTCAGCCCGGACGAGCGCTGGTACGAGCGGCTTCACGCCGATGACCAGTACGAGGTCTGGCTGATCAGCTGGCTGCCCGGGCAGGGCACCGGATTCCACGACCACGGCGGTTCGGCCGGGGCGTTCGGGGCCGTGTGGGGCACGCTGGAAGAGCATCAGGCCGGGACAAAGGCCCGGCCGCCCGGGCGCCTTCGCCCGGTGACGGTCACGCCGGTCAGCGCCGGGCAGATGCATGCCTTCGGCCCGGAGTACATTCACGACGTGCGCAACACATCGGAAGCGGTCGCGGTCAGCGTGCACGCCTACTCGCCGCCGCTGAAGGAGATGACGCGTTACGACCTCACCGGCGCCGGCCTGGTCGTGCTGGACACCGAAGCCGCAGCCCAGTGGTGAGCCACCCGGCGACCGGCGCGGCCGTCATCGGCGCCGCGCCCACCGGAACCACGGAAAGCGGCCCGGCCGCCCCGGCTGCCCGGCCGCCCGGGGCCCGGACGATCGACGAGATCCTCGCGGCCGCACGAGCGCGCCTGCACCGGCTGACACCGGAAGAGGCGTTCGCGGAGTTTACCCGCGGCGCCGTCCTCGTCGACATCCGCCCGCAGGCCCAGCGCGCCCGCGAAGGCGGCATCCCGGGGGCCGTGATCGTGGAGCGCAACGTCCTCGAGTGGCGTTTCGACCCCGCCAGCGACGCCCGGCTGCCGTGGGTCGACGGATACGATCAGCAGGTCATCGTGTTCTGCTCCGAGGGGTACACCTCAAGCCTGGCCGCCGCCGCGCTGCAGGAGCTGGGCCTGGCGAGCGCCACCGACATCGCCGGCGGATTTGGCGCCTGGGCTGCCGACGGCCTGCCCGTATGCCCACCGGAATCGGCGGGCCCGGGCGGTGCGGCGGGACGCGCCTGCTGACCGGCCCGCCGTGTGACCGGCCCGCCGTGGCGGGCGCCTTGCTGACGTCCCGTCACCCGGCCGCCGGCTTTTCCTCCTCGCGTTGCCTGGCCATGATCTCCGGTGGGATGCGCGGTGCGGGATCCAGCTGCGACAGCCCGTTCCAGGCCAGGTTGATCAGGTGCGCCGCAACGTCCTCCAACTGCGGCTTGCGGGCGTCCAGCCACCACTGTCCGGTGAAGGCGACCATGCCCACCAGCATCTGGGCGTACATCGGGGCGAGCTTCGGGTCCTGGCCGCGCGAGGACAGGAAGTCGCCGACGATGTATTCCACCTGCCCGGCTATGTCCGACAGCAGGGTGCCGAACGTGCCCGTTCCTGATCCGGGCGGAGAGTCCCGGACCAGGATGCGGAACCCGTCGGCGTTGTCCTCGATGTACCTCAGCAGCTTGACCGCGGCGTCCTGGAACTTCGGCATCGTGTCGCCGCCGTCCAGCAGCGTGGTGGCCAGCGTGAGCAGCCGGTCGACCTCGCGGTCGACGACGACGGCGTAGAGGCCCTCCTTGCCGCCGAAGTGTTCGTACACCACGGGCTTGGACACCCCGGCCTTAGCCGCGATCTCCTCGATCGAGGTCCCCTCGAAACCGCGCTCCGCGAACAGCCGCCGCCCGATGTCGAGCAGCTGCTCGCGGCGTTCTTTCCCGGTCATTCGTCTGCGAGCGGATCTGAGCGGCGGATCGTCGTTCACTCAGCCATCATTGCGCCGGGCCGGCCATCTCGTCACTCATCTGCGCCGGCCGTGATGCGATCGGAGTGAACCTGTTGCGGGTCATGGAGCCGAGCTTCCTGGTCGCGGTGACCGGGCGCTTGGCCCCCAGCCGCCCGGCGTCCGGCCAGCGGATGTCGTAGGCCCAGCCGAGCTTCTCGAAGGCCCAGATCACGCGGGCGCTGGGGTCAAGCTGCCCCTTCAGCACGCCGTGCCGCGCGCACGTCGGGTCAGCGTGGTGCAGGTTGTGCCAGGACTCACCGAACGAGGCGATGGCCAGCCAGGCCACGTTCCGCGACTTGTCCCGCACCTCGAATTCCTCACTGCCGAACGTGTGGCAGATCGAGTTGATCGACCAGGTGACATGGTGCAGCAGCGCGATCCGGACCAGGCTGCCCCAGAAGAACGCGGTGAGCGCGCCGTACCACGACATGGACCACAGGCCGCCGATGAGCGCCGGGAGCAGCAACGAGGTGAGAACGAGCACTGGGAACAGCTGGTGGACGCGCCGGATGCGGGCGTCGGCGAGCAGGTCGGGGATGAACTTTTCCTTCGACGTCTTGTTCGGGTCGAACAGCCATCCGACGTGGGCGAAGACGAGGCCCTTGGAGAGCGCCTTCCAGTCGTCGCCGTAGCGCCACGGTGAGTGCGGGTCGCCTTCCTTGTCGCTGTACTTGTGGTGGCGGCGGTGGTCGGCGACCCAGTTGAACACCGGGCCCTCGATGGCCAGGGTGCCGCACACCGCGAGAGCCACCCGCAGGGCGGTTTTGGCCTTGAACGAGCCGTGCGTGAAGTACCGGTGGAAGCCGACGGTGATGCCGAGCCCGGATACCCAGTAGAAGACGAGCGCGATGATCGCGTCATGCCAGCCGAGGAAGCCCCAAGCCCACGCCACCGGGATGGCCGCGATCAGTGCCAGGAGCGGGACGACGACGAAGACCCCGACGAGGGCCCGCTGCCCGGGGGTCGCCTTCTCGTCGTCGAGGTCGGAACGGGGGACCCGGACGGTGGCCCTCGGGGCGGCTCCGGCTTCCCGGGCCGTGGTGGCGGCGGTCGTCAGGGTGGTGCGAGCGGCCCTTGGTGGAGGCGCGAATGCCGGCCGGACGTCGGAGGGGGCTTTGGCCCTCTCGGAGGTGGTCATCGTGCTCCTCGCTGTGGTCGGGGCGTTGTGAGTCACAGAGCGACCAAGTGTGCTTGACGCTTACGTAACCGTAACCTACGAAACCGTAGGTTGGGCAACGCTATGGCCAAAAGTTCTAAAAGTTCTTCCGGCTAGCCCGTGATGAGACCCGCATGCCGTTCAGGCGCGGGGCGCGCGGCTGGGCCCGCGCCGAAGCCGGGCACAGCCCAACTGCCCCCGCGAGCGGCGATCATGCCGGATGCCAGGCGGCGGGTAACCGAGGCCCTGTTCCGCGATATTCGCGCCGTGCCCCGAGGGGTTAAACGCCCGCGATCTCGATCAGTCTCCCGATGGAGGGCCGGTAGAGTGTGGCGAGAGTCGATCCCGGATCGTCTAGCCTGGCAGGACGGCGGACTTTGACTCCGTCAACGAAGGTTCGAATCCTTCTCCGGGAGCTGCGGAAACGTACCCGGGAGGATCGGTCGGCCGCGGTGCTACAGCCGTAATAGCGACGGTCCATCCCTCGATCCAGCGGTACAAGTCACCGCCCCAGAGAACGTCGACGCGAAGGCAGCCGTAGTACCCCGCACCTACGTTCTTGCGGACAGTCTTTGGATTGTGGCGCTTGAGCGTCGCGGGGCGGAACTGCTCCTGCCTCGCGCCGGCCGTGCGGAGCCAGAATCGCTGCGCTGCGTCGGCGTCGGCGTTCTCGTGAATGTAGACGCGGTCCGGCGCCGGTGCCGCCCGCAGGGAATGTGACCGGCGCTGGTATAGTTGGTTGACATTTAGCAAGTTAATTCTGTGTCTCAATCTGTTTGGGGGCTCGTTCATCTATGGCCGCGAAATCCGGCGTAGCAGGCGCGGCTCCGGCGGCGCGCGGCCAGCGCGGAGGCTGGCAGCCCGGCCCGCATTACAAGTGGATCACGCTGTCGAACACCACGCTCGGCGTCCTGATGGCCACGATCAACCAGTCGATCGTGCTGATCGCGCTGCCGGACATCTTCCGGGGCATCGGAGTCAACCCGCTCTCCGCAGGCAACACCGGTTACCTGTTGTGGATGTTCATGGGCTTCCTGGTCGTGTCGGCCGTGCTCGTGGTGTCCTTTGGGCGGCTCGGCGACATGTTCGGCCGCGTGCGCATGTACAACATCGGCTTCGCCGTCTTCACGGTGGCATCCATATTCCTAGCCGTCACCTGGATGGATGGGACAGACGCGGCGCTGTGGCTGATCATCTGGCGGATCGTCCAGGGGATCGGCGGCGCGTTCCTGTTCGCCAACTCGACCGCCATCCTGACCGACGCCTTCCCCGCCAACCAGCGCGGCACGGCGCTCGGCATGAACGCCATCGCCGCGATCGCCGGCTCGTTCCTCGGGCTGCTGCTCGGCGGCGTGCTCGCCCCCATCAACTGGCACTTCGTCTTCCTCGTCTCCGTGCCGTTCGGGCTCTTCGGCACCTTCTGGGCTTATTTCATGCTGCACGACCTGAGCGAGCGGCACCGGGCCAAGATGGACTGGTGGGGCAACGTCCTGTTCGCGGCCGGCCTAATCGCGATCCTGGTCGGCATCACCTACGGCCTGGAGCCCTACGGCGGCCACGCGATGGGCTGGACCAGCCCGTTCGTGCTCTCCATGATCTTCGGCGGCCTGGCCGCGCTCCTCGTCTTCTGCTTCGTCGAGACCAGGGTCGCGGAGCCGATGTTCCGGCTGTCGCTGTTCAGGATCCGAGCCTTCGCGGCCGGCAACCTGGCCAACCTGATGATCGCCCTGGGCCGCGGCGGCATGCAGTTCACCCTCATCATCTGGCTGCAGGGAATCTGGCTGCCGCTGCACGGCTACAGCTTCTCGCAGACCCCGCTGTGGGCCGGCATCTACATGATCCCGCTGACCATCGGGTTCCTGGTCTCCGCGCCGCTGTCGGGCTGGCTGTCTGACCGGTTCGGAGCGCGCGCCTTCACCGTGGGCGGCTCGCTGCTGACCGCGCTGAGCTTCGTGTTCCTGATGCTCATGCCGGTGAACTTCAGTTACGGATTGTTCGCGCTGGCCCTGGTGCTCAACGGGTTCGGCTCCGGCCTGTTCGCCTCGCCGAACCGGGCCGAGATCATGAACTCGGTTCCGGCCAACCAGCGCGGGGCCGCCGGCGGCACGATCGCGACGTTCCAGAACGCGGCCTTCGTCCTGTCGATCGGCATCTTCTTCTCGCTGATCGTGACCGGGCTATCCAGCACGCTGCCCTCGGCCCTGTCCGGTGGCCTGGTGTCGCAGGGCGTTCCGGCCGGCGCGGCGAGCACGATCGGGCACCTGCCGCCGATCGGCGTGCTGTTCGCGGCCTTCCTCGGCTACAACCCCATGAAGCAACTGCTCGGCCCGCTGCTCGGGCACTTGCCGGCGTCGCACGCGGCCTATCTGACCGGCCGGGCTTTCTTCCCGAACGTCATCACGCACCCGTTCCACAGCGGCCTGGGCATCGCCTTCTGGTTCGCCATCGCGGCGAACGTGATCGCCGCCTTCGCGTCCATCATGACCGGCCCGATCCGGCGGCGCGCCGCCGCTGACCGCGAGCCGGTCGGCGAGGAACTCGCCGCCGTCGCGGGCGAAGGCAGGTGGGAGCCGAGCGAACTGGTGCTGCCCGCCGCGGGCGAGGCGGATGCGTCCCGGACCGAGGCCAATATCACGCTCGCCCAGCCGGAGTAAGGCCAGCGTAGGGCCGGAACCGAGGGGCTGGCCAGCGGGCGCCAGGAGCGGCCGGGCTCGGCCGGCGACCTGCGTAAGCAGGCCACCGGATAATGCGACCTGGCGGTATCCTCCCGATGAGGGGCGCGTAAACAGTCACGTCAGCCCCCGACATATTGGCAGCGATCCGAGGAGCCCTGCGGAGTGAGCCCCAGCCGCCCGGCCGCCGTCATCATTCTCGCCGCGGGCGAGGGCACGCGTATGAAATCCACGGTCCCCAAGGTGCTGCACTCGCTGTGCGGCCGCACCATGCTGGGCCATGCGATTGCGGCTGCGCGTGAACTTGCTCCCCAGCGGCTGGTGGTCGTGGCCGGCCATGGACGTGACGAGGTGACCGCACACGTCGCCCGCGAGGCGCCGGACGCCCAAGTCGTAATCCAGGAACGGCAGGGCGGGACCGGCCATGCCGTGCGGACGGTGATCGAGGCCGTCGGCCCGATCGAAGGCCAGGTCATCGTCACCTACGGCGACATGCCGCTGCTGCGCGCCGCCACCCTGGCCAACCTGGCCCGCGAGCACGATGCCCAGGGCAACATGGTGACGGTGCTGACCGCGAGGACCAGCGATCCGGCCGGATACGGCCGGATCATCCGCGACGCCTCCGGCGCCATGACCGGGATCGTCGAGGAGGCGGACGCCACCGACGAGCAGCGGCTGGTCGACGAGATCAATTCCGGCTGCTACACCTTCGAGGGCATCCTGCTGGCTGACGCGATCAAGCGGGTACCGACGACGAACGTGCTCGGCCAGGAGTACCTCACCGACGTCGTGGCGATCCTGCGCGGCGACGGTCACCGGGTCGGCACGCAGCAGGCCGCGGATCCCGCCGAAGTCCAGGGCGTCAACGACCGGGTCCAGCTGGCCCAGGCCCGGCGGATCTACAACGACCGGCTGCTGGAGCACTGGATGCGGGCCGGGGTGACGATCATCGACCCGGCGACGACCTGGCTCGACGCGGACGTGACCCTCGAACCTGATACCGAGATCGGCCCGTCCACCCACCTGGAGGGCCGTACCGCGATCGCGTCCGGGGCCCGGATCGGCCCGGGCTGTGTGCTCCGCGACACCGTGGTCGGCGCGGACGCGAGCGTGATCTGCGCTGTCTGTGAGTCCGCCGAGATCGGGCCCGGGGCCAGCGTCGGGCCCTTCACCCGCCTGCGGCCCGGGACGAGGCTGGGACCCGGTACGCGGGCCGGCAGCTTCGTCGAGATGAAGAACGCGTTCGTCGGCAAGGGCTCCAAGGTGCCGCACCTGACCTACGTGGGCGACGCGGACATCGGTTCCGGTTCGAACATCGGGGCCGCCACGGTGTTCGTCAACTACGACGGTGTGGCCAAGCACCACACCAGCGTGGGAGATCAGGTCAGGATCGGGAGCGATACCATGCTGGTCGCGCCGGTCGAGGTCGGCGATGGCGCGTACACCGCTGCCGGGTCCGTCGTTACGGAGAACGTCCCCCCGGGGGCGATGGCCATCGGCCGGTCGCGGCAGCGCAACGTGCCGGGATGGGTCGCCCAGCGCCGGCCCGGCACCTCCTCCGCGGCGGCGGCCGAGACGGCTCAGGGTGAAGACGCACCCAGCAAGGGAGAGACCACGTGAGCGGCATCATGGCGAACAGCGAGAAGAAGCTGATGCTCGTCTCCGGCCGGGCATTTCCCGAGCTGGCCGAGGAGGTGGCCGCGTGCCTGGGCATCGACCTGACGCCGACCAAGCTCTTCGACTTCGCCAACGGTGAGATCTTCGTCCGCTTCCTCGACTCCGTTCGTGGCTGCGATGTCTTCGTGCTGCAGAGCCACACGGCGCCGATCAACGAGTGGATCATGGAGCACCTGATCATGGTGGACGCGCTCAAGCGCGCGTCGGCCAAGCGGATCACGGTGGTGACCCCGTTCTTCGGCTACGCGCGCCAGGACAAGAAGAGCCGGGGCCGGGAGCCGATCTCGGCGCGGCTGATGGCCGACCTGTTCGCGACGGCGGGAGCGCACCGGCTGATGGCGGTCGACCTGCACACCGCGCAAATCCAGGGGTTCTTCGACGGGCCGGTGGATCACCTGTTCGCGCTGCCGATCCTCGCCGACTACATCGAGGACAAGCTCGACCTGAGCCAGGTCACGGTGGTGGCGCCGGACGCGGGCCGGGTACGGATGTGTGAGCGCTGGACGGACCGGCTCGGCTGCCCGCTGGCCATCATCCACAAGCGCCGGGATCCGGACGTGGCCAACCAGGTCAAGGTGTTCGAGGTCGTCGGCCAGGTCGCCGGCCGGACCTGCATCCTGGTGGACGACATGATCGATACGGGCGCGACGATCACGAAGGCGGCCGAGGCGCTGTTCGAGCAGGGGGCGGCCAAAGTGATCGTGATGGCCACGCACGGCGTGCTGTCCGGTCCCGCGGTCGATACCCTGAAGAATTCCCAGATCAGCGAGGTCGTGATCACGAACACGCTGCCCATCCCGGCGGACCGGCAGTTCGACAAGCTCACCGTGCTGTCGATCGCGCCGCTGGTCGCCCGCGCGATCAACGAGGTGTTCAGCGACGGCTCGGTCACCAGCCTCTTCGACGGCCAGAGCTGAGCCGTCCCGGCCGCTCAGAGCTGAGCCGTCCCGGGCCCCCGGAGCCCGCCTGCCCTCACCGAACCTGGGCGCGTTCAGTCCGGAAGCCAAGGGTGACCGCCGTCCTGCCCGTTGACGCTCGCGGACGGCGGCCACGCCTCACCCCGATGCTGCGGCTGCACCGTAACGGCCAGGGCCGTTTGGCCGCTACGGTGCAGCGTGCACGAACGGCACAGCGGCTGTGCCGTCCCCGCCGTCCCACCCCGCGCTACGGCCGTTCCCGGCCGTACCCCATCGGCCTGGCCGGGCGCCGCTCCCTGCGACGCCCCGCCAGTCTGCGCGGCCCATCGGCGCAGGTCCGCCCGCTGCTGCCCGGCAGCGGGACCAGTGCGGTCATCGTCACCAGCCGGAGCCGCCTGCCGGACCTGGTCGGTGGCGGCCTCGTCCATTTGGATGTGCTCGACGATCATGACCGGCTGATCCTGTTCAGCCGGATCGTGGGAGCGGAGCGTACGGCGGCCGAGCCTGACGCCACGGCTGAACTGCTCCTCGCCTGCGCCGGGCTCCCGCTCGCCATCCGCATCTCTGCCGCCCGGCTGGCTTCCCGCAGTACGTGGACCATCCGTTCCCTGGCGGACCGGCTGTGCGACGAGCACCGCCGGCTCGATGAGCTGAAGGTTGGCGACCTGGCCGTCCGGGCCAGCTTTGAGGTCAGCTTCGCGAGCCTGCCGCCCTCGGTGACCCCCGGCGGCGTGGCCCCAGCCAGAGTGTTTCGCATGCTCGGGTTGTGGCACGGGCCATCGATCGGCCTCCGCGCCGCCGCCGCTCTGCTCGGCGAAGACGAGGACAGGGTCGCTGACGCGCTGGAGTACCTCGTCGACGCGCACCTCCTGGAGTCCACGGCGCCGGACTGTTACAGCTTCCACGACCTGCTGCGGGTGTACGCGGCCGAGCGGGCCTTTGCCGATGAGGCACGGGAAGTGACGTATGAGGCCGTGCACAGGATGGTGGCCTGGTATCTGCATGCGGCCAGCGCCGCGAATGCCGTTGTCGCGCCGCAGCGGGACACCGTGCCGCTCGAACCCCTCCCGCCCGGCTGCACGTCGCTGACCTTCAGGGACATCAGTGGCGCACTAGACTGGTGCACGCAGGAACGGGCGAATATCGTCGCCGCCACCCGGCAGGCGGCCGACGAGGGCCTGCACGGCATTGCCTGGAAACTGCCGGTGGCGGTGCTCGGATGCTTTAACGCACTCAGTTACCGCGCGGAATGGCTGGCTTCCCATCTCGTCGCACTGGCCAGTGCACAGCGGGCCGGTGACCGGCAGGCCGAAGCCTGGGTGCTGAATAATCTCGGGATGGTGTGCATCCAGCAGCGCATGGATGACGCGATCGGCTACTTCGACCAGGCACTCGCTATCGGCCGCGATATAGGTGACCGGCGGACGGAGGCGCAGGCGGCCAATAATCTCGCCGATGCCTACATCGAGCTCGGGCGGCCCGAGGACGCGCTGGAACTGCTTAAGCGCACCCTCGCCCTGCAGGTAGAAGTCGGGCACCGGTACGGCCAGGGGGCCACCCTGAACAACCTGGGCGAGGCCTACCTCGACCTGGGCCGTCCGGAAGAGGCGATCGACAGCATCGAGCAGGCCCGCAGCATCTTCGTGGAGATCAAGACGCTCCGCGGGGAGGGCTCCGTCGCGCACAATCTCGGCCGGGCGTATATGGAGCTGGGCCGCCCGGACGAAGCGGTCCGGTACTTCCGGAGCGCGCTGCATATCCGGCAGGCCGCCGGTGAGCGTCACGGCCAGGCGCTGACGCTGCTGTTCCTGGGCCGCGCGTACCGCCGCCTCGGCAGGATCGAGGATGCCCGGCGATCCTGGACCGATGCCCAGGTGATATTCGAGGATCTGGGAGACGAGGCGCAGCTTACGGAAAGCCGGGCGGAGCTGACGTCCATCAGTGTCCCCACCGCATGAGGGGATCCGCCCACCGCATGAGGGGATCGCCCACCGCATGAGGGGATCCGCCCACCGCTCGGGCCCCATCCGGCCCGGGGCCGCGTACGAGGGATCCGCGCGCGGCGGCGGCAATTCCGTATACATTTTCTTAGTGCATGCGGTTGTTCTCGGAGAGTTAAGTCAGCAAATTCTTACCATATGGTGACGTACTTGATCCGGGGCATAACAGGTGCGGTTTGCTTGCTCCTCGATACCCTTTGTCACGTTAGGGGAATTTCGTTCGTCCTGGCACACGGGGCTCAGGAAAGAAAGGGCGACGATCATGGAAAGTAACGAGGAGTTCAGGCCTGCCATGCAGCAGGACACCGACCCGGCCATGCAGCAGGACGCGGACCCGGCCATGCAGCAGGACACCGACCCGGCCATGCAGCAGGACACCGACCCGGCCATGCAGCAGGACACCCGTCCCGCCATGCAGCAGGACGATCAGCAGAGATAATCGCCCGCTCCAGCGGGTGGCCGACGGTGCCCGGGACGCGGTCCCGGGCACCGTCGGCTACACTTCGGGGACGCGGTTTGACTGCTGCCGTCGCCAGCCTATGGCGGTATGGCTTCTTCGGGCCGCGTGAAATCTTCTGGTGCGGGTTAGCGCCAGGAGTCGGCATGACCGTCGGCGCGTCACAGCCGGGCGGCGCGGCCGGAGAGAACCCACTGCATGAGGAGTGACGACCGTGCCTGAGGTCCGCATCGCCGCCGAGCCGCGCACCGAGTTCGGCAAAGGCGCCGCCCGGCGTACGCGCCGTGAGGGCCGGGTGCCCGCCGTTCTGTACGGCCATGGCGCGGAGACGCGGCACGTTGTGCTGCCGGGCCACGACCTGATGCTCGCGCTGAAGACGCCGAACGTCCTGATCCGCATCGAGGGCGTCCCCGGCGTAACCGGGCTGGCCCTGCCCAAGGCGGTCCAGCGTGACCCGATCAAGGGCTTCATCGAGCACGCGGACCTCATCCTCGTCCGCCGAGGCGAGAAGGTCACCGTGGACATCGCGGTCCGGGTAAGTGGGGACATTGCTCCCGACGGCCTGCTTGACCAGCAAGTCGTCCAGCTCTCGGTCGAGGCCGAGGCGACCAACATCCCCGACGGGATCGACGTCGACGTCACGGGCATGGAGGTGGGCAGTTCGATTCACGCGGGCGACCTCATCCTGCCGCGCGGTACGACCCTCCAGGTCGACCCGGAAACGCTGATCGTGCACGTTCTGCCCGCGCCCACCGCGGAGCAGATGGAGGCGGAGATCGGCGGTCCCGAAGCGGCCGAGGCCCAGATCCCTGAGCCGGTCGGCGAGGTCGAGTCCGCGGCGGCTGGCGAGAGCGACGCCGGCTGACCCGTCAGTTCGATGGGCGGTCGGATGTGAGGCCGGCGATGCCAGACGAACGCTGGCTGGTCGTCGGGCTCGGTAACCCGGGCCCGGAATACGCCGGCACCCGGCACAACGCTGGGCACATGGTGGTCGACCTGGTCGCCAAACGGATGGGCGTCCGGTTCAAGGCGAACCGGACCCGTAACGACGTGGCCGACGGGCGGCTGGCCGGGGTGCCGGTTACGCTAGCCAGGCCGCGTACCTACATGAACGTCTCCGGCGGCCCGGTGGCGGCGATCGCCGCTTTTTACAAGATTCCCCCGGAGCGGATCGTGGTCGTCCACGATGAGCTGGACATCCCGTTCGGAGCGGTGCGGCTCAAGCTCGGCGGCGGTGACAACGGCCATAACGGCCTTCGTTCGGTCACGCAGGCGCTCGGCACCCACGAATACCACCGCGCCCGGATCGGCATCGGCCGCCCGCCGGGCCGGATGGACGCAGCCGCGTTCGTGTTGCGCGATTTTTCGGCCGCTGAGCGCAAGGAACTGCCGCTGGTCATCGACCGGGGCGCCGACGCGGTGGAGACTCTGCTGTCGAAGGGCCTGGCCGCCGCGCAGAACACCTTCCACGCCGACTGAGGGGGAAGCTCATCCGGCTCGGGAAGAACGGAGCGGTGCCCTGACGCTAACGTTGGCAGACTGACCACGCCCACCGGCTTCGGCCAGGAAGCATCGAGGAGCTCTCCAATGGCGACGGAGGACGACCGTCTCGCCTGTGATCTTGCCATCGAGGCGGGCCGCCGCCTGGTCGCCCTGCGGGGCCACGGTGGTGAGCCGGACGAGCTCCGCAAGGCCGGCGATCGAATGTCGCATGAGTTTCTCTCCGCCGAGCTGGCCCGGCTGAGGCCGGGCGACTGGGTACTGTCCGAGGAGGCCGCCGATGACCTGGGCCGGCTGACCGCGGACCGGGTTCGGATCGTTGACCCGCTGGACGGTACCCGCGAATTCGGGGATGCAGGCCGGGAGGACTGGGCGGTACACGTGGCCCTGTGGGAACGGGCCCCGCACGGCGGTATCCCGCACGGCGGTGTCCCGCACGGCGGCGTCCCGCATGGCGAGGACCCCGCGGGCGGCGACAGTGGTCGCGGCCCGCAGAGTCCCCCGGACGCCCAGGGCGGCCTCACCGCCGGCGCGGTGGCTCTTCCGGCGCAGGAGGAGGTCCTGTCCACCATCACCCCGCCCCCGGCCCCGTCCGCGTCCTGGCCCGCGTCCTTGCCGTCGGCACGGCCCGGAGGGCGGCTGCGCGTCGTCGTCAGCCGGAGCAGGCCCGCGCCGTTCCTGCCCCGCATGGCCGAACTTCTCGGCGCGGACCTCATCCCGCTGGGATCGGCCGGCGCCAAGGTCGCCGCCGTCCTGCTGGGCCACGCCGACGCCTATGTGCACGCTGGCGGCCAGTACGAATGGGATTCGGCGGCCCCGGTCGCGGTGGCCCGCGCGGCCGGGTTCCGCGCCTCGCGGATCGACGGCCGCGAGCTTTCGTACAATCAGCCTGACCTGTTCATGCCGGATATCCTGGTGTGTCCGCCCGCCCTCGCCGGCGTGCTGGTCGATGCGATCAGGTCCGCCCAGTCCGGCGAGACCAGCGGCAGTCAATGATGACGGCCTCGGCGGCGGCCCCAGCCCGCCGGACACCATCCCCGTCCCCGACGCCTTCTGGATGCCGTTGATGCGCACCGATTACACGCTCTCCCAGCTTGACGTGCTCGAAGCCGAGTCCATCCACGTGATCCGCGAGGTCGCGGCCGAGTTCGAGCGCCCCGCGCTGCTGTTCTCCGGCGGCAAGGACTCGGTGGTCATGCTGGCGCTGGCGGAAAAGGCGTTCCGGCCGGCCCGGATCCCGTTCCCCGTCATGCACGTGGACACCGGGCACAACTTCGGCGAGGTCATCGAATTCCGCGACAAACGCGTCGCCGAGCTTGGGGTCCGGCTCATCGTCGCGTCCGTGCAGGACTCCATCGACGCGGGCCGGGTGACCGAGGATGCCGGCCGCTGGGCGAGCCGGAACCGGCTGCAGACCGTCACGCTGCTGGACGCGATCGAGGAGTACCGCTTCGACGCCCTGTTCGGCGGCGCACGGCGGGACGAGGAGAAGGCCCGCGCCAAGGAGCGGGTGTTCTCTTTCCGCGACGACTTCGGCCAGTGGGACCCGAAAAACCAGCGGCCCGAGCTGTGGAACCTGTACAACACGCGGATCCGCCGGGGTGAGCACATCCGCGTCTTCCCGCTGTCCAACTGGACGGAGCTCGATATCTGGGAGTACATCGAGCGCGAGGAACTCGAGTTGCCGCTGGTCTACTTCGCGCATTCCCGCAACGTCTTTGAGCGGGACGGGATCCTGCTGGCCGACAGCCCGCACGTGACGCGCGGCGACGACGAGCAGGTCTTCGAGGCGGTGGTCCGGTACCGGACCGTCGGCGACATGACGTGCACGGGGGCCGTCGAATCGACCGCGGAGACCGTCGCCGCGGTTATCACCGAGGTGGCGGCGACCCGGATCACCGAACGCGGCCAGACCCGCGCGGACGACCGCACCAGCGAGGCGGCCATGGAAGACCGGAAGCGGGAAGGCTATTTCTGATGGATATTCTGCGGTTCGCTACGGCCGGCTCGGTGGACGACGGCAAGAGCACGCTCATCGGGCGGTTGCTGTACGACTCCAAGGCCATCTTCGAGGACCAGCTGGCGGCCGTGGAGCGGACCAGCAAGGACCGCGGCGAGGAATACACGAACCTGGCGCTGCTGACCGACGGGCTGCGCGCCGAGCGTGAGCAGGGCATCACGATCGACGTGGCCTACCGCTACTTCGCCACGCCGCGGCGGAAATTCATCATCGCGGACACCCCTGGCCACATCCAGTACACCCGCAACATGGTCACCGGCGCGTCCACCGCCGACCTGGCCGTCGTCCTCGTGGATGCGCGCAATGGGCTGACGGAGCAGAGCCGGCGCCACGCCTTCCTGGCGACGCTGCTGCAGGTCCCGCACCTGGTGCTGGCGGTCAACAAGATGGACCTGGTGAATTATGACGCCGCGGTCTTCGAGCGGATCGCCGCAGAGTTCTCCGCCTTCGCCGCCAAGCTGGACATCTCTGACCTGACCTTCATTCCCATTTCGGCGCTGCTCGGCGACAACGTGGTCCAGCGCTCGGCCAACATGCCCTGGTACGACGGGCCGTCGCTGCTGCACCACCTGGAGCACGTGCACATCGCTTCCGACCGGAACCTCATCGACGTGCGGTTCCCGGTCCAGTACGTGATCAGGCCGCACCAGGCCACCGACCCCGGCCTGCACGATTACCGCGGTTACGCCGGTGAGATGGCCGGCGGGGTGATCAGGCCGGGTGACGAGGTCATGCACCTGCCGTCGGGTTTCACCACCACGGTGCGCGGTGTGGAGGTCGCGGGCCAGCCGGTCCCGGAGGCGTTCCCGCCCATGTCGGTGACCCTGCTGCTGGACGACGACGTTGACATCTCCCGCGGGGACATGATCTGCCGCCCGCACAACCGGCCGGCCGTCACGCAGGACGTGGAGGCCATGGTGTGCTGGATGGCTGGCGACAAGCAGCTCACCCCGCGCAGCCGCCTCATCGTCAAGCACACGTCGCGGACGGTCAAGGGGATCGTGACGGACCTGCACTACCGGATCGACGTCAACTCCCTGCACCGGGACGAGAGCGCCCGCCAGCTGGGGCTGAATGAGGTCGGCCGGGTGACCCTGCGCCTGACCCAGCCCGTCTTCTCCGACCCCTACACCCGGAACCGGCTGACCGGCGGCATGATCCTGATCGACGAGGCGACGAACGCTACGATCGGCGCGGCCATGATCACCGACACCCGGTGACGGCCGCCGCCGCGGCGGCGGGGGGACGCCCTTCCACGATCTCGCGCGCTAACCGGCGCTCGCCGGGCCGGAGGCCCGGACTCGCTGGCCGGTTATGATCGCCTCGCGCAGCTGGCTCGTGCTGCCCGCAGGCCGCTTACCCGGGCTGAAGCCCGGGGTCGCTGGGGCCGGTAGCGATCGTCTGGCCGTAACCCGCGGCTGCGCGGCTGCGTCTGAAGCACGGGTGCGGTTGTGCCAGGCTGGGGGCATGACCCGCGCGGATCTGGATAAGCGGCCGGGCGACGTCGCCGCGATGTTCGACGGGCTCGCCGGGCGTTACGACCTGCTCAACGACCTGCTGTCCGCCGGGCAGGTCCGGTGGTGGCGGCGGGTCGTCGCCGGCGCCGTAGGGGCGCGGGCCGGGGAGCGGATCCTTGACCTGGCCGCGGGCACGGGCACCTCGACCGTCACCTTCGGCGCGTCCGGCGCCGACTGCGTGGCCTGCGACTTCTCCCTCGGCATGCTGCGCGCCGGGTTGCGCCGGGTCCGGGCGGCGCCGGATAGCCCGCAGCCCATATTCGTCGCCGGCGACGCGATCCGGCTGCCGTTCTCCGACAGCACGTTCGACGCGGTGACAATCTCGTTCGGCTTGCGGAATGTCGTTGATCCCGCGCGGGCGCTCGCCGAGATGTTCCGGGTCACCCGGCCCGGCGGCCGCCTGGTCATCTGCGAGTTCTCCCGGCTCTCGGCGCGGCCGCTGCGGGTGGCGTACGAGCGCTACCTGGCGCGGGCGCTGCCCGCCATCGCCCGCCGCGCGGCGCGCAATCCGGCCGCGTACGAGTATTTGGCCGAGTCGATCGTGGATTGGCCAGACCAGCAGGAACTGGCCGGGATGCTGCACGCGGCGGGCTGGTCGGCGGTGAAGTGGCGCAACCTGACGTTCGGGATCGTCGCGGTGCACGTCGCACGGCGTCCCGGCTGAGCCTCCGCGCCGGACGGACTAAGCCTCCGCCGGACGGGCGGGCCCGTTATCACGCGCCTGAGCGGCCACGAAGAGCAGCCGATGGGCATAGGTTGGGACCGGGCCGCCGGACGCGGCCGACCAGAGCGCGGGCCGGACCGGAACGGCACAGGGTGCGCGTTCACCGCGCTGGGCGGGGCGGTGAACGGCCCAGCCCCGGCCGGGCTTAAACTAACGGCAAAGAACTTGTGAAGAGGTTCACAAAGCGAGGCGGGCTCCGCACGGGTACGGGCCCGCGAGATCTCGATAAGCGGCCGGGACGGAGCACGACGGCGGCGACAAGCGGGCCGCGCCGCAACTGCGGACCTCTGAACAAGCCAAAGGGAAAGTCAGGAACGGACACGTGACCGAGCACGTTTCCCCCGTCGCCACGGCGGCGGCCGCACGGCCTGCCACCGACGAAGCAGACGTCATCGTTGTCGGCGCCGGGCCCTCCGGGTCGACGACCGCCTACTACCTCGCCAGCGCGGGGCTGGACGTGCTGTTGCTGGAAAAGAGCAGGTTCCCGCGGGAGAAGGTATGCGGGGACGGCCTCACGCCGCGGGCGGTCAAGGCCCTCGTGGCCATGGGCGTGCCGATCGGCGAGAGCGACGGGTGGCTGCGGAACAAGGGACTCCGCGTCGTCGGTGCCGGGATGCGGCTCGAGTTGCCCTGGCCGGAACTGACCTGCTATCCCGGGTACGGCCTGGTCCGCAACAGGCTGGACTTCGACCAGAGGCTGGCCGAGCGGGCCAGCAAGGCCGGGGCGCGGCTGATCGAGGGCGTCAACGTGACCGGCCCGGTCATCGACGAGCGCACCGGCCGGATCACCGGCGTGACCGCCCGCCCGGCCGGCGGCCAGCGGGACGGCGGTGCCCATGCCGACGCCGGGGCGGAACAGGTCTACCGAGGCCGCCTCGTCATCGCCGCAGACGGGAACTCCTCCAGGCTGTCGGTCTCGATGGGCCTGCGCAAGCGGGACGACCGCCCGATCGGCGTGGCCGTCCGCGCCTACTACACCAGCCCCCGCCACGAGGACGACTACCTCGAGTCCTGGCTCGACCTGTGGGACGGTGACCGGCTGCTGCCCGGGTACGGCTGGGTATTCGGCATGGGCGACGGCACCAGCAACGTCGGGCTGGGCCTGCTGAACACGTCCGCCGCGTTCGGCAACACCGACTACCACACCCTGCTCCGCCGCTGGCTGGCCGGGATGCCGCCCGAGTGGGGGTACACCGAGGACCACCGTGCCGGGCCGGTACGTGGCGCCGCACTCCCGATGGCCTTCAACCGGACTCCGCACTACACCCGTGGCCTGCTGCTCGTCGGCGACGCGGCCGGGATGGTGAACCCGTTCAACGGTGAGGGCATCGCCTACGCCATGGAATCGGGGGAGATCGCCGCGCGGACCGTGACGCAGGCCCTGGCCGCGCCGTCCTGGGCCGGGGCTGAAAAGGTGCTGAATAGCTACCCCCGCGTGCTCGCGGACGCATACGGCGGCTACTACGCTCTCGGGCGGACGTTCGTAAAAGCGATCGGCCGGCCGGAGCTGATGCGGTTCGCCACACGGCACGCCATGTCGCGCCCGGCGCTGATGCGCTTCGCGCTGAAGCTGCTCGGCAACCTGACCGACCCGCGTGGAGACGCCTCCGACCGGCTGATCAACGCCATGACCAGGCTCGCGGCCACGCGCTAGCCAGGCCCCTGAAGAAGCGGATGTGGATACCGTGCCTACGATAGAAATCCCGGCCGCGCCCGCCGCGCCGGGAACATGCACGCGCGGCGATCGCCCTGGGCCTGGCGCTCGCGGCCCGCGCGCTCGCGGATCGCGGATCCACCCGAAATCGCAGAGAGGCAACGGGGACAAATGACTCCTTACGTGCCCATTCTCGTGCTGGCCCTACTGGCGGCCGGGTTCGCGGTCTTCTCGGTCGTCATCGGCACGGTGACCGGCCCGAAGCGGTGGAACCGGGCCAAACTGCAGTCTTATGAGAGCGGCATCGAGCCGACGCCGCAGCCACCGGGCGGCGGCCGGTTCCCGGTCAAGTACTACCTGACCGCGATGCTGTTCATCCTGTTCGACATCGAGATCGTCTTCCTCTACCCGTGGGCGGTCACGTTTGGCAAGCTCGGGGCCTTCGGGCTCGTCGAGATGGTCACGTTCGTTGTCACGGTGCTGATCGCGTACGCCTACGTCTGGCGGCGCGGCGGCCTGGAGTGGGATTAGCCATGGGTGTTGAAGAACTGCTGCCGAGCGGCGTACTGCTGACCTCAGTCGAGAAGGCCGCCGGATGGGCGCGCCGGAGCTCGCTCTGGCCAGCCACGTTCGGGCTCGCCTGCTGCGCGATCGAACTGATGCAGACCGGCGGCCCGCGCCACGACCTGGCCCGGTTCGGCATGGAGCGGGCGTCCAACACGCCACGGCAGGCGGACCTGATGATCGTGGCGGGACGGCTCAGCCAGAAGATGGCCCCGGTGACGCGGCAGGTCTACGACCAGATGTCCAACCCCAAGTGGGTCATCTCCATGGGCGTCTGCGCCTCCAGCGGCGGGATGTTCAACAACTACGCGATCGTGCAGGGCGTGGACCATATCCTGCCGGTCGACATCTACCTGCCCGGCTGCCCGCCGCGGCCGGAGATGCTGCTGGACGCGATCGTGAAGCTGCACGACCGGATCTTGAACATGAAGCTGGGCAAGAACCGCGAGCGCCAGATCGAGGAACTGGAGCAGGCTCAGCTGAGCCGGCTGCCGCTGCACACCCCCGGGCTGCCCGTCGAGGGACTGCTCGGCGGAACGCCGGCCCGGTCCGCCGCGGAACCGGGAGCACACGAATGAGCGAGCCTACCGGCCCTGGCACGCCCGGCCCGGACACCGGCGATGGGGCCGGGGAGAATGTCAACCTGCCCGCCCGGGCCGGGGAGGAACGCCTCGCCGAGCAGGTGGTCCGCCGTGGCATGTTCGGCGCCAAGACCAGCGGCGACACCTCGGGCTACGGCCGGCTGCTGGTCCGGCTGGCCCCGGAGCTGTCCACCCCGCGCCCGTACGGGTCCTACTTCGACGAGCTCACCGACGAGCTGGCGCGCGTCCTGCAGGCGGACGGCACCGGCTTCGGGGACGCGATCGAGCGGGTCGTCGCCGACCGCGGTGAGCTGACCTTCCACGTCCGGCGGGAGCGGCTGCCGGAGGTCGCCGCCAAGCTGCGGAACGAACCCCAGCTGGCGTTCGAGCTGTGCACCGGGGTCTCCGGCGTGCACTACCCGGCCGAGGCCGGGCGCGAGCTGCGCGCCGTTTACCATCTGGTGTCGATCACCCACAACCGGCGCGTCCGGCTGGAGGTGACCGCGCCCGACGCGGACCCGCACATCCCGTCGCTGGTCGACGTCTACCCGGCGCTCGACTGGCACGAGCGGGAGACCTGGGACTTCTTCGGCATCATCTTCGACGGTCACCCGTCGCTGACCCGGATCGAGATGCCGGACGACTGGAAGGGCCACCCGCAGCGCAAGGACTACCCGCTCGGCGGCATCCCCGTCGAGTACCGCGGCACCAAGGTGCCACCGCCCGATGAGCGGAGGTCGTACGCATGACCAGCCATTCCGCACCGCCGCGCGCCTCTGGCCTGGACGACGGCACGGCCGAGGGCCGTGTCTATACGGTCTCCGGCCAGGACTGGGACCAGCTGGTCGCCGCGGCGGACCAGGCCGCCGACACGCCGGGCACCGGTCACATGGTCGTCAACATGGGCCCGCAGCACCCGTCGACGCACGGGGTGCTCCGGCTCATCCTGACCCTGGAGGGGGAGACCGTCACCGAGTGCCGCGTCGCGATCGGCTACCTGCACACCGGCATCGAGAAGAACATGGAGTACCGCACCTGGACGCAGGGCGTCACGTTCTGCACCCGCGCGGACTACCTGATGCCGATCTTCAACGAGACGGCGTACTGCCTGGCCGTCGAGCGGCTGCTCCGCATCGAGGACAAGATCCCGGACCGGGCGAACATCATCCGGGTGCTGATGATGGAGCTCAACCGGATCGGCTCGCACCTCGGCGGCATCGGGCCGTTCGGCCTGGAGCTCGGCGCGACCACGATCTTCATGCAGGGCGTGCGCATGCGGGAGGACACGCTCGACCTGATGGAGCTGATCACCGGGCTGCGGATGAACCACGCCTACATCCGGCCCGGCGGCGTGGCCCAGGACCTGCCGCCCGGCGCGCTGGAGAAGCTCCGCGAGTTCCTCCGCGAGGCACCGCGGTTGACCGGCGACCTGCGCAAGCTGATTGACTCCAACCCGGTCTTCACCGGCCGGACCAAGGGCGTTTCCTACCTCGATCTGGAGGGCTGCATCGCGCTCGCGGTGACCGGGCCGATACTGCGCAGCGCCGGGCTGCCGTGGGACCTGCGCAAGAGCCAGCCCTACTGCGGGTACGAGACGTACGAGTTCGACGTGGCCACCGTCAGCACGTGCGACGCCTACGGCCGGTATGCGATCCGGATGGATGAGATCGACCAGTCGCTGCGGATCATGGAGCAGTGCATCGACCGGCTGGCCGGCCCCGGCCCGCCGACGACCCGGTGATGATCCAGGACGCGAAGATCGGCTGGCCCGCACGGCTGTCCCTCGGCCCGGACGGGCTGGGGCCGTCGCCGGAGCACATCGCGCACATCATGGGCCAGTCCATGGAGGGGCTCATCCACCACTTCAAACTGGTCACCGAGGGCTTCCGGGTGCCCGCGGGCCAGGCCTACGTGCCGATCGAGTCGCCCAAGGGCGAGCTGGGCTGCCACGTCGTCAGCGACGGCGGCACGCGGCCCTACCGCGTGCACATCCGGGACCCCTCGTTCCACCATCTGCAGGCGCTGGCCGCGCTCTGCGAGGGCGGCATGCTCGCCGACGTCATCCCGGCTATCGCCAGCATTGATCCGGTGCTCGGGGGGGTGGACCGGTGAGCCAATCGTCTCGCCGTACGGGCATGTCGCCGTACCGCATTGATGCTGCGCTGCCCATGCGGCTCCGGGGGGTGGACCGGTAATGGCGCTCAGCGATGAGACCCTGGCGCGGCTCGAGCCGGATGTGGCCGAGATCATCGGCCGTTACCCGCGGCCACGGTCGGCCCTGATGCCGCTGCTGCACCTGATGCAGTCGGAAGAGGGCTTCGTCTCCGACGACGCGATCTCCTTCTGCGCCGCTCGGCTCGGCCTCACCGAGACCGAAGTCACCGCGGCGGCCAGCTTCTACACCTTGTACAAGCGACAGCCGGTGGGCGAGTTCCACGTCGGCGTCTGCACCAACTCGCTGTGCGCCATCATGGGCGGCGACCAGATCCTGGCCACGCTGGAAGACCACCTCGGCGTCGGGCCGGACGAGCCCACCGGCGACGGCAAGGTCAGCATCGAGCACGTCGAGTGCAACGCGGCCTGCGACTACGCCCCCGTCGTGATGGTCAACTGGGAGTTCTTCGACAACCAGACGCCGGAGTCCGCCGCCGCACTGGTGGACGACCTGCGGGCCGGCCGCCCCGTCACGCCGACCCGTGGCCCCGGCCGGCTGTGCACCTGGCGGCAGGCGTCCCGGATACTCGCCGGGTTCGGCGACGGCCAGGCCATCGACGGGCCTGCGGCCGGCCCCGCCAGCCTGGTAGGACTGAGGATCGCCAGGGAGCACGGCTGGACGGCGCCCGAACCTCCCGATACGCCCGACAGCAGAACTGCCAACAAGGGAGCGTCGCGTTGACCGACCCGCTGACCCCCGTGCTGACCGCGCACTGGGACGAGCCGGACAGCTTCCTGCTCGCCGGGTACCGGCGCGCGGGCGGCTACCGGGCCCTGCCCAAGGCGCTGGCCTTGCCGCCGGACGACATCATCGCCATGGTGAAGGAGTCCGGGCTGCGCGGCCGCGGCGGAGCCGGGTTCCCGACCGGGATGAAGTGGGGCTTCATCCCGAAGGGGGACGGCAAGCCGCACTACCTCGTGCTCAACGCGGACGAATCCGAGCCGGGGACCTGCAAGGACACCCCGCTGATGATGGCCGAACCGCATCTGCTGGTTGAGGGCGTCATCATCGCCGCCTACGCGATCCGCTGCCACCACGCCTTCATCTACGTGCGCGGCGAGATTCTGCATGTCGTAAGACGGCTGCAGCAGGCGGTCGCCGACGCCTATGCGGCCGGCTATCTCGGCCGGGACATCCTGAAGTCCGGCTACGACCTGGACGTCGTGGTGCACTCGGGTGCGGGCGCCTACATCTGCGGCGAGGAGACCGCGCTGCTCGACTCGCTGGAGGGCTACCGCGGGCTGCCCCGGCTCAAGCCGCCGTTCCCGGCGGTGGCCGGCCTGTACGCGAGCCCGACCGTGGTCAACAACGTCGAATCGATCGCGAGCGTCCCGTCCATCGTGCTCAACGGCGCGGACTGGTTCGCCGACCTCGGCACGGAGAAATCGAAGGGCTACGGGATCTTCTCACTGTCCGGCCACGTCACGACTCCCGGCCAGTACGAGGCGCCGCTCGGCATCACCCTGCGCGAACTGCTCGACCTGGCCGGCGGGGTGCGCGCCGGGCACCGGCTGAAGTTCTGGACCCCGGGCGGCTCGTCCGTGCCGCTGCTCACCGACGAGCACCTGGACGTGCCGCTGGACTTCGAATCGGTGATGGCCGCCGGGTCCCAGCTGGGCACGCGGGCGCTGCAGATCTTCGACGACACCACCTGCGCCGTCCGCGCCGTGCTTCGCTGGACCGAGTTCTACCAGCACGAGTCGTGCGGCAAGTGCACGCCGTGCCGTGAGGGCACCTACTGGATGGTGCGCGTGCTCGAACGGCTGGAGCGCGGTCACGGCACCGACGAGGACCTGGACAAGCTGCTGGATATCTGCGACAACATCCTGGGCCGCGCGTTCTGCGCCCTCGGGGACGGCGCGACCAGCCCGATCACCTCGTCGATCCAGTACTTCCGGGACGAGTACATCGAGCACCAGAAGCGCGGCGGCTGCCCGTTCGACCCCGCCGCCTCGACTCTGTTCGATTCGAGCGGCTCAGCGCACTCTCTGGGCGGAGGCCGATAGACCGATGACCGTGCAGGAAAGCGGGTCCGGCGCGCCCGGCGTGCCCGTGCCCGTCGACACCGTGATCGTCACCATCGACGGCTTCGAGATGGCCGTGCCGAAGGGGACGCTGGTGATCCGGGCGGCCGAGCTGCTCGGCATCCAGATTCCCCGGTTCTGCGACCACCCCCTGCTGGACCCGATCGGCGCCTGCCGGCAGTGCCTGGTCGAGGTCGAAGGCCAGCGCAAGCCGATGGCCTCCTGTACCACCGTGTGCACCGAGGGCATGGTGGTACGCACCCAGCTCACCTCCGCGATGGCGGAGAAATCGCAGGCCGGCGTCATGGAACTGCTGCTGGTGAACCACCCGCTGGACTGCCCGATGTGCGACAAGGGCGGTGAGTGCCCGCTGCAGAACCAGGCTATGGCCGTCGGCCGGGGGGAGACCCGGTTCACCGAGCCCAAGCGGACCTTCGAAAAGCCGGTCGCCATCTCCTCGGAGGTGCTGCTCGACCGGGAGCGCTGCATCTCCTGCACCCGGTGCACCCGGTTCTCCGAGGAGATCGCCGGCGACCCGTTCATCGAGTTCGTCGAGCGCGGGCCGAACCAGATGATCGGCACCGCCCACGGCGACCCGTTCAACTCCTACTACTCCGGCAACACCGTGCAGATCTGCCCGGTCGGCGCGCTCACCGGCGCGGCGTACCGGTTCCGGGCCCGCCCGTTCGACCTGGTCTCCACCAGCAGCGTCTGTGAGCACTGCGCGGCCGGCTGCCGGCAGCGGACCGACCACCGCCGCGGCCGGGTCATGCGCCGCCTCGCCGCCGACGACCCGCAGGTCAACGAGGAGTGGAACTGCGACAAGGGCCGGTGGGCGTTCAGCTACGCGACCGAGCCTGACCGGCTCACCGGGCCCCTGGTCCGGAACTCCGACGGGGTGCTCGTGCCCGCGTCCTGGCCGGAGGCGATCCGTGCCGCGGCGCGCGGTCTGGACGCCGCCCGTGTCAATGACACCCCGGCCGGGCTACCGCCCGCCGGCCCGCACGGCGCCGCGGTCCTGACGGGTGGCCGGCTCACGCTGGAAGACGTGTACGCCTACGCCAAGTTCGCGCGCGTCGCGCTCGGCACCAACGACATCGACATGCGGGCCCGGCCGGAGTCCGCCGAGGAGGCGGAATTCCTGGCCGCGTGCGTGGCCGGCCAGGGCATCCAGGTTAGTTACGGCGACCTCGAGCGAGCCCCGGCCGTGCTGCTGGCCGGCTTGGAGCCGGAGGAAGAGTCGCCCATCGTCTTCCTGCGGCTGCGCAAGGCGGTCCGCACGCGCGGCCTGCGGGTCTACTCGGTGGCCCCGTTCGCCACCAGCGGTCTGGCCAAGCTGTCCGGGGAGCTGCTCGCCACGGCCCCGGGTGACGAAGCGCGCGCCCTCGCCCGGCTGGGCGGGGATTCCGGTACCTCCCGGCGCGCCGCGTCCGCCGCCGGGGGGGCCGCCGCCGCGGCGGAGGCCGGGATCTGGACGGCCGCGGCCGGGGCCCTGGCCGCGGCCGGCGCGGTCATCCTGGCCGGGGAGCGGCTGGCCGAGACGCCGGGGGCGCTGTCCGCGGTGGCCCGGCTGGCCGGGACGTCCGGCGCGCGGCTGGCGTGGATCCCGCGCCGCGCGGGCGAGCGCGGGGCGATCGAAGCCGGTGCGCTGCCCAATATGCTCCCGGTCGGCCGACCCGTCGGCGACGTGCAGGCGCGCGCGGAGGTCGCGCGGGCCTGGGGCGTGGCCTCGCTGCCGCCCGAGCGGGGCCGGGACACCGCCGGCATCCTCGCCGCGGCCGCCGCCGGTGAGCTCGGCGCGCTCGTCGTCGCCGGTGTCGACCCCGTGGACCTGGCCGATCCGGCCGCCGCGCTCGCGGCCCTGGCGATGACCCCCTTCATCGTCAGCCTCGAGCTGCGGGTCAGCGCGGTCACCGACCGCGCCGACGTGGTCCTGCCGGTCACGGCGGCCGCCGAGAAGGAGGGCACGTTCGTCAACTGGGAGGGCCGCGGGGGCACGTTCGGCCCGGCCCTGAAGGTGCCCGACATCCGGTCCGACCTGTACGTGCTCGGCGAGATCGCCGACGAGATGGACGTGCACCTCGGCCTGCCGGACGCCGGGGCGGCACGGGCTGAGATCGCCCGGATCGGCACCTGGCGCGGGAACCGGGAAAACCCCCCGGCCGTCCCGGCCGGCGTGCCGATCGCCGCCGGGCCCGGTGAGGCGGTGCTGGCGACCTGGCACCTGCTGCTCGACGACGGGCGCATGCAGGACGGCGAGCCCTACCTGGCCGGGACGGCCCGGCCGGCTACCGCGCGGATGTCACCGGGGACCGCGGCCGAAGCCGGTGTGTCCGACGGCGATAAGGTCACCGTGGCCACCGAACGCGGATCCTGCACCCTGCCCGCTGAGGTGACCGGCATGCCCGACCGGGTGGTGTGGCTGCCCGCCAACTCCCCCGGCTGCGCCGTTCATGCGCAGCTGGGCGCCGGCCACGGCACCCGGGTCACGCTGAGGAGCCCAGAATGACCAACCTGGCTGCGGGCCCGGTTTGCGCGGGGGACCCCACGCTGGCGAGTTTCTACCCCCTGGTCTGGTGGATCATCGCCCTCAAGGTGGTGGTCATCTTCCTGTTCCTGCTGCTGTTCCAGATCTTCATGATCTGGGCCGAGCGGCGGCTCATCGGCCGCATGCAGAACCGCCCGGGGCCCAACCGGTGGGGTCCGTTCGGGCTGCTGCAGCCGATCGCCGACGCGTTGAAGCTGCCGCTGAAGGAAGACATCGTGCCGCGGCAGGTAGACAAGCTGCTGTTCTTCCTGGCGCCTATCCTGGCGGCCACCCCGGCGCTGGTGAGCTTCGCGATCATCCCGGTCGGCCCGAAGGTGTCGATCTTCGGAGCATGCACGCCGCTGCAGCTCACCGACTTTCCCGTCGCGGTGCTGCTGGTCCTGTCGATGAGCTCGATCGCCGTCTACGGCATCGTGCTGGCCGGCTGGTCGTCGGAGTCGCCGTACTCGCTGCTCGGCGGGCTGCGGTCGTCCGCCCAGGTGATCAGCTACGAGATCGCGATGGCCCTGTCCTTCGTGGCGGTCTTCCTGTACGCGGGCACGCTGTCGACCACCGGCATCGTCAACGCGCAGGCGCACGGCTGGTACGTGTGGGAGCTGCTCCCCTCGTTCCTGATCTACGTGCTCACCATGGTCGGGGAGACCAACCGGCTGCCGTTCGATCTGCCCGAAGGCGAAGGCGAGCTGGTCGGCGGGTACCACACCGAGTACTCCTCGATGCGGTTCATGCTGTTTTACCTGGCCGAGTACGTCAACATGCTGACCGTCTCCGCCGTCGCCACGACGCTGTTCCTCGGCGGCTGGCGGGCGCCCTGGCCGCTGTCGCTGTGGTCCGGCGCCAACAGCGGCTGGTACCCGATCATCTGGTTCCTGATCAAGGTCGTGCTGTTCGAGTTCGGTTTCATCTGGATACGCGGGGCGCTGCCCCGGGTCCGTTACGACCAGCTCATGAGGCTCGGCTGGAAGGTCCTGATCCCGGTCGCCATCGTCTGGCTGCTGCTGATCGCCACGGTCCGCGCCTGGCGGTACGACACCCACAACACCACCGTCTACGTCGTCGGCGGCGTTGTCCTGGCCATCATCATCATCATCGCCGTGTCGTGGGACGTCGCCGCGGAACGGCGCGCCTCCCGCGCCGCCGAGGCCGAGTCGGCGGCGCTGGAAGCCGAGCCCGAACCGGGCGGCGCACCTTCGTCCCGCACCCGCGACCGCGTGACCTACCGGGTCCCGCCGCTCGACCTGCCCCATTACCACGGCGTCGGGGTCACCGATCCGGCCACTCCCGCGGGCCCCGCGCCCCGGGCAGCCGCGGTGGCCGGTGCGGGTGACGCCAACGGCACCAAGGAGGTCACCGGTGCTTGACTTCCTCAACCCCATCAAGGGGTTCGGGGTCACCTTCCACGAGATGTTCCGGAAGGTCGACACCGTCCAGTACCCGGAGGAGAAGCGGCCGACAGCGCCGCGCTATCACGGTCACCATCAGCTCAACCGCTGGCCCGATGGGCTCGAGAAGTGCATCGGCTGTGAGCTGTGCGCGTGGGCCTGCCCCGCCGACGCGATCTACGTCGAGGGCCGCGACAACACGGCCGAGGAGCGCTACTCCCCGGGCGAGCGGTACGGCCACGTCTACCAGATCAACTACCTGCGCTGCATTCTGTGCGGGCTGTGCATCGAAGCGTGCCCGACCCGCGCGCTGACGATGACGAACGAGTACGAGCTGGCCGACGACAGCCGGGAAAACCTGATCTGGACCAAGGAGCAACTGCTGGCGCCGCTCCAGGTGGGGATGGACGCCCCGCCGCACCCGATGCGGCTCGGCAACGACGAGAAGGACTACTACCTGCTCGGCGCGGCCGGCCTCGCCAGCACCGGGAATGCGGTTCCCGCGTCGGCGGCCCCGGCGACCGCGGGCGCGGACCCGGGCGGCCAGGCGGCAGGCCAGGCTGCGAAGGTCGGTCACGGGGAATCCCCGCTCGCCGCTCCCTCCGGGAATCCCGCCGAGACCGTGGCGGGCGGGGAGGACCGGTGAGCCCCGTCCTGGCCAGCGCGGGCAGCACCGCGGCCGCGACCACCCAGTCGGTCATCTTCTGGCTGCTGGCCGTCGTCTCGGTCGGATCGGCCTGCGGGATGGTGCTGGCACGGCGCGCGGTGCACTGCGCCGTGTTCCTGGCCGCGATCATGCTGTCCCTGGCCGTGTTCTACCTGCTGCAAGGCGCGCCATTCCTGGCGTTCGTCCAGGTCATCGTATACACGGGCGCCGTCCTCATGCTGTTCCTGTTTGTCATGATGCTGATCGGCGTGAGCTCGCGGGAATCGCTGGTGGAGACGATCCGGGGCCAGCGGCTCGCCGCGGCCATCGCCGGGATCGCGCTGGTGGTCCTGCTGATCCTCGGGATCGGCAACGCCGCCATCGGGCCCGCCGCCCAGTCGGTGGCCAATGGGGGCGTGGGTAACCTCACCGGGATCGCCACGCTGATCTTCACCACGTACGTGTTCCCCTTCGAGGCCACCAGCGCCCTGCTGATCACCGCGGCGCTCGGCGCCATGGTGCTGGCGCACCGGGAGCGCACCTCTCCCAAGCTGACCCAGCGGGACCTGGCCAAGCGCCGGGTCGCCAGCGGGCGCCCCACCCCGCTGCCGTCCCCGGGCGTCTTCGCGCTGCACAATGCGGTCGACATGCCGGCCCTGCTGCCGGACGGCTCCCCGTCCGAGCTATCGGTCAGCTCCATGCTGGCCCGGCGTGAGATCGGCGGCGACGGGACACCGGCCCTCCCGGCCGCTCCGCCTGGCCCGGAGCTGGCCTACCGCGGCGACCAGACCGAGGGCGGCAGCGTCCTGCCGGGCGGCGAAGGCCCCGGCGGCCCGGGCGCTCAGCCGCCGGGTGACGACGGCCCCGGGCAGCCGGTCGAGGCCTCGAGCAAGGGAGGGGCGGACTCATGAGCCCTTCGGCGTACGTGACGCTGTCGATCATCCTGTTCGCCATCGGCGGCGTCGGCGTCCTCGTCCGGCGCAACGCCATCATCGTGTTCATGTGCATCGAGCTGATGCTGAATGCGGGCAACCTGTCGTTCGTGGCGTTCGCGCGTATGCACGGCAACCTGGATGGCCAGGTGATCGCGTTCTTCGTGATGGTGGTCGCCGCGGCAGAGGTCGTGGTGGGCCTGGCGATCCTGATGGCGATCTTCCGGACCCGCAGGTCGACGTCGGTGGACGACGCCAGCCTGCTGAAGAACTAGAAGGGGTGGAGGGGTGAGCAGCTCGGCTGCTGGCGTGCACGCGATCGCCGCGACCATGACCACCGTGCCCGCCGTGGGCATCCAGCGTTACGCGTGGCTGATGCTGGCGTTCCCGGTTTTCGGCGCCCTGGTGCTGATCTGCGGCGGCCGCCGCACCGACCGGTGGGGCCACCTGCTCGGCGTCCTCATGCCGATCGCGTCCCTGGTCTACGGCGTGATCGCCTTCTTCAACATGCTCAGCTACCCGTCGGCCGAGCGCAGCCGCGACGTGCACATGTTCACCTGGATCGCGGTCTACGGCCTGCACGTGAACGCGAACCTGCTCCTGGACCCGCTGTCGATAACGTTCGTGCTGCTGATCACCGGCGTGGGCTCGCTCATCCACATCTACTCGATCGGCTACATGGCCCATGATCCGGGGCGGCGCCGGTTCTTCGGCTACATGAACCTGTTCGTCGCGTCGATGCTGCTGCTGGTGCTGGCCGGTAACTACCTGGTCCTGTACGTCGGCTGGGAAGGCGTCGGCCTGGCGTCCTACCTGCTGATCGGGTTCTGGCAGTACAAGCCGTCTGCGGCGGTGGCGGCCAAGAAGGCGTTCATCGTGAACCGGGTCGGCGACACCAGCCTCACGATCGCGATCTTCCTGATGTTCAGCACGTTCGGCACGGTCAACTTCACCGGCGTCTTCAACGGCGCGCCCGCGGCGGGCAGCGGTGTGGACACCGCGCTCGGGCTGCTGCTCCTGCTCGGCGCGTGCGGCAAGTCCGCCCAGGTGCCGCTGCAGTCCTGGCTGCTCGACGCGATGGAGGGCCCGACCCCGGTGTCGGCCCTGATCCACGCGGCCACCATGGTGACCGCGGGCGTCTACCTGCTCGTCAGGTCCAACCCGATTCTCGCGGTGACCCCGACCGCACGGCTGGCGATCACGGTCGTCGGCGCGGTCACGCTGCTCTTCGGTGCCATCATCGGCTGCGCCAAGGACGACATCAAGAAGTCCCTGGCCGGGTCCACGATGAGCCAGATCGGCTACATGATTCTCGCCGCCGGGCTCGGCAGCCCGATCGGGTACTCGTTCGCGATCGCGCACCTGGTCGCGCACGGCTTCTTCAAGGCCGACCTCTTCCTCGGCGCGGGCTCGGTCATGCACGGCATGAACGACGAGGTGAACATGCGGCGTTACGGGGGGCTGCGCAAGGTCATGCCGGTCACCTACGTCACCTTCATCGCCGGCTACCTGGCCATCATCGGGATCCCGCCGTTCTCCGGCTTCTTCACCAAGGACGGCATCATCGAGTCGTGTTTTGACAAGGGCGGAACGTCGGGCGCCATCCTCGGCACGGCGGCGATCATCGGCGCGGCGATCACGGGCTTCTACATGACGCGGATGGTGCTCATGACGTTCATGGGCAAGCCCCGGTGGGAGCAGGAGGTTCCCGCCGAACGCCGCGAGACGCCGGAAGCCGGTACCTCCGGGTCGGCTCCGCATCCGCACGAGTCGCCGGCGGTGATGATCTGGCCGATGATCGTGCTCGCCATCGGCTCCGTCGTGGTGGGCGGCTTCCTGGTGATCAACAACCGGCTCGCGAACTTCCTCGCCCCGGTGATCGGGCAGGCGCCCGCCATTCACGCGTTGTTCAACATCACGTCCGTTGTCACGCTGGCGGTCGTGCTGCTGGGCGTGCTGGCCGCGTGGGCGATGTACGGGCGCGTCGAGGTGCCCGCGATGGCTCCGGCCTGCCGGCTGCTCACCCGGGCCGCGCGCCGGGATCTCTACGGCGACGCGTTCAACGAATCGGTGCTGATGCGGCCGGGCCAGTGGCTGACCCGCCTGTCGGTGTACTTCGACAACCGCGGTATCGACGGCGCGGTCAACACCACCGCCGCGGCGGTGGGCGGGTCGTCCGGGCGGCTGCGCCGGATCCAGACCGGCTTCGTCCGCTCCTACGCCCTGTCGATGTTCTTCGGCGCCGCGCTGCTGGTCGCCGCCCTCCTCGCGGTGAGGCTGTAGACGACATGAACAGTGTTCCCTGGCTGACCATCGCCGGCGCGATCCCGCTCGCCGGGGCGATCCTGATCGCCGCGATCCCCGGCCTGGCGGCGAACGGCGCCGAAGCCGACCGTGTGGCCCGCGACCTGCTGTCCAAGCGGCTGGCCCTCGGCTTCTCCGTCCTCACGCTGATCTGGTTCATCGTGATGGCGGCCCAGTTCAAGCCGAGCGGCCCGGACTACCAGTTCACTCAGACAGTCTCGTGGATCCCGCAGTTCGGCGTGCACTACGCGGTCGGCGTGGACGGCATCGCGCTGGTCCTGATCGGCATGTCGCTGGTGCTCATGCCGGTCGTCATCCTGGCGTCCTGGCACGACGTCGAAAGCGGTGCGCGCAGCGTCAAGAGGTACTTCGCGCTGATGCTCGTGCTGGAGACGATGCTGATCGGCGTTTTCGCGGCGACCGACGTCTTCCTGTTCTACGTATTCTTCGAGGCCATGCTCATCCCGATGTACTTCATGATCGGGAGCTTCGGGACCGGCAAGCGGCAGTACGCGGCGGTGAAGTTCCTGCTGTACAGCCTGGCCGGCGGTCTGCTCATGCTGGTCGCGGTCATCGCGCTGTACGTCTACTCCTCGCGCAGCGCCGTGACCGGCCATCACGGTACGTTCCTGTTCAGCCAGCTGGTGCACGTCCCGATCGGCCCGGCCGCGCAGAAGTGGCTGTTCCTCGGGTTCTTCGTCGCGTTCGCGATCAAGGCGCCGCTGTGGCCGTTCCACACCTGGCTGCCGGACGCGGCCGCGTCGGCGCAGCCCGGCGCCGCGGTGCTGCTGGTCGGCGTGCTGGATAAGGTCGGCACGTTCGGCATGATCCGGTACTGCCTGGAGCTGTTCCCGTCCGCGTCGAAGTACTTCACGCCGCTGGTCCTCACGCTGGCGGTCATCGGCATCTTGTACGGTGCGGTCGTCGCCATCGGGCAGCAGGACCTGAAGCGGCTGCTCGCCTACACCTCGGTCTCGCACTTCGGCTTCATCGCCCTCGGCATCTTCGCGATGACCAGCCAGGGCCAGTCCGGGGCCACCCTGTACATGGTCAACCACGGGTTCTCCACCGGGGCGTTGTTCATCCTGGCCGGGTTCATGATCAGCCGGCGCGGCTCGACCCGGATCGCGGACTACGGCGGGATGCAGAAGGTCGCCCCCGTGCTGGCCGGGCTGTTCCTGATCTCCGGCCTGTCCGGGCTGTCGCTGCCCGGCCTGTCCACGTTCGTCAGCGAGTTCCTGGTGCTGGTCGGGACGTTCAGCCGCTACAAGCTCCCGGCCATCCTCGCGAGCGTCGGCATCATCCTGGCCGCCATCTACATCCTGTGGATGTACCAGCGCACGATGAACGGCCCGACCACGCCGGAGGTCGAGCACCTGCCGGACCTGAAGCCCCGGGAACTATGGGCGGTGGTACCGCTGGTCGCGCTGATCGTGGCCATGGGCATCTACCCCCAGCCGGTGCTCGACGTCATCAACCCGGCCGTGCACCAGACGATGGTCCAGGTACACATGACGGATCCCGTGCCGGCGCACCCGGCGACAGCGCAGAAGGGAACGGCACCGTGACCGGCTCCGTGGGCCTTGCGGGCCTCGCAGGGCATGCCGATGTGCTCGCGGCAACGACGATCGCCGCCCCGCACATCGAGTACAGCCAGCTCGCCCCGATGCTGGTCGTCTTCGGAGCGGCGCTCGCGGCCGTCCTGGTCGAGGCGTTCGCGCCGCGGCCGGCCCGCCGTGGCCTGCACCTCGTGCTGGCCCTCGGCGGCCTCGGTGCGGCGTTCATCCTGACCATCCTGATCGCCACGTCCAGTAGCATCTTCGCCGACGGCGGCGCCGGGCACGTCGCGGCCGTGGGCGCGGTGGCCGTGGACCGGCCCACCCTGTTCATCCAGGGCACGATCCTGGTGCTCGCCCTGGTCAGCGTGCTGATCATCGCGGACACCGCACACGGCCTCAGCCCGTTCGTCGCACAGGCCGCCGCGGTGCCCGGCAGCGCCGAGGAACGCGAAGGACTGCTGAAAGGCGTCACGCACACCGAGATCTACCCGCTCACCCTGTTCGCCGTCGGCGGCATGCTGCTGTTCCCCGCCGCCAACGACCTGCTCACGATGTTCGTGGGCCTGGAGGTGCTGTCGCTCCCGCTGTACCTGCTCTGCGGGCTCGCCCGGCGACGCCGCCTGCTGTCGCAGGAAGCGGCGATGAAGTACTTCCTGCTCGGCGCGTTCTCCTCGGCGATCTTCCTGTTCGGCATCGCGATGCTCTACGGGTTCGCGGGCTCGGTGCGGCTGTCCGCCATCGCCTCGGCGGCCTCCACCAACGCCGCCAACGAGACGCTGCTGCTGACCGGGATGGCACTGCTCGGCGTGGGTTTGCTGTTCAAGATCGGGGCGGTGCCATTCCAGGAGTGGAAGCCCGACGTGTACCAGGGCGCGCCCACTCCGATCACCGCCCTGATGGCCTCCTGCGTGGTCGTATCCGCGTTCGGAGCCGTGCTGCGCGTCTTCTACGTGGCGTTCGGCACCCTGACCTGGGACTGGCGCCCGGCGATGTGGGCCGTCGCGGTCCTCACCATGCTCGTCGGCGCGATCATCGCCATCACCCAGACCGACGTGAAGCGGATGCTGGCCTACTCCTCCATCACGCACGCCGGCTACATCCTGACCGCGGTCATCGCCGCGAGCGCGCTCGGCCTGTCCAGCAGCCTGTTCTACCTCGTCACGTACGGGTTCAGCACGGTCGGGGCGTTCGCGCTGATCACCCTGGTGCGGGACCCCAGCGGCGAGGCCCTGCATCTGTCCCGCTGGGCGGGGCTCGGCAAGAGATCACCGCTGGTGGCGGGCACCTTCGCGTTCTTCCTTCTGGCCTTCGCCGGTATTCCGCTGACCAGCGGATTTACTGGGAAGTTCGCCGTGTTCCAGGCGGCCGAGGCGGGCGGCGCGATCCCGCTGGTGATCGTCGGTGTGCTCAGCAGCGCGATCGCCGCGTTCTTCTACGTCCGCGTCATCGTGGTGATGTTCTTCAGCGACCCGCTGCCCGACGGCCCGGCGGTGGTCGTGCCCAGCGTGCTCACCGGCGCCGCGGTGGCGGTTGGGGCCGTGGTCACGCTGTTCCTGGGCATCATCCCGGAACCGGTCCTCAGCCTGGCGAACAATGCCGCGACCCACCTGTTCGTCCGCTGACGCAGGACCATCGCGCCGCCGCCCCGGCCGGGCCCCGTGTGTCGGCGGCGGCCATAACGGGCATACTCGGAGGTCCCGGGCCGGGTGTGCCGTGAATTGGAGCCTGCGTGACCAGTGCCGTACCAGTCGACTTCCCCGATAACGCCGTCGAGGCGGACGTCCTCGAGGGCCTCACGCGCGTCGAGTCCGTTATCCGGGACACGGCGCGCACCGAGGAGTCCCTGCTCACCGAGGCCTCCCTGCACCTGGTCAACGCGGGCGGCAAGCGCTTCCGCGCGATGCTCGTGCTGCTCGCCGGGCAGTTCGGCGATCCGCGGGACGGCCGGCTCGTGCCAGCCGCGGCCGCCATCGAGCTGACCCACCTGGCCACGCTCTTCCACGACGACGTGATGGACGAGGCGGCGATCCGGCGGGGCCATCCGTCGGCCAACTCCCGCTGGGACAATACCGTCGCCATCCTGACCGGTGACTTCCTGTTCGCCAGGGCCTCACGCATCCTGGCCGACCTGGGCCCCGAGGCGATCCGGATCCAGACGGAGACCTTCGCCCGCCTGGTCAGCGGCCAGGTAGCGGAGACGATCGGCCCGCGCCCCGACGAGGACCCGCTGGATCACTACTGGCGGGTGGTGATGGAGAAGACCGGATCGCTGATCGCCACGTCTGGACGGTTCGGAGCCATGTTCTCCGGGGCGCCGGACGAGATCGTCACGCGTATGGAACTGGCCTGTGAGGCGCTCGGGGTCGCGTTCCAGATCTCCGACGACATCCTCGACATCAGCAGCGAGACCGGGCAGTCCGGGAAGACCCCGGGGACCGATCTGCGCGAGGGGGTGCGGTCGCTGCCGGTCCTGCTCGCCCAGCGCTCGGTGGACCCGGCCGACGCGCGGCTGCACGCCCTGCTGGCCCGCGGGGCGCTGGCCGATGACGCCGAGCACGCCGAGGCGCTCGTGCTGCTGCGCGCGCATCCGGCGATAAAGGCCGCCCGCGCGGACCTGATCGCCTGGACGGACAAGGCGCGCGAGCACGTCCTGGCCCTGCCGCCCGGGGCGGCCCGGGCCTCCTTCGAGACGCTTTGCGATTTCGTGGTCGAGCGCACCGGCTAAGGAAGTTTGGTCCCCGCTGCAACGTTGTAATCCTTGCAAAACCAAGGAGGATGCAATGAGGTTGTTCGGGATGCGCGCGACGCGGATGGTGGACCCCAGCCGGGCCCTGCCGGGACGGACGGAGACCATGCCGGTACCACGGCGGCACGCCGTCCTCGGGACCCCGCTGGCCCCCCCGTACCCAGCCGGGACCGAGATCGCCGAGTTCGCGCTCGGCTGCTTCTGGGGCGAGGAGCGGAAGTTCTGGCAGACCCCGGGCGTGGTGTCCACCTCCGTCGGTTACGAGGGCGGCTACACGCCGAACCCGGCCTACGAGGAGGTCTGCTCCGGGCGGACCGGCCACGCGGAGACCGTCCGGGTCGTCTTCGACCCCGCGAAGGTCTCCTACCACACCCTGCTCAAGGTGTTCTGGGAGTCACACGACCCGACGCAGGGCATGCGCCAGGGCAACGACGTTGGTACCCAGTACCGTTCGGTGATCTTCTACCGCTCGCCCGCGCAGAAGGCGGACGCGGAGGAGTCCCGTACCGTCTATGAGAAGAAGCTCGCCGAGGCTGGTTACGGCGCCGTCACCACCGAGATCGTCCCGGCTGGAGAGTTCTACTTCGCTGAGGACTATCACCAGCAGTACCTCGACAAGAATCCGTTCGGTTACTGCGGTGCCGGCGGCACCGGCGTGACCTGCCCAGTTGGCCTGAATCTCGGCTGACGGAACGGGCACTCGCAGGGCACGCGGGCCGCCGGAGGGTCCGTCAGCTAGCGCATCGTCCAGGTGTCGCCGCCCGCGAGCAGGGTGGCGAGGTCGCCCTCACCCTGCTTGGTCTGGGTCTCGCGCACCTGCTGCGCCATCAGCGCGTCGTAGCTGGGCCGCTCGACCTGGCGGAAGACCCCGATCGGCGTGTGCGCGACGGGCGCCGTGTCCAGCCGGGACAGCGCGAAGGCGTAGGACGGGTCGTCCTGGCGGGCGTCGTGCACCAGCGATTCGCGGGCGGCGTCCGCGACATCCACCGCCTCCAGCCCGCCGTACCGGCCAGCCCGCAGGCCGAACCGGCCGTCCGTGCCGAACCGGATCAGCTCACCGTCCTGCAGCCGGATCAGCTGGCCGTCCCGCGACGAGGCGTCCTTCAGCGGCGCGAACGCGTCGTCATTGAAGATCGGGCAGTTCTGGTAGATCTCAATGAACGCGGCACCCCGGTGGTTGGCGGCGGCGCGCAGCACGCTGGTCAGGTGCTTGCGGTCCGAATCGATGCTGCGGGCCACGAAGGTGGCCTCGGCGCCCAGAGCCAGCGACACCGGGTTGAACGGGTTGTCCAGCGAGCCGAACGGCGTTGACTTGGTGATCTTCCCCTGCTCCGACGTCGGCGAGTACTGGCCCTTGGTCAGCCCGTAGATCCGGTTGTTGAACAGCAGGATCTTAATGTTGACGTTGCGGCGGAGCGCGTGGATCAGGTGGTTCCCGCCGATCGACAGCGCGTCCCCGTCACCGGTGATCACCCAGACGGACAGGTCCGGCCGGGACGAGGCCAGCCCGGTGGCGATCGCCGGGGCCCGGCCGTGGATTGAGTGCATCCCGTACGTGTTCATGTAGTACGGGAGCCGGGAAGAGCAGCCGATGCCGGAGATCACGGCCACGTTCTCCTGCGGCACCTCCAGTTCGGGCAGGAACGCCTGGAACGCGGCCAGGATCGCGTAGTCGCCGCAGCCGGGGCACCAGCGCACTTCCTGGTCGGACTTGAAGTCCTTGGTGGCCAGCTTCTCCTGTGCCTTCGGCACCAGGGTCAGCGACTCGGCCGGCGGGCTACGAGCCCAGGTCCGTTCGGCTGGCCAGTTCCGTCCAGCGGCCCGTGGCCGTTCGCGGGCCCGCTACCGTTATCCAGCCAGGAGCCGTTCCCGGGCTGTGCGGCCTCAGGCATTATCGATCACATCCTTGATCACGCCGGCCAGCTCGGCGGCGCCGAACGGCAGGCCCCGGACCCGGTTGTAGGAGATCACGTCGACCAGGTAGCGGCCGCGGAGCAGGAGCGCGAGCTGGCCGAGGTTGATCTCGGGCACGAGCACCTTCTCGTAACGGCGCAGCACGTCGCCGAGGTTGCCGGGGAACGGGTTGAGGTGGCGCAGGTGCGCCTGGGCGATGGATTTGCCGGCCAGCCGCACGCCGCGGACCGCGGTGCCGATCGAGCCGTAGGTGGAGCCCCAGCTGAGCACCAGAACGCGTGCCCCGTCGCCGGGGTCGTCAACCTCCAGGGGCGGGATGTCGGCGGCGATTCCGTCGATCTTGGCCTGGCGCAGCCGCACCATCAGGTCGTGGTTGTCCGGGTCATAGGAGATGTCCCCGGTCACGTCGGCCTTCTCGATGCCGCCGATCCGGTGCTCCAGGCCCGGGGTGCCCGGGACGGCCCAGGGGCGGGCCAGCGTCCGCGGGTCCCGCTGGAACGGCTTGAAATCGATGCCGCCGTCGGCGTCGCGCCAGTCGTCCGGGGCGGCGAAGGAGAACTCCCGCGTCAGGTCCGGCAGGGTGGCCACCTCCGGGATGAGCCAGGGCTCGGAGCCGTTGGCCAGGTAGCCGTCCGACAGCAGGATGACCGGGGTGCGATACTTGACCGCCAGCCGGGTGGCCTCGATCGCGACGGCGAAGCAGTCCGCCGGGCTGCACGGGGCGATCACGGGCAGCGGGGATTCGCTGTTGCGACCGTAGAGCGCCTGCAGCAGGTCGCCCTGCTCGGTCTTGGTGGGCATGCCCGTCGACGGGCCCGCCCGCTGGATGTCGCACACGATCAGCGGCAGTTCCAGCGAGACGCCCAGCCCGATCGTCTCCGCCTTGAGCAGGATGCCCGGCCCGGACGTGGTGGTGACGCCCAGGGCACCGCCGAACGACGCGCCGAGCGCGGCGCCCACCCCGGCGATCTCGTCCTCAGCCTGGAACGTGCGGACGCCGAACCGCTTCTGCTTGGCCAGCTCGTGCAGGATGTCGGAGGCCGGCGTGATCGGGTAGGAGCCGAGGAACAGGGGCAGGCCGGACAGTTCGGCGCCGGCGATGAGCCCGTAGGCGAGCGCGGTGTTGCCGGTGATGTTGCGGTAGGTGCCCTTGCTGAGCGTGGCCGGCTTGACCTCGTATTTGACCGAGAAGGCCTCGGTCGTCTCGCCGAAATTCCAGCCCGCGTGGAAGGCCGCGATGTTGGCCTTCATGATCTCCGGTTTGGTCGCGAACTTGGACCGGAGGAAGTTCAGCGTGCCCTCCTGCGGCCGGTCGTACAGCCAGGACAGCAGGCCGAGGGCGAACATGTTCTTGGCCCGCTCGGCGTCCTTGCGCGTGACGTCGAAGTCTTCCAGCGCCTTGACCGTCATCGAGGTGATCGGCATCGCGTGCAGGTTGTATTCGGACAGCGTGCCATTCTGGAGCGGATTGGCGTCGTAGCCGACCTTGGTGAGGTTCCGCTTGGTGAACTCGTCGGTGTTGACGATGAGGTCAGCGCCGCGTGGCAGGTCACGAAGGTTGGCCTTGAGCGCGGCCGGGTTCATCGCGACCAGTACATTAGGCGCGTCGCCCGGGGTGAGGATGTCATGGTCGGCAAAATGAACCTGGAAGCTCGAAACGCCGGGCAGCGTCCCGGCGGGGGCGCGGATCTCAGCCGGGAAGTTAGGCAGGGTCGAAAGGTCGTTACCGAAGACAGCCGTCTCCTGGGTGAACCTGTCGCCGGTTAGCTGCATGCCGTCGCCGGAGTCCCCTGCGAAACGGATGATGACACGATCAAGCTGCTGGACCTGTTTGGTCACAGTGAGGGACCTCCTCCGCACGCCGCGGCCGGGCGCTATTCGGCGCCACCACGCAGTCGGGGCGTGAGTTCGGACGGGAAACGATTTTACGCTTGAAGGATGACCGCTGCGGGCAGCTAGCTGCGGCGTTAGCACTCTGTCGGGTCTTCCCCGGGGTCGAGGATACGCGCCCCGCGCGAGGCCGGGACATCCTCGCGTGACACCGGCGTCATCTGCCCGTCGCATTCCGGTACATGCGCGGCGACCGCCATGGGCCGGGGGCCTGCGAAGGCCGAGGTAGCGGCCTGGGATTTCCCGGGATGCGGGCTCTCGCGGTCCCTGGACGGGCCGGAGCAGCGCGCTCAGCGGCTTGGCTCCGTCTCACTATCTGGGCACTTCTGCCCGCCGACACTGATACGCCGCTTATTGCACCCCCACATCGAGCGAGCGGCGTCTTCACCCTACGGCCGGATTCGGGTACCAGGAAAGCCTGGCCTTCGCCTCGGCATCGCGTTAGCGATCTGCAGACGCTGCCCTTGGCGATCTGCCCGCCCCGTGCCTTCCTGGGCCAGTTAGCAGGCCCAGCTGGAAGCGCTGTCGGCCGGGCGTTTCAGCGGTAGTTGGTGAACTGCAGGGCGAAGTCGAACTCCTTGCCCTTGAGCAGGGCGATGACCGTCTGCAGGTCGTCCTTCTTCTTGGACGAGACCCGGAGCTCGTCGCCCTGGACCTGGGCCCGGATTCCCTTTGGCCCCTCGTCCCGGACGATTTTCGCGATCTTCTTGGCGTCGTCCTGGGTGATGCCTTCCTTCAGGCTGATCGCCAGCCGGTACTCCTTGCCGGACAGCTTCGGGTCGCTGGTGTCCAGCACCTTGAGCGAGACACCGCGCTTGACCAGTTTGTCCTTGAACACGTCGAGGACGGCCTTGGCGCGCTCCTCGCTGTTGGCACGGATCTCCACGGCGTGGTCGCCGGACCAGGCGATCGAGGCGCCCACGTTGCGGAAGTCGAACCGCGTGCCGATCTCCTTGCCGGCCTGATTCAGCGCGTTGTCGACCTCCTGCCGGTCAAGCTTGGACACAATGTCGAACGAGGACTCTGCGGGCATGGCACCAGGCTAGACGGCGTACCGGCGTGGGGTCACACAAAGACACACCGGGGCCCGGGCTTCGCCGTCCGGTTCGCAACCCGGGCCCTGCGTTCCCCTCCGAGTTCCCGCCCGGCGCATCGTCCGCTATTCTTCTCTGTGCCGCCGGGCACACGGCGGCTCCAGGCAGGTTGCCCGAGCGGCCAAAGGGAGCGGTCTGTAAAACCGTCGGCTACGCCTTCGGTGGTTCGAATCCACCACCTGCCACCACCTGTAGAAACAGCCCCTGGCCTGCACGTACGTGGCCACGGGCTTGGGTCTGCTGGTCCCCGGAGTTCCCGGCTGGACCCGGCGTTTGGCAGCTGTGCGCGAAACCACGGCGAAACAGCCTCATCAATCGATCTCATCCTGGAGCGCATCGTCGATGGGTGTAGCTCTTCTGCAGTGACCTGTTCGGTCAGGCGCTGAGGTCGTATCTATCCTGGTCGCGGGCCTGGTGGATGCGGTAGTGCTCGCGGCGGATGTGGAATGCCCAGTACGCCTCGAAGTCCCCGTTGTCGATCACGGTGCGGAGCCTGAGGACGGCCTCGGCTCCCTCGACGCCCCACCGGGAGCCGGTGATATCGAGGCGGTCACCGATCAGGTGCCGACATGCGCCTTCTATCACTCCGGTGGCGATCGGCCAGCCGGATGCGAGTGCCTCGTCGTAGCGCAGGTACTCCTTGTTGTTGGTCAGGTAGCGCACGCATGCCTCCACGCCGGTTCGCTGGCTTTCCGTCAGCCCCCGCTGGCCGGCCTGCGCGGTAAGGGAGCTGGTGACCTGCTGGGTCCGGCCGGCCAGCACCGCTAGCGCCTGGACGGCCACCCAGTCTTCTGCTGCCGGATCATCCCTCGCATGGAAGCACCACGCCGCAGCCCACAGGTATTCCAGCACGTGCACGAGGTCGATGACGAGATGGACCGCCACTTTCCGGCGGGCGGCCTCCGCTTCGATCAGCTCGATCTGGTGGCGGTCCCCGTCCACCAGCACCACCCAGGTGCGCACGTGCTGCCGGTCGCGGGCCTCGGCCTGGCCGAAGGCGGCGCGGATAACCTCCGCGGCGTTGCGGGCGACCGATCCGGTCAGCCACTTCGCTTCTGCGTGCGGGCCGCGCCGCACCTCGCGCTCGCCGCTGCGCCCGCCGGGCACGGCGATCACATCGTGCGGTCGGCGGGAGGCTGGGGCCGCGTCGTAGACGCAGGCCAGGGTGGCCATCCGCTTGCGGCACGGCTTTTCCCCCGTGGCCAGCCGGGTGCGGAACACGCCCCGGCCCCGGTCCTTGGCGGCGGCGGCCTTGCGGGTGGCCGGCCGCAGTCCTTCGGGGCGCATCACGATGCCCTTGCCGTCTGCGCTGAGGACCAGCAGCACCTCGCTCGTGCACGGCACCGGGACGCGCTGGGCGTAGAAGCCGTCGATATCGACGGCCGCGGCCTGCACCAGCTCCTCGATCTGCCGCTTGCCCGCCACGCGCCCGCACCGCCGGTCGATCACCGTCTTCGCGGTGTCGTAGGAGCCGCGCACCGCCTCGCGTACCGCCGCCCGCCGCAGCCCGTGGCTATGCCGTCCGGCCGGCAGCGACAGCGCGGCGTCGGCCGGCGTTGGGCCGCCCGGGCGCGCGGAAGGCCAGCCGGCGGACCGTCACCGGGCCGAACACCGTGGCCAGCATGCGCTCGTGATCGCGCTCGACCCGGCTCCGCCCCTCCACGCGCCGCTGCTCCGGGCTGGCGGGCAGCGCCTCCTGCTCGCGGATCGCGCGCAGATCGAGGTGGTCTTGCAGCAGCTGCCGCTGCACTTCGCGGCCCCGGACCCCGATCAGCTCCTCCAGCTGATCGTGGGCCATCTCCCCGATCCGGCCGCTGGCCAGATCCTCCACCAGGGACTCGAAACCGATTCGCGAGCGGGCAAAGGGGTCAGCCGGCGCGGGCGTGCCGTAGGTTTCCATCGGGCTCTTCTTTCTGGTCCGGATTGGTTCGCACCCTCGAACCTAGGAAGAAGAGCCCATCTGCCCGCCCTCAGACGGGCGGGGGTGAGGCATCCTGCGCATCGCGGCGGGGCAGCATAAACAGCCCGGGCCCGTCCTCGGCCAGCCAGCCGCGCTCTGCCAGCCGTTTCAGCTTCGAGCGCAGCCCCTCGATCTTGGACTTGTCGGTACTCAGCCCGGCCGCAGCGGCGATGCCCCCGGCCCGCAACGGCCGCCCCGCATCGGCAAGGACCTCCAGCAGGTCCCGGTAGGAGGGCGGCAACACCGACTGCGCAAGGCCCGGCCGCCACGGCGGCACCGTCACCGCCCCTATCGGCGGCCCGCCGGCGACCAGGGAGCCCGCGAATGCCGCCTCCGCCGCAGCCGCCGGCCCCGCTTCCTGCCCCGCCGCCGGCTCGCCGGTGCCCGCCCCGCCGAGGATCTCCGCGACCGTTTCCCGGGTGATCTCCAACCGGGACAGCCTCTCCTCGGCCCGCGCCAGCCGCTCGGTCAACCGCGCGATCTCACCGCGCAGCTCATCCGCCTCCTGGCGGGCTGCCGCCTCACGCCGCTGCAGTTCTTCGATCAGCGAACCCATCGGGCATCTCCTCGCTCCTACCCGAAACGGTAGGAGACGACCCACCCCCGTGGTCGGCCAGCCCGCATCTTCCCAGTTCAGCCAGTCCCTACAGAAGAGCCACACCCGGCTCGTAATGCGTAGCTTGAAGGGATGCAGCGAGGTCCTCACGGGATATGCGCGGGATGATCTTGGGTGACAGGGGAGACGTGCACACCGAAAGCCCAGGTAGGAGCGATGGCCGACGGTCTGTTACGTACCCACTTGAAAACCGTCGGCTCTATCGCGGGGCGCTGCCCTGGGCGTTGAACATGGCCCAAACCTAACCAAATGCCCCGGCTTGTCGACATCGGTGATGGTGCCGAGCACTCTCCGACTGACGGGCGGGGCACTACCCTGGAGGGTTTCCCAGCCAGGCGGCATTCAGCCAGCCGATGAAGGGCCACGCTATGACGATCTACCAGCACATACGCCATCCGCGCATCGCCGCGCGGCGGGCCGACCGCCCGGTGAAGGTGGCTGATCAGCACCGCCGGGACTCGGCGGTCAACCGGTTCAACACGAGGGTCGCAATTGGGATCACGCAGGTGGTCGGCAGCATGTGGTGTGCCTTACGCCTTTGCGCTGTTCGACCTGATCAGCCTCCCGGACGCGATCCGTGGCGGCGCGTCGACGATCGTCTCCTGGGTGGCGCAGACCTTCCTGCAGCTGGTGCTGCTGTCGATCATCATGGTCGGGCAGAACGTGCAAGCCGCCGCCGCGGACAAGCGCGCGGAGGCGACCTTCGATGATGCGAGCGCCACCCTCCACGAGATGGCGCACGTGCAGGGCCATCTCGCTGCGCAGGACGAGTTGCTGACCCGGATCGCCGCGAAGATCGGCCTCGACCCGGTCCCTGTCATCGACAACCCGGAGCTTGATGAGACGGCCAACCCGGACCCGGGATGCTGACGACCAGGCAGGCCTTCTCTCGCGGTCGCCAGCCGCAGTAGCAGTCAAGCCCGATTCACGAGCAAGCCAGCACGACCGCCAAGCAACGCGATCGGCATCTGGCAGCACGGCCCAGGAAGACAGGCGTAACAACCTCCCAGCAAGCATGGGGTGCGTCTTTTTGAGGGGCGTGATCTTGCGCTGATACTCTCCTTAACCTCTCGAAACGTGGAGTGTCTGCACA
Organism: uncultured Actinomycetes bacterium; assembly: GCA_963742875.1. Taxonomy (GTDB): domain Bacteria; phylum Actinomycetota; class Actinomycetes; order Streptosporangiales; family Streptosporangiaceae; genus Bog-532. Next base: position 56,343 of record CAVUNO010000003.1, on the reverse strand, counting down.
TTTCTGAATGCACCGGGTGTCACCGCAGGTGATCTGTGCTGGTCAGTGGTAGTGAAGGCGGGTTGCCGGGGGCTGATCCGGGGTGGTATCCGGGTGCCGGGTCCCCCGGTTCCTGGGCCGGTTCCGGGATCGTGGGGGGAACATGACCCTCGGCAGGCAACGGAGGCCCGGCGGTGACGGTTTCGGTGACGGTGACGCAGATCGGCGAGGACGGGACCGCGGGCCCGGTGGACAGTGAGCTGGCGGCGGCGCTGGCCGGCCCGGTAGAGCAGTTCTCTGCGATGCTCACCTGGACTGCGCAGGACGCCGGCGCTCTCGATCACGGGGACCGGGAGAAAGCGATCACGGATTCGGGCCGGGAGCTGCAGCGGCAGCTGCTGGAAGCCACCTTCACCATCGACTCCGCGCGCGAGGAGCGCATCGAGCAGGTCACCAGCGCCGCAGGGATCCGGCACGGCAGCGTGGAAACTGGTCATGACCGGGGCGTGGTCAGCATCTTCGGGCCGGTCCGGGCCACCCGGCTGGCCTACCGCAACCGCCGCGAAGCGAACCTGTACCCGGCCGATGCCCGGTGGATGCTGCCCGATGACCCCTACTCCCTCGGGATGCGCGCCCTGGCCGCCTATCACCTGGCCGAAGGCGGCTACGGACAGGCCCAGGAAGTCATCCAGGCCCGCACCGGAGTGATGATCGGCCGGGCTCAGATGGCCAGCCTGGCCGAGGACCTGGCCGCCTGGGCAGACGACTTCTACGCCCAGCGGGCCCGCGACGCGGACACCGGCCCGCAGGCCGGCGACGTGCTCATGATGCAGGCCGACGGCAAGGGCATCGCGCTGCGGCCCGAGCACCGCACCAGCGCCGGCAAGGGGACCGATGCCGCTCATCCGGGGATCAAGAAGATGGCCGAGATCGTCGCGGTCGCCGGCTTCACCCCGGCCGTCCGCGCACCCGAAGACATCGCCGCCCCGCCAGCCCGCCGCAACGAGCACCCCGGCCCGGAAGCACGCAGCAAATGGGTCTCGGCGTCCATCACCGACGACATCCCCGCGATGATCGGGGCGGCGTTCGACGAAGCCGACCGCCGGGACCCGTACCGGGTGACCCAGCGGCTCTTCCTCGTCGACGGGAACAAGCAGCAGATCACCGCCATCACCGCCCATGCCAAGGACCGCGACCTCAAGGTCCCGGTCCTCATCGACTTCATCCACGTCAGCGGCTACCTCGGCAAAGCCGCCGCCGCCCTGCACCCCGGCGACCCGCGAGCCGCCCGCGAATGGGCCGACGGGCAGCGGCTGCGGGTACTGCACGGCCGCGGCAAGGCAGTCGCCGCCACGCTGGCATCCGTCGCCGCCAAGACCCGAGCCAAGGCCAGTACCCGCCACCTGGACCTCACCGACGTCGACAAGGCGGTCACATACCTCACCAACAACCACATGTACATGCGCTACGACAAGGCACTGGCCAGCGGCTGGCCGATCGCCACTGGCCTGATCGAGGGAGCCTGCCGCTTCGTCATCGAAGACCGCTTCGGAATCACCGGTGCAAGATGGTCCCCCGACGGCGCCGAAGTCATCCTCAAGCTCCGCGCCGTGGTCGTCAACGGCGACCTGGACGACTACATGAACTACTACAAGACGCGCTACCGCAAAGACATCCACCTGAACCGCTACGACCCGGCCAGCATCGCCGACCTCGGCTTTGCCGCATGACCGAAACACCCGGAAATGACACAACCCTCAGAAAGACGCACCCGCAAGCTGATCCGGAATATGCGCGGAATCGCCACGCCTCCGATATAGCTGGCGATGGCGAACCTCCCAGGTCAGCTCCACAATTCGACAGATAGGATCGGCGGCCTCCGGAGCCGTGAGTCCACCATTCTGATACTGGCACGAAACTGGACCCTGCCGGTTTCATTCCCACGGGTGCGAAGCGGCGAATGTATTGCTTAAGTGAACTCGGGTTCGGCCGGTGACGCCCTATCAAGTGCGTTGCGCCGCTCTGGAACTGTCAGGGATACCATCCGCCGCCAGCCTCTAAGCCTTTCGTAGACGTACACGGCCTGGATACCGGCCGCCAGTACGGCCGACTTGGATCTGGGCCAACGCAGAATGCGCCCCAGGTGCGCCAGGACAGCCCTGCTGACGTCTCGGTAGACAGCGATCTCGGCGAGGGCCGTCACGCGCAGTATGCGCCTGATGGTGTCTGCGTGTCCGGCCGAGGCCAGCCTCAGCAGCTCCTCATGGCAATAGGCGAGGTGATTGTCCTCGTCATCGGAGATCATCCTGATCGCCCGGCCAACGTCCTGATAGTGGTCGGCGTATTTCCGCAGCGTCCGCATCTGCTCCGATGCCCGCTGCTCGGTCACCCGGCTGTGGGCCAGGTAGGTGATGATGTCTCGCTCAGTCAGCGTCTCATCGCGCCGCAGCTGGTCGTGGGTTAGTCCGACACCGATGGCCTCAAGCAGCATCGTGTAGTCAGTGTCGGCGGGCACGGACACCGGCTCAAGGCCTCGCTTCCGCAGTAGCGCCTTGAAGATGCGCCCGTGCTTGTCCTCGTCGGTGCCGTGCCGGGCGATCTTCGGCGCCAGGTCCCGATACGACTCGGGTACCAGCGCCGCGATCCGGCCGTTCTCCCAGCCACCCTGCGCCTCACCGCTGGCCGCAATTGAGCAGAACAACTGAAACGCTTCCTCGTTGTCGAAGATCTCCTCGAAGATCCCCCTGGCAGAGAGCACCTCTGACCACCTCCGTTCGGCGGCTCCCCTAGCTACACGCCATTAACAAGCCTAAGTACGGCCTCAGACGGACCAAACCATCTCGGTGACAGCAGACGCTACTTCACCACAAGCATGCCCACTCCGCACACCCGTGTCACCCCAGTCCGTCATGCAAACCACCGAATCGCCCAGTCCGCGGTCGGCGAGCGGACCCGCAGGGCCCAGTGAATACCCCTTAGCCCGATATTCGGCCAAACCCACCAGAACACGGAGAAGCCCCGCAACGGCCGGTATCTCACAACCGTCTCACAAATTGGTCGGACGGCGCCGGACCTAGTGAGCCGGTCTTGAGTTTCCCAGTCACCACGTGAGTTGATTTGTCTCCCAGTCTGGCGCTGACGGCTATCGCCTGGCTGGCGGGTGCGGTCTGCTGGGGATATGGCAGATCCCAGGTTAGAGCCGCTGGTGCTCTCGGAAGACGAGCGACGCACGCTGGAGAGCTGGGCCAGGCGCCGCAGCACCGCGCAGGGCCTTGCGTTGCGGGCGCGGATCGTGCTGGCTTGCGCAGAAGGCGCACCCAACATCGCGGTGGCCGCCCGGCTGGGCGCCAGCCGGGGCACCGTGACCAAGTGGCGGGAGCGGTTCTGCGCCGGCGGCTGGATGGGCTGTGCGACGAACCGCGGCCGGGGGTGCCGCGCACCATCACTGATGCCCAGGTGGAGGAGGTGGTGGTGCGCACCCTGGAGGAGGTGCCGGCGGGTGCCACGCACTGGTCCAAGCGGGAGCTGGCCCGGAAGGCGGGCATCTCGCCGACCAGCGTGCACCGTATCTGGCGGGCCTTTGGCTTGCAGCCGCACCGGGTGGAGGAGTTCAAGATCTCCCCAGACCCACTGCTCATCGACAAGATCCGCGATGTGGTGGGGCTCTACCTGGCCCCGCCCGCCACGGCGGCGGTCTTCTGCGTTGATGAGAAGCCGCAGATCCAAGCGCTGGAGCGGACCGCCCCGGTGCTACCGATGATCCCCGGCATTCCCGAGCGGCGCAGCTTCGATTACACCCGGCACGGCACCGTGGACCTGTTCGCCGCGCTCAACACCGCCACCGGCAAGGTGATCGGCAAGCTGGCCGCACAGCACACGGCGGAGGACTTCCGCGATTTCCTCAACGACATCGACCGGCAGGTCGAGCCCGGCCTGGCCGTCCACGTCATCTGCGACAACCTCTCCGCGCATAAAGCGCCGGCGGTGCACAAGTGGCTACTGGCGCACCCGCGGTTCGAGCTGCACTTCACGCCGACATACTCGTCGTGGATCAGCCAGGTCGAGCGGTGGTTCGCCGAACTGGAACGGCGCTGCCTCGAGCGCGGCACCTTCTGCTCGCTGGACGCGCTCAAGACCGCGCTGGAGGAGTGGATCAGCACCTGGAACGAAACGGCACGGCCATTCAAGTGGACCAAGACCGCCGACCAGATCATCGACCGCATCTGCCGTTACTGCTCACGTATCTCAGGACCGGGACACTGTGCCCGCGCCGGACAACCTCGCACACCAGGCGGCTTCTATGGAAATCTACGGTCCGAGCTAGAGCCGGTCATAGAGTCCGATGGTGACATGCAACGGGCTTCAGGATGAGCGTGCCCGTTGCATGCCCGATCGGACGGTGATCAGCGGTGAATCACGGTCACTCGTGGACACGCCACATGGGCGCTCACCTGCTACAGGCCAGGTCAGGCAGCGACGTCCACGATCTTTGCAAGCTGGTGGTCGACTGTTGCCAACACTGCTGCCAAGACCACGGCCAGCTACTAACAAGGGGCGACGACCCTGGAACATCGGCCGAGGCGACGGCCGCTCCTAGACGTCTCTGGACGGTCCGCCCACTCCTACGGATCTGATGGTCTCCTCACCGCTCAGCCTGCCGGATCGAGCGGCGCACCAGGCGGTCAGCCGCCGAACACCCGCTCTTCAGAGCCCCCCAGCAAAGGCAACGGGAGTTACGCTTGCCGCATGAGTACGTCACCGCTGTCACCACAGGAAATTCGCGCCGCGGCTGAGGCGCACCATGAGCTAGGGCCTGAATACAGTGACGCGGTAATAGCATCGTTTCTGGAGAAAGTTGACAGGCAGGTGGATGCACGCGTTGACGCGCGCCTCGCAGCTACCTCCCAGGCGGAACCGGCGAAGCTGGATCGCCGCCGCACGCTGCTGAAGGGCATTGTGATCGGTACCGCCGTCAGCGGCATTCCGCTCATCGTGGGCAGGCTGTTGGGAAACGCGCTCAAAGATTGCCTCCAGGAGCGCGGTGATCTCATCGGCGTCATCAACACTGATGGATTCGTCAGTCAGGTCACCATGATCCACTTCGTGGCCTTCCAACCTGATCTCATGCGCTCCACATCTCATCACCTCACTGGTGCAGCCTTCTTCGGGTAACGGTCGATCTTCGCTTACAGTCAGCCGTAGCAAGATCAGGCGGCCGCATCTAGTCCGGAACGAAGAGACAGTTCGTAACCATAGCGAAACAGCGAGTCCGCCCCAAAGCGCTAGCACAGCGTTATCGCAGGTAAGAGATGGTCTAGACTGAACAGTGCCGACGCTCTGTAAAACCGTCGGCTACGCCTTCGGTGGTTCGAATCCACCACCTGCCACCACCACGCAAAACGGCCCCGGCCAGCAAGTATGCCGGCCAGGGGCCGTTCGCATCTCATGCGGTTGTAGGCAGCCAGAAGCGCCGATATGCGGGTGACTGTGCCCAATGCGCGCCCAAGTCCACGGATCTGTGCCCAAGTTCTCCCTACCCCAGCGGCCCGTCCTCGTCCTGGTCGCCGCCTTCGCGTTCGGGGCCGGGAGGGCCGTCTTGGGTCGCGTCCGAGATGCGTCGCATGGCTTCGTCCTGCTGACCGGCGATGCACTTGGCGTAGATCCGCAGCAGGATGGCTACGCTGTGCCCGGCCCACTCGGCGACCTGTGGTGGGGCCACCCCGGCGTTAAGCCAGGTGGACACGGCAGCATGACGGAGGGCGTAGGGCACGTCCAGCAGTGGCGAGCTTGCCTCCTGAGGAGTAAGCGCCTGGGCGCGGGCCTCGTGGAACACCTTGAGGTAGGCGCGGTCGGTGATGATCCCGCCGCGGGGGCCGATGAACAGCCGCCCGCGGGGGCCGGTGCCGAACTCTTCCAGGTGCTCGTGCAGCATGGTCACCAGCTCGGGGTGGATCGGCACGTGGCGGGTGTCCCCGTCGGCCCGGTGCTTGAGCGCGCGGCGCTGGCGAGGCCTGCCGTTGTCCGTCCAGTGCGAGCCAGCGCGTGGTACCGAATGCGTCAGGATCATCTGTCCCCATCCCTGCTCAGGCAGGTTGACCAGGTTGTCCCGACGCAGGTCGGAGGCTTCTTCGGGCCGGAGGGCGGCGTAGTACAGGCAGCCGAAGAATGCCCTCATCCGTTGGCCTCGCTTGCTGTGCGCCTCGACGGCGGCGAAAAACCGCCGGGCCTGGGCCGGATTGATCACGACGCGGGGGTCGATGGTGGCCAGCGTGCGGGGGCGGGTCCATTTCACGGACTTGAGCGGGTTAGCAGGAAGCGCGCCTATTTCGCAGGCATATTCCATCGCATTATTGAGGACGATGCGCTTGCGGACAGCGGTATTGGCTGCGGCGGGCTCGCCGTCCTGCTTGCGGCTGAGCCGGTCCAGCATCGCCCGGACCCGCGCGGGGCCGCTGCCGGGCTGTGCCAGTTCAGCGAGCGGGGCGGTCCCGGTTTCCAGCCAGGCCACCACCGTTGCGATGTCATCAGCTGGGGCCATGTTGCTGCGCAGGCGTTCGCCGTAGGCCCATGTGCGCAGTACATGCCGGAACCGCTCCCGGGTGCAGGGCAGGTCGTGGCTGAGCATCGTTTCCGTCGCGTCGGTGAGCGCTTCTGCGATGCCCCGCCGGTGGTTGGGCGAGACGTAAGGCCACTTGGCGGCCGAGTAATCCAGCGTGAACGCATACCAGCTCAATACTGATTCTTCGCGTCGCCACGATACGGGCCGCCCGGTGGTGAGGCTGAATGGCTCACCGTTGCGGGCAACGGCGATCAGTGAGCTGCGGAAGCTGTCCGCTTCGGAGCCTGTCAAACTGATTGAGACATCAGGCTGCTGGATCTATCCGGGTGTCCTCCTGGGTCTCGATGGTCGGGCGTGGCTTGTTGATCCATACCTTGGCGGGTAGCTTCGGCGCGACGGGGCGCCGGCCGCGGAACCGCTCGGGGCGGGCGGCGAACGCTTTGTCGAGGACCTGCTGGCGGCGGGCCTGGATGGCCCAGGCGGTGCCGTCGTGGACAGATGCGGGGGTGTGCAGGCCGATGCCGGAATGCCGGTGCCCGGTGTTGTAATAGGTGAAGAAGGCGTCGGCGAAACGCCGGGCGTCTTCGAGGGTGTCGAAGCTGCCGGGGAACGCCGGGCAGTATTTGAGGGTCTTGAAGTTCGCCTCCGAGTAGGGGTTGTCGTTGGATACGTGCGGCCGGGAATGGGATTTCGTCACATGCAGGTCGGATAGGAGCTGGGCGACTGTTTTGGAGGTCATCGAGGTGCCGTTGTCCGCGTGAATGTACTTGGGCCGGGCACCGCCGTTGGCTTTGATCGTGCTGGTGATGAAGGCTTTGGCGAGGTCGCCGTTCTCGCCGTAGTGCACTTCCCAGTGCACGGCCTTGCGGGAGAAGATGTCGATCATTACGTACAGGTCGAAGTAGGTACCTTTCCAGGGGCCTTTCAGTTTGGTGATATCCCAGGTCCAGACCTGGTCCGGGCCGTCGGCAACCAGTTCGGGCCGGACCCGGGGCGGGTGGCTGGCCTGCCGGCGGCGGTCGCCGCCGTCTTGCCCGGCGGCGGCGAGAACCCGGTACATGGTGCGGATGCTGCACAGGTAGCAGCCCTCGTCGATGAGGATGGCCCAGACCTGGGCCGGGGACTTGTCGGCGAACCGGTCATTGTCGAGGGCCTCCAGCACTTCGCGCCGCTCGTCCTCGCTGAGCGCCGCCGGGTGCGGCGCCCGCGGCTTATTTTCCTTCTTTTTCTCCGCAGGCGGCTCCGGGTTCTTCTTCCGGTACAGCGTGGCCCGTGATTTCCCGAGCAGCTCGCAGGCTGTTTTTACGGAGGTAAACGTCTCGAGTCCGGTGAACGCGGCGTCGATTACTTCTGCCGCTTGCTGTCTGAGTCCGCGCTCCCGGAGAGCAGCTCCAAGAGCGCGTGTGCTTTTCCCACCACCTCGAGCGCGGCCTTGGTGCGGGCCAGCTCCGCGGTGAGTTTCTCGTTCTCGCTGCGCAGCCGCTCGTTTTCCACCTCCTGCGCGCTGCGCCCCGGCCGCCCGGCCGGCTTGGGTGCCAGTTCCTTCCGCCCGCCCTTATCACGGGTTTTCCGCCAGTCGGAAATATGGCCGGTAGTTACCGCCTCCCGGCGCAAGATCGCGCCCCGCTCACCCGGCCCGGCCTGCTCGTACTCAGCCAGGATCTTCGCCTTGTACGCCGCGGTGAACGTGCGCCGCTGCGGCCTGCCGCTGCCGCCCATCTGACCATCATGCCCCGCGATCGCGGCCTGGTCAGCCAACGTCATCGTCACTGTCGTGTGTGGTCCCGTCTCGCCCTGCTTGCTCGTTAGTTTTCACACGTCCCATGTCTCACACAAGTTTGACAGAGAGGGCTTGGGCAGCGTTGCGGAATGAGGTCTTCCACATCTTGCGCGCAACCTTCCAGCGCACCCTGTAAGTGGTGACTCTGGCGCCCCGGTAAATATCCGTCTTGTAGACGCGCACGTCGTAGGTGGTCGCCTCGTCCATCAGGCGGCCTTCTTCCGCGCGTCCAGCCACCGCTTGTACTCGGACACGGTGACACGCAGCTCACCGTTTGGCAGGGGAATGCACTCAGGCCCGGTCCCTTTCATCCGCCACTCGTAGAAGGTCCGGCGGCTGATACGCAGGTCGGCACAGATATCGGCCACGGTGAGCTTGTCGTCGAGCTGAACGACGGTGCGCTTAGCTTTCGCGTTCGCGGTCATGATGGGTTGTGCCTCCTTATGAGGTGAGGGCGGTCCCGGTGGCTTGCTTGGTCGTGGGTGCTGGGACCGCCCCCGCATATGGGTTGGTCATGCTTCTGGCCAGCGCGGCCGGGGCAGACGGCGGGTTACTGGCTGGGCGAGGCCATTGGCGAGGGCGCGATCGACGATGCGGGCACTGCCGCCGGGTGAGAGCCCGGCGGTGATTCCGGCTTCGATGAGCTGGCCGGCGACGTGTTCGAGGTCCAGGCCGGACCAAGCCAGGAGGCCGCCGGCGTGGTAGGCGAGGGCGGACAGGGCGCGCTTGCGGCCGTCGGTGAGGTTGGCGAGCTGGGTGGCGCCGCGGGTGATGACCGTGGCCAGGTAGGCGGCCGGGCCGGACCCGGTGCCGGGCTCGGACACAGCTGGCGAGCTGGCTGGCCGAGGTGGTGCTGGCGTGGCTACCCGGATGACTTCGCGGGCGAACCAGGTGGGCATGCGGCCGGGGCGGGCGGGGTCGCCGCCGCAGAGGCGGTAGGTGCCTGCGGTGGTGGTGGCGCCGGGGGCGATGCCGTAGGACCAGCCGGCTTTGAGGTCGATTTGCCAGGCGAGCCCGTAGCGGCCGTGAGGGTCGCTGAGGGCCTGGCGGAGGCTGGGGGCGGGTGCCTGGTACCACAGGTGCGCCCCACCAGAACGGCGTCGCAGCCGTGACGGGCCGGTGTTCCGGGCCGGGTGGCCAGGGGTGGGGGCCGCCGCGGAGCCGGGCTAGCAGGGCCAGGCTGTCGCGGCCGTCCCGGAACCGGGCCGGGTCGGCCCAGGCCTCGCGCGGGATGGGTTCAGTGGCCAGGTTGATGCCGGGCAGCAGGCCGGTGGCCAAGTGGGGCGGGGGCGGGCCGCCGTGGGCGTCGATATCGACCAGGACCAGCCCGGAGGGCCCGGCGGCGACCCCGGGCACCGCGCGGGGCTGGCGGCGCCACCAGGCGGTGATCGTCGCGGGGCCGGTGGTGGCGGCGCGGACGCCGTGGCACCACCCGCCCCCGGGCAGGCAGGGGCAGGCGCCGGCCAGGTGGGCGGTGATGCCGTGCCGGGGGCGGCAGGCGGGGCAGTTGCCGAGCGGCCGTTTGCTGACCGGGGACAGCGGCAGCATGTGCCAGCCGAGCGCGGCCAGGCCGAGCGCGAGCCGGGCCGGGTCGCTGGATGCGGGCATGGACAGACCTCCACGGGGCGTCGCGGTGGGGATCGGGGGATGCCTACCGGTCACCGGCCGCAGAACCGCATCGGGCGCCGCGGGTGAACCGGGTACCGGCGTCGCCGCGGCTAGGTGGGGCGGGGGTGTAGGCATCCCCCGCCCCCGGGGCGGGCCGGGTGGTTTGGGCGTGATTGCTGGCGATGGGTTGTCATTGATGTCAGCCGGGCCGGAAACCGTATGTGAGCTGGGGTGATGTGCTGACAAGGGCGGATGGGCGCGTTGTCAGCCGGGCCGGGTGTCATGTCATGGTCCTGACCGGGCTGACAAGGGATGGCAACACTGATGTCATGCCATTGACCTGCGGGAACAGGCCCGGCTGACAACATGACATCGGTTCTTTTGAGTAAGGAAGAAGGGGTGTGTGCCTGGTCGCTGGCGGGCGCGGTTTTGCTGATGAGCAGCGGGCGCCGGTGCTCGGTCCGTTTTCCGGGCCGGATATCAACGCCGGCTTTGCGCAGGGCCGGGGCGATCTCGCGGACTTTCTGCCCGAGGGCGCGTTCCCCGGCGGGCAGCTCGGAGGCGGGCAGGCCGGCGTCTGTGCAGATTCCGCGCAGCGCGGCGAGCAGTTCGGTGGCGGTGCCTTCCCACCGGGCCGGGTCCAGGCCGCCGGGGCTGGGGGCGGTGGCGAGCCGGTAGAGGGCGCGGGCCAGGGTGCTGCCCTCGATCAGGGACAGGGCCAGGCTGGCGGCCTTGGCCCGGTAGCTGGCCAGGGTGGCCCAGCCGGTGACCGCATCGAGGGCGGCGAGGACTTTGGCGAAGTCGGCCATCCGCGGCGCGTTGTCCACCGTCGTGTGCGGCAGTGCGGCGAGCACGCCGGCCACCAGGTCCAGAACCGCGCCGAGCGCGCTGGGCAGCGCGGCGGCGCGGGCGGCCTGGACGTCTTCCTCGTCGCGGCGGGCCTCGATCACCCCGGGTTCGATGAGCAAGGTCCGGTCGGCGAGGTCGCCGGCTAGATCATGGCCGATGGCGATGGTGGTCAGCGCGATGACGCGCTGGAAGGAGTACACGCCGATGTCTTCATCGGAATGCAGGACCCGTTGCAGCACGGCGTCGCCGGTCACGCCTTTGCACAGGGCGTTGGACAGCCAGGGCGGGATGCCGGTGATGTTGTCGTAGCTGAACGCCCACGAGGCGCGGCCGAAGATGGCCCATTCCCGCTGATCTTTGGGCGGGGTCCGGTCAGCGGCCAGGCTGCGGGTCCACCAGCGCCAGCAGGGTCCGGATCAGGCCGGACTTGGCCGTGCCCTGCTCACCTTGCACCAGCAGGATGGGATGCGGGATGCCGGTGAAATAGGCGGCGATCACCCAGCCGATGGCCAGCCGGTAATCGTCGTCGGGCAGGTTGATCAGCTCCCGCAGCCCGTCCAGGGTGCCGCCCCGCTGCGGTTCTGCCAGCGGGTGGGTGAGCTCGGAGCGGCGGAAGATGACCGGCGAGCCGGGCTCGACGGACCAGCCGCGGGGCGTGATGATGATGCACTGCCCGGTCCCGGTGCCCATGTCGATCACGACGGTGCCGTCGTTGCGGGCGGCCCGCAGCCACACCGGCACCGGTTCGAGGTCGGCGGCCTCCCCGATCAGCACGGTGATGGCATCGGACAAGTTCGAGCTGGAGGCGACCTGGCCGGTCTGCCGGTGCAGCGAGGCGGCCAGCCGGGTCCGCAGGCTGTTCTCCGATTTCGACGCGAGCGGCACGGCGATTTGCGGGCCCAGCCGGGGCACGGCGTAGCCGCGGCCGTCGCCGGCGCGGATCAGCCGGTAGGTGTCCTCGGCCATGCCCACCAGGATTTGCGCCTGGCTCGGGCCCTTGCCCTTCCCGGCCGGCGGTTCCTGTTCGGGGACGGGGGTGCCGTCCGAGAAAGACTCCGCACTGTGATCACGCACATCAGGACCCTTCTAGGTGATGGCCGGGGCCGATCCGGGACGGCCGGGCACGATACGGGCCGGGCCGGAGATCAGTGCGGGCCGCACGCCCGGGTGAGCGTGCGGCCCTCGGTGGTGCGTGGGGCTAGAACGGGGGCCGGCCGCCGTCGGCGCCGACCGCGGCGCCGGCCGGGGCGGCCTGCCAGGGGTCGCCGCCGTCGACCGGGTGCGGCACCTTGTCCCGGCTGGTTTTGGCGATCTTGGCGGTGGCCCACTTCAGGGACGGCCCGAACGTCGTCGGCGTCGACCTCGTAGACGGTGCGCTTGTCCCCTTCGCTGGTTTCGTAACTGCGCTGCTTGAGGCGGCCGGTGACGATCACCCGCATCCCCTTGGTCAGGGATTCGGCGGCGTGGTCGGCCAGATCCCGCCAGGCCGAGCAGCGCAGGAACAGCGTGTCGCCGTCCTGCCACTGCCCGGTGGCCTGGTCATAGACGCGGCGGGACGCGGCCACGGTGAACGCCACGACGGCGGTGCCGGTGCCGGTGAACCGCAGCTCGGGGTCGCCGGTCAGGCTCCCGGTAATCGTGAGGGTGGTGTCTCCGCTGGACATGGTGGAGTCGGTCTCCTGTTCTCGGGTTGGGAGTGGGCGGGTCCGGCCGGAGCGCAGCCGGGGACGGTTATGCGGCGGTGCGCAGGGCCCGCAGCCGGGTCGCGCCGGCGGCGACGTGGGCGGCGAGCCGGGATTCGGCGTGCGGGGTGCCGCCGGTCACGGTGGCCAGGGCGATCAGGGCGGCCAGGACCACGTCGCACAGCTCGCCGGCCAGCTCGTCCGGGGTGGCGGTGAGGCTCTTGCGGGGGTTGGCGCTGGTGGTGCCGATGTGGGCGGCCACCGCCTCCCCGGCCTCCTCGGCGATCTTCATCACCCGCAGCGCGGTCTCGTGCGGGCCGCGGCCGTTGGCCGCGTCCAGCCAGGCGACGGTGCGGGCCACGTGATCCCAGACGCAGACATACAGCGCCGGTTCCTCTTCGGTGACCGGGGCGGGCCGGGGCACGGTCAGGGTGTCGGGCATGCGGGAATCTCCTGTTCGGTCAGCGGACGTTGGTCGGGGCGGGCGCGGGAACGCCGGGCGCGCTGGCGCCCGCCCCGGGCCTGATGGGTTAGCTGCGAGGTTCGGGTTCTTTGGCGAAGGGCCGCAGTTCGCGGCCGGTGCCGCCGCAGCGGGTGCAGGCGCGGAACGAGCGGGGGAATACGGTGCCGCGGTGCTTGCCGGACTCCCCGCATTTGCGGCAGGGCCGGTACGGGTGGCGGCGGATCGACACCGAGTACGCCGCGCTGAACGCGGCGGCGATCACCACCGCCGACAGCAGGACGACGGCTAGCGACGGCGGGTGCGGTGCCGGGCGAGCGGCGGCGAGGATCAGGGCGGTACGCATCGGGGGCCTCCTGGCGGGCGGCAAGCATGGCGGAGCCCCGGCCGGTGAGCCGGTGACGCGTGCCCGCGTACGGTGAAGGTGATTACGGAACGTGACGACTCGCCGGGTGCCGCCGAACTGTCCAACTGTCCACGCGCCCCCCTCTATGGGGATGGGGGCGGACAGTTCGGTGGACAGTTCGGGTGGACAGGTCGCCCCGGCCGCCGGTTACGCAGCGTCGTTGTCGTCGGCGCCGGCGGTGTCGTGGCCGGCGCCGGGGGCGTGCCCGGGCAGGTGATAGCGGGCGGCTTTCCCGGCGCCGCTGGCGGTGATCAGGCCCTGGTCCCGGAGGATGGCGAGCCAGTTGGCCACCGCGGAGCGGGACCGTCCGAGCACGGCGACGATCTCGTCGCGGCGGGCGCCGGTGTCGCCGCGCTCATCGAGCAGGGCCAGGATGGGTTCGGCGATGCCGTCGGGGATGGGGATGGCCCGGTTGGTGGCCGGGTCGTTGTGCTCGGCGGCGTTAACCTTGTCGCGGGCCGCGATGAGGTCGGCCAGCGAGGTCGGCTGGCCGGGCGGGTTGGGCATCCCGGCGAGCCGGTCTTCCACGTTGGCGCTGAGCCGGGTGAGCCGGGCAACCGCGGACGGGCCGCCGCCACTGGCGGCGGCCTGGTCCTGGTGGCCGGTGCGGGTGGTGGGCAGGGTGAGGATGGCCGCCCCGCTGGCAGCGGGGACGGGGTCGTTGCGGGTGGCATATCCGGGTAGCCGGTCGGCGATGCCGGGCGGGAGGGCGGCGGTGGGGCGGCCGCGGCGGCGGGCCAGGGCGGCAACGGCGTCCAGGTCGGACAGGTCGCGGACGCGGCCGGCCCGCCAGTTGCTGTCGGGGCCGACGACCAGGGCGACGCCGGGTTGGCCGGGGGCGTAGGAGTGCATGTCGGGCATCTGGTCGGCCTCCCAGTCCGGGAGGATGTTGTTCATCTCGGCGGCCCGGTTGACCCGTAGCACGATCTTGTTGCCGGAGTTGGCGTGCACGTCTTTGGTGCCGGTGTACTGCATGACGCCGCGCTGGCCGGCGAAGGCGAGCCCGACGCCGGCGGACCGGCCGCCGCGCCAGATGTCGGCGACGTGCTCGCGGGCCTGGTGCGCGACCGGGGAACCGGCGCCCAGCAGGGTGTCGCCCTCGTCCAGCAGGATCAGGATGGCCGGGTCGCGGGGGGTGGGAAGGTGGTTTTTGCCGCCGCTGGTGGCGGAGCGGAGCCGGATGATCTGCGCGCCCCAGGCCACGATGGCCAGCGCTTCGGCGTATTGGGGGCGGCCGTCGGGGCCGAGGCCGGCGCGGGCGTCCAGGGCCTGGCCCCAGTGGAACGGGATGGTGCCTTTGCGCAGGTCGATGCCCCACACGAGCATGTCGGTGCGGCCGGTGCCGTCTTCGGCCATGTTGGAATACAGGGTGGTTTTGCCGCCGTTGGTGGCGGCGACGATGAAGGTGTGCCAGGCGCCGTCTTTGTCGTAGACGGTCAGGTCCAGGCCGTGGCCGGTGTCGGGGTCGGTCCCCAGCACCATCGGGCAGGCCATGACCGGCAGGCGCGCGGGAGCGTGCGCGGGGTCGAGGGCGGGGTGGGTGACGGCCGCGGCCCACGGGTCGGTCGTCTGGACGGTGATGATGATGTTCCCGCCATGCCTGGGGTCGGTGGCCACACGTACCCGCTCGGCCGGGAGGGCCAGGACGCCAGCGATCCGTTCGTAGAGGTCGCCGCGGGCCAGCTGGCCGGCCGTCTTGCGGGTGTGGCGGATGTCGACGGTGAATCGCTGCCCGGTGCGGGTGGCCTGCTGGCGGACCAGGCGGGAATCTTCCAGCCCGGCGGCGGTGGCGATGGTGTCCCAGCGGGCCCGCGCCGCCCGCAGCGCCCGGCGGTGGGCGAGCACATCGGACCAGGTCACCGCGGACCAGCCGGCCGCCGCCGCGGCCGAATAGCCGAGCAGCACGTGCAGGTCGGTGATGCCGGTGGCCGCGGCGGTGGCCAGCCAGGCGGGTACCCCGGCCGCCGCGGCGGTCGCGGCGGCCGAATAGTGGCGGGAGTGGTGGGCTTTCCAGGTGCTGGTCCAGGCGGCCAGGGCGGTGGGCGGGGCGAACGCGCCGATCATGATCGGGTCGGCGTGGGCTAGGTGGGCGATCTCCCCGGCCGGGTACAGCGCGGCCAGCGCCGTGCCGAGCCCGCGGGTCTCCGGCGCGTGCGCGACCCAGCGGCCATATCCGGTCAGCGCGCGGCCGGTCAGCCGCGCCGCGCCGCGGATGGCGCCGGGACGGCGGCGGGTGGCCGGCCCCCAGGGCTCGCCGGGGGCCGGTATCTGGGAGCGGGGGACGGTGCGGGACGGGCGCCGGTCGCGGGCCACGGGACAGCCTCCTTCGGGGCGGGCGGGAACGCAGACGGCGTGACGGCCCCGGGCAGCGGTGCCCGGGGCCGTCGCGGCAGGGGTGGGCGGGGGTTAGGCGGCGTCCTGGCCGGTGATTGTCATGCCGCGGGCGGCCACGTCGCGGGCGTCTTCGAACTCGTTCTCAAAGGCGGTGGCGGCCTGGGTGGCGCCGTCGGCGGCGTCGGTGATGCCCTCGCTGACCTGGTGCAGCGGGGACAGCACCGACCGGGGCAGGTTCAGCGCCGACAGGCCGTCGGCCCACTGCTCGATCTGGTCGGCGAGGGATTTGAGGGCGTCGCCGAGCTGGACGCAGGACTCCAGGAACTCCCCGTCGGTGGTGGGGTGCTCCAGGTTGATCGCGAAACGGGTGCTCATGCCGGTGGTGCTCCTTGCTGCCCCGGCCGGGGCGGTAGCGGTGGTGGGAGTGGATGCCGGCGCCGGAATCCGTGCCGGTGCCAGCGGGGGTAGGGGTCTGCGGGCTGGCGCCGCCCGGCGGGGTGGCCGGGGCGGTCTGGCCGGTGCCGGCGGTGCCAGTTCCGCTGCCGGGTTTGCCGGGTTTGCCGCCGGGGCGGTGCCGTTCCCGGCCGGGCTTCGACCACCGCCGGGCCCACCGGGCCCGCCGGGGCCGGTGCTGTGGCGGGCCTGCCAGCGGCGGCAGGCGGTGGTGGTGGCGCGGTGCCCGGCCCGTTTAGCGGTCCGGGCGCCGGCGACGGCGGCGCGGTGCCGGCCCGCCGCCCGGCGTGGGCCGTGCCGGCGGCCCCGCGCCCCAGCAGGGCGCCGAGCGAGCCGGAGTGGTGGTGCATGGCCTTACGTGGGGTCCGCCAGCCGGTGGCCTTATGCGCGGACCTGACCAGGTTGCGGCCGAACTTGGTCGCGGCGGTGAGGATGGCGGTGATGAGCAGGACCGCGACGAGTTCAGCCATCGCCGCTCACCGCGTCATCGCCGGGGCCGTCATTCGGGCCGGCCGGGGCCAGATAGCGGGCCGCGAGGTAATCGAGGGTGGCGAGCACCACCACCCCGGCCGCGGCGGCCCCGGCCGTGATCCCGAGCGCGGCGGGCAGAGCGACGTGCAGCAGCCGCAGCGCGGCCGTCATCGCCGCGTAGATCAGCACATCGGCGGGGCTGGTGGGCAGGTTGGCGCGGAGCCGGGCCGCGAACGTGACGGTCCGGGCCGGGGGCGGCCCGCTGGCGTCGGCCGGGCCGGGGATGCGGTGGGTGGGCATGGCAAGGGGTCTCCGTTCCGGTGGGGATGGGCTGGCCCGGGCGGGTCAGAACCAGTGGGTGAGGTAGGCCGACAGGGAGGTCAGCCACATCGACGGGATGTGGCCGATCGGGGTGCTGGCGGCCAGCAGGCCCCAGCCGCACAAGATGACCAGCTCGATGAGGGTGGTGTGGCGGCGCCAGATGAACACGGCGACGATGCCGGTGAGGATGGCCAGCAGGATCACGGGTGGTGCCTCCGATCAAGGGCAGGGCAGCGCGCGGGCCGGGCCCGGTGGTCATCGGCCGGCCCGGCCCGCAGAACAGGGGTGAGCGCGCCCGGCTGGGCGCGCGGGACGGGCGGGTTACCCGGCGGTGCCGTCGACGGCGTGCAGCACCGGCCGTCCCGTACGGGCGTCTGGGGTGGGTGGTGCGGCGGGGGTGGCCGTACGGCTGGCGGCCGGGGTGCTGCGGTCCGGGCTGCCGGTATGGGCCGCGGCGCGTACGGCGGTGCGGAACGCGGCTGTCCGCGCGTCCCGTACGGCTTTCTCGCACCAGGACCGGCGGAACCCGGTGCGTTCCATCAGCGCCGGGTAGTCGGGCCGCCAGCGGTCCCCGGCCTCGATCGCGTCCCGGATCTGGTCGGCCAGCTCGGCGACGATGCCGGCCCGGTCGGCCTCGCCGCGCCCGGGGCCGCTGGCCGTACGCGCAGGTGCACGGCCAGGGGTCCGGGTCCGGGCCCGTACGCCGGTCCCCGTACGGAACGGGGTCCGGGCGGGCCCGTACGGGCGGGGCGGCCGGTACGGGTCCCGGCTCATCGGCCGGTCCGGGCGCGGTGCCGCGGAGTAGGTGGGCCAGCCCGGAGCCGAGCGCGAGCGCGACCACCGGCAGGCACGACACCAGGGTCACCACCGGCCACGGTGCCTTCGTGGCGTGGGCGGCGGACAGCAGGTGGTAGATCACTTGCCCGGCCATGCCGAGCCCGAGCGCGCCGACCGCGGAGCGGGCCGCGTACTTGCGGGCCAGGGGAGAGATGCCCGGGGTGAGCCAGGCCCGCAGCGCATAAGCGCCGTAGGCTTCCACGCCGACCGGCAGCGTGATCGCGGTGTTGAGCTGGAAGCCTGGCACGATGCCGGGCAGCGGGTGCACGATGCCGAACCCGCACAGCCCGCCGAGCCCGACCCAGCCGGACCACACCGCGGCGGCGGCCGGGGCGGCGATCAGGAACAGCGGCCAGCGGGGCAGCCCCCGTCGCGCCCCGGCCGGGGCCGGGTG
Source organism: uncultured Actinomycetes bacterium (assembly GCA_963742875.1). Lineage (GTDB taxonomy): Bacteria > Actinomycetota > Actinomycetes > Streptosporangiales > Streptosporangiaceae > Bog-532. The sequence goes on along the minus strand of CAVUNO010000003.1, from coordinate 38,210 downwards.
GTCGTGGTGGTCAAGGGTGGTCATGGGATTCCTCCCGGGATCGGATGCGAGAGTGGGCGGGCGGGCCGGACCGCCCACGGGTCATCGGCCAGCCGAACGCATTGGAGAGGGCGGGGCAGCTTGCCGGTGATCGCGCCGCGGCGCAGCGCGGTATGCTCGGCGAGCTGGGCAGCGGTCATCACCCCAGCCGAAAGCTTCTGTGCGTCGGTGGTGCGGCTCCGCGACAGTGACCCGTCGGCGTTACGGGGCAGGCAACGAGGCCGCACGCAGCACAGCGGGCAGTGCCGGGCGTGCCCGCCCTGCCGTTTGATCTGGCGTTCCCGGGCCCGGCTGCCGGGCCACATCCGGGCGAGCTGCCAGCCGATCCCGGCAGCTCGCACCACGGCCAGCAGCCGGGCACCGTGCCCGGCCTCGTGCTGCGCGAGCCGGGCCTTCAGGGATTCTGAACTCCTGGTCCATCCGACGTAGTGCCGGGCGTGCTTATACGGCTGGTCAAAGTGCAGCAGGTAGACCGTGCCCGCCTGGCCGGTCACGGGGCCACTCCCACGGCGCGGGCCACCGCGGTGGCGATCGACCGGGCGTTCGCGGCGCCCGTGATCGACAGCCGGTAGCGGTTCTCGCCCAGCGCGACGGCCAGGTCGAGGATGGCCATCTCCGAGGTGGACGCGACCGGCCCCGCGTCCACGAACGCGCGGGCGGCGACCCAGTTGACATACGCCTCCCGGCCACTGCGGACGATGCAGCCCCGGGTGAAGTCCGCGCGCCGCAGCCAGACATCGTGCTCGATGAGCAGCTCGACAGCGGCGCGGACGTGCGGGTCGTGATCGCGGGTCCACGCCCGCAGCCCGGCGATGAGCGCGGCCAGGCGCCCGGCCCGGTCACCGCTCCTCCCCAGTCATCTCGGGCAGGGCGCGGGCCAGGGCGGCGGCAGCCCACCCGGCGGTCACTGCCGGTCCTTTCGCCACGTCCCGGTGATGATCGCGGCGTACTCGTCGCCTGGCCACAGGGCGGCGGCCAGGGCGGTGAGCCAGTCCTCCTGCCCGCCGGGCAGCTCCCGGGTGATCTTCTCGGGGTGGGCCGCGGGCATGCCGATCGCCGCCCGCACGTCCCGCTCCGTGGAGTCGCAAACCGGGCAACCGCACCGGCCGCAGATGTGCGCGCCGAGCCGGGCGCACAGCCAGGCGATCAGCCGGTCCCGGCGGGTCATTGGTCCTCACCGCCCCCGCCGGGCCGGTACAGCCCGGCCGTGGCCTGCTGGGCATCATCCAGGGCGCCGCCGAGCAGGGCGGCGTACCGGGGGGCGTTCTGGTCGAGCCGGGCCATCACGTAGGCCATGGCGCCGGGCAGGTCGTGGTCGTCGGCGAGCCGCCCGGCGGTGTTTTCCTCATCCAGCCAGCGGGCCAGCTGGGTAAGGAGCTGGGGCAGCCGGTTCGCGGCGGTGGCGAGTTCGCCCAGTACCCGGTACACGGTGCCGGGCTCGCTGAGGGCGGCGCGGGGGAAGGTCGCGTGGTTCAGGGCGCGGATCGCTTCGGCGGTGATCTGGGCCAGGGCGGTGATCGTGGCGTCGTCGTGCGGGCCGCCGGTCAGCTCCGGCAGCCGCGCGGCGATCTCCTGCGGGGTCATGGCCGTGGTGCCTCCTTCCAGGGAGGGCATAGAACGGCCCGGGGCCCGCCGCGCTGACGGCGGGCCCCGGGCCGGGGAACGGGATGGGCTAGGTGGGGCGGCAGCAGGGAACCGGTGCCGGGGCGCTCAGCGCTCACCGTCCGCGGCGGGCCGGGGCCGGGCACGGCGAGGTCGTACAGTTCCCGCCACCGGTCCAGTTCGCTGTCCCGGGGCGCGGTCGCGCACGCGGCGCGGGCCCGGTCGACGGCCACCGGCCGGGGGGTAAGGCTGGCCGGCCGGTCCTTGGTGCTGGCGGGCATAACTGATCTCCAATCACAGATACGCGGGCGCAGGGTGCATGCGATGCGGGCCTGGCGTTCCGGGCCGCACCCGCCACCAGGGCGGGCGCGGCACCCATCGTCAGCCGCGGCGATCCGGTCCTGCCGGGCCAGGGCCGGTGCGAACGGTCAGGTACACGCGCTGGCCGGGGTCGTAGCGGTTCGGGCGGGGACCGGACCGGTCCAGCACCTCACACGCTGCGGCGAGCACGGCCAGCACCGTCTCGATGCCGGCCCGCTCGCCGGACAGCCGGACGTTGACCACCTCGGGCGCCGGCCCGGCCACATCGGCCACGGCGGGCCGGGCCGGGTCCGGGGCGGCCAGGTAGCCGATGACGGCGACCAGGTCCGGTGCCAGGGCCGCGGCCAGCGCATCCGGCACCGCCGGGCCCGGGACGCCGGCCGTCATTGGGCACCTCCCAGCGGGACGTCGTAGACGAGCGTGGCGTTGGTGAACACCCCGGCCGTCTCAAGCACGACGGTCAGGTCGGCTCCCGTGATCAGGCCCCGGCGCATCGCCGCGGCGAACCGGGCCACGTGGTAACCCTCCGGCCCGGTCGCCGAACTGGTGCACGGCCAGTCCAGGCCAGCCGCCGGGCAGTAGCCGCACGCAGCCAGCCGGGTCAGCTCACAAATCGGATGCAGGGTCCGCGGCCCCGCCGGCGGCGCTGCCGCCGCGGTGGCCGTGGCCGTGGCGGGTGTGCGGGTCATGCCGCGTCCTTCCCGGCCCCGGCGGCCGTGTCCAGATCGGCGGCGGTGACCCGGTGCCCGGGCCACCCGGCCGGGCAGTGCCACAGCACCGGGCCGCCGGACATCGCCAGGCCGTGGAAGGGACAGCACCGCACCGGGGCGGGCTGGCTGGCCAGGACGCGCCGCTCGCGTTCGGACAGTCCGCCCCACACGCCGAACCGCTCCCCGCGGTCCAGGGCGTCTTGCAGGCATTCCGCGGCGACCTCGCATCCGGCGCACACCCGCTTGGCCGGCCGGGGCGACTCGCCTTTCTCGGGGAAGAACATCTCCGGGTCGGTTTCGGCGCACCGGGCAAGGTCATGCCAGGCCGGCCGCTGCCCAAGCCGGGCGACCTGGCGGGCGGCCTGCAGTGTTTCGCTGTTCATCGGTCCTCCAGGGCCACAAATGCGGGCATACGAAAAGCCCCGGCCGGGTGAGCCCGGCCGGGGCGGCGAACAAGAAACCGGCGGCGCTACGCCGCGCGGGCGATGCGGAAAACCGGCGGCGCGACCGGCGGCCCAGCGGCACGGTGCACCCGACTACCGCGACACAGCCCGGCCGCACGCACCGCAGCGTCCAGCCGGCCCCGCCACTCGGCGACCGTCAGGTCAATCCGGACCCGCTGGCCACTACCGGGACAGCGGGTGATGCCGTCGGCGGCCCGGTGCGCGGGCAGCATGCCACGGCTGGGGACACGCCAGGTGCCGCAGTCCGGACAGGCCAGCACCGGCCGCGAACCAGGCGACAGCATCAGCAGATTCGGGGCCAGCTCGCTCACCACGACCACCGGCCGCCCGTTCGCCCTCATAAGGTCGATCTCCTCTCACTCGTTTTCACGCCTGCGTTCTCCGTCTGCCACATCACGCGACCCGGGGAGTACCAGCTGGTGGCCCACCACGGCCCCTCGCGGCGTACGACGCCCGCTTCGGCAGTTCAGGCCAGTAGTCCCCGCGATCGGCAGATGTGGCAGACAGGCAGCGCAAGCGCTGCGAATCCTTGGCGCTGCGTGACCGCCGCCCTCCGGGGACCTCGTCGAACGTCAACCCGGGCACACCGGCCGCTGTCACCAGCGCACTATGCAGTTGTCAAGAATCAGACCCTCAGCGGGTCGTTAGCCTCAGTCCGGACGCGGACTTCAACTGGTGCGCTCTCTGACGATGTCCACGCGGATCGCTAGAGTCCATCGTCGTACGCCAATGTATTGGCTTACGACAGTACATAGAGATGAGGCAGCTCGTCAATGGCTTTGGCGTAAGCCACCTGGGTACGATTGCGCCGTGGCCACGCCAGATGAGGAGCGCACCGACCGCAAGCGCGTAGCGGGCTTGATCCGTGCGGACATCGACGCCGGGAAGTACCCTCCCGGCAGCAAGCTCCCGTCTTACCGCCAGCTTGAAGAAGCTCACGGCGTAGCTCGCAACACCATCGGCGCTGCGCTGCGTCTGCTCCAGGCGGCGGGAGTCGTCGACATCCGCCCTAATAGCGGTGCGTACGTACGCGATCCGGCCGAGCGGCCTGTCGCGCACGATGTCCGTGCGGAACTTCAGGAGTTGCAGGTCCAGCTCTACCGGACCAAGCGCGAACTGGTGGCTGCGCAGAAGCGGGTCACTGGCTTGCTTGACGCGCTTCCGATCGACGGACAGGAGGGCTGAGGCGTTCGTCATGCCGACGAGGTTCCGGCGTCAGACCCTCTGTTCGGCACTCCTATCGAGCAATGCCTGACATCCTCTGACGCAATGCCACTTACCGTAAATTGATCATGCTGCGGGCCGGTGTATGCGCAGGTTGACTAGGTTTATGGTTGGCGGTCCGGTGTGGCGGGTTCCTTTGTCGCTGGCTCGCTTGACGCGGTAGGAGTTGTGGCGCGCTCGCTTGATGGCCCTGGGGTAGGTCCGGTGCCTGCGCTGCGGGTTGAGGTTCTGCTTCCTGGTGATGTCGGCCTTGATCGCGGCGTGCAGATGTTCTTCCTGCTCAGGGGGGAAAGGCCGGGCCGATGGCCCGGCGGATGATGCGGACGGTGCGGGTGAAGCTAACCCGGTCGGGGTCGATGTCTGCCTCGGTGGCGGCCTGGCAGATCAGCGAGCTGATCGCATGGTGGGCCAGCAGGTAGCCGTAGATCTCCTGGCGGGCCATGTCCGGGCTGCGGGAGCGCAGCACCCGGCCCGGGCCGCGCAGGTGCGTCTTGAGCTGGCCGTTTCCGGTTTCATGTTCCCAGCGCTGGTGATACGTGCCCGCCAGCGCGTCCGCCGGGGCCTGCCGCAGATCGGTAATGGTAGTGACCAGCGCGATCAGCTCGCCCTTGCCGTCGCCGTCCCGGCCGGGCACCTCGTACTCGATCACCCGGACATGGCGGGCTCTGCCCGCGTCCAGGTCTTCCCCGGCACGGGCTGCCCCGATGAGCAGTTCCCGGGCCTTACCGGTGATCTTCGGGCTGATCAGCACCGAGCGGTAGGAGCCGTCCGGCAGCAGTTCCAGCACCGGCAGCGTGAGATCGGACTTGACCCGCCACAGCAGCGCCGCGCCGGAGTCCGCGGCCGTGCACCAGTCCGCCCAGTTATAGAAATTGCGGTCGGCTATCAGCAGCCAATCCTCCGCCAGCCGCGCATACAGCCTGCGGGCCAGCGACTGCTCTCCGGCGCCCTTCCCGGCGATGCCGCCGATCTCGGCATCCACCACGGCATGGGAGGCGCACTCGCTGACCGTAACGACCCGGACCTTCGGGAACGCTGAGCGGTCCGCCCCGGAACCGGCATACCCGAACGCGGCGGCGTTGCCGGGCGTGTCCGGGGCGTCCCACTCGAACCCGTCGATGCTCATCAGCCGCCACGGCCCCAGGAACGCACCGCGGGTCAGCTGATCTGCCACTGGCACTGCGACCTGGGCGAAGATGTCCCGCAGCGGCTCAAAGCCCAGCCGCTCGCGTGCCCGGGTGATCCCGCCCGACGTCGGCGGGCCCCAGCGGGCATCCCAGCACCCCCACGAGCTCAGCGTCCCGGCCAGCCGGGCCGCGACCTCCACATAGTCGTCTTCGGCGAACAGCGCCATCGCCATCGCGAAATACACCATGACGTGCGGTGGCAGCTTCCCGTCCGACCGCTTCGCGCTGCGGCCTGCCGCGCTGACCGCGTCATCGATGACGTCACGCGGTACCGACGAAGCGAGCACCCCGAGCGAAACCTCGTCCGTCCACCGGCCGCCAGCAGCCACCCCAGCATTCTGCGCCACAAGCCGGGATCATCCCAGCCGCCTGCCAGCGCCGACGGTAATACCGGCAAACAAGATCAACTCACGGTAAGTGGCATTGTCCTCTGACGTCCGGTTGCACGTGCGGGCGTCCGAGCCGGATTCTGGAGTTTTCGCGATGTCGACAGATGCGCTTACGGCCACAAGACAAGAGCTAGGCAGGCGGCTTAGAGAGTTTCGGCAAGCAGCTCACTACACGCAGCAAGAGCTAGCAAACCAACTCGGCTACTCGCGGCCCCGGGTCGCTGGGGCAGAGAAAGGCGAAGGCTGCGCACTGCTTTTCTGGCAAGGCTGCGACAAGGTTCTGAAGGCGAACGGCGAGCTTCTTGCTCGTTTCCAAGAGATCGAAGTACAGCGACGGCACCAAGAAGAAGAAGCGAATAATATCGCTCGCGCAGAGCGCGCGGCACGCGCACAAGAACATAACGGTCATCCCGCCCTGGTTTCATCGGCCGAGCCTTACGGACAGGACGCCGAGTTCGGGCGTCGAATCCTGCTGAACCAATCACTTGCGGACGATGACATTCCCGCCTAACCTTTGCTCGCGGCTGCTGAGGTTATCCGGCGCGAGATGGAAGACACGCTTGTAAAGGGAACCGTGTCGCCGTCCCGGCTGGACCGCATCGAAGAGATACTTGCTAATCACATCAGTATCTACACTAAGACGGCACCCGCTAGGGCCCTAGCCGGACTCTTGGTCGACTTTATGGATGTGCGGCGGCTTTGCATCGAGCGCCAGCCCGCCATAATCCAGAGCCGCCTATCTGAAATATCGGCTTCGCTGGCGACCCTGGCGGCCGATTCACTAATGAGACTCGGCCGAATCGCTGACTCGCGTGCATGGTATGGAACGGCATGCTTGGCGGCGGATGACAGTAATAACCGTGAGCTTCGCGCCCGGGTGCGCGCGCAAGAAGCAATGTTGCCCTATTACTACGGCAATCCTACCGAGGCGATCAGACTCGCGCGCGACGCGCAAGACATTCTTGAAGGCGCACCACGGGCCGCTAACGCTCTGGCAGCAGCAGCCGAAGCTAGGGCTCTAGCCCATCAAGGTCTCCGGCCCGAGGCGCACACAGCCATGCATCGCTCACGGGAGCTGGTGGCGCGCGTAGGTGAACCCGACGACAACGAAGCTTTCCGATTTGGTGAACGGCGGTTGCTTTTCTATGAGTCCAGTACGTTAAGCAATCTTGGAGACACTAAGCTAGCTGCAGAGGTCCAAGAGAAAGCACTTGGCCTGTATGGGGACGAGCCAGGCTTGATAGATCCGGCTCTTATCCGGCTAGATCAAGCTCAGCTTCTAGCACGTAACGGCGACGTTACTTCCGCCAATGAGTTGACGCACGAGACATGTAATGCCCTCCCATCCACTCACCGTACTTTGATTTTCGCTGTTCGCATTAAACACATCGCCAGCGCTCTTCCGAGCGAGCACGAGGCGCGCCAGGCCCTATCCGTGCTCCATCAAGAACTCGTCCTTCCCAATCAACTATAAAGGTGATCTGGTGCACACAGAGAATCGGGCAGCATATCAGACCTTCACTCACGAGCGGACCCGCGAAATCTTGAAGGCTGCTTGCCAAAGATCAGGCATTGAGTGTAGCGACGCGGAGCTGCTCCGCCATCAAAGCAACGCGGTTTATCTTCTGCGACATGCACAAATTGTCGTCAAGATCGCGCGGCCGGAATCCGCCATCGAAGACATTCGGCGCACGGTTGATCTTACGCGGTGGCTGATGGATTTGCAATTCCCCACCGTGCCTATATGCGACATTAATCAGCCTTTGGCCGTAGATGGAAGCGTGGTGACCTTCTGGCAATACCTTCCGCAGAAGAAGCCAATAAGTGCTGCTGACATCGCGGCACCGCTCCGTATGCGTAAGTCTTCGGAAGTCCTGTGAGAGGGCATGCTGACTGCCGACGTGACCGGTTGACGACGGCTACGCCGGCGGAGGCGTTATCCCGGGGATTTATCCGGCAGGCGGAGGCTGTGCCCAGGTGCGGAGGTGTTCGGGGCTGGCGTTCCAGGGCAGGAACCGTTCCAGTGCCGGCCCAGTGAGCGGCTTGCCGCCGTTGCGTCCGCATTCGTCGAGGTAGGCGGTGAGATAGGTCAGGATGTTGCAGGCCGGCCATCTGGGCGGTGCCGGTGACGGTCCAGATCACGGCGGCGTTCCGCGCAGTGTCGCCGTTGTGGGAGCCGCGGGCGTTCTTCCTGGTCACGACCGGGCCTCTGATCATCCGCTCCGCGGCGTTGTTGTCCAGCGACACCATCGGGTAGTCCCGGTGCGCGGCCAGGCCGTCCCATTCGCGGTCCAGGGTGGCGAGCGCTTTCTTCGCGGGCTCCTGCAGGCCCGGGGCGGCCATCTGCTTCTTCCGCGCCTGGTCGATTACCGTGATTGCGTCATCCCAGGCGGCGTATGCCTTCTCCAGCCGGCCCGCGGCCGCCCCTTTCTCCGGTGGCGCTGGCGCGGCGGTACCGGCCCAGGCGGCCATGAGCTCATCGTGGGCGGCGTAAAGATCCCGGATCCGGCCCAGCCACGCGTCCGTCCAGTGCCCGAGCTGGACCGGGCTCGCGTCGCCGGCCCGGACGATATGCCGTCTCAGGTGAGCCCAGCAGTAGAGGCTGACCAGGCCGTCCGCCTTCTTGCCCGCGGACTCGTACACCTTGTAGAAGTCGCTGGAGATCACCAGCCGCCGCGGCCCGTCCTCGCCGTCGGTGAGCTGCCCGGTCTTCTCGTCGAGCCCGGCATGGCGGGCCAGGACCGCGCCGGACCTCGTCGGGTCCATCACGAAGCAAACGGTGTCGGGGCCGAGGAAGACCCAGAGCCACCATTTCGCCGGCCCGTCCCCGTCGCGGGGGGCGAACACCCGCCACGTGGTCTCGTCGGCGTGCAGGTGCCACGAGCCCCGCGACCGCTCCGTGATCGCGTCTGCCAGCGGGACGAGCAGTGCCCCGGCCTGCGCGCACGTGCCCGCCAAAGTGGCGGGCGAGATCTCCGCGCCCTGCCTGCCCAGCCCGGCCACCAGCGAGTTCATGCTCCGCCCCGCGGCGAACCGCTCGGTCAGCAGCATCGCGATGAACCCGTTGGACAACAGGCCCTTGCCGATCGCCTTCGGCGGGCCGGGCGCCATCACCGTGGCGGGCACCCGGCAATCGCAGGCCCGCCGGTAGCGGCGGCGGCAGTGCACGACCAGCCGCACGATCACCTGCCAGTCCAGCTGCTCCCCGGACAGATGGTCCCCCAGCGGCGTGAACGGCTCCCCGCACTCCGGGCAGCAGTACCCGCCATCAGGGAAATCCCAGAACACCTCCAGCCGCGGCAGGCGCGAGTAATCCCGCCGCCCCGCCCGCGCCCCGGGGCCGCGCTTCCCTCCCGCGGCGCCCCGCCGTTCCCGGTCCTGCCCGCCGCCACCAGCGGCATTATCATCGCCGCCGGCCGGCGGCCCCGGCCGCGATTTCTCTGACGACCGCCCGAACAGCATCCGCTGCAGCACAGCGAAGTCAGCCCGGAGCCTTTCCAGCTCGGCGTCCCGCTCCGCATCACGCTCAGCCAGCCGCGCCACCTGCTCCCGCAGCAGCGCGTTGTCCTCGATCAGCCCGTCAGCCAGTTCCGACAGCTGCCGGTTCGCCTCCAGGGCCTCAGCCAGCATGCGCTCCGCAGACGGCGCCTCAGCACCCTCCTCATCCCGGACCACGCCAGCCGCAACCGCCACGCAGCACAGCAAACACGATCAGCCACGGCAAATCACGCATCACGCGCCACCGTGTCTCAGCCCGCCGGTCCGTGGGGGTCCGTGGGACGCCGACAACTCCGTCACAGGATTTCCGAGTATTTACCCGTATGCTGCATCATTTGCCGATGCCTCCTAGAACAGTCGTCCAAGAATTGTCACAGCTAGATGCGATCTCAGCGATTCGCTACTCCTTGGATAAGCAAGGTCTTCTCTCGGATGATGAGCGCGTTTTCCTGCTGAGGCGATGCGCGTATCTCGAAGCGGCGCTAACTAACGTCAGCTACGAACGCGCCGGCTGCCTCATTCACGGCGATCCTCAGCATGGAAATACGCTTTGGAGTGGTCGGCAAGCGGTTCTATGCGATTGGGAGAGCGCTTGCATTGGTCCTGTCGAGTGGGACCTAGTAACCATCGAAGTTCATTGCCGAAGGTTCGGCCATCCTCCTGAGACATACAGGGAGTTATGCCGCATATACGGCCGCGACATACGCGCTTGGGAAGGATTCGCGGCCATGCGCGATGTCCGTGAACTTCGCATGATTACCACGAACGCTCGCAAATCCGCACCAGGGTCGCCTGGCGCGGCAGAGGTCCGGCGGAGGATAGCCGAGCTTCAAGAGGGAGCAGAAGACCTCGCCTGGTCAATCCTCTGACCTAAATGCCCCCGGCGTGGGCGTAGGCCTTGACCGTGTTCGGCGACTTCTCGATCGAGGCCAGGTACCCCAGGAACCGCTTAACCGGGTCCAAGGGGATCTGGTCGTCGGCGAGCAAAGTCCACGACTCCGCCTCCGACCCCGGCATGACCACCCACTGCACGGGCATCGAACCTCCCGCTTCCGTGATGGACAGCAGAAGGTAACCGCATCCACCACGGTGGCCGGGGGGACTCACCCGACGTCATGCACGTCGCGGACAAGGTCTTGAGGACTCTAGATAACCACTCCCAGCCGCTTGAAGCGTTCGCGTGGAAGGTGGCGGGCTGCGCCGCGCCGTTGGACAAGATGAGGTCGACGTTTGCCCAGGCTTCCCCGTGCACGTCGCGGATGGTGCCGTCGACGACGCTGGCGGCCTGGATCGTGTAGCCCACGGACGGGCCAGTCCCCACCACGCTGCCCTGCAGCAAACGGGTGATGATCTCCGCGTCCGTCAGGCCCTTCCACCAGCCCGCTACTGGGCCAGCCACCCTTGCGCGGGGTAAACCGCATCATCACAAACAGCACCGGGAGCCCGAGGACGACCACTCCGATCATGAGCCACATGCTGGGACCACCGGCGGCGTTGCCGTTGGGGTCTGGCCAGAGCCAGCCGAGGATGAAGATGGCGACGATGCTGAGCAGGATGCCCCGCGCCCACAGGCGCCCCGCACGGTCGCGGTCGGCGCCCATCCTGGCGCAATGCCGCGCGTGGGCTTCGGCCGCGGCCATCGTCCCGGCCACCGCTGCGGCGTTTTCGAGGAACAGCTTGTTCTGCAGCTCTTTCTGCTCCGCAACCCCGTCATTGAACTTCTTGATGCCCTCGAACTGCCGGGCCAGGTTGTCGCCCGCGGTGCGGCTGATGGTGGGTCATTTCCCTGCAGGGCCAGTGGTCAGTGGACGATCGTGCCGCGGATGCGCTGTGCCACCGTGGCCGGGGCCAGGTAGTAAACGGTCCCGTTGCCGCTGGTGGCGTTGGGGTCGTCGACACCGGTGATTTCCAGCACGTAACGCGGGCCGGCAATGATCACGTCTGAACCGCCCGGGGCCGCCGCAGAGCTGAGCAGCGCCGCCATGTTGGTGTTCAGGGTGGCCTGGTCAGCGTTGGTGTAGATGGTGAACTGCTCCCCGCAGTTGTCCAGCGGTGCAGCCGGCGCTGTGCACCTCGCCTTCGGAGTTGGCGTCCCCGTAGATGTCCTGGCCGTTCGCGTAGGCGCCGGTGACACCGGCCCTGGTGAGGATGGCCACGCCGTTGGGGGCGCCGCTGGCGGGGACGCTGGTGACCGGCTGGACGCCGGCCGGTGCGGCGGGCTGGCTGGCCGGGGCCTGGCTGATGCCGCACGCGGTTAGCACCACGATCGCCACGGCGGCGGCGAAGGCGAGCGCCCATTTGGTGACGGTCTTCATCGGAGTCATCTCAGTACAGGCCCTGTTCTCCTCCCGTACCTCCCAGTATACACCGGTTAACTCTGTGTAACCCGGCGCGGGTGGACAAATGGCCAGGTCACGTGATGTGCAGTCAGTCCGGCGGGACGTCGGGGATCAGCCCCTGGCGGGCCAGGTCGTCCACCGCGGTGGTGATCTCCGCCCACAGCCGCCTGCTGCGCGGGGTGTCTTTTTCGCCCGGCGGCGGGTAGGGGCGGCCGGACAGGACGGCGATCAGCAGCGCCACGGCATCAATGCTCAGGGGGTCAGCAAGATGTCGAGCCGGTCGAGCAGTTGCTCCAGCGTGTAGCAGGTCAGGATGGTGACGCTTCCGCCGTTCGCCTCCGGGACGGTGGCCTGCCACCAGCCTTCACCGATCCTGACGTCCACGTCCGGGTGCGCCTGCCGGAACGCGTCCAGGCGCGGCACCTGATCGCGCCCGCCGCCCGCGGGGTCGAGTGTCATATCTGGACCATCTCCTTTGGAGGGGTTCCCCCTTGGGAGAAGCCGGGGAGACCTCCATGGCCCACGGTACCGCAGACCGATGCATCGGGCCATCCCGGTCTATAGTGGGATGCCTTCGACTGTCGTCTGTGCTGGTCAGCTAGGTTGACAGCCGTGACTGTCGATCATGAGGGCAAGACACCCGTCTATCTCCAGCTGGCCGCGATCCTGCGCGAGGCGATCGGGCGCGGCGAGTATCCGCCGGGGCGTCGGCTGCCGTCCGAGACCACGCTCATGCAGCAGCACGGCGTGGCCCGTGAGACTGCCCGTAAGGCGGTCCGCGTGCTCGCGGATGAAGGTCTTGCCGAGGTCGTGCCGGGGCGCGGCGTCTTCGTCACCGGGCAGGAACCGTAACCACACTCCCTGGCCGGACGGAGCAATCAGATGAACGGCAGCGACATCCGTACGAAGGACGACGGCCGCGACTACCGGGTCCGCCCTCGCCGCGTACCGCACCTGGCTGGCCGAGCACGAGGCCGCATGGCTGGCTGGCGCCGCCCCCGTCCCATTCGGTGACCGGGCCCTGGACCTGTACCGCTCGAATACTCGATTGACTGGCTGACCTGCGCTATCGCCAGCGGGCTTGACGTGGTGATGGTTGGCTTGCCGGGTGCTTCTCAAGATCGTCTACTTGCTCACGTGCCGGGTGCTCGGCCTGGCCGTCCTGGTCTTCCGCAGCGACCTGGCGAAGGACGCTGAGCTGCTGGTGCTCCGGCACGAGAACGCGGTACTGCGGCGGCACGCCGGCCGGGTGCGGTACGAGCGGCCGACCGGGCCTGGTTCACCGCCCTGGCGGGGCTTATACCGCGCGGGCGCTGGTCCGAAGTCTTCCCCGTGACGCCAGCGACACTGCTGGCCTGGCACCGCGGGCTGGCGGCGAAGAAGTACGACACGAGCAAGCGGCGCAGGCCAGGGCGCCCGCCGACGATCCCCAGCATCGCCCGGCTTGTCGTCCGCCTGGCGAAGGAGAATCCGCTGTGGGGACACTGCCGGATCCACGGCGAACTCACCAAGCTCGGCGTGACAGTCGCTCCCTCCACCGTGTGGGAGATCCTGCGTGCTGCCGGCATCAATCCAGCACCGCGCCGCTCGGGTCCGAGCTGGCGGCAGTTCCTGCACGCCCAGGCCACCGGGATCGTCGCAGTCGATTTCCTGCACGTGGACACCGTGCTCTTGAGAAGACTGCATGTCCTGGTGTTCATCGAACATGGCACCCGCCGGATGCATCTTGGCGGCGTCACCGCGAACCCCACCGGCGAGTGGACCGTACAGCAGGCCCGCAACCTCGCCCTCAGCTTCGACGAGCGGTTCGGGGACATTAAGTTCCTGATCCGCGACCGCGGATCGAACTTCACCTCATCCTTCAACGCCGTCTTCCACGCCGCCGGCACCAGGATCCTGCGCACCGCCGTCCAGGCGCCGCGCATGAATGCAACCTGCGAGCGCCTTGTCGGTACCCTGCGCCGAGAGCTCCTCGACCGCATGCTGATCCTCGGCGATCGCCACCTGCGCTCCGTCCTGGCCGAATACCAGGCGCATCACAACACGGCCAGGCCGCACCAGGGCATCGCCCAGCGCGTCCCCGACAGCGAACACGACGGTGGCCACCCCACCGTTGCCGACCTCGACCGCGAACGGATCCACCGCAAACCCGTCCTCAGCGGCCTGATCAACGAATACACGCGCGCCGCCTTACACCCCAAAGACTCGCAGGTCACCAGGCGGATCCTATTTTCGAGCGGGACAGGTTGCGTCGAACCTCCTGTGCGGAAATCGGCGTTAGCAGATAGACGAGGCGGAAGAGCACGAGCGCCGAAGATAGAAGCCCAGGTCAGATGCTCTGCACGAGTTCTGGCGCGGCACAGGGCTCCGCATCATCCGAAGCCTTCCGAGTCTGTCCGATCCACGGGAGGGCGAGGCGTTCGTCCAGGCTGGTGAGCGTCCGTTCGGGCCGGTCCAACCGTCGCGGTCTCCGCGGCTGCTTACTATGCGGGCTCACGTCGTCGCGGAGATGGGCGCTTCCCAGAACGGTGAACGGACCTGGGTGCCGTCTTAGATTTCGGTGGTGGCTTCGGCTTTGCCTTCCTTGACGGCCGCCTGGAGCGCGGCGTAGTCGCGTTCGTTCTGGTCGGCGTAGCTTTCGGCGAAGTCGGCGATCGCCTGGTCGAACTTCGCGGAGCCGCCGAGGTAGGCGGCCAGGGCGATGCGGTCACCGGAGCGGGCGTGCGCCCGGGCCAGGGTCCACCCGCACAGCCGGGCGTACACGGTCATGCCCTCGGGGATCATCTGCTCGATCGGCGCGGAGAATTTCCAGTCCCGCAGCTGGCGCACGTAAAAGTCGCGGTCCACCTCGTCCGCGCCCGTGGCATGGGTCCAGCCGAGGAAGATGTCGCTGTGCGCCTGCATCAGGTGCTGCCCGGCGACGACCCGCTCACCCTGGTTGTCATACTGGCTGCGCCCGGCATACTCCGCCAGGACCGACGGCTGGGCCTCCTTGGCCTGCAGGAAGAGCGGTTCGAACTCCGTCCAGGGCGTCCATCAGCACGATCCAGGCGCGGGTGCCGACGCTGCCGACCCCGACGACCTTGCGGGCCACCTGGATCATCGTGAACTGCTCGAGCAGGTGCCGCCGGTCCGATTGCAGGGTGCGCCGGTACGTGTCCAGCACCGCGCGCAGCTGCTCGTACAGCGCGTCGGCCTGCACGTCGGCAAACACCTCTTCGACGGGGACGATCATCGGGGGGTCGCTGATGATCCGCCGCCGCCCGCCGGCCACGGTGGTCAGCTTGCCCAGCGCCTGGGTGCTGTCGCGGGTGTGGGCCCTTGCCAGCAGCGCCTCGGCCGCCTTGAACCTTTTCGCCTTGACCTGCGACCTGAACTCCCCAATGGCCGGCTCGATGTCCAGGTGCGCATACCAGACTTCCAGCAGCGGCTGCTTGGCGAAGCCGCGCATCGCGGTGCGGTAGCCCTCGGCCGCCGCAAGGGCGATCTTGCACCGGGCTTTGGCGGGGAACCCGTTGTCCCGTCCGGCCACGGCCAGGCTCGCGGCCAGCCGCTTGACGTCCCACTCGAACGGGCCGGGCAGGGTCTCGTCGAAGTCGTTGATGTCGAAGACCAGCCGCCGTTCCGGCGAGGCGAACGCGCCGAAGTTGGACAGGTGCGCGTCCCCGCACAACTGCACCCGCAGCCCCGATGTGGGGGTTGTGGCCAGGTCCGCCGCCATCGGCAGCGCCGCTCCCCGGTAGAACGTGAACGCCGACACCAGCATCCGGCCGTGCCGGACCGGCACCAGCTCCGGCACCCGCGACTCGGCCTGGCTGAGCAGCAGCCCGACCGGATCCCGGGATACGCCGGGGGTGAACTCGGCATGGGATTCCAGCGGGGCCGCCGTCCTGGCCTCCTTGCCTCGCGCCGCCCGGTCCGCGCGACTCAGCTGCTCCACCGTCCCGGTCTGCGCTGGACCCCGTCGAGTCGTCACCGTCATAGCCACTCCCTCCGCGCCGCAGCGAGGCGATGCTCGCTGGCCGGTACGCACCACGGATGGCTCCGCCGGTGCCAGTACCACATAATCACGCCACGCAGGCGTCCGCGTCCCCTAGAGGGGGTGAACGACGGCGACCATGGACGTGCATTGATCGTGGTGCCCTGGTCGTCCCCGTCCTTCTCGTAGCTGCCGTCCCCCGACCCGCGCGGCCACCGTGTCAAGGCTCGCGAAGCGACCGCACAGCGGCCTGGATGGTTTCTTCGGGCGGAGAGGCGGGTAGCGGACCAGTGATCATCTGGGGCGGATGGCGCGACGGGTCGTCACGTGCGACTATATGGGCTTCGTTGTCCACCACCTGGATTGAGCTGGCCGCATGGATCCAAGTCGCGAGGCCGAAGCGGGCCACACCGCTGAACGCGCGGCTGCAGGGGCCGGGATTGTCCTGCTGACGCTCGCCTCGGCGCAGTTCCTGATGACGCTGGACAGCTCGGTGATGAACGTGTCGATCGCCACCGTGGCCAAGGACGTGGGCACGACGGTGACCGGGATCCAGACCGCCATTACCTTCTACACGCTGGTGATGGCCTCGCTCATGATCACCGGCGGCAAGCTGGGCCAGATCCTCGGCCGCAAGCGTGCCTTCGCCATCGGCTGTGTCATCTACGGCTGCGGGTCGCTGATCACCGCGCTTGCACCGAATCTGGCCGTGCTGATAGTGGGCTGGTCGGTCCTGGAGGGCGTCGGGGCGGCGCTGATCATGCCCGCGGTCGTCGCGCTGGTCGCGTCGAACTTTGCGCAGCCCGCGCGCCCGCGCGCCTACGGCCTGGTCGCCTCGGCGGGCGCGATCGCGGTGGCGGCCGGGCCGCTGATCGGCGGCCTGTTCACCACCTATGCCTCCTGGCGGTGGGTGTTTGTCGGGGAAGTCCTCATTGTGCTCATCATCTTGGTGCTCACCCGCCGCATGGCCGACACCCCGCCCGAAGAGGGCGCCCGGCTCGACCTGGTGGGCACCGTGTTGTCCGCGCTCGGCCTGGGCCTGATTGTCTACGGCATCCTCCGCTCCGGGACGTGGGGTTTCATCCAGCCCAAGCCCGATGCTCCTACGTGGCTGGGGTTGTCGCCGGTGATCTGGCTGATCCTGTCCGGCGGGGTCGTGCTGCGCGTCTTCTTGTGGTGGGAAAATCACCGCTTGGCGCGCGGCGACGCCGCGCTGGTTGATCCGGCGATGCTGCGGAACCGGACCCTGCGCGGCGGGCTCACGGCGTTCTTCTTCCAGTACTTCCTGCAGGCTGGCCTGTTCTTCGCGGTGCCGTTGTTCTTGTCCGTGGCGCTCGGGCTGTCGGCGGTCGCGACCGGCGTCCGGCTGCTGCCGCTGTCCATTACGCTGCTGGTGGCCGCCGCGGGCATCCCCAAGGTCTTTCCGCACGCGTCGCCACGCCGCATTGTCCAGATCGGGTTCCTCGCGCTGTTCGCCGGTATCGTGATCATGGTGGCCGCGCTGGACGTGGGTGCCGGGCCCGAGATCGTGACCTGGCCGATGCTGCTGGCCGGCCTCGGTGTCGGCGCGCTGGCCTCTCAGCTCGGCAGCGTGACCGTCTCATCGGTGCCTGATGAGCAAAGCGGCGAAGTCGGCGGCATCCAGAACACGATGACCAACCTCGGCGCCTCCATCGGGACCGCGCTGGCCGGTGCGGTGCTCATCTCGGCGCTGACCGCGTCGTTCCTCAGCGGCGTCCAGAACAACCCCGCCGTCCCCAAGGATCTCGCCTCGAAGGCGCAGGTGGAGCTGGCCGGAGGTATCCCGTTCCTGTCCGACAAGGACCTGAAGACCCAGCTCGACAAGGCTGGCGTGCCCCCACAGACGGCCGACGCGATCGTCGCGGAGAACGCGAACGCCCGCATCGACGGACTGCGCGCATCACTGTCGGTGCTCGCCCTCATCGCACTGATCGCGCTGTTCTTCAGCCGCCGGATCCCGACCCGGCAGCCATCTGCAGCGCCTGCGCGCGAGCCCGCAGCCTGATCGCGGGCATTGGCGCACGACTCGTCGCGGGCGTTCCCGATCCGCTGACCGAGTATATTAGCGCGGATTTCCACGCAGCCAGTTGAGCGCAACAGATTCACGGACAGGAATGCGTCTGACCTGCAGAAATAGGCTCGGCGACAGCCGGGCGCGAAGGCCGATATCGCTGTGTGGATGGAACACCGCAGTTGTTATGCGGCCGTGGCCGACACGCTGAGCTGATCGGCGGTAACCAGCAGTGGGGGCAAACAGGCACGTTCGTAATGATCATGACCGATTCCGGGCACCGTCCCTTCCTACTGAGATGAGTACTGCGGGACAGCCAGTGACAGGCAGGCAGGCAGATCGGGACAACGAAAGCGGCTGCCACCGCGCTGACCCGAGCCGACTGACCTCGGCGAACTCACCGAAGATGGCCGCTCGGCCAGGCTGTCGCGAGGGGCGAATCAGCTGCGCGGAAATCGGCGTTAGCGATCGTCCGGTCGGTTTCAGCCGCCTGCTGGTAGATCACCGTAGCCCGCACACCGTCGTGGCCCAAACGCGCCTTTCAGGTCTGCCAGGCTCACCCCGGCCTGCGCCGTCACGTGCTCCCGCCCGGCCCGGCAGCACCGCTCTACCCGTCGCCAACCAGGGCGAGATCTCCGGCCTGTCACGCAGCATCTCTAACCTGGGCTCCTCGCTGGGCACGGCCCGGTCCGGCTCGGTCCGGGTCTCCCGTCCAATTACCCGCAGGAAAAGACATTCGCGTCGCAGTCACCACAATGATGGTGATCACGCTGATCGGCCTCGCCCTCACGGTCCTCATCCTGGACAATCGAGAGCCGAGGAAGACGGCGAGACCCCATGGACCGCGTGGCGGCGCCGCCCACGGGCCATGCGCCCGCCGAAGCCCGGCGCCTTGACTTCCAGGAGCTGTTCCGCAGTTTGCCCGAGTCACTTGGCGCATGCGGCGCGAGCCACCGTGACCATGGGCACCGATCAGGCTTCCGTACCTGAGCGTGCTCGTCTACCTAGTGCCTCCGGCCGCTGTCCTCTTCCCATCCGGGCTGGCCGCTTCCCATCCGGGCTGGCCGCCGGATGCAGCAGCATCGCTGCGGGTGACGCACCTATTCCGCCGGGATGGCCGGTCCACCAACGGCTTCTCCCCTAGTGGTGCGCGCCTGCCGCGGTGGCAACGTCCAGGCCGTCAGGCCCGGCGGGCCGAAGGCGCGCGCTCGATGACCCGGGAGCCAGGCCCTCCGATTGTCGGGACCAAAGACCCTTGTTCGTGGCGTCCTCGCGGCAGCTGATGTATACAGCCGTACAAATTTGCGGTGGAGAGTAGCGCATCGTTACTCTCCGGGAGGTGAGTGCAAGATGCCATTGCTAGATGTGTTCTTTGCCATGATGTGGTTCTTCCTGTGGGTCCTGTGGTTCTTCCTGCTGTTCCGGGTGATCATGGACATCTTCCGGAGCCGGGACCTGGGCGGCTGGGGCAAGGCGGGCTGGCTGGCCTTCGTGATCATCCTGCCGTTCCTGGGTGTCTTCGTGTACCTGATCGCGCGCGGCCACAAGATGGCCGACCGGGATGCCGCGCAGGCGCAGGCACAAGACGAAGCGTTCCGCTCCTACGTCCAGGAGTCGGCACAGGGGAACGGCACGGCCGACGAGCTCACGAAGCTGGCCGACCTGCGCGACCACGGGGCAATCACCGAGGCCGAATTCCAGCAGGGCAAGAACAAGATCCTCACACCAGCGGCCTGACCTGTACCCAGGTTGGCCAAGGCTGCTCCTGGCTGACGCCCAGTGGGTGAGTCGCGCTGAGGCAGCAGATAGATCAGGAGATCGCAACGGCGCCGGGCATGACTGACGCACTCCCGGCGGAGGAGGCACCTGATGAATCTGACGACTCGGCGCTGGCTCGCGCGCGCCTCGTTCGCCCTGATGCTCGCGGCCGGCGCGCTGGTGATCGCCGTCGCGGGATGGCGCAGCCTGGCACTGGTGGCGCTGAGCGTGATCGGCGTGGTCGCCGTCCTGGCGGGCGCGTACTGGTTCCTGGCCAACCGCGGTGTGCTGCGATGGATCGCGCTCGTCCTGGTGGTCGCGGCGCCGGTGCTCATCCTGGTGGCGTTCGCGCTGCATAGCTTGCTGTGGGTGGCCCTCGTGGCGGTGGCGCTGATGCTGGCCGCAGCCGGGACCGCGAGGACCGCGCTGAGCACCGGCGGCCAGAACACGGCCATGCCCACCCGCCCGGCGGCACGCCCGCAACGGCCGTTCCTGATCATGAACCCGAGGTCGGGTGGCGGTAAGGTGGTCAAGTTCGGGCTGAAGGAAAAGGCGGAGGCGCTGGGCGCCCAGGTGGCGCTGCTGGAGGGCCCGCAGATCGTGGACGTGGCCGCCCTGGCCCGCCAGGCGGTGGCCGACGGCGCCGACCTGCTCGGGGTGGCCGGCGGCGACGGCACCCAGGCGCTGGTGGCCGGGATCGCCGCCGAGCACGGCCTGCCCTTCCTGGTGATCAGCGCCGGGACCCGCAATCACTTCGCCCTGGACCTGGGACTGGACCGGGAGGATCCCGCCGCCGGCCTGGCGGCCCTCACCGACGGGGAAGAACTGCGCGTCGACCTGGGCATCATCGCCGACCGCACGTTCGTGAACAACGCCTCGTTCGGCGCCTACGCCGAGGTGGTGCGCAGCCCCGCCTACCGGGACGACAAGCGGGGCACCACCTTGCAGATGCTCCCCGATGTGCTCAACGGCCACCATGGCGCCCGGCTGTCCGCACAGGCCGCCGGGACCACGTTCGATGCCCCGCAGGCGCTGCTGGTCAGCAACAACCCCTATGAGATGAGCGACATCGCCGGCCTGGGCAGGCGCGCCCGGCTGGATGCCGGCACCCTCGGCGTGGTCGCCATCCGGGTGAACAGCGCCCGGCAGGCGGCCGGGCTTCTCCGCCACGAGCACCGGAAGGGGCTGGCCGTGCTCACCGCCGAACAGGTCACCGTCGACGCCGACGCCCCCCAGATCCCTGTCGGCATCGACGGGGAGACGGTCATGCTGCCCACCCCGGTCCACTGCGCCATCCGGCCACGGGTCCTTCGGGTGGTCGTGCCGAAAAGCCGTCCCGGCGTGCCCGCCCCGAAGTCGGCCCTCGAATGGCCACGGCTACGCCGGCTCGCCTCCTTCCGCCCCCAGCCAGACGGCGAACCAGTCTCCGCCCAGCCAGACCCGATCACGGCAGGGACGCCGCACGTCGCGACATCCATTGGAGGTAAGCGACATGGCCAACAAGAAGAGGGATACGCAGAAGCAGCACGACGCGCAGGTCCAGGCGGCGGCCATAGCGCGGCAGGAGCCCGGGGCCGGCTCGGGCCCGAAGATGAAGCGCAAGGAATATGAGCGGGAGATGATGGTCCTGCACGGCGAGCTGGTGGCCATGCAGGAGTGGGTCAAGGCCTCAGGGGCGAAGATCTGCATCGTGTTCGAGGGCCGGGACACCGCCGGGAAGGGCGGCACGATCAGGCGGATCACCGGGCGGGTCAGCCCGCGGGTGTTCCGGGTGGTGGCGCTGCCCGCCCCGACCGAGCGGGAGAAGTCGCAGATGTACATCCAGCGGTACATCCCGCACTTCCCCGCCGCCGGCGAGGTGGTGATCTTCGACCGCAGCTGGTACAACCGGGCCGGCGTCGAGCCGGTGATGGGCTTTTGCACCCCGGCGGAGACCGAGCGGTTCCTTCAGCTGGTGCCGGGGGTGGAGAAGGCGATGGCCGATTCGGGGATCCTGCTGCTGAAGTACTGGCTGGAGGTCAGCGCCGGCGAGCAGACCCGGCGCCTGGAGGGCCGCATCAACGACCCGCGGAAGATCTGGAAGCTGTCGGACATGGACCTGGAGTCCTACAGCCGCTGGTACGACTACTCCAGAGCCAGGGACGCGATGTTCGCCGCGACCGACACCGCGTGGGCGCCGTGGTACATCGCGCACACCGACGACAAGAAACACGGCCGGCTCAACATCATCAGCCACCTGCTCAGCCAGGTCCCCTACAAGCCCCTCACCCTCCCGGACATTACGCTGCCCAAACGGCAGCGAGCCGACGGCTACGTAGAGCCGGACCTGCCCTTGCGGTACATCCCGGCCCCGTTCTAGACCTAGACAGCCATGTTGATCACGGGCCCGGCGAAGCGCGGCTGTCACCCCGTGTGGGCGATGACCATCGGCCGGGTCAGCCTAAGCCAGGGGGAAACGATCCCGACGATGAGAAGTCGGGGACTACCGATGGGAGCAAGATGATGAGCGATATCGATACCGAGCTTGGGCCGGTCGACTACCTGGTAGTCGCGTTCCCGGCGGGCCAGGCGGATTTCTCCGGGGCGATGGCGTCCGAGCTGCGGGCTCTGATGGACAGCAACACCGTACGGGTGCTTGACCTGCTGCTGCTCACCAAGGACGTGGACGGGTCGGTGGAGGCCTCCGAGCTGCGCGACGCCGACGACAGCGAGGTCGGCCAGCTGCGCGCGGCGGAGGCCGATCTTGCGGTGCTTCTCGCCGAGTCCGACGTCGAGGAGATCGGCCAGGTGCTGGAGACCGGCAGCGCGGCGGCGGTGCTGGTGTGGGAGAACACCTGGGCGGCACCGTTCGGGGCCGCCGTGCGCAGATCGGGTGGCCAGCTGGTGACCAGCGGCCGCATCCCGACCCAGGCCATCCTGGCCGCGATCGACGCGGACCGCGCCGCCCAAGCGGAAGGAGCCTGACATGCCGCTGTTCAGAGAGCGCAGTGACCGGCCGGGCCTGCTCGGCCGAGGCCGCGACCGGCGCGATGACCGGGGTGACCGGCGCGATGACCGGCAAGACGACCGGGGCGACCGGCGCGACGACCGGGGCGATGACCGGGGCGGCCGGCGCGATGACCGGCAAGACCGTCGCCGTCGCGGGCCGGGACTGTTCAGGTAACCCGTGAGCTAGACGATCAAGCCGGTCAGGCTTCCGTGCCGCGGCGTACTCGTCTATCTGACGCACCAGGCCTCCTGGTCCTATCCGTGCTGGCGGCCGGATGCGGCAACGGTCCGGATGGTGTTCAGAGGGGTCCACGGCGAAGATCCCTGCTGCTGCGGCAGACAACGGCAGTTGCGGGGTCCGACCACGGCCAGGGTGGTGTCTATGTTCGGCTGGGTGCCGGGGCTGCGGGTGATTTCGTCCTACCAGCGCACATGGCTGGCCAAGGACATCATCGCGGGGGTTGTGCTGACGACGTTGCTGGTTCCGCAGGGTATGGCGTATGCGGAGCTAGCGGGGCTGCCGCCGATCACCGGCCTGTACACGTCGATCTTGTGCCTGCTCGGCTATGCGGTGTTCGGCCCGTCGCGGATCCTCGTGCTGGGCCCGGATTCGTCGCTGGGGCCGATGATCGCCGCGACGATCCTGCCGCTGGTCGCCGCCAACGGCGACGCCAAGCGGGCGATCGCGCTGGCGTCGCTGCTTGCGATCATGGTCGCGGCGATCATGATCCTGGGGGCGGTGGCGAAGCTCGGCTTCATCGCCGACCTGATCTCCAAGCCAACCATGATCGGCTACATGAACGGCCTGGCGCTGACCATCCTGGTCGGCCAGCTGCCGAAACTATTCGGGTTCAAGGTCAGCGCCGAGGGCCTGATCGGCGAGGTTACCGGCTTTGTCAAGGGGCTGGCCCATGGCGAGGCGGTGGCCGCCGCGGCCGTGGTCGGCATCGCCGGGATCGTGCTGATCCTGGTGCTGCAGCGGTGGCTGCCGAAAGTCCCGGCCGTGCTGATCATGGTCGTGCTCGCGATCGCCGCCACATCGGTGTTCAGCCTCGCCGATCACGGTGTCAGTCTGGTCGGGGTGCTCCCCAAGGGGTTCCCGCCGCTGACCGTCCCGCACGTCGGCCTGGCCGACCTCGGGCCGCTGTTCGCCGGGGCGCTGGGCATCGCGCTGGTCTCGCTGGCCGATACGATTTCCACCGCGTCGGCGTTCGCGGCCCGCACCGGGCAGGAGGTCCGCGGCAACGGCGAGATGATCGGCATCGGCGCGGCGAACCTGGCCGCCGGGCTCTTCCAGGGCTTCCCGGTCAGCACCAGCGGGTCACGGACCGCGGTGGCCGAACGCTCGGGGGCCAAGACGCAGCTGACCGGGGTCACCGGCGCGGCCCTGATCATCTTGATGATCGTGCTGATCCCGGGCCTGTTCCGGAACCTGCCCCAGCCCGCACTGGCCGCCGTGGTGATCACCGCGTCGCTGTCCCTGGCCGACATCCCGGGCACGGTACGGCTGTGGCGGCAGCGCAAGGCGGAGTTCGGGCTGTCGGTCACGGCATTCGGCGGGGTCGCCCTGCTCGGCGTGCTGCCCGGGATCGCGATCGCCGTGGCGCTGTCCATCCTCAACGTCTTCCGGCGGGCGTGGCGGCCCTACGACACTGAGCTCGGGCGGGCGGAGGGGCTGGACGGCTACCACGACGTGCGCACCCATCCCGAGGCCCAGCAGCTGCCCGGCCTGGTGATCTACCGGTTCGACGCCCCGCTGTTCTTCGCCAACGCCAAGACCTTTCGCGATGAGGTAAGACGGCTCGCCAACTCTGAGCCGAAGCCCACCTGGATCCTGATCGCGGCCGAGCCGGTGACCGACGTGGACACGACCGCATCCGACATGCTCGAGGACCTGGACGAAGCGCTGAACGCCCAGGGCACCAGCCTGGTCTTCGCCGAGCTCAAGGACCCGGTACGGGAGAAGATCGAACGCTACGGTCTCACCCGCACGATCGACCCACGCCACTTCTATCCCACGATCGGAGCTGCCATCACCGCATTCCGCGAGCAAACCGGCGCCGAATGGGCACCCGTCGGCCAGCCCGCCGCCGACCGGACGGGCCCTGGCCAGGGCGGTAACGGCGTATGGGTGCGCGGGCAGGCCTGATGATCTCGGAAACTGCGGGCGTCTTAGCCTGCCGTGACCGCTTGGGGCGACTTTAAGGATGATTGAGCGGATGAGCGACGGACGTAGATCCCGCCAGCCGGGACCCCGGCGGCCGGTTGGGTCGCCTACGGGGCCGGCCGAGGTCCGCCGGGCGGTGCTGGAAGCCGCTGCGGCGTTGTTTGCCCAGCGGGGGGTTGACGCGGTGTCCCTTCGCGATATCGCGGCGGCGGCCGACGTTCATGTTGCGCTGATCAGCCGGTACATCGGCCATCGGGACGAACTGGTGGCGGAGGTGTTCCGGCGTGTCTCTGATCAGCTGGCCTGGGCGGTTGAGGAGAACCCCTTCTCGGGGCAGGGATTCTCCCCTGACACCGTGATGGGGAAATGGGTGCGGATCGCCGCCGCGATGGCCATCTCGGGCCGGTCTCTGGAGAGCCGCCATGATTTCAACCCGGTGGTGGCGATGGCCCAGACCCTAATGGCCGGGTATGGCCTGGCTGGCGAGGCGGCCCGGTTGCGGGCGGCCCAGATCGTGGCCGCTGCGCTCGGCTGGCGGATCTTCGAGGTCTACCTGGTCGAGGCGGGCGACCTGGGCGACGTCCCGCTAGAGACGCTGCGGGACGAACTCGTGCATTCCGCGCGCAGGCTCGGCGCCACCCCCTGGCCCTCGCCGCCCGACCCCCCGGCACACACGCGCTGACCCAGCCGGCAGCCCTGCTGGGGAACTCCGGCGCTGCCCAACTTCGGGACCTTCTGCTCTAGGCTGGTCCTTCGCACATTGGATTTCACTTGGTCGGCCAGCGGGGTCGGCTGATGTCGATGCCGAGGAGGTCTAGCAGCCGGGCCTGGACGCCGGTGGGTTTGGGGATGGTGGCGGGGTTGCCGTCGTGGGCGGGGATCAGGCGGAGGTCGGAGAGGGCCTGGAAGATGGTACGGCCGGTGGGCCGGGCGGCGATGGTCCTGTAGCCCGGCAGGCCGGTCATCATCCCGCCATGAGGGCGCAGGGCGTTGCGGACCTGACGTTCGATCAGGCAGAAGATCAGCAGGGCCAGGCAGATCACGGTGATCAGGGCGGCGATCCGGCGGTTGGTCTTCAGGAACAGGGGGGCGACCGCGAGCGGGCCTTTGAACTCGCCGTAGCGGCGCTCGACGATGTGCTGGCCCTTGTACCGGCGGAAAATCTCCGCCGGTCCGGCCTGGTCAGGGTCCAGGTTGGCCAGCAGGGCGTACCAGCCGTCAGTGGCGGCTTCGGCGTCGATCGCAGCCTGATCGAAATGCCAGGACAGCGCGGGTCTGCCGGGGGCGTCCCGGGTGATCACGGTACGCAGATACGCCTTGACGCGCCGTCTGGTGGCGATCGCGGTAACGCGGGCGGCAACAGCGTCGGTCGTGGGGTGAAACCGGGTCCCGGCCGTGCGCACCAGCCGGTCAAGGTCTTCGGTGGCTTTGGCGAGCTTGCGCGCGCGGGCTTTGGCCGCGCCAGCGGCGCTGGCTGAGGAATACACCAGAATCCGGCGCAGATGCACCGGCGGGTCAGCCTTGCGCGGTCCGGCCAGGTCCATCCCGCCGTCTTCCAGGACCCGGTAAACGCCCCGGTCAGCAGCGGGCTTCCCGGCGTCACGCCCGGCGATATAGTCCACCGGCGTGCCCGCCCCCTGCGGCAGCGCGGCGAATAAACCAGCCGGGACCCGGGCTGCGGCCAGCGGCGCGATAAACCCCACCTTCTGGGCACCCACTCGCCGCCGCGTTCGTGTAGGAGATCAGCTTCGAATCACCCACCAGCAGGAACGGCCGCGGTCCCGCGATCCGCCGCAGCGCGATCATCGCCCCCACGACCTGGGCCACCTCCGCGGCCCCGCCCGCATAAGCGTGATGGAACACCGGGATCCCGCCGTCCCCGCTGACCGCCAGACCCGTCTGGATCTGCTTCAGATCCGGCCTGCGGTCCTTGGGATGCCCCCACCCCGGCACCGGGTACTGCTCATCCACCTCCGGATAGGCGCCATACAGCGAAATCGAGGTCAGATCCCAGTGCAGCCGGGACACATCCACCCCGAACTCAGTGATCGCCGCTGCCCCCACACTGCCGGTGATCTCATCCAGGTACGGGGCGACCGCATCCAGCGCGCGGGCGATCCGGTCATCGTTGAGCAGCTCCGGGGTGATGCCATACGCCTCATCCACGGCCATCGACGCGGCCCACTCGTGTACCCGCAGCATCGGCGCTGGCGCGGTCAGCCGGTTAGCTACCAGTGCCTCGATCACCTCCCCGTGAGTGATCAGCGCCACTGACCGGACCGGGCACAGCTCATCGATGATCTCCGCGATCCGGAGCCCGGCGCCCGAACTCCGCCACCACCGGCAGCGCCCCCAGCCGTTTTTCCAGCAGGCGGACCACCGCGATCTCCGCCCGCGCCCGCCCTCGCCCCCGGCCAGTCCTTGACATCCCGCTCATGCCAGACACCAACCAGCAACCAGGCCAGCCATTCCCCGCACGTCACACAAGTCCGTAAGGACCCAGGAGCCAGCCCATCATCCGGCCGTAGCATCAAACCCCATGTGCGAAGACCGGGTCTCAGGCGGTTGCAGGCCGGACGACCCGTACCCCCCGGCCGTACACGGCAGACCGGCAGCCGAGCGGACCGCTGCCGCCGCGGCGCCAGACGGTCCTATGGCCACACCGCCAGACGATCTTGCAGCAACTCGACCTGGGCAGGCTGCTACGCGCCGCTGGCGGCACCGTGATCGTGCTCCGGCGGGCGTCGGCGACACGCTGCAGCGGGGGCCCCGATCGCCGACCTGCACGGCGGCGAGGTGGCCGATAAGGCGGTCCTGGGTGGCCTGGTGACCGGGCCGGAGCGCACCTTCCAGCAGGATCCACTGTTCGCGTTCCGGCTGCTGGCCGACATCGCCATGCGGCCACTGTCGCCGGCAGTCAACGATCCGGCGACCGCCGTCCAGGTGCTGGACACGATCGAGAGCCCGCTCCAGCTCCTGGTCTCACGCGACCTGGACCTGGCGGGCCTGGCCGGCAGCGCCGGGACGGTACGGGTGGTGCTGGCCCTTCCGTCCCGGGACGACTACCTGCGCACCGCCCTGGACGATCTCATCGAGTCCGCATCCCAATGTCCCAATGTCCCATGGTCCTGCTGCGGGTCCGGGCCCTGCTCACCACCCTGCGGAACGCGGCACCACCGGCGCGCCAGCCGCCGATCACCCCGCGGCTTCACCGCACCGAGCAGCTCGCCGCCGGCAACTTCCCGCTGAATTGGCATGATGCGACCAGCGTGAAAGCAGGCCAGCAGCCGACCGGTTCTTGAGGAAGACCGAAGCATGGGGCGGACATGAGCCTCGCTGATACCGTGGTCCGGGCGATAGCGGTCACAGCGGGAAGCCGGGATAAAGGTCCCGTTCATGACACAGGGCAGCGTGGCGATGGGGAGCTGGGCAGGCTTGCAGGGGTGATGGGCTCGTACCGCCGGGCTGACGTCTTCCGATCGGGCCGAACGGCGGGACCTCCGGCCCTGACCGTGCGTTTTACCGACGGGTGACGGTGAAGGTCAGGCCATGGGTCCGGATCGGTGTTTGCGCCCCGCCCGCCTGGGGCGGAGCGGAAGGGGCTGATCACAGGCGGCAGGGTCCCAGCGACTCTGACACGGGAGGTCACAATGACATCGGCAACGATCAAGCCGGACAGCGGGGCGGGCGGTCGGCACGCGGAAGGCCGCGGCTACGGACTGCTCATCTTCGCGGTCGTCTTGTTGCTCGTCGACGGCTTCTTCAACCTGATCTATGGCATCGCCGCAATCGCCAACTCGCACGTGTTCGTCGCCAACGCCCACTACGTAATCGGCGACCTGCGCGTCTGGGGCTGGATCACGCTCATGATCTCGGCCCTGCAGCTGGTCGCGGTGGGCGGGATCGTGGTAGGCAACCAACTGGCACGCTGGTTCGCGGTCGTCATGGTCGGGCTCAGCGCCATCGACATGATGTTCTTCCTCCCGGCCTACCCGTTCTGGGCGCTGGCCATCATCGCCATGGACGTGCTCGCCCTGTACGGGCTGTGCGCCTACGGCAGCCGTGAAAACCTGGCCGGCATCTAGCACCGCGGCGCGGGGCGCTCGTGACTGGAATAGACCAGCACCAAAGAGGAATCGGGAAGCCCGGTACAGACCCGGCGAACAGTGGCGGGTCTGTACCGGACTTCCTTGGCACTCCGGCGGGCAGCCGGACTGAGTTTCTGGTTCGCCGGTCGATGCGGGAGTATCTGCGCTGGATGGCTGACCGCCAGGAGATTCGCACTCCGGCCAGGGGGGAACGGGAGGAACGGCCGTGGTGCTGAGCCTTGTTCTGATCGGCTTGGCGATCGCCCTGGATCCGCTGCCGCTGACGGCATTCATGGTGATACTGCCCTCCAAGCGCGGGGTGCGAAAAGGCGCGGCGTTCGTGTTCGGGTGGCTGGTGTCCCTGGCCATCGTGGTCACGGTCACGGTGCTGGCGACCGGCAATAACCCGCCTAAGCCGAACACGGCCCCGTCCCTGGCAGACCTGGCGGTCAAGCTCGCGATCGGCGTCGTGCTGGTCTGGATCGCGATCCGGCAGCGACGGCGGAGGGGGCAGCCGAAGAAACCGAAGAAAGCGCCGAAGTGGCAGCAGCACGTGGACAACATGTCCCCGTGGTTCGCCATGGTCCTCGCCCCCGCCCTGCAGCCCTGGGCGCTGATCGGCGCGGGTGCGGCCACGGTGGTGGAGGCCAAGCTGTCCAGCTGGGAGAGCTACCTGGCGCTGTTCGGGTTCTGTGTGCTGGCTTCGGCGTCCTACCTCGCCATGGAGATCTACGCCGGTATCAAGCCCCACGAGAGCGAAGCGTTCCTAGCCAGGTTCAGGGCCTGGATGGAAACCCACACCGACCAGGTGATCATCTTGGGGAGCTTGATCCTCGGTTTCTGGCTCATCGCCAACAGCATCAACCTCATCCTCACCTGAGACCGCAGATCCAGGCGAGTCCACGGCCCGGGGTCCCCCAAGCGGGGGACTTTGGCCACATTGGTCCTTTCCTGCCGCTTCTTCATCAGCTGAGATGTAAACCGGGCGATACCGGAAAGCATCCGCATCACCGTCTACCTCGACGTTGAGGGCTACAGCTACCGCGACATCGCGGCCATTACAGGTATCTCGGTCGGGAGCGTCAAGTCACGCCTACACCGTGGCCGCGGCCGGCTCCGCCAGCTGATCGCCGCCCAGCAGAGCGTTCCAGCCATATCCGGAGCACGGTAAGGATGGCATCTCGCTCCTGAGCGAATCATGACCGCTTGGCACGCAAGTTCCGGCGGCAGTGGCCCGCGCCCGGGCCATCTGCGTGGATCCGGCCAGGGGCATCGACGGTGAGAGCAGCGCCCGGGGCGCCCCGGCTGGAGCTGGGTCATTACGTGCGGGCTGCCCGCCACGTCGTGGTGAGCGTCTGGGGCAGGTCAGAACGTGCCGAGCGCTGCCCCGAGGATGGCGGGCAGGCCGAAGCCGCCGACGATGACGGCGACGGCCCAACCCGCGATGGCCAGCCGACGGGAGATGGGCCGGGCTCCCATGACCTGGGGATCGCGGGCCACGTGGACCAGGATCACCAGTCCGATCGGGGTTCCGGACCCGCTGATTGCGCTGGCTGCCACCAGCATGCCGATCACCGAGATCCCGGGCCAGGGTCAGGGCCAGCGCGAGCCCGATGGACGCGACCAGGATCGCGCAGAAGCCACGGGCACGGCCGATCCCCCGGACAGTCCGCGACGCCAGCCAAAGTGTGCGCCGACCACGTGGGCGGTGGCCGCCATCCGGCAGCTCAGTGACGGCGCTTGCATCGTCGGCCGCGAGCAGCTCGCGGATACGGGCAGCCATCGCCACTCTCGTACTCTCGGCTCAACCGCTATCGGCTGACGAGACCGCCGGCTCCGCCTCTTCGGCGGTCGCGGCGCCCTGCTGGGCCGGGGTGGAGGGCTGGCGCGCTGGCGCGGCCTTGGTGCTGAGGTCCAGCTGGCGATCCAGCGTGAGCGCCGCGTCGATCAGGGCCAGGTGGGTGAACGCTTGCGGGAAGTTGCCGATCTGCTCGCCGGTAAGCGCGATTTCCTCCGAGTACAGCCCCAGGTGGTTGGCGTAGGTCAGCATCTTCTCGAAGGTCACCCGCGCCTTGTTGAGCTGGCCGGCACGTGCTAGCGACTCGACGTAGGCGAATGTGCATAGGGAGAAGGTGCCTTCCGAGCCGCGCAGGCCGTCGGGCGATGCCTCGGGATCGTAGCGGTAGACCAGGCTGTCGGTCACCAGTTCGCCGTCCATGGCCTTCAGCGTTGAAGCCCACCTCGGGTCGCTGGGTGTGATGAAGCCGACCGTGGACATCCGCAGCAGGGAGGAGTCCAGCACGTCGGTGTTGTAGTGCTGCACGAACGCCTGGCGCTTGGGGCTCCACCCGCGTTCCATGATCTGGTTGTAGATGGCATCTCGTTCGCTGCGCCAGCGCTCCAGCGGGGCCGGTCGTCCGTGGCTGGTCGCCAGGCGGATGCCGCGGTCCAGCGCGACCCAGTTCATCAGCCGGCCGTAGGTGAAGTCCTGCCGGCCGCCGCGGGTCTCCCAGATTCCCTCCTCCGGCTGGTCCCAGTGCTCGGTGACCCAGTCCAGCAGGTCGCAGATTCTGAGCCATCCCTCGTGACCGGCCTGCAGCCCGCGCTGGTCCATGAAGTAGATGCTGTCGAGCGCCTCACCGTAGATGTCGAGCTGCAGCTGGTCCGCCGCGCCGTTCCCGATACGGACCGGGCTCGAGCCCCGGTAGCCTTCCCAGTGCTCCAAGACCTCCTCGGTCAGGTCGCTGGACCCGTCGATGCGGTACATGATCTTCAGCGGGCCACCGCCGCCGCCGACCTGTTCGTCGACGCGGCCGCGCAGCCACCGGCCCAGCCCCGCGGCCTCCTCCGTGAACCCCAGGCCGAGCAGGGCGTACACCGAGAACGAGGCGTCACGGACCCAGGTGTAGCGGTAGTCCCAGTTCCGTTCGCCGCCGATCTGCTCGGGCAGTCCCGCGGTCGGCGCTGCCACGAGCCCGCCACTGGGTGCGTAGGTCATGAGCTTGAGCGTGATCGCGGAGCGGTTCAGCTCCTCGCGCCAGCGCCCGGTGTACGTCGACTGCGTCAGCCAGGACTCCCAGAAGCGCACCGTCTCGTCGAAGAGCCGCCAGGCCTCGGCTACCGGCACTTGCCGCACCGGCCCGGCCGTGCCGGTCTCCAGCACCATCCCGCGCATCTGGCCGGCCACCAAGGTGCCCTCGGTGTGGAAGTCGCCCTGCTCATCGACCTGGAAGCGACCCAGCCGCTCGTCCTCCGGCTCCTTGATCAGGTTGACCGTCATCGACGTCTGCCTGCCCTGGAAGACGATGCCGTCGTCGGCCAGATGTGCCTCGTGGGACTCACGACCGTAGTCGAACCGCGGTGCAATGTCGACCGCGAACGTCATCTGGCCCCGCACACACCTGAGCATGCGGACCAGCCGGTGCGTCGTCGTGGCGATCCCGCCGCTGGTGACCGGCATGAAGTCGACGAGCTCCCCCACCCCCGCCTCGGTCATGAAACGGGTGACCAGGACCGCGGTGTCGGGGAAGTACAGCTGCTTGCTGCTGAAGACCTCCACGGTCGGCCGCACCCGGAAATGACCACCGCCCTGGTGGTCCAGCAGGGCTCCGAAAATGCTGGGCGAGTCGAACCGCGGCGCGCAGAACCAGTCGATCGATCCGTCGGTGGCGACGAGTGCCGAGGTTTGGAGATCGCCGATGAGGCCGTGGTCGGCAATGAGCGGGTAGTCATCCATGGCAGTAGGGTCCCTTCCCGGAGAGTTGAGGGTCTCCTCCGCAGCGGGCAGCGTTGAGGACGTCTCCGGGCGGGAGCGGGCGTTCGACGCGGAAACGCCGGTGCCCGTGCCGCGCGTGCCGGACGGTTTGTTAATGGCCGAACGCCGCGCCTCCACGGCTTGGAGTCCAGGATTCATCCTGCATCCGGGATCTCGCACAGGTGATCACCCCTAGTGGGTGACCCGAAACGATCTACGCCGCCGATGAGCACGTTCCGCGGACCCTCCTCGACAGTGGCAGAGCCATGATGAGTCCTGCGTGGCCGTCAGAGTCCGTGCCGGAGTCCGTCTCCTTTGGCGACCGGGACGACCAACGGACACAGGTGGCACTCGCCGACCGGCATACCGCGCAGCCGGCCCAGATAGTCCCGGGCGGCCCAGCCGTGGAACGGCGCTGTGCACCAGGTCACGCTCGCGCTCACGGCCGAGATCCTCGTTGCCGCACGGCTGCTGGCACTGGCGCTGACTGGCTCATGCGCAAGGCCCGGCGCTACGCCACCCATTGCACCCAGCCCGTGGCGCCGTTCTTCCACTGGTAGCTGGTAAGGCGGACGACCCCGGTTCTCTTCCCATCCTTTGCTTTGAGGTTGCTCTGACGAGAATGTCCGGTCTCGGAGACGCCGAGCGTCTCATCCCCTGATGGGTGATGCGCCGGCACGAGCACACGGAGTATTCAGGAGATAGTGGGGAGTGGTCCTGGCAGATAGGGATGATGAGATGAAGACGGTGATCGTGGGTGGAGTTGCGGCGGGTGCCTCGGCGGGTGCGCGGCTGCGGCGGCTGGATGAGTCAGCCGAGATCGTCATTCTTGAGCGGGACCGCTACGTCTCGTTCGCGAACTGCGGCTTGCCTTACCACATCGGCGGCGCCATCCCGGACCGGGACAGCCTGCTGCTGCAGACGCCGGAGAGCCTGGCCAGGGCCCTGGCGCTGGATGTGCGGACCGGCCAGGACGTGCTCCGCATCGACCGTGATGTCAGGGAAGTGGAGGTGCGCGACCTCGCCCAGGGGCGGACGTACCGGGAATCCTACGACAAGCTGGTGCTGTGCCCTGGGGCCGAACCGGTCCGGCCGCCGATCCCGGGTGCCGATGACCCGCGGGTGGATGTGCTGCGCAACATCCCCGACATGGACCGGATCATCACCCAGCTGGACAAGGGCGCTTCGAGCGCGGTCATCGTCGGCGGCAGCTACATCGGGCTGGAGCTGACCGAGGCGTTCCGGGCACGCGGGCTGGCGACCACCGTGGTAGAGCGGACCGAGCGGCTGATGCCGTGGCTGGACCCCGAGATGACACGGATCCTGGACTACCACGTCGGCACCCACGACGTGGACCTGCGGCTTGGCACGTCGGCCACGGCCGTTCGTCATGGGGAGGGCGACAGGCTGGTGGTCGTTCTGTCCGACGGTACGTCAGTGGACGCTGATGTTGTCGTGATGGCGGCCGGGGCGCGTCCCAACGTCGACCTCGCCCGTGACGCGGGCATCGAGATCGGGCCGCGCGGCGGCATTGTTGTCGACGCGCAGATGCGCACCTCGGCACCGGACATCCTCGCGGCCGGCGACGCGGTGGAGACCGCGCACTTTTTGACTGGCGAGCCTGTGCTGTCGATGCTGGCCGGCCCGGCGAACCGGGAAGGCAGGATCGCCGCCGACACCATCGCCGGCCGTGACGAGCGCCTACCGGGGTACCCAGGGCACTGCCGTGGTCAAGGTGTTCGACATGACCGCCGGGGGCACCGGCCTGACCGAGACCGAGCTGCGCGCGGCCGGCCTGGACTACCGCAAGATCTACACCCACCAGAACGGCCATGCCGCGTACTACCCCGGCACCGCGCCGCTGTTCCTGAAGGTGCTGTTCGACCCGGCCGGGGGCAAGCTGCTGGGCGCGCAGGTGCTCGGCTGGGACGGTGTCGACAAGCGCATCGACGTCCTCGCCGTCGCGATCCGCGCCGGGATGACGGTGTTCGACCTGGAGCACCTGGAGCTGGCCTACGCCCCGCCGTACGGGGCGGCGAAGGACCCGGTCAACATGGCCGGTTTCCTGGGCGCGAACCTGCTGCGCGGCGACATCGACCTGTGGTACCCGGAGGACTACCCCGGCTGCCTCGGCAAGGTGACGATCCTCGATGTGCGCACACCGGCCGAATACGGCGCATGGCACATCCCCGGGGCGGTCCTCATCCCGTACACCGAGCTGCGGCACAGGCTGGATGAGGTGCCCACGGGCAAGCCTGTGTACACCTACTGCCGGTCGGGTTTCCGCAGCTACATCGCCTACTGCGTGCTGAAGCAGAACGGGTGGGACCAGGTGGCGTTCCTGTCCGGGGGGATGATGACCTACCACGGCTACCACCGCACGCCGCTGACCGTGGGCAAGGGCGGCATGCCGGTGGTGGCCCACGCCGAGGACGAGCTAGCCCAGCGCCCCGGCGCCCTTGAACATGTGTGACGCGCCAGCTCGCCGCGAACCGGTCGCAGGCCGCCGTCATGGGTGACACCGCGGTTGAGGTCACGCTGAGCATCCGGGCCGAGCATGCCGAGGGCCCGCTGTGGGACGCCGCCACGGCCCGCCTGTGGTGGGTGGACATCACCGGGCAGCGGGTGCACTGCTTCGACCCGGCAACGGGCAATCACAGTTCCTGGGCCACCGCCGGGCAGCCCGGCGGGGTGGTCCTGGACGCGGCGGGAGAGCCGGTCGTGGCCAGCCCCGAGGGCCTGGCCGTGCTCGACCGCAGCACCGGCACGATGGACCTGCGCGTGCCCATCGAGCGGGACAGGCCCGAGAACCGCGCGAACGACGTCAAGACCGACAGCCGGGGCAGGGCCTGGGTCGGCACGATGGCCTACGACAAGCGGCCACGCAACGCAGCGCTCTACCGGATCGAGGGCGCCAAGACGACCCGCGTAGCCGATGGCCTCACGATCTGCAACGGGCCCGCATTCGACGAGCACGCAGGGCCGCCTCTACCTCGCCGACACCGCCATCAGTTCATCGTCGATCTCTTCGATCTGGATCCCGCAACGGGCACCCTCACCGGCCGCCGGCGCTTCCTCGACTTCTGCGAGGCGCAGGTCTGGCCGGACGGCATGACCGTCGACGAGAGGGCATGCTGTGGGTCGCGCTGGGCCGCGCCGGGGCCGTTCACCGCTACCGCGCCGAAGGCACCCTCGACGGCGTCGTCGAGCTACCCGCCACCAACCCCACCTCGGTGGCCTTCGGCGGCACCGACGGCGGCGACCTGTACATCACCACCTCATGGTTCGACCTCGACGCGGACAGCCGCGCCGCCCAGCCCCTGGCCGGCGTGATCTTCCGCTGCCGTCCCGGAGTGACCGGGCCGCCCTCACCGCGGTACGTCGGCGTCCCGCCCTCACCGAGCGCCCGAGCGCGACCCCGGCCCACTGCAACCAGAGAAGGCGGCACCCCATGATCGAGCGAATGGTCCTTTTCGGAGCCTCCGGTGATCTGACCAGCCGCCTGCTGATGCCCGCGATCGCCCAGCTGGCCGAGGCCGGGCTCCTGCCACCAGGGTTCACGATCGTGGGCTCGGCCAACACCGACTGGTCAACCGACGACTTCCGCCAGCACATCGCTGACGGCCTGGGCAAACACGCCCACGTCGTGGCTCCGGCCACCCGCGACGCCGTGGTCAAGATGCTCAGCTTCGCACCCGCCGACGTCACCCGGCCAGCGGAGGTCAGCCAGCTGATCGGCGGCGATCATCCGGACACGCTGGTCTACCTCGCGCTGCCTCCCGGACTGCTCCCGTCGGTCCTGTCGGCACTGGCGGCAGCCAACCTGCGCGCCGCGGACGCGGTAGCGATCGAGAAACCCTTCGGCACCGACCTGGCCTCCGCGCAACAGCTCAACCAGATCCTCCGCATCCAGCTGCCACAGCCGACGATCTTCCGGATCGACCACTTCCTGTCCAGCGAGCTCGTCCGCCGGGTCGTCACCCTGCGGTTCCTCAACCGGGTCTTCGAGCCGATCTGGAACGCGGTGCACGTAGACCACGTGGACATCAGCTGGCTGGAGAGCCTGACCCTCGAAGGCCGGGCATCCTACTACGACCGGGCCGGCGCCATGAAAGACATGGTGCAAAACCATCTGATGGAAGCCATGGCGCTGGTCCTGATGGAACAGCCGGCCCGCATCGACGCCGACTCCTTCCGCGGAGTCCGGGTCGAGGGCCTGCGGGCCGTGGCCACACCGGCGGCGGAGACGATGCGCAGCCAGACGGTCCGCGCCCGCTACACCGCCGGCACGATCGGCACGCGGCAGGTGCCCTCCTACGTCGACGAGCCCGGGGTCGACCCCAGCCGCAACACGGAAACCTACGCCTCCCTGACCGTCGAGGTCGACAACCCACGGTGGGCCGGGGTCCCGTTCACCCTGCGCTCGGGCAAGGCCCTCGCGGCGGACTCGGCCGAGATCGCCATCCACTTCCGCCCCCTTCCCCGGTACCTGCTCGACCAATGGCCCGGCGTCGAGCCGAACGTGCTCAGGATCGGTCTCACCGAGCCCTACGTGCGGCTGTCCACCACGCTCAACGGCCCGGAACGAACAGCCGAAACACGACAGTTCGAGGCGCGCTCGACACCGCCCCGGTTCACCGCGTATGCGCACCTGATCCTTGAGATGCTCAACAGCGACCCGATGCTGTTCATCCGCGGCGACGAGGCCGAAGAAGCCTGGCGCATCATCGACCCCGTCATGAACGCATGGTCAGCCGGAGACGTCCCCATGCAGGAATACCCCGCCGGGAAGGCACCACCAGGCCCGCCGTCCTGACCTCAACGGCCACGTGTGCTGCCCGGCTCGCACTGGCGTACCCAGCTGGACATTTCCGAGAAATGTGCCGACTCGGGCCGCCACCAGGGCCTCGTCCCAGGATCGATGCGCAGCGGGATCGCCCGATGTATGCACTACGCCGGGGCCGTTCCGTGAGCGCTGCGGGGACAGCGCACTTACGTCACTACCCATCGGAGGTAAGCGACATGGCCAACAAGAAGAGGGATACGCAGAAGCAGCACGACTCGCAGGTCCAGGCGGCGGCCATAGCGCGGCAGGAGCCCGGGGCCGGCTCGGGTTAGGCGGCCCGCGACGGACCCTCATGCACCGGCAAAGCCTCCTGAAGATCGGACGCTGGATGTCTGCGGACCACCCGCGGACTAGTCAACCTCTCGCATCGATGTCCGCGCAGGTAGCGGTGAAACCGACCTGCGGCCTCCGGAGCCGTTGGCCCGGCATACCAGTCGTGCACTGCCGAATCCGGCCGTACTGGAAATCGGGTAGGGGGCGGGGTCGCCCCGCCCCCTCCCACACCACCGGACATGCGGGCCCGCATCCGGCGGTTCGTCAAGCCGTCGGACTGAAACGCTGCCTGGTCGCGGTCAACGTCTTCAGGCCGAGGTGTTCCCAGTAGGTGTTGGGCAGGGCCACGCCGAGGACCTGAGAGCCCGCAATCCGCCAGTATCCCTTGCTGCTGCCGCCCCACTTGCGGACGTTGCGCTCGGGGATACCTCGTATCCGCAGATTGTGCCGCCTGGCGGCGGTGGTCTTCCATTCCTTCCAGCGGACCTGCCGTAGGCGGCGGCGCAGCCACTTATCCGTTTCGCGGGCCAGGTTCCCGGTATCCGCGAGCCG
>CAVUNO010000002.1:0-279192 GCA_963742875.1 uncultured Actinomycetes bacterium | reverse complement strand
ATTCATCAACGAGCTGACGTTTTCTGATGCTCCCCTGGTGCTCGTGCTGGACGACTATCACCTGGTCACCAGCGCGCGGGTGCACGCGTCGGTAGCGACGCTGCTAGACCGGGGGCCGTCTCAGCTGCACCTCGTGCTTATCACGCGAGCCGACCCGCCGCTGCAGCTAAGCCGGTTGAGAGTGCGGGGGGACCTCGCCGAATTGCGGGCCGAAGATCTTCGGTTCAGCTTCGACGAGGCACGGGAATTCGTCGGCGACCGGCTCGGGACGGGATTGCCCGAGCGGGACGTGCGCAGACTGCTGGCGCGGACCGAAGGATGGGCGGCGGGTCTGCAACTCGCGGCACTGCGCCTACGGGACCGGGCCGATCCGTCAGCGTTCATCGAGCGTTTCACGGGCGCAGACTGGCACATCGTTAACTATCTCGGCGAGGAGGTGCTGGTCAGCCAGCCTCCGCGAGTACGTGAGTTCCTGCTGGTGACCTCGGTTCTCAACCGGATGTGTGCACCGCTGTGCGACGCGCTCACGGGACGGGCCGACGGGGCCGAGCTGATCAGCGAAATCCATCGCGCCAACCTGTTCCTGATCCCGCTGGACGATGAGCGGCGCTGGTTCCGGTATCACCACCTCTTTGGCGGCCTGCTGCGGCATGAGCTTGCCCGCACGGCACCGGAGCAGCCTTCCGCGCTGCATAAACGCGCGGCCGATTGGTACGAGGGCAACGATGACGCGGCCGAGGCGATCGGCCATGCGATCGCCTCGGGTGACGATTCGCTCAGCGGACGGCTAGTGTCGGCGCACTGGCGCCAGCATTTCAACGCTGGGCAGCTGGAGACGGTACGCAGGTGGCTCGACGCGCTGCCTGCCGAACTCGTTGCCGGGGACGCGTCTCTCTCGGCGGCGCGGGTCTGGATAGCTCTCGACCGGGGCCGGCTGGAGGAAGTGGGAGCCGCGCTTGATGCCGCTGAGGCCTCGGGCCCAGCCGATACCCACCTGATAGTGCTGCGCGCGCTGCACATGTACAAGACGGGAGATGTGGGAAGTGCGGCGGGCCGACTGCAGGAGATCTCCCCGAGTGCCGATGACCCGTTCGTGGCGACCGTCCACCGGCTCGTTCAGGGCATCTCGTCGATGTGGCTGGGAGACGCTGACCGGGCCGGGGAACTGGTCGCTGAGGCGGCCCGGCGGGCCGAAGGCGACGGTAACCGCCTGGCCTACATCTACGCTGAGGGCTGCCTGGCGCTCCTGGCCGTGAACCGCGGCGACCTCCTGCTCGCGGACTCGCTGGTGCTCGACGCGCAGTCCGCTGTCGGCCAGACGCTCAGCGACTCGCACTTCGTGGCCATGTTCCCGGCCCTGGCCGTGGCCCGCCTGGCCGCCCAGCGCGGGGATTGGGCTAGCGCAGAACAAGCCGCGGTGGCGGCGGTGGAACTGGGCCGCCGCGGCGCTGGCCGGGTGGAGCTCGCCGCGGCGCTGCTCACCGCGTCTTCGGTCTTCAGGACCTCGCCGCCGGCCGCTGCCCCGCGCGATCTCGACGCAATGCCTGCAGCTTGCGAAGAGGACGGTAGCGATCCGGGTGCGCTGGTGGGGGAGGCGCGCGGCATTGTGCGGCACTGTCCCGACCCTGGGCCGGTGGTGACCGCCTGGCTGGCCCGCGAACAACGTGCCGAGGCGGCGCGCACCCGCCAGGAGGGATTGATCGAGCCGCTGACCGACAGAGAGCTCGCGATCCTCCGGCTGCTGCCCGCGCCGACTCCGCAGCGTGAGCTGGCGTCAGCGTTGTTCGTCGCTCCCAGC
Source organism: uncultured Actinomycetes bacterium (assembly GCA_963742875.1). GTDB lineage: Bacteria > Actinomycetota > Actinomycetes > Streptosporangiales > Streptosporangiaceae > Bog-532. The sequence continues at coordinate 277,394 of CAVUNO010000002.1, read as the reverse complement.
ACGCTGAAGACCCATCTGCGCGCCATCTACCGCAAGCTCGGCGCGGAGTCCCGAGGGGAAGCCGTGATCCGCGCCCGGGAACGCGGTCTTATTTAGCAGCGGCACTCTCTAGCCCGTCGTCCACCTTCGCGGAGAAACCAGGAAGCACGGCGGTGATGATCAGTCCGGCGAGGAGCCATCCCAGCACCAGGTAGGGGAAGAACTCATACGGCTCCGGAGGTACCGGCCAGACATTGTGATACAGCACGAACCCGGCGATGAGCACGCCGCCGACCGGAGCCACGACCTGCCAGAACGATCGTCGGCCGAGATGGTGGGCGGCGGCCACGTTGGTGAGCACGTACATGACGAGCAGCGACAGCGTCCCGATGGTCGCAAGGTAGAAAAACACGTTGAGGGCCGAGGTTCCCGCCAGCCTGAAGGCCGTGAGCAGGGCCAGACCGGTGAGCATCTCCAGCGCCAGCGCCCGCTGCGGCACGCCGGTCGCCGCCGACACGCCGCTGAGGCGACGGTAGGCCAGGCCATCTCGCCCGAAGGCGAACATCATGCGAGCCGCGACGATCACCCCGCCCAGCCCGGCGCCAAGCGCGCTGAGCACGGCACCAAGATCGAGCAAGGTGGCCAGGGTGTTGCCCACGTATCGTTGGGCAAGCTCACCCAGCGGTGCCTGAGAATGCCGGAAAGCGGACACGCCGGCCGCACCGGTACCAAACCCCAGCGTTTGGGCGACGACACAGGCCACGTAGAAGACGGCGCCAAAGGCGACCGCGGTGATGATGGCGCGCGGGATCATCCGCGTCGGCACCAGGGACTCCTCACCCAGCGAGCCCGCCGACTCAAAGCCGGCGAACGCGAGAAAGCCTGCCGTGGCGGCCAGCGCCAAGGCGGAAACGCCCACGCCGGGCGGGAGAACAAAGACCTCGCCGGACAGGGTTTGGCCGCCAGGGGCTGTACCGGCGATCAGACGCCAGTAGATCACGCCCATGAGCACGAGAATGAGGCAGACGGACACGACCTCGAACACCAGAAGCGACCGCGTCGTCGGCCGGACCCCGCGGGCCGCAAGCACCCAGATGACCGCCCACGCGGCCAGCGCGAGCGGGTACCAGTCGGCATCATGGGCCAGCCCGGCAGCGTCTAGGAAGGCCCGCCCGAAGACGGCGACTCCCATGATGGATACCGGCGGAAACACCAGGTAGGTACCAAGCAGCGCCCATCCAGCGAGAAACCCTGGCCGCGGGCCGAGCGTCTTGCCGACAAAGGCGTAGACCGACCCGGCGTGGCTGAACTCGCCAGCCAGCCGGATGAACCCGTAGGCCACGAGTCCAACGCCCAGGGCGGCGACGGCGAAGGCCAGCGGTGCCGCTCTCCCCAGCGCGGCGGCTGCGGCCACCCCGGTGACCGACATCGCCAGAGTGGGTGCCATGACCCCGATCGAGACCGAGGCCGTCTCCATGAACCGAAGCTCACGGCGCAGCGCCGGCTTGCCGGCAGGCCCGACCGGCAGCGCCTGGGCGCTGCTGCCTCGGTCTGTCACGGGCGTCTCCGTTCCCCCGCTACCTTCACCCGGCGAGCCAGCCACCGTCGGCGACCAGCACAGACCCCGTGATGTAGGAGGCCTCGGGCGAGCACAGCCACACCACGGCCGCGGCGATCTCCTCCGGCTCCGCGATGCGGCCCAGCGGCACCATGCGGAGCAGCTCATCGCTGACCGCCGAGGTCATGCCCGTCCGGGTCACGCCGGGGGCGATGGCGTTGACACGGATGCCTGTGCCGCCGAGTTCGAGCGCCGCCGCGCGGGTCAGGCCGTGCACACCGTGCTTGGCGGCGACGTACGCGCCATTGTCGGGCATCGCGGCAGCGCCAAGCATAGAGGACGTGTTGACAATGGCGCCCGACCGCTGGGCCCGCATGTGCCTGACCTCGGCTCGCATACACCGCCAGACGCCGGCCAGGTCAACCTGGAGGACGCGCATGAAGTCCTCCTCCCCGTACTCATCCAGGGGAACGTACGGCCCGGGCACGCCGGCGTTGTTGTGCGCCGCGTCGAGCCTGCCAAAGATCTCCACCGCACGCCCGATGGCCTCGGTCACCTCCTGGAGGTCTGTGACGTCTGCTACGAGTACCTCGGCGCGCGGCCCCCGCGCCCTGACGGCGGCCGCGGTGTCCGCGAGACCGTCGGCGTCGATATCCACAAGCGCCACGGACGCTCCGGCCGTGGCGAAGGCGACGGCGCTGGCCTGGCCGATGCCTGAGGCAGCGCCTGTGACCAGTGCGGTGCACCCGGATAGGTCAGCAGCCATGCGTTCCCCTTCCTGGCTGCCCCCGTCCTCCAGCCCTTGGCCGGTTCCGCCGGAGGCACGGGTCATCCACGGTAGTACTCAGCCAGGCCCGCGCGCAGGATGGCACGGGCGCGGTGCAGCAAGACCCGCTGATTCTGGGGGGAGATGTTCAGGGCCGCGCAGACCTCCTCAGCCGCCATGCCACAGACGTCACGCATGGTAACCACTCTGCGCTGTTGGGGCGGCAACGCCGAAAGGGCCCGGTCAAGCTGGCGCAGGACGTCCTTGGACAGCACCACGTTTTCCGGGGCGGTGTCCCACCGGGACGGGGCATCGATGGAGGACCAGTTCCAGGCCTGTTCACCACCGGGACCGGCAAACAAGTCATCCGCGGCCGGTCCTCCCCGGGGGTCCAGCGGCGACTGGGGGACTGTCCTGGCCTCACGGGCGCCTCGGCTCCTGGCCTGGTTGACCAGGATCGAGAACGTCCATGTGCGCAGCGAAGACCGGCCTTCAAACCTCGCCAGGCCGCTCAGCATCCCGAGCCAGGCGTCCTGGACGACGTCCTCCGCGGATTGCCGGCTGTCAACGAACGACCTCGCGACGCGGAGCATGGCCGGCGACCACTGATCCACCAGCTGGGCCATCGCCGATTCATCACCCGCCTGCAGCTGCGTGACAAGGTCTATATCGGCGCGGGTGCCCTCATCGGCCTGCGCGGCTTCGCCGTAACTAACCTGTGGCATCGTGGTCGCCTCCTGGATTCGGCTGACTGCAGCCTCATCCCGGCGCCCGGCGATCCGCCTCCCCCCTCACCCCTTCTCATCCGGATGAGAAGCAGGGCGCCGACCCCGGCCGAACCGCTGCCGTGCCTGCTTCGTAACGCTTGCGGGCCAGGCGGGACGGAACAGGCATGACCGCCATAACCAACAGCGCCGGCTCCGCGCCGGCCCAGGCGAGCGCGGGTTCTCGCCACGCCACAACCAGCCCCACGAGGAGAAAACCATGAAGGGTTTGCAGGACAAGGTTGCTCTCGTCACCGGCGGCAGCTCGGGAATCGGCCAGGCGATCGCCATCCGCTTGGGGGAGGAGGGCGCCAACGTCGCGATCAACTACGTAGGCCGGCCGGAAGGCGCGATCTCCACCAGGGAAGCGATCGAGCACGGCGTCGAGATCTGCATGAAGAAGATGTCGGAGGCGGGTGGCCGACCGATTCTGGTCGCCGCGGACGTCTCCGACGAGCAGGCCGTGGATCAGATGTTCGACCGGGTGCTCAGCGAGTATGGGCGGCTGGACATCCTGATCAATAACGCTGGCATCCAGGTAGCTGAGGACTCGCATGAACTGTCCACCGCGGACTTCGACAAAGTCCTCGCGGTCAACCTCCGTGGCGCGTTCCTGTGCGCCCGCTCGGCGCTGCGCAGCTTCCTGGCCGCGGAGCGGCCTGGCGTGATCATCAACGTGTCCAGCGTGCATCAGGTGATCCCGAAGCCGCGGTTCCTTGGCTACTCGGTGTCGAAGGGCGGCATGCAAAACCTCACCCGGTCGCTCGCCCTGGAATACGCGGCACGGGGAATACGGGTCAACAGCATTGGCCCAGGCGCGACCGTGACGTCCATCAATAGGTCGTGGATTGACGACCCAGTCAAGCGGCGCATGGTGGAAAGCCACATCCCCATGCGGCGGGCGGGCGGCGCCGAGGAGATGGCAGCGGTGGCCGCGTTCCTGTGCTCCGATGAGTCGGCGTACATCACCGGCCAGTCGCTGTTTGTCGACGGTGGCCTCACGCTGTATCCGTCATTCGAGACAACCTGGTCATCTGAGTGAGCGAGCCCGCCGCCGATGCTGGCGATCATGTCGAGCCGCACCATAGGCCGCGCGTCAGCGGGTGGCAGATCCCCGGGGTCGACCGCGAGTGGGCCGTCCTACGCCGCAGTCTCGGCGGCGGCCGCCGCTGTTACAGCGTTCGCCCGGTGCCTGCGCCGCCGCGGCTGTAACACATTCGTGGCTGCTGAGACTCCTTCAGCAAGGATGCCATGACCAACGACGCGATACGGAGGAGGGCCCCTCGTGACCGACTCATACGACGTGGTGGTGATCGGCGCAGGCCCGGCGGGTGAGCACGTCGCTGGTCGGCTGGCCGATGGCGGCCTCAGCGCCGCCATCGTGGAGCGAGAGCTGGTCGGTGGCGAGTGCTCCTACTGGGGCTGCATCCCTTCTAAGACGCTTATCCGGCCGGGCGACGTGCTGGCCGCGGCTCGGCGTGCGCCAGGGGCCGCCCAGGCCGTAACCGGCCACCTGGACAGCGCAGCCGCGTTCGCACAGCGCGACTACATGACCTCTCACTGGCGGGACGACGGACAGCTGTCGTGGCTGGAGAGCAAGGGTATTGACCTTGTCCGCGGCACCGGCCGCCTGGCCGGGGAGCGGGTCGTCGAGGTCGAGGCCGCCGACGGCACCACCCGGCGGCTCAGTGCGGCCCGTGCCGTAGTGCTGGCCACTGGCACGAGCCCGCTCATTCCCCCGATCCCTGGTCTGCGCGAGGCCGGCCCCTGGGACAACCGGACGATCACCAGTGCCAAGGAGCTCCCCAGGCGATTGCTGGTGCTGGGCGGCGGCGCCATCGGCGCCGAAATGGCGCAGGCGTTCAAGCGCCTGGGTTCCGAGAACGTCGTCGTGCTCGAGGGCGCGGAGCGGCTGCTCGCGCGTGAAGAGCCGTTCGCCGGCGAGGAGCTGCGGGCCGCTTTCGAGGCCGAGGGCATCACCGTGGTGACCGGGGTTCGCATGACCGCTGCCCGCCGCTTGGGCAGCGGTGGCCCGGTCGTGGCGAATGTGGCGGACGGGCGTGAGTTCACCGGCGATGAGATCCTGGTGGCGGTGGGCCGCAGGCCGGCCACCGCCGGCATCGGCCTGGAGCGTGCTGGGCTTGAGCCCGGGCGCCCGGTTCTGGTGGATGGGCAGCTGCGGGGCGGTCGGCGTTCCCGGGGGGTGGCTGTATGCGATCGGCGACTGCAACGGGCTCGCGCCCCTCACCCACATGGGGAAGTACCACGGGCGCATCGCCGCCGCAGCGATTCTGGGCGCGGAAGTGGCAGATGTGGCCTCCCACGGCATCGTTCCCCGCGTGACCTTCACTGACCCGCAGGTGTGCGCGGTCGGCCATACCGCCGCCGAGGCGCGCGCCGCCGGCCTGCACATAACGGAGGTCAGCACCCCGACGGGCGAGGTTCCTGGCGCGCGGTCTTTAACTCCAAGGAAAGGAACCACGATGAACGGCTTGCCGATCGGCGATTACGCTCTTCTGTCTGACTGCCGTTCGGCGGCGCTGGTCAGCCGCGAGGGTTCGGTGGACTGGCTATGTTTCCCGCGTTTCGACGCGCCGTCCGTGTTCGCACGGATCCTTGACCCTGACGGCGGGCACTTCACGATCCGGCCCGCTGGTGACTTCGAGGCCAGCCGCGCATACGTGGACCAGACCATGGCGCTGCAAACCACCTTCCGGACTGCGACAGGTACCGGGGTGCTGACCGACGCCATGGCGGTCGGTCGCAACGACCGCGGTCACGACCTGGGCGCCGGGTCGCCGGGGGTCTTGCTGCGCCGCCTCGCCTGCACCAGCGGCGAGCTGGAGGTCGAGGTCAGTTACGCTCCGCGTCCCGAATACGGCCTGATCCACCCGATCCTGGAGGCGGTGCCGGGTGGCCTTTCCGCGCGGGGCGGCGCCGACCGGCTGCTGCTGTCCGCGCAGGCCGGCTTCCGGGTAGACGGGGCCAGTGGCCGTGCGCGTTTCCATGTGGTGGCCGGCCAGACGGTCAGCTTCGCGCTGCAGCACGGCCAGATGTCCGAGCCGCCGCTGGCCGCCTGGGATGCCGCTGAGATCACCGCCCGGCTAGAAGACACCCTGGAGGGATGGCGGTCCTGGTCGGCTATCCACCAGACTTACGAGGGGCCATGGCGCGACCTGGTCCACCATTCTGGCCGGGTGCTGCAGGGGCTCACCTTCCAGCCGACCGGCGCCATCGTGGCCGCCCCCACGACCTCACTGCCGGAGACCGTCGGCGGCGAGCGCAACTGGGACTACCGCTAAACCTGGGTCCGCGACGCCAGCCTGACCATGGAGGCATTGTGGGTGGCGGCCTGCCCCGACGAGGCCAACAAGTTCTTCGCGTTCCTGGCCGACGCCGCGGCATCCCAGCTCCAGCGCGCGATGGACCTGCAGATCATGTTCGGGATCGGGGGCGAGCGCGACCTTTCCGAGCGGGAACTGCCGCACCTGGTCGGCTGGCGGGACAGCCGACCTGTGCGGGTCGGCAACGGCGCCTGGAGCCAGCGTCAGCTTGACGTGTACGGCGAGCTGCTCGGTGCCGCCCAGCGGCTGGTCCAGCAGCTCGGTGAGCTCGACCCGGTCACGCAGCAGTTCCTGGTTGCCGCGGCGGACACCGCCGCCAGCCTCTGGAAGGAGAAGGACCAGGGCATCTGGGAAATCCGCGGCGAGCCGCGGGACTTTCTGTACTCCAAGCTGATGTGCTGGGTAGCGCTTGACCGCGCGATCGCCCTGGCTCCCCAGCTCGGCGCGCAGCGCCGGGTCGCGGACTGGACCGCCGCCCGCGACGAGATCCATACCGCGATCCTTGAGCACGGCTGGAGCGAGCAGGCTGGCGCCTTCACCCAGGCCTTCGGCGGCGAGGACCTGGACGCCTCCAACCTGATGCTGGCGATCACCGGCTTCCTGCCCGCAGATGACCCGCGCATGAAGGCGACCATCGACGCGACCGCCGCCCGGCTGACCGACGAGCACGGCCTGGTCTACCGTTACCTGGCCCACGACGGCCTGACAGGAGAAGAGGGAACCTTCCTGCTCTGCACCTTCTGGCTGGCGCACGCGCAGGCCCTTGCAGGTGAACTGGACCAGGCCACGGCGACCTTCGAGCGGGCAGTGGCGGCGATCAATGACGTGGGCCTGCTGGCCGAGGAGATCGACGCGGGCAGCGCCGAGATGATCGGCAACTTCCCGCAGGCGTTCAGCCACATCGGCTTGATCAACGCCGCCTGGGCCATCGCCCAGACCCAGGAACGAGCAGCCCGCCCCGACCCGGTAGCGGCGGCCGGTCCCGGCCAGGCGCGGGAGCACGGGAGCTGAGCAGTGGCTTCGAGCAGATACCGCATCGTCTTGCGGGGACGGCTGAGCCAACGCTTCGAGTCCGCCTTCGACGGGATGACCCTGGAAGCGGGCCCCAATCAGACGGTCCTTGTCGGCGAGGTCCGTGACCAGGCACACCTGCACGGCCTGCTCGACCGCCTACGTGACTTCGGAATCGAACTGGTCGCCGTGGAACCCGCTGACACCACAGATACTGGCGCTGAGCACAGCTGGCAGACAAGGGGAAGCTGACGGGAATAGTGTCATGCGGCTCCGATAGAAGATATGACACGAAGTCGTGGATGCGGGGACTCGAGGGAGGGCGCGGCGTCCCTTCCCAAGTGACCGGGCACCCGTGACTGTTTACCCGGCTGCAGCTTGTGCACGGTCGTTCAAGATGAGGATGCTGGCGTCGTTGCGGGTGAGGATGTGCGGGCGTGAAGAGGCCCCGCCGGCTGGGGGCTGGCGGGGCCGTGGTGTGCGTGGTGGCGTGGTGGTGGTCAGTCTGTCGTGATCTCGGTGACGGCGGCGCGGGGCAGGCCGCGGGCGGCGTCGTGGATCAGTGTGACGGCGTCGGCAGTGACCATCAGCTTCCGCCGGAAGCCCGGCGGGACCGCGGCGATCGCCGTGTCCAGCACCCGCAGGTGATCCGCGGTCGTGTTGCTGCCCGCCGAGCCGCGGCGCAGCATCCAGGCCAGCGGCTGAGTGTGTCAGATTTTTTGTGCGCGGGGCTTTTCGCTGTCCGGAACCGGATGTTTATCCGGTGTCCTTTGTTCGCGCTATCTGATGCCCTGGTGTCCGGTTTATCCAGCGGCCTCGCGGAATCGGACTTACCGTTGCTTCCGCGGGCAGATGCTGCGTGTCCCGGTTTTCGCGGCGTTTGCTGTTGTCCCGGGCGCCCGCTGCCTGATCCTCCGGGGATCGCATGGCGGCCGTTCCCGTCTATCATTAAATATAGCAGGCGGTAATGACCGGGGCCGGGTAACACGGTCGTGTCTTTTCCTCTTTTTATTTATCAAGGTGCGTGCGGGCAGCGCCGCTTACGGGTGCAAGATGGCGGTGTGCTCCTCGATGGCCTGGTCCAGGTCGGCGGCGGCGATGGCCAGCCCGATGTGCAGGTCGGCCAGGCTGCGGCCGTCCGGGGCGAGCCCGGCGTTCAGGGCCTCGGCGCCGGGCTCGCCGGCCAGGGCACCGGCCACCAGGGCGGCGTGGCCGAGCAGGTCAGCGATCTCCTCGGCGTCCAGGGCGTCCAGCTAGCGGGACGCTCCCGGCACGCACGCCGTTGCCCGGCACCGGCATCGTGCACCCCCCCGTGAACCTCACATGTGGCCGGCGAACCGGTCCGGCCAGCGGGCCGCCAGCTCCCCCCAGGCCTCGTGCCAGCCCTGGGTGACGTGGCCCTCGATCAGCCGCGGCGCCCCGTTCCGCTCATGGGCGGGCTTGCCCGGCCTGCTTCGCGCGCTGCTCGGCCCGCTTATCCTCGATATCGAGGATAGCCAGCCACAGCGTCCTGATCACCGCGTCATCATTGGGGAACTGGGTGCGTGTCTTGAGGACCTTGCGCATTTCCCGGTTGAAGCTTTCGATGGCATTTGTCGTATACAGCACCTTCCGCAGCGCGGGCGGGAATTCCAGGAACGGGATGAACCGGTCCCAGGCCCGTTCCCATACCGCCGCCGCGGCCGGGTATTTCCGGCCCAGCGGGGATTCGGCGAACGCCAGCAGCGCCAGCTGGGCGGCGTCGGCATCACACGCGGTATAGATGTCCTTCAGCGCCGCCGCCATCGCCTTGCGGTCGTTATAGGAGGCGTAATTCACGCTGCGGCGGATCAGGTGCACCGTGCAGGTCTGTACCGTGGCGGCCGGCCAGGTCGCGGTGATCTCCTCACCCAGCCCGGTCAGCCCGTCGCAGCAGCAGAACAGCACCTCCTCCAGGCCCCTGTTCCGCAGCTGGGCCAGCGCCTGCGCCCACGCCTTGGCCCCCTCCGATGAGGCGACCCAGATGCCCAGCACGTGCTTGGCGCCCCCGGTGTCGATCCCCACCGCGATGTTGACCGCCTTGTTCCGCACGGCCGACCCGTCCCGCACCTTCGCGACCAGCGCGTCGACGTAGACCACCGGGTAGAACGCCTCCAGCGGCCGGGTCTGCCACTCCCGCATCTGATCCAGCGCGCGATCGGTGACCCGCGAGATCGTGTCATGCGACAGGTCCACCCCCGTCGTCTGCCGGATATGCCGGGCGATGTCCCGCACCGACATCCCCTTCGCATACAGGCTGATGATCACCGCGTCCAGGCCACCGGACCGGCGGGCCTGCTTGGGCACCAGCACCGGGTCAAAGCTCCCGGACCGGTCCCGCGGCACCGCCACCTGCACCGGCCCGACCTCAGTGTTCAGCGTCTTCAGGCCCGAGCCATTCCGCCGGTTCGGCTCGCCGTCACCGTCCTGCAGGTGCCCGTCCAGCTCCGCGGCCAGCCCCGCGGCCAGCACCTGCCCGACCACCCCGGACAGCAGCCCGCCCGGCCCGGTCAGCGTCACCGGCCCCCCGCACCCCGCACCCCGCACAGGCCGTAACGGGAAGGAAGCCGCCGGAATGACCGCGACGCTAGAGAACATCCCCCAGGCCCTGGCCGCCACCGCCGGGCCGTCCGAACTGGTACCCGTGGCGTTCCTGGGCCGCACCTCCAACGAGCGGCTACAAGACCCGATAGCGTCGATGCGCCGGCAGGTCCGCAACTCCCTGGCCTGGCTGCCGCCCGGCTGCCAGATCACCGCCTACTACTGGGACGTCGAATCAGGCGGGGATGATCTGGAACAGCGCGGGCACGGGGACGCCTGGCAGGTCGCCGCCGCCGCCGGCGTCCCCCGTGATGGGGGATAGCCGACCTTCTGCGGGAGGCGAAATCACCGACGCCCGATTTCGCGTTCATGGTCTGCGAAGACATCGAGCGAAGCGCCCGCGACACCTACAACTCACTGAAACTGGAAAGGGAACTACAGGACCAGGGCATTCCGCTTTTCGCCACCGACGAGCCATTCAGCATCGAAGGAATCAACGCGACCACGGTACTTGTCCGCCGGGTAAAGCAAGGCGTGGCGGAATGGTACCGGCTCCAGCTCAAAGGCAAAGTATGGGACGGCCTCAAAGAACGCTCGCTCGCCGGGTGGAACCTCGGTAAGCCCCCGGTCGGCTACCTTGGGGAAAAGCACCCGCACCCCAACCCCATCAAGGCCGCTGAAGGCCGCAGCAAAACCCGCCTCACCGAGCACCCCGTATACGGGCCGATCATCGGCCAGATATACCACTGGCGAGTCAATGAGCACCTCGGCAAGCCCACCATCCAGGCACGGCTGGCAGCCGACCCGCACGCCTACCCGCCGGCCGACCCGGAGGCCGGGTGGTCCCTGGCCCTGGTCGATGAGATCCTGTCCAACCCCAAGTACACCGGGCACCAGGTGATGGGCCGCCGCCGCCGCCGCAAAGGCGGCAAGAAAATATGGACCCCGCCGGAGGAGTGGATCTGGACACCCGAACCCACCCACCCCGCCCTGGTGGACAAGGCCACCTGGGACAAGGCCCAGCGGATGGGCCGCCGCCACGGCAACGTCCGCGACCCCGAAATGCCCACCCGGCGGACAGGCCGCCATCACAAGTTCCGGTCCCGCCTGTACTGCTCCATCTGCCACCGTCGCCTCAGCGGCACCACCATCCGCAATAACACCTACTACCGGTGTCCCACGAACCCGGCAACCCCCGCCACTACGCCGCCTACCCCGACCACCGCACCGTCAGCGTCCGCGAAGACCTCATGGCCGGCGCCTTCACCCGGTTCTTCGCCGAACGGGTGTTCGGCCCCGGTCGGGCCGCCATGCTCGCCGCGACCCTCCCCGCCAGCACCGCCGCCGCCGACCAGCGCCGCCAAAAGCGCGCCGAAGGCCTCCGTAAGAAGCTCGCCAAAATCGACGTGTCAGAGCGCGCCCTGGTCACCGAGCTGGAAACCCCCATCGATCCGGCCGATGCCGCCGCCCAGGCTCTCCGCAACCGCGTCCGCGCCCGGTTCACCGAGCTGTACACCGAACGCACCGGCATCGAAACAGAGCTAGCCACCCTGGAAACCGCCCCCGTCGAAGAAGACGACCCCACGTTGCTAGACGAACTGCCCACCCTCGCGGACATCCTCACCGACGCCCCCGCCGCATTCACCGAAAAAGTCCTGGCCGTCTTCGACATCCAGGCCGTCTACAACCGCGACAAGCACCAGGTCACCATCCACGCCACCATCACCGACGCCACGCCCCAGGCCGTCACAGACCTACTCACCGACCCCCGCGCCGACCACAACACCCAGCCAGCATCAGGCCCCGCACCCGCCCCCCAAGATCATGTTGCCCATTTGACCGGGCACACTGGGTCGTCCCCCCGGGCTAGCGCGGCCGGTGTGCCGGCGAGTTACCGCAGCGGGGCGCGGAGCGCAGCGGGGGGCTCCGGGGGGGTCGTCCCCCCTGGGCCAGCACTGCCCCCCCGGGCTAGCACGGCCTGCTGGTAGAGGCGGCCGGCGCGGTAGGAGGACCTCACCAGGGGGCCGGACATCACGCCGGCGAAGCCCATTTCGAGGGCCTCCTCGCGCAGTTCCACGAACTCTTCGGGCTTGACCCAGCGCTCGACCGGGTGGTGGCGCGGTGTCGGGCGCAGGTACTGCGTGATCGTCAGCAGGTCGCACCCGGCCGCGTGCAGGTCGGCCATGGCCCCGCTGACCTCGTGGCGCTCCTCGCCCATGCCGAGGATCAGGTTGGACTTGGTGACCAGCCCGGCCGCCCGGGCCTGGGCCAGTACGTTCAGCGACCGCTCGTAGCGGAATCCGGGCCGGATCCGGCGGAAGATCCGCGGCACGGTCTCGATGTTGTGCGCGAGCACCTCGGGCCGCGCGCTGAACACCTCGGCGAGCCGGTCCGGCTCAGCGTTGAAGTCCGGGATCAGCAGCTCGACGCCGCAGCCGGGCACGGCCGCGTGGATTTCCCGGGCGGTCTGCGCGTACAGCCACGCCCCGCCGTCCGGCAGGTCGTCGCGGGCGACGCCGGTCACGGTCGCGTAGGCGAGCCCCATCGTCGCGACCGACTCCGCGACCCGGCGCGGCTCGTCGGTGTCCAGCGGCTGCGGGCGGCCCGTGTCGATCTGGCAGAAGTCGCAGCGCCGGGTGCACTGGTCCCCGCCGATGAGGAACGTCGCCTCGCGGTCTTCCCAGCACTCGAAGATGTTCGGGCAGCCGGCTTGCTCGCAGACCGTGTGCAGCCCCTCGCGGCGCACCAGGTTTTTCAGCTCCGTGTATTCGGGGCCGGTCCGCATCCGCGTCTTGATCCACGGAGGCTTCTTCTCGATCGGGATCTGGCTGTTGCGGGCCTCGACCCGCAGCATCCGGCGCCCCTCAGGTGCGATTACCACCCCACCAGCCTACGTTCCGCCCGGCCCTGCGCTGGCACCGCGCGGACGTTCGCTCGCAGCTGCAGACGGCTGCCGGGTCGGGATCCGGCGGGTGAAGAACAGGGCGATCAGGGCCACGACGGCGAGCACCGACGATGCTGCGCGCAGTCCGTCGATGCGGGCGGTCGCGTTCTCCTGGACGATCGCGTCGGCCGTCTTGGCGGGTACGCCGGCCTTATCGAGTGCGGCCTGCAGGTCCTTGTCGGAGATGAACGGCGCACCTCCGGCCAGCTCCACCTGCGCCTTCGCGGACAGATCCTTGGGGACGGCGGGGTTGTTCTGGACGCCGCTGAGGAACGATGCGGTCAAGGCCGAGATGAGCACCGCACCGGCCAGCGCGGTTCCGATGGACGCGCCGAGGTTGGTCACCGTGTTCTGCACCCCGCCGACTTCGCCGCTTTGCTCATCAGGCACCGAGGAGACGGTAACGCTCCCGAGCTGGGAGGCCAGCGCACCGACACCGAGGCCCGCGAGCAGCATCGGCCAGGTCACGATGTCGGGACCGGCACCCACGTCGAGCGCGGCCACCATGATCACGATGCCCGCGAACAGCGCGAGGAACCCGATCTGGACAATGCGGCGTGGCGATGCGTGCGGGAAGACCCGGGGAACACCCGCGGCGGCCAGCAGCAGCGTGATGGACAGCGGCAGCAGCCGGACGCCGGTCGCGATCGCCGACAGCCCGAGCGCCACGGACAGGAACAGCGGCACGGCGAAGAACAGGCCGGCCTGCAGGAAGTACTGGAAGAAGAACGCCGTGAGCCCGCCGCGCAGGGTCGGGTTGCGAAGTATCGCCGGATCGAGCAGCGGGGTGGCGCCCCGCGAGAGACGGTGATTCTCCCACCACAAGAAGACCCACAGCACAACCCCGCCACCGAGGATCAGCCAGATCACCGGCGACAACCCCAGCCAGGTAGGAGCATCGGGCTTGGGCTGGACCAGACCCCACGTTCCCGAGCGGAGGATGCCGAACACGACGAGGCCGAGGCCCAGCGCGGACAGCACGGTACCCACGAGATCGAGCCGCGCCCCGTCCTCGGGCCTCGGGCGGGGTGTCGGTTATCCGGCGGGTGAGCGCCAAGATGATCAGCACGATGAGGACTTCCCCGACGAACACCCACCGCCAGGACAGATACGTGGTGAACAGGCCGCCGATCAGGGGCCCGGCCGCGACCGCGATCGCCCCGGCCGAAGCGACCAGCCCGTACGCGCGAGGGCGCTGGTCGCGCGCGAAGTTTGACGCCACCAGAGCGACGACCGCCGGCATGATCAGGGCGGCCCCGGCGCCTTCCAGGACCGACCATCCCAGCATCAGCACGGCCAGATTTCCCGCGAGCGCGGTGATCAGCGACCCACACCCGTAGATGATGCACCCGATGGCGAAGGCGCGCTTGCGGCCGAGGATCTGGCCGAGCTTGCCGCCCGTGATCATGAGCGAGGCCATCACCAGCGTGTAGAAGGTGATCGCGGTCTGGATCCCGGTCACCGTCGTGCCGACGTCCTTGGCCACGGTCGCGATCGACACGTTCATGACCGAGCTGTCCAGCGTCATGAGGAACTGCGCCGAGGCGAGCGTCAGCAGGACGGTCCCCGCCGCCGTCTGGGCGCGTCCCGCGCTGTGGCCCGCTTCGGCCGCGTGACTCAGATCCATGCGCCCAGCCCTATCCAAGCGAAGGACAATTGGGGCGCGTCGTCTGGCTGGTGCCGGAAGGACGCGAGTTGCCGGAGCCGGGGCCATTCGAGGGCGGCCTTGGGGGCGGGCACGCCGGGACGGCTCCTCGGCACGACCACCCGAAGTGCCCGTGGCTGGATGGTGCAATGGACCGGGGTGGGCAGGATGACCGTCTCGCCGTCGATGCCGACGGGGATCTGTGGGGCGTCGGCGTCGACGATGACCTCACCGGCGGTGAGTATGGTCAGCCCCTTGTCGTGCGTGCGGCGGACAAGTTCGACCGCTTGGCGGGCGCTGTCCACCCGGACGGCGACCACGCCGAGGGTGCCGGCATCCAGCCGGGCGCGCCTGCCGAGGCCGGCGATGTCGCTCATCTCGTACGGGCCGTTGCTCACCAGCAGCGCCTGCGGGCCGTCGATCCTGGTGCCTGCGGCCTGAGCGGACAGCCGGGCCCCTTGGTGGCCCCTGAGCAGGTCGGGCAGCATCTGCAAGGTGGTGCCCCGCTTGTCGTCCCGGTACGCCGGGCTGCGTACTACCTCGGCGTAGGCGCCGAACGAGGCGTTGTTCACGAACGTGCGCCCCGCGATGATGCCCAGGTCGACGCGCAGTTCTTCCCCGTCGGTGAGGGCGTCGAGGCCTGCGGCGGGATCGTCCCGGTCCAGTCCCAGGTCCAGTGCGAAGTGATTGCGGGTCCCGGCGCTGATCACCAGGAAGGGAAGGCCGTGCTCGGCCGCGATCCCGGCCACCAGCGCCTGGGTTCCGTCCCCTCCGGCCACACCGAGCAGGTCGGCGCCATCGGCCACCGCCTGGCGGGCCAGCGCGGCCACGTCCACGATCCCCGGGCCCTCCAGCAGCGCCACCTGGGCGCCCAGCTTCTCCGCCTTCTCCTTCAGCCCGAACTTGACCACCTTGCCCCCACCCGACCGCGGGTTCATGATCAGGAACGGCCGCCTGGGGCGTGCCGCCGGGCCGGCCGGCATGGCCGCTTCCGGTCCGCCCGTGCTCAGCGCGGTCTTCGCGGTCGCGGTCGCGGCCACCATCAGCGCTACCGCCACGACCGCGACCCACAGCAGGCTGGCCAGCGCGAACACCACCAGGATGAGCACGGGCGCCGCGACCACCAGGACGAGCGCGATCCACCGCAGCACACCCCGGTTGGCCAGGAACCAGTACGCGCCCGCCAGCACGGCGCATACACCGATCGCGTTGAGCGCCACCAGCGCCAGGCTGCGCCACCCAGCGACCGCGATCACCAGGGCCACAGCCGCGAGCATCAGGGCGAACGAGGCGCGCGCGAGCCAGCGCCGGGTCGTCATATTCATCAGGTGTCACCCCTCAGACAACTGGGCTCTGCCGGCG
The DNA here is from genome assembly GCA_963742875.1 of uncultured Actinomycetes bacterium. Taxonomy (GTDB): domain Bacteria; phylum Actinomycetota; class Actinomycetes; order Streptosporangiales; family Streptosporangiaceae; genus Bog-532. Next base: position 261,462 of record CAVUNO010000002.1, on the reverse strand, counting down.
GCCGTGAAACCACCCCTAGCGTGCGCCAGCCTGGCACGTTTTACGAGTGGCAGACAGGGACGCAACTCCCGCCCCACAAGGCCCAAAGGCCCGCGGCCGGCGAGGCAGGCGCAAGCCGGGTGGCTGCCGGGCGGTTACCGGGGCTGGCGGTAACCCTGTTCTGCGTGCTGAGGTGGCGGGGTGAGAGCCGGGTATGACCGCCTTGCTGGGCTGGACGACGTGCTGGACCGGGTGCGTCAACTGTCGGCTCGGACACTTCTATTTGACATTGAGCCTCTGGTCGCGTATTGGGATAGCGACCAGGAGGCGCTTGACCGGGGGGTTGCGGCGGTACTCAGCCAGGTCCAGGCGGTGCCGGGCGTGCAGGTGGTCTGCTTTGCCACGAACTCGGTGCGCCGCCCGTCAGTGTTGTCCCAGGGCGCGGGCGCGCGGGTGGTCTACCTGGCGTCGGCGGGCAAACCGCTGCGGACCGCGCTTTACCGGAGCTTTCCGCGGCCGGGGGTGGTGATCGGGGACCAGATCGCCACGGACGGGATTCTGGCGCGGCGGCTGGGCTACGCATTTGTGCAGTACCGCCCGCCGCTGGGCCGCCTGCCCGCCGGGCCGCGGCTGATGGACCAGGTCGGGCGGCTGGTGCGGCCACTGCTGTTCACCCGGCCAGGCTGACCAGCGCTGCGCGGCACTATCCGGCCGCCCAACGGAGGACGCCAAGCCCGTCACCTGCTGAAATCATGACTGCGCGGTGACGGCGACGGGCAGCGCCGTGCGGCTTTATGGTCCGGAGGTGGCATGGCGGGAACCTGGCCCGGCAAGACCGGCACGATCTGCGTGCTCGGCGACGCCCATCTCGATGTGGTCGTGCGCGTCTCCGGCCCCGTGGCCGAGGAGACCGACACGCCGGCCGAGACACTGGTCGGGGTGGGTGGCCAGGCCGCTAACGTGGCCGCCTGGATCGCCGGGCTGGGCGGCCGGGCCCGGTTGATCGCCGCCCGGGGCCGCGATCCGGCCGCGGAACTGGTCGCCGCCGAACTGACCCGCCGCGGTGTCGACCTGGTCGGCCCGGTCCTGGACGGGCGCACCGGCGTGGTGGTCTCGCTGTCGGACGGCGGCCGGTCCCGGTCGATGCTGACCGACCGTGGGGTGGGACCGCAGCTTGAGCCCGGGACGGTCGACGCCCGCTGGCTGGCGGGCTACGGGTGGCTGCATCTGCCCGCCTATAGCCTGGTCTCCTGGCCGGTCCGGGACGCGGCCCTGGCGGCCGCCGGGCAGGTCGCGCACCGGAGCCTGGATCTGTCGTCGACCGCGGCGGTGGCGGAGTTCGGCGCCGGGCGGTTCCTTGAGCTCGCGGCGAGCCTGCGGCCCGATGTGGTGTTCGGCACCGAGGCCGAGGTGGCCCTGGTCGGTGACATTCCGGGGGCCGAGATGGTGGTGAAGCTCGGCCCGGACGGCGCCCGGGTCGGCGGCCGGGTCTATCCGGCGCTCCCGGCGACGCCGGTCGACTCGACCGGCGCGGGCGACGCGTTCGCCGCCGGCTACCTGGTCGGCGGGATGGATCTGGCCCTGCGGGCCGCGGCGCGGGCCGTGTCGAGGATGGGAGCGCTGCCTTGACCCAGAGAATGCGGGGTGCTTAGCGAATGCCAGGCGCACAGTGGACGCGGGTGACCGAGGAGGTCACCATGGCGCTGGCCGGACACCGGCCGGTCGTCGCGCTGGAGACGACGCTGGTGTCCCACGGGTTCTCCGCGGGCCGGGGGCTGGCCGTGGCCGTGGAGTCCGAGCGCCGGGTCCGCGAGGCGGGCGCGACCCCCGCCACGGTGGGCATCGTGGACGGCGCCATTCACGTCGGCCTGACCGAGGCCGAGCTGGAGCGGTTCGCCGAGGCGGGGACGTCGGCCCGCAAGGTGGGCGCGCGCGATCTGGCCGCCTGCCTGGCACAGGGGGCGCTCGGCGCGACCACGGTCGGCGGGACGCTGGCCGTCTGCCGCCAGATCGGCATCCGGTTCATGGGCACCGGCGGGATCGGCGGCGTGCACCGCGGCTTCGCCGAGAGCCTGGACATCTCCGGTGACCTGCTGCAGATCGCGCGGACCCCGGCGGTGGTCGTCGCCTCGGGCCCCAAGTCGCTGCTGGACGTGGCCGCGACCGCCGAGCTGCTGGAGACGCTCGCCGTCCCGGTCCTCGGCTGGCAGACCGCGACCCTGCCGCGGTTCTACACCGCCGAGGGCGGCCCGCCGGTATCCGCCGTGGTCAGCGATTCCCCGGAGGTGGCGCGCATCTGCACCGCGCACTGGCAGTTCGACGGGTCGGGGGGCCTGCTGCTGGCCCGGCCGCCGGCCGACGGCATCGACATCGACCCGCTGATCGACGAGGCTGTCGCCCGGGTGCGGGGCCAGAACCTGGCCGGGCAGGCGGTCACCCCCGCGGTGCTCTCCCTGGTGCACGAGCTCAGCGGGGGCCGCAGCATCGAGGTAAATCGTCAGTTCATCGCGGACAATGCCGCCCTCGCCGCCGAAACCGCCGTCGCCTACACCCAGCTCAAGAACGCCTAACCCGCGCGCCCGCCGGGGCCCGCCCGGGGCCTGCCCCGCGCCCCCGCCCCTAGGGACGCCCACTCCATGATGGGCGTCGGTTTTCCGCAGGATAGCCTCCGGCATTCAGCGTTAGCCCTGAATCAGGCTGTTACCGAATTCTGCATGGCGGTGAGCTGGGGTTTCTCGGATTTGTTGCTGGTAGCGGTTGAAGCGGTGGCGCACCTTACGGGTGCGGGACCGGCGCGGGCGGGATAGCCGGTTCAGCGGCGAAGAGCGCCCTGGTCCTGGGAGATTACGCGGTAACCACACGTTGCAATCCCCGGGACTGGAGCGCTCTTCGCCATGCAGCATAACGGCTGGGACCACGGCCTGAAGGTTACTGATGACGGTGCCGGCCTGGCCGGGCACTGCGGCGGCGTGCTGCTGCGGAAGCTGGCCGACCAGTGCGGGCTGACGGCCGCGCTGGAGGCGGCGCTGGCGCGGGCGGGGACGTTCCCGCAGCTCAGCCGGGGTGTGGTGGTCGTGTCGATGGCGGTCGCGATCGCGCTGGGCGCCACCAGCATGAGCGATATCGCGGTGCTGGCCCAGTTGGCGCCGGTGCTGGGTGCCGCGCCCAGCGGCTCCACCGTCCGGCGCGCCCTCGGCCTGGCCGGCACAAGGACGCTGGCGAGGGTCGCGCAGGCCCGCGCGAGGATCCGCGCGCACGTGTGGGAGCTGATAGAAGACACCCCTTCCGGCTTCCCGTGGCTGGTCATCGCCGGGAAGACCCTGGTGGGCTGGCTGGTCATCGACATGGACGCGACGCTGATCACCGCGTACTCAGACAAGGAGGGAGCGGCTCCGACCTGGAAGAAAGGCTACGGCTTCCATCCATTAGGGGCGTGGGCTGCGAATACGCGCGAGTGCCTGGCCATGCTGCTGCGGCCCGGCAACGCGGGCTCGAACACGTTCACCGACCACAAGGAGGTGCTGGCCGCGGCCATCCGGCAGGTCCCCGCCCGGTTCCGGGCGAAAATCCTGATCCGCGTCGACGGGGCCGGGGCCAGCCATGAGCTCATCAAGCACCTGCTGTCGATGTCCTCCCCTCGCCGGATCCTGCTGTTCACCTGCGGCTGGATGATCACCGCGGCCGACGAGGACGCCATCCGGAAAGTCCCCGCCGGCGCGTGGAAGCCCGGCACCGGCCAGGACGGCACGGCCGAACAGGACAAGGACGTCGCCGAGATCACCGGCCTGATGACCAGGGCCGGGAACTGGCCGGACGGGCTGCGGTGGATCGCCCGGCGGGTCAAGCCGTCCCGCCGGCACCTGAGGAACCTGACGGACTACGAGAAGAAGACCGGCTGGAAGTACTCGATCACCTGCACGAACATCCCGGACGCCGGGATAAGCGGCGTGCCCGGCAGCCACCACCCCCAGTACATCGACGTGATCCACCGCGAGCACGCCGTCGTCGAGACAGACGGTGTTCCGCACCGCCAAGTCGATGGGCCTGCGGAACCTGCCCTCGAAAACCTGGCAGGTCAACTGCGGCTGGGTCCTCGCCGCCAACATCGCCGCTGACCTCGCTGCCTGGAACCGGCTGCTGGGCTTCCACGACTGCGCCGACCTGAAGGAAGCCGAGCCGGACACGCTCCGCTACCGAGTCTGGCACCTCCCTGCCCGGCTCGTGCACCACGCCCGCCGGCGCATCCTCAAGATCAGCCCGGACTGGCCGTGGAAGGAGGCATTCCTGACTTGCTGGCAGCGGCTCTGCGCCTTGCCCGCACCCACCTGACCAGCAGCAACCTACCTCGCGGAACGGAAGGAGAACCATCCCGGCGCGGTCGGAGCCGGTGCGCACCCGGGCACACCGGGCAGCACAGACTGCAGCCGCCCAGACAGCAAACAGACACCACACCTAAAATCGGGCAGCAGCACAATCAGTAACCCCACCCAGAGCACCCTGACCGATCGAGGATAGGGAGACGCGTCAATCCCGCGACGGGGTTGGGGCTGGTGGCGGGGGCTCCTGATCCGCCGTACTCTGGGCGGTCTTCGTGGTCGAAAATTGCCCTGCGCGTACGAGCCATATCAGGACGGGCGGCGTTCTGCGCACAGGACTTCCGGCATGGAGTGAAATTTGGTGTGACGTGGTGAGCCCGAAGAGCTTAAGACCGCGCCTCGACCGTCACATTTCCTGGGGTCACGGACCTGGAGGATGCAGCAGCTTTACGTAATTTCCTTGCATCTGTTTTCACTGTTTCGGGGGCGACAGAGTTGCAAGCGAGCTCAGCAAGTGCGCAGGTTGGCAATGTTCAGGCCTGTCGGTGACCTTCGTTATCTCAGGAGTCCTGGCGCATGGGTGGCTGGTTCTTTCGGGCCTGAGCGAGGCAGGTGACAATGTGATCCTTGGCCGAACGAGGCGCAGTCAGTTTGTGATGGTTCGGGTCACTTCGCCGAGACCGGCACTATCGTTGCTTGCTGCACTCCGATTCGATACCTTTAACATCGGTGTCGCCGGGTTCGGCGGTCTTGGGGGTGGGGCAGATGACGGATCTGTTGGCAGGCGTTCTGAAGTCATTCCGTGGCGGCTTCGCGGGTCGGGTCGTGACTGCCGATGACTCCGACTATGACGCCGTCCGCGCTGAGTGCGTGTGGAACGGTGACGTCGACCGGCGGCCATGGGTGATAGCCCGGGCCCGCTCTGCGGACGACGTGGCCGCCGCAGTCCGGTTCGCGCGGGAATCCGGGCGGGACCTGGCCGTCCGCGGCGGTGGTCACAACTTCTCGGGCTCGTGCATCGCCGACGATGCCGTCATGATCGATTTGGGCGCCCTGTGCGATGTGAGCGTCGACCCGCTCGCGAAAAGCGCGCGCTGCGGGGGTGGCACCCGGTGGTCGCAGCTGGACGCCGCCACTCAGGAGCATGGCCTGGCGGCACCGGGCGGGTTCATCAGCCATACCGGCGTGGCGGGGCTGACCCTCGGCGGTGGGATGGGGTGGCTGAGCCGCAAGGCTGGCCTCAGCTGCGACAACCTCCTGTCGGTGGAGGTCGTCACTGCGGAGGGGGCCATCGTGCGGGCTTCAGCTGAGGAGAACCGGGACTTGTTCTGGGCCGTACGGGGCGGTGGCGGCAATTTTGGGGTCGTGACCGAGTTCGAGTTCCGGTTGCACGAGGTCGGCCCGATCGTACAGCTGTCGCTGTCCTTCTGGGATCTCGACCATGGGCCGCAGGCGTTTCGTGCCATACGGGACCAGGTCAGGGACATACCCGGCGACATCGCGATCTTTCTGGCGGCCCTGAACGCCCCGCCGGCGCCGTTTGTGCCAGAGGAACATCAAGGCGCGCCTGGCTACGCTGTTCTGCTGGTTGACCATGGGTCCCCAGACGCTTATTCGCGGGCAGTCGACGATCTTCGGCGGGCAGCCCCGCCGCTGTTCACGTTCGACACGCCGATCCCCTACACCGCGCTGCAGCAGATGTTCGACGAGAGCGCACCTTGGGGTATCCGGTGCTACGAGAAGGCCGTCTACCTCGACGAGCTGACCGATGAAGCGATCGGCGTCATCGCCCGCCACTTCCCCCTCAAGGCGTCACCCATGTCGTTCATGCCCCTGTTCGTGCTGGGCGGCAAGTATGCCGAACCGACCGAGGAGGACACCGCTTTCGGGGGAAGCCGCCGGACCCTGTACGTGCTCGAAATCAACGCGGTGGCGCCCACCGCCGAACTGCTCGAAGCCGACCGGGCATGGGTCCGGTCCTTCTGGACGGACCTCGTCCCCCACGCGGGCGGCGTAGCCAGCTACGTCAACTTCATGTCCGAGTTCGAGGACGATCGGGTCGTCGCCAGCTACGGAGCCGAGAAGTACCAGCGGCTCAGCCAGATCAAGGCCAAGTACGACCCCACCAACCTCTTTCATCTCAACGCCAACATACGACCCGCCACGGTATAGCTCGTGCGACCGATATCTGGTGGCGCGCCCGGGGACGAGTACGGCGGCGCTCGGCCCCGGGCCGGCGTTAGTTGGTGTTCTTTCTCGGTGCCTCCTTTCCTTGGCCGGGGCGGCCGGTAGCGCGGGCCGCGTTAGCGTCCTTGTGTCAGAGCTGGGTCGTCCACTCGATGACGAGCCGACGGGCGGGGCGGGCTGGGTTAGGATTTTGCTGTCTCCCTATCCTGCGGAAAACTGACGCCGATCATGCTCGGTGCGGCGGGGGAGGGCCGCCTAGGGCGCGGGGGAGGATGGCGGCCAGGAGGGTGCCCATGCGGTCGGCGCTGGCCCGGCCGGCCGCGATCACCTCGGCGTGGCTGAGCGGCGCCCCGGTCAGGCCGGCCGCGAGGTTGGTGACCAGGGAAATGGCCATCACCTCGGCGCCCAGGTGACGAGCCGCGATGGCCTCCATCACGGTGGACATCCCGACCAGGTTGGCGCCGAGTGCGCGGAGCATGACGATCTCGGCCGGGGTCTCGTAGTGCGGGCCGGGCAGGGCCGCGTACACGCCTTCCGTCAGCGACGGGTCGGCCTCCCGGGCGAGCCGCCGCAGGCGGGGGGAGTACAGGCCGGTCAGGTCCACGAACCGGGACGGGTACGGCTCCGGCGGCGGCGGCCCGTACAGCGGGGACCGGCCGGTGAGGTTCAGGTGATCCCGGACGATCACCGGCTCCCCGACGCGGTAGGTGTCCCGGATGCCGCCGGACGCGTTGGTCAGCGCGATGATCCGGCATCCGGCGGCCATCGCGGTGCGGACGTTGTGCACCGAGGCGCTGATCGGGTGCCCCTCGTACAGGTGCGTCCGGCCCAGGAAGATCAGCAGTCGCAGGTCACCGGCGGTCATCGACTGGACCGTGCCCGCGTGGCCGGGCACCGACGGCGGTGCGAAGCCGCCCAGGTCGGCCACCGGGATCTCGGTGACATCCGCACCGAGCGCGCGCGCCAGGGCGTCCGCGGCGGGGGCCCAGCCGGAGCCGAGCACGACCGCGGCGTCGTAGCGGGCCTGCCCGGTCAGTTCGGCCAGCCGCGCCGCGCTGCGGGTGGCCGCCACATACGGGTTGTGCGCGACCGGGGTGCCCGCCTCGGGGGTCGCCGGCCGCCGGGGTGCCTGCCGCGGGGGAGGCTGGCCCCTGCGGGCTGTGTTCAGCGGGGGTGCCCGCCGTCCCGGCGGTCATCAGGAGCCCGGCCCGTGAACCGCGAACCTCAACTGCTGCTCCAATCGGCGTAGTAGCTGGAATCCCCCGCCCTCGGGCGGGGGAGGATGTCAAGACGTGATGTAGGGCTCGCCGTCGGCGGCGGGCGGCTTGACCTGGCCGACGAGACCGGCCACGGCGATGATCGTCGCGACGTACGGCACCATGAGCAGGAAATACGACGGGATCGGGACGTTGATGGTGGACAGGATGGACTGCAGCTCGAAGGTGAAGCCGAACAGCAGCGCCGCGCCGACCCCGCCGAGCGGCGTCCACCGGCCGAAGATCATGGCCGCCAGCGCGATGTACCCCTTACCCGACGACATGTCCTTGCCGAACGATCCCACCGACCCGATGGTCAGGAACGCCCCGCCGATCCCGGCCACCAGGCCGGCCAGGATGACGTTGCGGTACCGGGTCAGCCGCACGCTGATGCCGACCGTGTCCGCCGCGGCCGGGTGCTCGCCCACCGCCCGGACCCGCAGCCCCCAGCGCGTGCTGAACAGGCCGACCTGCACCGCCGCGATCAGGATGTAGGTGATGTAGAGGAACAGCGTCGAGTCGAAGAACACCGGGCCGATGATCGGGATGTCGCCTAGCAGCGGGATCTTGATCGGCAGGTAGGTGGACGGCGAGTTCAGCGTGTTGGCGTAGGGGACCAGCAGCTTGTCGTACAGGTACCCGGTCAGCCCGGACACGAAGACGTTGAGCACGACCCCGAGGACGATCTGGTTGACCAGGTAGGTGATCGCGAAGATGCCGAGCAGCAGCCCGACCAGGCCGCCGGCCAGCGACCCGGCGATCAGGCCCAGCCACAGCACGCCGAACGCGCTGGCGAAGACGGCCCCCGCGAACGCGCCCAGCAGGAGCTGGCCCTCGATCGCGATGTTGATCACGCCGGAGCGTTCGCACAGGCACCCGGCCAGGGCGCCCAGGATGAGCGGGATCGAGTCGGCCAGCGTGCCCTGGAGCTGGTTGATGACATTGAACGTGTCCACCGACCCCGCGTAGGCCCAGCACAGCAGCGAGATCACGAAGAAGGCCAGGACCAGGCCGATGCTGACCCGCCGCACGACCTTGCCCAGGTCCACCCGACGCAGCGCGCCGAGGGCGATGGACGCGGCGCCGAGCGCGTACGCGGTCTCCGCCGCGGGCAGCCTCAGGTTGGGTACCGTCACCTTCGCGAACGGCTGGAAGAAGGCGAACGTCGCGTCGCCGTGGTGGGCGTACTTGCCGAAGACCAGGATGTCGACCAGCCCCAGCACCAGGAAGGTGGCCGGCGCGACGAACCGGCGGCTGACGCTGAGCGGGATCCGTCCCGTGGCGGCGAGCGTCGTCAAGCGTTCCATCCCTTGGACATGACCTGGCCGGTGCCTTCGGCCCGGGCCGCGCGGAGCCGGTACAGCGCCCTGATCAGCGGCGGCGCGGCGACGAACATGACGATCAGCGCCTCGATCACCTGGACGATGTTCGACCGGGGTGCCGGTGGCGACCTGCATCAGCGGGGCGCCCGCGTGCAGCGCGCCGAACAGCAGCGCGGCCAGGACCACGCCGCCCGGGCGGGCCCGGCCGAGCAGGGCCACGGTGATCGCGTCGATTCCGTAGGTGCCGTAGCTCTGGAAGTTAAGGCTGAAGTCGGTGCCCTGGATGACAGTTGAGGCGGACAGCCCCGCCAGCCCGCCGGCGATCAGCATGACGATGATCCAGGTGCGCGGCACGCTCATGCCCGCGCTGCGGGCCGCGTTGGGGTTGGCGCCGACGGTCCGGAACTCGAAGCCCAGGGTGCTGCGGCTCATCAGCCACCACACGCCGGCTGCGCAGGCCAGCGCGAGCAGGAAGCCGGCGTTGATGCGCAGGTGCATGCCGGCCAGCAGCGACAGATGCGCATCGCTGGCGATGTTCGGGCTGATCAGGTTCCCGTTGGCGCCGGGCTTCTCCAGCAGCGAGGGCTTGCTCAGCAGGTAGGACAACAGGTACGCCATGACGTAATTGAGCATGATCGTCACGATGACCTCGTGCGCGCCGGTCCTGGCCTTGAGAAATCCGACGATCCAGCCCAGTGCCGCCCCGCCGGCGAACGCGCCGAGCACGCAGACGATGACGTGAATGACCGGGGGGAGGCTGACGCCGAACCCGAGCCAGGTGGCGAGGATGGCCCCGCCGATGAGCTGGCTCTGGGCGCCGATGTTGAACAGCCCGGCCCGGAACGCGACCGCGACCGACAGACCCGCCAGGATCAGCGGGGTGGCGTTGACGGCCGTCTCCGACAGCGGGTTGAACACCGCGCTGACCGTGCCGTCGTGCAGGGCCGTCGACAGGGATTTCTGCTGGAACAGCGCGCTGACCGTGTGCGGGTTGAAGATGGCGCCCTCAAACATCGCCACGTAGGCGCCGGAGGCCGCGTCCCACGCCTGGGCGAACGCGTGGCCCGGGGCGGAAAACAGGTTGCCCCAGGCGTGCAGCACGGTGGAGTTGGTGAAGGCGATCAGCAGGCCGCCCAGCACGATGGCGGTCACGATGGCCAGGATCGTCACGACGACGGAGTTGCCCTCGAGCACCGCGTCCAGGATCGCCCGGCCGAAGGGCGGCCGATCCCGCTTGGCGTCGGACGCGTCCGCCGGCGCGGGCGGCGCGGCGGGCGCGGGCGCGGAGTCGCTCACGTGGGCTTCCTGACGGTCACGGTGGGATCATCACCGGGCGAATCCGGCCCGGCCGGCGCGGAGGCCCCGGGCGCGGCCCGTTCGGCAGAGTCCGGCCCGGCCGATGGGGAGGCTCCCGGCACCGCCCGTTCGGTAGAATCTGGCCGTTCCGCAGAGTCCGGCCTGGCCGATGGGGAGGCTCCCGGCGCCGCCCGTTCGGGAGAATCCTCCGCCCCGGGTTCGGGCGTGCCGATCCCGCCGATGCCAGCCATCAGCAGGCCGAGTTCTTCGACCGGCACGTCGGGCGGCCGGAACCCGGTGAACCTGCCCTCGTACATGATCGCGATCCGGTCGGAGAGGGCGTAGATCTCGTCCAGCTCGGAAGAGACGAGCACCACGGCCACGCCCTTGTCGCGCTCCTCGATGATGCGCCGGTGCACGAACTCGATCGACCCGACGTCCAGGCCGCGGGTCGGCTGGCTGGCCAGCAGCAGCCGGACGTCGCGGCCCACCTCGCGGGCGAGAATGACCTTCTGCTGGTTGCCGCCCGACAGCGTGCCGACCGGCGCCGAGATCGACTGGGTCCGGATGTCGAACTCCTTGACTCGCTGCTCCGCCGTGGTGCGGATCGCGCCCAGGTCGAGGGCCGGCCCGGAGGCGAACGGCGGCCGGTTGTAGGTGTCCAGAATGAGATTCTCCGAAACCGGGAACGGGGCCACGAGCCCGTCCTGCTGGCGGTCCTCCGGGATGTACCCGACGCCGGCCGCAGCCGGCTGGCCGGCGACGCGCTCGTGATGTCGTGGTCGTTCAGGTGAACCGAGCCGGACGTGACGGGCAGCAGTCCCATCAGCGCCTCGCACAGCTCCGTCTGGCCGTTGCCCTGCACACCGGCCACGCCGAGAATCTCGCCGGCCCGCACCCGGAAGGACAGCCCGTTGACGGCGGCGGTTTGTCCGGGACCGGACAGGCCCTCGTGGCCGCCGGGCACGACCAGATCGCGGACCTCGAGCACGACCCGGCCCGGCTTGGCGATCGTCTTGGTGACCTGCAGCTGGACGGAGCGGCCGACCATCAGCGCGGCCAGCTCCTCCTCGCTGGTGTTCGGCGGGCGCTCGCCCACCACCCGGCCGCGGCGCAGGATCGTGATCGTGTCGGCGATCGCCTGCACCTCCTTGAGCTTGTGCGAGATGAAGACGATGGCGCGTCCGCTTTCCCGCAGCTCCCGCATGATCCGGAAGAGGTCCTCGGTCTCGCCGGGGGTCAGCACGGCCGTGGGCTCGTCCAGGATGAGCACCTGGGCGTCCCGGACCAGTGCCTTCAGGATCTCCACCCGCTGCTGCACGCCGACGGGCAGGTCCCCGGTCAGCGCATCGGGGTCGACCCGCAGTCCGTATCGCTGCGACAGGTCCCGCACCTTCTGGCGCATCCGGCGCCGGTCCAGCAGCCCCAGCGGCCGGGTCTCCTCATCGCCCAGAGTGACGTTCTCGGCGACCGTGAACACCGGGACCAGCATGAAGTGCTGATGCACCATGCCGATGCCGGCCGCGATCGCGTCCTTCGGCGAATGGATGGTCAGCGGCTTGCCGTCGGCCAGGATCGTCCCCTCGCCGGGCTGGGTGAGCCCGTAGAGGATGTTCATCAGCGTGGTCTTGCCGGCCCCGTTCTCACCGAGCAGGGCGTGGATGGCGCCCGGGACGATGGAAAGGTCGATGTGGTCGTTGGCCACGAGGCTGCCGAAGCGCTTCGTGATGCCCTGCAGCTCAAGATTCACCCGCTCGCCTGCCTCATCTCGCCCCGTCCCATCAAGATAGGCCTGCCCCCTGGCATGAGTTTCCCGGCCCGGGGCGTCCCTTCGCCCGGGCCGGGAAACTCGCGCTTCAGGCCTGACCTACGAAACCGGGGCCTTCGTCGGGGTCGGGATCTTGCCGGCGATGATGCTGAGCTTGATCGCGGCCAGTTCGGACTGCAGGCTGGCCGGCACCTCGCTGGCGAAATCGTGGTAGGGCGCCAGCGCCACGCCGCCGTTGGCCAGCGTGCCGATGTAGTTACCGCCCTTGAAGCTCCCGTTCGCGGCCGTGGCGACGGCGTTCTTCACCGCGGGCTGGATGCCCTTGGTCACGCTGGTGATGAAGTACTTGCAGTACTGCGGGGCGCTGATGCAGCCGTCGGTGTCCACCCACATCATGTTCACCTTCTGGCTGCCGGCCGCGGCGTCCGCGTTCTGCACCGCCTTCGCCGCGCCCAGGCCGACGTTCCCGGCGACCGGGAAGATGATGTCCGCGCCCTCGGTGATGAACGTCTGGGTCAGCGTCTGGCCGGCCGTCTGGTCGGTGAAGTTGCCGGTGAAGCTGCCGTCCTGGGAGCCCTCGTTCCACCCGAGGACCTGCACGTGCGTGCCGTGCTTGGAGTTGTAGTACTGCACGCCGTCGTAGAAGCCGTCCATGTAGATCGTCACGGTGGGCAGCTTCTCGCCGCCGAACGTGGCCACCTTGCCGGTCTTGCTCATGCCGGCCGCGAGGTAGCCGCCGAGGAACCCGTCCTGCACGGTGTTGAACAGCAGGGCGTCGACGTTGGCCAGGGGTGGCGTGTAGGCGTTGTCCACGATCGCGAACTTGGCGCTCGGATTGGCCTTCGAGGCGGTCTGCGTCGCGCCCGCCATCAGGAACCCGACGGTCACGATGATGCCGCACTTCTTGCTGATGAACGTGTTGATGTTCGGCGTGTAGTCGCTCTGCGTGGTGGACTGCAGGTAGGTGACCGAGATCTTGCTCGGGTCGGCGGTCTGCGCCTCCTGCATGCCCTGCCAGGACGAGGCGTTGAACGACCGGTCGTCGATGCCGCCGGTGTCGGTGACCATGCAGCCCAGGAACTTGCCTGCGGTGGACGCCGAACTGGAACTGCCGCTGGGCTTCGATGACGACGAACCGCTCGGCGCCGACGTGCTGCTGCCGCACGCCGCGGCGAGCAGGCCCGCTACGGTCAGCGCTGCGCTGGCCGCAAGGGTCTTCTTCACTGGTTACCTCCTGTTTCGCGGGGCACCATTGCCGCCTGCTTCGTCGGCAGTCGCCGCCCCCGGACCAACCATGACGCGGGCCGCCGCCGGTCCGCACGCAGCGCATTCGTCTGCTTACCGCAGCCGGGCCCATACGCTGTAATGATTCCGATCATCGAGAATCACGGGCGGAAACGCCGCCGTTCAGGGCGGGGAGGAAACCCGTAAACTGGGTAGCGTGCGACCGCCGCAGGGCATGCGGTGGCAGCGCGCAGGACCGTTCTTGCGCACGTAGGCACCGGGATGAAGCGCGAACCTCCACGGACGGCAGGTGACACTCCCTCCGGGGGATGCCAACCTGAGCGGGGCCGCCGGTACCGCGAGAGCCAAGCGGTGGCGGCCCCGCCGCTATACTCAGACATGTCACCTGCTCCGTTCGTGGGAATCCCCGTCGTTCACGGTGGGGAGGATGTCAACTAGATCACCGCAGGTTAGCCCCGATGCGCCCGGGCGGGAAGAAGAGCGCTGGCCCGGCCTGGCTGCCGTTGCCAAATCGCAATCGGCCCGGCGCGGGATCACCATCGGACCAGCGCGGAATCAGCGGCAGGACCGTCCAATGGGCCGGCCCAACCGGCACTGTTATCGTGCCGTGTGTCTTCAGCGGGTCAGCGTTCCGTGCGTGTTAAGCGGGGGTGACTTTTTGGCGGAGGGGAATGGCGGGTGGACATTGACTGGACAGCCCTGCGTGCGCTGGCTCGGGAGGTGGCCGTACGGGCCCACGCCCCGTATTCCCGCCTGCGGGTCGGCGTGGCCGGCCAGATCAGCGACGGCCGGGTCCTCGTCGGCTGCAACGTGGAGAACGCCTCCTACGGGCTGACGCTCTGCGCCGAATGCGGCCTGGTCTCGGCACTGCACGCGTCCGGCGGCGGCGCCATCGTGGCCGTCAGCGTCCGCACCCCGGATGGCACCTGCCTGCTGCCGTGCGGCCGCTGCCGGCAGGTCCTGCTCGAGGCGGGCGGCGCGGGCCTGCTGGTGGACACCAAGACCGGCCCGGTCGAGCTGGAACGGCTGCTCCCGTCGGCGTTCACCGGCGCGGATCTGCCAGGGGCGGGTGGCGCGGATCGGCCAGCGCCGGGTGAGCGCCATGCCTGAGCCCGGTGGCGGGCCGGCCCCGGTCGTTGCACCCGGTGACGGGCCGGCCCCGGCTGCGGTCGATTTGATCCGCGCCAAACGGGACGGGAGGGGGCTGTCCGACGACGAGGTGCGCTGGCTGATCGCGTCCTATGTCCGCGGCGAGGTTGCCGACGAGCAGATGTCCGCGCTGCTCATGGCCATCTTCTTCCGCGGCCTCGACCCGGCCGAGCTGCGGGCCTGGACCGCCGCCATGATCGCGTCGGGGGAGCGGCTGGACCTGAGCGGCGTCGGTCGGCCCACCGTGGACAAGCACTCGACGGGCGGCGTCGGCGACAAGGTGTCGCTCGTGCTGGCCCCGCTGGTCGCGGCGTGCGGGGCCGCGGTGCCCCAGCTGTCCGGGCGCGGTCTCGGCCACACCGGCGGGACGCTGGACAAGCTGGAGGCCATTCCCGGCTGGCGGGCCGCCCTGTCCCCGGCGGAGATGATCGCCGCGCTGCGCCGGGTGGGCTGCGTGATCTGCGCCGCCGGTCCCGGGCTCGCCCCGGCCGACCGCAAGCTGTACGCGCTGCGTGACGTCACCGGGACGGTGGAGTCGATCCCGCTGATCGCGAGCTCGATCATGTCGAAGAAGATCGCGGAGGGCACCTCGGCCCTGGTGCTCGACGTCAAGGTGGGCAGCGGTGCGTTCATGACCCGGCTGGACGATGCCCGGGAGCTGGCCCGGACGATGGTGACGCTGGGCGAGGAGCAGGGCGTCCGGACCAGCGCGCTGCTCACCCGTATGGACGCCCCTCTCGGCCGCGCGGTCGGCAACGCGCTCGAAGTCGAGGAGGCGGTCGCCGTCCTGCGCGGCGGGGGCCCCGCCGACCTGGTGGAAGTGACGCTGGCGCTGGCCCGGGAGATGCTGCGGCTGGCCGGGATCGACGCCGGCCCCGCGGCGGCGCTGGCCGACGGCCGGGCCCTGGAACGCTACCGGGCGATGATCGCCGAACAGGGCGGCGACCCGGACGCCGAACTGCCCCGTGCGGCCGTCACGGCCACGGTGGCCGCACCAGAAACAGGGTGGCTGCGGCGGCTGGACGCCCGCGCGGTCGGGGTGGCCGCGTGGCGGCTCGGCGCGGGCCGGGCCCGGAAGGAGGACCCGGTGAGCGCGGCGGCCGGCGTGCTCTGCCTGACCAAGCCGGGGGGGCGGGTGGAGGCCGGCCAGCCGGTCCTGGCGCTGCGCGCGGAGACCGAATCCGTGCTCGCGGGCGCGCGGGCGGCGCTGGCGGGCGCGATCGAAGTCGGTGACGAGCCGCCGCCCGCGCCGCTGGTGATCGAGCGGATCGGCTTACCGGGACCTGGTCCGTGGTGAGGAACGAGAGCCAGCCACGCTGTTCGGCTGTATCGCCCGGAGCGTATGTCCGCCCATGCGATACCAGGCACCCGCTGCCACCCCGGTGCAACCTCTGGAGCATGATAAAAACCCTGTCCGCGACCCGTCTTCAGGACGGCTGAGGCGAAGGAAGTAACGGTATGCCGATCGACGACCAGGACATCAACGACGAACCTGGCACGGGCGAGGGTCTCGCGGATGGTGGCGCGAGCCCGGGCGGGCACGATGGCGCGGCTGACGGCCCGGCTGGCGGGGGCGGCGAGGGTCTCGCGGATGGTGGCGCGAGCCCGGGCGGGCGCGATGGCGCGGCTGACGGCCCGGCTGGCGGGGGCGGCGAGGGTCTCGCGGATGGTGGCGCGAGCCCGGGCGGGCGCGATGGCGCGGCTGACGGCCCGGCTGGCGGGGGCGGCGAGGGTCTCGCGGATGGTGGCGCGAGCCCGGGCGGGCGCGATGGCGGGGCTGACGGTACGGCCTGATCTCGGCGAGTGAACGTCAGTACGGACGGAACGAGCGGCCGAGCTTCCGCGCTCGAGCGCTGTATTGCCGTTGCCCCGGTGGCCTTTGCTCGGGATTACTGGGGGGTCCGGCCGCTGTACTCGGCGGCCGGATCTCTCCCCGGCGGTTTCTCCGACCTGTTCAGTTCCGCGGCCGCGGATGAACTACTGGCCGAACGGGCCCTGCGCACGCCTTTCATTCGGATGGCGAAGGAGGGCAGTTTGCTGCCTCCCGAGCGCTACACCGCGTCCGGCGGATTCGGCGCCCAGGTCACCGACCAGGTCGATCCGGCCATGGTGCTGCGTGAATTCGCCGGGGGCGCGACGATCGTGCTGCAGGGGCTGCACCGGACCTGGCCCGCGCTGCAGGTGTTCACCCGCCGTCTTGTCGATGACCTCGGGCATCCGGCACAGGTCAATGCCTACATCACCCCCGAATCCGGACGCGGCTTCGATCCGCACTACGACGTGCACGACGTCTTCGTGCTCCAGATAGCCGGCGAGAAACACTGGTCGGTTCATGCGCCGGTCCTGGAGCATCCGCGAGCTGACGAGCCGTGGTCAGTTCACCGGGCGGCCGTCGAGGCGCGCGCCCGGGAGGAACCCGTCCTGGATATGGTCATGCGCCCCGGCGATGCGTTCTACCTGCCGCGCGGATGGCTGCATTCCGCGACGGCGCGCAGGGGCACGTCCATCCACCTCACCGTCGGTATAGCGGCGTTCACCGGAGCCGACGTCGTGCGTGAGCTTATCTCCGCGCTCGCCGGGACACCAGCCTTGCGTGCCCCGCTGCCGATCACCGGGTCGGCGGCCGCGCGGGAAGAGTTGACCGCCGCCGTACGCGAAGTGACCGCGGCATTTACCGGAGCCCTGGACGGCTACTCGTCCGGTGCCGGCTCGGCGCGTATCACCGGTGCCCTGCGCCGGAACCTGCGGCGCATGGTGCGGTCTGAGCCGGTTGCGCCGCTGGCTACCGTCGACGCGGCCGCCGAACTATCCGCCAAAGCGGTGGTACGGCTGCGCGATGGACTTGATGCGCGGGTCGCTGTCGACGCGGCTGGCGTGCACCTGGGTACGCCGGGCCAGGGCCTGCGGCTTCCCGCGGAGTGTGAGGCGGCCATCCGGGCTCTGGCTGACCGTCGGCCGCTGCACGCCGGGGCGTTGCCAGGACTGGACGAAGCGGACAGCCTGGTGGTCACCCGCCGGCTGCTCCGCTCAGCAATGCTGGTGATCGAGCGCGTTGATTGACGCCATCGGGTGGGAGGCGCCGCGCTCAGGCGGCGGCGCCTCGTGCAGCACACAATCGCGGCGCGCTGACGAGTCGCTCGTGGCGACGGCCTCCTACGGCCGGAGGTGGCTGCTTCTCGAGGTCGCTGGCGCGTGGGGGCCCAACGCGTACCGGAACTCATCCGTCCTGCCCCCGGACCTCGGCGCGCTGATAGAGCGCCGGGCCGCCGCCGAAGGGATGCGGCTGGTCGCCATCCGGCGCCCCGGCCGAGCGCGGCTCCGTGACGGGCCCGGAGGGCCGCGCTGGCGGTGGGCCCGTGTCGATAGCACGCCGGGCGGCGAAAGCATCGAATGGGGTGAGGTGGGCGATCCAGCCGGCTACCTGACCGCTGCCCTCGAGGAGCCGGGAACGCCCTCAGACGACATCATCATCGCGGTATGCGCGCACGGTCGGCACGACGAGTGCTGCGCGACGCGGGGACGCTCGGTGGCCGCCCTGCTCACGCAACGGGACCCGGATGCGGTCTGGGAATGCTCCCACGTCGGAGGTGACCGCTTCGCGGCGACCATGCTGCTGTTCCCGCACGGCATCAACTACGGGCGCGCGGACACCCTCGACGCGCGGCAGATGGTCGATGAATACCGGGCCGGGCGCGTGGTCCTTCCGGGACTGCGCGGCCGCAGCGCGTTCCGGTTCCTGGAGCAGGCGGCTCAGAACGCGGCCCGCAGCGCTTTCGGGGACCTACGCGTCGACGCGTACGAGCCCGTTCACGTGGCACGTACCGCACACCAGCTGTGGGAAGTGCTGCTCGCGGACCCGCCCGAAACCGTACGCGTCGAACTCGCGGATACGGTGACGGACGTGTTCTACAGCAACTGCGCGGCAACCGTGCCGCTCGCCCGGCCCGCTTTCGCCGTCCGGGCCGTGGAACGGCTGGCCTGATCACCGAGGAGCGGGCCGGTGCCGTGCTTTCGCGCCCAGTCCGCCGATCGCGGTGAGGTCGGCCGTGCGGAATGGCATCCTGCGGTTGGACGGCTGCAGGCCGATACCGCAGATGCCCCAGTCCATCGCCGCGCCGCTATTCATCAGGGCGTCGATGTACATCGCCTGGTGCGAGCGGTGGAAATTGCCGACACCGATGTGAACGATTCCGGTCGTAACGTGGCGGCGATCGTAGCGGGGAAGAAACACATCGGCGTTCAGCCACGCCAGGGTTTCCCCGGTCAAGACGGTCATTCTGCCCCTTCAGTGCAGTCTGCGGGCCCGCCGGGCCCGGTGTCCCGCTCGCCGGAGGTCTGGGTGGCCTTGAGGGCTGAGACGATCTGCCGGAATCGTGCGTGGCGTTCCCTGTGGAAGGCGGCCATCGCCGGGTCCGGCTCCGCCACGAGGCGGGCGGGCGGCGCGAGCGGTCCCTGGATATCGGCAAAACTGAGCAGGCCGGCGGCATGGGCCCCCAGCAGGGCAGCGCCCCGGCCGGACGCTGCGGGCACGTGCACGGCGTACAGCGGCAGCCCCAGCACATCGGCGAGCAACTGCCGCCAGCCCGCGGCCAGAGTCCCCCCGCCGGCCAGCCGCAGACGCGCCGGGCGATGGTCCCCGAGCAGGGCATCCAGCGCGTCGCGGACCGAAAACGTGGTTCCTTCGAGCGCGCCCCGCAAGAGCGAGGCCCGGTCGCCGGCGAGCGACAACCCGGTCCACGAGCCGCGCAGCGCCGGGTCCGAATACGGTGTCCGTTCCCCCGACAGATGCGGGACGAAGATCGGGTCGTGCGCCTGGCCGGGATGATCGGCGCTCGCGTACAGCTCCGCCCAGGTGGCGTTCATGATCTCTCGCACCCAGTTGAGACTGATCCCGGCGCTGATGGTGGCGCCCATCTGGTACCAGCCGTCCGGAGTCGCCGACCGGTAGAGGTTGATCCCGGCGCCCGCCCGGCTGACCGGGGCGGTAAGAGGCCGGATGACTTGCGCGCCGGTGCCGACGGTGAGCTGGATGTCGCCCGGGCCGATCCCGCTGCCCACGGCGGCCGCCGCCGTGTCGCCGGCCCCGGCCGCGACGGGGATGCCCGTGGGCAGCCCCAGCTCGGTTCCAGCCTCGGCCGTGAGCTGGCCGGCGGGCGCTCCGGCCGAGGGCAGCAGGGGCGCCAGCAAGCTGGCCTGCAAACCGAGAGCGCTGACCACCTCAAGGTCCCAGCGGTCATCGATCACGTCGTAGAGCAGCGTGGCTGATGCGTCACTGGGCTCAGCATGGACCTCACCGGTAAGGCGGGCCCGTAGCCAGTCTTTGGGCTGCAGCGCCCAGCGAGCTTCCCGGTAAGTGCCCGGTTCGTTCTCGGCGATCCACTTGAGCATCGGCCCGGTCATCCCGGGCGCCAGTGGGTTGGCCAGCCTGGCCAGCGCGCTGGAGCTGAGGCGCAGGTAGGCGCGCAGGCACCCGGTGGCGCGGCTGTCGGCCCAGAGCAGGGCCGGACGAAGGGCCCCGCCATCGGCGGACGCCATCACCAGACCGTGCATCTGTCCCGACAGCCCGATCGCCGACGGCCGTGCGCCAGCCGCGTGGACGGCCTCACGGGCGCAGGCGGTCACCGCGCTCCACCAGTGGGCCGGCGGTCTCGGCGAAGCCGTCCGCCGTCGAGGTCACGGTGTAACCGGCTGACGCCTGGGACAGGATCGTGCCCCCGGTATCGATCACGACCGCCTTGGCCGAGCTGGTCCCAAGGTCGAGCCCCAGGGTGCAGACCGGGCCGTGCGTTCCTGGACGATCCGTTGCTGGGCGGGCAGCCGACCCCGCCGGGAGCCGGGCATCGGCGCTCATCAGGATCGCGGCGTGCAGATCCCGGCCTTCGGGCCGGGAGAACGCCGCTTCACCTCCCCGGAAATGTCGGTGGTGTTCGCTAGTATGTTCGTCTGTCCCGGTACCGCCTGGTTCCCACCCCCGCCCAGCTGAGCCGCACGGGTGGTTCGACGTCGTTGTAGACGCGGGCCGCAGCCATGAGTCCGCCCGGGCCCCGCTCGTAGATCCCGATTCCCGCCTGCGGCGGCAGGTCGTGGCGGCCCCAGCGGACGCAGTTGTACTCCAGCGCGCAGCGCACGCCGTCGTCGGTCACGGCGCAGTGCTGGAGGCCGATGCCACCGCCTGCGCTGAAGCAGGCGGTGAAGAACGAGCGGAGCTCAGGGGTGCCGCGATGGGTGTTGCGCGGGCCGATGGGCTCGCGGAAGTACCCATCGGTTGCGAAGGTGCTCACGGTGGCGTCGGCGTCACCAGCGTCCAGCGCGGCCTGGTAGCGGCCGACGACATCACCGGGGTGGACGTCCCCGGGCTCGAGGATCGGAGGCCGGACGTGACGCCGTCCATCGACCGGCCATTGGCTGCAGTAGCTGCGGAATACCACCGACCGGTCGTCGGGAGATTCGGCGGCGACCGCCACCGGCCACGCCACCGGCCGTCCGTCGCCGTCCACGTGCGCCAGCAGTTCTACCACGGCCCGGCCGCCGGCGACGGTGGAGGCCACGGTCTCGATACGCGCGTGGTGCTCGGCCAGCCAGGATTGATTCTGGCGGACGAACCGCCGCAGCTGCTGGTGGCCGCGGACCTCGCCTGCCCGGGGATCGTAGATCACCACCTCGCCGGGCCACACCGTCTCGAGCGCGTGAGCATCGCCCTTATTCAGTGCGGTGAAGTACTGCGCGACCGGATCAGCCTGGCCTGCGGCACGAGTCTGACGGCGCACCAGCTCCACAGCACTGGCGAAGTCCGGAAACCACGGCATCTGAGCCCCCATGGTCCATTTCCTGCAGACTGTCTTCCTACATCTTCCAGCAAAGGCCCGTATCTGGCCATTTGGCCAAAGCGTGATTTGGCTGGGTGCGCTCGGGGGCACCGATCCGCTGAGTAAACCCACCTGTCGGTCGCCGTGCCCCAAGCTTGCGACTTAGAGTCATCACATCGCCACCGGGCCCGCCGCCGCGCTCACGTGCTGGGTGATGGGGATGCGGAGGGACAGCTCGTGTTCACGACGGCCAGGAGGTTCCGCGCCGCGGTATTGACACCACCAAGCGCGGTCACCGCACCCGACACTGTGCTGGCGCCCGGGTTAGAGGCAAGGTTGCTGACTGCCGTCTTGAGGGTGGTGAGGGTGGATTGCAGTGCGCTGGTCTGGGCCTGCCATTGACCGCGTGCGTGATTCACGGGCGTTAGCGCCTCGCCCCCAGGGGGTGAGGCGCTACTACCGGGACGCCCGGCGTCCGGGTAGTAGTAGTGGCGATACAGGGAGATGGTCAATATGGCCGATACCAGGAGAGCCGAGCGACCCGGCGCCATGACCCCTGAGAGGGCGCAGTTCATCATCGAGCTGTTCCGGGCCATCCACCCGAGCGCGGCGGATGAGATCGGTCACTTCGTTGACGGCATCGTCCACGGGCTGGGCGATGACGTTGCCGACCCTGGTGGGCTTGCCCGGGACGCGGGGGCCCCCGTTTCCATGCAGGCAGCGCAGGCGGCGGTCGAGTTTGTGATGGCAGCGATGCTGACGGCATCCAGGTGAGACAGCTGGTCGCCGCCAGGACCGTCGCCCGGGCACTCGACGGCCCGGCCGCCGGCCCGGTCCAGATCGCCCTGGCCTGAACCCGGCGGTGCCTGTACTTGCCGACCGTGGATCGGCCATGATAAGGGGCTATGCCTTCGAGTGTGGCTCCTCTGCCCAACATCGGCCTGTGGGCGCGCGGCAGCGGGCTGGAGATCGTGCTGCTGCTGACCGGCGCGATACTGCTGACGCGTTTCGCGACCTGGCTGGGCGGGAGGATCACGGACCACATCGACGCCACCGCTCGGGAGACAGACGCGCTTGTCCGGTCGGAGGCGTCGAAGCACCGGCACGCGCTGGCGTCGGTGATCACCTGGGTCACCCTGGTCGTCATCTACTGCGCGACCGGCGTGGCGGTGCTGGCGCGCCTCGGTATCCCCGTGACGAGCCTGGTCGCCCCGGCCGCCGTAGCGGCTGTAGCGCTGGGGTTCGGTGCCCAGCGCATTGTCCAGGACATCCTGGCCGGTTTCTTCATCATCACCGAGCGCCAGTACGGCTTCGGGGACCTCATCCGCCTTTCGGTGCCGAGCCTGCCCGACCCTGCGATCGGGACGGTCGAGGACGTCACCCTGCGGGTTACCACCGTGCGCACCGCCGACGGCGAGGTGGTCATCACCCCCAACGGCCAGATCACCCAGGTGACCAATCTGTCGCGTGACTGGGCACGTGCCGTGGTCGACGTGCCCGTGCCCGCTGTCGCCGACGTCAACCGGGTCAGTGACGTGCTGCGGCTGATCGGAGAGGAGGCGTACAAGGAGCCCGAACTGCGCAGTCTGCTGTTGGACCCCCCGGCCGTCATGGGTGTGCAGAGCATCGACGTGGACCACTTCCAGATCCGCCTGGTGGCCAGGACGCTGCCCGGCAAGCAGTTCGACGTCGGGCGGATGCTGCGGGTCCGGATCGCGGCGCGATTCCGGAGCGAGGGCATCAACCTGCCGACCGTGCTGGAAACCGCAGAGCCGGCCGGGACCGAATGATGCGACGGGTGCGGACCTCCACCTGGGTCCTGACCGCTGTCTTCCTGATCGCCCTCGCTGCCTACGTGTACTTCCGGCCGCCGAGCGCAGCCGTCTCCCAGACGCCTGCGCAACCCGCAGGTTCGTCCACGGCGGTGCCCGCTACACCCCGGCCGACTACACCCCGGCCGTCCCCGGCCCGGCCGTCGGCCACGCCGGTACCGACCGCGCGAGTCACGCCGTCCAGCCCGGCGCCCACAACCAGCACAACGCACCTGGCCGGAACGCCGCCCCCGACCGTCGTTCCGACCGCATCACCCTCCTCGGCAGGGACGCCCTCCCGTTAGCCGCCCGCTCCACGTCCCCTCAGATATCCGGGGCGCCCAGGCCGGGGCGCCCAGCCCGGGCCGGGCCGCCGGGTACTCAGAAGCTCGTTTGATCCCGCGGGTCAGCGGCCTGGTCGGGCGATAACGGGAGCAGGTTCTGCGGCGGCTGGACTTCGCGGTGGAGGATCTTGCCGGTGGGGCCCTTGGGCAGCTCGCCGACGAGCCAGATGTGCCGTGGGTACTTGTAGGCCGCCACCCGTTCCCGGGCGAACGCGCGCAGCTCCGCCGGGGTGGCGGTGGTCCCCGGCTTGAGCTGCACGGCGGCGCCGACTTCCTCACCCAGCTCGGCGTGCGGGATGCCGATGACGGCGACCTCGGCGACCGCCTGATGCTCGTGCAGGGCCTCCTCGATCTCCCGCGGGTACACGTTGTACCCGCCGCGGATGATCAGATCCTTCTGGCGGCCCACGATGAAGAAATAACCGTCATCGTCGACCCTGGCCAGGTCGCCGGTGCGGAACCAGCCGTCCGGGATCGCCTCGGCGGTGGCGTCCGGCTTGCCCCAGTAGCCCTTCATCACGTTGTGCCCCCGGATGGCGATCTCCCCGACCTCGCCGGCGGGCACCTCGCGGCCGTCCCCGTCCACGGCGCGCATCTCGACCCCCTCGAATGGCGTGCCGATCGACCCGGGCTTGCGCTCCCGGTCCGGGTGGTTGAAGGAGGCGACCGGGGAGGTCTCCGACAGCCCATAGCCCTCCAGGATCATGCAGCCGAAGGTCTGCTCGAAGCCGCGCATGATCTCCAGCGGCATCGACGCGCCGCCGGAGATGCAGGTCCGCAGGGACGAGGTGTCGGCGCTGGCGTGGGACCGGTGGTGCAGCATCGCGGCGTACATCGTCGGCACCCCCTCGAAGATGGTCACCTTGTCCCGCCCGATGATCTCCAGGGCCCTGCCGGGGTCGAACCGGGGCAGCAGCGTGAGGCTGCCGCCGGCGAAGATGGTCGCGTTCAGGGCGCAGGTCAGGCCGAAGACGTGGAACAGCGGCAGGCAGCCCATGGTCACGTCGCCGGGGCCGGCCTTCAGCAGGGTCGTAGCCGTGAGCTCGGCGTTGCGGGTCAGGTTCGCGTGGGTGAGCTCGGCGCCCTTGGGCCGGCCGGTGGTGCCCGAGGTGTACAGGATCACGGCGTCGTCGCCGCCGGCCCGCTCCGCCGCCGAGGCTGCCGGGGGCAGCGCGGCGAGCAGCGCGCCCATGCCGGGCTGATCGACCTCCAGGATCTGCGTGCCCGTCCCGGCGGCGCCCTTGGCTGCTTCCACCGCCGCCTCGTGCCAGGCGAACAGGACTTTCGCCCCGGAATCGCCGAGGTAGTAGGCAACCTCGCGGTTTTTCAGCATCGGGTTCATCGGCACCACCGTGGCGCCGGCGGCGAGCGCGCCGTAGAAGGCGATCGGGAAGGCGGCCACGTTCGGCAGCATGACCGCGACCCGGTCACCGGGTGTTACCCCCAAGGACGCCAGCAGCGACGCCGCGCGGCCGGCGGCGTCCCGCAGCTGCGCGTAGGTCAGCACCAGGTCGTCCTGGCGGATCGCCGGGCGATCGCCATGGTCGGCCACGGTCTTTTCAAGCGTGGAGCTCAGATTCGCCATGACGCCCTCCATCAGGTGGCACGGTGTCTGACGCCACCCTCTCGCATGATGCTCCCAATAGGCCAAGATTAGGCGTCCCGTGTCGCGTCGGCTCGGGACGTTCGCCCCTACCTGCGCGGACGCATCCGGGGAGGCACCCTCGAAGGCACCGGTGTTGACGGAAAGTCACATATCCATCACTTAAAGCGAATAAGGCCCCCGGTGCGGTCGTGCCTCCGGGAGTTCCGCGGCCGCGCCGGTTAGCGTGCCCGCAGAGGTCCATCCCCGGGCCTCGCGACGGCGCGCAGGAGGACCCCGATGCTGGCGCGTGACCATGCCCTCAGCGGTGCACTTGTCTTCACCGCCGTCGCGCCGGTGCTGCACGTCAGCGGGCCGGCCCTGCTCGCCGGCGCGGTGTTCACCGCCGGGGCGGCGACCGTTCCCGACATCGACGAGCACGGCTCGACGATCTCCCGGACGCTCGGGTTCTTCACCGAGACGGTTTCGTGGATCGTACATAAGGTCAGCGGCGGCCACCGCAAGGGCACGCACAGCATCCTCGGCGTCGCCGCGTTCACCCTCGCCGCGTGGGTCGCCGTCAATCACGCCCGGGGCCTGACCGGCAAGATCATCCTCGGCGTCATCCTCAGCCTGATCCTGGCCGCCGGCGTGCGGGCGCTCCGCATCGGCGGCCACCACGGCGACGTCATCGGCGTGGCCGGGGCCGCCGCCGCGATCTACTGGCACGCCGGGCTGTCCCTCGTGCCGCTGTGTGTCGCGCTCGGTGCGGCGTCCCATATCGCGGGGGACGAGCTCACGCACGACGGATGCCCGCTCGCCTGGCCGTTCAGCCGCCGCGAATACCACCTGCTGCCACACCGTCTGCAGATCACCACCGGCCGGTTCGCAGAGCACTGGATTGTCTCCACCCTGCTCCTCGCCGGGCTCTGCTACCTGCTCTGGCGGGAGACCGGGATGGCCGCTCTGCTGAACCATGGTTAAGCCTGGCCGTTACCTATCCGGGCGCGATTTCATCCCGCCAATCTGGTCCCGGGGCGGGCGCTCAGGCGTGGCGTCGTGCCGCCATCAGCCGCAGGATGAGCGGAGTGAAGATCAGCTGCATGGCCAGCTCCATCTTCCCGCCCGGCACGACGATGATGTTCGGCCGTGACATGAACGAGTCGTGCAGCATCGACAGCAGGTAGGGAAAATCGATGCCCTTCGGCCTGGCGAACCGGATGACGACGAAGCTCTCGTCGGCGCTCGGGATGTCACGGGCGATGAACGGGTTCGACGTGTCCACCGTCGGCACCCGCTGGAAGTTCACGTGCGTGCGGGAGAACTGCGGGCAGATGTAATTCACGTAGTCCGGCATGCGCCGCAGGACCGTGTTGACCACGTCCTCGTTGGTGTAGCCGCGGGCGGTCTTGTCCCGGTGCAGCTTCTGGATCCACTCCAGGTTGATGATCGGGACAACCCCGACCAACAGGTCCGCGTGCTGGGCTACGTCCGTCTTAGCGGTGACCGCGGCGCCGTGCAATCCCTCGTAGAAGAGCAGGTCGCTGTCCGGGTCGACGTCATCCCACGGCGTGAACGTCCCAGGCTGCTGCGCGTAGGGCATGGCCTCCTGCGGGTCGTGCAGGTACTTGCGGACCTTGCCGCGGCCGTCCTCACCGTACTCGCGGAACAAGGTCTCGAGCTCCTCGAGCAGGTTCGCCTCGGGCGAGAAATGGCAGAAGTGATGGTTGCCTTCCTTGTCGGCGGCCGCCGTTGCGGCCTTCATCTGCTCTCGGTCGTACCGGTGAAACGAGTCGCCCTCCACGATCGCCGCGTTGATCTCCTCGCGCACGAAGATGTGCTGGAAGGTCCTGGTCACCGAGGACGTGCCCGCGCCGGACGAGCCGGTGATGACGACGATCGGATGCTTGGCCGACATCTGTCCTCCTCCGGTCACCGGGTCCGGAACAGGGACCGGATGTTGAACAGCGAGTCGTCGAAGGCCGACTCCTCTGCCCTGGCCCGGTCATGGTGATAGCGCTCGATCCGCTCGACCTCGTTCCTGGATCCGAGTATCAGCGGCACGCGCTGGTGCAGGCTCGCTGGCTGAATTTCCATGACACGCCCATGTCCGGTGCTCGCGCTGCCGCCGGCCTGCTCGACGATGAACGAGACCGGATTGCACTCATACATCAGCCGCAGCCGTCCTGGCTCGGCTGGTTCCCTGCTGTCCCTGGGGGACAGGAAGATACCGCCGCGGGCGAGAATGCGGTAGGTCTCCGCCACCAGCGAGTCGATCCAGCGCATGTTGAAGTCCCGGCCTCGCGGCCCGGTCCCGCCCGCCAGGCACTCCTGGATGTAGCGGCGCACCGGCGGCTCCCAGAAGCGCTCGTTGGAGGCGTTGATCGCGAACTCCGCGCAGTCCTCGGGAATGCGCAGCTGCGAGTGAGTCAGGACGAACGCCCCGATATCGCGATCGAGGGTGAATCCGTCAACGCCATCGCCGGTGGTGAGGATCAGCATGGTGGACGGCCCGTAGACGGCGAAGCCCGCGCACACCTGAGCGGTGCCCGGCTGCAGGAAGTGCTCGGCCCGCGGCTCCGCTGCCGGGTCGGGGCTGCGCAGGATCGAGAAGATCGTGCCCACCGAGATGCTGGCGTCGATGTCGCCCGGGCCGTCCAGCGGGTCGAATACCAGCAGGTACTTCCCGCGCCGCCCGGTTGCCGGGACGGGGTAGATGTCATCCATTTCTTCTGACGCCATCGCGGCCAGGTACCCGGTCCACTCCGTCTCGCCGAGCATCACCTCGTTGCTGATGAGGTCGAGCTTCTTCTGCGCCGTGCCCTGAACGTTCTCCACGCCGCCGCTTCCCGCAGCGCCGGCCAGCGCACCCCGGCCGACCTGGTTGCTGATGATCTTCACGGCCGTCGCCACCGCGTTGAGCAGGCCCGAGAACTCACCACTCGAGCCGGGATGGCGGTGTTCGGACTCGATGGTGTAGCGGGTCAGTGTCTTGCGCTCCGCATGCACGGCTGGCCTGCCTCTCGCCGGATACGGCATCACTGCGTGAACCTGACCATTGTCGGCCCGGCTGGTCGGGTGCGGCACGGGGCGAAGGTCCTGACCGGTTCCGCAAGCGTCCCCGGTGCGCGAGAACTCAGGCCCCGGCCGCAGCACACGGCAGCCACCCGATCTCCCGCGGCCTGCCGCGCCAGCAGCCGGCCCGGCCGGGAGGTCAGATTTTCATGACGATGGTCGTGACGGGCACGCCGAACCGGCGCTCGGCCTCATCCGGCAGGTCAGCCTCGAGCCAGCGTGAGACTCGCCGGGGCAGCGTGGCCACGATGATCTCGTCGAACTGATGATCGGCGAATACTTTCTCCATCGCCTCGAGCGGGTCGGAACTGCCGAGTTGCCCCTGCACGGGCAGGTCCAGCGCGGCGAGGTTGCCGAGCATCTGCTTGAGCCGTTGCCGGGCCTGCGCGGTCGCCTCCTCATCGGTGGCGGGGCCGGCGTAGTCCGTCGCCCACCACCACGTGCCGGGATGGCTCAGCACCTCAGCCGCTGCCTCGGCGTCATAGTGGGCGGCACTGGTATTCGGAACGAGCACAAAAAAGGAGCAGGGTCCCGACTTGATCCGCTTGCGGAGTTCCTCCCGCAGGTCAGCACCGTGCAGGGTCTGGTTTGCGACCACAAGGTACCTGTACATGACGACCACCACTTCGAATCTGTCCCACCGCCGGCTGCCCTGGAAATCGAACGGCGGCTCCCGCCAGTTCCGGTCCCTGCGTCACCCGCATAATCCGGCATGTCGGCCTTACCCAGACGATTTGGCGCTGCTCTGGGACAGAATGCAAGAGGCACAAGCCCCCATCTGGCCAATCGGCCGGCGGTGTCCCCGACCCCCCAGGTCTGCGTCCCGGCCGGCCATGTCGTGTCCGAGGGCCCGGGCACCCCGTTGAGCGCAGCTGGCCTGAATCGTCCACAATGGGCGCGTGAGCCTGAGCATTGAGCAGATCCGCGCCGTGCCGAAGGTCCTGCTGCACGATCACCTGGACGGCGGGCTGCGCCCCCAGACCATCGTGGAGCTTGCCGAGGCCGTCGGCTACGACGGTCTGCCGAGCACCGATCCGGACGTGCTGGCCCAGTCGGTGACCGGCGCCGCCCGGCGTGGTCATCTTGAGCTGTACCTGGAGCCGTTCAAGCACACGGTCGCGGTCATGCAGACACCGCAGGCGCTGGTCCGGGTCGCTGCCGAATGCGCTGAGGACCTGGCCGCGGACGGCATCGTCTACGCCGAGGTCCGGTTCGCTCCCGAGCTGCATATCGAACGGGGACTGCGCCTCGATCAGGTGGTCGAGGCGGTGCTGGCGGGATTCCGCCTCGGCAGCGCGAGGTCCGGGATCGTCGTCCGCGGGCTGCTCACGGCCATGCGGACCACGGCACGGTCGCTGGAGATCGCCGAGCTGGCCGTCCGCTACCGGGACCTGGGCGTGGTGGGCTTCGACATCGCGGGCGCTGAGGCGGGCTGGCCGCCGAGCCGTCATCTGGACGCCTTCGAGTACGTGCAGCGGGAGAACTTCCACATCACGATCCACGCGGGGGAGGCGTTCGGCCTGCCGTCGATCTGGGAAGCTGTCCAGTACTGCGGTGCGGAGCGGCTCGGGCACGGCGTGCGGCTCGTCGACGACATCAAGATCGACCCGGACGGCCCGGCGTCCCTCGGCCGGCTCGCCGCCTATGTCCGCGACCGCCGGATCGCCCTGGAAATGTGCCCCACGTCCAACATCCAGACCGGCGTGGCCGCATCGGTCGCCGAGCACCCGATCGGCCTGCTCCGGAAGCTGAACTTCCGCGTCACCGTCAACACCGACAACCGTCTGATGAGCGGGGTGACGCTGTCCTCGGAAATGCACGCGGTGAGCGAGGCGTTCGGCTACGGCTGGGTGGACATCCAGTGGCTCACCGTCAACGCGATGAAGAGCGCGTTTGCGCACTTCGACGAGCGGCTGGAAATCATCAACTCGGTGCTCAAGCCCGGCTTCGCGCCGCTGGTGACCGATCCCGGCCTGCCGCCATCCTCCGCAGCCTGTACCTGAGGTGCCCGTCCCGTCATCGATGGGTACCCGTCTCGTCCTCGAGCGGCGGCGATCGACGGTGAGACAGGCGAGTGAGTCGGACGGCCCAGTGAAACGGCCGTCCATCTCAACCGCGGCGCCGGGCCGCTGAGACGCGGGAGCCGGCTGAACCGCATAGCGGGGCGCGGCGGACAATGGGCGATACGGCAACCGCCCGGAACGGCCGGGCGCCCCGGACGGTCAGGGGGACAGTGACGTGATTCTGGTGACCGGGCCGACCGGGCGGGTCGGCTTCCGCCTGATGGAGTCGCTGGCTGACGCGCACGCCGACGCCACCGCGATGGTGCGGGTCGAGGCGAGGGCCGCTGACCTGCCGGGAAAGCCACAGCACGTGGTGGCCACCTTCGACGATCCGCCGCCGGCGGAGGTCCTGCGGGAGTTCGACCGGGTTTTCCTGCTGAGCCCGGAGCAGGAGGAACAGGCCACCCTGGAGACGGTGTTCATCGACGCGCTGGTGGCTGCTGGCCACCGCCCGCACGTCGTCAAGATGGCCGCGGACGGCTTCCAGGATCCGGACTGTGAAGTGCGCTTCATGCGCAGCCACCGGCAGGTCGCCGAGCATCTGGACGCCACCGGCCTGCCGGTCACCTACCTGGCCCCCAGCTGGTACATGGAGAACCTCGTGGATGCGGCGGACACCATCCGCGACGAGGGCACGATTTTCGCGCCCGCAGGCCGGGGCAAGGTGGGGTTCATCGCCGCGAAGGACGTCGCCCGCGCCGCGGCCGAGGTTCTCACCAGCGATGGCCACGAGGACGCGATGTACGTGCTGACCGGGCCGGAGGCGCTCAGCTACGCAGATGTCGCGGCCCGTGTCTCGGCCGTCTTCGCGCGGGAGGTGGACTATGAGAACCAGCCTCGCGGGGATGCGCGAAAGCGCCTGCTGGCCAGCGGGCTGACTCCGTGGCAGGCCGAGGGGACGCTCGAGATGTTCGACTGGATCCGGCACGGCGCCGCGGGCACGGTGACCGGGACGGCGCGCCAGCTGACCGGAACCGATCCCCGCCCGATCCAGGACTGGCTGTCGGAGTGGCGCGGTACCTTCGTCGGGCGGCCGCCGGGTCTGCCCCCATCAGCCGTTTAGCCGTTCGTCCACGGCAGGCCGGAGCCGGCCACTCCCCTTGTCGCATCGGTCGCGTTCCGAGGGTCACTGGGGATGACACCTCGCGGCCCAGGGAGCGGTCCGGCGGTGGTCGCGCTCCGGTCAGCCCTCCCGTAGCGCCAGCCCGTTCGGCCTGCGTGCGCCCCACCTCCCTGAACTACCGGGAGTCGGTCGTCGCCGCCGCATGCCGAGCGTTGTGACAGCGGCACCGTGGGTCACGCGGCCTCATGGGCTTCCTCCTGGGTCTCTCCCGCCTGCGTCCCGCCAGATCGCCGGGAAGTTGCCGGCCATAAGTTCCTCGGCGTGCTGGAGCCGCCATGCGATCGATGACCGGCGGTGTGGCGGCGCGGTATTGAGCAGGCCGGTGAGCAGGGTCCGTGCCCGCAGCAGCACCATGGGAGCACGGGAGCCGGACTCGATGAGATCATCCAGGCTTGTCCGCAGGTAGTCATCCCAGGAAGGAAGGGGCAGTACCACCCGGACCGTTCCGGATCCGTCGGCCATTTCCGCGACGTCGAGGTCCCGGGTGACGAGGGGGCAGAGGAGGCTCTGGATGGTGTCGAGCACCTGGACGGCGGTGGCCGGATCGTTGACCGCGGGAGACAGGGCCCGCAGGCCGATGTCGGCGAGCAGCCGGAATGCGAACAGCGGATCCTGGTGGAAGGTGCGTTCCTGTCCGGTCACCAGCCCATGGAGGACGGCTGCGTCGGCCACGTCGCCACCGTGCAGACCGGCGACCGGGGCACCCTGCTGGAGCGTGTCGCCTATGCCGGCCTGGAACACGATGACGGCGCTGCCGGCTGCGTCGAGCAGGCGGGGCAGGTGGACCTGTTGCAAGGTGGCCTGCCCGTGTGGCCAGCTGACGACGCGGCGCAGTGGCGGCAGCACCACGGCAGGACGCGGCGCGGCCGGGCAGGGCCGCCGGTACAGGTCGTCGAGGATGGCGCGGCCTTCCGCGGCGATCGCAGCCAGCGTCGGTGCCAGCTGTATCGAGGTGAAGGCTTTCACCTGAAGGATCCGCATCAGGGCCACCGTGGCGAGGACGGCTGCCACTTCCACGGCCGGCACGATCACCGACACTTCCGGGTCGTTGGCGATGACCAGGGCCGCGGTGACCGAGAACACGAAGACCCCCAGGGCCAGCCCGAACGTTCGCCACACGATCGGGTCATCGCGGAACAGGTTCAGCCGGGGCGAAAGACTCCCGAAGGCCCACTGCACCACCAGGAAAAGCAGCGAGAAAATGATGCTGACCAGGCCCAGGGTGCCGAAGCCGATGGCGACCAGCGCCTCGGTCACCCGGGTGCTGGCCACGCTGGGGGCGGTGGTGATGTGCGGCAGCAGCAGGCCCAGCCCCAGCCCGGCGAGCACGCACAGCAACTGGGCCAGGCCGGGCTCGCAACCGCCGCCGGGGTCGGCTGAACCGGCCTAGGGGGCGGCTGGCGGGCGGCCTTGTCACGGGTCCGGGGCCCGATTCCGGACCGGGTTCCGCGGAACCAGCCGTGGCCCGTGGCGTTCCGCGGCCGCGAACGACGATCTCGCCCTGGACATGCCGCCAACGCTCCCGACTCTCCCGACCTTGTGCCCAGGACGCTACCGACACCCGCACCGGCCAGCATCCTCCTCCATGGGTGAAACCCGCGGTCACCGGCGCGCAACGGGCTGACCGTCGCACCGCCCGTGCTGGTCGCTTTCTGCGCCGCCGGGTGCCTCTGTTGCGCGCAGTCGTGATGCCAGGCTCAAGGTGGCCGCCCTGGCCGGCTCGACCGAACTCACCCGACCGAGGACCAAGGCCCCTCCCCTGGGATACCCAGCGGAGGACCAAGGCCCCTCCCCTGGGATACCCAGCGGAGGACCAAGGCCCCTCCCCTGGGATACCCAGCGGAGGACCAAGGCCCCTCCCCTGGATAGTTGCGCCGCAGAAACATTGGGCGCGAGAAGGGGTGATCTCCGATGGATACCCGCGACAACGCGCTCAGCACCCTGCAGCGGAGCTGGGGAGAGATCTACGAGATCAGCGAGGCACGGGGGGTGTGGCGGGCCGTCAGACTACTTAACGGCCGCACCGTCATCGCGACCGACCCGGAGGCGCTGCACACCCTGCTGGTCCGCGACTACGGCGTGGAGAAGGTGCGCGGCCAAAGGGTGCGGCGTTAGCTGACGTGGCCGGCTGGCCGGCTTCCGCATCGACCGCGACCACCGAGGCCCAAGCGTGCTCGGCAAGCCGGCGCAGCCGTGCCCGGCCGGGTGAATTTTGGGCCGCCCCCGCGTCGGTGGCATTGGTCCCATCGGCGCCGGTTTCTGGCGCGTTCATAAGGCCGACGGTAGCCCGGTGTCTGGCGGGCCGGCAACGCCGGAGGTCGTGGGCTCGCGGCGCACGATGCGCTAGGCCGGGCACTTAGTCCGGCCAGTCCGAATTCTCGATGATGTCCACAAAATTGGCCCGCCGGAAGCCGGGCACGAAGCGCGCAAGGACATCCGCGTTGACGTTGCCGAACGTGGTTTCCGGCTTAGCGGCGTTCCCTTCGGTGAACGCCTGCAGGATGCGGCGCTTGAAATCCGGCCGCGGGTGCAGGGCGGTGATTTCCGCCCGGTCGGTGTCGCTCACGTCGTGGTATCCGATGCCGAGCACGTCGTATTCCACCCCCGCGGTGACCAGGGCGACTTCAGGCTCCATGAACTCCGGTACACCGGGCGTGGTGTGCAGGGCGATGGCGGTCCATACCCGGCGGATGCTGTCCTCGGGCACGCTGTGGCCCTGCAGGAACCGGCGGGCTTCGCCGGCGCTGTCCACCTCGAAACGGCGGTCGCTGCGGCGGAATTGCTCGTTCAGGCCCAGGTCGTGGAACATCGCCCCGATGTAGAGGAGTTCGGGGTCGAAGCTGAGCCCCCGGTTCCGGCCCTGCAGGCTGCCAAACCAGAAGACCCGCCGGGAATGGTTATAGATCAGGTCGGTGGTGTTGTCCCGCACCAGTTCGGTCGCATCCCGGGCCAGCTTGGTGTCCGGGACCGCCACCCCGGCCGCGGTCTGTCCGTTGGTAACCATCACTGCCTCCTTTGCGTTGTGAAGGCTCGGCGCGGAACGCCGTGCCGCCTTTTCCTCACGATCGCGCATACGCGTAGCCCGGTCTTCCTGGCAGGCGCCCAAGCCAGATACCGGCTAGCTGGTAATGGCCCTGGGCGGTGGCTGCGCTGACATTGCTTGCTGAGGCGGGACAGGCTGGGGCATGACCTCCCCGTACCACCGTCCACTGCGGGTGGGCACCCGCGGGAGCCCGCTCGCGCTGGCCCAGGCCCGCCAGGTAGCCCGCCAATTGCGTGAGCGGTCCGGCCGCGCCGCCGTCCTGATCACGATGAGCACGCCAGGGGATGGCTCGGCCGTGCCGATTGAGCAGCTCGGCACGACCGGGGTATTCACGACCACCTTGCGTGCAGCGCTGCTGCGCGGTGAGGTCGACCTGGTCGTGCACTCGGGCAAGGACCTGCCCACCGCGCCGGCAGCCGGGCTGCAGGTGGCGGGGTTCCCCGCCCGCGAGGACCCGCGTGACGCACTGATCTGGCCAGGCGGCACCAGTCTCGGGGCCCTGCCACGTGGGGCGCGGATCGGGACCGGGTCACCGCGGCGGGCGGCCCTGCTGCGCGCGACCGGGCGCCAGCCGCAGATTGTGCCGATGCGCGGCAACGTCGGCACCCGGCTGCGCAAGCTGGCTGGCGGCGAAGCCGACGCTCTCGTCCTGGCTATGGCCGGGCTATCACGACTGGGCCTGTCCGGCGCCATCGCCACGCCCCTCGATCCGTCGGTGCTGATGCCTGCCCCGGCCCAGGGCGTGCTGGCCGTCGAGTGCCGCGCCGACGACCTGGTGACCGCAGCCCAGCTCAGGACCCTCGATCACGCACCCACCCGGGCCGCGGCGATCACCGAACGCGGCTTCCTGGCCGGGCTGGGGGCCGGGTGCAGCACACCAGCTGGCGCCTTGGCCGCGGTGACCGCGGAGGCCGGGGCGGAACCGGCGGTCCGGCTGTCAGGGGTCATCGCCGCTCGGGACGGCTCCGCCGTGATCCGCGCCCAAGTGACCGGAACCGCCGGCGAGCAGCTTGGCCGACGGCTGGCTCACCTGCTGCTCACCCGCGGCGGCGCTGCCCTGCTCGACCAGACGTCGCCCGGGATCACCGATCCGCTCATCCCTGCAGCACGCAAGGATGAGCCCTGCTAGCGGTACCGAGGGACTGAAGCCACCGTCCACGGGTAGCGGGTGCTGGCCGCGATGCCGGATCGGCCACCGGGCTGCATCCTCGTACGTCCGTTCGGTACTGAATTACTAACACGCACCCTGCGGCGGCACAGCCGCGCTGAGCGGTCGCGCGGTTTTTGCCATTCCAGGTAGCAGGAATTCGGCTATTCGGGCTAGCCGGGGGTATCAGTTGGCTGCTGGCAACGATGGCAGGTAATGGCTTCCGCGCCATAGTTGGATCGCCGGGGCGTGCCAACGGAAAGCCGCGGTCCCTATCCACGAGCAGGAGCGGTGGCGAGCCCGATGAGTCACAGGAGCCAGGGGCTTCTCTCCCGGCGACCGGATCCCGAGGGCACGGACTGGCGTCACCGCGCCGCCTGCCGCGACATGGATCCGGAACTGTTCTTTCCCCTGGGCACCTCGGATGCCAACCTGCTCCAGATCGATGCGGCCAAGCGAATATGCCGAACGTGCCCGGTCCGAGAGCCGTGCCTGCGGTGGGCGCTGAACACCGGTGATGCTGGTGTCTGGGGCGGTACCACCGAGGCGGAGCGGCGGAAACACCGTGGCCGCTGAGGCCGCGGCCACTCTCGTTCCGGCTATCCAGAGCGGTGCGGCGAATTCCGGCTGCT
Source organism: uncultured Actinomycetes bacterium (assembly GCA_963742875.1). GTDB lineage: Bacteria > Actinomycetota > Actinomycetes > Streptosporangiales > Streptosporangiaceae > Bog-532. The sequence continues at coordinate 225,318 of CAVUNO010000002.1, read as the reverse complement.
CTCTTCAGCCGGGTGCTTATGTATGCACTTTTCCCGGTTCCGGTCCGAAATGGGCCCGACCAGGTCTCCGGATGTGCGGAAAGCTGGGTTACCAGCGAATTTACCGCTAGCGGGAATTCCGTTATTTCAGCTAGCCGGGGCTCTGAATGGCCGCTGGCAGCGATGCCGGTTGTGGACTCAGGCGAAATAGTCAATGTGTCACAGAACGTAGCCGAGCGGAAAGAACGCGGTCCATGCGGAGCAAGTAGGGGCTATTCCGCCTCTTGGTCACGCCGCATCGGCGCCCGGAGCAAGGAGGAATCAGATGGCGAACGTCATCACAAGCGAACCAAAATCGGTAGCAGTTGCTGCCCCCGAGTGGGCGGTGCACGTCCGCAAGTACACGGTCGAGGCGATCGGGGCATTCTTCCTGACCTTCGTCGTCGCGATGAGCGTGCTCAGCGGTAGCGTGTTCACCCCGCTGGCGGCGGGCGCGGCCCTGATGGTCATGATCTACGCCGGCGGCCACATCTCCGGCGGCCACTACAACCCGGCCGTAACCATGGGGGCGCTGGTCCGCGGGCGGATCGGGATCGGTGATGCCGTCCCCTACTGGATCGCGCAGGTCGTCGGCGGCGTGGTCGCCGGGGTGATCGCCCGGGCCGTCGTCAACCCCGCGGCGGTCAAGACCCTGACCCTGTCCGGTCACGCCGAGGCGGCCGCCGCCGTGGTGGAACTGGTGGCCACCTTCGCCCTGGTCTACGTGATGCTCAACGTGGCCACCAGCAAGGACCAGCCAGGCAACGGGTTCTTCGGGCTGGCGATCGGTTTCACCGTGGTGGCCGGCGCCTTCGCCGTCGGCGGCATCTCCGGCGGCGTGTTCAACCCGGCGGTCGCGCTTGGCGGCGCCACCGCCGGCATCTTCGCCTGGTCGACGATCTGGATCTACATCCTCGTCGAGCTCGGCGCCGGCGTGGCGGCCGGGCTGGCGTTCCTGGCGCTCAACCCCGGCGACGGGTGGCTGCGCACGTACACCGGCGGCCCGAACCCAGCCAGGGACGCCGGATCCGACCCGGTGCCAGCACCGCCCGGCTCAAACACCTGAACCCCCTGGGCTCATCAAGGCCCGGGATCGCATCTACCAAGGAGACACGAGTATGACGAGCACCCAGCCCAACCCGATCCAGACGACCGATGCCGGCATCCCGGTCCAGAGCGACAAGTATTCGCTCACGGTCGGCGCGGGCGGCCCGATCCTGCTGCAGGACAGCTACCTGATCGAGCAGATGGCCAACTTCAACCGGGAGCGGATCAAGGAGCGGCAGCCGCACGCCAAGGGCAGCGGCGCGTTCGGCCGGTTCGAGGTCACCGGCGACGTCAGCGCCTACACCAGGGCCGCGTTCCTCCAGCCGGGCACCGAGACCCGGATGGTAGCCAGGTACTCCAGCGTGGCCGGGGAGCGCGGCTCACCCGACATGTGGCGGGACATACGCGGCTACGCGCTGAAGTTCTACACCACCGAGGGCAACTACGACATGGTCGGCAACGACACGCCGGTGTTCTTCATGCGGGACCCGATCCACTTCCAGAACTTCATCCGGTCCCAGAAGCGGCTGGCCAAGGTCAACCTGCGTTCCAACGACATGCAGTGGGACTTCTGGACGCTGCTGCCGCAGACGGCGCACCAGGTGGTCTGGCTGATGGGCGACCGCGGCTTCCCGAAGAGCTTCCGGCACATGAACGGGTACAGCTCGCACACCTACATGTGGATCAACGCGGAAGGCGTGCGGTCCTGGGTCAAGTACCACTTCATCAGCGACCAGGGCGTCGAGTTCTGGACCCAGGCCGAGGGCGACCGGCTGGCCGGCACCGACCCGGACTATCACACCAAGGACCTGTACGAGGCGATCGAGCGCGGCGAGTACCCGAGCTGGACGCTGAAGGTGCAGATCATGCCGTACGAGGACGCCAAGACCTACCGGTTCAACCCGTTCGACATCACCAAGGTCTGGCCGCACGGCGACTACCCGCTGATCGAGGTGGGGCGGTACACCCTGGACCGCAACCCCGTCGACTACCACACCGAGATCGAGCAGCTGGCCGTCGCGCCAAGCAACCTGGTGCCCGGCATCGGGCCGAGCCCTGACAAGCTGCTGCTCGGCCGGCTGTTCTCCTACCCCGACGCGCACCGGGCCCGGCTCGGCGTGAACTTCATGCAGATTCCGGTCAACGCTCCGATCGCGCCGGTGCACGCCTACAGCAAGGACGGGATAGGGCGGGTCCACAACGTCACCGACCCGGTCTACTTCCCGAACTCCAAGGGCGGCCCGCAGGCCGACAGCGAGCACAACCAGCCGCCGAGTTGGTATGCCGACGGCGAGCTCGTGCGCACCGCCTACGAGCTGCACGCCGAGGATGACGACTGGGGCCAGGCCGGCACCCTGGTCCGCGAGGTCCTCGACGACGCCGCTCGTGACCGGCTCGTCAGCAACATCGTGGGAGCGCTGCTCGCCGGCGTGACCGAACCGGTCCTCCAGCGCGCGTTCTGGTACCTCGGGAACGTGGACAAGGAGCTGGGCGACCGGGTGGAGAAGGGCGTCCGCGCCGGGCAGCAGCCCTGACCAGCAGATCCAGCCGGTCGATCTGACCGGCTGAATCAGCCGGGGCACACCGGGGGCCCGGCGCCAGCAGGTGCCGGGCCCTCATCCATCCGCGAGCCGAATTCACCTACCGAACGGACCTGCGATGACGATCGTGAATATCGGGGTGTCCTACCGGTTCGCCCCGGTCGAAGTCCTCGAGAAACTTGCCGTGCCGTCCGCGGAGCTGGGCGGCGTGCTGGCCCGGTTGCACACGCTGCCATCCATCAACGAGGTGGCCGTCCTGTCCACCTGCAACCGGGTGGAGGTCTACGCGGCCGTCGCTGGGGCCACCGGACCGGCCACCCGGGCGGTGGCGGAACTGGTCGCGGCGCGTGGCCGGATCCCGGTGGCTGACGTCCTGAGGATGGCCCGCATCCACGTCGGCGGTGCGGCCGCCGAGCACTTGTTCTCGGTCGCGTGCGGGCTGGATTCGATGGCCGTGGGCGAGGACCAGATTGTCGCCCAGATCAAGGCCGCCGCGCGGGCGGCCGCCGCGGCGGGCACCACCGGCCCCGCCGTCACCAGCCTGATCGATGCGGCGCTGCGGGTCAGCAAGCGCGCCCGCACCCAGACCACGATCAGCACCGAAGGTATCTCGCTCGCCCGGGCTGGCCTGGACCTCGCCCGCGCGCACCTGGGCGGCCTGGCCGGCCACGATGCCGTGGTGGTCGGGACCGGGCCCACGGGCAGGCTCGCGGCCCGGCTGCTCCGCGAGGCCGGCGCGGCGCGGCTTTGCGTGGCCAGCCGCGACGCGGCGCGTGCCGCCGAGGTGGCCGCGGCGGTGCGTGGCAGGCCCCTGCAAACCAGCGACCTGCCCGCCGCGCTCGCCAGCGCCGACATCCTGGTCACGGCCACCGGGGCCACCGTCCCCGTCCTGTCCATCGCGCCGGTAGCGGGGGCCCGGGCGCAGGCCGCCAGTCGGCCGCTGTTCGTGCTGGATCTCGGGATGCCACCCGACGTGGACCCCGCCGTCGGGCGCCTGGCCGGGGTCACGCTGATCGATCTCACCGTTCTCGGCCAGCACCTGACCGGCCGAGCGGTACCGGACCAGATCGCCCAGGCCCGCGCCATCGTCGCCGCCGAGGCCGCCGCGTACATGAAGCGACAGGAACAAGCGGCGGCCACGCCCGTCATCGCCGCGATGCACGCACAGATCAGCCAGCTCGCCGACGCCGAACTGGACCGGCTGCACGACCGGCTGCCGGGCCTGAGCGAACAGGAACGGGCCGAGACGGCGGCCACCGTCCACCGCATCCTCCGCAAGGTTCTGCACCAGCCGACCGTCCGCGCCCGGGAATTCTCCAGCGGACCGAATGGACCTGTTTATCTCGACGCGCTGCGCCAGCTCTTTGACCTGGGCGTGCCCACCGGCGGCGCCCAGGTTAACCAGTTACATGACCTTCCGGCTTAACCAGTTACATGACCTTCCGGCGCGGAGCTGCTGACCATGATCGGCGGCTCCAGAGTGGCACGCTGGAAGCGGAGGAAACTTCCGGCGGAGGCCTGACCATGACGATCTCGGTGCCCGCCGCGGATCGAGATCCCAGCCGAACCGCCGATCACCGCACGCCCGCCCGGCCCGTAGCGAACTGTTCGACGATCCGGGCGCAGAACGCGGGCAGGTCGTCGGGGCCAGCGGCTGCAGGTGATGTTCTGGTCGGTGACCACCTCCTGGTCGACTACATTGCCGCCGGCGTTGCGGATGTCGGTCCGGACGCTCGGGTAGGAGGTCAGGGTGCGGCCCGGACGACGCTGGCCTGCCCGGCCAGCGCCGGGAAGGTCATGTGGAACTTGTGCCCTTCATCGTGAGCCAGCTTGGTGGCCGGACGGTGGCGTGGCGGCGCGCAGGCCGGACTGACTCGGCTGGCCTGCGCCTTCGGTGACCGGCTCCTGGGGCGAGCACCAGCCGTCGCTGGGCGTGCACCCCGGCTTGGGGGACGGCGCGGTGCCGAAGGTGCGCAGGACGACGAGGATGGCCGCCACCACGATGGCGGCCACGAGTCCGGAGGTGTAGGCACTAGCGTCCACGGTGCCGATCAGCTGGGAGATGATGCCGGTCAGGACGGCGGGCAAGCCCAGGCCCAGGTAGGCGGCGGCAAAGAATGTGGACACCACCCCGGCCCGGTGCCGCGGGTCGGCCAGCCGGTTGAGCTCGCTCAGGCCGCCGCGGAAAATGAGCCCCACGGCGACGCCGCCGATGACGGTGCCGGCCAGGAACAGCCACAGTGCTTTGGCGAACAGCGCCGCTTCCAGCATGGCCAGACAGATAAGCAGCAGCGGCAATCCGGCGGTCAGACTACGGCGGGCTGGCAGCCGGACGGAGGCCGCCTGGCTGATCGCCGCGACGATAAAGATCAGGAAGGACGCCGCCCCGATCAGGGCCAGGTTCTGCACGGCGAGGATTCCGTGCAGGAAGGTGGGCACCAGGCTGCTGAAAGTCCCGAGGATGCTGAACGCCGCGAACACGCCCAGGCACGACCCGGTCATCACGGCCCGCATGGCGGGCGGGACGCCCAGGCGAGGACGGACCCTGATCACCCGATCGGGGTCGCGGACCGTCTCGTCGATGACCGCGATGGCGACGAAAGCCAGTGCGCAGACGCCCAGGTAGACCCAGAACACGCTGTGGGTCGGCATGGCCACGTACGCGGCGAAGATCCCGGCGATCAGCGGCCCGAGACCGAGCCCGGTCATGTTGGTCCCGCTGGCCACTACCGCGGCGGCCTGGCGGTCCCCGCGCGGCTGGAGTTCGGCCAGTGCGGCCGTGGCGGTCCCGGTGGCAAACCCCGCCGCCAGGCCACTGACGATCCGCGCCACGATTAGCACCCCGATGCCGGAGGCCACCAGGAACAGCGCGGTGCTGACCGCCGCGCAGCCCACCGCGATCGCCAGCAGCTTTCTGCGGCCGATATGGTCGCTCAGATCCCCGAACGCCACCAGCGCGAACAGCGTGCCGATCACATAGGCGGCGAAGACCACGGTGACCCCGAGTGGGCCGAAGCCCATCTGCTGCTCATACAGCACGTAGAGCGGAATGGGCAGGGTCCCGCCCGTCATCACGACCAGCAGTACCGCGGCAGTGAGGAGGTAGCCGCGGCGACTGGTCGAAACCACCTCGCCAGAGATTGTCGCGACTCTTGTGCCGTCCATTTCTCTCCTCCTCAGCTGCCGGGCAGTGGCGTCTTCGGTGGTCTGGCTGGTTTCGTTCGCCACGGCGTAAGCGATCAGCCCGGGAAGCCCGATCGGTGTTCTCTACCGGGTCCGTGCTTCGATTTCGTCGATGTCGTCGCCGGTGAGCTCGATGCTCGCGGCGGTGAGGATGGGGTCGACCTGGTCGGCTCGGCGGAAGCCGGTGATGGCCCCGTCCACGGCTGGGTTCAGCAGCGTCCATGCGATCGCGACCGCTCCGGGCGTGCTGTCGTGGCGGGCGGCCACCGTCTTCAGCCGCTCGACCAAGGCGAGGTTGCGGGACAGCTGCGGCTCGCGGAATCGGGGGTCGCTCTTGCGCCAGTCGTCGTCCGGCAGGCGCGCGATCCGGTCGCGCGTCATTCCGCCGGTCAGCAGGCCGGAGGCCATCGGCGAGTAGACGATGACACCGATCCCCTTGTGCTCCGCGAGCGGCAGGAGCTCCTTCTCTGCGTCGCGGTCGATGAGTGAGTACTGCGGCTGCAGCGTCTCGACCGGCGCGATCGACTGGATGCGGCGCAGCTGTTCGGCATTGAAGTTCGAGACGCCGATGTGCCGCACCAGGCCTTGTTCCTTAAGCTCGGCGAACGTCGACCAGCCTTCCTCGATGTCCTCCTCGGGGATCGGCCAGTGGATCTGGTACAGGTCAATCGCATCGACGCCGAGCCGGCCGAGGCTCGCTTCGGCCTCGCGCAGGATCGAATCGCGCTTCAGGTTGTGCACGACCCGGCGGCCTGGCCCTTCGACCAGCGAGGCCTTCGTGAACACATACGGCCGCTCAGCCAGGCCTTCCAGGCCCCGGCCCACCACCTGCTCCGAGTGCCCAAAGCCGTAAGCGGCCGCGGTGTCGATCCAGTTCACGCCGATCTCGAGAGCCCGGTGGATCGCCGCGATCGAATCGTCGTCCTCCTGCGGGCCCCAGCCGAACTCCCAGCCGCCCCCTCCGATCGCCCAGGCGCCGAAGCCGACGCGGGTGATCTCAAGGCCGGTGGCTCCAAGCTGCGTGGTCCTTAGCTGCGTACGTTGCATGGCTTCGCCTTTCGCTCGATCGGCCACGATTACCGCCGCGGTCAGGTCCTCAAGGGCCGACACCGCGCTCAGCCTTGGTTGCTGGGATGACTCAGGGCCAGCCGGGCGGCACTGATGTCCTGGCGGCCGTACCCGGCGGCCACGGCGGCATGCCACTGGCGAGAGAGCGCGCCCAGCAGCGGCGGGGTGTCACCGTTGGCGGCGCTGATCGCGAGGTCCACGTCCTTCAGTGCCCACTCGAGCGGGAACTCTGCGGCATAGTCCTGCCGGTCCATCTTGTGCAGTTTGGCGTCAGCGATCGGCGCGTCCAGCGGGCCGCCCTCAATGGCCTCGGCGATCTCCTGGTGGCCGATACCGATGCGATCAGCCAGCTCCATGGTCTCCGCCACCCCTTCGATGAGGATGGACATGTAGGCGTTGACGACCAGCTTCACCTGGCTGCCCTGACCCGCTTGCCCCAGCCACACGGTTTTGCGGCCGAGAACGTCGAAGACCGGGCGCAGCGCGTCAGCCGCCGCGGCGGGTCCCGAGGCCAGGATCAGCAGCTGGCCCTGCTCCGCCGGTCCCTTGCTGCCCGACACCGGAGCGTCCACGAACATGACGTCCGGCCGCTTCAAGGCCAGCCGTTCCCCGATGCGCAGGGTCGCCTCGACGCCGATCGTGCCCATCTGGGCCCACACGCCTCCATCGGCGAACGCGTCGGCCGTCCCGCCGTCGAAGATCACCGATTCGACGACCTCGGCGGTGGGCAGCATCGTGATCACTATCCCCGCGTCCCGGACCGCGTCCGGCGCCGACGCCGCGACCCGCGCGCCCGCGTCGGCCAGCGGGCCGGTCGCCTGCGGCGACCGGTCCCACACCCGCGTGTCAAAGCCCGCAGCCACCAGATTGCGGGTCATCGCCGATCCCATGATGCCCGCGCCGAGCACCGCCACCGTCGCGTCGTGGTCGTTCCCTGCTGCCCCTGCCATAACGGCCCTCTCCTCCCGCGCCTGCCCCGGCCGACGGCCGTCGGCCAGGTCACCAGCTCCAGGATGGCGGCGAGAACCGGGCGGCCGCATTGCTGCTAGCAGGAGTCGCGGGTGCCGCTACCTGGGGGCGCACATTGCCCCTAGCGTCAATGACCCCGGCCCTATGAGGGCCCATCGTTGGAAGGCATGAGGTACTCAGCCGGGGCGGAGACGGGCCTTAAGACGCAGACCACGACCGGGCAAGCTCCCAGCCGCATCCCCGACCAGCCCTGTGTCGATTGCCTTGGCGATTCGCTCGTCGCCGAACCAAGCAGGCTGGCCGCGCCCCGCCGGGTCGCGTTCTGGCTGCTGGCGCTCGTATTCACCGCCACCATGCTCGGCACCACCCTGCCGACCCCGCTGTACGTCATCTACCAGGCCCAGTGGCACTTCTCCGCGGCCACCGTGACGGTGACCTTCGCCGTCTACGCCGCCGCGGTCCTGGCCACCTTGCTGCTGGCGGGGCGGTCCTCCGACCAGGCCGGGCGTAAACCGGTGCTGGCCGCGGCCCTCGGGGCCAGCACGCTGAGTACGGTCGTGTTCATCCTGGCCCCCGACGTGGGGGCGCTCATTATCGGCCGGATCTTGTCCGGGCTGTCCGCGGGCCTGATGACCGGCACGGCGACGGCGACGCTGACCGAACTTGGTCCCGGCCTCGGCCAGCCGCCGGGCATCACTGACGGCCACGGCCGTGAACATGGGCGGTCTCGGTCTCGGCCCCCTCGTGGCCGGGCTCTTCGCCCAGTACGCGCCCCACCCCACCGTCCTGGTGTTCGAGGTGTACCTGGCGGTGCTGGCCGTCGCGGGGCTGTGCTTGTTCCTCGTTCCCGAAACAGTCAGCCCTCGCCGGCGGCCCACCTTCCGCTTCGCCGGGCTCGGCATCCCCGAACGTGGCCGGGGCGAGTTCGTCGCGGCAGGCGTGGCCGGATTCGCCGCCTTCTCCCTGCTCGGTCTGTTCGCTGCGCTGGCGCCCACCTTCGTGGGGGACATACTGCACCAGCCCAGCCACGCCGTCCAAGGTGGCGTCGTGTTCCTGCTGCTAGCGGTGGGCGCCGTGACCCAGCTGCTCTTGTCCCGGTTCAACAGCCGCCGGGTCGTAATGGCCGGCCTTGGCCTGTTCCTGGCCGCACTGGCCCTGATCGTCGCAGCCCTGTCCCAGGCCGGAATGGCCCTGTTCCTCGCGGGCACGATTGTGGGCGGGGTGGCCGTCGGTGCCGTCTTCCTGGGCAGCCTGGCCACGGCCAATCGCCTGGCCCCGCCCGGACGGCGCGGCCAGGCCATATCCGCCTTTTTCGTCACGTGCTACACCGGCCTGATCATCCCGGTGGTCGGTGTCGGGGTGGCCTCCGGGTTCATCGGGGACTTCCGGGCCGTGCTGACTTTCTCCATCCTGCTCGCCATTTTGTGCGTGCTCTCGCTGGCCAGCATCCGGAAGACCGTATTAGTTCCGCGTCAGAACGGTCAGCGTCGTTCTCGGGCTGTCTCTTCGAGTCACCTTATCTGGCCCTGAGCGCGTCGGGTACGGCCGGTCCACCATGTCTAAGCCTTAGCTAATCCTCAGAGCTAATTCTCAGCTTGTGCGGGATAATCTCCCGCCAATCTTTCGGGCTGCTTTCATCTCCAGAAAGGTGCACCGACCACGTCCAAGCAGGTTGGCCAGATCCCGGCGAGCTACAGTCAGGGGTCGGGGACGATCGTCAGCGGAACGGCCGCGAATAAGGCGACGGAAGCTGCGCTGGCCGTCTACCCGGGGGCCATCGTCGACCGTGTTGTGCAGCTGAGCAATGGCGAATACGAGGTCCACTACATCGGCGTCAACTGGCCGCACCACGTCTTCGTCAACCAGGACTTCAAGGTCGTCGGCGCCGAATAGCCACCGCCTGCGGCCGGGGATCCCCGGAGATGCCGCAAACGCCACCGCACAGCGGACTCCTCTCGGAAACAGCAGCCAGTGCTGGCGGCGGTTTCCGAGGGAGGCATAGCTGACCGCTGGCACCCTAATGCGGCAGTTACCGCTAGCTGGGGGCGCGAGTTGCCGCCTGCGGTGATGACCGTGGCCCCCTGTACGCGAAATCCTCAAAGCAACCGGGACGGCCTTGGCTGCCGGCGCCTTCTGTCCCCGCACGACCCGGTTCGCAGGCGCGGCCAGCCGGGCGGCAGGAAGCCGAGATAGGCAGTTCTACGCTGCCTGGACGCAAGCGGAGGAACTGGTGCGATGAAGTCGGCGGCAGAAGTGAATGACCCGCGCCCGGGCAGGGTCCCGGCAGGCGCGCCCAGTGCGGGGTTCGCGCTGCTGCTGGTGTTGGCGATGGCGCAGTTCATGGTGGTGCTGGACTTCACCATTGTCAACGTCGCGCTGCCGTCGATCGAGGACGGTCTGCACATCAGCACGACGACGATCCAGTGGCTGGTGAGCGGCTACGCAATCGCCTTCGGGGGGTTCCTGCTGCTGGGCGGCCGGCTCGCCGACGTGTTCGGCCGGGCGAAGCTGTTCCGGATCGGCCTGGTCGTGTTCGTGGCCGCGAGCATCGCCGGAGGTCTTGCCGTCGAACCTGCCCTTCTCATCGCGTCACGGGTCGTGCAGGGAATCGGGGCGGCCATGCTGGCTCCCGCGGGCCTGGCCCTGCTGGTCACCAGCTGGCCCGGTGAGCGGGAGCGCAGCCACGCGCTGGGCATTTACGGCGCGGTCGTTTCGGCCGGATTCGCGTCGGGCGCGGTGCTCGGGGGCCTGCTGGCCGAGGTCACCTGGCGGCTGGTCTTCTTCGTCAACGCCCCGGTGGGCGTCGCGCTGCTGGTCGCCTCGCTGCGCCTGCTGCCCCCGGACCCGCCTGGGCGCGGGGGGCAGCTGGACGTTCCCGGCGCCATCACTGTGACCGCCGGGGTGGCCCTGCTCGTGCTGGCCGTCGTACGGGCGGGCGACACGCTGCAGGTCACCCAGCCGGCGCTGCTCGCCGCGGCCGCGATCGTGCTGCTGGGCGCGTTCGTTGCCCGGGAGAGGCGGGCCCGGTCACCGCTGCTCGACCTGGCCCTGCTCAAAGACCGCGGCATCGCCGGAGCCAACCTCGTCCTGATCACGATCGGCGCCTTCAACGCCGGGCAGGTACTACTGGTGACGCTGTACCTGCAGCAGGGGCGAGGACTCAGCCCGGTACTCACCGGTCTGTGCTTCGTCCCGCAGGCGGCCGGGGCGTTCGCGTTGTCCGGCCCGGCTAGCAGGCTCGTCCCGTCCCTCGGGCCACGGCGCGCGCTGGCTATCGCCCTCTCCATGGCGCTGCTGGCCCTGGCCGCGGCCGCCGTCGCGGTGCTGGCCGGTTCGCTGCCCGCGCTGCTGGCGGCCCAGTTCGTGCTCGGGCTCGCAGCTCGCCTCAGCCAGGTCTCGTCCACCCTGGCCGGCACGCACGGGCCTGTCGCGGCCAAGTCCGAGGGCACGGCCAGTGCGCTGCTGACCGCAACCAGGCAGTGCGGTTCGGCGCTCGGCGTGGCGATCTTGGCCGCGACACTGGTCGCCGTGCACGGCACGACCGATCACCGGACCGAGGTGGCGATGCTCGTCGCCGCTAGCTTTGCGCTGGTCGGCCTGCTGGCTACGCGAGTCGTGCCGCCCGGGCCGACGCTCGCCCGGGCGCCGCAGCCGCAGCACCTATTCCGCCACCACGCCGGCGGGGTCCCCTGACGACCGCTGGCCGTAAGCACAGCGTCGGTGAGCCCAGCCGGGTTGGGTGCCAGTGCAGTTCCCGCAGGCCCCCGGGTCCAGCTCGACCAGCGCCGCGGCGATCGTGCTGGGCGGCCTGGAAGTTGGTGGAGTCGACGATCTGCCCGCCGTCGGCGTCAGAACGCCGAGTGGGGGTAGGCCGGCTGCCACATAGCGTCGTGTACGGCCTGCACCGGGTTGTCGGGCTTGGCGGTGGCGACGCCGTCGCCGGCCGCGGCCTGGGCCACGGCGACCGCGGCGGTCGCCGAGGAGGCGCGCAGGTTCTCCACCGCGGGCAGCAGGGAGGCGCCCGGTGCGGTGACGTCGGCTTGGCCCGCGACCGCCTCGGCCGCGGCCAGCAGCATGCCGTCGGTCACCTTGGAGGCGCCGGCCACGATCGTGCCCAGGCCCAGCCCCGGGTACACCAGGGCGTTGTTGGCCTGCCCGAACGAGTAGGTCACGCCCTCGTAATCGACGGGCGCGATCGGCAGGCCGGTGGCGACCAGGGCCTTGCCCCTGGACCAGGCGATGATGTCGGCCGGCATGGCCTCGATCTTGGAGAACGGGTTGGAGATCGGGAAGATGACCGGCCGCTCGACGCCGGCGCTCATGGCTTCGACGACCTGCTGGGTGAAGGCCCCGTACGCCGTCGAGGTCCCGACCAGGATCGTCGGCTTGACCTGCTCGATCACGGTCTGCAGGGTAATGATGCCCGAGGCGGCACGGGCCTGCCGCAGGGCGGCCATCTCCGGCCAGCGGGTGGCGGCGGAGGGATCCACCTGCACGGTCGTCCTCGCCCACCCCGATACCTCGGCGGCCGGGCGGGCGTAGGGACGCTGGTAGTCCAGCAAGCCCTCGCTCATGTCCTCGGTGAGCAGGCCCGGCAGGTCCACGATCCAGACCTGGCCGGTGGCCTGGCCCGCATCCAGCCCATCACGGGCCATCTGGTCACGGATCTGGTCGGCGATACCCACCCCGGCGGTACCGCCCCCCAGGATGACCACCCGCTGGTCACGCCACCGGGTGCCGGTGACCCGCAGCGCGTTGAGCAGCCCCGCCACGACGATGGCCCCGGTGCCCTGAATGTCGTCGTTGAAGATCCGGTACCGGTCCCGGTAGGTGAGCAGGATCCGCCGCGCGGTGCCCGCTCCGAAGTCCTCGAAATGCAGCAGCGCCCCCGGGAACAGCGACGACGCTACCTCCAGGTATCGGGCGATGAACGCGTCGTAGTCTTTGCCGCGGACCCGGGCGTGCCGGTTGCCCAGATACAGCGGGTCGTTCAGCAGCGCCTCGTTGTCGGTGCCCACGTCGAGGGAGACCGGGATGACGCGGCGCGGGTCGATGCCGGCGGCGGCGGTGTAGACGGCCAGCTTGCCGACCGAGATCTGGATGCCGCCGACCCCCCAGTCGCCGATGCCGAGGATTTCCTCCGCATCGCTGCACACGATCAGGTCAACATCACCGGGCCCCAGCCCGAGCGTGCCGAACGCCGCGTCCATGTCCTCCGGCCTGTCGATGGACAGGTAGATGCCCCGCGGGCGGCGGTACTCGTGCGAATACCGCTCGATCGCATCCCCGACCACCGGGTCGTACACCACCGGCAGCAACTCGGCGAGGTGGTCCAGGAGCACCTTGAAGTACAGCACCTCGTTGCGGTCGTGCAACTGCTCCAGGTAGACATTCTTGGCCAGGTCATCGCCCTGGCGGTGGATCTGCTGGTACGCGCGCTGGGCCTGCTGGTCCAGGGTCAGCACCGCTGACGGGAGGCGCCCGGTCAGCCCCAGCGCCTCCCGCTCGGCTGCGGTGAACGCCACCCCGCGATCACGCATCGGATCGCCCAGGACAGCCGGTGTGGCCGGCGTCCGCGTCTTGTTCGCGTCCATGATCTTCCCCTGCCTTTCGTAGCCGACCGAGGTCGCATGTGTTCGGTCGGTGCTGACGATCACGCCGATCTGGCGGCATCGGATCACTCGTCGGGTTGGTGGCTCGCCGCGTGTGCGACATACTGTCGACCATCACGCATGGGGGCGGCGCTGTCCTCATGGCGAGCCGCCAACTCGACTACCGGCTAGCAAGAAGCCCGGGATGGCAGCAGGCACTACGTGCTGCAGCCGGGCAAGGTGAACCCGGCTGCTGCTGGCCGAGCTGGCGTGCTGCGCGCCGCTGCTGCCCGGCAATGAGACGCTGGTATTCGTCGATCCCGGCTCGCACGGGCTGGGTCAGGTGAGTGGTGGATCAGGTGCCCGGCTGGTCACGCAGTGCATCGGCCAGCTCGCGACGGCTCGAGATCCCGAGCTTTTCGTAGACGCGCTGCAGATGGTTCTCGACCGTTCGCACCGAGATGTGGCTATCAGCGGCAATTTGCTTGTTCGAGCGGCCGACGGCGGCCTGCACGGCGGCGTCGAGCTCGCCGGGGGTGAGGCGGGACCGGGCCGTGATGGTCCTGACCACCGGGGTGGCGGCTCCTTCGCAACGGCTCAGGAGCTGCGCCGCTCTGTTTTCGTCGGCCGCCGCTTCCCGGGGATGTCCGCCACGTCTCAGCACGGCGGCGGCTTCGACGCTCGCCTCGGCCGCGTAGAGATTGGCGCCCAGTCCCCCGAAGGCTTCGGAGACCTCATGGAGAGCCTGGCCGTCGCTGGCCGCCACCGCGTTGGCATAGGCGGCGCGGGCCACCACGAACTCGCCGTCCACTTGGGCGGCGAGGTCCTCTAGGCGGCCGGCCACCTGGCGGGCGTGGCCCAGGCGGGCCAAGCCGTGCAGCGCGCTGGCGGCACCGACGAGGTCGCCGATCTCTTCGCCGGCGTCGGTTGCCTCTTCGAGCCTGGCCCGGGCGGTGGCGAGGTCGCCGGCGGCTGCCGCCGCCCAGGCCCGGGCCTGGAGCAAGTCGGTCCTGATGCTGGGCCATATCGGAACGGCAAGGACATCGACCGCGGACAATGTGGCGGCGGCCTGTTCCGCCCGACCGGTCATGGCCAGCGCTTGAGCGGCTACAGCATACGGCCGTTGGACAACGCTCGAGCGCCCGAGCTGTTGCAAGAGGGTGTAGGACTCGCTGGCCCGGCGGAACGCGCTCACCGGGCGGCCCTGCTCGAGATGAAGGAGGGCGAACCATGCGGCGACGACAGCTCTCGCTTCGGCCGCCGGATGATCCATGACTTCGCGATAGGCCATGGTGAGGAGCTCGTCCGCCTCGACGAGACGGCCGGAGTAGACGAGCGCAACCGGGCGACAGCCAAAAAGTATCCACTGGTGCCACAGCTCGTCGGGCGCAGGGACCGCTCTGGTATCCGGAGGTGGGGTCAACCGCTCGATGGCCTCATCGAAGCGGCCCATCCGGACCAGGGCGTGAAGCACCTCTACGCGCGATGCAGAATCGGGGCGCTGGATCCAGGTTGATGCCGCCTTCGCTACTTCCCGTGGTCTGCTTGACATGGCCATGACGAAGAGGCGTCTATTCACTAGCGCATCGCGCCAGACCGGATCGGTGATGTCAGCGAGTGTGTCGTCGATGATCTGAAAGTCGGCGCTGCGCTCGAAGTAGGTGTTGTCGAATCGCAGCAACGCCACGCGGGCTTTCTCGGCGTCGCTGGTTGCGTGTGCGGCCAGCGCGGCCAGCTCCTGTTCGGCATGGTCGGAGCGACCCTGAAGATGCGCGGCCTCTGCTGCCATGAGGCGGGCCTCGAACCCGGCGCCGGCCTCGATGGCGGCCCGGGCCAGGCGTTCGGTGAGGGAGTACTCGTGGCGGGCCCGGGCCGCCATCGCCCCCGAGACGAGCAGGTTGGCGCTGCCGCCGCCGCCCACCAGCCGCCACGTCGCCACTTTCAGGGAGTCCGCCTGGCGGCGGGCACCGGCGGTCTCCAGCACATCGGCCAGCGAGCGCGAAACGGCCCGCTCTCGGAGTGCGCTGATGCCGGCGCGCACCACGTCCCCGTACACGGGATGGGCCAGGCGGATCTCGATCCGGCGGCCGTCTGTGCCGCTGGTGATCAGACCCTTGTCTTCGAGAGCATTGACTGCGGGGGGATCGGCCAACCGGGTCAGCTCGGCCGGTCCGAGCGGTTCACCCAGGGCGAGCAGCTCCAGCACCGATCGCTCGGACTGGCTCAGGTCGCCCAGGCGCAGCGCCACCAACTCGGCCAACCGGGCCGTGGGCGACAGCGCGCCCTCAAGACGCCACAGGCCCCCCGCCTCGACCAGGACGCCGGTCTCGAGCGCCCCGTTGACCAGCTCCCGCAAGAACATCGGGTTTCCCCGGCTGCGCCCGGCCAGCTCCTGCACCGTCGCCGCATCCACCGGTCCCCCCAGCGCCGAGGCCAGCAGCTCCTCGATCGTCTCGTCATCGAGGGCACCGATCTCGATGCGCTCGGCCGGACCGTCCTTCCACAGCGACAGCACCGGGTCCGGTAGCACCTCTCCGGCGCGCACCGTGGCGAGCACGGTGGCCGCCTGGGTCAGGGCCAGCTGGTGCACGAGGATGGCCGATCCCTTGTCGAGGAGATGGGCGTCGTCGACGAAGACCAGCAGCGGACGCCCTTGGGTCTCTTTGACCATCGCCCGGGCGTAGCGCCCGAGCAGCACCCCGAGGTCCTCTCGCGACGTGTCCGCATCGCTGCGTTCGGCGGGTAGCAATGACGCCAACGCCCCGAAGGGCAACCCTTGCGCCGCCCTGGTGGCACTGGCCCGCCTGCGGGCCATCCCGCGCTGCTCAGCCCACTCCACGGCGCTCAGGGCGAGCGTGGTCTTGCCCACTCCGGCCGGCCCGGTGATCACTGCCCCCCGCTTGGCCGCGACGGCCGCGGTCAGCTGGGAAAACTCCTTGCTCCGGCCGACCATCCGCCACCCGGCCACGTCTGAGGGTACCCGGGCCAGGCCCATTACATCAAGCGACCGGTCACTAGTCCGGGCTCGTGTGACCTGCACTTCTGTCTCTGCATACCGGCTGGTGCAGCCAGCCGCTCATCCGGTCTCCCCACCCCTGATTCATACGTCACCTGGTTCATCCGTCACCGGCGGAACGGGCCAGTAGCCCGACGCTGGAACAGGTAGCGACTACTCAGGACCCCTGCGTTCCGTTGTGGTCCGCTCTGGATGGAGGAAGAAAACCATGCAGCAGCTGAAATTGGGACGCAGCGGGCTGGTGGTCTCACGCCTGGCCTTCGGCACCTGGCAGCTCGGTGGAGACTGGGGGCCAACAGGCACCGCCGAGGCGATGGACGCCATCCGGCGGGCTGTCGACCAGGGTGTCACCTTCTTCGACACGGCCCAGGCCTACGGCTTCGGGCAATCGGAGCAGCTCCTCTCCGCCGCGCTGCGTGGTGTTCCCCGTGAGCAGGTCGTCATCGCCACCAAGGGCGGACTGCGGCCCACTGACGGCGGCCTGGTTCGTGACGCAAGCGCCCGCTGGATCCGGGAGGGCATCGACGCCAGCCTGCGGGCGCTCGGCACCGGCTACGTCGACCTGTACCAGTTGCACTGGCCCGATCCCGCCACGCCCTTCGATGAGACCGCGGAGGCGCTCGCCAGGCTGATCGCCGAGGGCAAGATCCGGCACGCCGGCGTGTCGAACTTCGACGTCGAGCAGATGGAGACCTTCGGGGTCACCTCGCCGGCCGAAACACTGCAGGCCCCTTACGACCTGTTCCGCCGCGACATCGAAGCCCAGGTCCTCCCCTACACCAAGGCGCACGACATCGGGGTCCTGGTCTACGGGCCCCTCGCCCACGGGTTGCTGAGCGGAAGCCTCGGCCCCGGCACGCGATTCGCGCGAGACGACTGGCGATCCAGGAGCCCGATGTTCCAGGGCGAGACCTACGCGCGCAATCTGCGGGTGGTGGCTGAACTGGGTGCGCTGGCGACCGAACTCGGGTGCACGCTGCCCCAGCTGGCGATCGGCTGGACATTGGCCAATCCGGCCGTCCACGTTGCCATCGTGGGCACCCGTGATCGCGACCACGTCGACGAGGCTGTGGCGGCGTCCGCGATCGACCTCGGCGACGAGGTGCTGCAGCGGATCGACGCCCTATTGGCCGGCGCCGTACCGGTGGCCGGCCCATCGCCCGAGGAGATGTGACCAGGATCGCGACGCTGATTCCATTAGGAGAAGGAGACGCGCAATGACCGCTTCACCAACCGAGCCGACGTGGACGGACTCCGGCATTCCGGTCGAAAGCGACGAGCACTCTCTCACGGTAGGACCTGACCCCCCGATTCTCACGCAGGATCGCTACCCCATCGAGCAGATGACCCAACGGAATCGCGAACGGGTACCTGAGCGTCAACCGCACGCCAAGGGCAGCGGTGCCTTCGGCTACTCCGAGGTCACAGACGACGCCGCCACCAAGGCCGTCGTGTTCCGGCTGGGCACGCGGACGGATGCGAACGCCGAGAGGCCCTCCGCTCTCGCCCGGCTGGCCGAGGAACAGGCGGCGTTGAAGCGCGTCGCGACCCTGGCAGCGCGCGGGACTCCGTCCGAGCAGGTGTTCGCAGCAGTCACGGAGGAGGTCGGGCGGCTGCTTTCTGCCGACATGACGAACATGTGCCGCTACGACCCCGACAACACGATGACGTTCGTCGCCACCTGGGCCAAGGGCGACGAGGGTTTCCGCCTGGGCAGCCGGTGGCCGCTTGGGGGACAGAACCTCGCCACACTCGTCTTCGAGGCGGGCCGTTCCGTACGGATCGACAACTACGCCGATGCTTCCGGTCCGCTCAGCGTGGCCGCCCAGGACACGGGCATCCGTTCTGCGGTTGCCAGCCCAATCATCGTCGAGGGCCGGCTCTGGGGAATGATGGGAGCCGGCTCGAGCACCGGGCTGACCCTCCCGGGGGACTCCGAGGCACGCCTGGCTTCCTTCACGGAGCTTGTGGCGATGGCGATCGCGAATGCCGAAAGCCGCGCAGAGCTGAAAGCCTCGAGGGCCCGGATCATCACCGCTACTGACGAGACACGGCGGCGAATCGAGCGCGATCTTCACGACGGGATCCAGCAGCAGCTCGTGTCATTGCTGCTGGAGCTGCGGTCAGCGGAGGCCACTGTGCCCTCAGAAATGGAAGAGTTGCGGGCGCACCAAGCACGGATGAAGCGAGGACTGGACTCCGTGCTCACCGAGCTGCAGGAGATTTCGCGCGGGATTCATCCCGCCATCCTTAATAAGGCGGGCCTAGGACCGGCGCTCAAGACGCTGGCGCGTCGTTCCGCACTTCCGGTCGAACTCGAACTGCGTTACCAGCGGCGATTGCCCGAGCGCGTCGAGGTCGCGGCGTACTACGTCGTTTCGGAGGCGCTCACCAACGCGGCCAAGCACGCGCATGCGTCGGTGGTGAAGATCGACGTAGTCGAGCAGGACGCGATCTTGAAGCTGGCGATCCGCGACGACGGAGTTGGGGGGGCCGATCCCAGTCAGGGGACAGGATTGGTGGGGCTGGCCGATCGCATCGAAGCGCTGGGTGGACGACTCGAGATCGTCAGCCCGGCGAGAAGTGGAACCTCGCTTTTGATCGAGATCCCTGTCGAAGGACAGAGTGCCACGACTTTCCCCCGACCTTACTGACCGGAAAATAACTCACCTCAATTGGGCGCGCGGCAGCGGACCCGAGGCTGGTTCGAGCGTCGGGCCTGGTCAGGGCGGTATGGGTTAGGCGGCCGGGGCCAGGGTTACTTCCAGTCCCAGGGCCTGGAGCTGCCGGACGTGGTTGCGGATCTTCTTGTCCCGGTCGGTGCGGGAGGCGACGTAGTCCGGGCCGAGGTCGGTGTAGCGGGCGGCAGGCTCGGCGAGCAGGTGCCAGATGATGATCAGGATGGACCGGGCGACGGCGACCTGGGCTTTGGCCTTGCCGCGGCGGCGGGCGACGCGGCGGTATCGTTCGCCGAGGAAGGTACCGGTACGCGCGGCGCCGAGGGCGGCCTGGCCGAGGGCGCCGCGCAGGTAGGCGTTGCCGTGTTTCTTTTTGCCGTGGCCGGTGCGCGGCCCGGACTGGTTCGCGGCCGGGCATAGCCCGGCCCAGGAGACCAGGTGCGCGGCGGTGGGGAACCGGGTCATGTCCAGGCCGGCCTCGGCGATGATCGCCGCGGCCAGGTCCGGGCTGATGCCGGGGATCTCGGCCAGCCGGGCGGCGGCGGGCAGCACGGCGGCGTCCGGGCCGGTGCCGGCGGCGGGGCCGGTGGTGCCGTCGGCGTCCACGCCCTGCGCTTCGGGGAGGGTGGCCAGGGTGTCGCGGATGCGCGCCTCCAGCTGGGTGATCTTCTGGTCCAGGAACTTGATCTGGTCCAGTTCCAGCTGGGCGAGCTCGCCGTGGTGGGCGTCGAACATGCCGGTCAGCGCCTCGACGAGCTCATCGTGCTTGGCTTTCATCCGGGTGCGGGCCAGGCCGGCCAGCACGTGCGGGTCGCGTTCCCCGGCGATCATCGCCCGCACCATGTCCTTGGCCGATTCGGTGGTCAGCTTGCTGGCCACCGACGACAGCTTGATCAGCGCGCCTTCGAGCAGCTTCTCCAGCCGCTGGTAGCAGCGGGTCCGCTCGCGGACGTAGTTGGTGCGGGCGCGGGTATAGTCCCGCAGCGTCCGGATCGGGGCCGGCGGCACGAAGCACGGCCGCAGCATCCCCCACTCCGTCAGCCGGGCCAGCCACATCGCGTCGTGCTTATCGGTCTTCGGGCGGCCCTTGAGCTGCCGGGCCTGGGCCGGGGACACCAGCTGCACCGCCAGCCCGAGCGCTTCCAGCAGGTAGTAGAAGATCCGCCAGTAGTCGCTGGTCGCCTCCAGCGTGACCATCTGCACACGGTCCTTGAGCAGGTGCCGGCCCAGATCACTGACCGCGCTGGTCACGGCCTGCACCTCCCAGACCTTGCTGGCCCGGGGCCTGCCGTCCCGGCCGGGCAGCCGGACGCACACCATCCCCGACGCCTTGGCCACGTCGACCGCGGCCACCCGCTCGAACACCCGCTGGTGCTCCTCGTCCTCGATAACCTGCGGCCTGGCCTTGCCCACCGCGGTCACCTCCGTATCCTCGGATATGGGTAACAGGGCGGGCTGCCCGGGGACCCGCGGTCACGGCCTCAACGGCCCGAATACTGACCGGCGTGCTCGAAGCAACAAAAAGCGACCCTCAGGTCACAGGTCCCGGCGCCAGGCTTAGCTACGGGCTCGTATCCCAAAGAAGCTCGGCGTCACGGGCAGCCCGCACCCAACCTGCACCATCCGGCACCCGCTCCGCAGCCACATCACCCAGCCCCGGCCACCACGCGGCAGTGAGCGGACCTCAGCCCGCCACGACCAGCACCCGCCATTTTCACGCCGCGGCAACCACACCCCCGGGTGAGGAAGGCTTAGCTACAGATTCACTTCTTCCTGCCGTGGGGCGGGGCACCAGGGTCGGGCTCGCGGGCCGCCTTGGCGCTGCCGCGCTGTGCGTCATGGTAAGAGCTGCGCGCCGACGAGGAGGCCGACGATCCAGGGGACCGCGCCCGCAAGCTGGGGCACGCTCAGGCAGAGCCCGATGATCAGCACGATGACGAACATGCCGAGCGCCTCGGTGCCGAACAGCTGGCCGGCACCGACGGTCATGCTCACGAGGACCCCGATCAAGCGCCGGGCGGCGGGCGGCTTGAGCGACCAGGTCGCGATAGCGCTTACCAAGGTAATGAAGGTGGCGGTTACGGCCGTGGTAGAGACGCCAGGCACGTGCAGGAACCGGACGGCGTTGATCTGCAAACCCATCGCGAACGCAGCCAGGGCGACCAGGATGCGGATCATATCTATGGACAGCGAGTTCGTCATCCACACGGCGAGAAAGCCGACTTGCGCGACCAGTGCGACCCCGAGCACGATCAACGCACGGCGCGGCCACGCCTGGCCGACACCGCTATCTTCCATCTCTTCATCGCCGCTGAATGACTTCAGTATCGGCATCACCAGCGCACCACCTACCGCGAACGCGGCGAAAGATATGACCACAGTCACTGGCAGCGGCCCAGCCGGCGGGCGAGTGCCGGCGACACCAAGTCCCAGGAGCGCGAAGTTTCCGGTCTGAGCCGCCGTGAAGACCTTCCCGAAGGACAGAAAGGAGATCGAGTCGTAGATTCCTGCCGAGAACGCCAGCGCCACGAGCAACCAATCGCGAACTGCTAGTAGTACTTTGTTAGGTCGGGTATGGTTGCCGGGTCCTGCGGTGTTATACCGGCATGACCCCTCAGGAGATCGCGGAGGTCCGGCCCCGGCTGCTGGATTTCGCCGCGGAGATGCTCGGCGGGCTGCCGCGGAAGGACCAGCGGGCGGCCGGTGAGTTGTATGTGCGCGGGCTGCTGACCGACGGGCAGCGCAAGTCGATGCAGCCGATGGCGGCGCGGCTGGGCATAGATCATCAGCGGCTGCAGCAGTTCATCACGTCCTCGACCTGGGATTATGCGGCGGTGCGGCGGAATGTCGCGCGGTGGTTCGCGGCCAGCCAGCCGGTGGAGGCGCTGGTGATCGATGACACCGGGTTCGCCAAGGACGGGACCGCCTCGCCGTGCGTGGCCCGGCAGTACTCCGGGACGCTGGGCAAGGTCGCCAACTGCCAGGTCGCCGTCAGCGTGCACCTGGTGAACGAGCACGCCTCCTGCGCGGCGGACTGGCGGCTGTTCTGCCCGGAATCCTGGGATGACCAGGCGCTGGCCGACCCGGCCCAGGCGGCCCGGGCCCGCCGCCGCCGCGAGCGGGCCGGCATCCCCGGTCAGGTGCGGCATACCGAAAAGTGGCGGCTGGCGCTGGAGATGATCGACGAGATGGCCGGCCCCGGCGGGTGGGGCGTGCTGGAGGAGATCACCGCCGCCGGCGGCGCGCGGCCGGTGGTGGCGGCCGATGCGGGCTATGGCGATAACACCGCCTTCCGCCTGGAACTGGCCGCCCGCGGCTGGCAGTACGCAGTCGCGGTCAAGGGCACCACCAGCGCCTACCCGCACGATGCCGTTCCGGAGATGATGGCCTGCAGCGGCCGGGGGCGGCCCGGCGTTCCCCGCTACCGCGCCCGGCCGCTGCCCCTGCGCCAGCTCGCCATCGCCAGCGCGGACATGATCGCCCCGGTGACCTGGCGGCAGGGCACCAAGGCCACCAGGGACAACCCTGACGCCGCCATGACCAGTCACTTCCTGGCCATATACGGGTCCGGCCAGCCAACCGGGACATCCCCCGCGCGGCCGATGGCAGCCTGCCGGAGTGCTGGCTGCTGGCCGAATGGCCGCCCGGAGCCGATGAGCCCACCGATTACTGGCTGTCTAACCTCCCGCCGGACACCCCGATCGCCGAGCTGGCCCGGATGGCCAAGATCCGCTGGCGGGTCGAGCACGATTACCGCGAGCTGAAGACCGGCCTGGGCCTGGGCCACTTCGAGGGCCGCTCGTTCACCGGCTGGCACCGGCACGTCACCCTCGCCGTCCTCGCCCAGGCCTTCTGCACCATGATCCGCACCGACCCAAAAGTCCCTGCGCCGGGATGACCCTCTACCAGGCCCTGCGAGAACTGCAGCTCGTGCTCGCCCTCATCCTCGGCGCCTGCCCCCTATGCTGCCAGCCCTTAACCCTTGACCGGCTCGCCGCCACTCTCACTCCGACCTAACAAAGTACTACTAGGAGCCTCGGCGTCGCGTGCGCGGCAGATCGGTCCACGACCCTGTCATGGACTCTTGCCCGGCACGTATCTCGACCATTGATATGTCCCTGTTCAATTCACTGGCCTCAGCCCCTGGTTGGCGGTGTATTCGACGGACCGTGTCGCGAACACCGTGCCTGGCGCCTCGCATCCGAGAAGCGGTGTGTTCGGAGCCAGAATCTCCGCCATCGTTCGTGCCTTGTTTCCTTCCACCGTTGCGGCTTACCGGGGCTCGCGCCGCATGGTGCCCAGCTTCACGGCCAGGTCCGCTTACGTCTTCACGGCCAGTACCCAGCTCGGTTAACTGCTGGCGGAGATCAGAGGACTCCGGTCAGCACTTCATCCCCGCTGCCGGCATCACCTGGCCGCGCGCCGCGCAGGTCGCGCGGATCCGCCTCGGCACCGCACCCGCGCCCGGCCCGCAGACCAAGTTGGCGGGGGTGGGGGCGTGGTGAGTTTCCTGCTAGCGGGGGTTGAGCTGGTTGGGCTAGCGGGAGGCGGGGATGGGCGTTCGCGGTGATGGCAGGCGGCCTGGTGCGCGGAACACTCGGGTAGGCAAGGCGTGATGTGATCGGCGGATCGCCGGGAACGGCGGATCGCCGGGGAGGAGAGGAAATGCCTGCTGGTGAGGTCCGGGGCGAGTTGACGGACGGGTTCAATCTGGTCGTTGATGCCCTGAAGCTGAATGGGGTCCAGACGATCTACGGGGTGGTGGGTATCCCGATCACCGACCTGGCCCGGGTTGCGCAGGCGAAGGGGGTCCGCTATATCGGGTTCCGTCAGGAACAGGCCGCGGGTCACGCGGCGGCTGCGGCCGGCTTTTTGACTCAGCGTCCGGGGATCTGCCTGACGGTGTCTGCTCCGGGGTTCCTGAACGGGCTGCCGGCGCTGGCGAACGCCACGACGGACTGCTTCCCGATGATCCAGATCTCCGGTTCCAGCGACCGGGCGATCGTGGACCTGCAGCAGGGCGACTATGAGGAACTGGATCAGATGGCCACGGCCAAGCCGCTGGCCAAGGCCGCCTTCCGGGTGGAGCGGCCGGAGGATATCGGGATCGGGGTGGCCCGGGCTATCCGCGCCGCGGTCTCGGGCCGTCCGGGCGGGGTGTACCTGGACCTGCCCGCCGCGGTGCTGGGCGCGACGCTGGACGAGGCGGCGGGGCGGGCGTCGCTGTTCGAGGTGGTCGATCCGGCTCCCCGCCAGCTGCCCGCGCCGGAGTCGGTCGCCCGGGCGCTGGATCTGCTCGCCGGGGCGCAGCGGCCGCTGATCATCATCGGCAAGGGCGCCGCCTACGCGCGGGCCGAGGAGCCGGTCCGCGCCTTCATCGAGTCCACCGGTATCCCGTTCCTGCCGATGTCGATGGCCAAGGGCCTGCTGCCCGATGACCACCCGCAGTCGGCGATGGCGGCCCGGTCGCTGGCGATCGGCCAGGCCGATGTGGTGATGCTGCTTGGCGCCAGGCTGAACTGGCTTTTGGGGCACGGCCAGCCGCCGCAGTGGGCGGCCGACTGCCGCTTCGTCCAGGTGGACATCGATTCGGCGGAGATGGACAGCAACCGGCCGGTTGCTGGCCCGGTGACCGGCGACATCTACTCGGCCATGACCCAGCTGGTCGCGGCGCTGCGGCCCGGGCAGATCACCCCCCAAAAGGCCTGGCTGCAGGAGCTGGACGCCAGGAAGGCCCACAACGTCCAGCGGATGGCCGCGCGGCTGGCCGCCGACGTCAAGCCGATGAACTTCTCCACCGCGCTGCGGGCCATCCGCGATGTGCTGGCCGAGCACCCCGGTACCTACGTGGTCAATGAGGGAGCCAACACCCTGGATTTCGGCCGTGATGTCCTGTCCATGTCCGAGCCCCGGCACCGCCTGGACTCAGGCTCCTGGGGGGTCATGGGCGTCGGCATGGGCTATGCCATCGCCGCCGCGGTGGAGTACGGCAAGCCCGTCGTCGCCGTCGAGGGCGACAGCGCCTTCGGGTTCAGCGGGATGGAACTGGAGACCATCAGCCGGTACAAGCTGCCGGTCATCACCGTCATCTTCAACAACGGCGGCGTGTACAAGGGCGATGAGGTCAACCGCTATTCAGCCGATCCCGCCCCGACCGTACTGCTGCAGTCGAGCCGGTATGAGCAGCTCGGCCAGGCCTTCGGCGGCGAGGGTTACTACGCCGAGACCCCGGACGAGGTGACCGCCGCCCTGCGCCAGGCCTTCGCATCGGGCAAGCCGGCCGTCGTCAACTGCCTCATCGACCCGGCCGCGGGCACCGAGAGCGGCCACCTGCAAAACCTCAACCCCAAGGACTCCGTCCAGCCGGGCACCTAGCCACCTCAGCCAGCCCCGCCCGGCCGCGTATTCCGGGCGGCTGCACCACCCACCGGGAGAAACCATGAGCACCGCCACGACCGATTCCGCCGCGACCGCCCCCCAGGGCCACCTTGATCCCAATAAGCCGCTCGCCCTGGACGGCATCACCGTCGTCGATTTCACCCGGGTCCTGGCCGGCCCGACGTGCACGCGCATGCTCGCCGACGCCGGCGCCCGGGTCATCAAGATCGAACGTCCCGGCGCCGGCGATGACACCCGCCTGATGGGACCGTTCGCCGCCGACGGCGTCTCGGAGTACTACCGGTTCGCCAACCTCGGCAAGGAAAGCATCGCGCTGAACCTGAAGGACCCCGGTGATCTCGCCCTGGTCAAGTCGATGATCGCGCGGGCCGACGTGGTGGTCGAGAACTTCCGGCCCGGCGTCATGGCCAGACTCGGCCTGGACCCGGCTGACCTGGTCAAGCAGCACCCACGGCTGATCGTCTGCTCCGTCTCCGGGTTCGGCCAGTACGGCCCCATGCACCAGCAGGCCGCCTACGACACCGTCATCCAGGCGATCGCCGGGATCATGGACGGAACCGGCGCGGAAGACGGCGGCCCCACCCGGGTCGGCACCTCCATCTCCGACATCCTGGGCGGCATCTTCGGCTACTGCGGAATCGTCACCGCCCTGGCCGGCCGCGACCGCACCGGCAAGGGCACCACCGTCGACGTCTCCATGCTCGATGCCACCTTCTCGGTGATGGAACAGGGCCTGATGGACGCCCTGGGCGTGCACATCCGCCCGCACCGGATCGGGAACCGGCACCCGTCCATGGCCCCCTTCGACACCTACCAGTGCTCCGACGAGCTCATCGCCATCTGCGTCGGCAACGACCACCTGTTCGGGGAGCTGGCCGGTGTGCTGAACGTCCCAGAGCTGCTCAAGGACCCCCTGTACAGCACCAACGTCGACCGCTGCACCAACCAGGCCGCCCTCAAACAAGCGATGGAAGCCGCGCTCAAGACCGACACCGCCCAGACCTGGCATCAGCGCCTGGAAGCGGCGGGCATCCCCAGCAGCCTCATCCTCAACGTCGACGACACCCGCAAGCTCGACCAGATCAAGATCCGCGGCATGGTCAAGAACGTCGCCGGATCCGACGTCCCCGGCACCCCGCTGAAGTTCAGCACCTGGGACTCCCTGGGCACCATGATCCCCGCACCCGCACTCGACGAGCACGGCACCGCCCTCAAAGCCGAATTCGGCGGCAGCAAGTAACCCCTAACCGGGCACATCATGGACACCGTCACCAATGCCAGCGGTGGCATCCCGGGTTCTATCGGGCGTTTGTTCCTCCATATCGTCTTTGCCTCGACGAGCGGTCACACGGAGTATGTCGTTGATGCGCTGACCGGCTCCCTCAGGGGTGCTTTCCCAAGCTGGGAGGTCGAGGAGACGATGGCTGAGAAAACACAGCCACCGGATCTGCTACGAGGAGATATCCTCCTGCTCGCCTCCGGGACCTGGGACACCTGGAGCATCGAGGGACAGCTGAATCCGTACATGTGGGTGCTGCTGGAGGACAAAGCGAAGAATCTCGATCTGGCCGGTAAGCCGTGTGCCTGCATCGGGCTCGGCGATCACCGGTATTTCTACACGGCCCGGGCGGTGGATCACTTGCAGCACTACGTTGAGACGCATCATGGCCGGCTGATTCTCCCGGCCCTCAGAATAATAGACGAGCCCTACGGCCAGGAGGAAACAGTAAGAGCCTGGGGAAAACAGCTGGCGGAAGCCGCGCAGCGGATAGATCGGCCTTAGGCGATGCCCCGCGTATCCGTCAAGATCGTCGGCGCCTCCGGACAGGGGATCAACGCTATCGGGGAAATTGCCGGCAAAGGCCTCAAGAGATCCGGATACTGCGTGTTCGGCTACCGTGAGTACCCATCGCTCATCAAGGGCGGGCATGCGAGCTATCAGCTGGACGCCTCGGCTGAGCACATCCGCAGCACTGAGACGAAGGTAAATGTGCTTGTCGCGCTTGACCATCATGGGCTCGAGTTGAACATGGCGGACCCGAAAGAAAGCGGGACCGTGATCCACATGACGCCCGGGTGGCAGTTTCCGGAACGCCATCAGCGGCTGATCAAGGAGCGGAGCCTGCACGTCATCTATTTCCCGGTCGACGAGATTCTCTCTCGCCTCGGCGCGAGGCCGGTGCTCTCCAATGTCCTGGTTACCGCCTTCGTCTGGTCCATGCTTGATCAGGACGTCAATGCCCTCAAGTCCGTCGTCCGGGAAAAGTTCGCCAGCAAGAAAGCCCTGGTCGAACTCAACATGCAGTGCGTCGATGCGGGATATTCCTACGCGGATTACCGCGAACGCAAGGTCACCGTCGCGTTGCCTGCGCCGGATAAGGAGTTCTCCAGCCACCTCCTGGTCACCGGCAGCCAGGCGATGGGACTCGGCGCGATGCATGCCGGGGTGCGGCTCTACGTCGGCTATCCGATGACGCCATCCAGTCCGCTGCTGTCGTTCATCGCCGAGCACGAAAATGAGACCCGCATGGTGGTGAAGCAGGCCGAGGACGAAATCACCGCCGCGCATATGGTGAGCGGCGCGATGTACATGGGCACCCGCGCGCTGACCGCCACTTCCGGCGTCGGATTCGATCTGATGAGCGAGGCCCTGTCGCTGAACGCCATGATCGAGAACCCGGTGGTCTTCGTGCTCGCCCAGCGCCCCGGTCCGGCGACGGGCCTGCCGACCTGGACCGCTCAGGGCGGCCTCCTGGAGGCCGTCCATGCCTGTCACGGCGAATTCACGCGCTGCGTGCTGTCCGTCAGCAGCAGCCAGGATGCCTTCGATTTGATGCCGGTCGCCTTCAACCTGGCCGAGCAGTATCAGATCACCGTCATTGTCCTCACCGACAAGCAGATCGCCGACGCGCTCTACACTCAGGAACCCTACGATCTGGAGAAGGCCGAAATCGACCGCGGGAAGCTCGTTACCGATCCCGGGGAGCTCAAAGCGCTGCAGGCCGCCGACCGGTATGACGCCGGCGCTGAGGCCGGCATCTCAGCACGGTGGCTCCCCGGCAGCGAGGCCGCGACATATTGCGCCCAGGGGGATGAACACGATTCCATGGGCGCCGTGGATGAGACCGGGGCCAACAATAAGGCGCATACAGAGAAGAGGATGCTGAAGTTCCACACGCTGAAAGCAGGCCTGCCCGAGCCGCGTTTGTGCCTGGTTGGTAACGGCGAGGAGGGTCATAGCTGGCTGGACGACAGCGACGAGATCGAGTTGCTCATAATTGGCTGGGGAAGCACCGGTGACGTGATGCAGGACGTCATGTGCAGCGCGGAGCTGCGCGACCGTAAGATCGCGTACTTGCACTACACATATCTCTGGCCGCTGCGCACTGAGAAGCTGCAGAATCGGGTGCGTCTTTTTGAGGGGCGTGATCTTGCGCTGATACTCTCCTTAACCTCTCGAAACGTGGAGTGTCTGCACATTTCTGAATGCACCGGGTGTCACCGCAGGTGATCTGTGCTGGTCAGTGGTAGTGAAGGCGGGTTGCCGGGGGCTGATCCGGGGTGGTATCCGGGTGCCGGGTCCCCCGGTTCCTGGGCCGGTTCCGGGATCGTGGGGGGAACATGACCCTCGGCAGGCAACGGAGGCCCGGCGGTGACGGTTTCGGTGACGGTGACGCAGATCGGCGAGGACGGGACCGCGGGCCCGGTGGACAGTGAGCTGGCGGCGGCGCTGGCCGGCCGGTAGAGCAGTTCTCTGCGATGCTCACCTGGACTGCGCAGGACGCCGGCGCTCTCGATCACGGGGACCGGGAGAAAGCGATCACGGATTCGGGCCGGGAGCTGCAGCGGCAGCTGCTGGAAGCCACCTTCACCATCGACTCCGCGCGCGAGGAGCGCATCGAGCAGGTCACCAGCGCCGCAGGGATCCGGCACGGCAGCGTGGAAACTGGTCATGACCGGGGCGTGGTCAGCATCTTCGGGCCGGTCCGGGCCACCCGGCTGGCCTACCGCAACCGCCGCGAAGCGAACCTGTACCCGGCCGATGCCCGGTGGATGCTGCCCGATGACCCCTACTCCCTCGGGATGCGCGCCCTGGCCGCCTATCACCTGGCCGAAGGCGGCTACGGACAGGCCCAGGAAGTCATCCAGGCCCGCACCGGAGTGATGATCGGCCGGGCTCAGATGGCCGGCCTGGCCGAGGACCTGGCCGCCTGGGCAGACGACTTCTACGCCCAGCGGGCCCGCGACGCGGACACCGGCCCGCCTGCCGGCGACGTGCTCATGATGCAGGCCGACGGCAAGGGCATCGCGCTGCGGCCCGAGCACCGCACCAGCGCCGGCAAGGGGACCGATGCCGCTCATCCGGGGATCAAGAAGATGGCCGAGATCGTCGCGGTCGCCGGCTTCACCCCGGCCGTCCGCGCACCCGAAGACATCGCCGCCCCGCCAGCCCGCCGCAACGAGCACCCCGGCCCGGAAGCACGCAGCAAATGGGTCTCGGCGTCCATCACCGACGACATCCCCGCGATGATCGGGGCGGCGTTCGACGAAGCCGACCGCCGGGACCCGTACCGGGTGACCCAGCGGCTCTTCCTCGTCGACGGGAACAAGCAGCAGATCACCGCCATCACCGCCCATGCCAAGGACCGCGACCTCAAGGTCCCGGTCCTCATCGACTTCATCCACGTCAGCGGCTACCTCGGCAAAGCCGCCGCCGCCCTGCACCCCGGCGACCCGCGAGCCGCCCGCGAATGGGCCGACGGGCAGCGGCTGCGGGTACTGCACGGCCGCGGCAAGGCAGTCGCCGCCACGCTGGCATCCGTCGCCGCCAAGACCCGAGCCAAGGCCAGTACCCGCCACCTGGACCTCACCGACGTCGACAAGGCGGTCACATACCTCACCAACAACCACATGTACATGCGCTACGACAAGGCACTGGCCAGCGGCTGGCCGATCGCCACTGGCCTGATCGAGGGAGCCTGCCGCTTCGTCATCGAAGACCGCTTCGGAATCACCGGTGCAAGATGGTCCCCCGACGGCGCCGAAGTCATCCTCAAGCTCCGCGCCGTGGTCGTCAACGGCGACCTGGACGACTACATGAACTACTACAAGACGCGCTACCGCAAAGACATCCACCTGAACCGCTACGACCCGGCCAGCATCGCCGACCTCGGCTTTGCCGCATGACCGAAACACCCGGAAATGACACAACCCTCAGAAAGACGCACCCTGCAGAATCTGGCGGGCAGATCGAAGCGCATCGTGCTGGCGGAGCAGAACTACCAGGGGCAGCTTGGCATGCTCATCAAGATGGAGTGCGGCTTGGATATCCCGGATAAGATCCTGAAATACGACGGCCGGCCCTTCTTCTATGACGAAGTTCTCTCGTTGCTGCTGGCGAAAGTCACCGGTCCGGCCGAGCGCAGCCGAATCTCCGGTTCCGCCCCGGCAGGCCAGGAGAGCCCCCGGGATCCCGGACGCCCGTCATCATGACGACTACAGTCCGGGCTGGCACGGTCGCCGTTCCCGAATATTACTCGGAAACCAGATGCACGTGGTGTGACGGCTGCGGCAACTACGGCATATGGACTGCGGTGAAGTACGCGCTGGCAGGCCTGAATTTGCATCCGTGGCAGGTGTGCCTGTGCTACGACGTCGGCTGTCACGGCAATGGTTCGGACAAGATCCAGGGCTACCGCTTCCACGGGCTGCACGGCCGTGTCATCCCGTTCGCGGCGGGGGCGAAGCTCGCGAATATGAAGATCCCGGTCATCGCCTTCGCGGGGGACGGTGCGACTTTCTCCGAGGGGGTGGGGCATCTGGTCCATGCCCTGAGGAGTAATTATCCCATCACGTTCGTGCTTCACAATAATGCGAATTACGCGCTCACGACCGGCCAGGCGACACCGCTCACG
This sequence comes from uncultured Actinomycetes bacterium, assembly GCA_963742875.1. GTDB lineage: Bacteria > Actinomycetota > Actinomycetes > Streptosporangiales > Streptosporangiaceae > Bog-532. Next base: position 193,893 of record CAVUNO010000002.1, on the reverse strand, counting down.
TGGCAGGGCCAGCCGATGAACATGAGCCCCAACGGCATTCCGGAGCGCACGCTACCGAGTATGGACTTTATCTTCTCGCTCGAGCCAACGTTCGTTGCGCGGGGTTTCAGCGGTGACATTAAGCTGATGACCCGTATCCTCAAAGCGGCCATCCAGCACCGCGGGTTCGCGTTCGTCGAGATGCTCCAGGCCTGTCCCACTTACGATCATTTCGCGACACACAAGTATCTGCTGGAGAGGTACTTCGATGCAAATGCCGATGGTCATGATCCAAGTGACCTGCAGCAAGCGAAAATACTTGCGGCACAGGCTCAGGACCGCATCGCCTGCGGCATCCTCTACCAGCGCGAAGACATTCCGAACTTCTATGAGCGGCTCATTCCACGGCAAGGAATAGAGACGACGTGCGTGGCGGAGGTGCGCAAGTACGACGTGAGCGAGTACTGGAAGGGGCTGGTATGAGAAATATTGGAGGAGCACGGCATGGCACTACCAGCAGCACTGTCGCTGTCGGCCCAGGTGGCCGCGCAGGCCGAGTTCATCGTCAGCAATCTGCGGCAGACCAATTACCATCATACCGATCACATCGATGTGGACCGCGGCATCTACGACTGTGACTGCAACGGCTTCGCCGGCTTTGTCCTGACGCGTGCCGCACCCGACCACTACGCGACGATCCCGCAAGAAGCGGGGCAGCCGCGGCCCCGCGCCTTCGAGTACTGCCTATTCTTCAGTTCGCTGACCCCGCAGTCAGCCGGCGGCTGGCATCGGATCGATTTTCTCCGTGACGTGCGCCGTGGCGACATCATCGCGTGGCGGTTCCCGGAAATGGAAATCAAGGAAGGTCATGAAACCGGGCATGTCCTTGTCACGGCCGAAACGCCCAGAATTGACGATTCGGGGATCTTTACGGTCCGCGTGTACGATTCTGTCATCCAGCCGCATTTCGACGATACGCGCGGAGACGGCCCGGGGCAGTTCCCGAAAGGAGTGGGATACGGCGCGCTCAAGTTCCAGGTCGACGCGGCGGGGCGGCCCATAGCCTTCCAGTTCGCGCCATCGGACCGGTTCAAGTCGCTGCCGATTGCCACCGGGCGGGTTGAACCGCTGCCTGCGGCTCCTTGAGTGTGGGGTAGTCGCCGAGCACAGATCCGCCAGTTCGGTTTGGGTTGCTGCCTGCTTCAGGCAGCAACCCGCGCCACTGCCTGCTGACCGTGTTCGACACCGGGCCGGACTTCCGAAGATCATGAGCACATGAGCTCGTGATCAACAGCGTTCGCGCTGGTCATGAGGACGCGGACTGCCGGGAACGCCGATTCGGCGTAGGCACACGTTTTCTGGCGTGTCGCGCGTCCTGGCAGGGATGACGGTCATATCGTGTAGGCGTGTACCTGCGTGAAGCGAAGCGGGTGAACAAGGACGGCACCGTGGTGTCGTACCTGCAGCTGGCGCACAACGAGCGGCACCCTGTGACCGGCAGCCCGGTCGCCAAGGTGATCCACAGCTTCGGCCGGGCGGACAAGGTGGACCGGGCGGCGCTGGCCCGGCTTGTCGCGTCGATCTCCCGGTTCCTGGACCCGGGCAAGGCGGTGGCGGCCGCGGCGGCCGGCGAGGTGGAGGTGATCGACTCCCGCCGGATGGGCACGGCGTGGGTGCTGGGCCGGCTGTGGGACCGGCTGGAGATCGGCACGGCGGTCCGGCGGGTCGCGGCCGGGCGCCGTCTGGACGGGGACGCGACCGAGCGGGTGATCTTCGCGCTGGTCGCGCAGCGGGCATGCGAGCCGGGCTCGAAGCTGGCGGCGACCCGGTGGGTGGCCGAGCGGGTGTTCATCGGCGGCTGCGGCGGGTTCAGCGACGACGCGGCCTACGCGGCGATGGACTTCCTGCTGGCCGCGCTGGAGGAGGTCGCCGCGGAGATCTTCTCCTCAGTGGCGCACCTGCTGAACCTCGATGTCGACGTCGTGTTCGTGGACACCACCTCCACGTACTGGGAGATGGAGGTCGCCGGCGAGCTGGCCGAGGCCGCGGACCGGGACGGCGACGGCGGCGATGAGGCGCCGCAGAAGACCGCCGAGCGGCGGCTCGGGCACTCCAAGGATCACCGCGATGACCTGCCGCAGGTGGTGATCGCGATGGCGGTCACCCGGGACGGGATCCCGGTCCGCTGCTGGACGTTCCCCGGCAACGAGCAAGACCAGAAGATCATCCGCACGGTCAGGGACGACCTGAGTGACTGGAACCTGCGCCGGCTGGTCTGGGTCGCCGACCGCGGGTTCGCCTCGGCCGCGAACCGGGCGTACCTGGCGCGCGGCGGCGGCCACTACATCCACGCCGAGAAGCTCCGCAACACCAACGCCGAGGCCGCCGCGGCGCTGGCCCGGCAGGGCCGCTACCACGAGGTCGCCGGGAACCTGCGGGTCAAGGAGGTCTGGGTGCCGGCCAAGGACGCCGGGCAGCGGGCCGAGCGGTTCACCATCTGCCACAACCCCGAGCAAGCTGACCGGGACCGGGCCGTCCGCGAGCGGCTGATCGCCCACCTGCAGCAGCTCATCGACGGGTCGGATGCCTGGACGCGCGGCAAGCGCGACGAACTCGTCGGGTCGCTGAAGGACAAGCCAGGGCTGCGCCGGCTGCTGCGCCGCACCAGGACCGGGCTGCTGCGCGTCGGCCGGGCCGCCGCCGCCCGCGAGGCGCGCCTGGACGGCAAGTGGCTGCTGCGCACCAACGACCACACGCTCACCCCCGAAGACCTGGCCGCCGCGTACAAGCAGCTCATCGCCGTCGAGACGAGCAAGCCACAGTGCTGTCATAGCCGCGGCTCGTCGGCATTGTCGTCGGCTCCTTCCCGTTCGGTGTTCATGAACGCGGCTTGATTGCTCAGCCAGGGGCGGCGGTTGTGCTGGCCCCGGGGCACGTGGTGCAGGACGCGCAGCCGCTCGGCTTCAGCGGGGTCGGCGCGGACCACTGTCAGCCTGGCCCGGGGATGCGGGTAGCCGGTGGCCCAGCCGCAGCGGACCCAGGCGTCGAGGGTGACTTCGGGCATGCCCAGGTGGGCGGCCAGGTCGCGCAGCCACCACTCGTGCTTGGCCAGGGCAGGCCGGTTGCGGCGGGCTGGGACGCGGGAGCGCTGGATGCCCAGGGAACCTAGCAAGTCGCTGACCGCGTTCGGGGTGAAGACCGGGCTGCGCTTGGGCGGGCGGAAGCCCTCGGCGTTGAGGCGCTCGGCGATCTGCGCGATGGTGCATCCGCTGCCGGCCAGTTCGCGGGCCCGGGCGGCGAGCTGAGGGTAGTAGCTGAGCTGGGTCAGGCAGGCCACCGGGCGGGTGATCTGCGCGCGGGTGCGGTGCCCGCCCGCCCAGACGATCTCCACGTCCACCTTCTCGCTGGTCCCGGCCACCGTGATGCGGACCTGTTCGACCAGGTGCCGGATCAGCTGCTTGCGGTCCGCGCCGGTGGTGGTCGGAGTGTCCCAGACCGCGGGCAGGTCAGCGGCCAGGGCCCGGATCTGCTCGCGTTCGGTGGCTGTCAGCGTCCGGGGGCGGGCCGCGGCCAGCCGGTCGTACTCCTCACCCAGCCGCTGCCGCTCGGCCAGCGCAGCCTCCCAGTCCTTCTCCAGCTGCCGGACGACCAGCCGGTTCTCCGGCTCGGCGAGCTGGTACTGGCGGCGGGCCCGGTCAGCGGCGAACTCGGCGCGTTCCAGGCGCTGCCGCCAGATCCGGTCCACCTGTTCGCGCTGGGCCTCGACGTGCCCGGCTGCGGTCAGCGAGACCTCCAGTGCGGCCGGTGCCATCGCGGCCAGCAGCAGACCGGTGACGTGCGCGCCGACACACGGGCCGGCCAGCTGCTGGCACTGGCTGGCGGCGTAATCGGCCTTGTCGCGGCCGCACACGTAGACCGGGTGCAGCTTCCCGCCCGGACCCCGCTGATAGCGCACCGTCATCTTGCTGCCGCACCGGCCGCAGGCGACCAGCCCGGCCAGCAGGGCCGGGCCGTCGCGCACCGCGCCCAGGCTCTGCGCGCGGGACCGGTTGGCGTCCAGTCGCTGCATGTTCCGCTCATACTGCTCGATGCTGATATAGGCGGGCAACAGCCCGGGCAGGTAGACCAGCCAGCCATCGCGCCCGACCCGGACCCGGCCAGTGCACGGCCGCCCCGGCTGGCGCCGCCTGGGGTCCAGTGTGCTGCGGCCATAGGCGTAGATGCCAGCGCAGGCCGGGTTGCGCAGCAGGTTCGTCACCCCGGCGCGGCTGGGGCGGCGCCAGGCCAGCTTCCCGCGTTCGGGTCCCTCCCGCAGCCGGACTCCCAGCTGGATGCGGTTGTCCGCGAGAAACCCCAGCACGGCGCCCACCGTGCCGAGCCGCTCGAACAGATCAAAGACCAGGCCGACCACGGTACGCATCTGCTCGTCCGGGTCCAGCACCACCTTCCCGGAGGGACGGCGCACCAGCCCGGCCGGCAACGGCACCGCCAGCTCGCCGCGGCGGGCCTTGGCGATCCGCCCGGACCACATCCGCTGCCTGATCAGGTGCAGCTCAGCCTCGCTGATCGTGCCCTTGAGGCCGAGCAGCAGCCGGTCATTGTGCTCGGCCGGGTCATAGACGCCGTCCAGGTCGCCCAGCAGCGCTCCCGACAGCGCGCACAGCTCTAACAGCTGATGCCACTCCCGGCCCGACCGGGCCAGCCGGGACATCTCGACACCCAGCACGATACCCACATGGTCCAGCCCCACCTCCGACACCAGCCGCGCAAAGCCCGGACGCGCATCGGCCCCGGAAGCCGAATGCCCCAGGTCCTCATCGATCACCAGCACCCGCGACGACGCCCACCCCAGCGTGACCGCGCGCTCCGCCAGCCCGTACTGCAGCCGCGTGGACTCGCCGTGGTCCTGCACCTGCGCCGCGGTGGACTGGCGGACGTAAACCGCCGCCAGCCGATCACGATGCCAGGGCTGGACCTTGCCCTCAGCCCGCTCCCAGGGCAGCCTCGCCGCGACGCTCACCGCACTCACCTCCGCTCCCGCCGCTCCCGCCGCTTGCCGCCGCCGCACGGACCATCCGCTCGACCAGCAGACCCAGCAGACTCCCCACCAGCACCCGGTTCACCTCCGGGAACGCCTCCCACATCGGCGCGGTCACCCGCGCCTGCCGGCTGAAGGGGGCACGGCAGCATCTCCAGGCACCACTCACCTCCCTTGTCCGCCCCAGCCCGCACCTGACGCAGCCGCCGCACATCCGCGACCACGGCCAGCAGGCCGTCAATTCCTAGGACAGGAGGATCCCCCCGGCTCGATTCGCCTATGTATGCAGTCTGGCTTGCTCCTTGAACGCGGCTGGCGCGACATGAAAGGCGCGCTGCGGCTGCGGCCGGTGTTCCACCACCGCGAAGACCGCATCCGTACCCACGTGCAGCTGTGCTGGCTGGCGCTGCTGCTGATCCGGGTCGCCGAGAACGCCGCCGGCGACATCTGGCGCAACCTGCACCACGAGCTGGACCGCATGCACCTGGTCAACCTTGCCACCAGCGACGGGCGGGTCGCCCAGCGGTCCGCCGCCACCCCCGGCCAGCAGGCCATCTTCGGTGCCCTTGACCTGCGCGAACCACCCAAGTTCTTCGACTTCACCCCCTCTGACGGCTGACCCCGGACACGGAAGCCGGTAGTAACACGCCTGACCTGCGGGCAACTCACGTTTGCCCAGCTCAGCCGCAAGATTCACGAGATCGTGTACTCATGATCTTCGGAAGTCCGGGCGGGGTGAGGGAGGGCCAGATCGAGATACTCGCACCCATGGTCCGTTGGGAAAAATAAGGAATCTTTCTCCCGAGCGGCTGTGGTGCATGTCCTCGCTCGGGTTCGTCGACCTGGTGCTGAGCGAGGAGCCGGTCGACGGCCTGCTGCTGGCCGGCGCGTACCGGGACGGCGACGTGGACCCCGCGCACCCGCTGACGGCGCCGCTGTCCCGGTGGCGGGACCAGGTCACGGTGCGGCACCTGCGGCTGGGCAACCTGCCGGGGCCGGGCCTGGCCACCATGGTCGCCGAGATGCTCCGCGCGGACCGGGCGGCGGCGGGCCTGGCCGGGGTGATCGAGCCGCACACGCGCGGCAACCCGTATGAGACCGTGGAGCTGCTCAACGCGCTGCGCGGTGACGGGCTGCTGACCGCGACGGCCGCCGGGTGGCGGTGGGATGAGGCGGCGGTACGCGCTCACCTGGGCCGGTCGGAGGTGGCCGGGCTGCTGGCGGCGCGCGCGGCCGCCCTGCCGGAGGAGTCCCGGCGGGTGGCGGAGGCGATGGCGTGCCTGGGTGGCCGGGCCGAGCTCAGCCTGCTGCAGGCCGCCACCGGCGAGCCAGCCGACGTGGTGGACCAGGCGCTGGCACCCGCCCTCGATGCGGGCCTGCTGGTGGCCGAGCCCGGGGCGCATCCCGCGGTGCGGTTCCGGCACGACCGGATCCGTGAGGCGGTCCTGGGCAGGCTGGACCCCGACCGGCGGCGCGCCGTGCAGCTGGCCATGGCGCGGCGGCTGGCGGCGGCACCGGAGTTGTTCGCGGTCGCGGCCGAGCAATACCTGCCGGTGGCCGACGCGGTTGGCGACGCCGCCGAGCGGCGCCAGGTGGTGGGGCTGCTGCGGCGCGCCGCCGGCCAGGCCACGCTGATCGGGGACTACGCGCTGGTCCACACGCTGTTGACCGCCGCGCTGCCGGTGGTCGAGCCGGGCGAGACGGCCACGCTCGCCGAGGTGCACGCCGACCGTCACGCCGCGCTGTACTGCCTGGGGCGGCTGGAGGAGGCGGACGAGGCGTACCGCACGATCGAACGGCTGTGCCCGGCCGTGCTGGACCGCGCGGACGCGACGGCGGTGCAGGTGCACAGCGTGACCCACCGGACGCGTTTCGCCGAGGCGCTGCGGCTCGGCCTGGAGTCGCTGCGTGAACTCGGCATCACCGTCCCGGCCACGGACCGGCTCGCAGCCGAGATTGACCACCAGTTCGGCTATTGGTACGAGTGCGGGCCGCGGCCCGAATCGACTACGACGACGCCATCTCCGGCGTGATCGGCCAGGCCGCCACCCGCGACTGGGGGATCCGCTCGTCGGTGGGCGTGCCGGTCAGCGCCGAGGGCCGGGTGTGGGGCGCTATCGTCGTGGCGTTGACCGGCGGGGAGTTCCTGTCTGCGGACACCGAGTCGCGGCTAGCCGGGTTCACCGAGCTGCTGGCGACCGCGATCGCCAACGCCGAGGCGCAGGCCGAGGTGACCGCCGCGCGGGCGCGGGTCGTCGCCGCCGCCGACCAGGCGCGCCGGCGGATCGAGCGGGACCTGCACGACGGCACCCAGCAGCGGCTGGTCTCACTCGCGCTGAAGCTGCGCGCGACACAGGCAACGGTGCCGCCCGAACTCGGCGGCCAGCTCGATGAGGCCGTCGCCGAGGCAACCGGCGCGCTGGAGGAGCTGACCGAGATCGCCCGCGGCATCCACCCGGCGATCCTGGCCGAACGCGGCCTGGCTCCCGCGCTGAAGACGCTCACCCGCCGCTCGCCGATCCCCGTCGAGCTGCAGGTACGCGCCGACGAGCGGCTGCCAGAGCCGGTCGAGGTCAGTGCCTACTACGTCGTCGCCGAGGCGCTGACAAACGCGGCCAAGCACGCTGGCGCCTCGGCCGTCAGCGTCGAGGTCGAGGTCGCTGGCGAAGTCCTGCGCGTCGCGGTGCGCGACGACGGCGCCGGCGGCGCCGACCTGTCCCGCGGCACCGGCCTGGTCGGGCTGAAGGACCGTGTGGAGGCGCTCGGCGGCCGGATCTTCCTCGACAGCCGGCCCGGGGCGGGGACCAGCCTGCAGGCAGAGTTCCCGCTCACCGCCACGAATGACGGCGTCACCTCCCGCTAGCCCCTGCCCCGACACTGCCCGCAATGACCTTGCGAACCACGCCACCATCGGCCGGGATCAAGGCCGAGGCAGGACGGATATCGCGTGCCGCCGACTCGCCGAGCTGTCAAGTTCGCTAACGAGGCACCACTGGCGGGTCTGCAAGCAAGGTGCCCGACGGGTCAGACCCGTCAAATCGCCTAGCTTCGCGATGCACAGCAGCGCTACGACGCCGTCATCGGACCCGGTCGGCCTGCCTGTCGCTAGGGGACGAGGGTGGGTGCGCGCGGTACTGAACGAGCCGGAAGGTTTCAGGTGCCACCGAGCGTGCCGCCCGGCCGTTCTGCGACAAACACGTTGACAACGTTATCGGGTAACAAATCAGCCGCAGTCGCTCCGCTTCTGCTTGGCCTTGCCCCGCTGCGCGATCAGCCCGTGCCCGCCACCTGGCGGGCCCGGGACCCGCCCGGCCAGCGGCCGATGGCCACGGCGGCGAGGCAGGCGACGGCGCCGAGGGCGAGCGCGTACCGCGGCCCGGCCACGTCGGAGAGCGCGCCGATGATCGGCGCGCCGATGGCCGTGCTGCCGACCAGGGCCATCGACCACAGTGCGGTGACCCGGCCGCGGTAGTCGGGCTCGGCGGCGAGCTGGATGGTGGCGTTTCCGGTGGTGAGGAAGGTGATGGTGGCTGCGCCGGCCAGGACGCAGGCGGCAACCGCGGCCGGCCAGCTGGGAGCGGCCGCGACCAGGCCGACGGCGATCGCGTAGAACAGGGCGGCCCCGGTCAGGCGGGCGACCCCGGTGCGGCCTGACCGGGCCGCGTACAGGCCGCCGGCGACCGCCCCGGCGCCCAGCGCGCCGATCAGCCAGCTGTAGGTGGTGGCGCCGCCATGGAAGGTCTTCTCGGCTAGCAGCGGCAGGCTGGTCTCGAACTCGAAGGTGAACGTGCCGACCAGCGCCATCATCAGCAGCGGCCGGGCGATGTCCGGCACGGCCGCGGCATAGCGCAGCCCGGCGCGTAGCTGGCCCCGGCTGCGCCGGACCGGCGGGACCGGGTGCAGGCGCCGGATGTCGAGGCTGAGCAGGGAAGCGATGACGAAGCCAAAACTGACCGCGTTGACGATGAAGCACCAGCCAATGCCGATGGTGGCAACCAGGACCGCGGCGATGGTAGGGCCGATGACCCGGGCGACGTTGACCAGCGTGCTGTTCAGCGTCACCGCGTCCCGGACCAGGTCTCGGCCGACCACCTCCTGAACGAACGCCTGCCGGGCCGGGTTGTCCACGGCGCTGAGCGTGCCGAAGAGCAGGGCCAGGACGATCACCTGCCCCAGCCGGACGCCGCCGGTCAGCACGCTCACGCCGAGCGCGGCCGAGACCAAGCCGAGCCCGGTCTGCGTGGCCAGCAGCACGTGCCGCTTGGCGTACCGGTCCACCAGCAGGCCCGCGTACGGCGACAAGATCAGGATCGGGGCGTACCGCGCCGCCGTCGTCAGCCCGAGGATGGTGCCGGAGTGCGTCAGCCGCAGTACCAGCAGCGCCTGAGCGACCGTCTCCACCCAGGTGCCGATGAGGCTGAGCGCCTGCCCGGACACGTACCGCCGGAAGTTCGGCACGGCCAGCGCGGCGAACATCGCCGAGGATGCCGAAGGCCGCCCTTGTCGCGTCATCGTCGGCTCAGACCGCTCGCCGACGCCGGTGCACCGGCCCCCCGGACCTCCGCCCACGGTGGCAGTGCGGGTAGTGAGAAGCGGTAGTCGCGCTGGACCCTACTGATCGTTCCGCCGGGTTCACTGGACGATCCTCCCGATCCGGCTGTGCGGACACGGCCTCGGACTGATTTCGGGAAGCGGGCCGCCCGGCTGGGGGCGGCCCGTGCCACCGCGGATAAGCCCCGGGGCGCGGCGGTCAGGTAGTGGCCCGGTCCAGGGGCGTTCCCTCGGCGGCCCTGGCCTCCTGGGCCTTCGCCGGCCCGCGCAGCACGTAGGCCACGCCGACGGCGATGACCGCGCCGGCGACCGGCCCGATCAGGTAGACCCACCAGGTGGACAGGTCGCCGATGGCGACGTCGGGTCCGAAGCTGCGGGCGGGGTTCATCGAGGCGCCCTCGAACGGGCCGCCCATGGTGCCCCAGGCCATGATGTAGGCTCCGACGGCCAGCGGGATGAACGGCCCGTTGAGCTTGGGCCCGTTGGCCATGTTGAGGATCATGAGCACCAGGCCGAAGGTGATGATGGCCTCGAACCCGGCCGCCTGCCAGGACAGGCCGGGCTTGGGCATCGTGGCGGCCAGGTGGCCGGCCGGGCCGAAGAACCCGCGGGCCAGCAGGGACCCGCAGATGGCCGCGGCGAACTGGACCACCCAGTAGGCGCCGGCCATCACCCAGTGCATGTCGCGGCGCAGCGCGAAGGCCAGCGTGGTGGCCGGGTTGAAGTGGGCGGAGATGTCGCCGAGGAAGTAGACGGCCACCACCAGCCAGAGCGCTGAGACGGCCGAGAGCACCAGCACCGTCTCCCACGGCTGCAGGCCGCGGCCGCCGTAGCGGGCCAGGATGGCCGCGCCGCCGGACAGCACGAACGTCAGCCCGGCCATGCCGATGAACTCGGCCAGCAGCCGCCGTAGCCGGTGGTCGGGGTTGGTCCAGTCCGCGTAGCCTCGCTGGCCGCCCACCGACGCGATCAGGGCTGCCTTGCCGGCCAGATCCTCCTTGCTGGCGGCGGCCTGCTCGCCCTTGAGGGATTTCACGTCAGGACCTTCCCGGGGGGGAGGAGATGTCGGCGGAGCCGGGGCGGGTGAGGGCGAGGGGGTTGACGATCTTGTCGAACAGTTCCTCGGACACGCCCTTGGCCAGGGCCGCCTGCTTGAGGGTCAGGTTGTGGTCGATGGCGTAGTAGGAGATGGCCGCGGACTTGTCGTAGCCGATGACGGGGGACAGGGCGGTGACCATCATCACCGACCGGTCGATGTTCTCGGTCAGCTTCGCCTGGTTCAGTCTGGTGCCGTCGATCATGAACGTGCGGAGGTGGTCGCACATGTCGGCCATGATCAGCGCGGAGTGCAGGTAGTTGGAGATCAGGATGGGACGGAACGCGTTCAGCTCGAAGTTGCCCTCCGCGCCGCCCATGGTCACCGCCACATCGGAGGCGATGACCTGGATCGCGACCATCAGCATGGCCTCGGCCTGGGTCGGGTTGACCTTGCCCGGCATGATCGAGGATCCCGGCTCGTTGGCCGGGAAGATCAGCTCACCGAGCCCGGTGCGCGGGCCGGAACCCAGCCAGCGCAGGTCGTTGGCGATCTTGTACAGCGTCACCGCCGCCGCCTTCAGGCCCGCGTGCGCACGCATCATCCGGTCCAGGGTGCCCTGCGCGGCGAACTTGTTCGGCGCGGTGATGTACGGGGCGCCGGTCATCTGCGCGATCTGCGCCGCCACCTGCTCGCCGAACCCCGCCGGGGCGTTCAGCCCGGTGCCCACCGCGGTCCCGCCCATGGCCACTTTCAGCAGGCCGCCGGTGGCGTGCTCGACTTCCTCGATCGTGTCGTCCAGGGCGCCGGCGTAGCCGGACCACTCCTGGCCGACGGTCAGCGGGGTGGCGTCCTCCAGGTGGGTCCGGCCGATCTTGACCACATCGGCCCACTTCTTGGAGTTGGCGCCGATGGCGTCCCGCAGCCGCTTGAGCGCGGGGATGGTCTTGCCGGTGGCCATCGTGTAGGCGGCGATGTGCATCGCGGTCGGGAAGGTGTCGTTGGATGACTGGCCCATGTTGACGTGGTTGTTCGGGTGGACGGGCTCCTGCGAGCCCAGCGTCCCGCCGACCAGCTGAATGCACCGGTTCGAGATGACCTCGTTGACGTTCATGTTCGACTGAGTCCCCGACCCGGTCTGCCACACATACAGCGGGAAGTCCGCATCCAGTTTCCCGCTGATCACCTCATCGCAGACCCGCTCGATCAGCTGGCCCTTCCAGGCCGGAAGCCGCCTGGCCGCGGTGTTCACCACCGCGGCCGCCTTCTTCACATACCCGTACGCGTGGTAGACCTCCACCGGCATCCGGTCATGGCCGATGTTGAAGTGCTCCAGGCTGCGCTGGGTCTGCGCGCCCCAGTACCGGTTCGCGGGCACCTCGACGTCGCCCAGGCTGTCGAACTCCCGCCGCATCCCGGCAGCATCCAGCCCGATCGGAACATCGAGGATCTTCGGCGCCTTGCTGCCGGCGTCGGTCATTACCTGCCCCTTTCTGTCCAGTTCTTCCTGTTCTCCGTGCCACCACCGACGTTCCGCCTGCTGGCTGGTATTCGGCATCCGCGGCCGGTCAGACTAGCGGGGGGACCTGGGCGGAGATCGGGATCTCCAGGACCGTCGGGACCTTTTTGGTCCACGCCGCCGTGGCAGCCTGCTTGAGCGCATCGAGGTCTGCGACCCGGGCGGCGTCGCAGCCGTACCCCCTGGCGATCGAGACGATGTCCAGGCCGGGAATGTCAAGACCCGGGACACCGGGAGCCTGCTCAAGCCTGGCGAATGATTTGAGGATCGCGTATTCATCGTTCTGCACGACCACGATCAGCATCGGGAGCCGCAGCCGGGCCGCGGTCCAGATCGACTGGACCGAGTACTGGAACGAGCCGTCCCCGATGACCGCGATGACGGGCCGGTTGCGGCCGGAGTCGCGCTCGGCCAGCGCGATCCCCACCGCGGCCGGGAGGTTCCAGCCCAGCCCGCCGCTGGCGAACGTGTAGAACGTGTCCGGCTCGGTGACCGGCCATGCCGTATGCAGGTCGGGCAGGTTAGACGGGCTCTCCTCGACCAGGACGGCATGATCGGGCCGGACCTGGTTCAGCGCCGTGAAGGCTTGTGCGGCGGACAGCAAGCCATCCGGGGACCCGTTCGCCGCCGGCGGGTGTGGGGCCATCCGGTGCGGCAGCCGCGCGTGCGGCGTGGCGGAGGGCGGGGAGTGACCGGCGAGCAGGTCGGTGAGCCCGGCCAGGGACAGGACGGCGTCGCCGACCAGGCTGGCGCCCACTGGAGCGCGGCCGGTCTCGGCCGGGTCGTCGGAGATGTGCAGCAGCCGCAGCTTGGGCGGCAGGTACGGGCCAGCCACGTACGGGTAGTACCGGAACACCGGTGCGCCCACCACCAGGGCGACATCGTGCCCGGTGAGCTTGTCGCTCAGCGGGCCCATCGCGAACGGCAGCCCGCCCACGTACAGCGGGTGGTCTTCGGGGAACGGGGCCCGCTCGGAAGACGGGGCGGCCCAGACCGGGGCGTTCAGCGCCTCGGCGAGCGCGACCGCCTGTTTCCACCCGTTCCCCCGCGCGATGGCCGCGCCGTAGATCAGCACCGGGTCGGACGCGTGCCGGATGACCTCGGCGAACTCGCGCAGCCGCCCCGGATCGGGTGCGACCCGGGTGGCGACCGTCCGCACCACGGCGGGCCCGGCGCAGGGCTGGTCCCAGTCATCCAGCGGCAAGGACAAGAACACCGGCGGCTGGCGGTTGCACGGCGGTGGCGATCGCGCGCATGAACGCGGCTGGCACGTCCTGGGCCCGTACCGGCTCATACGCCCACTTGACCCACGGGCGGGGCAGCATCGTCGCGTCCACGTTGGTCAGCCACGGCTCCAGCAGCAGCATCTCCCGGGTCTGCTGACCGGCGGTGACGATCAGCGGCGTCTTGTTCTGGAACGCCGTCAGCAGGTTGCCCATCGCGTTGCCCAGGCCGGCCCCGGTGTGCAGGTTGACCAGCGCCGGGCGGCGCGCCGCCTGCGCGTAGCCGTCGGCCATCGCGATGACCGAGGCCTCCTGCAGCCCCAGCACGTACCGGAAGTCAGAGGGGAAGCTGGCCAGGAACGTCTCCTCCGTCGAGCCGACGTTGCCGAAGATCGTCGTCAGGCCATGCGCGCGGAGCAGCTCGTAGGTGACGTCCCGCACGGTCGTCCCGTCGATTCCTGTCCGTTCGATATCGGTGGTCATCGAACCACTCCTTCTCCAGATCCGGCCGTGATGTTGGGTGCGCGCACCGCGAACCTCACCTGCTGCTCCAATCGGCGTAGTAGCTGGAAGCCCCCGGCCTTCAGCCGGGGCAGGCTGCCAAAGGAGCCGGTCGATGGTGATCGGCAGCGCGATGCAGTTCTGCGACCCGCCCAGGATCGCGTGCATCCGAGCGTGCCCCGTCAGCGCAGCGCAGCCGGGTACCCGACCGCCGTTTGTTGCAGGCTTCGACAGTCGGGTCGCGGAAGTACCCGTAGCGGGTGCGCTGCAGCAGATTCCCGCCGATCGTGGCCATGCTGCGCAGTTCGGGCGAGGCGCTATCCAGCAGCGCATCGCGGACAAACGGCAGCCGCTCGGACACGGTGGGGTCGGCGGCGAGTTCCTCCATCGTGGTGGTGGCACCGACCCGGATCGCGGTGGCATTGGCGGTAATCCACTTCAGCGGGAGCCGGGTGATGTCGACCAGCCGTTCCGGCGAGATGATGCCGTCCTTGAGCATCAGGTCCACCTGGGTGGTGCCACCGGCGAGGTAGTCCGCGGCCGGGTCAACGACGACCGTCGCCACGGCCTGCGCTGGGTCGGTGGCCCGGATGTACTCGAACGGGCGCATGGCTAAGCCTCCCCTCGCCCGGCGACCTCGCGGATCGCGGCGACGATGTTGCGGTAGGCGCCGCAGCGGCAGACGTTGCCGCTCATGAACACCCGGATATCCTCGTCGCTGCCCGCTCGCCCCTCGGCCAGCAGCCCGACCGCCGACACGATCTGCCCGGGCGTGCAGTAGCCGCACTGGAACGCATCGTGGCGGATGAACGCCTCCTGCACCGGGTGCCGAGTTCCATGGCCGGCCAGGCCCTCGATGGTCACCACCTCGCGGCCTTCGCACGGCGCCGCCAGGGTCGAGCAGGACAGCACGCGCTTGCCGTCGACCAGCACGGTACATGCCCCGCATGCGCCCCGGGTCGCAGCCCTTCTTCGTACCGGTCAGCCCGAGCCGGTCACGCAGCGCGTCCAGCAGCGTGACCCGCGTGTCAACCTGCAGTCGCTCGGCCCTGCCGTTGATCCGCATGGTCGCGGCGACCTCCGGGATCGTGCCGCGGTGATGGTGACCGGTATCCCTCATGACAACGACTCCTCCGCCATCGAGTCGGTGGTGCTTCCCCGCCGGGATCGCCCCGGCTCGGCGCTAGGGGACGAGGGGTTCGCACTGGAAGGTCACGACTCGGACCGGTCGAGATCGATGAGCGCGATGCCGATATCGGGGTTCATCACCTTGCGCAACTCCGCGGGCGCCTCGCGGATGATTACCTCCAGCGTCGGGAACACCCTTCCCTCGAGGAGGTGACCTCCGCGCGTTGTCCCGTCCGACAGGCCGAGCACGACGTGTACGTGCACGCTCGGACCGTCCTGGCCCTCGGCGACGTCACCGATCAGCGACAGCACCTCGCACTGCTCGTCAACTGGGATGCGGCGATACTGCTTGGTTACGGGGTCGAACCAGCCGACGGTGGCGCGGGAGAAGGCGCCGACGGCAGTGATCTGTGCAGCTTCCAGGTCCTGGGCGCGCGCGAACTGCGTCAGCGTGTCGAACGCCTCATCGCCCGGGTCGCACACCACGATGTAGGTGACTTCGTCCGCGTCTTCGATAACTTTGGTCTTCATCTCAGCTCCTCACGCGGCGGCCCGTAGCCGGACCATTCCTGCCCGACCGTGAGCGGCACCGCGTCCTCCAGATGGGTGCGGCCGATCTTGACCACGTCGGCCCTCTGGGCCGCCTGGTCTGCGCGCCCTCGGCTACGCGATCACCTTGGTGCCGGTGCGGTATTAGACATTGGCCAGCTTGAGCACGGCGGCCGTCTGGGCGCGGATATCGCGGCAGGCGGCCGCGTCCTGGATCAGATCGATGCCGTAGGTCGGGATGATCGTCTTCAGCCGGTCCCGCCAGCCGCCCGCCAGCTCTTTCTCAAAGCACTTCTCCAGTACCTCGAGCGCAATGAAGGCGGAGGTGGAGGCGCCGGGTGAGGCGCCGAGCAGGGCGACGATTGAGTTGTCGGCGCTGCCGATCAGTTCGGTGCCGAATTCGAGCACGCCGGTGTGGCTGGGGTCGGGTTTGATGACCTGTACCCGCTGGCCGGCTACTGCTTCGTGCCAGTCCTGCCGTTGCGCGTGCGGGTAGAACTGCTCGAGGACCTTGAATTGATGCGAGCCGGTCTGCAGGACCTGGCCGATCAGGTATTCGGCCAGGTTCCAGTCGTCGTGCGCGACCGCCAGCATCGGCCGGACGTTGCCGGGCTCGATCGAGCGGAACAGGTCCGAATAGGAACCGTGCTTGAGGAACTTGCTGGAAAAGCCTGCGTAGGGGCCGAAGAGCAGGGACCGTTTGCCGCCGATGATGCGAGTGTCCAGATGGGGCACGGACATCGGCGGTGAGCCCGTGGCGGCCTTGCCGTAGACCTTGGCGTGATGACGCGCGCTGACCTCGCCGTCGTCGCATCGCAGCCAGATACCGCTGACCGGGAACCCGGCATAGCCGTGCCCTTCGGGGATCTTGGATTTCTCCAGGAGTTCCAGCGCGCCGCCGCCGGCCCCGACGAACACGAACTTCGCCGATACGGTCTGCTTGTGGTGGGTATCGAGATCCTCCACCGTGACGCCCCAGCGGCCGTTATCGAGGCGGCTGAGATCGGTGACCTTGTGCTTGTAGTGGACCGAAAAGCCCGGCTGGGCCTGCAAATGGCTGATCAGCAGGTGGGTGAGCGCGCCGTAGTCGATGTCGGTGCCGGTGATCATCCTGGTCGCGGCGATGGGCTGCTGTTTGTCACGCCCCTCCATCACCAGCGGCACCCATTGGGCGATCTGGCTGTGATCTTCGCTGTATTCCATGCCGTGATAGCAATGGTTGGCTGACATCGCCTTGTACCGGTCGCGCAGGAAGGCGACATTCTCCTCGCCCCAGACGAAGCTCATATGCGGGCAGGATTCGATGAAGGCGTGCGGATCGGGAATGGCGCCCTTGGTGACCAGGTGCGACCAGAGCTGGCGCGAGATGTCGAATTCGGTGTTGACCTGAAGGGCCTCGGAAATGTCGATGCTGCCGTCGGAACGCCGCGGCGTGTAGTTGAGTTCGCAGTTGGCCGCATGCCCCGTGCCCGCGTTGTTCCACGCCTCGGAGCTTTCCAGCGCGCAGTCGTGCAGCGTTTCGAACATCACGACGTCGAGCGAGGGCTCCAGCTCCTTGAGAACCGTGCCCAGCGTGGCGCTCATGATGCCCGCGCCGATCAGCACGACGTCCGGGCTTTCCGATCCGGTGCTCATGCTTGCTCCTTCGTGTTCGCTGGCTTGAAGTGCAGGTCGGCTCCGTTTTCATAGTCGACGTAGGCCCGGCGCCACGGATCGTCGCCGATCAGCTTCCACTTGTGACCGGTGCCGCTGTTGTCCTGCGCGAGCAGCACGTCGCCCGGGCGGATGGTGAACGTCGCACCGGACTTGGTCTGGAACTCCAGCGTGCCGGACAAGGTGATGACGAAACGCGGGGCCGGGTCCTGGTGCCACTCGTACGATCCGCCCGAACGCGTTTCCTGGAAGTGCAGCTTGACGACGGGCACGGGCTCGCCGATGGAGTCGCCACGCACCCCCTGGGACAGATCGATCCAGCCTTCCTCGAACAGCGAGTCACCATCCTCGCCGGTCCACATGCGCACACAACGGATCACCGCGGGCCTCCTTTCGACTGCTGAGAGATGGCGCGTCATGAGCTGACACATACGAGTGAATAGGCCAGCCCGGCTTCCGTCGACGCGGTTAGCGCTGATTTTCACTAAGCGAATCGGCCCCCAGTCTGGTCAGTCGTACTGGTAGCGGAGGGTTCGGCCTTCCCACCAGGGCACGGTGATCGTGTCGGGGAGGCTGGCCTGGCGCAGGACTGGTGAGTAGGTGCGCCGGGCTAGCCGGATGGTGGTCTGGCCGCGGTGGTTTTCGATGATGCCGCCGGTGTTCAGGAACCGCCGCTGGAGGGTGTCGGGGGTGGCGGTGGCGTAGCTGGGCAGGCGGCGGCGCAGCGCGGCGCAGACGGTGTGGGCCAGGACGGACAGCATGACGTCGAGGTCGACGTTGAGCGGGACTGCGCCGGCCAGGGCGTCCAGGCTGAACGACTGGATCGCTTCGGCGAGGCGCTGCTCGATGTTCATCCGCCGGGCGTAGGACTGGATGACCTGGCGGGCCGGGAGCTGGGGCCGGTTGGTGATCAGCAAGGTGGGCTGGTCGTGGCCTAGGCCGGTGACGGCGAGCTGGCGGATCGGGCGCGGGTAGGCCGACAGGGTCGCGGTGGGGTCGTCGTGCACTTTGACGCGGCGGGTCTTGCCGCCGGCCCGGCCGAGGGTCATGGATGTCCAGGCGGTGGCGGGCAGGGCGGCCAGGGCCTTGGTGATGCCGGGGTGGCGGGCGCGCAAAGTGATGAACCCGATCTGCCGGTCATCCAGTTCGGCGAGCACGGCCTGGGTGGTGAGCTTGGAGTCGAAGATCAGCAGCGCCGGGTCGGATCCGGTGACGGCCTTCCAGTGGTCGGCGAACGCGATGACCTCCCGGTTCTGGCTGGCTTTGGACAGGTCGGCGTTGGCGTATACCAGGGTGCGGGTGACGGCGTCTTCGGCGAAGAAGGTCAGCACCGACCGGGTGCGCTGGGAGCGGCGGGGCACGTAGTGCTTCTCCAGGACCGGGTCCTCACCCCAGTGCATCACGGCGTGGAAGTCCAGGTTTAGCGCTTCCCCCTGGGCGAGCCCGGCCGCGATGGCGCCCTTGTCCAGCGCGGTCAGGAACGCGGCCTGCCGGGAATGCTGCAGCCGGTAGGAGTAGGTGGTCAGCGCGGTGGCCTTCGGCAAGGCCGTGAGCCCGGCGAACAGGGCGGCGCCGGGGTCGGCGGCGATGTCGTAGACGTGGGAGACCCGCCGGGTCGATGTCAGCTTGAGTGCCAGCAGCGACAAGATGTACGACAGGGCGGGGATCTTCGGGGTGGACGGGTAGCCCGCGGCGGCCACCATGTCCGGCACGCCGAGCGCGATCAGGTCCGGGATGGCCAGGAACAGCCCGGCCAGCCGGGTCTCAGCCCGCCCGGGCAGCGCGGCGAAATCCGCGGCTTCGGCGCGGGCCTGGATCTCCCGGGCCGGTCCGCCGCGTTCGGCGTCGGGGCGGCGCCACATCCGGGGCAGCCCGTCGGCGGCGATCACCTCGGCGATCCCGGTCCGGTTCAGCGGGGTGCCCTCGGCGGCGAGAGCCTGGGCGATCTCGTCGATGGAGTGCCCGGCGGCGCGCAGCTCGATGATCCGCGGCCGGGCGGCGTCCTTGGCCGGCGCGGCCTTCGGGCCGGGCCTGCCGGTGACGAAGAACTCCCGCGCGCCCGCGCGGAAGTCCCGTACCGCCGAGGCCAGCGATGCCGGGGTGTAGCCGAACCGGGCGGCGGCCTCGGCCGCGGGCAGTCCCTCGGCCAGGTAGGCGCGCAGCGCCTCATACCGCCGGTGCGCCGGGGATTGCGGGCGCAGGAAGAACTCCCCGCCGGGCCGGGTAGGTTGAGGGTCTTTCGCTGACTGGTCGATGCTGCTAGTTCACCACGTCTGCGACGGGATCTCCCGCAGACGCGCCGGTACCGGGTCATCCCGCCATGAATTACATGGCTGTAAGCCTGTACTACCGTGGTGCCGGCGGGCCGTCCGGTATGACATTAGCAGCCATCTGACACGACCAGTCAGCGTTACATACCCCACCTAATGGCCGCCCGTAGCGGAGCTATCGCACAAAATGCCTGCACACAGACCAGAGGCAGTCCCCTGCGGCCGGATGCCATCCAGTCAGCCAGGGGATAACTACCCGCCGCGAGAATCGGCGTTAGCCCCCATCCGTGTTCCCTGCTAGCTGGAAGAGCCGGGCGCTGCGGATCCCGCGTTCCTTCGGTCAACTTCGATGGACGCCAGAGCATTGCGTGCAGTCCCTGATCGCCGGGTTCCCGCTAGCAGGTAGCCGACCCGGGTGCTCGCCGCAATGACAGGCAACCGAGCCGCCGTGATCCTGACTTGGAAGGGCACGCGGGATCGGAAGCGGCGCTGCCCCGGGAAGGTGGAACCATGCCGACCACGCGGCCTGAACATGGCATCGCCGACTACAGCACGCAGAGCGGGCGGCCCGTCACCCAGCACCCCGAAGCCGAGATCGCCCCCAGCAGCCATAACGGGCCGGCCAGGGCAGGTGGGTCCGATGCGCGCTAGCGGAGTCGTGCTGCTCGCGGCCGCGCAGGGGGGCGCGCAGGTCGTCCCGGCCCGGGCGCAGATGGCGGCCACGCTGGGGTTCCACATCATCCTGGCCTGTCTCGGCATCGCCCTGCCGTCGGTCGTGCTGCTGGCGGAGTTCATCGGCCTGCGCCGGCATAACGAGACGGCGCTGCTGCTGGCCCGGCGCTGGTCGCAGGCGATGGGGGTGCTGATCGCGGTCGGCGCGGTGACCGGCACGGTGCTGTCGTTTGAGCTGGGCCTGCTGTGGCCGGGGCTGATGCGCCAGTACGGGTCGGTGCTGGGAGTGCCGTTCGGCGTGGAGGGGCTGTTCTTCTTCCTGGAGGCGATCTTCGCCGGGATCTACCTGTGGGGCTGGCGGCGGCTGCCCGGCTGGGCGCACTGGTGGTCGGGGATGCCGATCGCGGTCAGCGGGATCTTCGGGGCGATCTCGGTGGTCGCGGTCAACTCGTGGATGAACACCCCGGGCGGCTTCACCCAGCGGAACGGCCAGATCACCTCGGTCGACGTGTGGCAGGTGTTCTTCAGCCGCTCGGCCATCTACGAGATGCCGCACATGATCCTGGCCGCCTACATGGTCGCGGGCTTCGGCGTGGCCTCGGTGTACGCGGTGGGCATCCTGCGCGGCCGCCGCGACCGCTACCACTACACCGGGTTCGCGCTGGGGTTCGTCCCGGCCGCGATACTGACCCCGTTCCAGATCTTCGTCGGCGACACCGCGGCCCGGGCCATCGCGCACGACCAGCCGGTCAAGTTCGCGGCCATGGAGTACGTGGCACGAACCTCCCGGCAGGTCCCGGAGTGGCTGGGCGGGGCCTACGTCAACGGGCACATCTATGGCGGGATCAAGATCCCGTACATGGACTCGCTGCTGGTCGGGTTCGGTCCCGGGACCAAGGTCACCGGCTGGGACAGCGTGGCCCCGGCCGACCGGCCACCGGTGGTGTGGCTGATCCACCTGACCTTCGACGTCATGGTGGGCCTCGGGATCCCTCCTGCTGCTGGCCGGGCTGTGGGCCGCCTGGACGTGGTGGCGCCGGCGCCGGTGGCCCCGGCCGCTGCTGTTCTGGGCGCTGGGGGCGGTCAGCGGGCTGGCCGCGATCGTGGCCATGGAGTGCGGCTGGGTGGTCACCGAGGAGGGCCGCCAGCCGTGGGTGGTGTACGGGCTGCAGACCACCACCCAGGCCGCTACGACCAACGGCGGCGTCCTCACCAGCCTGAGCATAGTCGTCGTGGGGTACGGGGTGATCGGCGCGGCCACGATCGCGATCTTGCTGATGTTGTCCCGCCGCTGGCGCCGTGACGACCGTGACGAGGCGCCCGTCCCCTACGGGCCGCCGCGCGCTGGCGTGGACCGGCCCGCAAGTCAGGTGGAGTCATAATGGCCGACGCCGTTGGAGCCATCCTGCTGGCTGGAATTACCTTGTACGCCGTCCTGGGCGGGGCCGACTTCGGCGGTGGCCTGTGGGACCTGCTGGCCGGCACCACCGCCCGCGGCCGGGCGCCACGCGCCCTGATCGACGAGTCGATCACGCCCCTCTGGGAGGCTAACCACGTCTGGCTCGTTTTCAACCTGGTCATCTTCTGGACCGCGTTCCCGCACACGTTCGCCTCGGTGATGACCGCGCTCGCGCTGCCGCTCTGGCTCGCCTTGGCCGGGATCGTGCTGCGCGGGGCCGGGTTCGCGTTCCGCAAGGAGATCACCCGGCTGCCCCAGCAGCGCGCGGCCGGCGCGGCGTTCGCGTTCTCCTCATTGCTGACCCCGTTCTTCATGGGCACGGTGGTCGGCGCCATCGCCACCGGGGCCGTCCCCGCCAACGCCAGCCACGCCAGCCTCGCCGCCTGGACCAGCCCGACCGCGCTGCTGACCGGGTTCGTGTTCGTCGCCGCCTGCGGCTACCTCGCCGCCGTCTACCTGATCGTCGAGGCCGGCCGGCGGGGCGATCGGGCCATGCAGGCCTACTTCACCCGCCGCGCCCAAGCTGCCGCCATCGTGGCCGGGGCCCTGTCGCTGGCGGCCCTGTTCGAACTGCAGAACCCGGATCCGACCCTGTACGGCCGGCTCACCGGCCGGGCGCTGCCGCTGGTGGTACTGGCCGGCGTCTGCGGCCTGGCGGTCCTCATCCTGCTCACCGTCGGCCGCACGAAGGGCATCCGGGTCCTCGCCGCGCTCGGCGTCGCCGCGGTCATCTGGGGCTGGGGCGTGGCCCAGTACCCGGTGCTGCTGCCAGGCACCGCGGTGACGCTGACCAACGCCGGCGCCACGCAGGCCACGTTCGTCGCACTGGTGGTCGTGGCCATCGCCGCCGTCATCCTGGTCGTCCCCTCTTTCGCCCTGCTGTTCACCCTGCAGGGCCGCCACATGCTCGGCGGGGGTGAGCAGGGAATGCCGTCGGCCGCCGGCTCGCGCCGCTACGCGGGACTGCCAACGGCAGCGCATGCTGGGCCGCCGTCCCCGAACCACCGTCCTGGTGCCGCTACCCAGGGCGTCGCGCTCAGCTTGGTCGCGATCGCCGCGATCGCCCGCAGGCGGAGGCGCCGCTGACCTGCGCGAGGTCGCAGCCGAGGTCGGCGTGTCCCCGCGAGGAGTTCGATATCGGCACAGCGACTGCCACCACACACGTGCACGCCTACCGGCCGCATCCCGGCGGGGAGCCGGTCGTGCTGCTCTCCGCGTTCAACGCCTCTGCCGCTGCGGCGCCTACCGCAACATCGTCGCCGCGATCCGCGAGGTCGCCGGGCGAAGGGAGGCGTAGCCATGCGCTCGTTCGAGTACATCCGGGCCACCGTCCCAGCGCAGGCCGTGGCGACGGTCGCCGTTGACCCGGCCGCGGACTACCTCGCCGGTGGCACCACCCAGGTGGACCTGATGCTCAAGGACGGCATCATCTCGCCGGAACGACTGGTCGACATCACCCGGCTCCCGCTGAAGTGGATTACCGCCGATGCCACCGCGATCCGGGTCGGTGCCACCACCACGATGGAGGAACTCGCGGCCGACCCCACCCCCGAGCTGGAGGTGATCTTCGCCGGCGAACCCGACCGATTCAACCCGATCGGCGTCAAGGGGGTCGGCGAGGTCGGCCTAGTCGGCATGGCCGCCGCCATCGCCAACGCGGTCTTCCACGCCACCGGCCGGCGCATCCGCTCCCTGCCGATCACCATCGACCGGCTGCTATAGCCAGAAAGCCGTGGCAACCGCAGCGAGCGGTACCGCGAGCACGGGGAATCAGCCGTCGGTGCTTGACTTCGAGCCCGGCGGTGAGGACGGCCGGGGTTGCTTGCCGTCGACGGCGAGGGCACCGGATCGTGCGGCGCGGGTCGGCCGGGCCTTGCCGACGGGCGTGAGGTAGACGTACTTGATTTTGGGCCAGCGTTCTCGGAGCACGCGGACGCAGTGCAGGATCGTCTTTTCCACCGCCGGCAGGTCCCGGTCGTGGGCGAAGGTGACATCGCCGTCGACGACCAGGCTCGATGGCCCGATCACGATGGCGAACAGGTCCGGGACATCGACCACCCCCGCCTGTCCGGCGATGACCTGGGACATTTCGCGGAGCATGGGCGGCGCAACGCCACGCCCGGACAGAAGATCCCGGTTCGTTCGCAGCAAGAACACTGAGGCGAGCAGCAGCAGCAGGCCGATGAGCGCGCTCGCCACCGTGTCCGGCGCCGGGCTTCGGCTCACCTGACTCAGGACGAGCCCGGCTGTGGCCGTGATGCCGCCGATCACCGAGCAGCCTCCGGCGACCACGACCGTGGTCGATGCGGGATCGGTGCTCCGGCCCAGGTAGTCCCGCAGCGAGACACCGCGGCCGGCTGCCTGCTCGCGCACGGGCTGCAACCCTATCTCCAGCGCGAACCCATCCAGCACGACCGTCGTGACCAGCACCAGGTAGGCGACCGGGTACGAGTGAAGGGCGGACGGATGCAGCGCAGCACGGACCGCTTCGTCGAGCCCGAGGACGCCACCGCCGAGGAAGATGCCCAGCGCCGCGAGCAAGGACCAGAAGAAGCGCTCCCGCCCGTACCCAAACGGATGGGTCTGATCCGGGGGCCGGACGCTGCTGAGCACGCCGATGAGCAAGAACACCTGGACCGCCACGTCGGCGGCATTGGCCGCGGTCTGGGCGCGCAGGGCCACTGACCCGGTCACCCCCGCCGCCACCCCCAGCCCGAGCGTTTCAGCGCAATTCACGACGAGGGAAACGAGTACGCTGCGGCGCGTTGTCCCGCTCTTGTTTGTCTCAGCCATCCCTGGTACCCGTTCAGTCCTGCTGGATCTGCCGCCACGAGCTGCCTGGTCGCGGCCGACGCACTACGGCTCGTTCGGTAAATCGACCTTGACCTTGGCCGGGTCAGAGGAAACGGATCGAGCCGGCCAGGACCCCCTGACCCGTATGCCGGTCCAGGCGGCCACCACGCCGACGGCGACGCCGACGACGGTGTCCGCCAGGCGGAGAATAGGCTGCTGCCAAGCGTGCTGCGGGGTGACGGCGGCCACGACCAGGACCACCGCGGTGGTGATTCCGGCCGTGACCGCGTCACCGGGCCGGCCCAGCAGCATGACCACGAGGGCGCTGGCGCCGACCAGCACCGCCAGCGCCCAGGCGTGGAAGGGCAGGAAGGCCAGGTAGATCAGGCACAGAACGAAGCTCACGAAGGTGGCCGACATCCGGCTGACCGCGGCGGCCACGCTCTTGCCGAGGCTGTCCCGCAGGACGAAGATCGTGGCGAGCACAGCCCACATGCCGCCCAGGAGATCGTCGTCCCGTGACAATGAGTACACGCGGGACAGGGCGTTCGTGGCCAGCTCGTAGGTGATCAGGCACGCCACCGCGAGAACGACGCACTCCACGACGGCGGTGCGGACCTGCGGCCAGCTAGGGCGACCGCCGGGCCGCACAGACCGCTCCGGCGCGGGCTGGGTCACGGGGCCCGGAGCAGGGGTCACTCGGCCTCCAGGTCCCGCAGGTTGGTCTTGGTGAGCTCGACGAGTTCTGATCCTTCGCCGGACAGGATGGTCCTGGTCGCGTACAGGGTGAAGCCCTTGATCTGCCCGTAGCTGAGCTTGGGCGGCAGCGCGAGTTCCTGCCGGGCGGTGCGGACGTCGACCAGGGCGGGGCCGTCGTAGGTGAACGCCGCGCGCAGCGCGTCGTCCAGTTCGCTGGCCTTCTCGACCCGCGCGCCGAACAGCCCGGCGGCCCGCGCGATCCCGGCGAAGTCCGGATCGACCAGATCGGTGCCGAAGCTGACGATCCCGGCCGCCTTCATCTCCAGTTCCACGAACGACAGCGCGCCGTTGTTGAACACGACAATCTTGACCGGGAGCCGCTGCTGATGCAGCGTGAGCAGCTCGCCGAGCAGCATCGCCAGCCCGCCGTCGCCGGCCAGCGCGATGACCTGCCGGCCGGGGCAGGTGGCCTGGGCGCCGATGGCGTGCGACAACGCGTTGGCCATGGACCCGTGGCTGAACGAGCCGATCAACCGGCGGGTGCCGTTCATCCGCAGGTAGCGGGCCACCCAGATGCATGGGGTGCCGACGTCGACGGTGAACACCGCGTCTTCGGCGGCCAGCCGGTCGATGGTGGCCGCGACGTACTGCGGGTGCAGCGGGGAGTCGCTGGCCCGGTCGCGGGCCAGCTTGTCCAGCTGGGACCGGGCCCGCCGGTAGTGCTTGGTCATCCGGTCCAGATGCGCCGAATCGGCCTTGGGCGCCAGTAGCGGCAGCAGCGCGTCGACCGTGTCCTTGACCGTGCCGACCAGCGGCACCCGCACCGGGACCCGCTTGCCGATCTGCTCGCCGCGCACGTCGACCTGGACCACCGGGACGCCGTCGGGGATGAACGGCCGGTAGGGGAAATCGGTGCCGAGCAGGACCAGCGCGTCGCAGTGCTCCATGGCCCGGTACCCGGAGCTGAACCCGATCAGCCCGGTCATCCCCACGTCGTACGGGTTGTCGTACTCCACGAACTCCTTGCCGCGGAACGCGTGCACCACCGGGGCCTTCAGCGCCTCGGCCAGCGCGATGAGCTGGTCGTGCGCCCCGGCGCAGCCCGCCCCGGCCAGGATCGTCACCGTACCGGCGTGGTTCAGCACCTGCGCGGCGGCCGCCAGCGACTCCTCGTCCGGGCGGACGATCGGCGAGGTGGCCCGGATCGCAACCGGATCGGGACCGGCCGGCGCGTCGGCGAGGAACACCTCGCCGGGCACCACGACCACGGCGACCCCGCCGCGGGCCAGCGCCGCGCGCATGGCCATCTCCAGCACGCGGGGGAGCTGCTCCGGGACGCTGACCAGCTCGCAGTACACGCTGCACTCGCCGAACAGCCGGTCCGGATGGGTCTCCTGGAAGTAACCGTCGCCGATCTCCTCCCGTGGGATGTGCGCCGCGATGGCCAGCACCGGCACCCGGCTCCGGTTCGCGTCGAACAGCCCGTTGATCAGGTGCAGGTTCCCCGGCCCGCAGCTGCCCGCGCACACGGCCAGCTCTCCGGTCAGCGCGGCCTCTGCGGCCGCCGCGAACCCCGCCGCCTCCTCGTGCCGGACGTGCTCCCAGGTGATCTCGCCGTCGCGGCGCAGCGCGTCGGTGAACCCGTTCAGCGAATCCCCCGGGATCCCATACACCCGGCGCACGCCGGATGCCTTCAGAGTTGCCACCATGACCTCAGCTACTGTGTCAGTCATCAGGATCGCGGCGTGGGTACTCCGGTCTTCAGGCCGGGGCGGAAACGCCGCTTCACCTCCCCGGAATTGTCGGCGGTATTCGATAGTGTGTTCGCATGTCCCGGTACCGGCTGCTTCCCACACCCGCTCAGGAAGCGGTGCTGCGGGACCACTGTAGCCACGCCCGGTACGTGTGGAACCTGGCCGTCGAGCAGCACGGCCACTGGCGCCCGGGCCGGGCGGGCGCGCCGGGCTACCTGCAGCAGTGCCGGCAGCTCACCGGGGCGCGGGCGGCGCACCCGTGGCTGGCGGCCGGCGCCCAGACGGTCCAGCAGCAGGCGCTGCGTGACTTCGCCCGGGCGATGGCCGCCTTCTACGACCCGGGGAACCCGGCCGGGCGGCCGTCGTGGCGTAAGGCCGGCCGGGATGAGGGGTTCCGGATCACCGGGCGGCGCGGCCGGCAGTGGGACGTGCGCCGGCTCAGCCGGAAAACCGGCCAGGTCTGGGTGCCCAAGGCCGGGTGGGTGCGGTTCCGCTGGTCCCGTGCGGTGCCGCCGGGCGTGAAGTCCTACCGGGTGACCCAGGACCGTGCGGGCCGCTGGCATGTCGCCTTCGCGGCCGTCCCCGAGCCGGTCCCGGCACCGGGCACCGGCCAAGCCGCGGGGATCGACCGGGGGGTGGCGGTCTCCGCGGCGTTGTCCACCGGCGAGTTGCTGCACTGCCCCGCCCTGACCGGGCGGGAGCGGATCAGGCTGCGGCGAATGCAGCGCACGCTCGCCCGCGCTACGCGGGGCTCGAACCGCTACGCGCGGGTGAAGCACTTGATCGCCCGGCTGCGGGCCCGCGACAGGGACCGGCGCAAAGACTGGGCCGAGAAGGTGTCCACCGGCATCGCGCGGCGGTTCGATGTGATCCGGGTCGAGGACCTGAAGATCGCCACCATGACCCGGTCCGCGAAAGGCACCCGGGAGGTCCCGGGCCGCAACGTCGGTGCCAAGGCCGGGCTGAACCGGGGCATTCTGGGTTCGGGGTGGGGCCTGCTGGTGCGCCGGCTGCAGGACAAGGCGCCCGGCCGGGTGCAGAAGATCAGCCCCGCGTTCACGAGCCAGCGGTGCTCGGCATGCGGGCACGTGGATGCGCACTCGCGCGAGAGCCAAGCGCGTTTCGTATGCACGGCCTGCGGTTTCGCCGGTCACGCGGACGTGAATGCGGCCATCAACATCGCGGCGGGGCACGCCGTGACTGCGCGGGGAGGCTTCCGGGATGCCGGGCCGGTGAACCGCGAACCTCAACTGCTGCTCCAATCGGCGTAGTAGCTGGAATCCCTCGCCTTCAGGCGCGGGAGGATGCCAACGTCTGGTCCTTCCGTTTGTTGTGCCGCAAGACCGGACGGCAGGGTTCGCGCGCCATCCTGAGCTCGCTTGACTTCCACGATGGTGCATGTGGCCCGTTATTTCGTCCCGGCAGGCGGCCAATGCGGCTACCGGCCAGCAGGGGTCTAGCCTGGCGGCCAGCCGGGTGTCCCGTCCGTCCGAATCAAGGTCACCGCCCGGCGTCAGAGCCGTGCTGGGATGAGCGTGGCCCGGGTTGCGCCCGGCCGGTGTGGCCTGCCGCGGGTCCTGCCAGCCGGTGGGTCAAAACCTGCCGGGCTGGGTGGATGGCCTGCCGTGCGGCTGCGGCCAGCGTGGCTGCGAGCATGGGGGCGAGCAGGTAAACCCACAGGAACCGGGTGTGGCCGGAGTTGAGGGCGGGGCCGAGTTGCCGGGCGGGGTTGTCGCTGCCCCCGGAAAATGTGCCGAGCCCGGCGATAGGATCAGCCCGGCGACCAGCAGGCCGACGGCGGTGCCGATGATCAGGAGCTGCAGGTGGATGTCGGGTATCGCTCGGGCGACCGCCGAGGGGCCGATTACCCACCGCACGATGGTGACCACGCCGAACAGCAGCACGAAGGTGAGGAGGAATTCCAGGGCGCTGTGCCCGATGACCGTCCGCAGCGGGATCACGTTCCCCTGCTCTCGGGCGGGGAGCCGCTGGGTCGTGGCCTGCTGATGACCGGAGTCCGCAGGTCCGGATGAGCTCACGACGGCTCCTCCCGCCAAGTCCTGGGTCGGCGGGCGGTCAGGGCGACGAGAGGTAGGAGCGTCCCCAGGACATGCCCGATGACACCAGCTGCCGCGCGAGCGGGAACCGCTGGTGCTGATAGCGGGCAAGAGCGGCGGGGACGCCCGCCGCGTCCGCGCTGGCCAGACAGGCGGTGAGCGCGGCCACGTCCAGCAGCGCGTTCTGGAATCCGGCTCCGGTCATCGGGCTGGCGACGTGCGCGGCGTCGCCGGCCAGCGCGACGCGCTCGCGGGCCAGCCGTGGTGGCAGGTACTCGGCGACCGGGGTCCCGAACACCTGCCCGTGCGTGATTCCCCAGCCGATGCACCGGCCCCACGGTGCGGGCCAGTACCGCTCGGAGTACCGGTCGAGCTCGCTGACCAGCGCCGCCGGCAGCTGCTCACTACGCAAGCTGGCCACGACGGTGTTGCCCTGGAGGCAGCCGGTCTGGCGCAGCAGGCCCGTACGGCTGCCGTCGTAACAGGCGTAAGAGACCCGCCGGTGACCGCGGCCGGTCCGGCCATCGGGTCCCGGCACGCAGTAGATGATCAGCTGCGCGCCGGGGGCCGCGTGGACCTCCAGGTTGCTGCCGTGGCCGTCCAGCCCGCCGGGAATGTCGGCCTCGCTGACCAGGCCGCGCCACAGCATGTAGCCGGCGTAGCTTGCGGCTGGCTGCTCGGGAGCCACGAACCGGCGCGTCACCGAGTACACCCCATCAGCGCCCACGATCACCTCGGCGGTGAAAGCGCCTGCCGTACTGTCGAGGACCTGGCCGGGGCCGCCGGGCTCGCGGACGCCGGTCACGATGACCGATTCGATGAACTCGATACCAGCCGTGCGCCGCACCACGTCGAGCAGGAACTGCCGGACCAGGCCCCAGCCGGCCGAGTCGCGGTCACCGCGGACGACGGGGATCCGTGCCGCGTCCACGCCGGTCACCTGGCCGAGCAGGCGGCGGTCAAGTCCCAGCCCGGCGCCGCCGGGGGGCTCGCCGGCCGCCCGCTCGATGATCGTCACCTGCCAGCCGGCCCGGGCCAGAGCAAGCCCGGCGCACAGGCCGGTCAGCGACCCGCCCGAATTGGCCGCCTGCCGGGACGAAATAACAGGTCCCATCCGCCAGCGTGGAAGCCAGAATCATCCGAAGGCAGGTTCGTCATGACGGAGGTCGTGACCCGGAACGAGCAGGAAACAGCGGCCTACCGTGCCTACGGCGGGGCACGATAGTCGGCATGAGCAGTCCTGCCGACGAGGCCACGGCCTACCCCGTCTTCAGCGGCGATCAGCTGGACCGGCTGCGTCGCTACGGGACGGTGCGCCGGGCTGGAGCCGGCGAGGTCCTGTTCTCCCCGGATGACGACAGCTACAACCTGCTGGTCGTGCTGAGCGGCCAGGTTGAGGTGACGCTTGGGTCACACGATGGCAGTGTGCCGCTCGCCCGGCACGGCCGGGGGCATTTCGCAGGCGAGCTGAACCTGCTCACTGGCCAGCGTCCCTTCCTCACTGCCCGGGCTACCGCTGACAGTGAGGTTCTCGAGATCAGCCCGGCGCGACTGCGCGACCTGCTGGCCCGCGAAACCGAGATCGCGGACATCCTGGTCCGGGCGCTGATCGCTCGGAGGCGGCGCCGGATCTCCGGCGATGCCGCGTACGCGGCGATCGAGATTGTCGGGACTGGGCAATCCGCGCGGGCGCTGGCGCTGCGCTCTTTCCTCAGCCGGAACACGATCGCTTACCACTGGGTCGATATTGACCAGGCCGACGCTCCCGGAGACGTCCTGAGCAGCATCGGCGCGACCCGCGACAGCCTGCCGGTCGCGATCACCCCGACCCGCGTGCTGATGAACGCCGGCCCCGCTGAGCTGGCCGCAGTACTGGGCCTCGCGGGCCGCCTGGATGACGGCCAGCTCTTCGACGTGCTGGTGGCCGGGGCCGGGCCCGCAGGATTGGCAGCGGCCCTATATGGCGCCTCCGAAGGCCTGGCCGTGGCGGTAGTGGACAGGACAGCGCCGGGCGGGCAGGCCGGTACCAGCTCGCGTATCGAGAACTATCTGGGCTTTCCTAACGGGATATCCGGCGCGGAACTGACCACCCGCGCCACCATCCAGGCGCAGCGCTTTGGGGCGCTTCTCGCCAACCCGTGCCATGTCGACCGCATCGCCGCAGGCGGTGAGCACTTCGCTGTCCTGCTTGCGGACGGCACGTCGCTGTCGGCGCGCACGGTCGTCGCCGCGACCGGGGCGATCTACCGCCGTCTGCCCCTGCCGAACTGGCAGCGGCTCGAGGGAGCCGGGATCTACTACGCCGCCACTGCCCTGGAGGCAGAACTATGCGCGGGAGGCGGTGTCGTGGTCCTCGGCGGCGGGAACTCGGCGGGCCAGGCCGTCCTCTACCTGGCCCGCAGCTGCGCGCACGTCACGATCGTGATCAGGCGTGGGTCCCTGGCCGCATCGATGTCGCGGTACCTGATCGACCGCATTGAAACGAACCAGCACATCAGCGTGACGGCCGGCACGATCGTCGAGGCGGTCAACGGGCGCGATCACCTCGAGTCCGTGACCCTGCGGAACACGGTGACGAATGACATCGTGGACGTCGCGAGCCGCGGCCTGTTCTGCTTCATCGGCGCGGAGCCTGCGAGCCGCTGGCTGCCCGGCGACGTCGCCCGCGATGAGGACGGATTCGTGCTGACCGACGTCGCCGTTCCGGCCGCCGCCTTCACCCGGCGCCCGCGCCTGCCCTACGAGACCTCCGTAGACGGGCTGTTCGCCGCCGGTGACGTCAGGGTCGGGTCGATGAAGCGCGTCGCGGCCGCCGTCGGCGAGGGATCATCGGTCATCCGCTCGGTCCATCAGTACCTCGCGGCACTCCCCGACCGCGATGCCTCCGACGATCCGGCACAGTCCCAGCAGCCCAGCAGCCCACCATCCAGCCGACGTAACCGGCCTGGCTGATGCTTTCGCATTTCCCAGGGCCGTGCTCCAGGCCGGCGTCGCAATGCGGCCCTGCGGCGGCTCGCATCTACCGCTCGGCTGGCCGGACGGTGCAAATATGGTCACGCGGCGCAGTCGGGGGCTCAGCCAGGCGAGAGTGGCGTGGTCAGCGGTGAAGCAGACCGGCGGCAGGACGGCATCGATCAGGCCGCTGGTAGCGAGCAGCTTGGGCTCGGTGATGTCGGGCCGGCTCAGGTCGTCGGCGGCTGCGGTGTCGTCCAGCCACTGGTACAGAAGGCCGAACTGCTGGTCGAGGTCCGTGGATCCCCGGTCCGCGACGGCGATGCCGAGCTCACGCAAGGACCCGATGCCCAAGACCGCCTCGCGGATTCGGTCGTGGCGAAACCGTACCGCTGGACGCGCGCCGGGCTGCGCGGGGACGGGGGAAACCCGGCCGGTCAGGTCGTCCGCTCGGCGGAGTATTAGCGATATCCGGGCCTCACTGGTGGCCACGGCCGTGAACATGGGCGGTCTCGGCTCGATCCCCACCGCGGCCGGGAGGTTCCAGCCCAGCCCGCCGCTGGCGGATGCCTTCATCGGAGCAGTAGCCGGTTCCGTCCCTTTTCAGGCACAGCAGGCCGAGCAACCGGCCGGAACCGTCAACGACAGCCAGACGGCGTCGCCCTTCCCGCAACAGCGTCGCGGTCACGGCACCGAGCGGGTCCGCCGGCCCTGCGGTGCGGCCGATGAGCGTGCCGAGCTTCGCGACAGGTGCGGAACTCGATGTGACCGTAGCAAGATCGGACCGCTCGATCGTTGTCACCAGCCGTCCGTCCGTGGCGACGATCAGAGCCACGTGGACGTGGTTGTCCTTGAAGAAGGCCCGGATCTTCTCCAGCCCAGATCTGGGACCGTGCGTCTTCGGGCACGTTACCATGGCATCGGCAACGGGCCTTTCGGCCGCGGTTTCGCGGGCCATGAGCACCTGCTCTACAGAGCAAAGTGCATGCCGGTGGTCGCGTTCAGCGTCGAGGCAAAAATTACGTACATCAGACAGGTAGCGGTGGCGAGGCGGGGCAAGCCAGCCGCCCGCTCCCCGATCGTCAGCGGCATTGGTCACTGGCCTGCACCTGCCACGCGAGCCGGTGTCACCTCGACTTCGAGGTGCTTGGTGACGGGCTGCCCGCTCTGCGTGCTGTAGTCCGCGATGCCGCACAGGACGTTCAGCTCGGGCATGTACCCCGCCGCGCAGCCGCGCGGAATTTCGTAGCGGATGGCGCGGTAACCGTAGACCTTCCGCCTGCTCCCGTCCCTGCTGAAACTGGTGATGTCGACCAGGTTGAACTCGTCAAGACCGCGGTCCTTCATGTCGCCGGAGTTCATGAACACCACGGTGCGCAGGCCCTTGAGCCCGCGGTACCGGTCGTCGTTGGAGTAGATCGTGGTGTTGAACTGGTCGTGCGAGCGGAGCGTGGCGAGCATCAGCCGTCCCTCAGCAGGATCGGTGTCGCCGGGCAGCGGCGCGAGCCCGAACTCGGCGCGGCCGGAGGAGGTGAGGAACCCGCGGTCGCGGGCGGGCTGGCTGATGCGGAAGCCGTGCGGGTGGCGGACGCGCGCGTTGAAGTCCTCGAAGCCGTCGAGCACCTGCGCCATCGTGTCGCGTATCCGGTCGTAATCCTCGGCGTACCACTGCCAGGGCGTGCCGCTGCCGGGCAGCGTGGCCCGGGCCATGCCGGCCAGGATCGCGCATTCCGATCGCAGCTGCGGCGAGATGGGGTGCTTCATCCCGTAGGAGATATGCACCATCGACATCGCGTCCTCGACGCTGACGCCCTGCTCCCCGCCGGCCTGGCGGTCCTTATCGGTCCGCCCGAGGCAGGGCAGGATCAGCGCCTGCCTTCCGTGCACGATGTGGCTGCGGTTGAGCTTGGTGGAAACCTGTACGGTCAGCGCACAACTCTGGAACGCCTGGAACGTGTAGGGGGTGTCCGACGCGGCCAGCGCCAGGTTGCCGCCGAGGCTGACGAGGACCGTCACCCGGCCGTCGTGCATCGCCTTGAGCGTCTCGACCACGTCCAGTCCGCGCTCGCGCGGCGGATCGATATGGCACACCTCCGCGAGCCGGTCGAGGAACTGCTTTTCCGGCCGGTGGTTGATCCCGCACGTGCGGTTGCCCTGCACGTTGCTGTGCCCGCGCACCGGGCACGGCCCGGCTCCCTCCCGCCCGATGTTGCCCCGCAGCAGCAGCACGTTGACGATCTCCCGGACCGTGTCCACGCCATGCTCGTGCTGGGTGACGCCCAGGCACCAGGCGATGATCACCCGCCCGGACTTCAGATACGAATCGGCGAGCCTGCGGATCGCCGATTCGTCCACGCCCGAGCCCTGCACCAGCTCGCTCCACGGCGCAGCCTGGCACAGCGCGCGGTACTCCTCGACGCCACGCGTGTACCGCTCAAGGAACTCCCCGTCGAGCACGCCTGGGTCGGTGACCGCCGCCTCGAACACGGCCTTGGCGACCCCCCGCAGCAGGGCCAGGTCGCCGCCGATCCGCACCTGCACGGTCATCGTGCCGACCTTGGTGGCGTGGAAGGTCGCCATGTCGGCGAACTCGTGCGGCACGATCGTCCGCCGCGACGCCGCCTCGATCAGCGGGTTGATGTGCACCAGTGCGGCGCCCCGCCGGTCGGCCTCGGCCAGCCAGGTCAGCATCCGGGGAGCGTTCGTCGCGGCGTTGTCGCCCATCAGCCAGATCGCGTCCGCCTGCTCCCAGTCACCGAGGTCGACCGTGCCCTTGCCGGTCCCCAGCGCGGCCGTCATGGCCACGCCGCTTGCCTCGTGGCACATAGTCGCTCCACCCCGCGAGTTCGCTGACGGTATGCGCGGCGAAAAAGTCCGCACCGACCTGCTTGCGGGTCAGCTCCCAGGTGGTGTGCTTGACACCGTTCTCGCACAGGTCCAGACGCAGCCCGCTGGGGTCGTCCGGCCACGCGCACCCTGGACAGTCGAAGCCGCCATCCTCGTGGTTCATTACAAACAGCGCGCGGACTCCCTCGACCGGCATGCCCGCCTTCTCCAGCACGTCCCCGACGCTTCTCGCGGCGCCCCAGCCGGCCGCCGGGTGATGATACTCCTGGCGCGAGAAACCGCCCTCCGGGGCGGGCCCGCGGCCAAGCGCCTCTACGCCCGGCACCGAGCCAAGCATCCGGTTACGCGCGTCGCTGCTCTGATCGTTCGCTGCGGACATCGCCGACTCCTCTCGCCGGGCCTTTGTCGCCGGGCCTGCTTCCGCGTAGCGCCGGCCGTTAGTCATTGAAGGATGGCCCTTCCGCGCGTCCCTGAGCGGCTCGCCGAAAGCTGACGCCTCCTTCACTGAATCAATGCCTACGTCATTCAGCAGTGATGCTGGCTGGCGTTCGCACTTCCTGCTGGCTGGTATTCGAGTTGGACGTCTGCAGTGAGGACAGCACCAGCGCCGGAAGGAGCAGGTGCCCCGACGGTGGGCACCGGGGCAGTCCGGAATTGTCCCCTTGTCGTGACAGGCGTCCCTTAATAACGAGCCGAACGGCCCTGACTAGCGTCCGGGTCAGGAGATGATGGTTGCCCTGTGTCTGGATGGATGTGGTTCGGGTCGGCCGTCGGCTTGATCTTGGTTGTGGTTGTCGCCTACGACCTGACTCAGCGTCGGCACGCCATCCTCCGTAACTTCCCGGTAGTCGGCCATCTGCGCTACCTGCTCGAATCGGTCGGGCCCGAGCTGCGCCAGTACATAGTGACTGACAACCGCCAAGAACGGCCCTTCGACCGGGACCAGCGCCGGTGGATCTATACCTCGGCAAAAGGCATCAACAACAACATCGGGTTCGGCTCCGACGAGGATCTCGACGCCGCCTCGGGCCACATAATCATCGACCAGAGCATGTTCCCCCTGCCGCGCCCGGACCCGGCCAACGATACGGTGGCCTGCGCAAAGGTGCTCGGCTCGGCCAGGCAGCGACCCGGCATGTTCCGCCCGGCGTCGGTGGTCAACGTGTCCGCCATGAGCTTTGGAGCCCTGAGCGGGGTAGCCGTCGAGGCCATCGACCGGGGCTGCGCCCTGGCCGGTTGCCTGCACAACACCGGGGAGGGCGGCGTGACGCCCCACCACCTGCACGGCGGCGAACTGGTGTTCCAGATCGGCACCGGCTACTTCGGATGCCGTGACCGTAATGGGCGCTTCGACCTTGGCCGGCTGGCGGACCTGTGCGCGCAGCACCCGGTACGGGCGATCGAGATCAAGCTCAGCCAGGGCGCCAAGCCGGGTCTGGGCGGGGTGCTCCCCGCTGCGAAAGTCACACCAGAGATCGCCGCGGCAAGAGGCATCGAGACGGGGCGAGACTGCCGCAGCCCATCCCGGCACAGCGCGTTCTCAGACGTTGACAGCTTGCTCGACTTCGTCGAGACCATCGCCGAACGCACCGGCCTGCCCGTCGGCATCAAATCCGCCGTGGGCAGTACCACCTTCTGGGACAAGCTGGCCGAGAGCATGGGCGGCACGGGCCGGGGTGTCGACTTCATCACCGTAGACGGCGGGGAGGGAGGCACCGGTGATGCCCCCCTGGCCTTCAGCGACCACGTATCACTGCCCTTCAGGCTGGCGATGAGCCGGGTATACCGCGCCTTCGCCGAGAGAGGACTCACCGACGACGTTGTGTTCATCGGCTCAGGACGGCTCGGCATGCCCGAAACCGCTCTGCTCGCCATGGCCCTCGGATGCGACACGATCAACGTTGCAAGAGAAGCAATGCTGGCTATCGGCTGCATCCAGGCGCAACGGTGCCACACCGGGCGCTGTCCGGTCGGGATCACCACCCACTCCGCCTGGCGCACCCGCGGGCTCGACCCTGCCCTCAAGTCGGTGCGCCTAGCCAACTACGTCTCGACCCTCCGCCACGAGCTGCTCGAGCTCAGCCACGCCTGCGGAGTCACCCATCCCGCGCTGGTCGGTCGAGACCGCATCGAGATACTCGACGGGCACCTCGGGTCTCGCGCAGTCCAGGAGATCTTCGGCTACGACCCATCCTGGGACTAACCGAAGTCGTCGGGACCGCGCGAGAATCGCTGCTCATCGGCGTCGGCGGGCACGCCGGGTCAGGTCCCGGGCCAGCCAGCAAGCTCGTCGAGCCGGTCGACGACTGCCTCGCGCGAGTAGCCACGCCGCATGATGTCGCGTAGTTGCTTATGCGCGGCGCCGTCCTCGCCGGTGATCGTGCGGGTGGCGCCGTACTCATCCACCAGTCTCAGGTGGCCTTGGGGACGCCGTGTGGCGTGAAAATTTACGCGTGCTGGCCCGCCGTAGCGGGCTTGGGTTCGCTGCCGCGCGCGTGGCACGGTCGGCGTGCCGGATCCGGCTGTGCCGGTTGCGGCGTGGTTGCCAGGATGGGCGTGGCCGTCCGCTGACGTCGACGACCCTTGGCGGGTTTGACCCCGTCCACCAGTCTGATCGCCGGGAGCTGCTTTGAGGGCCGTGAATTGGTGCTTCGAGCCCGCGGACCAGATTTCCGCTTGCCCACAGCTCCCGCGGACGGCCACGACCGTTAACCGCATTTCCAGCATAGGAGAGTCACGGTGGAAGAGGTGGAAGACGAGCCGCTGTTCGCCGACCGGGTCGCCGGCATCGACATCGGCAAGAAGGAAGTCATGGTCACCATCCGGGCGCCCAGCGACACCCGGCGCGGCCGGCGGCAGCAGGAGACCCGGGAGTTCCGCGCCACCCGGGCCGGCCTGCTGGAGCTGGCGGACTGGCTGCGCTGCTGGGGAGTGACCAGGGTCGGGATGGAGGCCACCGGGGATTACTGGAAACCGGTGTACTTCCTGCTGGAGCGGGAGGGCTCCGACTGCGTGCTGTATCACGCATCGCAGGTCAAGGCGCTGCCCGGGCGGCCGAAGTCGGACAAGCTGGACTCGGTGTGGCTGGCGAAGATCACCGAACGCGGGTCGCTGCCGTCCAGCTTCGTGCCTCCGGAGGAGATCCGGCGGCTGCGCACCCATACCCGCTACCGCAGGCACCTGGTCCAGGCCCGCACCGCCGAGAAGGCCCGGTGCGAGAAGCTGCTGGAAGACGCGCACCTGAAGCTGTCGTCGGTGATCACCGACGTCCACGGGGTGGCCGGGCGGGAGATGCTGACCGCGATTATCGCCGGGGAACGCAACCCCAAAGTCCTGGCGCAGATGGCCCGGACCCGGATGCGCGGCAAGATCCGCCAGCTGGAAGAGGCCCTGGACTGCTCGTTCTTCACCCAGGAGCACGCCTTCGTGCTGAAGATGATGCTCGGCAATATCGACCACCTCACCGCGCAGGTCAAGGAGCTGGACACCAAGATCGCGGTGCTGTGCGAGCCGTACCAGCGGCAGATCGCCCAGCTGGACGCCATCCCCGGCTTCGGGATCGTCACCGCCCAGGACATCATCGCCGAGATCGGGGTGGACATGACCGTCTTCCCCACCGCCGGGCACCTGTGCTCCTGGGCCCGGCGCTGCCCGCAAGTCGCCTCCTCCGCCGGCAAGCGCAAGGGCAGCAACGCCACCGGCCACGGCAACCCCTACCTCGGCGGCGCGCTCGGCGAGGCCTCCGCCAACGCCGGCCGCACCCAGACCTTCCTCGGAACCAAATACCGGCGGCTCGTCAGGCACATGCCCAAGAAGAAAGCCCAGGGCGCCATCAGCAGAAGCCAGCTGGTCATCTGCTACGAACTGCTGCCTGACCCCGAAGCCGTCTACGAAGACCTCGGCACCGACTACTACGAGCGGCGCGCGAACATCCGCCGCGAAGTCCGCAGCCACGCCCGCGCCATCGAACGGCGCGGCTACAAGGTCATCCTCGAACCCATCGAACCCGGCCTCGACCCCGACATCCTGCCAGTCACCAAAGCCAGCTAGCCCCAGCGAATAAGAGCCGACGACGCTCCGCGCCGCCGGCTGCTGCCGCCTGCCCAGCCCAGGTCCTATTTTCGGACCAGGCCCTGCCAGAATTCCTTGGAGCGGAGGCTCTCCCGGCCCTCGTGCGTACCGAGAAAGTTGGCCGCCTCGGCCCGCCCATAGCCGGTCAGCCACGCGTTAGGTCATTGGCGGCGATCAGGTCCGCGGCCAGGCCGCGAACCGCTTGCGCAGTTCGGCGACGTCGGCCGGGGTGAGCCCGTAGCGGGCGAACAGCTGATCAGGCATGCGGTCGAGCTGACGGCCGGCGTCCGCGAAGTCCCGTTCGGTCAGACCCGGGTCGAGCCGCCGGGCCAGCCCGATCAGCTGGGCGACCGTGTACCGGCCGAGCGCGGCCGCCGTGTCCACGTAGTCGCGTGGCTCTACCCGGCTTACGAGAGCAATTGCCTTCCCAGCAGCCACATCTTCGAGGTCAAGGACGGGCCCGACGTCCATGGTGACCGGTCCCCGCATCCGGTCGAAGTAGGCCATTTGCAGCATCGTCTGCTGGCCGCCGGGTGCGGTGATGATCCATTCGGCTAGGCCTTCGCCCATCCCTTCGAAGGCTTCCTCGAGTCCACCAAGCCTGTGCCGCCGCTCAGCCAGAAAACCCGCCGCGCGCAGGGCGCTTTGCACCGCATCAGCGGCGGCCGCCACGCCGGTCTCCTGGTCGCTGAACAGGTCCACATCGTCAGTGGGGCGGTCGATAATGCCGTGCGCGATCAGAGCGTTCCCGCCGGCTAGGGCGAAGCCGTTCCGGGCCGCCGCGCGCAGAGCGATGCTGGCCACCTCACGCTGCATTTCACTGATTGGGATCAGTTGACTACTCCTCGTCCTGAAGGACGGGGATTCCAGCCTTCCCAAGCCGGGGTTCCTGTTTCACGCCCGACTGCACCCGGGAGGACCCGGAATGTCTGACATCAGCTCCGCAGGCATCGGCGCCGGTTCCGGCGCCTACGGCACGACCTGCCGCAAGTATGTTCTTCGCCGCGTTGATGTCCCGGTCATGCCGGGTGCGGCAGGACGGGCACGTCCAGTGCCTCGTCGTCACCCGCACAAACGCGACCGGGAGCTACGCGACCGCGGCGGAGGCGGCGAGCAGGACCGGGTGCCGCTCCTCCCACGCCTGCCGAATTGCCCTGGGCAGGAACAGGTCCGTCCACAGGGCGACCAGCGTGTCCCCGTTCAGGAAGCTGGTCAGGTCCTCGGGCCGGGACGCTTCCCGCAGCACGATCTGGTACATCCAGCGCAGCGTGGCCGGGTCGTCCAGGTCGAACGCCCGGTCCGGATACCAGAACAGCCACAGCGGAAGCTCAACCGTCCCGGCGACGGGACCGCGCAGGTCCGTCAGGTCGCCCGCGACCAGTACGCCGCGCCCGGGGCGCGCCTCATACGGCGCCGGGGTGCTGCTGGCCGGTGTGGCGGCCGGCGTGGCGGTCATGAGTACATGATAACCGCCCCGCGCGGCGATCTGAAGGCAGCCTCGAAACTATGATCGATGCGCTGCTCCGGGCGGCCACCACACGGCCAGGGCGCCCGATCCGGGCGGCCACCATACGGCCCTTGCCGCACGCTGCGGTCGATTAACCCCCGGCCAGCCCGGTCAGGGCGCCGGCGCCGGTCAGCGCGTCCGTGCCCTCGACGCGGCGCCACGACGGGTGCCCCAGCGCGTCGGCGAGGTGGCGTTCCATTACGCCGAGCGCGTCGGCGACCGTGGTCCGCCGCCCCCTCTCCGCGGTCAGCGACGTCACGCCGGCGTCGCTGATCCCGCAGGGCACGATGCGGCCGAACCAGGACAGGTCACAGTCGCAGTTCAGTGCGAAGCCGTGCATGGTCACGCCGCGGGCCACCCGCGCCCCGATCGCGCCGACCTTCCGGTCGGGCAGACCGCCGCCGGTGACCCACGCGCCGCTGCGGCCGCCGATCCGCTGTGCGGTAACGCCGAATTCGGCGCACGTCCTGATCAGCGCCTCTTCCAGGGACCGGACGTAGCCGACCACGTTGACCGGCTCACGGAGCCGGACGATGGGGTACCCGACGAGCTGCCCAGGGCCGTGCCAGGTGATCCGGCCGCCCCGGTCGACGTCGACCACCGGCGCGCCCGGGTCGCCGATCGGGCGATCGGAGAGTGCGGTCCGCTTCCCCGCGGTATAGACGGGCTCGTGTTCGAGCATCAGGCAGGCGTCGGTGATCTGGCCGTCGGCGCGGCGCTGGTGCACGGCGCGCTGCAGGTCCCAGCCCGCCAGGTAGGGCACCGCGTCCGCGCCGAAACCGGCGTGCGCGTAGACCAGCTCATCGTTCACCTTGCCAGCGTACGCCGCCGCGCTCACCGCTGACCTCACCCGCGCGCACCGGGGAAACCGGGGGGAGCCGCCAAGGAATTTCTCAACCGCACAATCTTTAATAGAGAGTGTGATAGACGAGGACGACCTGCGCCGGATGGGCCGGGAAGAGCGGCGGCACCTGGCGCAGATGCTTGCCGCCATCGACGAGCCCCATGTCATGCGGGACCCGGGATTCCGGCGCCGCAAGCACCTGTCTCTGCTGATCTTCATGGGCGGCTGCGTGGTCCTGGCCGCGTGGATCGGCGTGCTCGCGATGACGCTGCCCCGGCACTACACGGAGGGCCACTGGCGCGGCGCCTGGGTGGGGTTCGACTTCGCGCTGCTGGTGGCGTTCGCGTCCACCGCGTGGGCCGCCTGGCGCGAACGCCAGGTGCTGATCATCTGCCTGACCGTCACCGGGACACTGCTGCTCTGCGACGCCTGGTTCGACATAATCCTCGATCTCGGCACCCGTGACATCTGGACGAGTGTCTTCAGCGCCGTGGTTGCTGAAGTGCCGCTGGCTTTCATGGTGTTCACGGCGGCGCGCCGGCTGCTCCGGATGAGCGTCGGCGTGGTGATGCAACTGGAGGGCATCGAGGGCCCCGTTCCCGCGCTGTGGCGCATCCCGCTGTTCGCCGAGGGCCTCGCCGCCTGCCTGCCCCCGCGCTACCGGCAGGGGGAGAAGGAACGAGCCCAGAAGGAAGCCGTCTCTTAGCCGGGCGGCCCGTCACGCCGGTGCGCGCCGCCCTGTCACACGGGCGAAGGCTGTCCCGTCTTAACCCCGAAGAACTCGCGGCCGGAAGGGAGCCATCATGCGAGTGTTTGTCGCCGGGGGCACCGGCGTCATCGGGCGCAGCCTCATCCCGATGCTGATCACAGCCGGCCACCAGGTCACCGCCACCACCCGTTCGCCCGGGAAGGCCGGGCTGCTGCGGTCGCTCGGCGCCGAGCCGGCGGTCGTGGACGGGCTCGACCGGGGTGCCACCCACGAAGCCGTGGCCCGGGCCCGGCCCGAGGTCATCATCCACCAGCTGACCGGACTGACCGGAGCGGCCGACATGCGCCACTTCGACCGTACGTTCGCGGTCACCAACGCGCTGCGCACCATCGGCACGGACTACCTGCTGGAGGCCGCCCGTGCCACCGGCACCGGGCGTTTCATCGCGCAGAGCTTCACCGGCTGGCCGAACGCCAGGGACGGCGGCCCGGTCAAGACCGAGGACGACCCCCTCGACCCGGATCCGCCGGCCACGATGACCGAATCCATGCACGCGATCCGGCATCTGGAGGCGGCCGTGACCGGCCGCGCGCCGCACCGGCCCAGCACCCCCGGCGAGCCCGGCGAGCCCGGCGAGCCCGGCGAACCCGGCGAACCTGAAGGGCTCGTGCTCCGCTACGGCATCCTGTATGGGCCCGGCGCCTCCGACGACATCGTGGGGCTGGTCCGCAAGCGCCGCCTGCCGGTCATTGGCGGCGGGACCGGCGTCTGGTCGTTCACCCACGTCGCTGACGCCGCCTCCGCCACGGCCGTCGCCGCCGAACGGGGCCGCCCCGGGGTCTACAACGTGGTGGACGATGACCCGGCGCCGGTCGCCGAGTGGCTGCCCTACCTGGCCGAGACGATCGGCGCGCGGCCACCGTGGCGGGTGCCGGCCGGGCTGGGGCGCCTGCTGGCCGGCGACTCGGTGGTCTCGCTGATGACCCAGATCCGCGGCTCGTCCAACGCCCGCGCGCGCCACGAGCTCGGCTGGGCCCCCCGGTACGCGAGCTGGCGGTCTGGTTTCGCCACCGGTCTCGGTGACAATCATGATGCCGAACGGGCGGCGGCGGGAGCCACCGCCGACGGGAGGGCCTGACGTCGTGGAAGCCGCCAATGTGGATACCGCCCGCGAGGAACTCCGGCCGCTGATGTTCTCCATTGCCTACCGGATGACCGGCAGCGTCGGGGACGCGGAGGACATCGTCCAGGAGGCGTTCCTCCGCGCCTACCGTGCCGGGGAGTCCGGCACCCGGCTCGAATCACCCCGGGCATTCCTTGCCACCACGACCACGCGGCTGGCGATCGACCACCTGCGCTCGGCGCGGGTCCGGCGCGAGTCCTACATCGGGACCTGGCTGCCGGAGCCGCTCGTGGCCGATACCGGGCCCGGCCCCGCCGAACGAGCCGAGATGGCGGACTCCCTGTCGCTGGCGTTCCTGGTGCTGCTGGAAAGCCTGTCGCCGGTGGAGCGGGCCGTGTTCCTGCTGCGCGAGGTGTTCGGCTACGGATACGACGAGATCGCCCAGACCGTGGGCAAGAGCGAGCCCAACTGCCGCCAGATCTTCGGCCGGGCGCGGCGCCGTATCGACGAGGGTCGGCCGCGCTTCGAGGCGTCCCGTCGTGAGGGCGCCGAACTGACCGACCGGTTCCTGGCTGCGCTCGGCGGCGGTGACATGGATGCGTTCATCAACATGCTCGCGCCCGACGTAGTCTTCTACGGCGACGGCGGCGGCAAGGGCCTGGCCATCACGGCGCCCATCTATGGCCGTGACCGGGTGGCCCGGCTGCTGCGCGGTCTAGGCCGGCGGGCCGAGCAGCTCGTGGGGTCGGT
Organism: uncultured Actinomycetes bacterium; assembly: GCA_963742875.1. Classification (GTDB taxonomy): domain Bacteria; phylum Actinomycetota; class Actinomycetes; order Streptosporangiales; family Streptosporangiaceae; genus Bog-532. The sequence goes on along the minus strand of CAVUNO010000002.1, from coordinate 150,209 downwards.
ACGCTCCGTGCAGGTCAACGGGCAGCCCGGGGTCATCTCGTTCGACCGGGACGGGAAGCTGTTCGGCGTCCTGGCCTTCGACGTCCTGGACGGGCAGGTGCACGCGATCCGCTCGGTGGCCAACCCGGACAAGCTCCGGCATCTCGGTGCGACCTCGGAGGCGATTGTGCGGGGAGATCGGTAACCTCCCCGCGGGCACAACGTTGTCCCAGGTCTGCTGCGGGGATCGGCCGAATCTTCCTACTGTCCCGCGTGCGGCGCCGGCCACGTTGAGCACGCCCGCGTCGTCCTCTTCATCATCCGGGCGCTGTGGGGCAGCGCAGGGCTGGCCCAGTTCCATATCGCGGTCGCCGCGCGGCGCCTCGCAGCGCGGCGCACCCCAACCAGAAGGGCAGCACCATGAATGACATCACCCGCAAGCGCGCCCAGTGCGTCATCGAACGGCAGGTAGCGGACGGCAGCATGATCCGTCTCGGCGGCGGCCGGATCCTCGAACGTGACCGGCGCGCACAGCAGACCGCCAGCCAAGCAGTGATCATGACCAGCGCCACAGGGCACGGCGTTCACCGGACAGCAATCTGGTCCGCTGCGCCAGCAGGTACCGCATCTCTGGTGCCGCTCATAGCCAGTCCCCTATTCCTCTGTGGCGGGCCAACCATCCAGCCGGGCCCATCGCCCGCCCTGGCTACTTCTACCATGCGGCTGTGTCCGGCTGACGGCAGAGGCGAACGTCCCGACGCCGCACCGACGCCGGGGCTCACGTGGTTCATCTCCCTTCGCTGTTTCCCGTAAGCCACTTCCGCCGCCAGCGGCGGCAGCCACACAGCGAGCAGTCGCTTCCCTTGCGGTGATGCGCGTGCGCGTCGCGGCCATGGCCGCAACGGCAAGTGGCGCCGGAGGATGCGCAGGACCAGTAATGCGGCGGTCGCGCCCCGCGCGTTGGAGATCAGCCACAGGCTCGTTCCGCTGAGGAAGGCCGCGTAAACGCTGACGATGGCGCCCGTTAAGAGGGTTGCGGTTGCCATCAGTTTCATTGACCGCACCTCGTTCCACTTCAGATAGAGATGCCATCATCAGCTTCGCCGAGTAGATGACGGCTTATGGGAGTGCCGGAGGTCTCCTGCTACGGGGCCGTTGGTCCCCGGCGGCACTCTTAGCAAGCAACTGCGGAACCGGCAGCTGCCGCATCCAGGGCTGAGTCGGCTCGTTTCACCGCATGCGGCAGCCATGCATGTGGATACGCGCGAATATCCACAGGGCACTGATGTTCCTACTGGACTGCCGGTGGATCCCGGCTGACGACATCGGTAGCCTCAGCGCATGGCCACCGATTTCACCGGGGAAAACGCCGCGGACGCCGTCATCGAGAGCTTCGCCGGTACGCCCGACGAGCGGCTCCGGACGGTGCTCACCAGCCTGGTCCAGCACCTGCACGGCTTCGTCCGCGACGTCGAGCCGACCATCGCCGAATGGGAGCAGGCGATCGGCTTCCTCACCGCCACCGGGCAGAAGTGCAGCGACGTGCGGCAGGAGTTCATCCTGCTCTCCGACGTGCTCGGCGTGTCAATGCTGGTGGAGACGATCAACGAACGCGGCGCGGCCGGCGCGACCCAGTCCACCGTGCTGGGCCCGTTCCACGTGGTCGAATCCCCGGTGCGGGCCCTGGGCGACACGATCGACCTGGTGGGCGACGGTGAGCCGTGCGTGGTGACAGGCCGGGTGGTCTCGGTGGACGGGACGCCGCTGCCCGGCGCCGTGCTGGACGTGTGGCAGGCGGACGACAAGGGCTTCTACGACGTGCAGGTCCCGGACGTGCAGCCGCCCGGCAACGGCCGCGGGCTGTTCACCGCCGACGGCGAGGGCCGGTTCTGGTTCCGCACGGTCGTGCCCAGCTACTATCCGATCCCCACCGACGGCCCGGTCGGCAGCTTGCTGCTCGCTACCCGTCGGCATCCGTACCGGCCCGCGCACATTCACTTCATCGCGACCGCGGCCGCGTACCGGCCGCTGACCACGCACATCTTCGTGGCCGGCAGCGACTACATCGATTCCGACGCGGTGTTCGCGGTGAAGAAGACCCTGATCACGGACTTCGAGCGGGTCGACGACGCCGCCCGGTACGGGGTCACCCGCCCATTCCGGCACGCCGACATCCAGATCGCGCTGCAGCCCGCCTGATCCCAACTGATCCCGCCCCCGTCCCGCCGAGGACAGCTCCCGCCGAGCCGCCTGAACGCGCCCGGCCGGTCCTGACGGGTTCATTACGGATCCATGCGCGGTTCGCCGAGTGCGGGGCTGCATCGCCAGGCTGACCGAATAGCCCCAGGTTGGGACGGTGCCGGGGCCGCCGGCGAGGGAGGCGGTTTGTCCTTCGGCCCGGCCAGGCTCGCCAGCACCCGGGGGGGCGCAGACCCTAGGCCAGTGCATCGGCCAGGGGCTTCCACGGGGGCGACGGGCCGCCCAAGGCGCGACTCTGATCCCAGGACCAGCGCAGCGCCGGACGAGACCGGCGCGACCAGCCACTTGATGGCTTAACAGAACGGAGAAAACCATGCCTTTCGTCAAGGTCGGCGAGGAGAACTCGGGCGCGATCGAGTTGTACTACGAAGACCACGGCTCGGGGCGGCCGGTGGTCCTGATCCATGGCTACCCGCTCAGTGGCCGCGCCTGGGATAGGCAAGTCCCGACGCTGCTGGAGGCCGGCAACCGGGTGATCACCTACGACCGGCGCGGGTTCGGCAAGTCCAGCCAGCCGGCCACTGGATACGACTACGACACCTTCGCCGCCGACCTGAACACGCTGCTGGAGGGCGCTCACCATGGAATATCTCGTCACCATGACCACCCACGTCCCGGAGGGAACCTCAGAAGCAGCCGTCCAGAACATTCGCACCCGTGAGGCCGCCCGCTCGGGCGAACTCGCGGCGCAGGGGCACCTGCTGCGCCTGTGGCGCCCGCCGCTGCAACCAGGCGAATGGCGCACGCTCGGCCTGTTCGCCGCAGACGATGACGCCCAGCTTGAGAAAGTCCTCGCCTCGATGCCGCTGCGGGTGTGGCGCACCGACGAGGTGACGCCGCTCTCGCCGCACCCGAATGACCCGGCACTCACCCGCAGCTGACGACGGGAAAAGTCATGGGCGAACAGGACCACAAGGTCGCCGTCATCACCGGAGATTCTCGGGGCATTGGCGCCGGCCTCGTGGCCGGATACCGGTGGCAGGGCTGGGCGGTCGTGGCTAGCGCGCAGACGATCAAGCCCGCCGACGACCCGGAGGTGCTCGCCGTCGAGGGAGACGTCGCCGAGGCCGCCACTGCCGGTGGTGTTCGGGTTCCCCGGCGTGCAGTGGCTGTCGTGGCTGGTCCGCCGCTCCGAACTGCGGCTGGCGGACCTCTACCGCCACGGCGGCGCCTACTGGTACAACATAACTAGAATCGGGTGGTGGGATTCGCGGTGGCACTGGTCCTTTACTGGGGGATGACGATGATCTCGGTGGGGCGGCAGCCGGCCGGCCGCGCGTCGTACGCCGGGCAGCAGGGCTGACCCGCTGGCGCGACATCAGGCTGACGGGCTGCGCGCCGCGGCGCGGGCGTGGGTCGCGGACGATCCCGACCCGGCGGACCGCGCCGAGCTTAGCGCGCTCCTGCAGACCGGCGACGACGGCGAGCTCGCGGCGCGGTTCGCCCAGCCGCTGACGTTCGGCACCGCGGGCATCCGGGGCCCGCTAGGGGCCGGCCCGGGCCGGATGAACCGGGCCACCGTCCGCCGGGTGGCGGCCGGCCTGGCCCGGTACCTGCGGGCCGCTGGGCCCGAACTCGCCAGTCGGCCGGTCGTCATCGGCTTCGACGCGCGCCGCGGCTCCCAGCCGTTCGCGGCCGAGGCCGCCGCGGTGCTGACCGGCGCCGGCCTGCGGGTCCTGTCGTTCGGCGCCCCGGTCCCGACGCCCGTCCTGGCCTTCGCGGTCCGCCTGCTGCGCGCCGCGGCCGGGCTGATGATTACGGCCAGCCACAACCCCCGGGAGGATAACGGCGCCAAGGTGTACTGGGCGGAGGGCGCCCAGATCATCCCGCCGGTCGACGCCGGGATCGCGGCGGCCGCGGAGCAGGCAGGCCCGCTGGCCGCGGTGCCGCTCGGCGGCCCGGGCGAGCCGCTGGGCCCGGAGGTGATCGACACCTACCTCGACGCCGTGGTTCCGGCTGCGCTGCCCGCTGACCGGCCGCCGGGTGGGAGAAATTTGGCCGAACGGACCTACCGCGACGTTCTCCCCGGCACCGGGGTGGTCGCGGGCGACGGGCCCCGGGATGCCGACCACGGCGCCGGGGCGGTCCCCGGCGTCGGCCTCCGGGACGCGGTCCCCAGCGCACGGGCGCTCCCGGGCGATCCGGCCGCGGCCCGCCAGGCGCTCCGCGTGGCCTATACGCCGCTGCACGGAGTCGGCCTGCACACCCTGCTGCGTGCCTTCGCCCAGGCCGGGTTCGCCGAGCCGGCCGTGGTGGCCGCGCAGGCCCAGCCGGACGGGGCATTCCCGACCGTGCCCCGGCCCAACCCCGAGGAACCGGGCGTCCTCGACCTCCTGGTTGCCGAAGGCGGCCGGAGCGGTGCGGACCTGCTGCTGGCCAACGACCCCGACGCGGACCGGCTCGCCGCCGTGATCCCCGGCCCGGCCGGCGGCTGGCGCGTCCTGACCGGCGACGAGATCGGCGCGCTGCTGGCGGACCACCGGCTCCGGCACGAGAGCCGGCCGCGCCGCCGCCTGCTCGTCACCACGGTGGTCTCCGCGGACCTGCTCGGCCGGATGGCCGCCGCGGCCGGCGCCGGGTACGCGGAAACCCTCACCGGTTTCAAATGGATCATGCGGGCCGCGGACGGCGAGGTGGGCCGGTCGTTCCTGTTCGGCTACGAGGAGGCTCTCGGCTACGCGATGACCGACCAGGTGCGCGACAAGGACGGGATGTCCGCCGCCATCGTCCTGGCCGACGCCGCCGCCGAAGCCAAGAGTGAGGGCGGCTCCCTGGCCACCCGGCTCGACGACCTGGCCCGCCGGTTCGGCCTGTTCGTGACCGGGCAGTTCTCCGTGGAGCTGGCCGGGGGCAAGGGCAAGGAGAAAGACGCGGGCCAGGACACGGGCCAGGACGCGGGCAGGGACGCGGGCAGGGACGAAGACGCGGGCAGGGACGAAGACGCGGGCAGGGACGAAGACGCGGGCAGGGACGAAGACGCGGGCAGGGACGAAGACGCGGGCAAGGACGCGGGCGCGGGCCTGCTGGGGGAGGCCCGGGCCAAGCCCCCGGTGTCGCTGCTCGGCCAGCCGGTCGCCGTCGTCGACGACCTGGGCCTGGGCCTGCGCTCCCGGGCGGACGGGACCAAGGATCCGCTCGCGCTGCCCCGCTCCGATGTGATCATCTGGCGTTGTGCCGACGGGACCAAGGTGGCCGTGCGGCCCAGCGGCACCGAGCCTAAGGTGAAGATCTACATGCAGGTCGTGCTGCCCGCCGCCGGCCACGATGACCTGGGGCCGCTGCGCGCGCAGGCGGCCCGGCGGCTGGCGCGCCTGCGCGAGGAGGTAACGGAGGTGCTGAACCTGTGACGACTTCCCCGGCGCCGACCAGGAGCCAGCTGGCCGCCATGATCGACCATACGCTGCTGGCTCCGGAGGCGACCCCGAAGGACATCCACGCCCTGTGCGCCGAGGCCAAGACGCTCGGCGTGCACGCGGTGTGTGTATCCCCGACGCTGACCACCGTGGCCGCCCTCGGGGTGGCCGGGAGCTTCGTCCGGGTGGTGGCGGTGGCCGGCTTCCCGTCCGGCGCGCACCACGCCAGGCTAAAGGCCGAGGAGGCAGGCGAGGCCGCCGCGACCGGTGCCCACGAGGTCAACATGGTCATCAACCTCGGGCTGGCCGCCCAAGGCCACTGGAAAGAGGTTGAGCAAGAGATCGCGGGCGTCCGGGGGGCGGCGCTCGGCCCCACCCTGCTTAAGGTGATCATCGAATCGGCCCTGCTGGACGACGAAGGCATCATCGCGGCCTGCCGCGCCGCGGAGTCGGCCGGCGCCGACTTCGTGAAGACCTCCACCGGCTTCCACCCGGCGGGCGGGGCGACCACCAGAGCGGTGGCGCTGATGGCCGCCACGGTGGGTGGCCGCCTCGGTGTGAAGGCCTCTGGCGGGATCCGCATCGCGGCTGATGCGATCGCCATGGTGGAAGCCGGCGCGACCAGACTGGGCCTGTCCCGGACCGCCGCCATCCTCGCCGAGATGCCCGCCTAGCCCGCACCGCACAGATAGGAGACCGCTATGGGATGCGTACGCGCCGCGCTCATCCAGCAGAAGTGGACCGGCGACAAGGACTCGATGATCAAGAACGCCGTCTCCGCGCTGCGCGATGCGGCCAGCCAGGGCGCGCAGGTCGCGTGCCTGCAGGAACTGTTCTACGGCCCCTACTTCTGCCAGGTGCAGGACCCGCAATGGTACTCGTGGACCGAGGACGTGCCGGACGGCCCGACCGTGCGGCTCATGCAGGACGTCGCGCGCGAGCACGGCATGGTCCTCATCGTTCCCGTCTACGAGCGGGAGAGCGACGGCGTGTACTACAACACCGCCGCGGTCATCGACGCCGACGGCCGGTACCTCGGCAAGCACCGCAAGAACCACATCCCGCAGGTCACCGGGTTCTGGGAGAAGTTCTACTTCCGCCCCGGCAACCTCGGCTACCCGGTGTTCGACACCGCCGTGGGCCGGATCGGCGTCTACATCTGCTACGAGCGGCACTTCCCCGAGGGCTGGCGGGCGCTCGGCGTGGCCGGCGCGAAGATCGTGTTCAACCCGTCGGCGACCAGCCGCGGGCTGTCGGAGTACCTGTGGAAGCTGGAGCAGACCTCGGCCGCCGTAGCCAACGAGTACTTCGTCGGCACCATCAACCGCGTCGGCGTCGAGCCGCTGGGCGACGACGACTTCTACGGACAGTCCTACTTCGCCGACCCGCGCGGGCAGATCATCGGCGGCACGGCGTCCGACAGCCAGGAGGAAGTCCTGGTCCGGGACCTCGACATGGACCTGCTGCAAGAGGTCCGGCACCAGTGGCAGTTCTACCGCGACCGGCGCCCGGACTCCTACGGCCCGCTCGTCGAGCCGTAACCGCCGGCCCACCGGCCCCCGGCCTCACTGGCTCCACCGGCTCCCACCGGCCCAGCGGAACCAGCAGCCACACTGGTATCACAGGCACTAAGGACTGCAAGGAGGCGCACCGTGCGCACCCTCATCCGCGGCGGCACCGTGGTCACCGCGACCGGGACGCTCCCCGCCGACGTGCTCGTCGACGGGGAGACCGTGGCCGCGCTGCTGGACCCCGCCCATACGGCCGCGCTGACCGGGACGGTGCACCGGACGCTGAACGCGTCCGGGCGGTACGTCATGCCGGGCGGCATCGACGTGCACACCCACCTGGAGATGCCGTTCGGCGGCACGTTCTCCTCCGACGACTTCGAGACCGGCACCCGTGCGGCCGGGTGGGGCGGCACCACGACGATCGTCGACTTCGCCGTGCAGAAGAAGGGCACCTCCCTGGCCGAGACCCTGGACACCTGGCACGGCAAGGCGAACGGCAACGCCAGCATCGACTACGGCTTCCACATGATCGTCTCCGACGTGAACACCCAGACGCTCAAGGAGATGGACGTACTCGTCGGCGAGGGCGTCACCAGCTTCAAGATGTTCATGGCCTACCCGGGCGTGTTCTACGCGACCGATGGGGAGATCCTGCAGGCCATGCAGAAGGCGGCCGGCAACGGGGCCACGATCATGATGCACGCCGAGAACGGCATCGCGATCGACGCACTCGTCGCCGAGGCCCTGGAGGCCGGCCACACCGATCCCGGCTGGCACGGGCGCACCCGGCCGCCGAACCTGGAAGGTGAGGCCACCTCGCGCGCGATCCGGCTGGCCCAGGTCGCGGGCGCGCCACTGTACATCGTGCACCTGTCGGCCCGGCAGGCCCTGGACGCCGTCACCGAGGCCCGGGATCGCGGCGCGCCGGTCTTCGCCGAGACCTGCCCGCAGTACCTCTACCTGTCCCAGGACGACCTGGACGCCCCCGGGTTCGAGGGCGCCAAGTACGTCGCCTCCCCGCCGGTCCGCACGAAGGACCACTGGGCGCACATGTGGCGCGGGCTGCGGACCAACGACCTGTCCGTGGTGTCCACCGACCATTGCCCGTTCTGCTTCAAGGAGCAGAAGGAACTGGGCCGGGGCGACTTCTCCAAGATCCCGAACGGCATCCCGGGTATCGAGCACCGCATCGACCTGCTGCACCAGGGCGTCGTGGACGGCGAGCTGTCCCCGGCGCGGTGGGTCGAGGTCAACTCCACGACCCCGGCCCGGATGTTCGGCCTGTACCCGCGCAAGGGCACGATCGCCCCGGGCTCGGACGCCGACATCGTGCTGTACGACCCGGCGGCCCGGCATGTGCTGTCCGCCTCCGCGCACCACATGGCGGTGGACTATTCGGCCTACGAGGGCCGCGAGGTGCAGGGCCAGGTGACCACGGTGCTGTCGCGCGGGGAGATCATTCTCGAGAACGGCGAGTGGCTCGGCCGGGCCGGCCGGGGCCGGTTCCTGCCCCGCGGCAGCTGCCAGTACCTGGGCTAGCCACCCTTTAGGGAGAAAGCGCAGATGGACATCGCCCTCGTGCTGCAGAACGACCCGCCGGCGCAGCGCGTCATCGAGCTGGCCCGGCGCGCCGACGCCCGCGGCTACAGCCACGTGTGGACGTTCGACTCGCACGTGCTGTGGCAGGAGCCGTTTGTGATCTACTCCCAGATCCTGGCCAAGACCTCCCGGGTCATGGTCGGGCCGCTGGTCACCAACCCGCTGTCCCGGGACCCGTCGGTGACCGCGTCGCTGTTCGCGACGCTCAACGACACGTTCGGGAACCGGACCGTGTGCGGCATCGGGCGCGGGGATTCCGCGCTGCGCGTGCTGGGCAGGCGCCCGGCGTCGCTGGCGGTGCTGTCGCGGGCCATGCGGGACATCCGGGACCTGGCCGAGGGGCGTTCGGTCGACTTCGACGGCACCCCGGTCCGGATCCCGTGGGTGCGCGACGGCCGGCTGGAGATCTGGATGGCCGGATACGGGCCGAAGGCGCTGCGGATGTGCGGCGCGGAGGCCGACGGTTTCATCCTGCAGTGCGCCGACCCGGACATCGCGCGCTGGACCATCGGCTCCGTCCGCGCGGCCGCGGCCGAGGCGGGCCGGGACCCGGAAGACGTGACCATCTGCATCGCGGCGCCCGCCTACGTCGGCACGGACATCGCTCATATGCGCGAGCAGACCCGCTGGTTCGGCGGCATGGTCGGCAACCACGTCGCGGACCTGGTCGCCCGGTACGGGGATTCCGGCGAGACGATCCCGCGCGCGCTGACCGACTACATCAGGGCCCGCGAGGGCTACGACTACTCCCACCACGGTAAGGCGGGCAACCCGTCCACCACGTTCGTCCCCGACCGGGTGGTGGACCGTTTCTGCCTGCTCGGCCCGCCCGAGGCCCACGTCGACCGGCTGACGGAGCTGCGCGAGATCGGCGCGTCCAACTTCAGCGTCTACCTGATGCACGACGACGCCGACGCCACCCTGGAGTCCTACGCCAAGCACATCATCGGCACCGTCTGACCCGCACCGGTGGTCGCGGGCCCGGGTATTGCCCCGGCGGGGCCTGACAATGATCCCGGCCGGGCCTGACAATCATAAGGCGGGATGCCAACAGACTGGTTTCGGCCGGGGCGATCACCAGGTTGAGGGCGGATGGGCAGATGGGTGAGGCTGAGCGCCGCCGCAGGGATTTCATCCGGGCGCATCATCCGGACCGGGGCGGTGATCCGGACGTCTTCGTCGCCGGCTGCGCTCTTTGGACGTGGATCAGGAGGGCAGCCCGCAACCGGGGCCCAGGGTGGGTGGTGGTGAGGCGCCGGCTGTTGCCAACCCGGATGGTGATCGCGGTGGCCGGCGGCTCGGCCAGGGCAGGAGACCCCCGCGCGTGCACTAGCGCTGTGCCTTTAGCCGCCGGGCTGCGCGGAGTTACTGAGCGTAGGACAGTCCCTCGAAGTGGTGGACGACGACGGCGCGCTGGGCGAACGGCAGCGCGGCGAGGGCGTCGGTGACCGCGTTGACGGCGAGGTTACGCTCGGCTTGGGCCGCGGGCCCGGTGATGGGGTCGGCCGCCTCATCGAGGAGGTCCACGAGGTCGGCGCCCCGGCCGCGGGTGATTTGTTAAGAGTTCGCCGGGTGACGATCTGGTAGAGCCAGGTCGAGAACGAGGAGTCGGCCCTGAACCGGGCCAGGTTCTCCCACGCCGCTATCAGGGCCTCCTGGGCGACGTCCTGGGCGTCGTGGTGGTTACCGCAAAGCCGCAGGGCAACACGGTAGGCCATCGCGGAATGCCGCTGCACCCCGTGGCGGCCTGGCCGGGACGTTGCGGGCGGCGACGACCGGGCTTGATGGGATCTCCGGCGCGGCCGTCAAGGTCCGCCGCCGACGCGCCCGCGTGACCGCGGTCTCGGCTGCCCGCGGCCGGCCCGCCGCTGACGCGCTCAAAGAACCGGTCACCCAGGCGCTGCACAGCCGCCTGGACGGGCTGGATTTGCGCGATCCGCCGCGCCTCACGGTGCGCGTCACCGCACGGAGCCGCTGATGCACGCCGACCGGACCAACCGCGTCGGTCGGCTGGCCGCCAGGGACGGATTCGTGACGAATTCCGTGTCAGAGGCCGAGTTCGGCTTCGAAGCTGCCTTCCTCCAGGCGCTCCTTGACCATGGAAAGGAAGCGGGCGGCGTCCGCGCCGTCGACGAGCCGGTGGTCGTAGGTGAGGGCCAGGTACACCATCGACCGCACCGCGATGACCTCGCCGAGGGCCGGGTCCTCGACCACGACCGGGCGCTTGACGACGGTCCCGGTGCCAAGGATGGCCACCTGCGGCTGGTTGATGATCGGGGTGTCGAACAATGCACCGCGGCTGCCCGTGTTGGTCAGCGTGAACGTGCCGCCGGACAGCTCGTCGGGGCTGACCTGTCCGGACCGGGTCCGCGCCGCCAGGTCGGCGATCTTGCGGGCCACGCCGCCCAGGTTGAGGTCACCGGCGTTGTGGATGACCGGGACCATCAGGCCGCGCTCGGTGTCCACGGCCATGCCGAGGTGCTCGGCGTCGTGGTAGGTCACCTCAGAGTTGGCCATGTCGATCACGGCGTTCACCATCGGGTAGGCCTTCAGGGCCTCCACCGCGGCAAGCGCGAAGAACGGCAGGAAGCTCAGCTTGACGCCCTCGCGGGCCTCGAAGTCCCGCTTGGCCCGCTCCCGGAGCCGCGCGATCGCGGTCACGTCCGCCTCGACGACGGTCGTGAGCTGGGCCGACGTCTGCAGGGACTCGACCATCCGCTGGGCGATGACCTGACGCGGCCGGGGCATCCGCTGGGTGGTGCCGCGCAGCGCGGACGGGACGATGGCCGGCCGGGACAGCGCCGCCGGGCCTGCCTGGCCCGCTGGGTGGGCCGCGCCGTGGCCCGCCGCCGGGGCCCCCGCGGGGGCGGCCGGCGTAGCGGCGGGAGGCGCCGCGGCCTGCCGGGTCGCCTCGGCCTCACGCTGGGCGCGGGCCGCGTCGAGCACGTCCTGCTTGCGGATCCGGCCGCCGACGCCGGTCCCGGTCACGGATTCCAGGTCCACGCCGTGCTCGGCGGCCAGCTTGCGGACCAGCGGCGTCACGTAAGGACCGTCGCCGCTGGGCAGCGGGGTGGGGGCCGCGTACTGGCCGCGCTGATCCCGCTGATACCCCTGCGGGGCCTGGGCCCCCGGGCCGGAGGCCGCCGGCTGCGGAGCGCTAGGGGCCTGCTGCGGTGCGGCCTGCGAGGGCGCGGCCTGCTGGGAGGCATAGGTCGGCTGCGACTCGTAGGCCGGCTGGGACGACCCGTAGGCCGGCTGCGACCCGTACGACCCCTGCGGCTGGTACGACGGTGGGGCCGGCTGGGGCGGGGCGGACGGCTGGGCCTGCGGTGACCAGGCCGGGCCGGAGGGAGCTGCCTGGCTTCCCGCCGAGCCGTTGCCCGGGGCTCCGTGGGGCCCGCCGTCGGAGGACGGCGCTGGTGCGGCCTCCTGCTCGGGAGCGGGGGAGGACGCGGCCGCGGACTCCGAAGGGCCGCCCGCCCCGGCGGAACCGTCCGCCGGCGCGTCCGCGCCCTCCTCGATCACCGCGAGCTGCGCGCCCACTTCCACGGTCTCGTCCTCGCCGACCGCGATATCACGCAGGACGCCCGCGGCCGGTGACGGAATCTCGGTGTCGACCTTGTCGGTGGACACCTCAAGAAGCGGCTCATCCGCCTCCACACGCTCGCCTTCCTTCTTCAGCCAGCGTGTGACGGTGCCCTCGGTGACGCTCTCGCCGAGCTGGGGCATGGATACCGAGACCGACATTGTTCCCGTAACTCCTTCGTTGTCCGCCGCGCGGGTTAGCCGCGGGGGGTTTTGCGCTCACGCGTGGACGTGCAGGGGCTTGCCGGCCAGCGCCAGCATCGCCTCGCCGATGATCTCCGACTGGGTGGGGTGCGGGTGGATCAGCTGTGCCACGTCGGATGGCTCGGCGTCCCAGTTGTAGATGAGCTGGCCCTCGGCGATCAGCTCGCCGACCCGGCTGCCGACGAGGTGGATGCCCAGGACCTCGCCCGGAGTGCCGTCCTCCCGGTTGGCCGCGATGACCTTCGCCGCGCCCTGGGTCTGCAAGATCACGCTCTTGCCGTTCCCGCCGAGCGGGTAAGAAAACTCGGTGATCTCGATGCCGCGTTCCACGGCCGCCGCCGAGGTGATCCCCACCGAAGCCACCTCCGGGTCGGAGTAGGTGATGCGCGGCACCCCGTCGTAGTCGATGGGGGTGACATCCAGGCCCGCCACCCGCTCGGCGACCATGATGCCCTCGGCGAATCCGACGTGGGCGAGCTGCGGTGTGGCGATCAGGTCCCCGACCGCGGAGATCGTCGGCACGCTGGTCCGGCAGTACTCGTCGACCTTGACGTACGCCCGCTCCATCTGCACGCCGGCCTCCTCGTAACCCAGCCCCGCTGAGACCGGGCCGCGGCCGACCGCGACCAGGAGCAGGTCCGCGTCGAGCGTCTTGCCCCCGGCCAGCGTCACAGTCACGCCGGTGTCGGTGTGCTTCACGCTCTCGAACCGGGCGCCCAGCTCGAAACCGATGCCCCGGCGGCGGAACGCGCGCTGCAGTAGCTTCGCGCTCGACTCGTCCTCCAGCGGCAGCAGCTGCGGCAGCATCTCCACGATCGTGACCTCGGCGCCGAAGGAGCGCCACACGCTCGCGAACTCGACCCCGATAACGCCGCCGCCCAGGATGATCACCGAGCTGGGCACGCGCCCGTACCGCAGCGCCTCGTCGCTGGAGATCACGCGGTCACCGTCGAGGTCCAGGCCGGGCAGGCTCCGCGGCTCCGACCCGGTGGCCAGCACGATGTGCTCGCTCTCGTAGACCGTATCGCCCACCTGGACCTGGGTCGGCGAGATGAGCCGCCCGTAGCCGTCGATGGTCTCGATCTTCCGGCTGGCGATCGTGGACTGCAGGCCCTTCCAGAGCCGGTCGACGACCTTGTTCTTGTACGCGTGCACCGCCGCTATGTCGACGCCGTTGAAGCTGGACCGGACGCCGAACGATTCGCTTTCACGCGCCTGGTCGGCGACCTCAGCCGAGTGCAGAAGAGCCTTGGTGGGGATACATCCCTTGTGCAGGCAGGTCCCGCCCACCTTGTCCTTCTCGATCAGTGCCACGCGCTTGCCCAGTTCGGCGGCGCGCAGCGCGCATGCGTAACCTCCGCTGCCGCCGCCCAGCACGACGATGTCGTAGGCGCCGCTGCCTTCTGTCACCAAAAGCTCCCTATCTGTCATTCACAGCTGCTTCCATCATTTCACCCTGCGTGGGCCGCCCGGAGGTGAGTTTCCGCAGCGCGATGCGGCCCTCCGGAGTGAGTCTGCCCACGGTGGGCGGGCTTACCCGGCCCGGGCCCGCCCACGCTGACGCCGGCCGCGGGCCCGCCCGCGTCCCTGGCACGCCGCAACGTCGGCCGCCCGGTCCGGCGCGCCACGAACAGCGTGCCCGGTCAGGCATTCATTCCGCGGGCAGCGCGCCCGCCGCGACGTCCTCGGCGATCTGTACCAGGGCCCTGGTCGCCGCGCCGGTACCGCCCCGCGGGGTGTAACCGAACGGGTCGGACGCGTTGAACGACGGCCCGGCGATGTCGATGTGCGCCCACGGCACGCCGTCCGGGACGAACTCGCGCAGGAACAGGCCGGCCACGAGCATACCGCCGTTCCGGTCGCCCGAGACGTTGGCCAGGTCGGCGACGGACGAGTCCAGCCCCTTGCGCAGCTCACCGGGCAGCGGCATTGCCCAGGCGGCCTCGCCGGCCCGGTCCGACGCCGCCGCGACCTCCGCGGCCAGCGCGTCGTCATTGGCCATCACGCCGGCCACCCGGGGGCCGAGCGCGACCAGCTGCGCCCCGGTCAGCGTCGCGATATCGATGATCAGGTCGGGGGAGTCGGCCGCGGAGCGGGCCAGGGCGTCGGCAACCACGAGCCGTCCCTCGGCGTCGGTGTTCAGCACCTCGACCGTCTTGCCGCCGTACATGCTGAGCACGTCCGACGGGCGCTGCGCGGATCCGCTCGGCATGTTCTCCGCCAGTGGCAGATAGCCGACCACGTTGACCGCGGGCCGCAGCGCCGAAATGGCCTGCAGCGCGCCCAGCACCGCCGCGGCCCCGCCCATGTCGGACTTCATCCATTCCATCGACTTCGGCGGCTTGAGCGACAGCCCGCCGGAGTCGAACGTGATGCCCTTGCCCGCTAGCACGAGCGTGCGGGTGGCGTCGGGATGGCTGTATTCGAGCCGGACGAGCCGGGGCGGGTGCACCGAGCCCTGGCCGACGCCAACGATGCCGCCGTAGCCGCCGGCCGCGAGCGCGTTCTCATCCAGCACCTCAATGTCCAGCCCGCAGGCGGCGGCGACCCGCTGCGCCTCGGCCGCGAAGGTGACGGGCACCAGGTCCGAGGGGCCGGTGTCGACCAGGTCGCGTGCCAGGGTCACGGCGTCGGCGAGCACCTGCGCCCGGTCCGCGAGCGCCTGAGCCTCCGGTGCGCTGACGCTGGTCAGCAGGGTCAGCGCCGCGTCGGGGGTGGTACCCGTCGTCCGGTAGCGCCGGAAGGCGTACCCGCCGAGCAGCGCGCCGAGCGCGACGGCGGCCGCCTCGCCGGCGTCCCGGGCCGGCAGCGCCAGGCCAATATGCCGCTTCCCGTTGCCCGGCACACTGCCGCTGCCGTCATCCAGCCGGGTGGCCGGACGCGCGGCGGTCAGCGCCCGTACGGCCGCGCCAGCCGCGCGCCGTAGCGTCTCCGGCTCGAAACGGCTCTGCCCGCCGTCCGGGGCGGCACTGCCGCCACCCAGCCCCACCGCGACGATGACCGGCACCGGAAGCCTCCCGGCCGCCGGGATCTTCGTGATCTCCTCGGCCCGGCCCGTCGCGTCGAGGGCCGTGAGCAGGTCTGTGAGGGTGCCACCGAGCGCGTCGTCGACCTCGCCGGATCCCGGGGCCGGGCGGGGCCCGTCCACCCCCTGGATCACGCCGACGATGAGGGCGTCCGCGTCGAAGGCGCGCGCCCGCGTCTCGCTGGTATGAATCGTCATCGTCACCCTGCCGATGCTAGTGCCTGACCGGTGTGCGCCCGCTATGTCCGCTCGGGCGTCATGCCTGCTCCGGCCGCCTATGACGCCTTAATTCTGGCGGTTGCGACAGGACTGTGTGACGGGGGCTAGCGTGCCGCGTGCGCTGGCAGGGGACAGATGCCGGTAGAACGACGCCTGGGAACCAGCGGGACGGCTGGCGCGATTACTCGAAATAGACCTTATTTCACCAAGCCCAGTGGGATTCAAGTCCGCGCACGAACACCCACATCCATCCGCCGGGAACTACGGGGCGCCGTTTGCCGCCCGGGGCGGCGGTCGCCCAGACTGGCACGCATGACTAAAGCTTTGGGTGGCGCAAGCCCCGTCGTCGGGGGCGGGGATCGCCGATTGCCCTCAGTCTGGCCTGCGCTGGCTCCCAACGTACGCCTTGATGATCGACAGCGGCGCCCCGCCGCACGGCGCGGCCGGTCGTGATCGACGGGGTGCGCGAGGCGGCCGCGATGGCACGTACCGTCGATTTCACACCAGCCTGGCTGGAGGTCCAGTGAACGAGATTGCGCTCGCCCTGACCGTCTTCGTGGCGTGCGCCGTGGAGGCGGTCGAGGCCCTGACCATCGTGCTCGCGGCGGGCCTGACCCGGGAATGGCGGTCCACTTTCCAGGGCATGGCCGCGGCGCTCGTCGTGCTCGCGATCGTGGTCGCGGTGCTCGGCCCGGCCCTCACTCTCGTCCCGCTGGGCGCGCTCCGCCTGGTGGTCGGCGCGCTGCTGGCGATCTTCGGCCTGCAGTGGCTGCGCAAGGCGATTCTGCGCGCCACCGGCTACAAGGCGCTGCACGACGAGGCGAACGCGTACCTGCGGGAGGTGGCGGCGGCCAGGGAAGCCGAGCGACAGTCCCGGCGCGGCGTGCGCGACTGGTACGCGTTCACGCTGTCTTTCAAGGGTGTGCTGCTGGAGGGCCTCGAGGTCGTCTTCATCGTGATCACCTTCGGGACCAATCAGCATAATATCGGCCTGGCGGTCATCGCCGCCGCCGCCGCGGTCCTGGTCATCGCGGGCGTCGGGATCGCGGCGCGCGCCCCGCTGGCGCGGGTGCCGGAGAACGCGATGAAGTTCGCGGTGGGCATCATGCTCACCTCGTTCGGCATCTTCTGGGGTGCCGAGGGCGCCGGGGTGGCCTGGCCGGGTGACGACGCGGCGCTGCTCGGCGTCATCCCCGCGGTCGCGGTGGTCTCGATGGGCTATCTGGCTCTGCTGCGGCGGCTTCGCCCCGCCCCGTCCGCCCCGCCCCAGCCGGTCCCGGCGCCCAGCCAGGACCGTCCGGAGGGAGTGACACGTTGAGCAAGGTCCGTTCGGTATGGGATTTCGCTTACGACTTCGTAGTAGGCGATGACTGGCGCGGTGCGGTGGTCACCGTCGCGGCGCTCATCGCCACCGCGCTGCTCGTGCACGTGGCGCACGTCAACGCCTGGTGGCTACTGCCGGTGTCCGTGTTCCTGGCGCTCGGCTGGTCGCTGCGCCGCGCCACCGCGGACCGGGCGTAGGTCCCGGCGCCGCCGGGGGCTGCCGCGTGTCGTCACCCGCAGGCGGGCCCTGTCGTCGCCCGGCGTGCGGTGAACGTTCTCCCTGCCGCATGTGCCTGTGGCGGCTACGCCGTCCCGGCTACGCCGATCTCGTTGCCCTCCGGGTCGGTGAAGTGGCCGACCACCAAGCCTGCCGGGGCCCGCTCGGGACCCATCCGGCGTATCCCGCCGAGGCTCTCGGCCGCCTGCAGCGCGGCCTCGACATTGGGGACGCCGATATAGAAGATCACGTGGCTGTCGTAGGCCGCGCCGCCGCCGACGCCGCCCGGGATCCCGGTCCCGTCGCTGGTCGTGTTGCGTTCCACGAACCCGTAGTTCATCGGCTCCGACACCGCCTCCGAAACCGGGGCGCTCGGGTCGAACTCCCATCCGAACAGCGCGCCGTAGAAGCCCCGGAGCTTCCCCGGATCCTTCCCAATGATCTCAAAATGCACAACTGGCTGTCCCACGCTCAGTCCTTCCCGCGCCAGTCCGGCGCCGATAGGTAGCGACTACCTGAATGATGACCGGGCACCGGCCGGAAACTCATGGGCCTGGCCGCCCCTTCCGCGGGTTGGGTGACCCGTTCGGGCAGGTCGCAGTAGGGGACTTTGCCGAGGTCCCACCCTTCGGCGGTGTGTTCAGCGTCCCCGCGGCCCGTCTTCCATCGCCCACGGTGAGACAACCGCCGATCTACCAGGAGTCTCATCGCTTCCTCCGGAAACGCGCCGATCAAGACTCACGGTCGCAGTGGCCAGCGTGAGTCTGATCGGTCTGCTGTTCGGGCGGTCCGGGCTGCCGCCGGTCCGCATGCGGGTCCTGATCACTGCCCAGCACGAGTAGCCGTGCGGACGAAGCCTTATTTGTCACGAAGCATGGGCCAGATCCCAGATGTCACCGCGAAGCCGAATCTGACTACAAAGAGTAAGTCTATGTATACGCTAAGCAGCGGACGCGGGCGAGCATGCCCGGGACCGGGGCACACCGAAGAGCAAGGACCGAAGAGCAAGGGGAGAGGGTATGCGCGCGTTGCGGGGCAATCACATCGTCGACGGCCATCGTGGAGGGGTCTCCGCCCGCTGGCGCCGGGCTGGCGTGGTGGCAGCGGCCCTGGCCCTGCCGCCGGCCGCCTCCGGCATCGCCGCGGCGCCCGCCTCGGCGGCAGGCGGCTGCGCGGCAGGCGGCTACCGAGTAGCCCACACCATCGGCGTGGGCGACGACCCGTCCGGGGTGGCGGTGGACCCCGCTACCCGCACCGCCTACGTCGCCAACGGCTACGGTCGCATCGGTGGCACCGTGTCGGTGATCGACGAGGCGACCAACACGGTGACCCACATCATCCCGGTCGGCTTTGGCCTGTCCGGGGTGGCGGTGGACCCCGCGGCCCGCACCGTCTACGTGACCAACTCCGGCGCGGGCACCGTGTCGGTGATCGACGAGGCCACCAACACGGTGACCCACACCATCCCGGCCGGCAACTTCCCGTCCGGGGTGGCGGTGGACCCCACGGCCCGCACCGTCTACGTGACCAACTCCGGCGCGGGCACCGTGTCGGTGATCGACGAGGCCACCAACACGGTGACCCACATCATCCCGGTCGGCTCCGGCCCGTCCGGGGTGGCGGTGGACCCCGCGGCCCGCACCGTCTATGTGACCAATAACAATTCGGGCACCGTATCGGTGATCGGCGAAGCCACCAACACGGTGACCCACATCATCCCGGCCGGCTCCGGCCCGTACGGGGTGGCGGCGGACCCCGCGGCCCGCACCGTCTACGTCACCAATAACAATTCGGGCACCGTGTCGGTGATCGACGAGGCCACCAACACGGTGACCCACACCATCCCGGCCGGCTCCGGCCCGTACGGGGTGGCGGCGGACCCCGCGGCCCGCACCGTCTACGTCACCAATAACAATTCCGACACCGTATCGGTGATCAGCGACGCCACCAACACGGTAATCGCCACAGTCCTCGTGGACTCCCCTCCATGGGAGGTGGCGGTGGATCCCGCTGCCCGCACCGCCTACGTGACCAGCCCCGTTGATGGGGCCGTGTGGGTGATCCAGCTGTGCGGGTGTCTCCCGCCGCGCTGATAATGGTTGTGTCTTTGTGGGATCACCCGCGGCAGGGGCCGTCCCATCGGGGTTCACCGCGGCAGGGGGCAGGCCCATCGGCGGAATCATCGCGGCAGGGCCCTTCCCGGGGCGGCGGTCAGCTCATCGCGGTGACCACGAGGCAGGCGGCCGTCGCCGTCTCGACGAGGGCGCCGAGCACGTCACCGGTGACCCCGCCCAGTCGCTGCACCGCGTGCCGGGCCAGGGCCAGGGCCACCAGCAGCCCGGCCGCCTCCGCGACCGGCAGGATCCACTCGACCGGCACCGCGGCGACGGCGGCGGCCAGGTAGATGCCGCCGATGGTGACCGCCAGCACTGCCGCCGTGATCAGTGCCGGAACGACCGGGGGCAGGGTGCCGGCCACCAGCGCGCCGAGCCCGTCGGCCCGTGCGGCGGGCACCCCTTGCCGGCACGCCCAGGTGAGTGCGAGGCGGCCGGTGACCGCCGCCACGATGATCGCGGCCGGGCCCCGGCCCGCCGCGTCCGCCTGGGTGAGCCCGGCCACCTGGAGCAGCAGCGTCAGCACCAGCGTGACCACGCCGAACGGCCCGATGTCGGAGCGGCGCATGATGTCCAGCGCGTCGGCGGCGGGTCTCCGGCTGCCCAGCCCATCGGCCAGGTCCGCCAGCCCGTCGAGGTGCAGGGCGCGGGTGAGCACGGCCAGCGACCCGGCCGACAGCGCGGCCGCGACCAGCGACCCGGTGTGCAGCAGATGACCGGACACGTACAGCACGGCGGCGGCGATCACGCCAAGCAGCAGGCCGACCACCGGGGCCCACGCCATGGCCTCCCCGGCGGTCTCGCGGTCCGGGGAGGACACGGGCGCGGCGTTCGCTGCGTCTTTCGCTGGGGGCGAACTGGCCGCCTCGCGGCTGCGGCCACCGGCGGGCAGCACGCTGAGCAGGGTGATCGAGAGCCTGAGGGCATCGCGGCGCATGGCGGTTCAGACTAAGCGCCCCGATCCGGTGCGGCAGGCTCTTCCGCGGCACGTGACTAACACGTACTATCTCAAATTATGGCGGAATGGTGGTCAATCGAGGTCTTCCATGCCGACCTGTCCACGGCCCGGCAGTGGAAGGATTCCTACGAGGGCGGGCTCATCGAGGCGGCCCTGGCGAACGGTGCCCTGAACTGGGCCTGGCACGAGCACCCCACGGGCGTGGTCCTGGAGGTGGCATTCCGTGACGACGCCGGGTGGGAGGCGTTCCGCGCGCTGCCCGCCGTGGCCGCCGCCCTGGATGCGGCGCCGGACCCGGTGAACGGGCTCATCATCTACCGGGGCCGCGGCGGCTCGTCCGGTTCTCGCTGGCCCCGGCGGCGCGGGCCAAAGCCGAGCGCGGGGGCGATGGCCCTGACCGAGCCCACCGAAGATCAGCGTCTCGACGTCACGGAGATCGAACCGCACGAATGGGTGGGCGTGGGTGCCCCGGCGCCGCCGGGATCCTGACCAAGGCAATGTTCTCCTAGCGCGGTCCACACCAGGCCGGTCCGCCCGCGTTGTTGCCCTCGTTTCTGCCTGCCTACACGCCCGCGTCCTTGCCTGCCTGCTCGCCCGCGTCCCTGGCCACGTCGTTGCCCTCGTTCCTGCCCGGGCCTTGCCCGGGTTCCTTGCGTCAATTCGGCATCGGATTGTGACCTGGCGCAAGGCCGCCGTAGCCCACTCTGGGTGAATTCACCGCCCGGCACGGGGCAGGATGGAACGCATGAGCGATACACGAGTCTCGGCGGAAGACCTGCGCGCGGCAATCGAGCGCACGGGCTATTACCCCGGACTGGTTACCGATGCCGTCTGGTCGTCGCTCGGCCCCGAGCCCGTCCAGGCCTACGTCGTGCAGCATGACGCGATCTTCGATCCGGGCATGGAAGTGCGTCGGCACATCACGGTCCTCGCGCTCACGCCGACCCGCCTGATCTACTCCCACACAGACGAGCATCCCGCCGAGGAGCCGGACAGCCGGCCGCAGGCGGAAACCAGTACCGAGGCTGTCCGCTTCTCCCGCGTCTCGTCGGTCGCGCTCACCCGGGTCGTGCCCGATCCCGGGTCCTACGTGGCCGGCGTGACGATGCCGAGCGAGGTTGTCCTGACCATCGGCTGGAACGTGCTGTCGCACGTGGAACTGGAACCCGCTCACTGCGGTGACGAGAACTGTGAAGCCGACCACGGCTACCTGGGCACGATCACCGCCGATGACCTGGCGCTGCGGTGGAGCGAGGCAGCCGACGGTGCGGACGGGATCCGCCAGGTGCTCGCGTTCGCGGCGGCCCTCTCCGACGCGACGGCGGGGACTGGCCGCTAACGGCCCACCCGGGCCGTACGGGGCCCGGAACGACCGGAAGGTCACAAGTAAGGCATAAAAGGGCACATTGGTGCTCATAATGCGTTTGAGGTTCGTTGCCGTTACCCTCCCTAAAATGGCAGCATGTTCCGGCAGGACGAGCCAGATGCCCGATCGACAGGCTGGCTCCGGCCAAAACAGCAGGCAAAGGACCATTACCGCATGACGCCCGAGCCGAGAATCGCCCCCCTCGTACCGTCGTATGGCTCCGGAACACTCGCCGAACTCGGAGCGTCCATCCTGGCGTCGGTCGGTGGCTCCGGAACGAACGTCCTGGGGCTGCCGAAGGTGCGCCGGGTCTGCCTGCTGATCGTGGACGGCCTCGGCTGGGACCTGCTGCGCGCCCATCCCGCCGCGGCGCCCTTCCTGTCCGAGCTGGCCATGAACGCCCGCCCGCTGACCGCCGGCTTCCCCGCCACCACTGTGACCAGCCTGACCACGCTGGGCACCGGCCGCCCACCGGGCCAGCACGGCGCGCTCGGCTACCAGGTCGTCATTCCGGGCCAGAACCGGCTGCTGAACGGCCTGCGCTGGGACGACCGCATCGATCCGGAGCAGTGGCAGCCGCAGCCCACGATCTACGAGCGCGCGGTCGCCGCCGACATCGCGGCGTACTACGTGGCCTCGCGGGCGTTCCGCCGGTCGGGGCTGACCCGTGCGGCGATGCGCGGCGCGCGGTACCGCCCTGCGGACAGCATGGGCGCCCTCGCGGGTGAGGCCACGCTCGCGCTCAACGATTCCGAGAACGCCATCGTCACCGTCTACCACGGCGACCTCGACTCCACCGGGCACGCCTTCGGCGTCGGGTCCGAGGCGTGGTACTACCAGCTCACCCACGTGGACAGGCTCGCCGAGCAGATCGCGGGCGCACTGCCCGACAGTACGGCCCTGTACGTGACGGCCGACCACGGCATGGTCGACGTACCGCCTGAGGACCGCATCGACGTCGACATCGTGCTGGAGATGCGTCATGGCGTCGCGCTGCTCGGCGGCGAGGGACGCGCCCGGCACGTGTACGCCCGCCCCGGCGCCGCGGCCGACGTTCTGGCGACCTGGCGCGAAATCCTGGGCAACCGGGCCTGGGTCGCCTCGCGCGACGAGGCCATCAAGGAAGGCTGGTTCGGCCCGGTGGATCCGGGCATGGCCCCCCGCATCGGCGACGTGGTCGCCGCTCCCATCAGGAACTGGGCCATCGTGGCCACCGAGACGGAGCCGAGAGAGTCGGCGCTCGTCGGCATGCACGGCTCGCTGGCCGCCGCTGACCAGCTCATCCCGATGCTCACCATGCCGGTCAGCTGACATCCCTATCCCGGGCGGACATACCGCGAGCCCTACCTGACCCGGACGGCCCCGCCCGCTACGCCAACTTCCAGGCGTTCACGGACACGATCAAGGCCACGGGCCAGCCGCGTCTGAACCTGCTCGGGCTGCCCGTATGGCGGTCTTCCGTGCTGCTCCGCGCCGTTGGTGCAGCCGGCGGCCAGGACGCGGACCGCGCACCGCGCTCGGTGGGTCCCGGCGAGGACGGCGGCGAGCCCGTCGTAACGTTGACCGGCCGGCCGCTGTGGCGTCCGCCCGGGCCTGGTGATCAAGGGCCGTGAGGAGGTTAGCGTGCCAGGCCAGCACGGTGTAGCGCCCCCACCGGTAGACCTGCTGCGGATGCCCGAACGTAGCCTGCGCGGCTTGCAGCAAGGCGGTGGGATCTGTCTGCCCATCTTGCACGACGACGAAGTTGGCGTAATGCAGCGACGATTCGTATTGCTGCGCACTGGTCTCCCAGCTGCTCGCAATTACCTTGCCCCCGCTCACCGATACGGAACTCACGGTTATCCGGGTGCCGCTGTCCAGCGTGGTGCTATTGGCCTGCCAGTAGCCCCCCAGCCCGTCGCCGAGGCGGTGGGCGACCAGCCACGTCGCCAGGCTCTGATTCATCGGGGGCAGCGCCGTCTGCGCGGCGCCGTACGCCAGGGCGGCCAGGTAACCGGCGGCGGCCACGCCGAGCACCGGCACGAGCGGGGTCCCAAGGACCCGCTCGGCAAGGAGCCGCCCGGCCAGCACCGCGCCGAGCGGCAGCACGGCGGCCATCTCGCGGGTGGCGGCGAGGCTCTGCGCGGTCAGGATGAACGCGCCGATGTTGAGCACGATCCCCACCGCGAAGGCCGGGATGAGCAGCTCGCCGGCCGTGAAGAATCGGTTCACCGCGATACCCAGCGCCCATATGGCCAGGACGGCCCCGACGAGGTGCATGGCCACGAAAGCCACCTCGATTCCGGGTTTCGCACCGAAGGCGTCGGCACCGAAAAGCTTGAGCGTGGCCTGGAAGGCCACCCCCGCCTGCCTCGGCAGCTGGTGGATGGTCGCGATTCGCTCCCGCACGGGTGACACCTGGTAGCCGCCGGCCTTCCGGATGACGAGCGGCACCACGGCGCCGAGCCCGGCGGCCAGCGCCGCCCCAGCCAGGGCGAGCTCGTACCACCGTGGCCTGCCGCCCCGGGCCACGGCCCAGCAGGCGCGCACGATGGCCGCCACCACCAGCGGCGCAATGCCGGTCACGAGCACGATCGTGTCGGCCGCCATGGTCCACGCCAGGATGACCCACACGGCGACGGGCACATACCAGCGCGGCCGGGCCCGGTCGATCAGCAGCCAGGCCAGCAGCAACGGCACCGCGGTCCCGGTGTGATCGGGAGCCTGCAGCAGGGTGGAGGTGGCGGCGAGCTGGGGCGCGAGCATGATCCCGGAGGCCAGCAGGCACCGCGCCAGCCCTTCGCGGCCCCGTGCGTCACCCCTGGCCAGCAGGCCGACCAGTATCACCAGCAGCGTGTACGTCATCGCCGCGGCAATGTTGACCACCCCGGCGCTCAGTCCCCGCACGGCCTCGATCAGCATGTACTGCGGCAGTTCGGTGGTGTAGAAGGACACATCCGACAGCTGCCACCCGTGCAACAGTAGGTTGCCGTGCAGCATGGCCCACGCCTGGAGCACATTCGACGCGCCGTCGGAGCTGATCGGCTGGGACAGAGACTGGCGCCAGTAAAGGGCGAACAGGAGCGCGCCCGCCACCACAACGATGGTCACCGGCTTGAGCGCTCGTGCGACAACGGCCACGGTCTATCCCTCAAACGGTACTTTCAACGGTCAGGCCGGCAGGTCTCTGCGGTAGGTCCCGGGACCGGACGCACCAAGTAGAGCACTTTAGCGGGCCTGGGCGCGGTGAAGCGCGCGGATCTGCTCACGCAGTTTGACGGGCCGGGACCTGAAGCACTGCGCGGGCCTGAAAGCATGACAATCCGCCGCATACGAGGTCCCCGTTCCCGGCGGGCATTTGACAGCGAGCGTGGCGGGGGCGTAGAGCGGAACTGTTAGCGGATTAGGGCGGGGTGCCGTCAAACGCGACGCAGCATCCCGCAGCGGTGATGCCCGTAACGTCGCCATGCCACAGATGATCCGCGAAGCCGGGGGGCTGGCACGTCCTTCCCCGCAAGCGTTGCCGGCCCCTCCGGGCAGGGATGAGGGGACATGAGTTATCGAACCGGACTGATCGATGAGGAACTCACCGCCGTCGCCGTCGTCCATGACAGCGGTGCGGCTGAGATTGTGGACGCGCTGATGCCGCGTGGCCAACTCACCGCCACTGATCGTCAGGTGCTCGCGATGAGCGCTGAGAAGGCGGATGCGACCGCCCGGACGGGCGCAGACGTCGAACCGTCCATCACCATTGAGGACACTCGACACTGAGCTAATACAGCTCACCGGACATTCTGCTCATCGCGGGTATCTCGCCCGTGGCACACCGTCGCGACCACGTCTGCGGTGCCGCGCTGACCCTTTCCGGGGACGATCTGACCGAACGGACAGCCTGGCCCGGGCAGGTGGGGCCAGTTCGCGGTACCCGGTGCGGGCCAGCCAGGTCAGTGCGCCCGCGATCAGCGCGAAGGTGGCCGGCTCCGGGCCGGCCACCGCCAGTGCACCCGCGCTGATCCCGGCGGCAACGGCCAGCCGCAGGGCCAGGATGGCCAGCCGGCCACGCCTGATCCGGCCGGGGCCGCCACGCCGGGCGGCAAGGTCGGCGTAGGTCTCACGGCGCCCGGTGACCGTGCGCAGCATCGTGTAGGAGGCGGCTGCCTCGGCGAACCGGGCCGGGTCGCCGCCGTCCGCGCGGTCGGGATGGACGGCCGCGGCGATCCGCCGCCACGCCGCCCGGATGTCGTCGTCACTCAGGTCCGGCCGGGCCGACAGCCCCAGGACGGCGAACGGATCGACGTCGCTCACGATCGCTCCCGGCCGAACGCCTCGTCCAGGAAGGCACTGACGCCGGCCATCGGCCCGGCCGGCGCTGGGACCGCATCCGCCGGGACCGTGCTCGCCGCGGCCTCCCGCGGCGGCGCGGTCCCCTCCGCGCGCCGTGCGGCCCCGCGGGGGAGCGCCGCCGGCGCGGCGACCAGCCGTTTCACCTGGACGTAGGTCACCCCGCCCTGGTGCACGTAGGCGGCCTGCCCCACCCCGAGCCCCCGCACCAGGTCCGGGTCGAGCACGGGCATGAGCCGCACCCGGGAACTGCCCTCGTCGCTCCACCGGGCCGGGGCAAAGGGAGCCGCCCCGATCGTGGCCGCGGCGGCCGGGGGCGCACCGATCAGCCGCCGCGTACTGTCGACATATTTCCTCGTCCCGGCCAGCCCGACGACGGGATCGGGATACGGCGTGCGCAGCAGCCAGATGCCGCCCTCGGCGGTGGCCGCGATCCGGTACCGCTCGTCCTCGTCGGCGGCGAGCCCGGGCCAGGACTGCGCGGATACCTGCACGGCCAGCCCCAGGGAACGCGCCCGCTCGTACAGGGCCCAGATCGGCAGCCGCCGGGACACGGCGCTGAATTCATCGACGGCCAGAAGGACGTCCGCATTCCGTCCCGGGCCGCTGATGTAGCTGGCCAGCATGTCCACCAGCGCCCGGGCCTGCGCTTCGGCCACGGACGTTTCCGCCGTGCCCTCCAGGATGCAGTACCAGGCGTCCGCGTCGGCGAAACTGCCCGCGGGCTCGAAGCCGGTCCCGAGACGGCGCCATAGGCCGCGGAACCGCAGCGCCACGTCGGGGATCAGATGAGCGCCGGAACGCAGCGCGGCGAGCGCGTCCGCATCCCCGGTCGCGTACGCGGCGGCCAGCCAGTCGGCGTCCAGCCGCGCCAGGAAGTCCGCCGAATTGGCCGGGGGACCGGGTGGCGCCTGGACGGCCAGCGCCACGATCGCCTCCATCACGTCGGCGTAGTAGGCCGCTGCGCCGCGCCCGTGCTCGATCAGGTCCAGCAGCGTGGTCGTCAGCCGTCCCGGCGGCAAATCCCACAGCGACAGGCTCGCGTCGTCCGGCCAGACGGCCGTGGCCCGCGCGCCCGCGTCTCTCAGCACCCGGCGGGCCCGGTCGGCGACGCGCCGCGAATCGGCGCCACCCTTGCAGTCCAGCACGACGAGCAGGGGGCGCCGTCCGGTCCCGGCCGCCTGATGGCTCAGCGCCGTGGCCATGAACCCCGCCCAGAGTCGCAACAGCAGGGTCGTCTTCCCCGTGCCGGTCGTTCCGATCACGACCTGGTGCGAGCGCAGGCGTTCGTAGGGCAGGGCGGTGACGGCGGTCGCCCGGTGCCGGACCGCGCGGATCGTGCCGCCGACCGCCACCGAACCACTCCGGTAGGTCAGCGGGACTGACCCGGGCGCGGCGATGCGCGCCCGGGCGCTGCGGACCTGGCGCCGCCACTGGCGCCGGTCGAAGCTGATGGCCGAACCGGGGGACAGACCGCCCGTGCCGGTCTCCATCCGGTATATGCGGATGGCCCAGGCCAGGCCGCCGATGAGCAGGCCGGCCGGGATCGCGGCCGGCGCGATGCCGACCGCGGCCGCCGCCACGTGCCCGGACGCGCCCAGCCGCCACATGCCCCGCCACGCTCGGTACGGCGCCGTGGCCGCCCGGAACCAGGCCGGGGCGCCGGGCTCGCGGGGCTCGCCGGGGCCACCGGGGCCACCCGGAACGCCGCGTGACCCGGGCGCGGACAGTGCAGCGGCGGTCAGCCAGACCGCGAGCATCGGCAGGCACCAGAGCGCGGCGCCGCAGAGCCGGCGGGGCGGCCAGCCGCACGCCCAGGCGGCCAGCACCGCGCCGGCCGCGACAACCGAGACGGGCGCCGCCGCGACGATCACCGTCGCCGCCGCGGCCACCTTGATCAGCCGCCACAGCATTCGGGCCGCGGCGCGCAGCAGTAGTAAGGTCAGGTACTGGCGGATCAGCATGCGCGCTCCCGGCCGGCCGGAGGTGGGCCGTCCAGGGGCGCCTGGGCCGGCAGATCCCGGATCTCCAGCCGGCCCCCCAGCGGGCCGAGCCCCTCGCGGGCCCGCAGCACGGTGGGCCGCGCCGCCGCCGAACACACGTATAGGACCCGCGCGTGCCGCGGTGGCCGGCCCGGCACGGCGGCGTCCGCCGCGGGGCAGCCGTAGTCGCCGGTCCGGGACAGCAGTTCGCGCATGATCGCGGTCGTCCGGGTGACGGTCTTGCGGGTCAGCTCGGCCTCGATCGCCCAGCATTCCCCGGCCCAGGGCACCGGGGCGCCGTCTGGCCAGTGCACCTCGCCGTCCGGCAGATGCTCTCGCAGCCCGGCCCGGGTGCCCGCCCGGGCCCGCAGCCGGCGTTCCCCGCGCCAGAACGCCCCGGACTGCTGGTAGCCCGCGGTGACCGCTAAAGCCAGCCGCACCGTGGTGACCGCCCTGATGTGCGCCAGGCGGGAGAGCGCGGGCGGGTTGGGTGCGTACCGCACGCCGCACGCGGCCAGCCCGGCGCGGGTCAGCCAGACCCAGGAGGCGCCGGGGCCCAGCCGGCTCGCGTCCGCGTAGCCGAGCCGCCGCCAGCGGGCCGTGGCGGCCCGGGCCCGCGGCGTGGTGCCGCCGAGGACTGCGGCCAGCAGGTCGAGCTGCAGGCCGTACATCTCGGCGGTGAAGAGCATGGCGCCGATGTCCCGGTCGCCGAGGCCGCGCGGGCCGGCGCTGGCGGGACCGATGGGCCGCTCGCGCACCGTCATGGTTGAGCACATAATGCCCCGAACCAGCCCATCCCGTTCGCCACATCGCGATACGGAGACATCTCCGCTAAACCTCCCGGGCCGTAACGGAGATATCTCCGTTACGGCCCGGGACCGGGCTCGCGGGGCTAGCTCACAGCGTCCGGGGCCAATTCTGACCGACCAGATCCTGGCCCAAGCTCCGGTGCGGTGCCTCGTCCGTCAGCTCAAAGCCGGCCCGCAGGTAGATCCGCCGGGCCTCGGCCAGCACGCTGTTGGTCCCACAGACCTGAGCTGGGAGTTCGCGCGCAGGCGCGGTCCGGCGGAGAATCGACTTATGCACGTGCCCCGCTCCCCCCGGTCCGTGAAGCGGGCCGCCCGGTGGGGGTCCCTGGTGGCTGGGGCGCTGCCGCTGCTGGCCTTTCCGCCGGCGGAGCTGTCCTACCTCGCGTGGTTCGCGCTGGTGCCGGGGATGCTGCTGATCCACCGCGCGCCGACATCGCGCGAGGCGGCCATCCGGGGCTGGTGGCTGGGCTGCGGCTACTTCCTGGCCGCCATGTACTGGCTGGCCCCGGAGATCGGTCTCGCGGTCATCCTCGTCGCCATTGTGTTCGGAGCCCTGCTAGGTCCGTTCGGGAAACTGGTTTGGGTGCTGCTGCGGCCGCCGGTCACCGTGCCGCGGGCGCTGGCCGCCCTCGTCATCGTGCCCAGCTACTGGCTGGTCACCGAATGGCTGCGCTCCTGGCAGGCCCTCGGCGGCCCGTGGGCCGTTCTCGGCGCGAGCCAGTGGCAGCACCCGGCCGTGCTGGCGCTGGCCGCGGTGGGCGGGGTGTGGCTGGTCAGTGTCGCGATCGTCGCGGTAAACGTGGCCGTCCTGATCGCGATCGTGGCCGGCCGGCTGAGCGCCCAGGCTGCTGGCTGCCGCCGCGGCCGGGGTCGTGCTGGCGGCCGGGCCGGTGGCCTTCGCGCTCACCCCGCCGGCCCCCACCGCGGGTGCCACGACGATCGCGCTTGTGCAGCCGGGGGTGGTGAACAACCCCGTGCCGCGCGTCGACGCCAGCCAGCAGCTCACGGCCAGCCTGAGCCGGGACGGCAGCCTCAACCGGGTGCGGCCGGACCTGATCGTCTGGGGCGAGAGCAGCGTCGCCTATCGCCTGCAGGACGACCAGGCGCTGCTGCGCAGCATCGAGAAGCTGTCGGCCGCCGACCGCGCGCAGATCCTCGTCAACCAGGACTCGCGCGCCAACGGGAAGCAGAGCAAGGTCGCGGTGCTCGTCGGGCCGACCGGGATCGACGGCACGTACACGAAGACCCGGCTGGTCCCGTTCGGTGAGTACATCCCGTTCCGCGCGGCGCTGTCCTGGCTGACCAAGATCAGCAAGGCGGCGCCGGTGAACATGGTGCCCGGAGACGGGGCGCACACCTTGCGCGTCACCGAGCCGGGCGGGCGGACGGTGATCATCGGCCCGCTCATCTGCTTCGAGTCGGCCTTCCCGGACATGGCCCGGGTGGACACCGACCACGGAGCGCAGGTGATCGTCTACCAGACGGCCGACTCGACGTTCCAGGGCACGGGCGCGCTGGCCCAGCACGCGTCGCTCGGCGCCCTGCGCGCCGCGGAGACTGGCCGCCCGGTCGTACAGGCCGCGCTGACGGGCGATTCGGCCGCGTTCGACGCGCGCGGCCGGGTAGTGGCCTGGACGGGGGAGTCGCAGCGCGGGGTCACGGCGGCCCGGCTCACGCTCCCGGCGGCTACCTCCCGGACTCCGTATGACCGGCTCGGCGACTACGTGCCGTGGACGGCGGTGGCCATCGTCGGGCTCTTCGCCCTGACCGTGGTGATCCGGCGGCGGAGTGATCGCGGCAAGGGTGGTGCCCCCGGCGGCGATGAGGCAGAATATAATCCCGGTAGCGGGTTGCACGTACCTAGCTAGCTCTTCAGACAGGCAGTTTCTTCGGACGGGCGTGAGGACGCAGGGGAAGGCGAACCTCGTCGTCTGCCAGGAGGAACGGTGTCTGCACAAGGCGTGTTGTATATCCATTCAGCGCCCCCGGCGCTGTGCCCGCATATTGAGTGGGCCGTGGCGGGTGTTATTGGCGCGCCCGTGGACCTGCCGTGGGTAGGCCAGCCCGCGGCGCCCGGGACACTGCGGGCCGAGCTCAGCTGGGAAGCGCAGCCGGGCACGGCCGGGGCGGTCACCTCCGCGCTGGCGGCCTGGAACCGGCTGCGCTTCGAGGTCACCGAGGACGCCAGTGACGGGTGTGACGGGGTGCGGCACAGCTACACGCCGACCCTTGGCCTGTTCACCGCGGTGACCGGCGGAAACGGGGACATCCTGATCCCCGAGGGACGGCTTCGCGCCGCCCTGACCATGTCCCAGACGGACTCCTCGCTCCGGTCCGAGATGGACCGCCTGCTCGGCCGGGCCTGGGACGAGGAACTGGATGCATTCCGTTGCGGCGGCGACGGCGCGCCCGTACGCTGGCTGCACGCTACCGGCTGACCTGGCCTTCGCTCACGAGGAGAAAGGCTCAGCGACGAGGCTATGGGGGGTGGACGGCTCGGCGGGCCATACCGCTGCATCGTGATGCCCGGTGCAGGCACCACCATTCTGTCCGGACGTATTAGCGACTAACTCGGTGCCCTATGCGGACGTAGTGTCGATGGGCCATTAGGGGATAAAATCTGCCGTCGGCAGAGCCGGATCCCCCATCGCGCAGGATGAGCAAGTCTACGTGGAGAGTTAGATGATCAAGGTATCGAAGCCAGTCCGAAACGGTTCCGTGCGCGTCACCTTCACCCTGCCGGCCAACGAGCCACCGGGCGCCGTGTCCCTGGTCGGCGACTTCAACAACTGGGATCCCTTCGCCCATCCGCTGCGGAAGCGCTCGAACGGTACCCGGAGCACCGTGGTGAGCGCCCCGCCCGGGAGCACGCTCCGTTTCCGCTACCTGGCCGAAGGCGGCCTCTGGTTCGACGACGACGGCGCCCACGCGGTAGACGCCCACGGCGCCATCTTCGCGGTCTGACCCCGCGCAGGCCCCAGGCGGTCGCAGCTCTTCGGTACCCGCAACCTTGGGCGGTCGCAGGTCCTGGCCGGGTGGTCGCGGGTCCCGGCCCGGCGCGCGCCCTGCCGATCCGGTTCGGCGGCCGCAGCCGTCCCAGGCCTAGCCTCGTCGCCGTCACACGAGCCACACGAGCACCAGGGCGCCCAGGTGACTCCGCGCCCGACCCCCCGCCACGGGTTAAGTACATGATCGTGGCGACTTTTCCGCGCGGGCTGCGCAAAAGCCGCCACCAATCCCGGAGGCGACCCGATGCGGAGTCCCACGGGGCTCAAACACCAGAAAGTGAGCACCCAGATCACCCGGTCTGCCCAGTAGGCCGGGCGGGGCGGGCGCTCGTGTGGTTAGGGAGATCCGTGCGGCGCGCCCCGGCGGGCCGGAGGGCGGTGGGGCGTGATGGACGCGTTGCCGACGGCGGGGCGGGGGAACGCCCGGCCCGCCGTCGGCGGATGCGCGGCCCTGGCGACGCCGACCGGGCCGCCGTGAGTCACGATGACCAGGTTGGCTTCCGGGTACGACGCGGCGATCCGGTCCAGCACGTGGTGGACCCGGTCGTACATCTCGGCGACGCTCTCCCCGCCGGGCGGCTTCCGGAACGGGTCCTCCCAGAAGGCGTCGAAGATGTCCTCCGTCCCTCCGCCGCCCTGGTCCTCAGGTTTCGCGAAGGCTGACTGGCCTTCGAGATCGCCGAGGGATTGCTCCCGCAGCGCGGGGTCGAACTGAACGGGGAGCCGGAGGTGGTCAGCGATGATCTCCGCGGTCTCGGTGGCCCGGGCCAGATCGCTCGCCACGATCAGCTGGGACCGGGGCGCGCGGCGCGCGAGTTCGGGGGCGGCGTGGGCGGCCTGCTCACGCCCGGTCGCGGTGAGTCCGGGCGCCGCCGGGGACTGGCCCTGGATCAGGCCCGCGACATTCCAGCCGCTCTCCCCGTGCCGGACCAGCCACAGGGTGCCCGTCGCTCCCGGCCCCGGCGCGCCGTGGCGGTTTCCGGGTTGGGGCGTGGTGCCCGCCGCTCCCGGGCCTGGTGGGCCGCCGTGTTCTTCCGGCTCGGAGGTTCTGCGGGGATCCCGTCGCGGTTCGGCTGGGGTTCCGGGTACCGGCAATGCTCTCCCCTCGTCGGAACAAGACTTCGCTAATACTGAAGCCGCGGGTCTCATAATTCTTGAACTCGATGACTGTTATTGGATGGGTCGGCCACCCGATTGGCGAGCTTGGTTCTCCCATTCACCTCTCAGCTTGTTCTTTAACCTGCTCGGCTGAGGCCTCCCGGACCCGGCCACCTGGCCGGACCCGGCCGTGACCACCACGACGCAGACCACCCGGTATGGCACCGCGGTCGCGCAGGCGTGGGACCGGCTGCATCCCCGTCTGACCCACCGCTCCGCCTGGCTAGCCCACGACGGCCCGCTGCCCGTGATCGAGGGCACCCTGATCCGCCTCCAGGTGGATCACCTGCCCGGCGACCGGGACCCCAAGCCGGTGTGGCTATGGTGCCCGGTCACCGGCGCCGCCCCGGCTGAGGTGGACCGGCTGTGGCAGGCGTTCCTGCGCCGATTTGATCTTGAGCACACCTTCCGGCTGTTCAAGCAGGTCCTTGGCTGGACCGCCCCGAAACTCCGTGACCCGGCCGCCGCTGACCGGTGGACCTGGATCGTCATCGCCTGCCATGCCCAGCTCCGGCTCGCCCGGCCGCTGGCGGCGGACCTGCGCCTGCCCTGGGAACGCCCCGCACCGCCCGGGCGGCTGACCCCCGCCCGGGTCCGCCGCGGGTTCCGGAACATCCACCAGGCCCTGCCCTGCCCGGCCGGTGCGCCGAAACCCGGCAAGCCCGGCCCCGGCCGCCCGCCAGGATCGAAGAACCGGCACCCAGCACCCCGCCACGACGTCGGGAAAACGACCAAGGGGGATGCCTCACTCAAGGCACGGCGCGAACGCGCAGGTTAAAGAACAAGCTCAGCCGGTGCACAGCATCGGAGCCGCGAGAGTGCCCAAACCGGGCCGCGCACCCAGGCCTGGCGGGCAGCACGCCCTGGCTCGTGGGCATCGCCACTGGGCTAGCCCGTAGTTTCCCCCGCTGATCCACGTGTTGGGCCGTTTACCTGCGCTTTCGTGATGTGCGGGGCTGGGCTGCTGACTACGCGACCCCGAGGCGGTGGCTGACGCCGAGCAGGTCGAGGGCTTGCCGCTGGAGCGTGGTGGGGGTGGTGACGAGCCGGAAGCCGGGCAGCGCGGGGTCGGCGGGCTGGATCTGGTTGAGGCAGATGGTGCCGAGGTCGGCGAGCAGGGTGGCGAAGCTGTGCACGGGCAGGGTGCCCGGGGTCTGCTTGGTGGCGGCTTTGGCCAGGGCGCGGGCGGAGCGGGCGGCGGGGGTGACCGGGCTGGTCCGGGCGGCGGAGGCGGCGGGCTTGTCGTCGTCGGTGAACAGGACAGGCGCGAGCCGGGCCTGCATGTGCCAGCTGAGGTAGTACGACAGCATCCGCAGGAACACGTGCGCGCGGACCCGGTCTTCGGTGCGGTGCCGGATGGGCCGGATGTCCAGGTCAGTATTGAAGGCGCGGAAGGCCCTCTCGACCTGGGCCAGGGCCTTGCAGGAGGAGACGACCTGCGGGCTGTCCAGGTCACTGGCGGCGACGCTGGTGCGCAGCACGTAGATGCCGTCGAGTTTTGCCTCGGCGGCGGAGTCCTGGTCGCGGGCGTAGCGGATGCTGTCGTCGGTGATCTCGATGGTGAAGTGCCTGGCGACCTTGCGGCGGCTGAGGACCCTGTCGGCGCGCACGGCGATCTTGTCCTTGCCGCGCAGCGGTGCGCGGGCCCGCGCGCAGGCCGCTGCGATCTTGCCCAGGTCAGCTTCGGTGGCGGCCAGCAGGCTTTCGCGTTTGCGCGCGCGTTCGGCTTCCAGGAACGGGTTCTTGCAGGCCACCAGCCGCTCGCCGGGGAAGTCCGGCGAGGTGATCTCGGCCAGGTCCTGGGTATCGAACAGGGTCAGCTGCAGGTCCCCGCCGCGGACCAGCGCCTTGACCTGGGGGGCGCGCAGCGCGGTGATCCAGTCCAGCCCTGCGGGAGCGACGTCCTCGCGCAGCCGGGCGGCGGTCAGCATGCCCCGGTCCCCGGCGAGCACCACCTTGGTGATGCCGAACCGGTCCTTGATCTTGGTCACCTGGGCGGCCACGGTCGTCGGGTCGCCGGTGTTGCCGGCGAAGACCCCGATCGCGACCGGGATGCCCTCGGGGGAGGTCAGCAGCCCGTAGACGATCTGCAGCCGGCCCCGCACCCCGTCCTTGGGGTGGCCGATGGCGCCCAGCGGGCAGGTCCGCCCCCCGGACGCGGCGGAAGACACGTCATACAGGACCAGGGTGCCGCCGGCCAGGTGCCGGGCCGCGAGCGCGTCCTGGATCTCGTCCTGCCGGTCGTGCAGGTAGTCCGTCGCCGCGTACAGGTCATCCTCATCGCAGCCGCCCAGGTGCAGGACCTCGCCCAGGGAGCTGGCCGCGGTCTCCTCCCGCAGCCCGCGGGCGATGGCCAGCTTGGAGTCCGGCGCGATCACCTGCGCGACCGCCATCGCGGTCACCAGGTCCCGGTGCCGGGACGGCACCGGGTCGATCAGCTCCTCCAGGCCCAGCCGGCGGGCCGTGCCCAGGACGGCGGCGACGTGGCCGTGCGGCAGGCTGCGGGTGATCTCGAGCGCCCCGTCCAGGCCGCCGGCGGCGGGCGGCGGCTGGCCCTTCAGCACCCGGGCCAGGGCCTCGACCTTGGCCTCGGGCCAGGCCGACAGGTTGGCCAGGGTCCGGTTCTTGACCTTGCCGGCCTCGCGGTAGCTTTCCCGCAGCAGGATCGCGGGCGGCGAGCCCCGGTTCGGCACCCTGACCACGTACATGACCACGATCATACCGGACGCATCCGTGTCAGGGCAGCCAGACACGCCGTTACCGGACCAATCGGCGCGATATACATGACTACACTCCGCTGCGTGTGAGAGCGTAGTTCACCAGGTCACCGCACAACCGGCGGGTTGATCAGAGGCCGATCAGGGGGAACTTCGGGCTAGTGGGAGCGGGGAACGACCAGGCCTGATTCGTAGGCGGTCACCAGGGCCTGGGTGCGGTCGCGCAGTCCCAGCTTGCTCAGCATCCGGCTCACGTGCGTTTTCACGGTTTCCTCGGTGACCACCAGCCGGGGCCGCGATCTCCGGATTGGACAGGCCTTCCGCGACGAGCCGCAGCGCACCTGCGTCTCCCGGGGCGTGAGCGCGGCCAGCGCTGCGGTCGACGAAGGCTCCGACAGGGGACGCGTGAGAGTGAACTCGCTGATCAGGCGGCGGGTGACAGTCGGCGCGAGAAGCCACTCCCCGGCCGCGGTGACCCGCACGGCGTCGAACAGCCGCTCGGCGGTGACGTCCTTGAGCAGGAAGCCGCTGGCCCCAGCGCGAAGCGCGTCGTAGACGTAGTCGTCCAGGTCGAAGGTGGTCAGGATCAGGATGCGCGGGCCCTCCGGCCCATCTCCGGCGAGCTGCCGCGTGGCCTCGATGCCGTCCATACCGGGCATCCGGACGTCCATCAGGACAACGCCGGGGCGCAGCGCACGGCAGATCCGCACCCGCCTCCGCCCCGTCGCACGCGGTGCCCAGAACCGTGAAGTCGGGTTGTGCGCCGAGCAGATCGGCGAATCCGGTCCGGACCACTTGATGATCGTCGGCGGCATCTCGGCCACCGTTGGCCTTGCCGCTTCCGACGAAGAGGGCGCCGCAGTGACTCACGTCACCGACGTCGCTCAGCACGGCGGCCCGCGTGCGCTCGGCTACTGGCCAATACGGTCGCAGGGGAGCGTCTGGAAGACGACGACCTTCTCGACGATCTTGCCCGACCGGGAGTGCGCGCAGTCACGCTGCCACTTGGCCGCTATCTGTCCCCAGTCCCAGGCCTTCTCGCTGCGGATGCCCGAGAACCGGAAGTCCGCGACCCAGCTGGCCGCGAGGACGGCGACCAGCGCCGTGACCGCCAGCACGGGCCGCAGGCCTATCCCGGGTCGGCGGTGGCCGTCGGCCCGCCTTCGCATGGCGTAATCCACCCCGACGATGACGGCCGCCTCGATCAGGAAGATGGGCAGCGCCGTATACCGGGCGCCGGCCTCGTAATCGGGCGACACCGGAGTGGTGGCAATATGGGCGATCAGGGTCGTCCCGAACACGGGGAAGACGAAGCCCGTCGCCACGGCGGTCACCACGAACGGCCGGTTTCTGGCCTGTACAGCGAGGATCGCGCCGAGGATGACAGCCAGCACGGCGGCCACGATCACAGTGGCCCCGTTTCTTCCCGCCAGCGACTGCAGCCACCACGCCAAGTGCCAGCCGAGCGACGGCAGCACCACTTCGTGGGCGTAGTAGGCGAGCGAGACGCCTGGCGGCGCTGGCCGCCCCGCCAGGCGGGAGTGGCCGGAGATCAAGCCCGACAAGATGAAGGGCAGTTGCACCATGCAGCCTGCCAGCCAGCCCGCAGTCACCGCGTGCTCGCGTGGCTGGCGCAGCACGTACAGGCGTGCCGCCACCAGCGGCACGAACAGGATGGCCAGGCTGTTGCTCGCGGCCATGGCGAAGGCGACGAGCGCGGCGGCGGCCATCCCCTTGCGCGTCCGCGGCCGCCACAGCAGCGCCCAGAACAGCGCGAGCAGCAGGTACCAGGGCGTGTTGACGCTGCTGTCGGCGATCTCCATCGGCGCGCTCGGCAGCAGCACGACGGCAGCGCCCAGCAGGGCCCGCAGCGGCACGGAGCGAATGTGGCCGGCGCTCGCGTGGAACACGAACAGGCCGCAGCCAACCGCGATGAGCGCTCCGCAAACCGCGAAGAACCGGGACGCCTGCGCCAATGGCAGGTAGAGCGCAAACTGTGCCAGCACGCGCGGAACGAGCTGCTCATATCCGTTGTAGGCAATGAACATGTGCCAGGGCTGCTGCAGCGCTTGCACCAGGAATTCCCAGTAGTCTTCCCCATAGATAGTGTCCCAGGACGGAAGTCCGGGAATACGCAGCAACAGCAGCACCGTGCCGATGCCGACGGCCACGACCTGCGCCACGATCGCCGGCGAGCCTCGGCCGAGTGTCGGCGGTGCCGCCACGGCCGGGGCCGGGAACAGCTCGCCGAGCATGCCGCGGACGCCAGCCGCTGGCCCCCGCCCTGGCGCGGCCCGAGCAGCCACGTCGGAGCGCGTAGTGTCAGGGATCATCGACGATGCCTTTCCCGCCCACCCGGCAACACCCGGAATGGCCGAATCTTCCCCGTAAAGTAGCCGCAAACCCACCAAAGGTTGCGCTAACCGACGGGCAGCTGTCCTTTTTATATCCCGCACGCACGCGTGGCCGCCTCCCGACCGCATTCGTCACCAGGACGATAGCCTCGTCAGGTATTCCCGGAGCCCCCGCCGCTGCGCCAAAGACCCGAACAAGTCGTCAAACCAGGCCGCATACCAACGCCTCCAGAGGGCCCGCACCGCAGAACATGGACGACGTCGCGTCATTACACACCCCAGAGCATGTCACGCCCCTACTCCCCCGCATACCGCGAAGCCGCAACCAGAGCCAAAAAATACCGTTAGTGATCCGGGCGATCTCGGCGATTACCCCGCTGCTGGCGCAAGCACTTCTCGAATACGCTCCCACGGCGGACGACCTTGCCGGGGCCGGTCGTTCATCGTGGACGGCACGCCGCTCCCGTGCTGGTCATGGCCTGCGCAACCGGATCTGTACTCGTGTACTCGGGAAAGCACAAGGGCACCGGGATGAAGTGCTGGTCGCCTGCACCCTCGAAGGCCGCCTTTCATGCATTCCGACCCGGTACCCGGGAGACGCCACGACAACTACTGCCTTGTACGGCAGTCGCCTGACGATCATGTGTTTGTGAGGACAAATGAATCGAAGGCCGCTGCTGCCAGGATAGGGGCTGGGCGCGCTGGCAATTGACGGCTGCCGTACTTGGTGGATCAGAGATTCTCATGGATAAATGTCCTTGTCCGGCGCGATCACCACGTGCTCCTTAGGAGCAATCAGATCACGCTTCCAGGAGCGCGCTACGCGCCTAGTCTCATATCCTGGCCGAGGCGGACATGACCTGGATCCAGAAAGCACCAGAAAGCAGATCTGCGGTAGCCAGGTGAGGAAGGGGGGCACATGGGGATTGACGCCGGCGCCGGGAGGCCGGTGCAGTTCCCCCTCGCTGAACCGCGAACCAGCCCGCGGACACTCCGGCGGACAGATGGCCAGGCAGGGGTAGGCGCCGCTGGAAGCCCCTCCGGCGGCCGGCCTCGGAGACCGGCCGAAGATCAGGCTGATCCGGTCGGGCCGGCCCAGGTCGAGGTTGTCGCGGATGACCTGTTCGAAGAAGATCCGCCCGGACACCGGCTTGTCGAGCATCTGGGTCAGCGAGAACTCTGCCTGCAAGATGGAGATGTCATACCGGTAGCCCGCGGCCCGGTCGGCGGGACTGAACGGGTGCGGCAGCCGCGCCAGCCACTTGCGCAGCAGCGCGTCGATCTGCGCCGGGCCCAGGCCATGGCAGATCGCCTGCACGGCGGCCACGTTATCGACGGCCGCGAAGGCGTTATCCATCGGGGTGAAGCCGATGCCGGCCCTGGCGGCCTGCCGCTTGGCCCACTCGTTGCCGTTGATGCACAGCTTGGCGTTGAACGGGAAGTAGCTGCAGAACTTGAGGAAGAACGGGCCGAAGTCCTCATCGACGCAGTAGCAGTAGTACTGGTTGACCACCCCGGTCTCCGCGGCGATCCACGGGTAGGAACTGCCGTCGGCCCGGCGGCGCTTGCGGGTCCGGAACAGCGGGACCTTCTCCTGCGCCCGGCCGATGAACAGCACCGCCTCGGTTCCGGTGAAGCCCGCCAGGTACTCCCGGGCCACGTCGTCCTTGCGCTGCCCTTGGCGAAGTCCACCCACGGGATCCCGCAGCTGGCCGCGAAGGATCGCACCGACCTGGTGAACGCCTCGCTGACCGGGGCCAGCGCCGCTGTCGAGGCGACCGGTTTGCCCAGCTGGTGATGGATATAGCTCACCAGGCCGGTCGCGTACTGCAACTGCGGGACGTAGACGTTGAGGTACATCCGGTCGATGCACTCCACCTCAAAACTCACGTGCTCGGACAGGACATCGGCAACGGTGCGCGGTAGCGTCATGGCAGGCTCCGGTCGGACAGGCCGCAAGGCCACCTACCGCCAGCAGGCGGCCCATACCGGGGCACAGCGTGCCACCGCATCGATCCGGCCGGAGCCACTTTCACTCAGCTCGGCATGCTGACATGGCTCGCCGGGCTGGGGTGAAACCCCGCTGGCGCGTGTGGCCACGGTTCCGCCGCTGCGCCAGGCGGGGCTGGCGTGGCTGAGCTGGTTGCCCCCGGCCGCGGTCATGGTGCCGCTTGTCGTCATGGTCATCACCGCGGGCGCGAAGGTGAGGCTGCCGAACTCCCGCCCGGACAACCTCGCGGCAGAATCGCAGATCGTCGCGGCCAACGCCAAGCCAGGGGATATCGTCTTCTTCATCCCGATCAGCTACCGGCCGGTCAGCGCCGAATTCCCTGTCCAGTGGCAGAAGCTCCGTGACATCGCGCTCGCGGAATCCGCGGTGGCTTCGGACACGCTCTATGGCATCGACGTGAGCCCTGCCGAACTGCTCAA
The DNA here is from genome assembly GCA_963742875.1 of uncultured Actinomycetes bacterium. Classification (GTDB taxonomy): domain Bacteria; phylum Actinomycetota; class Actinomycetes; order Streptosporangiales; family Streptosporangiaceae; genus Bog-532. Next base: position 109,719 of record CAVUNO010000002.1, on the reverse strand, counting down.
ACGTTTCACGAATGTCGCGCGGGTCTGGGTTTACTCAGCGCCTTCGGACGGCAGCTACCTGCGCTCGGCCAGGGCGACGCCAGTGGACAGGGAAGAGACGTGGCTGGTCTCCCGCACGGACCGGGTTCGCCAGTGGCGCGACGGCGACAAGCTGCTGACGCTCTACCAGGCCCGGCGATAGTCAGTATACGGTGGTCAGAACCTTCCTTGCGTGGCCGGCTACACCGCTGCGGCGCCTGGGATAATCAGATCGCACGTTGGCCGTCCGTGCCGTCCGGCAGCCCGGGACCGGATAACGTGGACATATGAGCCGCGACCTGGCCTCTTTGGCCGGTATCGACGTGCCCACCGGCCTGCTGATCGGCGGGGAGTGGACCGGCGGTCACGGCGGCGGCCGCCTCGAGGTCATCGACCCCGCCACCGAGGCCGCGCTGACGGAGGTCGCGGACGCCACCGAGGACGACGCGCGGGAGGCGGTGGGCGCGGCGCACGCGGCGCTGCCCGGCTGGGCGGCCAGCCCGCCCCGGCAGCGCGCCGAATGCCTGCGCCGCGCGTTCGAGCTGATGACGGAGCGCGGCGAGCAGATCGCCCGGCTGATGTCCGCGGAGAACGGCAAGTCGCTGCGGGACGCCCGCGCCGAGCTGAGCTACGCCGCCGAATTCTTCCGCTGGTACGCCGAAGAAGCGGTGCGCGTGGACGGGAACCTGACCACCGCGCCCGCGGGCGCCAGCAAGCTGCTCGTCTCCCGGCAGCCGATCGGCGTCTCGGTGCTGGTCACCCCTTGGAACTTCCCGGCTGCGATGGCGACCCGGAAGCTAGGCCCAGCGCTGGCCGCGGGCTGCACGGTGGTGCTGAAGCCCGCCGAGGACACCCCGCTGACCGCGCTGGCCGTGGCCGCCCTGCTCGAAGAGGCCGGCGTGCCCGCCGGCGTCGTGAACGTCGTCCCGACCGCACGGCCCGGGCCGGTCGTCGCCGCGATGCTCGCCGACAGCCGGGTCCGGAAGCTGTCCTTTACCGGCTCCACCGAGGTGGGCCGGATCCTGCTCCGGCAGGCCGCCGACAGCGTGCTGAGCTGCTCCATGGAACTGGGCGGCAACGCGCCGTTCATCGTCTTTGACGACGCAGACCTCGACGTCGCGATCCAGGGCGCGCTCATCGCGAAGATGCGCAACGGCGGCGAGGCGTGCACCGCGGCCAACCGCTTCTACGTGCACGAGGCGGTCGCCGCCGAGTTCACCGCGCGGCTCACCGACGCCTTCGGCAAGCTCGTCGTCGGCCCCGGCCTGGAGGAGTCGACCGACGTCGGGCCGCTGGTCAACGAGGTGACCCGCAGCAAGGTCTCCGGGCTGGTGGAGGGGGCGGCCGCCGACGGCGGGCAGGTGATCCTGGGCGGCCGGTCGCCGGACCGGCGCGGGTACTTCTACCAGCCCACGGTCATCGACCAGGTGCCGGCGTCCGCGCGGATCGTCGGCACTGAGATCTTCGGCCCGGTCGCGCCGATCGTCCGGTTCTCCGACGAAGAACAGCTGCTGCAGTGGGCCAACGCCAGCGAATACGGCCTGGTCTGTTACGTCTTCACCCGCGATCTACGCCGCGGCCTGCGGGTGGCCGGCGCGCTGGAGACCGGCATGGTGGGCCTCAACCGCGGGCTCGTCTCGGACCCCGCCGCCCCGTTCGGCGGGGTCAAGCAGTCGGGGCTGGGCCGCGAGGGCGGTCACGACGGCCTGCTGGAATTCATGGAGACCAAGTACGTCGCCGCGCAATGGTGAACCGGGCGCACTGGGCCGGTGTCCATTCAGCCGAAACGGACGTGGCCGCCCGCCGTCCGGCGATCGGCGGCCGTCCGGCGATCGGCCACCGGGGATCGGGGCCGGCCCGCAACCGGGCCCTCCCGGCGAAACTGGAGAGCGCCGCATGTCGCCAGCGCCGCCGCAGGCACGTAGCCTGACCCTGTGGACCGGCGCATCTTCGGGCTCGAAAACGAGTACGGCGTGACATGCACGTTCCGTGGGCAGCGGCGGCTGTCGCCGGATGAGGTGGCACGCTATCTGTTCCGCCGCGTGGTGTCGTGGGGCCGCAGCAGCAACGTGTTCCTGCGCAACGGGGCCCGCCTGTACCTGGATGTGGGTAGCCACCCCGAGTACGCGACGCCCGAGTGCGACAACGTCACCGACCTCATCGCGCACGACAAGGCGGGTGAGCGGATCCTCGAGGGCCTGCTCGTCGACGCCGACAAGCGGCTGCGCGAAGAGGGCATCGCCGGGGACATCTACCTGTTCAAGAACAACACCGACTCCGCCGGGAACTCCTACGGCTGCCACGAGAACTATCTGGTCGGGCGGCACGGCGAATTCGGCCGGCTGGCCGACATCCTGATCCCGTTCCTGGTCACCCGGCAGGTCATCTGCGGCGCCGGCAAGGTGCTGCAGACCCCGCGCGGTGCGGTGTACTGCGTGAGCCAGCGGGCCGAGCACATCTGGGAGGGTGTGTCGTCCGCGACGACCCGCTCACGCCCCATCATCAACACCCGGGACGAGCCGCACGCGGACGCCGAGCGGTTCCGCCTGGCTGCACGTAATCGTCGGCGACTCGAACATGAGCGAGACCACCATGCTGCTCAAGGTCGGCTCGACCGACCTGGTGCTGCGCATGATCGAGGCGGGCACGGTGATGCGCGACCTGACCCTGGACAACCCGATCCGGGCCATCCGCGAGGTCAGCCACGACATGACCGGCCGGAGCAAGGTCCGGCTGGCCAACGGCCGCGAAATGAGCGCGCTGGAAATCCAGCGCGAATACCTCACCAAGGCCCAGGACTTCACCGAACGCAACGGCGCGGACGCCACCACCCAGCGGGTGCTCATGATGTGGGAGCGCGCGCTGGACTCGATCGAGAGCGGGAGCCTGGACAAGGTTGCCCGGGAAATCGATTGGGTAACGAAATATCAGCTCATCGAGCGTTACCGGGCCAAGCATGACCTCCCGCTGTCCTCGCCCCGGGTGGCCCAGCTCGATCTCGCCTACCACGACGTGCATCGCCGCCGCGGCCTGTACTACCTGCTGCAGCGCAGCGGTGCGGTGGACCGGGCCACCCGTGACCTGGACATCTTCGAGGCCAAGTCCGTTCCGCCGCAGACCACGCGGGCCCGGCTGCGCGGCGAGTTCATCCGCCGTGCGCAGGAGCGCCGCCGCGACTTCACCGTGGACTGGGTCCACCTCAAGCTCAACGATCAGGCCCAGCGGACGGTCCTGTGCAAGGATCCGTTCCGTTCGGTAGACGAAAGGGTCGAAAAGCTCATCGCGGGGATGTAACCCGCACCGGCCTCAGCGTGCGCACGGCATAACCGGCCGCTGAGGCGCGAGTCACCGTGCATAATGCATTCTTGTCGTTTACTGGTTCCCGGCACATGCGCGCCGTCATCCACAGGTAACAGGCGTGCCGGTATATTCGGCCCAGCCTGCTGCGACGGAAAGGACATATGCGGTGAGCGGACCCACGCCTGCGGTGAGCGGACCCGCGCCGGAACGCGTCTTCGAGCTGGACGCCGTGGTCATCGGCGGATGCGGCCACGTCGGCCTGCCGCTCGCGATCGCGCTCGCCAGCCGCGGAGCGCGGGTCGGTATTTACGACGTGAGCCAGGCGGCGGTGGAAACCGTCAACGCCGGGCGGCTGCCGTTCGCCGAACCGGGCGCCGCGGACCCGCTGCGCGAGGCCCGCGCCGCGGGGCGGCTGGAGGCGTCCGCCGACCCGGCCATCGTGGCCACCGCCGAGCACGTGATCGTAGTGATCGGCACCCCGGTGGACGAGCACCTCAACCCGGATCAGGCCGCCATCCCGAACGCCCTGGGCGGCTGCGCCCACTTCCTGAGCGACGGGCAGATCCTCATCCTGCGCAGCACGGTCTACCCGGGGGTGACGGCGCTGGTGGAGAAGACGGTCGCCGGGCTCGGCGTCGAACTTGACGTGGCATTCTGCCCGGAGCGCATCGCCGAGGGCAAGGCGATGACCGAGCTGTTCGAGCTGCCGCAGATCATCTCGGCCCGGACCGCGCGCGGTGTGGAGCGCGCCAGCGCTCTGTTCCGCCGGCTCACCGGGCAGCTCGTCATCATGACGCCCGAGGAAGCCGAGCTCGCCAAGCTCTTCACCAACGTGTGGCGGTACATCAAGTTCGCGACGGCCAACCAGCTTTTCATGATGGCCAACGACTGCGGCCTGGACTTCGAGCGCATCCGGCAGGGGCTGGGGGAGGATTACCCGCGCGCCGCCGACATGCCGGCCGCGGGCTTCGCCGCCGGGCCATGCCTGTTCAAGGACACCATGCAGCTCGCGGCGTTCAACAACAACAACTTCGCCCTGGGCCACACCGCGATGACGATCAACGAGGGCATGCCCCTGTACGTGGTGCACCGTCTGGAGCAGCGCTTCGACCTGTCGTCCATGACGGTCGGCATCCTCGGCATGGCCTTCAAGGGCGGCTCGGACGACACCCGGTCCAGCCTGTCGTACAAGCTCAAGCGGATCCTGGCCTTCAAGGCCGGCTCGGTGCTGTGCACGGACCCGTACGTGACCACCGACCCGGCCCTGCAGCCGCTGCCCGACGTCATCAGCCAGTCGGACCTGCTGGTGATCGCCGCGCCGCATCCCCAGTATTGCGAGCTCGTGACCGGCAAACCGGTCGCGGATATCTGGAACATCCTGGGACAGGGCGTGCGGGTATGACACCGGACACGCCCCGGGTCACGATCGTCATCCCGGCCTATGACGAGGACGAGCAGATCGTCCCGATCCTGGACCGGCTCTTCGAATCGGTGCGCCTGCCGTGCGAGGTCCTGGTCATCGTGGACAGCGATACCGACACGACGGTTCCGGTGATCGAGGAGTACGCGCAAAAGGAAGACCGGATCCGCTGCCTGGTTAACATCTACGGCCCGGGGCCCGCCAACGCGATCAGGTTCGGCATCGACGCGGCCCGGGCCCCGGTTGCGGTGGTGACCATGGCGGACGGCTGTGACGACGCGCGGCAGATCGACGAGCTGGCCCGGCTGGTGGAACGGGGCGTGGCCGTGGCCGCCGCGTCCCGCTACATGGCCGGCGGCCAGCAGGTCGGCGGCCCGGTTCTCAAGGGCACGCTGTCCCGGGCGGCCGGCCGCTCGCTGCGGATCCTGGCGCACGTCGGAACCCGGGATGCCACCAACTCGTTCAAGGCCTATTCGACGGAGTTCGTGCGGGAGGTCGGCATAGACTCCCGCGACGGCTTCGAGATCGGCATCGAGCTCACCGCCAAGGCCAAGCGGCTCGGCCTCCCGGTCGCCGAGATCCCGACGATCTGGCTGGACCGGCAGGCCGGCGTCTCCAACTTCAAGGTCGCGCAGTGGATTCCCAGCTACCTGCGCTGGTACAAATTCGCCTTCGGGCCGCGCATGTCCGCTGAGCAGATACGCGCCCAGGCCGGCCCGCCCGGCCCCGCGTCCGGCACAGCGCCCGACACAGAAGGGAAATAGAGGGAACTGATGGAGAAAGTTCTGGTCAGCGGATCGGCCGGATTCATCGGCGGTTACGTCGCCGAGGAACTGCTGCGGCGCGGTTACGCCGTGGTGGGGGTGGACAACTTCTCCAAGTACGGCCGGGTGAAGAAGTCCTACGACGACCACCCGCACTACCGGCTGGTCGAGGGCGACGCCCGCGACGTGGACCTGATGGCGCGCCTGCTCATCGACTGCGACCACTTCATCGCCGGCGCGGCGATGATCGGCGGCATCTCCTATTTCCACACCTACCCCTACGACCTGCTCGCGACGAACGAGCGGATAATCGCCGCCTCCTGTGACGCGGCCATCGCCGCGCACCGGGATGGCCGGCTGCGCAAGGTCACCTACCTGTCCTCCTCAATGGTCTTCGAGGCCGCGAACGAATGGCCGTCGCAGGAGGGCCAGCAGCGGGAGATCCCGCCGCCGCTGTCGTCCTACGGCTTCCAGAAGCTGGCCGTGGAGTACTTCGCCCAGGCCGCCTGGGATCAGTACCAGCTGCCGTTCACGATCGCGCGCCCGTTCAACTGCGTCGGGATCGGTGAGAGCCGGGCGCTGGGCGATGCGGAGATCCTGTCCGGGAACGTCCGGCTCGCCATGAGCCACGTCGTCCCCGACCTGGTACAGAAGGTGCTCAAGGGCCAGGACCCGCTGCACATCCTCGGCTCGGGGGAGCAGGTCCGGCACTACACCTACGGCGGGGATCTCGCGGCCGGCATCGTGACCGCGATGGAGCACCCGGACGCCCGTAACGACGACTTCAACCTGTCCACCGCCGAGAGCACGACCGTGCTTGAGCTGGCCGGGGCAATCTGGCGCAAGGTCAAGGGGGACGGGGTGCCGCTGCGGATCGTCAACGACGATCCGTTTACCTACGACGTCCAGCGGCGGGTGCCCGCCGTCGAGAAGGCCAAGCGCCTGCTCGGCTTCGAGGCGACGACCAGTCTGGACAAGATCCTCGACGAGGCCATCCCGTGGATCAGTAACGCCGTCGAATCCGGCACCATCTGAGCCTGACCTGAGCGGGGAGCAATGTCGGCGTCGGGAAGCGAGGCGGCCCAGGGACTGACGGTGGCCCCAGGGAAGGGGAGTCCCAGCGAGGGGCATCCCCGGCCCGGGCGGGCCGGGCTCACCGGGCGGGCCGGGCTCACCGGGCGGGCCGGGCTCACCGGGCGGGCCGGGCTCACCGGGCGGGCCGGCCTCACCGGGCGCGCCGGGTGGTGGCTCTGGGCGGCCGGGCTGGCGGCCGCCGGGGTGCTGCTCTTCACCGTGTACCTGCGCCTGACGAACAGCTACCCGGAAGACTCCGATCAGGCCAACCTCGGCCTGCAGGCGTGGGACATGCTGCACGGCAACCTGCTGCTGCACGGCTGGGTGCTGTCGGATGTGTCCTTCTACACCACTGAGCTGCCGCAGTACATGCTGCTGGAGCTGATCCTCGGGCTGAACACCGGCATGCTGCACGCCGCGGCGGCGATGACCTACACCCTGGCGCTGCTGCTCGCGGCGATGCTGGCCCGGGGCCGGGCCCCCGGCCGCCGGGGAGTCCTGCGGGCGGTGATCGCCGGCGGCATCATGCTCGCCCCCCAGCTCGGGATCGGGGTCTTCGTCCTGCTGCTGACTGTGGGGCACATCGGCACCTCGATCCCGCTCCTGGTGACCTGGCTGGTCCTGGACCGGGCGCGGCCGGGGTGGCGGCTGGCCATGACGACCGGGATCCTGCTGACCTGGGGCGCGGTCGGCGACCCCCTGGTCCTGGCCGTGGGGTCCCTGCCGCTCGCGCTGGTCTGCGGGCTGCGCGTCATCCAGGGCCTGTTCGGCGTCGAAGGGACGCGGGGCCCGCGGGGCGCTTTCCGGGAGCGTGTGCGGCACGCGGCGCAGACCCGCCGGTTCGAGGGCTGCCTCGCCGCCGCCGCGGTCGCCTCGGCCGTCGTCTCCCAGGTCCTGATCCGGCTGATCCACGCATTGGGCGGCTTCACGCTGCACGCGGTCACGTTCACGATCGAGCCCGCCCGCACGTGGGCCAGCCAGCTCGCGGCCACCTGGCGCGGGCTGCTGGTGCTGTTCGGGGCCAGCTACCAGGGCCTGCCCCCCGGTCACGACCGTGACATCGCCTTCCTGCACCTGGCCGGGGTGGCCCTGGTCGCGCTCGCGCTCATCCTGCTCGCCTGGCGCTTTGCCACCCAGGCGACCCTGGTCGAGCAGGTGCTGGGCGCCGCCATCGCCATCAACGTGGTGCTGTACGGGATCAGCAACATGCCGGCGCTGAACCCGCACGAGATGGCGGTCGTGCTGCCCTGCGGAGCGGCGCTGGCCGGCCGGATGCTCGTCCGGGCCGCTCCGCGGGACGCCCCGGCCGGACACCGTGCCGCCGCGAAACGCGGCGGCACGATCACGACGGTGGCCCGGGCCGCGCTGGCCACCGCCGGCGCGCTCGTGCTGGCCGGGTACCTGGCCGGCCTGGCCCAGCAGGCCCGCCACCCGGCCGTCCCCGCGCAGAACACCCAGCTCGCGTCCTGGCTCGCCGCGCACCACCTGACCTACGGGCTCGGCGGCTACTGGGAAAGCAGCATCGTCACGGTGGATTCCGGCAGCCAGGTCAGGGTCCGCGCGCTGAAGCAGCTCACCATGCAGCGGGACCTGTGGGAGTCCAAGTACGCCTGGTACGTGCCGCGCGGGCAGTACGCCAACTTCATCGTCTTCGAGAGCCTGCCCGGCTTTTCCCATCACTGGGAGCCACGCGCCCTGGTGCACCGGTACTTCGGCGACCCGGCCCGCACGTACAACGTCGGGCCCTGGACGGTGATGGTCTGGAACCGGAACCTGCTGCCGGCCATCCCGGGGAACCCGTCATGAGCATCCGCGGTGACCGGGCCGCGACAACCGCGCCGGCCTGCCGCCGGCCGAGGCGGCGGACGGCGCGGGCCGGGCGCGCCGCCCGTGGTGGAGCCGTCCAGTGTGGATGTGGGCGGTGCCGTTCGCGGTCCTGCTGACCATCCTGTTCGTACGCAACCGGTTCCTGTTCGGCACGAAGTTCTACGAGCAGGGCGACGCCGCCGCGAACTCGATCCGGATCGAGCAGGCCATGCATTTCACCCTGCTGATCGGCAACTACTCCCGGGAGGGGTTCAGTCATCCCGGGCCCGCGTACATGTACGTTCAGGCCTTCGGCCAGTGGCTGTTCCAGTATGGCCTGCACGTGGTGCCGACCGCCTGGAACGCGCATCTGCTGGCCGTCTTCGTGCTCAACAGCGCCCTGCTGGCCCTGGTCGTGGCCATGATCTACGGCTGGACACGGTCGCTGCGCGCCGCCGCCGCATGCCTGGCCGTCATCGGGATCTTCGGGGCCATGCATCCGCCCGCGATCAACTCCGACTGGATGCCGTACTTGTATGTCGTCATGTACTGCGTCTTCCTCGTCGCGGCGGGCTCGGTCGCGGCGGGACACGTCCGGGATGCCTGGATCTTCGCGCTGACCGGCTGGTTCCTGATCCACGGGCACGCCTGCTTCCTGTTCATCGTCCCGTTGATCGCCGCGGCCGTGATCGCGGTCCTGGCCTGGCCGCACCGGCGGACGCCGGCCGTGTCGCTGCGCCGCTTCCTCCGCCACCAGCGCCGGGACTGGATCCCGGTCGTGGTCATCAGCGCCCTGTTCGTGCTGCCGATCGCGGTCAACCTGGCGCTGCACTGGCCCGGCGACTTCGGCAAATACTTCGCCTACAGCAAATCCGGCCAGGCGGGCGGCCACAGCGCGATGCAGATTGCGCGGTACGCGCTGTGGTTCTGGTGGCCGTACCGGCACGCCTGGGCCGTCCCGCTGGTGCTGTACGCGGCCGCGATCGCGGCGGCCCGCCTACTGGTCCGCGGCGGGCTGCGCCGCTTCCTGCTCATGCTGCTCGCCATCAATGTCGTGTCGTCGGTGGCGGTCGGCCTCTACGCGGCCTTCGGCGTCGATTTCCTGCAGCAGTACTACATCGCGTACTTCTACTGGTCGGCGCCCCTGCTGGCGCTGCTCGTCATCGCGGTCGCCGTCAGCCAGGCGCTTCCCGTCCGCGTGGGCACGGCGCTGGCCGCGGTGGGTGCCGTCGCCGCCCTGGCCGTGTTCGCGCTGGTGCCGGGGATGCGCACGAGTACCGAGGACACCGACGCCGGCCTGCCGCACGCGGTCGCCGCCCTCGCCGCGCGGTCGCCCGGGCGGGAGATCGTGCTGTCCATCCAGCATCCGGCGTGGATCGATACCACCGGCTTCGTTGTCCGGGCCGAACGGGCCCATGTGCCGGCCTGCCTGGATGGGCCGTACTGGACCTTCATGATGACCAGGCAGTTCATCTGCACCCCGCAGCAGGCGGCCGCCGGGATCCGTTACACCTTCGACTCGCCCCAGGCGCCACCATCCACGCCGGTCCTGGAGCACTTCGGCCACTCAGATGTCGTCGCCGGCCAGTGACCCAATGCTGACGGAGCCGAAGTGACCGCGCACCGGATGTCCGGGGCCGACCGCGGCGCGCCTGGTGCCGGATTGCCGGAAGGCCGCCCAACCGGGCGGGGCTCCCGGGCCCCTGGCGCCCGGCGGGCTCAGCGGGCCGGATGGGCCGCCGGGATCGCGGTGGTCGCGGTGGTGCTCTTCCTGTGCTACCTCCGCCTGTCTCAGCGGATCCCCGTCGGATCCGACGGCGGCTCGATCGCGCTGCAAGCCTGGGATATGCTGCACGGCAACGTGCTGCTGCGGCAGTGGACTGTGTCGGATGTCTCGTTCTACCCGACCGAACTGGTCCAGTACGCCCTGATCGAAGCGCTGCGGGGACTTGGGCCCAACGTGGTCCACATCGCCGGGGCAATGACGTACACGGTGCTCCTCCTGCTCGCCGCCTGGCTCGCCAAGGGCTCCGCCACCGGCCGGGAGGGCCTCATCCGGGCCCTGGTCGCGGCGGTCGTCATGCTGGCGCCGGCGCCCGGCGCAGGGTCTACGCTGCTGTTGAGCCCCGATCATTTCGGCAGTACCGTCCCCGTGCTGCTGGCCTGGCTGACCGCGGAACCGCTGCTGGCAGACCGGGCTGGCCGGGCCCGCTGGTACGTGCCGCCCGCCGTGGCCATCGTGCTGGCGTGGGGTCAGTTCGCCGACAGTCTCATCCTGGTCACCGGCGTGGCGCCGATGGTCATCGTGTGCGCGGCCCGGGCCGGCGTGACGCTATGGCGCCGCCGGGCAGTGCGGGGAACGCCGCGCGGCTGGCCGTGGGCGGAGGTTTCACTGGCGGCCGCCGCGGTCGTGTCCGTCGGGCTCGCGCGGGCGGCCTCGGCCCTGATCCGGCTCAGCGGGGGATTTGCGGTGCGGCCGGTGCCGATATCGTTCGCGGGCCTGGCCGCGCTGCCGCACAACCTGAAGCTCACCGCCGAGGGGCTGCTGGTCATCTTCGGCGCCGACTTCACCGGCCCGCATTCGGGTCCTGACCTCGCCTTCGCCGCGCTGCACCTGATAGTGGTGGCCGCGGTGGCCGTGGCGTTCGTGATCGCGCTGGGCCGCCTCGGCCGCGACGACGAGCTGGCCGTCCCGGGCCTGGCCATCGCGATCGTGCTCAACGTCGCCGCGTACGTGCCGACCACCCTCGTCCAGGACCTGCGCAGCACGCGTGAAATCTCCGCGGTACTGCCGTTCGCGGCGGTCCTGGCGGGACGCGTGCTGGCCGGCCCGCTGCTCCGGGCCAGGCTCACCGCCGCGCTCGCGGTGACCGGAGCCGTCTGCGCCGCGGCACTCGGCTACAGCGCCGCCCAGCCCCCGCAACCGGCGCAGAACCAGTCTCTCGCCGCCTGGCTGGCCAGCCGGCACCTCAGCGATGGCCTGGCGGTGAATTACTGGGTGGCGAACAGCACGACCCTGGACGGCGGCGCCCGGATCGCGGTCCGGCAGGTGGGGATGGGCAACAGGTTCATCGTCCGGCCCTTGCCCCGCGAGCTGAAAACCGGCTGGTACAGCCCGGCGAGCCAATACGCCGACTTCTACGTCGCGAACGACGTGAACCCCGGGAACTCCGCGGCCGAGGAGGCCGCTGCGGTGCGCACCTTCGGGCCGCCGGCGCAGGTGCTGCACCCGGCGGGCTACACCGTCCTGGTGTGGCACAAGAACCTGCTGGACGGCCTCCGGTAGTCGCCCTCGGTACTCCCGTCGCCTGATCGATGGCCGACGGTCCGGGCGGGCGGCGGCCCCGCGGGCCGCGCGGCACCCTCATTGCCCCGGTCAGAACGTTTGCGCGCCGGTTAGTCGCGACTTTCTGCAACCAGTCCATCGCAATTTGCGCTCGGTAGGCCAAGCCGACCGCTATGGTCATCTACGGATTGTGATCCTTACGCTACTCGACTCCGAAACGTGATCCGCATCGGCGGGGCGATGACCTACACCCCGCTCATCCTGCTCGTCCTGCTCTGGCACACGAATCTGCTGGCCGACATTCGGTAGTGCCGCCGCCCCAGTAGGCTGGCGGCGCTCTCATCGTCCATCCTGAGGTCCTTACACATGCGACGCATCGTTGCGCTATTCGTCATCCCGCTGATCGCTGGCTTGGCCCTGGCCGGCTGCGGTTCGTCCGCTTCCTCTTCCCCGAACGCCTCGGTCACGGCCGAGGGCTCGTTCGGCGCCTCGCCGTCGGTCACGATCCCCAAGCAGCAGCCGACCAGCACCCTGGCGGTCAAGACCCTGATCCAGGGTAACGGCGCGACGATCAAGAAGTCGGACCTGTTCCTGTCCAACTTCACCATCTACGTGTGGAGTGGCACCACGAAAAAGCTGCTCGACTCGACGTACTCCAGCTCGCCGCAGGTGCTCCCCGCATCGCTGCTGCCCGGCATCCAGAACGCCGTGACGGGAAAGAAACTCGGCAGCCGGGTCCTGGCCGTCATCCCGCCGAAGGACGGCTACGGCTCGAGCGGCAATTCCCAGCTGGGTGTGACGGGTAGCGACACGCTGGTATTTGTGATGGATCTGATCCAGAAGTACTCCTCTGGGACGGTTTCGGCCTCTGGGGCCACCGTGTCCAGCGGTGGCGGCAGCCTCCCGTCGGTGAGTGCCGCCCAGGGCACCGCGCCCAGCGTGACGATCCCCAAGGGCGTGGCCCCGCCGAAGACGCTGGTCACCAAGACCCTGATCAAGGGGTCCGGGCCGGTCGTGACCAAGGGCCAGGCCGTCGTCGTCCAGTACACCGGGGTCAACTGGCGGACCGGGACGGTCTTCGACTCCTCCTGGCAGCGCAGCCTGCCCTACAGCTTCAAGGTCGGGGCAACCCCCAGCCAGGTCATCCCCGGCTGGGACAAGGGCCTCGTCGGCCAGACCGTCGGCAGCCGGGTCCTGCTCATCATCCCGCCGGCCGACGCCTATGGCAGCGCGGGCCAGTCGCAGGCCGGTATCAAGGGCACCGACACGCTGGTGTTCGTGGTCGACATCATCGGCGCCGTGAGCTCCGGCTCTGCAGGCTGACCGGACAGATAACGATGGCGGGTCCGGCGCAGGAGACGTCAGGGGCTGCCGCCCCCGTGCCCGAATCGTGTATTACAGAACGGACGAGACCGGTTACCCTGCGTCCCGCCCGGCGTGCCTCCCATCGCCTTCGGCGGGACCGGTGGGCCCGGCGTCACTGCGCGGCCGCATTCACCGCCGCCGCGTTCACCGCCGCCGCGATCGCCCTGTTCGCCGGGTACATCCGGCTGTCCGCCACCGATCCGGTGAACTCGGACGGGGCGAACATCGTGCTCATGTCGTGGGACATGCTGCACGGCAACCCGCTGCTGCACGGCTGGTGGATGTCGGATGTGTCCTTCTACACGACCGAGCTGCCCGAGTACATGCTGATCGACGCGATCCGCGGCCTCAGCCCGGACGTGACGCACATCGCGGCCGCGCTCACTTACACGCTCGTGCTGGTGCTCACCGTCCTGCTGGCCAGGAGCCGCGCGACGTCGCGCGACGGCGCGGCGCGCGTCCTCATCTCCGGCGGGATCATGCTCGCGCCGCAGCTGGGCGTGGGCATCTTCGTCCTGCTGCTGTCGGTCGGGCATATCGGCACCGCGGTGCCCGCCCTGGTCGTGTGGCTGATCCTGGACCGGGCGCCGCGGCGCTGGTACGTGCCGGTCATCACCGCCTGCCTGCTCGGCTGGGTGATGGTCGCCGACTCCCTCATCCTGGTGGTGGCGATCGTGCCGCTGGCCCTGGTCGGTGTGGCCCGCGCGCTCTGGTGGCCGGCCGGAGAGACAGGCACCGGCTGGAAGCCCGGCACCCACGGGAAGCCCGGCACCCAGTGGAAGCCCGGCACCCAGTGGAAGCCCGGCACCCAGTGGAAGCCCGGCACCCAGTGGAAGCCCGGTACCCAGTGGAAGCCCGGTACCCACGGGAAGCCCGGTACCGCCGAGCGGCTGCGGTCCGCGTGGTACGAGCTGTCGCTGGCCGCCGCGGCGATCGCCGCGGTCGGCATCTCGTGGCTGCTGCAGCGGGCAATCCGCGCCGTCGGCGGCTACACCGTGCACCAGATCCCGTTCAGCCTGGTCCCCCCGGCCAAGCTTGGGGTGCACGCCGCGACCACCGGGGACAGCCTGCTGGCCCTGTTCGGCGCCAACTTCGGCGGCCTGCGCTCCGGAGCCGCCGTCGCGTTCGCCGTGCTCCACCTCGCGGGTCTCGCGCTGGTGGCCTGGGCGCTTTGCCGGACGCTCCGCCGGTTCGCCTGCTGCGGGCTGGTCGACCAGGTTCTCGCCGCCGCCATCGTTGTCAACCTGGCGACGTACCTGTTCAGCAGCTTCTCCTCGGACGTCCTCAACGCCCGGGAGATCGCGCTGGTGCTGCCGTTCGGGGCGGCCCTGGCCGCGCGCTCGCTGGCGCCCGAGCTGCTGGCGGCCCTCCAGCCGCGGGTGGCCAGGCCCAGGCAGGTGCCCGCGCTGGTGCGCGCGTGGTTTCCCGCGCAGGTGTCCGCACGCTTGCTGCTGACCGTCCTCGCGGGCACCGTGCTGGCCGGGTATGTGGCCTGCCTGGGCTACGAGCTGGCGCAGCCAGTCTCCCCGCCGGCCAACGCGCGGCTCGCCTCATGGCTGCAGGCCCACCACCTCACGCACGGGCTGAGCGGGTACTGGCAGGCGAGCGTGGTGACGGTCGGCACCGGCGGCCGGGTCACGATGCGCGCGGTGTCCACCACGGGCGGCGGCCTGATGCCGTACCGATGGGAGGCCAAGGCCGCCTGGTATGACCCGGGCACCCAGTACGCCAATTTTGTCGTGCTGCAGAACCAGGCGGGTTTCTTCCACGACTGGCAGCCGGCCCGCGAGACGCTCGCCGCGTTCGGTCCCCCGGAGCACAAATTTCACACCGGCCCCTACACGGTGCTGGTCTACCAGCAGAACCTGATGAGTGCCCTGCACGCGTGGACCGTACGGGCCGGGACGGCCGGGACCGCGGTGACCTCGTTTCGGTTCGGCCCGGCCATGCCATCGCGCCAGGGGCCGTTGCCCCCGGCGCCGGGTGGAGCGTTCTTACCAGACCGGGTGGAGCGTTCTTAGGAGATCTGCGTCCGGTAGAGGGCGACAAGTATGACCAGCGACGCCGCGCACGCCGCCAGCGGCCCCAGCGACGCTAGCCGCCGCCGCGGCGTGGCCAGCAGGATCAGCACGGCCAGCAGGTAGACCTCGACGAAGGACCGCAGGTCGGCGTAACCGTCCCAGTTGGTGGGGGCCAGGGAGAAGATCACCACCAGGTACACCACGAAGGAGGCCCGCTCGTACACCGGGATGGTGGTGGCCCGCAGCGAGAGCAGCGCGGCCACCGCGAACAGCGCCAGCACGGCGAACTCGATGTCCCAGATGATGACCGCGCCCGGCGCCGACGGCACCGGCGTACCAGGGTGGGCGAAGTTGTCGGCGATCGCGGAGAACGCAGCGGAGAACGGCAGGCCGGCGTTCTTCCCGCTGTCGCTGAGGATCGGGAAGACGCCCGTCGCCGCCTTCACCACCAGTTCCCAGCCGGCGAAGACCACGGCCGGGACGATCCAGGCCAGGTCATCTGCTCCCGGGCGGGCCCGTCGGCGTGCGATCTGGATAATCCGGGTGATCCCGAGTACGGTCGGCACGACCAGGACCGTTTCCCGGGTCAGGACGCCGTAGCCGAACGCCGCGGCGGCCAGCAGCGGATGCCGTCTCCGGTAGGCCAGGATGCCGGCGATCAGGCACAGTGCGCCGAGCGGCTCGGTCAGGTCCCGGGACAGGCTGTCCATCAGGCCGAAGTAACCCGCCAGCAGCAGTCCCCACAGCGCGTGCCAGGCCCGCCTCCTGGGCCAGGATACCGCCCAGGTAGGCGAGCGCGCCCAGGGCCGCGACGTTGATCGCCACCAGCGCGTACGGCACCACCGCGTGCTGGCCGAGCGACACCAGCCACGCCAGCGCGGAGTAGCCGATCCGCATGAACCGGTACGGCGCGTCCATGGTGATGCCGAACGCCGTCTTGTGCAGGTTGGCCGGATCCAGCGCCATCCGGTAGTAGAACTGGCCGTCGTAGCCGGTGTAATGGAAGACGTACACTCCGCGCGGGACCTGGCCCGGGTGGCCGTACACCGACCCGACCCGGAGCAGTTGGGTGATGTCGCGGTGGTCCAGCAGCACCAGCCGGCCCTCGATCGCGGCCAGCGCGGCCAGGAAGAAGAGGATCCCGGGCACGGCCGGCCGGTCCGTCATCCGGCGGAGCGCCGGGCGCCGTTCCGACGCGGTCGCGTCCTCAAACGTGGTTGACGCCAGGTGCACGTGCGGCCTCCGCCCTGAGTGACGTCCGATGCGGGGCCCGTGGCGGGAACGCCCGAGGACGCGCACAGCGTACCGGACCAGGACCGCGGGCGTGGGTCCTACCGGCGGTGACGGGCCAGCACGTGAACGGCCGGCCCGCGGGCGAGCCCGCCGCCGGCCGTCAGCGTGCCTCAGGCACCGCCTGCCTCAGGCACCGCCTGCCTCAGGCACCGCCTGCCTCAGGCACCGCCTGCCTCAGGCGCCGTCCGTCAGGTCGTCGATAACCAGGCCGAGGCCGACGCCCAGCATCCACACGTCCTTGGCCAGCGGGATGCCCTGCTGGGTGGGCAACGGGGTGCCTTCCTTGCGCATCCCCGGCGTTTTGACGTACAGCCCGAGCAGGCCGCCGGAGAACGCAGCCAGGCCCGCCCCGGCCACCGCCGACGGGACGACGGGCAGCAGCAGCGCGGAACCGAGTGCGATCTCCGCGCCGGCGAGCAGCCGGACGAAGTCCTTCGGCTTCAGCTTGGCCAGGAACGGGTAGGTGCCGGCCGCGAATCCGTGCAGCTGGGCAGCGGCTTCCTCGTCCGCGGACAACTTGCTGATGCCGGAGTTGAGGATGAACGCGCCGGTAGCTATCCGCTGCGGCAGATGGTGAAGCCTCACTGGAAGTCTCATGTCTTCTCCTCTTCTCCCCGCGCGGGCCTCTTGACAAGGCCCGGTTCTATTTTCAATGCAGGCGCCCCATTGTGGCACTCCGCCACAGGACCGCTGAGTGCCGCCCGGCCGCAGCGGCGGCCAGGAAGTAGGCGCGGTCGCCGTCCAGCCCGCGGCCCATCGTTGACAGCGGCGCCGGGCACCGGCGCAGCGCTTCGTCCAGGCCGTCCACGGCGACGTGGACCAGCGTGTGCCGCCCCCCGAGCGGCTTGGCCTGCTCGGTCACCTGCGCGCCGAGATCACCGGGCAGGATCGGTACGACCACCTCCGCGCGCGCCAGCGCCACCCGCCCGTAGGAGGTCAGGCTGTGGTGCGATATGCCGCGGTGACGCTCGCGCGGATCCGCCTCGCTGACCCGCAGCGCGGCCACCGGCAGCCCCGCGAGGACGGCCACCGCGTTGACCGCCTCGCCCGCCGCCACGCCCGAGAACCCCCACCGCGTGCCCGTGCCGAGGTTGCCCGGTCCCTGCGTCACTACGGCCACATCCGCCCCGAGCACGTGCCGCGCGGCGAGCAGGCCGCTGTGCAGGGTTACCGCCTCCAGGTCGCCGCCGAACGCCTGGCCCACGGTGATCGTCCCGGCCAGCCAGCCGGCCTCACGCAAGATGGCGCAGGTCCGGGAGAACCACGCCGGCAGCGCGCCACCGTCGGTCATCACATACGCGACGCGCACCCCGGCCGGCCCGGGGCCTTGTCCCGCTCGTCCGGTCGGAGATGCACCCGGCACGCCCGGCTGGCCCGGTGAGACCTCTCCGGGCCAGCGGGCGTCTCCGGCCGGAGAGCGGTCACCGGCGGCCCGTTCGGCATCGTGATAGAGACCCGCCAGGACGGGTGCGAGAGCGGAATGCAGGTCCGCCACCACCACCGGCATCGCGGCGATGTCGTCGGCGGAGCGCAGCGTTTCGTGGTAGGGCGAGTCCTGCTCATCCGTCCCGAGCACCACCGCCTGCAGCGGCGTGTACCGCGCCTTGACCAGGTGACCGGGGCCGGAGCGGTCCGGCGGCAGGCGGTCCGGCACCGCGACGACCAGCGCGTATCCTCCGGTGCCCAGCCCCAGGTCCAGCGCGGTCGTGTTCAGCAGCACGCGGTCGCCCGGTTGGGGCCGCCCCGTCAGCGCGGGGTAAGCCAGCGCCGTGACCTGCGCAGACGGCTGCCCACCGACCGACACCTCGAGTTCCAGCGCCCCCGGCCATTCCTTCCGGATCCGGGTAACCGTTCCGTCCCTCCACGTGATCACCCGGCCAGCGTAACCATGTGCGCCGAACCGGGGCGGTGAATAGGCACCCTTACCTGGTCCGGTAGGTGAGAATGTAGGCGGAGCTCATCGGGCGGGCAGGAGGAGTGCCGATGTCGCGGCGGAAGACCGAGCGGCTGCTGAGCCTGGTGGTCTGCCTGCTGTCCACCCGGCGCTACCTAACTGCGGAACAGATCCGCCAGGCCGTGGCCGGCTACCCGGAGCAGCCCGAGGCCTTCAAGCGGATGTTCGAGCGGGACAAGGAAGAACTGCGCGAGCTGGGCATCCCGCTGGAGACTGGTTCGCTCAGCCCGCTGGACGGCGAGGACATCGGCTACCGGGTTCAGCAGCAAGTCTACGAGCTGCCTGAGCTGCGGCTGGAGGCGGACGAGGCGGCCGTGCTCGGCCTCGCGGCCCGGGTGTGGCGGCACGCGGAGCTGGCCGGGGCGGCGGCAGGCGCGCTGCTCAAGCTCCGGGCGGCCGGCATCGACACCGACGACCGGGACGCCGACGCCGGCGCCCGGCAGGGCATCGAGCCCCGGGTACACACCACCGAGCCTGCATTCGGGCCGCTGTGGGAGGCGGTCCGCGACCGCCGGCCTGTGACCTTCGCTTACCGTGCTGCGGGGCGCAGCGAGCCGCAGATCCGCGAGCTGGAGCCGTGGGGCGTGGTCAACCGGCACGGCCGCTGGTACGTGGCCGGCCGGGACCGCGGCCGGGACGCGGTCCGGGTGTTCCGGCTCGGCCGGATAGAGGGGGACGTGCGCTTTTCCGGGCCGTCGGGCACCGTCACCGTCCCGGCGGGCGCGGACGTGCGGGAGGTCGTCCGCACCTGGGACTCGGTGCCGCCGCGGGAGAACACGGCCGTGCTGCGCGTGCGCCCCGGCGCCGGGTACGGGCTGCGGCGCTATGCCACCAGCCCGCCGGACGCGGATTCGTCCCCGGCGCGTTCTGCCCGGTCTGATTCTGCCCGGTCTGATTCCGCTTCGTCTGATTCTGCCCGGGCCGGTTCAGCCCAGGCCGGTTGGGACACGATCACCGTGCCCTATTCCGACGTCGGGTGGTTCGCCAACCACGTCGCGTCCTTCGGCGCCGATGTCGTGGTCATCGACCCGCCTGACCTGCGCGACGCGGTCATCAGCAGGCTCAAGGGGGTGCTGGCGTGAGCCCGCGTGAGAAGGCGCCGGGTGGGCCCGCCGGCCCCCGTGGGCCGCGTGGGCCCCGCGAGTCCGGTGCGCATGGTGCGGCCAGCGTCCCCGGCACGGCGCATCGGCCCCGCGGGCAGGCGGCCACCTCGGCGGAACGCCTGCAGCGGCTCCTTGCCCTGGTGCCCTACGTCGTCAGCCGCAAGGCGGTCGGCCTGGCCGACACCGCGACCGCGTTCGGCCTGAGCGAGCGCCAGCTCGTCGACGACCTCAACCTGCTCTGGTGCGTGGAACTGCGGAACCCGGACCCGTTCTGCCCGATCGACCTGTCCTACGAGGGCGGCGAGATCGTGGTCAGCCAGGCGGAGTCGATGGGGCGGCCGCTGCGGCTGGCCGTCGACGAGGCCAGCGCGCTGCTCGTCGCGCTGCGGATGCTCGCCGACATTCCGGGCCTGGAGGACAGGTCGGCGCTCAGCCGGCTGATCGCCAAGCTGGAGGCGGCCGCGGGCGAAGCGGCCGGGCCCAGCGCCCAGGTCGCCGTGCAGGTCGACAAGCCGACGGGGGACCAGGCGATCGTGCAGATCCGGGACGCCCTGGAGCGGAAGCGCCGGGTGCACCTGCGGTACTACGTGCCCGGCCGGGACGAGGCCACGCAGCGCGACGTGGACCCGATGCGGCTGCTTGTCGTCGAGGGCCGGGCTTACCTGGAGGGCTGGTGCCGCCGCGCCGAGGGCGTCCGGCTGTTCCGGCTGGACCGCATCCTCGGCATCGACGTGCTCGACGTCCCGGCCGCGGTGCCGGAGGACGCGCAGCCGGTAGACGTCGATCAGGGCCTGTTCCGGCCGTCGGCCGACGACGTGCACGTCACGATCGAGGTCTCGAGCGGCCGGCCGCTGGGTGGCGGAGTATTACCCGTGCGAGTCGGCCGAGGAACTCGGCGACGGCTGGCTCCGCATCGGGCTGCGCACCCCGGACACCCGCTGGGTCCGCCGGCTGGCGCTGCGGCTGGGGGAGGACGGCCGGATCATCGCGCCGGAAGACCTCCGCGGGCAGATCCGGGAGGACGCGACGGCCGCGCTGGCCGCCTACGCCTCCGGCTGAGGGCCCCTTATCAGGACCCCGGGGCGGCAAGCCCAGATCGGTCGTGGGGGCGCTGGCTGCGGTCGATGGATCGGCAACAGAAGGTGACCGTCCCGCCGTCGCGGCACCACGCCTCCTGCGGCGAAACGGACAAAATAGACCGATCATCCCCGTACAGCGCCGGGCCGGTTCCAGGTGTCACAGCGGCGCCGGGAGGGCCGAAATGCTGACTGGCCGCATCCGCCACGTGGTTCGCGGGGGCTCCTGTGCCAGCGGTCCGACGTGTACACTCGCCATGAAAAGCCCCGACCGCGGGGGGGCCTCATCCCCGCCAAAGAGGACGGAAATGATAGGCGACCTATTTGACAGTCCGTGGAAGATCCTGATTGTCGCTGTCGTGCTCATTGTACTCTTCGGATCCACGAAACTGCCGGTCGCGGCCAGGTCGCTCGGGCGGTCGATGCGGATCCTCAAGTCCGAGGTCTCTGGTCTCCATGACGACGATGCCGAAGCCGAAAAGGCTTCTTCCGCCCCGGTCCCGGTCCCGGTGCCGGTAGCGCCGCAGCAGATCGCAAGGCCGGTGCCCGCGCCCCCGCCGGCCGCCGCGGAGCAACTGACCTCCCAGGAGCAGATCGACAGCCTGCAGCGGCAGATCCGCGAGCTGAAGGAGTCGTCCGTCAGGGAAGCCACATCGGTGCCCGCGGACAAGAAGCCCGTCTGAGCAGGACACACTCCAGGGACCGGAAATGCCAAAGCTGGCTGACACGGTGACGGGTGCGCGCGTCGTCGGCAGCCGCATGCTCCAGGCGTCCAGGAGGCACGACCCCGAGGGGCGGATGCCGCTCATGGAGCACATCCGCGAGTTGCGTAACCGCCTGGTCAAGGCGGCCCTCGCGCTGGTGGTGGCCATGGTCGTCGGGTTCGTCTTCTTCAACCCGATCTGGAAGTTCATCAGCCATCCGTTCTGCTCTGCCGTCATCAACGGCCACACCGGCTGCAAGGTATATGGAGACCGGCTCGTCGTCACCGGTATCTTCGATCCTTTCATGCTCCGCGTGCAGATCGCGTTCTTCGTGGGGCTGATCATCTCCTCGCCGGTCTGGCTGTACCAGATCTGGGCCTTCATCGCGCCCGGGCTCTACCGCCGGGAGAAGCGGTGGGCCTATCTGTTCGTGGGCGCGGCCGTCCCGCTGTTTGCCACGGGCGCTGTGCTGGCCTACTACGCGATGAGCCGGGGCCTGCACTACCTGCTCGGCCTGACCCCGCAGGGTGTCAGCAACCTGCCGACGATCACCACCTACCTGAGCTACTTCCAGGCCATGATCCTGGGCTTCGGCCTCGCCTTCGAACTGCCGCTCGCCCTCGTCATGCTCAACATGGCCCGGATCCTCACCCACGAGCGGTTCGCTAAATGGCGCCGGCTCATGATCTTCGGCGCCTTCCTGTTCGCGGGCATCGCCAACCCGAGCCCCGACCCGATCAGCATGCTGATGCTGGCGCTGCCCTGTGTGGTGCTGGTCGAGGTGGCCGAGGTGATCATCTGGGCTAATGACCGGCGCCGCGCCCGCATCCCGGACCCGTACGCGGACCTGGCCGATGACGAGGCCTCGCCACTGGACATGGGTGAGGCGTCGCCGCTGCGGATGAGCGACAACGGGGTCGGCCCCGACCACAGCAGCCTGAACTGACGCCTAGGCTGGGGGGATGGCCCCTGCGCTCGACCGGGGAGACGATGGCTCCGCGGAATCTCACGCAAGGACCCCCGCGCAGCGCCACGCGCAGTTCCGTGACCGTCAGTCGCCCCCGGAGCTCACCAGCTTCCGCGCGCTGTATGACTTCGAGTTCGACGACTTTCAGGTCCAGGCCTGCACCGCGCTGAACGAGGGTAACGGCGTGCTGGTCGCCGCGCCGACCGGCTCCGGCAAGACCGTGGTCGGGGAGTTCGCCGTCCACCTGGCCCTGGAGCGCGGCCTTAAATGCTTCTACACCACGCCGATCAAGGCGCTGTCCAACCAGAAGTACGCTGACCTGGTGCGCCGGTACGACAGCCGGAACGTTGGCCTGCTTACCGGCGACAACAGCGTCAACGGCGAAGCGGCCATCGTGGTCATGACCACCGAGGTACTGCGGAACATGCTCTACGCGGGGTCGGCCACCCTCAACGGGCTCGGCTACGTGGTCCTCGACGAGGTGCACTACCTCGCTGACCGCTCCCGCGGCGCGGTCTGGGAAGAGGTCATCATCCACCTGCCCGAGTCGGTACGGGTGGTGGCGCTGTCGGCCACGGTGAGCAACGCTGAGGAGTTCGGCGACTGGCTGGACGACCTGCGCGGCGGCGTCACCGTGATCGTGGACGAGCACCGGCCGGTCCCGCTGTGGCAGCACATGATGGCCGGGAACCGGCTATATGACCTGTTCACCGACCCGGCGGGCACCCGCGTCAACCCGGAGCTGATGCGGCTGGCGCAGCGGGACCGGGGGGCGCGGCAGCAGGTCCCGGTGACGGGCCGGAGCCGCCCGGCCCGCGGCGGACGGCGCGGTCACCCCGGCGGCCGGTCCGGCCGCGGCCGGGCGGCATACACGGGCGGCCGGAGCAAATACGCGGACGGGTACGCGGGCGGCCAGGGCAAGTACGCGGGCAGGTCCGGGGGCGGGCCGTCACCGGGCCGGGCCCGGCCGCCCTACCGTCCCGAGGTCGTCTCCCGGCTCGACGCGGCCGGACTGCTGCCGGCCATCGAATTCATCTTCAGCCGGGCGGGCTGCGACGGGGCGGTCCAGCAGTGCCTGGCCGCCGGGCTCCGGCTCACCCAGCCCGACGAGGCCGTCGCGATCACCGAGTTCGTGGAGCGGCGCGCGGCGGACATCCCCGACGAGGACCTCGCCGTGCTCGGCTACCGGGAATGGCTCACCGGCCTGCAGCGGGGCATCGCCGCGCACCACGCCGGCCTGCTCCCCACCTTCAAGGAGGTGGTCGAGGAGCTGTTCTCGGCCGGGCTCGTCCGCGTGGTGTTCGCCACCGAGACGCTCGCGCTGGGCATCAACATGCCAGGCCCGGACCGTCGTCATCGAGAAGCTGGACAAGTGGAACGGCGAGACGCACGCCGAGCTGACCCCGGGGGAGTACACCCAGCTGACCGGGCGGGCCGGGCGCCGCGGCATCGACGTCGAGGGGCACGCCGTGGTGCTGTGGCAGCCCGGCACCGACCCGCAGGCGGTCGGCGGCCTCGCCGGAACGCGGACCTACCCGCTGAACTCCAGCTTCCAGCCGTCGTACAACATGGCCGTCAACCTGACGGGCCAGGTCGGCCGGGACCGGGCCGCCGCCCTGCTCGAGTCGTCGTTCGCCCAGTTCCAGGCGGACCGCGGCGTCCTGGACCTGACGCGGCAGGTCCGCCGCAACAAGGAAGCCATGGCTGAGCTCGCCGGGAAGATGGTGTGCGACCAGGGCGATTTCGGCGAGTACGCGGCTATGCGCCGGGACCTGTCGGATCTCGAGGGTGACCTGTCGCGGCGCCGGGCCGTGGCCCGCCGCACCGAGGCGGCCCGGTCGCTGGAGGTCCTCCGCCGTGGCGACATCATCCGGGTTCCCGGCGGTCGGCGGGCCGGCATGGCGGTCGTCCTCGAGCCGGGTCCGGGCTCCGGCCGCAGCCCGGACGCCCGCGGCGGCCGCCCCCACAACGCCCGGGGCGACGGCCGCACCCAGGACTCCCGCGGCAACGGGGCTTCCCAGGAGCCTCGCGGCGACGGCCGCACCCAGGGCTCCCGCGGCAACGGGGCTTCCCAGGAGGCTCGCGGCGACGGCCGCACCGAGGACTCCCGCGGCAGCGGGCACAGCCCGGACGCCGCCCGGCTGGCCGCGCTGGCCGGTCACGGGCCCCTCGTGCTCACGGCAAACCGCCAGGTCAAGCGACTGTCACTGGCCGATTTCCCGGTCCCGGTGGAGGCCGTCGACCGGATCCGGATTCCCGCCTCGTTCAGCGTGCGCTCCCCGCAGCACCGCCGGGACCTGGCTGCCTCGGTGCGCAACCGGCTGGCCGGCCGCGACATCGCCGGCCCGCAGCGCGTGGCTGACTGGAACGACAGCGCCGCCGGAGACCGGCCCGGGCCGGACGGCCGGACCGGGGGGGCCGGGCAGGCGGGCCCCGCCGGGAAGGACGCGGGCGGCGCCGGGCTCAACTCCCCGGATCATCAGATCGCTGACCTGCGGCGCCGGCTACGCCGGCATCCCAGCCACGGCTGCCCCGACCGTGAGGAGCACGCCCGGTACGCCGAACGGTACGCACGCGTCAAGCGGGAAACCGAGGCCCTGGAGCGGAAGGTGGCCAGCCGCTCGCACGTCATCGCGCGAACCTTCGACCGGGTGTGCGCCGTCCTGGAAAATCTCGGCTACCTCACCGGGGACGCGGTCACCGCGGAGGGACGGCTGCTGGGCGGCCTGTATACCGAGCTGGACCTGCTCGCCGCCGAATGCCTGCGCCGCGGCTACTGGAACGGCCTCGACACCCAGGAACTGACGGCCTGCGTGTCGGCGCTGTCGTTCGAGTCGCGCCAGACCGACGACGCGGCCGCGCCCCGGCTGCCGTCGGCCAAGGTCCGCGACGTGCTCGGGCGGATGGTGCGCGCCTGGGGCCAGCTCGATGAACTGGAGAAGGAGAAAGGGGTCTCGTTCCTGCGCGAGCCCGACCTGCGTTTCGCCTCGGCCGCCTACCAGTGGGCGGGCGGTGCCCGGCTGGAGGACGTGCTCGAGTCAGCCGACCTAACTCCCGGTGATTTCGTCCGCGCGGTGAAGCAGCTCATCGACCTGCTGGACCAGATCGCGGCCGCGCCCGTGCCGGGCACCGCCGGCCGTGACCTGCGGGCCACGGCCCACGCCGCGATCGACACCATCCGCCGCGGCGTGATCGCCTACACCGCGGTTACTGATTAGCCCAATCGTGCCCGGCGAGGATCGGGGCCCCGAGGCGCCAGGCGCCGAGAAGCGCGACCGGCCGGAACCGAGCGCTGCCTGTTGCCCGTTCGTCTTGACATCCAAATTCTCCGCCATTCGTTCAGCCACCATCCGGCGGGTCACAATTGGCCGCCGTGTCAACCAGGTCAACGCGGCATAACCGCGATGTTTCTGAATTTTTAACACGCCCGGAGCAAATTTCACGGATAAGGCTCTGGCCGTCCGGCGGCCACGAAGTTACGGTCCAGTACACAAACGTTCGATCACGGTGGGGCGGGCCCCGGACGGGGCGTGATGGCGTCAGATGCCCATGGCTCCAAGGCACCGCCTAGCGCGGCGGCGGGGGGTGCGCGCCCGGAGGCTGGTGCGCACCCGGGGGTGGCGGAGGCGGGCGCTCGCCAGGCCGCGGCGGGGGCGGTACGGGCGGCGGTGGCCCGGGCCAGATGAGCAGGACCGGGCACGGCGCGTGGTCGACGACGAAGCGGACGTCTTTGCCCAGGCTCTTGGGACCCGGGCCGTGGCCATCGCGCGCCACGATGAGCATGGTGGCGCCGCTGACGGCGGCGGCGATCTCGTGCTTGCCCCGTCCGTTCAGCTGCAGATGGTCGGCGTCACGGCCAAGCCGGGCCTGTGCCCGGTCGAGCAGTTCGTCCGCGGCCTTCTCGGCCCGCGCGAGCAGCCGCTGCGCAGGGTCAGCCCCGCCGCGGCCGAGCAGGCCGCTGAACGCGCCGTGCGCCGTCTCGGCGGTCGCGCTGTCGACCACCGCGAGCAGCGTGATCCCGGCGTCTGGGGGAGCCAGCGAAAGCGCGGCGTCCACGCAAGCCTGCCACGTGTTCTCGGCGACCCAAATTACAACCGGCATGCCTTCAGTCTGACGCCGCCCGCGCGTGCGGCGTGTCCACTGGTGTGCGGCGCGTCCTCAGGTGTATCGATCATGTCTATAGGTTTACTGAGGACTTGGCATCACTGCTATGGGTTGACGCGGGGTACATTGCTGTCGTCCGGACTCGCCACGGGGAGGAGCCTTGACCGTGAGCAGCAGAACCGCCGATACCGGGTCCTCAGGACTCACAGCTGGGGCGCCGGGACTCCCCGTCGGGCCGTCCACGTGTCCCGCCGGGCTCGCTGCCGCCGCCCGGCAGGCGGTCGCGGCAGGCGGCGACCCGCGGCAGACCGCCGATCGGGTCGCCCGTGCGCTGCGTCGGCACCTGCCCGGACCGGAGATCCTGACTTCCGCCCAGCTTAATGGGGATCCGGACCGTTACCAGACGCACCTGCTGCACGCCGAGCCCGGCGGCTCGTTCTCGATCGCGGCCATGGTCTGGCGCCCCGGCCAGGTGACGCCCATCCACAACCACGTCTCCTGGTGTGTGACCGGCGTCCTGCAGGGCACCGAGCATGAGGTGATCTTCGCGTCCGGGCCCGGCGGCGGGTTCCTGACCGAGGTCGCCCGCCGCGAGAACCCGCCCGGCATGGTGGCCGGTTTCGCGCCGCCGGGCGACATTCACCGCGTGCGCAACAGCGGTGCCGGCATCGCCGTCTCGATGCACATCTACGGCGCCGACCTGTCCCGCCTCGGCTCCAGCATCCGCCGCATCTACGACCTGCCCTTCCGCACGGCCATTCCGTAGCTACTCCGCCCTGGCAGTCGCGGCCCCGGACCGGTCCCGGGCCAAGCGAACGTGCCCAGAGGCGCCATCGCGCACGCCCGGGTGTGCCGATGGCGCCATTGCGAAACCCGCCGGCGCCTCACGGACTTGCGTTGCCGACGCTATCGATATATCGTTGACCTAGCTAGACAGTAATGGGGCTATCTAGATGGTCCTTAGGTATGCCGGACCACGGCCCGCGTCTAGCGCGGGCAACAGAAACATCGAAGGAGTACAGCAATGCACGAAGAAGAGTGGGCCCGCAGAGGCGGGCACCGGGGTCGCGGACGCGGCCCCAAGCGCGGTGGCTGGGCTGGCCCGCCGCCGGAAATGATGATGAGGGGCGGCCCGTTTGGCGGTCCGTTCGGCGGCCCGAGGTTTGCACGCGGGCCACGGGTACGTCGGGGCGACGTCCGGGCGGCGGCGCTTTCGCTGCTGGCCGAGGGTCCCCGCAACGGCTACCAGATCATCCAGGAGATCAGCGAGCGCACGGACGGCGTATGGCGCCCGAGTCCCGGGTCCGTCTACCCGGCGCTCCAGCAGCTGGAGGACGAGGGCCTGATCCGCGCCGAGACCAGCGAGAGCGGCCGTAAGGCGTTCGGGCTGACCGACGAGGGCCAGGCCTACGCCGAATCGCACGCCGACGAGCTCAGCGCGTCATGGGACGCGGTGACCGGCAGCGTGGATGACGCGGAAGTCGAACTGCGCGGGCTGATCCGCCAGGTGATCATGGCCGTGACCCAGGTGGGGCAGGCCGGCTCCGCGGCGCAGGTGAAGGAGGCCGGCAAGGTCCTCACCGACACGCGCCGCGCCCTTTACCGGATCCTCGCCGCCGATGACGAGGCTGGAGCAGGCAGCTCCCAGCAGTGACGTGCGGACCAGCGCGCCGCTCGGCCCATACGGACAGCAGCCGCCGCCGGGATCCGCGCCGCCGCGGTCCGCACCCGCACCGGGTGCGGCCCGCGGCCCGCCGTTAGCGCCCGTGGCCGCCAGGCTCAGTGGCCGCCGTCCGGCTCAGCAGACGCGATTAGGCTCGGATGAGAGGTTCGTCGAGGGAGGCGCAGCACGTGGCGGTACAGACCGGCGCGGAAGCCGTGGGCTCCGCGCAGCCCGGCCCGGCCCATTCCGGCCCCGGCCGGAGCACGGCGATAGCGGTCAGTGAGCTGACCAAGCGGTACGGCGACATCGAGGCCGTCCGGGGTATCAACTTCGAGGTGGCGACGGGGGAGACGTTCGGCTTTCTCGGGCCGAACGGAGCCGGCAAGTCGACCACCATCAGCGTCCTGTGCACCCTGCTGCAGCCGACGTCGGGCCGGGCCGTCGTGGCCGGGCACGACGTCGTCACCGAACGGGACACGGTGCGCCGCAACATCGGCCTGGTGTTCCAGGACACGACGCTCGACAGCTACCTGACCGGCGAGCAGAACCTGCGCTTTCATGCTGAGCTGTACGGGGTGCCCAAGGCCGCGGTCGCGCCGCGGATGCGCCAGGTCCTGAACATGGTGGGCCTGTGGGACCGGCGTGAGAGCAAGGTGAGCACCTACTCGGGCGGCATGCAGCGCCGCCTGGAGATCGCGCGTGGCCTGCTGCACGCGCCGCACGTGCTGTTCCTCGACGAGCCGACCGTGGGCCTCGACCCGCAGACCCGCTCGTCGATCTGGCGGTACATCAACGAGCTGAAACAGCGCGAAGACATCACCATCTTCCTCACCACGCACTACATGGACGAGGCGGAGCACTGCGACCGTATCGCCATCATCGACCACGGGAAGATCGTGGCGATCGACACGCCTGAGGCGCTCAAGGCGAGCGTCGGTAAGGACCGCGTGCAGATCAGCACGGCGGACGATCAGGCGGCCATCGCCGAGCTGGCGGAACGGTTCGGCATCGAGGCCGCCATCCACGAGGGGCTGGTCACCTTCTCGGTGGAATCGGGGGAGCGGTTCGTGCCCCGGCTGTTCGCTGAGCTGGGCGTGCCCATCCGCTCGGTGAGCGTGGCCCGGCCTTCGCTGGACGATGTGTTCATGTCCTACACCGGGCGGACGATCCGCGACACCGAAGCCAGCAGCGCGGACGCCATGCGGGCGATGGCGCAGCGCTTCCGCGGGAGGCGATGAAAATTGGCTACCTCGATCACCGAAGCGGGCACCCCGTCCGCCGAGGCGACCCTCACCGAGGAAATCCGGGTCGCCGTACCCGAGAAGGGGGTCCGCCAGGACCTGCGCGCGGTCGGCATCGTCTGGCGCCGTGAGCTGATCAGGTTCCGCACCGACCGGCTGCGCATGATCACGGCGCTGATCCAGCCGGTGCTTTTCCTGTTCGTGCTCGGGACCGGGCTGGGCTCGCTGGCCAGCCACGGCCTGCCGCCGGGGATCAGCTTCAAGACCTTCATCTACCCGGGCGTGCTCGCCATGGGGGTCCTGTTCACCGCGATCTTCTCGGCCGGCTCGATCGTCTGGGACCGCGAGTTCGGGTTCCTGCGCGAGATGCTCGTCGCCCCGGTCAACCGCGGTTCGATCGTGCTCGGCAAGTGCTTCGGCGGCGCGACCGTAGCGACGTTCCAGGGCATCGTCGTCCTGGCCCTGGCCGGGCTGGCCGACGTGCCCTACGACCCGGTCCTGATCATCACGCTCATCGGCGAACTCCTGCTGCTGTCCTTCACGCTGACCGCGTTCGGCGTGATGATGGCCGCCCGGATCAAGTCGTTCCAGGCCTTCATGGCGCTCACCCAGATGCTGGTCATGCCGCTGTTCTTCCTATCCGGCGCGCTCTACCCGCTGAACGGGCTGCCGGCCTGGCTCACCGTGCTGACCCGGATCGACCCGCTGACCTACATCGTCGCGCCCATGCGGCGAGCGGTCTTCAGCCACCTCAACCTCAGCCCCGCAGCCCTAAACCAGATCGCCCCGGGCGTCTCCTGGGACGGCTGGACCGTGCCTGTCGGCCTTTCCCTGGGCATCGTCGCGGTCATGGGCGTCGGCATGGTCGGCATAGCCATCGCCGAGTTCAGCAAGACGGATTGATCCATCTCGTCCCTTAGCCATGGGGCGGCCGGAGTCGCCTCCGGGGGGTCCGGGGGGTCGCCCCCCGGGCAGATACTGCGAGCCATCCCGAAGGACCCCGAGGGTCCGAGCATGGGGCGGCCGGAGTCGCCTCCGGGGGGTCCAGGGGGTCGCCCCCCGGGCAGATACTGCGAGCCATCCCGAAGGACCCCGAGGGTCCGAGCATGGGGCGACGCCGGGTGGCTACGGGGGCAAACCACCCGGCGTCGCATTCATCGGCGTTCCGACGGGGGCCCGGAAACGCCGGCAGCGGTGCCCCGACGGGGGACCAGAGCACCGATATGAATGCTACACGGAAACCCCCCGGTACGTGTCAAGACCCAATTACGAGTGCATTTCGGGAGAAGTGCGGAGCCGTTCGGCTATGTCGCGTCTAGGTCGCGCGTTAACTGTGCGCGGACCGATCGCCAACGCCCTGATGTCCGGTTCCCGGGCCAGTCTGAGCAGGCGGAATGCGTCGCTCCGGCAGGTTTGGCCGATACTCCATGAATCCACGAACGTTGTCAGGCTCACGTCCCCCGTTGGCGAAAACGACCGCAACGTACGGGATGAAAATCGCGAAAACGGCAGGTATAGCGGCGAGCCACCCGAAGTGGTTGAGGAACAAGAGGATCGTGATACCAAAGCAGATGGCGCGGAAGGACATCATGATGAGGTACCTGCGCTGCCGGTAGGCGATGTCCTCGGACATCGGACGGCGGGCCTGCGTGACCAACGGAACGTTTCGGTTGCGGTCACGCCCTGCGATCCTCATCTTTCCAAGGTATCCCTGCCCCGCGCGAACACGCACCCGGGTCCGCAGCGGCCGCTGCGCTCTGAGCGAAGCCCCCGGCGCTTGATGCCGGAGGATGCTAGAAGGGCCGGTCCTGGCCCGCCGATAACCCGGTCCCAGCCCGCCGAGAACCCGGTCCCGGGCCCGCCGAGAACCCGGTCCCGGGCCCGCCGAGAACCCGGTCCCGGGCCCGCCGAGAACCCGGTCCCGGGCCAGGGCCACGGACTGGCGTCGGCCCTATCCCTCGGTGCTAGCTGGCCTGGCTGACCGAAGCTAGCTGGCCTGGCTCACTGATGACATGTTGAAGCCCTCAACCCGTATCGGCGGCATCGCCACGCGGCTGAAGTAATCGCCCCACTCGCGCGGCAGCGCGGCGACGGACGCGCCCACCTCGGCCAGCCAGGCTCAGCATCCCGACCGGGCTTTCGTTGAACCGGAAGTTGTTCACCGCCCCGGTGACCTCGCCGTTCTCCACCAGGTAGACCCCGTCCCGGGTCAGCCCGGTGAGCAGCAGCGTCTGCGGGTCGACCTCCCGGATGTACCACAGGCAGGTGAGCAGCAGGCCCCGCTCGGTACGCGCGATCATCTCCGCCATGCTAGGCGCGCCGGGGGCGTCAATCTCGAAGATCAGGTTGTCGATCACGGGTGTCACCGGCAGGCCGGACAGCCGGGCCGAGTACCGGGTCTGCGTGAGCGCGGCCAGCTCGCCCCGCCGGATCCAGTCCGCCGGGCCCAGCGGCAGGCCGTTGTCGAACACCGAGGAGTCGCGGCCGGAGGCGTGCGCCACGACGAACGGCGTGCAGGCGAGCCCGGGCAGCCACGGGTCGCTGCGCAGCGTCACAGGCATGCCGGTGAGTGACTCCCCGACGCGGGTGCCACCGCCGGGCTTGCTGAACACGGTCCGCCCGTCCAGCGCGTCCTTGGCCCCGGCCGACCAGTACAGGTAGGTGAGCAGGTCCGCGGTGGCCGTGGGCGGCAGTAGCGTCTCATACCGCCCGGCCGGCAGGTCGACCCGCCGCCGCGCCCACTCCAGCCGCTCGGCCAGGCCGCGGTCCAGGGCGGCCACGTCCACGTCGGCGAAGTCCCGGGTCGCCTCGCCCGCCCACGCCGACCGGGTGAGGTCATTCGACTTCGCGTTCAGTTCAACCTTGCCCGTCGGCTGGTCGTGCCGCAGCCGCAGGCCGGTGGAGGTGCCGAGGAACGTCGACGTGAGGTCGTGCTCGGCGTACCCGTACAGCTTCCGCCCGCTGGAGCTGCCCTCGCGGAGCGTGTCGCCGAGCTGCCCGGCGAACCCCTCCAGCACGCCGATCCCGGTGCTCTCGGCCGGATCGTCCCACCCCGGGCGCCCGGACATAATGCTCCCGAACGGACCTGAGCTCGGGTCGACCAGCGGGCTCGCGTCCTCCGCGAGGGAACCCTCGGCGGCCTCCTTCTCGGCCGCGCGGACGATGGCTTCCACCTCGTCGCCGTGAACCCCGGACCGGGACACCACACCGACCGCGGCCCCGGGCCCGCGCCAGTCGATCGCGATCACGGTCAGCCGGCGGGAGCGGGCCACCCCGTTCGTGGTGAGCGTGTTCCCGGCCCAGCGCAGGTTGGCCGTGGAGGTCTCGTCGGCAATGACCACGCAGTCGCCGCACGTCGGCAGCGAAAGGGCCTGCTCGACCATGTCCTGCGGTCGCTGGTTCATGCCGCCTCCTCCACCGTGTTGAGTATCCGGATGCCGCGCATGAGGACCGACGGAGTGCCGTGGCTGACCGGGGCCACCTGTCCGGGCTGGCCCTTGCCGCAGTTGAACGCGCCGCCCAGTACGTACGTCTGCGGGCCGCCGACGGCCTCCATGGCGTTCCAGAAGTCGGTCGTGGTCGCCTGGTAGGCAACGTCCCGGAGCTGGCCCGCCAGCCGCCCGCCGGTGATCTTGTAGAACCGCTGCCCGGTGAACTGGAAGTTGTACCGCTGCATGTCGATCGACCAGCTCTTGTCGCCGGCGATGAAGATCCCGTCCTCGACCCCGGCGATCAGCTCGCTGGTGGACGGGCCGCCCTCGGCGGGCTGCAAGGACACGTTGGCCATCCGCTGCAGCGGCATGTGACCCGGCGAATCGGCGAACGCGCAGCCGTTGGACCGGCCGAGGCCGCGCAGCGCGGCCATCCGGCGATCGAGCTGGTACCCGGACAGCACGCCGTCGGTGATCAGGTCCCACGACTGGCCGGCCACGCCCTCGTCGTCGTAGCCGACCGTGGCCAGGCCGTGCTCGGTGGTCCGGTCCCCGGTGACGTGCATGTGCGGCGACCCGTACTGCAACGTGCCGAGCTTGTCCGGCGTGGCGAACGAGGTGCCCGCGTAGGCCGCTTCGTAGCCGAGCGCCCGGTCCAGCTCGGTGGCGTGCCCGATCGACTCGTGGATGGTGAGCCAGAGGTTGGACGGGTCGATCACCAGGTCATAGCGGCCCGGCCGGACCGTCGGGGCGGCCAGCTTCTCCGCCAGCAGGGCCGGGATCTGCTCGAGCTCGGCCTGGAAGTCCCAGCCGGTCCCCTTCAGATACTCATAGCCCCGCCCCACCGGGGGCGCCAGCGTGCGCATGGTCTCGAAGCGGCCATCCTTCTCCACCGCCACGGCGGTCAGCGTGGGGTGCAGCCGCACCCGCTGCTGCGTCGCGGTCGTGGCGCCGTCGGCGTAGAACTTGCACTCCTTGATCTGCAGCAGGTGCGCGTCCACGTGGTCGACGCCGTCGCGGGTCAGCAGGCGCTTGCTCCAGTCCGCCAGCAGCGCCGTCTTGTCGGCCGCGCTGACGTCGAACGGGTCGATCTCGTGGGCCGATACCCAGGTGACGTCGCCGTGGGCAGGTTCGGGCGCCAGCTCGATCCGTTCGGTATTCATTGCCGCCGAAACCTTGGCCACCTCGACCGCTTCGCGGGCCGCCTGGGCCGCAGCGTCGGGGGTGAGGTCGACGGCCGAGGCGAACCCCCAGGTGCCGTCGACCACGACGCGCACGGCCAGGCCGATATCGCTGGCGTCGAAGAGCGTCTCCAGGTTGCCGTCCGACAGCCCGATCGTCTGGCTGCGGATCTGCTCGGCGCGGAAGTCCGCGTGCCCCGCCCCCAGGTCGGTCGCCTGCTGCATCGCGGCGTCGGCCAGGGTCCGCAACGGGAGCGTCGTGAACCGGGGATCTATGTCATGCTGCCTACCGTGAGTCACGCCAGCAACCTACTACCGCGGCGCCGTCTGGCCCCGGCCGGCCCCGAAAGCGTTCCCGGCGGCGGACCAGGTGCGGGCGGGATCACGGCGGGACCGGTACGCTCACCACGATTGTCCGCACGCTCGAAGTGGAGGTGGACGGCAGATGGGACGCTCGGTCCTGGTGACGGGAGGCAACCGGGGGATAGGGCTGGCGATCGCGCAGCGGCTGGCCGAGGACGGTGAGAGCGTCACGGTCACCTCACGGTCCGGGGAGCCCGTCGAGGGGCTGACCGTGGTGCCCTGCGACGTGCGGGACACCGCGTCGGTAGACGCCGCCTTCAAGAAGGTCGAGGCCGAGCAGGGGCCGGTCGAGGTGCTGGTGGCCAACGCCGGCATCACCCACGACCAGCTCCTGGCGCTGATGAGTGAGGACGATTTCACCAGCGTGCTGGACACCAACCTGACCGGCGCCTACCGGGTCGCCAAGCGGGCGGTCCGCGGCATGGTCCGCGCCCGGCGGGGCCGCTTCATCTTCATCTCCTCCGTGGTGGGGCTGTACGGCTCGGCGGGTCAGGCCAACTACGCGGCGTCCAAGGCCGGCCTGGTCGGCTTCGCCCGCTCGCTGGCCCGGGAGCTGGGCTCGCGCGGCATCACCGCCAACGTGGTCACCCCCGGCTTCGTGGAAAGTGACATGACCGCGGCGCTGTCGGATGACCGGAAGTCGACCATCCTGGGGGCGGTCCCGCTGGGCCGCTACGCCGCCCCGCACGAGGTGGCCGGGGTAGTGTCGTTCCTGGCCGGGGACGACGCGGCCTACATCACCGGCGCGGTCGTCCCGGTGGACGGCGGCCTCGGCATGGGACACTGACTACGATGGGAATCCTGGCCGGCAAGCGCATTCTGGTCACCGGGGTGCTGACCGACTCCTCGATCGCCTTCCATGTGGCCAAGGTCGCGCAGCAGGAGGGCGCGACCGTCGTGCTGACCGGGTACGGGCGGCTGAGCCTGGTGGAGCGGATCGCCAAGCGGCTGCCGGATCCGCCGCCGGTCCTGGAGCTCGACGTGACCGACTGCGGTCATCTCGACTCGTTGGCCGAACGGCTCTCCGGGCACGTCGACCGGCTCGACGGGGTGGTACACGCGGTCGCGTTCGCGCCGCAGGACGCCATGGGCGGCAACTTCCTCAACACCTCCTGGGAGGACGTGGCGACCGCCGTACAGGTCTCGGCGTTCTCGCTGAAGTCCCTGGCCCTGGCGGCGCTGCCGTTGATGAACGGCGGCGGCTCGATCGTCGGCCTCGATTTCGACGCGAGCGTCGCCTGGCCCGGCTACGACTGGATGGGCGTGGCCAAGGCCGGCCTGGAGTCGTGTGCGCGGTACCTGGCCCGCGATCTGGGCGGCAAGGGCATCCGGGTGAATCTGGTGTCCGCGGGGCCGCTGCGCACGATGGCGGCCAAGAGCATCCCCGGCTTCGACCGGTTCGAGGGGCTGTGGGGGGAGCGGGCGCCGCTCGGCTGGAACATCACCGATCCGGGGCCCGCGGCCCGCGCGTGCGTGGCGCTGCTGTCCGACTGGTTCCCCGCGACGACGGCGGAGATCGTGCACGCCGACGGCGGGGTCCACGCCATGGGGGGCTAGTGGCGGGCTAGTGGGCTGTGCTGGCCCGGGGGCGACCCCCCGGAACCCAGTGCTGGCCCAGGGGGGACGACCCCCTGGAACCCCCCGCTGCGCTCCGCGCCCCGCTGCGGTACTTCGCCGACACACCGGCCAACTCACCGGGCCTGAAGGCCCGGTTCGCTGGGCCGGTTACGAGCGCCTCGCGTAACCCGTGCGTGCTTCTCATCCATCGCCCAATAGGGCGGCCAGCCTCGTTTCGCGGGGACGTTCGCCGACGGTGCGGACGGCGCGGGCGAGGGCCGGGCCGGCGCCGTGGACGACGGACAGGTGCTGCTGGGCACGGGTCAGGGCGGTGTAGACGAGCGGGCGGGACAGCATCCCGGACGCCTCGGCGGGGAAGACCGCGACCACGGCCGGCCACTCCGAGCCCTGGGCCCGGTGAACGGTGAGCGCCCAGCCGTGCCGAAGGTCGCCGAGGAGCTTGAAGGGCACCGCGACCGGCAGGCCGCTGAACGACACGGTGAGGCCCTCGCCGTCCGTGCTGGTGACCGTGCCGACCTCGCCGTTGGCGAACCCCTCGTCGGCGTGGTTGGCGATCGCTACCACCCGGTCGCCCGGGTCGAAGCCCCGGTGCGCGCCGGGCCCGGGATTGAGCCTGGCCTTCAGCGCCCGGTTCAGCTCTATCGTCCCGGCCGGCCCCTTGTGCACCGGCGTCACGACCTGAACCTCCTCGGCCGCGATGCCCAGCGCCCGCGGGATGGAGTCCGTGACGAGCTGGACCACGCGGTGCGCGGCCGCCGCGCTGCCGCGCGCGGTCACGATCACGACCTCCCGTTCGGGTGAGTCCACCGCGGGCAAGTCGCCGCCCCGGACGGCGGTGGCCAGCTTGGCGATGGTCCCGCCGTCGCGCTGCCGGTACAGGGTGGTCAGCTCGGTGACCGGGACGGCGCCGGAGTCGATGATGTCGGCCAGTACCCGGCCGGGCCCGATCGATGGCAGCTGCGCCGGGTCGCCGACCAGCAGCAGCCGGGTGCCGTCCGCGCAGGCCTCGACGAGCGCCGCGGCCAGCTCCACGTCGAGCATCGAGCTCTCGTCGACGACCACGAGGTCCGCGTCCAGTGGCCACTCCTCGCCCCGGGCGAAGACCCAGCTGCCCTCGCGGCCGCCGGGCTCGCTCCCGGCCACGCCGGGCCCGCCGGGCCCGCCGGTCACGCCAGGCCCGCCGGGACCGCCCGGCGACGCCGTCCCCGGGAAACCCCCGCCGTCGGCGCCGCTGCCGCCCGGGCCGGGGGAGCCGGCGTCCGCGAACAGGCCGTCCGCGGCGTCGGCCGCGCCGGAGCGGGGCATGCCCCGGCCCTGCGCGCCCAGTAGCCGGTGCAGTGTGGTGGCGGGTGCGCCCGCAAGTTCCTCCAGCCGCTTGGCGGCCCTGCCGGTGGGCGCGGCCAGTGCCACCCGCAGCCCGCGCTCGGCGGCGAGCGAGACGACCGCCGCGACCGTCCGGCTCTTGCCGGTGCCCGGGCCGCCGGTCAGCACGGAGACGCCATGGTCGGCGACCGCCTCCACGGCCGCGCGCTGGCGGTCATCAAGCTCGGCGTCGCCGGGCCGGGCGGCCCGGGCGGCCCCGGCGTGCCCGCTGACTTTGCCGGAGTCCCCGGCGTCTGCGGCGTCGACCGGCTCGGCGGTCGCGGCGAGGCGCTGGAGCCCTTCGGCCACGGACTCCTCGGCGATGGCGTACGGGGTCAGCGCGAGCAGCGTCCCGTGTCCCGGGCCCAGGTCACCGTCGTCCGAGTCCGCGCCCCCCGCGCTCACCCCGGAGGCGTCCGCACGTGCGGCGCCCACGTCGGCGGCGGCGGTCGCCCCCGCCGCCCCGAACTCCGCAGTCCGGAAGTCCCCCGGCCCGAACTCCCCGGGCCCGAATTCCCCGGCGCCATCCCCGTCCCCGGGCTCTGGCCCGGCGCCGAACACCTCGAAGGGCAGCACCGCGCCGTCATCGATCGCCGCGAGGACCGCGTTCCCGGGATCATCGATACCGAACGCGCCCAGCGCGGTGATCACCGCGTCTGCGGGCACCGCCGTGTGCCCGTCCCCGGACGCCTTGACCAGCAAGTGCACGACGAGGGCCCGGCCGCGCCGCGGGTCCTGCCGGTCAGCCTGGCCCGCCAGCAGTTCGCGCGCGAACCAGTCGGCCTGATCGGGCCGGATCCGCGGGAGCAGCAGCAGCTTCCACGGATCGTCGCGCAGCTGCCGGGCGGCGGACGGGCCGAGCAGCGCGACCGCGGAACCCGCGAAGCGCGCCGGAACCCGGCACTGGATCAGCAGCTCGGCCGTTTCGTAGGCCGGGCGCACCCGGGTGAAGGACGCGGCCAGCCTCGCGGCCCGTTTCGGCCCGATGCCCTCCACCAGCTCCAGGCGGCCGGCGGTGACGTCCGCGGGGCTGCTGATCCCGGCCGCGCGCAGCTTCTCCACCATGGCGCGGCCGACGCCGGGCCACAGCCCGGCGAGGCAGAACTCGCCGAACAGCCCGGCGGTTACTTCGTCACTCATGGTGGACATCCCGGCCAGCGTAGCCCAGCCCCACGACGTTCTCACCGACCTCCGAGCGGCCGCTGCCGCCGTGTTAATCGGGCGCTGTGCTTGCCCACGCGGGGATCCCGCACGGATACTCCTGTTATGGGAGGCTCATCGCCGGAGGCGCCCACCACCCCGGACGTCATTCTTCGCGCTTCCGATGAGGAGCGCGACGAGGCGGTCGGCGAGCTGGGCGAGCGCTTCGCGGAGGGGCGGCTCTCCCACGACACGTTCATGCACCGAATGGACGAGGCGCTCGGAGCCCGGGACCGCCGGCAGCTGGACGGCCTGTTCACTGACCTGCCGCGCCGCCGCTCCGGCCTGGGGGCGCTGTTCAGCCTGCGCGCCGAGATCAGGGAGCGCGCCCGGCGCGGGCGTGAGATGCTCGCCGCGGAGATTGAGACGCTGTCGGGCGCGGCCCGGGAGGGCTTGGGGGCGCGCCCCGGTTCCCGGCCCAGGCCCGCCCGCCGCCCGGCCGCCCTGTCCTTCCCCCGCCCGGCCCCCGGCATCCGGTACACGATCGGCCGGGACAGCGCGTGCGACCTGCTGATCGAGGACCTGTCCGTGTCCAGGTGGCACGCCCGGCTGGAGCACGCGGCGGGCCGCTGGCTCCTCACCGACCTCGGTTCCACCAACGGCACCAGGCTGAACGGATGGCGGATCCGTGATGCCGTGCTGGTGCAGGCCGGGGACCGGCTGGCGTTCGGGTCGGCGGTATTCGTGATCTGCGCTGATCAGCGTGACGCCGGCGCCCCCTGGCCGGATCTAGCTGGTCCCGGGTCCGGCTAGAGTCAGACTCGTGACGACCGTCCTGCTGGTGCGCCATGGCCTGACCGCGGCGACCGGCCACACGCTATCGGGATGGACGCCAGGCATACCGCTGGACGACCGGGGCCGCGCACAGGCCCGCGCGCTCGGCACCCGGCTGGCGCGGCTGCCGCTCGACGCGATCGTCACGAGCCCGCTGGACCGCTGCCGCCAGACCGCCGAGGCGGTGGCCGCCGCCCGGGACGGCCGCGGCCCGGAGATTCGCCAGGACGAGCGGCTCGGCGAGTGCCGGTACGGCGACTGGACCGGCAAGCCGCTGCGGAAGCTGGTTAAGGAGCCGCTGTGGCGGGTCGTCCAGGCCCACCCGAGCGCCGTCCGCTTCCCCGGCCCCGACGGGGAGTCCATGATGGACACCCAGCACCGCGCGGTCGCCGCCGTCCGGGAGTGGAACGCCACCCTGGGCCCCAAAGCGACCTACCTGATCTGCTCGCACGGAGACGTGATCAAGGGCATCATCGCCGACTGCCTGGGACTGCACCTCGACCTCAGCCAGCGAATCCAGGCCGACCCCTGCTCGCTGACCGTCATCCGCTATACGCCGCTGCGGCCCTTCCTGCTGCGGATGAACGACACCGGCGGCATCGAGGACCTGATGCCGCGGACCCCCGGTGAAAGGGATTCGGAGAACGCGGGCGGGAAGGGCCAGCGCGATGAGAGTGACGCCGTGGTGGGCGGCGGAGCCGGGGCTAATCCGGACATCATTCCGGCAGAAGCCCAGACCGGGGCAAGGACCGGGACACAGACCGGGACACAGACCGGGGCACCTGCCGTTCGCGAACGCATCGCGGACGCGCGAGGATAGGAGGATGCCGGTCTACATGTATGACCCGCCGGAGAAGTTCGTGGCCGGGTCCGTCGGGCAGCCGGGGGACCGGACGTTCTACCTCCAGGCCACCTCCCGCGGTCGTGTCACGAGTGTCTCGCTGGAGAAGTTCCAGGTCAGCTTGCTCGCGGAGCGTCTCGACGAGCTACTCGAC
The DNA here is from genome assembly GCA_963742875.1 of uncultured Actinomycetes bacterium. Lineage (GTDB taxonomy): Bacteria > Actinomycetota > Actinomycetes > Streptosporangiales > Streptosporangiaceae > Bog-532. Next base: position 69,676 of record CAVUNO010000002.1, on the reverse strand, counting down.
GAGGTGCTACGGCGCGGCGCCTCCCCGGAGGTCCCACCGGCACTGCCGACCAGCCCGGAGGATGACGCGCCCCTCGACATGCCGGTGACGGAGGACTTCCGGGTCGGCGCGATCGCACTGGCCTGGGACGGGGACGACGGCCGGGTCGTCATCGAAGCTCAGGAGGCGTCGGAGGAGCCGGTTGAGCCGCTGGCGGAAGAGGTCCCGGCCGATGGGCCAGGCGTGCTGAGGGTGCGGATCACCCCCGGCGCCGCCCGGGCGTTCGCCCAGCGCGCGCTGCGGATCGTGGCCGCTGGCCGGCCGCCGTGCCCGCTGTGCGGGCTTCCGCTGAGCGCCGACGGGCACATCTGCCCACGGCAGAACGGGCACCGCGCCAGTGCTTGACGGGTTCGCGAGTCCTCCCCGGCGCCGGCCGCCCGGCGCCGGCCGGCGCGCGGGCGCCAAGCGCCGCGACCGGGCCGCACCGCCGGAGGCAGGCGGCAACGGTTCCGGTCCGGGATCAGTACCCGGCGACGAGGCGGCCCTGCAACTGCTGGCCCACGGCAGCCTGGAGATCCTGGGCCGGCTGGTCGAGGCGTCCAACCAGACCTGGTACTGCGCGGTCAGCTCGGGTGACTACCAGGCCGCGTGCGTCTACAAGCCGGTCACGGGGGAGCGCCCGCTATGGGACTTCCCGACTGGGACGCTGGCCGGGCGGGAGGTCGCCGCCTACGTCGTCTCCCGCGCGGCGAACTGGGACGTGGTGCCGCCGACGGTGATGCGCGACGGGCCCTACGGCCCGGGCATGTGCCAGCTGTGGATCGACATCGACCGGCAGGTGGACCTGATCGAGCTCGCGCGCCGCGGCGACCACACCGGCCTGCGTGACCTGGCGGTCTTCGACGCGGTCGTGAATAACGCCGACCGGAAGATCGGGCACTTGCTGCCAACGGGCGGCGGCCATCTGTTGGGCTGCGACCACGGCGTCTGCTTCGCCGAGGACTATAAGCTGCGTACCGTGCTGTGGCAGTGGCGCGGCAAGAGCCTGCCCCCGCGGGCGGTGGAGGCCCTGCGGCGGCTGTACGCGCTGCTGGAAAGCGGCGAGCTGGCCGGCGAGCTGTCCCAGTGGCTCAGTCCCGGGGAACTGGCGGCCATGAGCATCCGGGTGGAAAAGCTGCTCAAGCACCGCGTGCACCCGTACCCGCCGGAGGACTGGCCCGCGATTCCCTGGCCGCCCTACTGACGTCCGTTCGGAACCATGATGCCGAACGGACATGTCGCGGAGCCCGCCAGAGCTGAGCTCAGCGCCAGCGGCTCAGATGCCGCCGGGTTCCCCGCGGCGCCCGCGCCGCCTGAGGTACCGCTCAAACTCGCGCGCGATAGCGTCCCCGCTGGCCTGCGGCAGGTCGGTGGCGTCCTTCGCTTCCTCGAGCGTGCGGACGTACTCGGCGACCTCGGAATCCTGCTGCGCGAGCTCGTCGACACCGCGCTCCCAGGCCCGGGCCTCCTCGGCCAGGTCGGCCAGCGGCAGGGAAGCGTCCAGGATGTCCTCCACGCCCCGCAGCAGGGCCAGCGTGGCCTTGGGGTTCGGCGGCGTGGCCACGTAGTGCGGCACCGAGGCCCACAGCGACACGGCCGGGATGCCCGCCCCGGCCAGCGCGTGCTGGACCACGCCCAGGATGCCCGTCGGTCCCTTGTAGTCGGAGAACGGCGCGGTCACGGTGGCCGACAGCTTGGGGTCCGACGCGCCCACGGAGACCGGTACCGGCCGGGTGTGCGGCGCGTCTGCCAGCAGCGCGCCGACCAGGATGACCGATTCGACCTCCAGATCAATGAGGCCCTGGACCAGCTCACTGGTGAACGTGCGCCAGCGCATGTTCGGCTCGATCCCGTGCACCAGGACGATGTCCTTGTCCAGGCCCGTTCCGGTGGCCGCGCTCTCGCGTTCCTCGCCATCCTCCGCGCCGGCGGGAATCCGTCCCGTCGCCGGCGGTCGCGGCCGGGTCGGGTGCGGCGCCCGCGCGCGCCACCGACAGTCGCGTGGTGGGCCAGACGAGCCGCTCGATCCGGCCCTCCGTTATCTCGACGACCGGCCGGGTCACCTGGAAGTCGTAGAAGTCCTCAGGTTCGATGGCGGCGATCGGCTGCGCCTGCCAGGCGATACCCAGATGGCTGATTACGCCGCTCGCGGCCTCCCCGGCGTCGTTCCAGCCTTCGAAGGCGGCGATCGCGACGGGTGAGGTGAGCTTGCCCAGACGATCGAACTCGATGTCTCCCCCCTCCTCCCTGTACCTGCGCGCCGCGCGGGCCGCGTGCGCCACTCCACCCCTGCCAGGTTTGGCTGTGCCAGCGACGTCGGGCCGGTGACACTGGGCACGACGCGCACGGTCACCGAGCGCTGCCGTGTGCCCCAGCCTACGTTGTCGGCGGAGCTGCGGGCAGCATCCGCCCCCACCCAGGACCGTATTGGCCGTGATCGGCATGCCCAACGCGTATCTCCGGTCCGTCCCGGTTGCTCTTGAGTATCATGCAGCAACCTCCGATCCGTACACTGGGCACGATGAACGCGCCTGAGACAGATGCAGCGAAAAGACACGGGGGCGGCGCACTGCGGTCGGCGCTGGCCAGCCGCGTGCTGGTGGCGGACGGCGCCATGGGCACCATGCTGCAGGCCAGCGACGCCGTGCTGGACGACTTCCAGGGGCACGAGGGCTGCAACGAGATCCTGAACGTGTCGCGCCCGGACATCGTGCGCTCGGTCCATGACGCGTACCTTTCCGCCGGGGCGGACTGCGTCACGACGAACACCTTCGGCGCCAACTTCGCCAACCTCGGCGAGTACGGCATCGCGGACCGGATCACCGAGCTGTCCGAGGCGGGCGCGCGCATCGCCCGCGAGGCCGTGGACGCGGTGTCCGAGCCCGGCCGGCCGCGCTGGGTGCTCGGTTCCATGGGGCCCGGGACCAAGCTGCCGACGCTGGGGCACGTCAGTTTCGCCACCCTCCGTGACGCCTACGAGGAGAACGCGGCCGGCCTGCTGGCCGGCGGCGCCGACGCGCTCATCATCGAGACCTGCCAGGACCTGCTGCAGGCCAAGGCCGCCATCATCGGGGCCAGGCGGGCGATCGCCGCGGCGTCCAGCGACGTCATGCTGATCGCGCACGTGACGATCGAGACGACCGGGGCCATGCTGCTCGGCAGCGAGATCGGGGCGGCGCTCACCGCCCTGGAGCCGCTCGGCATCGACGTCATCGGGCTGAACTGCGCCACCGGCCCCGGGGAGATGAGCGAGCACCTGCGCTATCTGGCCGCGCACGCCCGCACCCCGCTGTCCTGCATGCCTAACGCGGGCCTGCCCGAGCTGACGGCCAGCGGGGCCAGCTACCCGCTCACGCCGGGCCAGCTCGCCGACGCGCACGAGCGCTTCACCGGTGAGTTCGGCCTGTCGCTGGTCGGCGGGTGCTGCGGGACCACCCCGGAGCACATCGCCGCGGTCGTCCAGCGGGTCGGCGGCCGCGCCCCGGTCGCGCGCCGCCCGCGCCCCGAGCCCGGGGTCGCCTCGCTGTACGCCCACGTTCCGTTCCAGCAGGACACAACGTTCCTGGCCATCGGCGAGCGGACCAACGCCAACGGGTCGAAGGCCTTCCGTGAGGCCATGGCGGCCGACCGGTATGACGAATGCGTGGAGATCGCCCGGGCGCAGACCCGGGACGGGGCCCACCTGCTGGACGTGTGCGTCGACTACGTCGGCCGGGACGGCGTGGCGGACATGCGGGAGATCGCCGGGCGCTTCGCCACCGCCGCCACCCTGCCCCTCGTCCTGGACTCCACCGAGCCCCCGGTCATCGAGGCCGGGCTCGAGCTGCTCGGCGGCCGCGCGGTGATCAACTCGGTCAACTACGAGGATGGCGACGGGCCCGGGTCGCGGATCACGCGCGTCATGCCGATGGTGCGTGAGCACGGCGCCGCGGTCATCGCGCTCACCATCGACGAGCAGGGCCAGGCCCGCACGGCGGAGTGGAAGATCGCCGTCGCGACCCGGCTGATCGAGGACCTGACCGGTAACTGGGGCATGCACCGGTCGGACATCATCGTGGACTGCCTGACCTTCCCGATCGCCACCGGCCAGGAGGAGACCCGGCGCGACGCGATCGAGACGATCGGGGCGATCGCCGAGCTCAAGCGGCGCTACCCGGACGTGCAGACGACGCTCGGCGTCTCCAACGTGTCGTTCGGGCTCAAGCCGGCCGCGCGTGCCGTGCTCAATTCGGTGTTCCTGGCCGAATGCGTGCGGGCCGGGCTCGATTCGGCCATCGTGCACGCCTCCCGGATCACGCCGATGGCCCGGATCCCGGACGAGCAGCGGCAGGTGGCCCTCAACCTGGTCTACGACCGGCGCCGCCCGGACTACGACCCACTGGGCCGCTTCCTCGACATGTTCGAGGGCGTGGACATGGCCGCGATCAAGGAGAGCCGGGCGGCCGAGCTGGCCGCGCTGCCGCTGTGGGACCGGCTGAAGCGCCGGATCATCGACGGGGAGCGGAAAGGCCTGGAGGCCGACCTGGACGAGGCCCTGGCCCAGCGGCCCGCGCTGGAGATCGTGAACGACACCCTGCTCGACGGCATGAAGACCGTCGGTGAGCTGTTCGGGTCCGGGCAGATGCAACTGCCGTTCGTGCTCGCTTCGGCTGAGGTGATGAAGAGCGCCGTCGGCTACCTGGAACCGCACATGGAGCGGACGAACGAGGACGGCAAGGGCAAGATCGTGCTGGCCACGGTCAAGGGTGACGTGCATGACATCGGCAAGAACCTGGTCGACATCATCTTGTCCAACAACGGCTACGACGTGGTGAACATCGGCATCAAGCAGCCGATCTCCGCGATCATCGCCGCGGCGGAGGAGTCCGGCGCGGACGCGATCGGCATGTCCGGGCTGCTGGTCAAGTCGACCGTCGTGATGCGGGACAACCTGGCCGAACTGAACTCCCGGCGCCTGGCCGTCCGCTGGCCCATCCTGCTGGGCGGCGCCGCGCTGACCCGCGCCTACGTCGAGCAGGACCTCGGCGCGCTGTTCGACGGCGAGGTCCGGTACGCGCGGGACGCGTTCGAGGGCCTGCGGCTGATGGACGCGGTGATGGCGGTCAAGCGGGGCGAGGCCGGGGCGCAGCTGCCCGAGCGCCGGACCCGGCAGGTACGCCGGCCGCTGCGCTCCCTGCCGGACGGCGCTGTTTCTCCGAACGGCGCGGGGACCGCCCGCTCGGACGTGGCCGAGCTGGCTGAGGTGCCCGAGCCGCCGTTCTGGGGCACGCGGGTCATCAAGGGCGTTCCGCTCGCCGAGTACGCCGCCTACCTGGACGAGCGGGCCACCTTCATGGGGCAGTGGGGCCTCAAGCCGTCCCGCCGGGACGGCGGGGTGACCTACGAGGAGCTGGTGGAGGAGCACGGCCGGCCGAGGCTGCGGATGTGGCTGGAACGCGCCCGGGCTGAGGGCCTGCTCGAGGCGGCCGTGGTGTACGGGTACTTCCGCTGCGTCAGCGACGGCAATGACCTGATCGTGCTGGACGACGACGGGAAGGAACGGGAGCGTTTCACGTTCCCGCGGCAGCGGCGGGACCGGCGGCTGTGCCTGGCCGACTTCTTCGCCTCCCGCGCATCCGGCCGGACCGACGTCGTGGCGTTCCAGCTCGCCACCATGGGATCGCGGGTCAGCGAGGCCACCGGCGAGCTGTTCGCGAAGAACTCCTACCGTGACTACCTCGAGCTGCACGGCCTGTCCGTGCAGCTCACCGAGGCGCTCGCCGAGTACTGGCACGCCCGGATCCGGACCGAGCTGGGCTTCGGCGCGCAGGACTCGGCCAACATCGAGGACTTCTTCCGGCTGGGCTACCGGGGCGCGCGGTACTCGTTCGGCTACCCGGCCTGCCCGGACCTGGCCGACCGCGCCAAGGTCGCCCGGCTGCTGCGGCCCGGCGACATCGGGGTGGAGCTCACCGAGGAGATGCAGCTCGTTCCCGAGCAGTCCACCGACGCGCTCGTGGTTCATCACCCCGAGGCGAAATACTTCAGCACTTGACATCCTCCATCGCCCTGAAGGGCGACAAGGGACCGCAGGCTGTCCTGTTCGACATGGACGGGCTGCTCATCGACTCCGAGCCGCTCTGGTTCCAGGTCGAGACGGACGTGATGACCCGGCTCGGCGGCACCTGGACCGAGGCCGATCAGCAGGAACTGCTCGGCAGCTCACTGTCCAACTCCATTCGCTACTTCCTGGAGCGGGCCAGGGCGCCCGCCGATCCGGCCCAGATCGCGGAGTGGATGATCGGCGGGATCGTGGCCAAGGTCGGTGAGCGTGGGGTCACGATCATGCCGGGCGCAGCCGAACTGGTGGCCGAGGTCGAGGCGGCAGGCCTGCCCTACGCGCTGGTCACCTCCTCCCAGCGCCGGCTCGTGGACGCCGTGCTGGCCCGGACGGGCCTGCGCTTTCCCGTGGTGGTCTGCGCGAACGACGTGACTTACGGCAAGCCCGACCCCGAGTCCTACCTGCTCGCCGCGAAGCGGCTGGGCGCTGAGCCAGGCCGGTGCCTCGTCCTGGAGGACTCCATCACCGGCGTCACCGCGGCCGAGGCCGCTGGGTGCCAGGTGGTCGCCGTGCCTACCCTGCGTCCCATCGAGCCGCGGCCCGGCCGGCGGGTGGTACGTTCGCTGCGCGGCATCAGCCTCGGCTGGCTCCGGGCGGCCGGGGCAGGCCGCCCGGAGTTACTGCATCGCCCGGTGCGGCCCGGTGTTACTCGGCCGCGATGCTGGGCCGCCTTACTGGGCGCTGCCGCTGGGCCGGGCGCTGCCGCTGGCCGTCTTGGCGACGCTCGGCTCGCCGGCGTCCGCCTCCGGCTCGCGCAGCGGGAAGTGGCACGAGGCCATGTGCCCCTTCGCGGTGAACGGCCGCAGCGGCGGCTCCTGCTCGGCGCACAGGTCCTGGGCGATCGGGCACCGCGTGCGGAACCGGCAGCCCGAGGGCGGGGCCACGGCCGACGGGAGCTCGCCCATCACACCCTGGCTCTCCTTGGCCCGCTCCAGCAGCGGGTCCGCCACCGGCACCGTGTCGATGAGGCCCTTCGTGTACGGGTGGACGGGGCCGAAGTACACCTCGTCGGCCGGGCCGACCTCGACCAGCTTGCCCAGGTACATGACCCCGATGGTGTCCGAGAGGTACCGGACCACCGAGAGGTCGTGCGAGATGAACAGGTACGTCAGGCCGTTGTCCTGCTGCAGGTCCAGCATGAGGTTCAGGATCTGCGCCTGGATGGATACGTCCAGCGCCGACACCGGCTCGTCGGCCACGATCATGCTCGGCCGCAGGATGAGCGCCCGGGCCAGGCCGAGCCGCTGCCGCTGGCCGCCGGAGAATTCGTGCGGATAGCGGTCCAGCGCGGCCTGGGGCAGGCCAACTTCGTCCATGATCGCGGCGACCCGCTTTTCCTGCTCCTTCCGGCTGCCCTGGTGCTGGATCACCAGCGGCTCGCGCAGGATCGTGCTCACCCGCATCCTCGGGTCCATCGACGCGTAGGAGTCCTGGAACATGAGCTGGATCTTGCCGCTGTTCCGCCGCCGGCCCCGCGTGCTGAGTTCGCTCAGGTCCTGGCCGTCGAAGATGATCGAGCCGGAGTTCGCGTTCTCCAGGCCCACGATGAGGCGGCCGATGGTGGTCTTGCCGCAGCCGGACTCACCCACCATGCCGAACGTCTTGCCCCGCGGCACCTCGAAACTGACGTCGGCCACCGCGCTGACGCTGCCGACCCGGCGCTGCATGATGGCGCCCGCGGTGACCGGGAACTCCTTGACCAGATGCTCGACCTTCAGCAGGGTCCCGTCGGCCGTCGCGCCGTCCACCGAGGGCGCGGTGGCCAGGACCGGGATGGCTCCCTCGGCTGCTCCGGCCTCCGCCTCCGCCTCGGCGGCCGCCACGGTGGGCGCGTCCGCGTCCTCGGCGGGCGCGTCGAGGGCGGCCTCGCCCACCGGGAAGAAGCAGCGGTACTCGTGCAGCGGGACGTCGCCCTTCAGATCGGGCTCCGTTTCCCGGCACGAGTCCTGCCCGTACCGGCACCGCGCCGCGAACCGGCAGCCGCGCGGCGGGTCGGTCAGGTCCGGCGGCTGGCCCGGAATGTTGTACAGCCGCTTGGCGACGCCGGCGGGCTCCACGATCTTGTCCGGCAGCGCCTCGAACAGGGCCTGCGTGTAGGGGTGCCGGGGGTTGGCGAACAGGGTTGCCGTGTCCGTCGTCTCGACGACCCGGCCCGCGTACATGACCGCGACCCGGTCGGCGCGCCCGGCGATGACCCCGAGGTCGTGGGTGACCAGGATCACCGCCATGCCGAGCCGCTGGCGGAGGTTGTCGAGCAGCTCGAGGATCTGCTTCTGGATGGTGACGTCGAGGGCGGTGGTCGGCTCGTCGGCGATCAGCAGCTTCGGCTCGCAGGCCAGCGCCATGGCGATCATGACCCGCTGGCGCATGCCGCCGGAGAGCTGATGCGGGAAGTTCCCGATCCGCTCGGCCGGCTTGGGCATGCCGACCAGGCCGAGCACTTCGACCGCGCGCTCCAGCCCGGCCTGCTTGTCGGCCCCGCGGTGCAGCCGGACGCTCTCCGCGATCTGGTCGCCGATCGTCATCGTCGGATTCAGCGACGTCATCGGGTCCTGGAAGATCATGCCCACCAGGTTGCCGCGGACGTCCTGCATCGCCTCGTCGTCGAGATGCGTGATGTCCTGGCCGTCGAGGAAGATGCTGCCGCCGGTGATGTGGCCGCCGTTGGGCAGCAGCCGCATCACGGAAAGGGCCGTCATCGTCTTGCCGCAGCCGGACTCGCCGACGATGCCGAGGCATTCGCCCGGGTCGACGGTGAGGTTGACGCCACCGATGGCGTACACGGTCGACCTGCGGAGCCGGATCTCGGTGTGCAGGTCCTTAATTTCGAGCAGGGGTGCCATGCGTCCTCGTCGTGCGTTATCCGGAGGGAGCCGGCCGGGTTTGGCCGGCTCCTCGAACATCAGGTGCGGTCACCGCCGCTGCAGGCGGACCTCGAAGGAGTCCCGCAGGGCGTCGCCGATGAAGTTGATGGAGATGACCACCAGGATGATGGCGATGCCGGCCGGGTAGATCAGCCACCAGTAACCGTCGTAGGTGTACTGGACGCCGTTGCTGAGCATGCCGCCCCAGTCCGTCTTCGGCGGCTGGACACCCAGGCCCAGGTAGCTCAGCGCGACCACCAGCAGGATGGCGTCGGCCACCTGGAAGGTGGCGTTCACGATGATGGTGCCGACCGCGTTCGGCGCGATATGGCGGAGGACGGCGCGGCTGCCGCCGCCGCCCATCACCTTCATCGCCTGCACGTAGTCCCGGACCCGCAGGGAGAGCGCTTCACCGCGGATGAGCCTCGCCGTAGTGAGCCACGAGGTCAGCGCGATGACGATGATCAGCTCCAGTTCGGTGGCCGGGAACATCGAGACGACGACCAGGGCCAGGAACAGCGTCGGGATCGCCAGTATGGAGTCCACGAGGCGCATCATCACCGCGTCCACGGCGCCGCCGGCGTAGCCGGCGACCGCGCCCCATAGGGTGCCGACTACGGTGGCGAGGATCGCGGCCGCCAGGCCCACCTCCAGCGACACCTGGCCGCCGACCATGAGCCGCCCGAGTACGTCGTAGCCGCTGGAGTCGGTGCCGAGCGGGTGGCCCGTCCCCGGCGCCTGGTTCTCGATGGCGAGGTTGGTGTGGATCTGGTCGGTATGGTAGAGGAGCGGCCCGATGTAGCAGAACAGGACCATCGCGACGAGGATGACCACGCCCACGAGGGCGAGCTTGTTCTCGATAAAGACCTCGAGGCCGCGCACGAACATGCTGCGTGACTTTCCGGCGGGAAGCGCCCCCGGCGCGTCCGGACCGGGCTCGATCTCGTCGGGGACGATGCTCCCGAGCCCGGGCACCAGCGGGGTATCGATTCCCGGCGCCAGCGGCTCTGACCCGGACGATGGAATGGTCATCAGGAGCTCACGTACCTCACACGGGGATCGAGCACCGCGTACGCGATATCGGCCAGCAGTGACCCGACGACGGTCGCGATCGCGGTCACGACCAGGACGCCCAGGAGGACGGGGTAGTCCTGGTTCTGCGCGGCCTGGAAGAACAGGTACCCCATACCCGGGTAGTTGAAAACCTGCTCGGTGATGAGCGCGCCCGCCACGATGGCCGGCAGGGTGAGCCCGATCAGCGTCGCGATCGGGATCAGCGAGTTCCGCAGCACGTGCCGGATGAGCACCCGCCGTTCCGAGGCGCCCTTGGCCCGCGCCGTGCGCACGTAATCCTCGGTGATGTTGTCCAGTACCGCCGAGCGCATGTACCGGCTGAACAGTGCGAACGTCACCAGGGCCAGGGTGACGACGGGCAGGGTCAGGTCCTTCCAGTCGGTGAAGTCGCTGACCAGGCCGCCCTGCGGGCCTTCCGCGCCGAATATATGCGTCTGGTCGGCGAACAGCATGATCAGGACCGTCCCGACGAAGAACGTCGGCGCCGCGTAGAACAAGAAGGAGAACCCGGTGAAGGTGTAGTCGACGGCCTTGTTGCGCCGTACCGCCTGCCAGACGCCAATCGGGATGGCGACGGCGAGCGCGAGGATGGTGGAGATGCCCACTAGGACGATCGTCTTCGGCAGGTGGCTGCCGAGCAGCGAGGCGACGCTCTGGTTGAGCTTCCAGGAGTAGCCGAGGTTGCCCTCGGCCAGGTGCCCCAGCCAGAGGAAGTACTGGTCGAACCACGGCTTGTTGAAGCCGTAGGTGGCGTCGAACTGGGCGATCGTCGCCGGGTTGCGGTAGGCGGTCGGCCCGAGAATGGCGATCGCGACGTTACCGGGGATCGCCCGGAGCAGTGCGAAGGTGATCAGCGTGACGATCAGGATCACAATGACCGCCTGCAGCAGGCGCCGCACGAAGAAAGCTAGCAACGGGTTCCCCTCTGGCGTGCCGACGGGGGCACCGGGCGAACCCGGCACCCCCGTCCCGCCGCGGCCGCGGCGGAGCCGTGCACGTAAATCATGATCACTTGGTGAAGTACCAGTTCTCGGGGTTGATGTAAAGCGTCGGCGACTGCGGGGTGAAGCCGTGCAGGTTGCTGGCGTACTCCTCTAGCAGATAGACGCCGTTCGGCTGCCAGATCTCGGGAAGCTGCGTCTGCAGGAAGTCCTGCCAGGTGTACAGCGGCGTGAGTGAGCTGCTGGTCAATGTCTGCTGGATCAGGTTGTCGTTCTGGCTGTTCTTGTACCCGGAAGAGTTCGCCGCAGAACCACTCTGGAACAGCGTCTCGCCGGTCGGCTCGTAGTCGGGCGCGAACGACCAGCCGCCGCCCCAGTCGGCGAAGTCCCAGGCACACGAGGAGCCGGTGACGACACAGTTGCCGGCCGCGATCGCGGTGACCTGGTTGAACGGCTTCGGCTGCAGGCTCAGCTGGATACCGAGCGACGACGCGTTCGACTTGAGCTGCGTCATCTCCGATTCGATCCAGCCCGTGCCCGTGCCGTACGGCAGGGTGAAGGACAGGCCCTGGCCCTGCTTGACGCCCGCGCCGCACAGGCTCGGGCTGGTGCAGGTGCTGGTCCCGTTCGGCACGATCTTCCAGCCGTGGCTGGACAGCAGCTGCTTGGCCTTGCCGGGGTCGTAGGGGAACGGATCGCCCTTCTTGCCCTCGGCGGACAGGTACTGGGTTGACGGGTAGCTGCCGACCGGGCCGACCGTCACGGTGCCGTACCCGCGCAGCGGGCCGGAGATGACCGCCTCCTGGTCCACCAGGTACGCCAGCGCCTGCCGGAAGTACAGCTGCTTGATGACCTGGCCCTCCGGGGTCGTGGAGTCGATGTTGGGCACGAAGTAGTTGATGGCCCATCCGTACAGCGGGTCGAGCGTGTACCCCGGCACCGGGTTCGCGCCGATCGTCGCGTTGGCCGGCTTCTGCGGGGCGTCAGTGGTCGGCAGGTAGCCGACGTCGAGCTTCTGGCTGCCGTTACCCGAGCGGAGCACGTTGTACTCGGCCCCCTCCGTGGTGAACGGCACCTCCTCGAACTCCGACAGCGTCGCCTTGACCGGGCCCGAGTACGACTTGTTCGGCGCGAAGGTAAACTGGCCGGCCGTGGTAGCGCTCTGCAGCTTGAACGGGCCGTTGACGATGCTCCACAGCGGGTTGCCGGCCCAGCTGGTCAGGGCCGTCCTGGACTGGCTGTCGAGGTAGGTGTAGACGGCCTTGCAGTCCGGCACGGTGGTCGTGCAGTCGCTCGGGCCGGACGCCGTCCGGTCCCACGCCTTGGGCATCGGGGTGATCTGGCTCAGCTCGTTGTAGGTGAACCACGCCGGCGAGTACGCCTTGTCCATCGTCATGGTGAGCGTCGTCGGGCTGGTCGCCTTGACGCCGGTCACGTTGGTCGGGAACCCGCCGGGCACGTGGGCGCCCCACTCGGTTGAGCCCACCGCCTGCAGCATGTTGATCCAGAACAGGACGTTCTGCGCGGTGACCGCCGTGCCGTCGGACCACTTGTAGTTCTTCAGCGTGATCGTGACCTGCTTGCCGTTGTAGGCGGGCTGGTCGGCCAGGCTGAGAGACGTATTGAGGGTGGGCTGGGTGCCGTTGCCGAACCAGTACAGCGGGCGGTACAGCAAGTATTGCAGGTAGGCGAGGTTCGATGTGCTGAAGTACGTGCTGTTGGTAAAGGGGAAAATGTAGTTCGGCGTCACCGACGGCGGGAGAGCATAGGAGGCCGTGCCGCCCGCCACCTTCGTGCCGCCCGACGACGAGCTGCCGCTGCTGCCACAGGCGGCCCCCACCAGGGCGATCGCCGCGGCGCCGCAGGCCGCGATCGTGATCATGCGGACCCGGTGGCCCCGGCCCAGCCGCCTGCCGCTGGCCCTCTCCCGGTTACCGCACTGCTTGCGGCCGGAGAACCAGAGCCGTCGTCCTCGTTGCTGGGCGGGATGTCCTCCCATGCGGCAAGCTCCTTCTAGTCGTCGGGAGCGGCCGGCCGTCTGGCGTGCGCCGACCTGCTCTGCTGCGAGTCGATGTCCTGGGTATCACGATCCGAGCGTGACCCCTAAAACGTCATTCAGGATCGCTCCCTGCCCGTGCAGCTGCGCGATGGTGGCACCACCCGCGCAGCAAATATGCTTCAGTACAGCCGATAATCTGTCACGTTCTCGCGGCTGTTGGCCCGGGACATCGCCAGAGAATCTCGCTCTGTCCTGCCCTCCCCGGGCGCACCATCCGTGGCCGGCGAACCCGGTACCCCCCGTCCCGCCGCGGCCGCAGCGGAGCTGCGGCCGCGGCGGAGCCCTGCACGTGAATCATGATCACTTGGTGAAGTACCAGTTCTCGGGGTTGATGTTAAGCGTCGGCGACTGCGGGGTGAAGCCGTGCAGGTTGCTGGCGTACTCCTCTAGCAGATAGACGCCGTTCGGCTGCCACATCTCGGGAAGCTGCGTCTGCAGGAAGTCCTGCCAGTTGTACAGCGGCGTCAGCGAGCTGCTGGTCAGCGTCTGCTGGATCAGGTTGTCGTTCTGGCTGTTGTTGTAGCCGGAAGAGTTCGCCGCGGAACCACTCTGGAACAGCGTCTCGCCAGTGGGCTCGTAGTCGGGCGCGAAGATCCAGCCGGCGCCCCAGTTGGCGAAGTCCCAGGCACAGGATGCATGCGTGGCGACGCATCCGCCGCCGCCGATCGCGGTGACCTGGTTGAACGGCTTCGGCTGCAGGCTCAGCTGGATGCCGACCGCCGACGCGTTCGACTTGAGCTGCGTCATCTCTTCAGCTTGCCAGTTGGTGCCGGTGTCGTACGGCAGGGTGAAGGACAGGCCCTGGCCCTGCTTGACCCCGGCACCGCACAGGCTCGGGCTGGTGCAGGTGCTGGTCCCGTTCGGCACGATCTTCCAGCCGTGGCTGGACAGCAGCTGCTTGGCCTTGCCGGGGTCGTAGGGGAACGGATCCCCCTTCTTGCCCTGGGCGGACAGGTACGTCGCCGGATCGGAGGGGACCGGGCCGACCGTCACGGTGCCGTACCCGCGCAGCGGGCCGGAGATGACCGCCTGCTGGTTGATCAGGTACGCCAGCGCCTGCCGGAAGTACAGCTGCTTGATGACGGCGCCCTCGGGGGTGGTGGAGTCAATGTTGGGCACGAAGTAGTTGATGGCCCATCCGTACAGCGGGTCGAGCGTGTACCCCGGCACCGGGTTCGCGCCGACCGCGGCGTTGGCCGGCTTCTGTGGGGCGTCAGTGGTCGGCAGGTAGCCGACGCTGAGCTTCTGGCTGCCGTTGCCCGAGCGGAGCACGTTGTACTCGGCCCCCTCCGTGGTGAACGGCACCTCGTTGAAGACCGACAGCGTCGCCTTGACCGGGCCGGAGTACGACTTGTTCGGCACGAACGAGGCGTTGCCGTCCGCGTTGAAGCTCTGCAGCTTCCACGGGCCATCCACCACGCTCCAGACCGGGGAGCTCGCCCAGCTCGACATGGCCTTGGACTGGCTGTCGAGGTAGGTGTAGACGGCCTTGCAGTCCGACACGGTGGTCGTGCAGTCGCTCGGGCCGGACGCCGTCCGGTCCCACGCCTTGGGCATCGGGGTGATCTGGCTCAGCTCGTTGTAGGTGAACCACGTCGGCGAGTACGCCTTGTCCATCGTCATGGTGAGCGTCGTCGGGCTGGTCGCCTTGACGCTGGTCACGTTGGTCGGGAACGTGCCGGGCACGTAGGCGCCCCACTCGGTCGAGCCCACCGCCTGCAGCATGTTGATCCAGAACAGGACGTTCTGCGCGGTGACCGCCGTGCCGTCGGACCACTTGTAGTTCTTCAGCGTGATCGTGACCTGCTTGCCGTTGTACACCGGCTGGTCGGCCAGGCTGAGGGAGGGGTTGATCGTCGGCTGGGTGCCGTTGCCGAACCAGTACAGCGGGCGGTATAGGAAGTACTGCAGGTATGAAATGTTTACGACGCTGAAGTAGGTGCTGTTGGAAAAGGGGAAGATGTAGTTCGGCGTCGTCGCCGGCGGGAGAGCATAGGAGGCCGTGCCGCCCGCCACCTTCGTGCCGCCCGACGACGAGCTGCCGCTGCTGCCACAGGCGGCCGCCACCAGGGCGATCGCCGCGGCGCCGCAGGCCGCGATCGTGATCATGCGGGCCCGGTGGCCCCGGCTCGGGCGTCGCGTGCCGGGGGTCTCCCGGTTACCGGCCTGCTTAGGGCCGGCGAACCAGAGCCGTCGTGCTCGTTGCCGGGCGGGATGTCCTCCCATGCGGCAAGCTCCTTCTAGTCGTCGGGAGCGGTCGGCCGTTTTGGCGCGCGCCGACCTGCTCTGATGCGAATCGATGTCCTGGGTATCACGATGCGACCGTAACCCCCAAAACGTCATTTGGGATCGCTCCTCGTTCGTGATACCTGCGTTATAGTGACACCGCTACGGAGCGAACATGTTTCAGTACAGCCGATAATCTGTTACGTTTTGGTAGGACTCGCCCCCGGGCAGCGCCACAGAAACTTGCCTCGTCCCGGCATCGCGACGGACCATCAGTCGCCATGGTCAGGCTGACCGGGAAGATTTCCCGGCCTAGCGTACCGACGGCACCCGCCACCTTTCTCCACGGGGGGTGGCTTGCGGGAAAACTGCCGGCGCACCGAAGTTAATCACCGGAAAGCGGCGGGAAAGCCAACGGCGGGACAGGGGACGCGGCCGCGCACAGCGCGAGCGGCCAGAGTGGACAGGGTCACGCAAGGGTTACGCGGGCAAGCGCGGTGGCCGGCGGCTAAGCGAGGATCGCGGTGACCAGGAGCAGGGCCGGGACCACGACGGCCAGCACGCCCGGCCAGTGCCATGCGGACACCGGGCGCGAGGGCCATTTCGGTCCGTTACCGGCGCCCGCCCCGGCCCGCCCGTTCGCATCAGCCCCGTTCTCAGGGACTCTGTTCTCACCAGTCTCACCGGTCTCACCGGCGCCGGCACGCGTCCTGGCCGCGTCCGCGTGTTCCCGGCGGGCCCGTTCGGCCAGGGCCCGGGCGATCCGTTCGGTCTCCTTGCGGTGCACGGCGCTGGGCGGATCCGCGGTGGCCGCCGCACCGCCGACGGAGCGGCGGGCCAGGTCGGGCCGGCCGAACGAGGACCGCATCCCCATCTCGGCGGCCCGGCGGGGCGACTGGACCGCCCACGCGTGGATGACCCTGGTCCGCTGCACACGTTCCGGCCGCGGTACCGCTTGCCGGCCCCTAGCAGCGGGCTCCTGCCACGCGCAGTGCACCCGCAGCAGGTCGCGCAGGTCCACGTTGGTCACGGCCGGCCACGGCACGCGGTGGTCCCGCAGCGGATTGTGCACCACGATTCCGCTGTCGGCGGCGATGACCCGCGGCCGGAACGCCGCGACGTACATGATCCCGGTGACCAGCAGCAGCGCCGCGGCGGCCGTCACCGAGACACGATCGCGACCCTGCACCGCGATGTCGATCAGGTTGGCGACCGCGAACGCGAGCCAGACCCACCAGGCCAGCAGGGCCAGGGCCGACCGGTAGGTGTCCGGCCGCCGCGCCTGCCTGGCCTGTCCGGCATCGATCCGGCCCTCCGGCGGCGCCGAAGGAGCGCCGGCCATACGGCGCACTAAGTGATCCCGTGCCGGCGCAGGATGTCCTCCACCCCGGCCATATCGTCATCGTCGTCCAGGGCGCCCTTCCCGGCCCGCTCGGGCTTGGTGGTCAGTTCCTTGCGCCCCGGGCCCTTCCCGGCCGTCGCGTCGCCGGGGCCACCGGCTGTCCCGCCCGGGCCCGGCCGGTCAGGCTGGTCCTCCACGGCTCCGCGGGCCTTGCGGGCCCGCTTCCGGCGCCGGCCGCCGGCGGAGACCACGAACAGCGCCGCGGCCAGCGCGGCCACGCCGACCCCCGACCACACCTTCATCGAGAACACGAAAGAGGTCGCAAAGGTGCCGATCGCCGTGCCGATCTTCCAGAACATCTCGATGGAACCGGTGAGGTAGGCGGCGAGCGGCAGCAAAGACCAGGCCGCGCCGCGAAGCCCGGCCTTCAGCCCCCGTCTGCGCATCGCGAACCAGCTCGCGACCAGTCCGATCCCGGTCAGCCCGGCGCAGAGCGGCAGCCATGCGATCGCGTTGTATGTCGACATCTCTACCTCGACGGCGCTAGCTCGACGCGTACCCCGGTGGGCAGCGGCCCCTTAACCCCATCGTTGCACAGCCTCCGGACCGGATGAACCGCCCGGACGGCGCCGCCCCCACGCGCCCCGCCATCTGCCCATTGCCCATGGCGGAGCGACCAGCGTCAGCCGGCCAGTTCCTCGCGATCGGCCGCCCCCACCTCATCCGCCGGGACGGCCGCTGGCCCCGGCGCGCCGCTGGCCGGGAGAACCGGGGCGGGAAGAGGCGGGGGGGTGCCGCCGAACTCGGGACACAGTGCTTTATGCGCGCACCATTCACACAGCCGTCCCGGCCGCGGCCGCCAGTCGCCGCTATCGGTGGCCCGCTCGATGGCCTGCCACAGGGCCAGCACCTTGCGCTCGGTGGCCCGCAGGTCCGCCTCGTCGGGCGTGTACCGCACGACCTGCCCGTCCCCGAGGTACATGAGCTGCAGCAGCCGCGGAATCTCCCCGCGCGCCCGCCACAGCACCAGCGCGTAGAACTTCATCTGGAACAGCGCCCGGGCCTCGAAGTCCTGCGGTGGCGCCTTGCCGGTCTTGTAGTCGACGACCCGGATCTGCCCGGCCGGCGCGATGTCGAGGCGGTCGATGTAGCCGCGGAGCCGGAGCCCGGACTCCAGTTCGGCCTCGACGTACAGCTCGCGGTCCGCGGGCTCGAGGCGGCGGGGATCCTCCAGCCGGAAATAACTGTCCACCGCGGTGGCCGCGTCGCGGATCCAGGCGTCCCGCTCGGCCTCGCCGGGAAACAGCGCGGCCAGGTCCGGCTCGGCGGCCGCCAGCCGGTCCCATTCCGGCTGCAGCAGCGAGCGCGCCGCGTCCCGGGTCCGTTCGGCCGCCGTCAGGTCGAACAGGCGCTCCAGCACCGCGTGCACGAGCGTCCCGCGGGCGGCGGCGGTGCTCGGCGGCTCGGGCAGTTTGTCGATGACCCGGAACCGGTACAGCAGCGGGCAGGTCATGAAATCGGCGGCCCGGGACGGCGACAGCGCCGGCCCGCGCGCCGTGCCCGGGCCCTCATCCGGAGGGGCGGGGTCGGCGATCTCTGCCGCGACGAGTTCATCCACGCCCACGAGCGTAGGGGAGGGCACTGACAATCGGCCGGGTTTCCGCGGCCCCAGCGGGGACTGGGTTCCGGCGGCCGGGCGCGGGCCGCACGGGCGCCGGACGTTCGCCGCGGTTCCCGTCCGGCGCGGCCTCATCCCGGTCGCGGGGCCCTCGATGGCACGTAGCATCGATGCTGTGGCAGGCATGACGCCCGACAAACCAGACCAGCGGCCGCCGAAGCAACCGGGGTCCGGGATCGTGGTCGCACGCCCGTTCGGCATCCCCGTGACCATCTCCCCGTACTGGTTCGTGATCGCGGGCGTCTTCATCGTCATCTATGCGGACGACCTGGCCGGGACGCTGAACGGCGGCGTCCGGTACGCCGTGGCCGCCGCCTTCGTGATCCTGCTGTACCTGTCCGTCCTGGTGCACGAGCTCAGCCATTCCCTCGTCGCCCGCGGTTACGGGCTGCCGGTTCGGCGGATCCTGCTGTACCCCCTGGGCGGCATCTCCGAGATCGAGCGCGAGCCGCAGACGCCTTTCCGGGAGCTCACCGTGTCGGCGGCCGGCCCCGCGCTCTCGCTGGTCCTGGCCGCCCTCGGCTACGGGCTGACGAAGGTGGTCCCGGACGGGACCATCGGCTGGATCATCGTGAACCAGTTCCGCTGGGCCAACCTCCTCGTCGGCGTCTTCAACCTGCTCCCGGGCCTGCCGCTGGACGGCGGCCGGATGCTGCGCGCCGTCGTGTGGAAGGTCACCGGGCGGCCGGGCACGGCCACGATCGTGGCCGCGTGGTCCGGCCGGGTCCTGGCGGTGGCGCTGCTGGTCGTGCCGATCGGGTACGCGATGGCCAACGGCCAGAGCCAGGATCTGATGTTCGTGCTGTGGCTGGCGTTCATCGCCGGGTTCATGTGGATCGGCGCGGGGCAGTCGATCCGGGCGACCCGGGTACGGGAGCGGCTGCCGGGTATCCAGGCGCGGCGGCTCGCCCGCAAGGCCATCCCCATTTCCGCGAGCCTCCCGCTGGCCGAGGCGATCCGCCAGGCCGACGAGGTCAACGCGCGCGCCCTCGTCGTGGTGGACCACGACAACACCCCGATCGCCATCGTGAACGAGTCGGCGGCGATGGCGACCCCGCCGAAGCGCCGGCCCTGGATCGAGGCCGGGACGCTGGCCCGCAAGCTCGATCCCAGCCTCGTGCTGTCCGCTGACCTGAGCGGGATGGCGCTGATCGACGCGGTTCGCAAGGCCCCGGCGAGCGAGTACCTGGTCGTGGAGCCCACCGGCAAGGTCTACGGCGTGCTGGCCGCAAGCGACCTGGACGGCGCCTTCGCAGGGGTCTGAGCGCCTTCGCGGGCGTGCGACCGTCGCCCCGCCGATAGCCTTTCCGGCATGGTTCTCCCACGCCGCGGCCCGTTCCGGGCAGGCGACCACGTCCAGCTCACCGACCCGAAAGGCCGCCACCACACGGTGGTCCTGGAACCGGGCAAGTCCTTCTTCACCCACCGCGGGTCGCTCAGTCACGACGACCTGATCGGCAGCCAGGACGGGAGCGTGGTGACGTCCTCGGGCGGCACGGCCTACGTCGCGCTCCGCCCGCTGCTCGCGGATTTCACCCTGGCCATGAAGCGCGGCGCGGCTGTCGTCTACCCCAAGGACGCGGCGCAGATCGTCGCGATGGCCGATATCTTCCCGGGGGCGCGAGTGATCGAGGCGGGGGCCGGCTCGGGCGCGCTGACCTGCTGGCTGCTGCGGGCCGCCGGCGAGCGCGGGTCCGTGACCTCGTTCGAGCGCCGCACCGACTTCGCCGAGATCGCCCGGCGCAACGTGGCGAGCTTCTTCGGCGCCGTGCCCGCGGCCTGGCGCCTGGTCATCGGCGACTTCGATGCCGGAGCCGTGAGTTCGCTTCCAGCGGACCACGCTGACCGGGTAATCCTCGACATGCTCGCGCCGTGGGACTGCCTGGACGCCGCCGCGCGCGCCCTGCTGCCCGGCGGCGTCATCTGCTGCTATGTGGCGACCACCACCCAGCTGTCCCGTACCGTCGAGGGGCTGCGCGCGCAGGAGCGTTTCCACGAGCCGACCGCGTGGGAGTCGATGGTGCGCGGCTGGCACGTGGACGGCCTGGCCGTCCGGCCGGAGCAGCGGATGATCGGGCATACCGGGTTCCTGGTGACGGCGCGGCGGCTGGCGGACGGGGTGACCCCGCCGGCGCGGCGCCGGCGCCCGGCCAAGGGCGCCCACCCCAGTGCGGATGATGAGGCGCAGGTGCCCTCCTGAGACCCCACAGGACCACCCTGGGCTCGTGCGCGTTTTTCGCACCGGCTTGCGCGGCCTCAAGCCCCCGGCCCGATACGCTGGAAACAGGTGTCTAAACAGTAACGATCGGCCGCTCTGGTTGCTTCGGACGCCACCCGGCGGGCATTAATCCCGTGTCCAGTGTGCTCTGCATAACGCGGACCGCCCGGTTACGAACGGCTCCGCGGTAGGTAAGGTCTAGATAATTCAGGCACCCGGAAGGAGGTGAGGGCCGTGGGAAGCAGGGATGAAAGCTCACGAGCCTCACGGCATGACGATGAGGTCAAAGGCCTTACCGCGCAGATCTCCTTCCTTGACGAGGAGATCGCCGCTTTGCGCCGCAGGCTCGCGGATTCGCCCCGCCAGGCGCGGCTTCTCGAGGAGAGGCTGCGCGAGACCGAGGCCAGCCTGGCCGCTGTCACCGCGCAGAACGAGCGGCTGACCGGCACGCTGCGCGAGGCCCGGGACCAGATCGTCGCACTCAAGGAAGAGGTCGACCGGCTGGCGCAGCCGCCGTCGGGCTTCGGCATCTTCCTGTCCGCCAGCGACGACAGCACCGCCGACGTGTTCACCGGCGGCCGGAAGATGCGGGTCCATGTGAGCCCCGCCGTCGAGCTCAGCGAGCTCAAGCCCGGCCAGGAAGTCGTGCTGAACGAGGCGCTCAACGTGGTCGTCGCCGAGGGCTTCGAGACCGCGGGCGAAATCGTCATGCTCAAGGAGCTCCTGGAGGACGGCGAGCGCGCGCTGGTCATCTCGCACGCCGACGAGGAGCGCGTGGTCCGGCTCGCGGACCCATTGCGGGCGTCCACCCTGCGCAGCGGTGACTCGCTGCTGCTGGAGCCGCGCTCGGGCTACGTGTTCGAGCGGATCCCCAAGGCCGAAGTCGAGGAACTCATCCTGGAGGAAGTCCCCAACATCGTCTACTCCGACATCGGCGGCCTGGCCTCCCAGATCGAGCAGATCCGGGACGCGATCGAGCTGCCGTACCTGCACGCGGACCTGTTCCGCGAGCACCAGCTGCGGCCGCCGAAGGGCGTGCTGCTCTATGGTCCGCCCGGCTGCGGGAAGACGCTTATCGCCAAGGCGGTGGCGAACTCCCTGGCCAAGCAGGTCGCGGCGAAGACCGCGGCGGACGGCACCGCCGGGCCCGGCTCGGCGGGGCGCAGCTTCTTCCTGAACATCAAGGGCCCCGAGCTGCTCAACAAGTACGTGGGCGAGACCGAGCGGCACATCCGGCTCGTCTTCCAGCGGGCCCGGGAAAAGGCCAGCGAGGGCATGCCGGTCATCGTGTTCTTCGACGAGATGGACTCGATCTTCCGGACCCGCGGGTCGGGCGTCTCCAGCGACGTGGAGAACACGATCGTCCCGCAGCTGCTCAGTGAGATCGATGGTGTCGAGGGCCTGCAGAATGTGATCGTCATCGGCGCGTCCAACCGCGAGGACATGATCGACCCCGCGATCCTGCGGCCCGGGCGGCTCGACGTCAAGATCAAGATCGAGCGGCCCGACGCCGAGGCGGCCAAGGACATCTTCTCCAAGTACATCCTGAGCCAGCTCCCGCTGCACCCCGACGACCTGGCCGAGCACGGCTCTTCTCGCGACGGGACCGTCGAGGCGATGATCCAGCGGGTGGTCGAGCGGATGTACACGGAGTCGGAGGAGAACCGGTTCCTCGAGGTCACCTACGCCAACGGCGACAAGGAGGTCCTGTACTTCAAGGACTTCAACTCCGGTGCCATGATCCAGAACATCGTGGACCGGGCCAAGAAGATGGCCATCAAGGAGTTCCTCGACACTGGGCAGAAGGGCCTGCGGGTGGCGCACCTCCTGTTGGCCTGCGTGGACGAGTTCAGCGAGAACGAGGACCTGCCCAACACGACCAACCCGGACGACTGGGCACGCATCTCCGGCAAGAAGGGCGAGCGCATCGTCTACATCCGCACCCTGGTGTCGGGCAAGACCGGCACCGAGGCCGGCCGGTCGATCGACACGGTGGCCAACACGGGCCAGTACCTGTGACGAGGCCGAGTCGGCACGCGCCGCGACCGCGGCGCGTGCCCGGGCCGCGTGCCGCGTCGTGTGTCTACGGCGTAGCCGCGGCCAGGGCGGCATAGGCTGACTGTATGAGCGTGCTGCGGGTGATGGGCACCGAGACTGAGTACGGGATCTCGGTTCCCGGCCAGCCAGGGGCCAACGCCATGGTGACCTCGTCCCAGATCGTCAACGCGTACCAGGCCGCGACGGCGGCGCGGGCCCGCCGGGCCCGGTGGGACTTCGAGGAGGAGAACCCGCTCCGCGATGCCCGCGGCTTCGACCTCGCCCGCGAGAGCGCGGACTCGACCCAGCTGACCGACGAGGACCTGGGGCTGGCCAACGTCATCCTCACCAACGGTGCCCGGCTGTACGTGGACCACGCGCACCCGGAGTACTCCACCCCCGAGTGCACCAACCCGCTGTCCGCGGTGATCTGGGACAAGGCCGGTGAGCGGATCATGGCCGAGGCCGCCGAGCGCGCGGCCACCATCCCCAGCGCCGCGCCGATCCAGCTTTACAAGAACAACACCGACAACAAGGGCGCCTCGTACGGCTGCCACGAGAACTACCTGATGCGCCGGGCCACGCCGTTCGCCGACATCGTCCGGCACCTGACCCCGTTTTTCGTCTCCCGCCAGGTCATCTGCGGCGCCGGGCGGGTGGGCATCGGCGCGGACGGCCGCGGTACCGGTTTCCAGCTCAGCCAGCGGGCCGACTTCTTCGAAGTCGAGGTCGGCCTGGAGACGACGCTGAAGCGGCCGATCATCAACACCCGGGACGAGCCGCATGCGGACCCGGAGAAGTACCGGCGGCTGCATGTCATCATCGGCGACGCCAACATGAGCGAGGTCGCCACCTACCTCAAGCTGGGGACCACCGCCCTGGTGCTATCAATGATCGAGGACAAGTTCCTCGACGCCGACCTGTCCCTGGAGGCCGCGGTGGCCGACCTGCGGGGCATCTCGCACGATCCGTCGCTGCGCCGCCTGGTGACCCTGCGGAACGGCAAGAAGATGACCGCCATCCAGCTCCAGCGTGAGTACCTGGAATTGGCGCGCAAGTACACCGAGGACAAGTTCGGCTCGGACGTCGACTCGATGACGGCCGACGTGCTCGACCGGTGGGAGTCGGTGCTGAACCGGCTGTCCGAGGACCCGATGCAGCTGTCCCGCGAGCTGGACTGGGTGGCGAAGCTGGAGCTGCTGGAGGGCTTCCGGACCCGGGACGGACTGAGCTGGGACCATCCGCGCCTGCAGCTCATCGACTTGCAGTATTCCGACGTCCGGGCGTCCCGGGGCCTGTACAACCGGCTCGCCGCCAAGGGCCGGATGGTAGAGCTGGCCAGCGAGGAGCAGATCCGGCGGGCGGTCGAGGAGCCCCCCGAGGACACCCGGGCCTACTTCCGGGGCCGCTGCCTGCGCCAGTACGCCGAATCGGTCGCCGCCGCGTCCTGGGATTCGGTCATCTTCGACATCCCGGGCCGTGAGTCGCTGCAGCGGGTGCCGACGCTCGAGCCGCTGCGCGGCACCAAGGCGCATGTGGGAGATTTGCTCCGGCGCTGCCGGACCGCGGCGGACCTGGTTTCGGCGCTGACCGGGCAGCCGGATTAAGCCCGATTTGCGACGGACCGCGAATCGGGGGTTGAACACGATGTCGGCGGGCGAAGATAGCGTTGGGGCAGGGAACGCCCCCGATTGACGGAGGTACCGGGAATGGCAAAAAACGACACGGGCGGCCAGCGGCAGACCTCACGGCGCACCGAGGAGGCCGAGGAGACCGAGGCCCGGTCGGCCGAAGATGTCCAGGAACGGCACGAGAAGCTCACCGACGACGTTGACGCGATCCTGGACGAGATCGACGAGGTACTCGAGGAAAACGCGGAAGAGTTCGTCCGCTCGTACGTCCAGAAGGGCGGTCAGTAACCGCTCGTCGCCAGGGCCCGTACTGCCGCTCGAGGGAGCGCAGTGCGGGCCGACAACTGGGTTCGCCGAGGGCTGACACCCGCTTTGACGTACGGCCCCGGCCCTTGTGCGGAGCGCCCGGCGGCCGCAGTAGGGTCTGTTCGTAAGAAGGCTTTAGATACGGAAGGAACCGCGTGGGCTCTGACTTGGATGGGAGCAGGCGTTTTCCTGGAGCGTTCATGGCTCCCCGGATTTCTTCGTTCGCTGACTTCCTCGCCTCCTACGCGCCCGACCTGCTGCCCGGCAGTGCGGTACGCCGGGCTCCGGCGGCCGGCGCGGAGACGCTGCCGTGGGCGCCGGGCGCGCCCGGCGGAAACGGGCTGTCTGACCTGCCGCACGCGACGACCATCGTCACGGCCGTCTGCGCCGACGGCGTCGTCATCGCCGGGGACCGCCGCTCGACCGCGGGCAGCATGATTGCCAAACGGGATGTGGAGAAGGTCTTCCGCACCGACGAGTACTCCGCCATGGGGATCGCGGGCACGGCCAGCGTGGGCCTGGAGTTCGTCCGGCTCTTCCAGGTGGAGCTCGAGCACTACGAGAAGATGGAAGGCCGGTCGCTGTCGCTGGAGGGCAAGGCCAACCGACTCGCCACGATGATCAGGGGCAACATCGCCGCCGCCATGCAGGGACTCGCCGTCGTCCCGCTCTTCGCCGGCTACGACGAGGACACCGGGACCGGCCGGATCTTCAGCTACGACGTGGCCGGCGGCCCGTACGAGGAGCACCGGTATCACTCGATCGGCTCCGGGTCGGTGTTCGCCCGCGGCTCGCTGAAGAAGCTCTACCGGGACGGCATGTCCGCGTCCGACGTGGTGCGGGCCTGCGTGGAGGCGCTGTACGACGCGGCCGACGATGACTCAGCGACCGGTGGCCCCGACCTCACCCGCGCGATCTACCCGGTGATCGCGGTCGTGACCGGGAACGGCTTCAGCCGGCTGTCCGAAGCCGAGGCCGAGGCGCATGCGCGTGCCGTCGTCGACGAGCGCATGCAGTCGCCGGACGGCCCGAAGGCCCCGCTCAGCTCGGGCTGAGCCCGGCACCCCTCCCGTCCCCGTCCCAGCCGAACTCGCGAGTAAAGGAAACGCCTGCGGTGTCCATGCCGTTCTACGTGTCGCCTGAACAGGTGATGAAAGACAAGGCGGACTATGCGCGCAAGGGGATCGCGCGCGGCCGCAGCGGGGTCGTCATCCAGTACGCGGGCGGGATCCTGTTCGTGGCGCCCAACCCGTCCCGGGCGCTGCACAAGATCAGCGAGATCTACGACCGGATCGCCTTCGCCGCTGTCGGCCGGTACAACGAGTATGAGAACCTGCGCAAGGCGGGCGTGACCTACGCCGACGTCACCGGCTACCAGTTCGACCGCCGCGACGTTACCGCGCGCGGCATCGCCAACTGGTACGCCCAGCAGCTCGGCACCATCTTCACCGAGAGCTCCAAGCCGTTCGAGGTAGAGATCATTGTGGCCGAGGCGGCGGAGAGCGCCGACGGTGACCAGATCTACCGGATCACTTTCGATGGCTCGGTGGGCGACGAGCACGGCTTCGCCGCCATCGGCGGCCAGGCCGACCAGGTGGCCACCGTGCTAAAGGAACGTTATTCCGACGGCATGACGCTGAGCGAGGCGCTCAGCGCCGCGATGGCCGCGCTGGCCGCGCCGGGCAACGGCGACCGGCCGGACATCGGCACGAGCCAGCTCGAGGTGGCCGTGCTCGACCGGACCCGCCCGCACCGGACGTTCCGCCGGCTGCAGGGCGCCCGGCTGGAGCAGCTGCTCGCCGAAAGCCGGGCGTCCGCGTCGTCCGCATCCGTCCCCGCGGAATCCGCGGATGCGGGCACGAACGCGGGTGCCACCGGGCCGGCCACGGGTCCCGCCGCCCCGCCGTCCTCGGCCGACCCGATCGGGCCGCCCGCCCCGGCGGACGGCAACCCCGCTCCACCCACCCCGCCCTCGAACGGCGAGGCGATTTAGCCCGGGGGCAGTGCTGGCCCAGGGGAACGACCCAGTGTGCCCGGTCAAATGGGCAACATGATCTTGGGGGGCGGGGCCGGATGCTGGCTGGGTGTTGTGGTCGGCGCGGGGGTCGGTGAGCAAGTCCACGACGGCCTGGGGGGTGGCGACGGTGATGGTGGCGTGGATGGTGGCCTGGTGCTTGTCGCGGTTGTAGATGGCTTTGATGTCGAAGGCGGCGAGCAGCGACGCACACGGTGACCGACCGCACACCGAGCAGATCATCGACCTGATCGCCGGTCCGAGCTGGAGGTCAGCCGGCGATGCGCAGGGCCAGCCACGTGGGGCAGCCGCGCTGAACCAGCCGGGCGATCTGATGCCAATCGACGCGGTCGGCGTAGACCTCAGCCAGCGGCGCCGGGATGCCCAGGCGCGTCAGCTGCGACACGCGCCAGTCGTGCACCCGCTGCTGCTCGCGGTCCATGGCCTGCTGGCCGGTAGCGGTCAGTTCCATCGCTCCTCCTGTCAGCGGCGCAGGGTCAGTCCTGGACGGTGGCGCGTCCCGTGCCGCCGTCCTCATCTGCCAGCCGGCCGCGCCGTTCAGGTTAGGCTGCCGGGCAGTTGCCGTGCCGCTCGTGGCGGGAGGCAGGGTGGACGTTCCGACCGCGGGGTCCTTGGGACAGCGGGGCTGGCGCCCGTGCTGGCCGCGGTGGGTGCTTGCGCCGTGACCGGCCATTCGGGCGCGCCGTAGCGCCGGGCTGGGCTGGGCTGGTGGCTATGGATTCCGGCGTGTGTCCTGAAAGGGGAGTGACGTGAGGTAGATGATCGCCGTCATGAACCGTGCTGTGCCAGTGATGGAGGTAGGTCCTCCGGGATCGCCGGGCAGTCGGAGGTCCCAAACCACCGCATGCGGCGTCGGTTAAGAGCCGGGGTCGTGAGCGATGCGGGAAAGTCCCGCCGGGAGCGGGGCGAGGTGTGCGACGGGAAGACGAACATGTGTGAACCACTGCTGACGCATCGAAACCGTAGAATGCCGACATCAAAACCGGGGCCGGTCGGAAGTCCCGGGACAAAGGCGCGCCCTGCGGGCGGGCCCTCAGCCAGGAAGCTGACTGCATGCTGTCTTGGTGGTGTCCGGTGTAGAGGTGGCGTGAGCCCGTCGCGGGCGCTGGCATGGAACAGGAGAACCTGTCGTCCCGATGCCGTCGGCCGGGGTGTTGCTGCCTGGTCGCGAGAGGGAGGACCGCGAGCGGCAGAAACCGCGAGCGGCAGAGTACCGAGGCGGGGCACAGGGGCGGGCCGGCCCGTAGTAGCGAGGAAGGCCCTGTAATGGGGCTGGAGCCAAGGGGCCGGGCAGACCAGGGTCAACCGGCGGCCAACCCTATCGGGGAGGAGCCGCTGGCGAGACCCAAGCCGAAGGTGAAGTCGTTTGAGATCGATAAGCGCCTGATATACGGGGCGTGGGAGAAGGTCCGGGCCAACAGGGGCGCACCGGGCGTAGATGCCGTGAGTATCGCCGAGTTCGGCGAGCGGGAGAGGGATAATCTCTACCTTTTGTGGAACAGGATGTCATCGGGGAGTTATTTCCCGGGGCCGGTCCGAGCGGTAGAGATACCGAAAGATCATGGTCTGGGGGTGCGGATTCTCGGGGTGCCGAACACGGCAGACCGGGTGGCGCAGACCGCGGCAGCGATGCTGCTGGAAGAGAAGCTAGAGCCGATTTTCCACCATGACAGTTACGGTTATCGTCCGGGGCGAAATGCCCATGACGCGCTGGCCGTGACCCGGGAGCGCTGCTGGCGGCTCGGCTGGATTCTAGATCTTGATATCCGGGCCTTTTTCGACAGCGTTCCTCATGATTTGCTGCTCAAGGCGGTAGCTCACCACACCGGTGAGCGCTGGGTCCTGCTGTGCGTCGAGCGGTGGCTGAAAGCCCCGATGCAGATGCCGGATGGGACCGTGGCGGCGCGGGAAAAGGGGACCCCGCAGGGGTCCCCCATCTCACCTGTGCTGGCTAACCTGTTCATGCATTATGCGTTTGATCGGTGGATGGACCGGGAGTTCCCGGCCTGTCCGTTCGAACGGTACGCGGACGACGTTATCGCCCATTGCAAGACTGAGGGTCAGGCCAGGCGTCTGCTGGCTGCCGTCGCCGACCGGTTCGCGGCCGTGGGCCTCGAACTGCACCCGGAGAAGACAAAGATCGCATATTGTAAGGATGCGATCCGCCGGGGAAATTCTGAGCACACCAGCTTTGATTTCCTCGGATATACCTTCCGGGCGCGAGTTGTCCGAGGCCCGCGGGGCTTCTTTGTAAGCTTCAATCCGGCCATGAGCAACAAGGCGAGGAAGGCGAAAGGAAAGCAGATCAGAGACTGGCACCTCAAACGTCGGAGCAGGACGGATCTGTCCGGTCTCGCTGAGGATATCAATCCACAGGTGCGAGGCTGGATCAACTATTACGGGCGCTTCTACCGCTCAGAGTTGTACTTCCTCGCAAAGCGCATCGACGAGCACATTGTTCGATGGGCAATGCACAAATTCAAACGACTGCGGGGCAGGCCTGATAGGGCGTGGGCCTGGCTATACGGTGTCCGTCGGCGAGAGCCCAGGCTCTTCGCCCACTGGGACCTCGTCGCACACACCTCCGGCCGGACTGTGGGGGCCGGATGACGAGAGATCGTCACGTCCGGTCCTGCGAGCGGCGGGGGGTGCGATTCCCTCCGCCGACTCACCCAGCGCGGGCGCGCGGGCGGGCTGACGGACCGGCGTAGCACGCGCAATGGGGATTGCCCCGGGGACGGCGGGTGCGCGGTATGGGCGCCTCGCCGTAACCTTCCGTGCTGCTCGCCGGTAATGCCGCCCGTCCTTAACTACAATGGGATGTTGCGGTGGGCGCCGCGGGCTTGGGGGGCTTCGGCGATCGCACGGGCGATTGCCTGGCGGGTCTGCGCGGGGTCGATAATCTCGTCGATGACCTCCAGGTCGAGGGCGCGCTGCAGGCCGCCGACGGTCCGCTCGTGCTCGGCTGCCAGCGCGGCCTCGGTCTCGTGCAGCCTCTCCGGCTCGGTGGCGGCCAGCGTGCGGCGGTGCAGGATCCGGATCGCGGCCACCGCTCCCATGACGGCCACTTCCGCGCCCGGCCAGGCCAGCACGCGGGTGGCGCCCAGCGAGCGGGAGTTCATCGCGATGTAGGCCCCGCCGTACGCCTTGCGGGTCACGAGCGTGACCCGCGGGACCACGCATTCGGCGAACGCGTGCAGCAGCTTCGCGCCGCGGCGGACGACCCCGTCCCATTCCTGGCCGACCCCGGGAAGGTAGCCGGGGGTATCGACGAGCACCATGAGCGGAATCCCGAACGCGTCGCACATCCGCACGAAGCGCGCGGCCTTCTCAGCCGAGGTGGCGTCCAGGCAGCCGCCCAGGCGCAGTGGGTTGTTCGCGATCACGCCGACCGTGCCGCCGCCGAGCCGGCCCAGCATGGTCACCACGTTCGGCGCCCACTTGGGGAACAGCTCGGCCCCGGGCGCGTCCAGCACCCTGTCGATGACCGGGTGCATGTCGTAGGCCAGGCGCGGTGAGTCGGGCAGCAGGCCGCCAAAGTCGGCGCCGGGGGTGTCGTCCGCGACCTTGCCGCGATCCCCGAGCAGCGAGGCCAGCCGCCGCGCCTGGGTGATGGCCTCGGCGTCCGTGTCGGTCACGATGGTCGCCACGCCCGACCGGCGCGAATGCGGCTCGTGCCCGCCCAGCCGGGCCATGTCCACGTCCTCGCCGGTCACGCTGCGCACCACGTCCGGGCCGGTGACGAAGATCCGGCCCAGCCCGGACAGGATGACGATGTTGGTGAGGGCCTGCCCGTACGCGGCGCCGCCGGCGGCGGGACCGAGGACCACTGAGATCTGCGGCAGCACGCCCGACGCGCGGGTCATGGCCGCGAAGATCGTGCCGACCGCGTGCAGGCTGGCCACGCCCTCTGCCAGCCGCGCCCCGCCCGAATGCCACAGGCCGATGATGGGCACGCCGCGCCGGATGGCCTCCTCGTACGCGGTCACGATCGCCGCGCACCCCGCCTCGCCCGAGGCCCCGCCCTGGACCCCCGGGTCGGAGGCGAACGCGACCGCTCCCGTGCCTTCGATCAGCCCCGCGCCGGCGATGGCACCGGCCCCGCTGTCCGGCGCGATCAGCTCGAGGGTCCCGGTGTCGAACAGGGCCTCCAGGCGGATCACCGGGTCGCGCGGCAGCGTGCAGCCCGCGTCCGGCGGCGCCGGGGACGCTGGGCCGGGGCTGGCCGCGTTCGGGGCGGCGGGCGATGACGCGGCGCGGTCGTTGTCGACAACGGTCATCAAAGTTGCGGCGTGGAAACCCTGGCTTTCAGGCCGGGGAGGAAACGCCGCTCCCCCCTCTCAAGCTGTAGCTTACATAGTGGTGCGGTAGAGTGTGAGGTATGGCGAGGGTGGTGAAGCGGTGGCGAGCCAGCCGCTGACCGTCCGCGAGTGGACCTGCGAGCACTGCGGCAGCGCCCACGACCGGGACGTCAATGCGGCCCGGAACATACGCGCGGAAGGGCTTTCCGTGCTTGCCTGTGGAGGCGGTGTAAGACCCCAGCCGGGTAACCGGGGCGGGCGGTCGCCTATGAAACAGGAACCCCGACCCGTGAGGGAAGGAATCCCCGTCCTTTAGGGCGGGGAGGAATGCCAACTGAGTTCTCCTTGCGCCACAACACACACACGCACGAAAAAGCACGATGGGGACGGGCCGTGCTGGTCCGGGTGACGACCCCCGGAACCCCCGGATGCCAGCGGTGGTGCGGGCCGTACACCGGCCGCTCGTCGGCCGGTGGCCCGGACTTGCTGGGCCGGTCAGGGGGCGGTGAAGACAAGGGAGACGTTGTGGCCGCCGAACCCGAAGGCGTTGTTCAGTACCGCCATCGGCTCGCGGGCCCCGGCCCGCAGGGGCCGCGGCTCGGTCGCGACGTCGACCTTGATGCCATCGTCGGGATCTTCGAGGTTGATCGTGGGCGGCGCGGTCTTCTCGTGCAGGGCGAGGATCGCCGCGACCGACTCGACCGCGCCCGCGCCGCCGAGCAGGTGCCCGGTCATCGACTTGGTCGAGGACACCACGACCTGTTCCGCCGCCGGGCCCAGGGCCGTCACGATGGCCTGTGCCTCGGCCACGTCGCCTTCCGGCGTCGACGTGGCGTGGGCGTTGACGTGCACGATCTGGTCGGGCGAGACGCGGGCGTCGGCCAGCGCGCGCTGGATGGCCAGGATCACGCCCGCGGCCTCGGGATGCGGGTGGGCGATGTGGTAGCCGTCCGAGGAGTACCCGGCCCCGGCTGCGACCGCGTACACCCGCGCGCCGCGCGCGGCGGCGTGCGCCGCGGATTCCAGCACCAGCATGCCGGCGCCCTCGCCGAGCACGAACCCGTCCCGGCCCTTGTCGAACGGGCGCGACGCCCGCTCCGGCTCATCGTTGCGTGCGGACAGCGCGCGCATCACCGCGAACGCGGCCATGTTCAGGGCCATGATCGCTGCCTCGGTGCCGCCCGCGATCACCACGTCGGCCCGGCCGGACCTGATCATGTCGACGCCGTAGCCGACCGCCTCGGCGCCGGACGCACACGCGCTGACCGTCGAATGCGCCCCGGCCTGAGCGCCCAGCTCGATGCTGATCCATCCCGCGGAACCGTTCGGCATCAGCATCGGCACCGTGAACGGGGAGATCCGCTGCCAGCCCTTTTCCTTGAGAATGTCGTAGGCGGCCAGGGTGGACCCGATCCCGCCGATGCCGCTGGTCACCGAGACGCCGAGCCGTTCCGGGCTGACCTCGGGCTGCCCGGCGTCGGCCCAGGCCTCCCGCGCGGCGACCAAGGCGAACTGCTCGCAGCGGTCCATCCGGCGGGCTTGCACGCGGCCCACCGCCTCGGCGGGGTCGGCCGCGGCGGTGCCCGCGATCCGGACCGGGAGGTCCTTGGCCCAGTCGTCGGTCAGGGCCTTCACGCCGCTGCGGCCGGCGAGCATCGCTGACCAGGTTGATGCGACGTCGCCGCCGAGAGGCGTGATCGCGCCCAGGCCCGTGACGACGACGCTGTTGTCGTCTGCGCTCACTGTGATCGGCTCCTCAATCTCGTGACACGGGACCCGCATCCTGGGTGGCTGCGCGCCCTGTGGTGGCTGTCCGCCGCGCCGGGAAGACTGCTCGCCAGCGCCAGTGCCGGCGAGCAGGCCCCAGGCGGCTAGCTCGCGTTCTTGTGCACGTAGTTGATGACGTCCTGAACGGTCTTGAGATCCTTCAGCTGGTCGTCGGGGATCTCCACGCCGAACTTGTCCTGCGCGGCCACGGCGATCTCGACCATGGACAGCGAGTCGATGTCGAGATCGTCCACGAAGTTCTTGTCCGGGCTCACCTCGTCGGCCGGGACGCCCGCGATCTCGTCGATGATCTCCGCCAGACCCGTCAGGATCTCCTGCTCGGTTAGTGCCATCTGTCTGCTGACTCCTTGTCTTCCATCCGGGGTTTCGTTATGTTGCCTGGTCACTGGCCTGCGCGTGGCCCCAAGACCGGCTAGGGTACCGTGACCACCTGCGCGGCGTAGCACATCCCGGCGCCGAAGCCCAGCAGCAGCACCGGCATGCCCGAGTGCAGCTCGCCGCGTTCGGTCATCCGCGCCAGGGCCAGCGGAATGGACGCCGAGGACGTGTTCCCGGCGTGGATGATGTCGTCCGCGAGCCGTTCCCGCGGCACCCCGACCTTGCGGGCCAGGGCTTCGATGATCCGCAGGTTGGCCTGGTGCGGGACGAACGCGGCCAGGTCCTCCGGCAGGACGCCCGCGCGCTGGCAGGCTTCCAGCGCCATTGGGCGCAGTTCGGTGGTCGCCCACCGGAACACCGACTGTCCCTCCTGGAACAGGAACGACGTGCGGTCCTTGATGTAGATCTTCTCGGCCAGGTGGCCGTTGCTGCCCCACACGACCGGGCCGATCCCCGGCTTTTCGGCCGGGTCCTCGACCGGGCCGACCACGGCCGCCCCGGCGCCGTCGGCGAAGATGATCCGGGTCGACCGGTCCGCCGGGTCCACCCAGGCCGACATCTTCTCCGACCCGATCACCAGGACGTGCCGGGCGCTCCCGGCCCGCACCGCGTCGCTGGCGTTGGCCAGCCCGTAGCAGAAACCGGCGCAGGCGGCGTTGAGGTCGTAGGCGCCCGGGGCGATGATGCCGAGCCGGGACGCGACCGTGGCGGACGCGTTGGGGATCGCTGCCTCGGTGCTGCAGGTCGCCACGACGACCAGGTCAATGTCGGACACGTTGACGCCGCTGCCGGCGATCGCCTTGCCCGCCGCGGCCACCGCCATGTCGGCGACGGTCTCGTCCGGGCCGGCGATCCTCCGGCTCGCGATGCCGACCCGACTGCGAATCCACTCGTCGCTGGTGTCCATGGCGGCCGCGAGATCGTCGTTGGTCACCACGTTGCCGGGCTGGTACCCGCCGAACGCAAGGATGCGGGCACCAGGGGCCGGCTGGGGGAGTTGCATCGCGCCGCCTCTCTGTGTCGTTTCGGTCACGGGGTCGTTTCGGTCACGGGGTCGTTTCGGTCACGGGGCCGTTTCGGTCACGGGGTCGTCTTGGTCACGGTCGTCTCGTTCACGGTGCCCTTTTCAGTGCTTCTCTGGCCGAACGGGCCCCGCGGGGGCTATCCGGCGCCCTCGGGCAGCAACCGGGCCAGCGGCTGTCCCGCGCTGACCGGGTCCCCGTCCTGCACGAGCCACTCGACGATCGCGCCGCGCCACTGCGGGATGATCGCGCGCCGGTCATTGCGCGCCTCGACGTGGCCAACCTCGGTGCTGGTGCCGTCGGCGACCGCGACCTGCGGGGCCGAGCGGAAGGTACCGCTCAGCGGGGCGACCAGCAGCCGCCACTCGGGCAGGTCACCCATCCAGGTGGCGCCGACGTCGGCGTAGTCCTCCGCGTCGTCGTCCGTGTTCTCGTCCACGGCGACGCCGGCCTCGGTGACGAGGGCCAGGTCGGGTGCGAGCGTCATGCGTGCCTCCGCGGTGTGGGTGAGGATGCCACTTCGGCGAGCAGCTTGCGCGCCCCCTTCAGGTCATCCGGGGTCTTTAGGGCCTGCACGGTCACGCCGGGCAGCGACCGGCGGGCCAGGCCGGCGAGCGTGCCGGCCGGCGGCAGCTCGATCAGCGCGGTGACCCCGTGGTCCGCCATCGTGCGCATGCACGCGTCCCAGCGGACCGGCGCGGCGACCTGCCCGACGATGCGGTCCAGCCAGTCCGCGCCGGTGGCGACGACCGCGCCGTCCCGGTTGGACAACAGGGCGATGCGGGGATCGCTGACGGTCACGGCGCCGGCCGCCGCACGCAGCGCGGCCACGGCCGGTGCCATGTGCACCGTGTGGAAGGCGCCCGCGACGGACAGCGGCCGCAGCCGCGCCCCGGCGGGCGGATCCGCCGCGAACGCGGCAAGCTGCTCCTGCGTTCCGGCCGCCACGATCTGCCCCGCGCCGTTCACGTTCGCCGGGGTCAGGCCGTGCGCCTCGATGGCCGCCAGCACGGTGGCCTCGTCCCCGCCCAGGACGGCGGTCATCCCGGTGGGGCGGGCGGCCGCGGCCGCGGCCATCGCCTGCCCCCGCACCGCGACGAGCCGGAGCGCGTCGGCGGGGCTCAGCACGCCGGCGATGGCCCCCGCGGCCAGCTCGCCCACGCTGTGGCCGGCCGTGGCCAGCCCGGCGCCGGTGGCCGGGAGGGCGTTGTCGTCGAGGGTTTCGGCGAGGAGCGCTTCGGCGGCCGCGAGCGCCGCCGCGACCAGCAGCGGCTGGGCGACGGCGGTGTCCTTGATCTCATCGGCGCCGGCCGTGGTGCCGGACCGGATGAGGTCGACGCCCGCGAGCTCAGACCAGACGCCCAGACGCGTCGCGACGCCGGGCACATCGAGCCAGGGCGAGAGGAAGCCGGGGGCCTGAGCCCCCTGGCCGGGAGCGGTGATAACGAGCACGTTTACAGCCTGCACTGTAGAAGTCCGCTACTCCTACGCCAGACATGACGAAGTTTCCGGGGGAAACTTTGTACCCTTCCGCCAAATAGCGTTTACCCGCGCGTCACCGTCCCGTTGCGGGCCGCTGCACACGGGCGCTGCCGGGACGCCGGGACTCATGCCGCCGTCTTCCCGGGGGAGGTATAGCGTCGGACGTGTCCGGCACTCGCCCGGAACGTCTCGCCCCTATCAGGAACGGGATTACTGATGGCTGAACGCATGAGCGACGACGCGCAACCGGCCGCGCAGGCCGGCGACCCCCAGCCGCAAGCGCCCCTGGAGCCATTCGGCCAAGCCGAGAGCTGGAAGCTGATCTCGGCGGGCGGCGTCGGCCGGATCGGGTACTCCGGCCGGTACGGCCCGACCATCCTCCCGGTCAACTTCATGGTGCAGGACAACGTGATCTACTTCCGCACCGCGCGGCACTCCACCATGGAAGAGGACCTGCGCACCGGCATCGCGCACGCCGACTACAAGGTGGCGTTCGAGATCGACCACTTCGACGGCACCGCGCACGCCGGCTGGAGTGTCCTGGTCCAGGGCGACGTCCACCCGATGGAATCCGACGACGAGCTCGCGGTGGCCTCCCAGACCGGCGTGGAGTCCTGGGTGGCCGGCGACCGCGACCTGTTCATGCGCATCACCCCCACCAAGGTCACCGGCCACCGCGTCGGCCAGTTCCCCGGCTAGTCCGTAGTTAGCCCGGATGGGCTGAGACCCCTTTTCACCAGGGAAAACGTGGATTCACATGACTGCATGCAGACATGTAGATCCGCCGCGTGAAGCTCTATGACCTGGGCGAGCAAGACAGGGCTTACCGGCTTGGGAGGAGCCTAGGGCTAGTGGCCGCCCGGCTCAGGCGGGCTCGGCGGCCAGGCGGCCGAGGATGATCGCGGTCCACAGTGCGAACGCATCGCGGCCGTCCGACGGGGTGTAGCCGGTCAGCTCGGTCACCCGGCGGAGGCGGTAGCGGACCGTGTTGGGGTGCACAAACAGCATGCGCGCCGTCGCCTCCAGGGAGGTGCCCTGCTCCAGGTAGGTGCTGAGCGTGTCCACCAGGGCCGACCCGCCGGCCAGCAGCGGCTGGTACACGTGCGTGACCAGTCCGGCGCGCGCGTCGGTGTCCCCGTCCAGGGCCCGTTCGGGCAGCAGTTCGTCCGCGCTCACGGGCCGGGGGGCGTCCGGCCACGCGCCGGCCGCGCGCAGCCCGGCCAGTGCGGCACGCGCCGAGGTGGCCGCGGACCGCAGGTCGGGAACGACTGGCCCGACCACGAGCGGGCCGGCGCTGAACCGCCCGGCGAAGCGCTCCGCGGCGCTGAGCGGATCGTCCGTGCCGCCGAGCAGGACCACCAGGCGGCTGCCCTGCACGCCGGCCAGCACGTCCAGGCGGGCGCGCTTGGCGTCCGTGCGCAGGTCATCGATCAGCGTGGCGGTGGTGTCCTCACCCTCGACCAGGCCGGCGATGACCGCGACGGGGGAGGAGGACCAGTTCAGCGCGGACGCCCACGAATGCAGCGATTCCTCGGTCTCCCCCCGCACCAGGGAATCCACGACGAGGGCCTCCAGCCGGGCGTCCCACGCTCCCCGCGCCTCCGCGGTCCGCGCGTAGACCTGCGCCGCGCCGAAGGCGACCTCCCGGGTGTACCGGAGCACCGCTTCGCGTAGCTCTGCCTCGCCGCCGGGCGCCGCCAGCTCGTCGACCTGCGCCTCCACCACGTCGATGATGACGCGCACCATCTCAACGGCCTGCTGCAGGCTGACCGCCCGGGCCAGCTCGCGCGGCGCCGTGCCGAACACCTCGCCCGCGACCGCGGGGCGGTCCCGTTCGGGATGGCGGATCCAGTCCACGAACGCGGCGATCCCGGCCTGCGCGACCAGCCCGAGCCACGACCGGTTTTCCGCCGACATGGACCGGAACCACGGCAGCCGCTTGTCCATCGACGCGATGGCGGCCGTGCCGAGACTGCCCATCGACCGCTCGATGCGCGCCACGGTCTCCTGGTCGACCCGGCTTCCCTCCCCGGGCCGGGCGCCACGGGGCGCCCTGGCTTTCCGGGCGCCCCGCGGCCGGCCGGTCTGCTCGCTGGTGGACATGCGCCTAGAGTTTCACGTTTATGGAGACAGAGATCATTCAGGTCCCTACGGGCAGCCGCGAAGGCCTGTTCGACATCACCCGCCAGTGCTCGGATTTTGCGTCCGGCGCGTCCGGCGGCGGCGACGGGCTGCTGCACGTGTTCGTGCCGCACGCCACGGCCGGGCTGGCGCTGATCGAGCTCGGCGCGGCCAGTGACCGCGACCTGCTCGCCGTGCTGGCGGACTTCCTGCCCGCCGATGACCGCTGGCGGCACGCGCACGGCTCGCGCGGGCACGGCCGGTCGCATGTGATGCCCGCCTTCGTGCCGCCCTACGCCACGGTCCCGGTCGTCGGCGGGAAGCTGGCCCTGGGCACCTGGCAGTCGATCGCCCTCGTCGACCTGAACGTCGACAACCCCACCCGCCAGGTCCGGCTGTCCTTCCTGGGCTGACGGGGCCTTCCTGGGCTGACGGGGCCTTCCTGGGCTGACCCTGCCTGGGCTGATCCTGCCTGGCCCAGTCCTTCCGGAGCTGGGCGTCAGCCTTCGTCGTCCAGCCAGAGCCGGATACTTCGGTCCGCCGCGTCGAGGCCCCTGCCACCAGCAGCAACACTGTTGCAGGATTTACGCGTCTCCCTATGTGCGGAAACCGACCCCGATCATGGAAACCGGGCGGAGCGGCTAGGCGCGGACTTCGGGCTGGGTTTCGGCTTCGGGGCGGCCGGGGGCGGCGGGCTGGCTCACGGCCTGCGGGTCGCCCAGGGCCTCGCTGACCGGGAGGTCGAGGCGGTACTTCTCGATCGCCTGGGTGAGCACGTCCGGCTTGACCTCGCCCCGCTTGGCCAGCTGGCCCAGCACGGCGACGGTGACCGACTCGGCGTCCACGTGGAAGAACCGCCGGGCCGCCGCACGGGTGTCGGAGAAGCCGTACCCGTCGGTGCCGAGCGACGCGTACGGCGCCGGCACCCAGCGGGCGATCTGGTCCGGAACGGCCCGGATCCAGTCGCTGACCGTGACCACCGGGCCCGGCCGGCCGTCCAGAACCTGGGTGACGTACGGGACGCGCGGTTGCTGCTCCGGGTGCAGCATGTTCCATTCCTCGCACGCCATCGCGTCGCGGCGCAGCTCCGTCCAGGAAGTCGCGGACCACACCGACGCGGCCACGCCCCAGTCGTCGGCGAGCAGCTTCTGCGCCTGCAGGGCCGCCCGGATGGCCACGCCGGACGCGAGGATCTGCGCGTTCGGCGCCGTGCTGGCCGGCCCCGCCCCGTCCGCCGGGTTCTCCCCGCCATCGGGATGGACACGAGGATCGGTCCGTTCGGAATGACCGGTGTTCTCATCCGGCTGTTCACCCATCTGGGCCGCACCCGTCCCGAACGGCTCGTGACCGGCGGCGGGAGCGTATTCGTACAGCCCGCGCAGGATGCCCTGCTCCAGAGCGGCCTTCCCGCCCGGGAACCCGGCGGGCTCGGCGGGCTGGGGGTACGGCTCGTTGTAGACGGTCAGGTAGTAGAAGATGTTCTCGCCCTCGGGGTGATCCGGGGTCGAGGAGTACATCCGCCGCAGCGCGTCCCGCATGATGTAGGCCATCTCGAACGCCCACCCGGCGTCGTAGCAGACGCATGCCTCGCTGACCGAGGCCAGCAGCACCGAGTGACCGTCGTTATGCTGCAGGCCCTCGCCAGTCAGCGTGGTCCGGCCGGCGGTCGCGCCGAGCAGGAAGCCGCGGCCGAGCTGGTCGCCGAGCGCCCACATCTGGTCGCCGGTCCGCTGCCAACCGAACATCGAGTAGAAGATGTAGACCGGGATCATGTTCGTGCTGTGCGTGGCGTACGCGGTCCCGGCCGCGATCATCGAGCCCATCGCGCCGTCTTCGGTGATCCCCTCGTGCAGGATCTGGCCCTTCTCGGACTCCTTGTAGGACAGCAGCAGGTTGCGGTCGACGGCCTCGTACGTCTGGCCGTGCGGGGAGTAGATCTTCGCCGTCGGGAACAGCGAGTCCATCCCGAACGTGCGCGCCTCGTCGGGGATGATCGGCACGAACCGCGCGCCGATCTCCTTGTCCTTCATCAGCTCCTTGAGCAGCCGGACGAACGCCATCGTGGTGGCGACCGGCTGCTTGCCCGAGCCCTTCTTCAGCTCGTCGTAGGTCTTGTCAGCGACCGGGGGCAGCGGCCTGGCCCGGACGGCGCGCTTGGGCAGGTAGCCGTTGAGGGCCGCGCGCCGCTCCTTCATGTACCGGATCTCGTCGGAGTCGTGGCCCGGGTGGTAATAGGGCGGCAGGTCCGCCTCCAGGGCGGCGTCCGAGATCGGCAGGTAGAGCCGGTCGCGGAAATCCTTCAGCTCGGCGTGGGTGAGCTTCTTCATCTGGTGCGTCGCGTTGCGCGCCTCGAAGTCGGGCCCGAGGGTCCAGCCCTTGATCGTGTGCGTCAGGATCACGGTCGGCTGGCCGACGTGCTCGCGGGCGGACTTGAACGCCGCGTACACCTTGCGGTAGTCGTGCCCGCCGCGGGAAAGGTTCCGCAGGTCGTCGTCGGACAGGTGCTGGACCATCGCCCGCAGCCGCGGGTCACCGCCGAAGAAGTTCTCCCGGATGTAGCCGCCGGCCTCCACCGAATAGGTCTGGAACTGCCCGTCCGGCGTGGTGTTCATCTTATTGACGAGGACGCCGTCGGTGTCCTGGGCCAGCAGCGGGTCCCAGTCGCGGCCCCAGATGACTTTGATCACATTCCAGCCCGCGCCGCGGAAGTAGGCCTCGAGCTCCTGGATGATCTTGCCGTTGCCGCGTACCGGCCCGTCCAGCCGCTGCAGGTTGCAGTTGATGACGAACGTCAGGTTGTCGAGCTCCTCCCGCGCGGCGAGGCCGATCGCGCCCAGAGCTTCGGGCTCGTCCATCTCCCCGTCGCCCAGGAATGCCCACACGTGCGAGCGGCTGGTGTCGTGCAGTTCGCGGGCGAGCAGGTACCGGTTGAAGCGCGCCTGGTAGATCGCGTTAAGCGGGCCGAGGCCCATCGAGACGGTGGGGAACTCCCAGAAGCCCGGCATCAGCCGCGGGTGCGGGTAGGACGGGAGGCCGCCGCCCGGGTGGGAAAGTTCCTGCCGGAAGCCGTCCAGCCGGCTGGTGTCCAGCCGGCCCTCGAGGAACGCGCGGGCGTAGATGCCCGGCGCGGCGTGGCCCTGGAAGAAGACCTGGTTGCCGGACTCGCCGTTCTCCTTGCCGCGGAAGAAGTGGTTGAAGCCCACCTCGTACAGGCTCGCGGCCGACGCGTAGGTGGCGATGTGCCCGCCCACCCCCAGGCCGGGCCGGTTCGCGCGGGAGACCATGACGGCCGCGTTCCAGCGGATGTAGGCGCGGATGCGCCGCTCGATGTACTCGTCACCCGGGAACCATGGTTCCTGCTCGGGCGGGATCGAGTTGATGTAGTCGGTGCTGCGCAGCCCTGGCACGCCGACCTGCTGCTCGCGCGCCCGCTCCAGCAGGCGGAGCATCAGGTAACGCGCCCGGGCGCGGCCGCGGGTATCCACGACCGTGTTCGAATGAGTCGACCCACTCTCGGGTCTCGTCCGGATCGATGTCGGGCAGCTGGGTCGGGAGCCCGTCATTGATGATCGAGAAGCGCTGGCGTCCGGAAGCCACGGGGTAGCCTCGCCTTCCGCTAGTTTCAGAGCGGCTGTATGCCGCGGTTTTTCGATGATGTCCGGACCAATCGTCCTGCGTTTGGCCGGGAAATGCATCTCTACTACAAGGTAACCGCCGCGATCGCGCGCCCTGTCCCGGCCAGCGCCGCGACCTGCGCCGGGGGGTGACGGGGCGCCCTGGCCAGCCTGGTGGATGGGACACGGAAACGAAATTGTGTCAGCAGTTTTGCGCGGTAGCGGCGATTGCCACTTGCGCGCCGCGCCGGGCCAGTGTGAACTGTCCCAACAAGAAGTGCGGACGCGGTCATCGCCGCCAGGTACCAGACCCACGGTAAGGACCCGTGGGGCATGGGCCGGGCCCGGAGGGAGCGATGGCGCGGGGAGGGTGCAGGAGGACGTCAGTGAGCGCGACCGCGGGCCAGGCCCAGGATCAACGCGGCCAGGCCGAACGGCTCGGCATCAAGCCGGGCCAGGTGGTGCAGGAGATCGGCTATGACGACGATTGCGACGAGGATCTGCGCGACGCGATCGGCGATGTGGACGGCGTGGAGCTTGTCGGCGAGGACTATGACGACGTGGTCGACGTCGTCTTGCTGTGGTGGCGGGACGAGGACGGAGATCTCGTCGACGCCCTGGTCGACGCGCTGACCCCGCTGACCGACGGGGGGTACATCTGGCTGCTGACGCCCAAGGCGGGCCGGGCGGGCCATGTCGAGCCGAGTGACATCGGCGAGGCGGCCCCGACCGCGGGCCTGTCGCAGACGTCCAGCATCAGTGCGGCCCGTGACTGGTCCGGGTCCCGGCTGGTGGCGCCGCGCGCGCGGCGCTGACCGCGGAGCCCGTCCCGTTCCGCCCGCCGCCTGTCCTAGGCGTCCGGCGGGTCCTGATCGCCCGGCGGGGATGGCAGACTTGGCGGCGGAACACAATCGCGTGCCCGCCATGCGTTATGACCCTGTGCTTCCCTGGCGCCGTGCCGCGTGGCACAGTGCGGGCGGTAGCGCTGGGCTCGGCGCGGGAACGGGCGCGCCCAGCGCCCTACGGAAAGGACCCTGGCATGGCGGTAGAGATCGGCGAGCAGGCCCCCGACTTCGAGCTGACCGACCAGCATGGCACCACGGTGCGGCTGTCGGGCTTCCGCGGCTCGAAGAACGTCGTGCTCATCTTCTATCCGCTGGCGTTCAGCCCGGTGTGCAGCAACGAGCTGTACGCCCTGCGCGACGAGTTCCCCGAGGTCTCGCGGGAGGACGTCGAGTTGCTCACCGTCTCGGTCGACTCCATGTTCACCCACCGGGCCTGGGCGGACACCGAAGTTTTCAATTTCGGACTGCTGTCGGACTTCTGGCCGCACGGTGAGGTAGCGAAGACCTATGGTGTCTTCGACGATGCCAGGGGCCTGGCCACTCGCGGGACCTTCATCATCGACAAGGCGGGCGTCGTGCGGTGGAAGGTCGTGAACCCGATCCCGCAGGCGCGCGACATCAGCGACTACCAGAAGGCGCTGGCCGAGCTGCACTGAATTTCCTTGATCCGGCCGCGCCGTGCTGACCTCGCGGAAGATTACGGCGCGCCCGGACGGGGCGCACGGGCACGATTGGAGTAGATGGCGGGGATGCCCTGCTACCACTGCGGGACGCGGCAGGTGGACCCGGACCGGGGCGAGAGCCCCTGGACCCGGGGAGTGCTGCGCGATCATCAGATACTTGTTTGCCCCCGGTGCCAGACGCTGCGCGACTGGACCGCGGAACTGGACCGGTGCGGCCGCTGCGCCAGCGCCCACCTGGTCCGTCGGCTGGACGAGGTGGAGTGCCGTGACTGCGGCCTCATCCGGCTGACCGCCGCCGAGGGCGAGCCGGGCGCGGATCACGTCTGCGGTCCCAGGGTGGCACCGGCGTACCGGGAAGCCCGCCTGCCGTCCGCACCGGATCCGGAACTGGCCGCGGAGGTCGAGCGGGCCCTGGCCAAGGTGCTGGGCAAGACGGCCAAGATTGTCGCGGCCCCTTAGCCGGTTCCGTAGCTGGTCCCGCGGCCAGGCGGGGCGCCGCTCTGGCGGACCGGAAAATTCCGGCCAGCGCGGCGTCCGGCCAGGGATACCGAGGGCTTAGAAGATGCCGGTGGCCGGGTCGCCGTCGGCGGGCTGCTCACCGGACCGCCGGGACCGCTCGATCAGGCTGGTCGCCAGCCCGATCAGCTGGGCCGGCTTCATCGGCTTGGTGACGTAGCCGTCGGCGTCTGCCATCGCCGTCACGGTCGGCTGCAGCACGGGGAACGTGGTGATCATCGC
Source organism: uncultured Actinomycetes bacterium (assembly GCA_963742875.1). Taxonomy (GTDB): domain Bacteria; phylum Actinomycetota; class Actinomycetes; order Streptosporangiales; family Streptosporangiaceae; genus Bog-532. Next base: position 26,175 of record CAVUNO010000002.1, on the reverse strand, counting down.
GAAGGCCAGCCCGGGGGCTTCGTGCCGGACCGCCGCCAGCAGCCGGAGGGCTTCGGCGTCGGGCAGTTCGAAGTCGGCCAGGACCAGGTCCCACGGCTCACGCATGACCAGGGCCGCCGCCGCGTTGCCACTGGCAACGGACGTGACCTCGAATCCTTCCCAGACGCCCAGGATGGTCTCGGCGAAAAGCGCAACCGCAGGATCACGCTCCACCAGAAGAACCTTGCCGGGGCCGGTGTTCGGTGTGTTTCGCATGTCCCGACCATGTCTGCCGCCGGTGGCCGGGCGGGGTGCACGCCGGTTGCAGCCGGGTAGCAGCGGCCTGCGGGCTATGGGCGCGGGGCGTGGCCCCCGTGGGCGTGGCCCTCATGTGCGTGGTCCTGGTGCGCCCCGTGGCCGTCGTGGCCGCTGTCGGGGGAACCGCCCATCATCCGCAGCATCCGCACGCCACCGGTCCGGACGAACCTGACCAGGAGCACCATCGCGAGCAGGCCGAACGCTATGTTCAGCCAGGTGGTGTAGTCCCACGTAATGCCCTGGTCCGGGATCTTCGCGCTGGCCCGGCTCGGGATCAGCCCCAGGCCGCCGAAGACCAGCTCGACCACGTACCCGGCGGTGGTCATGGCCGCGTAGAAGGTGACCAGGATGAAGGCGGCCATCCTCGCGCCGTAGTACTTCCGGTAGATGTTGAGGATCGGCGCGATGATCAGGTCGGCGAAGATGAAGGCGACGACGCCGCCGAAGCTGATGCCACCCTTCCACAGCACGACGGCCAGCGGCACATTGCCGATCGAGCAGACGAACGACAAGATCGCGACGACCGGCCCGATGACCGGGCCCCACACCTTCGCGGCCAGGGGGTGGCCGGCGAAAAAGAACGCCTGCCAGAACGAGTCCGGCACCCAGGCGGCGATCGCACCGGCCGCGAGCAGCCCGATGATCAGGTCACGCAGGATCGCGGCCCACTCCATCACGAAGACGTCGGCCACGGCGGTGAACCCGTCCCGGGACAGCAGGCGCCGCAGGAACGAGCCGTCGCCCTGGACCGACATGTCCATGGCCGCGTGGCCCTCCATCGCCCCGGCCCGTCCCCGGCTGGCTTGCTCCCGGGCCTCCCGCAGCAGCCGGTTCCGCAGGAACAGCCGGAAGAGGACGGCGATCACCACGATCATGAGCGGGCCGCCAGTGAACTCGGCCAGCGTGAACTGCCAGCCCATCAGCAGGGCCAGGATCACGCCCAGCTCGATGACCAGGTTCGTCGAGGCGATCTCAAACGCCATCGCGGCGGTGAAGCTGGCGCCCTGGCGGAACAGCGACCGGGCCAGAGCCACCGCGGCGTAGGAGCAGGACGAGGACGCGGCACCGAACCCGGTGGCCAGCGCCAGCGTGCGCGGCCGGTCATCGCCCAGCAGCCGCACGATCGTGGACCGGCGAACCACGGCCTGAACGACCGCGGACAGGGTAAAGCCGAGGATCAGGGCCCAGGCGATCTGCCACGTCATCGACCCGGCGATCGACAGCGCGTGTCCCACCGCGTGCATCTGGGTCCCCTTCCCGCGCCCGCTCCGGCACGGTCTAACTCAATACCCTAGTGGGGTATTCCCGGAGACGTTCAGGGGCGATTCCGCTGTTGACAGCGTAGTCAGGCCCAGCTACGCGCCGATCGGCCAGGACGGGATCTTGGAAGCGGCGGTCGGCAGGTGCGAGTCGTCCACGGCGTAGCTGAGGTCGGCGGTCGCGTCGACCACCCCGTCCACGGCCCGGACCAGCGGCAGCACGAGCCCGATCATGCTCTTGCGCTCGACCTCTCCGGTCACGGCCACTACGCCGCGGCGGACGTCGACGTCCAGCAGCACCGGGTTGGTCCCCAGGTAGTTGTCCAGAACGTCATGGAAGATCTCGTCCCGGATGTCGGCGTCCGGGCGGAGGAAGACCCGGAGCAGGTCGCGGGGGGTCACGAGGCCGGCCAGCGTTCCGTCGCAGGCCACGACGGGCAGGCAGGTGGCATGGTGCTTGTCCATCAGCCGGGCCGCTTCCGCCAGGGACATGTCGGGGGTCACGGTCACGACGCGGGTCGTCATCACTTCCCCGGCGATGCTGCCGGCCGCGACGGCGTGCACGCCCCGCCGCCATCGCAGCGGGCGCACGGTGCCCAGCCCCGTGCTCAGGTCGTGCTGCAGTTCTTCCTTCTTCAGCAGGTCGGTGTCGCGGACGATGCCGGTGACCGTCCCGTTGCGGCCGAACACCGGCAGCGCGCTGACCTTCTCCTCCACGAACAGGGCGGCCAGGTCCTTGAACGGCGTTTCTGTGGTCACCGTAACGACGTCAGTGGTCATTACGTCCGCCACCGTGCGGTGCTTCATCGGATGCCCCCTACCGGGCGAGCTTTGGTTATGAACAGTGCCGCCCCGCCCTGTCCCCAGATAGGGAAATTCGTCCCGCCTTGCACAGACCTTTGCCGGGGTGCCGGGCAAATTGGCCTGCCGGCGCCGAGGGGGGCGCCGGCCGGAGCTGGGAGAGGATGGCTACACGGGCACCGGGTGCTCGATGACCGGCGGGAACGCTTCGGCCTCAGGGGTGGCCGTTCCGGTGAACGCTGGAGATGGCCGGCGTCCGTGAGCGGACCAAGGTCCGCTCACGCGGGGACATTAAGCCGTGGTGCTGGGCGTGCCGGAGAGAAATCCTTAAATCGTCAGCCCAAGGGCTAAGAGGTGAGCATGATGACACGGACCGACATTCACCTTGACGCCATGCTCCGGCATCTGGGCGCGGCCTATTACGACTCCCTGCACGGCAGGGCCTCTCGCACTGATGAGGAACTGATCCCGGTTGCGATGCGGCTGATCTGGGACGTCGACGGGGTCGTCGACGTCATCAGCCGGGTCAACCAGGCCCCGGGCCCGCAGCACGCCACCGCGGCCGGTGACCGGGGTGACAGCCCGCAGTAAGCATGGCGGCGACCGGCCCGTCGCCGCCTATAACGGCCCCGCAGGAAGCAGCGGCGCACCTCCTGCGGGGCTTTCTTGTGCGCCAGCGCCGGTCGGGCTGGGCCAGCGCCGGTCAGGCTGGGCCGGCCGGGGTCAGGCGCTGTAGTGCCCGGTCCATCGCGGGCCGGTGACGCGCCATTCGGCGTCCCAGGCCCTCATCCGCCGCCGGTCCAGGGCGTATTGGCCGAGCACCTGAAGACCTACCAGCGTGACGATGAGCAGCAGTCCGGTGGACGTGGATGCGATGAACACGTCGCTGACGATGTCGCCGCGGGTTGTGGGCGGGTGCGTGGCTGTGCCGGCCGCGGTGATCCAGATGGTCACGGTGCTGCCCTTGGCCGAACCGGCCCGGGCCAGCACCTGACCGAAGTGGATCGTTCCGTTGGCCGCCACCCACCGGGCCGGGACCCACGCGGTCTGAACACCCGAATAGGGATCGGGGCTGCCATGCGCGGGGGCTGCCTGGGTGAGCGCGGCCCGGACCTGGTGATCCGCCGCCCGCTCCGCCTGGCTCTGGCGGATGACCGCGTGATCGACCGCTAGGCCGATCCTGGCCGAGGCGAGTGGCATCCCGGCCAGGATCAGAATCAGAACAACGAGCCGCAGGGTGACCTCGAGCCGGTCGGCGCGGCGGCGCAACGGGTTATGGTCCAGTCCGAGCCACCGGGCGTACCGCGTCCGGCGGGCGGGACCGGTTCCGGCCGAGCTCATCGCGATCACCTCCAGCCGCGAGAGCGGTGGCCGTCGGCGACGTCAGGTCGGTGCTACGGCGGGCTTGATGACGGGCTTGATGAGCAGCGCGGCGGCCGCGTCGGCCGTCCGCTCGGGCAGCACCTGGACGGTGCCGTGGGCCGCCGTGATGGCCTCCTGCGACACCCGGTAGTGGTGGCCGCAGAGCAGCAGATCGACGGGGCGAGGCCGGGTCACCGAGGCGGGCATGATCACCCGCACCACGGGTCGCCCGGGGCAGCAACAGGCGTGAAACTCCGGCGGAGACGGCGGGATCCGCTCGGCCGCGGCTGCGGCAGAGCTATCCGGCACGACCACCAGGGCCTCGCTGTGGTGGGGAAATCGTGGCTTCATGTCCTCAACATGGTCTCCGGCGCGAAGCGCTGCCAGAGACCTAGTTCATCCGGCCAAAGGCCAAAGGTCCCGCCCTAAGGGCCAAAGTTCTCCGGCCAAAGGTCCCAACGGGGCCGTACGGACTCAGGGATTCACGGGCGTGGCGGGAACACGACCCACGCTGTCGGCGTACGGCGGCCGCTGCCCGTACTCCAGGAACCGCGAGGTGCGCACCGCCATGTACTGGATCACCACCAGCGCCGCACGGAGCTGGCCGTCCTCGGTGCTCCGCGCGGGGGAGCCGTCCATCCGGCCCACCGTCCCGGAAAGATTCCGGCCCACCGTCCCGGAAAAGATTAAGGACGGGAAGAATCTTCGCCCGCTTCTCGCGGATCCTGATTGCGCGGTGCGCGGCCCGTCACCGGGACCGTTACCCCGCGTCTGCTCTTGATCCTTCCCGCCGGTCCTCACTTCAGCCGGGCCCCGTCCGGCCGCCTAGATCCGAACGGCCCACCGGGCGGTGACCTTGGTCGCGAGCGCCCGGGCCAAATGTCAAGGGACTTTGTTCCCTACCGTGTCCGGCGTGTCGCCGCGGACAATGGCGGCTCGGCAGTGAGGATGCGGCAATGGAGCCAGCCATGCATCACGGGAGCCAGCGGGTGATCGCCCGCGCGGACCTTGACCATCTACTGGCGGCGATCGCGCGGCGGGGGTTCCGGCTCATCGGCCCGACCGTGCGCGACGGTGCCATCGTCTACGACGACATATCGACATCGGCCGACCTGCCGGCCGGATGGACCGACGAGCAGGACGGCGGTCGCTACCGCCTGCACCGCCGGGACGACGAGGCGCTGTTCGGGTACGCCGTCGGCCCGCAGTCGTGGAAACGGTACCTGTTCCCGCCCACCAGCGTGGTGTGGCGGAGCGGCCAGGACCGCGCCGCCGCCGAAGCCGAAGCCGAAGCCGGGCCGCCGATGGCGTTCATCGGTGTGCGCTCGTGCGAGCTGCGCGCGATCGCGATCCAGGATCGGGTGTTCCTGGGCGGCCAGCACGTCGATCCGGTCTACGCGGGCCGGCGTGAGGGCGCGTTCCTGGTCGCCGTCAACTGCGGTACGGCCGGCGGGACATGCTTCTGCGTGTCGATGGACGCCGGCCCCAAGGCGGAATCCGGTTTCGACCTGGCCCTGACCGAACTGATGGACGGCGGCCGGCACGAGTTCCTGGTGGAAACCGGCACCGGCCGCGGCGCGGACGTGCTGAACGAGGTGGCCAGCCGGCCGCGGGCCGGCCGGACACGCAGGCCGCCCACCTGGTCACCGAGCGGACCGCCGCGTCGATGGGGCGGCAGCTGGACACCGGCGGGATCAAGGACCTGCTGTACGGCAACTTCGAGCACCCGCGCTGGGACGACGTGGCGTCACGCTGCCTGACCTGCGGGAACTGCACCATGGTCTGCCCGACGTGCTTTTGCTTCAGCATCACGGAGGTCACCGACCTGGCCGGGACGGAGGCGGAACAGCAGAGGTCCTGGGATTCCTGCTTCACCGTGGACCACTCCAACCTGCACGGCGGCCCGGTGCGGGTGTCCGGCCGCTCCCGGTACCGGCAGTGGATGACGCACAAGCTGGCCACCTGGATCGACCAGTTCGGCACCTCGGGCTGCGTCGGCTGCGGCCGGTGCATCACCTGGTGCCCGGTCGGCATCGACATCACCGAGGAGGCCGCTGCCATCCGGGCCAGCGACGGTGACACGGGCGGAGGCATCGGTGGAAACCCTTGAGCATGAGCTGCGCAGCCACCCGTTCGTCGGCGACCTGGAGCCCGCGTACCTGACCCTGCTGGCCAGCCTGGCGACGAACGTGGAGTTCGCGGCGGGCGCGTTCCTGTTCCGCGAGGGAGCGCGCGCCAACCGGTGCTACCTGCTGCGCGAGGGCAAGGTGGCGCTGGAGATCGCGACGATGGCCCGGGGGCACATTATCGTCCAGACGCTGGGCGCCGGGGAGGTGGCCGGCTTCTCCTGGCTGCTGGAACCGCACGAGTGGCAGTTCGACGGGCGGGCCATCGAGCCAGTCCGGGCCGTCGCCCTGGACGGCGCCAGCCTCCGCGCCAAATGTGAGGAGGACCCGCGGCTCGGGTTCGAGCTCATGCGCCGCTTCGCCCACCTGGCGACCGGCCGCCTCCAGTCCACCAGGCTCCGGCTCCTCGACGTATACGGGACCGCTCATGCAACCCCTCATTAAGGCCGCTCCGGCCCAGCAACCGTGGCTTGACCGCGAGCCGTGGCGGGTGACCGCCACGCGGCGGGAATCGCACGACACGGTCACGCTGGAGCTTGAGCCGCCGGCCGGCCGCACGTTCTTCTTCCAGCCGGGCCAGTTCAACATGCTGTACGCCTTCGGGGTCGGCGAGGTGCCGATCTCGGTCAGCGGCGATCCCGAAGCGACCGGCCCGGTCCGGCACACGATTCGCGACATGGGCGCGGTCACGCACGCCCTGTGCACGCGGCAGCCGGGCCAGGAGGTCGGCGTGCGCGGGCCCTACGGGACGCACTGGCCAGTGGCCGAGGCCGAGGGCGGCGATGTGGTGGTCGTGGCCGGCGGCGTCGGGATGCCGCCGATGCGGTCCGCCTTCTACCACCTGCTCGCGCACCGGGACCGCTACCGGCGGATCATGCTGCTCTACGGCGCGCGCACCCCGGCCGACCTGCTGTACCCGGAAGAGCTGTCCTCCTGGCGCGGCCGGTTCGACCTGGACGTCCAGGTCACCGTGGACACGGCCGCCGCTGACTGGCGCGGCGGCGTCGGGGTGGTGCCCGACCTCGTCGGCTCGGCGCCGTTCGACCCGCCGGCGACGACCGCGTTCATGGTCGGGCCCGAGGTCATGATGCGGTTCACGGTCCGCGCGCTGACGCGGGCGGGCGTGCCCGACGAACGGATCTTCCTGTCGGCCGAACGGAACATGCACTGCGCGGCGGCCATGTGCGGGCACTGCCAGATCGGCCCGTTCTTCGTGTGCCGTGACGGGCCCGTGTTCAGCTACCGGGCGCTGGGCCCCTGGCTCCGGCGACGGGAGGCATGATGCCAGCCACCGATAGGACAGCGGGGCGCCCGGCGCGCCCCACGCTCGCGGTGTGGAAGTTCGCCTCCTGCGACGGCTGCCAGCTCACCCTGCTGAACTGCGAGGACGATCTGGCCGAGGTCGCCGCGTCGGTACAGGTCGCGAACTTCCCGGAGGCCTCGCGGGAGGTGATCGCCGGGCCCTACGACCTGTCGCTGGTCGAGGGGTCCATCACCACCCCCGGCGACGCCGAGCGGATCCGCCACGTCCGCGAAGCCTCGCGGTTCCTGATCACCATCGGCGCCTGCGCCACCTCCGGCGGCATCCAGGCGCTGCGGAACTTCCGCGACGTCGACGATTTCCTCTCCATCGTGTACGCGCGCCCGGACTACATCGACACCCTGCGGACCTCGACCCCGATCGCGGACCACGTCCTGGTCGACTTCGAGCTGCGCGGCTGCCCGATCGACCGTCGCCAGCTGCTGGAGGTGATCGACGCATTCCTGCACGGCCGCAAGCCGGGCATCCCCGGGCACAGCGTCTGCCTCGAATGCAAGCGAGCCGGGATCACCTGCGTGATGGTGGCGCACGGCACGCCGTGCCTCGGCCCGGTGACGCAGGCCGGGTGCGGGGCAATCTGCCCGTCCTGCACGCGCGGCTGCTACGGCTGCTTCGGCCCCGCGGAGACCCCGAACACCGCGGCCCTGTCCGCCTGGTGGCGCGAGCTCGGTGTTTCCCGCCCCGATGTGACCCGCGCATTCCGCACGTTCAACGCGAACTCAGGTCCGTTCCGCAAGGAGGCGGAGACCAATGAGGGATCATAACGGCGACCGGGGCGGTTCGATTCACGTCGGGGCGCTGGCCCGGGTGGAGGGCGAGGGCGGCCTTGAGGTCGTCGTCCGCGACGGCAAGGTCACCGACGCCCGGCTCGACATCTACGAGCCGCCGCGGTTCTTCGAGGCGCTGCTGCGCGGGCGCCGGCACACCGAGGTGCCGGACATCGCCTCGCGGATCTGCGGGATCTGCCCGATCGCCTACCAGATGAGCGCGTGCCAGGCCATCGAGGACGCCTGCGGTACCGTTATCCCCGCGCCGATCTTGGACCTGCGCCGGCTCATCTACTGCGGCGAGTGGATCGAGAGCCATGCGCTGCACATCTACCTGCTGCACGCGCCGGACTTCCTCGGCTACGAAAGCGGCCTGCACATGGCCCAGGACCGCCCGGACCTGCTGCAGCGGGGCCTGCAGCTGAAGAAGGCCGGGAACCGGCTGATGGAAGTCGTCGGGGGCCGCGCCGTGCACCCGGTCAACGTTCGCGTCGGCGGCTTCTACCGCGCGCCGGACCGGCGCGACCTTGACGGCGTGCGCGCCGGGCTGGACCAGGCCCGCCAGCTCGCACTGGAGACCGTCGTCTGGGTGGCAGGATTCCCGTTCCCCGACTTCGAGCACGACTACCAGTTCGTCTCGCTGCGCCACCCGACCGACTACCCGATCACCGCCGGCCGCGTGGTGTCCAACCGGGGCCTCGACATCGACGTCCGCGAATACGGCCAGCACTTCACCGAGGTGCAGGTCCCGCACTCGACGGCGCTGCACTCGCTGCTGGAGGGCGACGGCACCTACCTGGTCGGGCCCATGGCCCGGTACAGCCTGAACTCCGGCCAGTTGCCTGCCACGGTGATGGCCGCGGCGGGCGCGGCGGGGCTGGGCGCCACCTGCACGAACCTGTTCCGCAGCATCATCGTCCGCGCCATCGAGACCCTGTACGCCTGCGAGGAGGCGATCCGGCTGATCGACGCGTACGAGCGGCCCGACCCCGCCTGGGTCGAGGTCACGCCGCGCGACGGGATCGGGTACGGGGCCACCGAGGCGCCCCGCGGGGTGCTCTACCACCGCTACCAGATCAACGCGGACGGCACCGTCGCGGCCGCGACCATCATCCCGCCCACGTCGCAGAACCAGCGCGTCATCGAGTCCGACATGCGCGCGTTCGTGGAAGACCGGCTGGACCTGCCGCACGACCGTCTCACCTGGGAATGCGAACAGGCCGTGCGCAGCTATGACCCGTGCATCTCGTGCGCCACGCACTTTCTCAACCTGAAGGTCGTACGCTCGTGACCGCACCGGAGGCCGCCGCCCCCCGCGTGCTCGTGATCGGCATCGGCAACACCTACCGCGGCGACGACGCCGCCGGCCTCGCCGTGGCAGAGTGGATCCGCGCCGCCGCCCCGCCGGACGTCACGGTGGTGCGGCACGAGGGCGAGCCGATCTCACTGCTGGATGCATGGGACCAGGCCCGCGAGGTGTACCTGGTCGACGCGGTGTCCGCCGACGGCGAGCCGGGCAACGTGTACCGGTTCGACGTCACCGCCGAACCGCTGGCGGCGCGGCTGCGCCCGCGCGGCACCCACGCGCTCGGGGTCGCCGACACCATCGAGCTGGCCCGGGCCCTCGGCCGGCTCCGCGCCGGCTGGTCAGCTACGGCATCGAGGGCGGTTGCTTCGCCACCGGGGCCAGTCTCTCGCCCCCGGTCCGCGAGGCGGTCGCCGTGGCCTCGGAACGCCTGCTGGCTGAGCTCACCCCGGGCGCGCCGCCCGTCACTGCCCGCTGAATTCAGGTTCCCCCGGGGCCCCGCCCCCCATTGCCCGCTAAATTCAGGTTCCCCCGGGGGCCCCGCCTGCCATTGCCCGCTGAATTCAGCCTCCCCCGGGGGCCCTGCCTGCCATTGCCCGCTGAATTCAACGTACGTAGAATTCGACGGGCGCTGAATTCAAGCACGCGATGACATCCGAGGTCCCGCGCGGCAGCGGAGGAGGACCCGATGAAGGCGATGATCATCAAGGAGTTCCGCCAGCTCCGGCGGGACCGCCGGACGCTCGCCATGATGATCGTGATGCCGGTCATCCTGCTCGTTATCCTCGGGTACGCGGCCAGCTTCGACGTCTCCCGGATTCCCACCGTGGTGGCCGGCCCGTCCGCCCGCCAGGTCGCCTCGGTCCTGCCCAGGCCGTTCGAGGTCGTCGGCACCGTCCCGGCCGCGCAGGCACAGACGCAGTTGCGGGACGGCCACGCGGCCGTGGCCATCGTCACCGGCGGCGCCCGGCCGGTCGTTCTCATCGACGGCAGCCAGCTGTTCACCGCGCGCGCCGCCGAGCAGGCGCTGGCCACCCGCCCTGCCAGCACCGGCCATGGCCTGGCGCCGGTCACGGCGACGGTCCGGGTGCTGTACAACCCCGGGCTGAAGACCTCCGACATCATGATCCCCGGCATCGCAGGGGTGATCCTGGTATTCGTCGGCACGGTGATCACCAGTCTCGGGGTGGTCCGCGAGCGGCAGTCCGGCACCCTGGAGCAGCTGGCGGTGATGCCGCTGCGGCCCCGGGACGTGTTCCTGGGCAAGATCACGCCATATTTCGCGGTCGCCGCGGTCGACCTGGCCATCGTGCTCGCCGTCGGCGTGGCCGTGTTCGGCGTCCCGTTCCGCGGCTCGGCGGCGGTGTTCGCCCTCGGCGCGCTGCTATTCGTCTTCGTCACGCTTGGCATCGGGGTGCTGATTTCCAGCGTGTCGCAGAACCAGGGCCAGGCCATTCAGCTGGCCATCATGACCCTGCTGCCTCAGGTGCTGCTGTCCGGCCTGATCTTCCCGCTGTCGTCGATCGTGGTCGGCGTTCGCTGGATCGCCTATCTGCTGCCGCTGACCTACTTCAACGAGATCGCCCGCGGCGTCATGCTCCGCGCTGAGCCGCTGACCGCGCTGTGGCAGCCGTTCTGCTATCTGGCACTGATCGGCGCCGTGGTCGTGACGCTGGCGACGCTGCGGTTCCGCGCGTTCCTGGCCCCGGCGCCGCGGGCCACCGCCGCGCCGGAGGCCGCCACCGGGCCGGTCCTGGCCGGGACCCGGGAGCCGTCATGAAGGCCTGGGGCCTGTCCGGCGTCTCCGTGCGCTACGGCCACCACCTGGCCCTGGACGGCGTCACCCTCCGCGCCCCGCCGGGCCGGATCGCGGCCGTAGTCGGCGGCGACGGAGCGGGCAAGACCACGCTGCTCCGCTGCGCGGCGGGGGCGCTCCCGCCCAGCAGCGGCCAGGTGCGCACCCCCGCAATCCGCGAGATCGGCTATCTGTCCCCGAGCGGCGGGATCTACCCCGACCTGACCGTCGAGGAAAACCTGAGCTTCCGCGCCGCGGCGTTCGGCCTGCGGGCGGCCCAGGCGCGGGAACGGGTGGCCGAGCACCTCGACCGGACCGGGCTGGCCGCGGCGCATGCGCGGCTGGCCGGGAACCTGTCCGGCGGCATGCGGAAGAAGCTCGGGGTCATCGCGGCCATGCTGCCCGCCCCGGCGCTGCTGGTGCTCGACGAGCCGACCACCGGAGTCGACCCGGTCAGCCGCGCGGACCTGTGGTGGCTCATCGCGCAGGCGGCTGCTGGGGGTGCGGCGGTCATCTTCTCCACGACCTACCTGGACGAGGCCCAGCGCGCCGCGCACGTGCTGGTACTGGACGCTGGCCGGCCGCTGGCGTCCGGAACGTCCGCCGAGATCGTCGCCGCGATGCCGGGTGTGATCCGCCCGCTGGCCGCCCGGCCCGCCGGACCGCGGTGGCTGGCCTGGCGGCGGGCCGGTCAGTGGCGCGCCTGGGACCCGCTCGGCGTGCCCGGGACAGCCCAGGTGCTGCCCCCCGACCTGCAGGACGCCGTTGTCGTCGCGGCCCTGGCCCGCGAGCAGGCCCGAGCGGCTGGCGCGGGCGGAAGCGCGGGCGGAAGTAAGACCGGAGGCGCAGGCCCATGACTTCGCCGCTGGCCGAATGCGGGTCCGTGACCCGCACCTTCGGGCCGGTCGTGGCCGTCGATCACGTTGACCTGCGGGTCAATCCGGGTGAGGTGGTGGGCCTGCTCGGCGCCAACGGGGCCGGGAAGACGACGCTCATCCGGATGCTGCTCGGGCTGCTGCGCGTGTCGGCGGGGGACGTCTGGCTGTTCGGGCAGCCGCCGTCCCGGCTGACCCGGCGGCGCATCGGCTACGTGCCGCAGGGCCTGGGCCTGTACGACGATCTCACCGTCGCGCAGAACCTGGAGTTCGCCCGCGCCGTGTTCGGTGTCCCCGACCCGGGTGCCGCCGATTCGGGTGCGCCCGACCCGGGCGCCGCCGACTCGGGCGCGCCCGCCCCGGGTCGGCCTGCCTCCGGCGTCCCCGAGTCCGCCCGGGGCGGGCTGCCGGACTCGCTCCGCCCGTTCGCGCAGGCGACGGTGGGTGAACTGCCGCTCGGCGTCTCCCGCCGGGTCGCCTTCACGGAGGCGCTCGCGCACCGTCCGGACCTGCTGATCCTCGACGAGCCCACGTCGGGGGTGGATCCGCTGGCGCGGGCCAGGCTCTGGGAGACGATCCAGGACGCGGCCGAGTCCGGTGCCGGGGTGATCGTCAGCACGCATTACATGGAGGAGGCGGAGGAGTGCACCCGGCTGGTGGTGATGGCCGCCGGGCGGATCGTCGCCGAGGGCACGTCGGCTAGCATCGTGGGGGAGCGGCGGACGGTGGTCGTGGACGGCGCGGACTGGGCGGAAGCGCTCCGGCGGATCGAACCGGCCGGCCTGCGGGCCGTCCCGGCCGGGACCACCCTGCGGGTAGCCCGGCGCCGCGCCGGCCACGGTCGAGCAGGCCCTGGCCGCCGTCCCGGTCCGCGTGCACGAGGAGGCGGCCACCCTCGAAGAACGCTTCTTCGAACTGGCCGCCGCGCCGTCATGAGCGGGCGGCGGGCCGGCGACAGCGGCACGCGGGAGGCGATCCTCGCCGCGGCGCGACGCCGGTTCGCCGACAACGGGTACGACGGGGCGACGATCCGCGGGATCGCCGCCGACGCCGGCGTGGATCCCGCGCTGGTGCACCATTTCCACGGCACCAAGAAGCGGCTGTTCGCGGCGGCCATGGAGCTACCGGTCGTGCCCAGCGAACTGCTGACCTCCGTGCTCGCCGCCGAGCACCGCCGTCTCGGTGATGAGTTCGCCGGTCATCTCGGTGAGATCGTCGTGCGGACGGTGCTCACGGTCTGGGAGGGGGAGGACGCACGGGCCAGCTTTCTCGGGATGCTGCGCTCGGCGTCCACGAATGAGCAGGCGGCCCGGACGTTGCGTGAGTTTGTCACCAGCACGATCCTGGCCGCCCTGTCCCAGGCTGTCGGCCCGGACGGCGGCGAGCCGGATCCGGTGCAGCGTCGGTACCGGGCGTCGCTGGCCGCCAGCCAGATCGTCGGCCTGGGGTTCACCCGGTACGTGCTGCAACTCGGGCCCGTCACGTCCGCCTGCCCGGCCGATCTGATCGCCGCGATCGGCCCCACCATCCAGCGCTACCTGACCGGCGACCTGGCTTCGGGATAAAGGTCCCGTGGCCAGCGGCCAAAGGTCGGTTGGCGCGGAGAAATATGTCCCTGATACTCGCCCTGGGAGGTCTGTAGCGTCAGTATTGATCAATAAACATCCCTCCCTGAGGAGAGAAAAAAATGTCGGGAATCTTCGTAGGCGTCGATGGTTCCACCCATTCGCAGACGGCGCTGGACTGGGCGATGCGAGAGGCCGGAATCCGCCACGCACCGTTGACCGTCATCACCGTTCACGAAGTCGCCGCCAGCGGCTGGGGCGGCTCGCTGGAGTTCCCCGCCGACGAGGTAATGCGCGAAGAGGAGAGGAAGGCCGTCCAGGAGGCTGTGGACCAGACCGTGGCCCAGCTCGGCGACGCCGCGCCGCAGAAGATAACCGTGCAGGCCCAGATAGGCCAGCCGGCCCCGCTGCTCATCGAAGCGTCCAAGGACGCCGACCTTCTCGTCGTGGGTTCCCGCGGCAGCGGGGGCTTCGCCCGGCTCCTGCTGGGCTCGGTCAGCACCCAGGTGGCTGAGCACGCGCAGTGCCCCGTCACCATCATCAGGCACGACCACCGCCCGTAGCGGCGGTCATTTCCGGCGCCCAGGGGCTCCTTCGACTCGCCCGTCCGGGCCAGCGCGGTCGCCGCGGCATTGCGCACGTGTGGTGCACGCCGCGGCGTCCGCGTGCTTGGCCTCGATCGCCTGCCTGCTCAGTCCGCCCGCGCCCCGTCCGCCCGCTCCTCCACCGGCGAGGTGGCGGCGGCGGGGACGCATACGGCCGAGAACGTGATGGTGCGGCGCAGCCGGAAACCCATCGACTCATACAGCCGGACCGCACCGGTGTTGCTGGCCAGCGCGTGCAGGAACGGGGTCTCCCCGCGGGCCCGGATCCCGGCCACCAGCACGCGCATCAGGCGGGTCGCGAACCCGTGGCCGCGCCAGCCGTCGTCCGTGCAGACCGCGCTGATCTCGGTCCAGCCCGGCGGGTGCAGGCGCTCGCCGGCCATCGCGACCAGCGCCCCGCCACGGCGGATGCCCAGGAACTCCCCGAGTTCCCCGGTTCGCGCCAGGAATGGTCCCGGTTTGGTCCTCATCGCTAGATCAAGCATCTCCGCGCGATCGCCCGGCCCGAGCCGGACCACCTCGTCGTCGTCGTCGGCCTTGACGCCCTCGTCGACCAGCTGGACACCGTCGCCGATCGGCGTGACCGGCCAGCCGTCCGGCGGGTCGGCGCCGGCCAGCGCGACCACCGCGCCGGGGCCGGCCAGCGAGGCCAGGTCAGCCCAGTCGGCAGCGCGCGGGCGGTCGGGCAGGCCCACGAACGGCGAGACGTCGGCCGGGTAGCGCAGTGCGTTGCCCCGGCGCCGCGCGAAGTGCGCGTGCGGCCCGCACAGCGAGGAACGGACCGGATTGTCCAGCGGATGCGGGCCGGTCATCAGGCGACCTCGATCACGATCTTGCGGCGGGCGTGCCCCTGCTCGACCAGCCGGAGCCCCTCCGGCGCCCGGTCGGCCGGGAACGTGCCGGTCACGAACGGATTCATGATGCCGTCGACCGCCGGGTCTGTACAAGTCCCTGACCGTCCGGCTTATTGCCGGGGTAACGTCGGCGGGGAGAAAATTCTGTCCGAATGGAACTGGGCCAGGTGCCGTCCGCGCATCGGCGCTTTCCCGCGGCGAGCGATACGCGCGGACCATACTCGACTTTCTCTATCGGAATGACCTAGTTTTACCCGTAAGGCACCCCTACACCCTCACCGACGGGAGCATGTCCTGACTGCCGCACCGCCCCCCGCCCTGCACCTGTCCGCCGCGCTCGACGGCGCCGGCTGGCATCCCGCCGCCTGGCGCGAGCCCCGGGCCCGCCCGGACGAGCTGTTCACCGCGCGCTACTGGACCGATGTCATCGCCGAGGCCGAACAGGGCCTGCTCGACTTCGTCACGATCGAGGACGGTCTCGGCCTCCAATCCGCCCGCTACGGCGAGCCGGACCAGCGTACCGACCAGGTCCGCGGGCGCCTGGACGCGGTGCTGATCGCCGCGCGGGTCGCGCCGGTGACCCGCCATATCGGGCTGGTCCCATCCGTCGTTGTCACGCATACCGAGCCGTTTCACGCCTCCAAGGCCATCGCGACCCTGGACTACGTCAGTACCGGCCGCGCCGGCGTCCGGATCCGGGTGTCGTCCAGCCCGCACGAGGCCGCGCTGTTCGGCCGGCGCGACGTTCCCCGGCTGAACCTCCGCGTCCGCGACGATCCCGCCGTCCGGGAGCTCACCGCCGGGCTGATCGGAGAGGCCGCCGACTACGTCGAGGCGATGCGGCGGCTGTGGGACAGCTGGGAGGACGACGCCGAGATCAGGGACGCCGCGACCGGGCGCTTCATCGACCGGGACAAGCTGCACTACATCGACTTCGCCGGGGACTGCTTCAGCGTCAAGGGCCCGTCGATCACCCCGCGCCCGCCGCAGGGGCAGCCGGTGGTCAGCGCCTTGGGGCACGGGCCCGTGCCCTACGGCCTGATCGGCGGGTCCGCCGACGTTGGCTTCGTGACCCCGCAGGACGCTGCCCAGGCCCGCGAGATCGTGACCGAGATCCGGTCCGCCCAGGGCGCCGCCGGGCGCGCGGAGGACACGCTGCACGTCCTCGGTGACCTGGTGGTGTTCCTCGATCATGATGCCGGGGCGGCGGCTGGCCGCAAGCACCGGCTCGACGAGCTCGCGGGGCAGCAGTACCGCAGCGACGCGGCCGTCTTCACCGGGACGCCCGCGCAGCTGGCGGACCTGCTGCAGGACTGGCAGCAGGCCGGTCTGTCGGGCTTCCGGCTGCGTCCCGCCGCCATTCCGGACGACCTGGAGGCCATCACCCGGGATCTCGTGCCCGAACTCCAGCGGCGCGGCGCGTTCCGCGCGGCGTACGGGGCCAGCACGCTGCGGGGGCTGCTTAGCCTCAGCCGGCCCGTGAACCGTTACGCCCCGGCCGGGAGGAGCTGACCATGACCACCCCGCGCAAGCAGATCCACCTCGCGGCGCACTTTCCCGGCGTGAACAACACCACGGTGTGGAGCGACCCGCGCTCCGGCAGCCACATCGAGTTCAGCTCCTTCGCGCACCTGGCCCGGACCGCCGAGCGCGCCAAGTTCGACTTCCTGTTCCTGGCCGAGGGGCTCCGGCTGCGCGAGCAGAACGGGCAGATCTACGACCTCGACGTCGTCGGCCGCCCGGACACCTTCACCGTCCTGGCCGCGCTCGCCGCGGTCACCGACCGGCTCGGGCTGGCCGGCACGATCAACTCCACCTTCAACGAGCCGTACGAGGTCGCTCGGCAGTTCGCCAGCCTCGACCACCTGTCCGGCGGCCGGGCCGCGTGGAACGTGGTGACCTCCTGGGACGCCTTCACCGGGGAGAACTTCCGGCGCGGCGGCTTCCTGCCGCAGGAGGCCCGGTATGAACGGGCCCGGACGTTCCTCCAGACGGCCTGGGAGCTGTTCGACTCCTGGCGCGGCGGCGAGATCGTGGCCGACAAGGAATCGGGTGTGTTCCTCGCCGACGCCGGGGCGGGCCGGTTCGCGCACACCGACGCGCACTTCGACATCAGCGGGCAGTTCAGCGTGCCGCGCAGCCCGCAGGGACGGCCGGTCATCTTCCAGGCCGGCGATTCGGAGGAGGGCCGCGAGTTCGCCGCGTCCAGCGCCGACGCGATCTTCACCCGGCACGGCACGCTGGAGGACGGCCAGGCGTTCTACGCCGACGTCAAGGGCCGCCTGGCCCGGTACGGACGGTCCCCGGACCAGCTGCTGATCTTGCCGGCCGCGACCTTCGTGCTCGGCGATACCGACGCCGACGCACGCGAGCTGGCCCGCGAGGTGCGCTTCCAGCAGGTCAGCGGGCAGACCGCCATCATGTTCCTTGAGCAGTTGTGGAACCGGGACCTGTCCGGTTACGACCCGGACGGCCCGCTGCCCGACATCGACCCGGACCCGGGAGAGAACACCATCGCCCGCGGCCGGGCCAGCGTGCGAATGTACCGGAACCCGCTGGCCGTCGCGGCGCAGTGGCGGGCCCGGGCGGAGGCGGGAAACCTGTCGATCCGGGAGCTGATCATCGAGGTGACCGGGCGGCAGACGTTCGTCGGCGCCCCGGCCACCGTCGCCGGGGCAATCAACACCCTGGTCCAGGCGGACGCGAGCGACGGCTTCATCCTCGTCCCGCACATTACGCCCGGCGGCCTGGATGACTTCGCGGACCGGGTCGTTCCGCTGCTGCAGGAACGTGGGGTGTTCCGGGCCGATTACAAGGGCAGCACGCTGCGGGAGCACCTGGGGCTTGCGCCCCGGCCGGCCGGGGCGGCGTCATGAGCCGCGTCCCGCTCGCCGTGCTCGACCTGGTGCCGATCAGCTCCGGGTCCACCGCCGCGCAGGCGCTGCGCAACAGTGTCGACCTGGCCCAGGCCGCGGAGCGCCTCGGCTACGCCCGGTACTGGTTCGCCGAGCACCATCTCAACCCCGGCGTGGCCGGAACCTCACCGGCCGTCGTCCTCGCCCTGACGGCCGCCGCGACCTCCACCATCCGGATCGGGTCCGGCGCGGTCCAGATGGGCCACCGCACCGCGCTGTCCGCGGTGGAGGAGTTCGGCCTGATCGACGCGCTGCACCCGGGCCGGCTCGATCTGGGCCTGGGCCGGTCGGCCGGCCGCCCGAAGACAGGCGCACCCCCAGACGGCCCGGGAGCACCCCCGGATGGCCCGGGCGCGGCTGGCGCGCCGGACGCGCCGTCGGCCGGGAACCGCCGCGCGCCGAACGGGCTGCTCATCCCGCCGAAGTTCGCGCCGGCGCACCTGCTCGGCTCGCCGCGGTCCGCGCTGCAGAAGACCCTGCTGCAACTGCCGGGCGCTGAGTCGCAGGACTACACCGAGCAGGTGCACGATGTCCTGGCCCTGCTCCGCGGCACCTACCGGTCGGCGGACGGGGTTGAGGCGCACGTTGTCCCGGGCGAGGGCGCGGACGTCCAGGTGTGGATCCTGGGCAGCAGCGGCGGGGAGAGCGCCCAGGTGGCCGGGGCCAGCGGGCTGCGGTTCGCGGCGAACTACCACGTCAGCCCGGCGACCGTACTGGAGGCGGCCGACGGGTACCGGGCCGCGTTCCGGCCCTCCGCCGATCTCGACCGGCCCTATGTCAGCGTCTCCGCCGACGTCGTGGTGGCGGCCGACGAGGCCCGCGCGCGGGACCTGGCCGCCGGCTACGGCGCGTGGGTGCGCAGCATCCGGTCGGGGGAGGGCGCGATCCCGTTCCCGGCCCCGGCGGAGGCACGCGCGTTCCGCTGGAGTGACGCGGACCGGGCCATGGTCGCCGACCGCGTCGACACCCAGTTCGCCGGGTCCGCGAAACAGGTCGCCGACCAGCTCGAGCAGCTTCAGGAAGCCACCGCCGCGGACGAGCTGATCATCACCACCATCACGCACGACCACGCCGACCGGGTTCGCTCCTACCAGCTCCTCGCCGAGGAGTGGGCCCGCCGGTCAGCCCCGGAGCGCGGGGCCGGCCCGCGGCCCGGATAACCCGCCGATCTCGGCCTGATAACACGTCGGAATCCGGCGCTGCCGATCCCGAACGTCGGCAGCCATAGTGGCGCCACCCCCCACAGGTTCAGCGCTGACCGCGGTTGGGCCGGCCCCGGCGGTGGTGCGGTTGCCGGCCGCCAGGATTAGGCTGCGTGTCGGGGAGTGAGGCGTGATGACCAAAGCACCTGTCGCGACTGATCGTGACTATCCGCAGATGATCGCCGAGATCAATCACGTCGAGCCCGCGCCGCGGCGGGTCCGCGCGACGCTGGGCGGCGAGCAGATTTTCGACACGACCAGCGCGCGCTATGTGTGGGAGGTGCCGTACTACCCGCAGTACTACATCCCGCTCGAGGACGTCGACATGCGCTTTGTGATCGACGAGGGGCATGCGCAGAGTACGAGGCAGGGGGCGGCGCACCGGCACAGCCTGCGTGCGGGCGGCATGGAGCACCCTGGTGCCGTCCGGGTCTTCGGCGAGGACGCGATCACCGGGGTGGCCGGCACGGCTCGCTTCGACTGGAACGCGCTGGATGCCTGGTACGAGGAGGATGAGCAGGTCTTCGTCCACCCCCGCAACCCCTATGCCCGCGTCGACGCGCTGCGCTCGCATCGGCAGGTGCGGGTTTCCCTCGAGGGGGTCACCCTGGCCGATACCACCGCGCCCGTGCTGGTCTTCGAAACGGGCCTGCCGACGCGCTACTACATTGATCGCACGGACATCGCATTTGAGCATCTGGTACCCACCAGCACGCAGACCGCCTGCCCGTACAAGGGCGTGACGAGCGGTTACTGGTCGGTGCGGATCGATGGCACGGTGCGGGACGGCCACCAGGATCTGGCCTGGGCCTACGATTTCCCGACCCGGCAGCTGGCGCCCATCGCCGGGCTGATCGCCTTCTACAACGAGAAGGTCGACATCGATGTGGATGGCCGGCGGCGGCCGGGGCCCCGCACTCACTTCTTCAAGTGAGGAGGCTACATGTCGAGGACGAGATCGGATCGCGGCTGGGCGCAGCACGGGAGGATCTCCCCGCTGGGCGGGGGCTCGAGCGGCTCGGGGGAGTACCCGATGTCGCCGGACAGCAATGGCGTGGTGCAGGTGTGGCAGACGCCGGTGCGGCAGGACCAGCGGGTGGGAACGTCGCAGGCGTCGGCCAGGTCCAGCACGCTGCGGTAGGCGGCGCCGAAGGGCACGGACAGACCGCTACGGGCGAAGGTGATCAGCGGGCCGGTGCCGGGCGGGCCGGCCGGTGCATGTGGTGCGGGCCTGGCCTGGGCGGCCAGGCCCGGATTGATGGCCGGCAGCGCGGCGAACAGCTCGGTGTGGATACGGCCGGCGGGGATGCCGAGGCTGGTGAGCGCGACGTGCAGGTCGGCCATGAAGGCGGCCGGCCCGCAGATATAGGCGGCCGCGGCGGCCGGGATGCCGAGCTCCGCCAGCCGGGCGGTGGTCAGGCGGCCCGCGGTCGCGTGCGCGCGGCCGGCCTCTTCCGCGGTGGCCGCGCTGTAGAACACCCGTTCACGGGCGTGGGGGAGCGCGGCCAGCAATTCGTGGGCCTCACCGGCCAGGGCGTTCTCGGCGGGGCTGCGGGCGGCGTGCAGCCACCAGACCTCCCGTTCGGTCCGCTGGGCCGCCAGCCCGTGCAGCATGGCCAGCACGGGAGTGACCCCGATGCCCGCGGAGATCAGCAGCACCGGCCCGGGCCCGTCCGGCAGGATGAAGTCACCGCGCGGAGCCGCGGCGTCCAGGACCATGCCCTCCCGCAGGGTGCCGTGCAGGTAGCCGCTGACGACGCCGTGCGGCTCCTGTTTCACGCTGATCCGGTAGGCACCGGCGCCCGGGGCGGAGGACAGGGAGTAACTGCGGACCGGGGGCGGCTGGCCCGCACCGGCGACCCGCAGGGTCAGGTACTGGCCCGGGCGCGCGGCCGGCAACGGCTGGCCGTCGGCGGAGGCCAGGTAGATGGAGGCCACGGTGGTGCTCTCGGGCACGATCCGGGTGACCCGGAGCGGACGGAAACCCGGCCATCCAGGGGCGCTCGGCGGCGGTGCCGCGGCGGCGGTACCGGTTTCCGCGGCGGCCAGCAGTTCGCGGAACGAGCCCTGCCAGCCCGGGCTCAGCGCGGGGATGTTCAGGGCGAGGCGGAGCTGGGCGACGTCGTGGCCGGGCAGGTAGAGGAGCGCATCGGTATCGGCGACGCTGAGCTGTCCCGGCCCGGTCCGGGTCTGGACGATCTCATCCCCCGCCTGCACGCGGCCTTCGGTGATCACGCGCAGGTAGAAGCCGGGCCGGTGGTGGCTGACCAGGAGCGAGGGCATGGCGGGCTCAGCGAGGCGCAGTCCGACCCGGTAGCAGGTGACCCGGGGCTGGGTGACCTCGAACTCCGCCTCGCCGATCCGGTACCGATCGCCGATGCAGACCTGCTCGTCGGGTAGGCCGTCGACGGTGAGGTTCTCCCCGAACTGGCCGTAGACGAAATCGTCCCGGCCCAAATACCGCTGCCAGTACTGGTACGACTGGATCTGGTAGACGAACACAGCGCGCATCTCGCCGCCGTGCCCGTTGGTGTCGCCCTGACCGTCGCCGTCGATATTCAGCCGCCGCACCATCCGCGGCCCCGGCACCGATTCCTTCCAGACCCCCGTGTGGACGGTCCTGCCCTGCCAGGTCACATCCGTCGGCATACCGACATTCACCGACAGGACAGACGCCATGCGAAGAGCTCTTTCCAGTCCGGAGTCTTGGGACACCGCAGCGGCTCGTCACCGGGTGCGGTCTTAGGGATCCTAGCGATCCACAGCCATCCGGTACGTCGCCGACGCGTCGATCATGCCCGCGATCACCCGCGGCAACATCAACTCGCCAGCCGCCATGATTGGTGCGCGAGTGCCGCGGCCGGTCCCCTCAGCCTCGGCGCCGCGCCGCTGGGCGGCGCCGCCGGACTCACTCGTCCCAGCGGACCGGGTGGGCAGGCCCGGGTCCGGAGGCCCGCGATATAGAATTTTCCCAGGTAGGAGGCTTGGCGCTAGACGGGGGGAAGGCGCCGATGAGTTCCGAACCTGGTTCGTACTGCTACGGCCGCAAGCTCCTGGATCGTGTCGGCTGGGAGATGTACCTGGGCCATGACACCCAGGGCAGCGAACGGTGGGAGCCGATCACTGGCGTGCGCATCACCAGCGGCCAGGTGCGGATCACCGTAGCCGACGGTACAACGTACGCGACCGGCTATGCCGATGCGGTGCGCTGCCGGAGACCGGAGCGGCCGGGCGGCTAACCTCCGCCGGCGCTGCGGCTCATGCGTCCAGGGCCGGAGCTTGTCGGGGTTGCGGACGGCCCAGATGTGGGTGATCCGGTCGCCTTCGACGTCGAACGCGAACACGGTCACGGTGATGCCGTCTTGCTGGGCCACCAGACCGGGCGGGCGTAGGTCTCCTGGCGGCCATCACTGCCGGGTCAGCTACGGTCCGGGATCAGTGCCGGGCCCGTCTAGAGCGTATCGTCCTGCGCAGAATAGGGATGCTGTGGCCAGTACGGCCACTCTTCAAACCAGCTGCAGCGGCCGTCCTCGCCGAGCCGGATGATCCATAGATCACGGTATTCCTGGCGGGGCGGGTCCCCATAACGGACCTCGGCCCGGATCACTGCGGTGGGCCCATCGACGGCGAGGATCTCGGTGGCCAGGGTAAAAACCTCGCCGGGCCCTTCTCTTTCTTCATCCCACATCCGGCTGATCGCGGCCAGGCCTGTGACCGGCTGTTCGTAGGGGGATTGCAGGTAGGTGGCGTCATTAGCGAAAAGGCCGGCGAGGCCGTCGGTCCCCGGTGCCCGCCAGGCAGCCTCGTAATCCGCTAGCCACCGGCTCACCGTCGCGCGGTCGGTCACCTTCCTATGGTGCCCGCCATGGGTACCCGGACGAGCGTTGCGCTTTCACCTAGCCCAGGTTGAACTCGTAGTGTCCATCGGAGCACCAGGCTTCGATGAGGCCGGCCTTGGCGAGGCGGCGTCTTCGTCCGGCTCGGCGTTCAGCGCTGGTCATGAGCATGCCGCAGGTCTCTCCGGGAGGTATTCGTGGGTCGCCATCTTGGGCGCGCCGGTAAGGAACGTGTTACCGGGGCGTCGTGGTTCGCTTCGCCGTCGTACCATGATCAGGGAGTTGCTCATGTACGTTGTCAACTTTGTCATCTTCGCCGGTTGGGCAGCCTTCTGGATTTATTGGCTCGTGGCCTCCATCGGTGTTAAGGCGGGCCAAACACGTTGGACCAGGTTCGCGGGCGTCCGGGTCGGTGTCATTCTCGTCATTCTTCTCTTGGTGCGTGCCAGAGCTTTCAAAGGGCATGCGGCCGTCAGCGATCCCTGGCTGCAGGCTATCGGCCTGGCCGTCTTCTTGCTGGGGCTGGCGCTGGCTATTTGGGCGAGGGTGTATCTCGGCCGGAACTGGGGAATGCCGATGTCGCAGAAGGCCGATCCGGAACTCATCACAAGCGGTCCGTACAGAAGCATTCGCCATCCGATCTACTCGGGCATCATCCTTGCGATGATCGGTACGACGATTGGCGTCAGCCTGTATTGGCTGCTAGCGGTTGTATTGCTTGGAGCGTACTTTGTCTACAGCGCCGTTATGGAGGAGCGCTTCATGGCCGGCCGCTTCCCGGACTCGTATCCAGAGTACAAGCGGTCGACCAAGATGCTGATCCCCTTCATCTTCTGAGCTTCCGTGGCATAGCCCGGAATGGTGCAAGGCCGTCTGGGCGTCGCAGGCCGTCTTCCCACAGCTTGCCCCACGACGCGGCGCAGCAACGCCGGAGCACCGCAGCGGATGATCTTACCCGGTTCCGTGGACCAGAAGGCCAGATACCAGCCGGGAGGCCATCATGCGCGCTCGCGCCGATGCACGCTGATGCCAGGCTTCCGCGGCGGCGGCCGCTGCGCCACCGCGCAGAGCGCCGTTGCCGAAGAACTTGCCCAATCGGCATCGGCAGTCTCCATCGCAGCGGCGAGCATCGACACCAAGTCGAGCGGGTGAGAGGATCTGCGGGAAGGCGGAGTTCGGCGAGCCTGGTGTGCGGGAGCCGCAGGGTGCGGCGTGCCGGGTCAGCGCGGTTACAGTGCTGGTTGGTTCGTAGGGGGTGGCCGGATGCCCAGGATCGTGGTCATCGGTGGCGGGGTTGTAGGCCTTCCGGCGGCGCTGATGGAGGGGTTCGCCCGGCCCGGGTTCGCCGATCAGCTCACGGCGGCCGCCGGGGGCCGCGAGGCGTTCGTCCCGCCCAGCCCGTCCCGCTCAGAACTGCTTGGCATGCTGGCGTGAGTACTGGCGAGGGAAGGATCATCGAGGTCAACGGGGTTTCGCTGTATGTGGAAGATCAGGGGAGCGGCACCCCGGTGCTGCTCATTCACGGCTGGCCAGACTCCGCCTACCTGTGGCGCCACCAGATCCCGTTCCTCACCCGGCACGGTTTCCGCGCGATCGCCCCGGACATGCGAGGGTTCGGGCGGTCCAGCCGCCCGGTCGCGGTCACCGATTACGCGCTGGCCAATGCGGTCAGCGACATGGCGGGACTACTCGACGCGCTGGGCGTTGAGTCCGCGCACGTCGTCGGGCACGACTGGGGAGCGGCCGTCGGCTGGCTCACCGCCATATTTCGGCCGGACCGGGTCAAGAAACTGGTCGTGCTGTCGGTCGGCCACCCGCGCGCGCCGAGGACTCTCCGGCAGTACGAGATGGCCTGGTACCAGCTTTTCTTCCAGTTCGAAGGCATTGCTGAGGCGACCCTCGCCTACGACGACTGGGCCTGGCTGCGCTGGTTCAGCCGTGGCGACGGCGACCAGGAACGCTACCTGCAAGACCTGTCCCGCCCCGGCGCGCTGACAGCGTCGCTGAACTGGTACCGGGCGAACCTGGCGCCTCGGATGCCGGGGGCGGCGCGCGAACTGCCTCCGGTGCGGGTCCCCACACTTGGCATCTGGTCCACCAATGACCGCTACCTGGACGGCGAGCGGATGGAGAAGTCAGGCGCGAACGTCGAGGCGCCGTGGCGTTACGAGACGATAGAGGGCGCGAGCCACTGGATCCCGCTGGACGCACCGGACCGGCTCAACGCGCTCCTCCTCGACTGGCTGCACGGACCGGCGACTGCCGGGTAACTGAGCGTCCGTGGGCCAAGTCACCTCGGTGCGCATAACGATCATTAGGGCGCGGCATGAGCCAGAGCATTAACAGGCGGGCCTGCGCTGGTCACCTCGGCTGGGATTCGGGTATTGATCAGATTTCGCCGATACGGCCGGAAGCCTCGCGGCCTACTGACCTGGAGTTCCGGCCCTAGCAGAATAGAGGTCTTACCCGGAGGCGCCGCTTTTGCTTTTGTGGAAGCGGAGGCGGTGAGGGCTCGGAGGAAGTCGCTTTGGTCAGAACTGCAACGGGAGCGTGAACGGCGTGAGCGGGCTGCCCGTGAGCGCTCCAATACCCTGGCCACCGCCGCGCGTTTCGGCAACAATGTCTGCCAGAAGAGCGAAAGCGCAAAAAATACGCAATCTGCACCAAACGTAGCAAAACGCCTCCCTCGTTCAGGAGCGACATGACAAACTCGCCGCCTTCCGCAGCTTCTTCCGTTGCTTCGTCACCGATACCGAGCGAAGCGTCGCTGATCGGTAGGTTCGTTGCTATTCTTACGCCTGTTTTTGCGATCGCCGCTGGATGGTTCGCAGGGCTAATCGCCCAAGCAGTGCCGGGAGCCCACCTAGACCAGAACCAAATCGTTGCCTTCATGACTGCTGCCGCCGTCAGCGCCATAACTGCGGGCTGGAAATGGCTACAGGGCTGGCAGCAGCACGAGGCGCTCGTTGCGCAGGGCATTGACATCCCGCGCAAGGCTGGACCGCCTGCTGCGGGATCGCCCGCGACGCCAGCAGGCCCAATGCCGCTTAGCTGGTAGCCGGTGCCGCCCCCGACCAGCGGGAACTGCCGCTTGCGCACGAGCCCGACCCAGTCGTCGATGGCGCCCGGCCCGTACAAGCTGCCGTAGCGCAGGGCCGCGCCACCAGCCTTGACGACCACGTCCTCGAGGTGGCGGAGCGCCGCCCCCTCGGCCAGGCCACCATTGCGCAGATTGGCATGTGCCATTACGCCCGTAGGCCCGACGACATCATCAAGGCCGCCGTGACGT
>CAVUNO010000001.1:0-591208 GCA_963742875.1 uncultured Actinomycetes bacterium | reverse complement strand
CTCTCCTTCGCGTCCTCGCGAGTCCAGTGGGTCCGCTGCCTGATCTCTTCCGGCGTCCCCGGCGAGCGCAACGGGCCACCGGCCGACCGGTGCCGGGCTGGGCCGGGCTGTCCTCGCCGTCCTGTTCGTCCGGGCGCCGGGCGGTCCGCGCCGCCCAGGTCAGCTCCTCACGCAGGCTGCGTACCGTTTCCCGGACGTCTTCCTTGACCTCCCGGACGATGTCCCGCACCGAGTCCGACAATTCCTGCTCCAGCTCGGCCAGCTCGTCCTCGCGTTCGTGCAGTTCCTGGCGTCCGGCCTCGGTGATCCGGTAGACCTTGCGCCCGTCCAGCTCGTCGTGGGTGACGAGGCCTTCTTCCTCCAGCCGGGCCAGCCGCGGGTAGATCGTGCCGGGCGAGGGCGCGTATACACCCATGAACTGGTCGCGCAGCATCCGGATGACCTCATAGCCGTGCCGGGGCTCCTCATCGAGCAGCCGGAGCAGGTAGAGCCGGAGCCTGCCGTGCCGGAAAACCGGACTCATCGAGCCTCGCCCTTCGTCTGTTCGTCGTCCTGCGCCCCCGCGCTGTCGTGGGCGCCGGATCGGTGGCCGACGCCCATGGGTCCCTGACCCGGCTGCGGGACTTTCCCGCGTCCGTCGTGCCCTGCCCCGATGTACCGCGCCCGTCCTGCCCTCCTGCGCCGGGCGCCCCGCTCGTGTCCTCCGTGCCGCCCGCAGCCCGCCGCGTCGCGCGCGGCGTCCCCGCGTCGCCCGGGCCGGCTCGCCCGGGGACGGCCTGGCGTGCGCCGAGCCGTCCGGTGCGGCCTGTTCGCCGGGCGCCGCAGCAATGTCACCCGGCCGGACAGTGTGGTCACCGAAATGTGACCAGTACCCGCCCCCAGCGTACCGTTCACCGAATGCGACACGGAGCGTGTGAGCTGCGCAGGCTGCCGAATTCGCTCAGCACGCGGCCGGAAGTCGACCGCAGGCTGACCCGCGCGTCCGGTTGCGCCGGGAAGACGGAGCGCGACGTCGGAGGACACGGTGGCGACGCGTACGTTGCCCGGCTTGCCCAGGTGGACGTCGGCGGTCACGCTCCCGGTGACGGTCTTGGCGTCCAGCCGGTCCAGCGATCCGCCCGCCAGGGTCAGGTCACCGGACACCGAGTTGAAGCTGACCGCGCCGTTGATGTCCTGCGCCTCGACGTCGGCGCCCGACCGTGCGCGCGTCGACGGTCCCGTTCAGGCCGTCCAGCGTGATCGCGCCCGACACGCTCTTGACCGACGTCCGCGCGGCGACGCCGGACACGACCGCTGTCGCCGCCACCACCCCCACCTGGGCCGGGCAGTCCCGCGGCACGGTGACGGTCATCTCGGCGGAATGATTCCGCGGCCGCAGCCATTCCAGCAGACCGTCCCAGGTCAGGTCCTCGTAGCTGATGGTCAGAACGCCATCTTCGTGGGTCACGGTGAGCGGCTGGCCGCTGATCCGGGTGATGTCGAGGGCCGGGCGCTTCGCTGGTGGCCAGGATGGCCACCGAGCCCGCGATGGCCCGCACCTTCAGCGCCGTCACATCGTCAAATGCGAGGCGCATCGGCGCGTCGACCGTCCAGTGCGACATCGGCTGTCTCCCGTCCACCATGGCGTTCGGTGCCTTCCGCCCGGTTGAGCACCAGGTCAGGTTGGTGTACTTTCACGATATATCTTGTCTGCGATTCGTCAAGATGCATCGTAACGCCAGACAGGCAGGGGTGAGACGCCGCCGCCGACCGCGAGCGGCTTGCGGGCGGCGCGGCCCTCGATCGGCGGGCGCCGACAGTCCGCTGGCCGCGCTGCCCGGGATCGGGGCGGTCACCGCGGCCAGCGGACGGCGCGCGGTCAGTCGTCGTCGTCGTCCAGGCGGGCCAGCCAGGTCGCCAGCCGGTCCACCGCCGTCTCGAACTCCGGGTTCAGATCCACGAAGTCCCGCAGCCGGGCGGCCAGCCAGGACATGCTAACCTGCTCGTCGCCCCGCTGCTCGTCGAGTTCTTCTATGCCGCGGT
This sequence comes from uncultured Actinomycetes bacterium, assembly GCA_963742875.1. Taxonomy (GTDB): domain Bacteria; phylum Actinomycetota; class Actinomycetes; order Streptosporangiales; family Streptosporangiaceae; genus Bog-532. Next base: position 589,186 of record CAVUNO010000001.1, on the reverse strand, counting down.
CGGTGAAGTACATCTGCTCTCCCGGCCGGTGAGGGCCGTGCTGCTCAGGTCAGCGCCGATTCAGCTCAGCGGCCCGTGTGGGGCCGCCTCGATCAGCTCCTTGTGCGTCGCGGCGTGCTGCTTGGCCGAGCCGGTCGCCGGCGCCGAGCTGGGCGGCAGCGACACGAGCAGCAGTTTACGGCCCAGCAGTTCGGGCAGCTTCAGCGCTATGCGCGGCCAGGCGCCCATGTTGGCGGGCTCCTCCTGGGCCCAGATGAGCTCCTCGGCCTGCGGATAGCGGGACAGCTCGGCCTTGAGCTCGGTCAGGGGCAGCGGGTAGAGCCGCTCCACCCGGACGATCGCGGTGGGCGAGCCGGAGGCCTGCCGCTGTGCGACCAGATCCCAGTAGATCTTGCCCGAGCAGAGCACTACCTTGCGTGCCTGCGCCGCGTCGAACTCCGGCGCCTCCCCGATCAGCGGCTGGAACGAGCCGCTGGTGAAAGCCGACGTGGGTGACGTGGCCGCCTTCAGCCGGAGCATCGACTTCGGGGTGAAGACGATCAGCGGCTTGTGCCGGCCGGACAGCCCCTGCCACCGCAGCAGGTGGAAGTAGTTGGCCGGCGTGGTGGGCTGCGCGACGGTCATGTTGTCCTGGGCGCAGAGGGTGAGGAAGCGCTCGATCCGCGCGGACGAGTGGTCCGGGCCCTGGCCCTCGTAGCCGTGCGGCAGCAGCAGGACCACACCGGAGTGCTGGCCCCACTTCTGCTCGCCCGCGCTGATGAACTCGTCGATGATCGACTGAGCGCCGTCGAAGAAGTCGCCGAACTGGGCTTCCCAGCACACCAGCGCGTCCGGCCGCGCCACCGAGTACCCGTACTCGAAGCCCACGGCGGCGAACTCGGACAGCAGCGAGTCGTACACGTAGAACTTGCCGGACCCGCTGTCGAACCGCTTGAGCGGCGTGTATTCGTTGCCGTTCCGCCGGTCGACCACGACCGCGTGCCGCTGGCCGAACGTGCCACGGCGGCTGTCCTGGCCGACGAGCCGGACCGGTCGGCCGTCCAGCAGCAGGCCGCCGAAGGCGAGCAGCTCACCGGTAGCCCAGTCGATGTTGTCCTCGGCGATCATGGCCGCGCGCCGGGCCAGCTGGGGCTGCAGGCGCGGATGCGGTGTGAAGCCATCGGGCATGCTGACCTGGGTCTCGATCACCTGCTTGACGCCGTCGGCGCTGATGGCGGTCACCACGGCGGTGTGGTTGACCGGGCGTTCCTCGGGCTCCGGCCGGACCACCGCGCCCGGCTCGGGTGGCCGCTGGACCGCCTCGCGGGTCTCGGTGAAGGCCCGTTCGAGCTGCCGCTGGTAGTCACGCAGCGCCGCCTCGGCCTCTTCCATGGTGATGTCGCCCCGGCCGATCAGCGATTCCGTGTAGAGCTTGCGGGTGGAGCGCTTGGCCTCGATGAGGTCATACATGAGCGGCTGGGTGAACGAGGGGTTGTCCGCCTCGTTGTGACCGCGCCTGCGGTAGCACACCAGGTCGATGACGACGTCCTTGTGGAAGGCCTGGCGGTATTCGAACGCTAGCCGCCCGACCCGCACGACGGCCTCCGGGTCGTCGCCGTTCACGTGGAAGATCGGCGCCTGGATCATCCTGGCCACGTCGGTCGGGTACACGGTGGATCGCCCGGACTGCGGCCCGGTAGTGAAGCCGAGCTGGTTGTTGACCACAATGTGCACGGAGCCGCCGGTACGGTAGCCGCGCAGCTGCGAAAGGTTCAGGGTTTCCGCGACCACGCCCTGCCCGGCGAACGCGGCATCGCCGTGCATGAGGACGGGCAGCACCGTGAAGCCGCCGGAGCCGCCCTTGTCCAGGACGTCCTGCTTGGCCCGGACCACGCCCTCGAGGACCGGGTCCACGGCTTCGAGGTGACTGGGGTTGGCCACCAGCGAGGTCTTGATCTGTGAGCCGTCCGTGCTCTTGAACACCCCGTCCGCGCCGAGGTGGTACTTCACGTCACCGGAACCCTGCGTGCTGCGCGGGTCCATGTTGCCCTCGAACTCGTTGAAGATCTGCCCGTAGGACTTGCCGACGATGTTGGCCAGCACGTTGAGCCGGCCGCGGTGCGCCATCCCCAGCACCGCCTCGTCCAGGCCTGCCTCCGACGCCTCGGTGATCACGGCGTCCAGCAGCGGGATCAGGGACTCCGCGCCCTCCAGCGAGAACCGGCGCTGCCCCACGAACTTGGTTTGCAGGAACATCTCGAACGCCTCGGCGACGTTCAGCCGGGACAGGACGTGGATCTGCTCGTCGTGCCCCGGCCGCTCGTGCGGCCGTTCGATCCGCTCCTGGATCCAGGCGCGCTCGTCGGGCTCCTGGATGTGCATGTACTCGACGCCCACCGTGCGGCAGTAGGAGTCACGCAGCACACCGAGGATCTTCCGCAGCTTCATCAGCGGGCGGCCACCGAAGCCGCCGGTGGCGAACTCGCGCTCCAGGTCCCACAGCGTCAGGCCGTGCTGGTTGATGTCCAGGTCGGGGTGCTTGCGCTGGGGGAACTCCAGCGGGTTGGTGTCGGCCATCAGGTGGCCGCGCACGCGGTAGGCGTGGATGAGCTCCTGAACCCGGGCGGGCTTGGTGATGTCGTCCTCGTGCCCGGCCGGGATGTCCTTGACCCAGCGGACGGGTTCGTAGGGGATCTGCAGTGAGGTGAAGATGCCGTCGTAGAAGCCGTCCTCACCCAGCAGCAGCTGGTGAATCCGGTGCAGGAACTCTCCGGACTGCGCGCCCTGAATGATCCGGTGGTCGTAGGTCGACGTGAGCGTCACCTGGCGGCTGATGGCCAGCCGGGCCAGGGTCTCGTCGGACGCGCCCTGATAGGCGGCCGGATATTCCATGGCACCGACGCCGACGATGCACCCCTGGCCCTGCATCAGGCGGGGGATCGAGTGCACGGTCCCGATCGTGCCGGGGTTGGTCAGGCTGACCGTCGTGCCCGCGAAGTCCTCGACCGTAAGCTTGCCGATGCGCGCCTTGCGCACGACGTCCTCATAAGCGGTCCAGAACTGCCGGAAGTCCATGGTCTCCGTGCCCTTGATGCTGGGCACGAGAAGCTGCCGGGAGCCATCGTCCTTCCTTACGTCGATGGCCACCCCGAGGTTGACGTGATCGGGTGCGACGAGCACCGGCTTGCCGTTCTCTTCGGCGAACGAATCGTTCATCGCCGGCACCGCAGCGAGGGCCCGGACGACCGCGTACCCGATCAGGTGGGTGAACGAGACCTTGCCGCCCCGACCCCGCCGGAGGTGGTTGTTGATGACGATGCGGTTGTCGATCAGCAGCATGGCCGGAACGTCCCTGACGCTCGTCGCCGTCGGTACCACGAGGCTGCTCGACATGTTCACGGCCGTCCGGGCGGCCGCGCCCCTCAGCCGGTAGCGCTCACCCGGTGGCAGGCTGGCGGCCTGCGGCTGCGGCGCGACCGTGGCGGGGTTCGCGGGCGGCGCGAGGGTGGCCGGCGCTGGGCGGGCCGGGGTCGCCGGGCCCGCCGGGGCGCTCGCGGCCGGAGGCGGGGGGGCCGGGGTGGAGGCGGAGGGCGCTGTGGCAGCGGGCGCGGATGCGGGGGCCGCGCCGCCGGCCCTGGCCGCTGCGGGTGCCTCCTCGTCCTGACTGCCGGCCGGCCGGTAGTCAGCGAAGAAGCTCCACCAGGCCTGGTCGACGGATCCGGGATCGGCGAGGTAGCGCTGGTACAGCTCGTCTACCAGCCACTGGTTGGCACCAAAGTCGGACGCATTCAGGTGCGAATCGGACGCCGGGCTGCCCCCCGCCCGTGCTGCCGCCCTCCCTGGGCGGGGCTGGCTGGCTCCGAGCCGACCGTCCGGGCTCGCGGCGGCCTGCGCCGCCGTCCCGGGCTGCATCTGCTCTGATTCACTGAGATCCGCGTCGGCGCGCGATGACTCAGAAGACACGGCGGATATCGCCCTCTCCCGCAGCTTGAATGCGATCTTTGCTCGGCATCAAGATTACCTGGCGGTCCCAGCCCGGGGGCCTGAAGAAATTAAGGGCCGGCCATTACGGGTGTGGCCCACGTTACCTCCTGGGGCCGCTGAGGCGGAGCGCCCGGGATTGGCCAATGCGCGCAGGCGCCTCCCGGTTCGCCGGCACAGCCGCGGTGACCAGACCCTTGCAGGACGCCAGCCTTCGTCCTTCAGGGCGGGGAGAAGTCAATAGCGGATAGCAGGTCCCCCCCAGCCCCCTGGGCCGCGACGACTCCGAATCTCTGGTTCGATCAAGCTGCCGGAAGGTACGATCGCCGCGAAGGGGACATAGGCCATCTTCCTGTTTCGTCCAGCTTGCGCCCCGTCCAGCTCCGAGGGAAAAGGTGAGTACGACAGGCAGCCCCTGGGATGGCGACGTCCGGCCTCCTCGCCGCGTGCGTATCCGTCGACCCGACGATAGGGGGGCGGGAGCCTGGTGTGGACCGGATTCCCCGGGTCCTCCCGCGCCGCGACCCGCCGCCTCCTATCCGGCGGAACCGGAATACGCGGACGGGTATCCGTACGCGCCGGAGACGGCTTATCCCGACGGGCCCGAGTACCTGCCCGGGCCCGCTTACCCGTGCGGGCCGGAACCTGCCCATCCGTATGAGGCGGACAGCCTTGTCCAGTACGCCCCGCCGGCGCCGTACCCGTACGAGCCGGACTCCGCGTTCCCGTACGAGCCGGACTCCGCGTTCCCGTACGAGCCGGACTCCACGTGGCCCTACGACGAGCCGGACTCCGCGTACCCGTACGAGCCGGACTCCGCGTACCCAGACGAACCGCGAGCGGTGGGCCCGGACGAGCCCCCCGTGGTGTACCCGTACGAGCCGCCCCCGGCTTACCCGCCCGCGTATCTGTCCGGGCCGGGCGCCGCGGGCTCCGCCGGTCCGCGGCGGGCCTATCCGTACGAGCCAGACGGCACCTATCCGTACCCGCCGGGCCAATACGCGCCGGACCAGGGCGCCAGGCCGGCCCCGTACGGTCAGGTGCCCTATCCGCCGACGCGCGGCCCGGCCGTACGGGCACCCGGTTATCCGTACGCGCTGGACGCGTCGCCCTCCTCCTCGCCGGCCGCCTATCCGCCCGCGCCGTATTCACCCGCGCCCCGGAACGACCGTGCGCCCGCCCGGGTGGCGGGCCCTTCGCCCGGCGACGCGCGCGGCGGCCTGGACGGCGATGCTCCCCGGTACCGGGATGCCCCCGGGGCCACTGACGGTGGATGCGGGCCCGCCGGTTACCAGCAGGTTCCAGCCGATCGCGGCCAGGACCGCGCACGTTATGGCCGGGAGGCCGCGGATTACGGCGGGACGGCCGCTGCCCCGGACGGCTACGCGAACGTGCCGGCCCGGCCCGGAGTACCGGGTACGGCGGACCCGCCGGGGAGCGCCTATGGACCGGGCGGGGCCTATGTGCCGGGCCGTGCGTATGGCGCAGGCGGCGCGTACGCACCGGGTGGTCCCGGATACGAGTTCGGCTACCAGCCCGTCCCCGAGCCGGTGGAACCGTACTCGCCCGGCCCGGCCACCGCCCCCAGGCCAGACGTCGCCGCCATCCCCCGGCCGGACTTCACCACGCGCCCCAGGCCGGGCTACGGCGGGGACTTCGGGGCGGATGCCTTCGCCGCGGACGAAACGATCGTGGCGGGCCGTGCCGGCCGCGCGCCGGTCGCGCCGGACAACGCCGCGCCGGGTTACGAGTTCGGCTACGCGCCGGATGCCTCCCCGCCGGAGCAGGACGACCTGCTCGCGCTCCCGCCGGGCGGCGAGCCTGGCCGCCGGGCCGGTGACGGCGCCGCGCGCTCCGCGGCCGGTTACACCTACGCACCGACGACGACCCCGCCTCCGGGACCGCCCGGCTCCGGGCCGCCCGGGTTTGAGTTCCCCGGCTCCGGGCGGCCACGGCCGCCGCGAGCGGGCCAGCCGCCGAGGCGGCCCGTACGGGCGCTTCCGCCCGGTGCTGGCCACGACGCTGGCAACTACGCAGGTAATCACGCCGGCGAACGGCCCGGAACCGGCCTGCCCGGCGGTGATGGGCCCGGGGACGGCCTGCGCAACGGTGCATGGACCGGCGGCTCGGCCGGTGAGCAGGAGCGCTATGAGCCCGTGAGCACCCGCCGGGGATGGCTCCGCGACCTGGTTTCCCCGCGCCCGGCGGTCGGCGACACTGCGGAGCAGGGGCTGGCGCTCCCGCCGCCGCTGTCCGCGGCCGGCATCAAGCGCTGGGCGGTCCGGGTGGCGCTCCCGATGATATCGATGGTCGCTGTCGGGGTCGCGGTCGTTGCGACGTTCGGTGGCGGCAGCGGCGGCGCCGGGCCGGCGCCCGCGACCCTTTCGGTCGGCTTCCCGCCTGCCACGGCGGCTGGCGCTCTCTTCAGCACCACCCCGGGCGATGAGGCGCGCGGCATCAGCCAGTCCCTCGCCCGCGTGGCGAGTTCCGGCTCGCAGGTGGTCGCGGTCGGCTCTCAGGCGGGCGCGCGGATCAGCCGGGCTCAGTTCTTCGTGTCCGCTAACGGTGGCCAGACCTGGCGGCTCGGCACCGAGCAGGCGACGGACGGCGGGGATCCGGCGCCCGGGCACGCGGCGACGCTGATCGCCGGCGGCCAGGGCCGGTGGGCGGCCGTGGGCCCCAGCGCGATCTGGACCAGCCACGACGGCGTGGCGTGGACGCTCGCGTCAACCCAGGGGATCACGCCCATGCAGGGCGGTGACCAGGCGAATGTGCTGCGCCGGACAGCCACCGGCTTTCTCGCCGCCGGCGAGAACGTGCCGCCCGGCGACCCGGCGGCGGCGACCCCCGTCGTCTGGACGTCCGCCAACGGCGTGACCTGGCGGCGCCTCGGTGCGGCTCAGCTTCATCTGACGGCCGAAGACGGCCGGGCCGGTGCCCTCACCTCCGCGGCAGCGGACGGGGCGGCCACCGTCATCTCTGGCGTCGTCACCATGAATGGCGCGCAGGGCGCCCGCAGCGCGTCAGGAGCATGGCGGAGCACCAACGGCGGCGCGACCTGGTCCGCAGTGACCGTTCCGGTCAGCGACGGAGTGTCGGCCAGCGCCATGGTGGCCGCGACGGCGAACGGGTTCGTGGCCGTCCGGCCCGGCCTGGCGAAGACTGGGGCCGACGCCGTCGTGTTCACCTCCCCCGACGGGGCGGCCTGGAAGTTCGGCGCCACGGTCACCGGCCAGGACAGCGCGGGGCTCACGCTGACCAGCGTGGAAGGCGGGCCGGCGGGCGCGGTGATCACCGGCCGCAGCGGCGGTAACGTCCTGGCGTTCACCAGCACCGACGGTGCCGTGTGGCGGCCGGACGGGATTCTGGCCAGCACGACGGCGGGGACCGTTTCGGGGCTCGCCGTGATCGCCGGCGGCGCCATCGTCGCGGCGGGAAGCTCAGCCGCCGGGCCGCTCGGCCAGCAGCCCATGCTGACCGTCGACAACGCCGGGCGGCTCACCGCGGTCAGCTTCGCGGGCATTCCCGGCGCCGTCCAGCCCGAGGTCGCCGTCGACGGCATCGCCGCCGACGGCAGTAACCAGGTCGCGGTCGGCAGCGCGAACGGCTTCCCCGCGACGTGGTTCTCCGCGAACGCGGGCACCAGCTGGGTGCGTGGCACCGGCGCGCCCGCGTCTGTGCTGAATCGGCCGGGGCTGCAGGAGCTTTCCGGCGTGCTTCACGGCGCCGCCGGCTGGGTCGCGGCCGGCGGCGTGCGGTCGGCGGCGGCGCAGCACCCGGTCGTGGTCACCTCGGCTGACGGCCAGACCTGGCAGGCCGCCGACACGGCGCGGGCCTTCGCCGGCGCGGGCGTCTTCACGGTTGGCGTCGCGGCTGGCAAGGGCGGTTACGTCGTTGTCGGACGGCAGGCGGACGCGGGCCAGGACGCGGGCCGGACGGTCGCCGCCGCCTGGTGGTCCGCCGGGCTGACCGGCTGGCAGCGCGGCACGGACGCGGCCGCCGGCGCGCTGGACGGGCCCGGGGCCTCCCGGCAGATGCTGGCGGCCGCCGCGGACGCTGACGGCTTCGTCGCCGTCGGCTCGGTCGGCACCCGCCCGGGTGCCTGGATCTCGCCGAACGGCCGGACCTGGCGGGCGGTCACCCTCGCCCGGCCCATGAACTCGGTCCGGGCTCAGCTCCAGCAGGTCACCGTCAATGGCCGACGGATCGTGGCCGTCGGCATGTCGGCGACGTCGGGCGGCCAGACGGCGCCGTTCACCGCGTTGTCCGTCAACGGCGGGGTCACCTGAACGGAGTCCCTGCTCCCGTCGCCCGGCGCGGCCACTGCCGTCAACGCGGTCACCGCGACCGGTTCCGGGTTCACTGCGACCGGGACGTTCGGTGCCGGCGGGCATCAGGATGTCGTCATCTGGACGGCCACGGACGGCCTCAACTGGAAGACGGATTCCCCGTCGGTGACCGGTCTCGGCGGCCAGGGCGTCCAGGAGATCACCGGGCTCACCGTCTCCGGCAGCACCCTGACCGGCGTCGGTTTCGCCGCCTCGGCCACCAGCGAAACCCCCACCATCTGGCGCTCTCCCATCCGCAGCTAGCGCCGGAGCCGGCGGCATGCGCGGCTCTCCGCACGCGATCAGCACGCGGCCGCAGGAACGGCCGGTGACGCGTGCGGTCAGGCGGAATCCGAGGACGTCGGGCCTGCGGTGTTCCAGGCTGGGCAGGGTCGCGCGGACCCGCGCTGTGAAGTCGGTGTCCACGTCGGCCACGGCCACGCCCGGATAAGGCCCCAGATCCAGCCGAACGGTCCCGAGCGGGTCAATCAGCACGCTCCGGCCGATCCCGGTGGGTGCCCTGGTCGGCGGCTCGTCCGGATCGGGTACCTGCCCGGCCGCAGCGACCCACACCGTGTTCTCGATCGCGCGGGCGCGGGCCAGCGTGATCCAGTGATCTTCTTTGAACAGGCCGGCGCCCCACGCCGCGGGGAGCACGATCAGATCGGCGCCGCGCGCCGCCAGCAGCCGGGTCAGCTCGGGGAACCGGAGGTCGTAGCAGATCTGCAGGCCGGCCGTCAGCCCGGCCAGCTTGGCCAGCACCGGCTCCGCGCCTGGCGCAACCAGGTCCGATTCGCGCTGGCCGAGCGCGTCGAACAGGTGCAGCTTGCGGTAGGTGGTCACCAGGCCGCCGGAGCGGTCGAAGGCGACCGCCGTGTTGAAGACGCGGCCGTCCGGGGCCGGCTCGAAGATCCCGGCCACGAGGGCCACGCCCGCCTCGCGCGCCGCCGCGGCCAGGGCCGAGCCGAAGGGGCCGTCCGGCGGGGCCGCCACCGGCCGGGGATCGCAGCCGAAGCGGATCTGCGTCGCCTCGGGAAAGACGGCGAGGTCCGCACCGCGTCGCGCCGCTTCGGATAGCGCCGAACGGACCCGCTCAAGGTTCACCGCTGGCTGGGAGCTGACCGGGATCTGGCCCAAGGCGACGCGCATGCCCCCAGCCTATGCCGCGCCGGCCCTGCGGGCCTGGCGGACGTGATGTCATAGTCAGTGTGCACCGACCTTTGCTGACCCGCCGCCTCGCTGGCATGGGAACGACCATCTTCGCCGAGATGTCCGCCCTGGCGGTCGAGACCGGATCCGTCAACCTCGGCCAGGGTTTCCCCGACACCGGCGGGCCGCGGGCGATCGCCGAGGCGGCCGCACGTGCCGTCCTGGAGGGCCGGGGCAACCAGTACCCGCCCGGCCCGGGCATCCCGGAGCTGCGCCGGGCGATCGCGGGCCATCAGAGCCGTTTCTACGGCCTGGACTACGACCCCGCCACCGAGGTTCTCGTCACCGCGGGCGCGACCGAGGCGATCGCCGCGGCGATGCTCGGGCTCGTCGAGCCCGGCGACGAGGTGATCGCGTTCGAGCCCTACTACGATTCCTACGCGGCGTCGATCGCGATGGCCGACGGGGTCCGGGTCCCGGTGACGCTGCGGCCGCCGGGGTTCAGGCCGGACATCGGGGAACTGCGGGCCGCGGTCAGCTGCCGGACCCGGGCCATTCTGCTGAACTCGCCGCACAATCCCACCGGGGCGGTGTTCACCCGGGAGGAGATCATCGCGATTGCGCGGGTTGCGGTCGAGCATGATCTCCTGGTCATCACCGACGAGGTGTACGAGCATCTCGTCTACGCCGGCGAGCACGTCCCCATCGCGTCGCTGCCCGGCATGCCCGACCGCACCGTGTCGATCAGCTCGGCCGGGAAGACGTTCTCGTTCACCGGCTGGAAGATCGGCTGGGTCACCGGCCGGCCGGAGCTGGTATCCGCGGTCCGGGCGGCCAAGCAGTTTCTCACCTACGTCAGCGGCGGCCCGTTCCAGTACGCGATCGCCGAGGCGCTCGGCCAGCCGGACTCGTACTTCACCAGCCTGCGCGATGACCTGCAGATGAAGCGTGACCTGCTCAGCGGTGGCCTGGCCGAGCTCGGTTTTGAGGTGTACCCCTCCGACGGGACCTACTTCGTCACGACCGACATCCGCCCGCTGGGTGAGACGGATGGGGTCGAGTTCTGCGCCCGGCTGCCGGAACGGGCCGGTGTCGTGGCCATCCCGAGCGCGGTGTTCTACGACGATCGCGAGGCGGGCCGCACCCAGGTACGGTTTACCTTCTGCAAGCGGCCCGAAGTGCTGAAGGAGGCGCTGGCGCGGCTCACTGCCCTGCACCGCTGAGAAGGCCCGCTGAGAAGCCCCGCTAAGGAGGCACTGCGCCGGATGGACGCCGAGCTGATCAAGGTCGCTGAGGCGGCCCGCGGGTTCATGCCGCTAGAGGAGGGCCTGGCCCTGCACCAGACGGCCGCCGAATACGCTCCGGTCGGGCCGATCCAGGAGATCGGCACGTACTGCGGGAAATCCACGATCTACCTGGCTGCGGCGGCGCGGGACTGCGGGCAGATGGTCATCACCGTCGACCACCACCACGGCTCTGAGGAGAACCAGCCCGGCTGGGAGTACCACGACGCCAGCCTGGTGGATCCGCGCACCGGGCGGATCGACACGCTGCCCACCTTCCGCGCGGCGATCGCGGCGGCGGGCCTTGAGGACTACGTCATCGCGATCGTGGGCCGGTCCGCCGACGTGGCCAAGCTGTGGCGGACGCCGCTGGGGCTGGTGTTCATCGACGGCGGCCATACGGACGAAGCCGCGGCCGCCGACTTGGCCGGCTGGTCGCCCTGGGTCACGTCCGGGGGAGCGCTCGCCATCCATGACGTTTTCCCCGACCCCGCCGACGGCGGCCAGGCGCCGTACCGGATCTACCGGCAAGCGGTGGAATCGGGCGCCTTCACCGAGGTGCGGGCGGTGGGGTCGCTACGGGTGCTCGAGCGCACCGGTCCGGTCACCGGGTGAGCCGCCCTGGCCTGGCGTCCCCGCTGAAGAAACAGCGCCGCCACCGAGGGCTGACCCGCTGTGTGATTGAGAGGGGCAGCCGCAGCCGGGCGGATCGGCGGCCCGGGCTGTCCCGCCGCCGGCGCAGGGTTCCCTGAACACGCCCGCACCACCGGTCGCGCCCGACAGCGCGTCCGCGGCGAGGATCACGGCTGCGGCGGTCCAGGCGCTCCGTTCGGGGGGGTAGTGCTGCCCGTCGGCGAACTGCCACCCCGTCCAGTAGGCGCCCTCGCGCTCGCGCAGATGCTGGACGTCGGCGAACAGCGCGGCCGCGGCCGTGTGCTGGCCCAACGCGTCCAGGGCCAGGACCAGCTCGCAGCTTTCCGCTCCGGTGACCCACGGATGGTCGCTGACGCAGCGGACCCCCAGGCCGGGCACCACGAAGGTCTCCCAGTCCGCGGCGAGCCGCTCGGCCGCGGCCGGGCCGCGGACCACCCCGCCTAGCACCGGGTAGTACCAGTCCATCGAGAAGCGGCTCTTGTCCGCGAACGACTCCGGGTGGCAGGCGATCGCGTGCGCGAGCTGGTCGGCGGCCAGTTCCCAGTCCGGCTGGGATTCGCCCACGTAGTCGGCGAGCGCGACGGCGCACCGCAGGCCCTGGTGAATGCTGGAGCATCCGGTCAGCAGCGCGTAGTCCGCCGTCACCCCGTGGGCGTCGCGTTCCCAAGCGACCTCGCCGCCGGGCGCCTGCATCCCCAGCACCCAGTCGATCGCCCGCCGGACCGTGGGCCACATCGTCGCCGCAAACTCGTCGTCCAGGCTGACCAGCAGCTCGTGCCAGACGCCGACCGCCGCGTAGGCGGCGTGGCTGCTCTCCGCGGCCGGGTCGGTCACCTCACCGGCCACGAACGTCCGCGGCCACGACCCGTCGGCGCGCTGGGAGCGCCGCAGCCAGTCGTAGGCGCACCGGGCCGGGGCGGCGAGCCCGGCGGCGCTCAGCGCCATCGCGCACTCGACATGGTCCCAGACGTCGACGTGGCCGTCGGGCCAGCGCACCGCGCCGGACGGCTCCTGGGCCCGCTCGATGCTGCGCCCCGTGGCCAGGACGCCGTCGGCGCCGAGTATCCCGGGGACGGCCGGGACATTGGCCCGTGCGTGCGGCTCAGGCGGCCGCATGCGTCTTCTGCCCCGCGGCGCCTTCCGCGCCGGCCGTGGCGGCCGGCGCCGCAGAGGCCCCGTTCGGCCGCTGTCTGGTGGCGTAGACGATCACGCTCTTGCCGATGAGCGGGTCGAGCGCTCGTTCGGTTAGCCGTGTCGCGGCGGGACGGCGCATGATGTCCCAGACCAGCATCCGGTGGTAGGCCCGCGCCAGCGGATGATCGTCGTTGCCCACGCCGACCGCGCATTTCAGCCACCAATAGGGCGCGTGCAGGCCGTGCGCATGATGATGGCCGGTGACCGTCAAGCCGGCCCGCCGTAGCTTGGCCTCCAGTTCCAGGCGCGTATAGATGCGCACGTGGCCGCCCGGGACCTCGTGGTACTCGCGGGACAGGCCCCAGCAGATCCGCTCGGGCAGCCAGGCGGGCACGGTGACAGCGGCGATGCCGCCGGGCCTGAGCACCCGGGCGACTTCGTTCATGGCCTGCTGGTCGTCCAGGATGTGCTCGAACACCTCGGCCGCGATAACCCGGTCGAAGGATCCCGTCGGCGAACGGCATGGCCCGGGCGTCCCCGGACACGGCCGCGCTGGCCGTCGCGGGCGGCGCCTGCCCCTCGGCGCGCATGGCCCCGCACATGCCGACCACGTCCCGCAGTTCTTTGTAATCCAGGTCGAAGGCCACCACGTCCGCACCGCGCCGGTACGCCTCGAACGCGTGCCGCCCGGAGCCGCACCCCACGTCCAGGATGCGGTCCCCCCGGCCGAGCCGGAGCCGGCTGTAATCGACGGTCAGCACAGTTCGTTCCTCCCTCCCGGCACTGTAAGTGATGACTCTGTATCGCAGCGCGCCCGGGCGTCAGCGCTCCCGGTCCCGGTGGACGGCGATGGCGCGCGCGTAGCAGCCGGCGGTGGCCTGGGCGACGGCGGGCCAGGCGAACTGCGCCTGCACGCGCCGCCAGGCCAGGCCGGACAGCCGGTCACGCTCGCGGGGCGAGTCGTGCAGCCGCCGCAGCGCCGCGGCCAGTTCCTCCGCATCGCCCGGCGTGACCAGTTCCGCAGCGTCCCCGGTGACCTCGGGCAGCGCCCCCGCGCGGCTGGCCACCAGCGGTACCCCCGAGGCCATGTGCTCGACCGCCGGGAGGGAGAAGCCTTCGTACAGCGACGGCACGACCGCGATTTCCGCGCTGGCCAGCAGTGCGGCGAGCTCGGCTTCGGGCAGGCCGGGGGTGAACCGCACCCGATCGCGCAGCGACAGTTCGGCCACCAGGCGCTCGGTCTCGCCGCGCTCGGCCGCCTTGCCGACCACGGTGACCTGCACGTCCCGCTCGGTGGCGAGCTTGGCGACCGCCCGCAGCAGCACGGCCACGCCCTTGACCGGGGAGTCCGCGCTGGCCACGGTCACGATCCGGCCGGGCACGCGCGCGGCCGCGCGGGGATGGAAGACGCGCGTGTCGACGCCGAGCGGGATGATGTCCACCCTTCCCGGGCGGAGCCGGAAATCGCGGCAGATGTCGCGGCGCGATGATTCGGACACGGTGATGACCGGGCCGGCCGTGGCCACCCGGCGCGCGACCCGCGCCTGCATCCGCACGAAGCTGTACCAGCGGCGGCGGGACAGCCGGGCCAGCCCACGGGTGGCCGCCAGTTCGATCCGCCGGTCCACGCTGATCGGGTGGTGGATGGTGGTGACCAGCGGCAGCCCGAGCCGGTCCACCCCGAGCAGCCCGTAGCCGAGTCCCTGGTTGTCGTGCACGACGTCGAAGTCGGTGCGGCGGGCGCGCAGTTCGCGCAGGGCCCGGAGGCTGAACGTGAGCGGCTCCGGGAAGGTGCCCGTCCACATGGTCACGGTCTCGAGGACGTCGACCCAGTCCCGGTATTCGTGCCAGGCCGGGGTGCGGAACGGGTCCTCGTCCCGGTACAGGTCGAGGCTGGGCACCTTCCGCAGCACGGGGCCGGGCTCCAGCTCGGGGTAGGGCTGGCCGGACAGCACCTCCACGGTATGGCCGAGCGCTGCGAGTTCCCTGCTCAGGTGGCGGATGTACACGCCCTGGCCGCCGCAGTGCGCCTTACTCCGGTAAGACAGCAGCGCCACCCGGAGCGGACGGCTTATGGTGGTCACGCAGTTCACCAAACAGCTTGCCAGGATGCCCCGTCGTTCACGGCGGGGCGGAATGGCGGACGGCGTGTCACCCGTTGTTTTACGGTCAATGCGGGAATCCTGTAGGGGTGCGGATGGCGTATAAGTGCCGGGCCTACCCCGACGGCGTGCAGCAGCACATGCTCGCGCGGACGTTCGGGTGCGTCCGCCTGGTGTGGAACCAGACCCTCGCCGAACGGGGCCGACTCTACCACGGCGAGGGAAAGGGCCTGTCCTACGCCGCGTCCGACGCCGCGCTGACCGTCCTGAAACGCGACCCGGACCTGGCGTTCCTGGCCGAGGTGTCTTCGGTCCCCCTGCAGCAGACCCTCCGGCACCAGCACCAGGCGTTCCGGGCGTTCTTCGCTAAGCGGGCCCGCTACCCCAGGTTCAAGTCCCGGACCGGCCGCCAGTCCGCGACCTACACCCGGTCGGCGTTCCGGATGAAGGACGGGGCGCTGTGGCTGGCGAAGGCGACCGCGCCGCTGGCGTTCACCTGGTCGTGGCCGGACATCGACGCCGCCACGCTGAACCCAACCACGGTGACCGTCTCGAAGGACCCGTGCGGGCGCTGGTACGTCTGCTTCGCCGTCGAGGTCGCCGGCCCGGAACAATCCCCCGCGACGGGCGCTGTGGTGGGGATCGACCTGGGTATCAAGGACTTCGCGGTCACCTCCGGCGGGCAAGAGATCCCCAACCCGCGCAAACTGGCCCGCCGGGCACAGGCCCTGGCCCGGTATCAGCGCAGGCTGGCCCGCTGCCAGCGCGGCTCCGCGAACCGGGCTAAAGCGAAGGCGAAGGTCGCCCGGGCGCACCGGAAGGTCCGCGCGTCCCGCACCGATTTCCTGCACCGCACCTCCACGGCCCTGGTCCGCGACCATGACGTGATTGTGGTCGAAGACCTGGCCGTAAAGAACATGGTCCGCAACCGGTCGCTCGCCAAGGCCATTTCCGACTGCGGGTGGGGCACCTTCCGGCAGATGATCGAGTACAAGGCCGCGCGGGCCGGTCGGCACCTGATCGTGATCGGCCGCTGGTATCCATCCAGCAAGACCTGCTCGGTGTGCGGGTATCTGCTCGCCTCGCTGAGCCTCAGTACCCGGACGTGGCAGTGCCCGTCCTGCCGTACCCGGCACGACCGGGACATCAACGCGGCGAAGAACATTCTTGCGGCAGGTCTTGCCGTAGGCACCGACGGTGCCAATGCCTGCGGAGCTGATGTCAGACACGTCGGGACACCCCCGGTGCAGTCGGCTGTGAAACAGGAACCCTTGGGCGTAAGCCCGGGAATCCCCGTCCTTCAGGGCGGGGAGTAGTCAACATCGAGTAGTGGCAACTCGGATGCGAAAGCTGGGGCAGGTGATCCGTCGCCGGTACCTGACGGCGTCCCTCTTCCTGGCCGTCTTCCTGGTGGTCACCGTGTGCGATGCGGCTCTGCCCGCCCGCGACCGGTCGGCGATCGCCGCGTGGGCGAGCACCAGTGTGGCTAACCTGGAGCACCACCCGGCCGGGTCCCTGCTGTTGTCGGCGTTCGTCGCCGGGGGTTCCGCGTACGCCTGGTCGGTGCTGATCGCGCTCGCCATGTTCGGTGCCAACCGGGCCGTGGGCAGCCTGTGCCTGGCCGTGGTCTGCACGGCCGGCCATGTGATAGGGACGCTGGTCAGCGAGGGGATCGTCGCCTACCGCGTCGACGCCGGGCTGCTCCCGGTGTCCTCCCGGTACCTGCTCGACGTGGGCCCGTCCTACGTGGTGGTGTCCGCGATCGTCGTGGCGCTGGCGTTCGGCTCCTGGCCGGCGCGGGTGGCGGCGGCCGCCGATCTGGCGGCGCTGATCTTCGTCGGCCGGATCTTCGCCGGCCTTACCCGCGGTGACGTGGCCGCGGTCGGCCACGTCACCGCGATCGCGGTCGCGACCGTCGCCGTGCTGCTGATCTGGGTCCGCCGGCTGGCCATTCTGAGGTCTGGCATGAATCCATGCGAGAACTTACGATGTGAATGAATCTGTACACGTCGGTCAGCGAGCGAGGGACGATGGAGGGCGGCGTCGGCGAAGTCGTCTCCGCTGGCTCATTGCTCACGCTGCTCGGCGGGCGCCGCCTGTCTCCGGCGCAGCGGCGGATCGCGCAGTACCTCCTGGACCACATGCCGGACTCAGCCTTCCTGTCCAGCGTCGCGCTGGCCCGGCGCGCGGGAGTCAGCCAGCCGTCGGTCACCCGGTTCGCGGCCGCCCTGGGCTTTTCCGGGTATCCCGCGCTCCGGGAGGCCCTGCGCATGATCGCGCTCGATCCCGCGGGGCCGTCCGGCGTAGCCCGCGGGGCTAACGTGCTTCCCCCCGCCGGTGTGACCGGCGGCCCGGCGGGCGCCGGAGAGCCGGGTGGCCTCCCGGCCGTCGGTGCGCACGGTAACGAGCTGCAGGCGGCGGCCGCCGCGGAGATCGCCCACCTGCACGCGCTGCAGCAGGCGCTGGCCGATGCCCAGGCCGTGACCGAGCTGGGCCGGGAGCTGGCGGCCTCACGGCCGCTGGCCGTGCTCGGCCACCGCATCTCGGCGCCGCTGGCCCAGTACTTCGCCTACGCCGCCCGGCGCATCCATCCGGACGTGCGCTGCCTCACCTTTGGCGGCAGCGTCGTGTTCGACGCCCTGCTGCACGTGAGCGAGGCCGGCGGCCGCTGGCTGCTCGCCATCGCGCTGCCGAGGTACCCGGCCGAGACGGTCCAGGCGCTCCGGTTCGCGCGGCGCCTCGGCATGCGCACCGCCGTCATCACCGACGTGCCGTTTGTCCCGTTCGCTGGTGATGCCCATGTCCTGCTGACCGCCGGCGTCGGCTCCGGCCTGGTCTTCGACTCGCATGCGGCGCCGGCCGTGCTGGCCGCCGTCATCGTCCAGGCCATGGCGGACGCCGAGCCCGCGCGGGCGCACGCCCGGCTACGCGAGTACGAGCAGTTGTCGGCTGGCCAGGGCGTCTTCTTCGACCGCTGACGCCGCCGCGCGGCCCGGTAAGCCGAAGTTCCCCTCACGTCAGCTGAGGCCCCTGTTCACCAGGGGAAACGTGAGTTCCCATGATGGAGGTTCGGGTTGGCGGCCCAAGCTGTGCCTTCCGGGCGGGCCTAGCAGCGCTATCTCCTGTATCAGGCCTGGTAGGAGGCTGCTGCGTGCCAGGTCAGCGAGCGTCGGTGCCGGTGAGCTACCACCCGCACATCTGAATCACCAACACGGTCCCGTCAACGGGGCCGGTCACGTAGGCGGTGCGGGTAGCGGGGTCGACCGCCACCCCGGACGGAGGGGTGTCCACGGGGACCGTGGCGGTTACCGTGTCGGTGGCCTCGTCGATCACCGACACGGAGCTGCCGTTGGCCACGTAGACGATTCCGGCCGCGGGGTCCGCCGCCACCCCGGACGGGCCGGAGCCGACGGTGATGGTGTGGGTCACGGTGTTGGTGGCCTCGCCGATCACCGACACGGTGTTATCGCCGGAGTTGGCCACGTAGACGATTCCGGCGGCGGGGTCCGCCGCCACCGCGACCGGGGCGACGCCCACGGTGATGGTGTGGGTCACTGTGCGGGTGGCCTCGTCGATCACCGATACCGCGCCAGGGAAGCCGTGGGTGTTGCCATTGCCGTTGGTCACGTAGACGGCGTGGGCGGCGGGGTCCACCACCGCCCCGTCCGGGTTGCCGCCGAGGGGGATGGTGGCGGTCACTGTGTTGGTGGCCTCGTTGATCACCGACACGGTGCCATCAAATTCGTTGGTCACGTAGGCGGTGTGGGCGGCGGGGTCCACCGCCGCCCCGTCCGGGCCGGAGCCGACCGGGATGGTGTGGGTCACTTTGTTGGTGGCCTCGTCGATCACCGACACGGTGCCAGCGCCGGAGTTGGTCACGTAGACGGTGCGGGCCGCGGGGTCCACCGCCGCCCCGTCCGGGCCGGAGCCGACCGGGATGGTGTGGGTCACTTTGTTGGTGGCCTCGTCGATCACCGACACGGTGCCAGCGCCGTTGTTGGTCACGTAGATGGTGCGGGCCGCGGGGTCCACCGCCACCCCGTCCGGGCCGGAGCCCACGGGGATGGTGTGGGTCACCATGTAGCCGCCTGCCGCCGACGCGGGTGCCGCGGCGATGCCGGCGGCGGCCAGCGGCAGGGCCAGGGCCGCTGCCGCCACGCCAGCCCGGCGCCAGCGGGCGGGGACCCCGCCGCGATGGCCGGTGATGATGTGGTTGCCCCGCAACGCGCGCATGGCCTCTCCCTTTGCTCTTCGCTGTGCCCCCGGTCCCGGGCGTGCTCGCCCGCGTCCGCTGCTTAGCGTATATATATAATTACTATGTGTAGTCAAATTTGGCTTCGCGGGTGAGATCGGGATCTGGGACTGGGCCATGCGAAATGTGAGCCAGATCCACTTGGCCCTCCGCCCGGGCTGGTGTCACGAGCCGTTCCCGTCGAGGACGAGCGGCACTCCGGCCTGGGCTCATTCGGCTGACATCACGCCTCCTTTCCGCGTAACAAGTTCGCATACTCCGCCGGCTGTCGGCTTGACACCCTGTGCAGGGATCAAGAGCATGAAGAGAACCATTCATGCCGCTGTCTATGTGAATCCCGTGCTGAGAGGGCAAACGCGGGACAGGTCACCGGAGACGACCAGCCGACGAGCGAGGCCACGCTTTGATCACCTTCGAGAGCGTGACCAAGCGTTACCCCGGGGGAACGATCGCGGTCGACGACCTGAACCTGGAGATCCCGGACGGCAAGACCATGGTGCTGGTCGGGCCGAGCGGCTGCGGCAAGACGACTACGCTGCGCATGATCAACCGGCTGATCGAGCCGTCCGAGGGCCGCATCCTGCTCGACGGGCGCGACATCGCGCAGACCGAGGCCTCCCGGCTGCGCCGCGGGATCGGCTATGTCATCCAGCAGACCGGCCTGTTCCCGCACCGCACGATCGAGGACAACATCGCTACCGTGCCGCTGCTGAACGGATGGCCCAAGGCCAAGGCCCGGGACCGGGCCCGGGAGCTGATGGACCTGGTCGGCCTGGATCCGGCGATGGCCCGCCGGTACCCGTACCAGCTGTCCGGCGGCCAGCAGCAGCGGGTCGGGGTCGGCCGGGCGCTCGCCGCCGATCCGCCCGTCCTGCTCATGGACGAGCCGTTCAGCGCGGTCGACCCGATTGTCCGGGCCTCTTTGCAGGATGAGCTCATCCGGCTGCAGGCCGAGCTGCACAAGACGGTGGTGCTCGTCACGCACGACGTGGAGGAGGCGATCAAGGTCGGGGACCAGGTTGCCGTGTTCTACCCGCACGGGAAGATCGCCCAGATCGATACACCCGAGCACCTGCTCGGCTCCCCGATCGACGATTATGTGGAGAACTTCCTCGGCTTCGACCGCGGGATCCGCCGGCTGGGCTTCTTCCCCGCAACCGGACTCGACCTCGAGACCGAGACCGTGCTCAGCGAGGACGCCACGATCGAGCAGGCCCGCCAGGCCGCCAAGCGGGCCGGTGAGTCGTGGGTCCTGGTCACCGACGAACATCGGCTGCCACGCGGCTGGGCCGCCCTGTCGGAGCTCGAAACCCGCGACGGGCAGGAAACGCTCCGCCGGCTGACGCTGGCCCCCTACGGCCATACGTTCCGGGTGGGGCGGGATTCGCTGCGCGCGGCGCTGGATGCGACCATTCTGTCCCCCACCGGGCTCGCGGTCGGCGTGGAGGACCAGGGCCGCGTCGTGGGGATCACTTCCTACGAGCGGCTCCGCGCCGCGATCCAGGCCGCCGAGGAGACCGCCGACGGCCAAGGCGCCCGTCCGTCATGAGCTGGGCCTGGGATAATCGCGCGCTGCTCGCGCACTATCTGGTTCAGCACCTGTATCTGGCCCTGCTGCCGGTCCTGTTCGGCATCATCGTGGCCATCCCGGTCGGCATCATGTGCGTGCGCTACCGCTGGACCTGGCCGCCCATCCTCAGCCTGACCAGCATCTTCTATGCGCTGCCCTCGCTGGCGCTGTATCTCGTCCTGATCGACTACACCGGCCTGACCGACTGGACGGTGATCATCCCGCTCACCCTGTTCTCGCTGTCGGTCCTGATCCCGAACGTGGTGGACGGCCTGCGGTCCGTGCCGCCTCCGGTGCGCCAGGCCGCGGACGCGATGGGCTTCGGCTCACTGCGCCGCGTCATCCGGGTCGAGCTGCCGCTGGCCATGCCGGTCATCATCGCGGGCCTGCGGGTCGCCACCGTCTCCAGTATCAGCCTGGTCAGTGTCGGCCAGCTGATCGGCATCGGCGGCCTCGGCTACTTTTTCATCGACGGAGAGCAGCGAGACTTCCCGACCGAGATCTACGCCGCGCTTATTCTCATCATCATCCTGGCCCTGCTCGCCGACACCGTCCTCGTGCTGCTGCGCCGCTGGCTGACCCCCTGGGAGGCCGGGCGCAGGGTCCGCCCCGGCAGCCGCATCCTCACCGCTACCTGGACCGGAGGCGCGCCATGAGCTGTCGTGCCGGAGGCTGCGCCATGAGCTGTCGTGCCGGAGGCGCGCCATGAGTTACTTCCGGATCGCCTGGCAGTGGCTGACCTCGGCCCAGCAGTGGCACGGCAGCGACGGCATACCCGTGCGGCTCGTTCAGCATCTCGAGTACACGGGCATCGCGCTGGGCATCGCCGTGATCATCGCGCTGCCGGCTGGCCTGGCCATGGGCCACCTTCGGCGTGGCGGCTTCGTCGTCGTCACCGCGGCGAACTTTGGCCGCGCGCTGCCCACCCTCGGTCTGCTGGTGCTGATCTTCGTGCTGACCTCCGGGTCGCCCGCCTCGTGGGTCGTCCCGCTGGCGTTCCTGGCCATCCCGCCCATCCTGGTGAACACCTACGAGGGAGTGCTCGGGGTGGAGGCTGATCTGACCGACGCGGCCCGCGGGATGGGCATGACCGAATGGCAGATCCTGCGCAAGGTCGAGATCCCGGTCGCGATACCGCTGATCCTGCTCGGCCTGCGCATCTCCGCGATCCAGGTCGTCGCGACGGCCACCATCGCCGCCTACATCGGGCTCGGCGGCCTCGGCCGCTACATCATCGACGGCCTCGCCAGCGACCAGTACAACGTGGTGGCCGGGGGGGCCGCCGTGATCGTCCTGCTCGCGCTCGCCATCCAGGGGCTGTTCACACTGCTCAGATGGCTCATTGTCCCGGTGGGCCTGCGCCGCCAGGCGCGGACATCCTGATAACGTCTTTTCCGGCCGGAATTGAAGGGAACACCTTATGCTCACTATTTCATCGCGGCGTGCGGCATCACCGGCGCCGAAGACGACCACGATAAGAACCGCGGCGGTCGGCGTCGCGGTCCTCGCCTGCCTCACCGCCGCCGCGTGCAGCAGCAGCAGCAGCGGCAGCAGCAGCAGTAAGTCCAGTTCCTCCGCCAACCCGCTTGCGCCCGCGGCCACCGGCTCCGTCGTCGTGGGCTCGGCGAACTTCCCCGAGGATGAGGTGCTCGCCCAGATCTACGCCGACGCCCTGCAGGGCAAGGGCGTCAAGGTCACGACCAAGCTCAACATCGGCGCCCGCGAGGTCTACTACCCCGAGGTGGTCAAGGGCGCGATCACGATCATTCCCGAGTACAACGGGGCCCTGCTGACCACCTCGGTCAATCCGAAGAGCACTGCCACGAGTACCGCCGACGTGAACGCGGAACTGAAGGCCAAGCTGCCGAGCTCGGTGGAGATCCTCAACTCCGCGCCGGCGCAGGACAAGGACTCGATCACGGTCACTCAGGCGACCGCGACCAAGGATCACCTGACGTCGATCTCCGACCTGGCCCCGTACGCGAAGGACTTCGTCATCGGCGGCCCGCCGGAGTTCAAGACGCGGGCCGACGGAATCCCGGGCCTGAAGAACGTCTACGGGCTGACCTTCAAGTCCTTCCAGCCGCTGGACGAGTCCGGGCCGATCACGATCGCCGCGCTGCAGAGCGGCAAGGTCCAGGCCGCGGACCTGTTCACCACCACACCGCAGATCGCCACCGACAACTTCGTGTCGCTGTCCGACCCGAAGAACCTCTTCGCCGCGCAGAACGTGACGCCGCTGGTGTACAAGAACGGCGTCAACGCCACCATCGTGAGCACGCTCAACGCGGTCTCCGCGGTGCTGACCACCGACGCCCTGGTGCAGATGAATAAGGCCCTGACCATCGACCACGCGAGTTACACCCAGGTGGCCAGCGGGTTCCTCGCTCAGGAGGGCCTGAAGTAAACGCGCGGCGGGCGTGACGTGACGCGCACGGGAACGCGCGCAAACCAGATACCGGCGTAACGGTACGCTGCCGGCCCGGACGGGCAATGATGGAACATGCACAGTGAACCGACTGGGCCAGCGGCGGGCCCGCGCCCGGTCCGTGCCCCACACGGAACGGCGCTCACCTGCCAGGGGTGGCCGCAAGAGGCCGCCATGCGGATGCTGATGAACAACCTCGACCCAGAGGTCGCCGAGCATCCGGACCAGCTCATCGTCTACGGCGGATCCGGTCGCGCGGCGCGCGGCTGGGCCGCCTACGACGCAATCGTGGCGTCCTTGCGGGGCCTGGCCGGCGATGAGACCCTGCTCGTCCAGTCCGGCAAGCCGGTCGGGATCGTGCGCACCCACGAATGGGCGCCCCGGGTGCTGATCGCCAACTCACTGCTGGTGCCGGAGTGGGCCACCTGGGAGGAGTTCCGCCGCCTGGAAGCCCTCGGGCTGACCATGTACGGGCAGATGACCGCGGGCTCGTGGATCTACATCGGCACGCAGGGCATCCTGCAGGGCACCTACGAGACCTTCGCCGCGGTGGCGGCCAAGCGGTTCGGCGGGACCCTCGCCGGGACGATCACCCTCACCGCCGGGCTGGGCGGGATGGGCGGCGCGCAACCGCTCGCAGTGACCATGAACGGCGGCGTGGCGATCTGCGTGGAGTGCGACCCGACGCGGATCGCCCGCCGGATCGAGCAGGGTTACCTCGACCAGGCCGCCGACGGCCTCGACGACGCGGTGCGCCGCGCGACGGCGGCGCGGGACGCCGGCCTGCCGCTGTCCATCGGCGTGGGCGGCAACGCGGCGGAGGTGCTCCCGGCGCTCCTGGAGATGGGCTTCCCCGCCGATGTCGTCACCGACCAGACCTCCGCGCACGACCCGCTCACCTACCTGCCGCGCGGTGTCACGCTGGAGGATATGGTGGCGCTGCGCGCGGAGGACCCGGCCGGGTTCACCCGGCGGGCCCAGGAGTCGATGGCCGTGCACGTGGCGGCCATGGTTGGCTTCATGGACGCCGACGCCGAGGTCTTCGACTACGGCAACTCCATCCGCGGTGAGGCGCAGACGGCCGGCTACAGCCGCGCCTTCGACTTCCCCGGCTTCGTGCCGGCCTACATCCGGCCACTGTTCTGCGAGGGCAGGGGGCCGTTCCGGTGGGCCGCCCTGTCCGGTGATCCGCAGGACATCGCCGCGACGGACGCCGCGGTCCTCGACCTGTTCCCGGACAACGAGCCGCTGGCCCGGTGGATCCGGATGGCCCGGGAAAAGGTGCACTTCCAGGGCTTGCCGGCCCGGATCTGCTGGCTCGGCTACGGCGAGCGCAACCTCGCCGGGGCCCGCTTCAACGAGCTGGTCCGGCGCGGTGACGTCAGCGCGCCGATCGTGCTCGGCCGTGACCACCTGGACTGCGGGTCGGTGGCCTCGCCGTACCGGGAGACCGAAGCCATGGCGGACGGCTCGGACGCGATCGCGGACTGGCCGATCCTGAACGCCCTGGTCAACACCGCGTCCGGGGCGTCGTGGGTCAGCGTCCACCACGGCGGCGGCGTCGGCATCGGCCGGTCCATCCACGCTGGCCAGGTCTGCGTGGCGGACGGCACGGACCTGGCCGCCGCCAAGCTGGAACGGGTCCTGACCAACGACCCGGGCATGGGCGTGCTGAGGCACGCCGACGCGGGCTACGAGGCGGCGGAGAAGGTCGCGGCCGCCCGCGGCGTGCGGATCCCGATGGCGCCGGCGGCGCCCGCGCGATGAAGGGACCCGGGCGTGCCGGGCACGCTCCCCGCGGCCCCGCGGCCGGGCCGGGCCGCTCCGGGCACACGCCGCCCGCACCGACCGCCGACTGGCCGGCCGTCGCGCCGGACCCGGGCCGGCTGGCCGGAACCGCCCCGGACGACCCGGGCGGGACCCGGCAATGGCACGCTGAGCTCGCCTGGCTGCCCGGCGGCGGGGTACAGCGTGACGTCCTGATCGAAGCCGCCGGAGACCGCTTCACCGCGATCACACCCGGGGTGGCGCGCGATACCGTCACGGCCGGCACGTATCTGCTGCCCGGGCTGACCCTTCCCGGTCTGGCCAACGCCCACTCACACGCCTTCCACCGGGGACTCCGCGGCGCGGTGGAGGCCGATCAGGGCACGTTCTGGACGTGGCGCGACCGCATGTACCAGCTCGCCGCCGCGCTGAACCCGGGCAGCTACTACGCCCTCGCGCGCGCCGTCTACGCCGAGATGGCCCTGGCCGGGATCACCTGCGTCGGCGAGTTTCACTATCTGCACCATGGCCCGGGCGGCACGCCGTACGCCGACCCCAACGAGATGGGGCGGGTCCTGCTGCGGGCCGCCGTGGACGCCGGGCTGCGGATCACCCTGCTCGACACCTGCTACCTGGCGGCGGGCCTGCGCCGGGACGGTACCCCGAAACCGCTGCGGAATGTCCAGCTCAGGTTCGGCGACGGTGACGCCGGCCGGTGGGCGGAACGGGTGGCCGGCCTGGGCGCCGACTCCCGCGGGATGCTCAGCCCGCAGGCGCGGGCCGGCGCTGCCATCCATTCGGTCCGGGCGGTTCCGCCGAGCCAGATGCACGAGGTGATGGGCTGGTCGCACAGGTTCGGCGCCCCGGTGCACGCGCACCTGTCCGAGCAGCCGGCCGAGAACGGCGACAGCCTGGCCGCGTACGGCCGTACCCCGGCCCAGGTGCTGTACGAGGCGGGCGTGCTCGGCCCGCGCAGCACCGTGGTCCACGCCACCCATCTGCTGCGCGAGGACATCGACGTGCTCGGGGCGTCGCAGACCTCCTGCTGCCTCTGCCCGACCACGGAGGCGGACCTCGCCGACGGGATCGGCCCGGCCCGGGCCCTCGCCGCGGCGGGCTGCCCCATCAGCCTGGGCAGCGACAGCAACGCGGTGATCGACCTGCTGGCCGAGGCGCGCTGGCTGGAACTGACCCAGCGCCTGGCGAGTAGGCGGCGGGTCCACTTCACCGCGGACGAGCTCGCCCGGGCCGCGACCGTGGCCGGCCACGCCTGCCTGGGCTGGGCCGGCGCCGGGGAGATCATCCCCGGTGCGCTGGCCGACCTGGTCACCATCGGCCTGGACAGCCCGCGGCTGGCCGGCACGGAAGCTGGGACGGTCCTGGACAGCGTGGTGTTCGCGGCCACGTCGTCCGATGTCCGGCACGTGGTGATCGGCGCCCGGGACGTGGTCCGCGACGGCCGGCACCTGCTGGTGGAGGATGTTCCGGGCGAACTGGCCGCCGCGATCCGTTCCGTGCTGGCGGCACCGGAATGAGGGGCGCATGAGCACACTGATCACGAACATCGGGGAGCTGGTGACGAACGCCCCGGCCGGTGATCCCGGCCCCGGCGCCCCGGGGGAGCCCGGCGGCGGACCGGGGGAGTTCAGCGCCATCACCGGCGCGGCGGTGGTCATCGACGATGACCACATCGCCTGGACCGGCCCGGCGGGCCGGGCACCCGCCGCCGACGACATCGTCGACGCGCGCGGGCGGGCCGTAATGCCCGGCTTCGTCGATTCGCACGCCCACCTGGTCTTCGCGGGTGAGCGCGGGGCCGACTTCGCCGCCCGGATGGACGGCCAGCCGTACGCCGCGGGCGGCATCGCCTCGACCGTCGCGGCGACCCGGGCCGCCTCGGACGTCACGCTCCGGGCCGGCCTGCGCCGCCTGGCCGATGAGATGCTCCGCCAGGGCACGACGACGTACGAGTGCAAGTCCGGCTACGGGCTGACGGTCCGGGACGAGGCACGCAGCGTGATGCTCGCCGCCGAGGTCACCCCCGAGGTCACCTACCTGGGCGCGCACGTCGTCCCGCCGGAGTTCGACCACGACCCAGCGGGTTACCTGGACCTGGTGTGCGGCCCGATGCTCGACGCCTGCGCCCCGGACGCCCGGTGGATCGACGTGTTCTGCGAGGAGGGGGCGTTCGGCGCGGACGAGGCCGCGGCCGTGCTGGCTGCCGGCCACGCCCGGGGCCTGCTCCCGCGGGTGCACGCCAACCAGCTCGGGCCGGGCCCGGGCGTCCGGGTCGCGGTCGGGGCCGGTGCCGCCTCGGCCGACCACTGCACCTATCTGACCAGCGCGGACGTCGACCTGCTGGCCTCCTCGCGCACTGTCGCCACGTTGCTGCCAGGGGTCGAATTCTCCTGCCGGCAGCCGTACCCGGACGCACGGCGGCTGCTCGGCGCGGGCGTGACCGTGGCCATCGCCACCGACTGCAACCCGGGCTCCTGCTTCACCTCCAGCATGGCCCTGTGCGTGGCCCTCGCCGTCCGGGAGATGGGCATGACCACCCAGGAGGCGGTCTGGTCGGCCACCGCCGGCGGTGCCCTCGCGCTGCGGCGGGCCGACGTGGGGCACCTCGGAGTCGGCGCGCGGGCCGACCTGCTGATGCTGGACGCCCCGTCGCACACCTACCTGGCGTACCGCCCCGGCGTGCCGCTGACCGCCGCCGTCTGGCGCGAAGGCCGCCTGGCCGCCGCCAGCCCCCAGGTCCTGGCCGGCTGAACGGCCTGGCTGTCCGTCCGCTCCGGCAGCGATGACTCTGCGGCCGCCGCTTCGTCATACCCGTCGGGCATGCTGATCCCGAGCGGTTTTTTCGTTCGCGGCCAGAAGGGTGTTGACGTAGGTTTCATGGCGCGGAGGTTGACCGGATAGCGGTGCGCTGAGGAGGCGTGGTGTCACAGATCGGCTCAGGGCCGGCGATTCTCGTGGAGGACCTGACGAAATCGTTCGGCGAGGTCCATGCGTTGCGCGGTATCGACCTATCGGTGCCGCGCGGGACAGTGCTCGGTGTGCTCGGGCCGAACGGTGCGGGTAAGACGACTGCGGTCCGCATCCTGACCACGCTGCTGCTCCCGGACGGTGGCCGGGCCGTCGTGGAGGGGCACGACGTGGTGCACGAGGCCAGCGCGGTCCGCCGTTCGATCGGGTTGTCCGGGCAGTCGGCCGCCATCCAGGAGGAGCTCACCGGCCGGGAGAACCTGGAGATCATCGGACGCCTGTACCACCTGAGCCGCGCGAGTGCCCGCGTTCGCGCCACCGAGCTGCTGGAGCAGTTCGACCTCACTGAGGCGGCCGACCGGCCCGCCAAGGGCTTCTCCGGCGGCATGCATCGCCGCCTGGACCTGGCCGCGAGCCTGGTCGGCCGCCCCAAGGTCCTGTTCCTGGACGAGCCGACCACCGGCCTGGACCCGCGCTCCCGGCTGGGCATGTGGGACATCATCCGCTCGCTGGTCGCCGGGGGCACGACACTGCTGCTGACTACCCAGTACCTGGACGAGGCCGACGAACTGGCCGACGAGATCGTGGTCATCGACCGCGGCCTGGTCATCGCGGCCGGCACCTCGACGGAGCTGAAGAGCCGCGTCGGTGGGGACGTGCTGGAGTTCACCGTTCCGGACCGCTCCCGGCTGGCCGACGCCGCCGCCGCCATCTCGAAGGTGGCTGAGAGTGAGCCGCACGTCGACGACGAGACCGGCGTCACAAGCGTGGGGGTCGGCGGCAGCGGCTCCGAAGCGCTCATCCAGGCGGTGCGCGCGCTGGACGCGGCCGGGGTGGAGACCCGGGGGCTGGCGCTACGGCGGCCGTCCCTGGACGATGTGTTCCTGGCCCTGACCGGCCACGCCGCCGAGGAAGAAGATCAGCCCGGCAAGCGCCGCCGCGGCCGCCGCAGAGACGCCGAGACAGCCGGGAGGGCATCGTCATGACCGCCGTTGCCGCAGAGCCGGACGCTCCGGGCCTGCTCACCCAGGCTCGCTGGGCCGTGAGTGACACCCTGACGATCACCAAGCGGAATCTGCTGGTCTGGATGCGGGTCCCCGCCTACATCGTCTTCACCGTGATCCAGCCGGTGATCTTCGTGTTGATGTTCCGGTACGTCTTCGGCGGCGCGATCCTGGTGCACGTGCGGGGCGGCTACGTAAATTTCCTGATGCCCGGGATCATCGCGCAGACCGCGGCGTTCGCCACCTTCGGCACAGCCATCGCGCTGGCCCAGGAGCTGAAGAAGGGGGTCATCGACCGGCTGCGGTCGATGCCGATGGCGCGTTCGGCCGTGCTGACCGGGCGGCTGGTGGCGGACACCGGCCGGATGACGGTGACCATCCTGATCGTGCTCGGGGTGGGCTACGCGGTGGGATTCCGGTTCCAGAACGGCGTCCTGCCCGCCATCGCCATGGTCCTCCTGGCCATCCTCTTCGGGCTGTCGATCTGCTGTATCGCTGCATTCACCGGGCTGGCCATCGGCGATGAGGAATCGGTGCAGGCGTTCGGGCTGATCTGGCTGTTCCCGATCACGTTCCTCAGCTCGGCGTTCGTGCCCATCGCCACCATGCCGGGCTGGCTGCAGGCCTTCGCCAACAACCAGCCGGTCACGTACGTGGTCGATACGATGCGCGCGCTGGCCCTCGGCGGCCCGGTCGAGGCGAGCCTGTGGAAGAGCCTCGTGTGGCTGGCCGGGATCTACGTCGTTTTCGTGCCGCTCGCGGTGCGCGCCTACAAGCGCGCCGCCTGACAAACCTCGCGGCCTGACGAGCCGCGCCCTGACGAACCGCGCGGTCAGCCCACCCCCCCGGCTGGCCGCGCGGTTCCCCACGGCTCAATACTCGATCGCGGTGGCCGTGGCCAGGATCGTCTCGACCTTCAGCAGAGCGAGGAATACCGGCCGCGGAAGCGGACCAGGGGGTCGCCGGACGGCGCCTGGTAGGGCACCGCGAGCACGCGCGCGATGAGCACCACGTGGTCGCCGGCCGGGACCCGCTGGGTCACCTCGCATTCCAGCGCCGCCAGGCCGCCCTCGGGGATCAGCGCGCCGGACAGCGCCCCCCGTCGATGCGGGACCGCGTCCAGCATCCGCCGCGCGTTCGGCCGGCCGGCGGCCGCGAAGCGGCCCGCCAGCATGCGCTGGCCCGCGGCGAGCAGGCAGACCGCGAACCGCCCGGCCGCCGCCCCGCCGCCAGCTCTCGGCCCAGCGTCAGGCCCCGGGCCGTCGCCGGGAGTGCCTCCACCACCGCCGGCGTCAGCACCGAGCAGTTCGGCCGGATAGGACGTTGCCAGCAGGGAGATGAGCACGAGCGGCGGGTCGAGCGACACCGGGTTGAACGCGCTGACCGTCGTGCCGATGTCGTCGCGGCCATCGGCGATGGTCACGAGGGTGACGCCAGCCGCGTGGGCGGACAGCACGCTGTCCCAGCCGGAGGGGGCCCCCGGAGCGGAATCTCCGACGCGGGCCCGTTCCGTCAACCGATGCTCCAGTGACCCGGCAGCGTCAGCGGTCCGTACGGCGGCAGCCCAGCCTGCGTGGCCAGCCGCCAGGCCGGGCCCCACACGCCCCACGTCTCCGCAAGGGGCCCGAGGGCGGGCAGCAGACCCGCTGCCAGCGCCGGGAAGGACGCGCCCAGAGCCGTCTGCGCGGCGCGGTCTTCACTCGATTCGTGCGGCCTCAGCTGGTCCAGCGGCGTCACCCGTGGGAACAGGCGCAGCGGCGCGTTCTCGGGCAGGCCGCCCCGGCGCCGGGCCGCCCGGGCGGCTGCGGCCAGCCCGCCCAGCGAGTCGGCCAGGCCGTTGTCCACGGCATCCGCGCCGGTCCAGACGCGGCCCCGGGCTATCTGGTCAACCTGCTCGGGTGACATCCCGCGCCCCTCGGCCACCTTGCCGGTGAAGTCGGCGTAGATGTGATCGAGCCAGGCGTTCACGATGGCCCACTCGTCTTCGCTGAACGGATGGGTCGGGGCGAACATCCGGCCGTGCGCGCCTTCGGCCACCGCGTCGGTGGTGATGCCGGCCCGGTCCAGCAACTGCTCGATGACGGGCTTGCCGGTCACCACGCCGATCGAGCCGGTGATGGTGCCCGGCTGCGCGATGATCTCGTCCGCCGCCATCGCGATGTAGTAGCCGCCGGACGCCGCGACGTCGCCCATGGACACCACAACCGGCGTGCCGACAGCCCGGGCCCGCACGACCTCACGCCAGATCGTGTCGGACGCGGTGGACGAGCCGCCGGGGCTGTTGACCCGGAGCAGGATGGCCCGCGCCCGCTGGTCGGCGGCCGCGGCGCGCAGCGCGCCCGCGACCGTGTCGGAGCCGATCGCGGACCCGGACATCGGTCCCCGGCCGCTGCGGCCCTGCCGGATCGGCCCGCTGGCGTAGATGACGGCGACGTAGCGCTCCCGCGGATTCGGCAGCTTGCGGGCCCACTGCGCCAGGGTGTGAGCCCGCTGGTAGCGGCCCACGTACTGGAGGACCGCGTCCGGGCCGTCGCGGCCCACCTGCTTGCGGGCCGCCGCGTAGACCTCGTCGCGGTAGCCCACGGCATCGATGAGCCCCTCGGCGACGGCCTCCTGCGGGAGGAACGGGCCGCGGTCGAGCAGGGCCCGCGCGTCGGCCGGGCTCTTCCCCCGCCGTTCGGCGATGGCTCTGGTGATCTGACCGGCGATGGATGCGGCCAGGTGCTCGGTTTCCTCCCGGGCCGGCTGGGTGAAGCCCCGTTCGGTCAGCGGGTGCGCCGCGGTCTTGTACTCCTTCCGCTGGGCGGCCTCGAAGCTGACGCCGATCTTGTCCAGCGCGGAACGGAGGAACAGCCGCTCGACCACGATGCCGGTCAGCCCCAGACTGCCGGACGGCTGGAGAAAGATCTGGTCGAAGGCGGTGGCGAGGTAGTAGGGCAGGTTGCCGCGTGAGAATTCCCCGAACGACTCGGCCCAGACAAACGCGGACTTGCCCGCCGCCCGGAAATCCCCGATCGCCTCACGCAGTTCCTGCACCGTGGCCAGGCCGATGTGCTGGCCGCCCACCTTGGCGATCAGCGCCTTGACCCGTGGGTCCTCCTGGGCCCGCCGCAGGCCGTCGAGCACATCGGCGAGCCGCGTCCTGTGCCGCGACAGCAGCGCGGCCACCGGGTCGGCCGGCGGCCCTTCCGCGATGCCCTGCGTGAGGTCCAGCTCGAGGATGAGCGGCGCGGTCCGCCGCTGCCGCAGCTTGGTGATGTGCCCGGTCAGCATCGCATCTGCCATGCGGCCAGCTTAGGCGGCGGCGCTCTGGCCGCGGGCAGGTGCGGGTCCCCGATTTCCGCGCGGCCGCGTTATGGTCGGTCCATCAGCGCCGAACAGGAGGGGCTGGGGGATGACCGCAGGCGACGAAGCCGGCCCCGGCCGGAGCCATGGGGATCGCGGCCGTGGGAAGGACGCGGGCAAGAACCCGGGCCCGAAGGCGGGCAGGAAGGCGGCCGAGCGGGCGGTCACCGTCATCGTGGACGGCGCCAACGTGGTGGGCTCGCGTCCCGACGGCTGGTGGCGGGACCGGGCCGGGGCCGCGGTCCGCCTGCACGACGAACTGGCCAAGCTGGCCGTGCGCGGTGCCGCGGGCATCGCGGCCGAGCTTCTGGGCACGGGCGAAGGTGACGAGCCGTCCGGGTCGCCGGACGCCGTCCGCGATGCGTCGGGCCTGGTCCCAGTCGATGTGGTCCTGGTGCTGGAGGGGGCGGCCCGCGCGGCCGTGCCGCGGATCGCCGAACGGGCCCGCACGGCGGAGGGCGGCCGGGGACGGGATGGGGACGCCGGGATTGTTCGCGTGGTATCCGCCCCCGGCTCCGGTGACGACGAGATCGTCCGGCTGGCGCAGGGCTGCCGGGGACGCTGCATCGTGGTGACGGCCGACCGCGAGCTCCGCCGCCGGTGCCTGGCCGCCGGGGCCCGCGTGGCCGGGCCGTCGTGGCTCTATGCCCTCTTGTGATGCCCTCTTGTGATGCCCTCTTGTGACATGGATCCCCGTGCCGCATAAGCCGGGGCGGCCGCGCGGCACGTAGCATTGAAGTGTCCCCGGAACGCTCACCCTTGACCGAAGATGCTGATGGTTGCGCTCATCGTTGTCGCTGTTGTCCTGCTCGTCATCGCGGCTCTGGCCGCTGACCACGGTGTGAAGGCCAGGAAGCGGGCCCGTCTCCGCCGTTCGTCCGCCGACCGTCTCGCGGCCGCCGCGGCCGGGGCCGAGGCCCGGGAACGAGATCGAAGAGCCCGCCAGCAAGCCAGCGCCGCGCTTACCTCCGTGATGCCGGCCATCAACGACGAGCGCAGCCCGCGCCGCGTCTGACCACGCGACCCGGCCTGTGTCCACAGCGCGACCGCCGTCCGCAGTGCGGCCCCTGTCCGCAGCCGGGCGGCATGCTGCCCGAGCGGCCTCCGCGCCGGGACGGCATGATGGCCCGGTGAAAATCGTCGTGCTGTCGGACACGCACGCGCCCCGCCGCTGGCGATCCTGCCCGCGGCGGGTGGCTGAGCACCTGCGGGCGGCCGATCTCATCCTGCACGCTGGAGACGTCTGCACCGCCGCCGTCCTCGACGAACTGTCCGCCTTCGCGCCCGTCCGCGCGGTGCTGGGCAACAACGACGGCCCGGACGTCGCAGCGTGGGGCGCGCCCGAGACCCTGGAGATGGATCTGGCCGGGCTCAGCGCGGCGATGATCCACGACAGCGGGCCATCCGCCGGCCGCATCGCTCGCATGCGCCACCGGTTCCCCGGCGCCCGGCTCGTGGTGTTCGGGCACTCCCACATCCCGCTCGATCAATCCGCCGACGGCCTGCGCATCTTCAACCCCGGTTCGCCCACCGACCGCAGGCGCCAGCCGCACGGCACGATCGGCCTGCTCACGATCACCGGCGGCCGCCTGCGCCAGGCCCGCATCGTCCGGGTCACCTTACCGTCCCCTACCGCCCACGGCCTCCGGAGCCTGCTGAGGGACCTTCGTACCGTGCGCCGTCCTCCCCGCCCGGGTTTTCGGGGGTACGGTGGGCAAAGATGCTCCAAGGCTGCGGTAGGGCGGGGCGAGGAGGCGATATGCGGGACGACGAACGGCGGGCCCGCATCATGGCGGCGGTCACCGTGCGGGACGCTGCGGCCGGTGTGAGCGAGCTGATGCAGCGGCTCTGCCGGTTCGCCGTGGATGAGATGGCTTTGTCCGGGTGCGCGCTCGTGCTGATGTCGACCGCGGAGTCGGCGACGGTACTGGCCGGTGCCGGGCGGCACGCCCGGTCGGTCACCGGGCTGCAGATGGAGCTGGGTGAGGGCCCGTGCCTGCAGGCCTATGCCTCCGGGGTTCCGGTGTTGCTGCCCGACCTGGCTGCCGAGAACGCTAACCGCTGGCCGGCGTTCGCGGCGGCGGCCCTGGCCATCGGCGTGCACGCCGAGTTCTCCCTGCCGCTGAGCGTGGGGCCGGGCGGCATCGGCACGCTCGACCTGTGCCGTGACAGGCCCGGGATGCTGAGCGAGGAACACCTGGCCGATGCGCTGGTTGCGGCGGACATCGCCCGTGATGCTGTGCTGTACCAGCCGTACGCGCAGGGGGGCCCGGATCTGGCGGAGCTGCTGGCGACGATCGGCGCGGACCGGGTCGTGATCCATCAGGCGACCGGGATGATCGCCGTGCAGCTGGACGAAACCATGTCCAACGCGCTCGCCCGGCTGCGCGCCGCGGCGTTCGCGAGCGGGCATTCGATCTACGACATTGCGCAGGATGTCGTTGAACGGCGGGTGCGATTCGATGAGTGAGATCGGCGGCCGGGCCGCCCAGCCCGGGAGGCCCGGCCCAGATGTGCACAGCAGCGACGTGAGCCGCGAGGCGATGCTGGCCCGGGCCTTTGTGCGCCTGGCGGACACGCTCGCCAGCGACTTCGACGTCGTTGATTTCTTGCAGAGCCTGTCTACCGACTCGGTTGAGATCCTCGGGGCCGAGGCAGCCGGGGTCATGCTGGCCGACCCGCGCGGCGGACTGCGGCTGATCGCATCCTCGGACGAGCGGATGCGGCTGCTTGAGCTCTTTGAGCTCCAGGGTGCACAGGGCCCCTGCCTGGATGCATTCTCCTCCGGCCGGCCCGTGCAGGCGAACGCGGCCGACAGCCGCGCCCGCTGGCCGGTCTTCGCGCCGGAAGCGTCCGATGCGGGCTTCCAGATGATGTGCGCCGTCCCGCTGCGAGTGCGCACGGACGTGATCGGCGCCCTGAACCTGTTCCGCGGCAGCGACGAGCCGTTCACCGATACCGAGATGGAGATAGCGCAGGCCATGGCGGAGATGGCCGCGATCGGGCTGATCCAGGAACGGGCGCTCAGGGAGCGCAGCCTGCTGGCCGAGCAGCTCCAGGCGGCGCTGAACAGCCGGGTGGTCATCGAGCAGGCCAAGGGAATGCTCGCCGAGTACCTGACCATGAACGTGGACGACGCATTCAAACTGCTGCGGAACTTCGCGCGCGATCACAACCGCAAGCTCTCCGAGGTCGCCGGCGACATCGTCAACCGGAAGGTCTCGAGGGCGGAGCTGACCACACGGCCCGGCCAGTGACCCTGATGGGCTCCGCCTCGGCGTCCGTATCCAGATCTCGCCTGCCCCGGCCGTCGTCTGCCGTCCTCCGCCCTCCGGGGCTTCCAGCTTGACGCGCGGCCGCCATCGCGAGAACGTATCTCTTTTTTGTGAGCACTGCTCTTGACGCAGATCCTGGCGGAGTTGTTAACTGCTCTTTAGATAGAGCAGTGCTCTCGAATTGACCGGGGTCAAGGGTGAGAGCAGGAAGCCGAGGAGGTCCCCCATGACCGCACAGACGCCGCGCCGGTACCAAGAGCCGGGCTGGTTCACCCGCAACGTATTCAACAAGCTCATCGCCGGGCTGACCGGCCTCGGCATCAGCGTCCTGGGCTCCCGGGTGCTGGCCGTCCGGGGTCGCAAGAGCGGCGAGTGGCGCACCACCCCGGTCAATCTCCTGATCATCGACGACCAGCGCTACCTCGTCTCGCCGCGCGGTCATGCGCAGTGGGTCCGCAACCTGCGGGTCGCCCGCCAGGGCGAGCTGCGCCTCGGCCGCCGCGCCGAGCCGTTCATCGCCGAGGAGGTCTCCGATGACGACAAGCCGTCGATCCTGCGCGCCTACCTGGCCCGGTGGAAGGCCGAGGTCGGCGTGTTCTTCGGCGGCGTGGGGCCGGACGCTTCAGATGCCGAGCTGCGCCGGATCTCGCCCGACCACCCGGTCTTCAAGGTCAGCAACCCGTCCTGAGGCCGCTCGGCAGCCTGGCCTGAGGCCGCTCGAGCCTAGCCCTCAACTTCAACCATGGTTTAAATCAAGCCGCCAGCGCGGGACGGTGAGGATGTCATGACCAGCGACGTTGCGGACCTGGCCACCGGGGCACATTGCTGACGGCCTGGCCCTAGGACCCGGCCCCGGGGTCGGGAGCCAGCCAGAGGACACCGAGCGGCGGTACGGTGATCGTGGCGGAGGCGGGCCTGCCGTGCCGCTCCTCCTCGACCGCCTCCACGGCGCCCAGGTTGCCGACGCCGCTGCCGCCGTAAATGTCCGCGTCGGTGTTGATGACCTCGAGCCAGCGGCCGGCGTGCGGCAGGCCGATCTTGTAGTTCTTGTGCGGGCCGCCGGAGAAGTTCACCACGCACGCGAGCGTCGTGGCGCCCTGAGCCCAGGGCGGGAACCCCATCGGGCCCGGAAGCGCCGACGCCTCCGGAGCCGCCCAGGCCGGGGCGGCCACCGCGGGAGCCACATCCGGGGACGGCGGAGGGCCGGCCGCCCGACCTGCGACCAGCCCGGACGGAACGCGCGGCGGCGGGGGCGCTTCCGACGGGACGGGGGAGGCGAACCGCAGGAAGGACAGCGTGTTCCCGGCCGCGTCGTTCGCGTCGATCCAGCTGAAGCCCTCCGGAGAGGAATCCAGCGCCCACAGCGCCGGCGAGGCCCGGTAGTACGCGTTCATGTCACGGACGAGCCGCTGAATCCCGGCGTGGTACTCATCGCTGAGCACCCACCAGTCCAGGCCGCGTTCCTCCGACCACTCGGCCCCCTGGCCGAATTCCGAGCCCATGAACAGCAGCTGCTTGCCCGGGTGGGCCCACATGTAGGCCAGCAGGGTGCGCAGTCCCGCGAACCGCCGCCAGTCGTCGCCGGGCATCTTGGCGAGCAGCGAGCCCTTCCCGTGCACCACCTCGTCGTGCGACAGCGGCAGGATGTAGTTCTCGCTGAACGCATAGACCAGCGAGAACGTCAGCTCGTTCTGGTGGTACTGCCGGTAGATCGGGTCCCGTCTCAGGTAGGTCAGGGTGTCGTTCATCCAGCCCATGTTCCACTTGAAGCCGAACCCCAGCCCGCCGAGGTGGACCGGCCGGGTCACCCCGGGCCACGCGGTGGACTCCTCGGCGATCATCATGATCCCGGGCTCGCGCCGGTAACAGGTGGCGTTGACCTCCTGCAGGAACGACACGGCCTCGAGGTTCTCCCGCCCGCCGTACTGGTTCGGCGTCCACTGGCCGGGCCCGCGCGAGTAGTCCAGGTAGAGCATGGAGGCGACCGCGTCGACCCGCAGGCCGTCGATGTGGAACTCCGACAGCCAGTACAGGGCGTTGGCCACCAGGAAGTTCCGCACCTCGGTCCGGCCGTAGTTGAAGATGAGCGTGCCCCAGTCCGGGTGGCTGCCGCGCCGCGGGTCGGGGTGCTCGTACAGAGGCGTCCCGTCGAACCGGGCCAGGGCCCAGTCGTCCCGCGGGAAGTGGGCGGGAACCCAGTCGATGATGACGCCGATGCCGGCCTGGTGCAGCCGGTCCACCAGGTAGCGGAAGTCGTCCGGGCTGCCGAACCGGGACGACGGCGCGTAATACGACGTGACCTGGTAGCCCCAGGACCCGCCGTATGGATGTTCCGCCACCGGGAGGAACTCCACGTGGGTGAACCCCATCTCGGTGGCGTAGGCCGTGAGGTCCTCGGCCAGGTCGCGGTAGGACTGGCCCGGCCGCCAGGAGCCGATGTGCACTTCGTAGATGCTCAGCGGCTCACGGACGGCCTGCCGGCGCCGCCGGTCCGTCATCCAGCCGCCGTCCTGCCACTCGTGGTGCGACGACACCACGACGGAAGCGGTCGCGGGCGGCCGCTCGGTGCCCTCCGCCATCGGGTCGGCCCTGGCCCACCACGTGCCGTCCGCCCCGCAGATCTCGTACTTGTAGCGGAACCCCTCGCCGACCCCGGGCACGAACAGTTCCCAGATGCCGGAGCCGCCCAGTGAGCGCATCGGGTGGCCCTGGCCGTTCCAGTGGTTGAAGTCGCCGATCACGCGGACACCGCGGGCGTTCGGGGCCCACACCGCGAACGACGTGCCGGTGATGGGGCCGAGACCGTCCTCGCCGAGATCGCGGAGGTGCGCCCCCAGCACGCGCCACAGTTCCTCGTGCCGCCCCTCACCGATCAGGTGCAGGTCGAACTCGCCCAGCGTGGGCAGGTGGCGGTACGGGTCGTCGGTGACCGTCACGGGGCCGGAGACGCCGTCCGGGCCGGGGTAGGCGACCGCGATCCGGTACGCCGGGAACGGGCCGGGCACCTCGTCGTAGGACACGACGGTCGCGAACATGCCCCGGTGCACGTGCTCCATAGGGAACCGGCGGCCGTCTTCGAGCAGGGCCGCAACGGTCGCGGCGAACGGCCGGAGCGTCCGGATCGCGAACCCGCCGGGCCCGGGGTGCACGCCGAGGATCGAGTGCGGGTCGTGGTGGGTGCCGGCGGCGATGCGCTCGATCTCGCCCAGGTTGACCCCGGCGGCGGCCGCGGCCTGCCGCGGCCGCGCCGGCTCGGGCGCCGCTCCGGGCACCTGGGCGCCGTCCGTCACGTCAGGCACGTCCGGTACGTCCGGATGGCGGGGCGCATCCGGAGCGCCGGAAGCACCGGGACTGCGAGGAGCACCAGCACCGGGCCCGCCCGGACCGGGCCCAGCAGAAGATGGTGAAGAAGGGGGCATGTCTGAAGACCGTACGTCAGTGGTGATCAGGTGGGAAAGTCGGCCAGGGAGTCCAGCGGGATCTGCAGCCAAGATGGCCGGTGCCTGGCTTCGTACATCACTTCGTACACCGCCTTATCCAGCTGCAGGGCCCGCAGCAGGACCTCGTTGGCGACCGGGTCCAGGCCGCCCGCCTCGGCGTACCCGGCGCAGAACGCGGCGCTGTTACGCCGTACCCATTCCCGGGCCACGCCGCGGAGCCGGTCGGCGTCCGGGTGGTTGAGCAGCTGGAACCGTGCCGCGTATTCGAAAGAGCGGAGCATGCCGGCGACGTCGCGCATCGGGGCGGACCGGGCCCGGCGCTGGGCCAGCGGGCTGGCCGGCTCGCCCTCGAAGTCGAGCAGGATCCACCCCGTCTCGGTCCGCATGACCTGGCCCAGGTGGTAGTCGCCGTGTACCCGCTGGGCCGGGACCGGCTCGTTCAGCTTGGCCAGGTGCGAGTACGCGGCGCCGATCATGTCGGCGTACCGGGCCAGCTCGGGCACGGCCGCGGTGGCCAGGTCGAGGCGGCGGAACATCTGCTCGGCCAGGTCGCGCAACGCGTCGGGGGACAGCTCGTCGGTGCCGAAAGCCTCGGCGAGGTCCTGGTGCACCTCGGCGGTCGCGGCGCCGAGCCGGTGTGCCTCGCCGGCGAAGTCGCCGCCCGCGCCGGCCACGCTCGCCCCGTCGCCCAGCTGGGCCACGCCAGCCGCCGGGGGCTCGCCGGAACCGGTCACCGCGGGGAACGGGCCGGTGGTGTACGGATCGTTCGTGTACAGGTTGCTGGCGTACAGGTCGCGGACGCTGGTCGCCGCGAGCGTCCAGCCGTCGGTGGCCGTGCGCAGGTACTTGGACAGGATCGCCAGCGTCGTGGTGACCCCGTCCATCAGCGTCTCGATCGAGCCGTACGGTTCGGCCACGTGCGGCGACCCGAGCCGGGACAGCGCGGAGGTGACCTCCA
Organism: uncultured Actinomycetes bacterium; assembly: GCA_963742875.1. Lineage (GTDB taxonomy): Bacteria > Actinomycetota > Actinomycetes > Streptosporangiales > Streptosporangiaceae > Bog-532. The sequence goes on along the minus strand of CAVUNO010000001.1, from coordinate 549,552 downwards.
GGTCCGGGTTGGGCCCGGGGGAGACCCGGCGGAACACCTTCAGGATCGACTGCTCACCGAACACCAGGCTGGTGTTGCTCTGCTCCGCGGTCAGCACGATGCTGTCCAGCTCGGTCTCGATCTCGGCGCCGGGCTCGCGGGAGAAGGCCAGGGACTCGATGGTCTGGTTGGCTGCGATGGCGCGGAGCAGGTGGCGGGTCAGCGCCGGATCATGCAGAGCGTCGTAAGCGTGCCAGCCGTCGTCCGTCATGCCGATCCGGGCGTGTTCCAGCCAGCCCGGCAGCTCCGAGCGCAGCCCGACCAGGATCTGGTAGTGGTCGGCGGTGGTGCCGTGCGAGACCAGGACGATCAGCTGCCGAAGCTCAGGATCGCCCGCCACGACCTGCGTGTCGGCGACCACCGCCAGGTCACGGAGCGTTCGTCCCTTGCCCGCGAACCATCGCTGCTCCAGCAGCCACGTCGCGAGTGCATCCTCGAGTCTCATCACCTTGGCATACCCACTCCCCGTGAAGGGTTTCCTGAAACCCCCGGGAATCGAGTGTCCCGGGAGAATTCGGGCGCGGAGTTCCGGTCAGGTCGGATCATAGTTCCGGTCAGGTCGGGTCCTAGTTCCGGCCAGGTCGGTCACAGCACCACAGGCCCCGGCGGCACCATCGTTCCCTAGTGCTCGTGATCGTCCCGCGGCGGGGGAAGCTGGAACCAGTAGAAGCCGTGACCCGGCAGGGTCAGCAGGTAGCTCAGCTCGCCGATCCGGGGGAACGTGACGCCGCCCATGCACTCCACCGGTGTCACCCCGCGGAACCGCCGCAGGTCCAGCTCGACCGGCTGCGGGAAGCGGGACAGGTTGTTGACGCACAGGATCATGTCCGACCCGTCGGGCCCCTGGTCCGTTTCCGCCGTGGTGCGGACGAACGCGAGCACGCTCGGGTTGGACGAGGTGAGTTCCCCGTACGCGCCGTTGCCGAAGACCGGGTGCCGCTTCCTGATCTCGATCATGCGCCGGGTCCAGTGCAGCAGCGAGCCCGGGTTCCGGGTCTGCGACTCGACGTTGAGCGCCTGGTAGCCGTAGATCGGGTCCATGATCGGCGGCAGGTAGAGCCGCTGCGGGTCGCCGCTGGAGAAGCCACCGTTACGGTCCGGGGTCCACTGCATGGGGGTGCGGACGCCGTCCCGGTCACCTAGCCAGATGTTGTCGCCCATGCCGATCTCGTCGCCGTAGTACAGCACCGGCGAGCCGGGCAGCGACAGCAGCAGTGCGGTGAACAGCTCAAGCTGGTCGCGATCGTTGTCGAGCAGCGGGGCGAGACGCCGCCGGATCCCGATGTTCGCCTTCATCCGGGGATCCTTGGCGTACTCGGTCCACATGTAGTCGCGCTCGTCGTCGGTCACCATCTCCAGCGTCAGCTCGTCGTGGTTGCGCAGGAAGATGCCCCACTGGCAGCGGGACGGGATCTGCGGGGTCTGCGCCATGATTTCGGAGATCGGGTAGCGCTGCTCGCGCCGGACGGCCATGAAGATGCGCGGCATCAGCGGGAAGTGGAACGCCATGTGGCACTCGTCGCCCCCGGTCTCGGGGTCGCCGAAGTACTCGACCACGTCGCCCGGCCACTGGTTCGCCTCGGCGAGCAGCACCCGGTCCGGGTACAGCCGGTCCACCTCGGCGCGGATCCGCTTGAGGTACTCGTGCGTCTCCTTGAGGTTCTCGCAGTTGGTGCCCTCCCGTTCGTACAGGTAGGGCACCGCGTCCAGCCGGAAGCCGTCGATGCCGAGGTCGAGCCAGAACCGCAGGACCTCGATCATCGCGTCCGCGACAGCGGGATTCTCGAAGTTCAGATCGGGCTGGTGGGAGAAGAACCGGTGCCAGTAGTACTGGCCGCGCACCGGGTCGTAGGTCCAGTTGGACTGCTCGGTGTCGACGAAGATGACCCGCGCCTCGGCGTACTTGTCGTCGGTGCTGGACCACACGTAGAAGTCGCCGAACGGGCCGTCCGGGTCGGCCCGGGAGGCCTGGAACCAGGGATGCTGGTCACTGGTGTGGTTCATGACCAGGTCGGCGATGACGCGGATGCCCCGTTTGTGGGCCTCCTCGACCAGTTCGAACGAAGTCCCCGATGGTGCCGTAGTCGCTGAGCACCTTCATGAAGTCGGAGATGTCATACCCGCCGTCCTTCAGCGGGGATTCATAGATCGGCAGCAGCCAGAGGCAGTCGATGCCGAGCCACTGCAGGTAGTCCAGCCGTGAGGTCAGGCCCCGGACGTCGCCGGTGCCTTCCCCGGTGGAGTCCTGGAACCCGCGGACCACCACCTCGTAGAACACGGCGCGCTTGTACCACTCCGGGTCCCGGGGCCGATCGAAGGAGAAGGGATCGGGCACGGGCTCACCGGGCGATGCCGTGAAATCTGGCAGGTGCGGGGTGGCAGCGGGCCGGTCTCTCGCCGCGTCGGGCTCTGTCACGACTGGTTTCTCCTGCGTAGTGCGTGCTGTTACATTCTCGACCGGCCAGCCCCGTCGGTCAGCCCCGTCAACCGGCGCATCAGTCGGCGCGGACCGAGAAGCGGACCGAGAAGATGTGCGCTGGCGTCGTGGACGGATCCAGGCGGACGTAATTGGCTTGCTCCCAACGGTAGGACTCGCCGGTGAGTTCATCGGTAACGGTGAACCCAGCGCCCCAGTCCATCCCCAGCGCCGGCAGGTCCAGGAACACCGTGGCCTCACGTGCCTGGTGGGGATCGAGGTTGACGATCACCAGGACGGTGTCGGCCCGGCCGGGGCCTGCCTCCCCGGACCGTCCTGGCTGTTCCTCCCGCGGGGTGACGCGCTTGGAGAAGCAGAGCCAGTCCGGCTGATCAACAGTATGAAAGCGTAGGTTACGCAGCCGGTGCAGTGCCGGGTGTGATTTACGGATTCTATTGAGGCTCGTGATAAAAGGCGCGATGCCGACATTGTCGCGGGCCGCCTGGTCCCAGTCGCGCGGGCGGTACTGGTATTTTTCCGAATCCATGTACTCCTCGCTGCCGGGCCGTAGTGGAATGTATTCGCACAGCTCGTACCCCGAGTAGATACCCCAGGTCGGCGAGAGCATGGCGGCCAGCACGGCCCTGATCTTGAACGCCTGCGGCCCGCCGTGCTGCAGGTACTCGTGCAGGATGTCCGGGGTGTTGGTGAAGAAGTTAGGCCGCATGTACGACGCGGTCCCGGTGGACAGCTCGCGCAGGTACTCCATCAGTTCGTCGGCGTGGTTCCGCCAGGTGAAGTACGTGTACGACTGGTGGAAGCCGGCCATGGCCAGCGCGCGCATCATGGCCGGCCGGGTGAACGCCTCGGCCAGGAACAGCACGTCGGGGTCGGTCGCGTGCACCTCGGCCAGCAGCCGCTCCCAGAACGCCAGCGGCTTGGTGTGCGGGTTATCCACCCGGAAGATCCGGACGCCGTGATCCATCCACAGCCGGAGGATCCGCAGCGACTCGGCGTAGATTCCCGCCGGGTCATTGTCAAAGTTGACCGGGTAAATGTCCTGGTATTTCTTGGGCGGGTTCTCCGCGTACGCGACTGTGCCGTCGGCCCGGGTGGTGAACCACTCGGGATGCTCCTTGACCCACGGGTGATCCGGCGACGCCTGCAGCGCGAAGTCGAGCGCGACCTCCATGCCGAGTTCACGGGTCCGCGCGACGAACGCGTCGAAGTCGTCGAACGTCCCCAGGTCGGGGTGGATGGCATCGTGACCGCCATCCGCCGAGCCGATGGCCCAGGGTGAGCCCGGGTCACCGGGCCGCGGGTCCAGCGTGTTGTTCCGGCCCTTGCGGAACGCCGTGCCGATGGGGTGGACCGGCGGCAGGTAAACGACGTCGAAGCCCATCACGGCGATGTCGTCCAGCCGCCGGGCCGCGGTGCGCAGCGTCCCCGACACCGGCTCGCGGCGCCCCATCGGGTCGATCTGGACCCCCTCCGACCGCGGGAAGAACTCGTACCAGGACCCGTACAGCGCGCGTTCCCGCTCGACGATCAGCGGCATCCGCCGGGACCGCGTGACGAACTGGCGCAGCGGGTAGGCCCACCGGATCCGGGTGATCTCCGGCTGCCGGGTGGCCGCCAGGCGGTCCCACGGCGTGAGGCCGGGATCGCGGAGCACGGCCGCCACGTCGGCCAGGGCGGCGCGGGCCACGTCCGGGGGGGTCGGTTGGCCGTCCGCCGCCGGGTCGTCCGCGTCCTCCGGCTCGGGCAGCCGGATCCGTGACGACCTGATGATCGCTTTGGACGCGCGCTCGAACAGGAGCGCGCCCTCGGCCATCATCAGCTCGATGTCCTGGCCGCGCGGTACCTTGATGGACGCGTCGTGCTGCCAGTCGGCGACCGGATCCGCCCACGCCTCGATGCGGAAGGACCAGGTGCCCTCGGCGCCCGCCGCGACGTCCGCGCCGTACCGGTCGGTGCCGGGCGCCAGCTCGTGCAGGATCTCCATCGGCTGGCTGATTCCGTCCGGGCCGCGCAGGACCACGCCGGCGGCGATATGGCCGTGCCCCTCACGGAACACGGTCGCGCTCACCGGAAAGGTCTCGCCCACAACCGATTTGGCGGGCCAGCGGCCGCATTCCACGGAGGGCTCAACATCGAAGATGGGGATTCGTCCGATCACGGCTGTCACGCTATCGAGAGCGCAGGTAGGCATGCCAGTGCGGCGGCCATGCTGCTCGGTAACTTCCTTCCCTGCGCGCCCCGTTCCGGCTGGAGAGATTCATGCGCCCGGACGAACCTAATGGGACCCGTGACGGCTTTTGGGGGTCACCGCGACGGCGGGTCACAAACAATTAACGAAATCTGGCGGCTCCGCACCCGTTGAGCCCCTTGATCCCTGCACCGCAGATGGCGCCGTGCGCCAGGGAGTGCCAGGACGTGCTTATCCGATAGGATCGGGGGTGTTTTTCAGAGGTGATAAACACCGCAGACAGGCAGACAGGCAGTGATATGACAAGCGGCACGGAAGCGGCGGCCGATTCTCCTGTACCGGCGCAAACGGGTTAGGGTCACTCCTCGTGAGAGCGATCCGCCGGTTCACCGTCCGCACCGTGCTGCCCGAGCCGCTGGCTCCGCTGCGCGACCTCATGCTCAATCTCCGCTGGTCGTGGCATCCCGAGACCGTCGACCTGTTCGCGTCGATCGACCCGGAGGCGTGGGAAGCGTCCGGCGGTGACCCGATCACCATGCTCAGCGCCCTGCGCCCGGAGCGCTTGGCCGCGCTCGCGTCCGACCAGGACTTCCTGGCGCGGCTGAACGCCGCGAGGCAGCAGCTGGAGGGTTACCTGACCGGCCCCCGCTGGTTCCAGCGGGCCCGCGACGAGCAGGCCGTCGGGACCGGGCCGCTGGTCGCGGCGCCCGCCGCGATCGCCTACTTCTCGCCCGAGTACGGCATCACCGAGGTGCTGCCGCAGTACTCCGGTGGTCTCGGCATCCTGGCCGGGGACCACCTCAAGGCCGCGAGCGACCTCGGGGTGCCGCTCATCGGCGTGGGCCTGCTGTACCGGCACGGCTACTTCACCCAGTCGCTGTCCGCGGACGGGTGGCAGGCCGAGCGCTACCCGGCCAGCGATCCGAACGGCCTCCCGCTCGACCTGCTGCGGGACGCCGCCGGCACGCCGGTGCGGATCACCGTCACCCTGGCCGATGGCCACCAGCTGCACGCGCAGGTGTGGCTGGCCCGGGTGGGCCGCGTGCCGCTGCTGCTGCTCGACTCCTACGTGGAGGACAACGACCGGCCCTGCACGAGGTCACCGACCGGCTGTACGGCGGCGGCACCGAGCACCGGCTCCGCCAGGAACTGCTGCTCGGCATCGGCGGCATGCGCGCCGTCCGGACGTTCTGTGAGATCACCGGGCACCCGGAGCCCGAGGTGTTCCACACCAACGAGGGCCACGCGGGTTTCCTCGGCCTGGAGCGCATCCGCACCTACGCCGCCACCGGCCTCAGCTTCGATGCGGCCCTGGAGGCGTGCCGGGCCGGCACCGTGTTCACCACGCATACCCCGGTCCCGGCCGGCATCGACCGCTTCCCCCGCGATCTCATCGAGCGGTACTTCAGCAAGGACGCCGCCGACCCCGCGCTACCGGTGGAGCGCGTGCTCGCGCTCGGGGCCGAGACCTACCCGGGCGGTGACCCGCACGTCTTCAACATGGCCGTGATGGGCATGCGGCTCGCGCAGCGGGTAAACGGCGTCAGCAAGCTGCACGGCGCGGTGAGCCGGCAGATGTTCTCCGGGCTGTGGCCCGGATTCGAGGAGGCCGAAATCCCGATCGGCTCCATCACCAACGGCGTGCACCCCGCCACCTGGGTGGCCAGCGAGATGCTCGAGCTTGCCGACCCGGGCGCCGAAGTGCTGAGCGAAGGCGGGAACTGGGACTGGGAACGCGTGGCGGACCTGCCCGAGGCCAGGATCTGGTCCGTGCGCCGCGTGCTGCGGGAGAACCTGGTCGACCAGACCCGCAGACGGCTGCGGGTCTCCTGGCGCCAGCGCGGCGCCAGCGAGGCCGAGATGACCTGGATCGACGACGTGTTCGACCCGGGCACGCTGACCATCGGATTCGCCCGCCGCGTCCCGTCCTACAAGCGCCTCACGCTGATGCTGCACGATGAGGCCCGGCTCACCGAGTTGCTGCTCGACCCGGAATGCCCGATCCAGATCGTCATCGCCGGCAAGGCGCATCCCGCCGACGAGGGCGGTAAGCGGCTGATCCAGCAGATGGTCCAGTTCACCGACGACCCGCGGGTACGCGGGCGCATCGTCTTCCTGCCGGACTACGACATGGAGATGGCCCGCTCCCTGGTCCGCGGGTGCGACGTCTGGCTGAACAACCCGCTCCGCCCGCTCGAGGCCTGCGGAACCTCCGGGATGAAGGCGGCGCTGAACGGCGGCCTGAACCTGTCGGTGCGTGACGGCTGGTGGGACGAGTGGTACGACGGCGGCAACGGCTGGGAGATCCCGTCCGCCGACGGCGTGCCCGATCCGCACCGCCGCGATGAGCTGGAGGCGTCGGCCCTGTACGACCTGCTCGGCAACTCGGTGGCGCCGATGTTCTACCGCCAGGACACGGACGGGGTGCCCGACGGCTGGGTCGACATGATCCGGCACGCGCTCCGGACGCTCGGGCCGCGCGTGCCGGCCGAGCGGATGGTCCGCGACTATGTCACCACGCTGTACGCCCCCGCGACGAAGTCCTCCCGGGCGCTGGCGGACGGCGGGACCTACCGCGCCGCCCGCAAATTGGCCGCGTGGAAGCGCCGGGTCGAGATGGCCTGGCCGGCCGTGCGCATCGAGCACGTCGAGGCGGACGCGGGCGAGCCGCAGCTCGGCACGCCGCTCACCGTGCGCGCGGTGGTCGCGCTGGGCGACCTCACCCCGGATGACGTCTGTGTCGAGGTAGTCTCCGGCCGCGCCAACGAGCACGACGAGCTGGTCGACCCGTCCTTCATCCCGCTGTCACCTGACGGTCCAGACGCGGGTGAGCCGCAGGCAGGTATGGCCGTGCGCTACTCCGGCGAGATCGAGCTCACCCAGCCGGGCCCGTTCGGCTATACGGTCCGCGTCCTGCCCTACCACCCGCTGCTGGCCAGCCGGGCCGAGCTCGGGCTGGTGACGGTGCCGGACGCACCGGCCGGGATGACCAACGGCGACCTCCGCTGAGCGGTGCGCCCCGGCCGGCTCCCGTCAGCCCAGGTCTTCCTGAGAGGGTGATACCCGGGAAAGCTGGGGGGACACCGCGATGAAGTGGAGGACTGTCAATGGGTGATTTCGTGCGCATAGCGACCGAGGCGGGCGTCGCGACCATCCAGCTGGAACGGCCGCCGATGAACGCGCTGAACGGCCAGGTGCAGAACGAGATCGGCAATGCGGCCGCGCAGGTGAGTGCCGATCCGGAGATCCGTGCGGTCATCCTCTACGGCGGCGAGAAGGTCTTCGCCGCCGGCGCCGACGTCAAGGAGATGGCCGAGGCCAGTCACGCCCGGGTCATGGAGCTGGGCGCGGGTATCCAGGGCGCCTTCAAGGCCGTGGCCCGGATCCCCAAGCCGGTCATCGCGGCGATCACCGGGTTCGCGCTGGGCGGTGGCCTGGAGCTGGCCCTGTGCGCCGACTTCCGCGTCATGGGCGAGAGCGCCAAGGTCGGCCAGCCGGAGATCCTGCTCGGCATCATCCCCGGGGCCGGCGGTACCCAGCGGCTGCCCCGCCTGATCGGGCCGGCCCGGGCCAAGGACCTCGTCTTCAGTGGGCGCTTCGTGGACGCGGTCGAGGCGCTGCGCATTGGCCTGGCCGACCAGGTGGTGCCCGACACCGACGTCTACGCGGCGGCCCGGCTCCTCGCGGACCGCTACAGCGGTGCGGCACCGCTGGCGCTGCGCGCCGCCAAGCAGGCCATCGACCAGGGCCTGGAACGGGACCTGGACGCGGGCCTGGAGATCGAGCGGCTGCACTTCACCGGGCTGTTCGCCACTGAGGATCAGCAGGCGGGGATGGCCAGCTTCCTGGCGCATGGCCCCGGGAAAGCGACGTTCAGCGGCCGGTGAGACATGACCGAATCGGATGATGCTCTCTCCCTCGACCTGGTGGCGGCGGCCCTGCGGGCCGACAGCGCCGACGTGGCGATCTACGCGCGGGTTCTGTCTGAGTCCCTCAGTGACGCGCTGCCGCCGGGCACCGTCACGGTGGACCGTAAACGGACGGCGTCGGACCGGATGCGCGGCCGCCCCGGCGAGGTGTCCGGGGTGGTCGTCCGGCTCGGCGACCAGGTCATGACGCTCAGCGTCAGCGCCGGGCAGCCCGCCGCGGAGATCTGCCGGGAGGTCCGCGGGGTGGTGCTTTCCCGGACGCCGGTTCCGCTGCAGGAGTGGACGGCCGCGCTGGCGGCCGCGCTCGTCACGCACGCGGAGCGCAACGCCATCGCTGCCCAGGCGCTGCGCAAGCTGGTCGCGGGAAGCTGAGGGCTCCGCGGCCGCTGGCCCGGCCGATCGGACGTCTCTGACCTGCGCGTGCCCGATCGCTTCGGTATTCTTGCGCAGGCCCCGTAGTCTGGTGTGGCGATGGCCGCACAGGACCGGATACCGGACAGGCTCGGGCCGTACCGCTTGCGTGAGCGGATCGGCGAAGGCGGCATGGGAGCGGTGTACCTGGCCCGCGACCGGGAACGCCGGATGGTCGCGGTCAAGGTCCTGCACCCCCGGGTCGCGGAGGAGCCGAACGCCCGCCGCAGGCTGGCCCGCGAGGTGGAGGTGATGCGGCGGGTCCGCAGCCCCTACGTCGCCGAGGTGCTCGACGCCGACGTCACCGGGAAGTTCCCATACATCGTCACCCGGTACGTACCCGGTCACACCCTGGACGACGTAGTGCGCCAGCAGGGGCCGCTCCCGCCGTGGGCCCTCGAGCGGCTGGCCCGCGGGCTGGCCCAGGCCCTGGTGGACGTGCACGCGGCCGGCGTGGTTCACCGTGACCTCAAGCCGGGCAACGTGATGCTGCACGACGGCGATCCAGTCGTCATCGACTTCGGCATCGCCCACACCGGCGACGCGACGAGGCTCACCCAGACCGGCATGTTCATGGGGACGCCCGGCTTCCTGGCCCCCGAGGTGATCGAGGGCCAGCCCAGCAGCCAGGCGTCTGACGTCCATTCCTGGGGCGCCACCATCGCCTACGCCGCCACCGGGCGGCCGCCGTTCGGCAGCGGGTCGTTCGAGAACATCTTCTACCGCATCGTCCAGGGCAACGCCGACCTCGCGGGCATCCCGGGGCCGCTCGCCCAGCTGGTGTCGGCGGCGCTGAGCCGCGACCCGCGGAGCCGCCCCACCGCGGCGTGGCTGACCGCCCAGTGCGCGTCCCCCGGCCTGGCCGAGGGGCCGCCGGTGCTGCGCGGCGCCACCACCCAGGCCCCGGTCCCCGGCAACGGCGTCGCGTACGGTGCCCCCGGCGCCGCCGCCGCGGGCGCCTACGGCTCCGCGGGCGCCGCCCCGCACGCGCTGAGGGCACCGCAGCCCATCAGGGCCGCCGATTACGCCGACCTGCTGCCGCCGGTCCAGTACGCTCCCGCCCGCGGCGCGCAGCCCCGGCCCGCCACGGCCGCGCCGTACGGCTCCGTCCAGGGCGGCGGGTATGGGCCCGGGCCTGCCCGGGGTGGTGACGCGGGCGCCGTGCGCCCGGGCCCTGCGTCCCCGCCGACCCCCCAGGCGTCCCGGCGCGCCCACCCGTCGCCCCTGTTCGGCCTGGCCATCATGGTCGTCGCCATCGCGGTGAGCGTCATGCTGCCGGTTGCCGGGACGATCGGCGCCGTCGCCGCCATCACGCTGCTGCGCGCCGGCGACCGGGCGCAGAGCGCCCTGACCGTACGGCGTTCGGTGCGCGGCCCGAGCGCCGCCGACATCCTGGTCGGGGTGGTGACCGCGCCCTGGGCCATCGCGCGGTCCGTGCTGACCACGGCCCTGCTCGCCCCGCTCGCGGCCCTGGTCGCCGCGGTCGTGTTCGCGGGGACGCTCGTCGTGAGCACCGCCGGTTCAACCACGCTCGCCGGGTCGTACGCGGCCGGCGCCGCGGTGGCGTTCTATGGGATCGGGCCGGTCTCGGCCGGTCCCCGGCGGGAGATGAACCGGCTGTTCCGCGCGGTCGCGCGGACGAGGGCGTCGTCGGCGGTCATGACGCTGGTCATGTTCTGCCTGGCCGCCGCGGCCGTCGCCGCCGCGGCGGCGAACCCCCCGCTGTACTGGCCCAACCTCGGCTTCATGCTGCCGCGCCAGCCGGACGTGAGCATCCTGCTGCATCTGCCGCACTTCACGCCGCCGCACTTCACGCTGCCGCACTTCGGCGTGGGCCCCTCCCGCCTGGGCTGACCCGTCAGGTGCAGCGGCCGGTGACCTCGGTGTCGGCGGGCAGGCGGCCCTCGGGTACGTACCTGGCGGCCGTCGGCTGGTCGGCGGGCCGGACCAGGCCGAGCGCGACCACCTCGTTGGCCAGCCGGATCCGCCGGTTCAGGCCGCCGGAAATCCGGAACTTCTGGTAAAGGCGCAGCAGGTGCTGCTTGACGGCCGCCTCTGTGACGACGAGATCGGCCGCGATCTCCCGGGCCGTGGCCGGCGCCACGAACGCGTCGTCCGACAGCGCGGGGCGGCACAGGGAGGCCAGCACGTCGAGTTCCCGCCGGGTCAGGTCCGGTACGGCGGGACGGCGCAGTTCAGCCTCGGGGGGGAGATCCTCGCGGGGCAGCCCGCCGACCCGGCACCGTGCCGCGCCGAACGCCACCACATCGCCGTCCTCCAGGACCCGGCGAGCCACCGGGCGGCCGTTCACCCGCGTCCCGTTGCGTGATAATCCCAGGTCAACCACGTAAATGTAGGGCCCGCGGCGGACGATCTCCGCGTGCAGGCGCGACACGCTCGGATCATTCAGGCGCACGTCCACGCCCTGGCCGCGCCCGACCGTGGTCACCTCGCCGGTGAGTGACACGACCTCGCCGCTGTCCTCGACGCGGATGTAAGGCATATCCACAACGGGCCTCCCGCCTATCGGAGCCGTGAGTTATCCATCACCTGTTAGTTACCCGGCACAGGCCCGGCCTACCGTCCGCCATGCACGGTCCGAGATCGGCCGGGCACACGGCGGAGCTTCGGCCATTGATCATTTAATGCGCCGGTAAACTGCCAGCAAGTAGCCCGGGAGGCAGCCTGTGCAGGAGCAGCGGTGAGGAATGCCGAGGACACGCCGGCCAGCGGCTTCGCCCGCGCCGCCGATGCCCCGGGCGATTCCGGCACCCCTCACCCCGGTACTCCCCTCCCGCGACGGCGCCCCGGCGGAAACCGCCCGGCCTGGACGGCCCCGGGCGAGGCGGAAGCGCTAGCTGACGCCGAAGCACTCCGGTACGCGGCTCGTGCCGACGGCGCCCCGTGGGGCCCAGCTCCTGAGCCCCCGCCGCCCGCCGCGCCCGGTTACGGCGAGCCCACCGGGTTCCGCAGGCGGGGACCAGGCCCCGCCCCGGCCGGTTCGGGCGGATCGGCGCCCCGCAGGCGGGGACCAGGCCCCGCCCCGGCCGGTTCGGGCGAATCGGCGCCCCGCAGGCGGGGACCAGGCCCCGCCCCGGCCGGTTCGGGCGAATCGGCGCCCCGCAGGCGGGGACCAGCTCCCGCCCCGGCCCGTTCGGAAGGACCAGGACCTCGCAGCCCGGGTCCAGGCACCGCCTCGGCCCGTCCGGGCGGCACCCGCCGTCCGGGGCTGCGGCACCCCGCCGCGGTCCCCGGCCGTGCCGCGTCCCGTGCGGCCGCCCCTTCTGCGGCCGCCGCACTGGCCCAGGTCCCCTACCTGGTGGCGCTGGCCTGCACGGTGGGTGGCATTGTGTGGGCCTGGACCGGATCACACGCCGTCGGCGACGGTGCCGGGGTAGTCGGTGGAGGGCTGCTCGCCGCCGCCATCGCCCGGCTCGTCCTGCCGCAGAGCGCAGTGGGACTGCTCGCCAGCCGGCGGCGGTTCGCTGATGTGCTAGCACTCGGCCTCCTCGGTGCCGGTCTGCTGGTGCTCGCACTCGTGCTGCCGCCAACTTGACCGGGGCGGGCAGCTTCGTGGCCGGCGAACCTCACCAGGGGCCTGGCCAGCAGATGAAGGGAATGACCAAGCATGTCCAAGATCAAGGTGGCGAATCCCGTCGTCGAGCTCGACGGCGACGAGATGACCCGGATCATCTGGCAGCTCATCAAGGATGAGCTGCTGTTGCCGTACCTGGATGTCAAACTGGAGTATTACGACCTGTCGGTCGAGAACAGGGATATGACCGACGACCAGGTGACGATCGATGCGGCGAACGCGATCAAAGCCCGCGGGGTCGGTGTCAAGTGCGCCACGATCACGCCGGACGAGGCCCGGGTCACGGAGTTCGGCCTGAAGAAGATGTGGAAGTCGCCGAACGGCACCATCCGTAACATTCTCGGCGGCGTCGTCTTCCGTGAGCCGATCGTCGTGTCCAACATTCCTCGGCTCGTCCCGGGCTGGACCAAGCCGATCATCATCGGCCGCCATGCCCACGGCGACCAGTACAAGGCCACCGATTTTGTCGTCCCCGGACCCGGTACGGTAACGATCTCCTACGTGCCGGACAACAACGACCGCCCGATCGAGCTGGAAGTGGCCAAGTTCACCGGCGGCGGGGTGGCGATGGGCATGTACAACTTCGACGACTCGATCCGCGACTTCGCCCGGGCGACGATGCGGTACGCGCTGAACCGGCGGTACCCCCTCTACCTGTCCACCAAGAACACGATCCTGAAGGCGTACGACGGCCGGTTCAAGGACCTGTTCGCGGAAATCTTCGAGTCCGAATTCAAGGCCGATTTCGAGGCTGCGGGGATCACCTACGAGCACCGGCTGATCGACGACATGGTGGCCCAGGTCCTCAAGTGGGACGGCGGCATCGTGTGGGCGACCAAGAACTACGACGGTGACGTGCAGTCCGACATCGTGGCCCAGGGCTTCGGCTCGCTCGGCCTGATGACCAGCGTCCTGATGACGCCGGACGGCAAGACCCTGGAGGCGGAGGCCGCGCACGGCACCGTCACGCGGCACTTCCGCCAGCACCAGCAGGGCAAGTCCACCTCGACCAACTCGGTCGCGTCCATCTTCGCGTGGACCCGCGGCCTCGCCCATCGCGGGCTGCTGGACGGGACGCCCGAGGTGTCTGATTTCGCCCGCGTGCTCGAGCGTGTGTGCGTGCAGACCATCGAGGCCGGCCAGATGACCAAGGACCTGGCCTTGCTTGTCGGCCCGGATACGCCTTTCCTGACCACGGAGGAGTTTCTGACGGCCGTGGGCGACAACCTGCGTAAGGAACTGGCGGTCTGAGGCCTCGCCGCACAAACATCACCGAGAACAAAGGAGATCTCCGGACATGGCACGCAAGGGAAAGGTGACCGTCGTCGGGGCCGGCTTTTACGGGTCGACCACCGCACAGCGGCTCGCCGAGTACGACATCTTCGATGAGGTCGTGCTCATCGACATCGTTGAGGGCAAGCCCGAGGGCCTCGCCCTGGACATGAACCAGTCACGGCCGATCGAGGGCTTTGAGACCAAGGTCACCGGGCAGACGACCGGTTCCAGCGGTGAAGGCTACGAGGCGATCGCCGGGTCGGACATTGTGATCATCACCGCCGGGCTGCCGCGTAAGCCTGGCATGAGCCGGATGGACCTGATCGAGACCAACGCGAAGATTGTCCGCAACGTCACGGAGAACGTGGTCAAGCACGCGCCAGAGGCCGTACTGATCGTGGTCTCGAACCCGCTGGACGAGATGACGGCCCTGGCCGCCAAGGTGTCCGGGTTCCCCGCCCAGCGGGTGATCGGCCAGGCCGGTATGCTCGACACCGCCCGGTTCACCAACTTCGTCGCGGAGAAGGCCGGCGTCCCGGTCGGTTCGGTGCGCACGCTCACGCTCGGTTCGCACGGCGACACCATGGTGCCGGTCCCGTCCGCATGCACCGTGGATGGCAAGCCGCTGACCGGCGTGCTGGCCGCCGAGGACATCGAGGAACTGGTCACGCGCACCCGCAACGGCGGAGCCGAGGTCGTGGCCCTGCTGAAGACGGGTTCGGCGTACTACGCGCCGTCGGCCGCGGCGGCGCGGATGGCCCGCGCGGTGGCCGAGGACTCCGGGAGCGTCATGCCGGTCTGCGCCTGGGTGGACGGCCAGTACGGGATTTCCGGTGTGTACCTGGGTGTCGAGGCGGAGATCGGCTCCGGTGGGGTCAAGCGCGTGGTGGAGCGCGACCTGACCGACTCCGAGTTGTCCGGCCTGCGCGCGGCGGCCGAGGCGGTCCGCGCCAAGCAGGCCGACGTCGCCAGCCTCTGACGCTTTTCACTGTTCCGCTGTCTCGGGGGGAGGCCGGTCAGGCTACCCCCGAGACGGCGGCCGGTCAGGCTACCCCAAGGCGGCGCATGGCCAGCTCGGCGTAGAGCGCCGACCCGTCGGCGAGCACGGCGTCGTCGAACAACGCCTCGGCCGAGTGGTTGGACGGTGCGGTCTCCGGGTCCCGGTCCACCGGGCACGCGCCCACCGAGATGAACGCGCCGGGCACGTGCTGCAGGATGTAGGAGAAGTCCTCGGCGCCGGTCATCGGGAACTGCTTGGGCACCGAGCGCAGCTCGCCGAACGTCTCCGCCGCGACCATCCGCGCGAACGCGGCCTCGGTCTCGTCGTTCACGGTGACCGGGTACTCCTCGATGTATTCGGCCTCCGCGGTCACGCCGTGCGCGTCCGCGATGTCGTTGACCAGACGGACGATCGTGTCCTTGAGTCTGGCGCGCGCCGCCGGGCTGAATGACCGGGCCGTCCCCAGGAACTTCGCCTCGTCGGGGATCACGTTGTCGGTCGTTCCCGCGTGGAAGCTCCCCACCGTGATGACGACCGGGTCGAACACGTCGAACCGCCGCGTCACCAGGGTCTGCAGGGCGGTCACCATCTCGCAGGCCGCCGCGATCGGGTCGGCCGCCAGGTACGGCTGCGACGCATGGCCGCCGCGGCCCCTTACGGTCACCCGGATGATGTCGGCGGCGGCCAGCATCGGCCCCGGCTTGGTGGTGAACACGCCGCAGGGAAGCTGCGTCGACGACACGTGCAGGGCGTACGCGGCGACCGGCCGCCGCTCCCCGGCCGCGTCCAGTACGCCCTCGCCGATCATCTTGTCCGCGCCGCTGTGGCCCTCCTCGCCGGGCTGGAACATGAAGATCACATCTCCCGCCAGCTCGGCCCGCCGGCCGCACAGCAGCCGGGCCGCCCCGGCCAGCATCGCGGTGTGCAGGTCGTGCCCGCAGGCGTGCATGACGCCCTCGAAACGCGAGGCGTACGGCAGGCCGGTCAGCTCCGTCACCGGCAGCGCGTCCATGTCCCCGCGCAGCAGCACCGACGGCCGGATGCCGTCCCGGCTCCCGCCCGCGCCGGTGCCCTCCGCCGGTCCGGCCCCGCCGCGCAGCACGGCGGTCACCGAGCTGAGCTTCCGCCCGGTGCTCACCTCCAGCGGCAGGCCGCCCAGCGCCGCCAGCACCTTCTCCTGCGTGAGCGGCAGGTCAAGCCCGATCTCAGGTTCCCGGTGAATGGCGTGCCGCAGATCGGCCAGCTCTCCGGCGATCGCGGCGGCATCCTCACGTAGCGGCATCAGTGCTTCCTTTCCTGCCCGCGTCCTTGCCGAACTCGCTTTCCTGCCCGCGCTCCTGCCATCCCGGCTCGCCTCACCGGGGGCCGGGGACGTCGTAATGAATGACTCGCAGATCGCGCTCGATCAGGAACCGATCGTCCTCGGGGTAAAACACCGCCTTATCGATATCGGCGCCGGCGAAGCCTTCGATTGCCTGCCGTGAGTCCCAGAAGCTCAGGGTGACGATCTCGGTCCGGGCGCCGTCGGTCCGCCGCAGCAACCACGCCCCCCGATTGCCGGGCGTCTGCCGGTAGCTCCGGATTCCGGTTTCCTCGACGTAAGCGGCGTACTCGTCAGCGTCAGAGGCCCGGACCGCTCCTCGCCAGATTCTCGCGATCATTCTCGGATACTGCCACACTGGCTGCCTGGGGGCCCTTGCGGGCCCGGCGGCCCGTCAGGGCATTCGCTGGGCGGCGTCCGAGGGTACGGCGGTCAGGAACTCGGGCTCGGTCCAGCCACGGTCGGCGTACGCGGCCTGGATAGCCACCTCGACCTGAGCGGCGCTGGTGTCCGGGACGAGGGCGATCGCGGAGCCGCCGAAACCGCCGCCGGTCATCCGGGCCCCCAGTGCCCCTGCCGCCACGGCCGCGTCTACGGCCACATCGGCTTCCGGCCATGACACCTCGAAGTCATCGCGCAGGGACCGGTGTGACTGGGTGAGTAGCGCGCCGACCTCGGCGAGCATGCGGGCGTCACCGCCGGAGGAGCGCAGTAGCGCGGCCACCTCCTGGACGCGCTGGTTGTCGGTGATCACGTGGCGGGCCCGGCGCGCCAGGACCGGGTCGTCCAGGGCGGCCAGCCCGCTGACGTCGGTGACCCAGCGCAGAGACGGCACCCCGAGCCGCCGGGCGGCTTCGCGGCATTCGGTCTGCCCGGCCGCCGTATTCGCCGTCTGCCAGCTCGTGCTTGGCCCGGGTATCGATCACCAGCACGCGGACCCCGGCCGCGGCGGGGGCGAACGGCACCTGGCTGATCGCCAGCGACTGGCAGTCCAGCAGCAGCGCGTGATCCGCCAGGCACAGAAGGGCGGCGGACTGATCCATGATCCCCGACGGCACGCCGACGAACTCGTTCTCCGCCCGGCGGGCGATGGCGGCCAGGCCGCTGCGGGGAATGCCCGCGCCGTCTGCTCCACCCGCGCCCTCCGGTTCGGTCAGCGCCAGGGCCACCGAGCATTCCAGGGCGGCGGAGGACGACAGCCCGGCCCCGCCGGCCAGGCACGAGTCGATGGCGAGGCTGACGCCCCCGACCGGATACCCGGCCGACAGCAGCGCCCAGGCGACCCCGGCCGGGTATCTGGCCCAGCCCGGGATACGCCCGGCCCCGCCGGGGCCGGGCCGCAGCTGTTCCAGCGGGATCTCGACGCTGGCGGCCGGGTCCCGCCGGGTGCGCAGCGCGAGAACGTCGTCCCGGCGCTGGGCCGCGGCGGCCGCGACACCCTGCCCGAGCGCGAAGGGCAGCACGAACCCCTCGTTGTAGTCGGTGTGCTCGCCGACCAGGTTGACCCGGCCGGGCGCGAACCACACACCCTCCGGCTCGCGTCCGTAGCACTCGCGGAACCATCGCGCGGCCCGGTCCGCGAGCGCGCGCCGGTCTGCAGCGACGCGGGCGGCCGGGCGCGCCGTCATCGGGCGCCCGCCTCTTCCCGTCCCTCCTGGGCGAACGTCCAGGCGTCGGCGACCATCGTCCGCAGGTCGCGTGCGGCGTGCCAGCCCAGACATGCGCTGATTCGCTCAGACGAGGCGACGAGCACCGCCGGGTCGCCGTCCCGCCGCGGGTCTGCCTCGGCCGGGATGTCCTGACCGGTCACCGCGCGGCAGACGTCGATGACCTCACGGACCGAGAACCCGGCTCCGTGGCCAAGGTTGAAGACGCGGTGCTCGCCCGGCTCACACGCGTCCAGCGCCAGCAGGTAGAGCGCCGGCCAGGTCGGCGACGTGGATGTAGTCGCGTACGCAGGTCCCGTCCGGCGTGGGGTAGTCATCCCCGAAGATCTTGACCGCCCCCGGGACCCCGCCGGACGTGGCAGGCAGCGCCACCTTCAGTACGTTCGGGATCAAGTGCGTCTCGGGGGAGTGGCGTTCCCCATACCACTTCCCGCCCTGGTCCTGATGCGCGCCCGCCACGTTGAAGTAGCGCAGGCTGACCGCGCCGAAGCCGTACATCCGCGCGAACTCGCCGAGGCTGGTGTCCACGGCGAGCTTGGAGGCGCCGTAGGGGCTGGTCGGCCGGGTCGGGTCGGTCTCCTCGATCGGGGTGTGCTCCGGTTCGCCGTAGACCGCCGCGGTCGAGGAGAAGACGATCCGGCGGACGCCGGTTTCGCGCATCGCCTCCAGCAGCGCCAGGCTGCCGCCCAGGTTGTGGGACCAGTACAGAGCCGGATTCTCCACCGACTCGCCCACCAGAGATTTGGCCGCGAAGTGCAGGACCGCATCGATGCCCTCCGACAGCACGCGCGCCGCGTCGTCCCGCAGGGTGCCACGGATGAAGGCGGCCTTGGGCGGCACGGCGTCCGCGTGCCCGGTGGACAGGTCGTCCAGCACCGTCACGTCGTGGCCCGCCGCGATCAGCGACGAAGCGACCACACTGCCGATGTATCCCGCGCCGCCCGTGACGAGCAGCCTCATCATGCCTCCCGAAGTCTGCGCGCCGCGCTTTCCGGCACGATGTCGTTGACCCATACGGCCAGGCCCGATTCCGTCCCCGCCAGGTACTTGAGCTTGCCTTGTGCCCGCCGGACGGTGAAGACCTGAAGGTGCAGATGCCGGCTGTGGCGCTCAGCGTGGCGGTGCGGTCGGCCCACGCCTCTATCACGGTCCGGACCCGCCGCGGGGCCAGGCTCGCAAACGACGCGTTGTGCTCGGAAGTGAAGCAGACGACTTCGCAGCGGCCGTAGCCGGGGCGCTGCGGCGATAGGCCGTCGTCGAGGTCCGGCGGGTCCGGCGGATGCGGCGGGCCACCAGTGCCGGGAATGGTGCTTGTGCCGCGCAAAGAGGGGAACCGGTTCTCAAAGACGACTACGTCGTAGCCGGCCGCGGGCACCTCAGTCGGCCTGCCGGGTGCCGATGGGTCGAGCGGGCACTGGTCAGGAGGTGGCAGGAAGGTGCGTTCCTGGCACTGCGCAGCGAAGATCACCCATTCGCCGAGCAATGGATCACAGCGCACGGCGTGCTCCGGGCTCCACGTGCCCGGCGCGGGCACGGGGGACAGCCCCTCGCGCAGGTCACGGGCCAGCGCCCGATTCAGGCCCGGCGCCTCGTCGAAATATGTGATCTCGCGGCCGTCCGCCAGCCGCGCAGTGTTCTTCCAGACGAGATGGCCGTCGCCAGCCCGCGTTGTCTCGGTACCCACAGGACTCATACGCTATCGGCTTTCCGCGATCTTGGTTTCCCCGGGACCGCGCTCGATCACACAGGACCGTGCCCGATACGCACAGGATCCTCCTGAACGAAACGCTCCGATCCGAGCGGAGTGCGGAGCGCCCCGGATGCGGCAGGCGTCCAGCCCGCGCGCGGCGCGAAGCGCGGAGGTCCTCCACACCCCGCCCAGCATAAGAACCCATGCACTTAGACTGGCCGAACACAGCGTCCAGTGGCGGCCGCCCAGGTGGCGGCACACTTGGAGAATCCGGGGAACGTCGTGAGCAAGCTCATCGGGGACATCGTCATTGTCCTCGTCATCGTGCTCATCGGCGGCTTCTTCGCCGGAGCCGAGATGTCCCTCGTTTCGCTGCGCGAGAGCCAGGTGCGCAAGCTGGCCCAGCAAGGCAAACGCGGCCAGCGGGTCGCCAAGCTGGCCCAGGACCCGAACCGGTTCCTTTCCGCGGTGCAGATCGGGGTGACGCTCGCAACCCTGGTCACCGGCGCGTACGGGGCCGCGACCCTGGCCGGCCTGCTCTCGTCCGCGCTGATCCGCGCCCATATGTCCCGGGCCCTGGCCGTGCCGCTCTCGTTTGCCCTGGTCACCATAGCTATCACGTACGTCACCCTGATCCTGGGTGAGCTGGCTCCCAAACGGATCGCCCTGCAGCGGGTAGAGCGCGTGGCGCTGGTTTCGGCGCCCATCCTGGACCGGATCGCCGTCCTGGCCCGCCCGCTCGTGTGGCTGCTGTCGAAGTCGACCAACCTGGTCGTAAGGATCGTCGGCGGCGATCCTCGGGCCAACCGCACGGTCATGACCGAGGAGGAACTGCGCAACCTGGTCGCCAGCAACCAGATGCTGAACCCGGACGAGCGGGAGATCGTGTCCGAGGTGTTCGACGCGGGCAAACGGCAGCTCCGCGAGGTGCTGCTGCCCCGCACCGAGGTGGAGTTCGTGTCCGCCGATACCCCGCTCAGCGAGGCCGCCAAGCTCGCGGTGAGCGTGCCGTACTCACGGCTGCCGGTGTACCGGGACTCCTACGACAATGTGATCGGTTTTGTCCATATCCGGGACCTTCTCGATCCCGGCCGGCCGCACCGCTCGCTGACCGTGGCCCAGCTCTCCCGGCACGTCAAGTTCCTGCCGATCAGCAAGACCGTCCTCGCCGCCCTGTCGGAGATGCGCCGGGAGCATGCCCACCTGGCGATCGTGATCGACGAGTACGGCGGCACGGCCGGCATCGTCACGCTCGAAGACCTGGTGGAGGAGCTGATCGGCGACATCCGCGACGAGTATGACGTCGAGGAGGGGGAGCCGCGGCGGTTGCACGGCGGCGAGGTCGAGGTGGAAGGCCTGCTCAACCTCCACGAGTTCGCCGAGCAGACCGGGATCAACCTGCCCGAGGGCCCCTACGAGACGGCGGCCGGCTTCGTGCTCGCCCGCCTCGGCGAGGTGCCCGCGGTGGGTGCGTCGGTGGAGGTCGCCGACCACCGGGTCACCGTCACAGAGATGGACGGGCGGAGGATCGCCCGGCTCCGGATCGCCCCGGCGAGCGGCGGGCCGGACCAGATGGACGCCCAACCCGCCGCGGCGGGCTCCGCCCAGCCGCCAGCGGCCGTCTCCGCCCAGCCCCCAGCGGCCGCCGCCCAGGCGCCCGGACCGCTCCCGGCGCCTGCACAGCTGACCGGAGCGGCTCCGGCGCCGGCGCGCAGGCAGGCGCCCGCGAACGGCCAGCCCCAGTCAGATGGCGGGCAGCCCCAGTCAGATGGCGGGCAGCCCCAGCCACACGGCGGGCAGCCCCAGCCAGACGGCGGGCAGCCCCAGGCGGGCGCGCCCGCCGAGCGGAACGGCCAGGCACCGGCCGGGCAGAACGGCCACACTCAGCTCACCGGACCGCCGGGGGAGATGCCCTAAACTCGGTAGGTGCGCTCGTCCGATAGTTTCGACACCGTCCTCGTGGTGGACTTTGGCGCCCAGTACGCGCAGCTCATCGCGCGCCGCGTCCGCGAGTGCCACGTGTACTCCGAGATCGTTCCGCACACGATGCCCGTCGCGGAGATGCTGGCCCGCAAGCCCAAGGCGATCATCCTTTCCGGCGGCCCGGCGTCGGTGTACACGGACGGCGCCCCGCCCGCCCCGGAGGGACTGTTCAGCGCGGGCGTCCCGGTGCTCGGCATCTGCTACGGCTTCCAGCTCATGGTCCAGGCCCTGGGCGGCACCGTGCGGCGCACCGGTGCCGCCGAGTACGGCGCGACCACGCTGGACGCGCTGGATGAGCCCGGTGAGGCTCGCGCGGCCGGGTTGCTGGCCAGCCTGCCGGGGCGCCAGCGGGTGTGGATGTCACACGGCGACACGTGCGCCGTGGCGCCGTCCGGCTTCGCCGTCACGGCCCGGACCGAGGCCACTCCGGTCGCGGCCATCGAGGATCCCCGGCGCAAGCTCTACGGGGTGCAGTTCCACCCCGAGGTGATGCACACCGATCACGGCACCGCCATCTTGCAGCGGTTCCTTGACGCGGCCGGCTGCCAGCCGGGCTGGACCACCCGCGGCATCATCGACGAGCAGGTCGAGCGTATCCGGGAGCAGGTCGGCGACGCCGTCGCCGTCTGCGGCCTGTCCGGCGGCGTCGATTCGGCCGTTGCGGCGGCGCTGGTTCAGCGCGCGATCGGCGATCGCCTGTCCTGTGTGTTCGTGGACCACGGCCTGCTCCGCAAGGGCGAGGCCGAGCAGGTCGAGAACGACTTCGTCGCCGCGACCGGCGTGAAGCTCAAGGTGGTCGAAGCGGCCGGGCAGTTCCTGACCGCCCTCGCCGGGGTCACCGATCCCGAGCAGAAACGGAAGATCATCGGCCGCGAGTTCATCCGCGCCTTCGAGCGCGCCGCCCTGGAGATTGCTGAGGACGCGCAAAGCCACGGCGAAGAGGCCGGCTTCCTCGTCCAGGGCACGCTGTACCCGGACGTGGTCGAGTCCGGGGGCGGGACGGGCGCGGCCAACATCAAGTCCCACCACAACGTCGGCGGACTGCCCAGCGACCTGAAGTTCCAGCTGGTGGAGCCGCTCCGGGCCCTGTTCAAGGACGAGGTACGGCGGGTCGGCGAGGAACTGGGCCTGCCCCACGACATCGTGTGGCGGCAGCCGTTCCCCGGCCCGGGGCTGGCCATCCGGATCATCGGTGAGGTGACCGCGGACCGGCTCGAGGTGCTCCGCGACGCCGACGCGATCGTCCGGGACGAACTGTCCCGGGCCGGGCTCGACCGGCGCATCTGGCAGTGCCCGGTCGTGCTGCTGGCCGAGGTCCGCTCCGTCGGGGTACAGGGAGACGGCCGCACCTACGGGCATCCGGTGGTGCTCCGCCCGGTCACCAGCGAGGATGCGATGACCGCGGACTGGGCGCGGGTGCCCAACGATGTCCTCGCGCGCATCTCCACCCGGATCACCAACGAGGTTCCGCAGGTGAACCGGGTCGTGCTTGACGTGACGAGCAAGCCGCCCGGCACAATCGAGTGGGAATAGCGGGCGGCAGGGATCCCGAACGGACGCGGGTGCCCGCCTAGCTGGTGAGGACCCATGTGGCCTGCCGTCCCGGACCACCGCAGGGGAGCGGGACTGATCAGCTGCGCTCGCCCTCGCGGCGCTGGTCCGCGATGTGGCGGACCGGGCGGAGCATTGCCTCGGCCAGGGTGAGTACGGTCTGCTCCAGCGAGTCCAGCCGGGCCGTCATCTCCGCCTGGGCGGCGCTGACCACCTTCGCGACGACCTCCTCGACCTCGGCGTGCCCGGAACGCAGCCGAAGTTCATCCGTCAGCGGTGTGAGCGCGTCGGATAGGCGCTCGTCCAGGGTGCTCAGCCGCGCCGTCACCTGATGTACCCCATTCAGCCGCTCCCCGAAGGCCATGAGGTGGTCGCCGAGCGCCATGATCCGGCCGTCGACCCCGGCGAAGTAGCCGCCGAGGGTCTCCATGCGGCCGTCCACCGCCTCGAACTTCGCGCTCACGCCCTCGATCCGGCCGCCGACACCTTCGAGCCGGCCGTCGAGGTCGTCCATCCGGCCGTCCAGCGCGCCGATCCGGTCGTCAATGGAGGCGATCCGCTCGTTGATGAACCCGATCCGGTCGTCGGTGTCCCCGATGCGGTCATCCAGCCGGTCGATACGGTTGACGAGCGCCCCGACCTTGCCGTCAGTCCCGGATAGCTTGGCGTCCAGCGCGCCGAGCTTGTCGTCCAGGCCCTCGTCCAGGGTGCCCGACAGGGCCGCGACGCTCTGCTCGAGCCGTGCCGTCTGCGCGGCGAACCCCTGGTCGATCCGGCCCTTGAGGGCGGACATCTCCTTGTCCCGGTAGCCCGCCCGCTGCGACAGCTCGGCCATGGCCTTGTCGAGACGGCTGAACCGCCCCGCCGCCGACTCCATGGTCTGCTGCAGCCTGAGGTCGTTCTGCTCCAGTTTGGCCAGGCGCTCCTCCTGGGCCTGCACCGTTTCCTTCGCCTGGGCGATCATGTCGCACAGGGCCTGCAGGCGGGGCAGCACCTGGTCGACATTCTCCGACACCATCCCGAGGTCGGCCCGCAGGGCCGGAAGCCCGGCCACCGGCCTGACTTGGGCGGAGAGCGCACGGATGTGCTCGGGCAGCGACTCGGCCCAGGCCGGCAGGTTCTCCCGGGCCTCGGCAAGCTGGCGGAGCAGTCCCTGGGTCTGGGCCGCCAGCTGGCCGGACAAGTCGGTCAGCTCATGCTGCCGGACTTCCTTGACCAGCCATTCCAGCCCTTCCAGATGCTTACGGATCTTCTCCAGGGCGCTCGCGTGCGACCGCTGGTCGGACACGTGATCCTGGACGGTGCGAGCGAGCAGGTCGCGCATGCGGTCAGCGGCGCCGGGCCGGCTGCCGCGAAACAGAACGTGATTAGCCGACTGGTCCATAGGGGGTGCTCCTTAGCCAGGGATGACCGCCTCGCCGGCCTGATGCCTGGCCGGGATGCTCGCGTGATCCAGATCCGCGGTTGGGGATCCCCGCCGGCCGGCCGCGCTCAGCGGCGAGCGTGACGGCCCGCGGCGGGTGCCGGATAATCCCTTCGCGGACGCACCCACCTTAGTTGCTAGCTGTAATAAGTTGTCTACGGAACGTGAAATATATTGAGCGGCACGGGTGTGGCGGCTCCCGTGTTGACGACCTGGCGCGGTCTGGATACTGTCGGACTAGCACTCTGACAAGTAGAGTGCTAATGCGACGAGGCAGGTCTGGCACCCGCGACGGCAGACCACCGTGCTCGCCCTCTCTAGCAATTGACCATTTAGCCTTCCGGAGGGGGAGGTCAGATCGTGACGACCGCCACCAAGGTTGTTCTCAAACCGCTTGAGGACCGGATTGTGGTTCGCCCGCTCGAAGCGGAGCAGACCACAGCATCCGGCCTTGTCATCCCGGACACCGCCAAGGAGAAGCCCCAGGAGGGCGAAGTCCTGGCGGTTGGCCCCGGCCGTTTCGACGACTCGGGCGCCAAGCGCGTGCCCCTGGACGTCAAGGTCGGGGACGTTGTCCTCTACAGCAAGTACGGCGGCACCGAGGTGAAGTACTCGGGCGAGGAGTACCTCGTGCTCTCCGCTCGCGACGTACTCGCCATCGTCGACAAGTAAGACCGCACAGGATGCGCGGATAAGGGCGCCAGGCCGGTCGCTGGCCTGGTGCCCTTATCACGCGGCTCATGACGCGGACTTTTAAAAAAATTCGCAGGGTGAGGTAGTAGTCAATGCCCAAAATTCTGGACTTCGGCGCGGACGCGCGCAGCGCGCTGGAGCGCGGCGTCGACCGGCTGGCCGATACCGTTAAGGTCACGCTCGGCCCGCGTGGCCGCAACGTCGTGATCGACAAGAAGTGGGGCGCGCCCACAATCACCAACGATGGCGTCACCGTGGCCCGCGAGGTGGAACTCGAGGATCACTACGAGAACCTCGGCGCCCAGCTGGCCAAGGAAGTCGCCACCAAGACCAATGACGTGGCCGGCGACGGCACCACCACGGCCACCGTGCTCGCGCAGGCCATGGTCCACCACGGGCTCCGTTCCGTGGCGGCCGGCGCGAACCCGATCGAGCTCAAGCGCGGGGTCGACGCCGCGGCCGCCGAGGTCTCCAAGCGGCTGCTCGCGGTGGCCCGCGACGTCGAGGAGCAGAGCGACATCGCGCACGTCGCGACCGTCTCCGCGCAGGACGAGAAGATCGGCGAGCTGATCGCCGAGGCGTTCAGCAAGGTCGGCAAGGACGGCGTCATCACTGTCGAGGAGGCCCCGACCATGGGCCTCGAGCTGGAGTTCACCGAGGGCCTGCAGTTCGACAAGGGGTACATCTCCCCGTACTTCATCACCGACCAGGACCGGCTCGAGGCCGTGCTCGAGGACGGCTACGTCCTCATCAGCGAGGGCAAGATCTCCTCGATGAGCGAGTTCCTGCCGCTGCTGGAGAAGATCGCGGAGTCCAAGCGGCCGCTGCTCGTGGTCGCGGAGGACGTCGAGGGCGAGGCCCTGTCGACGCTGGTCGTGAACAAGATCCGCGGCTTGCTGAACGTGGTCGCGGTGAAGGCGCCCGGCTTCGGTGACCGCCGTAAGGCGATGCTCGCCGACATGGCCGTCCTGACCGGCGGCCAGGTCGTCAGCGAGGCGCTCGGCCTGCGCCTGGACAACATCAGCCTTGACGACCTGGGCCGGGCCCGCCGGATCGTGGTCACCAAGGACACGACGACCGTCATCGACGGCGCCGGGGACAAGACCGCGATCCAGGACCGGATCCGCCAGATCCGGACCGAGATCGACAACACCGACTCCGACTGGGACCGCGAGAAGCTGCAGGAGCGGCTGGCCAAGCTGTCCGGCGGGGTGTGTGTGCTCCGCGCGGGCGCGGCCACCGAGGTCGAGCTCAAGGAGAAGAAGCACCGCCTGGAAGACGCGATCTCCGCCACGCGGGCGGCGATCGAGGAAGGCATCGTGGCGGGCGGCGGCAGCGCCCTCGTGGCGATCGCCAACGACCTCGACGACCTCGGCCGCACCGGTGACGAGGCCACCGGCGTGCGCATCGTGCGGAACTCCCTGTCGGAGCCGTGCCGGTGGATCGCCATCAACGCGGGCGCCGAGGGTTCCGTGGTCGCGGCCAAGGTCGCTTCCCTGCCGCCCGGCAGCGGCTACAACGCCGCCACCGGTGAGTACGGCGACCTGATCGCCCAAGGCGTGATCGACCCGGTCAAGGTAACGCGCTCCGCAGTTCAGAACGCGGCCTCCATAGCCGGCATGCTGCTCACCACCGAGGCCCTCGTGGTGGACAAGCCGGAGGACGAGGAGCCGGCCGCGGCTGGCCACAGCCACGGTCACTCGCACTGACTTTTCCACCCGGCGGGCCTGGCTCCCACGCGGGGCCGGCCCGCCGTTCGCGTCCCGGCGTCCCGGGCGGTCATTAGGATGGAAGCTGTCCCCCGGCCGCCGCGTCGCTGAAGGTGCCATGAACGAGTCTGACAAGTTCGCCCCTCCCGGCCTGACGTTCGACGACGTGCTGCTGCTCCCGGCCGCGTCCGACGTCCTGCCCGCCGAGGCCGGCACCAGCGCGCGCATCACCCGGCGGATCAGCCTGCGGATGCCGCTGGTGTCGTCGGCCATGGACACCGTGACCGAGGCGCGGATGGCCGTGGCCATGGCCCGCCAGGGCGGCGTCGGGGTACTGCACCGCAACCTCGCCATCGAGGACCAGGCCCAGCAGGTCGACGTGGTCAAGCGATCCGAGGCGGGCATGATCACCGACCCGGTGACCTGCACGCCGGACGCCACGGTGGCCGACGTCGACCGGATCTGCGGCCGGTACCGGATCTCCGGCCTGCCGGTCATCAGCGGTGACGGCGTGCTGCTCGGCATCGTGACCAACCGCGACATCCGGTTCGAGACCGACCGGGACCGCCGCGTCTCCGAGGTCATGACGCCCATGCCGCTCGTGACCGCGCCCGTGGGGGTGGCCCCGGCGGAGGCGCTAGCCCTGCTCCAGCGCCATAAGGTCGAGAAGCTGCCGCTCATCGACGGCGCGGGCAAGCTGCGCGGCCTGATCACGGTCAAGGACTTCGCCAAGAGCGAGGAGTACCCGCTGGCCACCAAGGACCCGGGCGGCCGGCTCGTCGTCGGCGCGGCCGTCGGGGTGGGTGAGGATGCCAAGCCCCGTGCCCAGGCCCTCATCGACGCCGGGGTCGACTTCCTCATCGTGGACACCGCGCACGGACACGCCCGGCGCGTCCTGGAGATGGTCGCCCAGCTCAAGGCCAACACCGGCGTCGAGGTGGTCGGCGGCAACGTGGCCACCCGGGCCGGCGCGCAGGCGCTGATCGACGCCGGGGCGGACGGGGTCAAGGTCGGGGTGGGGCCCGGCTCGATCTGCACCACCCGGGTGGTCGCCGGGGTGGGCGTTCCCCAGGTCACCGCGATCTACGAGGCGGCCCAGGCCGCCCACCCGGCCGGCGTCCCGCTGATCGGGGATGGCGGGCTGCAGTACTCCGGCGACATCGCCAAGGCCATCGCCGCGGGCGCCGACACGGTCATGCTCGGCAGCCTGCTCGCCGGATGCGAGGAGACGCCCGGCGAGATGGTGTTCATCAACGGCAAGCAGTACAAGCTCTACCGTGGCATGGGATCGCTGGGCGCGATGCGCAACCGGGAACGGGGGCGCTCCTACTCCAAGGACCGCTACTTCCAGGACGACGTGCTGCGCGAGGATAAGCTCGTGCCCGAGGGCGTCGAGGGCCAGGTGCCCTACCGCGGCTCGCTGGCCGCCGTCGCCACCCAGCTCGTTGGGGGCCTGCGCGCCGCCATGGGCTATTGCGGCGCGCGGACCATCGCCGACCTTCAGCAGGCGCAGTTCGTCCGGATCACCCCGGCCGGCCTGAAGGAGAGCCACCCGCACGACATTCAGATGACCGTCGAGGCGCCGAACTACAGTGGCCGCCGTCCGTAGACGGCCAGTGCGCGGCCAGGTACGCGGACAGGTATGAGAGACAGGTAAGCGTGACCGAAGTGGAAATCGGGCGGGGTAAGAGCGGGCGCCGGGCCTATTCCCTCGACGAGATCGGTATCGTCCCGTCCCGCCGGACGAGGGACCCTGAGGAGGTGTCGATCGCCTGGCAGATCGATGCCTACCGGTTCGAGCTGCCGCTGATCGCGTGCCCGATGGACAGCGTTGTCTCACCGGAGACCGCCATCCAGATCGGGCGGCTTGGTGGCCTGGCGGTGCTGGACCTTGAGGGTCTGTGGACGCGGTATGAGGACCCCACCCCGCTGATCGCCGAGGTGACCGAGCTCGACGAGCAGGCCGCCACCCGCCGGCTTCAGGAGATGTACGCGGCGCCGATCAAGGAGGAGCTGATCGGCCTGCGGATCGAGGAGATCCGCCAGGCCGGGGTCACCACCGCGGGCCGCCTCTCGCCGCAGCGGACCGCCCGCTACTACAAGGCGGTCATCGACGCCGGCGTGGACATCTTCGTGATCAGGGGCACCACGGTGTCCGCCGAGCACGTGTCCGGCCGTGCCGAGCCGCTGAACCTGAAGCAATTCATCTACGAGCTCGACGTGCCCGTGATCGTCGGCGGCTGTGCTACCTACACCGCAGCCCTGCATCTCATGCGGACCGGGGCGGCCGGGGTGCTGGTGGGCTTCGGCGGTGGCTCCGGCCATACGACGGCGGCGGTCCTCGGCGTCGCGGTGCCGATGGCGACCGCCATCGCCGACGTCGCGGCGGCCCGGCGTGACTACCTGGACGAGTCCGGCGGCCGGTACGTGCACGTGATCGCGGACGGCAGCATGACCCGCAGCGGGGACATGGCCAAGGCGCTGGCCTGCGGCGCGGATGCGGTGATGGTCGGCTCGCCGCTGGCCCGTGCGGAACAGGCCCCCGGCCGCGGCTACCACTGGGGCAGTGAGGCCAGCCACCCGGAGGTGCCGCGCGGCGCGCGGGTCAATGTGGGCACGGCCGGGACCATCGAGCGCATCCTGCACGGGCCGTCCGCGGTCCCGGACGGGTCGATGAACCTCATGGGCGCGCTGCGCCGGACGATCGCCACCGCCGGTTACTCCGACCTGAAGGAGTTCCAGCGCGTCGAGGTGGTCGTGGCCCCCGGCGCCCCCCGGGACGCCCACGGCCCGCAGAACGCCATGGGCAGCATCAACGCGACCGGCCCCATCCCCCGAGTGCGCTGATCTCGGGGTCGCCGACCGCGTTATCCAGTCGCGTTCGGCCGGTCGGCGTTCGTAGACTCACGGGCATGAACCGGCCACGCGTACTTTCCGGCATCCAGCCCACTGCCGACTCGTTTCACCTTGGCAACTACCTCGGAGCCGTCCGGCAGTGGGTGAGGTTGCAGGAGGACCACGACGCGTTCTACTGCGTGGTCGACCTGCACGCGATCACGGTCCCGCACGACCCGGATGCGCTGCGGCGGCGGAGCCGGGTCGCGGTGGCGCAGCTGATCGGGGCCGGCCTGGAACCGGAGCGCTGCACGCTGTTCCTGCAGAGCCACGTGCCCGAGCACGCCGAGCTCGCCTGGGTCCTCAGCTGCCTGACCGGGTTCGGCGAGGCCAGCCGGATGACGCAGTTCAAGGACAAGGCGGGCAAGGGCGGGTCCGAGCAGGCCTCCGTCGGCCTGTTCACCTACCCGATCCTGCAGGCGGCCGACATCCTGCTGTACCAGGCGGACCAGGTGCCGGTGGGGGAGGACCAGCGCCAGCACCTGGAGCTGACCCGGGACCTCGCCCAGCGCTTCAACTACCGGTTCGGCGAGACCTTCGTGCTGCCCGACCCCTACATCCTCCGGTCGGTCGCCCGGATCGCGGACCTGCAGGACCCGGCGAGCAAGATGAGCAAGTCGTCGTCGTCCGTGCAGGGCATCGTGGACGTCCTGGACGACCCCGCGCAGATCCGGCGGAAGATCGCCCGCGCCGTCACCGACGCCGGCAGCGACGTGCGCGCCGATGACGAGGCCAAGCCGGGCGTCACGAACCTGCTGCGCATCTACTCGGCACTGACCGGCGAGCCGATCGCCTCGATCGAGGCGAAGTACGGCAGCAAGGGCTACGGCCAGTTCAAGAAGGACCTGGCCGAGATCGTGGTGGCCACGTTCGCGCCGATCCGGGAGCGGACCGAGGCGATCCTCGCCGACTCCGAAAGCCTGGACAAGATACTGGCCGACGGGGCCGCGCGGGCCGGCCGGGAGGCTCGCGCGACCATGGCCCTGGTCCGGGACCGGATCGGCTTCGTCCCCCGCCTGGACCGCGCCGACTAGCCAATTCGGCGTGACGGGGAGCGGCGCCGCAGCAGGATCGCCGCGATGGCGGCCGCGGCGGCGAAGATGATCAGCGCGATGGACGCGGCCGCCAGCCCGCGCGGGATCTTCGGGCTGGTGATGGTGCCCGAAGTGACCGGGGGCTGTGACACCGTGGGCTTGGGCGAGCCGGCCGGGGCGGCCGCGAGCGGGCTGACCAGCGTCCCGATCGGCCGGGCCCGGCCGTCCTGCGCGAATCCCCAGTTCAGCAGCTTCGACGCGTAGCTCACCTCGGTCAGCGGGGTGCAGTGCAGGATCGTCACTATCAGCGTGACGCCGTTCCGGCGGGCCATCCCGATGTAGGTCGCCTCCGCGGCGCCGGTCCAGCCGATCTTGCCGCCGATGCCGCCCGGGTACTTGGTCAGCAGCTCGTTCTGGTTGAACAGCGTCTCCGACTTGCGGGACGTGACAGGGAAACGCGCTTCCCTCGCCGAGTCGTACCGCATGACATCCGGCATGGTCAGCGCCTGCCGGGCGATCAGCGCCAGGTCGTATGCGGAGACGTGCTGGCCGGGAACGTCGAGCCCGTTCGGGTCCTTCGCGTCGACGTCGTACGCCTGCAGGTGGTGCGCTTCGGCGTTTATCAGCGCGACGCCGTTGCCCAGCGAGCCGGTCGCCTGCGCCAGGGCGATCGCGGCGTCGTTCGCCGAGATCAGCAGCAGTGCGTAGAACAGGTCGGACACCTTGTAGTTCTGGCCGCGTACCAGCCCCGCGATGTTCGGCGTGACGTTGGAAGCCTGCGCCGACGCCACCACCGTGGCGTCCGGGCTCAGCAGCGGGGCGAGCGCGACCGCCGTCAGCATCTTGAGCGTGCTCGCCGGGCGCAGCAGGCCGTGTGGGTCCTTGGCCGCCAGGACCTGGCCGGTTCCGGCGTCGGCGACCACGTACGCCGCCGCGGGAACCTTGGGCAGCTGGGCCGCCGGGCCGTTCATGATCACGCCGCTCCCGGCCAGTTGTGCGCCGCCCACAGTGGCCGGGTCGGCCGGCTCCGGGCTGGCCTGCCGCAGCAGCGCCGCGGCCGCCGCCTGCTGCTGAGGTGATTCGGTGGTGGGCCCGGTGGCCGGGCCCTGCGTGGCGCTCGCCGGCGTGGAGCGTGCCGGGCTGGGGGCCGCCGGGGCCCGAACGGGCGGCTGGGCCTGAGCGGGCGAGCTCAGCGCCACGGCGCCAGTCACGGAGCACACCGCGAGAAGGACTGCGCCTCTGAACAGAGCCGTGCGGATACGCTCTGTCACCAATATCCCTTCGCGTTCACCGGTCTCTCCCGTTCTCTTTCTTCCCGCGATGGCCCTCTTCCCGCGAGGGCGCAGCCTGCCCGGAAGCGGCCGGACCGTGACGGCCCGCACCCCATGCTGGGTCGCCCCCCCCCGCGCCAAAACCGGCTCTTCGCCGTAACCTGTGCGTATGGAGCGCATGTCGGAATCCGGATTGCCGATCGAACCCGTTTACGACGAAGAACAGCTTACAAATTTCCGTACGGAAGAGAAGCTCGGCAAGCCAGGAGCGTATCCGTATACCCGGGGCGTCTACCCGACGATGTACACGAAACGGCCCTGGACGATGCGGCAGTACGCCGGATTTGCCAGCGCCACGGAGTCCAACCGCCGCTTTCACCAGCTGATTGAGGCCGGGACGACCGGCCTGTCGGTCGCCTTCGATCTGCCGACCCAGATGGGGTACGACTCCGACGCCCCGGTCGCGCACGGCGAGGTCGGAAAAGTGGGGGTCGCGATCGACTCGATCGACGACATGCGGCGCCTGTTCGACGGCATACCGCTCGGCGAGGTGTCCACCTCGATGACGATCAACGCGCCCGCCGCGGTGCTGCTCGTGCTCTACCAGATGGCCGGGGAGGAACAGGGCATCGGCCCGGGCGCGCTCACCGGGACGATCCAGAACGACGTGCTCAAGGAGTACATCGCGCGCGGCACCTACATCTACCCGCCGCGCCCGTCGCTGCGCCTGGTCGCGGACAGCTTCGCCTACTGCCGCAAGGAACTGCCGCGGTGGAACACCATCTCCATCTCCGGCTATCACATGGCCGAGGCGGGCGCGACCCCGGTGCAGGAGATCGCCTTCACGCTGGCGAACGCCCGGGAGTACGTCCGGGCCGCGATCGCCGCGGGCCTGGCCGTCGACGAGTTCGCGCCGCGGCTGTCGTTCTTCTTCGTGGCCCGCACGACGCTGCTGGAGGAGGTCGCGAAGTTCCGCGCCGCGCGCCGGCTGTGGGCGCGGATCATGCGAGACGAATTCGGCGCCGCCGACCCCCGCTCGCAGATGCTGCGGTTCCACACCCAGACGGCGGGCGTTCAGTTGACCGCGCAGCAGCCCGACGTGAACGTGGTCCGGGTGACCGTCCAGGCCCTCGCGGCGGTGCTCGGCGGCACGCAGTCGCTGCACACCAACTCCTTTGACGAAGCCATCGCGCTGCCGAGCCAGAAGGCCGCCCAGCTCGCGGTGCGGACCCAGCAGGTCCTGGCCAACGAGACCGACCTCACCGCCACGGTGGATCCGTTCGCCGGCTCCTACGCCATCGAGTCCATGACGAGCGATATCGAGGCCGCCGCCATCGGCCTGATGACCACCATCGAGGACATGGGCGGGGCCGTCGCGGCGATCGAGCGCGGTTTCCAGAAGGCCGAGATCGAGCGCGCCGCCTACGACGTGGCCCGGGAGATCGAGGCGGGTGAGCGGGTGGTCGTCGGGGTGAACAAGTTCGTCTCCGACGGCGAGGAGCCGTACGAGCTGCTGCCGGTCGATCCGGCCATCGAGTCGGAGCAGGTCGCCCGGATCGAGCGCCTCCGCTCCCGCCGGGACGCCGCGGAGTTCACCCGCCGGATATCGGACCTCAAGGCCACCGCGGAGGGCACCGGGAACCTGCTGTACCCGCTGCGCGAGGCGCTGCGCGCGGAGGCCACCCTCGGCGAGGTCTGTGACGCGCTCCGCGACGTATGGGGCGTTTACCGGCCGCCGGACGCTTACTAACCGGCCGGAGCGCATTTAGGCTTGCCTAATTAACTCTCTCTTCTTTTCTGCGCCCACATTATTTCGCGCCCACGTCGCAACCGCATGCCCGAACGGAGGTTGCCGGTGGCTATCAGCTGGAATCCCTCCCGCGGCCCGACGCTCGGGATCGAGTGGGAACTGCAGCTCATCGACGCCCGCACCAGGCTCCTGCGCCAGGACGCCGAGGAGGTCCTCGCCGCGCTGCCTGGCCTGGACGCGAGCGGTGAGCACCCGAAGATCCGCCACGAGCTCATGCAGTCGACCGTGGAGATCGTGACGGGCGTTTGCAGCACTGTGTCAGAGGCCAAGGCCGACCTCGGGAAGACAATCGAAGAACTCCGGCAGATCGCGGTCGGCCGCAGTATCCTATTGGCTTGCGCCGGGACGCACCCAGTAAGCAACTGGCGCGACGCCAAGATGGCGCCTATTGCTCGGTACGCGGAACTTGTCGAGCAAATGCAATGGCTGGCCCGGAGGATTCAGACCTTTGGTGTGCACGTCCACGTTGGGCTGCGGGACGGTGGCAAGGCGATTCCCGTCGTCAATGCGCTCGCCGTATATCTGCCGCATTTCCTGGCGCTCACGGCGTCCAGCCCGTTCTGGAACGGGCAGGACACCGGGCTCGCCTCGGCCAGGGCGGTCATCTTCGGCGACCTGCCGACTGCGGGTCCCCCGCACCGGCTTTCCAGCTGGGGTGAGTTCGAGGAGTACATGGACACGCTGTTGCGGGCCAGAACCATCCGCAGCATCAAGGAAGTGTGGTGGGATGTCCGCCCGCATCCGGATCTGGGCACCGTCGAGATCCGCATGTTTGACGGCCTGCCCACGGCCCGCGAGATCGGGATGGTCGCCGCCCTCTCGCAGAGCCTCGTGCAGCTCTTCGACGCCCAGCTGGATCGCGGCTACCGGCTTCCGAGTCCCTCGTCTTGGGTCGTTCGCGACAACAAATGGCGGGCGACGAGATATGGTCTTGACGCGACGGTGATCACCGATGAGTCAGGTACGACGGCGCCGCTCCGCGACGAGCTTTATGAGCTCGTCCGCGAGCTCGAGCCCGTCGCTGATCGGCTTGGCTGTCTTGAAGAGCTGCGAGTAACCTCTGAAGTGCTTGATCACGGGGCTTCGTACGAGAGACAGCGTGCCGTTCTCGCTTATGACGGCGAGATGACCGGCGTTATCGACGCGCTTGTCACTGAGTTTGCCGAGGACCGTTTCGTCATCCCGGGGGAAGGCGGGCATGGAAGGAAATGACCTTGCGGGCGATCTCGAAGCCTTTATCGCCGAGCACGAGACCGAGCTCATCGCGTTCCGCCGCGACCTGCACGCCCACCCGGAAGTCGGCTACGCCGAGCACCGCACCACGCGCCGCATCGCGCTGCGGCTGGCGGCTGCGGGCCTCCGCCCGGTGATCCTGCCCAAGGGCACCGGCCTGATCGTCGACATCGGCGGCAGCGACCGTGACCACGAGACCACCGCACGCCCGGTCATCGCGCTCCGTGCCGACATCGACGCCCTGGCGATGCCCGACGAGAAGAACGTCCCGTACCGCTCGACCGTCCCCAACGTCTGTCACGCCTGCGGGCACGACGTGCACACCACCGTGCTGCTCGGCACCGGCCTGTTCCTGGCGGGCCAGGCTGCCCAGGGGCTGCTGCCCGGCCGGGTCCGGCTGATCTTCCAGCCGGCTGAGGAGGTTCCCGGCGGCGCGCTCGACGTGCTCGCCGCGGGCGGCATCACCTCGGTG
Organism: uncultured Actinomycetes bacterium; assembly: GCA_963742875.1. GTDB lineage: Bacteria > Actinomycetota > Actinomycetes > Streptosporangiales > Streptosporangiaceae > Bog-532. The sequence goes on along the minus strand of CAVUNO010000001.1, from coordinate 513,926 downwards.
GGCCGCATCTTCGCCCTGCATTGCGACCCCAAAATCGACGTCGGCCAGGTCGGCATCCGCAACGGTCCCATCACCGCGGCGTGCGACCGGATCTCCGTGCGCGTCACCGGGCCGGGCGGGCACACCGCGCGGCCGCATCTGACTGCCAACCTCGTCTACGCGCTCGGCAAGATCATCACCGAATTGCCGGCCGCACTTTCCCGGCGGGTGGACCCGCGGTCCAGCCTGAGCCTGGTCTGGGGCCGGGTCAGCGCCGGCACGACGGCCAATGCCATCCCCGACGAAGGGATCGTGGAGGGCACCGTTCGGTGCCTGGACGACGACGCCTGGCATGGCGCCCCCGACTTGCTCAGGGAACTCGTCGATTCGGTCGCCGGCGCCTACGGGGTCTTCGCCGAGATGAGCTACTCGCGGAAAGTGCCACCAGCGGTCAACGATCCGATGAGCACCGCGATGTTCGCGGCCGCCGCCGAGCAGACGCTGGGGCCCGAGGCGGTGGTGGGCACGCCGCAGAGCCTGGGCGGTGAGGACTTCGCCTGGTACCTGGAGTCCGTGCCCGGTTCCTTCGCCCGGCTCGGGGTGCGCACGCCCGGCTCCGCCCAGGAACTGGACATCCACCAGCCCACATTCGACGTGGACGAGCGCGCCATCGGGGCCGGCGTGCACGTGATGGCCGCGACCGCGATCAACGCGCTGTGGGACGACAGCACCCGGATCACCACCGAGTCCCTCCCCGGCGCGGCAGCGTAGCCGTTGGCCGTGAGGCAGACACGCGTGCGTATCGCGATCATCGGCGGCGGTCCCGGCGGTTACGAGGCCGCGCTGGTCGCCGCGCAGCTTGGTGCCGAGGTGACCCTGGCCGAACGCGACGGGCTTGGCGGAGCCTGCGTGCTCACCGACTGCGTTCCCTCCAAGACGCTGATCGAGACGTCCAGCACGGTTACCGTGCTGGACGGCGCGGCTGATCTCGGCATCCGCCCCGGGGACGGTACCGGAGACGGCGCCGCGGCGGTGGACGCGACCCGGCTGCACAACCGGATCAAGGCGCTGGCCAGGGCGCAGTCCGCGGACGTCGCGGCGCGCGTGGCGGCCGAGGGTGTCGAGGTCATCGACGAGACCGCGTGCCTGGCCGGCCCCCGGGCCGTGCGCGTGGGCGGCCGCGACATCAGCGCGGACGCCGTGCTGGTCGCGGTCGGGGCGCACCCGCGCGTGCTGCCCGATTCCGTGCCGGACGGCGAACGTATCCTCAACTGGCGCCAGCTGTACGACCTGCCGGAGATCCCCGAAGAGCTGATCGTGGTGGGCTCCGGCGTGACCGGCGCGGAGTTCGCCGGCGCGTATCAGTCCCTCGGATCCCGGGTGACGCTGGTGTCGTCGCGCGAGCGGGTGCTCCCGCACGAGGACGTCGACGCGGCCGTCGTCATCGAGGAGGTCTTCCGCCGCCGCGGGATGACCATCCTGGGCCGGTCCCGCGCGGCCTCGGTCAAGCGCCAGGGGGACCGGGTCGTCGTCAGGCTGACCGACGGCCGGGTGGTGCACCGTCGATCAGCTGGCCCAGACGTTCACCGTCTACTCCTCCCTGTCCGGCAGCCTCGCCGAAGCCGCCCGCAAACTAATGCGCTTCACCCCCGACTTCGCCTGACTGTGCTGGCCCGGGGGGACGACCCCCGGAACCCCCCGCTGCGCTCCGCGCCCGCGCGGTGGTACTTCGCCGATACACCGGCCGCTCACCGGGCCGGAGGCCCGGTTCGCTGGGCCGGTATGAGCGCCTCGCCGTAACCCGCGCTGGTGACCGCTAGACCAAGCAATATCAATGCGCGGGGTGGCCTAGGTCGGGGTCGTCTGGGACCGGGAGCCGGTGCTGGCGCAGCCGGGTGACCCGGATGTTGTCGGCGTAGGCGACCACCGTGAACACGCTGCCGGCGATGGCGAGCCCCGGCACCATGAGGCGCAGCCACAGCGGGCCGGGCAGTATCGCGAGCACGCAGCAGATGGGCACCATTACGATCAGGTGTCGCAGCACGGTCCGGCCCCGCCAGCCCGCGTCGGTAAGCTCGTGCCGCACCCATTCGCGGTTCTCGGGCGGTAGCCGGAACCCGATCGCGAACCGAAGTCTCCCGCCGATTCCCGGATCACCAGGGATTCGCGGCACTCAGCCTCAGTCCTCGTTCGGATCCTCGATGCGGCAGATCACGGTCCCCGTGGTGACCGTCTGGCCCACCTCGACGGACAGCTCCGTCACGGTACCGTCCTTGTGCGCAGTCACCGGCTGCTCCATTTTCATCGCCTCGAGCACGACGATCGGGTCGCCCGCCGAGACGGCCTGCCCGTCCGAGGCGACTATCTTCACGATAGTGCCCTGCATGGGGCTGGCGAGGCCGGCCCCGCCGCCGGTCGGCGCAACATGTTTGTGCCGGGCCCTGCCGCCGCGCCGTTCGGCCGGAGCGCCCGTGGCCACCGGGGCCGCACCGGCCAGGGTCAGGGCGGCCGGTACCACGACCTCGAGCCGTCGCCCGCCGACCTCGACGACCATCCGTTCGCGCGCGGCCGTCTCCTCCGCGGGCGCACTGGCCTGCGGCGGGATCTCGGTCTTGAAATCGGCCTCGATCCAGCGCGTGTGCACGAACATCGGCTCGCTGGTGAAGGCGGGGTCGCTGACGAGGGTGCGGTGGAAGGGCAGCACGGTCGGCATCCCCTCCACCTCGAACTCCGCCAGGGCGCGCCGGGCCCGCTCGATGGCCTGGCGCCGGTTGGCCCCGGTGACGATCAGCTTGGCCATCAGGGAGTCGAAGGCCTGCGGCACGGTCATGCCCGGCTCGTATCCCGCGTCGATCCGGACGCCGGGGCCGGCCGGGAGCTGCCAGGAACGGATCGTCCCGGGGGCGGGCATGAAGTTGCGCCCCGGGTCCTCGGCGTTGATCCGGAACTCGATCGAGTGGCCGCGGACGGGCGGATCGTCATACCCGATCTCCTCGCCCTCGGCGATCCGGAACATCTCCCGCACCAGGTCGATGCCCGTGATCTCCTCGCTCACCGGATGCTCTACCTGGAGCCGCGTGTTCACCTCGAGGAAGCTGACCGTCCCGTCCTGCCCGACGAGGAACTCGCACGTACCCGCGCCCCGGTAACCGGCCTTGCGCAGGATGGCCTTGGACGACTCGTGCATCAGCGAGATCTGCCCGCGGGACAGGAACGGGGCCGGCGCCTCCTCGACCAGCTTCTGGTGGCGGCGCTGCAGCGAGCAGTCCCGCGTCGAGACGATCACCACGTTGTCGTGGGCGTCGGCGAGGCACTGGGTCTCGACGTGCCGCGGCCGGTCGAGGTAGCGCTCGACGAAGCATTCACCGCGCCCGAACGCGGTCAAAGCTTCGCGTACGGCGGACGCGTACTGGTCCTCCACCTCGTCCATGGTCCAGGCGACCTTGAGCCCGCGCCCGCCGCCGCCGAACGCGGCCTTGATGGCCACCGGCAGCCCGTACCGGCGCGCGAACGTGACCACCTCTTCGGGGCCGGAGACCGGGTCGGTGGTTCCCGGCGCCAGCGGGGCGCTGACCACGCGGGCGATGTGCCGGGCGCGCACCTTGTCGCCCAGCGCCTCGATGGCCTCGGGGGGCGGCCCGATCCAGGTCAGCCCGGCCGCGACGACGGCCCGGGCGAAGTCGCCGTTCTCGGCCAGGAAACCGTAGCCCGGGTGGATCGCGTCCGCGCCGGACTCGGACGCCGCCTTGATGATCTTGTCGATGTTGAGGTAGGTTTCCGCCGGGGTGGCCCCGTCCAGCGAATACGATTCGTCCGCCAGCCGCGTGTGCAGACCGTCAATGTCCTGCTCAGCGTAGACGGCCACGCTGGCCAGGTCCGCGTCCCGGCAGGCCCGGATGACGCGCACCGCGATCTCGCCGCGGTTCGCGATAAGGACCTTCCGCACGGTGACCTCTCCTCCGGCTCGGTGTTCCTGGGGCAGGTTTGCTGCGGGCCTCCGGTGGAAGCCCTGGGGATGTACGGATTCTAGCTGTGACCCCCGCCTGCCGATCTACCCCTGGTTGCCGCGCCCGCCGGAGTTGTGCCTGCGGCGCCCTGCCAGCCGAAAGGTCCTTACCAATCCCGTAACTACGCTGCGTTTCATTTGGATCACCCTAAAGGCGTTCTAGGATGTACTGGAATGAACGACCTCATACACCTCTCCGTAACCGCAGATGTCGCCCGGTGTAGGCCCTTCCTCAACCGAAGCGTGACCTCCCGTACATAGGGTGAGCGCCACGATCGGTTCCGAGACCGTTTGCTCGTTCCCCGGCGAATCTGGACAGCTTTAGGCGCCAAGGGACACGAGTCCATGGTGACTGACGGTCACCGGAACATGGAGCGTGCGCGCGACCCTCACCAGGTCGGTGAGCAGCCACCGCGGCACGCCGAAAGGAGCTACGTGCAGGAGCTCATCTGGGGGGACCGAAGATGAACGTCGTCGGCCTCCTGGTTTCGTGCGCCGCCGTGGTGAGCTTGTTGTTCGGTGCTTCCCGCCAGTCGGGTGGCGCCGCCCGGGGCTATCGCTGGCTAGCGGGGGCCGCGGTGTTCTGGTTCGCGGGGCTGCTCGCCGACCAGCTTTTCGCCGGCGCCTTCGGGACGTCCGGGCCGCTCTCGCTCGCGGACGTGGCGCCGCTCCTGGCCATGGGACCGTTCGTGGTCGGCGTGACCGCCCTGGCCGCGGAGCCCCCGGACGGTGGGTGGCCGGACGGGGCCGACCCGGCGATCAGGCCCGACGAGGCTGACACCCGCTCGACCCTTTCCTCGCTCGCCGATGGTTACGTTATGGCCATCGCCCTGCTCGTCATCGGCTGGGTCACGCTGTTCGGCGCGGACTTCCGGCGTTCGGGTGAGGGGCCTGGTACGTTCCTGCTCAGCCTCGTGCACCCGCTGGTGGACGCCGCGGTGCTGGGCATGTTGCTGCCCGCCCTGGTCGCCGGCTGGCGGCGGGTCCTCCTGCCCTATCTCGCCCTGCTCACGATCGGCGTCGGTGACGCCCTCGGGGTCGGGTCCCGGCTGTCGTCCGGGCATCAGTCCCTGGCCCAGCAGGTGGCCCAGGTGCTTGCGTTCTGCCTGATCGGGCTGACGCCGTGGATCTCCCGGGCACGCGTGCCGGAGATAGGGAGGCTGCCGCGCAGCATTCCCGGCTCCGGGCGGATCGTCGGATCCGGCCGGGCCACCATCGTCTCGGCCCTTGCCGTCGCGGTCGCCACGCTCGTGGTCCTGGTCCGGGAGCTGGTGGGCACGCCCACCTCCAGCCTCGCCGTCGTCGGCGCCAGCCGGCCCGCGGGCCTGGCCGTGGCGGTCGCCGGCAGTGCGGCCCTGCTCGTCCTGGTGGCGCGGGTGCTCGCACTGCTGTGGGAGACCAGTGCGGTGCTGCGCGCCTGGCGGGATTCGAGCGGCAGCCTGCGTGAGCTCGCCGATCGGACCAGCAACGTGGTCCTGGTGACCGACCTGGCGGGCCGGATCAGCTACGCGAGCCCGGCGGTGGCCGACTTCGGCTATTCGCCCGAGAGCCTGGCCGGTCTGCGGCTGGATGATCTGGTCCACCCGGAGGACCGGGCCGTGGCCATCCGCGCCGTCCGCACCGCGCTCGGGAGGTTCGCCCAGCCGGACAGACACGACGACGACGCCGCCGCGGAAACGACAACTCCAGGTTCACCGGACGCTGGGGCCGGCGACGTACCGGGCCGGTTCCCGGTCCGGGTCCGGACCGCCGACGGCACCTGGCGCCACATCGAGGCCACGATCATGCGGTACCGGGTTCCCGGCGCGCAGGACCAGTTGCTGGTGACCGCGCGCGACATCAGCGATCAGGTGGCGCTGCGCCAGCAGGTCACCCATCTGACCTTCCACGACGGGCTGACCGGCCTGCCGAACCGGGCCTACCTCGAAGAGCGGGCGCGGGACGCGCTGGGCCGCCGTGGTGATGGCACCGAAACGGGCGTGATCTTCCTCGACCTGGACGGCTTCACCGCGGTCAACGATTCCGTCGGTCATGGCGCCGGCGACCTGGTGCTCGCGCAGGCGGCCCGACGGCTCCGCGCGGTCGTGCCGCCGCACGACACGGTGGCGCGCTGGGGCGGTGACGAGTTCGCGGTCCTCATCGACGGTGCCCCCGCCGTCCAGGACATCGCGGACATCGCTGAACGGATGGCCGGGACGGTCAGCTCCGCGCCGTTCCGCGTGGCGAGCCGGGACATCGCACTGACCGCGAGCGTCGGCGTGGCCCTGGCCGACGGCTCGCCCCCCGGCCTCGTGCTGCGGAACGCCGACGTCGCGATGTCCAAAGCCAAGGACAGCGGCGGCGGCCGGGTCGAGGTATTCGCGGCGCATATGCACGCCAACGTGGTCCGGCGGCTGGAACTCGCGAGCGACCTGCAGGGCGCGATCTCGGGGCAGGAACTGACCGTCCAGTACCAGCCGGTGGTCGACCTGGAGACGTCCCGCGTGACCGGCGCCGAGGCGCTGGTGCGGTGGTGGCGCGATGGCGCGGCCGTGCCGCCCGCCGACTTCCTCGACGTGGCCGAGGACTCGGGCCTGATCGTGCCGCTGGGGGCGTGGGTGCTGGCCACCGCCTGCCAGCAGGGCGCCGCGTGGCGGGCTGCCTCGTGGAACGTCGGGGTATCGGTGAACCTGTCCATGCGCCAGATCAACTCAGCCCGGTTCCCCGAGTCGGTGGCTGCCGCGCTCGCCGAGAGCGGCCTGCCGCCGGAGGCGCTCACCGTGGAGGTAACCGAGCGCGTGCTCGTCGAGGACGGCGGCCTGATGGTGGGGCGCCTCGCGGAGCTGCGCCGCCTGGGCGTGCGGCTCGCCATCGACGACTTCGGCACGGGGTACGCGTCGCTGGCCTACCTGCGCGCCCTGCCCGTCGACATCATCAAGATCGACCCGTCCTTCGTGGCGGGGCTGGGCCACGACGAGACGCTGACGCTGCTGACCAAAACCATCGTGCAGGTCGGCCGCGAACTCGGCATCCAGGTGGTTGCGGAGGGCATCGAGGAACCGCTGCAGCTGCAACTGCTCCGCGAGGTGGGCTGCGGCTACGGCCAGGGTTTCCTGGTGGGCCGGCCCATGGCCGCCCCCGGCTTCGAGTCCCTCATCGGCACCGCCCCCACCGACCTGGCCCGCGGCGGCGACCGCGGGGACGCCACCGAGCGCGATCACGGCGCGAGCGGCGACCGCGAGCCCGGCGCCAGCCGGGGTGACCCCGGCCCCGAAAACTCCCGCCAGGGCAAGACCCCCGCCCCGGCGCCCTGACCCCGCGTCCTCCCACGGAACCCCCATGGCCCCGAGCCACGCCGGCCCCTCCAACCGCCAGATCATTCTCGATCGGGCGCGCGTCTCACGAGGTGAGACATATCCGCCTTCAAGTTGACGCGGCGCGATCCATGGGTGAGGGTGTGTGGTGTGGACGTGACACTTATTCTGGTACTTGGCTGGCGCGCAGGCCGCTGACCAAGCCAGCTTCTGCGCGCTCCCCTCGACTGCCACCCGGCACGAGGGGTTTTTTTGATGCCCGTCCGCTTGCGTACGCGCTCGCAGCGGAGTCTCTCGCTAACAAGGAAGCCATCGGATGACTGAGCAGACGAAACCCGCCCACCCTGCGCGCGCGCATCCCGGCCCCACGCCGCTGGACCTGGCCGCCCGGGCGGCGCATCGTGACGCGGCCGGAACCACCGGTGGCGCGGACCCAGATGACCAGGCGGCCCGTGGTGAGGACAGCACGGCCAGGCCGTGCACCACGCCAGGCCCGGCTGCCGCTGGCGCGAACGGCGCCGGAAGCGCCCCTCGGGGCGCCGCTCCGGCCGGCCCGCAGGCGGTCGCGGATCCCAGTGCGATCGTGAACGATGCCGCCGCCTCAGCCGGCGGCGGCCTTCCGGAGGCTGCACCCGGCCACACCCCGGCGGCCACGGCAGGTGGCGCCACGGCGGCGACGGCCGGCCCCCCGGCCGGTGCGGCCGCGAGCGGGGCCCCGCCCGGGACGGCCAGCGCCGCGACAACCAGCGCGGGGACACAGCCGGGGCCCGAGTCCCGGATCCGGATGACCGGCGCCCAGGCGCTCGTCCGCGCGCTCGAGAAGGTCGGTGCGGACGTGGTGTTCGGCCTGCCGGGCGGCGCCATCCTGCCGGCCTACGATCCGCTCCTGGACTCGGACGAGGTGCGGCACATCCTGGTCCGGCACGAGCAGGGCGCTGGGCATGCCGCGACCGGATACGCGCAGGCGACCGGGCGGACCGGGGTGTGCATGGCCACCTCGGGCCCGGGCGCGACCAACCTGGTCACCCCGATCGCGGACGCCTACATGGACTCGGTTCCGCTGGTCGCGATCACCGGCCAGGTGTCCACCAGCCTTATCGGTACGGACGGCTTCCAGGAAGCCGATATCTCCGGCATCACCCTCCCGGTCACCAAGCACAACTTCCTGGTGACCAAGGCCGAGGACATCGCGAGGACGATCGCGGAGGCGTTCCACCTGGCCTCCACCGGGCGCCCCGGCCCGGTCCTGGTCGACATCGCCAAGGACGCGATGCAGGCGCAGACCGACTTCAGCTGGCCGGTGCCGCTGGACCTGCCCGGGTATCACCCGGTGACCCGCCCGCACTCCCGCCAGGTCCGTGAGGCCGCCCGGATGATGACCGGCGCGCAGCGGCCCGTTCTGTATTGCGGCGGCGGCATTATCAAGGCGGGCGCCGCACCCGAATTGCTGACCCTGGCCGAGCTGACCGGCATCCCGGTCGTCACGACCCTGATGGCCCGGGGCGCCTTCCCGGACGGGCACCCGCAGCACCTCGGCATGCCCGGCATGCACGGCACGGTCGCCGCGGTTGGCGCCCTGCAGAAAGCCGACCTGATCATCGCGCTCGGGGCCCGCTTCGACGATCGGGTGACGGGCAACCTGGCGTCGTTCGCGCCCGACGCCGCGATCGTGCACGCGGACATCGACCCGGCCGAGATCTCCAAGAACCGGCGGGCCGACGTACCGATCGTCGGCGACTGCCGCGAGGTGATTTCCGACCTGATCACGGCCGTGCGGGCCGAGCACCAGGCCGGGAAGCAGGGGGACCACAGCGCCTGGTGGGCTCAGCTCGACGCCTTGCGGACCACCTACCCGCTGGGCTACGAGGAGCCCGCCGACGGCACGCTGGCCCCGCAGTACGTGATCAAGCGCATCGGCGAGATCGGCGGGCCCGAAGCGGTCTACGTGGCCGGCGTCGGCCAGCACCAGATGTGGGCCGCTCAGTTCATCTCCTATCAGCACCCGCGTACCTGGCTGAACTCCGGTGGCCTCGGCACCATGGGCTATGCGGTGCCCGCGGCCATGGGCGCCAAGGTGGGGCGCCCGGACGCGTGCGTCTGGGCCATCGACGGTGACGGCTGCTTCCAGATGACCAATCAGGAACTCGCCACCTGCGCGCTGGAGGGCATCCCGGTCAAGGTCGCGATCATCAACAACGGGAACCTCGGCATGGTCCGGCAGTGGCAGACGCTCTTCTACAACGAGCGTTACTCCAACACCGACCTGCGCCGCGCCGGCACGTCAGCAAATCTGCCCGGTGCCGTTCCCGGCAACGCGGAGCCCGCCGGGGCGGGGCCGCTCGCGGGCACCCGCGTCCCGGATTTCGTCAAGCTGGCCGAAGCCTACGGCTGCGCCGGTATCCGCTGTGAGAAGCCGGAAGACGTGGACGCGGTGATCAACCAGGCGATGGAGATCAATGACCGGCCGGTCGTGATCGACTTTATCGTGCACCGCGACGCCATGGTCTGGCCGATGGTCCCGGCCGGCACCAGCAACGACGACATCCAGTTCGCCCGCGACATGGCCCCCGACTGGGGCAGCTCAGAATGACCGCACCCATGAGGAAAACAGGTAATCGTTCCGCTAAGGCTCATCGGACTACGCGCGGGCGCCGGGCCGCAGCGCCACCGGCGCGCCTCCGGCACGGCCGCACAGGGCCGCCAGGCCCGAAGCGGTGTCCCGGCGCCGAGGACCAGCCTCCCGCAGTGTTCTTTGCGCGCCTGCGGCCCGACCAAGCGAAGCGCCCGTGAGGGAGGCAGGAAAAGATGACTAGGCATACGCTGTCCGTGCTGGTGGAGAACAAGCCGGGCGTTCTGGTGAGGATCGCCGGGCTGTTCTCGCGGCGCGGGTTCAACATCGACTCGCTGGCGGTCGGGCCGACCGAGCACGAGGAGATCTCCCGGATGACGATCGTGGTGAACTGCGATGAGCGCCCCCTTGAGCAGGTCACCAAGCAGCTCAACAAGCTGATCAACGTGCTCAAGATCGTTGAGCTGGAGCAGGGCTTCGCGGTCCAGCGAGAGCTCATGCTGATCAAGGTCCGTGCCGACACCGAGAGCCGGTCGAAGGTGCTCGAGACCGTGCAGCTCTTCCGGGCCAAGGTGGTCGATGTGGCGCTCGACGCGGTGACCGTTGAGGCCACCGGCAACCGGGAAAAGCTCGACGCGCTGATCAGGGTGCTCGAGCCCTTCGGGATCAAGGAGCTGGTCCAGTCCGGCATGGTGGCGGTCGGGCGCGGCGGCCGGTCGATTACCGACCGGGCGCTGCGTCCCGTCGAGCGCAGCGCCTGACGCCAGCCGGGGCCAGCGCACAGCTCAGCCCATACACATCATCAAGAAAGGCCAGGCAGTGGCAGAGATTTTCTACGACGACGACGCCGACCTCGCGGCAATCCAGGGCCGGCACGTCGCCGTGCTGGGGTATGGCAGCCAGGGGCACGCGCACGCGCTTTCGCTCCGGGACTCGGGCGTGGACGTGCGGGTCGGCCTGCCGGACGGTTCGGGCAGCCGGTCCAGGGCCGAAGACGACGGCCTGCCGGTCGTCACGCCCGCCGAGGCGTGCGAGCAGGCCGACCTGATCATGGTTCTGGTGCCCGACACCCTGCAGCGGGCGCTGTACACGGAGGCGATCGCGCCGAGCCTGGTCGACGGGGACGCGCTGTTCTTCGCGCACGGGCTGAGCATCCGGTACGGGCTCATCCAGCCCCCGCCGGGCGTGGACGTCTGCATGGTGGCGCCCAAGGGCCCCGGGCACCTCGTCCGCCGCCAGTTCAACGCCGGCCGCGGCGTCCCCGTGCTGGTCGCGGTCGAGCGCGATGCGACCGGCCGCGCCTGGCCGCTGACCCTCGCCTACGCCAAGGGCATCGGCGGCACCCGGGCCGGCGCGCTGAAGACGACGTTCACCGAAGAGACCGAGACCGACCTGTTCGGCGAGCAGACCGTGCTCTGCGGTGGCGTCTCCGAGCTCATCAAGGCGGGCTTCGGCACCCTCGTGGACGCCGGCTACCAGCCCGAGATCGCCTACTTCGAGTGCCTGCACGAGATGAAGCTGATCGTGGACCTCATGTACGAGGGTGGCATCTCCAAGATGTACTGGTCGTGCTCCGACACCGCGGAGTTCGGCGGGTACACCCGCGGCCCGCGCATCATCAACGAGCAGACCCGCGAAGAGATGCGCAAGATCCTCGTCGAGATCCAGGACGGGCGGTTCGCGCGCGAACTGGTCGAGGAGTTCGATGCGGGCAAGCCGAACTTCCTCAAGCGGCGTGAGGCCGAGCATAACGAGCAGATCGAGCAGGTCGGCGCGCGGCTCCGACCGCTGATGAGCTGGATCGGTTCCGAAGAGGACTGACCGGCCGGCCTGGGCCGCCGTGCCGGACACGGCGGCCCGGGTCTCCGCTTTCTCACATCATGAGATGCTGTGTGCCAGCTGGCGTACACTCCGGCGGGTATCAGCTATTGTCGTTATCCGGACCGGCCACCTGTTCGCGGTGGCGCACGCCCCGGCTGCTCGTTAAGGGTTCTCACATGGCTTCTCGTACCATCAGGCTCGCCGTCATCGGCGGGGACGGCATCGGGCCCGAGGTCGTCGCCGAGGCGCTCAAGGTGCTCCGCGCCGCCGCCCACGACGTGACCATCGATGAGACCGGCTATGACCTGGGTGCGCGCCGCTGGCACCGGACCGGTGAGACGCTTCCCGATGCGGTCCTTGAGGAGATCCGCGGGCACGACGCCATCCTGCTCGGCGCGGTCGGGGACCCCAGCGTGCCCAGCGGCGTGCTGGAGCGCGGGCTGCTGCTGAGGCTCCGCTTCGAGCTCGACCAGTACGTCAACCTCCGCCCGGTCCGGCTGTATCCCGGTGTGACCACCCCGCTGGCCGCCGCGCGGGCCGAGAACATCGACATGGTCGTGGTCCGGGAGGGGACCGAGGGCCCGTACGCGGGCGCCGGCGGGGTCATGCGCAAGGGCACCCCCGGCGAGATCGCCACGCAGGAGAGCCTGAACACGGCGTTCGGCGTGCACCGGGTCGCCCGGTACGCGTTCGGCCGGGCGATGGGCCGCCCCCGGCGCAAGCTCACCCTCGTACACAAGACCAACGTGCTCACCTACGCGGGTGACCTCTGGCAGCGGACCGTGGACAGCCTGGCCAAGGAGTTCGCCGACGTGTCCGTGGACTACTGCCACGTGGATGCCGCGTCCATGTTCTTCGTGACCCAACCCGAGCGGTTCGACGTGGTGGTCACCGACAACCTGTTCGGGGACATCCTGACCGACCTGGGTGCCGCCGTCGCCGGTGGCATCGGCCTCGCCGCGAGCGGGAACATCAACCCCGAGGGCGCCGCCCCCAGCATGTTCGAGCCGGTACACGGCAGTGCGCCCGACATCGCGGGCCGCCAGAAGGCCGACCCGTCCGCGGCCATCCTTTCCGCCGCGCTGCTCTGCGACCATCTGGGCCTGACCGCCGAGGCGGCCAAGATCGAGCAGGCCGTGGCGGAGGACCTGGTCGAGCGCCAGGGCGCCTGGGCGCGCCGGAGCACCCCGGAAATCGGCGGCGACATCGCCGAGCGAGTAGCCAGCTTAGGGCGGTGCTTCGTGCGCCGCCCGCGGGCGGCGCACTCCCGGGCCGCCCGCCGAAAGGGCGGCTCGCCACCTCCCGGACCGCCGGCCTCCCGCCAGGACACCGGCCCGCATGGTACGGGCGGGGCGAGCCTGGTGATCCGTTCCTGCCAGCTGGGACCGTCCCCGCGGACGTCTCTTCTGACCTGCCGATCGTTGGTGTCGCGCGGTCGAAGTCCCGGCGTATGGTTTAGCATGCTCCGCCGCATAGCCGGCGGTAAGGAGGACTTCCCGAGATGACCGCGATTCCGCAGACTGAGATCGCCTTTGACGTGCGCCTGTCCGATCACCCGGTCCCGGTGGCCGAACGGGAACGGCTCCTGGCCGCCCCTGAGTTCGGCGTGAGATTCACCGACCATATGGTTACCCTGCGCTGGACGCAGGACGAGGGCTGGCACGACGGGCGGCTGGAGCCGTACGGCCCCTTCACCCTGGATCCGGCCACGGCCGTACTCCACTACGCGCAGGAGTTCTTCGAGGGCCTGAAGGCCTACCGCCAGGAGAACGGGTCGGTCGTGATGTTCCGGCCGGAGGCGAACGCGGCCCGGTTCAACAACTCGGCGCGCCGGATGGCGATGCCGGAACTGCCCGAGGAGACGTTCCTCCGCGCCCTCGAGTTGATGGTGACCCAGGACCGGGGCTGGGTGCCGCTGGAGCTGGAGAAGAGCCTCTACCTGCGCCCGTTCGAGATCGCGACGCAGCCCGCGCTGGGCGTGAACCACCCCTCCTCGTCGTACCTGTTCTCGGTCATCGCCTCACCGGCGGGCGCGTACTTCTCCGGGGGGGTCAAGCCGGTCACGGTCTGGCTGTGTGACGACTTCACCCGCGCCGCACCGGGCGGTACCGGCGAGGTGAAGTGCGGGGGTAACTACGCCGCCGCGTTCGTGGCCCAGCAGGAGGCCGTCGACAACGGCTGTGATCAGGTCGTCTGGCTCGACGCCGCCGAGCATCGCTGGGTCGAGGAAATGGGCGGGATGAACCTGTTCTTCGTCTACGGGTCGGGGCCGGCGCGCGGATCATGACGCCCGCGCTCACCGGGACGCTCCTGCCCGGCATCACCCGCGATTCCCTCCTCCAGCTCGCGCCCCATCTCGGGATCCCCGCCGTCGAGGGCCGGATTTCGACGGACCAGTGGCGCTCCGACAGCGCGTCCGGTGAGCTGACCGAGGTGTTCGCGTGCGGAACGGCGGCCGTCATCACCCCGGTGGGCAAGGTCAAGACGGCCACCGGCGAATGGCTCATCGGCGACGGCACCCCCGGTCCGGTCACGATGCGCCTGCGCGAGGAGCTCCTCGGCCTCCAGTACGGCCAGCGCCCGGACCCCTTCGGCTGGATCCACAAAGTCTGCTGAACGGACCTGCTCGGAGCCGTTTTCACCCCGGCTCTTCGTCGCTGGCCACCAGGCAGGGCCGGGTCGGCCTGACGAAGGCGTCCCGGATGGTGAGATTAATGTGCCAGTGGACGGCTGGATGTGGCAGACTGCTCTCATGACGTCCGGCCGCATCATTATCGGCAGGCGCGTCCGAGGCGGCGGCTGCTGCTCGCTGATCTTTGATCAGCTTCGCTCCAGCCCGCGGTGTTAGCCCGGGGGGACGACCCCCCGGACCCCCCGCGGGCTGCTGCTCGCTGATCTTTGATCAGCTTCGCCCCAGCCCGCAGTGTTAGCCCGGGGGACCCCCCCAGACCCCGCCTGGACGCGCAGACCTCTCGCATGCCGCGAGGGGTCTTTTGCTTTGTGGGCCCAGACAACTCTCTAGAAACGGAACCCCCGCGATGGTTGACGACAGCTTCCACGTCTACGACACCACGCTGCGCGATGGCGCGCAGCAGGAGGGACTGAACCTGACGGTCGCGGACAAGCTCGCGATCGCCACGCAGCTGGACGGCCTGGGCGTCGGCTTCATTGAGGGTGGCTGGCCCGGCGCCATCCCCAAGGACACCGAATTCTTCCGCCGCGCTCAGCGCGAGCTGGATCTTAAGCACGCGCAGCTCGCCGCGTTCGGCGCGACCCGCCGACCCGGCGCGAAGGCGGCCGATGACCCTCAGGTCGCCGCGCTGCGTGAGTCGGGCGCGCCGGTCGTGACGCTTGTCGCCAAGAGTCACGACCGGCACGTCCGGCTGGCCCTTCGCACCACGTGTGAGGAAAACCTTGCAATGGTGCGGGAGACGGTCGAGCACCTCCGGTACAACGGCCAGCGGGTCTTCCTCGACGCGGAGCACTTCTTTGACGGCTACCGCTCCAACCCGGCCTACGCGCTCGAGGTGGTCCGCGTCGCGGCGGAGGCAGGCGCCGAGGTCATCGCGCTCTGCGACACCAACGGCGGCATGATGCCGGGCGAGCTCGGGGACGTGGTCACCGCCGTCGCCGCGGCGACCGGGGCGCGCCTGGGCATCCACTGCCACGACGACACCGCCTGCGCGGTGGCCAACACGCTCGTCGCCGTTGACGCCGGCGTTACCCACGTGCAGGGGACCGCGAACGGCTACGGCGAGCGGGCCGGCAACGCCAACCTGTTCAGCGTCGTCGCCGGGCTCCAGCTGAAGAAGGGGCGCCCGGTGCTGCCGGACGACTGCCTGCCGGAGATGACCCGCATCGCCCACTCGATCAGCGAAGTCACCAACGTGACGCCCAACACCCACCAGCCGTACGTGGGTCTGTCGGCCTTCGCGCACAAGGCGGGCCTGCACGCCTCGGCGGTCAAGGTCGACCCGATGCTCTACCAGCACATCGACCCGCAACTGGTCGGGAACGACATGCGCATGCTGGTGTCCGACATGGCGGGCCGGGCGTCGGTTGAGCTCAAGGGCAAGGAACTCGGCTACGACCTGTCCGGCGACAAGGCCGCGCTCGGCCGCGTGGTGGACCGGGTGAAAGAGCTCGAGGCCAAGGGCTACACCTTTGAGGCTGCCGACGCCTCGTTCGAGCTGCTGCTCCGTGACGAGCTGGTCCCGGGCGGGATGAGGTACTTCGCGGTGGAGTCGTGGCGCGTCATCGTCGAGCGGCGGACGGATGGCCAGGTCGTCAGCGAGGCGACCGTCAAGCTGACCGCCAAGGGCGAGCGCGTCGTCGCCACGGGAGAGGGCAACGGCCCAGTAAACGCCCTGGACAAGGCGCTTCGGATCGGCCTGGAGAAGATGTACCCGGAGCTGGCGAGCCTGGAGCTGGCCGACTACAAGGTCCGCATTCTGGAGGGGAGCCACGGCACCGGCGCGGTGACCCGCGTCCTGGTCGAGTCGGACGACGGAACCGGCCGGACCTGGAACACGGTGGGCGTGGACGAGAACATCATCGCCGCGTCCTGGCAGGCCCTCGAGGAGGCCGTTACCTACTGCCTGCTCCGGGCCGGCCACCAGCCCGCCTGAGCCCCCAAGGGCCTCCTCCCGGGGCGCATCCTCACGCGCCCGTCCCTGGCCCCCGCCAGCTCCCGCCCCGGTACCCGCCTCGCCTCGGCCGGCTCCCGTCGGGCACCCCCCCGCGCGCGCCGCAACGATAACTCTTACGGTGGTGACATGGACGACAAGGAGATTCTCTCCCGCATCGACGAGCTCATCCAGACCGAACATAAGCTCCGCGACCGCCTGGCCGAAGGAAACCTATCGACGGACCAAGAGCACGAGCGCCTTCAGGAGACGGAGCAGGCTCTTGATCAGTGCTGGGACCTTCTCCGGCAGCGCCGGGCCCGCCGCGAGTTTGGCGAGGACCCGAATGCGGTAGACGCCCGCCCGGTACCGGAGGTCGAGAATTACCAGCAGTAGCAGTCGATGGCCTCAGTAGGCTCTAGGGCTGGGAGAGCTGACGCAGTGCGGACCCCCGGACGCGGGTTGGTGAGGGTCGGGAACACGTCTGCTGGAGTGTGAGGAGAGCCGTGCGTATCGCAAGGTTCGCCATGGGCGGCGATGTCGCCTATGGCGTGGTCGAAGAAGACCAGGGTGACGGCGCGTCGCCCGCCCCGCGGAATGACGCCCCCGGGGTTCCCGGCGGGCCCGACCGGCCGATGGTCATCACGGAGCTGCACGGGCACCCGTTCGGAACAGACCCGGCCGGCGTTCGGTACACCGGCCGGAGGTTCCGGCTGGCTGACGTCCGGCTGCTCGCCCCGGTCCTGCCGAGCAAGGTGGTGGCGGTCGGCCGGAATTACCTGGATCACGCGCTGGAGATGGGCGGTGAGCCGCCGGTCGAGCCGGTCCTGTTCCTCAAGCCGTCGACGTCGGTGACCGGGCAGGGCGACCCCATCGCCTACCCCGTGAAGCTGACCGAGCGGGTCGACTACGAGGGTGAGCTGGCCGTCGTCATCGGGAGGCTCTGCCGCGAGGTGCCGATCGAGCGCGCCCAGGACGTCATCTTCGGCTACACCTGCGCCAACGACGTCACCGCGCGCGACCTGCAGGCCCGGGACGGCCAGTGGACCCGCGCCAAGGGTTTCGACACGTTCTGCCCCCTCGGGCCATGGATCGAGACGATGACCGACCCGACCGACCTCGCCCTGACCACGTCGGTGAACGGGGAGGTCAGGCAGCGGGCGCGGACCTCGGAGATGGTGCAAGACGTCCCGTCGCTGGTCGCGTTCGTCAGCCAGGTGATGACGCTGCTGCCAGGTGACGTGCTGCTGACCGGCACTCCGGCGGGCGTCGGCCCGCTGCTGCATGGAGACGAGGTCTCCGTGACCATCGAGAGCATCGGCACCCTCCGGAACCGGGTCATCATCCGGGACTGAGCGTCGCCGGAAGGGCCCGGCGCAGGTGCCTGATCTGGTTCTCGGTGTGCGCGGTCGGGACGGTATGCCCGCTGAACGGATGGACGGCGATGTCCTTGCCCGCGTCCTGGCCCGCGTTTTTGGCTGCCCCGATCTCGTTGTACGCGGCGAACACCGTCGACGGCGGGCAGATGGTATCCATCAGGCCGGTGCTGAGCAGGCATGCGGCGGTGATCCGCCGGGCCAGCAGTGCGCAGTCGACGTAACGCAGCGTGTCCAGCGCAGCCGGGATGAGGTCCACGTTCTGCGCGAGGAAGTCCGGCACCTCGGTGTAGGGCGGGTCCGGTGCGAGCGTGATCGCCCGCTGGATGTCGCACAGGAACGGAACATCCGCGTGGCACACCCGCACCTGCGCCGCGGCTGGATCCAGCGTGCTGAGCGCCGATGCGGCCAGGGCGAGGGCGCCGCCCTGGCTGGCCCCGCTGACCGCGATCCGTTCCGGATCCACGCCGTCCAGCCCGGCGGCCGTCTCCACCGCGCGGACGGCGTCCACGAACAGCCGCGTGAAGTAGTAGTCCTCGGCGCGGGTGATGCCCCGGGTCATGACGGTCGAATTCTCGGGGCCCGGCGCGCGGCTCCCGGGGTCGCCGGTCGCGCCCGTGCTCCACCGGCCGCCCTGGCCGCGGGTGTCCATCACCAGGACCGCGTATCCCGCCGCGGGCAGCGTGGTGTGCTCGGTGGGCGTCCCGCGCCCGCCGCCGTAGCCGATGAACGTCACCACGACCGGCGCCGGTTCCCGCCCCGGGCCGGGCGGGCGCAGATACCAGCCACGGATCCGGTCACCGCGCGCGCCGGAGAACTCGACGTCGTTCACCTCGAGGGGACCGTAGACGGCGGCCTCGTGGCGGGTGAGCCGGGGCGGCTGGGCCACGGCGCGGGCCTCGGCCAGGCGGGTGCTCCACCACTCGTCCAGGGCCGCGGGCTCGGCGGTCGCCGTCCGGTGCTGGCGGAGCTGGTCCAGGGGCAGGTCGTACCATGGCATACACGTCTCCCGGTGTCGTTCGAGGGCCCGCTGTCTTCGCTACCGTCCTGATCGCGCGTCCAGGTCCTAGCCTCGCTCCTGGTCCCCGCCGGAGCGGCTATGGCGGAGCCGCGTTTCGCTGCGGAGCCGGTTCTGGGCTAAACTGCGTGGGCGCGAGCGGCTCTCCGGGGCCGCCGCGATGGGGTATGGGGTAATTGGCAGCCCGACGGGTTCTGGCCCCGTTAGTCTAGGTTCGAGTCCTGGTACCCCAGCCGAGGCGGCTTTGGCTACTCATCGGCCGTTGGCCGGTTTCGCAATTTGCCCGCAGCACTGGCCCGGGGGGACGACCCCCCGGAACCCCCCGGGGCGGCTTTGGCTACTCATCGGCCGTTGGCCGGTTTCGCAATTTGCCCGCAGCACTGGCCCGGGGGGACGACCCCCCGGAACCCCCCGGGGCGGCTTGGCTAAAGGCTCCGCCCGCTGTAGAGCCCGGCCGGAAACCGCTCCGCAATTAAGCCCGGGCCCCGGCAAAAAAAGATCCCCGCCCTTGCAGGGGGGTGTACGAGGGCGGGGACGTTGGGGGCGCTGTGGCGCGTTATGGCCGGGGGACGTGCGGCCGGCCCGGGGTGGCGGACAGGGGTCGTGACCTCACCGCGGGCCGGCCCGTTCCCGGGGCCGGCTACCAGCTACGGCGCCGGCGGAGGCGGCCGCGCTCGTGGCCCGTGAGACGTAGCAGCAGCAAGATGATAATGGCGCCGATGACGGAACCGATGATGCCTGTGGTGTGGAATGAATTGACAGACACTGAATGGTATTCGACCAAGTTCTCCACGAAGCCGCCCACGAAGGAGCCGACGACACCGAGAAGGATGGTACCGAGCAGCCCGATGGGGTCGGGACCGGGGACGAGCAGCCGCGCGATCAGGCCGGCGATGAGCCCGATGATGACGAGAATGATAATGAAGGTGACCATGGCCTCTCGATTCCCCATAATCGGGCTGATATACGCAACGGGGCCGGTCTGTCTTCGGTTCCAGATTTCTGGAAAGATCTCGCTCAGGAAAGCGCTGGTAGGGCCGGTGGCACCGGGCGCGGGCAGGTTTCGTTTGCTGTGGTTCTGGGTCTGCGCTAGCCTTCCACCGACTGGTGTGTTTCACGATGAGCTATGGCCCCGTCGTCTAGTGGCCTAGGACGCCGCCCTCTCAAGGCGGTAACGCCGGTTCGACTCCGGTCGGGGCTACCCCTGAAGGCCGCGCGCCCAGGCGCGCGGCCTTCTTATCTTCCCAGCCCAACTAACCATGCCGCGCTGAGACCGACAGTGCGGTGCCGAGACCAGGAAGTGCGGGTGCCCCGCGATGGAATCCTCTGGCCACGTGCAGTACGAAATCGTGCCGGGCGATGACGAGGAGGGTGGCGTCGAGGTCATCGTCACCACCGACACGTCCGGTGCCCCCCACAAAGCGGGTGAGGGCAAGCTCTACGTGATGCGGAATTCGGGCGACCCCGACGGCCCGAAACTGTACTTCACCGAGGCCGAATGGGACGCGTTCGTGCTCGGCGTGAAGGACGGCGAGTTCGACCTCGATGCCGACGGCAACCTCCCGCCGCTGCCGGGCACTCCCGGGCAGGCGTGAGGTCCGGGCCGCCGGGCCCCGGGGCGGCGGCCGCCGCCTCGGCGTCGGCGAGCCTGCGCCACGTTGAGGTTTGGCGGCTACGATGATCAGGCCCGGCCGTCGGGACTGCCTGTTACCAGGCCCGAGGCCGGCAGCAGCCTTACTGGCATCGGCCGGCGCAGCTCCTGGCACCTGCGCGACGGCGAGCGGCACTGCGAGCAGCGAAGGTCGGACAACATGTTTGGACTCCCGGTGGGGATCCTGGCCTGCCTTTTCGACATGGATGGCGTCGTGACTCAGACGGCGCTGGTACACGCCGCGGCATGGAAGCAGATGTTCGACGACTTCCTGCGCCAGCGAGCCGAGCAGACCGGCAAGAAGTTCGTGCCGTTCGATTCCGCCCACGATTACGATCAATACGTCGACGGGAAGCCACGGCTGGACGGTACGCGGTCCTTCCTGCAGTCGCGCGGCATCAGCCTTCCGGAAGGCAGCCCCGGCGACAAGCCGGGCTCTCCCACCATCGAGGGGCTGAGCAACAAGAAGAACGACCTCGTCGTCGAGAAGATCCGTACGGACGGCGTGAAGGTCTACCAGGGCAGCATCCGGTACATCAAGGCCGTGCGCGCCGCCGGCCTTCGTACCGCCATCGTCTCCTCCAGCGCGAACACCGTCGACGTACTCAACGCGGCCGGGATCGCGGACCTGTTCGACGTGCGGATCGATGGCGCCGTGGCCAAGGAGCGCTACTTGGCGGGCAAGCCTGCCCCAGACACCTTCCTGGCCGCCGCTCATGACCTGGGGGTGACCCCGGCGCAAGCCGCCGTCTTCGAGGACGCGCAGTCAGGCGTGGCGGCCGGGCGCGCCGGGCACTTTGCGTTTGTCGTCGGGGTGGACCGGGTTGGGCAAGCCGAAGAACTGCTTGAACACGGCGCGGACATCGTTGTGAAGGACCTGGCGGAACTCCTCGACTGAGCGCGGAGACCGACGGTGCCGGCTGGAGCGTGAAGGGTAATGACATGATCAAGCAGGCCGCTTACGGAGTCGAGCCGTGGAGCCTACGGGAGTCCGGGCTCAACATGGACCTGCTCGCGCAGAGCGAGTCCGTCTTCGCCCTGTCCAACGGTCACATCGGGCTCCGCGGCAACCTTGACGAGGGAGAGCCGCACGGCCTGCCCGGCACCTACCTCAACTCCTTCTTCGAGCAGCGCCCGCTGCCGTACGCCGAGGCCGGCTACGGCTACCCCGAGTCCGGGCAGACCGAGATCAACGTCACCAACGGCAAGCTGATCCGGCTGCTCGTCGACGATGAGCCGTTTGACATCCGGTACGGCACCCTTAACGCGCACGAGCGCGTGCTCGACCTGCGGGCCGGGACGCTGACGCGGCGCGTGGACTGGACCTCGCCCGCAGGCTCCCGGGTACGGGTCACCTCGGTGCGGATTGTCTCGCTCACCCAGCGGGCCATCGCGGCGGTCAATTACACCGTCGAGCCGGTGGAGGGCACGGTCCGGCTTGTCGCGCAATCGGAGATCGTGGCCAACGAGCAGCTGCCGGACGCGGGGCGGGACCCGCGCGCGGCCGCGGCGCTGAACTCCCCCCTGGTCAGCGAGGAGTATGTGGCTGACAACGACGGGCAGTGCCGTGCCATTCTCGTGCACAGCACGCGGGTCAGCGGCCTGCGCATGGCGGCTGGGATGATTCACGAGGTGCAGGGCCCGGCGCGGATGGCCGTGCACAGCGAGGCCTACCCGGACGTCGGCCGGGCTACGGTCGCGGCGGAGGTGCCGCTCGGCGAAAAGCTGCAGATCATCAAGTTCGTCGGATACGGCTGGTCGTCCACCCGCTCCCGGCCCGCGGTCCACGATCAGGTCGCGGCCGCGCTGGCCCTGGCCCGGCTCACCGGCTGGGACCAGCTGCTCGCCGAGCAGCGGGCCTACCTTGATGACTTCTGGGCCGGCGCCGACGTGGAGGTGACCGGCGACCCGGAGATCCAGCAGGCCGTGCGGTTCGCCCTCTTCCACGTCCTGCAGTCGGGGGCGCGCGCCGAGGTGCGCCCCATCGCGGCGAAGGGGCTGACCGGCCCCGGCTACGACGGGCACACGTTCTGGGACACCGAGACGTTCGTCCTGCCGGTGCTGACCTACACCCACCCCACGTCCGCCGCGGACGTTCTGCGCTGGCGTCATTCCGTCCTGCCGCTGGCCCGTGGCCGTGCCATCGACCTGGGCCTGCGCGGTGCGGCGTTCCCGTGGCGGACCATCGACGGCCAGGAGTGCTCCGGGTACTGGCCGGCCTGCACGGCCGCGTTCCACATCAACGCGGACATCGCGGATGCGGTCATCACCTACCTCCACGCCACCGGGGATGAGAAGTTCGAGCGCGAGGTCGGGGTCGAGCTGCTGGTGGAGACGGCGCGGCTGTGGCGGAGCCTCGGCCATCACGACTCCGAGGGGAGGTTCCGCATCGACGGCGTGACCGGGCCCGACGAGTACAGCGCGGTGAAAGACAACAACGTCTTCACCAACCTGATGGCCCAGCGGAACATGGCGGCCGCCGCCGACGTGGTGGAGAAGCACGACGACATCGCGGCCAGCCTGGGCGTCACCAACGAGGAGGCGGCCGAGTGGCGGGACGCCGCCGCCGCCATCATGATCCCCTACGACGATCGCCTCGGCGTGCATCCCCAGCACGAGGGCTTCACGCAGCACGCGGTCTGGGACTTCGACCACACCCCGGAAGAGAACTATCCGCTGCTCCTGCACTACCCCTATTTCGATCTGTACCGGAAGCAGGTCGTCAAGCAGGCCGACCTCGCGCTGGCCATACAGCTGTGCGGACAGGCGTTCACCGCCGAGCAGAAGGCGCGCGACTTTGCCTACTACGAGCCGCTGACCGTGCGCGACTCGTCGCTGTCGGCCTGCACGCAGGCGGTCGTGGCGGCGGAGGTCGGGCAGCTGGAGCTGGCCCATGCGTACCTGGCCGAGGCGGCGCTCATGGACCTGCGCGACGTCGAGCGCAACACCCGCGACGGCATGCACATGGCGTCACTGGCCGGGGCGTGGATAGCGCTCGTCGAGGGATTCGGCGGCATGCGGCGCGCGCAGGACACCCTGGCCTTCAGCCCGCGCCTGCCCAACGGCATCACCCGGCTGGCGTTCCGCATGCGGTTCCGCGGGCGCCTGTTCCGGGTCACGGTGACCCGGCACGAGGCCGCCTACGACCTGCTCGAAGGCGAACCGCTAGACTTTTTCCACCACGGTGAGCGCCAGACCCTCGACAGCCGGACGCTCCGGCTCAAGGTCCCGCCCATCCACGCCTGCCGGCGTCCCCGCCAGCCTAAGGGCCGCGACCCCATCACCCGCCGCTAACGCCCGCTCACCCGGGCGCATGGCCCGGGTGAGCGGCCGTTGCATGGGCCGAGCTACCCAACCAAAGTCTTGACGGCGGAGGTCAGATCGGTCATCGCCTTCTTGGCGTCGGCGAAGTACATGCTGGTCTTGGGGTCGAAGTACAGCTCGTTTTCCAGGCCGGCGTAGCCGTGCCCCATCGAGCGCTTGATCACGATGATGGACTTGGCCTTGTCCACGTCCAGGATCGGCATGCCGGAGATCTCGTTGCCCGGGCGGCGGGCCGCCGGGTTGGTCACGTCGTTCGCCCCGATGACCAGGGCCACGTCGGTCCGGGGGAACTCCGGGTTGATCTCGTCCATCTCCACCAGCTGCGGGTAGGGCACGTTCGCCTCGGCCAGCAGTACGTTCATGTGGCCGGGCATCCGACCCGCCACCGGGTGGATCGCGTAGCTGACCTCGACGCCATGCTCCTCCAGGACCTTGCCTAGCTCGGCCACGCCGTGCTGGGCCTGCGCCGCAGCCAGGCCGTAGCCGGGCACGATGACCACCTTGGAAGCGTAGGCCAGCTGGATGGCCGCGTCGTCGGCGGCGACCGAGCGGACCTGAGCGTCGATCGGCCCGCCGATGGCCACGGCGCTGTCGCCGGTGCCGAACCCGCCGATGATGATGTTGGCCAGCGACCGGTTCATCGCGTCGGCCATCAGCTTGGTCAGGATGCTACCGGAGGCGCCCACCAGAGCGCCGGCCACGATCAGTGCCCAGTTCTGGATGACGAAGCCGGCCATCGCCACCGCGGTACCGGTGAACGCGTTCAGCAGCGAGATCACCACCGGCATGTCCGCGCCGCCGATAGGCAGTACCATCATCACCCCGAAGCCCAGCGAGGCGAGCACCACGATCAGCAGCGCCGGGAGGCTGGGGGTGGTGAACAGGTACGCGCCGGCGCCGAGGGCTACGACGGCGAGCACGATGTTGAGCACGCGGCCGCCCTTGAAGGTGATCGGCTGGCCGCCGATGAAGCCCTGCAGCTTTCCGGCCGCGATGATCGACCCGGAGAACGTCACCGAGCCGATGAGCACGTCCAGCACGGTGAACACCGAGGTGCTGCCGAGGACGGCGCCCCTGGACTCGGCTTCGTAGTAGCCGTAGATGGCCACCAGCGCGGCGGCGCCGCCGCCGACCGCGTTGAACGCCGAGACCAGCTGCGGGATGGCGGTCATCTTCACCGTCTGCCCGGCGTACAGGCCCACCGCAGAGCCGATCAGCCCGCCGGCGAGCAGTACGGCCCAGCCGGTGGCGGTGACCGTGCCGTAGTGGATCATCAGGATGAGCGTGAGGATGCCTGCGGCCACCATGCCGGTCAGCGACACCTGGTTGCCGCGGCGCGCGGTGGCCGGGCTGTTCATCAGGTGCAGGCCGACGACGAAGAGCACCGCTGCGAGCACGTAGACGAGCTGAATGTATCCGGTGAATCCGGTGTCTCCAGTGAATCCGGTCATGATTGGGCCCTGCCTACACCGATCCGGTCCGCCAGGCCCCGCAGGCCCTTGTGGCCGTTGGCTGAGACGAGTTCCGGGTGGCCGTCGGCTGATACGAGTTCCGGCTCCGGGGCCTTCCGGCGGAACATCTTCAGCATCCGCCCGGTCACCACGTAGCCGCCCGTCACGTTCGCGCCGGCCATGACGGCGGCCACGAACCCGAGCGTGTATCCGACCCAGTTGTGCGCCGTCACCCCGATCAGCAGGGCGCCGGCCAGGACGATGCCATGGATCGCGTTGGTCGCCGACATCAGCGGCGTATGCAGCGTGGCCGGGACCTTCCCGATGACCTCGAAGCCGATCAGCACCGCGAGGATGAAGATGGTCAGGTCAGTCAGTAGTGCCGCTGACATCTGCGACGCCTCCCTTGGTGAGCGTTTGTGCGGGCAGCAGGCGGGCGACCGCCTCGTTCACGACCTTGCCATCGTGCGTGATCACCACGCCGGCCTGGATCTCGTCGGTAGTGTCGATGGCGAGCGCTCCGTCAGAGATCATGTGCAGCAGCAGCGCGGAGATGTTCCGCGAATAGGCATTCGATGACGCCGTGGGCGCGGTGGCGGGCAGGTTGTCCGCCCCGATGATCCTGATCCCGTTGCCGGTGACGACCGTCTTGCCAGGCTGGGATCCGGTCACGTTGCCGCCGAGCGCGCTGGCGCCCATGTCCACGATGACCGAGCCGGGCGACATCTTCTCGAGCGCGTCGTCGGTGACCAGCAGCGGCGGCCGGCGCCCGGGCACCTGGGCAGTGGTGATCACCACGTCGTGCCGGGCGATGTGGCCGGCCAGCTCGTCCTGCTGGGCCTGCCGTTCCTCCGCGGTCAGCTCGCGAGCGTAACCACCCTCGCCCGCCGCGCTTTCCACCGAGGTCAGCTTGATGAACGTGGCCCCGAGCGACTCGACCTCGCCCTGGGACGCGGGCCGGACGTCGTAACCGCTCACGACCGCGCCGAGCCGCCGCGCCGTGCCGATCGCCTGCAGGCCGGCCACGCCCGCGCCGAGCACGAGGACCTTGGCGGGCGGGGCGGTGCCCGCCGCGGTGATGAGCAAGGGGAAAAACCGGCCGAACGCGCTGGCGGCGATCAGTACCGCCTTGTACCCTGCGACGTTGGCCTGCGAGGAGAGCGCGTCCATCGTCTGGGCCCGGGACAGAGTGCGGGGCAGCCCGTCCAGGCTGACCGCGGTGACGCCCTGCTCGGCCAGATCGCGCGCCAGCCCCGGGTCGATCAGCGTGGACAGCATCCCGACCACGGTCTGCCCGGGCCGCATCCGCGCGATGGCCTGGGGGTCCGGCCGCGTCACGGTGAGGATGACGTCAGCCCCTTTGTAGAGCTCGGCGGTGCCGACGACAGCCGCTCCCGCCTGGGCGTAGGCGCTGTCGGGGAACCACGCCGCCGCACCAGCCCCGCTTTCCACGAGCACCTCGGCGCCGGCCTTGGTCAGCTTCGGTACCGTCTCCGGCACCAGCGCAACCCGTCTTTCACCTGGTGCGTTTTCCTTGACGACAGCTACCTTCATGCGGGGACCTCGCTCCGTAGGGCCGGGCCAGCTCCTGAATCGTGACCAGTTGGCGGCGTTCCCGGGCCGGGCGGGACGTCGCGGTACCATCGCCCTTTCCCGGGCGTCCTTTCGGGCCCGCCTGCCCATTAGCTGCGACCATACGGTAGGCAGTCGTGGGCGCAACAGATGCCCTGCGTCACGCCCGGTTGGGACTAAAGTCCGGCCGGCGGCACCCCCGGGTGTCCGTCCTGCCCTAGCAGCCTCGTCACGGCTCCCGGTCCCAGTTGCCCGGTCCCAGTTGCCCGGTCCGGCTCCGGCACCGGCCGCTCAGCCGTCCGCGATCAGTTCGCTGATCTTGTCACCCGCGCCGACCACGGCGGCGGCGTGCAGCCGGCCGGGTGAGCGCGTCAGCCGCTCGATTGGGCCCGACACGGACACGGCGGCGACGACCCGCCCGCCCGCGCCGCGCACCGGGGCGGACACCGAGGCGACGCCGGGCTCGCGTTCGGCCACGCTGGCCGCCCAGCCCCGCCGCCGTACCTGGGCGAGCATCGTGGCGCTGAACTTGGCGCCGCGCAAGCCCCGGTGCATACGCTCCGGGTCCTCCCAGCCGAGCAGCACCTGAGCGGCGGACCCGGCGGTCATCGGCAGCGCCGCGCCGACGGGCACGGTGTCGCGCAGTCCGCTGGCGCGCTCGGCGGCGGCGACACAGATCCGCGCGTCGGCCTGCCGGCGGTACAGTTGCGCGCTCTCGCCGGTCACGTCCCGCAGGTAGCCGAGGATCGGCTGGGCGACCGCCAGCAGCCGGTCCTCGCCAGCCGCCGCGGCCAGCTCCGCGATCCGGGGCCCGAGAACGAAACGGCCCTGGGCGTCGCGGGTCACGAACCGGTGGTGCTCCAGCGCCACGGCGATCCGGTGCGCCGTGGGCCGCGCGAGACCCGTCGCGCTGACGAGCTGCGCGAGCGAAGCGGGGCCGGTCTCCATGGCATTCAGCACGGAAACGGCCTTGTCCAGTACGCCGACTCCGCTAGAGTTGTTCATGTCTTGATACTGCCGTCTCGCTATTCGAGATGCAACCGGAAACGCCCGAAGTGGCGCCGGCCAAATCCTGATCGGGAACGTGTTGGTGAGAGGGAACTGACCGGAGGGGCCGAAGGGCCGGAAGAGAGGGCGCAATGGGCCGCACGCTGGCCGAGAAAATCTGGGATGCCCACCTGGTCCGCACTGCGGAGGGTGAGCCTGACCTGCTCTACATCGACCTGCACCTGGTACACGAGGTGACGAGCCCGCAGGCGTTCGACGGGCTCAGGATGGCTGACCGCACGGTGCGCCGCCCCGATCTGACGATCGCCACCGAGGATCATAACGTCCCGACCACCGGGATCACTGGCCCCGGGGTGCCCCTGGACGGCCCATACAGCCCGGTCACCGACCCGGTGTCGCGGACCCAGGTCGAGGCGCTGCGCAAGAACTGTGCCGAGTTCGGCGTCCGCCTGCATCCGATGGGGGACGCCGGTCAGGGCATCGTGCACGTCATCGGCCCGCAGCTGGGGCTGACCCAGCCCGGCATGACGATCGTCTGCGGTGACTCGCACACCAGCACGCACGGCGCGTTCGGCGCGCTGGCGTTCGGTATCGGCACCAGCGAGGTGGAGCACGTGCTGGCCACCCAGACGCTGCCGCAGATCCGGCCCAAGACCATGGCTGTCACGGTCAACGGGCAGCTCCCCTTCGGGGTGACAGCCAAGGACCTGATCCTGGCGATCATCGCCAGGATCGGCACCGGCGGCGGCCAGGGCTACATCGTCGAGTACCGCGGCGAGGCGGTGCGCGGCCTGTCCATGGAGGGCCGCCTCACCGTCTGCAACATGTCGATTGAGGCGGGCGCGCGGGCCGGGCTGGTGGCGCCGGACGAGGTCACCTTCGGCTACCTGGAGGACAAGCCGCACGCGCCGAAGGGTGCCGAGTGGGGGGCCGCCCTCGACTACTGGCGCTCGCTGCCGACCGACGCCGACGCGACATTCGACCATGAGGTCACGCTGGACGCCACCCAGCTGACGCCGTACGTGACCTGGGGGACCAATCCGGCGCAGGCCGCCCCGCTGGCGTCTTCCGTGCCGGACCCCGCGGCGATGGCCGACCCGGGCGAGCGCGCGGCCGCTGAGCGGTCGCTACGGTACATGGACCTGACGTCCGGCACCCCGCTGACCGACATCGCCGTGGACACGATCTTCGTCGGCTCGTGCACCAACGGCCGGATCGAGGACCTGCGCGCGGCGGCCGGGGTGCTGCGCGGCCGTAAGGTCCGCGATGGCATCCGGATGCTGGTCGTGCCGGGCTCCATGGCGGTCCGGGCGCAGGCCGAGCAGGAGGGCCTGGACGCGGTGTTCACAGCCGCGGGCGCGGAGTGGCGCGCGGCCGGCTGCTCGATGTGCCTGGCCATGAACCCGGACAAGCTGTCCCCGGGCGAGCGAAGCGCGTCCACATCCAACCGGAACTTCGAGGGACGCCAGGGCAAGGGCGGCCGCACCCACCTGGTTTCGCCCGAGGTGGCCGCCGCGACCGCCGTGACCGGCCGCCTGACCGCCCCCGCCCACCTCTGACCGGCCCAGCACCGGTCATAAGGAGAAAGCATCATGGAGCCGTTCATCTCTCATACGGGGCGCGTGCTGCCGCTGCGGCGGAGCAACGTCGACACCGACCAGATCATCCCGGCGGAGTACCTGAAGCGCGTCAGCCGCGCCGGATTCGGCGACGGGCTCTTCGCCGCGTGGCGTGAGGACCCCTCGTTCGTCCTCAACCAGCCCGGATACGACGGCGCGACGATCCTCGTCGCGGGCACCGACTTCGGTATCGGGTCCTCGCGCGAGCACGCCGTCTGGGCGCTGGTCGACTACGGCTTCCGCATTGTGATCGCGCCGCGTTTCGGTGACATCTTCCGTACTAACGCGACCAAGGCCGGCCTGCTGCCGGTCCGGCTGCCGGAAGAAACGGTGGCGGTGCTGCAGGATGCCGCGGAGGCGGACCCGGCCGGTGAGGTCATCGTGGATCTTAAGGCGCGTCAGGTTCGTCACGCGACGGCGCCCATCAAGGCCCCGTTCGACATCGACGACTACACGCGGTGGCGGCTCATGGAGGGCCTCGACGATATCGGCCTGACCCTGCGCTACGCGGACGACGTCGCCCGGTTCGAGGAACGGCGCCCGGCCTGGCTTCCGGTGACGGGCTGAGGCGCCTGCCAGGAAAGACCGGAACGCCGGTTACGTCAGGTGACGACCGCCTCCACACGGATCCGGCCACGATGACCGGGCTTCTGAGACAGACCGAAACTAGGGACCGTTACGTCCGTGTTCGCCCGGTTATGCCGGCTGTATTGGGATCTATCCGGCCAGCAATCTCAGTTCTGGCCGGTTAAAGCCCCGACACGCGGGCAATGTGGGCCATGGTTATTGTGTAACGGCGATGGATCGCCTACTTTCGGGCAGGTCAGAGGTCGCGCGCTCTCGGGTGCAATGTCCGCGTGACCTCCCGTGGGGGAACCGCAGGAGTGAGATATGAATAAGCGTGATCTGATTGATGCGATCTCGGGCCGGCTGGGGGACAAGAAGTCCGCTACCGAGGCCGTGAACGCCGTCCTCGACGCCATCCAGGATGCGGTTGCAAAGGGCGACAAGGTCGCTATCACCGGTTTCGGTGTCTTCGAGAAGAGTGATCGGCCAGCGCGTACCGCGCGCAACCCCGCCACCGGGGCGGCCATCCAGGTACCAAAGTCCTCGGTGCCGAAGTTCCGCCCCGGTGCGGACTTCAAGGCTCTCGTCAACGGCGGGAAGTAGCTTCGGGCAAGCACCCGGCTCTCGGTGCGGCACGGGCAGGCTGCCAGCAGCCTCCCCGTGCGGCCTGCGGGCGCTGAGAGCGAGGCGGCGGCCCTACGGCGAGTACCAGACGCAGGTTGCGGCGAGGCGCCCATACCGGCCCAGCGAGTCCGGGCGGGCCTTCAGGCCCGGCGGCACTGCGCACGGGCTACGGCGAGGCGCTCATACCGGCCACTCACCGGGCCTCCGGCCCGGTGAGTGGCCGGTGTGCCGGCGAAGTACCACCGCGGGGCGCGAAGCGCAGCGGGGGGTTCCAGGGGGCTCGTCCCCCTTGGGCCAGCACAGGGTCCAAGGGGGTCGTCCCCACGGACGGAGTCAGCGCAGCCCAGGTCGTTTAGCCAGCGCGGTCTGGATGATCCTGTCCATGAGCTGTGGCAAGGGAAGTCTCGTGGCCGCCCACATCTTCGGGAAACCGGACGCAGGCGTCATCCCCGGCATCGTGTTGATCTCATTGACCAGGACCCGCCCGCCGGGCGTGTAGAAAAAGTCCACCCGGGCCAGGCCCTCGCAGGAGATCGCGTCGAACGCCGCGCAGGCCAGCCGCCGGACCTCGGCGATCGCCGGGTCGGGAATGGGGGCCGGGATGACCATGCTGGTCTCGTCGGCCAGGTATTTCGCCTCGAAGTCGTAGAAGTCCGCGCCGCCGATCATGACCTGGCCGGGCATGCTGGCCTCGGGCGCGCCGCCGTCGGCGCCCTCCAGGACGGCGCACTCGATCTCCATGCCGTCGATCGCGGCCTCGACCAGGACTTTGGGATCGTGCTCGCGGGCCGTCTCGATCGCCTGCTCCAGTTCGGCCGCATCGCGTGCCTTCGATGTCCCTACGCTCGAACCGCCCCGGGCTGGCTTGACGAACACCGGCCAGCCGAGGTCGCTGATGTCATCGAGCACACGCTTGCGTTCCGGGCCGGCCGTGACCGCGCCGACTGTGACCGAGCCGGGCGCCGCCTGCGCGTCCGCGGGAGCGGCGGACCAGTCGCGGTCGCGCACCACCACGTACGGCCCGATCGGCAGGCTATGCGCGGCGAAGACCAACTTCATGTACTCCTTGTCCATGCCGGCCGCGCTGGCGAAGACACCCGCGCCGCAGTACCGTGCGCCGGTCATCTCCAGCAGCCCCTGGATCGTGCCGTCCTCGCCGTAGGCGCCATGCAGCAGCGGGAGCACGACGTCCACCGCGCCGAGGTCGCGGGGAACGTCACCCGGGCTCAGCACGGTCAGGCCGCCCGAGGCGCTCCCCGGGCGCGCGGCGATCTCCGCCCCCGGCGTGGCGAGGGCGTCGACCGACGGCAGCTCGCCGCCGCGGCCGATCGCGAGCCGTCCCGGGTCTCCGGAGACCTGAAGCCACCGGCCGTCCCGTGCGATGCCGATGGGCACGACCTCGTACCGGGCCGGATCGAGGGCGGGCAGCACGTACGCGGCGCTGGCGCAGGAGATCGAATGCTCCGAGCTCCGGCCGCCGAAGACCACAGCCACCCGGATCTTGTGCTGCTCGTTCACTTGTTCCTCCGCTCGCGTCCTGAGCGTTGATCGCCGGCTGAGCGGCCGGCCTGCCGGTAGTGCCGGCCAGCCAGGTCTCCCAGCCAGGGTCTGCCCGTCCGTGCCTGCCGGTCCGTGTTTGCCGGTCAGGGCCGGCCCAGAGAGTCCAATGCCACATAGGCGTCGGAAATGAGGTCCTCGGCGTCCCCGAGTCCGATGGAGAACCGTACCTCGCCCGGGTCGATGCCCGCACTCTCAAGCGCCCGGGAATTCAGCTGGCGATGGGTCGTCGACGCCGGGCCCGAGCACGGCTCACCGTCTACGACCCGTACCATTCCGGCTTTGCAGAGCGTGAGGCGAGCATGATCGCGGCCTCCCTGACCGGCAGGCCCGCGTGCATGACCGCGGCCACGACCTCGGTGATGGGCATCTCCACGCCGTGCTTACGTGCCAGGGCGAGCACAGACTCCGACGATTTCACACCCTCGGCGACCTGGCCGCTCATCGAGGAAGCGTCGGCGACCGACATGCCGCGGCCCACGTTCTCCCCGAAGGTCCGGTTCCGCGACAACGGTGAGGCGCAGGTCGCGACCAGATCGCCCAGGCCAGCCAGTCCCGCGAAGGTCTGCGGGGACCCGCCGAGGGCGGCGCCGAGCCGGGCGATCTCCGCCAGCCCGCGCGTGATCAGCATGGCCCTGGTGTTGTCACCGAGCCCCATGGCCACCGCTATCCCGACGGCCAGGGCGATGACGTTCTTGACCGCCCCGCCGAGTTCGCACCCGACCACGTCGGTATTGGTGTACGGCCGGAAGTAGGGGGTGTGGCAGGCCTGCTGCAGCCTGACCGCGGCCCGCTCGTCCGTGCAGGCCACGACGGTCGCCGCGTACTGGCGTTCAGCGATCTCGCGGGCCAGGTTCGGCCCGGAGACGACGCCGATCCGGGTGGCAGGGACGTCGAGCACCTCGGTGATGACCTCACTCATCCGCTTGCACGTGTCGAGCTCGATCCCCTTGATGAGGCTGACGAACTGCGCGCCAGCCGGGATGAACGGTGCCCAGCGGCGCAGGTTCTCCCGCAGCGACTGCGCAGGTACAGCGAATATTACGAGGTCAGCGCGGTTAAGGGCCGCCGTCGGGTCAGCGGCGGCCCGCAGCTCGGCCGGCAGCGGGACGCCGGGCAGGTAGTCGGGATTCTCGTGCCGTTGGTTAATCACCCGGGCCAGTTCCGGCCTGTGGCAGCAGACGACGGACGGCGTCCCGGCGTCGCAGAGCACCTGGCCGAACGTCGTCCCCCACGATCCGGCCCCCATGATGGCCGCCTTCACGTTGGGCGGGCATCTTCCTCCGGCCCTCCAGCCGGATCCGGCGTCTCCTGCGTGCTGGCCTGCCCTCCGGCCGGGCTCTCCGCGCCGTCGCTGCTGACGTTAGGGCTCTCAGCCGGATCCGTTCGGCTGATTGATGCCTTTCCGCGTGCGGCGGGGTCGTAGGGGATGGCGGGCGGTGTTTCCCCGCGCAGGCCGGCGAGCAGCGCCGTCACGTCGGCCATGATGACCGCGGTCGCCTCGCGCAGGGTGGCTGAGTTCAGCGGGCGGTCGCGGAACGCGGACAGGTCTACGGGCGGTCCGGCGACCATCCGGACCGTCTTGCGCGGCAGCAGGTGCGGGCGGGAACTTCCGTACGGCAGCACGTGCTGGGCGCCCCAGTGCGCAATCGGGATCACCGGCGCGCCGGTGACCAGCGCGAGCCGGGCCACGCCGGTCCTGGCCTTCATGGGCCACAGATCCGGGTCGCGCGAGGCCGTGCCCTCCGGGTAGACGATGACGCACTCGCCATCACGGATCGCACGCTCGGCGTCCCGGAGGACGAGGGCGGCGTCACCACGATTACGGTAGACCGGAAGCTGCCCGAGCTTGCGCAGGACCGGGCCGATGATCTTGACGTTGAAGATGGGGGATTTGATGAGAAAGGTGGGGTAACGGCCAGACTCGTGACTGAACAACGCCACCGTGCCCCAGT
The DNA here is from genome assembly GCA_963742875.1 of uncultured Actinomycetes bacterium. Classification (GTDB taxonomy): domain Bacteria; phylum Actinomycetota; class Actinomycetes; order Streptosporangiales; family Streptosporangiaceae; genus Bog-532. The sequence goes on along the minus strand of CAVUNO010000001.1, from coordinate 479,911 downwards.
CGGCGTACGAGAGATGATTGGGGGCCAGGATCACACCCCCATCCGGGGGGACGTGCTCGCGGCCCTGCATTTTCTGCTTGATCAGCGCGTGCAGCAACGGCTGCAGCACCAGGACAGAGAAGCGCCGCCAGCCGGGTGAGTAGCTTCGCTCCTGCTTGCTCATGGTGCGAGGCTTCCGATCTTCATCAGGTCAGTCTCCTGGTTGAAGTGGTTCAATGTCGAGGCAGGATCACGTGTTTGACTACTCCCCGCCCGGAAGGGCGGGAACCTTAGCCTTCGCAGGCTGGGGTTCCTGTTTCGCAGCCGACCGCACCCGGGAGGACCCGGAGTGTCTGACATCAGCTCCGCGGGCATCGCCGGGGTTGCCCCGGCTACGGCAAGACCTGCTGCCAGGATGTAAGCGTGACACGCGAGAGAGGGGAGCGGCGTTTCCTCCCCGGCCTGAAGTCCGGGGTCTCCACGCCGCGATTCCGATGAGCGATGATGCCCCGTTCGCATGGGCGGTGGTGGTCCCCGTTAAGGTACTTGCCCACGCCAAGTCCCGGATCGCGCCCCTCGCCGGGCCGCGGCGCGCGGAGCTGGCCCTGGCCATGGCGTCGGACACGGTCCGCGCGGTCGCCGCGTCGCGGTCCGCCGCGCAGGTCATCGTCGTCACTGACGACCCGGTCGCGGCGCGGGAGCTGGCCGCGGTGGGAGCGACGGTGGTTCCCGACGAACCGCGGGCCGGACTCAACGCGGCCCTGAGTCACGGAGCAGCGTGCGCGGAGCGGCTGTGGCCGGGTTCAGCGCTGGCCGCGCTGTCCGCCGATCTGCCCGCGCTCCAGGCCGCCGAGCTGGGGACGGCGCTCCGCGGCGCGGAGCTGTGGCCGGAGGCGTTCGTGCCCGATCGACAGGGTTCGGGGACGACCTTGTACACGGCGGCGCCGGGCGTGCCGTTCAGGCCGGGGTTCGGGCTGGAGTCCAGGCGCCGGCACGCCGAGGGGGGCGCCGCCGAGCTGCTGCCGCCGGGCATCGCGGGCCTGCGCCAGGACGTGGACACGCCGGAGGACCTGCGTGCCGCCGCCCGGCTCGGGCTGGGGCCCCGGACGGCCGCCCTCGCCGCGGAGCTTCTCCGCGCGGCCGGCTAGCACGCGGACAGCTCGGCAGGCCCGCCGGGCCGCAGGCGGATGCGGCCAGACGCCGGCGGCCGCGCTAGATGTAGACGATCGGGCAGGTGAGGGTGCGCGTGATCCCCTCGACGGACTGAATTCCGGAAGCGACGAGCCTGCCCAGTTCGTCCACGTTGTCCGCTTCGGCCCGGACGATGACGTCATAGGGGCCGGTTACATCCTCCGCCTGGGTGACCCCGACAATCTTGGCGATCTCCTTGGCGACATCGGCGGCCTTGCCGACCTCCGTCTGGACCAGGATGTATGCCTGAACCATGACGTCCTCCATGGGCATGGTAATCGACGGTGAAAATTGCCCGGAGAAGCCACGCTACCTTAGTGCGCAAGGCCCCTCGCAGGGCGAGATCATGTGAATTGACGGATGGCCCGAATTTGTGAGTAATCAGCGAGCGCGGCGCGGGGAACACGCGGCCGGCGCCGGTGATGGCCGCCCCGGCAATCCCGGCCCGGCGGAGCCGGCCGGCGGCTGTCCGGAGCCGGCCGGCGGCCGTCCGGAGCTGGCCGGTCGCAGTATCGGGGACCTGGGCGAGTTCGGCCTCATCGCCGAGATGGCGGCGCGGGCGCGGCCCGGGCCCGGCACGATGCTCGGGCCCGGCGACGACGCCGCGGTGCTCGCCGCGCCCGACGGCCGGGTCGTCGCGACCACGGACTTCCTGCTGGAGGGACGGCATTTCCGCCGGGACTGGGCTGGCCCGGCGGACATCGGGCACCGCGCGGCGGTACGCAGCCTGGCCGACGTCGCGGCCATGGGCGCCGTCGCGACCGCACTGCTCGTCGCCTTCGCCGCGCCCCCCGACCTGCCCGCGGCCTGGGCCCTCGGCGTGGCCGAAGGTCTTGCGGCCGAGTGCGCCCGCGCGGGCGCCTCGGTGGCCGGCGGCGACGTGGCCCGCTTCGACGCGGTGCTCCTGGCCGTCACCGGCCTCGGTGACCTGCAGGGCAGGAACCCGGTGACGCGCTCCGGCGCCCGGCCCCACGATGTCGTGGCGGTGGCGGGCCCGCTGGGCCGTTCGGCGGCGGGCCTGGCCCTCCTCCAGGCCGGCTTCGCTGGCTCACGAGGAGACCCGCCCCCGCTCACGGAGCTGGCCGAGCTGGTCAGGGCGCATCTCCGTCCCGCTCCGCCCTACGACGCCGGGCCCGAAGCCGCCACGCTGGGCGCCACCGCCATGATCGACGTGAGCGACGGTCTGCTCGCCGACCTCGGGCACATCGCCGGCGCGAGCGAGGTCGCCATCGACGTTCGCGGCGCCGCCCTGGATACTGCCTCCCTGGAGCCCGCCGCGCGCGCCCTCCGGGCCGGTGCCCCTGCCGGTGCCCCCGACGAGGGCGAGGCGAATCCGGGCGGTGACTCCGGCGGGACTCCCAGCGAGGCCAATTCTGGCGGCGCTCCCGGGCCCACAGCCCTAGGCTGGGCGTTGGCCGGGGGAGAGGACCATTCGCTGGTGGCTACGTTTCCGCCCGGGGTGGTGCTCCCGGCGCGATGGTCAGTGATCGGCGCGGTCCGGGAGGGCCATGGCGTCCTCGTCGACGGCCGCGCCTACGAGGCCGCCCCCGGCTGGGACCACTTCCGCTAACCGACGCGGGCGCCGGCTCGGGAACGAGCCCGAGCGGGGGCGGGCCGCGTTTAGGGTGGTGGCATGGGTGGCTCGGTGACACCGCCGTGTGTGCTGACGATCGCGGGGTCCGACTCGTGCGGCGGAGCGGGGATCCAGGCCGACCTGAAGACGATGCAGGCGCTGGGCGTGCACGGGATGAGCGTGGTGTGTGCCGTCACCGCGCAGAATTCGGTGGGCGTGCAGAACTTCTGGGAGCTCCCGCCGGAGGCGGTCCGGGCCCAGCTGGAGTCCGTCCTGTCCGACATTCCGGTCCAGGCGATCAAGACGGGCATGCTGGCGTCCAGCGCGATCGTCTGCGAGGTGGCGGAGGTGCTCGCGGACGTGCGGGCGCCGCTGGTCATCGACCCGGTGGCGGTGTCCAAGCATGGGCATTCGCTGCTGATGCCGGGCGGGGGTGAGACGATGCGCGAGTCGCTGCTGCCGCTGGCGACCGTCGTCACGCCGAATCTGGACGAGGCCGAGCAGCTTACCGGGATCAAGGCGGCCGACGAGGACGCCATGCTGGCCGTGGCCCGCGCCATCAAGGAACTCGGCCCGCGCTGGGTTCTCGTCAAGGGCGGCCACCTCGCCGGCGATCCGGTCGATGTGCTCTTCGACGGGAACCGGGCGTGGCGTTTCGGGGGGAACGGATCGAGACCCCGCACACCCATGGGACCGGCTGCACGCTGGCGTCGGCGATCGCGTCCCATCTGGCCCTGGGGGCGGACGTGCCGGACGCGGTGGCGCGGGCGCGCGAGTACGTGACGGGTGCGATCCGCGCCGGCTATCCGCTCGGCGCCGGTATCGGCCCCGTCGACCACGCCTGGCGCTCTCGCGGCCACCGCGGCTAGGCCAGGTAGAGGACGACGATCCCGAGGGTCACGAACCCCGCGACGACGATGCGCGCCCACCCGAATCGTTCGTGGAAGACGACGCTCCCGATGATGGCCGCGAGGACGGCCCCACGCCCGGTAGGCGACTCTGCGCGCCGGCCCGCCAGCACGAGGCTCCCGAGGCCGCCGCAGATCAGGGCCACCCCGGTGAACTGGCCCGGCCCGGGCACCTCGCCGGCGAAGACGGCCGCGAGCAGCATGACCACCAGCGGGGAGGTGCCCCGGGCCAGCGGGTACGTCTGGCTGAAGTCACCCAGCCGGTAGGACAGCATCAGCAGCCCGTTGTACATGACGTGCAGGACCACCGAGGCGGCCAGATAGCCCCAGCAGCGGACGGCGGGAGGCGGCGCGAGGACGACCAGCGGGATGGCGCAGGCCAGGGCGCCCAGGTTGACCAGCGTGAACGATGCCACCTTGTCCGGGATCGCGTGCGCGATCGAGTTCCAGGCGGCGTGCGCACACGCCGCGCTTAGCGTGGCGGCGAGTACGGCGGCGGAAACGGCGGAGCCAGCCGGCCCGGCCAGTGAGACAGTCGGCCGGTGTGACAGCGGCCGGTGTGACAGCGGCCGGTGTGACAGCGGCCGGTGTGACAGCGGCCGGTGTGACAGCGGTCAGTGCGCCAGCGAGCAAGCCCATCGTGGGAAGGCCCCTTCGCGATGGCCCCGCGGTGGCGGGGCATGCGGATAGGAGCCCTCAGGGCTTTTATCCCGTCAGGTGTCGGTGCGGCGGCGACAGGCCGCCGCACCGTGGCGCCGCTCGGTCCAGTCCCCGTGGCCCTGATTGTGCCGAACGGACCTCATGCGGACCACGGCCGGAACCCTAGGCGCAACCACATGCTGCGCCCATCGTAAGCATGGCGGCGGGACGACGTCCACCGCCGGACAGCCAGGGCCCACGGGACGGGGAGACACAAAGATCCCGGGCGCGCGGCGCGGCCCGGGATGCGAGGTGCGGATCTCTAGCGGGCGACCTTACCGGCCTTGAGGCAGGAGGTGCACACGTTCATGCGCTTAGGTGTCCGGCCGACCATGGCGCGGACGGTCTGGATGTTGGGGTTCCAGCGGCGGCGGGTGCGGCGATGCGAGTGCGAGATGTTGTTGCCGAAGCCCGGCCCCTTGCCGCATACGTCGCAGACGGAAGCCACGGGTCACTCCAAAGTCGAGGATGGTCTGAGTGCCGTCCGCGCGGGACGCGCAGGGGGACAGCCGTCAAAGGGTATCCGACTGGGGGCCGGGGCGCGAACCAGCAGCCGGGCACCGCCAGCACGAGTGCCGCGCGTCCGGCCAGCGTCAGCCCCCGCCTCCCCGGTTCCGCCGGTTCATCCAGCGGTTTCCGCCGTGCCGCTGACGGTCCGGGCACTTTTCTGTCCCCGCCCGATCCTATCCTGCCCCTATGTCAACCGTGCGTGACCCGCTGGACCGCGTGCTCGGGGCCAAGACGGCCAAACCCCTAAGCGACGCTTTCGGCCTGCAGACCGTGGGGGACCTGCTGCGGCACTATCCCCGCCGCTACGCGACCCGGGGCGAGCTGACGGAGCTGTCCTCGCTGCGGGAAGGCGAGCATGTCACGGTGCTGGCGAAGGTGGCGGTGGCCCAGCGGCGGCCGAACGGCAACCGGCGCGGCGAGCGCCTGGAGGTGACCGTCACCGACGGCACGGCCCGCCTCACGCTGACGTTCTTTCACCGGGCCGGGTTCTATCAGAAGATGCTGCGCCCGGAGGCGGTGGGATTGTTCGCGGGCACGGTCTCCTCGTTCCGCGGCCGCCGTCAGCTGGTCCACCCGGACTGCGAGATGCTGCCCGAGACGAGCGGGCTGGGTTTCGCCGCCGAGATCGCAGCGGACTATGCCACCGAACTGATCCCGGTCTACCCGGCCAGCGCCAAGATCGCGTCCTGGCAGATCGCCAGGGCGGTCCGGACCTTGCTCGACACCCTCGACGTCGGTGCGGACCCGCTGCCCGGAGAACTCCGCCAGCGCCACGGCCTGGGCGGGCTGGCCGAGGCGATCCAGGCCATTCACCGGCCGCTGGACGTCGATGACTACCGCCGGGCGCGGCACCGCCTCAAGTGGGACGAGGCGTTCGTGCTGCAGGCCGCGCTCGCCCAGCGCCGGCACGCAGCCGGGGCGATGCCGGCCACGCCGCGCCCGCGGGAGCCCGGCGGGCTGGCCGAAGCGTTCGACGCGCGGCTGCCGTTCCGCCTCACCGACGGTCAGCGCGCCGCCGGGGAGACGATCTCCGCGGACCTGTCCTGCGCGTTCCCGATGCACCGGCTGCTGCAGGGCGAGGTCGGCTCGGGCAAGACCGTGATCGCCGTCCGGGCCATGCTGCAGGTCATCGACGCGGGCGGACAGGCCGCGCTGCTGGCCCCGACCGAGGTGCTCGCGCAGCAGCACTTCCGGTCGATCAGCGCGATGCTCGGGCCGCTCGGGCAGGCAGGCCGGCTGGGCGGCGCCGACAACGCCACCCGGGTGGCCCTGCTCACCGGATCTCAGGGCGTCGCCGCGCGGCGCGAGGCGCTCACCGACGTGTTCACCGGCGACGCCGGCATCGTCATCGGCACGCACGCCCTGCTCGAGGAGCACGTCCGGTTTTCCGACCTGGGGCTGATCGTCATCGACGAACAGCACCGGTTCGGCGTCGAGCAGCGTGACGCGCTCCGTGAGAAGGCCCCCGGTGGACGCCCGCACGTGCTGGTCATGACGGCCACGCCCATCCCGCGGACCGTCGCCATGACCGTCTATGGTGACCTCGAGGTATCGACGCTCACGGAGCTCCCGGCGGGGCGGTCGCCGATCGTCACGCACGTCGTGCCCGCGGCCGACAAGCCCCGGTTCGTCGAGCGGACGTGGGAGCGTGTCCGCGAGGAAGCCGCCCTTCGGCGCCAGGCGTACGTGGTCTGCCCGCGGGTGGGTGGCACCGGCCCCGACGAGCCGGACGACGGCTCAGAGGCCCCGGACGATGCCGGGGCAGGTACCGATGACGTCGGCCGGGACGCGGACGCCGGGAGCGGGGGCGCACCGGACGGCCGGCGGCCACCGCTGGCCGTGCTCGACGTTGCCCCGGCGCTGGAGAACGGGCCGCTCGCGGGACTGCGGGTAGCGGCGCTGCACGGCCGGATGCCCGCCGAGGAGAAGGAACGCGTCATGCGCGCCTTCACCGAAGGAGACCTGGACGTCCTCGTGGCCACCACGGTCATCGAGGTGGGCGTGGACGTGCCGAACGCGACCGTGATGGTCGTCATGGACGCCGACCGCTTCGGCGTCTCGCAACTGCACCAGCTGCGCGGCCGGGTCGGCCGTGGCACCGCCGAGGGCCTGTGCCTGCTCATCACCGAGACCGAGCCGGGCAGCCCGGCCCGCGAGCGGCTGGGCGCGGTGGCCGCCACCGTGGACGGGTTCAGCCTGTCACGCCTTGACCTGGAGCAGCGCCGGGAGGGTGACGTGCTGGGCGCCGCGCAGGCCGGCCGCCGCTCCAGCCTCAAGCTGCTCAGCCTGCTCACGGACGAGGAGCTGATCGGGCAGGCGCGCGAAGAGGCCGCCGCGGTCGTGGACGGGGATCCGGATCTGGCACGCCATCCGGGGCTTTCCGCCGCGATCGGCGATCTGCTCGGCCCGCAGCGCGCCGAGTTCCTGGATAAAACCTAGTTGGCCCGGGGAGGCTACCCCCCGGAACCCCGCATGCTGTGCTGGCCGGGGCCGCCCGGGGTCCGGGCGGCGTAGGGTCATGACATGTGCAGGAGCATTAAAACCTTGCGGGAGCCGTACACCGAGCACGTCACCGAGACGGAAATGCACGCGGCCGCCCTGCAGTACGTGCGGAAGGTCAGCGGTTTCCGTGCCCCCGCCGCGCACAACGCCGAGGCATTCAACGAGGCCGTCGACGCCATCGCCGAGGCCACCCGGATCCTGCTAGGCCACCTAGAAGTCCGGGGCACACCCAGCAGGTGACGGCGAGGCGATCGTAACCGGCCCAGCGATCCCGGGCCGAAGGTCCGGGTGAGCGGCCGGTGCTATCGGCGAAGTACCACAGCGGGTTACGATGAGGCGATCGTTACCGGCCCAGCGAACCGGGCGTCCGGCCCGGTGAGTGGCCGGTGTGCCGGCGAAGTACCACCGCGCGGGCGCGGAGCGCAGCGGGGGGTTCCGGGGGGTCGCCCGCCCGGGCCAACACAGCGACCTTGGTCCATGGCCCGCACCGCGGGTGGCCGGGCAGACTAGGCACATGACGCGTGTCATTGCCGGCCGGGCGCGGGGACGGCGGCTCGCCGTGCCGGGCGGCCGGACGACCCGCCCCACCAGCGACCGCGCACGCGAGGCGATATTCGCCGCAGCGGGATCGGTCCTGGGCTCCTTCGACGGAACACGCGTTCTCGACCTGTACGCCGGCTCAGGTGCGTTCGGGCTGGAAGCGCTGTCCCGTGGCGCTAGCGCGGCGGTGCTGGTCGAGGCGGATCCTCCCGCGGCCAGGGTGATCCGCGCCAATATCGACGCGGTGGGGCTGCCCGGCGCGCGCCTGGTCAGCGACCGCGTGGAGCGAATGCTCGCGCGTGGTCTGCCCGCCACCGGTGAGCCGTACCACGTCGCGTTCGCCGACCCTCCCTACGCCCTGGCCGATGATGACGTCACCGCCGTCCTGGCGGCGCTCCGGACGGGGGGCTGGCTCGCGCCCGGGGCGCTCGTTATCGTCGAACGTGCCGCCCGGTCGGGGCCTTTGCGCTGGCCGGAGGGGTTCTCGGCGGGCCGCTCACGCCGGTACGGCGAGGCCATGCTCTGGTACGGTCACGCCGCCGGGTCTAAAGCCGGGACCCAAGCCGGCGCTGGATTGTAGCCGGACAAGCGAAAGAGGTGGATCAGCGTGCGTCGTGTCGTCTGCCCCGGTTCCTTTGACCCCGTGACCAACGGGCACCTCGACATCATCAGCCGGGCGTCCCGGCTCTACGACGAGGTTGTCGTCGCCGTGCTCATCAACATCACCAAGAAAAGCCTGTTCACCGTCGAGGAGCGGATGGAGATGCTGGGCGAGGTCACCGCCGAGTACGGCAACGTCCGGGTGGACCAGTTTCACGGGCTGCTGGTGGACTTCTGCGAGACCAACGGCATCTCGGCCGTCGTGAAGGGACTACGCGCCGTCAGCGACTTCGACTATGAGATGCAGATGGCGCAGATGAACTACAGCATGGCCAAGGTCGAGACGATGTTCATGACCACCAATCCGCTGTATTCGTTCTTGTCCTCCAGCCTGATCAGGGAGGTGGCGAAGTACGGTGGAGACGTCAGCGGGCTCGTTCCGGAGCAGGTGATCGGCAAACTCCGGGCCCGCGTCGCCGAATCATGAGCTACGGTTGGTGACTGCGGGGAATGGGACGGCGGCCTGCTGGGTTTGGGATTCGTTGCGAGCTCTCGGTAAGCTTGACCGTCCAGCGCTGACCAATCCCTGGTAACTCTCATGCCTCATGCACGCAGGAAGTCCCCGACAACCCTTGACCCGCGCAGGGAACTCGTTTTCGACACACGAGCCCTGGGACGCCAGCCCGGCGCCGCGCGGGAAGAGACCCGTACCGTCCCAGCGCCAGATTCCCTGCGCGTTGAGCTGGCGGGAGTGCCCGCAGGAGCGGATCTCGACCTGGCCGTACGGCTGGAGGCCGTGTCCGAGGGCGTTCTCGTCACCGGCACCGCGACGGCGCCCGTGGTGGGTGAGTGCGCGCGCTGCCTCGAGCCGCTGACCTCTTCGGTGGAAGCGAGCTTCCAGGAGCTCTACCACTACGGGCCGGGCTGCGCGGCGGACGACGAGGACGAACTGCTGCTGGACGGTGACCTGCTCGACCTGGAGCCGGTGCTGCGCGACGCGGTGGTGCTCGCCCTGCCGCTGGCGCCGCTCTGCTCGGACGATTGCCCGGGCCTGTGCGTCGAGTGCGGGGTCCGCCTGGCGGACGCCGGACCCGGGCACCGGCACGAGGACGCGGTTCTCCCCGAGTGGGAGGCGCTGCGTCGGTTTGACGGATTTGACCCGCACAATCAGACCGGCCGCCACCCCGGCGCCGGAGATCGATAGGAGGCTGAGGTGGCGGTTCCCAAGCGGAGGATGTCACGCAGCAACACGCGTTCGCGGCGCTCGCAGTGGAAGTCGGCCGCGCCCACGCTCGTCAGTTGCCCGCAGTGCCATAACCCGAAGCTTCCGCATGTCGCGTGCCCGACCTGCGGCACGTACCGGCGCCGTCAGGTGCTGATGCCGTCCTGACCCATGTCCGGCACGGTCGGCAAAATGTGGCTCCGCGACTGCGGCGCCCACGGCGGGGTCGCTGACCAGGCCATTGGCGAGAGTGCCTGGAGGAGGCGTCTGTGGGCGTCGTTAGGGATGGGCCCCGCGACAGCGGGGCGGCTGCGGGCCGTGATCCCGCCGAGCTGCCGTCCGCTCTCGGCGTGCCGCTCGGCGAGGAACTCCTCGAGCGTGCCCTGACGCATCGCTCCTACGCGTACGAAAACGGCGGCCTGCCCACCAACGAGCGTCTCGAGTTTCTCGGTGACTCGGTGCTGGGCGTCGTCGTGACCGACACGCTCTTCCGCGGCTACCCGAACCTGCCGGAGGGCCAGCTCGCCAAACTGCGCGCCGCCGTCGTCAACATGAGCGCGCTGGCCGACGTCGCCCGCGGGCTGGACCTGGGCGCCTACGTCCGGCTCGGCCGCGGCGAGGACGGCACCGGCGGCCGGAACAAGCCGTCCATCCTGGCCGACACGCTCGAAGCGGTGATCGGCGCGGTGTACATCGACTGCGGGGCGGAGGCGGCCAGCGGCCTCGTGCACCGCCTGTTCGACCCGGTCATCGAGCGTTCGGCCCGCCTGGGAGCCGGCCTGGACTGGAAGACCTCGCTGCAGGAACTGACCGCGGCGCGACTGCTCGGCGTGCCCGAGTATCAGGTCGAGGAGAGCGGACCGGACCACCAGAAGTCGTTCCGCGCTTCCGTCCTGGTCGGCGGGGAGGTTCTGGGTAGGGGCGAGGGGCGGTCCAAGAAGGCCGCCGAGCAGCAGGCCGCGGAGGCGGCCTGGATGGCGATCAGCGCCCGCATCGCCGATGACGGCCCTGGGGCCCGCTCAGCCGGTGACACACCTGACGCACGTGGGGCAGGCGGCCAGGGATGCGACCCGGAGCCGTGAGGCGTGCCCGAACTACCCGAAGTTGAGGTGGTGCGGCGGGGCCTGGAGCGCCACGTGGCCGGCCGTACGATCGACAAGGTAACCGTCCTGCACCCCCGGGCCGTCCGCCGTCACCTGGCCGGGGTCACCGACTTCACCGGCGCCCTGGCGGGCCGCACCATCTCGGGCGCCCGCCGCCGGGGGAAGTACTTGTGGCTGCCGATCGGGGAGGATGCGCTGCTCGCTCACCTCGGGATGAGCGGCCAGTTGCTCGTCGGGGATTCCGCCCGCCCGCTTTCGCCGCACGTGCGGGCCGTGTTCACGTTCACCGACGACGGACCGGACCTGCGGTTCACCGACCAGCGAACGTTCGGCCATCTGCTTTTCGTCCCGGGCGGAGCAAACCTGCCCGGCCCCATCACGCATATCGCGCCCGACCCGCTGGAGCCGGCCTTCGACGAAGCCGGATTCGCCCTGGCGCTGCGCCGGCGCCGGACCGGCATCAAGCGTGCACTGCTCGACCAGTCGCTGATCAGCGGCGTCGGCAACATCTACGCCGACGAGGCACTGTGGCGGGCGAGGCTGCACTGGGCGCGCGCCACGGACACCGCGGCCCGGCCCGAGATCACCCGGCTGGTCGCCGCCGTGCGCGAGGTGATGACCACCGCGCTGGCCGCGGGCGGCACGTCGTTCGACACCCTCTACGTCAACGTCAACGGGGAAAGCGGCTACTTCGACCGGTCCCTCGCCGTCTACGGTCAGCAGGGCCGGCCATGCCGGCGCTGCGGGACGTCCGTCCGCCGGGATCCGTTCATGAACCGGTCCGCCTACACCTGCCCCCGCTGCCAGCCGCGGCCGCGGAATGGCCGCTGGTGACCGTGGGCGCCCGCGATGGCCGGCGGTGCTCCGCCAGGGATTTTCTTGGTGGCCGAACGGGAAGGGGCGGGAGCTGATCCCCCGTCAGGACGGTCCCGCGCCGGACGGTTCGGCGGCCCGCGACCGGCACGCGGCGGTCGCGCGGCTGACCGCCTGGGCCGATGGCCGCGTGCAGGGCGTCGGATTCCGGGCGTGGGTCCGGCAGAAGGCCACCGAGCTTGGCCTGGCCGGTTCCGCGACCAACTGCGAGGACGGCCGGGTCGAGGTGGTCGCCGAGGGCCGGGAGAGCGATCTGCGGCGGCTGCTCAGCGAACTGGAAAGCGGTGCGACGCCCGGCCGCGTGAGGCGTGTGACGCACCGTTGGGGCACGCCCCGCGGTGATCTGCGGGGCTTCGCCGAGCGTTAATGGCGCCCGCGCCCAGAGAGGGATCGGGGGGCCAGATTGGCGGGGCAGATCGGCGGCCCAATCGGCGGCACAGATGGGCGGCACAGATGGGCGGCACAGATGGGCGGGACATGAGCGGGACATGAGCGGGACAGCGGGCAGCGGAGCGCATAGCACTCGCTCGTGACTCTGCGCCGGCACTTCCGCGTGTCTATTCCGGCATGTAAGGTAAATAACAGTCGCTAAGTGGGCGCTCAACTTGACCAGCAAAGCGCTTAGTGAGAACCTAGATAATGTTAATGTGCGCAGCTAAGCGTGACTTTAGTGTGTGCCCACTCTGGTCACTCAGCGTGGAGGACCCCATACCATGGCGAAGGCTCTACTTGGCCACGTTGGCGGTCCCGATCCTCGGATGATCTCAGAGATGCGCCGACTCCAGCAGCGAGTGCGGGACCTGGAAGCTGAGCTTATGCGGCTTCAGGAAGAGAATGATGCACTCGCCGCGGGAGCCAGCGATGATGAGCTCCTGGTAGCGGGCCGCGAGCCAGCGCTCACATGACGAGCGCTGTCACAACAAGGCAAACAGCAGAAACATCGAGCAGGACGAAATAGGGACGCCTGCCCAGGGCGTCCCTATTCTCTTGCGCCCGTACGCTGTGCGGGCAAATGTACGGCAGACGGCCGGACGACGGCGCGGTTCGGATGCGCCGCCGGGCTGTCTGGTACTCATTTCCGGCACGCGATGTGAAGGTCGTTAGTGCCGGCCCTTGAACGGCGCTCCGCGAGCGGACCGGTTCTCGCGCGTGCCCGCACCGTTGCGCCTTCCCCCGGGCCCTGTTCCGAGTCCCCGGCACGGCCCGTTCCGCGTCTCCGGCGTCCTGCTCCCCTGGGCCTGCCCGCCTGCTGGTCTGTGTTCCTGCCCCCGGAGCCTCCGCGTCCCCGGCGTCCTGTTCTGTACCCCCTCCTAGCCCGGTGCCGCCCCCGCCCGGCCCCGCTCGGTGCCGCCACCGGGCTCAGTTTGCGGCGAAGTCGCACCTGGACGGCGGTGAGAAGCCAGACTTGACGGTGGTAGGCAGTAAGGTCGCCGCGAGGCGGCCGACCGGTGTGACCGCCCCGGTGAGGCGGGGCCAGCGGAACGGGGCGGCCCCGCGTGAACGGGTGGCAGTCGGTGGTCGCGGCGGGCCGAGCAGGAGGGAGGGCTGGCCGATGTACCTCAAGAGCCTGACCCTGCGCGGCTTCAAATCGTTCGCATCCGCCACCTCAATGCGCCTCGAGACGGGGATCACCTGCGTCGTCGGCCCGAACGGTTCGGGCAAGTCCAACATCGTCGACGCGCTGTGCTGGGTCATGGGCGAGCAGGGCGCCAAGTCGCTGCGCGGCGGGAAGATGGAGGACGTCGTCTTCGCCGGCACCACCTCACGCGCCCCGCTGGGCCGCGCCGAGGTGACGCTGACCATCGACAACAGCGACGGCGCGTTGCCCATCGAGTACGCCGAGGTCACGATCAGCCGGCTGATGTTCCGGTCCGGGCAGAGCGAGTACGCCATCAACGGCGACCGCTGCCGGCTTCTGGACGTCCAGGAACTGCTGTCCGATTCCGGGCTCGGCCGTGAGATGCACGTCATCGTCGGGCAGGGCCAGCTGGACACCGTGCTGCACGCCGGCCCCGAGGCCAGGCGCGCGCTCATCGAGGAGGCCGCCGGCGTCCTCAAGCACCGGCGGCGCAAGGAAAAGGCGCTGCGCAAGCTCGAGGCGATGCAGGCCAACCTCACCCGCCTGGTGGACCTCACCGCGGAGCTCAGCCGGCGCCTCAAGCCGCTGGGACGTCAGGCCGAGGTCGCCCGCCGGGCCGCCGCGATTCAGGCCGACCTGCGCGACTCGCGGCTGCGGCTGCTGGCCGACGATTACGTGACGCTGGCCGCCAAGCTGGAGGCCGACGCGGCCGACGAAGCGGCCGTCCTGGCCCGCCGGACCACGCTGGAGACCAGCCTGGCCGCCGCCCGCCACCGCGAAGCCGAACTCGACACGGCCGCCCAGCAGCACGCTGCGGTCCTGGCCCGGGCCCAGGAAACCTGGTTCAGCCTGTCCTCGCTGGCCGAACGGCTCCGCTCCGCGCATGGCCTCGCCCAGGAGCGGCACCGGCACCTGTCCGCCGAGCCGGAAGCGGAGCGGCCCGGCCGGGATCCCGACGAGCTTGACCGGCAGGCTGCCGAGTTCCGCGAGGAGGAAGAGAGCCTGCAGGCCCGGCTGGCCGTCGGCCGTGACCGGCTCAGCGCAGCGGTCGCCGAGCGCTCCGGGGCCGAGGCGCAGCTCACCGCGGTGGAACGCCGGATCGCCGAGGACGCCCGGGCCGCTACGACCCGGGCCGATCGTCTCGCCCGGCTCCGGGCCCAGGTCGGTGCGGCCAGCAGCCGTCACGGCGCGGCCGCGGAGGAGATCGAACGGCTGGCGGCCTCCGCCGCCGAGGCCCGCGCCCGGGCCGAACGCGCTCAGCAGGAGCACAGCCAGGTCGAGGAGCTGGTGTCCGGGCACGACGAAGGGCGCGCCGGGCTGGCCGCCGCCCACGAGGAGGTGGCCGCTACGCTGGCGGAGGCTTCCGGCCGGGTCGCCGGGCTGCGGGCCGCCGAGGGCCAGGCCACCAGGCACTTCGCCGCGCTCCGGGCCCGGGTCGACGCCCTCCAGGAGGCGTTCCGGCGCGGAGCCGACGCGTCGGCGGACCTGCTGGCCACCAGCGGCCGCTTCAGCGGGATCATCGGCCCGTTCGCCGAGGCCCTCTCGGTCGAGGACGGCGCTCAGACCGCGGTCGCGGCGGCGCTCGGGGCCGCCGCCAACGCGGTGGCGGTCACCGACCTCAACGCGGCCATCGCCATCCTGACCGTGCTGCGCGAATCCGGCGCCGGCACCGCCGGGCTCGTGATCGCCGGCTACCCGGAAGCGGGCCATTCCCTCACCGGCCGCCCGCAGCGCGCCGCGGGCTTCGGGCTGCCCCCGGGCGCCCGGTATGCCCTGGACCTCGTCCGGGCGTCCGACGAGCTGCGCCCGGCCGTCACCCAGCTGCTGACCGGGGTGGTCGTGGCCGTCACCCTGGAGCAGGCGGCCGACCTCCTGCGCGCCAGCCCGGCACTGCGCATCGTCACCCGGGACGGTGACCTGCTGGGCCCGCACTGGGCGGTCGGCGGCTCCGCCGGGCAGCAGAGCCTGCTGGAGGTGCGGGCGGCCGCCGACGACGCCGCCACCGGTCTGGAAGAGGCCGAAGCACAGTGTGAGCAGGCCGCTCAGCAGCTCACGGTCGCCGTTCGCGCCGAGGAAGCCGCGCGCCGCGGGGTGGACGAGGTGCGGGCCCGGATGCGCCAGGCCGACTCGGCCGCCGCCGAGATCTCCGGCCGCCTCGGCCGGCTGGCGGGAGCGGCCCGGGCCGCCAGCGACGAGGTACGGCGGCTGGAGACGGCCATCGACGCCGCCCGCAAGGCCGGCGAGAAGGACCTCGCCCGGCTGACCGAGCTCACCAGCAGCCTCGCGGAGGCCGAAGCGGCTGAGGCCGCCGAGCGGGTCGCCGCCCTCGCTGACGACGGTGCCGGCGACGGCGCCGGGTATCCCGCGGACCCGCCCGCGAAGTTGTCCGCGAACTTGTCCGCGTATTTGGCCGGGGACGCCGCCGGCCACACGCCCGCCGCGATCAAGGAGACGCTGGCCCAGCGGTGCACCATGGCGCGCAACGCCGAAATGGAGGCCCGCCTTGAGGTCCGCACCGTCGAAGAACGGCTGCGCGCCATCGGCGGGCGCGCAGACACGCTGACCGCGGCCGCGGCGGCCGAGCGCCAGGCCCGTGAGCGGGCGCAGGCCCGGCTCCAGCAGCGCGCCGCGGAGGCGGCCGTGGCGCGCGCGGTGGCCCACGGCGCCCAGCTGGCCGTGGCCAGCGCGGAGCGATCCGTGGCCGAGGCCCTGGCCCGGCGGGCCGCGGCCGAGACGGCGACAGCCGAGGGGGCCGAGGAGCTCAAGGGCGTACGGGCCCGGGTCCGTGACCTCGCGGCCGAGCTGGACACCGTGGTCAGTACCGCGCACGGCGCGGAGATCGCCCGGGCAGAGCACCGGCTGCGCCTGGAGCAGATCGAAGCGCACGGGGTCGAGGAGTTCGGCGTCCAGGCCCCGGAACTGGTCGCTGAATACGGCCCGGCCGTGCCCATTCCGCCCCCGCTGGATGCGGCCGAGGGCCAGCTGCCGGCCAGCTACGACCGGGCCGTCCAGGAACGCCGGGCCGAGGCCGCCCAGCGTGACCTGGTCAGGCTCGGCAAGGTCAATCCGCTCGCGCTGGAAGAGTACGCCGCGCTGCAGGAACGGCATGCCTTCCTGGCCACTCAGCTCGAGGACCTGAAGAAGACCCGCCGTGACCTGCTCACCGTGGTCAAGGAGGTCGACGACCGGGTGCAGGAGGTCTTCGCCTCCGCCTACGCCGACACCGCCCGGGAGTTCGAGCAGATATTCTCCCGGCTGTTCCCCGGCGGCCAGGGACGGCTCGTGCTCACCGAGCCCGGCGACATGCTGGCCACCGGCATCGAGGTGGAGGCACGCCCGCCCGGCAAGAAGGTCAAGCGGCTGTCCCTGCTGTCCGGCGGTGAGCGCTCGCTGACCGCCATTGCCTTCCTGTGCGCAATCTTCAAGGCCCGCCCCTCGCCGTTCTACGTGCTGGACGAGGTCGAAGCGGCGCTCGACGACACCAACCTGCAGCGGCTGCTGGTTATCTTCAGCGAGCTGAGGGAAAGTTCTCAGCTCATCGTGGTGACCCACCAGAGGAGAACGATGGAGGTCGCCGACGCGCTGTATGGAGTCAGCATGCGGGGCGACGGCGTCTCAGCGGTGGTGAGCCAGCGCCTGAGCGAGCGCGAGCCCGCATAGCATCGTGGTCTGGACACTCGCCGGGCCCAGCGACCTGAGGGACACACCGGACTGAGAGACTGAGAACGGTCATGGAAACTCTAATTCTCATCATTGTCCTGGCGGTCTTCTTCGTCGCCGTCGTCGCCGAGATGGGCTGGCTGCTCCTGGTCCGGCCCCGGCGCCGCCGTGGCGGAGCGCCTCCCGCCGAGGTCGTTTCGCCGCCCGAGGCCCCGGGGGAACCCGAGCTGCGGACGCCGGGGCGGGAGGCGGCGGAGTCCGCGCAGGCCGTCATGACCCCGACGGCACCGCCGCGGGTCCCGGATCAGCCGCCGGCCCCGGAGATCGAGAAGCCGCCGCCCTCGGCGGGACGGCTCGTCCGGCTCCGGGACCGGCTGTCGCGTTCGCAGTCCTCCGTCGGCACCGTGCTGCTCGGGCTGCTGTCCCGGGACCGGCTCGACGACGACACGTGGGATGAGATCGAGGAGGTTCTCATCACCGCCGACGTCGGCGTGGTCCCGGCCCGGCAGATCGTCGAGGACCTGCGGACCAAGGTCAAGGTGCTCGGCGTCCGGGGCGTCGACGAGGTTCGCGCCCTGCTGCGGACCGAGCTGATCGCCCAGATCGGCCAGGACATGGACCGCTCCGTGCACACGGGCCGCCACGAGGGTCTCCCGGCGGTCGTGATGATGGTCGGCGTGAACGGCACGGGCAAGACCACCACCGCCGGGAAGCTGGCCCGCGCGCTGGTGGGCGACGGCAAGACCGTGCTGCTCGGTGCGGCCGACACGTTCCGCGCGGCGGCCGCCGACCAGCTGCAGACGTGGGGCGAACGGGTCGGCGCCCGGACCGTCCGCGCCGACCGGGACGAAGCCGACCCCGCCAGCGTGGCCTTTGAGGCGGTGCGCGAGGGCGCAGACCTCAAGGTGGACGTCGTGCTCGTGGACACGGCTGGCCGCCTGCACACCAAGACCGGGCTGATGGATGAGCTCGGCAAGGTCAAGCGCGTGATCGAGAAGCGGGCTCCGGTCTCGGAGGTGCTGCTCGTCCTGGACGCGACCACCGGGCAGAACGGGCTGCGGCAGGCGCGCGTGTTCGCCGAGGTCGTGGCCATCACGGGCATCGTCCTCACGAAGCTGGACGGTACGGCCAAGGGCGGGATCGTGATCGCCGTCCAGCGCGAGCTGGGCGTGCCGGTCAAGCTCGTGGGACTGGGCGAGGGCCCAGATGACCTCGCGCCCTTCGACCCGGCCACGTTCGTGGACGCGATCCTGGCGGGTTAGGACCTTTCGGCTGCGGCCGCCATACGCCCATATGCGGGCATACGCCGCGAAACGCGCGCGCTATCACGGTACAAATGGACGGTGACAGGTCTTATCGCATTAATAATGGCGATAGCGGATGCTGTGCGATCATGTCGGTTGCTCAGTTGCTGATAACACAAATGTGTTTCACAAATTGATAGTCACCGTTTGGCGTGATCCGCGAATTTGCGGCCATTATCTGCCTTAAAGCAGCTCAATCCGTTATGATGGCGTGCACGGGCCTTAGCCGATGTCATCCCCCGGAGCAGATCGCGATGGATGCCCAGCGCCTGAGTACGACCCCTGGTGCGGGTGCCGCCACGCATCGTGGCCAACCACCCGGGTCTCATCCCCGCGTGCTTACCGTTAGCGCCCACTCGCTCACCAAACCGGCCCGTCCCGTTGCCGTAATGGTGCCTGTGTCCCGCCCGCGGCCCGGACCGGTCCCGTCGTCGGCACCCCGCTGCCTTCCGTCTCCGGTTCGTTCCGGGTCCCCTACCGCCCGTCGTCCGTGCCGCTCGCGTTCCGCCGTTCTCGTTCCGGGCGTCCCGGGGCGGGCTGCGCGCGGAAGCGATTCAGATGCTAGGAAACGTGTACGTAACATAAACCCTTCCGGTTTCACGCTGCCGACACATCCCGGCACGACTCCGGAAACTCCTACGGCGGAAAGTACCTGCCAGGAGAGCGAAAGGGTGGTCGTATGAAGCTCGTCACCGCGGTCATCAAGCCGTTCAAGCTGGACGACGTTAAAGCCGCGCTGCAGGCGTTCGGGGTGCACGGCATGACAGTGGTCGAGGCGAGCGGTTACGGCCGGCAACGCGGACATACCGAGGTCTACCGGGGCGCCGAATATCAGATCGACCTCGTGCCGAAGGTACGGGTCGAGGTGCTCTGTGACGATGAGGACGCCGACGATCTTATTGGCGTCATCCTGAAGGCCGCGCAAACCGGGCGGATCGGCGACGGGAAGGTGTGGTCGGTGCCCGTCGACACGGTCGTCAGAGTTCGCACGGGGGAACGCGGTCCCGACGCGATCTAGACCGCTCCTGCCGTCCGGGGAACCCTGTGGCTTTGATGACGTCGTTCGCTGCGGACCGTGCTCGTAGGACTACAGAGACGGATCGGTGGCTGGCTGGCATGCTGGGCGCCGAGCCAGGTGTGGCCCTGGTCGCGGTGGGTGGTTACGGTCGCCGGGAACTGCTGCCGGGCAGCGACCTCGACGTTCTCCTGCTGCACGCCGGTCGGGAGGGCATCGCGTCTATCGCGGACCGGATCTGGTACCCGGTCTGGGACTCCGGGGCACGGCTGGACCACGCGGTGCGGACCGTCCCGCAGGCGCGCCGGGTCGCACGAGCGGACATCAAGGTCGCCCTCGGCCTGCTCAGCGCCCGGCACGTCGCTGGCGATCCCGCCCTGACGACTCAGTTGCGCGAGGGTGCCCTGGAGGATTGGCGGGCCGCGGCCCGCACCAGGCTCGCCGAACTGCGCGACCTGCATAACGAACGGGCCAGGATCTTCGGCGAGCTGGCCTTCCTGCTCGAGCCCGACCTCAAGGAGGCCAGGGGCGGCCTGCGGGACGTGCACGCGATCCAGGCCATCGCGGCCGCCTGGGTCGCTTCCGCCCCCGGGCCACGGGTCCGCGGCGCGTACGAGTCGATCCTGGACGCCCGCCACATCCTGCACGAGATCACCGGGCGCGCCTCCGACCGCCTGGTCCTCGAGGAGCACGACGAGGTGGCGCGCGCCGCCGGCCTGCTGGACGGGGACGCGCTGCTGCGCGAGCTCGCGGGAGCCGGGCGTACCGTGGCCTACGCCGTGGATCACGCCTTCCGGCAAGCCGGACGGGCCGCGGGCCGGCGGCTGCGGCGGCGGAAGCTGGAGCGCCGCCCGCTCACCGACGGCGTCGTCGAGCAGGACGGCGAGGTGGTGCTGGCCCGCGCCGCCGATCCCGTCACTGATCCGGTCCTGGTCCTGCGGGCCGCGGCCGCCGCCGCCCAGGCGGGACGGCCACTGGCACCCCGGGCCCTGGCCCGGCTGGCGGACTGCCCGCCGCTTCCGGTGCCCTGGCCTGCGGATGCCCGCGACGCGCTGATTGCCCTGCTCGGGCCGGCCACGCTGCGATCGGCGTCTGGGAGGCGCTCGACCAGGAGGGCCTGGTGACCGCGCTGATCCCGGATTGGGAACGGGTACGGAACCGGCCGCAGCGAAATCCGCTGCACACCTTCACCGTCGACCGGCATCTTGTGGAGACCGCGGCGTACGCGGCCGCGCTGACCCGGGATGTCGCCCGCCCCGACTTGCTGCTGCTCGCCGCCCTGCTGCACGACCTCGGCAAGGGGTGGCCCGGCGACCACAGCGTCAGCGGCGAGGTCGTCGCGCGTGACGTCGCCTGCCGGGTTGGTTTTCCCGCCGCGGACGCCGAGCTGGTCGCGCAGGCGGCCCGCCATCATCTGTTGCTGCCCATGGTCGCGACCCGGCGTGACCTGGACGACCCGGTAACCGTCGAGCAGGTCGCCCGGACCGTGGGCGGCCGGCCGCTACTGGAACTGCTGCACGCGCTGGCCGCGGCGGACGGGCTGGCCACCGGGCCCGCCGCCTGGAACGACTGGAAGGCCGGTCTCATCTCGGACCTGGTGAAAAGGGTGGCTGCGGTGCTGGCCGGCGATCCGCCGCCGGACGCCCGGCCGCTGCGCCCGGATCAGCTGGCGCTGGCCGACGAGGGCGGCCCGGCGGCCGTCATCAAGGGTGACGAGGTGACGGTCGTGGCCCCCGACCGGCCGGGCCTGCTGTGGCGGGCCGCCGGTGTGCTCGCCTCGCACCGGCTGACGGTCCGGGCGCCGGCGCCACGTCGGTCGGGCGCACTGCCGTCGCGGTCTTCAACGTTGTACCCGAGTTCGGTGACCCGCCGGATACTGCTCTTGTCGCCAGCGACCTGCGCCGGATGCTGGAGGGCCGCCTTGACGTCGAGGAGCGGCTGGAGCGCCGGGCACGCGCCGCCCGGCCGCGCGGCGCGATGGTCGCCCCGCCCAAGGTGACGCTGGTGGACGATGCCTCGCTGACCGCCACCGTCGTGGAGGTCCGCGCCCACGACGAGCCCGGTCTCCTCTGGCGGGTCGGCCGGGCCCTGGGCGGCTGCGGTCTCGACCTGCGTTCGGCCCGGGTGGAGACCCTCGGCGCCGAGGCGGTCGACGTCTTTTACGTCGCCGACGAATCAGGCAAGCCCCTGACCGACAAGATCATCCGCCAAGCCACCGTAGAAGCCGTTCTAGCCGCCCTAGGTCCTTAGCCAGCCTGACATCGCTATAGCGGCCGCGAGCCCGGGCCTCCGGCCCGGCCGAGTGGCCGCTGCATCGTCGAGCACCCCCATCAGGCTACGGACAGGCGTTCGTACCGGCCCGGCGAGCCCGAGCCTCCGGCCCGGCGAGCGGCCGTGTGTCGGCAAGCCCGCAATCGGGGCGCAGAGCGGATCCGGGAGGTTCCGGGGTCGTCACCCCGGGTCAGCGCAGGTCCGGGGGACGACGCCCCTGGACGGGGTCGTCGTCCCCCGGAACGGCGTCCTCGTCCGCCGGGCTGGCACCGCTCCAACACAGCTCTCTGGGTCTACGCACCAGATAGCCTGGATGTCTCAGTAGCGTAGGCGCGAGGATGGCATAGCAACGTGTTCGAAACCCTCTCCGAACGGCTCACACAGGTCTTTTCCTCTCTGCGGGGCAAAGGACGGCTGTCGGCTGCCGACATCGACGCGACGGCGCGCGAGATTCGCATCGCGCTGCTGGAGGCTGACGTCGCGCTCCCGGTCGTCAGGGCGTTCATAGCCCGGGTCAAGGAGCGGGCGAGCAGCGAGGAGGTCTCCGGGGCGCTGAACCCGGCGCAGCAGGTCATCAAGATCGTTCACGACGAACTGATCGATGTGCTGGGGGGCGAGACCCGCCGGCTGCGGTTCGCCAAGGTCCCGCCCACCATCATCATGCTGGCCGGCCTGCAGGGTTCCGGCAAGACGACGCTGGCCGGCAAGCTGGCCCTGTGGCTGCGCGAGCAGGGCAACACGCCGATGCTCGTCGCGGCCGACCTCCAGCGGCCCAACGCCGTCCAGCAGCTCCAGGTCCTGGGGGAGCGCGCCGGTGTGCCGGTCTACGCGCCCGAGCCGGGTAGCGGCGTGGGCGACCCGATCGCGGTCGCCCGGCAGTCCTTGCCGGAGGCGCAGCGGCGTCAGCAGAACATGGTCATCATCGACACGGCGGGCCGCCTGGGCATCGACGAGGAGATGATGCGGCAGGCCGCGGGGATCAGGGACGCGGTCCAGCCGGACGAGATCCTGTTCGTGGTCGACGCGATGATCGGCCAGGATGCCGTGGCCACGGCGCAGGCGTTCCTGGACGGCGTCGGTTACGACGGAGTGGTGCTCACCAAGCTCGACGGTGACGCGCGCGGCGGTGCCGCCCTGTCGATCACGCAGCTCACCGGGCGCCCCATCATGTTCGCGTCCGCCGGGGAGAAGCTCGCCGACTTCGACGTCTTCCACCCCGACCGGATGGCGTCCCGCATCCTCGACATGGGCGACATGCTCACCCTGATCGAGCAGGCGGAGAAGGCCTTCGACGAGGAGCAGACGGCCGCCCTCGCCGACCGGCTCGTCTCTGGCGAGGGCTTCACCCTCGAGGACTTCGTCGAACAGATCCAGATGGTCCGCAAGCTGGGGCCGATCGGCAACCTACTCGGCATGCTGCCCGGGGCCGGGCGCAACAAGGAGCTGCTCAGCCAGGTCAACGACAAGGATCTGGACCGGGCCACCGCAATCGTCCAGTCGATGACGCCCGAGGAGCGGCGCAACCCCAAGATCATCAACGGCTCCCGGCGGGCCCGGATCGCAGGCGGCTCCGGGGTCACCCCGGGTCAGGTCGGCTCGCTCATCCAGAACTTCCAAGAGGGCCAGAAGCAGATGCGCCAGCTCATGGGAGGTGGGCTGGGTAACATCCCGGGCATGCCGCCGGGCATGCGCCGCGCCGCGAACAAGGCGGTCAAGGGCAAGAAGCCGAAGAAGAAGCACCCCGGCGGCGACCCGCGCCGCGCGGCCGCCCGGGCTGCTGGTAACGGCGCACCCGCCGAAGACGCGGTCCCGGGCAACGGGCGCGCCGGCGGCCTGGGCGCCGGCCTGCCGGAGGGTTTCAGTAACCAGGACATGGCCGAGACGCTCGCCGCGCTGCAGAAGGGCGGCCTGCCCGGCGGCCTCCCCGGCCTCGGCGCCCCCGACAGCAACGTCCCCGCCGCCTTCCGCGCTCAGGGCGGCAACAAGCGCCGCAAGAAGAAGTAACTTCACCCGGGCCCGGCCAGCGTCCCCCTTCCAGCGCACCTCACCCGCCCCGGCCGGGCCGCCCGGCCCGCCGGTCCCCGGGGGGTGGAATTGACTGCACATTCCCAGCTCGCGGGAGCTACTCCGGCTGGGTGGCGCGCACGCTGTCGATGGTGTCGGCCTCGGCGGCTGACTTGTCCAGCCGGTACCGCAGTACGCGGGCGAACCGCAGCGCCAGGCCGCCCGGGTACCGGGGACTGCGCTGCACTCCGTCGAAGGCGATCTCCGCGACAAGTTCCGGCCGGACGTAGACGGTGTAGCTGTCCCGCCGGTCTTCCAGCGCGAGCAGCCGCCCGGTCTGCCAGGCGAGCATCTCGTCGGTCAGGCCCTTGAAGGTCTTCCCGAGCATGATGAAACCGCCCGTGTCCGGGTCGCGCGCGCCCAGGTGCAGGTTCGACAGTTTGCCGCGGCGCCGGCCGTGCCCCCATTCGGCCGCCAGGATGACCAGGTCCAGGGTGTGCCGGGGCTTCACCTTGATCCAGCCCGCGCCTCGGCGGCCCGCCGTGTACGGGGTGTCGAGTGACTTCACCACGACCCCTTCGTGGCCGTGCGCGATCGAGTCGTTGAAGAACTCGGTGGCCTCCTGCACCGAACTGGTCACCAACCGTGGCATCCGCAGTCCCTCCGGCACGACCCGGGCCAGCGCCGCGAACCGTTCCTCGCCCGGGCGGTCGACGAGGTCCTCGCCGTCTAGGTGCACGATGTCGAACATGAAGGCCGACAGCCCCGCGGCCGCTTCCCCGGTGCGCCGCGCGGTCCGTGAGGCGGTGATCTGAAACGGGTGCGGG
This sequence comes from uncultured Actinomycetes bacterium, assembly GCA_963742875.1. Classification (GTDB taxonomy): domain Bacteria; phylum Actinomycetota; class Actinomycetes; order Streptosporangiales; family Streptosporangiaceae; genus Bog-532. Next base: position 455,551 of record CAVUNO010000001.1, on the reverse strand, counting down.
CGGCCGTCCTCCCGCAGCGCGATCACCTCACCGTCCACGACGGCGTCGCGGACGGGCAGCCCGGCCAGGGCCTCGGTCACCCCGGGAAGACGATCGGTGATCTGGTCCAGCGTGCGCGTGAACAGCCGGGCGTTCCCGTCCCGGATATGCGCCTGGATCCGGATGCCGTCCATCTTCCACTCCACCGCGGCCGGGCTGATTCGCGCGAGCGCCTCCTCGATGGTCGGGGCGCTGGAGGCGAGCATCGGCCCGATCGGCCGCCCGACCTGGAGGCCGAGGCCGGCCAGCCCGGCGCTGCCCTCCGCCAGGGCGGTCTGCGCCACGGTGGCCATGGAGCCGCTCAGCATCAGTGCCCGGCGCACGTCGGCGCCGGGGACCTGCGCGGCGCGCGCGATCGCCTCGGCCATGACCCCCTCGAGCGCACCCTGGCGCAGTTCCCCGGACAGCAGCCGGAACAGGAAGGTCTGCTCGTGCGCGGTCGCCCGGCCCAGCAGCGCGTCCACGAGCTGCTTCCGGGTTGCCACCGACCCCGTACCGGACACCGACCCGATGGCGGTGAACGCGGCGTCCACGTCGGTGAGCGTCAGCGACGGGTGGTCCGCCGGGGGCGCCGCGTCCCGGAGCGTGGCCCAGCCCACCCCGATCTGGCGCTGGGGGAGTTCTCCCGACAGGTAGGCGACCGCGATGGTCACTTCGGCGGGGCCCGCGTCGTGCAGGGCCCTGGCCAGTACTGCGATTTTGGCTAGCCGCGACGAGGTCCCCGCCACGGCCTCGGAAGCGTCGGCCATCTCGCTCAGCAGCACGTTCGCATTCTGCCGCATGGGGGCGACATCGACGTCAGCGGACTAATCCCATGTCAGCGGACTAGCCCGAAGTTCCCCCCGAGCCGATTGGTCAACGCGTTTGACCAGGTGGTAGAGCCCTTGATCACGGAAATTACATGACTACGTAGTCATGAGCTGAGGCTGTTTCACCTGGTCAGCGCCTATATCGGTTCGCCACTGGGGGGAACTACGGACTAGCGGCGCCGCCCGGCTACGGCTTTGCGCGGCGCAGCCGGGGAAAAAACCGGAGCGGCTTATGACCAATTCCTTCCCGGGCGCAAGCCCGGTCCTTCGGGGCGCGCGTTATTAGTTAGCCCAAAGATCCATTATGCCGAACGGGACAGGGCGGGGGCTGTCCGGCCAGGCAGAGCGCTCCGGGCCGGTCCGTACGTCGCACAGCTCTCGATCTGGCAGAATGTTCTTTTGACTACCTGGTGCCGCGGAGCCCTCTACCTCCGCGCACCGGGCCATTCGGGTGGTCCCGCCAGTCCCCACCTGGCCGCTGGGCCGCCGCCCGTACCTTTATTTGCTGGGAGAAGACCGCAGCCGTGGCTGTAAAGATCAAGCTCAAGCGCCTGGGCAGGACCCGGGTGCCGACCTACCGGATCGTCGTCGCCGACGCCCGGACCAAGCGCGACGGGCGTGCCATCGAGGAGATCGGCAAGTACCACCCGAAGGAAGAGCCTTCGTTCATCGAGGTTAACTCGGAGCGGGCACAGCACTGGCTTTCCGTGGGCGCGCAGCCCACCGAGCCGGTCATGACCATTCTCAAGATCACAGGCGACTGGCAGAAGTTCAAGGGCGAGCCGGGCGCGGAAGGCACCTTGCGCACCAAGGAGCCAGCGGCGGACAAGAAGGTGCGCTTCGCGACGGCCCTGAAGGACGCGGCCAAGGACGACACCGCGACGGCCGCGCCCAAGGGCGGCAGCCGGGCCAGGAAGCCCGACACCGCCAAGGCGGACACGGCCAAGGCGGACACGGCCAAGGCGGACACGGCCAAGGCGGACAGCCAAGGGGACAGTGGCAAGGCTGGCACGAAGGCGTCCGACACGGCCAAGGCCGAGGTCAAGCCCGAGTCTGGCCTGGCCAAGTCCAAGGCCAGCGCCGAGACGACGGCCGCCGGGTCCGCTGACGACAGCGCGGCCGCGGCCGCCGCATCCGGCGAGGCCACTGAGGCCACCGCGGCTGCCGGTGCGGCGGAGAGCAGTGAGCCGGGCAGCGGAGCCTGAGGTGCTAGAAGAGGCGCTTGAGCACTTGGTCCGGGGCATTGTCGAGCATCCGGACGATGTTCTGGTGTCCAGCCGCGCGATGCGCCGCGGCAGTGTCCTGGAGGTGCGCGTTCATCCCGATGACCTGGGCAAGGTCATCGGGCGCGGCGGCCGCACCGCCAGGGCGCTCCGCACCGTCATGGGCTCGCTGGCGGGCGGGCGGCACGTCCGCGTCGACCTCCTGGACACGGACGAGATCCGCTAGCCGGGCACGCGGGCATGCAGATCGCCGTCGGCCAGATCGTCCGGGCGCATGGCATCCGCGGCGAAGTCCTCGTCGCGGTGCGGACCGATGAACCCGCCGCCCGTTTCGCCCCGGGGTCGGTGCTGCCCACGGAACCGCCGGAGCGCGGGCCGCTGACGGTGGCCGCGGCCCGGTGGCATTCGGGGCGGCTCATCGTCGCGTTCGAGGGTGTCGGTGACCGGACCGCCGCCGAGGGCCTGCGCGGCACGCTGCTCATCCTGGATTCGGCGCAGATCACGTCGCTGTCCGACCCTGACGAGTTTTACGACCATGAGCTCATCGGGCTCGGTGTCGTCACCGCCGCCGGGGATCCGGTCGGCGTCGTGGCCGACGTGCTGCACCACGGCCAGGATCTCCTTGTCGTCCGGCGGGAAGGTGCGCCGGGCCAGGTCACCCCGGGCCAGGTCACCCCGGGCCAGGTCACCCCGGGCCAGGTCACCCCGGGCCAGGTCACCCCGGGCCAGGTCACCCCGGGCCAGGTCACCCCGGGCCAGGTCACCCCGGGCCAGGTCACCTGGGCATCCCGCGGCCGGGGGGCGGCCGAGGCCCTCGTGCCGTTCGTCAGCGCGATCGTGACGGACGTCGACCTGGCGGCGGGCCGCCTCGTTATCGACCCGCCTCCCGGCCTGCTCGACCCGGACGAGGCGATCGAGGCCTGACCAGCGTGCGCATCGACATCGTCACTATTTTCCCGGAGTACTTCGGGCCGCTGGGCGTATCGCTGATCGGCAAGGCGGCGGCCCGCGGGGACATCGACTTTCACCTTCACGACCTGCGGCAATGGGCGCACGGCATCCACCGGACGGTGGACGATGCGCCCTTCGGCGGCGGCCCGGGCATGGTGATGAAGGCGCAGGTCTGGGCGGAGGCGCTGGACGAGATCGTTCCGCCCGTTTCCGGCGATGCCGCCCCGCCCGCTTCCCCTCTGGCGCCCGCCGCTCGCGGGGTCCCAGCCCCGGCGCCTGCTGCTCCCAGGGGTGGCCCGCGGCTGATCGTCCCCACCCCCAGCGGCGTCCCGTTCACCCAGGCCAGCGCGGCGAGGTACACGGACTGCGCCCAGCTTATCTTCGCCTGTGGCCGGTACGAGGGCATCGATGCGCGGTTCATCGACGAGGCCCGCTCCCGCATGCCTGTGGACGAGGTCAGCATCGGTGATTACGTGCTGGCGGGCGGCGAGGCGGCGGTCCTGGTCATGGTGGAGGCCATCAGCCGGCTCCTTCCCGGCGTCCTCGGCAACGAGCGGTCGGCCGGCGACGACTCCTTCGGCGGCGTGTCCCCCGGTACGGCCGCCCCGCCAGATGGCGAGCCAGGGGCCGGTCCCGTTCTTCCGGGCGTGCCCGGCGCCGGCTCGCCAGATGGCTGGTCCGGCGGCGGCTGGTGCTCTGGTGACGGCTGGCCCCCCGGCAGAACAAGCACCGGGGCGGAGACGGGCACGAGCATGGCCGGGCTTCTGGAGGGGCCCGTCTACACTCGCCCCCGCGTCTGGCGCGGACGCGAGGTGCCGGAGGTCCTGCTGTCCGGGGACCACGCGGCGATCGGCCGGTGGCGGCGCGACGCGGCCCTGCTGCGGACCGCGGCCAACCGGCCCGATCTCATCTGGCGGGCGGCGGCGGACCCGGGTACGCTCAGCCCGCGCGACTGGCAGGTACTGTCCGCAATGGGGCTGACCGGTGTGGTGCGGTGCGACGGAGCCCCGCCGGACGTGGGCGGGATGACCGGGGAACGGGCTCGCTTACCAGTCGGCCGCGAGAATATGGCAGACTTAAGGACGCCGTGTGCTTCCCATGGGCGCCTGGGCCCGATCCACTGACACTGGGCTCGCGCTGGAATGCCCGCACACGCGCTTAGCCGATAAGCACTGAGGAATCGCTGCCATGCACACCGCTATTGCCGAACTAGAGCAGGCCCAGGTCCGGGACGACATACCGGAATTCCGCCCGGGAGACACGCTCAAGGTCCACGTGCGCGTCAAGGAGGGCAACCGCTCCAGGATCCAGGTGTTCCAGGGTGTGGTGATCCGACGTCAGGGTGGCGGGATCCGTGAGACGTTCACCGTACGCAAGATCAGCTACGGGGTCGGCGTCGAGCGCACGTTCCCGGTACACAGCCCCTCGATCGACAAGATCGAGACGGTGACGCGCGGCAAGGTCCGCCGGGCGAAGCTGTACTACCTCAGGGAGCTGCGCGGTAAGGCCGCCCGGATCCGGGAGCGCCGCGAGACCCCGGCGAGCTAAGCAACCACCGGATGTCCCGGGGGCAGCGCTGGCAGATGATTGCGCGTTCGCGCGTAAGGAATTCACTGTGGGCCGGTTCACGTGCGAACTCGGTATGTGACGTGCTCGAAGTCATCCGGAGTGAGCGGGACTGTCACTTCAGTTACCGAAATATGACGCTAGGCTCCTGTCAATGAACGACGAGGGAGACGGCCTCGATGAGCAGCGCGTTACGCACGCACGCGGCAGGCAGCAGGGGCAGGCGCCCGAAGGACAGCGCCCCGGCCCGGGGACCGGGGACGCGGGAGGCGCGAGCATGAAAGGGACCAGCCCGCAGGACTCTGGCGGCCCGAGCGGGGACACGGGCTCCGCGGGCCAAGCGAGTCCGGCCGGGGGCCAGGCCGGCGATCCGGTCTCAGGCGGTGGCCCGGACGCGAATGCTCCGGGTGCCCCGGGCCAGGGCCCGGTGAAGAGTCCCGCGAAGGGCCCGGCGGCGAAGAAGAAGGGCCGGTCCTTCTGGAAGGAACTGCCGGTCCTCATCGTCGTCGCGCTGCTCCTCACCCTGGTCATCAAGACGTACTTGATCCAGGCGTTCTATATCCCTTCCGGCTCGATGCAGAACACACTGGCCATCGGCGACCGGGTGCTGGTCAACAAGGTCGTCTACGACGTCCGCAGCATTCACCGCGGTGACATCGTGGTCTTCAGCGGGGACGGCTCGTGGAATCCCGGCACCCCGCCCGCGAGCAGCAACTTCATCGCCAGATTCGGCGAGAGCGTCGCCTCGATGTTCGGTTTCGCCCGGGACCAGAACGACTACATCAAGCGGGTCATCGGCGTCCCGGGGGACCACGTCGCATGCTGTGACGCCGAGGGCCGGGTGACGGTCAACGGCATTCCGCTGAACGAGAAGTCCTACCTGTTCCCCGGGAACTCTCCATCGGAGAACCGGTTCAGCGTCACCGTCCCGGCCAACAGCCTGTGGATGATGGGCGATCATCGCGACGTGTCTTGGGACTCCCGCGGCCACCGTTACGGCTACCCCGGCGGCGGCTCAATCCCGGAAAGCGCCGTGGTCGGCCGCGCCTTCATCGTGATCTGGCCGGTCAGCCAGTGGGCGGTACTGCCGATTCCGTCCACGTTCGACCAGACGGCGCTGACCGCATCGGCGGGCGCTCCGCCGGCCCGGGAACGTTCCGCCCTTGGAGCGGCCGCCGTGGCCACTGCCGGCGCTTCCGTGTTCCCGTCATCGCCCGCGGCGCCGCTCGCGCTCGGCTTCGCCGGGGCGGTTCCGGTGACCCTGCTGCAGCGCAAGCTGCGCACCGTGGCCCGCCGCCGCAGCCGCCGGTAGCGGCAGGCCGTTCCGCCGCCGGTACCGGTCAACTCGGCGGCTCACCGTTCCAGCCGGGGCATCCCGGTAGGACGCTCGTGCCGCAGGGATCTGGCGTAATCTTTCGAATGTCATGTTCCGCCCCTCCAGCAAGCCGGCCATCGGCCCGGAACGAGCCAGATGGCGGCACTCCGGCCACACGCCCCGGCGTAACGCCGGGCTGGCCGCGTACGAGAACGTGCTGGCTCGCGCGGGCCTGTCGCCGGTCGCGGGGATCGACGAGGCGGGCCGCGGTGCCTGCGCCGGTCCCCTCGTCGTAGCGGCCGTCGTCCTGGACTGCGCGACGGTCCGCCGCATGCCGGGCCTCGCCGATTCCAAGCTGCTGACGCCGGATGAGCGCGAGAGCGTCTACGCCGACGTCATGCGGTGGGCGCTGGACTGGCATGTGGTCGCTATTCCGCCCCTGGAGGTCGACGCCCTCGGGCTGCACGTCTGCAACGTGGAGGGCATGCGCCGCGCGCTCGCGGGGTTGCGCAGGCGGCCGGGATACGTCCTCACCGACGGCTTCCCCGTTCGTGGCCTTGGCGCGCCTGGCCCTGGCTGTGTGGAAGGGCGATCAGGTTACCGCGTCGGTGGCGGCGGCTTCGGTCGTGGCCAAAGTCACCAGGGACCACATGATGGTCGCGCTCGACGATTCTTACCCCGCCTACGGTTTCGCCCGGCACAAGGGCTACTCCACCCCGGAGCACATGACAGCCCTGTGCGCCTATGGGCCGTGCCCGGAGCACCGCTATTCGTATACGAACGTGCTGCAGGCGAACCGCCGCTGGGCCACCGGCTGGCAGGGCGACGCCCCCGACCTGGAGGCTGGGCCGGCCATCGAGGACGATCCGGCTATCGAGGACGATCCGGCAGTCGAGGACGGTCCGGCAGTCGAGGATGATCCGGCAGTCGAGGACGGCCAGGCTGCCCAGGATGGCCCGGCACGCGAGCCTGACGAAGAACTGGCGGTCGCCGACGGTACTGAAACCCCCGGTTCATGGGCAGATCTTGTGGCAGGAGAGGTGGCCACGGCTGACGTCGGCCCAGTCGGCACAACCTGGGCCGATGCTCCACGTGGCGGAGACTAAATTAGGGATACGGCACGTGCGCGGGAGAGGAGAATGGACTCATGGCTGAGTTCAGGCGAAAGCACGCTGCAAGCTCGGCCGAACCGGTTCCGCGGGACGGGGTAAGCGGATGAGCGCGCGGCACGCGAGCGCCTTCAACGGGTGATCGGAGGGGTAGGCATGAGCGCGGAAGATCTCGAAAAGTACGAAGCCGAGATGGAGCTTCAGCTTTACCGCGAGTACCGCGATGTTGTCGGCCTGTTCAGCCATGTGGTCGAGACCGAGCGCCGCTTCTACCTCACCAACGAGGTCGAGCTGAACGTGCGCAATACCGACAACGGCGAGGTTTTCTTCGAGGTCGTCATGCGGGACGCCTGGGTCTGGGACATGTACCGCCCCGCGCGGTTCGTGAAGAATGTCCGCGTCGTGACGTTCAAGGACGTCAACATCGAGGAACTCGCCAAGAGCGACCTCGACCTTCCCGACGAGAAACCTGACTTCCCGGCTTAGCGTCCGCCGGTCCCTGCGGCCGCGGCGCCGGGAATCGCCCGGGTCCCGAGCATGGCGTGGCGTCCCGCTGAGCGCGGCCATCCGTGTCATTCCGCCGCCCGCTGATCCATCCGGCCTTCACCCGGGCCAGCCCCAGTTAAACGCCACCCGCGCCGCCCCTGCATGCGACCGCAGCGACCGTTCCTGCGCCGGGGTGGGATCCAGGGCGAACCGGTAGGCGAGCAGGGTCACGACCGGTCCCCGGCCGTCACGGCGGCCACCCCACGGGCCGCCCCGTTCGCGTCGGCACGGCGTCCGTGCCGGCGAGCGTACAGCGACGTGCGGATCCCGGTCACGTCGCGCACCAGGTCATCATCGACCCCGGCCGGGTCGACGACCAGCAGGCGGCGCCCGGGCACGGCCAGCGCCGCCCCAGCGTACCCGGCGCCGAACCGGGCAAACCGGTCCCGGTGCTCCAGCACCATCGTGGTCACCGACGGGTCACGGAGCAAAGTCCTTCACGTTCACCCGATCACTCCAGCACACTCCCGAACACTAAAGTTCATCTAAACATCAACAGCCAATCCCCAACTGGCCAGCTCACCGTGGCCCGGTTCGCGCCGGCCGACTGTGGCCCGGGCTCGCGCCCGCCACCCATCGTCCGGTTTCGCTGCGGCCGATAATCCCCGCTTAGCTAAGCACTCGCCGCCGACATTCCGGCGGCGTCCTCCACAGGTGGCGGTCCTGCTGCGCCGTTGTCCACAGCGGCGATCTCGCCATATCGCTGTCCCGCCCTCCCCGGCGATTGTCGTAGGCGGAGGTGGTGACCATGCGCGCCAAGGACGTTCTGGGCCGGAACGGGGAGCAGGCCGCGGCCGACTACCTGGAGACCGAGGGTTTCCGGATACTCGCGCGGAACTGGCGCTGTGCTGACGGCGAGATCGACATCGCGGCCGTGGACCGTCAAACATTCGTCGTCTGCGAGGTCAAGACGCGGTCCGGTAACCGCTACGGGACCCCGCTGGAGTCGGTCAGTCGGCTCAAGCGCAACCGGCTCCGGCGGCTCGCGGTGCGCTGGCTGGCGGCGCACGGGGTGCGCTTTGAGCAGGTCCGGATCGACGTGCTGGGCGTCGCGCGTGAGCCAGCCGGCGGGTTCACCATCGAGCATGTCCGGGGGGTGGGCTAGATGGCCCTGGCCCGCACGCATTCGGTCGCCCTGGTGGGCGTCCAGGGTCATCTCGTCGAGGTTGAGGCGGACATCGCCAACGGGCTGGTCGGCATGGTCCTGGTGGGCCTGCCCGACGCCGCGCTCCGCGAGGCCCGCGACCGGATCCGCTCGGCGATTCTCAACAGCGGCGAGCAGTGGCCGCAGCGCCGGATCACGGTCGGCCTGTCCCCGGCCAGCCTGCCGAAGCGCGGCAGCGGGTTCGATCTGCCTATCGCGATCGCCGTCCTCGCGGCGGCGGGTGTCGTGCGGGCGGCCGTCCTGGCAGGCGTGATGTTTCTGGGCGAGCTTGGCCTCGACGGCCAGGTGCGTCCGGTGCGCGGGGTCCTGCCCGCGGCGGTCGCGGCCGCGGCGGCGGGCCTGCGGGACGTCGTGGTGGCCCGCGCCAACGCACAGGAGGCCGCGCTCGTCCCCGGCTTGCGCGTCGTATCGGCCCCGACCCTGGCGGCCCTCCTGACATGGATGCGCGGCGAGCCCCCGGCAGACGGCCCGGCCGTCGAGGAGCTCACCGGAGGGACGATAGCGTCGCTGTCGGGCGCCGCTCCCACTGTCGCGGACTCAGGTGGCGATGCGCATCCCGGGAAACCAGCGGTATCTCGCGCCCCGTCGCCCGATTTGTCGGATGTGCTCGGCCAGCCGGTCGCGCGGCGGGCGGCGGAGATCTGCGCGGCCGGCGGCCATCATCTGTCGCTGCTCGGGCCTCCGGGAGCCGGCAAGACGATGCTCGCCGAGCGGCTTCCTACCATCTTGCCCCGGCTCGGCGCCGAGGCGGCCCTTGAAGTGATGTCGATTCACTCGGTCACGGGCAGCCTGGCGGAGACCTGCCCGCTGATGACCGGCCCGCCGTTCTGCGGACCGCATCACACGGCGACAAAGGCGGCCATCGTGGGCGGAGGCTGCGGTGTCATCCGCCCCGGGGCCGCGTCTCTCGCTCACCGGGGGGTCCTGTTTTTAGACGAGGCACCCGAGTTTGGCCGCGATGTGCTGGACGCGCTGCGTCAGCCGCTCGAATCGGGAGAGGTGGTGATCGCCCGGTCCGGGATCACGGCACGGTTCCCGGCGAGGTTCACGCTCGTACTGGCCGCGAACCCGTGCCCGTGCGCCAAAGCGGCCGAGTCGCCGCGTGCCGCGTGCTCGTGCAGCCCCGCTGCCAAGCGCCGCTACCTCGGCCGCCTGTCCGGGCCGCTGCTCGACCGGGTCGATGTCAAGGTGGAACTGCTCCCTGTCGGGCGCGTGGAGCTGCTGAACGACCGGAAGTTCGCCGAGACGAGCATGGCCGTGGCCGTGCGCGTCGCCCAGGCCCGCGACCGTGCGGCCCGCCGGCTCGCCGGTACGCCCTGGCGGCTCAACGCCGAGGTGCCCGGTTCGGAGCTGCGGCGCTGCTACGCGCCGAGCCCCGGGGCTCTTGCGCCGCTGGAACGCGCCATGGAACTCGGTGAGATCAGCGCGCGAGGTGTCGACAAGGTGGTGCGCGTGGCCTGGACGCTGGCCGACCTCGCCGGCCGGGACCGGCCAACTATCGACGAATGCGGTCACGCCCTCGGCCTGTGGCTGGGGGTGGTCAAGTGATCACCGCCCTTGACCAGCAGCGCGTCGCGCGAGCCGTGCTCACCTATCTGGCCGAGCCGGGCGATCCGGTGCTTGCCGCCCTGCTGGACGTCAGCGACCCGGCCGGCATCGTTGCCGCGGTAGCCGCCGGGCGCCCTCCGGCCTGGCCTCGGGGCCGCCTGGATGGAGGACAGGGCAATGCGGGACAGCGTGATGGGGCACCGCGCGATGCGGGGCAGGCGGCCGTCCAGGCCGATGAGCGTGTCCGCCGGACCAGCCGCACGGCCGCCGCAAGGCTGGAGCACGCCTTCGGGACCTGGCGGAACCGGCTCTCCGGCGTCCCCTCCGAGCTGGACCTGGCCAGATTTCACCGGGACGGCATCCGCCTGGTCTGCCCGGGCGAACCGGAATGGCCCACGCAGGTCGACACGCTGGGCGCGGCCCGCCCGTACGCGCTGTGGCTGCGCGGGGAAGCCGATCTGCGCTACTGCTGCCTTCGTTCGGTCTCCATCGTGGGAGCCCGCGCCGCCACGGCCTACGGGGCGCACGTCTGCACCGAGCTGGCCGCCGCGCTGGGCGAGCGTGGCTGGACCGTCATATCGGGCGGCGCGTACGGCATCGACGGCTGCGCGCACCGTGGCGCCCTGGCCGCCGACGGTGTGACCATCGCCGTGCTGGCCTGCGGGGTGGACCGGATCTATCCGCCCGGCCATCGGGACCTGCTGACCGGTGTCACCGCGCAGGGCGTGCTGGTCAGTGAATGGCCGCCCGGGCGGACGCCGACCCGGCGGCGCTTCCTCATCCGGAATCGTGTGATCGGGGCGCTGTCCCGGGGCACTGTCGTGGTCGAGGCCGGGCTGCGCAGCGGCGCCCTGAACACCGCTCGCCACGCCCGGGACCTCGGCCGGCCCCTGATGGCCGTGCCGGGGCCCGTGACCTCCGACGTGTCGGCGGGCTGCCACAAGATCATTCGGGAGTGGGGAGCGGTCTGTGTGACCGGTGCCGCCGACGTCATTGAGATGCTCTCTCCCTTGGGCGAATCCGGCTCCCGTCCCCTGGGCGAAACTGGCCCCAACCCTCCCGTGCCCGGTGAACGGCCCGCTCCCGTCCAGGAGGCTCGGTGGCCCGCAGCGGCGGGCCGCAGCGTTCCGCGGGCCCGTGACACGCTGGACACCCTCACCCGAAATGTCCTCGAGGCCATACCGGCCCGTGGTGCCGGGCCGGCCACGATCGCGGTCGCCGCAGGCCTTGGCGTGGACGCGGTCGTGCGGTCACTCGGCCTCCTCGCGGCCGGTGGCTACGTCGAGCGTTGCTCTCGTGGCTGGCGTATCCGCCCATCGCCCGGTTAGCGTCCGCCGGGCGGCCGGTTCAGCCGGCTGCGGCCTGGCAGTAGAGGGCGAGGGCGACGGTGATGCCCGCGCCGGCGGCCAGCATCAGGGTGGTGCGCGCCTGGCCGAGCCGGCCCGACCTAATCGCCGCCTGCAGGCTCGGTACATGCGGGCCGACGCCGGTAGCCGCCTACTCTTCAGGGTGGCCCAGGCAGCGGCAGCGGGAGGAGATCGATGACGACGTTGTTGCCCGGGCCGGCGATCAGCAGGTTAAACAGCGGGGTGATCCATCCGCATCCGGTGAAGGGCGGCCGGTCGTAGGTGCCCGTCAGGCGGCCGCCTTCGTCCAGGCGGACGCCGGGCCCGGACCGCAGTGGCACCGTGGCGTCTGTGGTGGTGCGGCAGCACTCGCCGCAGAGCACGTTCAAGCCCGCGATGCGGACCGCGGTGATGACCGCCGCCACCCTGACCGTCGCGAGCAGCCCGGCTTCCTGACCGGTCCGGCCGGTGACGGGCGCCTCGGCCATGATCTGCACGGTAGAGCTGAAGAGCCGGGCGCCGAGCACCGTGCGGCTGATAACCGATGGCTGCAGAGCGAGGTTCCCGGTGAACGTACCGGAGTCCAGATCGGCGCGCAGCGCCAGAGACCCGCTCAGTGGCACGCGCAGGGTTCTCCGGCGGACGGTGAGGAAGCCCTGTACCGCGTACGTGATCTCCGGCATGAGCCATCCTTGGCGCATCGTCAGCGCGTCCGCAAGTCAGTGGATCAGCTTCTGGTGCCGGGCAACGCGAGAGTGGTGTGTGGTGACAAACGGGTGCCGGGCGGCATATGAGCCGGTGGTTGGCGGCATATGAGCCGGTGCCGGGCGGCATATGAGCCGGTGCCGGGCGGCACGCGAGGGGCCCGGTACGACACGCGAGCCGGTGCTAGGGAACACAGCCGCCCGGGAGAAGACTTGAGGGGTGCCCCGACCGGCGTGGATAGATGACGCGACGGCGGCGTTCGAACGTCACGTCGCCGCCGAGCGCGGTCTGTCGCCGCACACCGTCCGCGGGTACGTGAGCGACGTCCGCTCCCTGCTGGAGCACGCTGACCAGTGCGGCGCCGCCGGTCCCGGCGAGCTGACCACGCCGGTGCTGCGCAGCTGGCTGGCCGTGCAGCATTCGGCGGGGGCGTCGCGCGCGACGCTCGCGCGGCGCGGGGCGGCGGCCCGCTCGTTCACCGCGTTCGCTCATCAGCGTGGCTGGCTGGCCAGTGACCCCGGGACCGGTCTCGGGACGCCGAAGGTGCGACGGGCGCTGCCCCATGTCCTGCGCCCGGCCGAGATCGCCGACGTCCTGGCGTCATCGGAAGCCGACATCGCGCAGCCGCCCCCGGACCGCAGCCCCGCGGAAGCCGCCGTCGCGCTGCGTGATTCGGCGGTGCTGGAGTTGCTGTACGCCACCGGCATCCGGGTCAGTGAGCTGTGCGGGCTTGATCGCGGGGCGCTGGACCTCGGACGGCGGACGGTTCGGGTGTTCGGCAAGGGCGGGAAGGAACGGACGGTGCCCGTGGGCATCCCGGCGATCCGCGCGGTGAGCCTGTGGGAGCAGTCCGGCCGCCCGGTTATCGCGACCGCCGCCAGCGGGCCGGCGTTGTTCCTGGGCGTGCGGGGCGGCCGGATGGATCCCCGCACGGCCCGCCGCGTCGTGCACGAGCGGTTGCGCGCGGCTGGTGTCCGCACCGGCACCGGGCCGCACGGCTTGCGGCACACCGCCGCGACACACCTGCTGGAGGGCGGCGCCGACCTGCGGAGCGTTCAGGAAATGCTCGGCCACTCCTCGCTGGCGACCACCCAGATCTACACGCACGTCTCCGTGGAGCGCCTCAAAGCCAGCTACCGCCAGGCCCACCCCCGCGCGTAAATCCAGGGCCGCCAAGCTCAGGCGCCCGCGGGAAGTACCGGTCCATGAACTCGTTGCGGAACTTCCCGGCCGGGTCGTACCGCCGCAGCAGGGTCGCGAAGTCCTGCCACCGCGGGTACAGGCCGCGCACCGTCTCCGGCGGCGTGCCGAACACCTTGCCCCAGTGCGGCCGGGCGGCGAAGGGGGCCAGCGCCTCCTCGATCGAGGACACGACGGGCGTGACGGCGGCGTCGTCCTGGATCCAGGTGAAGTGAAAGCCGACCGCGGCGCGCACGAACGCCATGCTCATCCACAGGTCGTCGGCGGCGATCGTGCGGATCTCGCTGATCTGGAGAACCGGCGCGATGCGATCGCCGATGCGGCTCAGCGCCTCGATGGCCGCAACGCCGAACTCGCGGGGAATCAGGTATTCGGACTGGAGTTCCTTCCCGCTGCTGGGGGTGAAGGCTAGGCGAAAGTGCGGCAGCCGCTCGTGCCACGGTCCGGGCACGCCCAACTGCTCGGTGGCGTTCTCGGCGGCCATACCGGGGACCGGGTGGCGCGGGCCGTCGGCCAGCCGGCCGCCCAGCCACGACGGCTGACCGCTGCCCGCCGACCCGGGCACCGCCGATCCTGACCCGCCCGATCCTGAGCCCGCCGCCCCCGGCTCTGCGGGCCCTGGGACCCCGGCGCGCTGCTTCTGCCACACCCGATTGCCGGATCCGCCGCGCCAGTCGGTGAAAACGCTGACGCTGTAAGCGCTGGAGAAGATCTCCTCGAAGTGGGCCACCACCGCCGGAGCGGGGATGTCCTCGTAGACGAATTGCCTGACCTCGAATGCCGGGACGATCTCCAGTTCCATCGTCGTCACGATGCCGAGGCCGCCGAGCGCGGCTATCGCGCCCGTGAACTCCGCACTGCCGCGCTCCAGCCGGGCCAGCTCACCGTCGGCGGTGACCATCTCCAGTGCGATCACGGACGCGGCCAGGCTCTGGTTGGCGTCCCCGGAGCCGTGCGTTCCGGTGGCACACGCCCCGGCGACCGAAATATGCGGCAGGGATCCGAGATTGCGCAGCGCGAAGCCTGGCCCGGTCCAGCTGCTGGGCCAGCTCCCCGTACCGCACCCCGCCCGCCACCTTGACGGTGGACCCGCCGGGGAGAATCTCGATCACGGGCGGCAGGCTGGACGTGGAGACGAGCACCCCGGTGGTGTCGGCGATCCGGTTGAACGAATGGCCGCTGCCGAGCGCGCGAACCTGGTCGCCGCCGCGGACGATTTCCTGGAGTTCTGTGACGCTGGACGGCGCACGGAGGTCCTTGGCGCCGAACACCACATTGCGGGCCCAGTTGGCCGGCTGTCCGCTCATCAGAATTGCGGCGTGGAAACCCCGGACTTCGGGCCGGGGAGGAAACGCCGCTTCCCCCTTCCGCGTGTCGCGCTTATCCGAAATGGTGCGATCGGAGAAGCTTGATTGCTGTGCGGACGGCATGCAAGTGCCGGGCCTACCCCGCACCGGAGCAGGCCAGCGTGCTGAACCGCACGTTCGGCTGCGTCCGCGTCGGGTGGAACCGGACCCTGGCTTGGCGGCACGCCCGGTGGCGGGGAGAAGTCAACCTCGTTCCGCTGGCCCGGCAACCCGGGCACCCCGCACGGTAATCGGGCGGCAGGTTAGCTGAGAAGACACGTAGACTTGGGCAGGCCGTCAGACGAACGCGCGGGTCGCGTCCGTCCGGCGGACAAAAGTTCGCGCGCCCGCAAGCCATCCGGGAGCCCCGAGGTTCCCGCTGGTGCGCACCGCTCGGTCCGTGGGACCGGTCAAGCCTGACCAGGCCCGCCGCAGGTGCGTACGGGTGCCAGGAAGCAAACCGAGTAGCGTCAGCGCCTTCGCGGCGTGGCGCGGGAGCGAAAGGACCTCCGGCATGGCTCCGGTCGTCACCATGAAGCAGCTCCTGGAGAGCGGCGTTCACTTCGGGCACCAGACTCGCCGCTGGAACCCGAAGATGAAGCGCTACATCTTCACCGAGCGCAACGGCATCTACATCATCGACCTCCAGCAGTCCCTCGACTACATCGACCGTGCCTACGAGTTCATCAAGGAGACGGTCGCCCACGGCGGCACGATCCTGTACGTCGGTACCAAGAAGCAGGCCCAGGAAGTCATCGCCGAGCAGGCGGGGCGGGTGGGGATGCCGTACGTCAACCAGCGGTGGCTGGGCGGCATGCTGACCAACTTCTCCACCGTCTTCAAGCGTCTCCAGCGGCTCAAGGAGCTCGAGGAGATCGACTTCAGCGACGTGTCAGGCTCCGGCATGACCAAGCGGGAGCTCCTGCACCTCCGTCGCGAGCGCGACAAGCTCGACCGCACGCTCGGTGGGATCCGGCACATGGCGCGGGTCCCGAGCGCGGTGTGGGTGGTCGACACCAAAAAGGAGCACATCGCCGTCAGCGAGGCCCGCAAGCTGGGTATCCCGGTGGTGGCCATCCTCGACACCAACTGCGACCCCGACGAGGTCAACTACCCGATTCCGGGGAATGACGACGCCATCCGCAGTGTTGCTCTGCTCACCAGGGTGGTCGCCGACGCCGTGGCCGACGGCCTGATCGCCCGGGCGGGTTCCGCCGGCGGCGAGGAGAAGCCGTCGGCCGACCGGCCCGGCGGCGAGGTCGGCAGCGAGGAGCCTCTGGCCGAGTGGGAGCGCGAGCTCGCCGAAAGCCGGACCGCGACCCAGCCCGAAGGCGCCACGGCCGAGGGTGCCACGGCCGAGGGTGCCGCAACGGAGGCGGCCCCCGCTGAGAGTGCCCCCGCCGGGAGCGACGCCGGGAGCGACACAGCGGAGAGCACCCCGGCCGAAGCCACCGCCGCGGCGGCCAGCCCGGCCCCCGCCGTCGACGAGACCGCCAGCGCGGTCAACGGCACTCAGGCGGAGCAGGGCGAGCCGGTGAGCGCGGTCAGCTCGTCCGAGTCCGGCGACGACAGCGCCGAATAGGCATCAGTACGGGAATCGGCGGGACCCGGCGGCGTCACGGCGCCGGGTCCGCCGCATGCCCGGGCGCGGGTCACGTGCGGCGGCGGTTCTCACCGGCCCGCTGGGCCCGCCGGGCCCGCGAGGCCGGGCGACGCAGACATGTGCACAGGATGAAAGTGAGACGAGGGATATGGCGAACTTCACCGCCGCCGAGGTTAAGCGGCTTCGTGACCAGACCGGCGCCGGGATGATGGACTGCAAGCGGGCTCTGGAAGAGGCCGACGGCAACATCGAGAACGCGGTTGAGATCCTGCGCCTGAAGGGCGCCAAGGACGTCACCAAGCGTGCCACCCGGACCGCCGCCAACGGCCTGGTGGCGGCCGAGGTGTCCGGCACCGACGCCGGCGTACTGGTCGAGCTCAACTGCGAGACTGACTTCGTGGCCAAGACCGACCTCTTCCAGCAGGTCGCCGGCGAGATCGCGCGGGCGGCGCTGGCCAGCGGCGCGGCCGACCGGCTGGCCCTGCTGGGCACCGAGGTCCGTCCGGGTCAGACCGCTGAGCAGGTCATCGAGGAGGCCAGTGCCTCCCTGAAGGAGAAGCTGGAGCTGGGCCGGTTCGCCCGTTTCGAGGGCGGCTACGTGGCCAGCTACCTGCACCGCTCCGACGCGGCACTGCCGCCGACGCTGGGCGTGCTCGTCCAGATCGACACCCCGGACGCCGAGGTGGCCAGGGACCTGGCCCAGCAGGTGGCGGCCATGCGGCCGCTGTACGCGACGCGCGATGAGGTCCCCGCCGACGTGGTGGAGAAGGAGCGGCGGATCGCGGAGCAGATCACCCGCGAGGAGGGTAAGCCCGCCCACGCGATCCCCCGGATCGTGGACGGCCGGCTGAACTCCTTCTTCAGGGACGTCGTGCTCATCGAGCAGCCGTTCGTCAAGGAGCAGAAAAAGACCATCAAGCAGGTTCTCGCCGAAAGTGGCGTGACCGTGAGTGCCTTCGCCCGCTTCCAGGTGGGGCAGGCCTGAGCAAGCGTAACCTGGCCGGCGGGCACTGCCCGCCGGCCAGCACGGCAGACCGAGCACGGCAGACCGAGCACGGCAGACGGGGCGGCGGATCAGAGGGAGGTCACTCGGTGCAGCAGCGGGATGGCATGTGGAGCGGTACAACGCCAGCAGAAGATGCGACCGCTGCGGCGGTCCGGGCGGCGTCCGCCGCCATCGGTGACCCAGCCCCGAAGGATCCCGGGGCCTTTTTTGTGCCCGCGGCGACCGCGGGCGTGGTCGCCGCGCACGGAGCGGCCGAGGCCTTGCATCCGCGCTGGAAACGGGTAGTGCTCAAGCTCTCCGGCGAGGCGTTCGCCGGCAACGAGCCGCTCGGCATCTCACCCGACGCCGTGGCGCACATTGCGACCGAAGTGGTGTCGGCGGTCAAAGAGGGCGTCGAGGTGGCCGCCGTCGTCGGCGGCGGGAACATGTTCCGCGGCGCGGCCCTGTCGGAGCGCGGCATCGACCGCGCCCGCGCCGACTACATGGGCATGCTCGGCACGGTGATCAACTGCCTGGCCCTGCAGGACGTGCTGGAGAAGATGGGCGTCGACACCCGCGTGCAGACCGCCATCACCATGGGCCAGGTCGCCGAGCCCTACATTCCGCGGAAGGCGATCCGGCACCTGGAGAAGGGCCGGGTCGTCATCTTCGGCGCCGGGCTCGGTGCGCCTTTCTTCTCGACCGACACCTGTGCCGCGCAGCGGGCACTGGAGATCGGCGCCGAGGCGGTGCTCAAGGGCACCGCCGTGGATGGCGTCTACGACGCTGACCCACGGAAGAACCCGGCCGCCGTCCGCTTCGACCGGGTGGACTACGGCGAGGTGCTCAGCCGGAGTCTTAAGGTCATGGACGCCACCGCGGTGAGCCTCTGCATGGACAATGGCCTGCCGATCGTCGTGTTCGACCTGCTGGGTCGGGGCAACGTGGTGCGGGCCATCCGGGGGGAGAAGGTCGGCACGCTTGTGTGTGCCGTGGGCGCCTGACGCGCCCGCCGGCCTGCGGCCGCCACCGCGCGTGCCCTGCGGCGGGTACGCTCGCGCTTACCTGGATAACGTGAACTCCTAGAAGACCCTCGCCTCCACAGGAGCCGCAATGATCGACGACATACTCCTCGATGCGGAGGAGAAGATGCAGAAGGCGGTAGCGGTCGCCAAGGAAGAGTTCGGCGTGATCCGCACGGGCCGCGCGCATCCGGTTATGTTCAACAAGCTCACGGCCGAGTATTACGGGACGCCCACGCCGCTGAACCAGCTCGCCTCGTTCCATTTGCCCGAGGCACGCATGGTCATCATCCAGCCGTACGACAAGTCCTCAATGGCCGCGATCGAGCGGTCCATCCGGGACAGTGACCTGGGCGTCAACCCCACCAACGACGGCGCGGTGATCCGGGTGGTCTTCCCCGAGCTGACCGAGGAACGCCGCCGGGAGTACATCAAGGTCGCCCGGCACAAGGCCGAGGAGAGCCGCGTGTCGATCAGGAACATCCGCCGGCACGGCAAGGACGCGATCGACAAGCTCGTCAAGAACGGTGAAGCGGGCGAGGACGAGGGCCGCCGCGCGGGCCACGAACTCGACGAGCTCACCAAGACCTACGTCGATCAGGTGGACGACCTGCTCAAGACGAAGGAATCCGAGCTCCTCGAGGTCTAGGTGGACGACGGCGACCAGCCGGACGCAGCTGCCGCGCATCCGGGAACGCCCACCCTGGCGGACACGACCGCGGCAGCGGACCCGAAGCGGGGCTCTGGGCCCGCGCGGTCAGGGCGTAACCTCCCCGTTGCGGCCGGAGTGGGCGTATTGCTCGGCGGTATTGTCATACTCACGCTGTTCACGGTAAAGGCGACCTTCCTTATCTTCATGGGGGCCGCCGCCGTTGTCGCGCTGTGGGAATTGGCCCGTTCGCTCGGCTCCCGCGGCATCCACGCGCCGTTTCTCCCGGTTGCCGCGGGCGGCACCGCGATGTGGATCTGCGAATACTGGTGGAGTGACCGCGCCGTCCTCGCGTCGCTTGTCCTCACCGTGGTGATGATCCTCGCCTGGCGCCTTCCCGCCGGGACGGACGGTTATCTCCGGGACGTCATGGCCGGCGTATTCGTGCTCGCCTATGTGCCGCTGCTGGCGGTGTTCATCGTGGCCATGCTGGCCCCGGCGGATGGCGCACGGAGGGTTCTGCTCTTCGTGATCCTCACTGTCTGCAGTGACATCGGTGGCTATTTCGCCGGCAGCCTGCTGGGCCGGCACCCGATGGCCCGCACCATCAGCCCGAGCAAGACCTGGGAAGGACTGACCGGCTCCGTTCTGCTCTGCCTCGTGGCGGGCGCCGTCCTGCTCCCTGTGCTGCTGCATGGGCACGTCTGGCAGGGCATCCTGATCGGTGCCGGGGCGGCCGCCGCCGCCATCCTGGGCGACCTGGCCGAGTCCGCGATCAAGCGGGACCTGCACATCAAGGACATGGGCTCGGTGCTGCCGGGCCACGGCGGGGTCCTGGACCGGGTCGACTCCCTCCTGGTGACCGCGCCGGTGACCTGGCTCCTGATGGCGGTCTTCGTAACCGCCCACCCTTAGTCACCGGTCGGCGGGCGCCCGCGCGGCCACCGGCTCGACCGAGCCGGGAGGGCCCGCCGGGCGCCCGGCTCCATGACCAGTGCGCCCTCCTTACTCGCTGACGACCCAGCTCCGGTCCTGCCCGGCGAGCCGGGAGATCAGGCTCGCCGATCCGTGCGCCTTGGCGATCAGCCGTTCTTCCTCCGAGATCGGCAGCACCCACAGCCAGCGCACCGGGTCCCCGCCGAAGGAGAAACCGGACAGGTCCGGAGCGGTCGGCCCGGGCAGCCCGGCCGGATCGTCGAGCAGCAGCACGGCCTCATAGCCGCCGAGGGGGAACGTGGCGGGCTCGTCGTACCCCCGGACGCTGTGCCCGGGACCGAACCAGGTGACCGCGCGCCACGGGTACGGTGCGAGCCACAGGAAGACCCGCGCAGCCAGGGCGGGCGGCAGGGTCGTCGCCATCGCGAGCTCGATCCGGGCGTACGAGCCGGGATCCTGGACGAGCCGCTCCACCACGGGCATCCGCTGGCAGCTCATCCCGACCGTGGACAGCACGGTATACGGGCGGTTCTCGTCCGGCGCCCGTTCGGAGATGCCCGCCAGCGGCTGCTTGCCCATCGACGCGTCCCAGTAGTGCCCACTGGGGCCGAGCCGCTCCAGATGCCCCAGCACTCCCTGCTGGAAGACGCCCCACGACCGCTCGTCGCTCCGCCACTGCCAGTAGGCCCGGGCCCGGTCGACCCGTGGGCCCAGTCCCTCCATGGCGTCGTCCAGAGACCAGCCGAACGGGGTCTGGCCGAGGATGTCCCGGCTGTACCCGGGCATTCCGCGCCGGGCGTCGGACCAGCCGGGGATGGCCGCGAGCAGCTTCCCGTTCTCCATGACGGCCACCCCGTCGCCCTCCTCGAACCACAGCGGCTCCAGCGTGCCGGGCTCGATCGGCGGTCGTCCCTCGGGCAGTTTCGTGTGCCCGGACGGCATGATGGGCGCCTGCCCGGCCTCGATCCGGCTGGGGTCCGGGCTGGCCGGGGCGGGCACGTGATTGGCGACCCAGGTCGCCGCCACGGTCGACGTTTCGTCGTGCAGGTAGGCGGCGGTCGTCACCCCGTCGAACTCGACCGTCAGCCGGCGGCTCTCATACGGGTTAACGCTTTCCAGCAGCATTCTCGGCTGCTGCGACTTCGTGGATACCCGGCGCAACGTCGGCATACCTAAAACTTACGCTAACTGCATCGGACTCCCGCGCCTCCGAAGCGTCGCCGCCGGGCTCCGGCCAGCGCCTATCCTGGGATTTCGCCGCCCTTTTCGCCGAACGGAAGCCGAACGGAAGCATTGTGTCCCCTCGTCGCCCACGCACATCGCCCGCCGTGGCCCCGGCATCCGCCCTCGCGGCCGACCTGCCGCCGGGGCTTACCGCCGGGCGCACCGGGTCGCAAGGCCCGCCGGGCTCGCCGGGCCGGGCAAAACCTCCCCGTCACCTTGCCGACCTGGGGCTGCCCGAACGCCGTGCGGCCGTGGCCGAGCTGGGGGAGCGCCCGTTCCGGGCCGATCAGCTGTCCCGGTGGTATTTCGCGCGGCTGGCCGAGGACCCGGCCCAGATGACGGACCTGCCGCAATCCTCCCGTCAGGAACTGGCGGATGCCCTGCTGCCGCGCCTGCTGACCGCCGAACGCGAGCTGGCCTGCGACGAGGGCACGACACGCAAGGCCCTGTGGCGGACCTTCGACGGCGCCTACGTCGAGGCGGTGCTGATGCGCTACCCGGGCCGCGTCACCATGTGCGTCTCCTCCCAGGCGGGCTGCGGGATGGCCTGCCCGTTCTGCGCCACCGGGCAGGCCGGCCTGACCCGTAACCTGTCGGCCGCCGAGATCGTGGAGCAGGTCGTGGCCGGGGCGCGGGTGCTGGCCCGGGGCCAGGTACCGGGCGGCCCGGGACGGGTCTCCAACGTGGTCTTCATGGGCATGGGCGAGCCGCTGGCCAACTACCGCAGCGTCGTGCAGGCGGTGCGCCGTCTGACCGAGCGGTCCCCGGCGGGCCTGGGTATTTCGGCGCGCGGCGTTACCGTGTCCACCGTGGGCCTGGTCCCGGCGATCGGCCGGCTGGCGGCCGAGGGCCTGCCGGTGACGCTGGCCGTATCGCTGCACGCCCCCGACGACGAGGCCCGGGACGAGCTGGTCCCGGTCAACCGGCGCTGGAAGGTGGCCCAGGTGCTGGACGCGGCGTGGCGCTACGCCGACGTCACCGGCCGCCGCGTCTCGATCGAGTACGCGCTGATCCGCGACGTCAACGATCAGGCCTGGCGCGCGGACCTGCTCGGCGGCCTGCTGGCGGGCCGCCTCGCGCACGTCAACCTGATCCCGCTCAACCCCACGCCCGGATCGCGGTGGACCGCCTCGCGGCCCGCGGCGCAGGACGAGTTCGTGGCCCGGCTGGAAGCCCACGGCGTGCCGGTTACGGTCCGGGACACCCGCGGCCGGGAAATCGACGGCGCCTGCGGGCAGCTTGCCGCTGCTGGCCCGGGGGGATTCCCCGATGCCTCCGGGGACGGCGCGCTTCCGCAGGCCTAGGACTCGGTGTACGTTCGTTCGGCGGCTGGTTCTTGATCTTGGGAGGCGCACTGGTGTCCGGCGTGTCGTGGTGGGGCGCCCTGGGCCGCAGCCGCCGCGCGCTGGGCCAGCGTGCCGTGCACTGGGCCTGCCAGGCCGTCCAGCGCGCCGGGGCGGTCACCGCGGGTACCCCCGCCGGGAACCGGTTCGCGGCGTTCGGGCCGGGCTCGGTCCTCGTTTTCCCGTCCGGTGCCATCTTCGGCGAGCCGTGGATCGAGGTGGGCGCGGACACGGTCATCGGCCAGCACGTTTCGATATCCGCGGGCACCGTGCCGGGCCAGGAACTCGGGCCGGTCCCGCTGCTGCGGATCGGCGATCGCTGCGTGATCGGCCGTGGCACGCACATCGTGGCGCACGAGTCGATTGTGATCGGCGACGACGTCTTCGCCGGGCCGTACGTCTACATCACCGACCAGAACCACGGGTACGCCGACCCCGACGCCCCGATCGGGCGGCAGCGGCCAGCCAACGCGCCGGTGTCGGTCGGCACCGGTACCTGGCTCGGCGCCGGGGCGATCATCCTGCCCGGCACGGCCATCGGGCGGAACGTCGTGGTCGGGGCCGGGTCGGTGGTCCGGGGAAACGTCCCCGACCGCTGCGTGGTGGCCGGGGTCCCGGCCAAGATCATCCGTGCCTACGTCGCGGGCGACGGGTGGCTGCCCATGCGGGCCGGCGCCCGCGACGCGGAGCTGCTCGCCGAGCCGGGACCGCTGCCCGAGCCGGGACCGCTGGCTGGCCCAGAGCCGATGACCGGCGCCGGGCCGATGACCGGCGCCGGGCCGATGACCGGTGCGGGGCCGCTGGCCGGCCAGCGGCCGCTAACCGACGCGGAGCGCGTCAAGGGCGTCCCGGAGCCGCCCCACCCGGTGTTCTAGCTGGGCAGCGCAGTCGGCGAGCACGTGGTCCGAGTTGATCGTTGGCTGTGCCGACAGCACGCCCACCAGGTCCTCCACCGCCGCCAGGCGCCCCGACAGCTCCAGCAGCAGCGGTTGTGCGCCGTCCGTGTCCGCCGCGTCGCCGTCCGGGCCGTCCGGCCCGGTGGATTCCGCGGGATCGCTTACCTCCGCGGCCGCCGGATCGGCGGATTCCGGGCCGCCGCTGAGGGCCGGGATGGCCCGCCGGGCCGCGCCCCTGCCCGCGTTCTTGCCCGCGTTGTTGCCCCCGTTCTTGTCCAGCTGGCTCCGCAGCAGCTCGGCTTGTTCCCGCAGCTGCCGGTTCTTGACGTACAGCTCGACGAAGACCGAAACCTTCGCGCGCAGGACCCATGGGTCGAACGGCTTGGAAATGTAGTCCACCGCGCCGGCCGCGTACCCGCGGAACGCGTGGTCCGGCTCGGAGCTGGCCGCCGTGAGGTAGATGATCGGGACGTCGCGGGTCTTCGGCCGCCGCTTGATGTGCGCGGCGGTCTCGAAGCCGTCCATGCCGGGCATGACCACGTCCAGCAGGATGACCGCGAACTCGTCGACCAGCAGCGCCTTGAGCGCTTCTTCACCGGAGCGGACCGGCACGAGGACCTGGCTGAGGGAGGACAGGATCGCCTCCAGCGCGACCAGGTTCTCCGAACGGTCGTCGACGAGCAGGATCCGTGCCTTGTTCGTCACCTCAGGATCTCCTTCGGCCGGCTCATCGTGCGGCCGCCCGTTCCAGGCAGGTTCGCATTACGGTCAGCAGATGCCCCGTGTTCACGGGCTTGGTGATGTAGTCGGTGGCGCCGGACACGATGGCCTTCTCCCGGTCGCCCTTCATGGCCTTGGCGGTCACCGCGACGATCGGCAGGTCGGCGAACTGCGGCATGTTCCGTATCGCCTCGGTGGTCGCGTATCCGTCCAGCTCAGGCATCATGATGTCCATCAGGACGAGCTGGACGTCCTCGTTGCGCTCGAGCGCCTCGATGCCTTCCCGGCCGTTCTCGGCATAGAGCACCTCCGCCCCGCACCGTTCGAAGACGCTGGTCAGTGCGAACACGTTCCGCACGTCATCGTCGACAATCAGTATTTTCGCACTGTACAGCGGGTCGTGCGGGTCAGGTGCCGCGGACAGGGCGGGCCCGGCGTTCGCGGCCGTCCCGTATTCGCCTGGCCGGCCGGCCGCCCGCGATCCCATGGACCCGCCCGCGTAGCCCTGCGCCTGCCCGCCCCGGCCGGATCCGTTCAGGCCGTCGAGGTGCCCGGCGAGACCCGCGGGCTGGTCCGCCCCGGCGGTCAGGACCGGACCCTGAATCCGCAGTGGCCCGGTGCCCGAGCCGGCTCGCAGGGATCGTGCGGGCAGGTACAGCGTGAAGGTGCTGCCGTGGCCGAGCCGGCTCGTCGCCTTGATCTGCCCGCCCAGCAGGCGCGCGATGTCCTTGCTGATCGACAGGCCCAGCCCGGTGCCGCCGTATCGGCGGCTGGTGGTCCCGTCGGCCTGCTGGAACGCCTCGAATATAAGGTGCTGCTTCTCCTCGGAGATCCCGATGCCGGTGTCGGAGACCGAGAACGCGATCACCTCGGGCTCGTCTCGCAGCGGCCCGGTGAAGGTGACGTCCTCGGCCGGGGCGACCCGCAGCCGGACGCCGCCCTGCGCGGTGAACTTCACCGCGTTGGACAGCAGGTTGCGCAGCACCTGCTGGAGGCGCTGCTCGTCGGAGTAGATCATCTGCGGCAGGCTGGCCGCCGTGTCGACCTCGAAGGTGAGGCCCTTCTCGGCGGCCATTGGGCGGAAGGTGGCGTCGAGGTACTCCACCAGGCCGTCCAGCGGGATCTCCGACGGGTGCACGTCCATCTTGCCCGCCTCGACCTTGGACAGGTCGAGGATGTCGTTGATCAGCCGCAGCAGGTCCGAGCCTGCGTCGTGGATGGTCATCGCGAATTCGACCTGCTTGGACGACAGGTTGCCGTCCGGGTTCTCAGCCAGCAGCTTGGCCAGCACGAGGAGGCTGTTCAGCGGGGTGCGCAGCTCGTGCGACATATTGGCCAGGAATTCCGACTTGTACCGCGACGACGTGGCGAGCTGCTGGGCGCGCTCCTCCAGCGTCCGCCGGGCCTGCTCGATCTGGAAGTTCTGCACCTCGATGGCACGGTTCTGCTTGGCCATCAGGGTCGCCTTGTCCTCCAGTTCCGCGTTGGAGTTGCGCAGCTCGGCCTGCTGGCGCTGGAGTTCGTCGGTCCGTTCCTGAAGTTGCGTCGCGAGCCGCTGCGACTCGGCCAGCAGCGATTCGGTGCGGGAGTTCGCCATGATCGTGTTGATCGTGACGCCGATCGTCGGCACGAACTGGTCGAAGAAGGCGAGGTGCACGTCGCTGAACTGGTACAGCGAGGCCAGCTCGAGCACGCCGAGCACCTGGTCCTCGAACAGGATCGGCAGCATGACCACGCTGACCGGCGAGGCGGCCCCGAGGCCGGAGCCGACGGACAGGTAGCCGGTTGGCACGTTCTTGATCAGGATGCGCTTGCGCTCCAGCGCGGCCTGGCCGGCCAGGCTCTCGCCCAGTACGAACCGGCTCATGCCGCCGCGCTGGAAGCCGTAGGTGGCGATCCGGCTGAACTCCATTTCCGTTGCGATCTCGGGCTCGGTGTCGGCGCCGCGGCCGGTGCCGTTCGCCGTCGCGCCGGCGTCCCTTCCGCCGGGCCCCTGGCTCCCATCCGGCCGCTGCATCACCTCCGGCACGTGGCCGCCCGCGCCGTTCACCGCGGCGGCTTCGGGGCCGGTGCCGTTACGGCCGGGGCCGTGGCTGGCCGTAACGGCACCGGCGCTGCCGCTGGTGATCTCGCCCTGGGGGGCGGCCGGGAGCGCCCGCCGCGGCAGCTCGGAACCGGGCGGTGTGGCCAGATAGAACGCGCCGTATTGCGCGGAGGCGAGCGGGGTCAGTTCGCTCATGATCAGCCGGGCGACCTCCAGCAGGTCCCGGTGTCCCTGCATCAGGCCGGAGATGCGCGCCAGGTTGGTGTTCAGCCAGTCCTGCTCGCGGTTGGCGTGCGTGGTCTCCCGCAGGTTGGCCACCATCAGGTTGATGTTGTCCTTGAGCTCAGCGACCTCGCCGCGCGCGTCGACGGCGATGGACTGGGTGAGGTCGCCCTCGGCGACCGCACTCGCCACGCCCGCGATAGCTCGCACCTGGGTGGTGAGGTTACTGGCCAGGCCGTTCACGCTCTCGGTCAGCCGCTTCCAGGTACCGGACACGCCTTCGACCTCGGCCTGCCCGCCGAGGCGGCCTTCGGTGCCGACCTCGCGGGCCACCCGGGTGACCTCGTCGGCGAAGGCGGACAGCTGGCCCACCATGGTGTTGAACGTCTGCTTGAGCTGAAGGATCTCCCCGCGCGCGTCCACGTCGATCTTCTTGCTCAGGTCGCCCTGCGCCACCGCGGTCGTGACCTGGGCGATGTTCCGCACCTGAGCGGTCAGGTTGTTCGCCATCGAGTTCACGTTCTCGGTGAGGTCTTTCCAGATCCCCGACACCCCGCGGACGTGGGCCTGCCCGCCGAGGCGGCCTTCGGTGCCGACCTCGCGGGCCACCCGGGTGACCTCGTCGGCGAAGGCGGACAGCTGGCGCACCATGGTGTTGAACGTCTGCTTGAGCTGGAGCACCTCGCCCTGCGCGTCGACGGTGATCTCCTGGCTCAGGTCACCTTCCGCGACCGCCGTCGCGACCTGGGAGATGTTCCGGACCTGCATGGTCAGGTTGGTGGCCATGCCGTTGACGGAGACGGTCAGGTCTTCCCATACGCCCGAGACCCCGCGGACGTGGGCCTGCCCGCCGAGGCGGCCTTCGGTGCCGACCTCGCGGGCCACCCGGGTGACCTCGTCGGCGAAGGCGGACAGCTGGTCGACCATGGTGTTGAAGGTCTGCTTGAGCTGGAGCATCTCGCCCTGGGCGTCCACCGTCACCTTGCGGGTGAGGTCGCCGCGCGCCACGGCCGTGGTGACCATGGCGATGTCCCGGACCTGCTCGGCCTTCTGCGCCACCTCGGAGGTGAGGGAGGAGAGCTGCGCGGCGACCTCATCGATCATCGACCCGACGTCCGCGAGCATGGCGCTGTCACCGCCGTCGCTGAACCGCCGGGGGCGGGTGCGCAAGTCACCGTTGGCCAGCGCGGCCAGCGCGTCACGGATGGGCTCAAGGTCGGTGTCGGTATACCTGGCCTCTGCGGGTGAGCTGGGCGCGGGGTGAGGCATGGTGCTCCCTCCAGGCATTCGCGCAGCGGGCGGCGCCGACGGGCTTTGGGGCCGTACTCCTATCCTCGCCAAGCCGGCCTGCCGTTCTCTAGTAAGTTTTTTAGGATGTCCCGATAGAAGGTATTGATCTCACGAGTCTGTCACGATGGACTGAATGGCTCAGCGCTAACCGCGATTAATCGCACGCCAGTCAGTGAGGACCGAGGGCACGTGAGGGGACGAAGCGACCTCGTCGCGTCCGCGGCATACCAGCCCGAGCCGGCGGCCGCCGCGGCCGCCCGCCGTTTCATTCGCCAGATCCTGCAGTCCTGGGACATCGCGGCCCGGACCTGGGACGCTGACAGGCTAGTCGATGACGCCGTTCTCCTCACCAGCGAGCTGGTCACGAATGCGGTGGTACACGCGGGGACCTCGCTCGACGTCACCTGCCGGCTAACCTCCGGCGAGCTCGAGGTGGCGGTCCGCGACCGCCATCCGGCCCGGACGCTGCCCGACATTCCCAGGGCGGCGAGCATCTCGGCGGAACGCGGCCGGGGCCTGCTGCTGCCGTCGGTCCTGGCCTCGTCGTGGGGCGTCACCTACGCGAGGACGGCCAAGGCCGTGTGGTTCCGGATGAGCCTGGCGCGCGACCGTGACCACGAGGCGTCCGATGGGGCAGCCAGCCCGCCGCCCGCTACGACCGCCGCGGGCGGCGCGAACGACGCCTGGGCCGGGGAAGCCTGGACGGAGGAAGCCTGGCCGAACCGGATCAGTGCGGCCGGGACGGGGCGCGGCTCAGCCGGGACGACGGCCGCTGGTGCGGCTGCGGGGGCGGACAGTTCCGGTGCCCCACCCCAGACCTCCGTGTCGCCCGGGACCCCGCCGTCCGGGGCTGCGATACCGATGACGCCGGAGACCGCGCCGGCGGAGACGATGACCACCGAGACCGTGACCGCGGAGAACGTTTCGGCCGCGGCCGGAACCGCGCACGGCGCCGCCATGATCGCCGGGCCCGCGGGACGGGACGGAGCCGCTGACCGGTTGGCCGGCGTAACCGGCGACGACGCCGGATCAGCCCTGCGGCCGGATCTCGGCACGCTCAGCTATGACGAACTGCTCCGGCACACCGTGGAGACCGCCCGGGATGTCGTCACGGCCGACGCCGCCTACGCTCTCGTCGCGGACGAGGACGGCGAGCTACGGGTGCGGGCAGCCGCCGGCGTCGGCGTCTCCGAGTCCCTGTTCGCGCCGTCGGTGCCCGTGGTGTTCGCCGACGGTGCCACGGCGAAGTCACTGGTGACTGTGCCGTTCCTGGTCGACGGGCGGGTGACGGGGGTGCTGGGGGCCGCAGCCACCGCACCCGACCGGTTCGACGGCAGCGACGCCGCGAAGCTGCAGCGCGTCGCCGACCGGGTGGCCATGTCGCTGGAGCGGGCGCGGCTCAGTGACCTCGAGCGCAGGCGGCGCGGCCGGATCGGTTTTCTCGCCGAGGCCAGCGAGTTGCTGGCCAGCACGCTGGATCAGGAGAAGACCATCTCGCTGATCGCCCAGCTCATCGTCCCGCGTCTGGCGTCATGGTGTGCGGTGCTGCTGGCCGACGACACCGGTTCCCTGCATCCCGCCTACGTGTGGCACGCCGACGAGTCACTCATCGACCCGCTGGCCGGCCTGCTCGCCATCGCCGGGCCGCCCGAGGCCGACGAAGCCGGCCAGAGCTGGTCACTGGCCAAGGACGCGGGCCCGGACCTCACCGACGAGGCGGTGGTCCTGGCGTCCGGCGCCGCCTGGTGCTTCCCGCTCGCGGCGCGCGGGCGCAGCCTCGGCGTGGTCGTGATCGGCCGTCCCCGCGGTGACCGGCCGCCGCGGGAAGCGCTCGAGCTGACCGAGGACCTCGCCCGCCGCGCGGCCCTCGCTCTCGACAACGCGCGGCTCTATGAGCAGCAGCAGCTGACCAGTCAGGCGTTGCAGCGCAGCCTTCTGCCGCCGGAGCTGCCCCGGATCCCGCGCGTGGACCTCGCGGTGGCGCACGAGGTCGCGGGAGAGGGCAACGAGGTCGGCGGCGACTTCTACGACGTGTTTCCGGCCGGTGAGAACCGGTGGCGGTTCGCGATCGGTGACGTCTGTGGTACCGGGCCGGAAGCGGCCGCCGTCACTGGCCTGGCCCGGCACGCGCTGCGGATCCTCGCCCGGGAAGGCCACGACGTCGCCGACGTCGTCGGCCGACTGAACCAGCTCATCCTGGAAGACGGCCCGCGAGCCCGGTTCATCACCCTGCTGCACGGCGAGCTCACCGTCCTCGCCGACTCCTCCCGGCACCCAGAGCGGGGCGGAGTACCCGCCGCCCAGGGGGAGGAGGGGACCGGGGCCGCCGTCCGGCTCCGGCTGGTCTCCGCCGGGCATCCGCTCCCGCTTCTGCTCCGCGTCTGCCCCCCGGCTCCGCCTTCACCCCGGGCTCGTCCCGTCCCGGTGCCGGCCTCGGCGGGTCCCACCCCTGCTCCGGCCCGGGCCCTTCCGCAGCCGGCCGCCCAGCCGCAGCCTCTGCTCGGCGTCATAGGCGATCTGACCTTCACGCCGCAGACCGTTTACCTCTACCCCGGCGACCTGCTGCTGTCGGTGACCGACGGCATCACCGAACGCAAGGACGCCGTCGGTCGGCTCCTGGACGACGATGACGGCCTGGCCCGGGTGCTGGCCCGGTGCGGCGGCCTGAACGCGGGAGCCGTCGCGGCCCGGATCCAGCGCGCGGCCGAGGACTTCGGGGCCGGCCCGCGCACCGACGACATGGCGCTCCTCGTCCTCCGCGCCCTCTGACGCCCACCCGCTAGAAGCACCGCCCCGGATAGGCGAGAATAAGAGCATGGCACGAGGACCGATCGCGGGCACGCACGCCCGGAGCCAGGCCACTCTGATGGCCGCCTTGGTCATGCTGGCCGGGGCGATCGTGGCCTTCGCGGCCAAGGCGCAAGCCATCGCCCTCGTTTTCCTGGTCCTCATGCTGGCCTTTGCCATGGCCAGCTGCGTCTTCGCGGTGATGTTCCGCCAGCGCGCTGTCGCGGCGGCCCGGGCCGCCCGGCGGCAGGCCCAGCAGAAGGCGCCGCGGACCGGGCGGTAGCGATCGCGCGCGACGCCCCCGCGGCGCGGCTGCGGATCCGGATCAGCCGCTGGTGAATCCTTCCCACCGGTCGAGCAGGATCAGGATGTGCGGGAGTCCCGCGCCGCTCCCGGCCGCGCCGCTCCCGGCCGCGCCGGTCTCAGCCGCGCCGGTCTCAGCCGCGGCGCGCTGCTCGCGGATGTCGGCGAAACCGCCGTCGGCCAGCAGGTCCTGGCGCCGGCTGACCTCCTCGCCGAGCCGGGTGATCAGCCGGGCGGCCCGCTCACCCTGGGTGCGGGTGACCACCGCGCCGCAGTGCGGCAGGTCGGCGAGCGGCAGCAGCGCGCCGTTCCCGCAGTCGATGCCGTAGATGTGCACGTCGGAGACCGGCAGCGTGACGGCCGCGGAGGCCGCGATGGTCCGGAGCAGCTGGGACCGGCCACTGCGCGGCCCGCCCGCCGCCATCATGTGCCCGAACGTGCCCAGGCTGATGAGCGCCGGCCGCTGTTCCTGGGCCGCGGGCAGATCATCCACGCCGAACGGGACCGCCGGGAGCCCGTCCCCGCCGCTCAGGCCGTGGTCCCGGGCCCGGCCGTGGTCCCGCGTCCGGCCAGCGTCCCGGGCCCGGCCGCGGTCCCGGGCCAGGTCACTGAGCAGCAGCGTCGCGGGCAGTGCCGGAAGCCATGGGCTGTGCGCCGCCGGGATCCGGAGCTCCCGCGCGGCCAGCCGGATCGCCTGCACCAGCACCTTGAGGTCGGTGACCTCCTCGTCGTCGCGGCGCCCGGTCGACGGCCGCTGCGGCTCGGCCCGCCCGGCACCGGCCCAGTCGATGCGCGCGAGCCACAGCCGTTCCCGCGTCCCCGTGGCCGCCGCGGGCCGGCGGCCGCCCACCCGACCGGCCTGGAAGGGCACCAGCGAGGCGTGCCCGAGCCGCACGTAACCCCGGCCGGGGTCGGACGGGGAAATGTGCGCGGCCTCCGGCGCCTCGATCACGTCCACGCTCTCGTTCGCGTCGGTCACGCGCAGCGCGATCCGCAGGTTCGTGTTGGCCCGGATGTCGGCCGAGACCGCACCGGACGGCTGCTGCGTGGCCAGGATGAGGTGGACGCCGAGGGACCGGCCGCGCTGGGCGATGTTGACCAGGCCGGTGACGAAATCGGGCAGGTCCCGCACCATCGAGGCGAACTCGTCGATGACGATCAGCAGCCGGGGCAGCGGCTCCAGCCCGCCCGTCGTACCGTCCGCCACTCCACCCCCGGGCCACCCGGGCGACGCGGGCCCCGGGGGCCTTCCGGGCCGCGCCTGCCGGCGGGTGTAGTCCTCGATGTCCTTCGCGTCGGCCGCGGCCAGCATGTGCTCCCGGCGGGTCAGCTCCGCGGTCAGCGACACCAGCGCCCGCTCGACCAGGTGCGCGTCGAGATCGGTGACCATGCCCACCGTGTGCGGGAGCTGAACGCAATCCTTGAACGCGCTGCCGCCCTTGTAGTCGATCAGCACGAACGTCATCGCGTCCGGCCGGTTGGCCACCGCCAGCGATGCGACGATCGTTTGCAGCAGCTCCGATTTTCCGGATCCGGTGGTCCCGGCCACCAGGCAGTGCGGCCCGTCGCGCCGGATATCGATGCCGAACGGGCCATCGTAGGACTCTCCCAACACAGCCAGGGTCGACCGCCCCGGGGCATTCCAGGCCCGTAGGACCGCGGACGGCTCCGGCGGCTCGAGCCCGAGGACGTCGAGCAGGCGGCAGGAGTCGGGCAGCCCTGCCCCGTCGTCACTGTCGCTGACATCCCGGACCGGCGATATCCCGCGGGCCAGCCGGGCGCACCAGCCCGGCCCGACGTGATCGGGCCGGACCCCGGTGATGGTGTCCTCGCTCATCTGCCGGACCCGGAGGCCGCCGGCTTCCACGGTCGTGACGGCGTGGCATTCGGCCGGCAGCAGGCGTTCGTCGGCGTCCAGGCAGATCGCGTAGATGCCGGCCTGCGGGCCGGATCCGGGAGTCCCGCAGCGCCTGCTCCGGCGGGACGAGCAATTGGTCGACGTACACCGAGGTAGCCGCGGGGGAGCGCGGCCGGGGGAACGCCAGGACGTGCCCGGGGCTCGCCGCGACCGGCACGGCGCCGGCGTGCAGGAAGCGGTCCAGTTCCTCGGCGAGCCTGGCCACGGGCGTCGCGGGATCCGCCTCCAGCAGCACGTCGGCTTGCCGTCTGGCCGCGGGGGACACCACCGTCAGCGCCAGCCGCATCGTCGTCCTTCCGGGTCAAGCGGAGGGGGCCTGCCGCCGGCAGTCCCCCCTCGCCGCCCGGCCGTCAGGTCACGCCCCTGCGGCCGTCACCTCCTCAGCGCCGCCGCGAGCTGGGTGTCGGTCTCGTGGAAGGCCTTGGCCGCGGCGTTGAGGTACTGGGCCATGCCGTTCAGGCCGTCCATCATCTTGCGGGCGCCCTGGGTGAACTCGGTGTAGGACTGCTCGAACTGCTTGCTGGAGGAGTCGGTCACGTAGCCGCCCTGCACCAGCTGGTTGATCATGTTCTGCAGGTTGGTCAGGTCGCCGTTGATCTGGTGCTCGCCCGCAGTCAGGCGGGTCGCCGCGCTCTGCATGTCCGCGTAGGTGACATTGACGTTTGGCACGACCGGGATCCTTTCTCGGTGTGTTGCTGGCGTTGCTCGGGTTCGTGGCTGCACTGTTCCCCGGGAGGCGTACGCGGCGAACCGCCGGTGGTCCCGGCGCGCTGCCTCGTCCGCCATCCGGGCCCTCACAGGCGATCACGAACGAGCGCACCGGCCGGTTCACCCGCGGCGCACCGGCCGGGACGACCCGCGCCGCCGGCCGCGCCTGCTGAGCGACCCCACCGTCACGGCTGAGCGTCTTTTGGCGCTCATACCGCCCCCTGGCACGGTCATGGCGGCGCGTGCCTCAGGCCGCGTCCCGGCCTGCCGCCGCCTCGCGCCCGCCGGCCGTAGCCGGAGCGGCGAAGCCGGCGCTGTCCGGCCCGGTCGGCCGGGCATCCTGATGAAAGGTGCCGTCCACGTAGTCGGGAATGCGAACGCCTGTGAGCGGGTCGGGAGGGCTGCCCCGACGCCGGCCCTTGCGGGCCTGCCGGGCAAGCCTGACCCGCAGCCTGGCCTGTGCTTCGGCCTGCCGGTCCCCCATCTGCTCAATGGCGATCACACGGATCATTTCCGGGTGCATGGT
Organism: uncultured Actinomycetes bacterium; assembly: GCA_963742875.1. GTDB lineage: Bacteria > Actinomycetota > Actinomycetes > Streptosporangiales > Streptosporangiaceae > Bog-532. Next base: position 421,507 of record CAVUNO010000001.1, on the reverse strand, counting down.
TTCTCCTTCGGCTGGGGCGACCTGGCCATCGCCCGCACATTCAGGTTCGCCGTAAGGCCCCTCCCGCCGCATCGGGCGAATTCCTTATCCCTGAGCCTCAGCCCGCCTAAGGCGCATAGGCTGAGGCGCGGACGGCCGCTAAGGCCCCGCGGGTGCCCGGCGACGACCCTCCGTAGGCCTCATCTAGCAGGAATGCCACCGGGGATCTGGGTGTTTTTACCGGCGGGAGCCCAGGGGACCAGCGCGTTCCCGCCGTGCGGCGGGTACCACTCCCGCGCCGGCCGGGGCCGCATAGACTAGCCAGGCCGCCGCATCGCGCGGCACCTCCCCGCACAGAACCGAGCGAGATTCCCGCATGCCCACACGTAATGTCCAGGCCGGCCCGGCTGTCGGCGAGTCGCAGACCCGCGCGACCCGCGACGAGATCAGGAACGTCGCGATCGTCGCGCATGTCGACCACGGCAAAACCACGCTGGTGGACGCCATGCTGTGGCAGTCCGGTGCGTTCCGCGCCGGATCGCACGTCGCCGAGCGGGTGATGGATTCCGGCGACCTGGAGCGGGAGAAGGGCATCACGATCCTGGCCAAGAACACCGCGGTGCATCACGACGGGCTCGTCATCAACATCGTCGACACACCCGGGCATGCGGACTTTGGCGGCGAGGTCGAGCGCGGCCTGTCCATGGTGGACGGCGTCGTGCTGCTGGTGGACGCGAGCGAGGGGCCGCTCCCGCAGACCAGGTTCGTGCTCCGCAAGACGCTGGAGGCCAGGCTTCCCGTCATCCTCGTGATCAACAAGGTGGACCGGCCCGACGCCCGGATCGCCGAGGTCGTGGACGCCTGCTACGAGCTGTTCATCGACCTCGACGCGACCGAGGAGCAGATCGAGTTCCCGATCGTCTACGCGTCCGCCCGCGCCGGGCGTGCGTCCCTCGAGCGGCCGGCCAACGGCGAACTGCCGGTCTCCCCGGACCTGGAGCCGCTGTTCCAGGTGCTCCGCGCGACCGTGCCGGCGCCGTCGTACGACCCGGACGCGCCCCTGCAGGCGCACGTCACGAACCTGGATGCGTCGTCCTACCTGGGCCGGATCGCGCTCTGCCGCATCTACAACGGCACGATGTCGCGCGGCCAGCAGGCCGTGCTGTCCCGCCGGGATGGTTCCCTGGAGCGGGTGAAGATCTCCGAGCTGTTCCTGACCGAGGCGCTGGACCGTGTACCAGCCAATTCCGCCGGCCCGGGGGACATCGTCGCGATCGCCGGGATACCGGACATCATGATCGGCGAGACGATCGCCGACGTGGACGACCCGCGCCCGCTGCCGCTCATCACCGTGGACGAGCCCGCGATCTCCATGACGATCGGCGTGAACACCTCGCCGCTGGCCGGTCGCCAAAAGGGTACGAAGGTGACCGCACGGCTGGTCAAGGACCGCCTCGACCGGGAACTGGTCGGTAACGTGTCGCTGCGGGTGCTGCCCACCGAGCGGCCGGACACCTGGGAGGTGCAGGGCCGCGGCGAACTGGCCCTGGCCGTCCTAGTGGAGACCATGCGGCGCGAAGGTTACGAGCTGACCGTCGGCCGTCCCCAGGTGGTCACCCGCGAGGTGGACGGCAAGGTCCACGAGCCGGTGGAGCGGCTGGCCGTCGACGTGCCCGAGGACTACCTCGGGGCCGTGACCTCCCTGCTCGCGGTGCGCAAGGGCCGGATGGAGAGCATGACCAACCACGGCACCGGGTGGGTGCGCCTCGACTTCGTGGTGCCCTCCCGCGGTCTGATCGGCTTCCGCACGCAGTTCCTGTCCGACACCCGGGGTACCGGCATCGCGCACCACGTGTTCGAGGGGTATGAGCCCTGGTCCGGGGATCTGCGCACGCGCCCGTCCGGGTCGCTGGTCGCTGACCGCTCCGGGAACGCCGCCGCGTACGCGATGTTCAGCCTGCAGGAGCGCGGTTCGCTGTTCGTCTCGCCCGGCACCGAGGTGTACGAAGGCATGATCGTCGGCGAGAACTCCCGGTCCGACGAAATGGACGTCAACATCTGCCGGGAGCGCAAGGTGACCAACGTCCGCCAGTCCACCGGTGAGGAACTGGAGCGACTGGTGCCGCCGCGGCTGCTCAGCCTGGAACAGGCGCTCGAGTTCTGTGCCGACGACGAGTGCGTCGAGGTTTCCCCATCCGCCGTCCGCCTGCGCAAGGCCGTCCTGGACGGCAAGGAGCGCGGCCGCATGCGCGCGCGCAAGTCCCGCGGGGCCCAGGAAGGCTGACCGCCTGCTTAGCCGGCTGTCCAGGCGTGCCCCGGGCCCGGTGAGCTCAGCAGTACCCAGGCCGTGCCGCGCCTATGCCCCGCGGGCCCAAGGCTGCCTATCTGCGTGTCACCTGCGGGTCAAAGAAGTCCGGATCCACTCGCGCACGCGTTCACGCATGTCAGACCACAGATCCGGGCACGACGCCAGACTCACTCTGCGGAATGCAGGTGGTGGAGGACCTTCCGCTTCCGTACGAAGCTCGCTCGCCTAGGTACATGGGCTAGTAGGCGGCCCTGCGCGACGGCATCAGCGCGCCGATGAGCCAGAAGAATGGCAGGAAGAACCCGATGATGAACATGATCCAATGGCCCTTTCTGATCGCCATGACGCCAAGAGTGATCATGAGTATCAGGTAGATGATGCCGGCGGTAAAGGTCCACACCATGTCGATCCCCCTCGCAGAACGTTCTCACTTCTTTTCCTTAGACTGCTATCGTTCTCATACTCACCGTCAGTGCCGAAGGTCCCACCAACGTCCATAGCGCGCTGGCGGCCAGCGCGAGCACCTTTACTCTTTCGCTGCGCCGTCTGCTGGGTCGTCCAGCGCGAACGCGCTCGCTGCGAGTTCTCTGACTATAGTCAGAGAATGGACGAGGAGATGGTCACCCGGGTCCGGAGCTTCAACCGGACCGTGACGCAGCGGATCGGCGCGCTGAACGATGCGTTCCTTTCCCGTGACCGCCCGCTCGGGCAGGCGCGCCTGCTGTGGGAGATCGGCCCGGGCGGCAGCGCCGTCCGGCGGCTGCGATCGCGCCTTGACCTGGACTCCGGGTATCTGAGCCGGCTTCTGCGGTCCCTGGAGAACGACGGCCTGGTGGTCGTGGAACCGAGCGGGACCGACGGGCGGGTGCGTACTGTCCGCCTCACGGCCGGTGGCCTGGCCGAACGGGCGCTGCTGGACCAGCGCTCCGACGAGGCGGCCGCTGCCATTCTCGGCCCGCTCAGCCCGCGGCAGCGCACCCGGCTGGTTCAGGCGATGGCCGAAACCGAGCGGCTGCTGACCGCGTCGGCGGTCGAGGTCACCGTGCGGGATCCCGGGCACCCGGACGCGTGTTCCTGCCTGCGGGCCTACTTCGCGGAGATCGACCGCCGCTTCGACGGCGGCTTCGACCCGGCCCGGAGCCTCATGGGGGACGAGGATCTGACCCCGCCGGCGGGTCTGTTCCTGGTGGCCAGCCTGCACGGTGAGCCGGTCGGCTGCGGCGGCATCAGATTCCACGCTGATGAGCCGGCCTACATCAAGCGGATGTGGGTGTCTCCGGCCGTCCGCGGGCTCGGGCTCGGCCGCCGTCTTCTCGCCGAACTGGAGGCCCGCGCGGCGGCCGGCCACGCGCGCGCCGTCCAGCTGGAGACCAACCGCACCTTGCGCGAGGCGATCGGCCTTTACCGGGTCGCCGGCTACCGCGAGGTCGCCCCGTTCAACGACGAGCCCTACGCCCACCACTGGTTCGAAAAGGCCCTCAGCTAAGCACGGCGGTCCCGCTGCCTAGGCGGCCCGTCCCGGTAAAGCCTCCGGGGGAACTGTGGCGTCAGCCGGATCTGTCCATCTCATTGGGCGCACGCTCGACCACGGCGTCAGGCCGTTCGGCCGGGACCAGCGACTCCAGCGGGCCGCTGAACCAGTGGCCGCGGGGGCAGCGGATCTTCGCGCCTTCCAGCGGCCCGTCGGTCGAGGTGAGCGTGTACCGGTACTCCACCTCGGCCGGCAGCCCGCACCGCCCTCTGGTCCGGGCGGCGAGATCGGCCGCGCCGTCCAGATCCGCCGGGCTCAGGTCCACCCGGCGGTTGGGGTCTTCCGTGCTGTCCAGATATGCGGGGCATTCCACAAAGGTCACACGTGTCTCCATCGGCAAACCCCCGGTGGCCGGGATGACGGGCGAGGTCAGTCAAAGTGAGGAGCGTCTGGCGGGCCTGGTGATACGGATCGGTGGCCGGGAAAATCACGCGCCCACCGCCAGGCGTCCCGGCCGGGCCTTTCAGCCAGGCGCCGCGGCCGGGTAAACCCAGTCAAGCACCCAGCCCCGGATGAGCACGGCGGCGAACGTCTGCCGTGTCCCGTTCGGCGGGAAAAAGAGCCTCCCGGGAAAGGAAACCCCCGGGCCAGGGAGCCCCGGGTGCACGGAGCCCGGAGTGCAGGGAGACCCGAGTGCAGGGAGCGCCCGGCGAAGGAGACTCTCAGACCGTGTTCGGGACCTCGGGCGTGTCCTTCGGCGCCGGGCGGCGCCCGATCTTGGAGCCGAGCCAGACCAGTGGGTCGTACTTCCGCCCGACCACGCGCTCCTTCATCGGGATCAGTGCGTTGTCGGTGATCTTGATGTGCTCGGGGCAGACTTCGGTGCAGCACTTGGTGATGTTGCAGTAGCCGAGGCCGAAGTCGTCCTGCGCGATCTCACGCCGGTCGGCCTCGTCGGCCGGGTGCATCTCCAGCTCGGTCACCCGCATCAGGAAGCGCGGCCCGGCGAAGGGGCGCTCGTTCTCGGGGTGGTCACGAATGACGTGGCAGACGTTCTGGCACAGGTAGCACTCGATGCACTTGCGGAACTCCTGCGACCGGTTCACGTCGACCTGCTGCATCCGGAACTCGCCGGGCTTGATCGACGGGTCCGGGGAGAACGACGGGATCTCCCGGGCCTTCGTGTAGTTGAACGAGACGTCGGTGACCAGGTCCCGGATGACCGGGAAGGTCCGCAGTGGCGTGATGGTCAGGACTTCCTCCGGCTGGAAGGTCGACATCCGCGTCATGCACGCGAGCCGGGGGCGCCCGTTGATCTCCATCGAGCAGGAGCCGCACTTGCCGGCCTTGCAGTTCCACCGGATGGCCAGGTCGCCGGTCTGGGTGGCCTGCAGCCGGTGCAGCACGTCCAGGACCACCTCGCCCTCGTTGACCTCCACCTGGTAGTCGGTGAGCTCTCCTGCGCCCGCGTCGCCGCGCCACACGCGCAGGTTTGCCTGGTCACCCATGTCAGTGCGTCTCCTCTTGCGTGGCCGTCTGCGTGGCCGTCCCGGGAGCGGCGGCCGCGGCCTCCACGGGAAGCTCCTCTTCGGTCAGGTACTTCGTCAGCTCCGAGCGGTCGAACAGCGCCATCAGGTCGGGCCGCATCGGCTTCACCGGCTGGCGCCAGAGCGCCACGTGATTGCCGGATATCGAGCAGATCAGGTTGACCTTCCGCCATTCCGGCGACATCGCCGGGTAGTCGTCGCGGGTGTGGCCGCCGCGCGACTCCTGCCGCTCCAGCGCCGCCATCCCCACGCACTCCGCGACCAGGAGCATGTTGCGCAGGTCGAGCGCGAGGTGCCAGCCGGGGTTGTAGCCGGACCCGCCCGCGGCGCTGACCTGGCTAACGCGCTGCCGGTACTTCTCCAGCTCCTTCAGCGCGGTCGTCATCTCCGACTCCCGCCGGATCAGGCCGACCAGGTCGTTCATGGTCTGCTGCAGGTCGGCGTGCACCGCGTACGGGTTCTCCCCGCGGCCCGCTCCAGCGGCGCGGCCGCCTCCGTGGCGGCCGCCTCCAGGTCGGCGGCCGTGGCCTCCGGGCGGGCCGGCAGCCCATCCAGGTAGTCCGCCGCGCCGAGGCCAGCCCGCCGGCCGAAGACGAGCAGGTCGGACAGCGAGTTGCCACCGAGCCGGTTCGACCCATGGAAACCGCCCGCGACCTCGCCCGCCGCGAACAGCCCGGGCACGGCCGTGGCCGCGGTGTCCGGCTCGACCTCCACCCCGCCCATCATGTAGTGGCAGGTGGGACCGACCTCCATCGGCTCCTTGGTGATGTCGACGCCGGCCAGTTCCAGGAACTGGTGGTGCATTGACGGCAGCTTCCGCAGTATCTCCTCGGCGGGCAGCCGCGTGGATACGTCGAGGAATACGCCGCCGTGCGGGGAGCCACGCCCGGCCTTGATCTCGGAGTTGATGGACCGGGCGACCTCGTCCCGGGGCAGCAGCTCCGGCGGTCGGCGGTTGTGCTCCGGGTCGGTGTACCAGCGGTCGCCCTCTTCCTCGGTCTCCGCGTACTGCGCCCGGAACACGTCCGGCACGTAGTTGAACATGAAGCGCTTGCCCTCGGAGTTGCGCAGCACGCCGCCGTCACCGCGGACCGACTCCGTCACCAGCAGGCCGCGCACCGACAAGGGCCAGACCATGCCGGTCGGGTGGAACTGGACGAACTCCATGTTGAGCAGGTTCGCCCCGGCCAGCAGGGCCAGCGCGTGCCCGTCGCCGGTGTACTCCCAGGAGTTGGAGGTGACCTTGAACGTCTTGCCGATGCCGCCGGTAGCCAGCACGACGGCCGGGGCCTCGAAGAACACGAACTTCCCGGTGTCCCGGAAGTAGCCGAACGCGCCCGCGATCCGCCCGCCCGCGTCCTTGACCAGCTCGGTGATCGTGGTCTCCGCGAAGACCTTGATCATCGCCTCCGGGTCGCCCTGCGAGGCGGCGTCCTCCTGCTGCAGCGCGACGACCCTCTGCTGCAGCGTACGGATCAGCTCCAGGCCGGTCCGGTCGCCGACGTGCGCCAGCCGGGGGTACTCGTGGCCGCCGAAGTTCCGCTGGCTGATCCTGCCGTCCTTGGTGCGGTCGAACAGCGCGCCCCAGGCCTCGAGCTCCCAGATGCGGTCCGGCGCCTCCTTGGCGTGCAGTTCGGCCATCCGCCAGTTGTTGATGAGCTTGCCGCCGCGCATGGTGTCCCGGAAGTGCACCTGCCAGTTGTCGCGCGAGTTGACGTTCCCCATCGCGGCGGCGGCACCGCCCTCGGCCATGACCGTGTGGGCCTTGCCGAACAGGGACTTGGAGATGATCGCCGTCTTCTTGCCCCGCTGCCGGGCCTCGATCGCGGCCCGGAGCCCCGAGCCGCCCGCGCCGATCACCACGACGTCGTAGGAAAAACGCTGGATATCGGTCATGCCTAATGCCGCCTCAGTTGAAGAATCGCAGGTCGCTGATGGTGCCGCTGGCCACGAGCAGCACGTACAGGTCGGTCAGCATCAGGGTCCCCAGTGTCGTCCACGCGAGCTGCATGTGCTTCGCGTTGAGCTTGGAGATCTGAGTCCAGGCCCAGTACCGCGCCGGGTGCTTGGAGAAGTTCTTCAGCCGGCCGCCGGTGATGTGCCGGCACGAGTGGCAGGACAGCGTGTACGCCCACAGCAGCACCACGTTCACCACGATGATCAGCGTGCCCAGGCCGAAGCCGACCCCGCCGGTCTTGCCGTGGAACGCGTTCACCGCGTCATAGGTGTTGAGGATCGAGATGAGGAGCACCATGTAGAAGAAGTAACGGTGCAGGTTCTGCATGATTAGCGGGAACCTGGTCTCGCCGGTGTACTTCTCGTGCGGCTCACGCACCGCGCACGCGGCCGGCGCGCGCCAGAACGCCCGGTAGTACGCGCGCCGGTAGTAGTAACAGGTCAGCCGGAAGCCCAGTACGAACACCAGCGACACGATCGCGTAGGGGATGATCGGCGGCAGCGCCGGGAACCATACGCCGAGGGTGCTGGATCCGGGCACGCACTCGCCACTGACACACGGCGAGTAGAACGGTGTCAGGTAGTGGTAGGCGGGTACCCAGTAGTAGCTGCCCATGAAGACCCGCACGGTCGCGTACAGGACCCAGATGGTGAGCAGCGTGAGGACGATGCCAGGCTGTCGCCACCAAGGGTCCTTGCGGAGCGTTTTCTCCGCGATCTGCGCCCGCGTTCTCGCCGGCGACTCCATAGCTTGCGTCATCCTCGACGTCCTCGCTGCCTTGTCGTTATGGGTCGCGCCCGCTCCGGCCATGCCCCGTCGCCCGCGGGTGTTCGTGCGCTCACGAACTTATTCCAGTAGACCGCCAAATTTCTGCCCCCGGAAGTCCTTCACACCTGTGACACTTGCTACACTGCCCGCCCGCACCGGCCGGGCGCGCACTATTTCGCCGAATCGACTTGTGCGTGACTTTATATACGCCCCGACTGTCCGCACCCAGGGGCGAACGGCCCTATCCGGGGCCTCACATATCTGCGGGCTGGCCCTCACCCAGGGCAGGCTGGCCCGCACCCAGGGACTGACGGAGAAAGCCGAGCTGGAGCAGCAGCAGGTTCTCCGCCACCACCTCCTGCGGCGTCATGTGGGTCACCCCGGACAGCGGCAGGACCGTGTGCGCGTATCCCGCCGCGAGCAACGCCGATGACAGGCGCAGGGTGTGCGCGACCACCACGTTGTCGTCGGCCAGGCCGTGAATGAGCATCATCGGGCGGAACGCGTCCTTGCCCCGGTCCTCGTCCTGGTCCTCGTCCTGGTCCTCGTCCTGGTCGTCGCGATGGAGCCGTTCGGCGTCCCGGACCACGGAGCAGTTGTCGTAGGCCACCGTGTTCTCCCCGGGCAGGCCCAGGTACCGCTCGGTGTAGTGGGTGTCGTACAGGCGCCATTCGGTCACCGGCGCCCCCGCGACCGCCGCGTGGAACACGTCCGGGCGGCGCAGCACGGCCAGTGCGGACAGGTACCCGCCGAACGACCAGCCCCGGATCGCGACCCGGGAGAGGTCCAGGTCACTGAATTGTTCCGCGGCGGCGTTCAGCGCCTCGACCTGGTCCGCCAGCACCGGGTCGGCGAGGGCCCCGGCTACGGCCCGGTCCCAGGCCGGTCCCCGGCCCGGCGTGCCCCGCCCGTCCGCAACCAGTACCGCGAAGCCCTGCTCGGCGAACCACTGGGAGCTCAGGTAGGCGCCGCGGGCCGCGAGCACCCGCTGGGAATGCGGCCCGCCGTACGGGTCGAGCAGCACCGGCAGCGGCCCCGAGCCCGGCTCGTGCCAGGAGGGGAACAGCAGCGCCGAACGGATCTGGCGCTGGCCCAGCGACAGCATGGCGGGCCGCGGCGCGGGAAGGTTCGGGGTCTCGTCGTAGCAGGCGATCCGCAGCCCCGGGCCGCCCTGCCCCTCTCGGTTCTTCTGCCACTGCGGCCGCTGCTGCCCCAGCGGCACCTCAGGCCATTCCTGCCGCTGATCCCCCTCGCGACTCTTCTGTACCACCGGCTCTCCAGTGCCTCTCGCGTCCCGCAGGACCCGGACCTCCGCGCCGTCCTCGTCCAGCGTCCGGCCGGTGATCACCGTGGTGCCGCCCGCGCGCCGCCCCCCGAACACCCCTGGGCGGTCCGATACCGGCCGCAGGCCGTCCGGCCCGTAACTCCACAGGCCGATCTGCGTGGGCTCGTCCGACGCGGTGAACAGGACGGTGTTCTCATCGACGCCGAGGATCTCGCGGACCTGCAGCCCCGCCGGTGTCACCGGCTCGGCCCGCCCGCCGGACAGTTCGCCCGGGGGCGCGGCCACCAGGCGCCGGGTGTCATCCTGGGTGACCGTCCAGACGATCCGGCCGTCCGCCGTCCAGGCGGGAACCCCCGGGACGATGTCGACCCAGTGCGGGTCGGTGTCCTCCCGCAGCAGTGACGTCGCGCCGGTGGTCCGGTCAGCGACGAGAATCTGCATCCGGCGCTGGTCGCGGCTCTGAACCACGATTAGCGGGTCGGCTGATCCGCCGTTGTCGTCCCAGCAGACGGTCACCAGGTAGGGGAACGCCGCCCGGTCCCATTCGACGGGCGTCGGCCGGCCAGCCAGGTCGGCCAGGATCAGCGAGACGTCCGCGTTGGGCGTGCCCGCGGCCGGGTACGCGACCTCCGCCGGGAACCGCGCCGGATTGGCCGGATCGGCGATATGCCAGCGCGTGACCGGAGCCTCGTCCACCCGCGCGACGAGCACCGCGGTGCCGTCCGGCGCCCACCAATAACCCCGGGTGCGGCCCATCTCCTCAGCCGCGATGAATTCGGCCAGCCCATAGCTGACGCCCGCGTTACTCCCCGGAATGTCCCCGGACCCGGCTATCGACCGGTCCCCGGTGCCGCCCTCGTCGCCCGGGCCCGGCTCGCCCCCGGCGCCCAGATCCGTCACCCGCAGGGCCCCCCCGCTCACGTAGGCGACCCGCCACCCTGCCGGGTCGGGCCGCGGATCCAGCGCCGGCGTCATCAGCGCCAGCTCGCGCGGCCCAGCCACCTCGCCAGCCCTGCCGGGCCCCTCAACCCCAGCGTTCATACCAGCCACATTGGCAACAAGATCGACCGCGAAGACCCGGCCCGCGACGGTGAACACGGCCGTCCGCAGGGCCGCGTCCGCCGTGTACGACACGATGCCGCCGGCCTGCTCCCGGGCCCGCTCCCGGCGTCTTTTCTCCTCCGGCGGCAGGTCCTCGTCGCCAGCAGCGCTGAGCGCGGCCGGATCGGCGATCAGCTGTTCCGTCCCGGTGCCGACATCGAAGAGCCAGAGGCAGGTCAGCGGGTCGGAGCCGGTCTTGCTGCGCAGGAAGGTGATCCGGTCCCCGGCGGGGGAGATCGCGAACGCTCGCGGCACGCCCAGGGTGAACCGGCGGGTCCGGGCCTGCTGCCGGGGGAAGCTTTCGGTCATGAGGATAGATCCTGCCAGCCCGGTACCCTCACGTGCTGTGACCTCATCCCCAGACCGTCAGCGCCAGCGCCTGCTGCTGGTGCACGCCCACCCTGATGACGAATCCATCGGCACCGGGGCGACGATGGCGAAATACGCCGCCAGCGGAGCGCACGTCACGCTCGTGACGTGCACGCTCGGTGAACTCGGGGAGATTATCCCGCCGGGCCTGGCCGCCCTCGCCGCCGACCGCGACGACCAGCTGGGCGGCTACCGGATCGGTGAGCTGAACGTCGCCTGCCAGGCGCTCGGCGTCACCGACCACCGGTATCTCGGCGGCCCTGGCCGGTGGCGGGACTCCGGCATGATCGGAACATCCGGCAACGACGATCCGCGCTCCTTCTGGCAGGCGGACGTCGAGGAGGCGGCCACCGCCCTGGCCGCCGTCATCCGTGAGGTCCGCCCGCAGGTCATGGTCACCTACGACGACGACGGGTTCTATGGCCACCCGGACCACATCCAGGCCCACCGCGTCGCCTGGCGCGCCTTCCAGCTGGCCGCGGACCCGGCCGTCGTCATCGGGGCCAGCGTCATCGAGGGCAGCGTCACGGAGGCCAGCGCCATCGACGGCGGCGAGTGCGGGCCCGCGATGCCGCCGTGGCGGGTCAGCAAGTTCTACGCGAGCACGACCCCGCAGTCCGTCCTGGACGAGGAAATCGAGACGCTGCGAACCGCCGGGACCGCCGGGACCGGGGCCCCGGGCCCGGTCCCGGCCCCGCGGGCCCAGCGACCTCTCGAGGCCCAGCGGGCCCAGCGACTGCCAGCCGGCTTCATCCTGCCGACGTCGGCCGCCGACCTCGTCTACGGCGTGCCCGACGAGCAGGTGACGACCGAGATCGACGCGTCCGCGCACCTGGACGCGAAGCTGGCCGCCATGCGCGCGCACGCCACCCAGATCACCGTGGACGGCGTCTTCTTCGCGCTGTCGAACAAGGTGGCGCAGCTGGCGTCCGGCGTCGAGCACTACGCGCTGCTGGCGGGCCAGCGCGGCCCGGACGGTCCCTACGGCCGCGAGGACGACCTGTTCGCGGGGGTCGCCCCGGACCCGGAGGCGGAGCCCGTCCCGGACGGCACTGCCGCGGGGCGTGCTGGGTAGCCTTGCTAGGCATGGAACCGCGGCCGAATGAGCCGGAACGGCAGTGGCCGGAGAAGCCGGCACCGGCTGTCACCGACCGCGCGGGACGTGACCGCCCGGTGGAGCACCGGGATGCCTTCGTCACCGGCGGCGCCTACGGTGTCCTGTTCGTGCTGGGGGCCGTCCAGGCGATCATGGGGTCCTTCGAGTACAGCTGGACGGTGGGCCCGGTTCCCGCGGCGGCGCTGGGCTGCTGCGCCGTTCTGCTCGTGACCTGCTTGCTGGGGGGCTGGGCCATGCGCTCGCTCGGCGGCGCGCTCGTGCCGGCGATCGCCTGGATCATCGTGTCGTTCGTGCTGGCCATGCCGGACGCCCCGGGCAGCGTGATCATCACCAACACCACCGCCGGAAAGTGGTACCTCTACGGCGGCGCGTTCAGCGCGGCCATCGGGGTCGCGGCAGCGTTCGTGCTCTGGGTCCGCGGCATGCCCCGCACGAAGCCGGCGCGGTGACGGGTCCGGACCCGGACGCCTTCCGGCGTGCCACCGGGCAGTTCGCGACCGGCATCGTGGTCATCGCAGCCACCGCCGACGGCGTCACCCACGCGATGACGGTGAATGCGTTCACCTCCGTGTCGCTGGAGCCGCTCCTCGTCCTGGCTTGCGTGGAGAAGGCCGCGCGCTTCCACGACGCGGTACTGGCCGCGGGCACCTGGGCGATATCGGTGCTCAGCGAGGACGCCGAGAAGACGGCCCGCTGGCTGGCCACCCGGGGGCGCCCGCTCGAGGGCCAGCTCGACCAGCATCCGCATCACCCGGGCGCGGCCACCGGCGCCCCCATCCTCGACGATGCGCTGTCGGCGCTCGAATGCCGTACGTACGCGGTGCACGAGGGCGGTGATCACAGCATCGTGGTCGGCGAGGTCCTGGCCGTGTTCGCGTCACCCGCCGCCGCGGACCTTCCCGGCCCGCTGATTTACCACGCCGGCCGCTACCGCCGCCTGCCCGGCCGCTAACTCCGCGCCGGTCCCGCGCGCCGGTCCCGCGCCACGCCCGGGGCACGCGTTCGCTCCGGTTCCCGCGCGGTGGTCCGCCACCACCAGCTCACGCCGGTCGACCGGGGCTTCAGCCCGCTGCCGCTGTTCCACATCAACGCCCAGGTCGTGGCCCTGCTAGCCAGCCTTCAGGCGGGTGCGGCGCTGCTGGTCGACCGCCGGTTCCGCTGGCACGGGTTCTGGGAGAAGCTCGCCGACCGCCGGCATTGCGCAAAGTAAGGTCCAGCCGGCCGTACGGACCGCCGTCGCCTAGCCGAGGAGGACATCCTCGAAGCGGTCCAAGGCCCAGTCGAGCTCGCCGTCGGTGATCACCAGCGGCGGCGCGAGCCGGATCGCCGTGCCGTGTGTGTCTTTGGCCAGCAGGCCGCGGGCCGCCAGTCGTTCGCATGCCTCGCGCCCCGGCAGTGAGGTGAACTCGACGCCCGCCCACAGGCCCCGGCCGTGCACCGCACGGACCAGGTCCGGGGGCAGCGCGGACAGCCGCGCGTGCATGCGCGTCCCTAGCTCACGCGACCGCTGCTGGAACTTCCCGGTCTGCAGCATCGCGATCACCTCGCGGGCCACTGCGCAGGCGAGCGGATTCCCGCCGAAGGTGGAACCGTGCTGCCCGGGCCGCAGCACGCCGAGGATGTCCCGGCGTGACACCATGGCCGACACCGGCACGATGCCGCCGCCCAGTGCCTTGCCGAGCAGGTAGGCGTCGGGGACGACGTTCTCGTGCTCGCAGGCGAACGTGCTGCCGGTCCGGCCGAGACCGGACTGGATCTCGTCCGCGATCATCAGCGCGCCGTGCTCGGAGCAGATGCGGCGCACCCCGGCCAGGAAGCCCGGCGGCGGGACGATCACGCCGGCTTCGCCCTGCACGGGCTCGACCAGCACCGCGACCAGCCGATCGCCCAGCTCGGCGGCGGTGGCGGCGAGCGCCTCAAGGTCGCCGTAGCCGACGACCTGGAAGCCGGGTGTGTACGGGCCGAACCCGGTACGCGCGTCCTCATCGGTGGAGAAGCTGATGATCGTCGTGGTCCGGCCGTGGAAATTGCCGCCGAACGCGACGATCACCGCCTGGTCCGCGGGCACGCCCTTGACCTCATAACCCCACTTGCGCGCGACCTTGATCGCCGTTTCCACCGCCTCGGCGCCGGTGTTCATGGGCAGCACCATCTCCATGCCGGCCAGCTCGGCGAGCTCGGCGCAAAACGGTCCGAAGTGCTCGTGGTCGAACGCCCGGCTGACCAGCGTGACCCGATCCAGTTGCCGGTGCGCGGCCGCAACCAGCCGGGGGTGGCGGTGACCGAAGTTGATCGCCGAGTAGGCGGCGAGCATGTCGAGGTAGCGGCGTCCTTCGACGTCGGTTACCCAGCAGCCCTCCGCCTCGGCGATGACGACCGGGAGCGGCTTGTAATTGTGGGCGCTGAAGGCCTGGGTCTGGGCCCGCAGCTCGCTGCTCCGGGACCCATCACTGCCCAGCAGGCTGTCCCTGGTGATGTCTAGGCTGCCGATGGTCATATGGTTCGCCTCCTCGGGCCGCTCTTCATGATGCTGCTCGTCTGGGATCGTTCCGGCCATGCCTGGTCCGCGTCGCCGTGCGTGCCTTCCGCGCCCTGCGCGCCTTCCGCGCCGTGCGCGCCTTCCGCGCCGTGCGCCTTAGCCACGAAGCTCGAGAGTGCAGCACTTCGGGCCGCCGCCGGCCTTGCGCAGCTCGGACAGGTCCACGCCGACCGGCTCGAACCCGCGCGCCCTGAGCTGCGCGGCCAGGTCAGTGGCCTGCGTGGGCAGCACGACGTGACGCCCGTCGCTGACGGCGTTCAGGCCGAGGACCTCCGCGTCCGCGTCCGTCGCCTCGATCAGCTCGCTGAAGTGCGCGGCCAGCGTCTTGCGGCCGGCGTCGTCGAACGCTGCCGGGTAGTAGGCCGCGGTGTCGGCGTCGAGCACGCACATGGCCGTGTCCAGGTGATAAAAACGCGGGTCGACCAGGTGAACGCCGATAACCGGCATGCCGAACGTCGCTTCCAGCTCGGTCGGCACCGCTGGATCGGTGCGGAACCCGCTCCCGGCGAACAGCACGCGCCCAGTGCAGAGGATGTCGCCCTCGCCCTCGTTCACCAGCCGCGGCTTGCGGACCTTGGTGAAGCCGTTGGCGGGAAACCAGTCCAGGTAGGCGACGGCTTCCGCCGCGCGCTCCGGGTGGCGGAACTTCACGCCCAGCACCGTTCCGCCGACGACGGTCGCGCCGTTGGCGGCGAAGACCATATCCGGCAGGCCTGGGACCGGGTCGATGATCCGGACCGTGTGCCCGAGGTCCAGGTAGATCTGGCGCAGCCGCACCCACTGGCGCATGGCCCGGTCCACGTCGACCGGCTGGTCAGGGCGCATCCACGGGTTGATGGCGTAGGTGACCGCGAAGTGCGACGGAGGGCACATGAGGTAGCCGCGCGCCGAGGATTGCCGGTCCGCCGTCGTTAGCGTGATCAGCTCATCGGGCGTCAGCGTCTCCTGCGGCGTGAAGGGCTCCCCCGCTGCCGCGGCGGTTCCGGTCGCGAACGGCTGCCCGGCCCCGGTCACTGTGGTCAACGTCACCTGACCCTCCCGTAGACTCCCGCGCTGTCGGGGGGCCCACTTCGTTGCGCTCAGTCACCTCAGCCTAAGGGTCTCACAGACAACAGATAATGCGTCGCCTATGCGTATCAGCCTTAAAACGTTGCGAGTTCTGCCGCTAGAACAGCGAATCATTAAGCAGATGAAAAAGGCTGGTGATAATACAGGAGCCCAGATGTCAGACGTGTTAAAGGTGTGCACCGGACCGCCCGGGAACGTCCCTGCCAGGGTATCCGGGCGGCCCAGGGGCGGGGTCCCCGGTCGTCGGCGCGACGGGAAGCCCGGGTACCAGTAGCGGACGGTAGCGGTTCGGGCGGTGCGGGGTCGCCGGGCGCGGGGCTGGCGGGTGGGATCGGCGAGTGCGGGGCCGGCGGGCGGGCGGTCAGCGGGTGCGGGGCTGGCGGGTGGGATCGGCGAGTGCGGGGCCGGCGGGCAGGCGGTCAGCGGGTGCGGGGAGTGCTCACCTTGCCGATGTCCCGGGCCAGGTCGAGCCCGAAGAGCCGGTCCAGGGCCGCGAAGGTCTCGAACTTCGCCCCCGGCGGTACGTCCCCGTCCGCCTCCAGCGCGTCCAGTTCACGCAGCGCCGTTGGCGTATCCAGGTCATCCTCGAACGCGGCGGTGACCGTCTCCGCGTAGCGCGGTGATATCGGCGCGCTGGGGGACAGCGCCCACTCCGCGACCGACTCCCGCCAGTGCTGCAGCGTCTTGCCGGCCGCGTGCAGCGCGTCCCAGGTCAGGTCCAGATCGTCACGATAGCGGTGACCGAGGAAGACCAGCCGGAGCGCCAGCGGGTCAAGACCGCGGCCCGCCACATCCGGCAGAGTGAGCGGCGCGCGCCCGCCGGCCTGCTCGTGCGTGCCCGCTGTCCGCTCGAGCGTTCCGACCACGACGGCGCCGTTCGGTGCGGCCAGGTGCCGCACGAACTCGCGGCCGGCGAACCAGCCGGTTTCCCCGGTGCCGATATCGAAGGGTGGCGGTCCGCCCGTCCCCCTTCTGGGCCGCCCGGGTGCGACGAATTCGGCCGTCCGCTGGGCCGGTTCGGACGCCGGCGCGATCCGGGCCGGCGGATGGATATTCAGTGCCGCCCGCGCCTCCGCATGGTCCGGGACCGTCGCCGCCACGCTGGGGTCTACGGGCGTCCCATGCGACACCAGCCCGGTGATCTCGCAGATGGTCGGGACCAGGCTCCGCCGTTCCGCGCAGCGGCGGATCAGGTCGGGAAGGAGCCACGCGCGCAGCTGCCCGGGGTCCGGCTCGCCCTGGATCCCCGCTGTGACCGCCAGCACCCGCAGCTCACCTGGGTGAGCTGGCCGGATGGCTGCCACCTGTCCGGATGACACGTCATAGAGCCTCAGCACCCCTCAACCCTACGGGCCTCCTCCCGCCCCGTTTGACTGTCCGGTAATTTGTCTGTCCGGTAGGGGGAGGGTTGAGACTGAGGCTATGGCCGGTCCTCTCACGGTGGGCGAGTTCTCCCGGATAACACACCTGAGCGTGAAGACGCTGCGGCACTACCATCAGGTGGGCCTGCTGGAGCCCGCCCAGGTGAACCCGGGACAAGCCCGGCGGCCGAGAGCAGCGCGCCGACGGGGACCGGGGCGCTGGTGGCGACCGGCGCGCTGGCGCCCAGCGGCGCGCGGTGGGCCGGGTCGCCCCGCTCGTCATCCCGGCCGCCGAGCTCGCCGTCGCGACCCATCAGGGCTCACTCCGCGACATCGACGTCACCTACGGCCAGCTCGGCTCGTACGTCACCACCCACGAGATCGGCGTCGATGGCCCGCTCCGCGAGTACTATCTCGTCGACGCGCACGACACCCCCGACGAAGCCCAGTGGCGAACCGAGATCGCCTGGCCCATCTTCCGCGCCGACGGGTCCCCCTCATGACGGGAAACCCCCTCGGCGGACGACCCGTCACGGGCGGGGCGCCCACCGCATGGGATGCGCGGGACAGGAACAGCGCGGGACAGGAACAGCTAGGCGAGGGTGGTGAGGCGGGCGGCCGCGGTGGCGACGCGCTCGTCGGTGGCGGTCAAGGCCACCCGGATGAACGCCGCTCCCGCGGCCCCGTACAGCTCACCCGGTGAGACCAGAATCCCGGCCTCGGCCAGTATCCGGGCCGAATCCCATCCGTCCGACCCGGCCCGCGACGCCCACAGGTATAGCCCCGCCTCGGAATTCTCAATGACCCAGCCCGCCGCCTCCAGAGCCGCCCGGAGCACGATGCGTCGCGAGCGGTACCGCTCGCGCTGCTCCTCGGCGTGCGCGTCGTCGTCCAGCGCCGCGACCATGGCGGCCTGGACCGGGCCGGGCACGATCATCCCGGCGTGCCGGCGGATCTCGTGCAGCTCAGCGATCAGCCCCGGGTCGCCCGTCACGAAGCCGGCGCGGTACCCGGCCATGTTGGAGCGCTTGGACAGCGAGTGGACGGCGAGCAGGCCGTTGTGCGTGCCGCCGCTCACCTCCGGGCGCAGGACCGAGACCGGAACCACGTCCCAGCCCTGCTCGATGTAGCACTCATCCGAGGCCAGGACCGTTCCGCGCTCGCGGGCCCAGGCCACCATTTTGCTCAGGTGCCCCAGTGGCAGCACCTTCCCGGTCGGGTTGGAGGGCGAGTTCACCCAGGCCAGCCGGACCGGCTGCGGGCCGAGCGCGAGCGTTGCGCCGGTGGCCAGCGGCGTGGCACCCGCGAGCCGGACCCCGGCGTCGTACGTCGGGTAGGCCAGCGACGGGTAGACCACCGTGTCCCCGGCCCCGCAGCCGAGCATGGTCGGCAGCCAGGCGATGAACTCCTTGGTGCCGATCACCGGGAGGATGGCCTCCGGGGCCACCGTCACACCGTGCCGTCGCGCCAGCCAGCGGGCGGCCGCGTCGCGCACCGCCGGCGTCCCGCGGGTCAGCGGGTAGCCGGGCGCGTTGGCGGCCGCGGCGAGCGCGGCGCGCACCGTGTCTGGCACCGGGTCGACGGGTGCCCCGATCGAGAGGTCAACGATGCCTCCCGGATGGCGCTCCGCCTCTTTGCGGTACCGCGCGACCCGGTCCCAGGTGAAGGCCGGCAGCCGTGAGGCGAGGGTCAGCTGTCTTCTCCCTGCGGCGGCAGCGCCGCCACCAGCGGGTGGTCCTTGCCGATCTTGCCGGTCTTCGACGCGCCGCCGGGTGAGCCGAGGTCCTCGAAGAAGTCGACGTTGACCTTGTAGTAGTCCTTCCACTGGTCCGGGACGTCGTCCTCGTAGTAGATGGCCTCGACCGGGCACACCGGCTCGCACGCACCGCAGTCCACGCACTCGTCCGGGTGGATGTAGAGCATGCGCTCGCCCTCGTAGATGCAGTCCACCGGGCACTCTTCGATGCATGCCCTGTCAAGCACATCGACGCAGGGCTGCGCGATGACGTAGGTCACGTGTGAACTCCTCTGTCGTCCGGGCTCAGCAGGCTGCGGCCCGGGCTTTACCGTCCGCGATCAGTATGGCGGTTCCGAGCATGGTTTGCCTTAGTGGAGCAGGATACTTCCGCTGGCGGCACTGGCCGCGCTCGCGGAGCCGGCGTCCGGCTGCCAGCCCTCGGTGCCGGCCGGCGCCGCCCACTGATAACCGCCGTAGTGCACGTCGCTGATGCCGTAAGCGTCGGCGTGTGTCACCAGCCAAGAGGCTACCGCCCACCCTTCCGTCGGCTGTACCCGCACGTCCACGGTTACTGATTCAGCCGTACGGGCCCTGGTTAGGCTCGTTACTGGCCTGCCGGCCGCAGGGGCCCCGAACGCCGCGGCCAGTGCCGTTCCGGCGGCGGCCAGCTCTGGCTGAGGATACGCCCCAGGGCAGGCCCAGCACCACACGGCGCGCGGCCGCTCGCCGGTGAACGCGCTGGTCAGTGAGGTCGCCATCAGGTCGTATTGCGCGTAGGCAGAGCCATCGGCGCTGTGCTGGACGGCCTGGGCGGCCTGATACACCGGCATGGCCAGGTACCCGCGCACCTGGCTCAGCGCGCCGAAGAACTTGGTGGTGGCGTACACCGGATCCTCGAGCTGGCTGGCGGTGCCCCAGCCTTCCGACGGCCGCTGCTGGAAGACGCCGACCGAGTCCAGGTCGCCGTAGTTCAGGTTGTGCATGTGCGACTCCTGCATGGCCGTCGCGTAGGCGATCGTGACGGCGCGCGCCGGGAGCTGCTCGCTGGCGGCGACAGCGGCGATGGTGGCGGCGATGCTGGCCTGCTGCGGGTCGAGCGAGACGGCGCCGGTGCCGCGGCCGGCCTGGCAGCCGGGACCGGTCAGGAACGGTGTGACGCGCTGGTAGGCGGAGTACGCGAAGTAACCGGCGACGGCGAGCAGCACCACAACGGACACGGTGAAGATAGCGGCGCCCTTCCGCCGCGCACGTCTGCTTCTCGGCACACCATCAGACCGTACCGGCGGGCGCGGCCTCCTGTGGGCGGTGCGGGATGGCCGGGTGAGGTGTACCGCGCCGCGGTCCGCCATCGTGCGTGGGCCCCCCGCGCGCCCGACCGCGCGGGCCGCCCGCGCGGGGCGGCTAAGCTCCGTCGCCATGGACGAGTCATCTGCCGGGGCCGCCGCGAGCGCGGCCGAGCTCACATCGCCGCTGTCGCTCCGCATCGATGAGCTGTGGGAGTACCGTTCCCGGCTCACCCCGGATGATTCGTCGGCCCGGACCGAAGTGATGGCCGCGATCGACCAGCTCGACTCCGGGGCGGCCAGGGTGGCGTGGACTGACCCTGCCACTGGCCACGTTGTGGTCGACGAGCGGGCCAAGCACGCCATCCTGCTCGCGTTCCGCCTGCTGCCGATGAGGCGCTCCCAGGTCGGGGATTTCCGCTATCACGACCGGGTTCCGCTCAAGACGTGCCTGGACGGGGTGCGGGTGGTGCCGGGCGCGATCGCGCGCTGGGGAGCCTATATCGCGCCGGGCGTCGTGCTGATGCCGTCGTTCGTGAACATCGGCGCCTACGTCGACGAGGGCACCATGGTCGACACCTGGGCCACCGTCGGCTCGTGCGCCCAGATTGGCAAGAACGTGCACCTGTCGGGCGGCGTGGGTATCGGCGGCGTACTGGAGCCGCCGAACGCGGTGCCCGTGATCGTCGGGGACGACGCCTTTATCGGGTCGCGGAGCATGGTGGTGGACGGGGCCCGGGTGGGCCCGGGCGCCGTCCTGGGCGCGGGCACCATCCTGACCGCGAGTACGCACGTGATCGACGCGCAGACCGGCGGCGAACTGCCCCACGGCGAGGTACCCGAATGGTCGGTCTGCGTTAGCGGCACCCGGATCCGGAGTTTCCCCGGCGGGGACTTCGGCATGCCGTGTGTCCTGGTCCTGAGGCGGCTGCAGGAGGGCGACCGGCACGACAAGGCCACGCTGAACGAAATCCTCCGCGACCACGGCGTAAACGCCTGAGGTCCGCATGCATACACCGGAGGATCAGGGCGGTGTAGTGCGGGGTGCGGCGTGAAACACTACGCCGGCGCTATTACCGTGGGGGGACGATGAGGGTGAATTCCGATGCCAGCCGGCCGGAGCGGCGCCAGGGGCCTGCCACTCTGCGGGGCAAGCAGATTCCGGCGACCACGACGGACCAGCGGCTGCTCGACCGCCGCGGGCCGACCGACTGGGTGCACACCGACACCTGGCGGGTCATGCGCATCCAGGCCGAGTTTGTCGAGGGCTTCGGCCTGCTCGCGGAGCTGGGCCTGGCAGTGTCGATCTTCGGCTCGGCGCGGACGCCGCGCACCAGCCACGAGTATGAGCTCGCCGCGAGCATCGCGGGTGGCCTGGCCAGGGCCGGCTACGCGATCATCACCGGGGGCGGCCCGGGGATCATGGAGGCCGCCAACAAGGGCGCGGTCGAAGCCGGCGGCGTGTCGGTCGGGCTGGGCATCGAGCTGCCGCTCGAGCTCGGGCTCAATCAATACGTCGACATCGGCGTGGAGTTCCGCTACTTCTTCGTCCGCAAGACAATGTTCGTGAAGTACTCGCAGGCCTTCGTGGTGCTGCCCGGCGGCTTCGGCACGATGGACGAGCTGTTCGAGGCGCTCACCCTGGTCCAGACCGGCAAGATCACCAAGTTCCCGATCGTTCTCGTCGGCAGTTCCTACTGGTCAGGGCTGCTTTCCTGGCTGAAGTCCGCGATGTGCGCCGCGGGGAACGTGTCGCCGGTCGACCTGGACCTGGTGCACGTGGCCGACGACGCCGGCGAGGTCGTCCGGATTATCACCGACGCGCACAATCACCAGGGCATTGCGCGCCAGCACGGCGTCTGACCTGCACTGGGCCACCCCCGGCGGCCAGCGCAGGAGGGCGGGCGCCACGCGGCGAAACGTCCCTTAGTTGCCACTCCCCGTGCTGAGCATGGCACGATTCATATGTGCCTGTGCTCATGCTGGTGGCCGTGATCGTCATCCTGGCCGGTGTCGTCGTCGTGGCGTCAGGTCGCGGTGGGGAGATGGCCCGGGAGTACCCCGACTATCCGCCCATCGACCTTGGTCCGGCCTCCGCGGCCGATGTCGCCCTGCTGCGGCCGCCTTCCGCCGCGTGGGGCTACAACATGCGCGTCACCGATGAGGCACTGGAGACCATCGCCCGGGCTGTGACGGAGCGGGACATCAAGATCTCGGCCCTGCAGCAGGAGGTCTCCGACCTTCGCGAGGAACTCGCCCACGACCGGACCCGCCAGTCCGGCGCCCCAGTGCTGATGGGAGCCGCGGAAGCGGAGAGGCCGGAAGCGGGACCCCGCTCAACCGAGCCGGTACGCCCCCTGGACGAAGAGAAAGCGGCCACGGGCGCCCAATGGCCCGGCCCCCCGTGGGCTCAGCCTGAGCTGACCCAGCCCCGGGCATCCCAGCCCCAGGCCGCCGAACCAGAGCCGACCGCGCCCCAGCCGGTCGTCTCGGGAGCAGCCCGCCACGAACCGGCGGCCCCTCGGGAGCCCCCCGGCAACGAGTCCTCTGGCGAGGAGCCCTCCCACCGGGTGCCCACCTACGGCGTGCCCGGTCACGCGGCCGCACAGTACCCGGCCTGGGACGAGCCCAATGGCCAGGACAGCTGGCAAGAGCCTCACCAGACGCTCGTGTGGGGCGCGGAACACCGGCGGGCGAAGGCCGGCCGCCGCCAGGAACAACGTCAGGCCCCCCAGCCCCAGGACGCGCCCAGCGAGAATGTGCCGGATGATTACCGGCCGACCGAGGATCGGCCCAGCGAGGATCGGCCCAGCGAGGATCGGCCCAGCGAGGATCGGCCCAGCGAGGATCGGCCGACCGAGGATCCGCCGACCGAGGATCCGCCCACCGAGGGTGCGCCCACCGAGGGTGCGCCCACCGCGGATTGGCCCGGTCAGAACGCTCCCGATCAGGACACCCCCACCGCGGACGCGGCCACCGAGGATTGGCCCGACGAGCACGCGCCTCATCAGCATGCCCCCGGCCCGCCCGCGCCTGGCCCGGGCGGTCCCACCGAGGACGCTCGCGGCCAGGACTCGCCCGGCCCAGCGCCGCCCGGCCACTGGGCGGAAGTCACCGCTCCCGCCCACTACGAGGACGCGCGTCATCCAGCCCATGCCGAGCAGGACCGTGAGTGACGGCGTGGCCCCTGGTCCGGATGGGCGCCTGCGCTGCCCTTGGGGCCTCAGCGCGCCGGAATACGTCGCTTACCACGACGACGAATGGGGCCGCCCGCTGCACGGCGACCAGGCGATCTTCGAGCGACTCTGCCTCGAGGCGTTCCAGTCCGGGTTGTCCTGGCTGACGATTCTCCGCAAGCGCGAGAATTTCCGCGCCGCGTTCGCCCGGTTCGACATCGCCGCGGTGGCCAGCTTCGGCCACAAGGACGTTCAGCGACTGCTCGCGGACGCCGGCATCATCAGGAACCGGGCCAAGATCACTGCCGCGATTGCGAACGCCCGCGCCGCCCTCGGCCTGCCGGGCGGCCTGAGCGAACTGATCTGGAAGTACGCGGGCAACTACGCCGGCAAGTACCCGGGCAACTATGCGGGCGAGCCGGCCGGGGCTCCGCGGACGACGGCGGACATCCCAGCCCAGACGCCCGCGTCGAAGGCGCTGTCCGCTGAGCTCCGCCGAAATGGCTTCACGTTCATCGGTCCGGTGACGGCGTACGCGACCATGCAGGCGTGCGGCATCGTCAACGACCACCTGGCCGACTGCTTCTGCCGCATCACCCTCCCCTAACGCCCGTGCGCGCGGCGGCGGGCCGGATGCGGCCCGCGGTGCCGCATATGATGCCGAACGGCACGCGAACTACGCACTACGACCGGAAAGCTGCTCCTGGCCTGCGCCAGACCGCGAGGACCATTTGTGATCGTTACTGTCACGCTGAACGCCGCGCTGGACGTCAGCTATGAGGGGGAAGGCCTGTCGTGGCAGTCGACGCGTGATGTCTCCCGGGTCCGGCATCGCGCGGGCGGCCGTGGCGTGGCGGTGGCCCGGGTGCTGCACACGTTCGGCCATGAGGTGCTGGCGGCAGGGCTGGCCGGCGGCGCGACGGGGGAGCTGATCAGGGAGGATCTCGGCCGGTCCAGCATTCCGGTGGCGTTCACCGGGATCGGCCGCGAGTCACGCCGGGTCCTGGAGGTCAGCGACACCGCCTCCGGGCGCACGATGCGGCTCCGCGAGCCCGGGCCGTACGTGACGACCGAGGAGCTTGGCCGATTCGCCGCTGACTACCGGCGGATGCTCACCGATGCGACGGCGGTCGTCCTGTGCGGGACGCTGCCCGCGGGCCTACCGCCGGAGATCTACGGATCGCTGGCCACCTGGGCGGCCGAGGGCGGCGTCCCCGTGATCCTCAACGCCGGCGGAAGCGCCCTCCGCTACGCCGCCTCGCGCCGCCCTGACCTGGTGGTGCCCGACCCCGGCGGCGACGCGGTGCTGAGCCGCCTGGGTGCTTCCCCCGCCGCACGAGCCCATCAGGCCGGCCAGGCCGGCCAGCGCGATCAACCGGGCCGGGCCGTCAGAGCCGGTGGCCCCCGGGCGGCTGACGGCGACGACCACCTCGACGGCGGTGACGCGCTGCTGCGGCTCGGGGTGTCGGCGGTGGCGATCTACGCGGGTCGCCAGGTGGGTGTCGTCACGAAAGCCGGGCGGTGGAATGCCTCGCTCGCCAGCCTGGAACCCGGTGGCCCGTCCACGACGAGATCGCCGGGCGCGCTCGTCGCGGGCCTCGTGCCCGGTCTGCTGCTTGGCTGGTCCTGGCCGGATCTGCTCCGGCACGCGGTCGCCGTGGCCGCCGCCGCGGACCTCTCGGGGGACGTTAATCTCGCGGTTTACGAGCGCCTGGTCGACGGCGTGACGGTAGAAACCGCAAGCTGAGCAGCGAATATCCCGTCGGGATGCTCCCGTCCAGCATCAAGGGGCCAGCGCGACGGTGGCCCCGGTTTCGCTCAGCAGCCGGTGGCACCCGGCCGCGTCGCGGAACCGCGCGAGGTCGCCGCGCACCCGTGCGCAGGGTCCTTCCGGCCCGGCGAGCGTGGTCCCGTCGGCGTCCATCGCGACGATCTCACCCCCGGTGCGCAGCAGCACGGGGCCGTTCCGGCGCGCGGAGATCGCGACCCGCCCGGCCCCGATGCTGGCGAGGATGCCGGCCGGGTCGTCGGTGTTGGACTCCACCCAGGTGGTCGGGGTTCCCGGCGGTGCGTCCGATCCGGCACGGTGCCAGTCGCTGCCGCCAACCGGGATGGCGCACGGATCCCAGGCCTGCCACCAGGACAGCGGCGTCGTCCAGCTCAGGTCGAGCCAGCTCCAGTGCCACACCTCCACCAGCGGGGGCCGCTCCGGCATGGCGTGCATCCAGCTCACCGGGCCCGCGATGGGGTGGTTGACCGACAGCAGGCCGCCGCGATCCTGGGTGACCTTCAGCCACTCGGGCGCCGGCAGGCGGAAGTCCACCCAGCCGACGTCCCCCAGTGCGCCGGCGTGTCCCTCGCTCGTGGTCACCTCCTGACCGGGGATCAAGGTAACGCCGTAATGGCGGGCCGCCTGGGGAAGCTCCCGGTGGTGGCTGATCGTGTTGTGATCGGTGACTGCGATGAAGTCCAGCCCGCTTTCCGCCGCGAAGTGAGCCAGTTCGTCCACCGTCAGCGCGCCGTCGGAATGCACCGTATGCGTGTGCAGGTCCCCGGCGAGCCATCGCCGTCCGTCCCCGGCCGGGAGGCTCCGGCGCGGCGGCCGTTCCGCAGACGGGAGTCCCGGGGGAGCCGGGGGCCGCTCCGGGAGCGCCCCGGGCGGTCCGCCCCGGGTCCGGGCGACCTCCGCCGTCAGCTCAAAGGGGAGACCGCCGGGCGGAACGCGGTGGAGGCCGATGATCACCTGCCAACGTCCGGGTTCCAGCTCGCCGGGCAGATAGCCGGGTGTGGCCTCGTCGGCGGCGATGACGTAGCTGTCCCGCGCCGCTCCCGACCAGCCGCGGAAGCCGTCCGGTCCGAGGCAGCCGAGATCCAGCACCCCGGCCGTCCGGTCGTAGCCGAGCTGCACCCGGATGGCCCGGGCGCCGGCTGGCACCTCAATGGGAAGGTAATGCCACGGTGCGGCGAACTGATCCTCGAGGGTCCACCGCCCCGCGTGCCGCGTGGTATGTGCCATGCGCCTATCTGACCAAATGTCGGCCGCCTCCTGTCCACCCGGGCTGCACCGCATCCACCGTCAGGGCTCGACCGGCTCCGGTGTGCGCACGGCCCGGCCCGCACCCGCGCCCGTGCCCGCCGCAGAACCCGCGGTTGCGCCCGGACCCGCGCCGGGACCTCCGCCCGGATCCGCACCTGCGCCCACGGGCGACGCCGTGGGGCCCGTCCCGGCCGGCCGGGCGGGGACGGTGGCGAGCGTGGCCGTCGCTGCGCAGAGCGCGTCGATGAGCCGGATCGTCGCGGGGGAGTCGGGTGGTTCGCCGTACCGCAGAGCGAATACGTGCCGCCGCGAACCGGGCAGCTCGGCGGTGCGGATCGCGGGGTGCCGGGCCGCCCGCAGCGCCAGGTCGGGGAGCGTGGCCACACCGAGCCCGGCCCCGACGAGCGCCTGCACCGCCACGTAGTCGTCGGTCGTGAAGGCGATCTTCGGGCTAAAGCCGGCCAGCGAGCACTGCGTGATCAGGTGCACGCGGCACCGGTCGCAGCCCGCGATCCACCGGCGCCCCGCGTACCGGCCCAGGTCGGCGAACTGCTGCCCGCCGGTGTGCCCACCAGCGTGGTTACCCTCGGCGGAGGGGCGGGCGCGGGTCACGAGATGAACGGGCTCGTCCAGCACGAGGCGGCCTCGCATGCCGTTCTCCTCCGGGCCGCCCGGCACGGTGAGCCCCACCGGGCTCCCCGAAGCCGCCGGCCCCGCTGAGACCGCCGGGCCCCCCGGAGCCTCCGGAGGCGCGGCCGCCTGCACGTGGCGGAAGACCAGAGCGACGTCGACGTAGCCCGCCCGCAGCATGCGCAGGGCCTCGGGCGGCTCGGCCTCGGTCAGCCGGACGTCCATTCCCGGGTACTCCGCCCGCAGCATCGCGGCCGCCGCCGGGACGATCGTGCCGAGCGCCGAGGGAAACGCCGCGAGCCGGACACGCCCCGCGCTCAGTCCCGCGTGCGCGGCCAGCTCGTTTTCCGCGGCGTCCAGGCGGCCCAGCACTTCGGCCGCCCGGTCCGCGAGCAGGCGCCCGGCCTCGGTGAGCCGGATGCCCCGCCCCGCCCGCTGGATCAGCCGGACGCCGGTCTCGGCCTCCAGACGGGCCAGGTGGTGGCTCACCGAAGGCTGCGCGTAGTTGAGCTCCCGGGCGGCGGCGGTCACTGATCCGTGCCTGGCCACCGCCACCAGGACACGCAGCCTGGTGACGTCGAGCATGTTAACGACTATAGATGAGGCGAATTTGTTTGGCGTGAGAGCCACATGGAGCCTATTTCGCAGACCGAGCCAACCCCGCAGACCCGCCGCCCGGCGCGTCCGCTCCCCCCGCCGTCACGCCTTGGCGGGGCGAGCAAGCAGCCGGAGCGTATCAGTGGTTCGTCATCGCAGGCTCGCTGGCCGGCGCCGCCGGAGCGTCTTCCGCCGTCACGGCCGGCAGGATCCGGGCCAGCGGCCGCGGCAGCCACCAGTTGGCCTTGCCGAGCAGTTCCATCACCGCGGGCACCAGCACGAGCCGGACGACCGTGGCGTCGATCAGCACGGCGGCGGCCAGGCCGAGGCCGATCTGCTTGACCGAGACGTCCGCGCCGAGCACGAAGGAGAGGAACACGACCACCATGATGATCGCGGCGGCGGAGATGACCCGCGCGGTCCGGGCCAGCCCGTGCGCCACGGCGGCGGTGTTGTCCCCGGTCCGGTCGTACTCCTCACGGATGCGCGACAGGAGGAACACCTCGTAGTCCATGGACAGGCCGAATAGGATCACGAATAGGAACATCGGCACCCAGGTGGTAACCGGCACCTTCTCCGGGAACCCGAAGAGCTGGTGCAACCAGCCCCACTGGCTGACCGCCACGAGCACGCCGTACGCGGCGGTGATGGACAGCAGGTTCATCACGGCCGCCTTCACCGCGACGACCACCGAGCGGAACACCACCGTGAGCAGCAGCGTCGACAGCAAGATGACGACCCCGATCAGCCACGGCAGTCGCTGGGCGACCATGTTGGCGAAGGCGACGTTGCCCGCGTTGGGGCCGGTGAGGTAGGCGTGCAGGCCGGTGCCGGCGGTGGCGCGCGGCAGGACGCTGTTGTTGATCTGGTTGACCAGGGTATTGGTGGCCGGGTCCTGCTCCCCGGTGGTGGGGTAGGCGATGAGCATGACCGCCTTCCCGTCCGGGCTGGTGATCGGCGGGGTCACCCGCGCGATCCCGGGCGTGCCGCCGATCGCGCTGGCCAGCCGGGCGGTGGCCGCGGTGCCCCCGGTGCCGGGCAGCGTGGCCGCGACGATCAGCGGCGCGTCGAACCCGGGGCCGAACCCGTCCGCCATCGTCTGGTAGCTGGCGCGGCCCATCGTCCCGGACACCTGCGCGGACTCGTCGGGGAAGCTGAGCTTCATGCTGAGCACTGGGACGGCGAGGATGACGATGGCGCCCGTGGCCAGCGCGGCGGACACGACCGGATGCCGGCTGATGACCGCGGCCCAGCGTTCCGCCCACGGTGACGATGATTCTGCCGAACGGACCTTGCTGGCCCCACTCGCCTGCCTGCGGCTCTTCTGCCGGGGGAGCCGGATCCGGGACGGCCTGGCCAGGCGGGTACCGGTGAAGCCGAGCAGCGCCGGCAACAGGGTCAGAGAGCCGAGAACGGTCATCGCGACGGTCGCCGCGGCGGCCACCGCAACCCCGTTCATCAGCGATTCGCGCAGCACCAGCAGTCCCATCATGCCGATCACGACGGTCGTGCCGGCCACCAGTACGGAACGTCCGGCGGTACGCATCGCGTGCACGGTGGCGTCCTCCGGGCTCAGTGCTGGCCCGGGGGGGCGACCCCCCGGCACCTCCAGCAGGGCTTCGCGGAAGCGGGTCACGATGAACAGCGCGTAGTCGACACCGACGCCCAGGCCGATCATGGACGCGATGATCGGGGAGAACGACGGGGCGGGGAAGAGGTGGCCGAGCAGCGCGATCAGCGCCAGGCCGCATCCGATCCCGAAAACCGCGGTGACGATCGGCAGCCCCATGGCCAGCAGCGATCCGAACGCGATCAGCAGGACGATCGCCGCGGCGCCGATGCCGATCCCGTCCGAAGACCCGCCGTAGGGCGTCTCCGCCTGATCCACGACGTCGCCGCCCAGGCTGAACGTCACGCCGTGCCCCGAGGCGGTCCGCGCGTCGTTCATCAGGGCGCTGGCCTCGCTGCCGGGGATGCTGGTCTGCGTGACGCTGAACTGCACCGAGGCGAACGCGATGTGGCCGTCCCGGGAGATGTGGCCCGGCGTGGTGTACGGGCCGGGCACCGACGTCACGTGCGCGGCGTCGCGGAAAGGCCCGAGTGCCCCGGTGACCCGGGCCCTGACGCTGGCCGACGTGATGGGCTCGGTGGACTTGATCGCCAGCGTCAGCGTGTCCCCGGACTGGCGCGGGAAGTGCTGACTGAGGATGCTCTGGCCGGCGTCGTTGCCAGCGAGGTTGTTATTCGCGGGCGCGCCGAACTGCATCCACAGCGTGACGAGGCAGGCCGTGCCGACGATCCACGCGGCGAGGGTGAGCCAGCGGTGGCGGTAGCAGGTACGCCCGATGGCGCCAAGCACGCCGGGGCGGTGAGAGCTGGGTGGGTGCCGCATCTGACGTCTCCTACGGCGGCCGGACAGGGGTACTACCGATACTCCCGATTCCCGCGCGCACCGTCGTCCGGCCCGGGGAGGCAGTTGGCGCGGTGACCGACGCCCGGTGGTGTACTCCGCCAGGAGTAGCGTTCGAGTTCGTGGAGCACGAGTCGCGCAACTCACGGAAACTCGGGTACTGGGAGACGACGCTGGCCGGACCCGCGGACCCGCCCGCGTACGTACCCGCGTACATGCCCGCGTCGTTGGTTGGATCGAACGTGCTACGGGAGGACCTCCCGCTGCCGGTGTGCGTCCTGCGCGCGGCGGCGCTGGAGCGCAACCTGACCCGGTTCCAGCGCTTCAGCGAAGAGGCGGGCGTGCTGTTCTGCCCGCACGCCAAGACGTCGATGAGCCCGGCCCTGTTCGGCCGCCAGTTGGCCGCCGGGGCCTGGGGGCTGACCTTCGCGACCGGCCCTCAGGTGCGGGTGGCGCGCGAGCACGGCGTGCCGCGTATCTTCTACGCCAACCAGCTCACCGGGGCCGCGGACATCCGCTACGTGTGCGACGAACTGCGCCGGGATCCCGGCTTCGAGTTCTATTGCCTGATCGACTCGGCAGCCGGCGTCCGCCTGCTCGCCGACCGGGTCGCGACCGCCCGGCCTGGGCGCCGCGTCAACGTCCTCGTCGAGGGGGGCCTGGCGGGCGGCCGGTGCGGCGTCCGCGACCTGCCGGCGGCCGTCCTCGTGGCCGAGGCCGTCCGCGCGGCCGACGCGCACCTGGCGCTGGTGGGCGTCGAAGGCTTCGAGGGGCTGGCGCGGTCCCGGGATGACGGCCGCCCCGAGCCAGTGGTGCGGAAGTTCCTCGGGTTCCTGGCGGAGATCGCCCGGGCGCTGGACGAGCGGGACCTGTTCGACACCAATGAGGTGCTGCTGACCGCCGGGGGCAGCGTCTTCTTCGACCTGGTCGTCAGCGAGCTGACCGCGGCCCGGCTGCCGCGGCCGGCCCGGGTCGTGCTGCGCAGCGGCTGCTACCTGACCGAGGACTGGGGCGCGTACGGGCAGGCCCTGGCCGACGTGCACGCGCGCACCGGATCGGCCGAGCCTGTCCTGGAACCCGCGATCGAGGTGTGGGCCCAGGTGCTCTCGGTCCCGGAGCCCGGGCTCGTCATCCTGTCGGCCGGGCGGCGGGACTTCGGCCAGGACTCCGGGAACCCGGTCGCGCTCGCGCACGTCCGCCGCGGCTCGGCACAGCGCCGCCCGCTGCACAACGCCGGCTGGCGGATGGCCGCCGTCAGCGACCAGCACGCGCACATGGCCGTCCCGCCGGACCCCGTCGTGGAGGTCGGCGACCTCGTGGCGCTGGGCCCGTCGCATCCATGCACGACCCTCGACAAGTGGCGCACTCTGTACCTGGTCGACGACGACTACACCGTTACCGAGGCGGTCCGCACGTTCTTCTGATCGCCCGTTCTTCTGATGGCCGGTGGCGGTGCCTCCCATCAGCCCTTTCCGCAAACGTGAGCAGAAAGCCGCGCACATAACGGACAACAGCAAACGGTCATTAAGTCAACGGCCTCAGCGGAAAGCACGCACTATTTAGCGGCGCGACGCTGTCGTGCCTGGTAAATTTCGCCGCCGGAAGGCCACCGCCGCACCTTGTCGTAGCGGCTGGCGAGGCCGGCGCACACCAGCCGTGGCCGGCGAACCGGGTCAGGCTCCGACGTTGGTGTCCGCGCCGAGGGTTGTTGCGCCCCGAACATTCACCGTGCCCGCCTCTGACCTCCCATCTGAGCTCCACCCCGCACTGACCTGCGAAATCGGACTGGTGGCACGTTTTCCGGACCGTACCGAAAGTTGTTTGGCGGACGCGTAAACCACCTGCGGAAGGGCGGCGTCACACTTATGAGGCCCGGCGAAAGCGGGACGTCGGGCCTCATCTACGACCGGCTTGCCGGTGGGGAATCTCCCAACCGGAAGGGCTGGAGCCCTGAGCGGGGCACGGGCCCGCGACCGCCGCATTAGCGGCGGTCGCGGGCCCGTTTTGGATGTCCGGACCGTGCCGCGCTGGCCAACCCGGTGAGCCCAGCCCCGCTGAAGCCGTGCCCGCTCAGACCCTGCCCACTGCGGCCGATCCAGCTAGGGCCAACCGGGCTGATGCCTCACCAGGTAAGGGCTGAGCCCTCACCAGGTAAGGGAAGTGCCATGGCCGACCCAGGTGAGGGAAGTGCCATGATCGGACGTTGTGACACGCACCGCTTCCCGCGCGCCCGGTGGTACCGCCATGGCGGCGGGTTCGCCTCCCCGGAGTAGCCGGCCATGAGCCTGGACAAGATTGACGAACGGATCGTGGCAGCCCTGATCGAGGACGCACGGGCCAGTTACGCAACCATCGGCGGCCTCGTCGGGCTTTCCGCGCCCGCGGTCAAGCGCCGCGTGGACCGGCTGCAGGAGTCGGGCGCAATCAGGGGATTTTCGGCGCGGGTGGACCCGGCGGCCCTCGGCTGGACGACCGAGGCCTACGTGGAGCTGTTCTGCCGCGCGCTCACCTCCCCAGCCGATATCAGGGCCGCGGTGCGCCGCTATCCCGAGGTCGTGGGGGCGTGCACGGTCACCGGCGAAGCGGACGCCCTGCTGCATATCCGGGCCGCCGACGTGGGTCATTTCGAGCAGGTCGTCGAGCGGATCAGGGCTGAGCCGTTCACCACGCGCACCAGAAGCGTGATCGTCATGTCCCGCCTGGTCGACCGGACCGGCGGTCCCGTGCCATCCGCCGCCGAGGGCGAGATCGCCCGCTTACCAGCCCGGCCCGCAGCCGAAATCCGTACGCATGGGCGCATGCGCCATAAGCATGCTCAGTCCAGTGACGTCCCGCCTGTCCGCCGATCATCGCCCGGCGTTCTGCCTGGGACGTGATTGCGAAAGTTGCCGTGAATTGACGTCTTCCGCGCCTGCGGTAAGTCCGTGAGCAGCTAGAGTGACGCGCATGCCGGAGACAGACAATGACCCGAGCGCGAGCACGGCCAGTTTTCGGGCTTTCGTGCAGCGCTCCGACGATGATGTAGCGAGGCGTCGGCGCGCGTCGTCCAATCGGACAATCATCATGGTGGCCGCCGTCGTGTGCGCGCTGATCGTGATCGGCGTCCTGGTCGCGGCGCTCTAACTCAGTCCGGGGATCTCGCCTCCCCGTTCGGGCGCGGGCGCCTTCAGTCCGGGGGGATCTCGCCCGAACCGCGCACGATCAGCTGCGTCCCGAGCTCGACGCACTGAGTGGGCCGACGGGTGCCCGCCAGCCGCCCGAAGAGCAGCTCCGCGGCCCGGCGGCCCATCTCGGCCGGGTTCTGTGCCACGACCGTCACACCGGGGTTCACCAGGTCCGCGAGCTCGAAATCGTCGAATCCCACGAGCGCGATCCGCCGGCCCGAGGCGGCGATCTCTCGCAGCGCCAGGACGGTGATCCGGTTGTTTCCGCAGAAGAGCGCCGTGATCGCCGACGGGCCCGCCAGCATCCGGCTTAGCGCTTCCCTGATCCCGTCCGGCGTGGGCTTGGCCATGGATACCCAGGAGGGATCCGTCTCCAGGTCGGCTCCGGCCATCGCTTCCTGATAGCCCCGGTGGCGCTGCGAAGCCGTGTAGATGTGGGGGGCGTCCCCGATGAACCCGATCCTGCGGTGCCCCTGCCGGATGAGGTGGGTGACGCCGGTGCGTGTCCCGCCGGCGTTGTCCGCGAGGACCGCGTTGGCGTCGATCATCCC
The DNA here is from genome assembly GCA_963742875.1 of uncultured Actinomycetes bacterium. Classification (GTDB taxonomy): domain Bacteria; phylum Actinomycetota; class Actinomycetes; order Streptosporangiales; family Streptosporangiaceae; genus Bog-532. Next base: position 388,051 of record CAVUNO010000001.1, on the reverse strand, counting down.
GGCCGGGCGGTCCACGAATACCGACGCCACCCCCGCGGCGATTTCCGGCAGCAGATAGCGGTGATCGCCAGAGGCGGGAATGATGATCAGACCGTCGACGCGCCGCGCGCAGAGGGCGAGGACCAGTTCCTGCTCGCGCTGCGGATCCTCATCACTCGATCCGGTGAAAAGCAGTGAGCCGTTCCAGTGCACCACATCTTCCACGGCGCGCGAGAGCGCGGAGTAGAACGGGTCGCCAATGTCCTCCATGATGAGCCCGATGGAGGCGGTCTGCCCTTTCCGCAGCAGCCGGGCGCTGTCGTTGCGCCGGAAGCCGAGCTCGTTGATGGCATTGCGGACCCGCCTGGCCGTCTCCGGTGTCACGCCCCGTTCGTCGTTGACCACCCGCGACACGGTCTTGAGCGCCACCCCGGCGCGGGTCGCCACGTCTTTCATCGTGGGCCGGCCGCGGCCGTTCCGCACGACGAACTCCCCGCCCATGGCCGCTCTGCTGACCCCGGCCGCTCCGCCGAAACCGGACACCCCGCAGGCTCCAGCCGTCCGAGCGAGGGCGCCAGTGGCGCCGTGGGCTCCGGGACCATTGAGTCCGGCAGGCTCGCCTGGCTGAGCCGGTATGCCAGGCGCGCGGTCGCGGGGACGGCTGTCAAGATCGCTGACCATGGCTGCTTCCCATGTTCCTCTCGTCGCAATGTGGGAACGTTGGGCTGGCCGCCTGCCTGCTCCGGCGTCATGCACTGTGCCTGCCGCGCGATTCGTGCCGCCGGCTGCGGCCATCTCCGCGCGGCCGGGCGTGCGTTGTACGCCCGTTGGCGGGCATGCCCGGGGCCGCGGCTCCCCCCACCGCAAGTCTGCTACAAAAGGCGGTTCTCCGCTAATACAACATTGTCTTTTTAACGGGAATATGGTCTCCCGCCGTGTTGGCCGCAGTTGTTCGTGCCGCGTATCGGGAAAAATCGCCCTTTGTACGGTAAGAGGCATTGCGCGCTGTTTTCCGCATGCTGACGGTCATGATTCGTCCCGAACGGGCCCACCCGGGAGCCCCCCGAACGCAGGAGCCCGTGGCCCCGGGTGCAGGACATCGCCGCCCAGGCCCAGGGGCCGTCGGCCCGGGCGCAGGGCGGCCGGGGACGCGTGCTTGGATATGCGGTGATGACGAGCAACGCGACGGCGGCTCGCCCTGCCCCCGGCGATGACGATGAACGGCACCGGCTGACCGCCCTGGAGGGGCTCGCCGCTCTGTCGCTGGACGCGCTGTCGTCGGTGGCCTATGGGCCCGAGGCCATCCTTATCGTCCTGGTCACGGCGGGGGCGGCCGCGCTGAGGTTGGCACTGCCCATCACGATCGCGATCGTCGTCCTGCTCGCCGTGCTGGTGATCTCCTACCGTCAGGTCATCGAGGCCTTCCCCAACGGCGGCGGCGCCTACGCCGTCTCGAAGCGGCACCTGGGCACCCGGTGGAGCCTGCTCGCTGCCGCGTCCCTGATCGTCGACTACCTTCTCAACGCGGCGGTCGGTATCTCGGCCGGCATCGAGGCCCTCACGTCGGCCTTCCCGGGCCTGTACGCGGCCCGCGTCTGGTTGTGCCTGGCGGCCCTCGCCCTCATCACCGGCGCGAACCTCTGGGGCGTCGCCGACTCCGCGCGGCTGTTCATCGCGCCGACCGTCGCGTTCATCGTGGCCATCGCCGCCGTCATCATCGTGGGCCTGATCCGTTCCCATCCGGTCGTCCCGCCCGTCCACAGCGTCGCGGCCGCGACCCAGACGGTGGGCGTGCTGCTGATCCTGAAGGCGTTCGCGTCGGGCTGCTCGGCGCTCACCGGCGTGGAGGCGATCGCCAATTCGGTGCCCAACTTCCGCAAGCCGCGGGTGCGGCGGGCCCAGCACACCGAGATGTGGCTTGGCATCATCCTGGGCGGGATGCTGCTCGGCCTCGCGGCCCTGATCCGCAAGTTCGACGTCGCCCCGAGCAGCCAGATCACTGTGCTGGCCGAGATCACCCGCGCGAGCTTCGGCCAGGGCGTGGTGTTCTACGCCATCCAGATAATCACCCTGGTCCTGCTGGTGCTCGCGGCCAACACGTCGTTCGGTGGCCTGCCGGTCCTCGCCAGCCTGCTCGCCGAGGACAACTTCCTGCCGCACGTCTTCCACCTGAAGGGCGAGCGCCAGGTGTACCGGTACGGCGTGGTGGTCCTCGCCCTCGCGGCCGGGGCGCTGCTGATCGTGTCCCGGGGCAACACGCAGGCGCTGGTGCCGCTGTTCGCCATTGGGGTGTTCATCGGGTTCACGCTGTCCCAGACCGGGATGGTCCGGCACTGGCACGAGCAGCATCAGCCCGGCTGGGCCCGGCGCGCCATGATCAACGGGCTCGGCGCGGTGCTGACCTTCCTGGCCATCATCATCGAGCTGGTCAGCAAGTTCGCCGAGGGCGCATGGATTGTCGTCCTGGTCATCCCGCTCCTGATCGCGATGTTCCTGGGGGTCAACCGCGCCTACAGCCGGATCGGCGTGCTGCTGGGACTCGGCCAGATGCCGCCGCCGCCGCACCGCGAGAAGTCGCTCATCGTGGTGCCCGTCGCCGGGCTGTCCCGGCTGACGGAGGAGGCGATCTCCGCCGCGCTGTCCCTCGGCGACGAGGTCGCGGCCGTCTACATCTGCTACGACAGTCCCGAAGACCGCGAAACGGAGGCCCGTTTCAAGCAGACCTGGTCGCAGTGGGACCCCCAGGTACCGCTGGTCACGCTGCACTCGCGGCGCCGGGCGCTGGGGCCGCCCATCGTCGAGTACCTGCGCAAGCTGGAAGGCGAGGATCGAGACCGGAGGGTGGTCGTGCTCATCGCGGAATTGGAGCCAATGCGGCCGTGGCAATGGATCCTGCACAATCAGCGCGGCGTCGTCCTCGACCGGGCCATCCGGCACGATACGGCAAACGTGGTGATCTGCCACATCCGCTTCCGGCCCACCACCTGGACCGTCGTATCCGGGTCCTGAGGCAGTGTCGTGTTACTCGCCAGCGCTCCGGTCGTCGTCGAGATCCGGCTGGTAGCGGTACCCCATGCCCGGCTCGGTGATCAGCCAGCGCGGGCGGGCCGGATCGGGTTCCAGCTTGCGGCGCAGCTGGGCCATGTACAGGCGGAGATTCCCGGTGGCGCCGGCGTACCCGGGTCCCCAGACCTCGGTGAGCAGTTGCTGCTGGCTCAGCAGCTTGCCGGGGTGCCGGAGCAGAACTTCCAGCAGGTGCCACTCGGTCGGGGTGAGCCGGATGTCCCCGTCGGGCTCGGGCGCGCCGTCACTGGTCCTGGCATCCATGTTCGTTGGTGTGGTCACCGGTGCCGTGGTGTGCGGCCCGGCCGTTTCCTCCGCGCCCCTCCCAGCGAGGGCGGTCGCCGCGGGTGCCCGCGCGGCCCGCTCGACCCGCTTGGCGGCCAGGTCGACGACCACCTCACCGAGCCGGATCCTCGGCCGTTCCTCGACCGCGCCGGAGCGCCGCACGGCGGCCCGCATCCGCGCGAGCAGCTCGTCTATCGAGAACGGTTTGGTGACGTAGTCGTCGGCGCCCGCGTCGAGCGCCTCGACCTTGTCGGCACTGTCGGCTCTCCCGGACAGGACCACGATGGGCGCGGCCGTCCAGCCGCGCAGTCCCTGGATGACCTCGACGCCCTCCAGGTCCGGCAGTCCCAGGTCGAGGATGACGAGGTCCGGCGGGTGCCGCCCGGCAACCTCCAGTGCCTCCGTACCCGAGGCCGCGGTGAACACCTCGTACTGGCGGACCCGCAGGTTGATCCGCAGGGCCCGCAGGATCTGCGGTTCATCGTCGACGACGAGGACCCGCGTCATCGCGCCGCACCGTCCGGCTCGGCGCCTTCTGCCTCAGCGGCGTGGGATTCCAGGTAAGCGCCCGCCCCGGCGGCCTGGCCGTTGGTGTCGCGCTCCCTGCGCCCGGGCTCATAGGTGTCCGGACTGGCCGGCGGGGCCACGGCCGGCAATGACACCGCCATGGTGAGACCGCCGCCGGGAGTGTCCTCCGCGGTAAGCGTCCCGCCCATCGCCTCGGTGAAGCCGCGGGAGAGCGCAAGACCCAGGCCGACCCCGGTGGTGTTGTCGGTGTCGCCCAGCCGCTGGAAGGGAACGAATATCCGGTCCTTGTCTTTTTCCGGTATCCCCGGTCCCCGGTCGACCACCCGGAGCTCGACCCGGTCCCCGAGCGCACTCGCGGTGAGCAGCGGCGGCTTGCCGGGCGAGGAGTAGCGCAGCGCGTTCTCCGTCAGGTTCACGATGACGCGTTCGAGAATGGCGGGATCGACGCGCGCCTCCGGCAGCGACTCCGGTATGTCCACCACAACGTCCTCACTGCGCGGCCCGAGATCGTCGAGGGACCGCGCCACGATCTCGTCCACGCCGACCGGGCGCGGGAACAGCGAGAGCGCACCCGCCTGGAGCCTGCTCATATCGAGCAGGTTGTCGACGAGGCGCGCCAGCCGGTCCAGTGATTCATCGGCCGTGGCGAGCAGTTCGTCGCGGTCAGCGGCGTCCCAGTGGACCTCCGGTGAGCGCAGGCTCGTGACGGCCGCCTTCGCCGAGGCCAGCGGGGTGCGCAGGTCGTGGCTGACGGCTGCGAGCAGCGCGGTGCGCATGCGGTCGGCCTCCGCGATCGGCTTGGCGGCCTCTGCCTCGGCGGCGAGCCGTTGCTGCTCAAGGGCCGCGGCCGCGTAAGCGGCGAACGCCCCGAGCAAGCGCCGGTCGTCGGCGGCCAGCGGGCGCCCGCGCAGGGCCAGCGACAACGTGTCGGTGACCGGCACCTCCACATCCGCGTCGTCGGGCGTGGTCGCCGGTTCGGGGCCGGCTGTCGCCACCGCGTTCCATCCCTTGCCGGCGCCGCGGAGCCGGCTCGCCGCGGACGATGCGGCCCGGGTCGGCTCGCTGCCGTCGGTGCAATCACCGGTGAGGCACTCCAGCAGGCTCACCGACCGCATGCCGAACGACTCACGGATCTGTTCCAGCAGCGCGGGCAGCGCCTGCTGGCCGCGTAGCACGCTGCCCGCCGTGGTGACGAGCAGCTCGGATTCGGCGCTGGCCCGGGCCGCCTGCTTGGTCCGGCGCGCCGCGATGTCCACCACCGTGCTGACCAGGATGGCCACCACGACGAAGACGAGGATGGCCCACGCGTTGTTGACGTCGGCGATCGTGAACTGGTGGATGGGCGGGGTGAAGTAATAGTTGAGCAGCAGCGACCCGGCCAGGGCCTCGAGCAGGGCCGGGATCAGCCCGCCCACCAGGGCGACGACGACGACGCCGACGAGGAAGGTGAGCACGTCGCTGGTGAGGTTGACGTGGCCGCGCAGGTTCGCGAGCGCGACCGTGATCAGGGGGGCGAGCGCGGCCGCCAGCACGTACCCGGCCACCCGGCGGCGCGGGGTGAGGCTGCCGCGGGTCCGCGGCAGGAGTCCGCGGCGCCGGCCCATCTCCTGATGGGTGATGATGTGCACGTCGATGTCGCCCGAGCCGTGAATCGTCCGGGAGCCGATCCCCGGGCCGGTAAGCAGGGCCGACAGCCAGGACCGGCGGCTCGCGCCCAGCACCAGCTGGGTGGCGTTCTCGGCCCGGGCGAAGGTAAGCAGGGCGTCCGGAATGTTCTCGCCCACTACCTGGTGGTAGGTGCCCCCGAGCGATTCAACCAGCCGGCGCTGCCCAGCCAGGGCGGCCGGGCTGGCGCCGGTCAGGCCATCGGACCGGGTAACGTGCACGGCCAGCAGGTCGCCGCCGGCGGACCGGGCGGCGATCCGCGCGGCGCGCCGGATGAGCGTGTCCCCCTCGGGACCGCCGGTGAGCGCGACGACCACCCGCTCCCGGGCCTCCCAGGTGCCCTGGATACCGTGCGCGGCCCGGTAGGCCTGCAGGCCCTCGTCCACCTTGTCGGCGAGCCACAGCAGGGCGAGCTCGCGGAGCGTGGTCAGGTTGCCGGTGCGGAAGTAGTTGGTCAGCGCCGCGTCGATCTTCTCGGCCGGGTAGATGTTCCCGTGCGCCATCCGGCGCCGCAGCGCCTCGGGCGTCATGTCGACCAGCTCCACCTGGTCGGCGGCTCGCACAACGGCGTCCGGTACCGTCTCCCGCTGCGGTGCGCCGGTGACCTTCTCGACCACGTCGTTCAGGGACTCAAGATGCTGCACGTTGACGGTCGAGATCACGTCGATGCCGGCGTCGAGCATTTCCTCGACGTCCTGCCACCGCTTCTCGTTGCGTGACCCGGGCACGTTGGTGTGTGCCAGCTCGTCGACCAGAGCGATCTCGGGGCGGCGGGCCAGCACGGCGTCGAGGTCCATCTCCTCGAACGTCGCCCCGCGGTAGTAGATCGTCTTGCGAGGAATGACTTCCAGGCCGTCGAGCAGCGTCTCGGTGTGCGGGCGTCCATGCGTCTCGGCGTAGCCGACCACCACGTCGGCGCCGCGTTCCGCCCGGCGATGGCCCTCGCCGAGCATGGCGAAGGTCTTGCCGACTCCCGCGGCGGCGCCGAGGTAGATCCGCAAGCGCCCCCGGCCGGGGGTATTCGGTTGCTGGGTGGCCATATCCGGCGCGTGACCTCTCTTCCAGCGGGTGCGGTCCAGCCCCCGCAGTGGGCACCGGCGTCTGCGTCTATTGAAGCGCGTCAGGCCGCCCGGTGATTCCGCCCCGCGGAGAGGCTGCCGGCGCCCGCGCCGCGAGTGCCACGCCGATTCTCGCCGTGGCCGGGCTGCCGAGTCCAGGACGTCGCCGGATGGGAACCTCCGGGCCGGTTCGTGCCACGATCCAAACGCCCGCCCCTGGCCATTAAACGTGCTGCGCACGGCTGGCCCGTCACGCCGGGATCACGGCTGGTACCGGTAGCCCATCCCCGGCTCGGTGAGCAGATGGCGCGGCCGCGCCGGATTGTCCTCCAGCTTGCGGCGCAGCCTGGCCATGTGGAAGCGAAGGTAGTTCGCGCGATGCTCATATCCGGGTCCCCAGATCTCGGTGAGCATCTGCCGGGAGCTGACGAGCTGGCCCGGGCGGCGAACGAGGCTGTCCAGGATTTGCCATTCGGTCGGGGTGAGCCGGACCGTTTCCCCGGCCGGGGTTACGCCTTCCCCGGCCGGGGCTACGTCCACGTCACTTCCGGTGCGCGCGGCCGGGGCGCTCTGAGCCGGGCGCCGGGTCACGGTGTGGGCCACCAGGTCAACGGCGCAGCGGCCAATGACGGCCACCGTGGGGCCGGGCGGCTGGGCTTCGTCCCGGCGGAGTACGGCGCGGAGCCGGGCGAGCAGTTCCGCCATCGAGAACGGCTTGGTGACATAGTCGTCGGCCCCCGCGTCGAGGGCGCCGATCTTGTCGCCTGGGCTCGCCCGGCCGGACAGCACGATGATGGGTGCCTTGGACCACCGGCGCAGTTCCGCGATGACCTCGGTGCCGTCGATATCGGGCAGGCCGAGGTCGAGAATGACCGCGTCCGGTGGCCGCCTGGCGGCGGCCGCGAGCGCCTCACGGCCAGCAGCAGCGGTGACGACCTGGTACTGGCGCGCGCGCAGGTTGATGAGGAGGGCCCGGAGCAGGCTGGGCTCATCCTCGACCAGCAATATCCGCAAACCTCTGGCATCGGCTCTGCCCGGTTGCGCCGTGGATCGAGGGCGAGTGGCCGGCCCGGGTTCACTGGGGCGGCCACTCGCCACGGTCATCGTCGCCTCCCGTTCAGTGAGCCGAGAGCTGGTCGAGCGCGATGTTGAGGTTGAGCACATCGACGCGGGGCTCACCGAGGAATCCCAGGTTCCGGCCCTGGGTGTATTTGCTGACCAGGGCCCGCACGACGGCCGGGCTCAGGTGCCGGGCCTGGGCGACGCGGTTCACCTGCAAGTCGGCGTACTGGGGTGAGATGTCGGGGTCCAGCCCGGAGCCCGAGGCGGTCACCGCGTCGGCGGGGATGCTGGAGACGGGGACGTGGTCGAACTGGGCGATCTGCTGCTGGCGGGCCTTGATGTCCTGGACCAGCACCGAGTTGTTCGGGCCCAGGTTCGACGCCCCGGAGAACAGCGGGTCGCACCCGTAGTCGGTCTTCGAGGCTGGGTTGGCCGCCTCCGACGGCCGCGGCTGGAAGTACTGCGGCAGCGGGTTGCCCTTGGCGTCCACGAATTCCTGGCACAGCAGGCTGGACCCGACCACCTTGCCGTTGGAGCTGACCAGCGAGCCGTTGGCCTGGTTATGGAAGACCCCTTGGCCGATGCCGAACATCAGCAGCGGGTAGGCGATCCCGCAGATCACGGTGAAGAGCAGTAGCCCGCGCAGCGCAGCGAGGTGCTGCCGGACGATGCTGGGAAGGCGGTTCATGTCACGATCACCGGAATCCTGGAATGAATTGGATGACAAGGTCGATGGCCCAGATCCCGACGAACGGGATGATCAGGCCGCCGACGCCGTAGATCAGCAGGTTCCTGCGGAGCATCGACGCGGCCGAGGCCGGCCTGTACCGTACGCCGCGCAGCGCCAGCGGGATCAGCGCGACGATGATCAGCGCGTTGAAGATGATCGCCGAGGTGATCGCCGACTGCGGGCTGTGCAGATGCAGGATGTTGAGCTTGCCCAGGCCGGGGATGACGCCCTCGAACATGGCCGGGATGATGGCGAAGTACTTGGCCACGTCGTTGGTGATCGAGAACGTCGTCAGCGCCCCGCGGGTGATGAGCAGCTGCTTGCCGATCTCCACGATCTCGATGAGCTTCGTGGGGTTGGAGTCCAGGTCCACCATGTTCCCGGCCTCCTTGGCGGCCGAGGTTCCGGTGTTCATGGCCACGCCGACGTCGGCCTGGGCCAGGGCCGGGGCGTCGTTCGTGCCGTCACCGGTCATCGCGACCAGCTTGCCGCCCTCCTGCTCCTTCCTGATCAGCGCCATCTTGTCTTCCGGCGTGGCCTCGGCGAGGAAGTCGTCCACGCCGGACTCGTCGGCGATCGCCTTGGCGGTGAGCGGGTTGTCACCCGTGATCATGACCGTTTTGATGCCCATCGCGCGCATCTCGTCGAACCGCTCGGCGATGCCCTCCTTGACGATGTCCTTCAGGTTGATCACGCCCAGCGCCCGGGCCGTGCCGTCGTGCCGTTCGGCCACCACCAGCGGGGTTCCGCCCGCGCCCGAGATCGCGTCCACGGTCTCCCCGAGCCCCGGTGGCGGGGTTCCGCCACTCTCGACGATCCACTGAGCGACCGAGGCGGCGGCGCCCTTACGGACCTCCCGGCCATCGGCCAGGTCCACGCCGCTCATCCGGGTCTGCGCGGTGAACTCGACGAACACCGCGCCGGGCAGTTCGCCTTCCTGCCGCTCCCGCAGGCCGTACTCGTTCTTGGCCAGCACCACGATCGAGCGGCCCTCGGGCGTGTAGTCGGCCATGCTGGAGAGCTGGGCCGCGTCGGCGAGTTCGGCGATGGGCACGTCACCCACCGGGATGAACTCGGTCGCCTGCCGGTTGCCGATCGTGATCGTCCCGGTCTTGTCCAGCAGCAGCGTGTTCACGTCGCCCGCCGCCTCGACCGCGCGGCCGGACATGGCCAGCACGTTGCGCTGCACCAGGCGGTCCATGCCCGCGATGCCGATCGCGGACAGCAGCGCGCCGATTGTGGTCGGGATCAGTGCGACCAGCAGCGCGACCAGGATCACCAGGGACTGTGGTGCGTTGGAGTAGAACGCCATCGGCTGCAGCGTGATGACGGCCAGCATGAAGATGACGGTCAGCGCGGCGAGCAGGATGTTCAGCGCGATCTCGTTCGGCGTCTTCTGCCGCTGAGCGCCCTCGACCAGGGCGATCATCCGGTCGATGAACGTCTCGCCCGGCTTGGAGGTGATCTGCACCACGATCCGGTCGGACAGCACCTTGGTGCCGCCGGTGACCGCGGACCGGTCGCCGCCGGACTCGCGGATCACCGGCGCGGACTCGCCGGTGATCGCCGACTCGTCCACCGAGGCGACGCCCTCGACCACGTTGCCGTCGCCGGGGATGGTCTCCCCGGCCTCGACGACCACGTGGTCGCCGAGGCGGAGCTGGGTGCCGGGCACCTCTTCCTCACGGGGGTCCGGCCTGGCCTGCCAGTCGATGAGCCGGCGTGCCACCGTCTCCTGCTTGGCGCGCCGCAGCGTTTCGGCCTGCGCCTTGCCACGGCCCTCAGCCACGGCCTCGGCGAGGTTGGCGAAGAGCACGGTCAGCCACAGCCAGACCACGATCGTCCAGTTGAAGGCGGTCGATTTGGTGATGGCCGTGTAGAGGGTCAGCACCGCGCCGACCTCCACCACAAACATGACCGGGTTGTGGATCTGGACCCGCGGGTCCAGTTTCTTGAACGCGTCCGGAGTTGACTTCCAGAGCATCTTGGGATCGAGGAACCCGCCGCCGACCCGGCGCTCGGTGCCGGCTGGCCCCGCGCCGGTGCCTGCCGGGGCCCCGGGGGTGGTGGTCACAGACATGTCAGTGCAGTCCTTCGGCGAACGGGCCCAGCGCGAGGGCGGGGAAGTAGGTCAGGCCGACCAGGATGAGGATGACCCCGACGAGCATGCCGACGAACAGCGGCGTCCGGGTATCCAGCGTGCCCGCGCTCGCGGGCACCGGGCTCTGCCGGGCCAGCGAGCCGGCCAGGCCGAGCGCGAAGATCTCCGGCGCGAACCTGCCGAGCAGCATCACGATCCCGCCGACCGTGTTGTACCAGTTGGTGTTGGTGGTCAGGCCGGCGAACGCGGAGCCGTTGTTGTTGGCCATCGAGGCGAACGCGTACACGATCTCGGTCAGGCCGTGCGGTCCCGGGTTGAGTATCGAGTTCACCGGTGAGACCAGCGGCCCGGTCGTCGCTGTCGACGGGAAGTTCTTCAAACCGATCGAGAGCCCGGCCGCGGACAGGATGACCACCGGCAGCGTGAGGAAGTACAGCGCCGCGTACTTCATCTCGGTGGGCCGGATCTTCTTGCCGATGTACTCCGGGGTCCGGCCGACCATCAGCCCGGCGACGAACACGGTGACGATCGCCAGCACCAGGATGCCGTACATGCCGGCTCCGACGCCGCCGGGAGCGATCTCCCCCAGCGCGATGTCGAACAGCGCGATGCCGCCGCCGAACGGGGTGAGCGAGTCATGGAAGCAATCGACCGCGCCCGTGGATGTGGTGGTGGTGGACGCCGCGAACACCGAGCAGCCCGGCGTGCCGAACCTGACCTCCGTGCCCTCGGCGGCGCCGTGCGCGAGATGGGGTGCCGCTCCGGCGGCCTGCATCTCGAAGAAGCTGATCCCGCCCACCGCAGCGATCCAGATGATCGCCATGACCGCGACGAGCGCGTAGCCCTGCCGGTTGTCGCCGACCATCTTGCCGAACGCGCGCGGCGTGGCGAAGGGGATCAGCAACAGGGTGAAAATAATGAACCAGTTCGTGAACGGGTTCGGGTTCTCGAAGGGGTGCGCGGCGTTGGCGTTGAAGAAGCCGCCTCCGTTGTTCCCCATGTTCTTGATGATTTCCTGCGAGGCCACTGGCCCGCCGACGATCGTCTGCTGGGAGTGGGCCAGGGTGCTGACCGTGTGGTAGGCGGAGAAGTTGTCGATCGCGCCGCTGGCCACGAGGACGATCGCGCCGATGACCGACAGCGGGAGCAGCAGCCGGACCACGCAGTGCGTAATGTCGACCCAGAAGTTGCCGAGCCGGTCGGTGCGGTGCCGGGTGAACCCGCGGATCATGGCGATCGCGACGACGATGCCGACCGCGGCGGACATGAAGTTCTGCACCGCGAGGCCACCCATCTGCACCAGATAGGTCATGGTGGACTCGCCGGAGTAGTTCTGCCAGTTCGTGTTGGTCACGAACGACACGGCGGTGTTCCAGGCCAGCGGCGCCGGGACGTTGGCCATGTTCGGGCCGACAAACGAAAGCAGATAGTGCTGCAGCCGCTCCAGCCCGTACAGGAACAGCACGCTGACCGCGGAGAAGGCCAGCATGGACCGCACGTAGGCGCTCCACTTCTGGTCTGCGGCCGGGTCAACGCCAATCACCTTGAAGATGCCGCGCTCCACCCGCCAGTGCTTGTCGGTGGTGAAGATGTGCGCGATGTAGTTGCCGAGCGGGATGTAGCAGGCCGCCAGCGCGGCCACCAGCAGGGCGACCTGGAGCCAGCCCGCGAGTGCGCTATTCACTAAAACCTCTCAGGCATCACGAGGGCCACAAACAAGTAGATCGTCAGCAGCACGCCGCCGATCAGTCCGATCCAGTTCTCAGCGCTCAAAGCGCTCGACCCCCTTCACCAGCAGCCACAGCACGGCGAACACGACGATCGTCAGGGCTATGTAGATCACGTCGGACACGGCCACTCCTAGGTTGAGAACTAGCTGTACTGCGGGCCAGGAGACGCTGGCCGGGCGGTGCCCGGCCCGCGGCCTCAGACGGTTGTCAGAGCCATCGCACAGCCCTGGCCAAGGCAATGAAACAGTGCAGAGCAAGAGGAAAAGGAGGGTCCCAAACGGGACCTATGCGGCGACATTCGGCTTCCTAACGGAATCCATGCACCCCGCAAGCTCCCCGCGCCGTCCCCGGAGCGCCCGCGCGCGCCGTCCCGGGAGCGCCCGCGCGCGCCGTCCCGGGAGCGCCCGCGCGCGCCATCCCCGGATGACCATCGACGGGCCTGCCCACAGTGGTCAAATGAGCTCACGTCGGCGAATGCGCTCGTAGAGCTGCCGGGTGGGGTCCGTGGGCTCGATGCCGAGATCGTCACGTAGCTGCCGCTTGCACTGGTGATATTGGCGCACAGCCAGATGAGGCTGATTGAGCCGCGTATAGCAGCGCATCATCAGGCGGTGTATTTCCTCTCGGCATAGGTCGCCGGGGATCAGGCGCTGGCATGCATCAAGGCAGTCGGCGTAACGGCCAGCCGCGAATCTCAGTCTGGCTACTTGGTCGAGCGCCTCCAGATGCTGCAGCCGGAGCCGTTCACGATGCAGCAGCGCCCACTCCTCGAAAGGCGCGTCCGCGAGCAATTCGCCCCGGTAAAGCTCAATGGCCGTTTCGTACCAGGCGAGGGCGCTGTCGCTGCTGCCGGGCAACTGCCTGCGGGCAGCGGCCAGCGCCTTGTCGAACTCCTCCGTGTCGAGCCAGAGATCGATCCCGGCGTGGATGGAGAACCCCCGCTGGCCATGCACAACGATGGGGTGATCGGTTAGCGCGCGCAGATCCTTCCGGAGCCCGTACAGGGCCACATGGAGCCGGTTACGGACCACCCCGGGCGCGGCGTCCGGCCAGAAAACACCGCCCAGCTCATCACGAGTCAGTGGGCGGCTACGGTGCAGCAGCAGGAATGCCAGCATTACCCGGCCCCGGTTACCCCGCCAGCGCTGAATTGGTCGGCCTCTCACCAGCAACTCGAATTGCCCGAACAAACGTGCCTCGACCCGGAGGGGAACGCTCGGGTCTTCATCTCCGGCGGTACGGTGCTCCGAACCCTGGCGGGAGGCGGCCCATTGAGCGGCTGGGCCGATCGGCGTACCGTCGCGCTCGATTAAAACGACGCTCCGGTTGGCCGGAGCCGGCCGAACCGCAGGACTTGATGGAGCTGTCTGGCCGGTAGCTGCCGCGGGGGACGCTGCGCCGGTCACCGGAGACAGGATGCTGTCCGGCGCACCCTCGGGGACGTTGACAGGTCCCGCCGAAGGAAAGGCGTCGCCCGATGCCGCCGGAGGGAAGGCGCCGCCTGATGCCGCCGGAGGTAAGGCGCCGCCAGATGCCGCCGGACGGAAGGCGCCGTCCGGCGCGGCCGGGTCTGCGGTCCTCTGGACCGCAGAGCTAGGGCTTGACCAGCGGAAAACCCGCCGCTTCCGTCGCGGGACGGCCATCGGCACGGCCGGTCCGTCGTCCGTGTGGTTTTCTGCCGGGCTCGGCCATCCGGCCGTGCTCAGCTCTGCGGGGATAAGTTCCGCGGCTGCCTGCGCCAGGCTGGGATGGCTGCGTGCTTCGACCGGCGGCAGTCGCTCAAGCCAGGAGGTAAGAGCCACGTAGCGGCCGGAGGCCAGCAAAGTGCCAGCTTCCCCAGCGAGGAGGTCGGCAGCCAGACCGGGCCATCCGGCGTTGATGCACAGCTCGATCGCCTCGTGAGCAGCACCGGCTTCGACTAGTTCGGCGACGAGGCGGCTGAGGCAGGCCGAACGGATCGCCCGCGTGGCGTCCGCGGTGTAGGCGAGGAGCGACGGCCGCCAGGCAGGATCGACCTGCCACCAGCCATCCGTCAGCGGCACCCACCACGGGTGGGCCGATTCGGCCACCGCAGCCTCCAGCGAGCCGAATCGTGCATGGGCGTAACCGAGATGGCCGGCCATCTCCAGGGCCGCCAGTTCACCGGCAGACGCGCCGTCAAGGAGGCGGTGAACGACGGCCCCTGTCAGAGCGTTCGGCTCACGCACCTCGGCTACGATCCGGCTCAGTTCCGCGATCCCGATTCTGGCCGCGCTTCTCAGCGCGCTGTCGATAAGGCCGGGCAACCCGCCCGTCGCCATGGATAGGCGCCGGATGGGAACTTTGCCGCTCGCCTGTCCGGTAAAGAGGCGCCGGAGCCGGTGACCGGGCAGCGCGGGCACCTCGACGCGGACGCGGGGCATCTCGGCTGGGCAGGTTCGGTGGCTCTGGCGGCTGTCGACGACCAGTACCACGCTGGGGCCGAACGGTTCGGGTACGCCGGGGACGAGAAGCTGATTGAGAACGGTTTCCGCCTGCACGGCGGTGGGTGACTCAACGACAATGACGACAGGCTTATCCTCCCCCGACGATGCCTGGGGCGCCGTTGACAGGGCCATCAGCAGCAGGGGGGCAATTGAGCCGCTGTCCGCCTCGAAGGGCATGGGCCGGATCCACCCCACCTTGTAGCCCAGGCCCGTGAGGTCGGCCACCAGTCGCCGGACGAGCAAACCGCCGGTGGGGACAACGAGTTCAACCACCTGCTGGCCTGACGGCGCGCCAAACACCACCTGCTGCGGCAATTCAACATCAGGCAGCGGTGGTGCGACACGTGCGACAAGCATCTCTGCCTCTGATTGCAAGAATCCTGGTTCACTCGTCCGTCATGATGGGGGAGCCGTTGCATTGTGCACGCAACGGCCGAACGAGATTGAGAAACCTTGCGGCGCAGGCCGATATCGCGTCGGCCGGCAGTCGATGACGGTAAATGGTTTGCGAATAGAATTTCGTGTACGGCAAACGGCTTACGGCAACGTTACGTCTTGGCCCAGCTCCTCGGCTCAGACAGTGCGCGTAATCGTTATCGCACAATCCTGGTCCCGTCGCTCCAGTGTGCGCCCGTGCCTGTCCGTTCAGGCATTACATGCTCCCCCATCTGTGCCGTTCTGAGGCTGGCACATCAGTGTCACCAGAGAGTTCTGTACTCCCTTAGCAGTGACCACGACACGGTGTGCGGCGCCATGGGCAGATGGCGCATAGCGCCTCACTATGTGAGGACCGCCCATATCGTACGTGAAAACCGCATTGGCGAAAAGGGGGTTATTAGGGCGTGAATCTGCCCGCCGGATATGGCCGGAACGTGTGCGGGATAAGCCTGCCGGCACCCGGCCAGCATGCTCGGTCACGACGATGGCGCGGTCGGTGCACCGGCCCGGAGAAGGCGGGATCGCAGCCTGGCTAGGCCGTGAGCTCGGGCGATGCCGCGTCCGGGCCAGCGTCGGCCGGTGGAAACGTGAGGCGAGACCGAGAGGCGTGCGCCAGCCAGCTCCCCGGCGGGCCGTCGAGCTTGGCTGTCCTGTACCAGGACGCGGACCATCACGAACAAGGCGAAGGGGCGGCTGGGCGCGGAAAGGGCACACGCAATTTCCAGCCGGAACTGCTCATCTGGGCTCAGCGTCGCGGAGCGGCCGCCCACGGCGATGCTGCTGCCGGTCAGCAGCTGCCGCGCGTACGTATGGCGGCCCGCCTCCGCTCGGCTGAGCCGTTCTCCCGCCGAGAGGGCTAGCCTGCCTGGGGCTCAGCCGGCCTGGGGCTCGGACGGCCAGGGCTCCGCGGGCCCTGCGTCAGGGCGTATTCCGGAGCGGTCCTCGATGAAGGCGACCATGCGCGGTGGGTGCCAGCCGGCCCACCTCTCCTCGTCACCGGTCTGAACGTGGACGACCTTGGTGGATATGACGTCCCGGGCCGCCAACGGCAGCCGGACCTCGACGGTGAAGCTATGCCGAACCCGCTGGGCTACCTCCGCCTCGCCGTTCGGTCCGGGCGAGGCGGGGATAGCGGCCAGCGCCGCGGCCTGAGCGATCCATCGTTCGCGGACAATGCGGTCAGTGCCGAACGTGCCGCGCAGCCCCGCCAGCGCGGCGGCCAGCTCGTTGACGGGGGTGCGCGCCAGCTGGCCCAGGTCCTTGATACCCGCCTTCTTCAGGCACCTCTCCGCCTTCGGGCCGATGCCGCGTACGGCCTGGAGGTCGCCCGGATCCGGTGGGTATCCCTGGGCCGTCCGGCTGCTCTGGCCGGTGGCCTCAGCGCTCAGCATGCCGGGTCTCCCTTACCGCAGGTTCACCTGGGACTCTCGTCCCGACCGCATGGCGCTGGCCGCCAGCAGGATCAGTTGATCATGTACATGCCCATGTCGACGAAGGCTCCGATGTCGGTGAGCTGGTCGTCGAAGACGAACACCGCGAGGAGGTTGTAGACCTGCGACGCACCGGGTTGCGGGTCGGGCAGAATGGTGGAATTGGGTGTGATAGTGACCGTCCACGGCTTCGTGACCGTCTTCGGCTCACCTGGCGTCCGGGTGAACCTGAGAGACGCGTCGCAGCCAATCGACTTATTGACCGGACCGCCGATCTCCTGCGCGTATACACAGACCTGGCCGGTGCCCTCCAGCCAGTTGGGCAGAGTCACGGTGCCGCGTATTACGAAGCCGAGGTCGAGGTCGAGAACGTCCGCGGGCGCGCCGTTCGGGTCGGTGATGGAGTCGACGGAGAACTGGCCGCCGGCGGTGTCGAACTGTACCTGGTTGGTGCCTGGAACTGCCATGGTGGTCACGCTTTCTGCTCGCCGGATCTGGTCTGGGATCAGGTCACCACCACGTGCTTAGTTCCTGTTCGGCCCGCTGCTGTTCCTGGCGCGAAAATTTCACTTAGCGGCGCTTAGCGCCGGCTTAGCCCGGGCTTAGCCCACCGAACGCGGGCCACATCCCACGTGAGCGGGACCAGTTGAGGTCCTATCCCGGGACTAGCGCAGCGCCCGCGAGCACACCGTTTCGTCGTCAGCTGGCGAGACCGTCCCAGTCGATGCCGTTCCTGCGGAGCCATTGCTGCTCCTCGCCGGGCACATCGGCGGAGGGCGTATGGGCAACGTCCACCCCGCTCATCAGCGCGCCCCCCTTGGCGCCGGTGTGCAGGGCGGAAGGGTCGCCTTCGTCGAGGACGGCCGATTCGAAGTTGGGCGGCCATCGCATGAGCAAGCGCCGCCCGCATTCGGGGCAGTGCCACTCCTCCGCACCCGACTCGGCGCGCCCGATCAGGACCATGTGGTGTTGTCTCGGCATTACGTCACCTTCCAGTGTGCGGGGCACTCATCCCGCGACTTCGGGAGACGTCACTGCCCGGTTTTCTTGGCATACCCCGCGGAGCGCAGAAAACACCCGGAAGACTCCCGAGAGTAGTCATCCATGCCCGATAAGTGCTTACGCCGCGGCGGCGGCCGGATCGGCACCATAGCCCCTGGGCCCTGGCGGAACGGGACGGTGCGCTCCGAAGCGTCGTAACCCCCCACCCAGGTCCGTTCGGCGCAATCATCCGACCCGCCGGAGGTGGCCGCCCGCGGCGGGTCAGCTGGCGTTCAGCGCAACCAGGCCTCGGGGTGATCGAGGGCCGGCGGCCGCTGTTTCCGCGGCCAGATGTGCAGGCGGCGGCTTGTCTGCTCCATCAGGGCCGACGGAGGGACAGCGACCAGCGGGCAGCGCGCGTGGGCGAGGCAGTAGCGGCTCGCCGAACGGCCCGCCAGCCGGCGCAGGCCACGCCGCCCGGTCCCGATGACGAGGAGATCGTCGGGGTCGTCGGCGCATTCGACCAGGACGGGGCCCGCCGGGCCGCGGACCACGAGCGCCTCGATGGTCAGGTCTTCGGGCAGGCCGCCCAGTCCCATGTCGAAGGCTTCCCAGAGCCGTCCCTGGGCCGCCTCCCGCCACATCTTGCGGAGATAGAGATTGGGCTGGCGCCGTTCGGCGAGATCACCACCCGGCGGGACCCAGGCGATCACCGGTAGCAGCCGGGCATCCCGGTAGCGAGCCTCGTTCGCCGCATAGCGCAGCGCTTGCAGGCTACCGAGGGAACCATGCACGCCAGCGAAGACTCGCCGCACCCCGGACACGACAAATCGCCTCCTGATTTCTAGCCGGGACCTGGTCCATCTAACCTCGCTTCCGGCGCCCTTGGGTACCGTCCTCACGGTCTCATTACGCCGCCAATAGTTACGGACCCCAAACACGCGCCCGCCCAGCCGCCGGAACTTTTGAGTCGCCGGAGCGCAAAGCCGTCGGCCCCGCCCAGCCCGGGCCCCCTCTCCACCCGGTCCGGACCACCCGCAGCCGCCGGACCACCCGCAGCCGCCGGACCACCCCCCGTCAGTCCACGTACCCGCGGACACCGAGTTCGTCGAGCCGGGTCAGCAGGTCAGCCGGGTCGCTGTAGACGCGGAAGGAACCGGACCGCTCGAGTTCCTCGCGCCCGTACCCGCCGGACAGCAGGCCGACGCCAAGTGCCCCGGCCCGCCGCGCCGCCAGCAGGTCCCATACGCTGTCGCCCACCACCATCGCCTGATGCGGGTCGACGCCCAGCAGCGCGGCAGCGGCCAGGAACAGATCCGGATCGGGCTTGGCGTGACGCACCAGGTCACGGGTGACCATCGGCGTGTGTTCCGGCAAGCCGAGCAGCTTGAGGGCCGGACGGGCCGTTACGGCGTTTCCGCTCGTCGCGATGGCCCATTTGATGCCGCGTTCGGTCAGGCAGCTCAGCAGATCCGCCGCCCCCGGCAGTGGCAGCACCGAATCCATCTGGGCGCGGTACTCATCAGCGTGCGCCCGCTGCAGGCGCTCGATGTCCTCCCGCGACAGCGACAGTCCGGTCTCGCGCAGCAGCGCCGAAACGAACAGGCCGCCGCTCATTCCGATGCGCCGGTGAATGCGCCACACGGACAGATCGATGTCCATCCCGGCGAGCGCCGCCCGCCAGGCGATGACGTGCTGGTACACGCTGTCGATCAGCGTGCCGTCCAGGTCGAAGAGAAAGGACGGTGCGGGTGATTCGGTATAGGCCACCGATGAGGTCATCAGAGTTGCGGCGTGGAGACCCCGGACTTCAGGCCGGGGAGGAAACGCCGCTCCCCCCTTCCGTGTGTCGCGCTTATCCGAAATGGTGCGATCGGAGAAGCTTGGTTATCTCGCCCGCTACCAGCGGCGCATGGCCCGGTGCCAGAAGGGGTCCGCGAAGCGCGCCAAGGCGAAGGCCAAGGCCGCCCGCGCGCACCGCAAGGTCCGCGCTTCGCGGGCCGATTTTCTGCACCGCACCTCCACGGCCCTGATCCGCGACCATGACGCGATCGTGATCGAGGACCTGGCCGTGAAAAACATGGTCCGCAACCGGTCCCTGGCCAAGGCCATCTCCGACTGCGGGTGGGGCACCTTCCGCCAGATGATCGAGTACAAGGCCGCCAGGTACGGGCGGCACCTGATCGTAACCGGCCGCTGGTACCCCTCCAGCAAGACCTGCTCGGCGTGCGGGCACCTGCTCGCCGAACTCAGCCTGAACACCAGGCACTGGACGTGCCCGTCCTGCGGCAGCTTCCGCGGCTGGGCCGACCGGTTCGCCGACGTGCTGTCGGTCCAGCAGCCGGGCCTGCGCTACGCCAACCTGGCCGTGCGCGGCAAGCTGCTCGGGGAAGTCGCAGCGGAGCAGGTGCCGCGGGCGATCGAGATGGCGCCCGACCTGGTGAGCATCGCCGCGGGCGGGAACGACATCCTGCGGCCGGGCACCGATCCGGACGCCCTGGCCCAGGTCTTCGACGACTCCGTGGCGAGCCTGCGCGCGGCGGGCTGCCGGGTACTGCTGTTCACGGGGTTCGACCCGTCCGTCTTCCCGGTGATCCGGATGCTGCGCGGGAAGGTCGCCGCGTACAACATGCACCTGCGTACGATCGCGGCCGCCCGGCAGTGTGACCTGGTAGACCTGTGGTCCATGCTGGTCCTGCGCGACCGGCAGGTATGGAGTGCGGACCGGCTGCACCTCGCCGCGGAGGGACACCGGCGGGTCGCCCTGTTCGTCTGTGAGACGGCCGGGGTGCCGGTCACGGAGAACTGGTGGGATCCCCTGCCCGACGTGCCCCGTCCCGGTCAGACCCCCCGCCCGGTCGCGGGTGCGGCCGCCGTCGCCGCCGCGGAAGCCTCCGCGGTCAGCCTGGCCGTGGCGCGGTCGCGCACCCGGCTGCACAACGCCCGCGATGCGTCCGACCGGAGTCTGGCCTGGATGAACGCGCGCGGGCAGGACACCTGGTGGGCCGTCGAGTACGCGATGCCGTGGGTCCGCCGCCGTCTGACTGGCCGCTCGTCCGGCGACAACATGCCGCCGAAGCGTCCGGAGCTGATGCCGCTCGACGCACTCGGCCGGTTCCACGGCCCGGGGGCGTCCGAGTCCGCGTAAGTCCATTTTTCCCCGAACGGACCTGGCCGCTTTTCCCCGAACGGACCTGGCCGCGCGCCATCCCGGTGCGGAGCCCCTCGGCCCACTGGCTACATCACGATTCTCAAGTCTTGCCGCTTTCAAGCATTAGTCCAGGCCCTGTTGCTGCGCCGGGCCGTTAGGCTGCGCAGGTGAAAGTGGACCTGTCCGCCGACGCGGCCGCGCTCACCGCGAGCATCGTCGACGTCCCCTCGGTGAGCGGTGAGGAAGGCAACCTCGCCGACGCGATCGAAACCGCGCTGCGCGCGCTGCCTCACCTCACCGTCCTGCGCGACGGCAACTCCATCGTGGCCCGCACGGACCTGGGCCGCCCGCAGCGGGTCGTCCTGGCCGGGCACATCGACACCGTGCCCGTGGCCGGCAACCTCCCCGTCCCGCCGCGAGCGCCACGCGCTGTCGGGGCAGGAGCGGCTCTACGGCTGCGGAACCACCGACATGAAGGCCGGCGTCGCGGTACAGCTGCGGCTGGCGGCCAGCGTGCCCGAGCCGGTACGTGACGTTACCTACGT
Organism: uncultured Actinomycetes bacterium; assembly: GCA_963742875.1. GTDB lineage: Bacteria > Actinomycetota > Actinomycetes > Streptosporangiales > Streptosporangiaceae > Bog-532. Next base: position 366,840 of record CAVUNO010000001.1, on the reverse strand, counting down.
CTTTTACGACTGCGAGGAGATCGAGGCGGCCCGCAACGGCCTGGGCCGGCTCAGCCGGAGCCGCCCCGGGCTGCTCGGCGGGAACTTCGCGGTCCTGATGGAGCCGAGCGGATGCGAGATCGAGGGCGGCTGCCAGGGCACCATGCGAGCCGAGGTGACCGCGTCCGGCCGCCGCGCGCATAGTGCCCGGTCCTGGATGGGCCGCAACGCCATCCACGAGGCGGGCGGCATCATCGACGTCCTGCGCCGTTACGAGCCGAGGCAGCCCGAGGTGGACGGCCTCGTCTACCACGAAGGGCTGAACGCGGTCGGCATCACCGGCGGGGTCGCGGGCAACGTGATCCCCGACCGGTGCGTGGTCACGGTGAACTACCGGTTCGCGCCGGACCGGGACATCGCTGCCGCCGAACGGCACCTCCGCGAGGTATTCGCCGACTGGGACGTGACCGTGGCCGACGTCGCCCCAGGGGCCCGGCCCGGGCTGGACCGGGGACCGGCGGCGTCGTTCGCCGCGGCCGTGGGCGGCGCGCCGCGGGCCAAGCTCGGCTGGACCGACGTGGCCCGGTTCGCGGAGCTCGGTATCCCGGCCGTCAACTACGGGCCGGGCACCTCGGAGATCGCGCACACCCCGGACGAGTACGTCGAGGTGCCGAAGATCTTCGACTGCGAGCAGCGCATGCGCGCCTGGCTCACCCGGCCCTGAACGACGCTGTGTCCCGGTTCCGGGCTGCCGCTCCACGGCCGGCCCGGCGCCGGGTACCCCGGCCCGCACAGTGATCGGCCCGCCGGTCACGCGGCCGGCGGGCCGATCACCTGGGAGGTCCCTTCGCGGTTTACTTGGCCGGGCTGGTACCCAGCGTCAGCGGCGCACTCTGCTTGGCGCCGTTCGTGCCCACGTAGTTGATAGTCACTTTGTCGCCGTCGTGGAACTGGGACATGATCGTCGTCAGCGAGCTGGGTGTCGTGACGGCCTGGCCGTTGACGGCGGTGATGACGTCGCCCGCGCCGAGGCCGGCCGCGGCGGCAGCGCTCCCGCACAGCACGTTGTCGATCAGTGCGCCCGAGCTGGCGGGCGCGATCGTGGCGGGGACCGAGTTGTTCGTGGCGCTGTTGACGCAGCTCTGGCTGCCGCCGCCGGTCCCGCCGGTCCCGCCGAAGCCGCCGAAGCCGCCACCCTGGCCCTGCTGCTGCTGCTGAGCCTGCTGCTGCGGGTTGGAGCTGTTGCTCTGCGGCACCAGCACGCCGAGGAAGCCCGGCAGGCCGATCTGGATTGTCGAGCTGCTCTTGCCGTCCGCGATCTGACGCGCGATGGACAGTGCGGTGTTGATCGGGATGGCGTAACCCATGGTCGAGCTGCTGGACGATTGCGTACTGGAACTGCTCGCGGCGGTGTCCATGCCGACCACCTTGCCCGCGGCGTTGGCCAGCGGCCCGCCGGAGTCGCCCGGCTGAATCGCCGCGCTGGTCTGCAGCATGCCGTGCAGCGTCTCCGTCGTCCCGCTGCCCTCGTCCCCGGCCGTGATCGTCCGGTCGGTGGCATTGATGATGCCCTGCGCGACGGTGGGATTGCCGCCCTGCCCGCCCGCGTTGCCGACGGCCAGGACCGGAGTGCCCAGCGAGACCTGGGCGGAGTTGCCCACCGACACCGTCTTCAGGCCCGAGGCGTTCTGCAACTGGAGCAACGCCACGTCGTCGGTGGCGTCGTAGCCCAGGACCCGCGCCGTGTAGGTCTTGCCCGTGGTGACCAGTGTGGCCTTGATCGAGGTGGCGCCGTTGATGACGTGATTGTTGGTGAGCACCAGGCCGTTGGGATTGAGCACCATCCCGGTGCCTTCGGCCGTCTCGCTCTGGTAGTTGAGCGTGGACGTGACGTCGACGACCCCCGGTTCCACCTTGGCGGCGACGGACGGGACGTTGAGAGCTGAGCTGGCGTTACCGTTATTGCTGCCGTTGCTCTGGGGGGCCGGGACGTTGTTGGAGGAGACGCCGGCGGAGCCGCCGTTGCCGCCGTTGTTCAGCGCCACCGCGGTGCCGGCCCCGACCGCCGCGGCCAGCACCGCTACCACGACCAGGACCGCCAGGCCGCGGCGCTTGCGCGGCGGCGGCTCGCTGTAGCCGCCGGCCGGGCTGCCCCAGCCGCCGTAACCGCCGCTGGGCGACCCGTATCCGCCGGACCCGTATCCGCCCGGCGGCCCGTACCCTCCGGTCTGCCCGTAGTCACCCGGCGCGCCGAAGTTCCCGGCCTGCCCGTACTCACCGGCCTGGCCGTAGTTCCCGGCCTGGCCGTAGTTCCCGGCCTGGCCGTAGTTCCCGGGCTGGCCGTAGTTCCCGGGCTGGCCGTAGTTCCCGGGCTGGCCGTAGTTCCCGGGCTGGCCGTAGTTCCCGGGCTGGCCGTAGTTCCCGGGCTGGCCGTAGTTCCCGGGCTGGCCGTAGTTCCCGGGCTGGCCGTACCCGCTGCCCTGGCCGTACGCGGCGCCGTACCCAGCAGCCTGTCCGTACCCGCCGCCGGGAGCGCCCGGGCCACTGGGGCCACTCGGCTCGCCAGGCTGCCCGTAGCCGCCCTGGCCGTAGCCGGCGGCAGGCGGCGTTCCAGCTCCGCCGGCCTGCTGCTCGACGGCCGGGTTCGCCGCGGACTCGTCCGGCCGGCCGAAAGACAAAGTGTCGCCGCGCGCGCTGTCACCGAAGGCCATCGTGTCATCCGCGCTCTTCCAGGGCGTGGTTCCGCCACCGGGCGTAGAGACCTGAGGGCCGACGTTCTCAGGCGGCTGTGTCCCGCCCGGCCCGTTCTCGCTACCTCTCTGGTCTTCCTGCATCAATATCGCCCTCGTGTTGAGCCCGGGTAAGGAGATCTCGCCCGGTTCCGCTGTTCCGGCGAGCGCCCTGGTCACCGCGCGCCGCTTCGCTTCCTAGTAAGCCATCCGTCCCTGAGCGTTACCTGAACGCTCCCTTCAGGTTATGAAGGGAACCGTCGCGTGACTAACCGCATCGTCCAGGATCCCCCATGCCTCATCAGGCTCCTCACTTATCGCGGTCCGCCCGGGCACGGTAGCCCCGCGTCCGGAAAACGTCACAAGCTGCAGATTAACTCCCGTAGGGGCGCGGGTCTGGGGGGTGCCTGTGACCTAAATCACCCGGGATGGCCTGCGGGCGGACTACCGCGCCGGGGCCGCCCCCAGCGTGAGCGTGCCCCGCTTCTGCTGCCCATTGACGGTTTCCCAGCTCAGGGTGACCTTAGTGCCCGGGCGGAACCCGGACATCATGGCGGTCAGGGAACCGGGAGTGGTCACGGCGTGCGCGTTGACGGCGGTGATCACGTCCCCGCCGGCCAGCCCGGCCGTCGCGGCTGCGGTGCCGCAGAGCACGCCGTCCACGAGGGCCCCGGTACTGGCGGGCGCGATGGACGACGGCACCGTGGTGTCCGCGTCGTCGTTGGTACAGGCCGCGGGCGGCGGCGACTGGCCGTTACCGGACCCGCCGCCGGTGCCGGGCGGCCCGCCGCCCAGTTGCTCTTGCTGCTGCTGCTGCTGCTGTATCTGCTGCCGTTGCTGGCTCGCCTGCTGCGCCGGGCTGGTGCTATTGCTCTGCGGGACCAGGACGCCGAGGAATCCCGGCAGCCCGATCTGCACTGTGGTGCTGGCTCGCCCCGCCGCGATCTGCTCCGCCACCGACAGTGCGGTATCGATGGGGATGGCGTAGCCGAGGACAGACGAGGAGCCTTGCGTGCTCGAGGCGTTCGCGGTGTCCATGCCGATCACCTGGCCCGCGGCGTTGGCCAGCGGTCCGCCGGAGTCGCCGGACACGATGTTGGCGTTCGTCTGCAGCATGCCGTGCAAGGTCTCGGTGGCGCCGGTGCTCTCGTCGGTCGGGCTGATGGTCTTGTCCAGGCTGTTGATGGTGCCCTGCGCGAGGGCCGGCAGGCCGCCCTGGCCTTCGGCATTGCCCAGGGCCAGCACCGGCGTACCCAGCGTGACCTGCGCGGAGTTGCCGACCGCGACGACCTTCAGCCCGGCGGCGCCGTTGAGCCTGAGCAGAGCCACATCGTGGGTGGCGTCGTAGCCGACCACCGTGGCCGAGAAGACCCGGCCGGTGGTCGCCAGCGTCACCCTGATCGTCTTGGTCCCGTTGATCACGTGGTTGTTCGTGAGCACCAGGCCGTCGGTGCTGAGCACCATCCCGGTTCCTTCGGACGACGTGCCGCCCGAGTACTGGATGGCCGCCTCGATGTCCGCCACGGCGGGCTCGACCCGGGCGGCGACGTATGCCTTGTTCAGCTTGCCGCTCGCGGTGTTCCCGGCGTCGTTCTGCGGGCCGGGAACCTGATGGGAGGAGACCCCGTAGGACGGAGCCGTCTGGCCGCCGTTCAGGCCCACCGTGGCGGCCGCCCCGAGGCCGGCGGCGAGGACGGCAACGATCGCGTAGACGGCGACCCTGCGGCTACGCCGACGTCTCCGGTGCGGTCCCGCGTAACCACCGTCCGGTCCCGCCCAAGCGCCGTACCCCCCGTTACCCGGCCCGCCTGCCCCGGCCGTCCCGCCTGCCCCGGCCGTCCCGCCTGCCCCGGCCGTCCCGCGCCCGGCTTCCCATATCCCGCCGCCGGCCATCCGGTTCCGCTGGATGGCTCGGTGCCGGTATCGTCGTCCTGCATCCTCATCGCCTTCGCCGTCGTAGCGTCTGCGGTCGCTACGGGTGCTTCGTCCGGCTACCTGGCTGTTACGGCCGCCGCCGCGTTCTCATCTCTTCCTTCCCCAAAGACGCGTCGACTCTGCACAGTCCCTAAGGGTTCTCACAGGAAGGCCTCGGCTACGTCATTGAAGATCACCCTACGGGCCCCGCCGTGCGCGGGCCCGTACCCGGCGGTCCCGGCGGGTGAAGGCGATATATCGGAAGACCGGCATGTCACCATGGTAGGCTACCGGCAAACGCGATATGACGTGAGTTCGGATCGGGCTGTGGTCCTCGCAAGGAGCTGAAATGTCCGCACCAACGCAGATGAACGAGCCGGGCGTGTCCCGGCGCGAGGAGATGTCGGTCTCAGGCGAAGCGCTGTCGCAGGCTCCGTGGACCGGCGCCGCCGTCACCGGCGGGATCGTCGCCCTGGGCGACTTCGGCTGGCACGTGATCGGCGGGAGCTTCGGGCTCGGCGGCCTGAATGACGCGCTGTCGCTCGGTGTCGTCGCCTTCTTCGTGGTCGCGGCGGCCGGTGCACTGTGGCGCGAGCAGTCGAGCCGGGCCATCCGGTGGGCCCGTGCCAACCCCTGGCGTTTCGCCCTGCTGCCCGCCGCGGCGTGCGCCGCGATCGTCTTCGTGCTCTCGGTCGTCCTCGGCGGGGGCATCGTCGGCGGGGTGTTCGCCGGGCTCTGGCACGGCGCGGTGGCCTTCGGCCTGACCGGCGCGGTCGGCACCGTCGCGCGGTCCCGCCGCCGGACCGTCTGAGCCCCGCCGGGCCCGAGCTGGCGGCGAGGGTTTCCGTCATCGGCGTCGGTTTCCCGCAGATAGGGATGCAGAAGGAACCAGCCCCAGGCACACGGGGCCGCCGCCTGGCTATCGAGTGGACGGCCCAGCTCTGAGGCCACAAAGCTAGCGCGGGCCGCTGCGGCCCGCCGCGCTAGCCCGGGAAAGGCAGGCACCGAGGAAGGCACACCGCGCAGGCCGGGGGCCGAGCATCGCCACGCTCGTCCCCGGCCGCGCCAGCAGGCAAGGAATCTGCATCATCCACACAGGTGGCCCACCCACCCGCCCCACCGCCGGGCGGCATCCCGCCGCACGCTCACCACGGCAGCAGCGCCCCATCCGTCACGTGAGGTTCGCCGTGTGCTCCCGGGCCTGGCCTATGGCCTGGCCCTCGCCGTCAGGCCCGCAGGGGCGGCAGAGGTCTCCAGGGTCAACGGCACGCCGAAGGCGCGTCGCGCGCAGCGCGATGCGAAGCACCGTTGACGCTGGAGGGGCCGCCCCGGACAATACGCGGCGTTCCGGCACACCACCCCGCCCGGCCGTCCCGGCATCGGCCGCCTCGCTCAACTGAAATCGGGGTCGGCTTATCGGAACAGAACGTGTCAACGCATTTACTTTCCGCTAGCGGCAGCAGCCGTCTGGGTGCATGCTGTCAAGTAACGGGAGGGGAAACATGGCGAAGCACAAAGACCCTGAAGACGTCGCGGCAACCATCCAGCGATCGATCGAGGCAAGCCCCAAAGGCTCACGGCGGGTACGCTGCCACACCCTGCGCTCCCTGTTCGGCTTCCAAGCCTGGACAGCCCAGCGGAAAGAGCTAATCACCAGCCTCCTGGAAGGCCGGGGAATCCACGCGCAACCGCCCATCAGCGAAGCAGACCTGCACGACTGGATAACCCTGAGCCTGCCCGTCATGCCTCCGCCGAACAACTCCAGCCCCGACCCCAAGCCCTCCCAAGAATGGTTCGACCACCTGACCTCAGTGCATCTCGACACCGAACGAGAAGTCGAGATGTACTTCGCCAGCCCACTGTTCCACGGGCTCGGGTACACCTCAGAACACGAAGCCGCAGGGTTCCGGTTCGACATGTACGAAGGCGTGGCACGCCGGCGCGTCGAAGCCGACCTGCTCTACTTCGCAGACGACCGCCACTCCCTGGCCGACGGCGCGCCGCTTATCCTCGTGGAAGCCAAGGCCAGGGACCAGAAGCCCGACGCCGGTACCGGCCAGGCCAAAAGCTACGCCTTCTGGGTAAAACCCGCCTACTACGTAACAACCAACGGCGACGTAATCGTCGTCTACAACTACCAGGGCGGCGCCGTACCCGACGTAAAAGTCATGGACATCAAGCGATCCGAACTCCGCGAACGATTCGACGACCTGTACCGCGTACTCAACCCCAAAGCAGCGAACGACGCGCGGCAAGCAAAGATTGAGAAGGCTAAAAGCGTAAAGCCAGTGTGAGACACGCTTGAAGATCAAGAGGCCTAGGTTCCCGCGCGAATAACGTTCATCACGCATCGCCGCTAGATGCCAGCCGCACAGCCATCACACGCCAGCCATACAGTGCGCACACACCACCGCGCACGCCCGTGCAGGCAATGTGCACCCCAGAGCCATTTGCCAACTGTGAAAACACCCGCCGCCGCTTGACGATCGAGGCAACGATCAAGCTGTAGCCGGGGTAGTTACCGACCAGGCGTCCCGTCGAGCCGCCTACCGCAGGCCGGGCCCAGATCTCCGGAAGACCTGTGGCGCCGGGAGTTAAATGACTGGCTGCGGGATGATCTGGTAGGTGATGGGCCGGTTGTCGCCCGGGATGGACGGCGGCTCGGCGTTGATCTGGCCGGTGAGCAGGGCAAGGGCTCGCGCGACGCGGGGTGCGGCGGGTGCCTGGAGGGTGACCGTGATCGCGGCGGGGGCGAAGGTGATGGTCCCGGCCAGGCCGCGGATGATGGTCTCGCGGGTGACGGCCCGGTATTCGTCGTCGTCGCGCAGGTAGGCGTTGAGCTGGCTGGACAGCCAGTGCTCAGCGTTGTGGGCGAGCAGCCGGAGCACCATCTGCAGGCCCCGCCGTCCCGCGCGCAGCACCGCGATCCGGGCCTCGGGGTCGATCTGGTCTGCGGGCAGTTTCGCGGGAACCTGGTCCCGGGCGGCGGTCGCTGCCTGCAGTTTCTTCCGCGCGGCGGTGATCGCGTGGTTCACGTCCGGGATCGCCTTGTTCTTGGCTGCGGCGGTGGTGCCGGGGTCGGCGAGCAGCGCGGCCAGGGCGCGCTCGGCGGCGGCCAGGTTCTTGTCCGCGTCGCGGACGGCGGCGTTCGCGGCCTTGCGTGCCGGGTTCGCGGTTATCTTGGTGTTCACCGTGATTTCGGCGGCGTAATCGCAGATCTTGTCGATGCCGTAGTTCTCCGCCGCGTACTTGAGGAAGTTCTCCTCCCGCCACCGGGACTTCAGCCAGCCCAGGATGTCCGCCGGGCACGAATCGAAGTCGGAGGTCAGGATCTGCAGCACGACCTTGCCGTGTTCGAACAGGGTGAGCTGCCGGGCCTCGCCGTAGTCCTTGAGCTGGGCTTTCTCCTCGGCCCAGGCGACCTGCCGCTTCTTGCCGCCGACGGTCACCGGGGTGATGACCGGCAGCGCGGCGGGGACCGCGAGCGGCGCGCGGCGGTAGGTGACCCAGTGCACGTCCTGCTCGCGGCAGTGCGTGAAGACCTGCGGGTAGGCGCCGCCGCGGTCGAACCCGACCATGATCGTCGCACCGCGGCCGGCGGCTTTCTTCAGCTCGGACAGCGCCTTCGGCAAGGTGACGGTCAGCCCGGACGGTTCCCCGGACACGAAGCACACCGCCCGCCCGTCGTGGGCGGTGACGTGGGTGTCCGCGCGGCCCCTTTCCGCCCGGCCCCGCTTGTTGTTCCACCCCTTCGGCGCCGCTTGGCGCCGGTGTAGGGGACGAAGTGGTCATCGACGTAATACACCCCGGACAGGACCGGGTCGGCGGCCAGCATCGCCGAGGCGAACATCCGCTGCACCTGCAGCGGATCGGTGCGATCCGCGATCGCGGCCAGCCGCGGGCGCAGCGTCCGCAGGCCCGGGAGCCGGGACAGCCCGGCCAGCGGCCCGGCCTCGGCGCCAGGCAGGTGCTTGAACTGCTCGGCCGTCGCCGCGCCCAGCGCGAAGCACAGGCTCACCGCCGACAGCAGCGCCACGTCACCGGGCCGGGCGTCCTCGCCCGCGGCGGCCTGCAGGATCTCCCCGGCCCCGGCCCGCGTCCCGAACGTGTGCAGCAGCATCGCCCCTGCGTACCGGGACGAGACCGTCACCGGCCCCGCGGGCCGCTCCGCATCCGCCGCTGGCCGCGGCGGCACGGGCTCTCCGGGACCGGGCTGCTCCTCCGGCTCCGGCTCCGCGGCCTGCGTGTGAGCGGCCTCCGGTTCCGGTCGCGGCGCCTGCGGCAGCGGGTCCTGCACGTGCGCACGGCCCAGCCGCCGCAGCACCGTGGACTGGTTCACCCCGAGCCGCCGGGCGATCTCCGCGTCCCGAACCCCTACGGCCCGCCACGCCCGTGCTTGCTCCCACGACGCATCATCTGTCTCCCCGGGCCGTCCCGCCGGGCGGACCAGCGCGGCCGTCCCTTCCCGCAGCGCCCGCTGCCGCAGCGTGGCCACGTAACTCGGGGTCAGCCCCAGCACCGCGGCCACGTCCTTCCCGCTGAACCCCAGCTGCCGCAGCGTCACCGCCGCCACGTGGCGCATCGCCGCGTCGTCCTCGCTGAACCGGGACAGCTCCACTGACCCGGCGAAGATCACCGTCTCCCCGCCGGCGTTCAAGCGGTGCAGATCACGCGGGCAGGGCATGCCCTCCAGGATGGCGGCAGCAGCGGCGGACATGCCCGCATTTTATCTTGATCTAACATATTATGCAAAGAAATGCGGACAGTAACCGCAGCTCACAGGCATGCCTTCCGGAGATCTGGGGCCGGAAACGGCAAGCCTAAGGAGGCGGCCCACCCACCTGGCGCCCCGGACCCGTCGTACGGACGCGCTAGGCGCTCCAGCCGCGAACGCCGCGCGGCGTGCCGACAAGACCGGCACACAGCGCAAACCGCCGATCACCGCAGATAATTACACGATCAGGCACTCTGCGATCAAGGTCGGCGCCGGATTCGGTAGCGAAAGCAGCAAGCAGGACCGTCTGACCTAGATTGCCAGGCTGCGCCGGTACCCTCTCAGTTGTGGATGAGCGCGGATGGGGCTGGCCAGCCTCAGAGACTCGCCGGGCGCAGCTGGTCGAGTGGATCGTTCGGCGGAGTACAGAGGAAGGTGCCGGGGTATACGTGCCGCTCGACTCGTTCTACGACAGCCTGCCCGACCAGAGCATGAGCACTTACGAGATTGCTCTTGATGACGTGAACTCTCTGGAGAGCCGCTCGCTGCTCGATCTCGCCAACAGCTACGGCAGTGTTTGGGATCTGCGAGCTCAGTCCACCCCGGTCGGCCGCGCCTTCGTGGACGACTTGCAAGCCGCGCGTTCCAATACACGGCGCCGCAGATCAGCCTGCCGCGACGCGATAGTGGACTGGCTGTACTCGCGCGATGCGGCGAGCCCGCCAGGCGTGGCCCGCGACGGGATACTGCATGATCACCGAGGCTACTTCTTCGCTGACCCGTTCACGGCCGACGACCTCGACGCAGCAGCGGCCTGGCTTTACCGGAACAGTTTGGTCAAAAGGACCTTCGTCGCTCAGGCCCAGAGGCCAGTAGTTCTGTATCTGACGGATTCCGGCGTGAAATGCGCTGAAGACTTCAGCTCAGACACCGGCGCCTACCTCGAAGGGCAGCAGTACCGGGCATCTGGCCCGACCATGAACATCAGCACAAACAGCGCCCCGCTCCAGGTCGCGGGCAACTACGCCCAGCAGGTTCAGAACATAGGAACCAGCGCGAACGACCTCCGGCAGCTCATCACCGTGATCACGACAATCGTCCGCGCACTCGTCCCCGACGTGCCCGACGCCGACATGGAGGAGAAGGCCGCACTCGCAGCCGTCAGCGACCGGGGCGTAGACCAGTCCGCGCTTGAGCGGTTCCGCGCCTGGACGGTCAACACCGTACGCGCCGGGGCCAACGCCGCAGCTGTAGCCGTAGTGAGTTCCGCCACCACGACACTGCTGATTGAGGCAGCCAAGCTGGCGAGTCATCTCGGCTGAAGGTGTAGATCCTCTAGCAACCATGACTACATTAGCAGCAGCATCAGGAGGAGGAGGAGGAGGCCCACCCACCCCACTTGGCGTCCCAGAGCCGCCGCACGGAGCATCCGGACCGCACCAGGACCGGCTGCCAGAGCAAACCACCTGGCGGCACCAGCCGCATACCCTTAAGCGTGCCAGCCGACGGATCAGTCCTACTCATGCCCCTACGGTCGAACGCTCACACCCTCCTGGCCGGAGCGCCCATCGCGGCCATGCGCAGACGACTCAAGTTCGGGAGCCTGTCTTACGACCGCCTTCTCCTGGAGACCGGCATATTCCGGGTTAACGCTGGCCCACATGGATCGTCAAGCTTCATCGTGCCACCGACCGAAGATGACCTGCCTCGCTGGCAGACCCCGGCAGAACGCCGGGCGGGAACCGAGGCGACCTTCGTGGTTGCTGTCAGTCCCGACGGAAGACCTGATGCGCCGCCCCGTATCGCTGTGGCGTCAGAAGCGGCCATCTCGTGGACAGCGACTAAGTTAACTTCGTAACATCCCATAAACCAACTAACGAAATACAGCAATCACACAACAATAAATATAAACTAATAAACACAAACACACCCTAAAACACATAATACCTATCAAATTCATCCACCAAAATATCTAATACCAAATAACAAAATCCCAACAACAACCAACAACTAATCACCAAGTAAATAAATCCAAACTATAACCAAACCATAACCAAAAACCTAACCAACTCTGAAAAAAATTACCAAAATTTCCTTACTATAAAAAACAAACAATCCCCACACAACACAACCCAACCACCAACTAATCATCAAATAAACAACCCAACTCTAAATCACAAAACTCACACAACCACCATAACAAACCCCACCAAACCAAAAAAAAACAAACACCAACAAAAAAAACCACCTATCTTAACCAAAAACAAACACCACCACACACCAAAACAACCACACCCAACAAACACAAAAACAACAACAACAAAAACAATAACCCACCCACCCACCCCAACACCTCCAAAACCAAAAACACAAACAACTACCTTACCATAAATACCAGCGCCAGTTACCAGTAAGCGTATAAGCTCATCTGTTCTATTCAGATCAGTAGTACCAATACACTTTCTCAACTCAGTGCGTAAAGCAATCTATGATCACATGAAGCGCTAACCTCACTCCGCTATGCTTCACTCATTCAACGCCTTCTACTTCACCTCCTCCAAAGTCCACCCCTCACTCTTCAGCAACTCTCCTTTCACTAGTCTGCTGCTCTAAAACTACTTCATCCTCTAGCCTATATCTTCACCTCTTATAAACCTGTACTACACCCTTTTCCCTGTGAATTTCTTCCTGGCCTAAGTCCCCTTTATTCCACCATACCTCGCTGACATCGTTCTACTCTTCCACCTATGCCACCACAGTCACTTATAAGCATTGCCCTTTATCTTCTAGCTATTGCCCAACTTAACCATTCAGCCTATCTACACTCTCATAGAGATAAAGAAGTAAACACCTCAGATATATCTAGTGCTCCTCAGCTACCTTACCATCTTCTTTCTCCTCTCCTTAGCCTTGTTCTCACCCTTCAACTCCTACCATCATATCCCCTACATCTACCACTTCACCTTCTATCTTCACCTCCTTCTTCTATAAAAAATCAATATCTTAGCCACTCTTCCAACTTCCCTACCTTCTCAGCCACAGAGCCAATACCCCTATTCACCCTCTACTTCTCCTACTATATTAATTACCTTTAACCCTCACACCTCCCTCATCCCATCTTCCCATCTCTCCTTTTTTCCCACCTATACCCTTTAGTAAAATTATATCCTCATCCCTCTCCTACAAAATCCATCTTCCTGTTATCTCTCTGCTAAAACACTCTTTTCTCTCCTTTACTATTTCTTTCAATCCATAATATCCATAATATTATACCCACATATACTATAACTATGTTCACTCATATACCTCAGAAGATATCTCATACTATCTTATCATCTAGAAAACAATCTATAATAACACTGAGCAAAATATCCAGTTCTTCTTAAGCAAGAAATCTGCTACCATCTCCAAGCACTATATCCTTCTCCTATACTTCTTCCCTTTCTTCATCAAATTTTACCTCAATGCCACCATCTCCCTCTCTTTCTACCTCTACTCTACTCCTTTCCTATAAGTTACTCCTACTATACCCCCTTCTCACCATCTCTCTTTCTCCATTCTGCCTCCCATTTTACATAATTCCTCATCCTATACTTCTACTTCATATAGCTTAAACTATAATACTTCAATCTCCTTAAAATACTCTTATAATAAACACTCTCCAAACTCATAAATACCTAAGCTCTCCACTACCTTATCTATAAACACCTCTATCATATCCTATAGCTCACCTATATCTCTCCTTTTCTTACCTTCTTATACCCTTTCTTACTTATCTTTATCTTTTATTACTTTACCATCTATATCTTCTTCCCCAATCTCCCCCTAATCTCAATCTATAACTCCACCTAAGCTCTTCTTAACTTTTCCTCCATCTCTTTCCTCCTCATCTTCTTACACCTTACAACCTCTACTTTATACAATAATACCCCCTCCACACTATCATCTATATACTCCTCATTCATCTTCTCCTCTTATCTATACTAGTTCTTCTACTCTAAATACAACATCTAAACCTTATAACTTATCTCTAACTTTTACTCCAATCTATTCTGTAATACCATCTTTTCTATCTCCTATATATTCTCCTTTCTTAATCTTTAACACCACCAACCTTTCTACCACCTCTTGTTCTTCATCATAATCTAACACTTCCTATATCTTTTCTTCTAATCCAACTCTCACTCCCATAAATCTTATCTCCTATATTACACAGCTCCCCCTTAGCCATACACACTGTTCTATATCTTATACTCTATAATATTCTATCTTCTAATAATCTCATCTCATCTAACATTATATTCCGCGAAATCAAATCCAACCTTTAACATCTCCTCTCTTAGCACTTAACATTCACCTTGCTTTACCCTCATATCTAATTTATATATTCCTCAATATACCAAGCTCTCTATATACACATTAACTCATCTTTCAAATATCTCCATAAATAAATCTATACCTCATTCAAACTCACCATCTACTTTATATAAATTCTTAATCACTCCTCCCTTATCACCCTCCAACATCTTATTCCATTTATATATAATACTAATCATACCTTCCCACTTTCTTCCATCTATCTCTCTACCACCAACCTTTATATTCCTACCTCCCCATTTCTTTAAAAATAAAGCCACCCCTTCATCTTCACATTCTTTCCTAAATTTCCTCACCCACTCTTCATACATCTACCTATCTCTTTTACCATATTCTCCTCCCACTATCACCCATTCTATACCTTTTATATCTAACACTACTATATCTATCAACATCTCTACCTATACAAATCTCACCTCAACCTATACTTCCCTCATATTTTCCATACTCCAATCTACTTTCTTTTTTTCCACTCTTACCCCCACCCAAACTTTCTCTATCCATATCTATCTCTTCTCCATTCTATCCAACCTCATCTATCTTTTATTTATCAACTTATACTTGTATCTAATCTTATTATCCATAACTTTTAAATCTCTCTCAATTAAACCACTTCTCACCCTATCTTTAAATAAATCTCTCATCTAGTTAACTAATACAACCCTTTATCTATCCCATCTATATATCTATTCCATCTAATCCTCTTTTACCTTCACCCCTAATCCAATCCCTCTCTTTCTCTATTCACCTTCTACCTCTTACTTCTTATTACCCATATCTTTTAGCCTTTTCTCCATAGTTATCTCATAACAATTCTCTCTACCATAATAATTTATATCACAACCATTTACCTTATTCCACTTCTCCTCTTTCCACTCTATCTATCTTCTTTCTGCCACAACCTATTACCTTATCCTATTATACTTACTCTTTATCTAACCACTCCATCTACATCATCTATCTCCTCTTCCTTTCTATTCTCATCCTACCTTCCCTTCTCCTATTCTCCTCTCCAATCTATACCTCCATACCTCCACACATATATCACACACATATCTCACAACATCTACCCATCACACCTCTCACTCATTTATATACTGTGCTTCTCACAACACAGCTTCTTGCGCCTCTAGCCTGTCCGCGCGCCGTCCTACGCCGTTCCTCTTCCGCTTCCTTACCTCACACACTCTTCTAGCTCTCTCTTTGTCAGGAAGCTCCAGCTTCACAGTACAGCACCCACCCAGGCAAAAACAAAGATCAAGATCAAAATCACTATTAACCCTTAACCTCTCCATCTAACTCTCCCCTATTCCCCTATTTTCTATTTTCTCTCACACCCTCTCCTTACTCCTGCTCTAAGATCAAAAACAACTGCGGTACCGCACCGAACAAATAACTGGGGAAGGTGCAAGCAAAAGCACACCTGGTAGCCGCCGTTACCAGTGCCCGAGGAAGCAGCACGGCCCCCGGCACCGCAAGCACCGATGAACCCGGAAGGTGCAGGGGACGGAGGTATATGGCCGCAGCATTGACCCGAGGAAGCAGCATCGGTCTGCCGGTACCGTCCGCGCCCGCCGCGCCTACGGCTTGGCGGTGGCGGGCTCCCGATGGCCAGCAACTCCGGGTCAGCCTACCGTAACCTGCTGAACGTGCCCCAGTTCGCCACGATCTCTACCAGGCCGTCTGACTCCATGCGCCGCAGTGCGCTAACCACGTTGATCTGGCGACACCGTAGTGAGCGGCCAGGGAGGCGACAGATGGAAGCTTCTCATTCTGCTGCCATTCGCCAGCGGTCACCCTAAGTCGCAGGTCTGTTTCTACCCGCTCACTAGGTAGCTCCGTCCCCGCGCTGGCATGCCGTCATGATCGCAAACCGAGCGTGACCTGCGCATACTGTCTGCACTGTTTGGACTGTCTGGTGCGTTCGTAGTGTCTGGCATAGGATCTGTGTGCCGTGCCCGGTGCTGACCCGTACCGGGCACGGCCCCACACGGGTCCCTACGGGTCAGGCAAGGGAAGCTGTGATGGGTCTGCCGTTTGATCAAGTCGTCCGGCAACAGCGCTTCATCCAGGACCACCCCGAGTGGTCCATCCACGCCTCAGGACGGAGCCACACGCTTCATCGCGGAAAAAGACGACAAGCAGGACTGCCACGTCGTGGCCGCCCTGTCGCTGAGGGAGCTGCTGAACCGGCTCGAAGAGATTGTGGCGGCCCCGTGACCGGCTGGACGGTCCCGGACCGGGACATCCTGCGGCGGATCATCTTCCAGCTCCAGCACCCCGACTGGCACCTCCGCGCCCGATCACCGACGGCGCCGGACGGGAAGTGGCACGCCAGCAACGGCCCCACCGACCTGGCCGCCGATTCCTTAGCCGCGCTGCTGGATGAGCTGGACTGGTTCCACGCCACCTGACCGGCGGCTACCGCCGCCGGTCCTGCCGGTGCGGCTGCCGGTCAGACCGGCATTGCCGAAGAATCGCGCTTTCCGCCCTTCGGCGCCGCCGGTGGGCGGATAGAACGTGGTGCCATGCCACCCCTCACACCCGCCGGTCCCCTCGCTGGCCGGCCGCCGGGCCGATGCCGGGACGGTCCAGCTCACCGACCGGGACATCACCGGGCTCATGCTGTGCGCCGAGCATTATGGCGCACCGTATGACCTGCTCGCCGCCGCCCTGGACGTCCGGGCGGACCGGCTGCGCGGGATCGTGGCCCGCTGGCGGCACGCCGGCTACGCCGAGACCGGCACCCTGGGCCCCGGCCCGGCCTGGTGCTGGCTCACCCCCGCCGGGATGAAAGCCCACCGGCCTGCCGCTACCCCGCCACCCGGCCCGCGCTCGGCCGGCTCGCCCACATCCGCGCCGTCCTGGCCGCCCGGCTGTGGCTGGAGGCCAGCGAGGTCTACCAGGACGGGCAGGCGTGGTGGCGCAGCGAACGCCGCATCCGCGCCGCCCTCGGCGGCCACGTCGGCATCGCCCACCTGCCCGACGCCGAAGTCCACTGGCCCTCCCTGGACGGCTCCCCGTATGCGGGGCAGGTGTGGGCCATCGAAGCCGAGCTGACCCCCAAGCCGCTGGCCCGCACGGTGGCGATCATGCGGGCGCTGCTGGCCCGCACCACCGACTACGGCCCCGGCGCAACGCCGCCGGGCCCGCAGCCCGGTACGCGCAGGTCGTCTACCTGACCGCCCCGCCCGCCCGGCCCGTCGTCCACCGGGCCATCAACGCGCTGCCCGCACCGCTGCAGCCCCGGATCGTGGTCCGCGACCTGCCCGCAGGAGCCGCCTCGTGAGCATCTGGTCCTGGCTGAAACTCACCGCCGCGCTGTGGCTGATCCGCAAAGGCTTCAAGGTGATCGGCTGGCTGATCGTCGCCGCCGTCGCGGTGGCGGCCTGGCCGTTAACCACCGTCGCCGCGATCGGCTACCTGGCCGCCTGGCTGCGCGGCTGGCCACCGGCCCGGCTGTGGCGCGCCGCCGCCTGGGCGCTGCCCATGACCGCCGTCTACGCCATCGGGGGCCAGGCGATACGGCTCCGGGCCTGGCAGGCCGTGGCCCTGGCCCCGGTCAGGACTACGGGCAACGCGTGGCGGCTGCTGGCCGCCGACGCCATCCTCCGCGCCGGGCTGCTGGTCGCACCCGTGGCGGTCCCGGCCGGGCTGGCCATCGGCGGCCTGTTGTGGGCGTGGCGGATCTACGCCATCACCACCGGCCTGGCCGGGCTCACCGCCTCCGCACCCGATCGAGTTCGACGCCCGGCAATGGCGCCGGCCAAGTACGGGCCGCACGCGGCCGGGCCGCCGCCCCCGGCACCGTCCCGCTGCTGACCCGGGGCGGCCAGGTGGTGATCGGCCCGATCATCCGCGCCATCCGGCACCCCTGGCGGCCCATCCTCACCGTCCCGGCCCGCTCCTTCGCCCGGCATTCGGTCATCATCGGCTCGTCGGGGTCGGGGAAGACGAACCTGATGATGCGGTTGTGGGCCGGCTGGTACGCCGCCACCCACACCGCCTACCTGCCGGGGCGAGGGAAACCGGCCGCTGCTGGTCGTGCTGGACTGCAAAGGCGGACCCGACGCCCGGGTCAAGGCCGAACGGACCCGCCGCCTCCTGCACGGCGTCGGAGCCCGCCGCGTGGCCATCTGGCCCGACGAGGCCCGGTTGTGCCTGTGGGACCTGCCGCCCCGCGACCTCGGCGTCCTGCTGCTGGCGATGATCGAGACCGGGGACGGGGCCGCCGCCTACTACACCGACGTCATGCAAGCCGTCGTCAACCTGGCCCTGGCCGCCCCCGGCGGCCCGCCCGCCAACGCGGCCAGCTTCCTGGACCGCCTCGACGTGGCCTGGCTGGAAACCGCCTACGGCGACGGCCTGCACGGCGCCGCCCTGTCCCGCATCCGCGCCGCCAAGCCCCACGTCGGGGACATCCAGCTCCGCTACGCGACCCTGCTCGGCCGACTCGGCCCCGCCCTGGACGGGCCCGGCGATCTGGCCGGGAGCGGATGCCTGGTACTGCATCCTGGAAGGCACCCGCGAACAATCCGTGGCCGAAGCGCAGGCGATGGCGCTGACCGAACTGGTCGCCCACACCGCCACCGACCCCGGCGCCGAGCGGCGGGCGATCCTGCTGGCCGCCGACGACTACTCGCGCCGTGTCCCGCCGGGTGCCCATCTCCAACCTCTACGAGCGCGGCCGGTCCCTCGGCCTCGGCGTGCAGGTCTCGGCCCAATCCTGGCAAGGGCTCGGCCGCGATGACGATGAGCGGTACCGGATCGCCGCCACCGCCGACGGCGGGATCTGGCTGATGAGCACCCCCCACCCCGCAACCCGTGGTGGAACTGGCCGGGACCCGGCGGGTGCTGGAATCGGCGCACAAGCTGGTCGGCGCGACCTGGGGGGAGGAAGGCACCACCCGCGCTCAGCACGCCTGGATCGCTGACCCCGACCTGATCCGCACCCTGGACGTCGGGCAGGCGTGTTACATCCACCGGGGCGGGGCCACGTTCGTGCAGGTCGCCCGGCCCAAACCATCCCCGCTCAGCCTCCCCGCGGCTCAGGTCCGGCCCCCGACTGTCATCATCCCGCCGCCCGCACCGCCACCGGACGACCAGCCACCACCCCCGGGGCCGGGTAAGGGATTCCTGGATGACGTGCTCGGGCCCCGGAGCCGCACATGAACGCCAACCCGTTCACCGTGCTCGGGCTGCCCACCGACCCGGACCTGACCGATGAGCAGGTCCGGGCCGCGTGGCGGGCCATCGCCGCCGCCACCCACCCCGACCGGCCCGACGGCGGGAACGTGCGGCGTTACACCGCCGCCGCGAACGCCTACGCCCAGCTCCGCACCGCCTGGGGACGGTCCGAGGCCTACGCCGACCTGGCCGCCGACCAGCCCGGCATGTTTGGCGCGGACGTCGGCGCACGCCGACACGCGCGCGAACTCGACGTCGGCCTGCTGGGCATGGCCGCGCTGATCCCGGCCCGCATCTGGCACGGACGGCCGCTGCCATCTTGCTGTTCCGTGCCCTGATCACGGCTCTGCTGTCGCTGGTGGTGGTGAATCTGCTGCCGGGCCAGCCGTCCGGTCCCGCCGTCGTCACCGGCCTGATCACCTGGTTCGTGCTGACCGGGCGCGGGGATCTGGCCCCGCCGCCGGGCCGGTGAAAAGTGCTGATGCCTCCGGCGGGGTCCTCCGGCTCCGTGAGCGGCTGAGCCCCAGGCCGTGCCGCCGCACGTGGCCGGGGTGGAAAGCGTGACTGTCCCCTCTCTGTCATCCCGGGACAAGCCGAGCAGACCGACCGCCACGGGTCCAGATCGTTCGTCCAGTGGGGCGCTCCATCTTGACACGCCCGCGCCCGGCCCGCTTCCCCTGCGGGCGGGACGACGGCAACGGTGACAGCCAGCCAGACCATTAAATGCGCACACGCGCATTTAAAGATCGCCGCACCAGGCACGGAAAAGGAAAGGCAGAATATGGCATCTGACCAGGCACGACACGATCAAGAAAAGGCAGAAGAACAGGCCGGTTATTCACCGACTGCCATTCCCGGACCATCGTATTATCGCCTATAATTTAAGGGAAGAGGAAAGACCGGGCAGGGATAAAAGTCCGGTGGAAATGGCGGATCGAGACCGGGCGGAAAGCCGCCGCGCTGGACGCCCGGCAGGCCGAGGTGATCAGGAGGATCCTGCAATGGCAGTACGACCGAAAACACAAGCAAGCGCAGTAGGGCCGGAGCAGCCGGTCCCGGTGGCGATGCTGGGCCGCACCTCCACCCTGGAGATGCAGGACCCGTTCGGGTCGATCACCCGGCAGATCACCTCCGCCCGCGAATGGCTGCCCGAGGGGTTCTATATCACCGGCTACTACTCAGGGATTCGTCAAAGTCATGAGGGCTGTTTAGCCTGATGAAAGGCCTGTGAGGTCGAGGATCTGGAGTGCGCGGCGGGGGTCCTGGGCAATGCGGCGGGTTTCGGCGGTGTAGCCGGTTACTCCCTGTACGCGGAACAGGGTGATGACGAGGTTCGTGAGGGCGGACCATACCTGTGGCCCGTTTCCGGTTCGGATGAGGGATTTGTCTTCTTTCCAGATCACGTCGCGTAGCCAGTGCGCGTGCTCCACCTGCCAGTGGCCCCGGACGTGGGCGAGCAGGTCTTCCGGCGTGGTGCCGTCCGCGCTCAGGCTGGTGAGGTAGAGGACGGCCTCGGCCCGGGTATGCCACCGGCCTTTCTTCTTGTACGTGACGTACCGTTCGATGAGCAGGGCCTGGCGCGCGTCCTCAAAGCCAGTGCCGTCGGGGGCAGGCAGACGCGGATGGTGCGGGTCTCGATCCGGCCGCGGCTGATCTCGCTGGTCGCGGCGGCGACGGGCATGGTTTCCCAGGACAGCGCATTCAGGGTCTCGTTCAGGTTCGGCTGGTTGCCCAGGATGGGCCACAGCCAGTGCGCGTCCTTGACCTTCCGGAGGAACAGGGAGTTGTCCCTGTTCGCCTGCATGGCGTCGCTGGTGACGACGGTCCCGGCGATCGGCAGCGGCGCGAGCAGCGGCTTGAAGTGGCTGATCTCGTTGGCCTTCCCGGCTTTCGCTACCCTGTCCTGGGTGATCACTATCCCGGGAGTATGGGTGACGGCGGCGAGCAGGTGCACTTTCCTGCCGCCGCCGGCTTTCGCGCCCTTGCGCTCCTTCCCGTCCACGGCGACGCCCTGGCGTGCGGGGACGTGCCCGGGATCCCCGCAGGCGGCAGGGTCCAGCCACGGTGCTGCGGGTGGGGCCGGAACCAGCCGTCCTGCCTCTCCTCCCGGAAGCTCTCCGCCGCCGGCGGCTTCCGTTTCCGCTTCTTCCGCTTTTCCTCCTGCTCGCGCTGCTGCTGCGCGCGGCGCGCGGCATACGCGGCCGGGACAGCGGGATCCAGCGCAAGGGCGGCCACGGCCGCCGTCAGGGCAGCCTCGAACTCGTCCGGGTCCAGCAGTTTCGGCAGTCTGTCCAGCATCGACGCCGACGGCGCCACCCGCAGCCCGGTCCGCGGGCTTACCCAGCAGCCGTGCGCTGCCAGCACCTCCTGATCCCAGCACGCCGCGGCCTGCGCGATCGCCAGCGGGCCGCTCAGCGCGGCCGCCGTGCCCGCGACCGCCACCGAGACTAGCGACGGCAGCGGATGCCGCTTTCCCCGCGCCTTCCGCGTATCGGCCAGCAGTCCCTCCAGCACCTCCCGGAACGGCACCGGATCAGGCACGATCCCGGCAGGCAGGTGGCGGCAGATGCAGTCGGCAAGCCATGATGAGGAACCGGGCGCGGTCAAGGCATTCCTAAGGCGAAGATTCCTGGCGTGAGAACCTGAATCATCACCCGCGGCAGCCTGGCCGCGCCCTCACTTCCGCCGCATCCGCCTCACGCATGCCGCCACCGGCCCCGCATACCGGTCACGGAACGTAACGACCGCGGCCATCCCGGAACCCCTGAAATATCGCCGCGGCTATCTCAAGCCCGCCCCGTCACTCACACACTGTCACGCCGACTTTGACGAATCCCTGGGCTACTACTGGGACATTGAATCCGGCGGGCTGGACCTTGAAGCACGCGGGCACGCGGGCAACTACCAGCCGTTCGTGGAAAAGGGCCTGCCCCGCGACGGCGGCCTGGCCGACCTGCTCAGTGAGGCCCGCTCACCTAGTCCCCGGTTCGCCGCTGTGGTGTGTGAGGACATTGAGCGCAGCGGCCGGGACACCTTCAACGCGCTGAAACTGGAACGCGAACTCAGCGACAGTGACATTCTGCTGTTCGCCACCGATGAGCCGCTCGACCTGGACGGCACCGACCCGGCCACCATTCTGCTGCGCCGCACCAAGCAGAACATCGCCGAATACTTCCGCCTGTCCCTTAAGCGCAGCATGTGGCGCGGCATGCGCACCCACGCCGCCCAGGGCTACAACCTCGGCAAAGTCCTGGACGGGTACCTGCCCGAGAAGATCCCGCACCCGGCCCCGTCCAAGGCGGCCCAGGGCCGCACCAAGACACTGCTCGCCAAAGACGAGATCCGCGCCCCCATCATCGCCGCGATCTACGCCATGCGCGTGGATGACAAGCTAGGCGTGCCAACTATTCAGGCCCGGCTGTCCGCCGACCCGGTCACCTACCCGCCTGCCGACCCGGAGATCGGCTGGACGCTCGGCGGGATCTACTCCATCCTGGCCAATCCGAAATACACCGGGTATCAGGTGTTCGGCCGCCGCCGCAAAGGCAAGCCCACCCCGCCCGACAAGTGGTACTGGTCAGAGAAGCCCACCCACACGGCCATCGTGGACCGCGAGACCTGGGAAGCGGCCCAGCGGATCGGGGCCGAGCACCGCAGCGCCCGCGACACCGGCCGCACCACCCCGGACACCTTCCGCACCTACACGCTGCGGTCCCGCATCCGCTGCAAGATGTGCACCCGCCGCATGTGGGGCAACACCAAGATGAAGCCTGCCAACAAGATCCCGGCCGAGCACATGTACTACCAGTGCGGGTACAACCCCAAGACTCCCGCCCACGTGGCCGCCGCGCCCGGCCACCCCCGCACCGTCCGCGTCCGTGAAGACCTCCTGATGGGCGAGGTATTCAGGGGGCTATCGGCCTACGCGCTGGCCCCCGGCCGCGCCACCCGGCTCGCGCAGCTCATCCCCGCCACCGCTGACGCTCAGCAGCAGCACCGCGACCGGCAGGCCGCTGCGTACCGTACCCGGCTCAAGCGCATCACCGCCCAGCAGGACCACCTGATGCGCGAGATCAACGGCTCGTTCGACATGCCCGACGAAGCCGGCGAGGAATACCGCCGCCGCCTGCGCCACGACTACGCCGCCCTGCACACCGAACGCAAGACGATCGAGACCCAGCTCACCGAACTAGCGGCCGACACCACCCCCGCCAGCGACCCCCACCTGGTCGACCTGCTGCCCGAAGTCGCCAGCGACCTGGCCTGCCTGCCGCCCGATCTTCAAGCCGAGCTACTGGCCGCGTTCGACATCCAGATCGTGTGGAACGCGCCCATGCGCCAGGCCACCATCCACGCCACCATCACCGATACCACGCCGGAAGTCATCACCGCCTTGCTCATCCGCGCCAGCACCGGCCCTGCCCAGGCGACCAAAGTCTGGCCGCCGGACAACCACCCCACCAACACAGCCATCAAGCCGCTCACCAGCGCACACACCCCCCGCCCCGCCGTGGTGGGTTCCCTTCGCATCCCTATGCTGCGGAAAACCGACGCCGCTCTTAGGTCGGCGGCGCTAGGGGAGCCCGTGCTCGGCCGCGGGGCCGATCGCCAGGCCGCGCCGGGCGCATTCGTCCAGCAGCCATGGCACCGCGTCCAGCGCCCGGCGGGAAGCGCCGGGCGGCGACGTGGAGTCCGAGTCGTGCAGCAGCACGGTGCCCCCGCCGCTCAGGTTCCTGCGCAGCGTGCCGGACACCGACCCGGCGGTCGCGCCCTGGACCCATTCGCGGCCCCAGCAGGTCCACAGCAGCGGCCGCAGTCCCAGCCGCCGCGCCGCGACCAGCGCGGCGCCGCTCAGCACCCCGTACGGCGGGCGGAAGTAGGCCGGTACCTGCCCGGTCGCCTCAACGATGGTGTCCCGGGCGCGCGCCAGATCCCGGAACGTGTCCCTCGGACCGCGCACCGTCAGGTAGCGATGTTCCCAGCCGTGCACGGCGATCTCGTGCCCGGCCGCGGCCACCTCGGCGGCCAGCCCCGGGGCGGCCGCGGTCATCGAGCCGAGCATGAAGAACGTCGCGTGCGCGTCCCGCTGGGCGAGCAGGTCGAGAAAATCCGGGGTCGACCGCGGGTCTGGGCCGTCGTCAAAGGTCAGCGCCACGTGCCCGGCGTCGCCGTAGCCTGCGAGCCGACCGAACAGGTGTCGGCGGACCGGCCCGATGGCGGTGAGCCCGGGACCTCCCTGCGCGACGGTCAGGGCCACCGCCAGACCGCAGGCGGCGCGCCGGGGAAAGCGGCGCGCCGTGACGGTGGTTCCGCTGACCGGGCCCTCCTCTCCGCGACGGCTAGGTACCTGGGTCCTACCATTTGACTTCTCCCCGCCCTGAGGGACGGGGATTCTCAGCCCTCGCGGGCCGAGGTTCCTGTTTCACCGACGGTCGCCTCCCCGCACTACGTGCGGGGCGGTCTGACACCATCTCCGCAGGCTTGAACCGCCAGCCCGGCGGCACATAGAACCTTCGCCGCGTTCACGTCCCGGTCGTGGCGCGCACCGCATGAGGCGCAGGTCCACTCGCGGACGTTCAGCGGCATCTTGGGGGCCAGTTGGCCGCACGCCGAGCATGTCTTCGAGCTGGGATACCAGCGGTCGACCGCGATCACGGTGCGCCCGTACCAGTCCGCCTTGTACTCCAACTGCCGCCGCAGCTGCGCCCACGCCGCATCACAGATCGCGCGGGCCAAGGTGTGGTTGCGGACCATGTTCCGTACCGGCAGGTCCTCGATGATCACCGTTTGGTTCTCGCGGATGATCCTGGTGGACAGTTTGTGGAGCACGTCCCGGCGCCGGTCGCCGATCCGGGCGTGCCCGGGGGACGGGTAGAAGCGGTACTTGTACGCCCGCTTCACCACCCGAATGCTCATACTGAAAATTCCACCATGGTGCTGTTTCAATCGTGCGGCGCCACGCCGGGCTAACCTCGCCTGAAGGACGGGGCTTGCGCCCTGGAAGAATTTGGTCACCGGCCGGAGGGAGCATTTCGGTGGAACCGCCGGATGGGCCGTGCGGCCGGGCCTTGCTGGTGTCGGGCGCGCTGGGCCTGGGACACGCGGCGACCGCGCAGGCCTGCGCCGATTCCCTGGCGGCCCGGGGCTGGTCGGCGCAGACCGTGGACGCGATGCGGCTGCTCGGCCCGCGGGCCGGCGGCGCGGGGGAGCGGGTGTTCCGCTCGATGCTCGCCGTGCCCGGCCTGTACGACGCCTTCCATTTCGCTGCGCTGCGGCCGGGGAGCCGGCTCGCGCTACTGGCCGATGCGGGGGCCCGCCGTCAGCTGGTTCCCCGGCTGACCGAGCACCTGGACCATCACCCGGCCGACCTCGCGATCTCCGTGTTCGCTACCGGCGCCTCGGCCATCAGCACCATCGCGGAACAGTATCCGGCCATGGTTCACGTGGTGTTCTGCCGGGACGTCACCCCGCACCGGCTGTGGGTGCATCCGAACGTGGACATGTACCTGGTGACGTCGCAGGTAGCCGAGCGGGCCGTCCGCCGGTTCCAGCCGCACGCGAGTATCCGGATCGTGCCGCACCCGGTGCAGGCCGCCTTCTTCACGCCGCCGACCCGGGCCGGCGCGAGGGACACTCTCGGAATCCCCGGCCGGGACCGGTGCGTGCTGCTGATGTCCGGCGGCTGGGGCCTGGGCCCGGTCGCGGAGGCGGCGGCCGCGCTGGGGGACGCGGGGGTGCATGTGCTCGCCGTCGCCGGGCACAACGCCCGGCTCGAAGCCGCGCTGGGCGCCGTCGCCGAACGGCAGCCGCGGGTCAGGGCGTTCGGCTTCACCGACCGTGTCCCGGAGATGATGGCGGCGGCCGATCTGGTCATCACCACCGCGGGCGGCGGCACCTGCGCCGAGGCCCGGATCGTGGGCCGGCCACTGCTGGTGCTCGATGTCCTCCCGGGCCATGGCCGGGACAATCTCCAGCACGAACTGGAACTGGGGAACGCCTACGTCACCTCGGCCAACCACGACGGTGTCGTCGCCAACGCCCTCGCCGCGCTGGCGGCCGGGAGTGAGCCTGCACCGGCTCACCCGGCCCGTGACTGGGAAGCCGCGTTTTCCTCGGTCCTGGCCGACCTGGACCTCGCGGCCCCGGTACCCGGCCGATCCGGCAGGACCGACTGAGGGTGGCCGTCGGCCTCCGTCGGTCAGCCGCTCCCGGCTTTGGCCACCGGCCTGTCCATGAGCGCCACCCCCTTGGCCAGAGCCCCGGCGGTCACCGCGCCGAAGACCCGGTCCACGATGCGGTGCTGGGCGTTGAGAAAGAACGTCTGCGGGATCTCCACGACCCCGAACGCGTCCGCCGTCCGGGCCACCGGGTCGTAGGCCAGGGGATAGTTCACGCCCGCCGCCCGCGCGAACGTGACCGCGGCGGTCTGGCTGTCGTTGCTGTCGATGCCCACCACCGTGACCGCGCCGTGCGCGGTGCGGTAGTACCGGGCCAGCAGCGGTGTCTCCTTCCGGCACGGCACGCACCAGGACGCGAAGAAGTTGACGATGACCGGCCGCCCCGCGTAGGCGGCGAGCGATACCTGGCCGGACGGCCGGCCGAGCGCGGCCAGCGAGAAGCCCGGCGCCTGCGGATCGCTGGCGGAGTGCGACGGGCTGGCGGAACTCCCGCTACCCCCGGTCCCGGACGTCGCGGGGCCGGAGGTGGCGGCGACGGCCCCCAGGGCCACGATGGCCGCCAGGCTGGCGCCGAACACCGCCGTCGTGACCTTGTGCGCCCGGGCCGCGCGGAACATGCGGGCCACTGTCTCCCGCACTCGTGCTGGCATGTCCGCGCACCTCGATCCCGACCGGAACCTGGCCCGGGGCCGTCGCCCCAGCCGACCGCAGATCAGGCTAACCGCTCCGCGGGCGTGCCCGCGGGCGGCCCCGTCGACGGGCCGCCCGGCGTCTCAGGCAACGGTCCGGCTGACGGCCCGGACGCCCCGGGAGCCGGCCTCGTTACGGCGGCCGCGGGCGACGCCGCCCGCGGCAGCCGGACCACGACGCGCAGCCCGGGCCCGGCGTCCTCCAGCCACGCAGTGCCCCCGTGCGCGTGGGCCGTCGCCCGGACGATGGCCAGGCCGAGCCCCGCCCCGCTCGTATCGCCGTAGCGGCGCGCCCGCGCGCCGTCCAGCGTCGTGAACCGCTCGAACGCCCGCTCCTGGTCGCTCGCGGCGATGCCCGGGCCGTCGTCGGTCACGGTGACCAGGACCGACCCGTCCGCGGCGGCCGCAGCCACCGTGACCCGGCCGCGCGCGTACCGGACCGCGTTGTCGATCAGGTTGACCAGCATCCGCCGCAGCGCGTCCGCGTCACCGGCCACGGGGCACGGCTCGGGCGCGGACGCGAACACCGGCACCCGCGCCTGCGTGTACCGGCCCGCGGTCCCGGTCACCAGCCCGGCCAGGTCGACCGTCCTGCCCGCGGCTCGGGTCCCCTCGCCCTGGGCCGGACCGCCGGCACCGCCCTGGACCTGCCCGCCACCCCCCTGGGCCGGGCCGCCCGGGGCCAGCCTGCCACCGCCGTGGGCCAGGCCGGCGCGCTCTTCCAGCCGCGCGAGGATGAGCAGGTCCTCGGCCAGCCGGGACAGCCGCATCGTGTCCGTGAGCACGTCCCGCGCCGTCTGCTCCCACTCCTGGCTGCCCGGGTGATCGAGTGCCACCTCGAGCTGGGCCCGGATGCTCGCGATCGGGCTGCGCAGCTCGTGCGCCGTGTCCGAGACGAACTGCCGCTGCCGCTGCTGCGCCGCCTCCAGCCGGGACAGCATGTCGTTCAGCGTCACGGCGAGGCTGTGCACCTCGTCCCGGGCCTCCGGAACGGGCAGCCCGCGGGGCGTCCCGGTGGCGGTGACCTGTTCCGCGCCGCGCCGCAGAGCCGTGATGGGCCGCAGCGTGGACCCGGTGATCAGCCAGCTC
Organism: uncultured Actinomycetes bacterium; assembly: GCA_963742875.1. Taxonomy (GTDB): domain Bacteria; phylum Actinomycetota; class Actinomycetes; order Streptosporangiales; family Streptosporangiaceae; genus Bog-532. The sequence continues at coordinate 338,984 of CAVUNO010000001.1, read as the reverse complement.
ACCCAGGTCATCAGCAGCAGCAGGACCGGCGTGCCGAACAGCAGGGCATGCGCCACGGTGGCCAGCGAGTCGTGCACCGCGTCGTAGGACACGGCGGCGATGACCGTTTCGCCGCGCTGGCCGGCGACCGCCACGACCCGTAGCGATTCCGGCAGCCCGTAGGGCCGGCCGTCGAGCAGGATCCCGGTCTGCGTGCGCGCCACCGTGGCCGCCTGGGCGGCCGGCAGCAGCGGCACCAGGCGGTCCGCGCCCGCCGATGCGGCGACGATCCGGCCGCGGGCGTCGATGACCTGGACGACCGCGGTCCCGGCCGCCACCGGCACCGGGTTGGGCAGCCGGTTCGCGTCCACCAGCGCGGCCACCTCCCGTGCCGTCTGCCGCGCGGAATTGTCCAGGCCCCGGTCCAGTGCGACGCCGAGCGTGCCCACCAGCAGGATGGCTACGGCCGCCAGCGCCACCGCCAGGCCGGCCGCGGCGGTCAGCGTGAGCCGGGCGCGCAGGCTGCGCCGGCGCCACCAGATGGCCAGCCCGGGCGGCCGGCGTCGGGTCACCGGGGCCTCAGCCGCCGTCCGCGGCGAGCCGGTACCCCGCTCCGCGCAGCGTCTGCAGGGCGGCCCGCCCGAACGGCACGTCGACCTTCTTCCGCAGGTAGCCGGCGTAGACCTCGACGACGTTGAGGTCCGCGGTGTCGGAGGCGTCCCAGACGTGGTCCAGGAGCTCGGATTTCGGCACCACCTGGCCGGCCCTGCGGATGAGGTATTCGAGCATCGCGAACTCCCGCGCGGTGAGGTCGATGTCGGTCTCACCCCGGCGCACGATACGGCTGCCGGGGTCGAGCGACAGGTCCCCGGCCCGGAGCACCGCAGGCCGCGGCACGGCGCCGCGGCGCAGCAGCGCCCGCAGCCGGGCGGCCAGCACCACGTAGGAGAACGGCTTGGTCAGGTAGTCGTCGGCGCCCAGGTCCAGGCCGTCGGCCTGGTCGTACTCGCCGTCCTTGGCCGACAGGATGAGCACCGGGACCCAGTTCTCCTCGGCCCGCAGTCGCTCGCAGATCTGGTAGCCGGACAGCCCGGGCAGCATGAGGTCGAGGACGATCGCGTCGTACGTGCCTTCCCGTGCGAGATGGAGCCCATCGTCGCCGTCGAAGGCGAGGTCGACGGCGAATCCCTCGGCCTGCAGCCCGCGCTGGACCGCGCCGGCGAGACGCCGTTCGTCTTCCACTACCAGGACCCGCACGGTCCTAGTCTGGCTTACGTGGCGCTGACCGGTCCAAACAAATAGCCTCCGGACCTCTCAGGGTCATCACAGCGCGGATAAGGCAACGTAAGCCGTACAGGTCCCGTCAGGCCACAAAACGGGCGAGCGGGACAAGGCATGACACCAGAAGAGGACGAGCGAGGCGTAATGAAGCAGGTCAATCTGTCCCGCCGCGCGCGGTGGGCGGTGCCCGCCGGGGCCGTGGTGGTCGTCGGGGGCGTACTGGCCGGGTCGATGATCACCGTGGCCTCGGCCGCGCCATCGCTCCCGGCGCGCGCGCCGGCTCAGCTCCTGGCCTCGCTGGCCGGGAAGACAGCGCCCGTCATGACCGGGACGATCGTGGAGACCTCCTCGCTCGGGTTGCCGTCGCTCCCCGGGACGGATAACCCCACGTCGCTGTCTTCTCTCCTTACCGGATCGCACACGATCCGGATCTGGTACTCCGACCCCACCCACTTCCGGGTGGCCGTGCCGCAGAACATGAGCGAGAGCGACCTCATCAGGAACGGCAGCAGCGCCTGGCTCTGGGAGAGCACCAGCAACACGGTGGCGCACCTGGCCATCCCGTCCGGCACGGCCGAGGTCCGCCACGGCAAGAACATCACCCACAAGGCGTCCGACGCCCCGCCGATGACCCCGCAGCAGGCCGCCAACGAGATCCTGGCCAAGGTGGGCGCCACCACGACGGTCAGCTCGGATACCAACGTGACCGTCGCCGGGCAGGCGGCGTATCAGCTCGTCCTCGCGCCGAGGAGTTCCAGTTCCCTCGTTGGCCAGATCCGCATCGCCATCGACGGGGCCAACGACGTGCCGCTGCGTGTGCAGGTGTTCGCGAAGGACGCCGAGAGCCCGGCCGCCCAGGTCGGCTTCACTTCGATCTCGTTCGTCGAGCCCGCCGCCGCCAACTTCGCGTTCACCCCGCCCGCCGGCGTGAAGGTGGAACAGCAGTCGCTCGGCGGCAGCGGCAGCGGCAAGAAGCCAGCCGGCGCCAGCCCGGCGGGCAGCGCGTACACGGTCGGCAAGGGCTGGCTGACCGTCGCCGACCTGCCCCAGTCGGTGCTGTCGTCCGCGACGAGCTATAAGGCCACCGCAGGCAGCGGGCTGAGCGGTGACACCGGCCCGATCATCAGCGCCCTGCTCAGGTCGGCCACCCCGGTCAGCGGCTCGTGGGGCAGCGGGCGCCTGCTGAAGACCAGCCTGATCTCGATGCTGATCACGAACAACGGGCGCGTCCTGGCCGGCGCGGTCACCCCGTCCGTCCTGTACGCGGCAGCCGGCCAGCCGGCCCCGTCGCACACGTCCGCCTCGTCCAGTTCGTCCAGCACCAAGTGACCGACGTCCGTGCCGTCTCGCCGGGCCCCGCGGCGGCGCCCGGCGAGGCGAGCGAACCCGGCGCTCCGGGAAACCCCGCATCCGGCCTCACCGCGACGTACGCGGGCATGGGCCCGGGCCCTTCCCCGGCCACTTCCCCGGGCCCGTCCGCGGTCGGCACCAGCCAGGCGCTGGCCGTGTCCACGAGCGGCCTGACCAAACGGTTCCGCGGCGGCCAGGTCGCCGTCGACCACATCGACCTGGCCGTCCTGCGCGGCTCGGTATACGGCTTCCTGGGCCCGAACGGCTCCGGCAAGACGACCACCATCCGGATGCTGCTCGGCCTGGCCTTCCCCACGAGCGGCCAGGCTGAACTGCTCGGCGTCCCGATGCCCGAGGGCGCGGTCCGGGTGCTGCCGCACGTCGGCTCGCTCATCGAGGGGCCGGCTTTCTACCCGTTCCTGAACGGCCGGGACAACCTGGCCCGGTGCGACGCGGCCGACCGCACGGCCGACCCGAGGACCGCCGCCGAGCGGATCAACGGCGCCCTGGACCGGGTTGGCCTGCTGGCCGCGGCCGGCAAGCGTTACCGCAACTACTCCCTGGGCATGAAGCAGCGGCTTGCCATCGCGGCCGGCCTGCTCACCACGCGCCAGCTGATCATCCTCGACGAGCCCACCAACGGCCTGGACCCGCAGGGCACCCGCGAGGTGCGCGCGCTGATCCGGGAGATCGCCGCCGACGGAATCACCGTGTTCGTCTCCTCCCACCTGCTGGCCGAGGTCGAGCAGGTCTGCTCGCACGTGGGCGTGATGCGCACCGGGCGGCTGGTCTTCCAGGGCCCGCTGGAGGAACTGCGCCGCACCGGCGCGGCCCGGATCCGGGTCCAGACCACCGATCCCGCCCGGGCCGCCGCCGTACTGAAGGATCTCGGGCTGCCCGATCCGCAGATCACCGGCGACGAGGTCACCGCCCCGCTCGGTGATTTTCAGCCCGAACGGATCTGTGCGGGGCTTGTCCACGCGGGGATCGGTGTCCGCGGCCTGGGTGTCGTGACTCCCAGCCTGGAGGAACTGTTCGTCGGGCTGACCGGAGAGGGGTTTGACGTCGATGGCTGAGGCAACCGCGATCGAATCCCCGTCGGCGGGGCCCGGTCCGGCCGCTGGCCCGGTGCCGGTGGGGCACGCCCGGGCCTGGCTGCGTTTCTTCCGGTCCGAACTGCGGCAGGTCTTCCTACGCCGGCGCAACCTCCTGCTGCTGGGCGTGGTCGCGCTCTTCCCCATCCTGATCGGCGTCGGGCTGCGGCTCGCATCGCACCCGCGCGGCGGCGGCGGGGGCGGGGGCGGCCTGTCCTTCGTCACCGAGCTCACCGGGAACGGGATTTTCCTCAGCTTCATCGCCCTGAGCATTTTGCTCACCCTGGTCATGCCGGTGGTCGTGGCCGTGGTAGCCGGTGACTCGATCGCCGGCGAGGCCGGGTACGGGACGCTGCGCTACCTGCTGGCCGTTCCGGCCGGGCGTACCCGGCTGCTCGCGGTCAAGTACGGCGTCATCGTCGTGTTCGCGCTCGCGGTCACCTTCGTGGTGACGGCGGTGGCGCTGGCCACCGGCGCCGTGCTGTTCCCGATCGGCCCGGTGACGCTGCTGTCCGGCACCACGGTCTCGCTGGCCGAGGGCATCCTGCGGCTGGCGTTCGTGAGCCTGTACGTGGCGGCGGCGATGGCCGCCCTCGGCGCGATCGGCCTGGCCATCTCCACCCTGACCGAGCACGCGATCGGCGCCATCGCCGCGCTGGCGATCTTCGTTGTCGGCAGCGAGGTCGCCGACCAGGTCCCGCAGTTCGCGGTTATCCAGCCGTACCTGCCCACGCACTGGTGGAACTCGTTCGACTCGCTGCTGCGGGTGCCGATCGACTCCAGCACGCTGCTGAAAGGCCTGCTGTCGTTCGCGGTCTACCTGGTGATCTTCGGTTCGTTCGCGTGGGCCCGTTTCACCACCGCCGACGTCACCAGCTGAAGTCTTCCTCCCAGAACTCGGTGGTCCCGCGCGGGGACGGTTCCCGGCGGAAGGGCCCGCCGATCCCGTCGGGATCGCGGGCTGCGGCTGCTGCGTTCCCGGCCCGCTCGTTCTCCTGCCGGCGCAGCTCTACGCGGCGGATCTTGCCCGAGATGGTCTTGGGCAGGTCGGCGAACTCGATCCGCCGCACCCGCTTGTAGGGCGCGAGCCGCTGGCGGCCGAACGCCAGAATCGAACGGGCCACCTCAGCCGAAGGCTCCTGCCCCGGCGCGAGGCTGACGTAGGCCTTCGGCACCGCCAGCCGCACCGGGTCGGGCGCGGGCACCACCGCGGCCTCGGCCACCGCCTGGTGCTCGATCAGCACGCTCTCCAGCTCGAACGGCGAGATCCGGTAGTCCGACGCCTTGAACACGTCGTCGGTCCGCCCCACGTAGGTGATGTAGCCGTCGGCGTCCTGGGCGGCGACGTCCCCGGTGTGGTAGTAGCCGTCCCGCATGGCCTCGGCCGCCTGGCGGGCGTCGCCGAGGTAGCCGGTCATCAGGCCAACCGGGCGGCGGCTCAGGTCCAGGCAGATCTCTCCCTCGTCCGCGGGGTTGGTGGTGAGCGGATCGATGAGGGTGACCTCGTACCCGGGCAGCGGGCGGCCCATCGACCCCGGCCGGACCGCCTGGCCCGGCGTGTTGCCGATCAGCGCGGTCGTCTCGGTCTGCCCGTAGCCGTCCCGGACCGTGATCCCCCAGGCGCTGCGCACCTGCTCGATGACCTCCGGGTTGAGCGGCTCCCCGGCTCCCAGGCAATCCCGCAGCGCGCTCACGTCACAGGCGGCCAGGTCGGACTGGATCAGCATCCGCCACACGGTCGGCGGCGCACAGAACGTGGTCACCTGCTCGTCGGTGAGCACCTGGAACAGGTGCTCGGCGGAGAACCGGTCGTAGCCGAAGATCAGCGCCGTCGCCCCCGCGTTCCACGGTGCGTAGACGTTGCTCCAGGCGTGCTTGGCCCAGCCGGGGGAGGAGATGTTCAGGTGTACGTCGCCGGGCCGCAGCCCGATCCAGTACATCGTGGACAGGTGCCCGGCCGGGTAGGAGGCGTGCGTGTGCTGCACCAGCTTTGGCTGGGCCGTCGTCCCGGAGGTGAAGTACAGCAGCAGCGGGTCGCTGGCCCAGGTCGGGCCGTCGGCGGCGAACTGGCTGCTCGCCGCGAGCGAGTCCTCGTAGGCCAGCCACGCCCCGGGCGCGGGCGGCCCGTCGGGCCCCGCGTCGTGGGTCTCGCTCGCCGGGGCGGGAGCGGTGGCGCCCCCGATCGTCGGCGCGACGGCGATCCGTGTCCACTCGCCGGGGACCTCGCGGAACTTCGGCACGTGCACCGATTCGGTGAGCACGTGCCGGACCTGCCCGCGGGTGATTCGGTCGGCCAGGTCCGGCGGACCGAGCAGTGTCGAGGTGGGGATGATCACCGCGCCGAGCTTCATCGCGGCCAGGATGGTCTCCCAGAGCGGTGCGATGTTGCCGAGCATCAGCAGCAGCCGGTCCCCGCGCCGGACCCCCAGGTCGTGCAGCCAGTTGGCCACCTGGCTGGAGCGCGCGGCCATCTCGGCGTAACTGATCCTGGTGCCCCGTTCCGCCCTGCCGGCTTCCGCGCCCGGCGAGCCGGCCGGCCCGGCGGTCGCTGGCTGCCCGCCGTGCTCCGGCCCGGGCGGGGTGACGATGCGCAGTGCGGTCCGGTCCGGATGCTCCGCGGCGATCACGTCGAACCAGTCGAGCGCCCAGTTGAACTCGTGCAGGTCAGGCCAGGAGAACCCGGCTCTGGCGGCGTCGAAGTCATCACGGCGGCGGAGCAGGAATTCGCGCGCGGCCCGGAAGCTGGCCGCGTCCTTGCGGCTGTCTGTCATGCCAGTCATGTTGGCAGTAAATGCCTCATTCGTAATACCGGCCAGCCTGATCTTCGGCATGTCATCCCCGTGCGGCGTCCCGCAGCAGCCCGGATTCGATGGCGTGGGCAGGGTGCCGGTCCTCGTTCTGGGGGTGGTGCCGGGCAGCCATGGGTATGGTGCCGGTGTGACCAAACCCTTGCAGGGTGCAAGCCTCGTCCTTCAGGGCGGGGTAAGCCCGGCGTGGCGCCGCACGGTTGAAACAGCATCAGTGGTGAAATTTCAGGGTGAGCGGACGGGTGGTGAAGCGGGCGTACAGGTACCGCTTCTACCCGACCCCGCAGCAGGCGGACCTGCTGAACCGCACGTTCGGGTCGGTCCGCTATGTGTACAACCGGGCGCTGGTCGAGCGGTCCCGGGCGTGGACCCAGGAACACAAGCGGGTCACCTTCGCGGAAACCTGCCGGATGCTGACGGCGTGGAAGAACGACCCGGATACCGGGTGGCTGTACGAGGTGTCCAACGTCGCGCTGCAGCAGGGCCTGCAGCATCTGCAGAACGCCTACGTAAACTTCTGGGCCAAACGCGCCAGGTACCCGGGATTCAAGTCGAAGCGGAACTCGCGGGCGTCGGCGACGTTCACCACGTCCGGGTTCCGGTACCGGGACGGGCAGACGTGCTCGGTGTGCGGTGTGATCACCGCGACGATGCCGCTGAACGTCCGGGAATGGACGTGCGCCGCCTGCGGTGCGCGCCACGACCGGGACGTGAACGCGGCAAAGGTGCTACGTGCCGCCGGGCTGGCGGTTCAAGCCTGCGGAGATGGTGTCAGACCGTCCCGCGCGTAGCGAGGGAAGGCGACCGTCGGTGAAACAGGAACCTTGGCCCGCGAGGGCTGAGAATCCCCGTCCTTCAGGGCGGGGAGAAGTCAAGAATCTTGCACCATCGCCCAGTGCGGTGCGCCGCGCGTTCCACGAGGAGCTCGGTCCCGGACAGCGGTCCGCCCTGCTCAGCTGGCTGGCCTTCACCGCCACCTTTGCCGGGCTGCGCGGGCTCACCTACAGCATCCGGGCTGGCAAGGGGCCGGGCCGCAACATCAGCGTCGGGGGCGAGCATCTGCATCACTACATGTGGGGAATCGGCCTGGTGTCCGGCGTGGGTGCGGTCGCCGTCCGCGGCGAGGAGCGGCACCGCCGTCACCCCGCGATCGCGGTCAGCTATGGCAGCGGCCTGGCGCTCATCGTCGATGAGTTCGCCCTGCTGCTCGACCTGAGGGATGTCTACTGGGCCAAGCAGGGCCGGATCTCGATCGACGTCGGTGTCGGCGGCATCGCCCTGGCCGGGTCCTACTTCGCGGCACTGCCGGTACTGCGCAGGCTGCAACGGGAGAAGAGACGGGCGCCTGAGTCGGTACCCGCTGCGCGGACGCCGCCTGCGCCCCAGGCGGCGCCCGGGCCCGCAGCCGACTGAGGCGCCCGGATAGGGCGCGCGGATTGCCGGGGCGACGTTGGCTTGATTGGGCCCGGCTGCCTAACCGGCCGGATTTCGCGGTGCGGCCGCCGATAGCCAGGCTCGCGCGGGCCGGCCAGAAGGCGGCGAAGGCAGCCTGGATGAGGCCTCCGATCCGCCGCGCCCGTCTCGACCACGCCACGACTGGGGCCAGGTCAGCAGCGCTCGCCGCCTTCCGCCTCGCCGGGCTGGCGGCCAGCGAAAGCACCGGGTTAAGCGCGAGCCGAAAGTAGGCAACGTGTTTCCGGAAATGAACTGCGCTGGCTTACCGGGCGTGCCGGACTGGAGCTTCCTGCCGGGATCGGTGATGAGACGATGTGGACCTCAGGCAAGCAGCAGCCTGCTGCTGGAAGGAGAAGGACGGAATGACCTCACCGGCCGGTCGCAGGCGGAGCCAGTTCATTGATGCGGTGATCGATGGCTACGCAGCAGAGCATTCCACCCCGCCCGACGCTGACCAGCTCGAGCTGCAGCGCATCACGCGGGACAGCACTGGTCGTGCGGCGGGCATGCAGATCGGCGATGACCAGGCGGTGCTGATGGAGATGCTGGTCCGGGCCATGGGAGCGACGCGCGCGGTGGAGATCGGCACGTTCACCGGCTATTCGGCTCTGGCGGTGGCGCGGGGCCTGGGTCCCGGTGGGCGCCTGCTGTGCTGTGACGTGAGCCAGGAGTGGACGTCGATTGCCCGCGCGGCGTGGCGGAAAGCCGGGGTTGCCGACCGGATCGAGCTCCGGATCGGCCCGGGTCTGGAAACCCTCCGCTCACTGCCGCCCGGCGAGCAGTTCGACTTCGCGTTCATCGATGCCGACAAGACGGGCTACGCCCAGTACTACGAGGAGGTGCTGACCCGCCTGCGACCGGGAGGCCTGATCCTCCTGGACAACATGCTCCAGGGCGGCCGCGTCGCAGACGGTCTTGCGGTCGACGGGGACGTCGCCGCGATCCGCTCCCTCAACGACGCGATCGCCGCCGATCCCCGCGTGAAAGTGGTTCTGATTCCCATCGGTGACGGCGTCAGCTTCGTGCAGAAACTCGGTGAACGGCACTGATCTCGCCGTCGGGATGTGTTCTTGACCGGCGTCGCGCGCACTCCGGCCCGACGTGGGCGGAATTACAGTCGGGCGTTTCCGGAGAACGGCGCGCAGCCGCGAGCGATCGCCGTACTACGTGAGGTCGGCGTTGCCGTCGCTCACCTTTAGCCGGTGGATGAAGCGGTCGATCCGCCAGCCCGCGCTGGCCCGGTGCAATCCGATCACGCGGCTTCCGACGAAGGTGCGAGTCTTCCCGTTCGGCAGGACGTTTAGGCCGTGACGCGGGTCACGAGGCGGCGGCCAATCCGTCGCCCTGCTGTGCGCGTATACACATTGACCACGATGTCGCCCTCGAACGCAATTTGGTGACCGCATTCGGCGTTATGTGGGGGAACGGCCGACCGGCCCCAGCGGAAGAACATCGGCATCCAGGCTCATAGGTGGCTGAGAACTAGTGCCGAGAAGTTCCCCAGAGGCGGACGGCAGACTGCCTGTTATGATCACCCCGAAGCGAGAGCATGTCCTCCGCGCGATCGCGGAGCGGGCCCGCGGCCGCAGCCGGATTAAGAGCACCACCGTTGCGGTCAGCCTCGCCAGCGTGGCGACGGCCGGGGTCGTCACCCTCATGCTGCCGGGTTCGCACACCAGCGGGACGTCATCCTCGCAAACCTCTACGTCGTCGGGATCTTCGGGTTCCACGGGTTCGTCGTCGGGCACCAACAGCTCCGGCTCGGCCAGTACCGGATCCGGCTCGACCAGCACCGGATCCTCTGGCTCGTCCAATTCCAGCTCCTCGAGCTCAGGCCTCAGCAGCGGGTCGTCCGCGCCGTCGTCTAGTTCGGGCACCAGCCATGCGACGTCCGGCGGCTCCTGACCTCGTTTGCTCTGAGCGGGCACATGTTCTGAGCAGGCACATGTTCTGAGCAGGCACATGTTCTGAGCAGGCACATGTTCTGAGCAGGCACATGTTCTGAGCAGGCACAGAGGAATCTTCCAGCTTCAGCGGCGACACACCGGCGAGGGTTGACGATATGAACGGAATTACCGCGAGCACCGCCCCCTGGTACGCCAGCCGGGCCACCGGCGTGGTGTCCCTGCTGCTGCTCACCACCGTCATGGTGCTGGGCATCCTGGTCAACCGGCAGGGCCGGCTGCCCGGGCTGCCCCGGTTCGCCGTCACGGACTTGCACCGGAACCTGTCTTTGCTGGCGGTCGTCTTCGTCGTCATCCACATCGTGACCGCCGTCATGGACACCTTCGTGAGCATCCCGCTGGTCTCCGCGGTGATCCCGTTCACCTCTGGATACGAGGGCTTCTGGCTCGGTCTCGGTGCCATCTCTCTCGACATCATGCTGGCGCTGATCGCCACCAGCCTGGTCCGGGGCCGTCTCAACCGGAAGGTGTGGCGAGCCGTGCACTGGCTCGCCTACGCCAGCTGGCCCATCGCCTTCGCCCACAGCATCGGCTCCAGCACGGACCTTCAGCACGGGCCGCTGCTTATGCTGGCGGTCGCCTGCGCGGTCCTCATCGCCGGCTCCCTGATCTGGCGGATCGTCGCGGTCACCAGGGAAGTGCCGCGAGCTCAGCGGGTCAGCACCGTCATGGCCCGTTCCCTGGTGGCAGGCCCCCGTCAGCCGGATGGCCATGGCCGCCGCTCCACTGCCGATCCTGCCGCGACGTCGCGGAAGCCGACCGCTGTCTCCCGATCCCGCGGACTCTGACCGCCGACTCGTGAAAGCAGATCCCGAATGAGCGTGCCCACCATGCCCCTGCGGCGCGGCGAAGACACCGCTTCCAGATCCCGCCCCGACGGTCTCCCGCGGCTGTTGCCGGCCAGCACCACCACGCCGGAAGGCCTCCGTGAGCACCTCGCCCGGCACGGCTTCGTCCCCTACCGGGACGGCCGCCTGCGGCTGGCCGCCGACCTGCGGGCTGCCGGGCTGACCGGCCGCGGCGGTGCGTCCTTCCCCGTGTACCGCAAGCTGGAAGCGGTCGCCGGGGCGGGCGGCCGGCCGTATGTCGTCGCCAACGGCGCGGAGAGCGAGCCGGCCTTCCAGCAAGGACGCGTCCCTGCTGTGGCTGGCCCCCCACCTGGTGCTCGACGGTCTCCAGCTTGCCGCGGAAGCTGTCGGCGCGCAGGAAGCCTGCCTGTATGTGCACGAGACCCAGGGCGACCAGCTCGCGGCGGCCCTGCAGCGCGCCCTGAGCGAGCGCTGGCCGGCCCGCATCGACCGGGTGCCGGTCCGGCTCGCGGGAGCACCCCCGCGTTTCCTGTCCGGCCAGGAAACGGCCATGGTCAACCTGCTCAATGGTGGCCTGGCCCTGCCGACCTTCGCTTCGCCGCGGGTCTTCGAGCGCGGGGTGGGAGGAGCACCCACGCTCGTTCAGAACGTCGAGACGCTCGCGCACATAGCGCTGATCGCGCGATACGGCGCCGGGTGGTTCCGGCAGGTCGGCACGCAGGCTGAGCCGGGCAGCATGCTCAGCACGATCAACCATGCGGACGGCTCGGTCCGGATCATCGAAGCGGCCGTCGGGACACCGTTGCGCAGCCTCCTCGCGGCTGACCTCGGCACCGACGGGACGGACGGCCCGGCCCAGGCCATCCTGGCCGGCGGCTACCACGGCACCTGGATCCCGGCGCCGCGCGCGGCCGGGCTGACGCTCGACAATGCCGGGCTGCGGCCGGCCGGCGCCAGTCTCGGCGCGGGGGTCCTGGCCGCCTTGCCCGCCACCCATTGCGGCCTCGCCGAAACGGCGCGGGTGGTCCGCTATCTCGCGCTCGAGTCGGCCGGGCAGTGCGGGCCATGCCTCAACGGGCTGCCCCGCATCGCGGAAGGGCTGGCCATGCTGGCCAGGCTGCGGCCCAACCGGCGCGTCCGCGCGGACGTCGAGTGCTGGGCCGGCCTGGTGGCCGGGCGCGGCGCATGCACCCACCCGGACGGGTCGGTCCGCTTCGTGCGGAGCGCCCTGACCGTGTTCGCCGCCGAGCTCAAGCACCACGAGCGGGGCGTCTGCTCGGCTACGGCCCGCCAGCCGTTCCTGCCGTTGCCGCTGGGAACGGCGGTCAGTGATGAGGACTGGAGCTGAGATGGAAAAGCACCTGCGCGTCAATCCCATCGAGTGCTCCGGTCACGGCGCCTGCGCCGAGCTGCTGCCCGAGATGATCAGCCTCGACGAATGGGGCTACCCGCTGCTCGACCCGCGGCCGGTGCCGCCCGCGCTGAACCGCCAGGCACGGCGCGCGGTGAACGGATGCCCGGTCCTCGCGCTCCAGCTCGCCCGCGTGCCTGAGGCAGCAGCTCGCCCGCGCCCCTGAGAGGGCAGCTCAGCCGCGGCCCAGACCCGCCCCGGCACGTGAAGCACCGGCCCGAAAAACGGCCGGGCCGGACAGGATCATCCTGTCCGGCCCGGCCGCGGTTTTCCGGGTGCGGAAGCGGTCAGAGCACGTCGTGGCCGGGGTGCGGCTCCGCCGGAACCGTGGTCGGCTCCGCCGGGATGCTGCCCAGCCGTCCGGCCTGGAAGTCCTCGAACGCCTGCACCAGCTCTTCCCGGGTGTTCATGACGAACGGCCCGTACGCCGCGACCGGCTCGCGGATCGGCCGGCCGCCCAGGAACAGGATGTCGAGCTGCGAGCTGGGGCCGTCCTGCCGGTTGCCCGCCGCCACGGTGAGGGCGTCGCCCGGCCCGAACGCCACCAGCTGGCCCATCTGGATCGGCCGGCGGTCGGTGCCGACGGTGCCGGAACCGGCCAGGACGTAGGCCAGCGCGTTGAAGTCGGCGCGCCACGGCAGCCGGAGCTGAGCGCCGGGGGAGAGCGTCGCGTGCACGATCGTGATCGGCGTGTGCGTGACACCAGGTCCCTCGTGCCCGCCGACCTCGCCCGCGATGACCCGCAGCAGCGCGCCGCCGTCGGGCGAGCTGAGCAGCTTCACCTGCCCGGCCCGGATGTCCTGATAGCGGGGGGTGGTCATCTTCATTTTGGCGGGCAGGTTGACCCACAGCTGGAACCCGTGGAAGAGACCGCCCTTCATGACGACCTCCTCGGGCGGCTCCTCGATGTGCAGGATCCCGCCGCCGGCGGTCATCCACTGGGTGTCGCCGTTGGTGATTAGGCCGCCGCCGCCGTTGGAGTCCTGGTGGCGGAAGATCCCGTCGATCATATAGGTCACGGTCTCGAAGCCACGGTGCGGGTGCCAGGGCGTGCCCTTCGGCTCACCGGGGGCGTAGTCGACCTCGCCCATCTGGTCCATGTGGATGAAGGGGTCGAGTTGCCGCATGTCCACGCCGGCGAACGCCCGGCGGACCGGGAAACCCTCGCCCTCGTAACCTTTGGGAGCGGTGGTGACAGTGCGGACGGGGCGCTCGACCGAAGTTCCCGGGTCGGGCTCCGCCACGCGCGGCAGAACGAGGGTGTCCTCGACGGTAACGGCTGGCATGTCTCCTCCTTACCGGGCCCGCGACGAGCGGCCTGCCCGCCCCGGTGCCTGAAGGTCCGATGGCATAACGATACTTGAAATCTCAACATTCCCGCTTTGCCGGCCTGCGGCCCTACAGGCGCAGGCCCTTCTCCAGGTGGGCCAGGCCCGCGTCCATCCGCGCGAACAGGTCCGCGTTGATGTGCTTGCTGCTCCAGTCCTCCCACGGCGTGGTGACCGCCAGGACCACGCCGAAGATCGCGCCCGAGACAGCCCGCACCGCGAGGTCGTCGGGGTTGCGCCCGGTGCGCTTCGCCATCGCCTCGGCCATCATCGCGATGGTCCGGGAGAAATCGTCCAGCGCCCGCGCACGGACCTCCGGGATCGTCATGGCCAGCTCGGCCGTCTGGCGCATCTGCTCCCAGTGCGCCTGGTCCATGGCGCCCTGTATTTCGCGGGTGGCCGCCCGGACCGCGGCGACCAGGCCGACCTCCGGCGGCTGGCGCTCGAACGCCTCCATCATCAGCGTTTCCATGTCGTCCTGCAGGACGACGTCTTCCTTGGTCGGGAAGTACCGGAAGAACGTGCTCGGCGAGACCTCGGCCGCTGCCGCGATCTGCTCGACGGTGGTGGCGTGGTAGCCCTGCTCGCGGAACAGCCGCAGCGCATGCTCCCGGATCGCGGCCCGCGTCCGCGCCTTCTTCCGTTCCCGCAGGCCACCCGGCTGACCGGCGGCGGAGCCGAGTGTCTCTGTCATGGTCCCAATTCTGCCCGCTGGAGCCCCGTTTCACCGGTACCAGGGACAGCCGATTCGGCCGGCCCGGCGGCGGGGCGGGCCCGGCGTGGCAGGAACGCCAGCGCCAGAATCGCGCTCACGAGCGCGATCCCGCCGCACGTCCACAGCATGATGTCCATCCCGTGCACGAACGCGGTCCGCACCAACTCCAGCAATGATGCCGAACGGAGTTTGTGCGCGACCACTACACCGGCCGCGACGCTGCTTTTCGCGGCGTCCGCCACCGGTGCGGGCAGCGCGGCCGACGCGAGCCGGGACTGGTAGGCGTTGCTGAGGACCGTGCCGAGCACCGCGACCCCGATCGTCGCCCCCACCTGGCGCATCGCCGTGATCAGCGCGGCCCCGCGCCGCTCCGATCGGCGGACAGGGCCCCCAGGGCCGCATTCATCGCCGAGGGCATGGCCACCCCCAGCCCGAGGCCGGTCGCCGCGAACCATGCCGCGGCGAATCCGGTGCCGCTGCTGACACCGGTGAACGCGCCCACCGCCAGCCCCACGGCCATCACCGCAAAACCGGCCGTGACCATGGACCGGGCCCCGGCGAGCGGCTCGACGGGCAGGCCGGCCGCGTTCCGCCGCGGGCTCTGCAGCCGGGTCCCGCCGATCATGCCGGCCAGCATCCCGCCGATCAGCGGCAGCAGCCGCAGACCGCTCCCCAGCGCGTTGACCCCCCGCACGTCCTGGAAGTACTGCGGCATGGCGAACAAGATGCCGAACATCGCGAACGACACCAGCGTGGCCAGGATCGTGCCCCAGGTGAACCCCGCCGACCGGAAGAGCGCCAGCTCGATCAGCGGCCGCGCCGCCCGGGCACCCCCTGCTGTCCCGTCGGCCCGCTCGCCGCGCCGGGTCAGCACGCGCTCCCACGCCGCGAACGCGGCCAGCATCACCGCGCCGGCGGCAATCGTCGCGATCGTGGCCGTGCTACCCCAGCTGTCCTGGCCGGCCCGGATGAAGCCGTACGTCAGTCCGATCAGGCCCGCGCTGGAGATCACGACCCCCACGAAATCCACCCGGGGCCGCTGCACGCTGCGCGACTCCGGCATCAGGAACGCCACCGCGACCAGGGCCAGCACGACGATCGGCACGTTGATCAGGAAGACCGAGCCCCACCAGAAGCGGTCGAGGAGCGAACCGCCGACGAGCGGGCCGATCGGGAAGCTGAGGAAGATCGTGGAGGCCATGATGGCGGTCGCCTTCTGCCGTTCCTCCGGTGCGAACAGTACGGGGATGATCGCCAGCGCCAGCGGCATGATGGCGGCCGCGCCGAGACCGAGGACGGCCCGCGCCGCGATCAGCTCGCCCGAGGTCGCCGCGTACGCACAGGCAGCCGAGCTCACACCGAAGGACATTCCGGATTTTTGCTGGTCAGCAGCGGAGGCGGACCGGACCGACCGCGACCGAGGCCGTCAGCGCTCCTTCGCCGCGGTCGGTCGCCTCGATCAGCACGGCACCGCCCGGGAACGTGAACGGGCCTTTCGTGACCCATTGGCCCCGATGGGTGGCCTGATCGATGGTGAAGTCGGCGATCCGGTCGGCCGCATTGCTGTCACCCGCGCTGAACCAGTAGTAGTCGGTCGAGTTCGCCTGCGGTGCCGCCGGGATGTACACGCTGAACGTGCACGAGGGGTTGTCCATCCCGGTGTGGAAGATCCAGGCGTAGTGGTCACGCCATTCGCCTGGGTTGCCGGGAACCATAGCCAGGTAGACGTAGCTGAACGATCTCCCGCACGGCCCGCTGGCCGAAGCCGTCCCGGCGAACCAGTCGTCTCCATTCGCCGGGTGGTAGGGGAAGACGCTCGCACTGGTGGCGGCCGGGCAGCCCGGCCCGGCGATCGCGGTGAAGGTACCGCCGCCGTTCGGCCCGGGGGCTGACGCGGCAGCATGGCTCGCCGACAGCGGAGCCGTCTTCAGGCCGGGATTCCCGTGGTGGGCCAGCGTCCGGACGCCCAGGATGCCGAGCGGTATCGCCCCCGCGATGGCCAGTGCTCCGGCGAGGGCCAGAAACGCGCCGTTCAGGCGCGCGCGCCCGAGGTTCCGTGCGTGCCTGGCCCGGCGGCGCGGGCCCGGATAGTCCGGATAGTGTGGCCCTCCGCCGAGACCGACCTCCACCTGGGTCTCCCAGAGCCCCAGATCGTCTTCGTATTCCGTGTCGCGGACCAGCTCTGGGTACGGGGCTGTGGGGTGCCGGACCGGCTCGGAGATGGCGCCTATGGGGTCGTACGGCGGCTCCCACGATTCCCATAGATCCTGGAAGCCCATCGAGGCGGGAGCCGGGTCGCCGCCCTGGTCCGGCGCCGGGCCTGCCGCGGCCGCCGGGACCCGTTCCGGGCGGGGAGGTTCGTCTTCCCAGCGCTGTTCGTCTTCCCAGGAGAGGTCGTCTTGCGGTGGACCAAGGTCTTCCGGCGGGAGAGAGCGTTCCGGCCGGCCGGAGCCTTCCGGCGGCCGGGCGCCTTCCTGGAGACGGCCGGTAAAGCGAGCCGGGGCCGGAAAGAAATGATCACCGCCCGGAGGCAGATCGCCCCGGCCGGTGGACCCCGGCGCGGAGTGATCGCCCCGGCCGCTGGCCCGCCGCGGAGGCGGTTCTGGCCCGCGGAGGTCTTCGCCGCGGAGGTCTTCCCGGACCGGGGGCGGGCGCCACGGATCGCGCGGGGCGCCATGTGGCCGGGAGTCCGGCGACCAGAATTCCAGCCCGCCGCCCTGATCCCGCGAAGCCGGGGGTTCACCCTCTGCGGGACCAGAAGCCGCCGACGCCTCCTCCGGGTCAGCCTGAGCCCAGTCGTCCCGCGGGTCAGCCTGAGCCCCGTAGTCGGGAGGGCCACTCTGCGCGGGGCCAGAAGCCGCCGACGCCTCCTCCGGGCCAGCCTGAGCCCAGTCGTCCCGCGGGTCAGTCTGAGCCCCGTAGACGCGAGGGCCACTCTGCGCGGGGCCAGAAGCCGCCGACGCCTCCTCCGGGCCAGCCTCCTGCCCCCCGTTATCGCGGAGGCCACCCTGTGCCGGGGCCGGAGCCGGCCAGGATTCCTCCTGGTCGTCCGGGGACCAGTAGCCCGCGGGTTCAGCCGCAGGCCGGGGAGCGAGCGGCCAGGAATCCTCGGGGTCGGTCAGCGGCCAGAAATCCTGCTGCGGCGGGACCTGGCCGCCGTGCGGCCGGAATCCCGAATCTCCCGTACGGCGTGGCAGCGGCGGAGGGGTACCGCTGCCACGCCCCGGCGCCGCGTCTGCGGCCAGCTCGTGCCGGTCGTGCGGCCGGTCGAACTCGTCGTCGTCCGGCTCGGCGGGGGAGAAGGGATTTTTCGGGTGTCGCATCCGTGTCCTCCCGGACCCTCTGTCGTATCCCCCTGCTCGTGATCACGAAAAGAATCGGTGGCTGGTTCAATTCATTCCCCAGTGATCACGCCCCGGATTCCGTTACAATTCCGCGACCTTCCGTCCGGCGTGTGTCCGTATCTGCCTTCGCGAGGGCGGCTCTGCCGGGGAATCATCGGGGGCCGCGGAATGTTAGATGGTCTGGCACACTAGGAAGCCGCGACCAGGCGGTACCGGTTCACGCCACGAAAGCCAGCCCCGATGGTGCTCGGCCAGTGGCGACCCGGCGACCGCACGAGGCAGGAGTTAAATGTGAAGCCTGACATTCACCCGAAGTACGTTCCCACCACGGTGACCTGTACCTGTGGGAACACCTTCACCACGCACAGCACCGCCGCCAACGGCGAGATCCACACCGACGTTTGCTCGGCCTGCCACCCGTTCTACACGGGCAAGCAGAAGATCCTGGACACCGGTGGCCGCGTCGCCCGGTTCGAGCGGCGGTTTGGCAAGAAGGCCATGGGCACCAGCAAGTAAGCCCGGGCCGCGCTCCCCTGGCGCGCGAACTAGCGCGCCAGGTCATCGGCTCATCATTACCGGGTTGAGTTTTCCGCGGATGGTGCGGAAAACTCAACCCGAATGCATTGCTGGCGCCGCCGCGTCCGCGCCGTATTCGGGCGCGGGAGCGGGCGCCCGTGGTGCCCGCGTAGGAGGAATTACTGTGTTCGACCGGCTCGCCGAGCTGGCGTCGGAGCATGCGGAACTGGAGCGTGCCCTGGCCGACCCCGGCGTGCACGCCGACCAGGACCAGGCCCGCGACTTCGGCCGGCGTTACGCCGAGCTGACTCCGATCGTGAACGCCTACACCGAATGGCAGCAGACCGAGGCCGACGAGGCGACGGCGCGCGAGCTCGCGCCCGAGGACGCGTCCTTCGCCGCCGAGGCGGACCAGCTCAAGAAGCGTAAGGCGGAACTCGGGCAGCAACTGCGGCGGATGCTCGTTCCGCGCGACCCTAACGACGGCCGGGACGTCATCCTCGAGATCAAGGCGGGCGAGGGCGGCGAGGAATCCGCTCTGTTCGCCGGCGACCTGCTACGCATGTACCAGCGCTACGCCGAGCGCCACCACTGGGCCACCGAAGTTCTCGACTCCACCGTCACCGGCCTCGGTGGTGTCAAGGCCGCGACCCTCGCGGTGAAGGCGGGCAAGAAGGCCAGCGGCCCGGGCCAGGGCGCGTGGGCGCGGCTGAAGTACGAAGGCGGCGTCCACCGGGTCCAGCGGGTTCCGGTCACCGAATCACAGGGGCGCATCCACACCTCGGCCGCAGGCGTCCTCGTCATGCCCGAAGCCGGGCAGGTCGAGGTCGACATCGACCCGAACGACGTGCGGGTGGACGTGTTCCGCTCCTCCGGACCCGGCGGCCAGAGCGTCAACACCACCGACTCCGCGGTACGCCTCACCCATATCCCGACCGGCATCGTGGTCTCCTGCCAGAACGAGAAGAGCCAGCTGCAGAACAAGGAGCAGGCGATGCGGATCCTGCGCGCCCGCCTGCTGGCTCAGGCCCAGCACGAGGCCGACGAGAAGGCCGCGGCCGAACGGCGCAGCCAGGTCCGGACCGTCGACCGGTCCGAGCGCGTCCGCACCTACAACTTCCCCGAGAACCGGATTTCCGATCACCGGGTGGGCTACAAGGCCTACAACCTGGATCAGGTGATCGACGGTGATCTGGACGCGGTAATCACCTCGCTCGCCGACGCCGAAATGGCCGAGAAGCTCGGCGGGGACGACGGGAACACCGGCGCGTGAGCAGCGGGAGCCATCCGGGTGAACCTGTTGCTGGATGAGATCGCGCTCGCCGCGGTCCGGCTCGCCGAGGCCGGGGTGGAGTCGCCCCGCGCTGAGGCGGAGCTGATCGCGGCGCACGTGCACGGCGTGCGCCGGACCGAGCTGCACGCCGTGCCCGACGCGGCGTTCGATGCCCGCTTCTGGGAGGGGGTCGGCCGCCGCGCCGCCCGCGAGCCCCTGCAGCACATCACCGGGCGGGCATACTTCCGTTACCTGGAGCTCGAGGTCGGCCCCGGGGTGTTCGTGCCCCGGCCGGAGACCGAGGTGATGACGGGCTGGGCCATCGACCGGCTGCGGGAGATGGACGTGGCCGAGCCGGTTGTGGTCGACCTGGGGACCGGCTCTGGCGCGATCGCGCTTTCGATCGTCCAGGAGGTCCCGCGGGGTCGCGTGCACGCCGTGGAAGCCGACCCGATCGCCCGCCGCTGGGCGGAGCGCAACGTCGAGCGCTGCGCGGTGGCCGCGCCGTACACCAAGGGCCGGGTGAGCCTCTACGGAGCGGACTTCACCGCCGGCCTCACCGCGGACTTCACCTCCGGCCTCACCGCGGCGCCGGGTACCGGCGAGCTCCGTGAACTGGATGGCAAGGTTGATCTCGTGATCAGCAACCCGCCCTACATCCCGCTCGGCGCGTCGGTGCCGCCCGAGGTGGGAGAATACGACCCGCCGGCCGCGCTGTGGAGCGGCGCGGACGGCCTCGACGCGATCCGCGGCGTCGAGCGCGCCGCCCGGGGGCTGCTGCGCCCGGGCGGGCTGGTCGCGGTGGAGCACGGCGCGCCGCAGGGTGCGGCCGTGTACTGGGTGTTCTGCGAGGAAGCCGGCTGGCGTGACACGCGCAACCACAAGGACCTGGCGCGCCGGGACCGTTTCGTCACCGCGACGTGGCCGGGTGAGTGAGCCGATGAATGACGGGATAGGCGGCAATGAGCGAACGTTACGACTGCTCCGACCCGGAGCAGCGGGAGGCCGGGATCGCCGCGGCGGTGGCGGCCGTGCAGAAGGGCGAACTGGTCGTCCTGCCGACCGACACGGTCTATGGCATCGGCGCGGACGCGTTCACGACGTGGGCGGTGAGCCGGCTCCTCGTGGCCAAGGGGCGCGGCCGGGATATGCCGCCCCCTGTGCTCGTCGGCACCATGCGCGCCGCGACCGCGCTGGTCGACGACATGGGCGCGTTCGGGCAGGATCTGATCGACCAGTTCTGGCCGGGCGGCCTGACGCTGGTCTGCCGGGCCAGCCCGACGCTAGCCTGGGACCTGGGCGATACACGGGGCACCGTGGCGGTCCGGATGCCACTGCACGCGGTCGCCCTTGACCTGCTGAAGAAAACCGGCCCGATGGCCGTGAGCAGCGCGAACCGGACCGGCCTGCCGGCCGCGACGACCGCGGACGAGGCGGTCGAGCAGCTGGGCGATACGGTCTCCGTGTACCTGGACGGCGGGCCCTGCTCCGGTGGGGTGGCGTCCACCATCATCGACCTAACGGGTTCGGTGCCGCGGCTGCTACGGGCCGGGGTCATCCCGATGGACCGGCTCCGCGAGGTCGCGGCCCTGGTGACCGGCGAGGACGTGCCTGTATCCAGGTCGGTGAACGGCACGGCCGGCATCCCGGCCCTGCCCGACGATGCCGCGCAGCCGGCCGCGGCCGTCCAGGCCGGGGTCGCTGATCTGCCGGGTGATCCCGCCCCGGCGTCCGCCGATGATCCGGCCGGGATCGCTGATCTGCCGGGTGATGCCGCGCAGGCATCCGCACCCGGCCCCGCCGAACTCCGTGATCTGCCGGATGGTCCCGCGCAGGTGCCAGCGTCTGGCCGGGCCGAGATCCCCGCCCCGCCAAATGATCCGGCGCAAGCGTCCGCGCCCAGTTCGGCCGAGGTCCCTGATTTGCCGAATGATCCCGCGCCGCGCTCCGCCCCTGCTCCGGACAGGCCCCCTGCGGGGACGAGCGAGCCCTCCGCGGACGCGAAGGACACGGCCGGCAAATAGCCGCGGCCGGCGCATACAGGAGGCCTGGCACTTGCCCCGCAAGCTAAAGTGGCTGATGATGTCCGCCAACCCTGTCGCGGCTGGCTGACCTAGCGTGCGAGAGTACGTTCTCGCGCTGCTGCTGGCCGCCGCGGTTACCTATCTCCTGACGCCGCTGGTCCGGCGCGGTGCCATGGCCACCCGTGCGATGCACGCTGCCCGCACGCGGGACGTGCACGTGGTGCCCACGCCGCTGCTCGGCGGCCTGGCCATGTACGGCGGCCTGGCGGCCGGCCTGCTCGTCGCCAATCAGCTCACCTACCTGCGCGAGGCGTTCCCCTCCCCGCGGACCGTCCCCGGGCTGCTGATGGCCGGCGGCCTGCTGGTCGTCACGGGCATCATCGACGACCGCTGGGGGATGGGCGCGATCAGCAAGCTCGCCGCCCAGGTGGCAGCGGGCGCCATCCTGGTCTGGAGCCAGGTCGTGCTCTCCTGGGTCCCCGAGCCGAGCGGCGGCGTGTTCATCCTCCCTCCGCAGCTGGGCCTGACCCTGACCATCCTGCTCGTCGTGATCACGATCAACGCGGTCAACTTCATCGACGGGCTCGACGGGCTGGCCGCCGGGATCGTCGCCATCGCGGCCTGCTCTTTCCTCGTCTACTCCTATACGCTCGCCCGGGTCGTCGGCATCCACTCCCAGTCCGTCCCGGCGCTGGTGGCCGCGCTGCTGGCTGGTATGTGCATCGGCTTTCTGCCGCACAACTTCTACCCGGCGCGGATCTTCATGGGTGACACCGGCGCCATGCTCCTCGGGATGCTGCTCGCCTACGTCCCGCTCTCCAGCACGGCGATGCTCGACCCCAACGTGCTGCTCCACTACAGCCACACGGTCAACCGGTACCCGACCGTGCTCCCGATCCTGCTGCCGGCGGCCATCCTGGTCATCCCGTACGCCGACCTGCTGTTGGCGGTCCTGCGGCGGACCAGGGCGGGCATGTCACCGTTTGCCGCGGACAAGAAGCACCTGCATCACCGGCTACTGAACGTGGGCCACTCGCACCGCCAGAGTGTTCTGATCATGTACCTGTGGGCGGCCCTGTTCAGCGCCAGCGTGGTGTCCCTCTCTCTGGTCCGCACGAACCTGATCGTGCTGGTCGGGCTGACCCTGGCGGCCGTGCTCGTCCTGCTCCTCGTCACCATGCCCTGGCTTCGCCCGGGCCGGCTGCGCAACGGGCGGCGAAACCGCGGCTCCGGCACCCGCGCCGAGGTGCCGGCCGTAGCCGCCGCGGGAACCGGCCCTCGTTCCGCCCGGCCGCCTCAGCCCGCAAGCGCCGCCACCGGCCCGGGAGCCCCCCAGCCGGCTCGCCCGGTCACCGGCCCGGCAGCGGTCCAGCCCGCTCGCCCGGCCACCGGACCCGGTCCCGCCAGCACCCGCCCGGGCCATCCGTTCCCACCACCGGGCCCCCCGTTCCCCCCGCGCGAACGCACCCCCGCCGCCCCCCAAAGCTGACCGCCGCGCCCGTCGCTTCTCCGCGGGTACGGGGGTGTCCCGCGCGTGGTGCTGGCCAAGGGCCAGTCGCGGGCGCGGAGCACCGGGGGTGATAAACACTGGGGGCCGCCAAGGCCCCTGGGGCGCGGGGTCCAGGGCGGCAGCCCCGTGGACAGCGGGAGGGCCAGTTGCCAGCTACTTCGGTACCGATGAAACCGGAAAGAGCATGACATGCCTAAGACAACAGTCCCGCGGTGAGCAGCTGCTCACACTCGTCGTTCAGATCCGGTGCGCGACCGAGGCCGCCCGCGCCCTGCGGCCGCTGGCGGCCCGCGGCCCCGAGGCCGGGCAACCGGGCGGACGCGGCCCGGACCCGGCCCGGTGGGCGCGGCGGCAGTTATCGCAGGACTGACGGGCTGTGGCCGCTCGGCTACCCACAACAACAGCCAGCGGCGAAACTTGCCGACGACGCCGGAGCCGATGGCACGGTCATATCTGCCACGATTGGAACGATGTGTGTCTCCGGCGGGCAGGTAAGTTAAAGGGGACCTCTGCTCCCCATTCGATGCTTGATGCTGCCCCCGAGAATGCCGACAGCGGCCAGGATAAAATAGGTCAGCACCCACCAGTGGCGGTAACCATGCAGAGCGATGAGGCTTCCCCACACAATGAGGACCCCGATGACCAGAATGTAAATCATTGCCCATCGCGGAGGACCTGGCTTGCTCGGCTTGTCTTTGCTCCGGGATGTCATGACTTAAACTCCTTCCACATCAAACTGATAGTAGCGGCCGGTCGCGGGCAGTTCCATGGGTGGTCATGCCCTTGGCCCGTGCCTCTTGCCAGACCAGCACGGGCGAGACCGCGCCCAGCAAGTTCTGTGCGTTGGCCTCCAGCAGGTTGGCCATAAGGGCGGCGTCGTCACAGTTGCGCAGATTGCCCTTTACCTGGTCCAGCGCCTGCTGGTACAGAGTCGGCCTGGGCCATTCTTCGGTCATTATTCTTCCTGTCCCCGCTTGATGCCGAGAAAGTAATCGGCGGCATGCCGGGCCTGGGCCGCAGCCTGGACGACCACTGTCCTGCGAGTCTGCCGGTTGCTCCGGTACCTGGTCGCCAAACTAAGTGTGGTCCCATCCGGCTTCCTGGCAAACCACGGGGCAGCTCGCGCTCCCCATCCGCCTGGTCTGCTGCCGCGCTCGCGCTCCCCATCCGCCTCGTCCGTACCGTCGTCGGTGCCTCCCCGCCCCACGCACGGCGGCCGCTGTTTGTTACTCTCCGGTAAGACAACGAACGCAAAGTCCGGGTCTAAAAAAGTTCTCATTTAGGTAAAGACGGGGCAAAGAACTTTGTGATATCTTTCACGAGCAGCCCCTTTAACGTGAATGAGAGGCCCGTGATACCTTTCGTTGACCAGTGGCGACCCACGTGCCGCACCTGCGATGCGGTGCGAGATCGCTGCCTGGACCCCGGAGGACTCCTCCACGGGCAGCTTCAGGTAAAGAGCCTCCATACCGATCTCCCCGGAGACGTCTAAGTGCTGGCAAACTTCGCCCGGATCACGCGATGGTCGGCCGTCTTGACGGCGCTCGTCGCGGCGGTCATGGTCGGGGTCAGCGCAGCCATCGGCGGATCACGCGGGCTGATCGGTGCCCTCCTGGGCATCGCGCTCGTCGCGATCTTCTTCGGGATCGATGTAGTGGTCATCGGCCGCGTAGCGCGGATCAGCCCGCAGGCGATCATGCTGGCCGGGATCGCTCTTTACGTGTTCAAGATCATCGTGCTCGCGGTGGCCGTGAAGGAACTGCAGGGGACAAGCTTCTTCGACGCCAAGCTCTTCGGCTTCACCGCCATTGTCTGCATCCTCGCCTGGTCCGCCAGCCAGGTCATCACGTCGATCAAGTTCAAGGGGCTTTACGTCGAACCGGACGGGGAGCGGTGAGCCGTGGCGCAGCCCCTTCTTCCAGAGCCGCGCGAGCGTCCCGAGGCGTACAAACCCCACGAGGCGTACCAGCCGCGCGAGCGGTCTCACCTGGATGAGCCAACAGGGAATCCCGATCCGGCCGGGTCTCGCCAGCGGCCTCACCTGGCCCAGGTAACCGGCAACCCGCACCCGGCCGAGCCGGAGGAGCGGGCCCTGCTGCCCGAGCCGCCGGAACGGCCAGTCACCGGGATGCGCCGGGTGCCGACGCTCCGTGGCCGGCGGCCGGCCGCCAGCGGAGTCGCGGGCCAGAGCCCGGACACGTGGGCGGCCAAGTACGAGGCCGGGCAGGCTGCGCCCTTGCCGGCCCGGGGCGCGGGCTGGACAATGCTCAGCTACCTGATCGCCGGCATGATCGCCTACGGCGGGATCGGCTGGCTGGTCAGCCGGGCTGTACACGAGACGGTCATTTTCCCGGTGGGGATGCTGTTCGGGCTCGGGATATCACTCGGCTTGGTCATCTATCGATACGGCAGGTCATCATCCACACAGAACGAGCACGCCAAGGAAACGCTGCGAGAGGAGCCGCCCGGTGATCGGTAATGTCCAGGTGGCCGCCGCGGGCAGCGGCGGATGCCATATCTTCTCTGGTTGCGGCTACCCGGCACCCAGCCTCGAAAGCTTCGACTTCACGCCGATCTTCAGCATCGGCTCCTTTCACTTCACCAAGCCGGATCTGATCGCGCTGATCTGCGCGGCGATTGTGATCGTCTTCTTCGGGTTCGCGTTCTGGAAGCCGAAGATCGTTCCGCGCGGCGTGCAGAACCTCGGCGAAATGGGTCTGTTCGGCGTGCGCGACCAGATCCTGCGGCCGTCGCTCGGTAAGCGGGGGGACAGCTTCCTGCCGTTCCTGATGTCGCTGTTCTTCTTCATCTGGCTGATGAACCTGATGGAGATCATCCCGTTCTTCCAGTTCCCGGCGACGTCGCGCAGCGCCTTCCCCTGGTCCCTGGTGGCCATGGTCTACCTGACCTACCTGTACCTCGGCTTCAAGAACCAGGGCTTCGTCGGCTACTTCAAGAACATGATCCCCCCGGACGTGCCCACCTGGGTGCTCGGCATCCTGGTCCCCATCGAGTTCGCCCGGTACTTCATCGTCCAGCCGTTCACTCTCGGCGTCCGGCTGTTCGCGAACATGTTCGCGGGTCACCTGCTGCTGCTGATCTTCACGCTGGCGACCTGGTACCTGGCCAGCCTCAGCATCGGCCTGGTGTTCGCTGCGACCTCGGCGGTGATGGTGATCGCCGTCACCGCGCTCGAGGCCCTGATCCAGCTGCTGCAGGCCTTCATCTTCACCACGCTGACCGCGGTCTACATCGCGGACTCGCTGGAGACGAGCCACTAACGCCTCACCCCGACCTGTCCGGCGAAAAGGATTTCGCCGGTCCTGACACAAAGGAAACGGACAGATGCTTGACGTTGCTACCACACACACCCTCGCCGCCACCGGCAGCGTTAGCGGCAGCCTGGGCGCGGTCGCGTATGGCCTCGCGGCCATCGGGCCCGGTGTCGGCATCGGCCTGATCTTCGGTCACGCCATCGAGGCGATGGCCCGCCAGCCGGAAGCTTCCGGCCGGATCACCCAGTACATGTGGATCGGTTTCTCCCTGACCGAGGCGCTCGCGCTCATCGGTCTCGTCGTGCCGTTCATCTTCGGCAAGTAACGCAGTAGTTGTCGTGACAGGCATGACAGGAAGGGCGGCCACGCGATGAGGCATCTGCTGACAGCAACATCGGGACCGCAGGACCCCCTGATTCCCACGCTCACCGAGCTCATCATCGGGGCGGTCGCGTTCCTCATCGTCTTCGGGACGCTCGGCAAGCTCCTGTTGCCGCGTATCCAGAAGACGCTGCAGGAGCGCACCGACCAGATCGAGGGTGGGCTGGAACGCGCGGAAGAGGCCCAGGCCGAGGCGGCCCGGGTCCTCGAGCAGTACCGGCAGCAGCTCGCCGAAGCCCGCCATGAGGCCGCCCGCCTTCGTGAGGAGGCGCGGGAGCAGGGCGCCCAGATCATCGCCGAGATGCGCGAGGAGGCCCAGGCCGAGGCGCGGCGCCTGGCCGAGGCGGCGAACGCGCAGATCGAGGCCGAGCGCATGCAGGCGCTGACTTCGCTGCGGGCCGAGGTGGGCGCATTGGCCACCGACCTGGCCAGCCGCATCGTGGGCGAGTCGCTCCAGGATGAGGCTCGGCAGAGCCGCGTGGTCGACAGGTTCCTCGACGACCTTGAGCAGCGCGGCGGGATCGGGGCGAGGGCGGCTCAGTGAGCATCTCTCCAGTCCCGGTACCCCGAGTGCGGGAGGAACTCCGATGCGCGGCGTAAGCAGGACATCCTTCGTGAGCCTGCGGGAACGGCTCCCGGAGGTACTGGCCGAATCCCGGCGGACCAGGCCGGCCAGGGACCGTTCGGCATCCGGGGTAACCGGGACGGGCCAGGCCGGCGCGGCTGCGGCCGCTGCCGGCCCGGCGGCATCCGGCCCGGCGGCATCCGGCCCGGCGGCATCCGGCCCGGCGGCATCCGGCCCGGCGGCATCCGGCCCGGCGGCATCCGGCCCGGCGGCATCCGGCCCGGCGGCATCCGGCCCGGCGGCATCCGGCCCGGCGGCATCCGGCCCGGCGGCATCCGGCCCGGCGGGGCTGGCTGCGACGGTCGGTGACGAACTGTTCGCCGTGCTGGAGCTCCTGGACCACGAGCACTCACTGCGGCGCGCGCTGTCCGATCCCTCCAAGCCCGCGGACGAGAAGGGCGCGATCGCGGTCGCGCTGCTGCACGGCAGGGTCACGCCGGAGACCGAGGAACTCGTCGCGGCCACGGTCCGGTCTCAGTGGGCCAGCCCATCGGACATGACCGATGCGATGGAGCGGCTGGCCGTGGAGGCGTACGCCATCGCGGCCGAGGAGACCCGGCAGCTCGATGACCTGGAGGACGAGCTTTTCCGGTTCAGCCGGGTCGTAGCGCGCGAGCCGGAGCTCCGCGCGGCGCTGACCGAGCCGGTGCTGCCCGAGGAACGCAAGCGTGACCTGCTCAACGCGCTGCTCGGCGGCAAGGTGACGCCGGTGGCACTGCGGCTGATCACCGAGATGTCCCTGCATCCGAGGGGCCGCTCGCTGGTGGCCAGCCTCGAGATGTGCACGCGGATCGCGGCCGAGCGCCGGCAGCGCCTCATCGCGGTGGTGCGCGCGGTGACCGAGCCGACGGCACAGCAGCGACGCAGGCTGGCCGAAGCCCTGGCCGCCATCTACGGTCATGAGGTGTACATCAATGTCGTCATCGACCCGGCGGTCATCGGCGGCCTGACCATCCAGGTCGGCGACGAGCTGATCGACGCGAGCGTGGTGAGCCGCCTGGTGGCGGTGCGCCGCAAGCTGGCCGGCTGATTTATGCCCGGCCCGTACCGCCCGCACCCGGCGGCTGGCGCATCCCGACCTACCGATACCCGACGCACAGGAAAGACACGAGGAAGATGGCGGAGCTGACAATCCGGCCCGACGAGATCCGGGACGCCCTGGCGCAGTTCGTCGAAGCGTACGAACCGGAATCCGCCTCCCTGGAGGAGGTGGGCACGGTCACCGAATGCGGCGACGGTATCGCCCGGGTCGAGGGACTGCCCTCGGCCATGGCCAACGAGCTACTGGAGTTCGAGGACGGCACCCGCGGCCTCGCGCTCAACCTGGACGTCCGCGAGATAGGCGTCGTCATCCTGGGCGAGTTCAGCAAGATCGAGGAGGGTCAGCAGGTTCGACGCACCGGTGAGATCCTCTCCGTGCCGGTCGGGGACAGCTTCCTCGGCCGGGTCGTCGACCCGCTGGGTTCTCCCCTGGACGGCAAGGGCGAGATCACCGCCACCGAGCTGCGCCCCCTGGAGACCCAGGCGCCATCCGTGGTGGAGCGCCAGCCGGTGAAGGAACCGCTGCAGACCGGTATCAAGGCGATCGACGCGATGACGGCGATCGGGCGCGGCCAGCGGCAGCTCATCATCGGCGACCGGCAGACCGGCAAATCGGCCATCGCCATCGACACGATCATCAACCAGCGCGCGAACTGGGAGTCCGGCGACCCTAAGCTTCAGATGCGGTGCGTCTACGTGGCCATCGGCCAGAAGGGTTCGACGATCGCCCAGGTGCGCCAGTCCCTGGAGGAGGCGGGCGCGATGGAGTACACCACCATCGTGGCATCGCCGGCGTCGGACCCGGCGGGCTTCAAGTACATCGCGCCCTACACCGGCTCCGCGATCGGCCAGCACTGGATGTACGAGGGCAAGCACGCCCTGATCATCTTCGACGACCTGACCAAGCAGGCCGAGGCTTACCGGGCCATCTCCCTCCTGCTGCGCCGCCCGCCAGGCCGCGAGGCCTACCCCGGCGACGTGTTCTACCTGCACTCCAGGCTGCTGGAGCGCTGCGCCAAGCTGTCCGACGACCTCGGCGGCGGCTCGCTGAGCGGACTGCCGATCATCGAGACCAAGGCCAACGACATCTCGGCGTACATCCCGACGAACGTCATCTCGATCACCGACGGCCAGATCTTCCTCGAGACCGACCTGTTCAACTCCGGCGTCCGCCCCGCGATCAACGTGGGCCGGTCGGTGTCCCGCGTCGGCGGGAACGCCCAGGTCAAGGCGATGAAGAAGGTCGCGGGCACGCTCCGGCTGGCCCTGTCCCAGTTCCGTGACCTGGAGTCGTTCGCGGCGTTCGCCTCCGACCTGGACGCGGCGTCCCGCGCCCAGCTGGACCGGGGTGCGCGGCTGGTCGAATTGCTGAAGCAGCCGCAGTACGACCCCTTCCCGATGGAAGAGGAAGTGGTGTCGATCTGGGCGGGGACCAACGGCCACCTCGATGACGTCCCGGTCGAGGACGTCTCGCGGTTCGAGTCGGAATTCCTCGACAGCCTGAAGCGCAACAACGTCGGCATCCTCGACGCGATCAGGGAAACCCGTGATCTCTCGGAGGACACCCTGACGACGCTCAAGGACGCCATCGAGCAGTTCCGCCGCACCTTTGAAAAGAGTAACGGCGAGCTGCTGGTGACCGACGACGAGCAGCCTGAGGCGCTGGGCGAGGACGAGGTAGGCCAGGAGAAAGTGACGCGGCGCACATCGGCGCAGCCCAGCGAGGCGACCGGCCAGGGCACCTCCGAGCCCGTCGCCGCGTCCGACGGCGGCTCCAGTGAGGGCTCGAGCGGGAACTCCGGCGGGAGTTCCGGCGACGGCCCGGCGGACGCCAGCAGCCCGTCCGGTGGGAAGAGCTAGGCATGGCCGCATCGCTTCGCGCCGTCCGGCAGCGGATCCGGGCGGTCCAGTCCATCGGCAAGATCACGCGTGCCCAGGAGCTGATCGCCTCGTCCCGGATCATCCGCGCGCAGCAGCGCATGCGCGAGGCGGCTCCGTACGCGCGGGAGCTCACCCGGGCGGTGGAGGCGGTCGTCAGCCGGTCGTCCACCATCGACCATCCGCTGGTGTCCGAGCCGGAGAACGTCTCCCGCGCGGCGGTGCTGGTGCTGACCAGCGACTCCGGTTTCTGCGGGGCGTTCAACACCAACATCCTGCGGGAGGAGCAGCGGCTGGTCCGCACCCTAACCGAGCGCCACGTCGAGGCGGTCCCTTTCGTGTGCGGGCGCAAGGGCATCGGCTGGCATCGGGCCCGCACCATCGAGCTGGCGCAGCAGTGGAGTGGGTTCTCGGCGCGGCCCTCCGTGCGCGACGCGACCGAGGTGACGAAGGGCCTGCTCGAGGCGTTCGACCGGTCGGCCGAGGACGGTGGCGTGGACGAGATCTACATCGTCCGCACCGAGTTCGTCTCGATGCTGACCCAGCACCCGGTGGTCACCCGGCTGCTGCCGCTGGAGATCGAGGAGAGCTCCGAGGAGCCGGCCGGGGGCCCGCTGCCCCAATACGAGTTTGAGCCGTCGACCGAGACGGTGCTGGACCGGCTGCTGCCGCAGTACGTGGAGGGCCGCATCTTCTATGCGATGCTGGAGGCGGCGGCGGCCGAGCTCGCCGCGCGCCGGCGCGCCATGAAGGCGGCCACCGATAACGCGAACGACCTCGTGGAGCGGCTGACCCGCGAGGCCAACAACGCGCGGCAGGCCGAGATTACCCAGGAAATCAGCGAGATCGTGGGCGGCGCCAACGCGATGGCCGACGCCACTGCAGGAAGTGAGTGAGTGACACTATGACCGCGACCGTAGAGAACCCCGCCGACAGTGGCGCCGGGACCCCGGGCACCGGCCGGGTCGTGCGGGTCATCGGCCCAGTCGTTGACGTGGAGTTTTCTTCCGAGCAGATGCCCGAGATCTATAACGCGCTGCACGTTGACATCACCCTGGGCGAGCAGACCCGGCAGCTGACCCTCGAGGTCGAGCAGCACATCGGTGACGACGTGGTGCGCGCGATCTCGATGGAGCCGACCGACGGCCTGGTCCGCGGGGCCGAGGTCGCCGACACCGGCTCGCCGATCGAGGTGCCGGTCGGCGAGGTGACCAAGGGGCACGTGTTTAACGCCCTGGGCGAGAGCCTCGACGTTCCGACCTCCTCGCTGAAGATCGAAGAGCGCTGGGGCATTCACCGGGACCCGCCGCTGCTGGACCAGCTCGAGCCGCGTACCGAGATGTTCGTGACCGGCATCAAGGTCCTCGACCTGCTGACCCCGTACGTACGGGGTGGGAAGATCGGCCTGTTCGGCGGCGCGGGCGTGGGCAAGACCGTGCTCATCCAGGAGATGATCCGCCGCGTCGCGCAGAACTTCTCCGGCGTCTCGGTCTTCGCCGGTGTCGGCGAGCGTACCCGCGAGGGCAACGACCTCTGGCTGGAGATGACCGAGTCTGGTGTCATCAAGGACACCGCGCTGGTCTTCGGCCAGATGGACGAGCCGCCGGGCACCCGGCTACGGGTGGGCCTGTCCGCGCTCACGATGGCCGAGTACTTCCGCGACGTCGAAAAGCAGGACGTGCTGCTGTTCATCGACAACATCTTCCGGTTCACCCAGGCCGGATCCGAGGTTTCGACGCTGCTGGGCCGGATGCCGTCCGCGGTGGGCTACCAGCCCACGCTGGCCGACGAGATGGGCCAGCTGCAGGAGCGGATCACCTCCACCCGCGGTCACTCGATCACGTCCATGCAGGCGATCTACGTTCCGGCGGATGACATCACCGACCCGGCCCCGCACACCGTGTTCGCGCACCTGGACGCCACCACCACGCTGTCCCGCGCGATCACGGAGAAGGGCATCTACCCGGCGGTGGACCCGCTAGACTCCACGTCACGGATCCTGGACCCGCGGTACGTCGGCCAGGAGCACTACGACGTGGCCCGGTCGGTACAGCAGATCCTGCAGCGCTACAACGAGCTGCAGGACATCATCGCCATCCTGGGCATCGACGAACTGGGTGAAGAGGACCAGGTCGTCGTGCGGCGGGCGAGGCGCATCGAGCGGTTCCTGTCCCAGCCGATGTTTGTTGCGGAGCAGTTCACCGGGCAGCCGGGGGTCTTCACCCCGCTGGAAGAGACGATCTCCTCGTTCAAGGCGATCGTCGACGGCAAGTACGACAACCTGCCGGAGCAGGCGTTCTTCATGTGCGGCGGGATCGAGGACGTGGAGAAGAAGGCCAGGGAGATGGAACAGTGACCTTGCACGTCGAGGTCGTCGTGGCGGACCGGGAGCTGTGGGCCGGCGATGCCGGTATGGTCATCGCGAAGACGCTCGATGGTGACATCGGGCTGCTGACCGGACATCCGCCGGTGCTCGGCATCCTGGCCGAGGGGAGCGTCGTCCGCATTCTGGATCCGGTGGGCGACGCGTCGGAGGCCGTCGTGACCGCGGCCGGGGGAGAGATCACCGCCGCCGTGAGCGGCGGTTTCCTCTCGGTCTCCGACGACCGGGTATCGATTCTCGCCGTCGACGCGGAGCTCGGTGCCGAGGTGGACAAGGGCACGGCGCGGTCCGAGCTTGAGTCCGCGCTGAGCGAGGCAGGCTCGCCGTCGGCGGCCGAGGAGCCCACCGAGGCCAAATACGCCAGGGCGCAGCTGCGAGCCGCGGGCGAACAGGCCTGACAAGGGCCGGGGGTGGGAGGCGCGCTGGCTTTCGATGTGGCCTGGATCTTCGCCGCCTTCCTCCTCATCCTGGTCCTGATCGCAAGCGGGATCGCCACCCGCCGGTTTCTGCTCGAACGCGGCGGAGGCACCGTTGACTGCGGTTTGCGGCGCACCGCCGGCCAGGGCTCCTGGCGCCTCGGCGTCGCTTCCTACCAGGGCGACCAGCTGTGCTGGTATCACCTGTTCGGGGTCTTGCTGCGGCCGCGGCTGGAACTGGAACGTCGCACGCTGACCGT
Organism: uncultured Actinomycetes bacterium; assembly: GCA_963742875.1. Classification (GTDB taxonomy): domain Bacteria; phylum Actinomycetota; class Actinomycetes; order Streptosporangiales; family Streptosporangiaceae; genus Bog-532. The sequence goes on along the minus strand of CAVUNO010000001.1, from coordinate 305,865 downwards.
CGCATCGCGGCGCGCGGCCACCGTGGCCGAGAGCGCGAGCCTCGGTCCGGGGATGGTCGTAGTGGAGTGCGGGGTAGGCGACGGGACCCGCGTCGAGCTCGCGATGTCGGAGGCGGCGCTCACCGGTTTCCTGTCCTGGCTCGAAGCCGCCCCGCCCGGTTCCTACCTGGACCAGATCGCCTGATGGGCGCTACCGGGTGCTCGGCTTCACGGCGGACCCGGGAGTAACGCTCCCCGCGGGGCTTCCACGGCGGACCCGGGTCTAACGTTCCCCGCCGGGCTTCCACAGCACGTCGCCGTGGTCGGCGTTGAGCCGCCGCCCGAGGATGAACAGCAGATCGGACAGGCGGTTCAGGTAACGCGCAGCCAGCGGGTTGACCGTATCGCCGTGCTCGCTGACCGCCGCCCACGCGCTTCGCTCGGCCCGGCGCGTGACGGTCCGCGCCGTGTGCATCAGGGCTGCGGAGGGCGTTCCGCCGGGCAACACGAAGCTGCGCAGGACGGGCAGGTCCTCGTTGTAGCGGTCGCACGCCTCTTCCAGCGCGTCGATGTAGCTCGCGTCTATCCGCAGAGGTGGAAAGGGCGGCGGCTCGTCGGTGATGGGGTTGGCGAGGTCGGCGCCCACGTCGAAGAGCTCGTTCTGGACGCGGGACAGCAGTTCGGTGATATCCGGCTGGGGGCGCCCGATGGCGATCACCGCGCCGATGGCGCAGTTGGCCTCTTCCACGTCGGCGTAGGCGACCAGCCGGCTGTCGGTCTTGGCCGTCCGCGTCCCATCCGAGAGGGACGTGAGCCCGTCGTCCCCGGTTCGCGTGTAGATCCGAGACAGCACAACGGGATTTTCCCTGCGGTTACGTGGCATGGCTCCACCCTATGATGCCCGCCCGGCGGCGGCAGTACCTGCCCGGAGCTCCCCGGTGTCCCGCCCAAAGTGGCCGGCCCGGCGGCGGCAGTACGCGCCCGGAGATCCCCGACGTCCCGCCCGGAACGATCCCCGGTGCCCGCCAGACATGCCGGAAGTGCCCCGGCCTGACGCTGACCATAATGTCGTTAATAACCCGTTTTACCCCAGCCCGCCCCCTCAAAGACGCAATGGGTTATCTCTGATGCCAGAAAATGATCACCCGACTGGCCTGCGGTGATTCACATTTGATCACTGATATGATTGGCTCTGATCACAAAGGGTTAGCAATTGATCGAGAAACGCTCCCATCCGGGGGGGTGGTTGTTTTCGGTCATAACCTTTCGCGGCTGGCTCCGTCCCTAACCAGGGGTGATAGCCGGCCACCCGGGGGGCCGATGGATCTCGGGGGCCTATCGGACCCATTCGGGGAGCGCTCCCGGTCGGCAGCAGCTGGCCGGGAGCCGCCCCGCCCGCCAACAGCTGGCCGCCCATCCCCACCCCGCCCCTGGGGCCGCGGGAGCTCTCGCGGCCCCAGGGGCCCCAGGGGCCGCGAGAGCCGTTCACCCGAGGCCGCTCTCTCAGGAGTGCCCTCGCCGGCCGTGCAGCAAGCTGATCAGCCCGACCGTGCGCCTAAGGTCCGCGTCAGTCCGGCCGAACGACGTCAGGTTCATAGGCGGCTTCATCCACTGACTGGTGATGGCCTTGGCCCGGGTGAACTCCCGGAGCCCGTCGGCCCCGTGGATCCGCCCGAACCCGGACTCGCCCACCCCGCCGAACGGCAGCGCCGGGACCATTGCGAACGCGATGACTGAATTGATCGCGGTCATCCCGCTGCGCAGCTCGCGCGCCGCCGCCCGCGCGCGCCGCCGGCTCCGGGCGAACACCGCCGAGCCGAGACCGTAGCGGCTCGCGTTGGCCAGCTGGATGCCCTCCTCGAGGTTCGCCACCCGGCGCACGGTGATCGTCGGTCCGAATGTCTCCTCGGTGACTGCGGCCGAGTCCTCGGGCACGTCGGTCAGGATCACCGGCCGGACGTACGGCGCGTCGACCGCGTCCTCGGCCCGCCCGGGCTGGGCACGGCCGCCGCGCGCCACCGCGTCCGCCAGGTGCCTGCTGATTACGTCGATCTGGCCGGGCATCGTCATCGGGCCGTAGTCCGCCTTCTCGTCGCTGCCTGGGTGCAGCCGCGACACCCGGTCGGTCAGCTTGGCCAGGAAGGTCTCGTAGACCGGGTCGGCGACGTAGACCCGCTCGATGCCCACGCAGGTCTGCCCCGCATTCGACAGCGCGCCCCAGGCGGCCGCGTCCGCCGCGGCGTTGAGGTCGGCGTCGGCGTCCACGATGAGCGCGTCCTTGCCGCCGCACTCGGCAATGACCGGGGTGAGGTTCGCCGCGGCGATGGCCATGACCTTGCGCGCGGTGGCCGCCGAACCGGTGAACGCGATCTTGTCGACCGCGCTTGCGGCCAGGGCCGCGCCCGTCTCACCGGCGCCGGTCAGCAGCTGAAGCACCGGCTGCGGGGCGCCGCGCCCGGCCACTTGGTCGAACGAGCGGACCAGCCACTCGCCGACCGCCGGGGTCAGCTCACTGGGCTTGAAGATGACCGCGTTGCCCGCGGCGATGGCGTAGACGATCGAGCCCATGGGCGTGAACACCGGATAGTTCCACGGCCCGATGACGCCGACGACGCCGAGCGGCTGGTACTCGACCGTCGACGCCTGGTTGAGGGCCGCGATCCCGCTGAAGACCCGATGCGGCCCCAGCACCCGGTGCGCGTGCCGAGCCGCCCAGTCGACGTGCAGGATCGCGAGGATGATCTCCAGCGTGGCGTCGTCGGCCGGCTTGCCCGTCTCCTCGTGCATCAGCCGGGCGAGCTCGTCCATGTGCCCGGTCAGGTAGGATTTCCAGTCGAGCAGCCGGGCGCGCCGTTCGCGCCAGCCGAGACCGCCCCACCAGCGGGCCGCCTTCCGCGCGCGGCTGACGGCCACGTCGGCGTCCTCGCGCTGGTAGACCGGGAACGTTGCAATCGGCTGCCCGGTGGCCGGGTTCAGCGAGCCGAACGTCTTCCGGGCGGGCGCCGCTCCGGGCCCGGGTTCCTGTGCCTGGGATGCTGTCATGGCCACCGCCATCCTCGCCTGCTGGGCCGCACGCGCACACTGAAGTGTTAAGTAAATCAGTCGACCCGCACCGAAGCTACCGTTCAGTAGCAAGATCCGCCGAGGCTGGAGACAAACCGTTGCCGACTCGCCCCTACATCCTGATCAGCTGCGCCATGTCGGTGGACGGCCGGATCGACGACACCGGCCCCGCGCGTCTCATGCTGTCCGGCCCGGAGGACCTGGAGCGGGTGGATGAGCTGCGGGCCAGCGCGGACGCGATCCTGGTGGGCGCGAACACGGTACGCCGGGACAACCCCCGGCTGTTCATCCGCTCACCGCGGCTCCGCGCCGCCCGGGTGGCGGCCGGGCGGCCCGAGCATCCCCTGCGGGTCACCGTGACCACGACCGGCGACCTGGACCCGGCCGCGCGCTTCTTCGCCCCGCCGGAGCCGGCCGGCGCCCTTACCCGGCCAGGCATGGGCGCGGCCCCGCTCGTCTACTGCGCCAGCCCGGCGGTCCCGGCCGCGGTGGCGCGGCTGGGGGACCGGGCCGAGATCATCGACGCCGGTGACCCGCCGTCGGTGTCCTTCATGCTCGCCGATCTGGCCGAACGGGCGGCGGCGCGGCTTCTCGTCGAAGGCGGCTCGGTCCTGCTGCGTGATTTTCTGGCGCAGAATCTCGCGGACGAGCTGCACCTGGCCGTGGCGCCGTTCTTCGTGGGGGAGGCGGCCGCGCCGCCGTTCGCGCTGCCGGGGCCCTACCCGGCGGACCGCGAGCATCCGATGACGCTGGCCAGCGTGCAGCGGTTCGGCGGCGTGGTCGCGCTGCGCTACCTGCTGGGGCGCGGCGGCCACGGCGGTCCCGGCGATTCGGGTGGCTCCGGCGTGACCGACGCACGTTTCCTCCGGGCCGCGATCGAACTGTCCCGGCAGTGCCCACCCTCGGACACCGCCTTCTCGGTGGGGGCCATCATCGTGGCCGCGGACGGGGAGATCATGGCCACTGGCTTCTCCCGCGAGCAGGACCCGCACGATCACGCGGAGGAGGTCGCGCTGCGCAAGGTGCACTCAGTTGACCCGCGCCTGCTCACCGCGGCGATCTACAGCTCGCTCGTGCCGTGTGGCGCGCGGGCGTCCCGCCCCGTCACGTGTGTCCAGCACATCCTCGCGGCCGGCATCCCCCGGGTGGTGTTCGCGTGGCGCGAGCCGCCCATCTTCACCGAAGGCCGCGGCGCCGAGCAGCTCCGCGCCGCGGGTATCACAGTCGTCGAGATCCCCCAGCTCGCTCGGGCCGCCAGCGCCATCAACGCCCCCGCGCTGCGCAACCATGGCGAATAGTTGCACATGTCCGCCCGGATGTGCAACAAAAAGTTGCGTGTCGAGGAGATCGGCGTGCGGTGAACCAGCTGCAAGCACCGGTTGCACATAGGGCCTAACATGCTACCGTTGGTTGCAGTTCGCGGGTGAGAGTGGCGCCATGCGTGCCCACGAAGACGATCATCGCCGGGGAGGCCTGCACCGCGACCGCGGGCACGTCTTCCAGGCCGTCGAGCGCCCGGCCCGCGACCAGCAGGCGGCCGCCCGCCGCCAGCCCGGACATCGCGGCGCTGGTGCCACTGCGCTCCCCGTCCGGCGCCGCAACGGTCACCTTCAGCCCGGCCGCGACAGCGACCTGCGCCAGCATGCGCAGCCCCGCGCTGTCGATCCCGTCGTCGTTGGTGATCAGTGCGCGCATTAGGTCATGCAAGCACCCGGCCCCCCCGGTACTCACCCGGGGGCGGCTGGCTAGGCGAAGAACCCGCGGATGTCGTCGGCGTCCAGGCTGGCACCGAAGGCGTTCCCGTCGTCCATGACGCTGGAGAACAGCTCGGCCTTGCGCGCCTTGAGCGCCATGACCTTCTCCTCGATGGTGTCCCTCGCGATGAGCCGGTACACCATGACGTTGCGGGTCTGCCCGATGCGGTGGGTCCGGTCGACGGCCTGCTCCTCCGTCGCGGGATTCCACCACGGGTCCAGCAGGAAGCAGTAGTCGGCCTCGGTCAGGTTCAGGCCGAACCCGCCCGCCTTCAGGCTGATCAGGAAAACGGGGACATCCTCGTCCTTGAACTGCCCGATCACCGCCGCCCGGTCGGTGGTCCTGCCATCCAGGTAGCAGTGACCGATGCCGTCCGCGGACAAGCGTTCCCGCACGATACCGAGGAAGCCGGTGAACTGGCTGAAGACCAGCGCCCGGTGGCCGCCGCCGATGACGTTCCGCAGCTGTTCGACCAGGGCGTCGATCTTGCTGCTCGGAAGGTCGAGGTGCTCGCCGTCGACGAGGCCGGCGTGCAGGCTCAGCTGGCGCAGCAGGGTGAGCGAGCGCAGGATGGTGAACCGGTTGCGCTGCAGGTCATCGACCAGCCCGAGGACTTTCTGCCGCTCCCGCTGCAAATGCCGCTGATAGATCGTCCGGTGCCGCGGATGCAGGTCCACCTCGAGAACCTGCTCCTGCTTGGCAGGCAGGTCAGCGGCCACTCGTTCCTTCGTGCGGCGCAGGACCAGCGGCCGGATCCGGCGGCGCAGCTGCGCGAGCAGCTCCGGCTGGCGGCCGTTCTCGATCGGACGGGCATAGAAGTCGCGGAACCGGGCCGGACGCGGGAACAGCCCCGGCGCGGTGATCGACAGCAGCGACCACAGCTCCATCAGGTTGTTCTCCATCGGGGTACCGGTGATAGCGAGCTTGAACGGCGCGGGCAGTTTCCGCGCACACTGGTACGCCTTCGACTGGTGGTTCTTGACGAACTGCGCCTCGTCCAGCAGCAGGCCGGACCAGTCCGCGGCCGCGTAGGCGTCGAAGTCGAGCCGGAGCAGCGTGTAAGAGGTCACCACCACGTCGGCGCCGGCGATGATGTCGCCCAGGTCCTGGCCGCGTTTGCGCAGTGTGCCGGAAATTCCCGCCACGGTCAGGTCCGGTGCGAACCGGGCGGCTTCGGTGACCCAGTTCGCCGTCACACTCGTCGGCGCGACGATGAGAAACGGAGCGAGCCCGGGCTGGGCCTGCCTGGCGTGGCAGATCAGCGCCAGCGATTGCAACGTCTTACCCAGTCCCATGTCGTCGGCGAGGATGCCACCGAGCTGGTGCTCCCACAGGAACGCCAGCCAGCCGAATCCGTCGGCCTGGTACGGCCGCAGCGTGGCGCGCAGGGCCGCGGGCTGCGGCCTGGGCTCGATGGAGCTGAGCGCCAGCAGCCCGCCGACCTGGCGCTGCCACGCCTGCGCCTGGGCCTCGATGACACCGAGCGCGGCGAACTCCTCCCATAGCCCCGCCTGGAACCGGCTGATCCGCAAGGGGCCGTCCGCCGTGCCGGGCGTGTCCTGCAGCGCACGCGCCTCGTCGATCAGCCGCTGGAGCGACAGCAGTTCCGGTTTTTCGAGGGAGAAGTACGCGCCGTCGGCCAGCAGCAGATGCGAATGATTCCGGTTCAGGGCGACGAAGAGGTCTGTGAACGGGACCTCATGTCCCTCGACGGTGATGGTGACGCCGAGATCGAACCAGTCGGTCTCGCCGGCCACGTCGCCAGCCGAGACGCTTATCCGCAGCGAGTCGCCCGCCTCACGGTAGTCAGCGGGCTCACCGGTGATCTCGACGGCGACGCCCGGGTGCCCGTCCAGCAGCGGCAGGACCTCCGTGCTGAACCGCATGGTGCGAAGGCCGCGGAGGGTCGCGCCTGGCACGAGCGGCGCGCTGGCCTTCATGTTGCGCAGGCCGAACGCCTCCAGCCCGACGTCGAGGCCCGCCACGATGGCGCGTTCGGCCTGCAGATCCCGGTACCCGGGATCCTCGTCCGCGGACAGGGGGGCACGGCGCCGGGACTCACCGACCTCGTAAGCCCACTCCCAGCGCAGATCCAGCTCGTGGCCGGCGCCGTAGGACGCGCACAGCACCAGCGTGGGATCCGGGATCTCCGGTGGCGTGAACGAGCCGTCTGAGGAGATTACCCTGGCCATCTGCCGCAACCGGGGGTAGTACTCGTCGCGGAACCGTGCCCGGTCCGCGGCGGGGACCTGCAGCTGCCGCGCGTCCAGCGCCAGGCGCTGCAGAGACAGCGGGACGGAACTGGCGAGCCGGGCGATCAACAGCGGCCACTCGCCCCGGTCGGCCCCTGGTGCCAGGTCCGCTCTGGGCGCCAGGCCTGCCCTGGGCGGCACGTCCGCGCGGCGGGTATAGACCAGCCCGTGACCATCCGGCCCGATGAACGCGACGGGGACGACGTTGGTGGGCGTCTCTTCGATCACGACCACCGGGCTGATCGAGAGCGTCCCCGGCTGGGTGGTGACGTCCAGGCACACCTCCGCGTGGCCGTAGGAGCTCAGCGTGCCGAACCGTTTCCGCGAGTGGACCAGGTGCAGGCCGATCGCCTCCGCCTCGTCCAGCAGCGGCCAGAGGCGCGCGGACTCGAAGGCGGACAGGATGATCGTCTTCTCCTCCCCGTAGGAGTAGGAGGAGGCGAACTGCTGGGCGCCCGATTTGTAGAGGGCGTAGAACTCCTTCAGCCACCGGACGTGCGAGGGCTGGTAGTCGCCGGAATAGTGCAGATTGCTTAGTTGAGACCAGCTCAGGCCGCCGGCAACCCAGCCGTTCTTCCCCGGCCGCACCAGGCGGGCCAGCAACTGCGGCAGCGGATCGGGCCCGGCCGGGCGGCTCCAGGGCAAGTACTGGGGAACAGACAGCGTGAGCTCGATCGCCAGCGGGCTACCGGCCGCCACGCCCGGCAGGCCCAGCGCACCCGGCGAGCCAGCCTTCCCAGGCGTCAGCAGCGAGGCCAGCGACCGTTCCCACATCGTGTGGCCCGCGCGGGCGGTCGCCTCGTCCGGCCGGTCGCCTGCCTGTTCGGGGCGTCCTGTCTCGTCCGGGTGCCCCTTGCCTTCCGGGCGGAGCGCGCCGGTGGCGGTCAGCACCAGCGCCACCACATGCTTGCAGTTGAACCCGACCGGGCAGCTGCATTCGCCGCGCTCGAACCGGTGAACCAGCCCGTCGGCGGATGAGAAGCGCGCCGTCGTGGTGTAGACGTTGCCGTACTGTCCGCGCACCGTCCCGGCCAGGGCTCCCGCCGACAGTTTCCACAGCGCGCGCACGACCGCGTGCTGCCGCACGTACTGCACGCCCCGCTCATAGGAGCCCGGGTCGACCGCCTCCGCCAGGCTGGCGGGATCGATGTCAACCACCACGTCACGCTGCACCATAGTGACGCTACCGATCCTCACTGACATTCGCTCTGAACTTCCCCGGGGTGTCACGGCGGTTTCGCAGTGATAGTTGCCATCACGGGCTCGCAGCGACGATCGGGATCGCGTAGGCCGCGATATGGATGCACGATGCGTGCAAGGCCTACGCAACGCTAGAACAACGTCCCCTCGCGTTCGATCCCGCGCATGGCGTCGTAGTCCAGGACCACGCACCTAACTCCGCGATCTTCCGCCAGCGTACGCGCCTGTGGCTTTATCGTCTGCGCAGCAAGCACGCCCTTAACCGGGGCCAGGAGCGGGTCCCGGTTCAGCAACTCCAGGTACCTGGTCAACTGTTCGACAGCATCGATGCCAGCGTGGCGCTTGATCTCGACCGCCACATGAGTCCCTCCCCCCGAAGCGGCACCTTCGTTAGAAGTGGACCCGTGAATCTCACCGCGACGCTTGATCTCGACCGCGACGCTCGTCCCGTCGGCATCCTTGCACATCAGGTCGACCGGCCCGATCGGCGTCGGGTACTCGCGCCGGATCAGCCGCCAGCCCTCCCCGAGCACGTGCATCTGCGCCGCGAGCAGCTCCTGGAGGTGTGCTTCCACCCCGTCCTTGACCAGCCCCGGGTCGACGCCCAGGTCGGCCGAGAAGTCGCTGAGGACCTCCTCGATCGTGATGGCCAGGGTCTCGGCCGCCTTGTTCGTCACCGTCCAGCGTCCCGGCTCCTCGGCCAGTCGGCACGGCGGTGACATCCAGTTCAGCGGCTTGTAGGAGCCGCCGTCGCAGTGCACCAGTACCGAGCCGTCGGCTTTGACGATCAGCAGCCGGAGGGCCGAGGGGAGGTGAGCGGTGAGCCGGCCGACGTAGTCGACGCTGCACCGCGCGATGACGAGCCGCACGGAATGCCACTGTAGCCCGGCCGGTCGGGCCGTGGCGCCAGCCCGGCGATTGACACATAAAGTATCGACCGTGAACCCGCGCAGATCCCGCCGCCGGCGACCGGAGGCGCCCTGGCCGCTGGGTCCGGAGCGCGCCGAATCGTGGCCGGACGGGGACTGGGTCGTCCGGCAGATCCCCGGCGCCGCCGCGACCAAGACCTATCGCTGTCCCGGCTGTGACCAGGAAATACCGCCCGGCACGGCGCACATTGTGGCCTGGCCGGCCGAGGCGCCCGGCGTCGGCATGCGGCGGCACTGGCACCGGACCTGCTGGGACCGGCGGCTGAACCGGCGCCCGGGCTCGGCCCGGCGTGGCTGACTCCGGCACCGGGACCGTCCCGGCCACGTCCGTTCGGGATGATGATCTGCCCGCGCTTTCCCAGGCCGCCCACCGGAAGACCCCCGGGGACGGTGAAGGGCCAGGTCCCCGCTCCGGGGCCTGGCCCTTCACCGTCCGCCGGCGAGACTTAGACCGCCGTGCTCGCCGTACCGCTACAGGGTTCTTACTCGGTCCACCAGTCCTCGTCGTCCGGCGCCTGGCCGTTGACCGGCTTGGCGCCGTTAGGGACACCGCCGCGGGCGGCCTGGCCGGCCGGGGCGGGAGCCGACCGCTGCGCCGGAGGCTGAATGGTGGCCCGCGGGGGGTTGTCCGGCGGCTTGGGTGCGTTCTGCGCCGGGGCCGGGGCCGGAGGCCGGGGCGCTTCCGCGCCGATGGCCTGGCGCGGCGGGGAGGCCTGCACGGCGGCCGTGTCATCCATCCCCGGGACACCGCCGCCGAGCAGCTGGCGCAGCTGGGCGAGGTGGCTGCTGATGCTGTCCTTCTGCCGGGTGAGGTCGTCGACCTGGCGCTGCGCGTAAGCGCGGACCCGCTCGGCTTCGGATTTCGTCTCGGCCAGCAGGTGATCCGCCTGGCTCTTGGCCTGGCCGACGATCTGGTCCGCGTCCTTCTTGGCGTTGCTGACCAGCTGCTTGGCGTGCTGGTCGGCGTCGCGCCGGGTCTGCTCGGCCTGGGTGCTCGCCTTGGCGGCCCGCTGCTCGGCGGTCGAAGCCCGCTGTTCGGCCTCGGAGACGAGTTTCTGGGTCGCGGCCTGGGCGGCGGAGAGACGCTCGGCCTCCTGCCGTTCGGCTTCTTCCCGGCGGGCCGCGAGCTGGATTTCGAACTCCGCCTCGGCCTGCGCCCGCTGCGCTTCGCTCTCCTCGAGGATCCGCTGGGCCTGGCTGCGCATCTCGTCAGCCTGGCGCTTGGATGTGGTAAGGATCTCATCGCGTTCCCGCTTGGCGGACGCCTTGAGCTGAGCCACCTCGCGCTCGGTGGTGGTCCGCAGCTTGGCGATGTCGCGCTCCACCGCTGCCCGCTTCTCGGCGATCTCGTGGTCCGCCGTCGCGCGCAGCTTGGCGACCTCGCGCTCGGTCGTCGAGGTGAGCTCGTCGGACTCACGCCGTGCGCCCGTCCTGATGGAGTCGGCCTCACGCTCCGCCGCGCCGCGCAGGTCATCGGTCTCACGCTTGGCGATCGCCCGTAGTTCCGCCGCCTCGTTCTCGGCGGAGGCGCGCACCTCGGCGGCATCCACCTTTGATGCGGCCTTGATCTCGTTGGCCTCGGACCGCGCGGCCTGGACAAGCTCGGTGGCCTGTTCCTCGGCGAGCCTGAGCAGCTGCTCGATCCGTGCGCCCAGGCCGGAGTAGGTGGGCCGTTCCTGCTCCTGGAGCTGCCGATGAGCCTCAGACAGCTCCCGGTGCATCGCCTGGACTTGATCCTTATGCTGGCGCAAATCCCCCTCAAGCTGGGCGAGATGCTCGTTGACCTGCTGAGGGTCGTAGCCACGCATCACCTTGGCGAACTCGCGCGGCTGGCTGTCTTCAAAGAAATTAGTGAGCTGTGCGTCAATGTCGGATTGCATGTGGCCTAACCCTGTTGGACGTAACGGCAGGCGGGGTCGCAGGTAAGCATCTCGCCCTGACCGGCAGGCTCAGCCACCGGCGCAGCGGCAGTACGTCACCCGGTCGTTTGGGACTTCTGCGATTTTCTCACCTGGTAGCACGCAGACTACTCCGCCTTTGGGACGTTGTCGGTTCCTTCGGACTTCCAGCGGCGGATTCACTGGACTCACTTCTGCACTTCCGGTCGATCCGGATCATAACGTACATAGAAGGTATGTCTGCCCTGCATATCGGGTGCTTTCGGGCCGTCGCTCAAGATCACGCCGTGGTGTCCAGTGGTACGCCTGAGGTGCAAGTGCCAGTGAACAGCCGCGGTTTCCGCACCCCGGGCACTGCCCGGGCAACCACCGCGACGGATGCGGCCCGGGCCGGGTCAGGGGCGGTTCTCGCCGTCCCTGACCCGCGTTTCGGTCACGAGCCGTCACCGATTGCTCATGGTCCAGAATTCGTCCTCTGATCCGCTGGGTGCTCCACCAGTTCCGTCAGTACCCCTCCGAGATCCGCCGGATGGAGGAATGCGATCGAGGCGCCCATGGAGCCGTGCCGCGGGCGCTCGTCGACGAGCCGGATTCCGGTCGCGCTGATCGCGGCAAGCGCGGCCCGGACGTCGGTGACGCCGTACCCGATGTGATGAATCCCTTCCCCGCGCCGGGCCAGGAACTTCCCGACCGGCGAATCCGGCCCGAGCGGCTCCAGCAACTGGATATAGGAACCCCCAGCCAGATAGCCCCGCTGCCCCGCCCAGGGCGCGGCCCCCGGGCCAGAACCAGGCGCGCCCCCCCGGCCAGAACCAGGCGCGCCCCCGGGGCCAGTTCCACCCTCGGCGGCCCGCAGGTCGGGGCCGGATGGCGCGCCCACGGCCGTCCCGGCGGCAGCTCGCAGGTCGGGGGGGCCGCCCTGGAACGCGCCCGGCCCCGCATCGACCGTCGCGACCAGCAGCATGGCCTCCCGCACGCCCTGTTCTTCGTGAACTTCGCGGGCCGCCACCGTGAGGCCGAACGTGGAGCAGTAGAAGTCGATCTTCTCCTCCAGGTCATGGCACGCGATCCCGACATGATCGATCTGGGTCAGCATGGTCCGCCTTCGTCTCTGGCCCTACGGCCTCTGCCTCTGGCCCTACGGCCTCTGCCTCTGGCCCTACGGCCTCTGCCGCTACGGCCGCAGCAGGATCGGCAGCCGCAGCAAGATCAGCAAGAGCCCTTCGTGTGCACTTTCTGCTGTGATGACAGCAGAAAGTGCCCACCTTTGGCCAGGCCCGGGTCGCTTCCTTGGGCCAGTGGCCGGGGCCCGGCCGGTTCCCAGGGGCTGGATATCGTGACAGGGCGGCGCGGCGGCGGGCTCGGGGCCGCCGGGCTGTGCGGAGGCGGCGGCCAGGGTGAGGCGCTGATCATCCGCGTTCCTGCGCCAGCCGGGCAGCGCCAGCCGGGCAGCGCCAGCCGGGCAGCGCCAGCCGGGCAGCGCCAGCCGTGTGGCGCCAGCCGTGTAGCGTGAGCCGCGTGGCCACGTCAGCGAGCGATATCCCGGAAATGGTCGCCCGGGCGCACGACGGTGACCCGCGTGCCCTCGCGCGACTGGTCTCGCTGATCGAGGACGGGTCCCCGAGGCTCCGTTCGGTCATGAAGCAACTCGCGCCGCTGGCGGGCCACGCGCGCGTGATCGGCCTGACGGGCGCGCCCGGCGCCGGGAAGTCAACGGTCACCAGCGCGCTCGTCCGGGCGTACCGCGACCAGGGTCTGCGCGTGGGGGTGCTGGCTATCGACCCCACGTCTCCCTTCACCGGCGGGGCGTTGCTCGGTGACCGCATCCGCATGCAGGATCACGCCACCGACCGCGACGTTTTCATCCGGTCGATGGCCACCCGGGGACACCTCGGCGGCCTGGCCGCCGCGAGCCCCCAGGTGATCCGGGCCCTCGACGCCGCCCGTTTCGAGGTGATCCTGATCGAGACGGTGGGCGTGGGGCAGGTCGAGGTGGAGATCGCCTCGATGGCGGACTCGGTCGCGGTGCTCATCGTTCCGGGCATGGGCGACTCGGTGCAGGCCGCGAAGGCGGGCATCCTGGAGATCGCGGACGTCTTCGTGGTCAACAAGGCGGACCGGCCGCAGGCCCAGGAAACGATCCGCGACCTACGGAACATGATCGCCCTGGCCGAACGGGCCCCCGAGGACTGGAAACCGCCGATCGTCACGACCATCGCCACCACCGGCGAAGGGATAGCGGAGCTGGTCGGCAAGCTCGACGCGCACCGGACCTGGCTGGATAACTCCGGTGAACGGGACCGCCGCAGAGCCGCCCGCGCCCGCGAGGAGGTGGCGGCGCTGGCCCTGGCCGCCTTGCGCGGCAAGATGAGCCGCCTGCCCGGAGAGAGCGCTCTCGGCCCGCTCGCCGAGCGCGTCGCGAGCGGCCAGATCGACCCCTACTCGGCGGCGGACGAACTCCTGAGCGCCCTCACCGACGGCGCCTGACGTGCAGCGTCCCCGTGCCCGGACCGATGCTGTCCCGGCCCACGCCCGGGACGGTACTCCGGGCGAGACGGCTGACCAGGAGCCCCCCGCGTACCGGCTGCACCGGGGGGACGCGCTGGAGGCGTACGGCTCCTGGCCCGCGCCCGCCGCCATCATCAGCGACGGCGCCTACGGCGTGCGCGGGTTCCACGGTGACACGACCGGCGCCGAGGGGCTGCCCGGCTGGTACCGCCCGCACGTCGTGGCCTGGAACCGGCACGCGACCCCGGCCACCACGCTGTGGTTCTGGAACACCGAGCTCGGCTGGGCGACCGTGCATCCGCTGCTGGCCGCCAGCGGCTGGGAATACGTTCAGCTCATCACCTGGGACAAGGGCGTCGCGCACATTGCGGGCAACGTCAACGGCCAGACCATCCGGCGCTTTCCCGTGGTCACCGAGGTGTGCGCCTTCTACCAGCGGCGCTTCGAACCCGCCGGCGCCGACGGGCCGATGGGCGTGCAGCAGTGGCTGCGCCGCGAATGGCAGCGGTCCGGGCTCCCGCTGAACCGGGCCAACGACGCCTGCGGCGTGCGGAACGCCGCCACCCGCAAGTACCTGACCATGGACTGGCTCTGGTACTGGCCGCCCGGTGAGATGCTTGAGCGCATGGCCGCGTACGCCAACGCCCACGGGGCCCGCTCCGGCTGGCCGTACTACTCACTCGACGGCCGCGCGCCGGTGACGGCGAAGGAGTGGGACGCGCTCCGCTACACCTGGCGGCACGTGCACGGCCTGACGAATGTGTGGCCGCTCGCGCCGCTGCACGGGGTCGAGCGCGTCAAGGGCACCATGCGCCGGGCCGCCCCTCGCGTGCACAACCCGGGCAGCCTGTCCGCGGCGCACCTCAACCAGAAGCCGCTGGCCTTCATGCGCCGGATCCTGGCGGCGGTCACGGCCGAGGGCGACGTGGTGTGGGAGCCGTTCGGCGGCCTGGCGTCCGCTTCCGTGGCGGCGATTGGCGCCGGGCGCTTCGCCTGCGTCGCGGAAGTCGACCACGACTTCGCCGAGATCGCCGCCCAGCGCCTCGACGACGCCGCAGCCGGCCGCGACCCCGAATCCTCCAGCTAGGCTGCCGGCCGCGCGTGCTACATACCAGGCAGCTGTAAGGGAGGCTGGGCGGAGAGAAATGACCTTCCGGTGCCTGTCACGATGGTGCGGGTGAAGATGCTGCGGGAATACGGCAGGATGGAAGCATGCAGTCGCGGGATTTTTCCATTTACGGCGCCGTCGACCTCGGCGCGCGCCAGGCCGCCGCTCAGCGCAAGCAGCAGGCAGCCGAGGCCGGCACGCCCGGCGGCACGCCGACCGCCGTCATCGACGTCACCGAGGAGACTTTCAACAACCTGGTCGTCGAGCAGTCTCGTACCACACCCGTCATCATCGACCTGTGGGCGGACTGGTGCGAGCCGTGTAAGCAGCTCAGCCCGGTGCTGGAGAAGCTGGCCGGCGAATCGGGCGGGCAGTGGATCCTGGCCAAGATCGACGTCGATGCCAATCCGCGCCTCAGCCAGGCGCTGCAGGTGCAGAGCATCCCCATGGTCGTCGCGGTCATCGGCGGTCAGCTGGTGGACGGCTTCCTGGGTGCTCTGCCGGAGGCGCAGGTCCGCCAGTGGATCAGCCAGGTCCTGGACGCGGCCGAGCAACTCGGCGTCGGGCCTGGCGGTCCTGGCGGCGCCGGTGGGCCCGGCGCCCCGGGGGCGGAGTCGGGCCAGCAGCAGGCCGCCGATGGGAACGCGCCCGGCGGCCCGCCCGGCGCCGGTGGCAGTCCCGCCGGTCCCGGGGCCGGTGGCCGGCCCGGTCCCGGCGGTCCCGTCGGCCCGGGACGGCCCGGTGGTCCTGGCGGGCGCGGTGGTCCCGGCGGGCGCGGGGGGCCTGCCGGACCGGGTGGCCCCGGCCCGGCAATGGGCCCGGAAACGTCGAACCCGGCGTACGCCGAGGCCCAGCAGGCCATGGAGCGTGGTGACACGGACGCCGCGGCCGAGGCTTTCCGCAAGGTCCTCGCGAGCTCTCCCGCTGACCCGGTGGCCAAGGTCGGCCTGGCGCGCGTCGAGCTGTTCCAGCGCTTGGACTCGTACGACGAGGCCGCCACGCGCCGCGCCGCCGCCGAGCACCCCGACGACGTGGAGGCCCAGGCCCGCGTGGCCGACATCGAGCTGGCCGGGGGCAAGATCGAGGATGCCTTCGACCGGCTGCTCGGGGTCGTCCGGCGGACTTCAGGGGAGGAGCGGGACCAGGCGCGGGCGCGCCTCGTGGGTCTCTTCGAGATTTTCCCGCCCCGGGACCCGCGGGTGAGCAAGGCCCGCGCCGCCCTGTCCAGCCTTCTGTTCTGAACGGGCCGCTGTAAACGCAGCACAGTATGCGGAGCGGTACCTTTGCGGGCTTCCTTTGAAGGTGCTGCTATACGGGGACGCTGGTCAGTTCCTCTGGTGAGATTAGCGGGAACGGGTCTCGCGGGGGTCGACCTCCGCGAGCTGCTCAAGTGCCGGCAGGGCCCGGGCCAGTGCGTCGATCTGCTCAGGCCGCAGCATGGTCAGGCTTTCGGCGAGCATGGCCGTGCTCTCGTGCCGGATTCGTTCCAGCACCTCGTGACCTCGCGGCGTGATCGCCAGCGTGCTGACCCGGGCGTCGCCCGGCACCGCGCACCGCTTGACGTACGCGCACTCTTCCAGTGCGGTCACGATCCGGGTCAGCGTCGAGGGGGCGATCCCTTCCGCGGCGGCCACGTCACCGAGCCGCAGCGGGCCCTGCTGCTCGACCGTGGCGAGCGCCGACAGCTGGGTGGGCGTCAGCCCGGCCAGCTCGTGGTGGCGGAGCCGGCGGGAGAGCCGCGCGATGGCGACCCGCAGGCGCGTTGCGTCAATTGCCGGGGGGACACCGTTCAGCGGGCTGTCCGCATCGACGCTGTCCGCCTCGGCCAGAACGTGGCCGGCGTGTGCCGGTGGCGGCTCCATCGCGTCGCTCACCGCAGTTTCCCGCGCCATTCTTGCAGAGTACGCGCTAGCGGCCGCCCTTAGGCACGGATCAGCGCCGCCACGAGGGTTCGGCGGTCGTCGTAACCTTGACCCCGGGCGGTGCGATCGGCCACGCAGCGTATGAAGGCGCAGCTAGGGTCTGTTCAGTCAGAACCGGTGAGGCTCAGTTAACCAGCGAGCGGACGCGTGCCCTCCCGGAGCCGCGTGAGCGGCCGGCGGTGACGAACCCGGTCGTGCCAGGGAAGGCGGAAGCATTATGGCCATGGCGCCGAGCGTCTCGTATTCCATGACCATGCGTCTGGAGGTCGGCTCGCGCGGGCGCGCCGTCAGCGAGATCACCCGTGCCGTGGAGCACACGGGCGGTGTGGTTACCGCCCTGGACGTCAACGCCGCCGGGCACGAGCGCCTCCGCGTGGACGTGACGTGCGCCGCGCGGGACACCGCACACGCCGAGGCGATCGTCGCCGAACTTTCGTCGCTGCCCGACGTCGCGGTGCACAAGATCAGCGACCGGACATTCCTGCTGCACCTCGGCGGCAAGATCGAGATGCGCTCGAAGGTTCCGTTGCGCACCCGCGACGAGCTGTCCATGGCGTATACACCCGGGGTGGCGCGGGTGTCGCTGGCGATCGCCACCAACCCCGATGACGTCCGCCGCCTCACCATCAAGCGCAACAGTGTCGCGGTCGTCACCGATGGCTCCGCGGTCCTCGGGCTCGGCAACATCGGCCCCTACGCCGCGCTGCCGGTAATGGAAGGCAAGGCCGCGCTGTTCAAGCGGTTCGCCGGCATCGACGCCTGGCCGATCTGCCTGGACACCCAGGACACCGACGAGATCGTCCGGACGGTGCAGGCCATCGCGCCGGGTTTCGGCGGCATCAACCTGGAGGACATCAGCGCGCCCCGGTGCTTCGAGGTCGAGAGCAGGCTGCGCGGCCTGCTGGACATCCCGGTCTTCCACGACGACCAGCACGGCACGGCCATCGTGGTCATGGCCGCACTGACCAACGCGCTGCGCGTGGTGGGCAAGGACCTCCGCGCCGTCCGCATAGCGATGGCCGGGGCCGGCGCCGCCGGGACCGCGGTGCTGCGGCTGCTGGTCGCGGCGGGGGCCAAGGACCTCTGCGTCTGCGACGACCAGGGCGCGGTGCACCGCGGCCGGGCCGGCCTGGAGGCGAACGAGAACCTCCGCTGGATCGCCGAGAACACGAACTCCGCCTGCTACACGGGCGGCCTGGCCGGGGCCATCGTCGACGCGGACGTTTTCATCGGCGTGTCGGCGCCCGGGATCCTCCGCGGCAGCGACGTCGCGGCCATGAAGGATGACGCCATCGTCTTCGCGCTGGCTAACCCGGAGCCCGAGGTCGACCCGGATGAGGCGCGGGAGCACGCGGCCGTGATCGCCACCGGGCGCAGCGACTACCCGAACCAGATCAACAACGTGCTCGCCTTCCCGGGCGTCTTCCGCGGCCTGCTGGACGCGCAGAGCCGGACGATCACCGACGGCATGCTCGTGGCCGCGGCCCGCGCCCTCGCCGACGTGGTGACCGCCGACGAGCTCGGGCCGAACTACATCATCCCGTCCGTCTTCCACCCGGACGTGGCGGCGGCCGTGGCCGCCGCGGTCCGCGCGGCCGCGTCAGGCCAGCACCAGGCCCGGCCAGACGAAACCGTTAGGCAGGAACGATGATGGGCACATGAACGAAATGGCCACGGAGAGCCTGACCGGCTGCCTGCTCGTCGCCACGCCGGTGCTCGCCGATCCGAACTTCCGCCGCACCGTGGTCCTCGTCGTCGAGCACGAGCCAAATGAGGGGACCCTGGGCGTCGTGCTCAACCGGCCCACCGATGTCCCCGTAGGCCGGGTGCTCGAACCCTGGTCGGAGCTCGTGACGGGGCCTTCGGTGGTATTCAGGGGCGGCCCGGTGGCCCCCAGCAGCGCGCTGGCGATCGCGCTCGTCCCCGGCGACGCCGAGCCGCTCGGCTGGCACTCCCTGGCCAGTACCGCGGCCATGTCGCGCCTCGGGCTCGTCGATCTCGACGCGCCCCCGGACCTGCTCGCGCCGGTCATCAACCGGCTCCGGGTGTACGCGGGCTACGCGGGCTGGGCTCCCGGCCAGCTGAAAGCCGAGATCGACGAGGGCGCCTGGTACGTGATCTCGGGCGAGCCGGCGGACGCCTTCGCGGGCGAGCCGGAGGGCCTGTGGTCCGCGGTGCTGCGCCGGCAGGGCGGCGAGATGGCGTTCACGGCCACCTTTCCCGATGACCCGGGCCTGAACTGAAGCCGTCTGCCCCGGGCCGGCCCTAAACTCGGGTACATGAGCACCGAGACCGAGGTTCTTCCCGACAGCGGCATCCGCTCCGAGACCGATGTCCGGCCGGATCTTTCCCACGGCGACGGGGACCACGAGCGGTTCGCCCACTATGTCGACAAAAGCAAGATCGTCGAAAGCGCGGTGACGGGGGATCCGGTGGTCGCGCTGTGCGGCAAAGTCTGGGTGCCGAGCCGGGACCCCAAGCGTTTCCCGGTCTGCCCGGAGTGCAAGGAGATCTACGAGTCGCTCCCCGAAGGCGGCGAGTGAGTCTCTGCCCGCGCGTAATGGCCGGCCATCCCCGCCCCACCCGAGCCTCCCCTAAGACACGGTGAGTGACCGCGAACTGACGCTGCCATCAGGTAGCGAGGGTCACCATGTTCTCGTTCGGCAGGATCTGCTTGGCTCCCTGCGGACGTGGCAGCGCGAGGCCTGCGCCGAGTATTTCCGGATACCCCGGCGGGATTTCCTGCTCAACGCGACGCCCGGGGCCGGCAAGACCGCCTACGCGCTGACCATCGCGGCCGAACTGCTCGCGCGCCGGGAAGTCGCCGCCATCACGGTCGTGACGCCCACCGAGCACCTCAAGCACCAGTGGGCCAGTGCGGCCTTGCGGTTCGGCATCTCGCTCGACTCCTCCTACCGCAACTCCCAGGGCCGGGCGTCGGCCGACTTCGTCGGCGTTGCCGTCACGTACGCGCAGGTGGCGGCGCACCCCGCGCTGCACCGGCAGCGCACCGAGGGCCGGCGCATGCTGGTCATCTTCGACGAGATCCACCACGCCGGTGATGCCCTATCGTGGGGCGACGCCGTCCGGGAGGCGTTCGACCCGGCCCGGCGCCGGCTCGCGCTGACCGGTACGCCGTTCCGCAGCGACACCAACCCGATCCCCTTCGTCAGCTACGGCGAGCAGCTGGACGGGTCCCGGCGGAGCTCCTCCGATTACGTCTACGGGTACGGGAACGCCCTGGAGGACGGGGTCGTCCGGCCGGTGATCTTCCTGGCGTACTCGGGCGAGATGAGCTGGCGGACCCGGGCGGGTGATGAGATCACCGCCACCCTCGGCACCCCGATGACCAGGGAACAGATCGCGCAGGCGTGGCGGACCGCGCTCGACCCGGCCGGTGAGTGGGTCATCCGGGTGCTCGAAGCGGCCGACAAGCGGCTCACCGAGGTGCGCCGCGGCATGGCCGACGCGGCCGGTCTGGTGATCGCGGGCGACCATGAGGACGCGCGCGCCTACGCGGCGCTGCTGCGCGGGATCACCGGGAAGCGTCCGATGGTCGTCCTGTCCGACGACCCATCGGCCAGCCGCAAGATCGCCGCGTTCGCCGCCTCCGACGACCGCTGGATGGTCGCGGTCCGGATGGTGTCCGAAGGCGTGGACATCCCCCGGCTGGCGGTGGGGGTCTACGCGACCAGCGTCAGCACCGCGCTGTTCTTCGCGCAGGCCGTCGGGCGGTTCGTCCGCGTCCGCCGCCGCGGCGAGACCGCGTCGGTGTTTGTGCCGTCGGTTCCGGTCCTGCTCACCTACGCCGCCGAACTCGAGGCCGAACGGGACCACGTGCTGGGCCGTCCAACGGAGGCGCCTGAGGAACAGGAGTTCGCCGAGGCCCAGCGGCAGCGGGACACCCCCGACGATCTGCTGGCCCCGCCCATTGAGGTGCTCCACGCATCGGCGCACTTTGACCGGGTGCTCTACGACGGGGGCGAGTTCGGTACGGCCACCGCCCCGGGTTCTCCGGAGGAGGAGGACTTCCTGGGCCTGCCCGGGCTTCTCGAACCGGAGCAGGTGGCCCACCTGCTCCGCAAACGCCAGGCGGACCAACTCAAGACGCGCTCGCGGGCCACCGGAGACCGGGGCGGCGCTCCCGGGACGGCCGTGTTCCCCGGGCCGGGTCCGGTGGGTCCCGGGCCAGCCTCTGCGTTTGGCGGGTCAGGTTCGGTGGTTCCCGGGCCGGGTTCGTTCGTTTCCGGGCCTGGCCTCGCGGGTCCCGGGCCGAACGCCCCCGCCGACCCGGCGCCCCCCGTCAGCCGCGAGGTGCTGGCCGCCTTGCGCAAGGAACTGAACGGCCTCGTCGCGGCGTGGAATCACCGGACC
This sequence comes from uncultured Actinomycetes bacterium, assembly GCA_963742875.1. Classification (GTDB taxonomy): domain Bacteria; phylum Actinomycetota; class Actinomycetes; order Streptosporangiales; family Streptosporangiaceae; genus Bog-532. The sequence continues at coordinate 284,877 of CAVUNO010000001.1, read as the reverse complement.
GGGCAGCCGCACGGCGTCATCCACGCCGATCTGCGGCGGGCGTGCGGCGGCCCGCCGCTGCCGCAGGCGACCGCGGACCAGATCCGCGCGCGCATCGACATGATCCGTACCTGGGCGGCGGCCCGCCGCTGACCCCGGGATACCCGCGCGCCCAGGCGGCCCCGCTGCGCTGCTGACACCGGATAAGGGCCCCTCCAGGCGATCCGCCGGTGGTGATCCCGGGAAAAGCGCTCGCCCGGGGCCCCGCTGAGGTGCTGATGCCGGATTAGGGCCGGCCCTAGACGCGGCCCGCTGGGTAGTGACCCAGATCAGAGCCACCCCCCGGGTCGGCTCGTCGGCATTAAATCGCGCGGCGTGCCAAGGGACGGCGGCCCGGGCCGCGAGGGAGGCTCCGGCCAGGGCGCTGACCGGCGCCGCGAATATGGGTCCGCCGGTGGGGGAGGCTCACGCCGGGACGCCCCCCTGCCGCGCGGCGCGGGCTCCTCGGGCCGGGGCCGGAAAGACGGTTCGGGGCGTGGCGCGGTCGTGGGCTGCGGCAATGGCCTGGGCCGGGGCGCGACCCACGGATCCGCCTCGGGACCGGAGGGTGACCCGCTCCGCGACGCGAGCCGGTCCGCGGCCAGCGGCTCGGGCCGCGGCGGCGTTCCGGATGCGCCAGCGTGCCTGTTCATCAGCCAGCGGATGACGGTGATCGCCGCCGCGACCGCGGTGGCGGCGGCCATCGTGAGGAACCCGCCCGCGACCCACTGCGTCGCGCTGACGGCGAGCCCCGTACGGGACGGCGCAACGCTCTGCTCGTGCATAAGGCCGACGGTCAGCGCGCCCACCAGGTAGGCCAGGGCTGGGACCGGAATGAGCTGGTAGACGGCCTCTCGCCGGACGGCCAAGGCCGCGACGAACGTCCCTGCGATGACCGCGCCCCCGAGCAGGTAGCCGGGATCGTGGTGCATCGCTGCGGTAACGCCCGTACCGAGGACCGCCGCAGCGAGCACGATCAGCGTCCCGCGCCCGCCCGATAGCTCGCCCCACCGCCACGACGGCCCGGCCGCCGAAGACCGTCGCCGGCGGCCTGGGCTGGCTCGCCCCGGTCCGCCCTGCCGTGACCCTCGCTGCCGTGACCCTCGCTGCCGTAGCTCGATCTGCTCCATCCTGGCCTGGTCCCAGTCACGGGAGCGCGGGCGGGGCCAGCCGGCCTGCCGCTGCGCCTGGGTGCGCAGGTCCCGGCCGTAGGCGTCTGGTACACCCCGGCCCCGATCGCGCGTGCCCGGCTCGCGGGTACCTGGATTACGGAGGCCCCGGTCGCGGCTGCCCGGGTCGCGCCCGACGCGGTCATCGGGTTCAGCGGCGGGCCAGCCCACGTCACGGCGGACCCGGTCATCGGGCTCAGCGGCGGGCCAGCCCACGTCACGGCGGACCCGGTCATCGGGCTCAGCGGCGGGCCAGCCCACGTCACGGCGGACCCGGTCATCGGGCTCAGCGGCGGGCCAGCCCACGTCACGGCGGCCCGTCTCACGCCGGCCCACGTCCCAGCGGCCCCGGTCGGGACCGCGCGGCCGTGAGCCCGGCTCAGCCGGGTAGAAGGCGGGGCCCGCAGCGGGCCGGTACGGACGGGGAGAGTAAGGCTCGGGATCGGGACGGGAGAGGCCGCCGTCGCGGGGCCACCGGGACGATCCGCGGTCCTGCCCGAAGGATCCGGGAGCAGCGTCCGGGCGCGGAGAGAAGGGATCCCGTGGAGACGCCCCGCTGTCACGGGCGCGTCGGGTCGGCCAGGAATTGGACCCGGGCGTGCCGCCAAACGGCGGGCGCGGATCCGCATCGTGCCATCGTGGCTCGGTCATCTGCACCCAAATGTTAGCCGTTGCCGATCAATAACACGCGCGTCCCATAAATAACAACCGTGCCCCGGTAGTCTTCGCGGCATGGATGGTGAGCCGGCTACGGGGGCGGCCAGTGCTTAAAGCGCGTACGGGTGCCCCGGCGCGCGGTTTCACGCATACCGCGGGATACCTGCTGACCTGCGTCTTTTCTGCGCTCGTGCTGGCCGTCAGCGGCTTTTCCTACTTCGTCGTACGCGACGTGAGCAGCATCGGCTCCTCGCACGCGATCGCCGGCGGCCCCTCCAGCGGCGCACAGAACATCCTGCTGATGGGCCTGGAGAGCCGCCGCGACTGGAGCGGCAATATCCTGCCCAGCAACATCCTCCACGCCCTGCACGCCGGCAGCGCCCAGGGTGTGGCCGACGGCGTCGGCGGCAACGACACCAACACGCTGATCCTGCTGCACATCCCGGCGGGCGGGAAGAAGGCGGTCGGCTTCTCCATCCCCCGCGACGACTGGGTCAACTTCGCCGGGACCGTCGGCTCCCAGCAGCAGGGCAAGATCGACCAGGCTTACGGCGTCAGCATGTTCTACGAGCAGCAGCAGCTGAAGGCGCAGAACCCGGGCATCAGCCAGGACCAGCTCGCGTTCCAGGGCAACGAGGCCGGCCGCAAGGCCGCGGTGGACACGGTGGAGCAGCTCACCGGCGTGCACATCGATCACTTCGCCGAGGTGAACCTGGACGGGTTCTACGAGCTGGCCAGCGTGCTCGGCGGTGTGGAGGTCTGCCTCAAGCACCCGGTCAAGGACGCCAACTCCGGCGCGAACTTCCCCGCCGGATACCAGCACCTGGACGGCGCGCAGGCGCTGGCGTTCGTCCGCCAGCGGGATGGGCTGCCCAACGGCGACCTGGGCCGGACCCACCGTCAGCAGGCCTTCCTCGACGCGGTCATGCAGCAGTTGCGCGCCCATGGAGTGATCGGCGACCTGACCAAGGTCGAGGCGCTGCTGTCGGTGGCCGAGCAGTACGTCATCACCGACTCCGACTGGAACCTGCTGGACTTCGCTTCGCAGATGCAGAGCCTGACCGGCGGGAACCTGGTCTTCCACACGCTGCCCATCCAGGGCTACGCCACGATCGATGGCCAGGACGCGAACGTGGTTAGCCCTGCCACCATCAAGAACATCGTCCAGTCCACGTTCTACCCGAAGCCTGCCGCACCGGCCGCGCCCCGGACGCAGCCGCAGCCCGGTACTCCGGCCGAGGCCACGACCGTGGACGTGCTCAACGGCGGGGGTACGCCCGGCCTCGCCTCGCGTGTCTCCCAGGCCATGGTCCAGGCCGGCTTCAAGGCCGGGCAGGTGGGGAATACGATCCCCCTCAGCACGACCGAGGTCCGCTACGGGACGGGCGAGGCGGCCAACGCCAGCCGCATCGCCTCGGCGTTCGGTGTCACGTCCGCAGCCAGCGCATCTGTGGCTGCGAACCATGTCGAGGTCATGCTCGGCGCGGGCACCACCACCGCACCGACCGTCAGTGCGGCCCCGGCCAGCGGGTCCACCGCGTCCAGTTCCCCGTCGCCGATCATTCCCACCTCTGGCCCGCAGGGCGGCGCCGTCGGTGCCCAAAAAGGAATCCCCTGCGTGGACTGAGGTCCGGTCAGCCACCCGGCTAGATAGCAGGCAGTGTGCGGGAGTTCGTTGCCCTACGACAGAAGGACCGGCGTCCCGCAGAGCTCGACGCCGGCATCGCGCATTTCGGTGAGGGCGCGGGCCGTGCTGTCGGGGGCAACCCCGGCGGTGAGGCCCAGCAGGACGCGCGTGGCGAACCCGCCGTCGGCTCCGTCCGCCGCCGTCGCGCGCACGCAGTGATCGGTGGCGATCCCGACCACGTCGAGTTCGGTGACACCGCGCTCGCGCAGCCAGTCACCCAGCGGCGTGCCGGTGTCGTCGGTGCCCTCGAATCCGCTGTAGCCGGCGCTATACGCGCCCGTGCGGAAGACCGCCTCCACCCGCCGGGTGTCCAGGTCGGGATGGAACTCCGCGCCCGGCGTTCCCGCGACGCAGTGCGGCGGCCAGGAGTGGGCGTAGTCCGGGTGGTCGGAGAAGTGGTCACCCGGGTCGATGTGGTGGTCCTGGGTGGCGACCACGTGCGCGTACTTGCTGTCGCTGGTGGCCAGCAGCTTGCTGATCGAGCGGGCCACGTAGGCGCCGCCCGGCACGGCCAATGAGCCGCCCTCACAAAAATCGTTCTGGACGTCCACGACGATGAGTGCGCGCACCCGCCCACGGTATCGTGCCGGAAGCGCTGCCGGCGAGGTCAGCGACATCCTCGGCGCGGACGAGGGGAACATGGCGGATTACTGGAACCACAACGTGCATTACCAGCCGCTCATCCTTAATGCGGTGCCGCCGGGCTGTGGCAGCGCGCTCGACGTCGGCTGTGGGGATGGGCTGCTCGCCTGCCGCCTGGCCGCGCGCTGCCGGGACGTCACGGGAGTGGACTGCGACAGCCACATGATCCAGCTCGCCCGCCAGCGCGGCCAGAACGTGCGCAACGTGGCCTTCATCGACGCGGAGTTCCCGGCCTTCCCGTTCGATGACGCCAGCTTCGACTTCGTTGCCTCGGACACCGCGATCCACCATATGAACTTCGAGGCCGCCCTGATGGCCATGAGCCGCTTGCTCCGGCCCGGTGGCCAGCTGGCCATCGTCGGGCTGGCCCGCAATGCGACCATGGCGGACTGGATGTACGACGCGGCCGGGATACCGGTGAACGTGGCCTACGAGCTGGCCCACGCCGCGCTGCGCGCTGCTCGGCAGGAACGTTCCGGTCCCGGTCAGCCGATCAAGGAACCCACTATGGCCTGGGACGAGGTCCGCACCGCAGCCCTGCGCCTGCTCCCCGGTGCCCAATACCGCCGCCACCTCCTGTTCCGCTACTCCCTCCGCTGGCGCAAGCCCGGCTGACCCGCGGCCGCCCGGCCCGAGCCGCGCCAAGAGCCGCGCCGCCGCTGCCCCGCGCCGCCCCACGCCCCCGGGCGGATCCTCGGCAATCGTGAGGACGCCGGGGCCACGTTGATCAGGAGGGCGGCGCGGGGCGGTTACCCGGTGTCATTCTGGAAGATGGTCGGGATGGCGGGGTCGCCCCGGGATAGCTGGAACGCCTGGGGCGGTAGTTCCGCTAGCACCTGACGGTGCCGTTCGCGCGCCGCCGCCAGGGGCTCGCGGCCCACGATCTCCCCGTCGCCGACGAGCGGCGTGAGCAGCAGGCGGTCATGCGGCCCCAGATCGGGCGGGGACAGCCGAATCTCCTCTGCCAGAGCCACCCTCGCTTCGTCCCGGTGCCGCAGGGCCCATTTCCGGCCGCCGCGCCCGGGCTTGCCGACCGAGCGCTTCGCCATCGGCCGCAGCGGGCTATCGGGGCCCGGACGATCGGCCCGCGCCACGAGCTTGTACACCAGGGCGGCCGTGGGTGCTCCGGACCCGGTCACCAGGGAGGTGCCCACCCCGTAGCCGTCGACCGGGGCGGCGGCCAGCGCCGCGATCGAGTATTCGTCCAGGTCGCCGGTGAGCACAATCCGGGTGTGGGTCGCGCCGAGCTCGTCGAGCAGCGCGCGGACGTGGTGGGCCAGCACCAGCAGGTCGCCACTGTCGATCCGCACCGCACCGAGGTCCGGGCCCGCCAGCTCGACCGCGCACCGCACCGCGCGGTCCACGTCGAACGTATCCACCAGCAGCGTCGTGCCCTTGCCCAGGGCGTCGAGCTGGGTGCGGAACGCGTCCCGCTCGCTGTCGTGCACCAGGGTGAACGCGTGCGCGCTGGTCCCGGCCGACGGGACGCCGTACAGGCTGTTCGCCTGCAGGTTCGAGGTGGACGAAAAGCCCACGAGGTAGGCCGCCCGGGCGCTGGCCACGGCGGCCTGCTCGTGCGTGCGCCGCGACCCCATCTCGATGAGTGGCCGCCCGCCAGCCGCGGTCACCATCCGGGACCCGGCGGACGCGATCGCACAGTCGTGGTTGAGGATCGACAGAGTGATCGTCTCGAGGATGACCGCCTCGGCGAACGTGCCCTCGACCACCAGGATCGGCGAGCCGGGAAAGTAGCAGTCGCCTTCCGCGTAACCCCAGATGTTCCCGGTAAAACGGTATGATTCGAGGTAACGGAGCGTGACATCGTCCACGATGCCGGAGGTCCGGAGGAAATCAAGATCAGCTGCGTCAAACCTGAACTGTTCAAGGGCATCGAGCAGCCTGCCAGTACCTGCGACGACGCCGTACCTTCGGCCGTGCGGCAAGTGCCGGGCGAACACCTCGAAGATCGTGTGGCGCCCGGCCGCCCCACTGTGCAGGGCACCCTGGAGCATGGTCAGCTCATACTGATCGGTGAGCAACGCGGTGCCGTGCCCGGGCATGGGACGGCTATCGGGTGGAAGAGACATGTGGAAGAGACATACTGTCCGCCGAATTCGTCACGAGTGGAAGACTACGGACCTGGAGGCAAGCAGCCGTGAGCGTGGCACCCGCTGAGGTCGAGCTGCCGGAGTCCGGCGAGCAGACCACGCCGGACAAGCCGTGGCTGACGATCGTCTGGAACGACCCGATCAACCTGATGGACTATGTGACGTACGTGTTCCAGACCGTGTTCGGTTACCCGAAGTCGAAGGCGAAGAAGCTCATGCTCGACGTGCATTACAAGGGCAAGGCGGTGGTGGCCGCCGGCGCGCGTGAGTCGATGGAGCACAACGTCGAGGTGCTGCACGGGTACGGCCTCTGGGCGACGGTCTCCTCCGACTCGTGAGACCTCGCGAGGCTCCCGTGAGACGCTGGCTCCTTACCCTCGCCCGGACGAGATTCGCATTGGTGGCGCCTTCCTGATGGATGCTTTTCGCCGGACCAGCGGCCGCGGCGTGCGGGCCAGGTTCGACGCCCCGGAAGCGGTCCTGCTGCGCAGCCTGATCGAGCTGGTGGTGGACCTGCTGACCGACCCTGACGCCGACCGGCCCAGCGTGCCTGGCTCGCCCGGGTCGTCCGGCGCACCGCCCGGACTGGCCGGGGAGACCTTGGACCCCGGCACGCCGGGTGTGCCCAGCCCGGCGGAGCTGGAGGCGATGTTCGGCTCCGGCCGTTCCGCCCAGACGCCGCAGGACCCGGCGCTCGCCCGGCTGCTGCCCGACGCCTACCGGGACGATCCCGACGCCGCCGGGGAGTTCCGCCGCTTCACCGAGGAGAGCCTGCGCAACGCCAAGCAGGAGAGCGCGCGGATCGTGCTGGACACGCTGCCGGCCGGCGGCGGCCCGGTCAAGCTGTCCGGGGAGCAGGCGCAGTCCTGGCTGCGGGCGCTCAACGACGTCCGGCTCGCGCTGGGCGTCCGGCTCGGCGTCACCGAAGAGTTCGAGGAGCAGTGGCAGGAACTCGACCCGGTCGATCCTCGCTGGGCCGCGTTCGAAGTGTACGCCTGGCTGGGCGCCGTCCAGGAATCACTGGTCCAGGCCCTGACGTAGCCGATCCGGTGCCGGGCCCAAGCCGGAGCGGCCCCGGTGCCAGGCCCAAGCCGGAGCCGGCCCCGGTGCCGGGCCCTGGCCCGGGCGGCCCCGGTGCCGGGGCCCTGACGGAGCCGGGCCGGGCCCGCCGGGTACCCTCGCGTTATGCTCTCGATCCGCCGTGAGCTCCACGACAAGATCGTCGCGCACGCCCGCGCCGACCACCCGGATGAGGCATGCGGCGTGATCGCCGGCCCGGCCGGCCTCGACCGCCCGGAGCGGTTCATCCCGATGCTCAACGCCGCGCGGTCCCCGACCTTCTACGAATTTGACTCCACGGAGCAATTCCAGGTCTGGAAGGAGATGGATGAGCGGGACGAGGAGCCCGCCGTCATCTACCACTCGCACACCGCGACCGAGGCCTACCCGTCCCGGACGGACGTCTCCTACGCGGGCGAGCCGGGCGCGCACTACGTCCTGGTATCCACCCGCGCCGAGGATGAGACAGAGTTCCGTTCCTACCGCATCGTCGATGGTGTGGTCACGGAGGAGCCAGTCGCGATCACCTGAGAGTATTGACCAGCCCGCCTCCGTTCGGTGGAATCATCCCGGTCTTCGGTGGAATGATCCCGGCGCCCAAGTGGAATGATCCCGGAAGGCTCCGGGTTGGATCGCTAGGGACCCTGAATACAGCCGCACGCTCGTGCTGAACCGCCGCTAACCGCCGTTACTGCTGCATCCGCACACTATGGAGTGTTCTGATGGCCATCGAGGTTCGTATCCCGACGATCCTGCGCACGTACACGGGCGGCGCCAAGCAGGTGGAGGGCGCAGGCTCCACGCTGGGCGAGCTTATCGAGGACATCGACGGGCGGCACAGCGGGCTGCGCGACCGGCTTGTTGACGATGGCGCCCTGCGCCGCTTCGTCAACGTGTACCTCAACGATGAAGACGTGCGCTTCCTGGGCGGCCTGGAGACCCCGGTCAAGGACGGCGACACCGTGACGGTACTCCCGGCGGTCGCCGGGGGCGCCTCCTGATCGACGTGCGGAGCTGGTATGCGTTACGACTCGCTGCTCGACTCGGTAGGCCGCACCCCGCTGGTGGGGCTGCCCCGGTTGTCGCGGTCGCCCGACGTGCGCTTGTGGGCCAAGCTGGAGGACCGGAACCCGACCGGTTCGGTCAAGGACCGTGCGGCGTTCTACATGGTGGAGCGGGCCGAAAAGGAAGGGCTGCTGCACCCGGGGGCGACGATCCTCGAGCCGACGTCGGGTAACACCGGCATCTCGCTGGCCATGGTGGCCAAGCTGCGCGGGTACCGGCTGACCGTCGTCATGCCAGAGAACACCTCGGCTGAGCGTCGCCAGCTGCTCGAGATGTACGGCGCGACGATCATCTACTCGCCGGCGCCGGGCGGCTCCAACGAGGCCGTCCGCGTCGCCAAGCGGCTCGCCGCCGAGAACCCGGACTGGATCATGCTGTACCAGTACGGGAACGAGGCGAACGCGCGGGCCCACTACGAGACCACCGGCCCGGAGCTGCTGGCCGACCTCCCGGAGATCACGCACTTCGTGGCCGGCCTGGGCACGACCGGCACGCTGATGGGCACCGGCCGCTTCCTGCGCGAGCACGTCCCCGGGGTGAAGATCGTTGCTGCGGAGCCCCGGTATGGGGAGCTGGTCTACGGGCTGCGGAACGTCGACGAGGGCTTCGTCCCGGAACTGTACGACGAGTCCGTGCTGACGACGCGGTTCTCGGTTTCCTCCGCCGATGCGCTGTCCGCCACCCGCGAGCTGCTCAACACCGAGGGCATCTTCGCCGGGATCTCGGCCGGCTGCGCGCTGCACGCGGCGATGGCGCTGGGCGCCAGGGCCGCCGGGGCGGGGGAGCGCGCCGACATCGCGCTGATCGTGGCCGACGGCGGCTGGAAGTACCTGTCGACCGGCGCCTACGGCGGCACGCTGGATGAGGCCGAGGAAAAGCTCGAAGGCCAGCTCTGGGCCTGACCCCGCGCCGTTGACCCGCGCCGCTCAGCTCTCGCCCTGACCCGGGCGCCCGCCGACCGCGTACGCCGGACAGTCTGCCCCTGATCCCGCGCGGCACCCGCCTGCGGCCCTATTGTGGTCTTTCGTGCGGCTGACGATTATCGGATGCTCCGGCAGCTTCCCCGGGCCCGACAGTCCCGCGTCCAGCTATCTGCTGGAGGCCGAGGGCTTCCGGATGCTGGTCGACCTCGGCAACGGCGCGCTGGGGGTGATGCAGCGGCACGTCGGGCTGTTCGACGTCGACGCCATCTGCCTGAGTCACCTGCACGCGGATCACTGCCTCGACCTGGCCTCTTATTGGGTGGCCCGCCGGTATGCCCCCGGGGGGCCCCAGCCGCCGATCCCCGTCTACGCCCCCGAACGCGCCGCCGAGCGGATAGCCCTCGCCTACGGGCTGGAGCCCGACCCCGGTCCCGCCATGACCGACGCCTTCAGCTTCATCACGCTGACCCCGGGGATCCGCCGGATCGGGCCGTTCCTGATCACCACGCAGCGGATGAACCATCCGGTCGAGACGTACGGCTTCCGGGTGGAGCACGGCGGCCGGATCCTGGCCTACTCGGCCGACACCGGTCCCTGCGAGGCGCTGGTCGAGCTGGCCCGCCGGGCTGACCTGCTGTTGTGCGAGGCGTCCTTCCTGGACGGCCCGGACGTGCCCGGCAACCTGCACCTGACCGGGCGCCAGGCCGGCGAGCACGCCGAGCGCGCCGGAGTGCGGCACCTGGTGCTGACCCACCTGGTGCCGTGGAACGATAAGGAGCGGTCCTTCGCGGAGGCGAGCGCCGCGTTCACCGGGAAGCTCTCGCTGGCCGCCCCGGGCCAGGAGTTCGACCTCGCCCCTTCCGCCCCGCTCCCGATGTAAGCGCCCGCTCCGCAGCGCCGATAGTCTGGCGGGCATGGCCCGACCTGACGGACGTTCCGACACTGAACTGCGCCCTGTGAAGCTGACCCGCGGCTGGCTCGATCATGCCGAGGGTTCCGTGCTCGTGGAGTTCGGCGCCACCCGCGTACTCTGCGCCGCCAGCGTCCAGGAGGACGTGCCGCGGTGGCGGCGGGGCAGCGGGCTCGGCTGGGTGACCGCCGAGTACGCGATGCTGCCCCGCGCGACGAACACGCGCAACGACCGCGAGTCGGTGAAGGGCCGCGTCGGCGGGCGCACCCATGAGATCTCCCGCCTGGTCGGCCGGGCCCTGCGCGCCTGCGTCGACTTCAAGGCGCTGGGCGAGAACACGATCGTCATCGACTGCGACGTGCTGCAGGCGGACGGCGGGACCCGAACGGCCGCCATCACCGGCGGCTACGTCGCGCTCGCGGACGCGGTGGCCTGGCTGCAGGGTCGCCACCGCTGCCACGGCGACCCGCTGCCCACGTCGGTGGCCGCGGTCAGCGTCGGCATCGTCGACGGCCAGCCGCGCCTCGACCTCTGCTACGAAGAGGACGCAGCGGCCGAGACCGACATGAACGTGGTCTGCACCGGCGACGGCAACTTCGTCGAGGTGCAGGGAACGGCCGAGCGCGCGCCGTTCAGCCGGGACATGCTCGGCCGGCTGCTCGACCTCGCCGTAGCCGGCTGCGGCGAGCTGACCAGGCTACAGCACGATGCCCTCTCCAAATAGCCGAAGGGACATGGGTGACCCTGCCCCGCTGCGGCTCGTGCTGGCCACCCGCAACGCCCACAAGGTCGTCGAACTGCGCCGGATCCTGGCCGCGGCGGGGGTCCCGGTCGACCTGACCGGGCTGGACGAGTTCCCCGCGCCGGACGTGGCTGAGACCGGCCTGACGTTCGCCGAGAACGCGCTGCTGAAGGCGGGGGCCATCGCGCAGTTCACGGGTCTGCCGTCGGTCGCCGACGACTCCGGCCTGTGCGTCGATGTGCTGAACGGCATGCCCGGCATCTTTTCCGCGCGCTGGTCCGGCCGGCACGGTGACGACGCCGCCAACCTCGCCCTGGTCCTGGCGCAACTGTCGGACATCACCGACCCGTACCGGAGCGCCCACTTCGCCTGCGCGGCCGCGCTGGCGCTCCCGGACGGGCGGGAGCGCGTCGTTGAGGGCCGCCTGGACGGCACGCTGACCACGAGCCCCCGCGGCACGGGCGGGTTCGGCTACGACCCGATCTTCCTGCCCAATGACCCCAACGGGGCCGCTGGGCTGACCACCGCCGAGATGACGCCCGAGGCCAAGGACGCGATCAGCCACCGTGGCCGCGCCTTCCGCGCCCTCGTCCCCGTCATCGCCGAAGAACTCGCCGGGGAACTCACGACGTAGTGCCCGGCTCAGCGTTACCACTGGCCCCGAGTTGGCTGGCCGGCACGGTCGGGGTCTCCGGCGGGACGATAACGTGGGGGCAGAAGGCCGCCGATGAGACCCGGAGGACCACAGTGACCGAGCAGCGGCTGGCGCCAGGCGACGCGGCGCCGGATTTCACCCTGCTGGACGCGGACGGCAACTCGGTGAGCCTGTCCTCATACCGCGGCCAGCAGGTGATCGTTTACTTCTACCCGGCCGCGATGACCCCGGGTTGCACCAAGGAGGCGTGCGACTTCCGTGACCGCATGGGCGACCTGTCCAAGGCGGACACCGCGGTACTGGGCATCTCGCCGGACAAGCCGGAGAAGCTGGACCGGTTCCGGGACAAGGAAAGCCTGACGTTCCCGCTGCTGTCCGACCCTGACCACGCGACCGGGAAGGCTTACGGGGCCTATGGCGAAAAGATGATGTACGGAAAGAAGAGCGTGGGCGTCATCAGGTCAACATTCGTGATCGACGCCGACGGCAAGGTGGCGCAGGCGCTTTACGGCGTCAAGGCCACTGGTCACGTCGACCGTCTCCTCCGGGACCTGGCGGCAGGGTAAGGTCAGGTCCCAGCCGGGACGGGCGGGCGTGGCGAAATAGGCATACGCGACAGGTTTAGGTCCTGTTGGTGGAGACACCGTGGGGGTTCGAGTCCCCCCGCCCGCACAGCATCTGCTGTGCCGATCACAGGCACTAACCCGGTTCTGGACCGGAACCGTCTCTGTACTGACTTTGGCCGGCCGGCGAACGCGCGCCGATCGGTTCGAGTTCGTCCGCGGCGAAGTAGAGAAATCGTCCGTGGGTTCGCTGCAGTTCGGCAACGGGATCGGCGACCGGGCTCACCGCCACGTGCACCTTCCCGTCCACGTCGTGCAGGACCGCTTCCACCAGCGCCTCCCGCCCGATGAGGAACAGGTCCTGGGCGTCGGCAGGCCGGGTGCCGGGCCGCATCCGGACCCTGCTGCCGCGGGCTACGGTCACCCCATCGATGACGACCTGGTCCGTCTCCGGCGAAACGGACGTGTCGGCTCCGGGATCCCACCAGGGAGCATCGGGCGTCTGGAACACCGGCACGTCGTCCGCGGCCGGCGCCCCGGGAAACGGCCCCATCGGCTCCGGCTCGCCCGGGCCCCGGGTGCCTGTGCCACGAGTGACCGGGCCCGCGCTGGGCTCCAGGTACCTGATGGCGCCGTGCAGCTTCTCCAGCATCTCCGGCGGCAGCCCGTCCAGCCGGTCGATCAGGTCGGCGGCGCGCGGGTCGGTCGCCCGGGCCTCGCGCTTCTCCTCGTCCGTCAGCGCCATCGTCCGCAGCGTAAGGATTTCGTCGATCTCCGTCGCGTCGAACAGGTCACCCGCGCTCTCGGGCGCGATCTCCGGGTGGTCGTACAGGATGACGGGGGAGGACAGCACGAGGTCGTGGCAGTCCGCCGGGCCGGCCAGCACGGGCCAGGTGCCGACGTTCGTGCACGCGGCGACCTCCGCGGCCGCCCACTCCGGATGGTCGGTCATGGAGATGAACGACCCGCCCGGGATGCCGATCAGCGTGTGCGCCGCGACCAGGGCGTAACGCAGCCCGTCCTCCCGCGTCGCGAGCAGGCCCTGTGCGGGGTGCGGTTCCGTCCGGTTCTCGACCTGGACCCGCAGCCGCAGCGCCTGGTACGGGCCGGCGACCCGTTCGCCCTGCACGCGCAGCACGCCGTCCAGGGTGTCCCACCGGTGGATCAAGCGCCCGGCCGCCGCGCCGTGCGCGTCGGTCAGGTCCTCGGCGGTCTCACCGCCCTCGATGTGCACCGGCAGGACGGCACCCTCGCCGTCCAGGCTCGCGACGGCCAGGTCCGCCCGTTCCTCCCGCTCGGTGGCCTCGGTGAACCGGGTGAACTCGGTGCCGTCCACGTTCAGGACGGGAACGTCCCGCCACTGCGGGTGTCCGGAATGGGCTGGCCCGGACCGGGCCGGGCCGGCCGCTTCCTGCACCAGCCGCTGCTGGACGTGCAGGAAGCGCAGCAGGATCTCGACGCGCGCGCCGGCGGCGCACTCGGCCAGGCACTCCGTCTGCGATGCGGACGGCTCGTTGGCGTCCACGGCCGCGTACGCGGGCGGCATCAGCACGCCGAACTGGAACCGGGCCTGGTTCTTCCCGGACGACTGGCGGTACGGGTACAGCAGGTACCCCTCGTACAGGATCGCGTCCGCCACGGCGCGCGCGTGCGCGATGTGGTCCGCCGGCCGGTTCATGGCTTTGGCTCCGTTACGCCGCCCGCGCCCATGTCCGTGTCCGGGCCGGCGCCGGTGTCCGTGTCCGGGCAGGCGTCCGCCGACTCGGCCAGCAGTGCGGTCACGGTCGAATCCCAGGTCGGCAGGGCCCGCCGGGTCTTGAACCGCTGCAGGTCGTCGAACGTCTGCCTGCTCATCGTGATCCAGGCGCTGTTCGGGAAGTGCACGTCGACGGCTTCCCGCCAGACGCTGACCGGAAGGCGGTAGACCGCCTCCTTGCTCCACGGCACCTGCTGGACCTGGAACCGGCCGTCCACGACCGAGAAGATCGTGCCGCTGAACAGCAACAGCAGCGGGATCTCGCCGGATTCCAGGCTGGCGAAGTACCGCCCGGAGCCCACCTCTAGGTCGTAGCTGAAGTTGATCGGGATCTGCACCTCGATGCTCCCGGTAAAGCTGGTCACCATCGTGGACACGTTCGTGAACTGCATCGGCTTCAGCGTGTCGGCCCAGCGCGCCGGGTCGCCGAAGAGGTCGTGCAGGCGCTCCTCCTCGGCCGGGGTGTAGCGGCGGCGTGCGGGCTCGATCCGGATCTGGGTGCGCAGCGCGATCGTGTCGATCCGCTGCGCGCTGGTCTCGCTGATCCGCAGCGTCAGGGTGATCGTGGGCATGACCGCGTAACGTTCGGGCTGCGCCCCGATGCAGTCGAAGGTCAGGTCCGCCATCTCAGTGCCCCGGCCCTCGCTCAGCCCGGTCGGGCAGCGGCAGGAACCGCGCCCGGGACCGCACCGAGTCCAGGAACTCGGCGATGTTCTGCCGGGCCTCGGCGCCGCCGTCGAAGCCGCGCCAGTACAGCCGCATCCGCCCGGCCAGCTCGTAGCACGCGTCGATCGGCACCAGGAAATGCTCGACGGTACCGTCCGTCCGGGAGATCAGCGTCGCCTCGACGTCCGGCTCCATGGCCTGCAGCAGCGGATGCTCCGCCGACAGCTGTGCCCAGGCCGTGAGGTCGAGACGGCACTCGGTGGCGCCCGCCGGGCTCGGGTAGAACGCCCCGACCTCATCCCGCTGCGAGCTGCGCAGGAAGAAGGCCAGCCCGACCGGGATCTCGAGCTCCTCCCATTCCTGCGTGGACATCGGGTGCACCGGGTCGTGCAGATACCGGTCCGGGACCGCGCGGTACCGTCCCCGGCCCGCCTGGCGCTGGGTGAAGAGCAGGTAGCAGGCGCGGCAGGCGCACTTCAGCGACGAGTTCTCCAGGTCGGCCACATGCGAGTGCTCCGCCGGGATCGGCTCCGCGCACATTTCGCAGCGCTCCGTGCTGGCCCGGGGGGATGACCCCCCGGAACCCTCCACTGTGCTGGCCCGGGGGGATGACCCCCCGGAACCCCCCACTGTGCTGGCCCGGGGGGATGACCCCCCGGAACCCCCCACGTGCGCTTCGCGCCCCGCGGCGGTACCGGCCGTAGCACCGCCACTCGCGGGGGCATAAGCCCCCGGCTCGCTGGGCGGTCGTCGCTGCGCTCCGCGACTGTCCGTAGCCTGCTGATCCGCTGCCGTAGCCCGCTGCTCTGGTGTTGCGGGCTGTCCTGTCCTCTGGATGAAGCGGCTCAGGCCGGACTGCGGGCGGGTCATGAGCGGACCGCCGCCGGGACCGCGACCCGCACCCCCTGGCTGTCCGTGACAAGCGGCAGTGGGTCCAGGTGCAGGGTGGGGTCACTGAGCCCGCGCCCGGCCCGGCTCACGTCGTAGGACGCGCCGCACTCGCAGCTGAGCATCTCGCGTGCCAGTTGCCCGCCGCCCATGCTCTGGCCGCATGCCGCGCAGGCGTCCTGGTACGCGTACAGCGTCCCGCGGACCGAGCAGACGAGGATCGGCATGTCGCCGACGGTGACGCAGACCGGCCGGGCGCTAGGCGGCCCCATCTCGGCCAGCGTCACCCAGCTTCCGTGGCCGTCCGCTGCGGCGTCCTCCGCCCCGGCCGGCGTGTCCGGCCGCATGCCGATCTGCAGCAGGACCGGAGCGGGCGCCGCGGGCGCCTCGGTCATCCCCTCGACCACGACCTCGGTCACTTCGGGCGCCGCGTCCTTGACCGCGCCTTCGATAGCCAGCTGCACCGTGACGGCCGAAGAGGGGCAGCCATTGCAGTTGCCCTCCAGCGTCAGCCGGGCAACCCCGTCGGTGACCCCGGTGTAGTGGACCCCGCCGGCGTGTGAGCCCAGGTAGGGCCGGACCCGGTCCAGCGCCCGCTGGATCCGGGCGTCGACGTCGAGCGGGTGCAGCCCGTGCAGCAGCAGCAGGCTCTCGACCAGCGGATCACCGGTCAGCCGGTCCAGTATCCCGGCCCCGGCGTCGCCTTCTTCCCGCAACGCGCCCACGATGTGGGTCAGGCCGTCGCCGTACAGGCCGACCAGCAGCCGGACGAGTTCCTCGGCCGCGGGCCCCTGGCCGTGCCCGGCCAGTACGCCCAGCAGTTCCTCGATCTGGTCGCCGACCTGTTGCACGCGGGTCATTCGTTTTCCCTCCGTGTTCGCTGTGGCCGTCGTCTCCGGGCCGGCGGTACGTCCGGGGCGGCGGTATTCGCCGTGCCAGTGCCGTCTCCGTCGTCCTGACGGCATCATGTCCCCGGCGACGGCGCCGCCAGGGACATGACCCCATTCCGTCCGCGCTCAGGTGGAAAGGGTGATCCCCGCCGGGGAGTGCACCGTGTCCACCGTCTTGCCGCCGCCCAGGTACATGTGCACGCCGCACGGCAGGCAGGGGTCGAAGCTGCGCACCGCCCGCATGATGTCGATGCCCTTGAACGAGTCCGGCGGGTTCTCCTCGAAGATCGGCGTGTTCTGCACCGCGTCCTCGTAGGGGCCCGGCGTCCCGTAGCTGTCCCGCACGCTGGCGTTCCAGGGGGTCGGCGGGTAGGGGTGGTAGTTAGCGATCTTCCCGCCCCTGATCACCATGTGGTGGGACAGCACGCCGCGCACGGCCTCGGTGAAGCCGCAGCTGTTCGCCTCCTCCGGCACGGTGAACGGCTCCCACGTCTTGGTCCGGCCCGCCCGGATCTCGGCCAGGGCCTTCTCGGTGAAGTGCAGCGCGGCGGCCGCGGAGTAGGCCTGGAAGTAGGTCCGGGCCCGGTCCCGCTCGATCGCGTTGGACAGCGGCGCGCCCGACTTGTCGGTGGGCACCTTCCACTCGAAGGTGACCTCCGGCTTGGTCGCGGTCCGCGGCAGGTTGATCAGCACGCTGTTGCCGGTGGACCTGATGTAGCCGAAGTCGGCCAGGCCACCCTGGGCGGTGGCCCACAGCCGGGCGATCGGGCCGCCGCCGGTGTCGGCCGCCAGATAGCTGGTGCCGTCGAACCAGCGCGGCGACATGACCCAGCTGTACTTGTCGCCGAAGTCGCGCTTCTGCGGCCGGGGGATCGTGTGCTGGTTCCACGGGTGCCGGCGGTCCACCGGGTTCCCGAGCGGGTCCCGGGTGACGAACATTTCCTGGTCTTCCCAGTCCTCGTAGTACGAGCTGCCCAGCAGGATGCGGATGCCCAGGTTGATGTCGACCAGGTCGTTGGTGAGCAGCTGCCCGTCCCGGATGACCCCGGGGCTGACGAACATCTTGCGGCCCCAGTTGGTCATGTTCTCGTACCGGAAGTCGCAGAACTCGGGGTCGTTCAGGCTGCCCCAGCACACCATGTCGGCGCGGCGCCGCCCGACTTCCTCGTACCCGGGCAGGGCCTCGTAGAAGAAGTCGAACAGGTCGTCGTGCATCGGGACGACGCGCTTCATGAACTCGACGTAGCGCATCAGCCGGGTCAGGTAGTCGGTGAACAGCTGCACGGTCGCGGTCGTGCCCACGCCGCCCGGGTACAGCGTCGAGGGGTGCACGTGGCGCCCCTCCATCAGGCAGAACATCTCCCGTGTGGACCGGCTGACCTGGAGCGCCTCGCGGTAGAACTCGCCCTCCAGCGGGTTGAGCGACCGCATGATGTCGCCGATGGTGCGGTACCCGTGCTCGGCGGCGTGCGGCGCCTCGGTGTGGTTGGCCTGCTCCAGCACGCCGGGGTTGGTCTCGCCGACCATCTTCTCGCAGAAGTCGACCCCGACCAGGTTCTCCTGGAAGATGTTGTGGTCGAACATGTACTCCGCGGCCTCGCCCAGGTTGATGATCCACTCGCCCAGATGCGGCGGCCGGACACCGTAGGCCATGTTCTGGTTGTAGACCGAGCACGTGGCGTGGTTGTCGCCGCAGATCCCGCAGATGCGGCTGGTGATGAAGTGCGCGTCGCGCGGGTCCTTGCCCTTCATGAAGATGCTGTAGCCGCGGAAAATCGACGAAGTGCTGTGGCACTCGACGACCCGCTTCTGCTTGAAGTCGACCTTGGTGTAGATGCCGAGGCTGCCCACGATCCTGGTGATCGGGTCCCATGACATCTCTCTGACGTCGGACTCCTGTGCCGTGGTCATCGCTGTTCCCTTCCCGTCAAAGTGGGCACGGCGGCCGGCTCTGGGCCGGACGGCATCCCCATGTCAGTCACCAGGTCTGCTTGTAGCCGGTCAGCAGCTCGGCGCCCTTCTTGCGCCACTTCGGCTCCTCGTCCGCGGTCTTGGCGGTGAAGCCGCGCAGGGCGCGGATGACCGTCCCGTACATGACGGTCGCGGTGGTGGAAACCTTCGATCCCGGCGGCTCGTCCATGAACGGCATGAACTTGTCCGGGAAGCCGGGCATCGTGCATGCGATGCAGATGCCGCCCACGTTCGGGCAGCCGCCCACCCCGTTGATCCAGCCGCGCTTGGGCACGTTGCACTTGACCACCGGCCCCCAGCAGCCGAGCTTGACCAGGCACTTGGCCGACCCGTACTCGGTGGCGAAGTCGCCCTGCTCGTAGTAGCCGGCCCGGTCGCAGCCCTCGTGCACCGTGGCCCCGAACAGCCACGCCGGGCGCAGCGCCTCATCCAGCGGGATCATCGGCGCCTGCCCGGCCACCTGGTAGAGCAGGTAGAGAATGGTCTCGGACAGGTTGTCCGGGTGAATGGGACACCCGGGCACGCAGACGATCGGCAGCCCGGCCTTGGACCGCCAGTCCCAGCCGAGGTAGTCGGGCACGCCCATCGCGCCGGTCGGGTTGCCGGCCATCGCGTGGATGCCGCCGTAGGTCGCGCACGTCCCGACGGCCAGGATCCCCGTCGCCTTGGGGGCCAGGCGGTCCAGCCATTCGCTGGTGGTCATCGGCTGGCCGGTCTCCGGGTTGTTGCCGAAGCCGCACCAGTAGCCCTCGCTCTTGATCGCCTCGTTCGGGATCGAGCCCTCGACGACGAGCACGAACGGGTCGAGTTCGCCCCGGTCGGCCTTGTGCCACCACTCGATGAAGTTGTCCGCGCCCTGTTCCGGGCCGCATTCGAAGTCGATCAGCGGCCAGTGCACGGCGACCTGGGGCAGCCCCGGCAGGGCGCCCATCACGATTTCCTCGATGCTGGGCTGCGTGGCCGCGGTCAGGGCCACCGAGTCCCCGTCGCAGCTGAGCCCGCCGTTCATCCAGAGGATGTGCAGCACCGGTTCGGCCGTTTCGGCCGGGGCCTTGTTAGCTTGTGCGTCTGTGGCCATGGCGAGGCCACCTCCTCGCTGGATCGCTGGCCTCCGGGTCGCTGGCGCGCCCGCTCCCCCCGGCCCGTACCGCGGGCCGGCGATGCGTCTGGCTACCGGACATCTGATCGGCCGGGAGTAACTCGTGCCGGCCCGTGCGCACGGCCCGGTAGAGACCGACGGCGCCGCGCACCGCGGGCCGTACCGTCACATCCGAGCAGATGACCATCGCGCTTACCCGCCTTCTGGTGCGCAGACACCGTTGTGGTGCGCAGACACCGCGATTGTGGTGCGCAGACACCGCGATTGTGGTGCGCAGACACCGCGATGATAGACCCGGTGTAACCTGCGCCACAAGGCACATGATCAACGCGACCGGACAGAACTGTCCTGTGTCCTGCGATGGGGTGCTTACTTATCGCCCCGGTCCGCCTACGCTGCGAAGGCGTTCGTGCGTGCACAGCCACCGTTACAGCTTTCTGTCATGGCCTGAATCGAATAGCCTTGCCTCAGCCCAAACATGCGCCCTGGCGCGCTGCGTACGGCTTTGAGGAGAGATCCGGTGGCTGAGCCCGTTTGTGGTCCCAGTGGGGACTCGGTCGAGGTCATGCCTGTCGTCGTTCTCTTCCAGGTATTTCCCGCGCGCCCCTCGTCGATACCCGACATCCGCGATTTCGTCCGCCGCTGCCTGGCCGAGTCCCCGCTGACGGAGGAGGGCAACCGCGAGGTCGGGGATACCGTCTTCCGCGCGCTGCTCGACGCCGCCGGGCCGTCCGGGTCCATCCAGGTCGCGTTCCGTATCTTCCCGGAGCACGTCGAGGTGGACGTCCTGCACTCCGAGCTTCAGCCCTCGCCGACGGGCGGTGCCCACGAGCCCCGGCCCGGCGTCGGCAGGAACGCGGGCACGAACGGGGGCCGCACGGGCGAGGCCGCCCCGGCGGCCGCGGGGGCCGGGAACGACCGGCCGGAGATGTCGGCGCCCGGCGCCTCTTTTGTCCGTCTCGGCGAAGACGGAGAACCCGCCAACTTCGCCGACTGGATGTCCGTCGCGCTTCGGCGGGAGGGACTGACCCAGGAGGCCGCCGCGCGGCTGCTGGGCGTGTCGGTCAAGACGGTGAGCCGGTGGGTCGGTGGTGCCACCGAGCCGCGCCTCCGGGACCTGCGGCGCATCCAGGAAGTCTTCGGCGAGATCCCGCTCCAGTAGCGCGGCGGCCGTCCGGCCGTGGATGTCCGTTTTCACCGTCACATCTGCCGGCCCGGAGAAAATTTTTCCCCGGCCGGGCCTCTCTTTTGACGTGCCCATTTTCAGTCACAAGTGTCCGAATGGCCACTGGACGTTACGCTCATATGTGTCCTACGGTGCTTGCATGGCGGCTGATGAAGGGCGTCACCGGCTTGGCCCCAGCGGTGGCCGACTCACGCTGCGTACATACCGCAGCGGCCTGGCGGCGCAGGCTGGGCACGACCTGACGATCGAGATCACCCAGTGGTCGGGCGAACTGGACGGTGACGACCGTGCCCCGCGGCGCCTCGAGGCACGGATCGACCTGCGGTCCCTGGTGGTCCGGGAGGGTACCGGCGGCCTCAAGCCGCTCACCGATCGGGACCGCCGCGAGATCGCCCTGACCGCCCTCAAGCAGCTCCAGGCCGACCGGTACCCCGAGGCGACGTTCACCGCGGCGCAGTTCGCCCCGGACGACAGCCGCGGCGGCACGATCAACGGCACGCTGGCGCTGCACGGCCAGTCCCGGTCGTTCGCGCTGACCGTCAGCAAGACCGGCGACAGCCGCTACCGCGCCGCGGGGACCGTCGTCCAGTCCGAGTTCGGCATCAAGCCGTACTCGGGCATGTTCGGCGCGCTGAAGCTGCGCGACGCCGTGGACGTCGAGGTCGACATCGATCTCTCGGCGGCCAGCCATGAATGACCCGGGCGGCGCGGACCGGCTATTCGAGCGGCGGGTAGCCCCCACCCGAGCGCTGACCGCCCAGGCGACCGCGGTCGCCGGTGCCTGCCACGCGATGGCGGTCCGCTTCCATCGCGGCGGCAAGCTCGTGGTTTTCGGCACCGGCGGGGCCAGCGCGGACGCCCAGCACGTGGCGGTGGAGTTCGTGCACCCGGTGATCGTCGGAAAGCGCGCGCTGCCAGCGATCGCGCTGACCACGGACGTGGCCACGGTGACCGGTATCGCGGCGCGGGACGGCATCGGGGAGATCTTCGCGCATCAGATCCGCTACCTCGCGGCGCCCGAGGACATCGCGCTCGGCATCTCCGCGGACGGCCACTGCGCGAGCGTGCTGGCTGGCCTGGAGACGGCCCGGCAGCTCGGGCTGCTGACGATCGCCCTGGCCGGCGGCGACGGAGGTGCGATGATGGGCCATCCGGCCATCGACCACCTGCTGACCGCGCCGTCCGGCGACCCGCGGATCGTCAAGGAACTGCAGGTGACCCAGTATCACCTGCTGTGGGAGCTGGTACACGTGTTCTTCGAGCAGCCCGGCGTGCTCGACCCCCAGGTGGTCGCGTGACGGCGCGCGCCGGCCGGGAGCCGCCCGGACCGGAGGACGCCGTGCCGGAGTGCTGCGGCGACGTCTGCATCACCTGCTCCGACACCGCCGTCGAGGTCACCATCGTCCGGTTGCTGGCCGATGGCCTGGCCGTGGTCGATACTGGGCAGGGCGAGGAGGAAGTTAGCGTCGCCCTGGTACAGGCTGGGATCGGCGACGCGATTCTCGTGCACGCCAAGGAAGCCATCGCCGTCGTGGGGAGATGACCCGGTGACGCGGCAGGACAGCCAGGACCGCGCCCGCGGAGCCGGCCAGGCGAGCGGCTCGGGCGAGGCGCCCGGGACCCAGCAGGCGGGTGGCGTCGAGTCGCTGTATCCATTTCTTTATCCGGGCACGCACGCGGGCACGACGGACACCTCCGCCGTCCTGGCCCAGGTTCGCGCCTCCACCGTCGCCAAGATCGCCGAGATCACCGAGCTGAGGCAGGCCGTCAGCGCCCGGGACGGGGCGCGGCTGGCCCGGTGCGCCGCCGCGGCCGCGGACCGGTTCACCGCTGGGGGCCGGCTCTTCGCCTTCGGCAACGGCGGCAGTGCCACCGACGCGCAGCAGCTCGCTACCTTGTTCCTCAATCCCGGCGGTGACGCCCCGCCGCTGCCGGCCTTCGGCCTGGCCAACGACACCTCCGTGGTAACCGCGCTGTGCAACGACATCGGCGTGGAGGTCGTGTTCGCCCGCCAGCTCGCCGCCTTCGGGGGCCGGGACGACATCGCGGTCGGCCTGTCGACCAGCGGGAACTCCGCCAACCTGATCCGGGCGTTTGACGAGGCCAGCCGGCGGGGCATGCTGACCATCGGCCTGGCGGGATACGACGGGGGAAAGATGGCCGAGCTCGATGGCATCGACTACCTGTTCGTCGCGCCGTCCTCGTCGGTGCACCGGATCCAGGAGGCGCAGACGACCATCTACCACGTGCTGTGGGAGCTGACCGTCGCCGCTTTCCGAGCGGCCAGCGCGGCGGGCGCCCCGGTCCGCGGCGACGGCCCCGGGCTGACGCCATGACCGGCCGCGTTCTCGTCGCCGGCGTGGGCAACATCTTCCTGGGTGACGATGGTTTCGGTGTGGAGGTCGCCCGGCGCCTGGCGTTCACCGAGATGCCGGACGGGGTCCGGGTCGCCGACTACGGGACGAGCGGCATGCACCTGGCGTATGACATAGCCGACGGGTACGAGACCACGATCCTCGTTGACGCTGCGCCGCGCGGCGGGCCGCCGGGCACCCTGACCGTGCTGGAAGTGGGGCCGCAGGACCGGCCCGATCTGGCCGCCAGCACCGGCGGCCCGCTCCAGGGCAGCCAGATGTTCAACGCGCACGGGATGCAGCCCGACATGGTGTTCGGTGTGCTGGAGATGCTCGGGGCGAAGGCCGGCCGGATTGTGGTGGTCGGCTGCCAGCCCGCCAGCCTGGAGGAAGGCATCGGGCTCAGCGAGCCCGTCGCCGCCGCCGTGGACGGGGCGATCCGCGTCGTGACCAAGCTGGTCGCCGACAACGCCGGCGGCGCTCCTTATCAACCGGCCGCGGACAGCGCCGGCGATGTTCCGTACCCACCAGCCGCCGGCCCGGAGACCGCCCGCAGCGGTCCCCGCGCGCCTGCCGCCGGCCAGGAGCCTTGATTAATGAGATTATTGAGGGGATGGTCCTATGTGCCTCGGCATACCGGGTGAGGTGATCGAACTCCTCCCGGACCAGCCGGATCTGGCCCGGGTCGACGTCAGCGGCGTCCGGCGGGTGATCAATATCGGCCTGCTCGCCGATGACCTGCCCGTGCCTGGGGAGTGGGTCCTGATCCACGTCGGCTTCGCGCTGTCCAAGATCGACGAGGCGGAAGCCGCGGCAGCGCTGCAGTTCCTGGACGGGATCGGCCAGGCCTACGCGGACGAGCTGGAAGCGCTCGCCGAATCGCGGATCGAGTAAAGGGGCGGGTCATGAAGTTCGTTGATGAATTCCGCGACGCGGACAAGGCGCACGCCCTCGCGGCCAAGATCGCCGCGCTGTGTGAGCCGGGTCGTCAGTACAAGCTGATGGAGGTGTGCGGCGGCCACACGCACACCATCTACAAGCACGGCCTGGAGGACTACCTGCCAGAGTCGGTCACCCTGGTGCATGGGCCCGGCTGCCCGGTGTGCGTGATCCCCATGGGCCGCGTGGACGACGCCATGGCCCTGGCCGCCGAGCCCGACGTGATCATGACGTCGTTCGGCGACATGATGCGCGTGCCGGGCAGCAACGGCTCGTTCTTCGACGCCAAGGCGGCCGGGACCGACATCCGCATGGTCTACTCCCCGCTTGACTCGCTGAAGATCGCGCGGAACAACCCGGACCAGCGGGTCGTGTTCATGGCCATCGGCTTCGAGACCACGGCTCCGTCCACGGCCATGACGATCATGCGCGCGGCGGCCGAGAACCTGCCGAACTTCTCGGTGTTCTGCAACCACGTCACGATCATCCCGGCTATCAAGGCGATCCTGGACTCCCCGGACCTGCGGCTAGACGGCTTCATCGGCCCCGGGCACGTGTCCACCGTGATCGGCTGCCGACCGTATGAGTTTATCGCCCGGGACTACGGCAAGCCGGTCGTCACCGCCGGGTTCGAGCCGCTGGACATCCTGCAGTCGATCTACATGCTGATGCTGCAGCTGTCCGAAGACCGCTCCGAGGTGGAGAACCAGTA
This sequence comes from uncultured Actinomycetes bacterium, assembly GCA_963742875.1. GTDB lineage: Bacteria > Actinomycetota > Actinomycetes > Streptosporangiales > Streptosporangiaceae > Bog-532. Next base: position 260,218 of record CAVUNO010000001.1, on the reverse strand, counting down.
CTCCCGCGTGGTCCCGTGGGACGGGAACGTGACGGCGCTGAAGGTCATCGGCGAGACGATGGAGCTGCGCCCGTACTTCGAGTGGCGGGGTCTCGGCTTCATCTCCCACTCCGCGCTGAGCGTCCGCGAGAAGTACGCGCGCTTCGACGCCGAACTGCTCTTCGACGTGCCCGGGGTCCGGGTCGCCGACCCGAAGGCGTGCCAGTGCGGCGAGGTGCTGAAGGGCGTCCTCAAGCCGTGGGAATGCAAGGTCTTCGGCACCGCCTGCACGCCCGAGACCCCGATCGGCACCTGCATGGTCTCGCCCGAGGGCGCCTGCGCCGCGTACTACAACTTCGGCCGGATGAACCGGCACCGCGTCAAGGAAACCGTGACCATCCAGGTGGGACGGCCGTGACCGCCAACGGACCTGGCGGGCCCACCGGGGTTGATGCGGTCGGGGACACCGGTGGCCGCGGCGTACCCCCGGCCGGCTGGGTCGAGCAGGCCCTGCGCGAGCACGACGAGCACCATGAGCACCACGAGCGTGACCAGGTGCCCGACCGCGAGCAGCAGGTGCTCGACCGCATCGACCGCGCCCGCCGGCGACGGCCCCGGGTCCGGGAAGAGCGCATCACGATGTCGCACGGAGCGGGCGGCAAGGCGACCGCGACACTGATCGAGGCCATCTTCCTGGACGCGTTTCGCAACCCGCTGCTCGAGCCGCTCGAGGACGCGGCGTCGCTCACGGTCGGCGGCGCGCGGGTCGCCCTCACCACCGACTCCTACGTGGTCTCCCCGTTGTTCTTCCCCGGCGGCGACATCGGGGAGCTCGCCATTAACGGTACGGTCAACGACCTCGCCGTGAGCGGTGCCACCCCGCTCTACCTGTCGGCCGGATTCATCCTCGAGGAGGGCTTGCCGGTCGCTGACCTGACCCGGATCGCCGAGTCCATGCGCACGGCCGCAGCGGCCGCCGGCATCTCGGTGGTGACCGGCGACACCAAGGTCGTCCAGCGCGGCAAGGCCGACGGCTGCTACATCAACACCGCGGGCGTAGGCGTGCTCGATCGCGACGTCCCGTTCGGCGTTGCCCATGCCCAGCCGGGTGACGCCATTATCGTCTCCGGCCCGATCGGCGACCACGGGGTCACCATCATGCTGGCCCGCGGCGAGCTGGACATCGAAGCCGACGTGCAGTCCGACACCGCCCCGCTGAACGGCCTGGTAGCCGGGCTGCTCGACGCGGTGCCCGGCGTCCGGGCCATGCGCGACGCGACCCGCGGCGGCGTGGCCACGATCCTCAACGAGATCGCCAGGTCGGCGGACGTCGGAGTGCTGGTCAACGAGGACGACATCCCCGTCCGGCCCGAGGTCCGCGGGGCCGCGGAACTGCTCGGCATCGACCCGATGTACGTGGCGTGCGAGGGCCGGCTCGTCGCCGTCGTGGCCGGGAACCAGGCCGGCCAGGCGCTGGCCGCGCTGCGCACCCACCCCCTCGGCGCGCAGGCGTCGGTCATCGGGCACGTGACCGACGGGCCGCCCGGCATCGTCCACCTGAAGACCGCCTTCGGCGGAACGCGGATCATCGACCTGCTGGTCGGCGACCCTCTGCCGCGGATCTGCTGATGTGGCATGCATGAACTCGCGATGGCGGAGGGGCTGGTGGACGCGGTGACCGAGCGGCTGCCGGGTCAGAAGATCTCCGAGGTACGCCTGGAGATCGGCGCGCTGTCCGGAGTGGTCGCCGATTCGCTGCTGTTCTGCTTCGACCTGGTCACCGAGGGCACCACGCTGGAAGGCGCCAGCCTGCAGATCACCGAGCCGGGGATCCAGTGCGAATGCCGCGCCTGCCGGGTCACCTTCGCGCCGGAGGACCCCGGCGGTCCCGGCGGGCCGATCCTCCTCTGCCCATGCGGCAGCGCCGACGTCAAGGTCCTGTCCGGCCAGCAACTCACTATCACCTCGGTAAGGGTGGCCTGATCATGTGCGCGACGTGCGGCTGCACCGATGACCTTGGCGGGCTGGGTGACCTTGGCAAATCGGGCGAGCTGGACCTGCTCGGCCATGATCACGGCCACGAGCATGATCACGACCGCGACCACGGGCACGAGTACCCGCACGACGACGGCCGCACGGTGACCCTCCAGCAGAAGATCCTCGCCAAGAACGACGATCTGGCGCAGCGTAACCGCGAGTGGCTGCGGGAGCGCGGGATCCTGGCCATCAACCTGATGAGCTCACCCGGCTCCGGCAAGACGACGCTGCTCGAACGGACCAGCGAGGACCTGGCCGGGAAGCTGGCTCTTTCCGTCATCGAGGGCGACCAGGAGACCGACCTGGACGCCGACCGCATCCGCTCGGCGGGCTGCGAGGTCGTCCAGATCAACACCGGGGCGGGCTGCCATCTGGACGCGGCCATGGTCGCCCGCGCCCTGCGCACCCTGGATCCGCCCGCCGGGTCGGCCGTGCTGATCGAGAACGTCGGCAACCTGGTCTGCCCCGCCCTGTTCGATCTGGGCGAGACCGCCCGCGTCGTGCTCACCTCCGTCACCGAGGGCACCGACAAGCCGCTCAAGTACCCGCAGATGTTCCGCAGCGCGGACCTCGTGGTCATCACCAAGACCGACCTCGGGCCTTACGTCAACTTCGACGCGGGCCGGTTCGGGGCCTACGTCGGGCAGGTCAGCCCGCGGGCCATGACGATCAGCCTCTCGGCCGTGACCGGCTCCGGCATGGCCTCCTGGTCCGGCTGGCTGACCAGCATGGTCCCCGCGCCCGCTCACTGAGCGTCCCGCGCTGCCGCCACCACGGCCTGGCCGAGGCTGATCCCCCCGTCGTTGCACGGCACGCGAGCGTGCGTGAGGACCCGGAAGCCCCGCGCCTGCAGCCGGGTCACCGCCCCGCCGAGCACGGTCAGGTTCTGGAACACCCCGCCCGACAATGCCACCGTCTCCAGCCCGTGCCGGTCGCGGATGGTTGCGCACCCATCTTCGATGAGCCGAATAATCCCCTGCTGGAAGCGCGCCGCGATGATGGCGGGTGCCGTGCCGCGAGTCAGGTCCCGCGCCGCCTCCCGGATCAGGTCCGCGCCGGCCACCCGAAACGGCTCACCGGGGGAGACGCCGGCCCGGTAGCCGCCCGGTTCCGCCGGGTCGGCGAGCTGTTCCAGTTCAACGGCGGCCTGCCCCTCGTAGTTGATCGTGTCGCGCACCCCGAGCAGCGCCGAGGCGGCGTCGAACAGACGGCCCGCGCTGGAGGTGACCGGGGCGTTGATCCCCTTCCGGGCGAGCGTCAGGACGCTGTCCCAGCGATCCTGGTTCCGCCGGGCCACGCCCGGCTCGCCGGGCTGGCCGTCCGGGAACGCGGCGTCCAGGTACGCGGCGGCCATCCGCCACGGCTGCCGGACCGCGGCCGCGCCCCCCGGCATCGGGACCGGCGCCAGGTGCCCCGCCCGCCGGAACCCGGCCAGGTCCGTGATCAGGAACTCCCCGCCCCAGATCGTGCCGTCGGTGCCATAGCCGGTGCCGTCGAAGGCGACCCCGATGACCGGCCCGGACTCGCCGTTGTCGGCCAGGCAGGATGCGATGTGCGCGTGCTGGTGCTGCACGCCCACCAGGTCGATCCCGTCCAGGTCGAGCGCGTACTTGGTGGACAGGTAGTCCGGGTGCAAGTCGTACGCCACTACCTGCGGGTCGATGCCGAACAGCCGCCGGAAGTGCTCGATGCCCTCGGTGAAGGAGCGCAGTGTCTCGGCGTTCTCCAGGTCCCCGATGTGGTGGGAGACGACGGCGCGGTTCCCTTTGGCCAGGCAGAAGGTGTTCTTCAGTTCGGCCCCGCAGGCCAGCACCGGCCGCCGGAACGCCGTCGCGACGGTCACCGGCTCGGGCACATAGCCGCGCGAGCGCCGCAGCACCATCTCCCGGCCCCGGAACGTTCTGGCCACCGAGTCGTCCGTCCGGATGTGGATGGCCCGGTCGTGCGTCAGGAAGGCGTCCGCGATCGCGCCCAGCCGCCGATGCGCGTCGTCGTCCCGGTACGCGATCGGCTCGTCGGACACGTTCCCGCTGGTCAGCACGACAGGACCGGCCATCGCGCCGAGCAGCAGATGGTGCAGCGGCGTATAGGGCAGCATGATCCCCAGCTGCCGGTTCCCCGGCGCCACCGCCTCCGCCACCGGGGTCCCCGGCCGGCCGGGCAGCAGTACGATCGGCCGCCGCACGCTGCTCAGCACGCGCGCCGCCGCGTCGTTTACCTCGCACAACTGGCGCGCCGCCGTCACGTCGGCCACCATCACCGCGAACGGCTTGTCCTCACGGTGCTTACGCTCGCGCAACGCTGCCGCGGCCTTGTCCGAGGTCGCGTCCACCGCCAGGTGGTAACCGCCCAGTCCCTTGATCGCCAGGACGTGCCCCTCCCGCAGCATCGCCGCCGCCGCGCCGATCACGTCGCCGTCCGCCGGCCTGCCCACCCGGCTGGGGCCATCCGTGGCGCTGACGCCCGTGCCGCTGTGCTCGGCGGCGTGCGCCGGCACAGGGTTGGCCAGCATGGAACCGGCCGGGCTGATCAGCGCCAGTGATGGGCCGCAGCCGGGGCAGCACGTCGGCTCGGCGTGAAAGCGCCGGTTCCCCGGGTCCCCGTACTCGGCCGCACAGGCCGGGCACATCGTGAACCGGGCCATCGTGGTGCGGGCCCGGTCGTACGGAACGTCCCGGACGATCGTGAACCGCGGCCCGCAGTTGGTGCAGTTGATGAAGGGATAGCCGAACCGCCGGTCCGCCGGGTCGGCCAGTTCGCGCAGGCAGTCCGTGCACGTCGCCGTGTCCGCCGACACGAGCGCCCGGCGCGCGGCACCCGGCCCGTTCGGCTCGCTCGCGACGATCGAGAAGCTGGCGGAGCCGGTTGCCTCCATGGCCCGGGTCCGGACCCGGTTGACCCGGGCCAGCGGCGGCGCGCCGCGTTCCAGCAGGCGAAGGAACTCGCCGATCGCCGCAGGTGTCCCCTCGACCTCAGCGAAAACCCCGTCGGCGTCGTTGCCGACGAGGCCGCCCAGGCCCAGCCCGGACGCCAGTGCGTATACGAACGGGCGGAAACCGACGCCCTGGACGATCCCCTCCACCCGGACGGCCGTCCGGACCCGTTCAGTCACCCTTCCAGTGTGGCGGGGTACTCCGTCAGGTTCCAGTGTGATCACTATCCGTCCGGGCCGCAAGCCTCGCGGGCGCCCCCACCGGGCGCCGTTCGGCATGATGATGGCCGGAGCGGCGCGCGGTGAACAGCTTCTTCAGCGCCGGGACCTCATCGGGATCAGCGAGCACCAGTACTTCATCGCCCGGCTCCATCCGCGTGTCGGAGCGGGCCGGGACGAGCCGCCCGTGCCGGATGATGAAGATCACCCAGGCGTCCTTGCCGCAGGGCAGGTCCTCGATCGCCCCGCCGGCCGCCGGTGCTCCCCGGGAGACCCGGAAGCGGTGCAGGCCCTCCGGCTCCTCCCGGAAGCGCACGCCCAGACTTCCCGGCACCCCTCACGCCACCCTAACGGTTTGCATACGCGAGGGCGGAACGCCCGCACCGTCCTGATGTGGCGCCGTGGAACGATGAGACCCATGAGGCTTTCCACACCGGAGGCGCGGCACCGCCTGGCCAGCTCGCGAGTGGCCCACCTGGCTACCGCCACCGTTGATGGGCAGCCTCACGTCGTCGCGGTCACCTTCGCCGTCGACGGCGACGTCATCTATACGGCGGTCGATCACAAGCCGAAGACGACCACCAACCTCCGGCGGCTCCGCAACATCGCCGAAAACCCCCAGGTCAGCCTGCTCGCCGACCACTACTCCGATGACTGGACCACGCTCTGGTGGGCTCGCGCCGACGGCCGCGCCGCGATCCTCACCCACCCGAACGAGACCAGCGAACCGCTGGCCCTGCTGGCCGCGCGCTACCCGCAGTACCGGGCCAATCCGCCCGACGGCCCGGTCATCGCCATTAGCGCCTCCTCCTGGACCGCCTGGTCCTTCACCTGACCGCCCCCTCGTAGTAGCGGATACGGGTCATCCGCCATACGCCGGTGGCGCCCTGACGGTCCGCACGTCCTGATCCCGGCGCTCCGGCGGCGGGGATTAACGCTATCTTCGGGGAACCGGGATCACGGCGATCGGCGGGCGGCCCGGCCAGCCGGGACGCGCTGAACGGGCCGCAAGATGACGAAAAAGTGACCGTCAGCCTGAGAGACTGACGAGACCAGGGTGAATCAAGCGACTTATGGCAGCGATTCGTTACGCGGGCCGATTTCGTGCGCAGGCAAGTACGCAGGCAAGGCGGAAAGGGAGCTCGTGATGGCCGGTCAGGAGCAGGCGCCCAAGGCGGTCGGGCAGAAGGCGACCGTCAGGGAAATCGAGGAGGCCCGGGAAGATCTGGCCCGCACGATTGACGCCATCGCCGACATGGTAAGCCCGGCCAACGTGGCGCGGCGTAACGCGGGCAAGCTCAGGCAGCGCGTGCAGTCACGCGTGCAGTCAGTGGATCCTGAAGCTGGCCGGGGCGGTGGTCGTGGTGAGCGCGGTGGGCCTGGTCGCGTTCGTGGTCTGGCGCCGCCGCCGCTGAGCTGGCCTGGCTTGGCCATTGGCCGGCTCCGCCGCCGGCGGAGCCGGCCGTCGTCACGCGGCCGGCCGTCAGTCGCTGTCCTTGGTGAGCTCTTCGTAGTCGGCGGGCGTCAGCAGGCCCGGCGGGAGTCCGTCATCGCCGGAACCGGCGGCGAGCCGGACCTTGAACATCCAGCCCGCCCCGTACGGGTCGGCGTTGACGAGACCGGGGTCGTCCTCCAGATCGCCATTGACCTCGGTGACCTCGCCGTCGACGGGCGAGTACAGGTCGCTGACGGACTTGGTCGACTCGACCTCCCCGCACGGCTCCTCGGCGCTGACGCTCGCACCCTCGGCGGGCAGCGATACGTAGACCACGTTGCCCAGCGCCCGCGCGGCGAAGTCGGTGATGCCGACCGTCGCGGTCGGGCCGTCAACGGATACCCATTCATGCTCTGCGGTGTAGCGCAGCTCGGCAGGAACGCTCATGCTCGAGATCTCCTATAGAAAGGCAGGTCAGTAAGGTCGGCTGAATCCGCCCGGCCCCTGATGTCCACGGCGAGCCGGGGCTTCGGGTCATGGGTGACATCCGGTTCCAGGTAGGCCATCGCAATCGGCGTGCCCAGGGTCGGCGAGGGTGCGCCGCTCGTTACGGTTCCGCAGGGATGGCCATCGGCCAGGACCGCGTACCCGTGCCGGGGGATCCGCCGGGTGGCGAGGGTGAGCCCGGCGAGGACCTTGCGCGGTTTGGCTTTGGCCCGCCCGGCGAGTGCTCCGGCTCCGACAAAGCCGTCCGGCTTCTCCAATTTGACCACTCGTCCCAGTCCAGCGTCATACGGCGTCACGTCTGGGCCGAGCTCATTGCCGTACAGCGGCATGCCGGCCTCGAGGCGGAGCGTATCGCGTGCGGCCAGGCCGGCCGGTACCAGGCCGGCCGGTGCCCCGGTGCCGGCCAGTGTGTTCCAGATCAGCTCGGCATCCTCCGGCGGGCAGAAGATCTCGAAGCCGTCTTCGCCGGTGTAGCCGGTGCGGGCCAGCCAGACCGGGCGTCCCGCAACGGAGGCCCGCTGGCCCGCGTAATATTTCAGGTCGCCGAGCGGCGTGTCGGTGAGCGAGGCGAGGATGCCCGCGGCCTCGGGGCCCTGGATGGCGATCAGCGCGTAGTCGGCGGTCTGGTCGGTGACCCGGGCGTCGAACCCGGCCGACCTGCGGCGCAGCTCGCCATCGACGGTGGCGGTGTTCGCGGCGTTCGCGACAACCAGGAACTCCTCCCCGGCGAGCCGGTAGACCACGAGGTCGTCGAGCACCCCGCCATCTTCGGCGCACATCATCGTGTAGCGGGCGCGTCCCGGTGCCACCGCGGACAGCTGCCCGGTGAGAGCGTGATCGAGCGCGGCGGCCGCGTCCGGGCCGCTCACCGTGATCTCGCCCATATGGGAAAGGTCGAACAACCCGGCCGCCCGGCGGACGGCCAGGTGCTCGGCCGTCTCACTGCCGTACCGCAGCGGCATTAGCCAGCCGGCGAAACCGGTCAGCGTAGCTCCGAGCTGTTGGTGTACCGCACTTAGCGGCGTCGGGCGCGCTGGGCGCGGTCCCTCGGGGGGGTTCGGTGATGATCTAGGCACGACCGAATGGTATGCCGGTTGCATGGAGCTTCTCACAGATGACCAGATCACGGCCGAACTATCTGAGGCGCCCGGCTGGACCCTGGAGGGCGGTCAGATCACCCGGACGGTCCAGCGGAAGGACTTCAAGGACGCGATAATTTTCGTCGGCGGCGTGGCCTTCCTCGCCGAGCGGGCCAACCACCACCCCGACATCCTGATCCAGTGGAACAAGGTCACGCTGACCCTGTTCGACGCACTCGGCGGGCGGCCTCACCGCGGCCGACTTCAACCTGGCCCGGCTCATCTCCGGCCTCGGCTAGATCTTGCTCCGGCCTCGGCTGGATCCTGCGCCGCCCGGCCTTGGCTGGATCCTGGCGCCGCCCGGCCTCGGCTGGATCCTGGCGCCGCCCGGCCGCCGGGATCGTTCGTGATTGGCCGAGGATGGACGGGTGCGGGAACAGGGGCAGGCCCAGGGCGGATAAGCTCATCGTTCCGTGAGGGGACTAGCGCTGGACACGCGATCGCGGCGGGCGGCCGGGCGCGGCAGCCGGGCCTCTGTCGCAGGCCCGGAACGGCGGCGGCGCGAGCCAGGCCGCCGTCGGCTGCCCCTCGTACTTCCCGCGGTCGCCGGGGCCCTGGTCCTGCTGGCCGGGTGCTCAGGGACCAGGACCGGTCCGTCCCACGCGGCGGGCACGGCATCGGCGGTCGCCGCGGCGACCGGTTCCCCCTCCTCCGCCGCCACCCCGAGCCGTAGCGTGATCCGGCTGGTCGTCCCGGCCGGGCCCGTTCAGAACGGGAACGTCGACCCCGAAGCAGACTGGGTGACGGCGTTCGAGCAGCAGACCGGCTGCCGGATCGAGCTCAAGAACGCCAGCACCGACGCACAGGCTCTGGCCGACATCACCCGCGGCGTCGGCCGGTCCTATTACGACGGGATACTCGCCTCCCCCGAGGTGGCCGGGCAACTGATCGAGGCCGGGGCTGTCCGGCCGCTGGACGTCCGGCGGATCACCGGCTACACGCAGCTCAGCCCCACGCTGCGCAGCGCGCCCAGCGAGGTGTCCGGCTCCCGGGTCTACGGGATGCCCTACAGCTGGGATTCGTACGTCACCGGATACGACGCGGGCAAGGTGAAACCCGCGCCGCAGAGCTGGAGTTCGCTGTTCGAGCCGGCCTCCGCCGCCCGTTACGGGGGGAAGATCACCGTTCCCGATTCCCCGGTGACGCTCGCGCTGGCCGCGCTCTACCTGAAGTCGGCCCAGCCCTCGCTGGGCATTACCGACCCCTTTGAGCTCACCGAGCCCCAGCTGGCCGCCGCGGTGCAGGCCGTCACGGCGGTCCGGCACAATATCGGCACCTTCTGGACCCAGGACAGTCTGGTGATCGGCCAGCTCGGCGACGGCCAGGATGTGCTCGGCGCGGTGCTCAGCCACCAGATCGTAGAGATGGCCCGCGCGGGCCTGCCGACCGCCGGTGCGCCGGCCACGGCCGCAGGGCCGGGTACGGCGGTCGGCAGCGTGCTGTCATGGATGATGACCTCTGAGGCGCCGGAAACCGACTGCACGTACCGCTGGCTGTCCTGGTCGGCGTCCGCCTCCGTGCAGGAGCGCGTTTCCGCGTGGACGAACACCGCGCCCGCGAACCCGGCGGCCTGTACCGGGGCCGCCGCGGCTAACTGCAGCCCGTTCCACGAGGCGGGCCTGACCACCGCGCGGAACCCCGTGTTCGATCACCTGCCGGCCAGCGACTGCGGCGACGGGAAGACCGGCTGCGCCGATTACGCGCAGTGGCGGACCGACTGGCAGCGCATCACCGGCGAGCCCGCCCCCAGCACCTGACGGCACCGGGCCAGCCGCGCCGGAGGACGCTGGGCCAGCCGCGCCGGGGCCAGCCGCGCCCGGCTTGCGGCCGGCCGCGTCACCAGGGGTAACCGGACACACACGTCCGTTCGGTAAGAGCGGGCCCGTGCGGCGGGTTCGCCGTGCGGGCACGGAGAGGCCAGAATGGGTCCGTGAAAGCTTCCGGAGGCGGCGCGGCCGCCCACGGCGCCCGGCCGCGCGATGTCGTCATCCTCGGCTCGACCGGGTTGATCGGTACCCAGGCGATCGACGTGATCCGGCGCAACCCGGACCGGTTCCGGCTGGTGGGGCTGGCGGCCGGGGGCGGTAATCCCGCCCTGCTCGCCCAGCAGGCCATCGAATTCGGTGCCGCGTCGGTCGCGGTGGCCGAGCCGAGTGCAGAGGCCGACGTGCGCGCCGCTCTGACGGCCGAGGCGGCCCAGGCCGGGGCTCCCGCCCCCGAGGTACTCGCGGGCCCCGATGCGGTCCCCGCCGCCGCGGCATGGCCGTGCGACGTGGTGCTGAACGGCGTGACCGGCGCGGTCGGCCTGGCCGCGACGCTCGCCGCCCTGGACGCCGGGCGCACCCTCGCGCTGGCCAACAAGGAATCGCTCATCACCGGCGGGTCGCTGGTCACCCGGCGGGCGGCGGCCGGGCAGATCGTCCCGGTCGACTCCGAGCACTCCACGATCGCGCAGTGCCTGCGCGGCGGCACCCGGGACGAAGTGCGCCGGCTCGTGCTCACCGCGAGCGGCGGCCCGTTCCGCGGCTGGAGCCGGGACCGGCTGGACACGGTCACGCCCGAGCAGGCGCTGGCCCACCCCACCTGGAACATGGGGCCGTCCAACACGCTGAACAGCGCCACCATGGTCAACAAGGGCCTGGAACTGATCGAGGCGTACCTGCTGTTCGGCGTGGACCTGGACCGCATCGCCGTCGTCGTCCACCCCCAATCGATCGTGCACTCCATGGTCGAGTACACCGACGGGGCGACGATCGCGATGGCCAGCCCGCCCGACATGCGGCTGCCCATCGCGCTGGCCCTGGCCTGGCCCGACCGGGTACCCGGCGCGGCCCCCGCGCTGGACTGGTCGAAGGCGGCCACCTGGACGTTCGAGCCGCTCGACGAGGAGGCGTTTCCCGCCGTCCGGCTGGCCCGCGAGGCGGCCGCCGCGGGCGGCACGGCGCCGGCCGTCTACAACGCGGCGAACGAGGAATGCCTGGATGCCTTCATGGCCGGCAAGATCCCTTTCACCGGGATCGTCGACGCGGTGGCCCAGGTAATCTCGGAGCATGACACGTCCCGGGGTGGCGCCGCCAGCCTGGAGGACGTACTCGCGGTCGACCGGTGGGCGCGGCAGCGGGCACGGGAGCTAAACAGCGAGGGAGAGACCGCTCGATGAGGCAGGAGCTGTTGTGAGCCTGCTCGGCTGGGTCATCTTCATTGTCGCCCTGCTCTTTTCCGTGATGCTGCACGAGACCGGGCACTTCGTCACGGCCAAGAAGTTCGGCATGAAGGTCACCCAGTACTTCGTCGGCTTCGGCACCACGCTGTGGTCCACGCACCGGGGCGAGACCGAGTACGGGATCAAGGTCCTGCCGTTCGGCGGATTCGTCAAGATCACGGGGATGACCTCCATGGACGAGGTTGATCCGGCCGACGAGCCGCGCTCATTCCGCCGCCACCCCGCCTGGCAGCGCCTGATCGTGCTGTTCGCCGGGTCGTTCATGCACTTCGTCCTGGCCTTCGTGCTGTTGTTCCTGCTGGCCGGCGTGATCGGGCTGGACAATAACAACACCACCCAGCTCGGCCCGGTCAGCTCGTGCGTGCCCGCGAGCGCCAAGGCCTTCAGCACCGGGACGTGCACCGCGGCGGACGCCCCGTCCCCCGCGAAGGCGGCCGGGCTGCAGGCGGGCGACAAGGTCGTCTCGTTCGACGGCAAGCCGGTGAGCACGTGGATCGCGCTCGGCAACGACATCCGCGACACGCCGGCGCACCGGTCAATACCGGTTGTCGTGATGCGGAACGGACATCGGCAGACGTTGCACGTCACGCTGGCCGCGGTCAGCGGGAGGTCCGGTTCCTACCTCGGGGTCGAGGACACCAACGTCTTCCAGCGCTACAACCCGATACGCTCGGTCACCTACGCGGGATCGATGTTCGGCCAGGTGCTGGCCGACTCGGCCAAGGAGATCGGCCAGCTGCCGTCGGCTATCCCGCACCTGTTCGCCAAGAACCGCGCGAGCACGTCGGCGGGTCAGGTCACCAGCGTGGTCGGCGCGGGGGAGATTACTGGCTCCGTCGTGTCGGCGAACGTCGGCTGGCAGGTCAAGGTCGACTACGTACTGCTGATCATGGCCTCGCTGAACATCTTCGTCGGCGCGTTCAACCTGGTGCCGCTGCTGCCGCTGGACGGCGGGCACATCGCCGTGGTGATCTTCGAGCGGGTGCGGGCCTGGTTCGCGCGCCTGCGCGGCCGGGCCGACCCGGGTCTGGTCGACATGACCAAGCTCGTCCCGGTCAGCGTGGGCGTGTTCGGCATCCTCGTGTTCTTCGGGCTGATCCTGATCCTCGCCGACCTCGTGAACCCCGTTCACCTCACCTAGGGCGGCCGGGGGCGGGTGTCTGTCGCGCGAACAACGGGGGAAGGCTCGGTGACGCGAGCGTCAGGCAAGACCGGGTGTGCCGTACGTGATGGCAAGCTGGTCCTGAGAGACTGGTAGCGGGCAGGGAGAAGCCGGGTGCCGGGGGAGCGCCAGTCCGGCCGCCGGGTCTGGCCCAGGGACATTACCGCAGGGATACCGACCAATCGATCGGATGGGGAAGATGAGCATTGACCTCGGTCTGCCGCAGACGCCGCCGGGGCCGCTTGCCGAGCGCAGGGTCTCACGGCAGGTCATGGTGGGGTCCGTGCCGGTGGGCGGTGCGGCGCCGGTCTCGGTTCAGTCGATGGCGACGACGCTGACCGCGGACGTGAACGCCACGCTGCAGCAGATCGCCGAGCTGACGGCTTCCGGCTGCCAGATCGTCCGGGTGGCCGTTCCCTCGCAGGACGACGCGGATGCCCTTCCCGCGATCGCCCGGAAGTCCCAGATCCCGGTGATCGCGGACATCCACTTCCAGCCGAAGTACGTATTCGCCGCCATCGACGCCGGCTGCGCCGCGGTCCGCGTCAACCCGGGCAACATCAAGGCTTTCGACGACAAGGTCGGCGAGATCGCGCGGGCCGCCAAGGACGCCGGAATCCCGATCCGGATCGGCGTCAACGCCGGATCACTCGACAAGCGCCTGATGGCCAAGTACGGCAAGGCGACGCCCGAGGCCCTGGTGGAGTCCGCGCTGTGGGAGTGCTCCCTGTTCGAGGAGCACGACTTCCGCGACATCAAGATCTCGGTCAAGCACCACGACCCGGTCGTCATGATCAACGCCTACCGCCTGCTGGCCCAGCGCTGCGACTACCCGCTGCACCTCGGCGTGACCGAGGCCGGCCCGGCCTTCCAGGGAACGATCAAGTCGGCGGTCGCGTTCGGCGCGCTGCTGGCCGAGGGCATCGGTGACACCATCCGCGTCTCCCTGTCGGCCCCGCCGGTGGAAGAGGTCAAGGTGGGGATCGGCATCCTGGAGTCCCTTGGCCTGCGCCAGCGCGGCCTGGAGATCGTGTCCTGCCCGTCCTGCGGGCGCGCCCAGGTCGACGTCTACAAGCTGGCCGACGAGGTGACGGCGGGCCTCGAGGGCATGGAGGTTCCGCTGCGGGTGGCCGTCATGGGCTGCGTCGTCAACGGCCCCGGTGAGGCCCGCGAGGCCGACCTCGGCGTGGCGTCCGGCAACGGCAAGGGCCAGATCTTCGTCCGCGGCAAGGTCATCGCCACCGTGCCCGAGTCCAAGATCGTGGAGACCCTCATCGAGGAGGCCATGCGCCTCGCCGAGGAAGAGGATCTCCCCACCGGCGAACCCGGCTCCCCCTCCGTCACCGTCTCCTGACCCACCCCGCGCGGGCCACTCGCGGGCCCCATGTCACCCGGCTCCGGGCCCGCCTTACCAGGCTCCGGGCCTTTGCCTTCCGCCCCCGGGGTCTCCGGCCCTGTCTGCGTCGCGCGTCCGCCTGCGGGGAATCACGCAGCGGGACGCGCGGACGAACCGGCGCACGCAGGCGTGCGGGGGAGGGCGCACGCGGGGAGAGCAGGCATTCGCGGGGGAGAACGGGCGCGCGAAGTAGCGGGGCCACCCCGTGCGTGACCCCGCCCCCCATCGACCCAGGCCTGGCGCCGTCCGTTACCGCGCCCGCATGGGGCCACTGCCCACCGCCGGCGGTGACCGGCGTTCTACTGCCTCGCCAGCTAGCCGCACAGCCAGTCGGCCCTGAAGCGTTAGCCAGCTGGCCACACAGCCGCTCAGCCGCGGGCCACCCGCGCTGCGGGCATGCCTTCGGCCACGATGATCTCGCCAACCTTCTCGGACGCCGCATCGCAGATTCCGGACGGAAGCTCGTCATCGGTAACCAGGACGTCAACCTCGTCGAGACTCGCGAACGAGCTCAGGCTGACCAGGCCCCACTTGGTGTGGTCAGCCACGACGACCACGCGCCGGGCCAGCTTGATGAACGTGCGGTTCGTTTCCGACTCGGCCAGGTTGGGAGTGGTGAGCCCGGCGTCCGGGTCGATCCCGTGGCAGCCGAGGAACAGCGTGTCGAAGTGGAGTGACCGGACGGTCAGGTCGGCGACAGGACCGACGAGGGCGTCCGAAGGAGTGCGGATGCCTCCGGTCAGGATGACTGACGTGTCTGACCCGTTCGTCGGCCGCGCGCTGCTGAACAGGTTCATCACGCGCAGTGAGTTGGTCACGATTGTCAGGCCGGGGACGTCGAGGAGGCACTGGGCCAGCGCGAACGTCGTAGTGCCGGCGGACAGGGCGATTGCGGTGCCGGGCTTGACCAGACTGGCCGCTGCCCTCCCGATCGCTGCCTTCTCCGGCTGCTCGAGCACGAGTTTGGCCTCAAAGCCGGGTTCGTGACTGCTGGTAGGTGTTCCGGGCAGGACCGCTCCGCCGTGAACTTTCTCGATCAGGCCGTCCCTCGCGAGGGCCTCAAGGTCCCGGCGGACGGTCATGTCCGAGACCCCGAGCTGCTGGGTAAGATCACTGACCCTTGCGCTGCCGTCGCTGCGGACAGCTTGAAGGATCAGCGACTGCCGATGCCGGGCAAGCATCCGTAGCCTCCTCTTTCATGCGGAGACGCTGCCGGGCCCGTGCCCCGGCTGCGCCCAAGTCCGCCATCCGTCTTCTCTGAGACGTTCATGTTCGCTGTTCGGTTCCGGTTGCGGCTGTCGGATGCACAGAGTGACCAGTTGCACAGCCGTGAGCAAACACGACTCGCCGTCGCCACACTCATTGTGGACCCTTCAGGACCGAAATTGTCCTTTTCTGAGGATGATGACGCCGCGGCGGCGATTGTTCTTGTGTCATTCGCCGCCGGAACCCCTCTCCGGGCGAGACGGTTACTGTGTGAAGTTAAGTAGTTATCTTCTGACAACGGTTCGAATATAGTCACATTGTCTTTGAACAACCTCTGAACTAACAGAGTGCCCGCTCAGAACATCCCTAGGCCGGTCAGCGGCCGTTTCGGCAGGCTCACCAGTATCGCTGCTCAGCGTGGCGCTTGTGTTTCACATTCGTTGTCAAACAGTTATTTGTTAGCGCTAACATCCTGACAATGTTTAACTCTGTTACAAGTGAGGTAGAGGTTGCGTTGTGGTTACGTTGAGCTTGCTGGGCCTCATGCGCACCGCGATGCGCCCCTGTGGCGTCGCAGCCACGACGCGCCCCGGCGGGCACGCCGTTCCGGCCGCCGCTTCCAGCCGCCCGCGATCGCCGGCCCGGTCCGTTCCAGCCGCCTCTCACCCACATCCAGCCGTCCGCGACGACCGGTCCCCGTCCGCCCCCGGCCCTGCTCTCACACCCACTTCCGGCCATCCACGACGGCCGGAAGCCATCCGCTCCGCCCCTGCTCCCATCGACGTCCGTACGCAGCCTTTTCCGGCCGACGGCCACGTCCCGGATCGGATCCGGGCGATGGCCGAATCCGTCCCGTCCGGGGCTTGCGTGGTGCCTTGACATGCGATCATGAGCGGCTTTAGCGTCTACGGCGTTCCGTCGGACTTGGGCCTATCCCGATACCGCCACGAATCAGCGATATGCCGTGCCGCAAAAATACGCGGGGCCGGAGAGCGGAAGAGTTTTCCGCCCGCGCCGCGACTTCGTTCGGAAATTCGCCGGAAGACGCTGTCGCCCAGCGGGTCCGCCCCGGGACAGCGAGTGTCCCGAGACAATTCCATGGAGGTCCACATGAAGGAAAAAGTCGACCCAGTTGTCGACGAGGCGATAGAGACCCTCGACATGAAAGACGGGCCCGCGCGCCGCAAGCTGCTGAAGGGCGCGGGTCTGTTCAGCGCGACGGCGGCGGCTTCGGCGCTGATCTCCGCCTGCAGCTCCTCGTCCAGCAGCAGCGCGAGCGCCACCAAGAGTACGGCGGGAAACTTCCCCAGCACGCCGAAGTGGCAGTTCTGGTTCGTCAACCACGTCACGACGAACCCGTTCTTCACCCCGACTCAATACGGCTTCGCCGACGCCGCGGCACTCCTTGACCTTCCCACGCCCAAGTGGGGTGGCTCGGAAAACTCGGTCGTCTCGCAGATGACGAACTACATGCAGACCGCCATTTCCGCGAAAGCCGACGGAATTGCCGTGCCGGTCATCGACCCGACCGCGTTCACGTCGCCGGTTGCCAGTGCCCTGAACGCGGGCATCCCGGTGCTCTCCTACAACGCGGACGGCAGCTACGTCAACGGCAAGCCGGTGATCGGGACCAACCGCCTGGCCTACGTCGGGCAGGCGCTGTACATCTCCGGCCAGCAGATGGGCGCGGAGATCGCGAAGCTCATCCCGGGCGGCGGCGACATCGTCATCTTCATCGCCACCCCGGGCACGGGCAACATCCAGCCCCGGTACGACGGCGCCGCCTCCGTGCTGACGAGCAAGGGCTTCACCCTGCATGAGGTGGCCACCGGCGCGGCCACCTCCGCCGAGGAACCAGCGGAGAAGGCGTACCTGCTGGGTCACAAGACCATCAAGGGCGCCTTCGCGGTGGACGCGGGCTCGACCGAGTTCCTCGGCACCACGCTGCAGGCCGCGGGCCTCAAGGTGCCGTCCGGCGGATTCGACACGCTGGGCAACACGCTGACCAACATCACCTCTGGCCTGATGGACTTCACCATCTACCAGGACCCGTACCTGCAGGGCTTCCTGCCCACGTTGTACATGTACCTGTACAACATCTCGGGTGGCACCCTGGCCCCGCCGGACACCGACACCGGCCTGACCGTCATCACCAAGGCCAACGCCGGCCCGTACACCACGGCCAGCCGGTACCAGGGCTCCACCACAGCGCAGAAGTACATTCCGCGCCCGTCCGGCGCCATCAGCTCGCCGGCGGCCACCACGAGCACCTGACGCAGTGCCTCGACGGCAGGCGCGCCCATCGGCAAGCCGTATGGGCACACCTGCCGTCGGCGCCTGACCCGCTGCATTGGTGCAGCCGATCGCGAGTGTAAGACTGGTTTGCGCGGCCCGTCGGGAGTCCTGTCCCTCGCGGGATCAGCGGCGTCCGGGCTGCGCTGCCTCACATGCGCGCTGGCCGGACCGCGTAGCACAGATGTATAGAACGGATGAGCAAAGTGAGCGAAGCCGTAGAGAGCAGGACAGGCAGCCCGAGCTCGGACCCGGGCGGTCCGGGTCCGGGAGCCTTTAGCTTCGTCAGAATGAGCGGCGCGGCGTTCCTGCGGCAGCGTGAGGCGACCGTGCTGGTCGTCACCATCGCGCTGATCATTTACTTCGCGCTCGCCTCCTCGAACTTCCTGGGTTCCTCCAACCTCACCACCTGGCTGTCGGAGGACGCAGCGCCCATCATCATCATCGCGATCGGCGAGGTACTGCTGCTGATCTGCGGCGAGATCGACCTCTCGGTCGGGTTCGTCTACACGCTCTCACCGTTCCTCATGCACTACCTGATCGACTTCTACCACGTCCCCGGAATCCTGGCCATCATCATCTCCCTGCTCATGGGGCTCGCGGTGGGCTGGCTGAACGCCTTCCTCACCGTCACGGTCGGCCTGCCGTCGTTCATCACCACCCTGGGCACCGGGTTCGTCCTGCTGGGCATCGTGGACACCACGTCCCACGCCGAGCCGGCCAACATCCCGTCGCAGGTCGCCGGCATCGGGCACTGGATCGGCAACAATGGCTGGACCGAGTTCATCTGGGCCGTGATCCTGGTGGCCCTCTTCCACGTCATCCTCACCCGGACCCGCTGGGGCCTGCACACCGTCGCCGTCGGCGGCAACCTGCTCGGTGCCCAGGAAGCGGGCATCAAGGTCAAGCGGATCAAGTACGGCAACTTCATGGTCACCGGGCTGCTGGGCGCGTTCGTCGGCCTGCAGGTCGCGTTCCAGACCGCCACCATCGACCCGACCGCGGGCGGCTACACGCCCATGTTCTACTCCGTGACCGCGGCGGTGATCGGCGGCACGGCCATGCTCGGCGGGGTGGGCACGATCCTCGGCGCCTTCCTGGGCGCGGTCGTGCTGGCCACCCTCACCGACGGGTTCCAGATCATCGGCATCAGCGCAAACCCGCTGGACATCATCTTCGGCGGCGCGATCCTCGTCGCCATGATCGCGAACGTGCAGCTCGCCAAGCTGCGGGAAGCGGGGCGAAGCTAAATGACCAGCACGTCATCGGACGCAGCCGCGGCCGCGTCGGCCGCGAGCGGCGACATCCTGCGCGCCGAGCACATCTCTAAGCGCTACGGCGCGGTCACCGCCCTCACCGACGTCAACGTGCACCTGGGCCGGGGTGAGGTGCTCGGGCTGCTCGGCGACAACGGCGCCGGCAAGTCGACCCTGCTCAAGATCCTCTGTGGCTTCCAGCCGCCGACCAGCGGGCGGATCCTGCTCGATGGGCAGGAGGTGATCTTCAAGGACGTCGACCACGCCCGCTCGCTGGGCATCAACGCGGTCTACCAGGACCTCGCCCTGGTCAACCAGCTCAGCGTCTACCACAACATGTTCCTCAACCGGGAGCAGGTCAACGGGCCGATACTCAATAACCGGTCCATGCGCAAGCTGGCCCGGGAGCACCTGGAAGAGATGGGGATCCGGATCCCGTCGGTCAACGTCGAAGTGGCCAAGCTGTCCGGTGGCCAGCGCCAGGCCATCGCGGTGGCCCGCTCGGTCTACTCCAACCCCAAGATCCTGCTCCTGGACGAGCCGCTGGCCGCGATGGGCGTCAAGGAGGGCGCCATCATTCTCAACCTGGTCCGGGAGCTGAAGGAGCAGGGCAACGTCTCGATCATCATCATCGCGCACAACTACGCCCAGGTGCTCGAGGTGTGCGACCGGGTGAACCTCATCCAGCACGGCGAGATCACCGTCGATAAGCGCAGCGCGGATACCTCGGTCCAGGAGCTCACCAATATGGTCGTGGCCGAGTACCGCAAGGCGCTCGAGGAACGGCACCGGCTCGGAGAGCGTCCGCGGCTCTCATGACCGTGCCGCCGCAAGGCGGGCCCTCCCTCGCGGCCCACCCTGCAGGGGGCGGGCGCGCCTCCGGGCCGGGACGCGTCTCATCACGTTGGTCTTTGCATCGGGCCCGTTCGGGCAAGATGGCGGTATGCTGCTCCGCCAACGGTTTCACCGGATACGCCGGGCCCTGCGGGCCCGCCACGCCGTCACGCTGACCGCTGCCCTGTCGGTGGCTGGCGCCGTTGCCCTGGCGGGCTGCACGTCAGGTTCCTCCGGCTCGCCGGGCTCATCGGGTTCCCCCGGCAGCGGCGCGGCCAGCTCCGGGAGCGGGGGCGCCGACCCGGGGCAGCCGGCCACGCTGACGTGGAGTTCCTGCACCATCAGCGGGGTGCAGGGGGTTCCGATGAAGTGCGCGAACCTTCAGGTCCCGGTCAACTACAGCGATCCCGGCGGGCGGAAGATCACGCTCGCGCTGTCGGAAGTCCCGGCGACAGCCCCGGCCAGCCAGCAGCAGGGTGACCTGCTGGTCAATCCGGGCGGCCCCGGGGCCAGCGGCCGGTCCCTGGCGGCGGCCGTGGCGGAGGGCATCAACCCGAACGTGGCCGCCGAGTACAACATCATCGGCTTCGACCCGCGTGGCGTGGGCGCCTCCGTGCCCGCGCTGAGCTGTGAGCCGAATTTCTTCTCCGGCGTCCGGCCGAACTACGTCCCCGCCAGCGCGTCCGCCGAGCAGGTTCTGATCAACCGGGCCAAGGCGTACGCGGCCGGGTGCGAGCAGCGGTTCGGCTGGCTGCTGCCCTACATGACGACCGAAGACGTGGCCCGGGACGTCGATTCCATCCGGGCCGCACTGGGCCAGCAGAAGATCAACTACTACGCCTTCTCCTATGGGACCTACATCGGCCAGGTGTACGCGACGCTGTTCCCGAACCGGGTGCGCCGCATGGTGCTGGACAGCACCGTCGACCCGCAGGGCGTCTGGTACACCGACAACATCGACCAGGACTACGCCTTCCAGGCCCGGATGGAGGCGTTCTTCGCCTGGGTGGCCCAGTACAGCAGCACGTATCAGCTGGGCTCCACCGCCGCGCAGGTCCAGCAGGAGTGGTACACGGCCAGGAAACGCCTGGAGGCGAGCCCGATCTCCGGGCCGAACGGCCCGGAGATCGGCGAAGACGAGTTTGACGACACGTTCCTGCTCGGCGGGTACGACGACACGCTGTGGCCCGGGCTGGCCCAGGCCCTGTCGTCGTACCTGCTGCAGAACTCGACCAGAGCGATGCTCTCCCAGTACGAGCAGAACGGCGCGCAGAACGAGAACGAGTTCGCCGTCTACAACGCCGTACAGTGCTCGGACGTGAACTGGCCGCGCAGCTGGGCCACGTGGAACAGCGACACCGAAAAGGTCTACCAGACCGCCCCGTTCCAGGCCTGGGACAACGCCTGGTATAACGCGGCGTGCGCGTTCTGGCCGGTGAAGGGGCCCGCCCAGCCGCTGAAGATCGGGGCCAGCGGACTGCCGGGGATCCTCATGCTGCAGGGCACCCTGGATGCCGCCACGCCGTACGCCGGGGCGCAGGCCGCCCACCAGGCACTACCGACCGCCCGGATGGTGGTGGTCGAGGGCGGCGGCAACCACGGGCAGTCGCTGGAGAGCCCGCCGGACAACTGCGTGCAGAGCTACCTCAACAACTATCTGGCGAGCGGAGCCCTGCCCGAACATCCGGGATCCGTCAACGCCACCTGTGCGCCCGCCCCGGACCCGACCCCAGCGGGCTGACCCCCGTCAGCCCGGGCCACCCTGAGCCGCCCCCGCGCGGCGCTGTCGCCGGCCTGTGATCACCTAGTCGGCGCATCGCTGACATGGCCGCGGCCGGGCCCAGCTACGCTGGGGTGGTGCTCCGCGTGAAACCGGCACGGCCCGGGCCGCTGCGCATTCTCGATGATCGCGACCGCGACGAGGTGCTCAGCATCTGCGACCAAGAGCCGGTTACGAATGTCTTCGTCGGCGCCCGCGTCCACGCCGTGGGCCTCAATCCCGCCCGGCTGGGCGCGCAGATCTGGGGTCACTATTCCGGCAGCCGGCTGACCTCACTGTGTTACGCCGGCGCCAACCTGGTTCCGGTCGCCGCGACCCCGGACGCCGTTACCGCGTTCGCGGAGCGGGCCCGGAACCAGGGGCGCCGCTGCTCGTCGCTGGTCGGCCCGGAGCCCGACGTGTCCGCTCTGTGGCGGCTGCTGCAGCCGCACTGGGGACTGCCGCGGGACGTCCGCGCGGTACAGCCGGTGCTGTCCATGTCCGGGCCGCCCGCGTGCGCGGCGGACCCGCTGGTCCGCCGGGTACGGCCGGACGAGCTGAACGTGCTGATGCCCGCGTGCGTCGCCATGTTCACCGAGGAGGTGGGGATCTCGCCGATGACCGGCGACGGCGGCGCCACCTACCGGGCCCGCGTGTCGGAGCTCATCCGGGCCGGGCGGGCCTTCGCCCGGATCGAGAACGGCCGCGTCATCTTCAAGGCTGAGATCGGCTCGGTCACCCCGCACGCGTGCCAGGTGCAGGGCGTCTGGGTCGATCCCGAGCGCCGCGGCGCGGGCCTGGCCGCGGCCGGCATGGCCTCGGTCGTACGGGAAGCGCAGCGCAGCATCGCCCCGGTGGTGTCGCTGTACGTCAACGACTTCAACGCCCCCGCTCGCGCCGCGTACCAGCGGGTGGGATTCGCGCAGGTCGGTACGTTTATGTCGGTGTTGTTTTAGTCGCGTTCGCGGATCTTCCGCAGGTGCCCGATCACCCCGGCGTAGCCCTCCCGCAGCGCGGTGAGCTGATCGACGTCGAGCAGGTTGATGAAGTGGCGGCGGACACTTTCCACGTGATGCGGGGCGACCCGCTCGATCGTGTCCATTCCCGCGCCGGTCAGCACCGCGAACAGCCCCCGCTTGTCACCCGGGCAGGAGTCGCGGCGCACCAGCCCGTTTGCTTCCATCCGGGTGATCTGGTGGGACAGCCGGCTCCGGGACTGGGCCGTCGCGTCGGCCAGGTCGGTCATCCGCAGCCGGTGCTCAGGAGCCTCGGACAGCACGACGAGGATCTCGTAGTCGTTGATGCTCAGCCCAAACGGGTGCAGATCCCGGTCCAGTTGCCGGGTCAGCAGCTTGCTTGTGGCCAAGTGCGCGCGCCACGCTTCCTGTTCCTCCGCCGACAGCCAGCGGGGCGGTCCGGAGGATGGTGCCTCCGGGCCGCCGCTCGCGCCGCTGGCGTCCGTCTCTGTCTCCAGCGTCCCCATAACGGGAAACCTACCCCCCGTCGCAGGCAGATCAGCCTGCCAATCAGACCGAGCTGACCCCAGCCTGGTAATCCAGCCGGGGGCCCCGGCCGTACCAGGTGCCCTCGCCGGGCCGGTCGGCAAATTACATGAAACTTCAAGTATTTCCGCGACGAGGGTAACAGAACGGACGCGAGGGACGACCGAGCCGGTGCGGCGGCGGACGAGCCGGTGCGGCGGCGAATAAGTTGTCCGCGGGCGTGACACGATCAGAGGGTGGGACTCGACATCGAAGGAGCGACGACCAGCGCGGACCTGCGCGCGCACAACTTGGCGCGCCTGCTCCGGGCGGTCCACGACGGTGGCGGGATACGAACCCGCGCCGAGCTCACCCGCCAGCTCAGCCTGGCCCGGGGCACGGCCACCGTGCTCGTGCGGGACCTGGCCGACCGTAACCTCATTGAAGAGCTCCAGGTCAGGGGCGATGAGGCGGTGCACCGTTCCCGCGGCCGGCCGACCGGTGTGCCGTCCCCGCACCCGTACGGCCCGGTCGCCCTGGCGGTGGACCTCCGCGACGATTCCTTTTCAGTCGCGTCCTTCGAGCTCACCGGTCGCGGGGTCATGCTTGAGCGGCGGGAGCGGCAGTCCGCCTCCGGCTTGGACCTGCTGAACAGCCTCGCGCAGCGGCTCGCTGTTCACCGGACGGACCTCGGCCCGCGCCTGATCGGGATCGGTGTGGCCGTGCCGTCGCCGGTGAGCCAGGGCCGCATGGTGCAGCCCGGGCTGGCCGCCTGGGACGGGGTGGACGTGTCGGAGGTGCTGGACACCGGATCCGTCGGCGCGGTCCCCGTGCTGGCCGGCAACGACGCGCGGCTGGCCGGCCTGGCCGAAGCGCGGCGCGGCGGGCTCCGTAACCTCTCGGTGGCACTGCACCTGCACCTGGCCACCGGAGTCGGCGGCGTGCTGCTGTCCGGTGGCGTTCCGCTGACCGGGGCCCACGGCGCCGCGGGAGAATTTGGCCATCTGCCTCTCACCGGTGGCACCGAATCATGCCGGTGCGGCTGCGTCGGCTGCTGGGAACTGGACGCGGGCACCCGTGGCCTGCTCCGCCGGGCCGGCCGCACCGAGCAGGGGGACCGGGTGGAACTCGCTCTCGGCGTCATCAAGGAAGCCGCGCGTCACCCTGGGTCTGCCCGCGCGCTGACCGAGGTGGCCAGGGCGCTGGGCCGCGGCATAGGCTCCCTGGTCAACGCGCATGACCCCGAGGCGATCGGCCTTTCCGGCCTGGGCCGCGACATCTATCAGGCCGCGCCCAACACCGTCTACGCCGGTTACGCGTCCACGCTGATGCGGTTCCGCCGGGATGCGCCGCCGCCGCTGATTCCCTCACGGCTGGGCGACCTGGGTGTGCTGACCGGGGCGGCGGAACTCGTCTTCGACGCCTTCCTGACCCCCCGCGGCCTCCTGGCCTGGCCCGCGGCCGTTATCCCGGCCGCCGCCCCGATCAGCTAGGGTCCGCCGCTCAGCGCGGCCAGTTCGGCGCCGGCCGCGGTGACGCATGGAGGCCCCAGAAAAATCAGGTGACCGGCCGGGACATTGCTGGTACGTTCTCGCTCCTTGCGCTCACCCGCACCCCGAAGGAGTTCCGTCATGCCCGCGGTCAGCCAGGCGGACGGGGAACCGCCCCATACCGGCCACGCCCCTGCTGCCGACGTTCTCACCGCCGAACGCGCCCACCTGCTCCAGTCCCGCGAGTTCCTCCACCTCATGCGCGAGGACGTGCTGTCGCTCAAGGCTCTGGGCGGCAACCCTGTCTCCGAGGAGTACCTTAAGGCCGGGCTGTATCACCGGGCCGAGGCCCTCAAGGACCTGCCCGAAACGCCGCTGTTCTTCGGCCGGCTCGACTATCGCGCCGACGCGCCGTCCGGCCCGGACGGGCAGGTCAGCGCTGACGCGCAGGTCCGCCCCGGCGGGAAGACCGGCCCCGGCGGGTGGGTCCACGGTGACGAACGGAGCGGCACGGGCCTGCCGCGCGGGGAGACCTTCCACATCGGCCGGCGTCACGTGCACGACCCCGGCGGTCATCCCGTGGTCATCGACTGGCGGGCCCCGGTGTCCAGACCCTTCTACCCTTCTACCGCGCCAGCCGGTCCCAGCCGATGGGCCTCGCGCTGCGGAGGCGGTTCGGCTTCTCCGGCGGGGAGCTGACCGCCTTCGAAGACGAGCGGTTCCTGGCCGGCCCCCCGAGCCCGCCTGGCGCACCCCGAACCGCCGCGCCCGCTCACCACACCGTCACCCGCCTTTCCTGAACCGCTCCCCGGCCCGATTCGCTGATCCGAGTAAGGAACGCACCGTCGGCGGTGGCGCGCACTGCGGCGGGAATCCGCTGGCTGGCTGGAAGTTCCGCGAATTTCCCCATCTGCGTTGCAGCTGCTACGTGGCGGCGGCATTCTGGAATGCGCTGACACGCCCAGCAGCAACTTGTACACCAGGAGTGACGGAATGATGACGGTCGAAGCTCAGCGGATGCGCGAGGCGAGCGAGGAACAGCTTGAGCACCTCGAGAAACTGGGCGAGGAACTGGCCCGGCGTGGCATGCAGGTCCGGATGGTGCTGCCACCCGGCCGGGTTCCCAGCTTGCACGTGGTCAATCCCGAGGCCCGCGCGCTCGAAGAGCACATCTACGCCGGCTGCGGCAGCGACGGCACCTGGTGGTTCTGGTGGTCGTGGGCGGAGCGCATCTCCGCGACCGAAGACCTGGGCTCGGCGGCCACCGCGATCGTTCGCGTCCTCGCCAGCCACCCGTCCGCCGGATAGCGCTGGGCTCGGGACGGCGGTAATCGTCCCAGCCCGTTCGGCTAGCCGGATTTCACCGCGCTGGCCGGCAGGCCGGGGAACGCAGTCGTGCTGCCCCGCCAGGATGCGGCGCGGATGGCCGCCGCCTGCGTCCCCTGGGCGCCGAAGGTCCGCAGCGCCTGATCCTCGAGGGCGACCATACCCAGATAGGCCCGGACCACACCGTCCTCCAGCGCCGCCGCCAGCGACATGGCCGCGCCCGCGCTGTTCACCGGGAAGGGTGGCCGGTAGGCGACCGCCGCGGCCCCGGGCGTCGCCCCGCGCTCCGTGATCATGGCCGACAGGGTCGCCCGGGCTACCCGGTGCGCGGTCCAGTCCTGCTGCGCGGCACTGAGCAGGCTGCCGGTGAGCTGCGCGCCGGCCAGGCCGTAGCCGTAGATAGCCGCGTTCTCGGCCGCTAGCACCGACTGCAGTGCCCCGATGTCCGCGGAGCCGGCCGCATCCTTGCGGCCCGGTGCGCTCGCCGCCATCAGCCGCCCCCCGGATTCAGCGCGGACAGCGCCACGGCGTGCGTCGCCTCGGACGCCGCGATGCTGGCCAGCAGCTGGGCCAGCGAGGGAGTGGCCGTGGCGAGCCGGCGCAGCTGCGCGCCAGCAGCGGAGCGCTCGGCATCGCCGAGCATGGTGACAGCGGCGCGGGCGGACGCGGGCGGCCGCGCAGGCGCCGACGATGCGGGCAGCGGGGTCGCCTTGACGTGCGGTGGGATGATCAACCGGCTTTTCAGCTCGGCCAGGTGCTGGTCGTGCTGGGTGAGGAACGGTTGCAGCATGGCGGTCAGCGCCGGGAACGCGGCCAGGACCCGGTGGTATCCGTCCACCAGAGACTGCTCGGCGGTGATCGAGTCGCCCAGCGTGCGCACGCTGGGCGACGGCCCCGGTGGCGGCGCGAGGAGATCGGGCGCGCCGCAGGACGCGGTGGCGGCGACCGGCAGCATCATCGTGGATACGGCGAGTACGCGGCGCCGCGAGAACGTTCGCGCAGCCGCGCGCCCTTCCGTCACTGTCCGGTACCCTCTCCGGCCGTCCAGCCAGCTGCCTGGCCGCGCGCGGCCGCCCACGTGTGCCTCACCCTGCGGGCATAAGGATGCCATGATGCGGTGACCGCATCGCAAACCGCCGCGACAATGAAAGGCAGCCGATCTGGCCGGCTGCGGATAGGCTAGATCGCACAACGGAACAGTGCAGGTCATGGACGTGAAGGAGGCCGTGATGCAAGGTGGGTCCCGTCACGTTCCGGCGCGTCCCGGGCGCGCGGCCGGACGTTCTACGGCCCGGAAGCCGGGCAAGACGTCCGCCAAGCGCGGCGACCCGGCCACGGACAGCGCCTCCGGCCCCGCCGCGCCGGGCGGCCGCGAGACGGCACCGGCTGTGGCACCCGACACCGAGAAGATCATCAGGGTCGCGGAGCCCGTCGTTCAGGCACTCGGGATGGACCTGGAATCGGTCAGGGTGACGACGGCCGGGCGGCGCCGGCTCCTCCGCATGGTGGTGGACAGCGACGGCGGGGTGAGCCTGGACGACGCCGCGCTGGCCAGCCGGGAACTTTCGGTCAAGCTTGACGCCTCGGACGTCATGGGCGACATGCCCTACACCCTGGAGGTCTCCTCCCCGGGGGTGGACCGACCGCTCACGGAGCCGCGCCACTGGCAGCGGGCGGTGGGCCGCCTGGTCCGCGTCCCCCTGACGGCCGGGGCCGGCCAGGCGAAGTCGGCTGCCGGTCACGGCAAGGCGACCGCGGGCACGGGCGCGGGAAAGCCCGGCGCGGGCCAGGGCAAGTCCGGTCACGGCAAGTCCGGGGCCGCGGCGGGCGGTACCGCTCAAGGCCGGGTGCTGGCCGCCGACGCGGGTGGGGTCACCCTGGAGATCAACGGAGAACAGCGCCGGTTCGGGTACGCGGCCGTGGGTGCCGGCGTGGTCCAGATCGAATTCGACCGGCCGGGGGATGCGCCGGGCACGGGGACGTCACCGGAAGACCGGGGGCCGGAATCACGGGGACCGGGAGCAGAGCCCGATGGACATTGACCTCAGCGCACTGCGGATGCTGGAGAGTGAGAAAGACATCTCGATGGACACCTCGGTGAAGGCCATCGAGGACGCATTGCTCGTCGCCTACCACCGCACCGAGGGCGCCGCGCAGGCGGCGCGTGTTCAGGTAGACCGGAAGACCGGGCACGTGACCGTGTGGGCGACCGAGGCGGCCCCGGACGGCGCCGTGGCCCGGGAGTACGACGACACACCGGACGGATTCGGCCGGATCGCCGCCACCACGGCGCGCCAGGTGATCTTGCAGCGTCTTCGTGATGTCGAGGACGAGATGACCTTCGGGGAGTACGCGGGCCGCGAAGGGGACATCGTCGCCGGGGTCATCCAGCAGGGCAAGGACCCGCGCTCGGTCCTGGTCGACCTAGGCAAGATCGAGGCCGTGCTCCCGCCCGCGGAACAGGTTCCCGGCGAGCGCTACCTGCACGGCGAGCGGATCCGGTGCTACGTGCTGCACGTGCGCAAAGGACACCGCGGGCCCTCCGTGACGCTCTCGCGCACCCACCGCAACCTGGTCAAGAAGCTGTTCGCGCTCGAGGTCCCGGAGATCGCCAGCGGCGCCGTGGAGATCGTCGCGATCGCGCGTGAAGGCCGGCCACCGCACCAAGATCGCGGTCCGGTCCAACCAGCCCGGGATCAACCCCAAGGGGGCCTGCATCGGCCCGATGGGCAGCCGCGTCCGGAACGTCATGGCCGAGCTGCACGGCGAGAAGATTGACATCGTGGATTATTCCGATGATCCAGCTTGTTTTGTGGCTAATGCCCTATCACCGGCCCGGGTGACAGCCGTACACGTGATCGACCCCGACGCCCGCGTCGCGCAGGTCATCGTCCCCGACTACCAGCTCTCGCTGGCCATCGGGAAGGAGGGCCAGAATGCCCGGCTCGCCGCCCGCCTCACCGGCTGGCGCATCGACATCAGATCCGATGCCCAGCCCGATGGGCCCGGTGGGCCTGGAGGCGAGAGCGGGCCCAGAGCTTCCGGCGAGTCCGGTGCGCCCGGAACCCCTGGCGCGGTCGGGGAGCACGGCGCCGCGGACGCCCCGGCGCGGTAGAGTGAGAAGCGGAATGGCCAGTCCATCCGGGCGGGCCGCGCGTAGCGCGCCTCCGGTGCGTACGTGCGTGGGCTGCCGGGAATGTGCGGCCAAGTCCGGCTTGCTCCGCCTCGTGGCCGCCGGGGACCGCCTCGTTCCCGACCCCGGGGCGCGCTTGCCTGGCCGTGGTGCATATCTGCACCGCAGCCAGGAATGTTTGGAGCTTGCGCAGCGTCGGCGGGCGTTCACGCGTGCCTTGCGCGCGGGGGGACCGCTCGGCGCCGCAGAGGTGAGTGAGTATCTCGGGAGCCAGCCCGCGAGTACGTCTCGGGCCCCGGCCCGCGAGATTCTCAAGAATCGGTAAAGCGGCACCCTGGAGGCCCGCCCTTGCTCGGCATAGCATAAGGGGCGGGTGGCCAGAGCCGCACTGGTTCTGGACGTTTCCAGGAGCGTCACGTCCTCCGGTTCGACGTAGCCCGGCGAACCGGGCAAAGTGAAAGGCAAGAACGGCAACCTGTCGGGAAAGCAGGTCGAGACAGCGATGAGCGCTCGATGAGCACAAGGCGATGAACACCACAGGCTGACGTCAGCCCGGAGCACGCTCTGCCCCGGACTGGCGCGATAGTCCGAGGTAAAAAAAGGCCCGGTAGTCCGGGCCGGGTAGAGGAGCGTAGTGGCGAAGGTCCGGGTTTACGAACTCGCGAAAGAGTTCGGTGTTGAGAGCAAGACCGTGATGGTCAAGCTCCAGGAAATGGGCGAGTTCGTACGTTCGGCGTCCTCGACGATCGAGGCGCCGGTCGTGCGCAGGCTCAAAGAAGCTTTTGGCCCCGAAGGGGGCAAGCAGGCACAGGGCGCCGGGCGCGCCGCCGGCGGCTCAGCCGCGCCGCGTGCAGGCCGGCCTGGCGCGCCATCGTCCGGTAACGGGCAGGGGAACCGGGGCGCAGGCCGCCCGGGTGCGCCGCAGCCCACCGCGGCCGGCGCAGCGGAGCCGGTAGCCGCATCGGGGCCGGCCGCACCCGCGGCCACCGGTCCTGCGAGTCCGGCGAGGCCTGCGGCGAGTCCGGCTGGCCCGGCGAGTCCGGCTGGCCCGGCGAGTCCGGCTGGCCCGGCGAGTCCGGCTGGCCCGGCGACGCCTGCGGGCGGTACGCCGTCGGCCGGCGGTGCCGTGCCCGGCGACCATACCGAATCTCCGCGTGCCGCAGCGGCCCCGGCCCCGGCGCCTGCACGCCCGGCGACGCCGCGGCCCGTTCCGCAGGTGCCCGGTACGTCCCGCCCCAGCCAGGGCAGGGCCGAGACCACGGCACCCCAGGGCGGTACCGGTGCCCCCAGTGCGCCGCGACCGGCGCCCCGGCCCGTGCCGCAGGTCCCGCAGAGCCCGCAGGGCGGCCGCGGTGGCCAGTCCGGCGGTCAGCAGGGAGGCCAGCACGGCGCGACCCGCCCGGGCGGCAGCCCGCGCCCGGCGCCGCCTGGCCGCGGTTCCCAGCGTCCCGGCCCCCGGCCGGGTAACAATCCGTTCAGCTCCACGCCGACCGGCATGGGCGCAACGCCGCCACGCAGCGGTCCTGCGCCCGCGGGCCAGCAGGGTCACGGCCCGGGCGCCCCGGCCGGACGGCCGGGAGCCCCGGCCGGCGGCCCGCGGCCTGGTCCCGGGCGTGGCCAGGGCCGCCCCGGCGGTGCGGGCGCTCCCGGTGACGGTGGCCCTCGTCCGGGTGGTCCCCGGCCGAGCCCGATGAACATGCCGTCCCGCCCGGCCGCGTCTGGCCCGGGCCGTGGTGGCCCGGGTGGCCGTGGCGCGCCCGCGGGTGGCCGTGGTGGCCCTGGTGCGGGTGCAGGTGCCCGTCCCGGTGGCGGCGGCCGTCCCGGTGGTGCGGGCCGTCCCGGTGGCGGCGGAGCCGGCGCGGGCGGCGGTGCGCGGCCCGGTGTGGGCGCTCCGGCTCGTCCCGGTGGCGGCGGCCGTGGCCGTAGCGGCACGCAGGGAGCCTTCGGGCGTCCCGGTGGCCGTCCTTCCCGCGGCCGGAAGTCGAAGAAGCAGCGGCGCCAAGAGTTCGACAACATGCAGGCCCCGTCGATCGGCGGCGTGCAGGTTCCGCGCGGCAACGGGCAGGTCATCCGGCTGTCGCGAGGTGCGTCGCTCAGCGACTTCGCCGACAAGATCGGGGCCAACCCGGCCTCACTGGTTCAGGTCATGTTCCACCTCGGTGAGATGGTGACCGCGACCCAGTCGGTCAACGACGAGACGCTGCAGCTGCTCGGGGCTGAGCTCAACTACAACATCCAGGTGGTCTCCCCGGAGGAAGAGGACCGGGAGCTGCTGGAGTCGTTCGACATCGAGTTCGGCGAGGACGAGGGCGGCGACGCCGACCTGGTAGCCCGGCCGCCGGTGGTGACCGTGATGGGTCACGTCGATCACGGCAAGACCAAGCTGCTGGACGCGATCCGGCACACCAACATGGTGGCGCGCGAGGCCGGTGGCATCACCCAGCACATCGGCGCCTACCAGGTGACCGCCGAGGTCGACAGTACCGAGCGGAAGATCACCTTCATCGACACCCCCGGCCACGAGGCGTTCACCGCCATGCGTGCCCGCGGCGCCGAGACCACCGACCTGGTGGTCCTCGTCGTGGCGGCGGACGATGGCGTGAAGCCGCAGACCACGGAGGCACTGAACCACGCGCAGGCGGCGGGCGTGCCCATCGTGGTGGCCGTGAACAAGGTGGACAAGGAGGGCGCCGACCCGTCACGGGTCCGGGCGCAGCTCACCGAGTACGGTCTCGTGGCCGAGGAGTTCGGCGGCGACACCCAGTTCGTGGACGTGTCGGCGACCAAGGGAATCGGGCTCACCGGGCTGCTCGAAGCGATCATCCTGACCGCCGACGCCTCGCTGGACCTGCGGGCCAACCCGGCGCAGGACGGGCAGGGCGTTGCGATCGAGGCGCACCTGGACAAGGGCCGCGGCCCGGTGGCGACCGTGCTGGTTCAGCGCGGCACGCTGCACGTCGGCGACTCGATCGTCTGCGGTGAGGCTTTCGGCCGCGTGCGGGCCATGCTGGACGAGAACGGTGACCAGGTGAACGAGGCGCCGCCGTCCCGGCCGGTGCAGGTCCTTGGCCTGACCGCCGTCCCGGGCGCGGGCGACAACTTCCTGGTGGTCTCCGACGACCGGATGGCCCGGCAAATCGCCGAACGCCGCGAGGCCCGCGAGCGCAGTGCCCAGTTCGCCCAGCGGCGGCGGCGCGTCACGCTCGAGGACCTCGATTCGGCGCTCAAGGCCGGCGAGCGCGAAGAGCTGCTGCTCATCATCAAGGGTGACGTCTCCGGTTCGGTGGAGGCCCTGGAGGATGCGCTGCTCAAGATCGATGTCGGCGAAGAGGTCGGCCTGCGCGTGATCGGCCGCGGCGTCGGTGCGATCACCCAGGACGATGTCAACCTGGCCATCGCCTCCGACGCGGTGATCATCGGCTTCAACGTCCGGCCTGCGGGCCGGGCGGGTGAGCTGGCCCAGCGCGAGGGTGTGGACATCCGCTACTACTCGGTCATCTACCAGGCGATCGACGAGGTGGAAGCCGCACTCAAGGGCATGCTCAAGCCGGAGTTCGAGGAGGCCCAGCTCGGCACTGCGGAGATCCGCGAGGTGTTCCGGGTGCCGCGGATCGGCAACGTGGCCGGCTGCCTGGTGCGGTCGGGCATGATCCACCGCGGCAGCAAGGCGCGCCTGGTCCGGGACGGCGTGGTCGTGTCGGACAACCTCACCGTGGATTCGCTCCGCCGCTTCAAGGAGGACGCTACCGAGGTCCGCGAGGGCTACGAGTGCGGTATCGGCATCGGCTACAACGACATCAAGGTCGAGGACGTCATTGAGACGTACGAGATGCGGGAGAAGCCCCGCGCCTGATGCCGATGGTCGCCGGGGCCGCGGACGCGGACGGGGACGCTGCTCATCCGGCAGCGTCCCCGGTCGGCGGCGGGCCGGAGGATTCAGTATGTACGTGGCCGCTCTGACCCTGGACGTACTGCTCGGCGATGTGCGCTCGCTGAAGCAGAAGCGCTCCGTCGTCCGGCCGCTCGTCGCCGAACTCCGGCGGCGCTATCCTGGCGTCTCCGTCGCCGAGACGGGGCACCTCGACCTGCACCGGCGGGCGGAGATCGGCGTGGCGGTGGCCTCGGCCACGGCCGCGCACGCAACCGGCGTACTGACCGAGTGCGAGCGCGTGGTGGCCGGACGGCCCGAAATCGAGCTGCTGTCGGCCCGGCAGCGGCTCTTCACTGAAGAGGAGTGACGGACCATGGATGCCGCCCGGGCACACCGGCTAGGCGACCGGATCAGCCAGATCGTGGCCGAAATGCTGGAGCTGCGGATCAAGGACCCGCGACTGGGCTTCGTCACCGTCACCGCAGCCCGGCTGACCAATGACCTGCGCGAGGCGACCGTCTTCTACACCGTCTACGGCTCGCCCGAACAGCAGGCGGACACGGCCGTGGCGCTGGAAAGCGCCACCGGCGTGATCCGTTCCGAGATCGGCAGGCAGACCGGCCTGCGGCACACTCCCTCGGTGACGTTCGTCGCCGACGCTGTGCCGGGCAACGTGCGGCACATCGAGGAGCTGGTCGAGGCGGCCCGGCATGCCGACGAGGACCTAGCCCGGATCCGGGAGGGCGCAGTGCCCGCGGGGGACCCGGACCCGTACCGCAAGCCGGCCAGCGATGAGGACGAATGACCGCGGCCCGCGGGCCCGGCGGCCCCGGCGGGCTCGTGATCGTGGACAAGCCCGGCGGGATGACGTCCCATGACGTCGTCGCGCGGATTCCGCCAGATGGCGGGGACCCGCCGGGTGGGGCACGCCGGCACACTCGATCCGATGGCGACCGGTGTGCTGGTTGTGGGCGTGGAAAAGGCCACCCGGCTGCTCGGGCACCTGAGCCTGGCCGACAAGGAGTACCTGGCCACGATCCGTCTTGGCCAGGTGACCGATACCGACGACGCCGAGGGAGCCGTCATCGCGGGCGACAGCGCCGCGGGCGTCCCCGAGGACGCGGTGCGCGCCGCGATCGTCCCGCTGACCGGCGAGATCCAGCAGGTCCCGCCGGGGATCAGCGCGATCAAGGTGGACGGCGAGCGCGCGTACCGGCTCACCCGCGAGGGAGCCGCGCCCGAGCTGAAGGCCCGCCCCGTCACCGTCGCCGCGTTCGAGATCACCGGGATCCGCCGGAACGGGGACCTGCTCGACGTCGACACGGCCGTGACCTGCTCCAGCGGTACCTATGTCCGCGCCCTGGCCCGCGATCTGGGGGCCGCGCTGGGCGTGGGCGGCCACCTGACCACGCTGCGCCGGGTCCGCTCCGGGCCCTACCGGATCGAGACGGCGCAGACCCTGGACGAGCTGGCCGCGCACTTCACGGTGACGCCGCTGGCCGACGCGGCCGCGGCCGCGTTCCCCCGGCTCGACCTGACCGAGGAGCAGGCCCGCAAGGTCGCCCACGGCGCCCGCCTGCCCGCTGCCAGCCTCGGAGCCGGCCCCGCCGCGGGCCTGGGCGAGGGCGCGGCCGGCGACCTAGCCGATGACCGGGACGCCGGCCACGCCACGGGCCTCAGCGACGGCCCGGCCGCGGTGTTCGGGCCCGACGGCATGCTGATCGCCCTCATGCGCGAGGAGGGGGGCCAGGCCCGCTCCCTCGCCGTGTTCGTGCCCTGATCCGCCCGGCGCGGGCGGCCCCCGCCAGCCCCGCCAGCCCCGGCAGCCCCTCCGCGCCGCCCCCCGAACGGCTGCCCGATGGCGCGGCCAGCGCCATTCTCATGGCAGGCTTGGACCGGGGGCGATGTCGCCCGGAAGGACCCACCGATGATCGCCGGAAGGAGCGGAGCGTGCACCGCTGGTACGGCCTGGATGAAGTGCCGGAAGACTGGGGTGCGTCCGTCGTCACCATCGGCGTGTTCGACGGCGTGCATCGCGGCCATCAGCGCATTGTCGGCCGCGCGGTCGAACTGGCCGCCGGCCGGGCAGGCCAGGGCGCGGGAAACGCGCGGCTCCCGGTCGTCGTGGTGACCTTCGACCCGCACCCAGATGAGGTCGTGCGGCCAGGCTCGCACCCGCCGTTCCTGTCTACCGCGCGCCGCCGCGCCGAATTGCTGGCCGGCCTCGGCGTGGACGCCGTCTGCATGCTGCCGTTCACCTATGAGTTCTCCCAGCTTGGCCCGGACGAGTTCGTGCGCACCGTGCTCGCCGACCGGCTGCACGCGGTCGCCGTGGTGGTGGGGGAGAACTTCCGGTTCGGCCACCGGGCCGCCGGCGACGTGCCGCTGCTGGCCAAACTGGGCGAGAAGTACGACTACACCACCGAAGGGGTCCCGCTGCTGGTGGCCGACGGGATCACGATCTCTTCGAGCTACATCCGCGAGCGACTGGAGGCTGGGGAGGTCCGGGTCGCGGCCGCGGCGCTCGGCCGCCCGCCCCGGGTGGAAGGGGTCGTCGTCCGCGGGCACATGCGCGGGCGCGCGCTCGGCTTCCCGACCGCCAACCTGGAGTGCCCGCCGCACACCGCGGTCCCCGGGGACGGCATCTACGCGGGCTGGCTTCTCAACCTCACCGCTGATGGCGACCAAGACGGCCGCTGGCCGGCCGCGATCTCCGTCGGGCCGAAC
Organism: uncultured Actinomycetes bacterium; assembly: GCA_963742875.1. Lineage (GTDB taxonomy): Bacteria > Actinomycetota > Actinomycetes > Streptosporangiales > Streptosporangiaceae > Bog-532. Next base: position 224,814 of record CAVUNO010000001.1, on the reverse strand, counting down.
GCGACGTTCGGCGAGGCCGAACGAACCGTGGAGGCCTACGCCCTGGACCGCGACGACCTTGATCTGTACGGCGCGCACGTGGCCCTCGACTTCTCCGCCCGGCTCCGCGGCACGGTCCGCTTCGATTCGGTCGAGGACCTGGTCGAGCAAATGCACCGGGACGTCGACGAGGCCCGCGAACTGCTTACCCCGTGATACCGTAAAACGTTGCTGGCTTGTGCCGGCAGGGTTTGCTGCACCCTCATGCGGCAGCCCAAGGGACCAGCCTGGCCCGGAGATCTCAGGCGGCTAACGGCCGCGGGGCCCTTCGCGAAACGGCAGTCTTACCACCGAAAGGCCCCCAAACGGCGTCCTGCGCGGCAGCGGACGGCGCCGGGACGGGCCGTACCGATAGATGCGAGTCTTAAGGAGCCACGTGCCGCTCGACATTGCCGTCAAGAGGGAGATCATGGCGGAGCACGCGACCGCTGAGGGTGACACCGGTTCGCCGGAGGTCCAGGTCGCACTGCTGACCCGCCGGATCAATGACCTGACTGAGCACCTCAAGGTGCACAAGCATGACCATCACAGCCGCCGTGGCCTGCTCCTCCTCGTGGGGCGCCGCAGGCGGCTGCTGAAGTACCTGGCCAAGAAGGACATCTCCCGCTACCGTGCGCTTATCGAGCGCCTGGGCCTGCGCCGGTAACGGCGCGGGGGCCGGGAGCCGGGCAGGTCCCTTCCTGCCCGGCTTGGCCAGGTCAAAGGTCCCGGGTGCCAGCCGGCACCAGGGGCATCCGTGCGCAGCCGCGCGCGCACCGCAGAGATACATAACTTCATAGACGAATAAGAGAGACATCCCGCGGCCCGGTTCCGAGCGATGGGCCGGTCCTCGGTAGTGGTCTTCGGGTCCGCCCTTCGCGGACTGACCCGCGGGCTTCAATCGAAGACCGGCCGCAGGCCCAGGCGGGCGGTGCCCGCTGTGGAGTTCTGGGTGGTTATCCGCCCCGGCCGCGCCCTTCGCAGGGAGCCCCGGGAGGAAGCTGCTCCCGGCCAGAACGGCCATCCAAAGCGGAACGGGCAGTGCGGGATTCACCGCAAGGAGGTCTCACCCGTGGAGGGTGTGCATATCGCCGAGGCCGTCATCGACAACGGTTCGTTCGGCATTCATAAGCTCAGGTTCGAGACGGGCAAGCTGGCCCGCCTGGCGGCCGGATCAGCCGTCGCGTACCTGGACGACGAGACGATGGTCCTGTCCGCGACGACCGTGGGCAAGCAGCCCCGTGAGGGCTATGACTTTTTCCCGCTCACCGTGGACGTGGAGGAGCGGATGTACGCGGTGGGCCGGATCCCCGGCTCGTTCTTCCGCCGCGAAGGGCGGCCGTCTGAGGACGCGATCCTCACCTGCCGCCTCATCGACCGGCCGCTGCGCCCCTCGTTCGTGAAGGGCCTGCGCAACGAGGTCCAGGTCGTCGAGACGATCATGGCCCTGAACCCCGATCACCTGTACGACGTGGTGGCGATCAACGCGGCCTCGCTGTCGACCCAGCTCTCCGGGCTGCCGTTCTCCGGCCCGATCGGCGGCGTCCGGGTGGCGCTCATCAAGGGCCAGTGGGTCGGGTTCCCGAACCACTCCCAGCTCGAGGAAGCCACGTTCGACATGGTGGTCGCGGGCCGCGTCATCGAGAGCGGCGACGTCGCGATCATGATGGTCGAGGCGGAGTCCACGCCGCGCACGCTGGGCCTGCTCGCCGCCGGTGACGGCACCGCGATCGCGCCGACCGAAGAGATCGTCGCTCAGGGCCTCGAGGCGGCCAAGCCATTCATCAACGCGCTCTGCGAGGCGCAGCAGCGGATCATCGATCAGGCGGCCAAGCCGGCCCACGAGTTCCCGATCTTCCTGGACTACACCGAGGACGTCTACGAGGCGCTGGCCAGCGAGTTCTCCGACGAGCTGGCGAAGGCGCTGACGATCGCGGGCAAGCAGGAGCGTGAGACCGAGACCGACCGGGTCAAGGCACTGGCCGTCGAGCGGCTCGGCGTGCGGTTCGAGGGCCGGGAGAAGGAGATCACCGGGGCGTATCCGCGCCCTGACCAAGAAGCTGGTGCGGGAGCGGATCATCCGCGACGGCGTCCGCATCGACGGCCGTGGTCTCCGCGACATCCGCCAGCTGTCCGCCGAGGCGCACGTGCTGCCCCGGGTACACGGTTCCGCGCTGTTCGAGCGCGGTGAGACCCAGGTGCTCGGTGTCACGACGCTGAACATGCTCCGCATGGAGCAGATGATCGACACGCTGAACCCCGAGCGCACCAAGCGCTACATGCACAACTACAACATGCCGCCGTACTCGACGGGGGAGACCGGCCGGGTCGGCTCGCCTAAACGCCGCGAGATCGGTCACGGCGCGCTGGCCGAACGGGCCCTGCTGCCGGTTCTTCCGCCGCGTGAGGAGTTCCCGTACGCCATCCGCCAGGTGTCGGAGGCGATCGGCTCCAATGGCTCCACCTCGATGGGCTCCGTCTGCGCGTCCACGATGTCCCTGCTGGACGCGGGCGTGCCGCTGAAGGGCATGGTGGCCGGCATCGCGATGGGCCTCATCCACGAGGGCGGCGAGTACGTCACGCTCACCGACATCCTCGGCGCCGAGGACGCGTTCGGCGACATGGACTTCAAGGTCGCCGGGACGCAGGACCTGATCACCGCGCTACAGCTGGACACCAAGCTGGACGGCATCCCCGCCTCGGTGCTGGCCGCGGCCCTCACCCAGGCGCGCGCGGCCCGGCTGACCATCCTCGACGTGATGCGCGGTGCCATCTCCGCCCCCGCCGAGATGAGCCCTTACGCCCCGCGGATCATCACGATCAAGGTCCCGGTGGACAAGATCGGTGAGGTCATCGGCCCGAAGGGCAAGATGATCAACTCGATCCAGGACGACACCGGCGCCGAGATCACCATCGAGGACGACGGCACGATCTACGTCGGCGCCACCGACGGGCCGTCTGCGGAGGCGGCGCGAAACGCCATCAATGCGATCGCGAACCCGCACATGCCCGAGATCGGCGAGCGGTTCCTCGGCACGGTGGTGAAGACCACCACGTTCGGCGCCTTCGTCTCGCTGCTGCCCGGCAAGGACGGCCTGCTGCACATCACGCAGATCCGCAAACTGCACGGCGGCCGTCGGATTGAGAACATCGACGACGTCATCAAGGTCGGCGACAAGATCCAGGTCGAGATCCGTGAGATCGACGACCGGGGCAAGCTTTCGCTGGTTCCGGTCGAGGTCGTCGAGCGTGAGGCGGCCGGCGATGACCTGTCCGGGCCCGGTGGCGGCGATGGTGACCGGGGACCGCGGGACCGTGACCGGGACCGCGGTGACCGCGACGGTGCGCACCGGACCCGGCAGCGCAGCCGAGGGCACCGCGACCAGTGAGCGGCCCAGTTAGCGGAACTGACACGGGGGCCGGCGTCCCCGCCGACGGCGGGCCCGTGCGCCAGACAGTACTGCCCGGCGGGCTCCGCGTCGTCACGGAGTCCCTGCCGGCGGTGCGGTCTGTCGCGCTCGGCATCTGGGTCGGCGTCGGGTCCCGGGACGAGGACATCCGGCACGAGGGCGCCACGCACTACCTGGAGCATCTGCTTTTCAAGGGCACCAGGCGGCGCACCGCGATGGAGATCTCCTCGGAGATGGACGCGGCCGGTGGCGAAATGAACGCCTTCACCACGAAGGAGTACACCTGCTACTACGCGCGGGTGCTCGACGCCGACCTGCCGCTGGCCGCTGACATCCTGTCGGACATGGTGACCGAGTCGCTGATCACCCCGCAGGACGTGGACGCCGAGCGGGGCGTCGTGCTCGAAGAGATCGCCATGAACGACGACGATCCGACGGACACCGTGCACGAGGCGTTTGCCGCGCACCTGTTCGGCCACACCCCACTGGGCCGCCCGGTGCTCGGGACCGTCGAGTCGATCAACGCGATCACCCGCGACCAGATCTACGAGCACTACCGGGCCAAGTACAGCCCGGAGCGCCTGGTCGTGGCCGCGGCGGGCAGCCTGGACCACGAGGATCTGGTGGAGCAGGTCCGGCAGTACTTCGGCCCAGCCCTGCACGGGGACGTCGAGCCCGCTCCGCCCCGGCTCAGCGGCGAGTACGCCCGGCCGGGCCGCAGCACGGGCACCGGCCTGCGGCTTGTGTCCCGCGGGATCGAGCAGGCCAACCTGGTGCTCGGCTGCGAGGGACTGTCCCGCAACGATGACCGCCGGTACGCCCTCGGCGTGCTGAACGCGGCCCTCGGCGGTGGGATGTCCTCCCGGCTGTTCCAGGAGATCCGGGAGAAGCGGGGCCTGGCCTACTCGGTCTACAGCTTCGCGGCCCAGAACGCCGACACCGGCATGTGGGGCATCTACGTCGGCTGCCTGCCGTCCAAGGCCGACGAGGTGCTGGCCATCTGCATCAGCGAGGTGGACAAGCTCGTGTCGGGCGGTCTGACCGACGCCGAACTGGACCGCGGCAAGGGCCAGATGCGCGGCTCAATCGTGCTCGGCCTGGAGGATCCGTCCTCGCGGATGAGCCGGCTTGGCAAGGCCGAGCTGGTCTACCCGAAGCTGGAGCCGGTCGAGGAGACGCTCGCGGCCATCGCGGCGGTCAGCCACGACGACGTGCGGGCGGTCGCCGCCGAGGTCCTGGGCCGGCCCAAGGCACTGGCGGTCGTCGGCCCGTTCGACGACGGCAGCCCCTTCGCCAACGCCCTCCGCTGACTGTCCCGCTGTAGCGCGGTGACCGGCAAAGAAATCGGCGTCTCTTTTCCGCAGCTGCTGCGGAAAAGAGACGCCGATCGGGTAACCCGGCCGGTCAGCGGGCTGGCCGGTCAGCGGGCTGACCAGCCGGCACCGGGGCGCAGGCGGCCCACCTAGCGACCGCAATGGCGCCACCGTGGTGCTCCAGCGACCGCAATGGCGCCACCGTGGTGCTCCAGCGACCGCAATGGCGCCACCGTGGACCCTCGGGCGGCCGCGCCCCGGTCTTCTGGACGCCGGGCGGCCGGATCGGTGGTAGCTATAGGGGCATTGGCTGATCCCGGGAGGGAGTGGGCGTCATGATCAGGGTGGGTGTGCTCGGCTCACGCGGCCGGATGGGGAGCGAGGTCTGCCAGGCCGTCGCCGGGACCAAGGGCCTCGTGATCGCCGCAGACGTGGACGAGGGCGACGCGCTGGACGTGCTAACCCGCTGCGACGTGGTCGTCGACTTCACCCACCCGGGCGTGGTCATGCACAACCTGCTCTGGTGCATCGAGCACGAGCTCGACACCGTGGTCGGCACGTCCGGCTTCAACGAGGACCGGCTGGACCAGGTACGCCAGTGGCTGGACGAGGCCCCGGCCGCGAGGGTGCTCATCGCGCCGAACTTCTCCGTCGGTGCCGTCCTGATGATGCGCTTCGCCGCCCGGGCCGCGCGCTTCTTCGACTCCGCCGAGGTCATCGAGTTGCACCACCCGGGCAAGGCCGACGCGCCGTCGGGCACCGCGCTGCGGACCGCCGCCATGATCAGCGAGGCCCGGCGCGCCGCCGGGCTCGGTGCGCAGCCCGACGTGACCGCCTCCTCCCTGCCGGGCGCGCGCGGCGCGGTCGTCGACGGCGTGCACGTGCACGCGGTCCGGCTGGCTGGCCTGGTGGCGCATCAGGAGGTGCTGCTCGGCGGGCACGGCGAGACGCTGACCATCCGGCACGACTCCCTGGACCGCGCGTCGTTCATGCCCGGCGTCCTGCTCGCCGTCCGCCAGATCGGCTCGCTCTCGCCCGGCCTGACCGTCGGCCTCGAATCCCTCCTCGGCCTCGAGTAGTCCCAGCCCAGCCGAGCGCCCTGCGGGCCCGAGTGCGCTATGGTTTGCGGCCGACACCGGCGTAGTAGTACGCACTGTACAGCCGGGGCGCACAACCCCCACAAACCGTGTCACCACGCTCCACAAGCGGCTGAAGCAGATCGACACTGCCCAGGACAGCCTCATCCACGACCTGGGTGATGCGGCTCAGGCCTTACCCAATGGGACGAGCTCAGACCGCACCGAACAGCCAGTCGCCGGCGTCGCCCAGGCCCGGGTAGATGTACCCGCGCGAGTCCAGCCGGTCGTCCACCGCGGCGGTTACCACGCGGACGACCGGCTGCCCCGCCTGGTTCTGGCTGGGGAAGGCCTCCTCCAGGCGCTTCAGTCCTTCGGGCGCCGCGAGCAGGGCCACCGCCGTGACGGAGGTGACCCCCCGCCCGGCCAGCATGGCGATCACGGTCTGCAGCGTCCCGCCGGTGGCAAGCATGGGGTCCAGTACGAACGCCTCGCGGCCGGTGAGGTCCGCGGGCAGCCGATCGGCGTAGGTGGACGCGACCAGCGACTCCTCATCGCGGACGAGCCCCACGAAGCCGACGTCGGCCATTGGCAGCAGCCGGATCATGCCGTCGAGCATGCCGATGCCGGCCCGCAGCACGGGCACGATGAGCGGGGGCGGGCTGCCCAGCTTGACCCCGGCCGCGTCGCCGAGCGGGGTCTGCACGGTGACCGGCTGGACGCGGATCTCCCGGGTCGCCTCGTAGGCGAGCAGGGTGACAAGCTCGTCCGCGAGCCGCCGGAAGGTCGCGGTCTCGGTGCCCCTGTCCCGCAGCGCCGTGAGCTTGTGAGTGACCAGCGGATGATCGATAACCAGAGTCTGCACGGGGTCAAGTGTGGCAGGCCGCCCGCCCGCAAGACAGCGCCGGGCGGAGGTCACGGTGCCCGGCGTGCGCCCGAGGGCGCCGCCGACTGGCGCAGGTCGGCTTCTATCTCGCGCGCCGTCCGCAGCAGCGGTTCGAGCAGGTCGTCGATGACCTCGGCGACGCTGCGCCGCCCGGCGTGCGTGGAGACGTTGACCGCTGCGATCGCCCGGCCCTCGCCGTCGCGGATCGGCGCCGCGACCGACCGGAGCCCCTCCTCCAGCTCCTGGTCCACCATGGCCCAGCCTTGCGAGCGGACCCGGGCCAGCTCGGCCCGCAGCGCCGCTGGGTCAGCCATGGTGTGCGGGGTTAGCGGCAGCAGCGTGACCGACGACAGGTACGTGTCCAGCCAGTCGGGTGACTTGTCGGCCAGCAGCACCCGGCCCATCGAGGTCGCATGGGCGGGGAACCGGGTGCCGACGCTGATGGCGACGGTCATGATGCGCCGGGTCGGGACACGGGCGATGTAGACCACGTCGTCCCCGTCGAGCTGCGACACCGACGACGATTCGCGGACCTGCTCTACCAGCTGCTCGAGGTGCGGCATCGCCACCTCCGGCAGGGACAGGCTGGACAGGTAGGCGTAGCCGAGCTCGAGGATCTTCGGCCGCAGCGAGAACTGGCCGCCGTCGGCGCGCATGTAGCCGAGGTCCACAAGCGTGTGCAGGAAACGCCGGGCGGCGGCCCGGCTCAGGCCAGTCCGCACCGCCACCCCGCTCAGGCTGAGCTTGGGGTGTTCCGCGTCGAAGGCACGGATCACGGACAGGCCACGCTCCAGGGACTGGATAAAGTCTGCGTCGCGAACGCCGTCATCGCTCAACGGAGGACTCCTGACCATGAAGGGCCGCCCGCGTGAGCGGATCGAGCGGACGTGCGAGGGTCTGCGCAGCCGTGTGCGCGTAGCGCACAGCAGAATGAACATACGCGCCGGGCCCCGGGTGAGGGAAATCTTCCTGAGCGGGTTACCCGAGGCCGACGTGGTGCCGGGGCCCGCGGGCCCGGGCCCGCAGCGCGGCCAGCGCCGCCTGCACGCCGGTTTCGGTGAGCGTGAGCGGCTCCCGGGAGGCGCACCCGGTGTAGAGCAGGTGCAGCGCCCACAGCCGGTGCCGGAGCCCGTGGATCTCCTGGCGCACCGCGTCGCTGACCTCCCCGCGCGAGGTCCAGCCTTCCTCGGTGTGGATCCGGGTCAGGTGCCGGGTCAGCTCCTCGTATCCGGCTGGCCCGCTGACCAGCAGGAACAGCAGTCCGGCCTCGCGGACGGCCACCGCGAAGTCCGGTCGCGCGCCGTCGTCGGCGCCGACCAGGGCGGCGGTGCCGATCCGCCACCGGGCCTCGCGGTCCTCGGTCATCAGGCGTCCCGTCCGGCTTAGCACCAGGCTGGTGCCGCTGCGCCGGATCGCGCCCATCTCGCCCTGGGCCAGCCCGCGCAGGGTGTGCAGCGGCAACACGTCGAGTTCCTGTTTCAGCGCACCGGCCAGCTGCTCCCGCCAACCGAACATGTCCACGGCCTCGGTTACCAGCGCGGGCGGGATGTAGTGCCGGGCGGTCAGCCGCAGGCCCGGGTCCGCGTGCCCGAGCAGCCAGCCGAGGGTCGGCAGCGCGCCGTCCGGCGCGCCCGCCTCCTCCAGCAGCCGGGGCAGCACGGCGGCCGCCAGCCGGGACCGCTCGCCCGGGCGGCTATTGGCCCACGCATCCATCCGTTCGGTATGGATCCGGGCCAGCCACGTCCCGCTGACCCCGGGCGCGTGGTGGGCGCCCGCCCGGTGCCGTCCTGGCTGGCTGCGGCCCTCACCGGCCGGCCGTCCGCCCGCCGGGTGCCCGCCCGCCGGGTCGTTCCAGCCGGCCTGCCCGTCCCGGGCCGGCGGAGGGGCCGTGAGCCACCGGTCGATCAGCGCGGTGCGCTTGACCCGCCAGCCGCGGCTCCCGGCCGGCAGCTCACCCGAGGCGATCGCGAGTTCGACCGCGGCGGCGCAGGCGTCGTAGGCGGCCCGCTCGTCCGGGCCCATGACCGATCCCCAGGCCAGCAGGCCGGTGTCGGACGGTGCGGTGCTGGAGTTCTCCACAGCCTCCGCGTACGCGGCGATGCCCGTCTCGTGTCCGTCACCATAGGCGGTGAGGATTTTCTCGGTGCCCGGGCACATGCAGACCTCGGCGTAACGCTCCATACCGAGCATGGAGAACAGCCGGCCGAGGGCCCGGGTCACCGCCATGAGCTCACTCGTCGTCATCGGCCATTTGACCGGGAGGGCGTACCAGACGAATTCCTGCAGCTTGAGCTGGGAAACGGTTTCCAGCCCGGCGCCGTTGGTGAGCCAGCTGAGTGCGGCCTTCGCCTCGTCCGCTGCCTCCGGGTCCTCTCTGGCCAGCGCGTTCAGGGCCTGGGCCTCGGTCATCATGCGGCCAGTTTGCCGCAGGAACACCCCGGGCGGCTAGACGGGGATTCCGGTCGTATCGCGGGTATCCGGCACAATGACCGGGTGACCGGAATCTACGACGAGCCGGAGATGTACGAGCTCGCCTGTGCGTACCGCGACGTCCGCGGTGAGGTCGACGCCCTGGAGCGCTGGTTCGCGCGGCACGCTTCGCTGGCCTCGGAGGGTTCAGAAGGCTCGCAGGACGTGGCCGGCTCAGTGGGCGGGCAGGGTCCCGGATCCGTCCTGGAGCTCGCGGCCGGTCCCGCGGAGCACGCTCTCGAGCTGGCCCGGCGCGGCGTCAGCGTGGTCGCCCTGGACCTGAACCCGGCGATGTGCGCACGGGCCCGGGACAAGGCGCAGCGGGAAGGGGTGGAGCTGGATGTCGTGCACGCCGACATGCGTGACTTCGCCCTCAGGCGCCAGTTCGGCCTGGTCATCACGATGCTGAACTCGATCTGCCACCTGATGAACCTCGATGACCTGGTGGCGCACCTGCGGGCGGCGGCTGCCCACACCGCGCCCGGCGGCCTCTACATCATGGAGCTCGCGCACCCGGCGGACATCCTGACCATGGTGCCGCGGGCCAGCTCCGAGTGGGACACCGACCTCGGCGGCCGGCACGTGCACGTGCGCTGGGGCGGCGCCGACGACGCGATCGACCCCGTGACCCAGGTGACCAGGGAGCACGTACTGGTGACGGTGCGCGACGCGAGGGGCTCCCGGACGCTCACCGACGTGGTGCCAAACCGGTTCTGGACCGGCACCGAGGTCACCGCGGCCGTCCGGCTGGCGGGCGGCTTCACGATGGCCGGGTGCTACGGCGACTTCGCCGACGAGGTCTCCGTGTCCGCCCCGTCAGCCTGGCGCATGATCATCGTCCTGCGCCGGGAGTAAACCGCGCCCGGGCTGCCCCGCCGGAGGCCGTCCCGCGGTCAGGCGCCCGGCACCGGGTAACGGAGCAGCGCGCCGATGTCATCCCGGAGCGGACTCTCTCCGGCCGGTACCATGAACAGCTCGGCGTCCGTCCCGGTCACGGCGCGCACGATGGCGGCGTCGGCCCGGTCCCGGGCGACCTCGGTCAGGCCGCGCTCGCGCAGGTCCTCCGCCGACAGGCCGACATCGGCCAGCGCGGGGCCGATCCAGGCCGGCGCGGAGGACCAGGCCGGCCCGGGCGTGTCCGGGTCGTCGGCCAGGTAGTCGCCGCCGAGGAACAGCTCGGAGACCTGCCCGTCGCGCAGCGCAGCTACCGTCTCGGCCAGGCCCTCGGTCGCGCCGCCGGCGCCGAGCCTGCTGCGGAACGTCTCCAGCCGCCGCCGGCCGTCGGCGTCCTCCAGTTGGCGCAGCACCTGCTCCGCCGCCGCGGCCAGCTCGGGCGAGTCCACCGGCACCTCTCGATCCACGATGACGGCCTTGCTGGCCAGGTTGGTGGGAAGCTTGTCGACCAGCATTTCCCTGGCCCGCACGTCGCCGGCCACGATGATCGCCTCGGGTACTTCACCAGCGGCCGCGCTCACCACCGTGCCGGCGAGTTCCTTGGCGTTGGTCTCCCACGCTTCCTCGGCCGCCCGCTGGTGCTCCAGCTGCGCCCAGCCGCCCGACTTGGTCTTGTGGACGGGCCAGCCGGTCCCCTGGACGCCCTGCCGGGTGACGTCGTCGGCGGTGCGGATGGCGAGCACGTCGCCGCCGGCCCGGGTCGCGCTGACCAGCAGGTGCGGCGGGCGCGGCGGGGACTGGATGAGCAGCGGCAGCAGGTCCGGCAGCCGGGCCCACCGGGCCATCTCGCGCAGCGGTACCGCGGGCAGCCGTACCGCCAGCGGCACGGTGCCGTCCTGGCCGAACGCCACCGTCCCCGGCGCCGCCAGGCCCGGTCCGGTGAGCACGTCACCCAGCGCGTCCAGGGTCGCCGCGTCCACCCCGGCCAGGGACAGTTCCTCGCGCAGGTCCCGCCAGCGGATCTCCACCGCCTTAGCCTGCGGTCCGCGGCCCGTCCCCGACGTGTCCAGGTACACCGACGCGAAGCCGTCCGCGTTTGTGCCCGCGTTTGTGCCCGCGTTTTTGCCCGCGTGCGCGTACAGCGGTCGAACGAACGTCAGCTTCACCTGCGGTCGCCTCCCTCGTGCGGAACCTGGGACTCCTCCTCGCGCTTACCCGGGCCCCTCCGCCGGCAAACCGGTGACGGGCCCGCGGGAGGTGGCCCAAGGACCCGGTCCCTGTCGGCTCCGCCTTTCCGTCCCTCAGGAGGCTCGTTGTGTCCGCGAGAGCCCGGGGTCCCCTGGCCGGCTCGGCTCCGCCGCTCGATACTTATCCTGCACACATTCCGGGCCCGGTGGACCTGGACGGGAGGGGCGGGATGGCGGGAACGCTGGTACTGGTCAATGGGCGGTTGTGGTCCGCGGACGGTGCGGGCGCGGGCTGCGATGCGATCGTCGTGGCGGACGGGCGGATCTCCGCGGTGACCCGATCCGCCGACGCACGCGCCATGGCGGGCCCCCGGGCGCACGTGATCGACCTGAGGGGACGCCTGGCCATCCCCGCGTTTGGCGACGCGCACGTCCATCCCGTTGGTGGCGGCCTGGAGAGCCTCCGCTGCAATCTCGCCGGCCCGCGCAGCCGCCCCGGATACCTCGGCATCATCGCCGAATACGCCCGCACTCTCGGACCCGACGACTGGGTGCTCGGCGGGGGCTGGTCCTTGGAGGCGTTCCCGGGCGGTATCCCGTCCGCCGCCGACCTGGAAGCGGTGGCCCCCGGCCGTCCCGTCTTCCTGCCGAATCGCGACCATCACAGCGCCTGGGTCAGCCGAGCAGCGCTCGCCCGGGCCGGGATCACCCGGGACATACCGGACCCCAGCGACGGCCGGATCGAGCGCGACGAGCGGGGTGAGCCCTCCGGCGCGCTGCACGACGGCGCGATGCGTCTCGTCTCGCGCGTGCTCCCGCCCCCGGCGGCCGCCGATCTGGCCGCCGGGCTCCGCGCGGGCCAGGCCCACCTGCACGCGCTCGGCATCACGCACTGGCAGGACGCCATCGTTGGCGAAGCCCCGGACATCGGCATCCCCGACGCCTACGCCACCTACCGCGCCGCCGCGGCCGAAGGCTGGCTGACCGCGCACGTCAATGGGGCCCTGTGGTGGGACCGGACCCGCGGCGCCGGCCAGATCGCCGATCTGCTCGGCCGGCGTGAGCACGCGGCGTCGGGGCGGTTCCGCGCCACCTCGGTCAAGATCATGATGGACGGGGTGTGCGAGACGCGGACCGCGGCGATGACCGAGCCCTACGGCGGCCGCCCGGCCGGGCAAGAGCGCGGGCACGAACCCGGGCACTTGCACCGCGGCAGCCTGTTCGTGCCGCCGGAGGAAGTCGCCGAAGCCGTTCGCCTGCTCAGCCGGGAGGGGTTCCAGGTTCACTTTCACGCGCTCGGGGACCGGGCCGTGCACGTGGCCCTCGACGCGCTCGCCAGCGTGCGCGGCCGGCCCGCCGACCTGCGGCACCACCTGGCCCACCTCCAGTTCATCCGACCAGACGATCTGGACCGCTTCCGCGACCTGGACGCGGTGGCCAACTTCCAGCCCCTGTGGGCGTGCCACGATCCGCAGATGGACGATCTGACGCTGCCGATCGTCGGCCCGGAACGCGCCACCTGGCAGTACCGGATTGGTACGCTCGCCCGCCGCGGCACCCGGATGGCGTTCGGCAGCGACTGGCCGGTGTCGAGCGCCGACCCACTGCAGCAGATCCACGTCGCGGTCAACCGGCGGCTGTCCGGCCGGCTTGGCCAGCCGGGTACGGCCGAAACGGACCGGCCGTTCCTGCCGGATGAAGCCATTCCCGTCGCACGGGCCCTCACCGCGTTCACCGCGAGCGTCGCCTACGTCAACCACCGCGAGGCGGACCTCGGTTCGCTGCGGCCCGGCCACCTGGCCGATATCGCGGTGCTCGACCGTGACATCCTCACCATCCCGCCCGTTGACATCGGCAGCACTCAGGTCGACCTGACGCTCGCCGGCGGCCAGTTCGTCCACGGGGCGGAATAACCCCTTTTGGCCGGGTTCAGATATCTGATTTGGCCCGGGTTTCAGATATCCGTCAGCTGACGGATGTCTTGCTATGCAACTTGCATGAGACTTGCCCTGCAACTGACGGTGACGAGCTACCGCTGTTCCTCCACTTCGACCTGTTCCTCAAGCGTCCGGACCGGCCTTTCGGCCTGGGTCGGGGTGAATCGGGCCCGCCGGAATGGCGTAGAGAGCAGAAATCTCCCCAAACGGGGAATGACGCACCAATCACTCATATGCCGTGTTTAGCGCTGGGCACTTGCGTCGCGCACATCCAACCGGAGGCACCATGACCTTGCCGCGCTCGAACCCCCTCGCAGGCAGGCCATCACACGGCCCCCACGCTGTGTCGCCCGGCGTCTGGCGCAAAACGGAGGGAAGGCCCACCGTGACTCGCGCGGCCGCATCCGATGCCTCGCCCCTGGCGGGCGATTCCGGACGGGACGCAGATTCCGGGCGTAACACCAATCTGGGGCAGGGCGCGGCTCCGGGGCGGGGGACGGAGCCGGGGCGGAGTAAAGATTCCGGAGGCCCCCATGCCGACCGGGTCTGGGAGCAGCGCCGCGCCCTGGGCCGGCGGCTTGCCGCGCTGCGCAGCCGGTCGGGCTTCAGCCAGTGGGAGTTCGCGCCGTTAACCGGATACTCGCGCAGCACGCTGTCGGACGCGGAACTCGGCCGGCACCGGCTGCGACGGGAGTTCTGGCAGCGTTGTGACGAGGCGCTGACGTCGGAAGATGTACTGACGGCGGCCTATGACCGCATCGAGGCGCTCGCCACGGCCGTGCGCCGGTCCGCGCGCATCCAGGCGCAGGCCGTACGGGAGGAAAAGGCATCGCGGCGGCTCCAGGCGTTGCTCCCCGCCTCCAGCACTGAGGGCCTGGCCCAAGCGGGCCTGGCCGGTCCGGGCCTGGCCGGTGCGGGCCTGGCCGGTCCGGGCCTGGCCGGTGCGGGCCTGGCCGGTGCGGGCCTGGCCGGTGCGGGCCTGAGCGGTGCGGGCCTGGCCGGTGCGGGCCTGGCCGGTCCGGGCCTGAGCGGTGCGGGCCTGGCCGGTGCGGGCCTGGGCGTTGCTCCAGATGGTTCTGCGCCGGGCGGTCCTGCGCCGGGCGGTCCTGCGCTGAGCGGTCCTGCGCTGAGCGGTCCTGTACTGAGCGGTCCTGCTGCAGTCGGTTCCGTTGCAGCGGCTCCTGCTTCCTCCGGGGCCGCGGCCCACCCGGGTTCGGCCGCCCAACCGGAGGGCGAGGCGATCCCGTCACCGCCGGCCGTGATGGAGCGGTGCCCGCACTGCCACCAGCCGGTCGCCGTCATCATCGTCGCCGCCGCGTCGCCGGCGGGCACCCCGGACGGCTAGGCACGTCCTATATCGAGCCTGCGGCGTTCGTCTTTGGCGGGCATGCGTGCGGTGATCCGCCCGCCGTGCAGCTGAATCACCTCCGCCTTAGGGTGCACCCGGACGAAGGAGCCAAGTTTCGGGACCGTGTTCGATCTGCCGCCGGCCGGAGGACGGTCAGCGCCCGGCGCACCGTGTCGGTTCCGGCCGCCTTCGTTTGCGCAGCAACTTTCGCTGATAAATCTTTCTGCCGAATTTCGTGCCGGCGGTTTCCGACATTTATGTCGGCAACTAATTGTTTCTCTCATGTCTACGTTGTCGCGTATATTGATGAAGCAGCCTAGATGCCGTCATATGGCCGTGTCGATCACCGTCCTGGTTGCCCTGTTGAGCGCGGGATGCGGATCCCGCGCAGCGGCGACAGGATCGGCCTCGCTTGAAAAGACCAATCTGACCATTGCCACCGTGCCCACGGCCTCGTCGGCCGGGGTATACGTCGCGCAGCATGACGGGTTTTTCCGGCAGGCCGGCCTGAATGTGCGGATCGTCAATGTCGGATCGGGTGCCGGAATCACCAAGAGCCTGCTCAACGGCGGCATCGACGTCCTCAATGGGGCCTACACCGGGTTCATCGAAACACAGGTGCACGGGGCCGGAAGGTTCCACATCCTGGCGGACGGATACGCCGGGGCCCCGGGTGTCGACGAGATCGTCGTTCTGCCTGGGTCGGGGATCACCTCGCCGCAGCAACTGATCGGCCGGACCATCGCGGTGAACGCGCCCGACAGCGTTGCCGCGCTGCTGGTGTCGTCGGCACTGGAGTCGCAGGGCGTGCCGCCCTCCCAGGTGCACCTGGTCGCGATGCCTTTCCCGGCCATGCCGGCCGCGCTCACGGCACACCGCATTGATGCCGCGTACCTGCCGGAGCCGTATCTGAGCCAGGCCGAGGTACAGATCGGCGGCGAGGATCTCCTCGACGTCAACGAAGGTGCGACGCAGAATTTCCCGATCGATGGCTACGTCGCAACGGTGGATTGGTGCCAGCGGTACCCGAAGACCGCCGCCGCGGTTGCTCAGGCCATCGACCGAGGCCAGGCCATCGCCGACGTCAACCGGCCCATGGTAGAAAGCGTGCTGCACACGTACACGAAGATCAACAAGCAGACCGCCGCGATCATGGCTCTGGGGGATTTCCCGACCCGGGTCAGCGCGGTCCACCTGCAGCGGGTTCCCGACCTGATGCAGAGCTTCGGCCGGCTCAAGCAGCGATTCAACATCGCGTCCATGACGAATCCGGTAGGGAGCTGACATGCCCGGGCCAGCCAACGCTAGTACCGCAACGAGCCCGAACCTGGGCGTGCCCGGCGACGCCGAGACGGTAGCGCAGATGCGGCGGGCGCTGGGCCACTGCCCGCACTGCGCCAGGCCGATTGCGGTTCTAGTCGTTCCGGCTGCGGCCGGTCCCGGCCGCCGCCCGTAGCGCCCGCCAAATCCGAACTGAGCGGTCGCCGGAATCAACCGGCGCATGCGGCTAACCCGGCCGTGCTGACGGCGGTCTTCCGGAGGAAGCCACAGGGGTGTTCCGGGGGTGCCCTTCACCCCAGGACCGGGGTTATGCCGGGTATGTTTGCCGCCACGCAATTACACGCGAGACACTTGCGTCTGGACATCCGTCGGCTAATACTGGGAGGCGTTCGCGCATCCTGGACCACCTTGCCAGGTAGGTGAACCAAGGTCGGTGGACAGTTGTGGTCATAAGCCATATGCCAGACAAATCCACCCCGCAAGTGCGAATTTTTACGCAAGTGCGCGTGAAGCACTTGCAGGCACCTTGTATACGAATCCATACTGGGGACATTGATGAACACGAACTGCCTGAAGGCGCGGTTAGCTCTGCCTCCGGTCCACGCGGATCTTTGCCGTAAGGGGTGACGAATGATTCACGCACGCGGCTCCGCGCATCATGATGCACAGGCCGGCGAAACACCACGTCCGGACAGTTCTGGCCGGTGGCACCGGCTCTTCCGCGGTCAGGAGAGCGAACTCCGGCAGCTCCGGCGCTGGCTGACCGCCCTGCTGCCGGACGGTCCCGCCCGCGACGACCTCATCTCCGTGGCGGTGGAGCTCGGGACGAACGCGATCCAGCACACCTCCAGCGGGCAGGGCGGCTGGTTCACGGTCGAGGTGGCCAGCCAGGGCGCGGTGGCCCGGATCGACGTGACGGACGAGGGTGCCCCGTGCGGGCCACAGGTCACCGATGACCCGATGAGCGACTGCGGACGGGGCCTGATCATCGTCCGCGCCCTCTCTGAGAGCTGCGGTGTACGCGGCGACGCCGGCGGCCGGACCGTATGGGCCGAAGTCGCCTGGGCCTCCCATCCGGTCCCCACGCCGCGCCCGGCCATCGCTCCCGTGGCCGTCCCCAAGGGTTGCCCCAGCCTGCACGGCCACCACTTCACCCGCTCGGCCGGCCGCCCCGAGGCCGGCGCCTCCTGATCGTGCGACGTTCGCACCGTATGCGCGGGGTTTCAGCGCACGGCTACTGCGGGTCGCGGTGAGCAGCAGACCCCCGCTTGGAGCCGACTAGCCATCAGGTCCGTTCGGCAGCGTGGATCGCCCTTTCCCGTACGGATGGTGTGCGGATCGGCGCCGGCTCGGCTGGAATTGCTGGTGCCCCTGCAGTAGCAGGGCTCAACCGGAATCCTTACCGAAGCCTTACGTAGCCGCCGCCACCCGTCCGGCCCCGGCCTTCCGCCCGTATTAGAAGGAAAGGCGTAACACCCGTTACCGCCACCTGACCTCTCGGGGTGGCTCGTACATATCCCGCCTGCTGCCCCGAGGCGGAAGGCCGTGGCCATGCCCGCCCGTATTGGGTCACGGCCCGACCCCGGTGGCCGGGGCTGCCCGCCAGCGGCCCCGGCCACCGGCCCGACGCTCGACAGCTTGATCTGGGTATCTTCCAGCAGCTTCTCCGCCGCTCCCGGCGATCAGACTAACTCCCGGGCTCACAGCACCAAGCGCGGCCGACGTCGGCGGGCAACCACCCCGATTTTCACGCTCGCAGGGCATCCCCGCCAGGGATATCAGGGGGGATAAACTGTTTGGCGCGTCGCGTGCTATAGCGCTCAACAGCTTACTATGATGGTCGCGTGAACCTGAAGCAGTGGGCTGAGCGGCAAGGCGTCTCGTATGCGACCGCGCGCCGCTGGTTCGCTGCGGGCATGCTGCCTGTCCAGGCTCGCCGGGTCGGCGGCCTGATCCTCGTCGGGGAAACTCCCGCCCCGGGCAATGCCGGGAGCGCTGTCGTGTACGCCCGGGTTTCGTCGGCAGATCAGAAAACCGACCTAGGAGCCTGCTGAATTGGGCCGGTTCCGGTAGGCGTCCGCTGCGCGCTTTGGCGCCCGCTTCCTGGCCGCGCCAGGCCTACGGCCGTGCCGGTGGCCTTGCAGGACCCGGCGGTCTGGGTCCCGGCCGGGCCGCTGGGCGGTCTCGGCTGGCTGCTCTGCCCTCGGGGCCGGGTACCTGGCGCCTGGTCAGGTGACCAGCACCCAGGCGCCGCCCCGGCGGGCCAGTCCCCGGCCGGTCAGGTTACGCAGGTTCAATGCGGCGGTGCGGCGCTTGAGCCAGGCGTGGTTCCTGGTAACGCCGCGGTAGCGGAGCTTGAGCCGGCGTCCGCGCCAGGTGGCCACCTGGGCGACGGCGCGTTCGACGTTGGGCCGGTGTTTCATGTAGTCCTCGCGCAGTCCGGTGCGGGCGGCCCAGTCGGCCCGGGCCTGCCGGAGCAGGTCATCGCGCTGGTGCAGGACGAGCTTGCGGCCGGTCTTGCAGGTGGTGCACCGCTCGCGCAGCGGGCAGTCCCGGCACAGGACGCCGAAGGTGGCAACCCGGGTCCGGCTGAGCCGGACGGTGTGCCCGGCCGGGCAGGTCACCGTGCCCTGCTCCTCGCTGACGGTGAAGTCATCGACGGTGAATCCGCCGTCGACCGGGGACCGCAGCGGCTTGGGCTTGATTACCGCCTGGTGACCGGCCTTGTCGATCGCATCGCGCAGGTCACCGGTACCGTAGGCCGAGTCGCTGTACCAGCGGAGATCCCGTCCGGCGGCAGCCCCGTGATCTGGCTCGCCTGCGGCGGCCTCGGCGGCCAGGAACTCCTCCGCCACCGCCGGGTCGGAGTTCTCGGTCCCGGCGGCCTTGGTCAGCTTCTCATCGGTGATGATCCCAGTCTCCGGGTCGGCGGCCAGGTGCGCCCGGTACCCGTCGCGGCGGGCCTCGGGGGACTTGCGGGTGTGCCGGGCATCAGGATCCACGGTCGAGACCACCCGGTCTTCGGCGACCTTGCGGGCGATCCGCCACCGCCCGTCGGTGCCATCAGAGCCCTCGGCGGGCTCGACGTCCTGGCCAGCGACCAGCGCCAGCAGCGCCAGCGCCGACGCTGCCTGCTCCTCCAGGTCGTGGTCTTGCAGCGCCGTCACCAGCGCGTTCGCGTCGTTGGCCAGTGCCGACACCAGCGCGTCCTTCGCGGCCGGGTCGTCCCAGTCGATCTTCGGCTTGCCCGGCCCGGAGTAGTCGTGCCCGGTGCACACCGCCGCGATCTGCCCGGCCGCGCCGGGCACCTCCCGGGCCACCCGGCGGATCGCGGAGACCAACTGGGTGACGGTGTCCTGGGTCGCCACCCCATCCGCCAGGATCGTCGAGTCGACGGCCCGGCGATGCCGGCCCTTCAGCACCCCGGTCTCCACGATCACCTTCCTGACCGCGTCGTTGACCCGGTGCGGCCGCTTTGACTTGGCGATCCGCCTGCGCCAGTACACCAGCGACGACGGGTCAAACCCCGCATCGTCCAGCGAGGACCCGATCGCCACCTTCCACCGCACGTCGAACCGGACCGCCTCGGCGGTCTCCCGGTCCGAATAATCGTGCAGCGCCTGCAGGGTCAGCACCGCCGCCATCTGGGTGGCCGGCAGCGACGGCCGGCCCACCCCCGGCGCGGCGAACAGGTCCGCGTACTCGGCATCGGGGAACACCTCGGCCCGGTGCGCGGCCAAGAACGCGAACATGCTGCCCGCCGGGACCAGGTGCCCGGCCAGCATCTCCGCGTCCAGAAGCTGGCGGTCTGCCCGTTCGACACCCTGCATGAGAAGATCATCCCAGATCATCGAACGCAACGTCGGCAAACACGCCAGGACCTGCAGCCTTTTTCAGCAGGCTCCTAGTAGTACTTTGTTAGGTCGGAGTGAGAGTGGCGGCGAGCCGGTCAAGGGTTAAGGGCTGGCAGCATAGGGGGCAGGCGCCGAGGATGAGGGCGAGCACGAGCTGCAGTTCTCGCAGGGCCTGGTAGAGGGTCATCCCGGCGCAGGGACTTTTGGGTCGGTGCGGATCATGGTGCGGAAGGCCTGGGCGAGGACGGCGAGGGTGACGTGCCGGTGCCAGCCGGTGAACGAGCGGCCCTCGAAGTGGCCCAGGCCCAGGCCGGTCTTCAGCTCGCGGTAATCGTGCTCGACCCGCCAGCGGATCTTGGCCATCCGGGCCAGCTCGGCGATCGGGGTGTCCGGCGGGAGGTTAGACAGCCAGTAATCGGTGGGCTCATCGGCTCCGGGCGGCCATTCGGCCAGCAGCCAGCACTCCGGCAGGCTGCCATCGGCCGCGCGGGGGATGTCCCGGTTGGCTGGCCGGACCCGTATGGCCAGGAAGTGACTGGTCATGGCGGCGTCAGGGTTGTCCCTGGTGGCCTTGGTGCCCTGCCGCCAGGTCACCGGGGCGATCATGTCCGCGCTGGCGATGGCGAGCTGGCGCAGGGCCAGCGGCCGGGCGCGGTAGCGGGCGGCGCTGGGCCGCCCCAGGCCGCTGTCAGGCCATCATCTCCGGAACGGCATCGTCGGGTAGGCGCTGGTGGTGCCCTTGACCGCGACTGCGTACTGCCAGCCGCGGGCGGCCAGCCCCAAACGGAAGGCGGTGCTGTCGCCATAGCCCGCATCGGCCGCCACCACCGGCCGCTCGCCGCCGGCCGCGGTGATCTCCTCCAGCACGCCCCACCCGCCGGGCCCGGTCATCTCCCCGATCATCTCCAGCGCCAGCCGCCACTTCTCGCTGTGCCGGACATCGTCCGGGATGCGGGCCTGCGCACGGCGGCGCCGAGCCCGTGCCGCCGCAACCGGGTCGGCTAGCACCTGGTCATCCCAGCTTTCCGGGCAGAACAGCCGCCAGTCCGCCGCGGACGAGGCATGCTCGTTCACCAGGTGCACGCTCACCCCGATCTGGCAGTTGGCGACCTTGCCCAAAGTGCCGGAATACTGCCGGGCCACGCACGGCGAGGCCGTCCCGTCCTTGGGGAAGCCGGTGTCATCCACCACCAGCGCCTCCACCGGCTGGCTGGCCGCGAACCACCGCGCCACGTTCCGCCGCACCGCCACATAATCCCAGGTCGAGGACGTGATGAACTGCTGCAGCCGCTGATGATCTATCCCCAGCCGCGCCGCCATCGGCTGCATCGACTTACGCTGCCCATCGGTCAGCAGCCCGCGCACATACAACTCACCCGCCGCCCGCTGATCCTTGCGCGCCAGCCCGCCGAGCATCTCCGCGGTGAAGTCCAGCAGCCGGGGCCGGACCTCCGCGATCTCCTGAGGGGTCATGCCGGTATAACACCGCACAACCCGGCAGTCATACCCGACCTAACAAAGTACTACTAGACAGGCAAGTGGCCCGGGTCACCGCGTGGGCGACCGGGCGCGGCATCACGGTCGGCCGCGTGGTCACCGAAACCGGATCCGCCCTGAACGGCAAGCGCCGTAAGTTCCTCGCCCTGCTCCGCGACCCGTCCGTGACCATGATCGTGGTGGAGCACCGGGATCGATTCGCCCGGTTCGGCGCGGAGTACGTCGAGGCGGCACTCGCCGCGTCCGGGCGCGGGCTGCTCGTGGTGGACCCGGCCGGAGTAGACGATGACCTGGTGCGGGACGTGACCGAGATCCTCACGTCCCTGTGCGCCCGCCTGTACGGGCGGCGTGCCGCCGCGAACCGGGCCGCGCGTGCGGTAGCTGCCGTGACTTCAACGGACGGCCCAGCATGACCGGCTTGCTCGCTTACAGGTTCGCGCTGGATCCCACCCCGGCGCAGGAGCGGGCGCTGCGGTCGCATGCGGGTGCGGCGCGGGTGGCGTTCAACTGGGGCCTGGTACGGGTGAAAGCCGTGATGGATCAGCGGGCGGCGGAAGCCACCTACGGGATCACCGGCGGCGACCTGACCCCCGCCATCTCATGGTCGCTGTACTCGCTGCGCAAAGACTGGAACGCCGCCAAGGGCACGGCCGCGCCCTGGTGGGCGCAGTGCTCGAAGGAGGCGTTCAATACCGGCCTGGACCAGCTCGCGCGGGCGCTGAAAAACTGGGCCGGCTTCCGTAAGGGGCAGCGGAAAGGCAAGTCGGCCGGGTTTCCCCGGTTCAGGTCCAGGCGGACGGCCCGCCCGTCGATCCGGTTCACCACCGGCGCGTTCCGCTGCGAGGCCCGGCATGCGGTGCTGCCGCGGATCGGCCGGGTGAAGCTGCACGAGCCCGGCACCCGGCTCGCTGATCTGGTCGTGGCGGGGACGGCGCGGGTGCTGGGCGTGTCGGTGCGGTTTGAGCGGGGCCGCTGGTTCGCCGCGTTCACCGTCGAGCAGGACGTGTCCCGGCCGTCACCGGCCGACCCGGGCGCGGTGGCCGGCGTCGACCTGGGGATCAAGACCCTCGCCGTCGTGTCCACCGGGGAGCAGATCCCCAATCCGCGGCACCTGGGCAGGTCGCTGCGGAAGGTCCGCCGCCTGTCCCGCACCGTGTGCCGGCGGCGGGGCCCGGACCGGCGGGCCCGGCAGCCGCCGTCGAACCGGTGGCGCCGCGCCGCGGTGGCGCTGGGGAAGGTTCAGGGCCGTGTCGCCGACCAGCGGCGGGACGCGCTGCACAAGGCCACCACCAACCTGACCGGCCGGTTCGGGACGCTGGTGATCGAAGACCTCAATGTGCATGGGATGCTCGCCAGCCGGCGGCTGGCCCGCCACGTGGCGGATGCCTCGTTCGCTGAGTTCCGGCGGCAGGTCGCGTACAAGACCGCCTGGCGTGGCGGGGCTGTGATAGTCGCAGACCGGTGGTTCGCCAGTAGTAAGACATGCTCAGGCTGTGGAGCGGTGAAAACCAAGCTGCTCCTGTCCGAGCGGACCTACGTGTGCGGGGCGTGCGGGCTGGTCGCTGACCGGGACCGGAACGCCGCCGTGAACCTCGCCGAATACGGTAAGCGTCAACTGGCCGGGAGTGGCCCGGACAGCAACGGACGTGGAGCCGACCGTAAGACGACCCCCGGGTCGCTGGTGGCTGCGAAACGTCAACCCGGCACCGCGTACACGGGTCAGACCGGGACCGTCCCGCCGCAAGGCAGGACTGTGGCATGAGCGCTAACAAGCACTCTGCTGCAACGGCTAACTCTGATCAGCCACTGCCGACGTGCAGCAGTAGCGCGCTACCGTCTGATCACCACGGTTAGTGCGGCAAGTGATGATCGCTGCGCGGACTGTTGGACATGAGTGGCCTCCATCCCGGTCGGATCGTCACGGATCCAGCTAACCAGGCCTCCCGCGGTCCATCTGTAATGAGTCATAATGCACTGTGCATCTGCAAAGCCATTTATGTGAATATTCAACGAAAACGGCACCGGCGCGGGCAAGCGGTAACGCGGTTAAAGCCGCTGCCGGGGGCCGACCGCAGCGGCCATGTGGAGAAGCTGATGACACAGCCAGAAGCTGACGACGCCAGCGACCCGCACTCCGACGCCAGCGACCCAGCAGGGTGGACGGACCAGCCCCGTGCCGACCCGGACCAGCCCCGCTCCAACCCGGACGACCCCCGTCCTGAGCCCGACGAGCCCCCGATAGACATCGGCATTCTTGTGACCATTCGCTCGCTGCTGCCGAATCTCGCGCCCGTCGAGCAGCGGGTGGCGCAGGCGGTCCTGGACGACCCGGGCGGCGCCGCGCGCCGGTCTATCTCCGAACTTTCCCGCTCCTGCGGGACCTCGGCCACGACCGTGGTGCGGTTCTGCCGTGCGGTCGGGCTGCGCGGCTACCCGGAGTTGCGGCTGGCGCTGGCTGCGGCGGTCGCGCACGGCGGCGGCAGCGCGGTCGCGGCGGCGTCCCACGACATCAGCCCCGGGGACGACGCCGCCCTGATCGCCAAGAAGATCGCCTACGCGGACGCCATGGCCGTCACCGAGACGGCCAACCACCTCGACGTCAACGACCTTGTCGACGTGGTCAACTTGCTGGCCACGGCGAACCGCATCGACATCTACGGCGTGGGCGCCAGCGGCTTCGTCGCGCTCGACCTGCAACAGAAACTTCAGCGCATCGGCCGCCCGGCGTTCGCCTGGCCCGATCCGCACATGGCCATCACGTCCGCGGCGCTGCGCGGGGCAGGCGACGTGGCCGTGGGCCTGTCGCACACTGGGACGACCGTCGACACGATCGACGCCCTGCGCGAGGCAGGCCGCAACGGGGCCACGACGGTCGCGGTGACGAACTTCCCATGGTCACCGATCACCGAAGTCGCGGACTTCTCTCTGCTCACGGCGGCGCGGGAAACGGCGTTCCGGTCCGGCGCCATGACGAGCCGCATCGCCCAGCTCACCGTGGTCGACTGCCTTTTTGTCGTGCTGGCTCAGCGTGACCTGCCGACGACGGAGGCCTCGCTGGAGCGAACTTACACCGCCGCCCAGGCCAAGCGCACGCGCCGTGCCCGCCGCGCTGCCCCGGCCCTGCCCGGCGACACGGCTCCCGTCCCGCCCCGCGACGCGGCCCCGGCCCCGGCTCCCGCCCCGGCCGGCGGCAGGACCCCGACCCCCGCCGGCGGCACGGACAGCGCCCCGCCCGGCGGCAGGACCCCGACCCCCGCCGGCGGCACGGACAGCGCCCCGCCCGGCGGCAGGACCCCGACCCCCGCCGGCGGCACGGACAGCGCCCCGCCCGGCGGCAGGACCCCGACCCCCGCCGGCGGCACGGACAGCGCCCCGCCCGGCGGCAGGACCCCGACCCCCGCCGGCGGCACGGACAGCGCCCCGCCCGGCGGCAGGACCCCGACCCCCGCCGGCGGCACGGACAGCGCCCCGCCCGGCGGCAGGACCCCGACCCCCGCCGGCGGCACGGACAGCGCCCCGCCCGGCGGCAGGACCCCGACCCCGCCGGCGGCACGGACAGCGCCCCGCCCGGCGGCACGTCCCCCGCCTCACCAGCGCCTTAGCGGCCGTGCTGGGCCGACTTCGGCGGAAGTGCCCCTTTTGGGCCTTCGGTGGTCCGTTTTCGGGTACCGTTGGTTGCCGTGTCCAGTGCCCCCCGCAGTTGGTGACCGAGCCGACGCCTCCCAAGTCCGTGCCCGCAGGTGCCAAGGGGCGGCGGCTGGCATGGCTTGACGCGCTGCGCGGGTTCGCCGCCCTGTGCGTGGTGTTCGACCACATGAGCACGCTGGTGCTGCAGCATGTCCGCAGCGACGTGTACGTGTGGTTCAACGGCGGCCAGTACGGCGTTTTCGTGTTCTTCCTGGTCAGCGGGTACATCATCCCGGCGTCGCTGGAACGCAAGGGCAGTGTCCGGGGCTTCTGGGTGAGCCGGGCGTTCCGCCTCTACCCGCTGTACATCGTAGGGATCGCGGTCTCGCTCCTGGCCTGGAAGACCGGCTTCGGCCCGATCCACGGCGCGGACAGCCAGCCCAGGACCTGGGTGTACTCACTGCCGTTCATGATGTCCAACATGATCGACGGCGCTAACGTACCGAACGTCATATGGACCCTGTCCTTTGAGATGGTCTTCTACCTCCTGCTGTCGGCGCTGTTCACCTTCCGGGTGCACCGGCACAGTGCGGGCTACGCGCTGACCGCGGCCATCGGGGCCGTCGCGCTCGGCGGCATCCTGCCGATATCGGGCCTGAGCCACGCCCTCGGCAACCGCCGGGTGGCGATTGCGGCCGACATATTGCTGTTCATCGGGCTCGCGCTCGCGGTCAGTGGGCGCTGGGTACCACGCGCGGTGGGCGGTGCCCTGGCCGCCGCGACCGGGCTGACGCTGCTCCTGTTCAACACGAGCTACCCGTACAACTGGAGCGGGCTGACGATCCTCGCGCTGATGTTCACCGGCACCATGCTCTACCGCGCCGAACGGGGCGAGTTCGGGCGTATCAAGGCGGCGGTCATCGCCGCCGTGGTGTTCGCGCTGGCCATTGCGGCCGGAGTCTGGCACAGCATGATGTGGCACCTGAACGCGGCCGGCCAGCGGCAGTTCGACCTGCAGTGGATCAGCTGCCTGGTACTGGCGGGCGGGACGTTCGCGGTCGGCATGGCGCTCCGGCACCGGACGGTCCCGCGCGCGCTGGCCTGGCTGGGCCTGGTCAGCTATTCGGTCTACATGCTGCACCCGATCGTGCTGAACGCCTACCGGTCCTTCTCCGTCTTCCGCCGGCCCCACCCGTTCCCGATCCAGGTTCTGCTGGCCGCGGGCATCGTGGCGGTCGTGCTGGCCTGCTCGGCGCTCACCTACCATTTCGTCGAGTCCCCGATGCAGCGCGTCGGCCACCGGTTCGCCCGCCTGCTCCAGGCCCGGTTCGGCCCCGACGCCATCACCGAGAGCGTTCCGGCGCCGGACGCTCCGGCCGTGCCCGCCGAGGCGGAAGCGAACGCCGAGGCGGAAACGAACGCCGGGGTGGCCGGTGACCCGATGCGGGACAGCCCTCAGGGCCACACTGGCCCCCACCGCCAGGCCGGCCCTCACGGCCATGCTGGCCCGCACGGCACGCCAGCTTCCGCGGCCAGGCCGGCCCCGTGCCCCAGGATGCCAGCCGGATAACCTGATCGACTGTGGGAGAAACCCCCGGCACGACGTCGCTGTACGGCAAGGTCGCCGATGATCTCCGGGCGGCTATCGCGGCGGGCACCTACCCCCCGGGGACGCGCCTCCCCTCGGAGAGTGACCTGGCCGAACGCTACGCGGTGTCCCGCGGTACCGTCCGGCAGGCGTTCGCCGCCCTGCGGGCCGACGGGGTGATCGCTTCCCGCCGCGGCGCGCGCCGTATCGTGCTCGGCGGCCCCCAGCTGCAGAGCTTCGGTGAGCTGCTGAGCTTTTCCCGCTGGGCCAGGGCCATTGGAGAACGGCCGTCCGGCCGGGTAGTCGACATCACCCGGCGCGAAGCCAAACCATCCGAAGCCGAGCAGCTCGGGCTCCCGCCGGGTGCGGTGATCTACCATCTGACCAGGGTGCGGATGCTGTCCGGGCAGCCGGTGATGATCGAGCGCACGGCCTTCCCGGGACGGGTCGGCGCGCTCGTCGCGGGGATCGACGCGGACCGCGAGTCAATCTACGAGCGCCTGAAGGAACTCGGCGTGGTGTTCGCCGACGCGGAACACGTCATCGACGCGGTGCCGGCCTCCACCGACGACGCGCGGCTGCTCGGCTGCCGGCCGCGGGCTCCGTTGCTGCGCGAGCGCCGCCGCACCACCGACCCGGCCGGCGTGCCGCTGGAGTGGTCCGAGGACCGCTACCTGGGCAGCGCGGTCGCCTTCACCGTGCACAACTCGGTGGCGGTCAGCGCGCTTTCCCGGTTGCCCTCCCACCGGGCGACCTGACCCAGCCCGGCGGTGACCGAGCCGGAGCGGCGAACGGGCACTAAGTGCCGCCGGAGCAGGCTGTGCAGCAGCGGCCGGAAGTGGTCGAAATCCGGGCCGTCGCTGACCGGGTCCTTGGCCGCCTCGTCCCAGCGCCGCACCGCGACCGCCGCGCCCGCGTGCGGCAGCATCTCGAACTCGGCGGCCTCCTCGGTGGTCATCGGGCCGCCCTGGACGGCCAGCGTGCACACCGACGCCGCGGACAGCTTCCCGTAGTAGCGGGGGACGACGGCGCACAGGTAGCGCTTGGCCGCTACGTGCAGCCGGACCGGCTCGGTCACGTCCTCCGGGAACCACTGGGCCAGCCACGCCGCGCCCGTCTCCTCGTGCCGGTTGTCGGTGCCGGCCATCGGCTGCCGCCCGCTGACGGTCCCCCCGCAGATGTGCCCCACGTCGTGCAGCAGCGCGGCGGCCACCTGGGCCTCCGGCGCGCCTGCGGCCTCGGCCAGCGCCGCGGCCTGCCGCATGTGCACCGCCACGCTCACCTGTTCGCCCAGGTAATCCTGGGTTCCCTCGCCGGAGAACAGGCCGGCGATGATGTCGATGGCCCTCACGCCGCCACCTCCTGACGTTCCGTCACGGCCAGCGAGCTAGCCGCGGCTTCCTGCGTTCGCGCTAGTTAACACCTAAGTTGGCTATATAAGCTGACACATGACTATACTCGATTCTGCGCCGATCAGGCGGTCTGCCAGCGGCTTCTTTTATGTGTTTCCTGTGGCGCTGGCCACCGGGCGGCCGGCGGTTGACGACGGAAGGGCGGGCAGATGAATTCAGCTCGCGGGGCGGGCCGGGTCATCGTGGTCGGCGGCGGGGTGCTCGGCACGATGCACGCCGTCGCGGCCCGCAGGCGCGGTTTCGAGGTGATCCACCTGGAGCGCGAACCGGATGCCCGCGGCGCGAGCGTACGGAACTTCGGGCTCGTGTGGGTGAGCGGCCGGGCCCCGGGCCCCGAACTGGACCTCGCACTGCGCGCCCGCCAGCGCTGGGCCGAGATCGCCGCCGAAGTCCCCAGCGTGGGGTTCCGCCCGCACGGTTCCCTGACCCTGGCCGCCGACGGCGCCGAGATGAGCCTCATCAAGGAGGCGTCCGCGCTTCCGGACGCGGCCCGGCGCGGTTACGAGGTCCTGGACCTTGCCGCGGCGCGGGCCGTCAACCCGGCCCTGCGCGGGCAGTTCGCCGGGGCACTGCTGTGTACCCGGGACGCCATCATCGAGCCGCGCGCCGTGCCGCCGGCGCTGCGCGCCCACCTGCTGGCCTCGGGCGGGTACCGCTGGCTGCCGGGCCGCGAGGCCACCGCGGTGGAACCGTACGCGGTGCGCGACCACACCGGCGAGTGGCATCGCGGTGATCTCGTCGTGGTCTGCTCGGGCGCCGCGTACACCGGGATCGCCGGGCCGCACCTGGCCGCGTACCCGGCGCCGCCGCTGCGCCGGGTCCGGCTGCAGATGATGCAGACGCGGCCGTTCGGCCGCCGGGTGACGACGGCCGTCGCCGACGGCGACTCCATGCGCTACTACCCGGCGTTCGACCTGCCCGGCCGGGGGCGGCTCGGCCCGCAGGACCTGGCCGCCGCGCGGACCCGCGCGCAACTGCTGCTGGTCCATCGGCTCGACGGCAGCCTGACGATCGGCGACACCCACGAATACGATGAGCCGTTCGGCTTCGACGTGGACGAGGACGCCTACGATCACCTGTGCGCCCGAGCCGAGATCCTGCTCGGGACGGCGCTGCCGCCCGTCCAGCGCCGGTGGGCCGGGGTATACAGCCAGGTCACCGAGGATGAGCTCTACCACCGGTCACAGATCGAGCCCGGAGTCGTCCTGGTCACCGGGCCCGGTGGGCGCGGCATGACGTGCTCCCCGGCCATAGCGGAGGAGACATTCGCTTGAGTGCACCGGTTACGATCGCCTGCCTGGACATGGCCGGCACCACCGTCCGCGACGACGGCATCGTCATGGACGCCTTCGGGTCCGCCATCGCCGGCCGGGGCCTGTCGCCCGCCGGATACGACCGGGCCATCAAGGACGTCCGTGCCGGTATGGGCCAGTCCAAGATCGAGGTCTTCCGCCGGGTCCTCGGCGGCGAGGAGGCCGCGGTGGACGCCAACCAGGCCTTCGAGCACCACTACGCCGCCGCGGTGCGGGCCGGCGAGGTCGCTCCGCTGCCCGGGGCCGTGCCGGTCATGACCACGCTGCGCGCCGCGGGCGTCAAGGTCTGCCTGCTGACCGGGTTCTCCCCGGCCACACGCGACGCCCTGATCGACGCGCTGGACTGGCGCCCGCTGATCGACCTGGCCCTGTCCCCGGCCGACGCGGGACGGGGGCGGCCCTGGCCGGACCTCCCGCTCACCGCGCTGCTGCGGCTCGGCGGCGGCGCGGTGAGCGAACTGGCCACCGTCGGTGACACGCCCAGCGATATCGAGTCCGGCCTGCGGGCGGGCGCGGGCATTGTGGCCGGGGTGCTGACCGGCTCCGCCAGCCGTGCGGAGTTCACCCAGGCCGGTGCGCCGCACATCCTGGACACGGTGGCCGGGCTGCCGGCCCTGCTCGGCCTAACCGGTTAGCCCTCGGGGCGCCGCCGCTGCGCGGTCTGCCCGGGTGGCCCGCTGGCTGTCTGCGGCCGGTCCCGGGCGCCTAGCCGGTCGGGCCGAACCGCTCAACCCTGATTCGCTCGACCGGCAGACCCGCTTTGCGGAGTACGGCCGTCGCGGCGTCGGCGAAGCCGGATGAGCCGCACACGAACCCGGTGGCCCCCGGATTCAGCGGTCCCGGCAGGTCAGCAGGGGACAGCCGCCCGGCCGGGCGGGGCCAGGACGGCGGGGTGGAACGGGTGTAGATGATCGTCGTCTCCGGGCCCGGCAGTTCCGCGGCGTAGTAGAGCTCCTCCGGCCGGCGGACCGAGACGACGAGGTTCACCAAGTCGGCCCGCCCGGTCTGGCGCGCGAGCCGCAGCATGGCCATGAGCGGGACGACCCCCGAGCCGCCGCCGATCAGTACGGCCGGTGTGGTCCCCCGCCAGACGAACCAGCCGCCGATGGGCCCGCGCACCTCGAGCTTGTCCCCGACCATGACCACTTCGTGCAGGAACGAGGAGACCTCGCCGTCTGGCAGATGCTCCACGGTCAGCTCGATCTCACCGGAATCGCCGGGTGCGGAGGCGACCGAGTAGGAGCGCTGGGCCCGGTATCCGTCCGGGGCGGTGAGCCGGATCAGGAAATGCTGGCCGGCCAGGTAAGGCGTCGGCTCGCTCAGCGCCAGCCGGAACGTCTTGGCCGTCGGTGTCTCCGGGCGGATCTCGGTGACCCGGGCCATCTGCCATTTGCCGGGCGGGGGAAATGAGCCGGGCGGGCCGGACTCGCTGAGCTGCTCGGTCACGGCGCCGGTCAGTCCCCTTGGTAGCGCTGCTCGAGCCAGGGGTCACCGCGGTCGTGATAGCCGTTGCGCTCCCAGAAGCCGGGTTCGTCGTGGTCGAGCAGCCGGAGCCCGGACACCCACTTGGCGCTCTTCCAGAAGTACAGGTGCGGGACGAGCAGCCGGGCCGGGCCGCCATGCTCCTTGGCCAGCGGCCGCCCCTCAAAGTCCCACACCACCCACGCCTTGCCGCCGGTCACGTCGGCCAGCGGGAGGTTGGTCGTATAGCCGGTGTGCGACGTGGCCAGCACAAAGCTGGCCGGCGGCATCGGCCGGGCTGCCGCCAGCAGCGTGTCGACGGACACACCGTGGAACGAGACGCCCAGCTTCGACCAGGTCGTGACGCAGTGGATGTCGCCCGCGTAGTCCGAGCCCGGCAGCGCCCGGATCTCGTCCCAGGTCCATTTGACCGGCTGCTCGACCAGTCCCTCGATGTTGAAGGACCAGGTAGCGGGGGACAGGGTTGGGGTGGCTTCGGCGGTGAGGACGGGCCAGTCCGTGCCCACGTCGTACTGACCGGGTGGCAGCCGCGGGTCACGAGGCCGGCGCCCGCGGAACCCTCTCGTGAAGACCATGCTTAACTTTCGCTGCGAGGTCGCATGGCCCTATCTTGCCCTGTCGCCCTCCCGCCGCACCAGTTCGCCCCGGTCCGCGTTGTCCGCTCGGCTCCGCTGCGCGCCCGGTCGCCCGTGCGGGCCAGCGCACCGCTCCCGGTGTGCCGGGCCGCCTCCTTCCCGTTCCATGTCCAGCTCATGCTCTGTCTTCTTCGCGTCGTGCCCGCCGGGAATCAGCCCGCGCAGGCGGGTGAAGATCTTGGTAAGTCCAGCGGCGATTCCGTCTGCCGTTCGCGCTGGCCGTGGAGCGGAATCGATGCCAAGCTGGGCGGATGAGCGGGGACGACGAACGGGACGGGGTCCCGCTGACCAACCTTGACCAGCCGCTCTTCGGCGGGGCGGAGGCCACCAAGCGGGATCTGGTGGACTACCTGGACGCGGTGAGCGACCAGATCCTGCCGGTGCTGGCCGATCGGCCGCTGTCCGTGATCCGGGCGCTGCGGGGCCAGGCGCCGTTCATGCAGAAGAACGTGCCCAAGTACACCCCGTCGTGGGTGCAGACGGTCACGGTGTGGGCCGAAGCCTCCAAGCGCGAGGTTTCCTACGCACTGTGCAACGACCACCGGACGCTGATGTGGTTCGCCAACCAGCGCGCCGTCGAATACCATCCCGGCCTCGTCCGGGCCGGGGAATGGGACCATCCGACCCACCTCATACTCGACATCGACCCTCCGTCCGCGGACGCGTTCGGCCTGGCGGTTCGCGCGGCGCATCTGGTCCGCCAGGCGCTGGCCGACGTGGGCCTGGCGGGCGCGGTCAAGACCAGCGGCGCCAAGGGCGTGCACGTGTTTGTGCCGCTGGACGGCGGGGTGACGGCCGTGGACGCGGCGGCGGCCACCCGCGCGATCAGTGCCCGGGCCGAGCGTCTCGATCCCGCGCTCGCGACCACGGCCTTCATCCGGGAAGACCGTGAGGGCAAGGTGTTCATCGACTCCACCCGGGCCGGCGGGGCCACGGTCGTGGCCGCGTACAGCCCGCGCCTGCGGCCGGGCACGACGGTGTTGTTCCCGGTCCCCTGGGAGGAACTGGACCGCGTCATACCCGGCGATTTCACCGTGCACACGGCGGTCCCTCGGCTCGCTGGGAGCGATCCGTGGGCCAGCCTGATGCCCGCACCGCAGCCGCTCAGCGCCGAGCTGGTCGAAGAGGGGCACACCATCCCCATCCCCCGCGTCCAGGCCATGCACGAGGGCAAGCGCCGGGCCCGCGCCCGCCGTGCCTGACGCAAGCGCCGAGCCCCGCACCCGCCGCACCCGCCTAAGTGGCCTGCGGGATCCGCCGCCCGGTCACCGACGTCGGGCGAATCCGGATCCAGAACGGCCGCTCCACATTGCTGACCCACGGCCGGAGGCCGGCCCGGCCGAGCCGGTCCACCTCGGCCTCCTCGTCCACCGGTTCGGCCCGGCCGTTCATGACGACGCTCCACCCGGAGTGCGTCTCCTCGTCGTAATCGTCGGCTTCGAACGTGATCGGCTGCTGCCCCTGCGTCGCGTAGAGCTTCGATCCGTGCGCCGTCCGGAAGATCACATCCTGCCCGTCGACAAGATGGTTCACCGGCAGGACCAGCACCTCGCCGCCGGCGACAAAGCCGACCCGCCCGACCGGCACCGACGCCATCAGCTGCAGGCACGTATCGAAGGAGAGCGTCTCAAGCCCAGCGTGATCGATCGACTGACCTGGCATAGCGGTCTCCCGGAGTAGACCCGGCGGCCTCAGCGGGCTTGGCGCCGGGTACCTTTCCTTCCCTTTCCTTTTAGCGTGGCCCGCGCCCCTGGTCCGTAACAGCTGGCGAAGTCCCCCCGGCCGGGGCCGTTCGGCTCATTGCGGCAGCGCCATTTCAGCCCTATTTCAGCATATTTCGGAGCCGTTTCAGCGCCGTTCCGTGACCAGCACCGGCGCGTCCATCATCTTCACCTCCACCGGTGCGCCGGGCGCGGGCGCCTCGGTGCTGGGCACGTCAACCTGGACCGTCACGTCCTCCGACAGCAGCACGCTGACCCGGGTCAGTGAGCCGAGGAAGGTAGCGATCGTCACGATGCCGCTCCCGGCCGACGTGGCCGTGAGGCGCAGATCCTCCGGCCGGACCAGCACGTCCACGGGGCCGGACCTGCTGGCCCCACCGGACCCGCTGGCTCCCTTAGGTCCGCTGGCCCCTCCAGTCCCCTCGGACCCACTGGCACCCCCAGACCCGTCGAGCTGGTCTGCCTTCGTTGGCAGCGTGGACCCGAGCACGTGGACGCGCCCGTCACCCTCCAGCTCCCCGGGGATCCGGTTCATCGTGCCGACGAACTCCGCGACGAACGCCGTGGCGGGGTGCGCGTACAGCTCGCCCGGCGCCGCGACCTGCTCGAGCCGGCCGTCACGCATCACGCCGACCCGGTCCGCCATGGACAGCGCCTCTTCCTGGTCGTGCGTGACGAACAGCGTGGTCGTGTGCAGGCGCTGCTGCAGGGAGCGGATCTGCTCGCGGAGCTGGACGCGTACCTTGGCGTCCAGCGCGGACAGCGGCTCGTCGAGCAGCAGGACACTTGGCTCGATGGCCAGCGCCCGCGCCAGTGCGACCCGCTGCTGCTGGCCACCCGACAGTTGATGCGGGAACTGCCGCGCCTGGTCGGCGAGCCCGACCATCTCCAGCAGTTCTGTCGCCTGGCTGCGCCGCTGGGCCGCGCTCTTCTTGCGCATGCGCAGGCCGAACGCCACATTGTCCAGCGCCGACATGTTCGGGAACAGGCTGTAGCTCTGGAACACCATCCCCATGTCCCGGCGGGCGGCCGGGACCGCCGACATGTTTCGCCCGTCGACCAGCACCGAGCCGCGATCGGCAGACTCGAAGCCGGCCAGGATGCGCAGCGCCGTGGTCTTGCCGCAGCCCGACGGGCCGAGCAGCGCGACAAATTCGCCGGGTGCGATCTCCAGCGACAGCCCGTCAAGCGCCCGGGTCGTCCCGAACGACCGCTTCAGGTCCTGCAGCACCACGCCGGTCCCGCCGGTCCCGCCCTCGTGCCGGATGCGGCCGGCCGCGGCGGTGTTCCCGGCTGTGTTCGTGGTCATTCCGGCTCTCCTGCGGTTTGGCTGGATTCCCCAGGGGCGACAGTAAACAGGGTTACCTGGGCACCGCCGCGCTTGCGTGCGCTCCAGCTGCCGACCGCCACGATGAGCATCAGCCTCGGCCGCATTCTGCTGGGCCTCCGTCGGGAACGTCACTGCGCCGGACGGGGCCGGTGGTAGCGCCGCATAGGCGGCCTTGTTCACGGTTCCGTCGGCGACCAGGGGTCGGCAGTTCGATAGGCCGGGCGAAGCCCTCGAGCCACAGGTTCTGGCCCGTGGTCGAGTAGAGGTATTCCTCCCAGAGCCTGGCCGCCGCCGGGTCTGGCGCGGTGGCGCTGATCGCCTGATCGTAGTACGCAGCGTAGCTCGCGTCGGACGGGATCACGATCTTGAATCCCTTGACTACCGGCACGACCTCGGAAGCCAGCAGGTAATCCCACCAGATGAAGATGGGCGTCGTGCCGTTCTCAACCGTGGTTATACCGCCGGTGGAAGTCGGAACGAAGTTACCGATCGCCTTCAGGTGGGCGAAGTACTTGATGCCCGGCTCGATGTTGCTCAGCGAGCCGCCGTTGGCCAGCGCCGCGGCGTAGACGGCTGAGAAGGCCGCGCTGGCAGTTGTCGGGCTGTTGTTGAGCGCGATCATGTTCTTGTAGGCCGGGTTGGTCAGGCTCGCAAACGAGGTCGGGGCAGGCGTCACCTTGGCCGGGTTGTAGCCAATGGCCACGTAGCCGCCATAGTCGGCGTACCAGTCGCCATTGGCGTCCTTGGCGTCGGCCGGGATGTCGTTCCAGTTCGCCACCTTGTACGGCGCCCACAGATGGTCGGTGGCGCCCTCAACTGCGAACGCCGATCCGACGTCGACCACGTCAGGAGCGCGGCTTTGGCCCTTGAGCGACTCCACGGCGGCGATCTCCTGCCCGCTGGAGCCCTCGGGGTTGGCGTCGGTGATCTTGATGCCGTACTTGGCGGTGAAGTCCTTCATGATCGTGCCGTAGTTGGCCCTTCCCTCCCGTGCCCAGGCCATATAGCGGGCGAAAGCCATCGATTGTGGCTGGATTGGTCCACATCATGGCTAGACAGGTTGTCGGGAAGGTGACGAACCGGTGGACGCGCTGGGGCTGGCCGGTGTCTGCTCACTGGCTAATTCATACCGATTTGGTACCGCTAGTCGTAGAACCGGCTGCCGACCCGGGAATGTCAGCGCGGCCGGCCTGGGGATGAAGACGTCCCAGACGTAACACCTGGGCGGCGAGAACGTCGAGGACCTGCTGCCCGTACTTTGACAGTTTGACCTCGCCGACGCCATTGATGCCAAATAGTCCGTTTAGCGTCGATGGTTTCTCCGCCGCGATCTGCCGCAGCGTCGCGTCGTTGAAGATCACGTAGGCCGGGACGTTCTGCTCCCGCGCCGCGCCCGCGCGCCATTCGCGCAGCCGCTCGAAGACCTTAGCCGCATCCGGGGTCAGGTCCGCGCCGGCCGCGCCGCCGGTCCCGCCCGCCGCGGCTGCGCCCGCCCCGGCCCGCGACGAGCGGCCGGGCCGGGGCGCCCGGACCCGCTCGGGCTCGCGCCGCAGCATGATCTCGCGTTCCCGGCGCAGCACGGCCGCGCTGGCCCCGGTCAGTGTCAGCACGCCGAAGTCGCCCTCCACGCCGAGCAGCCCCTGCGCCAGCAACTGCCGCGCGACGCCCCGCCACTCGGGCTCGCGCAGGTCGCTGCCCACCCCGAAGACGCTCAGCCGGTCATGGCCGTATTCGGCCACCTTCGGTGTCTTCTTGCCGGTCAGAATGTCGATGATATGGCCGGCGCCAAACCTCTGGCCCCGCTCCCGGGCCAGCCGGTACACCGCCGACAGGAACTTCTGCGCTGCGACCGTGCCGTCCCAGACCTGCGGCGGCGCCGCGCAGGTGTCGCAGTTGCCGCAGGCGGGAGCCTGCTCGCCGAAGTAGGCCAGCATCTGCGCCCGGCGGCACTCCGCCGTCTCGCACAGGGCCAGCATCGCGTCCAGGTGAGTGGCGAGACGGCGGCGGTGGGCGTCGTCGCCGGGGGAGGTGTCGATCATCCGGCGCTGCTGCACGACATCGGACAGCCCGTAGGCGAGCCACGCGACCGACGGCAGCCCGTCCCGCCCGGCCCGGCCGGTCTCCTGGTAGTAGCCCTCGACGGATCGCGGCATGTCCAGGTGGGCGACGAACCGCACGTCCGGCTTGTCGATCCCCATGCCGAACGCGATCGTCGCCACCATGATCAGCCCGTCTTCGCGCAGGAAGCGCGCCTGGTGCGCGGCGCGGGTGCCGGCGTCCAGTCCCGCGTGGTAGGGCAGCGCCGGGATTCCCTGGCCGGTCAGGAACTCAGCGGTCTTGTCCACCGACGCCCGGGACAGGCAGTACACGATGCCGGCCTCACCTGGGTGCTCGGTGCGGAGGAGGTCCAGCAGTTGCCTGCGCGGCTCGTTCTTCAGCACGATCCGGTAGCCGATGTTCGGCCGGTCGAAGCTGGAGACGAAGTGCCGGGCCCCGTCCAGGTTGAGCCGGGTCGCGATCTCGGCCCGGGTGGCCTGCGTGGCCGTCGCGGTCAGCGCGATCCGCGGCACGTCCGGCCAGCGCTCGTGCAGCGTGGACAGCTCGAGGTAGTCCGGCCGGAAGTCGTGCCCCCACTGCGCCACGCAGTGCGCCTCGTCGATGGCGAACAGCGAGATCTTTCCGCGGTCGAGCAACCGCACGGCCGATTCGGCCCTTAGCCGCTCCGGCGCCAGGTAGAGCAGGTCGAGCTCGCCCGCCAGGAACGCGGCCTCGACCCGCCGCCGCTCGCTGGCCTGCTGGGTGGAGTTGAGGAACCCGGCCCGCACACCCAGCGCGGTCAGCGCGTCCACCTGGTCCTGCATCAGCGCGATAAGCGGTGAGATGACCACGCCGGTGCCCGCACGGACGAGCGCGGGGATCTGATAGCACAGGGACTTGCCGCCGCCGGTCGGCATGAGCACGAGCGCGTCGCCCCCGCCGGCCACGTGCTCGATGATCTCCCGCTGCCGACCCCGGAACCTCTCGTACCCGAATACCCGCCGCAACATCTCCAGCGGCCGGTCATCTGCCGCCCCCGCGCTGCCGAAGCCGGTCTCCGCGACTGCTGCCACGCCGCGATCCTACGGCCCGCCACCGTCAGCGTGGGCCAGCGCCCGCAGACCAGGGCACCAGCCGAGACGGCAATTATCTGGGCGACCGGCGGGAAGCAATACCGCCAGCTGGCCGACGAGTACCGCCGGCTCGCCGACCTGGCCATCACCGCCCAGGAGCACACCGACC
This sequence comes from uncultured Actinomycetes bacterium, assembly GCA_963742875.1. GTDB lineage: Bacteria > Actinomycetota > Actinomycetes > Streptosporangiales > Streptosporangiaceae > Bog-532. The sequence continues at coordinate 187,257 of CAVUNO010000001.1, read as the reverse complement.
TCAAGCTCAGCGAACTCAGTGCGCAGCTCGACTACCCGCGTGAGCGGTACGAGTCACCAAACACCTTGCCAGGATGCCCTGTCATTTACGCAGGGGAGGAATGGCGTACGGCGTGTCACCCATCGTTTACGGTCAATGCGGGAATCCTGTAGGGGTGAGGGTGGCGTATAAGTGCCGGGCATACCCCGACGGCGCGCAGCAGCAAATGCTAGGAGGAGGAGGTCGAGTAATCCCGCCGGGCTAGCATCGCTCAGGTGAGCGAGCTTGATGCGGTGGCCCGGGTCCGGGAGATCTGCCTCGCGCTGCCCGAGGCGACCGAGAAGTCGTTCGGCGGTCATACGTCCCCGGCGTTCCGGGTCCGCGACAAGATGTTCGTCATGATCGGCGAGGATCGAACCGCCATGACGTTCAAGGCCGCCGCCGGGGTCCAGGAGGCACTGGTCGGGGACGATCCGGAACGGTTCTACGTGCCCCCGTACGTCGGCTCCAAGGGCTGGGTGGGCACGCGGCTGGATGTCGACCAGGACTGGGGCGAGATCGCCGTGCTGCTGGTCGACAGCTACCGGCTGATCGCGCCCAAGCGCCTCGCCGCCCTCGCCGACGTTCCGCGCCCGGCCCCTTAGCCGCCCCACCCGCCACGATCATGAAAGGCGCGCCCGCGTCGCCGCCGGATCAGCGGCCGCCGGGGCCCCAAGGGTCGTAATCGACTTCGAGTGGCTCCTGTGACGGGCGTTCGGCTTCCGGAACGTGCTGCAGATTGAGCCGGATCCGCGTCCAGCTGTAGCTGCGGCCGCGCATCGAGTCCACGAGCACGTCGGCGGGAGCCAGGTGCGGCCAAACGTCCGGATGCCGGCTCTTCCAGCGTTCCAGGCCCTCCATGGCCTCGGCCTTGGTCGCCGCGCGGGCGATTTCGATCAGCGGCATCTTGGACTGCCGCCGGCCGGTCGGGCCGGCGGCTGGCCGGGGGGTCGAGTCACCACCTGCCTGGTCCGGCGCCGCCTGGACCTTTTCCTCCTGGTCCGTCCCGGCGGCCGCCTTCCGCCGCCCGCGCGCCCCGTTACGGGGGGGATCTGATGCGGCTCCATCTGCTCCGGCGTCCGCATCAGCACCGTCCGCCGCCGTATCGCCGGACACGTCCGCCGCACTCTTGCCCGCCGCACTCTTGGCCGGGGCCTTGCGGCCCGCGCGCCGCTTGGACGGCTGGACGCGAGGCTCCTCGCCGTCCTGCCGGACGAAATGCGGGGGCCACGGCGCGTCGGGCAGGCCCGCGGCCTCGTCCCGTTCGGCCAGGCCGAGCAGTCCCCCGATGGACCCCACAGCCGAATCCATGTCGGCCCATGGATCACCTACCTCGGCAAACCGCGCCGGAACGGTATCGATGGTGAACGCGGCGGGATTACATCCGGTTACCTCGTCCCACCGCAGGGGCGTCGACACCCGCGCGTCCGGCAGCGGGCGGATCGAATACGCCGACGCGACGGTCCGGTCCTTGGCGTTCTGGTTGTAGTCGACGAAGACGCCGTGCCGTTCCTCTTTCCACCATTTGCTCGTCGCGATATCGGGAGCGCGGCGCTCGACCTCGCGGGCGAGCGCCACCGCCGCGCGGCGGACGTCGGTAAACGGCCAGCGCGGTTCGATCCGCGCGTAGATGTGGAAGCCGCGGGAACCCGACGTCTTGGGCCACGCCGTCAGCCCGAAATCTTCCAGCACCGACTTGGCCGCCATGGCCACATCCATGATCTGCGGCCACTCGACGCCCGGCACGGGGTCCAGGTCCACGCGGAGCTCGTCCGGGTGATCGAGATCCTCCGCGCGCACCGGGTGCGGGTTGAGGTCAATACAGCCCAGGTTGACCACCCAGATCAGCTGGGCTGCGTCACGGACCACGACCTCGCTGGCCGTGCGGCCGGACGGGAAGCGCAGTTCGACCGTCTCGATCCAGTCCGGCCGGCTCTCCGGCGCCCTCTTCTGGAAGAACGGCTCACCCTCGGCGCCGTTCACGAAACGCTTCAGCGCCATCGGCCGCCCGTCGACGCCGCGGACCGCGCCGTCCGCGACCGCGAGATAGTACCGGACAAGATCGATCTTGGTGTGGCCGGTATGCGGGAAGAAGACCTTGTCCGGGTTGCTGACGGTCACTTCCCGGCCCGCCGCCTCCACCACCGTTTTAGCCCCCGGCATGTGGCTACTGTACGTGAGCCACGTCCGGTTCGTCGCACCTGGTCACAAGGCCGTCAGCAGCCGGGAGCCGCGCAACCCGGGCCGCGTCTGGGAAGATGCAAGGGTGCGCACTCATGTGGCCCTGCTGCGCGGCATCAACGTCGGCGGGAACAACAAGGTCCCGATGGCCGACCTGCGCGAACTGATGACCTCGCTCGGGTATACCGACGTCGCGACGTACATCCAGAGCGGCAACGTCGTGTTCACCAGCCAGGACACCGACAGCGGGAAACTGGCCGACGTGCTGGACGAAAAGATCGCCGAACGTTTCGGCGTGCCCGGCCATGCGGTCGTGGTATCGCGCGACGAGCTGGCCCGGGTGATCGCGGACAACCCGTATCCGGACGAGTCCAACCCCAAAGCCCTGCACGCGGTGTTCCGCAAGTCGGACCTGACCGCAGACGATCTCGCCCGCGTCGAAAAGGCCAGGCAGCGGGCGAGTGATAAGGGCTGCCACGACGAGGTCACGGTGGCTGCGCGCACCCTGTTCCTGCATGCCCCGGACGGGATCGGGCGCAGCGAGCTGGCCATCCAGCTGTCCCGGACCAGCTCGATGAAGGCCGGCACCGCCCGTAACTGGGCCACCGTGACCAAGCTGATGGCGATGCTCGACGAGTGACCGGCCGGCCCCGCTGACGCCCAGATGAAGCCGAACGGACGTATCTGCCCGCACATCGTGATGATTCGGCCGGTCTGGGAGGCGAGCCGGGCCTTATGCGCGGCGTTTGCGGCGGCGTGCGGGGCGCGCCGGGCGGGTCGGGGTCGTGTCACCGAGCTTGACTTCACCGGACGGCATGCCGTGCCGCAGGTAGTGATCCAGGATCTTCTCGATTACCTGGCTCAGCGAATTGCCCTCCCGGATCGCCTTGCTCTGCGCTGCGGACCGGAGCGCCTGATCGATCTTGACCGTGAGGTGGGGGCGCCGGCCACTCGCCAGGGCCGGCCGCCGCCGGGGGAACGCCGAGGGCGGGGGCATGTCCGGCTCCTGGGACCGCAGCTGAGGCGGGACCGCCTGGCGGATCCGGGCCTGCACCGCCTGGCGGCTGATCCCCAGCGCGACGGCCAGCGGGCGCAGCGGCCAGCCGACGTCGTGCAGCCTCGCCAGCGCGGCCGACAGCATGTCGCTGTGCCCGGAAGCGCGCAGGTCACGGAGGTAAGTGGCGACCTTATCGGGCAGGACCAGGTCACTCACGCTCGCCACCACGGTGGTCCCAGCGGCCGGAACCGCAGCTGTCCCCCGCTTCGCGACCCCCGACGCGACCTCAGCGGTGGCCCTGACCCCAGCGGTCGCCCTGACCTTAGCCTCGGCCGGGAGCCCGGCGTCGGCCTTTAGCTCAGCGTTCGCCGCGAGCTCCGTCCCCGCAGGAACCTCAGTCCCCGCAGGAACCTCAGCCGCTGCCGGGGCTTCAGGCATCGCAGGCACCTCAGGCGACTCAGACAGTCGAATAACCTGAGAAGGCGCAGGCGGCGCATCGGTATCCCGGTCCAGTTCGAGCGGGCCTGATCCGGATAGCCACGCGCTCCGCTGGACGTACAGATGGAGGCCCCGGATCACAACTTCGGACATGGTCCGGCCCTCGCCCGCCAGCCTCGCCTTCAGGCGCTGCCGCAGGTCCCCGTCGAGGCGGAAGGTCAGCAGCCGACGGGATCGGCTCGGTGTCTCAGTTCCCATGACGGCGCCCTACTTCCTGGCCGGGCGCCCCCATTTTATGAGGAAATATTCTCCTCGCAGAGGGGTGCCCGTTACCTGACCGTCTCATGCCCGGCGCTGGCCACCCCGGTCAGCTCGGTCAGCGCCCGGGTGTCGGCCTGGAGGAGCTCGAGGTACTGTTCCGTCTCCGCGTCGCGGCGCCTGCGGTCCCAGCCGAGCAGGCCGCCCATGATGTCCGTCACCGGCCCGACGGCCTCGGCCCCGCACGCCCCCGTCTCGATAAACAGCCGAACGCGCCTGACCAGGACATCCTCCACGTGCAGGGCCCCCTCGTGGGTGACCGCGTAGGCCACCTCCGCGCCGAGATAGGGATGGCCGGCGGCTACCGGCTGAGCCAGCGCCGGATCATCCCGGATCAGCTCAAGGACCTCCTCGGAGAGCGTCCCGTACCGGTCCAGGAGATGCTCGACCGCCGCGCGCGGCACCCCGTAGTCCTCGGCCAATCGTTCCGCTTCGGCCGCTGCGGCGGCGAGGCCGTTCGCCCCGAGCAGCGGCAACTGGTCGGTGACCGAGGCGGGCACCCACTTGCCAAAGTCGGTCAGCGCCGCGTCGATCACGTCGCGGGCCATCACCCGGTAGGTCGTGAACTTGCCGCCGGCGATGCTGGTCAGGCCGGGAACGGGCGTATCGACCACGTGCTCGCGGGATAGCTTGGTCGTGGGCGTGCTGTCGCTGGTCGCGATCAGCGGCCGCAGTCCCGCGTAGACGCCAATGACATCCGAGCGGGTCAGCGGGCGGGCCAGAATGCGGTTGGCGCGCTCCAGGATGTAGTCGATGTCCTCGCCGGTGGCGGCGGGCTCGGCCCGGTCGCCGGTCCAGTCGGTGTCCGTGGTCCCGACGATCCAGCGCTGTCCCCATGGGATGATGAACAGGACGCTCTTCTCGGTCCGTAGGATGATCCCGGTGTCCGACCGGATCGCCTCGTACGGCACCACGATGTGCACGCCCTTGGACATCCGCACCTTGTATCCGGCCTGGACACCGCTGAGCTCGTGCACCAGATCGGTCCACACCCCGGCGCATACGACGACCCGCCGGGCCGAGACGTCGACATCGCGCCCGGACTCCTCGTCGTGCACACGTGCACCGGTCACCCTCGCTCCGTCCGGGCTCCGCAGCAGCTCACGCGCGCTCACCTGGGTGGCGATCAGGGCGCCGTGCGCAGCGGCGGTCCGCGCGACGGTCAGCGTGTACCTTGCGTCGTCCGCCTGCGCGTCGTAGTACAGCAGCGCCCCGGCCAGGCCGGACGGCTTGAGGGCCGGCGCGAGCCGCAGGGCCCCGCGGACGGTCAGGTGCCTGTGGTGGGGGACCGGCCGTTTGGTCCCCTCCAGGGCGTCATACAGCACCAGGCCGGCCCCCACGTAGGGGCGCTCGACCACCTTGCGGTGCAGCGGGTAGAGGAATGAGACCGGCTTGACCAGGTGCGGTGCCAGCTTGGCGACAAGCAGGTCGCGCTCCCTGAGCGCTTCCCAGACGAGCCTGAAGTCGAACTGCTCCAGGTACCGCAGGCCCCCGTGGATGAGCTTGCTCGACCGGCTCGAGGTGCCCGAGGCGAGGTCGCGCGCCTCGACCAGTGCGACCCGGAGCCCGCGGGACGCGGCGTCCAGCGCGGCGCCCGCGCCGGTCACGCCACCGCCGATCACCAGGACGTCGAACTCCGTGCGGGCCAGACGATCCAGGACGGGGGCGCGGTCACGGGCGTCAAGCCTGCCGTTGTTGGCCATGAGGCGCTTCCTTCTTCCTAATTACTTCCTAATTACCAAAGACGTACTTTTGGAATGGACATATCGCACTGGCCTCACTGTCAGTGTATGTACATCGTCAACGTATGTACATCGTCAACCTCATGCTCGGGGCCCACTGAGGAAATTCACCCACAAAACCGCGCGCATCGGCGCATAAACGGCCGCGTGCGGGAGATGCGGATTGTCACCGCGGGCCCACCTGGAACGGCGAGCAGCGCGAGGAGGGGTCTGGCGGAAGGCCGGCTGGACCGGGTCGACGTCGGCTCTAGCAGTCCTTGGCGGACAGGATCTCGGCCAGGTTGAAGTTGACCGGCTCCTCCAGCTGGGCGTAGGTGCACGAGGCGGGCTCCCTGTCCGGGCGCCACCGGACGAACTGGGTGGTGTGCCGGAAGCGGGGGCCCTCCATGTGGTCGTAGCGGACTTCGACCACCCGTTCGGGCCGCAGCGGGACGAAGGACAGGTCTTTGCCCGCGTTCCACCGGCTGGCTTCCGCCTTGCGCGGCGTCCGGCTGCCCTCCTCCTGCCGGGCCCAGCTCCACGGATGATCGTCGAAGCTCGTGACCAGCGGCTGCAGCTCGGCCATCAGCTCCCGGCGACGGGCCATCGGGAATGAGCCGACCACGCCCACGCTGGCCAGGCTGCCCTCAGGGGTGAACAGGCCGAGCAGGAGCGATCCGACCGCGTCCGGTCCGCTCTTGTGGACGCGGTATCCGGCCACCACGCAGTCCGCGGTGCGCTCGTGCTTGATCTTGAACATCACCCGCTTGTCCTCGACGTAGGGCCCCTCCAGTGGCTTGGCGACCAGCCCGTCGAGCCCGGCCCCCTCGAATTGACTGAACCAGCCCGTGGCGGTGTCCCGGTTCGTGGTGGCCGGGGTCAGGTGCACCGACGTGCCCGCCCCGGCCAGCGCCTGTTCGAGCGCGGCGCGGCGCGCGGCGAACGGCTGGCCGGTCAGGTCCTCGTCTCTCAGAGCAAGCAGGTCGAAGGCGACGAAATGGGCGGGAGTCTGCTCGGCCAGCAGGTTGATCCGGGACTCGGCGGGGTGGATGCGCTGCAGCAGAGCCTCGAAGTCCAGCCGCCGTCCCGTGCTGTCCGGGATGACAATCTCGCCGTCGACGACGCTCCGCTCCGGGAGTTCGGCCTTGAGGGCGGCTACCAGTTCCGGGAAGTAACGGGTCATCGGCCGCTCATTCCGGCTGCCGATCTCGACCTCGTCCCCGTCGCGGAACACGACCGCGCGGAAGCCGTCCCACTTGGGCTCGAAACTGAACGGCCCGTCGGGTATCTCCCCGACGGCCTTGGCCAGCATCGGCGCGATCGGCGGGTTCACCGGTAGATCCATGTCCCCATCTTCTACCAGCCGCTACCCCGGACCCGGGCCGGCTCGCGGGCAGGTCCGTTCGGCGGCCGCGGCCGAGGAGCAGCTGCCCGCCACGAAGTGGCAAGCCGAGGTGGCCCGCGGGCGGGAACTGGGCCGGCCAGGGCGTGCGCGATCGCGCCAGCGGGCATGCCGGGATGAGAAGTTGAGCGGAGAGGAGAGGCGGATGGGGAGTGGGGTACGGCGTATCGTTCCGCTGACGCTGGGCTGGGAGGACCTGCCGCTGAGCGTGTCGATCCACGGCGCATCCTCCGCCGACATGCTCCGCGAGCCGGTGCCGGGGGTGCTGCTGCTGTGCGACGGCGGCTGGCTGCTGCTCGACACCGGCTTCAACATCGCCCTGATCAAAGATCCGGCCCTGCGCCGCCGCTACCACCGCGACCCGCTCATCCAGCCCGTCCTGCCCGGTCCCGGCGAGCCGATCGAAGAGGCGCTCGCCGGGACCGGGATCGGCCTGGACGACGTGCGCGCCGTGGCCGTCAGCCATCTGCACAACGACCACGCCGGCGGCCTGAAGCTGTTCGCCGGGCGGGTCCCCGTGCACGTCCAGCGCACCGAGCTGTCCTTCGGGATGAGCGGGACCCCGGCGCCGGAACAGCACGGGATCTTCCGGGTCGACTATGACGATCCGCGGATCGACTGGCGGCAGGCGGACGGCGACGCGGAGATCGCGCCCGGCGTCATGGCCGTGCTGACCGCCGGGCACACCCCGGGCCACCAGAGCTTCGTGGTAGAGCTGGACGCCTCGGTCGGCGGCGGGGGCATCGTTTTCGCGTTCGACGCCGCCGATCTGACCCAGAACATTGACGACGAACTGGCGGTCGGCGGCTTCATCGACGTGGAGCCCAAGCAGACCGTCGTCCAGATCCGCAAGCTCAAGCGCCTCGCCGCCGAGCGCGGCTACCGGCTGGTCCCCGGTCACGACCCGGTCGCCTGGCCGGCCCTCACCCGCGAGCTAACGACCCGCTGGCCCGCCGCCGCCTCCCGGTAGCCGTCCAGTGGCCCCGTCCCGCGGTCGGGTTAGCCGCCCGCCGGTCCGTCCCGCGGTCGGGTTAGTCGCCCGCCGGTCCGTCGCGCGGTCGGGTTAGCCGCCCGCCGGTCCGTCCCGCGGTCGGGTTAGCCGCCCGCTGACCTGCGCTGATGCGGGCACCCCAGGACGCCCGTGGCATCAGCGATGCCACTTCGAAACGAGCCCCTGATGCCAGTGTGACCTGGGTTAACACCAGTTATCTTTTTTAACCTTGTGATTCAAATGCCCTATTTTGGAATGTGATGTATCTAACAGTGATCGGCAAAATAGTGGCTTATTTGCCGATTTACCAGACTTGCTGACCGTTTTGTGGTCATGCTGCTCCGGACACCTAGTTAGGGGAGAAATGTGACAATCCGACATAAAGTAGGCACCATCGCCGGATCGATGGCAGTACTCCTGGCCGCGTTCCCAGCAATGGCTAACTCGGCTGCCAATGCCAAGACGCTGTCATTCAACCAAGCAGCATCTGCCTATGTGCAAACGTTTATCGGACGCGTCCCATACCGTTATGGTGGCAGTTCACCCGGCTCCGGATTCGACTGCAGCGGCCTGACGCAGTACGTCTACGGGCACTACGGCGAGTCGGTCCCCCGCGCCGCCGACGCGCAGTTCGAGTACTTCCGCCGTGAGAGCCGCAGCGGGGCGTGGGATGGGGACCTCGTGTTCTTCCACGACAATTCAAACCCCAATAGCTACGTGTACCACGTCGGTATTTATGAGGGAGCTGGGCGCATGGTCTCGGCGGTCAACGCGGAATCCGGCATCCGCTGGCAGACCATCTGGTCGTCGGACGTTACGTTCGGAACGATCACTCACTAGCCCCTCACAGCCGAACGGACCTGGGTCGGGGCCGTCCCCGAGGCGGGGAGGCAGAGTCGCCGGCGCAGGGTCAGTCCGTCGCCCGCGAGGGCGGTGATCAGGACCGCGGGGCCAGTCAGCGGCATGACCGCGACGCCCGGGCCGTAGCCGGACGGAATCTCCCGGGACGGCCGCGCCACCCAATCTGGCCCGGCCCCATCAGGTTCGGCTCCATAAGGTTCGGCTCTGCGGCTGAGCGCAGGCGGCGGCAGCGAGGGCCGCCGCGACGACTCCGGCCGTGGCGAGCCGGCCCTGCACGAACACGTTCAGCGAGCGGACGTCGAAGACGGCACCGTCGTTCGCGGCGCCCTCCAGTCCTCCCGAATGCGCGTGCCCACCCGCCGGGAACGGGGCGTCCGCCAGCATCAGCATCAGCACCGCCGCGCCCGCCAAGCCCAGCCGTTCGCGCGAGTCCATGTCCGTGCGCGGTCCCTTCCCGGTGTCGGGCCGTTTCCCGGTGTCGGGCCGTTTCCCGGTGTCGGGCCGTTTCCCGGTGTCGGGCCGTTTCCCGGTGTCGGGCCGTTTCCCGGTGTCGGGCCGTTTCCCGGTGTCGGGCCGTTTCCCGGTGTCGGGCCGTTTCCCGGTGTCGGGCCGTTTCCCGGTGTCGGGCCGTTTCCCGGTGTCGGGCCGTTTCCCGGTGTCGGGCCGTTTCCCGGTGTCGGGCCGTTTCCCGGTGTCGGGCCGTTTCCCGGTGTCGGGCCGTTTCCCGGTGTCCGGCCGTTTCCCGGTGTCCGGCCGTTTCCCCGTGTCGGGGCGTTTCCCTATGTCCGGGCTCTTACCTGTGTCGGGCCGTTTCCCGGTGTCCGGTCTCGTCCCAATGTCTGGGCCCCGGCCATAATCCGGGCGCTGCCCCGTGTCGGGTCTCCGGCCCGTGTGGGGACTCTTGCCCACGTCGGGCCCCCGCCCCGGGTCCGGCCCCTTCCCCGTGTCCGGACGCTTTCCAGTATCGGGATCCTTCCCAACCTCGGGCCCTCGCCCCGAGTCCGCGTCCTGGGCTCCCCCCGTGTCCCGGCCTTCCTCCGCAACGGGCGCTTCCCCCGCCCCCTCCGGCACACCTTCCATGACGTCGGCCCGAACCAGCACCGAACGCCCGGACTGCATGAGCTCAGCGACGCTCAGCCCATCGCGCGCCCCCTCCAGCAGGAACGACGTGATGATCGCGATCGCCTCGGGGTAGTTGAGCTGCAGTCCCCGGGCGCGCCGCTCACGAGCCAGGCCGGCGGCCACGTGGATCAGCAGCCGTTCCTGCTCATGCGGCGAAACCAGCATGCCGGAACCCTAACCCGGCATCATTAAGCGCGTGTAACCAAACATCACGCGGGGTTTCGCCGCAGATCTTAAGAATTGCTAACGAAGCCACGTGCTGCTGGCAGGCAGCCGGGCCGCCTGCGCACGATGACCACGGGCGTACGGGCGAGAAGGCGATTGGCGAAGGGAGCTTTTGAGGCCGTGAAGCACCAAGCGATCCGAAGGGGCGGCACGGTGGCCGCCCGGCGGCGAAAAGCCAGGAACTGTCTATGGCTCCTGGCGGCGGCCGGCTGCGTCGCTGTCGCGATGGTGGCCGCCCTGACGAGGCCGCCCAGCCCCGGACGGACCGTCCGGGTGGTCGGCGAAACGGATGCGGTGTCGCCCGTCGGCGGGATCCGCGGTGGTCCCGGCGGCCCCATGGCGGTCGGCCCTGGCGGCTCCCTGAGCGCCGGTCCAGGGTCGTCGGCCAGCCAGGGCGCGGACGGCAGCCAGGGCAGCCAGGGCGCGGACGGCAGCATCGGCAACGCCGCCAACGCGGCCGCCACCAGCGAGAACTGGTCCGGTTACGCGGAGGCGGGCACGCCCGGCACGTTCACCATCGTGTCCTCCTCCTGGACCGAGCCTGCCGTGACCTGCAGCGCGCAACAGGCGTTCTCTAGCTTCTGGGTCGGTCTCGACGGCGACGGCACGCAGTCTGTCGAGCAGACCGGCACCGAGGCGGACTGCAACAACGGCGCGGCCAGCTACCAGGGCTGGTTTGAGATGTTCCCCAACGCACCGGTCTTCTACAAGAACCCGGTCGCGCCCGGGGACACGATGAGCGCGTCGGTCGTCGCGAACGGCGGCGGCGCGTTCACGCTGACCCTGAGCGACCAGACGCAGGGCTGGACCCAGACCACGGACCAGACCTCGACGACCGCTCAGCTCGGCTCGGCGGAGATCATCGCCGAGGCGCCAAGCGACACGAACAGCGCGTTGCCACTGTCCAACTTCGGCACGGTGAACTTCGCTGACGCGATGATCAATAACGCGGCGCTGGCCGGCGCCGGCCCCACGGAGCTGACCATGGTCTCGGCGGCCGGGGCCACCGAAGCCACGCCCTCAGCCATCACCAACGGCGACGACTTCTCGGTCACCTGGGACAGTAACGGCACCGCGTCCAGCCCGGCTGCCACGTCGCCCCCGGCCCCCGGCGCCAGCCCGGCCCCACCGTGACCAGCACTAGCGGGAGCGGTGACTGGCACCACCACCATCACGGCGGGCACTAGCGGCCGCCCTCAGCGGCCGACCACGCTCAGCGGCGGCAGGACACAGCCACCCGCGGCGGTGGGCTGGCCGCCCGGCGGCACCGGGGTCACCGGCAGCGGATGTGCCTGCGCGGACAGTGCCAGCAGTACCGCGGCGTCGGTCCAGGCCAATGGCGCCACGGAGGCGGGCTGGCCCGCGGCGGTGACCTGCTCGGGCAGGGCGCCCAGCGGCGTCCGGTGCGCCGCCAGCCAGGACAGCAGGGCGGCCGCCCGGCTGTTCTCGCCGGTCGAGGCGTCGAACAGCGCGAAAAAGGCGGTCTCCGCGGTCCACGCCGTCGTGGTGTTACCCGGCCAGTCCGCGCCGAGCTGCAAACCGCCGCCGGACAGCGTCAGGCCGCGCTCGGCGACCTCCTCCGCGTGCTCCAGGGCTGCGCCGCCCGGCCCGAACGGCGGCCCGAGAAAGGTGACCGACGCATCCGCGCCGGAGGAGTCATCCGGCAGCCGGTTAAATCCGTAGCAGCCGAACGAAGCCTGGATCGCCCTGGCCAGCCGGGCGGCGTCGTCCGCCCAGCGCTGGGCCGACTGCGCCCGGCCGAGGACGTTCGCGATGTCCGAGGCCGCCCGCAGGCCGGTGAGCAGGGGCGCGGCCGTACCCAGAGTCACCTGCGTGCCGTGCTCCCAATAATCGGTGGCGGCGGCGGGCAGGCCACCCGGGCTGAGTGACCGCTCGGCTGCGCCGGCCGCCGCGCTGACCATCGGCCAGAGCCTGCTCAGCTCCTGGCGCGCCCGGCCCCGATGGCTCGCCTGGCTGGCCTGATACCAGGACCAGACCGCCCAGGGGACCCACCCAGCAGCGTCCAGTTCGACCGGGCGGCCGTCGCGGACCGGGCCGCCGCCGTCGGGCTGGTAGCGGGCCGCCCACGTACCGTCCCGGCTCTGCTCCTGCTGCAGGAACGTCAGCACCCGGACGGCGTCCGCGTCGTGGCCGGTGACCGCCAGGGCCACCGCCACCCAGCTCGAATCGCGAGGCCAGGCGTAGTGCCAGCCGGGGTACCAGCCCGCCACGACGGCGCCGTTCGGCCGGGTGGACAGGTGCAGGTCCAGCAGCGCGCGCTGCGCCATGGACCGCGTCGCCGGATTCATTCCCGGAACGGACCCGGCCGCGAGCCACCCCCGGCTCGCGGCCGCATCGCCGGAGGTACACCCGTCCGCCGTCGCGGACCCATCGCCGCTGCCAGCTGCCGGCCCGGAGCCGGTGGACAGCACGCTGCTGTCGTCGCCGTCGTAGCGGGCGTCGCCATGTGCCGGGACGATGATCACCTTCTGCGGGGCGCACGGATCGGCCGCGATGCCCTCGGTGAGCAGCGCGGGCGCGCGGAACGTGGGCATGACCCGCCGGACCCCGGCCCCGGTGACAAGGACCACGGCGAGGATCGCGGCGAGCAGGGCCCAGGCGGCCGTCAGGCGCACGAGCCTTCTGACCACGTTCGCGGCGGTCCTGCCCCGGTTGTGTCGCTTGGCTCTTATGAACCGGATCCTAGCCGCCGCCGCCCAGGACCCTCGGCCGTCAACCGTCGCGGGCGGCGGGGCGCGTTGACGACCCCCACGCGCAGGCGTGCCAGCAGCAGGGCCCGCAGGTGTGCATCAACGCGATCGCCCAGATGCACCTCAAGCAGGTGGTCGCCTACCAGCCCGCCAGCAGGTACTGGACCTTCCAGTGGCTGGAAACCGGCATCTACCTGACCGTGGCCGTGCTGCTGGCCTGGGGCTGCTTCTGGTGGGTCCGCCGCCGCCTGTCCTGAGGCGGCTTGGGCGGTGAAGTGCCTGCTTGCGCCGTCACCGTCCCGGGACGGGCCGCCTTCCGCGAGGCGGCCCGTCGCGGTACGCGTTCGCTGATCTTCTACAGTGCTTCTACACTGGCCGGGTGCTTAACGACCGCCGTCTGCTCAGCCGGCTCACGACCCCCGGCGCGCTCCGCGTCCCCGAGATCACCGTCTACTTCTGGGTGATCAAGGCCCTGTCCACGGCCATGGGCGAATCGACGTCCGACTACCTCGTGCACATCATCAACCCCCTAGTCGCCGTCGGCCTGGGCTTCGTGTTCTTCGCCGGCGCGCTGATCCTGCAGTTCTCCGTGCGCCGCTACATCGCGTGGACCTACTGGCTGGCCGTGGTCATGGTCGGGGTGTTCGGCACGATGGCCGCGGACGTGCTGCACGTCGGCTTCGGCGTGCCGTACACCGCCTCCAGCCTCCTGTACGCCGTGGTGCTGGCGGCCGTGTTCATCAGCTGGGGCCGGACCGAGAAAACGCTGTCGATCCACAGCATCGACACCCCGCGCCGGGAGATCTTCTACTGGCTGGCCGTCGTGGCGACGTTCGCGATGGGCACGGCCGTTGGCGACTTCACCGCGACCACCCTCCACCTCGGTTACCTCGCCTCCGGTTTCCTGTTCGCCGCGGTGATCGCCATCCCGGCGATCGGCTTCCGGCTGCTGCGCTGGAACGCCATCTTCTCGTTCTGGTTCGCCTACGTGGCGACCCGTCCGCTCGGCGCCTCGTTCGCCGACTACCTGGGCAAGCCGAAGAGTGCCGGTGGCGTTGGCCTGGGCGACGGCCCCGTGGCCCTGGTGCTGACGCTCGTGATCGCGGTCCTGGTCGCCTTCCTCGCCGTGACCCGCCGCGACGTGCAGGGCGCAGCCGTCGAAGGCACTCATGGCCGCAGGGCACGCCCCGCCGGAGGACGCGTCCCCGCGGCTGACCAGTACGCACGGTCCTATCCCGGCGGTCCCGCTGAGGGCTACGCCCCGCGGCCCGACGGTCCCCGCTCCGATGACCGGACCATGGACTACCGCCACCCGCGGCCCGATGACCGGACCATGGACTAACCCAATTGCTCGATCGCGCGGAGCCTGGAGGTCCCGGGCGGGCGGCGGACCTTCTTGATCCTGCGCGAGGCCCTGTCCGGGGCCACGCGGTTCGCGCAGTTCCGGGACGCCCTGGGCGTGCAGGACCCGCAAGCGGCGCCCAGCGAACCCCGAAACGAGGGCGCTAGGACGCGAAGGGGTCAGGCGGGTTCAGGGGATCCAGGCGCCGGATGAAAGTGACGGCGGCGTCGGCTAGGACGCCGGCCTCCTGGCGGGAGGAACTGGCCGCGATTTCCCGGGCCGTCTCGCCGATGATCGTGGTCAGCACCGCGACCGTCATCCGGTCCACGGGGTCGGCTCCGGCCCCCAGCAGCACCGCGTTCTGCCGGACCCATTCGTGGCCGCGGGCCCGCCTCATCATCTCGAACCCCGGCGGCCCGTCGCCCGTCATGAACAGGCGGGCCACGTCGCGGTGCTCCCAGGAACCGCCGAAATACGCCCGCGCGCCGGAGATAAACAGCGTGAGCAGGTCTGCCTCGCCGTCCGCGCGCGCCTTGCCCACGGCACTGACCACCCGCTGCTCCTGCGCGTCCTGGTGGTCCTGCCACACAGCGACGAACAGTTCCGCCTTGCCGCCGAAGTGGTGGTAGAGGCTGCCGACGCTGGAGCCCGCGCGCTCGACGACGTCCGCGACGCTGGCGCCGTCGTACCCGTGTGCGGCGAACACCTCGCGGGCGGCCTCGAGCAGGACGCGCCGGGTCTGCGCGGAGCGGCTCCATTGCCAGGCGTTGCTCGTCGGCTTACGTCCCATCCGCCCATCCGTTGCAGAACTTCCATCGAAAGAACTTTGGCGCCCGCGCCGTTGCATGTTTGACAACGACACCGCTGGCAGTCAGCCTCAGAGTAGTGCTAGAGCAGGATTCTAGAAAGTTGATCGAAGTTTGTTCTGGTGGCAGCCAGGCAGATAACTAATGGCCGCCGGACCGGAGGAAGGGCATCTGCAGATGGTGGACTTCTCGCTCAGCGACGAGGAACGGCAGATTCGCGACACGGTGCGGTCGTTCATCGAGAAGGAGGTCATGCCCCTGGAGCCCGAAGTGCTGCGCAACGAGCGCACCGGGCGCCCTGGGCTTGAAATGAGCACGCTTCGCGAGCTGCAGAACAAGGCCCGGCGGAGCGGCTTCTGGGGGATCAACACCCCGGAGGAGTACGGCGGAATGGACCTCGGCGCGGTGATGCCGGCCATCATCGCCATGGAGTGCGGCCGCTCGTTCGTGCCATTCACGTTCGGCGGTTACGCCGACAACATCCTCTACGCTGCCAACGAGGAGCAGAGGGAGCGAATAGCCGTCTTATGAATGGTGCCGTCGGCAGAGCCCGCGCATGAGTCCCCGCCGCGCCGCGATCGTCGGAGTGGCCGAATCCGACGTGGGCAAGACGCCTCACCTGACCGTCCTGTCCCAGCAGGCGCTGGCCGCCCAGGCCGCGCTCGCTGAGGCGGGGCTGGGCAAGGACAGCGTCGACGCGGTGTTCACGGCCGGGGCGTGGAGCTGGACGCCGACGATGACGCTGGCCGAATACCTCGGCGTCCAGCCGTCTTACACCGACAGCACGAACATCGGCGGCTCGTCCTTCGAGGCCCACGCGGGTCACGCCGCCGCCGCGATCGAGGCCGGCCTCATCGACGTGGCCCTGATCAGCTACGGCAGCACGCAGCGCACCAGCCGGAGCCGGAACGCCCCGCGCCCGGCCGATCTCACCGCTCAGTTCGAGCAGCCCTACGGGCTCCCGATGCCGGTCGGCGCGTACGCGCTGGCGGCCATGCGGCACATGCACGTCTACGGGACCACCAGCGAGGATCTGGCGCAGGTCGCGGTCGCGGCGCGGCGGTGGGCGCGGCTCAATCCCCGTGCCTACTACCGTGACCCGATCACGGTCGAGGACGTCCTGGCCTCGCCGATGATCTGTGAGCCGCTGCACAAGCTCGACTGCTGCCTGGTCACCGACGGCGGCGGAGCGGTGGTCATCGCGGCCGAAGATCGCTGGCCGGACGTGGCCACCCAGCCGGTGACCATCCTCGGTCACGGCGAAACGCACACGCACGCGACGATCTCCAGCATGCCGGACCTTACCGTCACCGGGGCCGCCCAGACCGGGCCGGCCGCACTGCGGATGGCGGGCGTCACCCTGGACGACATCGACGTGGCGGAGATCTACGACTCGTTCACGATCACGGTCCTGCTGACGCTCGAATCGCTGGGCTTCTGCAAGGCCGGTGAAGCCAGGGATTTCATCGCGAACGGCCGGACCGCGCCCGGCGGCGAATTCCCGATGAACACCAATGGCGGGGGGCTGTCCTACACTCATCCCGGCATGTACGGGATCTTCCTGCTCATCGAGGCCGTCCGGCAGTTGCGAGGCGACTTCGCCTGGGCCCGCCAGGTCCCGGACGCCGAGCTGGCGCTGGTACACGGCACCGGCGGCGTGCTGTCCTCGGCCGCCACCGTGATCCTCGGAACACTGTGAGCCCGGCGCCGGGCCAGGACCCTGGGCCCCTGGATGACCCGGGGCCGCTAAAAGATCCCGGCCCGCTGGAAGACCCGGGGCCGCTAAAAGATCCCGGGCCCCTGGAAGACCCGGGCCCCCCAGAAGACCCCGGACCCCTGGAAGGAGCTGTCGATGAAGCCGGTTCCCGACGCTGACACCAAGCCCTACTGGGACGGCATCGCGGAGGGTGAACTCCGGCTGCAGCGGTGCGAAGGCTGCGGCGCGGCGGTCTTCTACCCGCGTGCGGTCTGTCCGCACTGCTTTGGCGGTCCGCTCCGCTGGTGCACCGCCGCCGGGACCGGCCGCATCTATTCGTATACGGTGGCGCACCGCGCGTTCGGCGAGTTCGCCGGCCAGACGCCGTTCACCGTCGCCCTGGTCGACCTGGACGAGGGCGTGCGCATGATGACCCGGATCGTCGGGACCAGCCCTGGGAGCGTCGGTATCGGCATGCGGGTCCAGATGACAATCGAGCAGATCGCCGACGCGGATCTGCCCTGCTTCCGCCCCGCGGAAGCCCCGGGGCCGCAGAAGTGAGCGGCGACGCCCGGCTCCGCGCGCTGTTCCGGCCCCGGTCGATCGCGCTGATCGGTGCCTCGGACAACTCCGCCCCGGGGCCTCGTCCGCCCGGTGCGCCGCCGCTACTGGTGCGCGGGGCGCAGGTGGAGGCGCTGGACGCGCTCATCACCTGGCGCGGGTAACCCGGGGACCTCCCACCGCCGGCCAGCCATGATCGCCAGGTGCAGCGAGACGATCGTGTCCTCCAGGGCGGGGATAGCGCCCGCCTCGCCCCGGCGGACCCGGGACCGGACGAGTTCGGCCGTGGCTCCGGCCAGCGCCAGGTAGGCCTCGTACGGGACGGCGGGCCACTCCGGGTGCCGGGCCCGGGCCCGCTCGTGCCAGGTCTGGTTCAGCACCGCGTACCTGTGCTGCGCCGCGTCCAGCCGTTCCCAGGCGAGCGGGCCAGCCGCTGGCATGTCGACGTAAAAGATCTTGGAGAATTCCGGCTCGCCGGCCACGAACGCCAGGAAGGCGTGGCAGGCCACCCGGAGCACCTCATCGTCCGGTGTTCCCGCGGGCACCGCCCGGGTGGCGGTCACGATCCGGCTGACCATCAGCCTCCCGCCCTCCCGCGAGGCGGACAGGAAGCAGTCCTCCTTGTCGGTGAAGTGCGTGTAGAAGGCTGCCCGCGACACTCTCGCCCGCCGCACGATCTCGGCCACCGTCACCGCGGGGTAGCCCGATTCCGCTACCGCCGCCACGACTGCGCGCACCAGCCGCTCCCGTTGCGACGCCCGAACGGCCACGACCGGCAGCCGGCTCCGGCCCCGGGGCAGGCCGGGTTTGCCCTCGTGCGTGTCGGCGAGCGTTCCCCCTTGCCTGGTGTCGGCCACGCGCCTAGGGTATCTGGCGAACGCCTTAAGTACGCATACGTACTTTTGATGTCCGGCCCCGTCAGGAGCGGCCGGTGAAGACCTGAGCCTGCGCCAGTTCGACGACGGCGTGCACGTCGCGGGCCACGTCCAGGACTGCGAGGCTGGACACGAGCACCACGCCCGCGACCGCGGCCACCAGCAGCGGGCGGATCCGCGGCGGCGGCGCGAGCAGCGCGGCGACCCGGCGCGGCACCGGGCCCGCGCCGCCCACCCCGAGCACGTCGCCGAGCCTGGTCACCCGCCCCAGCCTGGCCGGGCCGGGAAGCCTGGTCACCCCGCGCAGCCCGATGATGCTGCGCAGCCCGATGATGCTGCGCAGCCCGGTCATGCCGCGCAGCCGGGTGGCGTCGCGCGGGAAGGCGGGCCCGGCGATGCCCATCGCGACGGCCCAGGAGCGGACGGGACCGCGCGTGCTCCGCTCGGCTGAGGCGAGGGCCGCCTTGCCGATGGCCCGGGCCGCCAGGCGGCGGTCGCCGCAATCGCGGGCGGCCGTCTCGTCGGCCCACCGCTCGACCGTGTAGGTCACCGCGGCCGCGACCGGGCGCAGCAGCGGGTTGGCCGCCGCCGCCAGGTAGGTGAGCGCCGTGAACAGGTAGTGGTGCCTCTGGGCGTGCACGCGCTCGTGCGCGAGCAGCACGCGGCGCTCGTCCGGATTGAGCGCGTCGAGCATGCCGGCGGTGACGACGATCCGGCCGGGCCAGCCGGGCACGGCGTATGCGTCCGCGGAACCGTCCGGTACTACGACGACCTGGCTGGAGCCGGGCAGGCAGCGGGCGTGCCGCGCGGCGGAGACCAGGGCCCTGACCCGCCGCCAGGTGGCGCGGCCGGCCGCCGCAACGGCCACCGCGAGCAGGGCGGCGCCGCCCACCGCGGCGGAGAGGGAGGCGGGGTCGTTACGCCGGATGACCTGCACTGACATGTGGCCGAGCGTCGCCACCAGCGGAATGCGGAGGATCGCGGTGCAGGCCAGCAGCCCCAGGACGGCCGTGCTCAGCGCGGCCAGCGCGACCGCCGCCCCGGTCAGCAGCCAGGTCGCGGCCTGCGGGGGCAGCCGGCTGGCGATGGTACGCGCGCCCGCGGCCGCGCACAGCGGGACGACGAGCGGCAGGTAGACAGCCCACACGGCGAAGCTCCTCAGTCGCTCCCGGCGTCATCAGTGCCGAGCATACGGCGCAGCAACTGTTCGTCCGATTCCGATAGGCCCGAGACGAACCGGGCCAGGACGGCCTCGCGGTCGGGCTCGCCGGCCAGTACGGTGGCCATCCGGCGGGCCGCGAGGCCCGGCTCGTCCGCCACGGGCGCGTACAGGTACGCGCGTCCCGCCCGGGCCCGCTCCAGGACCCCCTTGGCGTACAGCCGGGACAGGATCGTCACCACGGTGGTGTAAGCAAGGTCACCACCGAGACGCTCCCGGACGGCGCCGGGCGACAGCGGAATGCCCGCGGTGTGCAGCACATCGAGCACCGCGCTTTCCAGTTCGCCGGCCGCGCGCCGGAAGCCGGCGTCGGCTCCGCCGTCGTGTGTGCTCATGAATCCGCGACCATCTTCTCGGGCAGCAGGCTGTAATCTGCAAGCGCAGAACTTCTACGTGTACGTAGAAGCTATCCAGGAGGAATTCTGCCATGCTACGGCCGTTTGCCGGTAATGCTTGCGCCGTCATCCTCCCGCCCCGGGACCTGGGAGGTCTGCGCTGCCCGGGACGCTCGCCGTGATGGCCGCGGTCTGGATCTTCCTCCGTCGGCGCTGTGCCGAATCCGGTCGGGCGCCCCCGGCAACGGAGCCCGGCACGCGCGGCCGGAGGCGGACCGCACCTGCTGAGCCCGATCCACGTCCGTTCGGTACCGGGTATCCCCGGGCGTCCCGGGGTGTCCCCCTGGGCCCCCCGGGGACCCGGCGTCAGACCGGGGCGTCGCCGCGGAGGAACTCGATGTACCGGTCGGCCGAGTTTTCCAGCACCCGGCGCGCGTCCTGGCGGATGGTCGGGGCCCAGCCGCCGTAGATCCGGTCGAACGCGAAGGGGCTGACCGCGCTGACAATCCCGCGGACGGCGGCCTCCGGCAGCGGCAGCCGGTTTGGCGCGCTCCAGACGAAGGTGATCCGGTCTTCTCCCGGCGTGACGAAGATCGTGTCGCCGGTCAGCAGGACCCCGGCGCCGTCCGCGCTGCCGGCCCAGTGCACGACCGCGCTGCCGGGAAAGTGGCCTCCGCACTGGACGAGGGTGACGCCGGGCAGCAGCGCCTCGCGGGAGGCCCAGGTGCGGATCGCGGGATCGGGCGAGGTCACCCACGACGTGTCGGCCTCCGCTACCAGCAGGCTGGCGCCGAAGGCCCGGGCCCATTCGGCCATCGCCCCGTAGAAGTGCGGATGGCTGGCGGTCACGGCGCGCAGTCCGCCGGCCTCCCGGACCCGCTCGACGGCGCGGTCATCCAGGAAACCCGGCGGATCCCAGAGCAGGTTGCCCGCGGGCGTGCGGACGATGAGGCCGCGCTGGCCGATGCCGACCGGCGGGTTCACGCCGACACCGAGCAGCCCGGGTTCCTCCTCCCAGACGGCACAGTGGTGGCCGGCCGCGGCCAGTTCCGCCATCGTGGTCCACCGCGGCCCGGACGGGGCCACCCACTGACGTTCGTCGGTGCAGATCAGGCAGGACACGGGCGGCGCCTCGGTGCCCGGGTAGTGGTTGCCGCAGGCTGCGCAGATCCAGCCAGCGCTCACTCTCGCTCCAGCATGCTGCGGTAGACCGCGATCAGGGCGGTGCGCTGCGCCTCGCTGAGGCGCTGGTCCGCGCGGATGGCCTCCTCGGTCTGCGGCGGCGGGCCCTGCGACCCGTCGCCCTGTTTCCGGATGGCCATCGCGTCCACCAGTCCCGCCTCGGCCAGCAGGGTCTCGGCCGACACGTTGAGCGCGTCGGCGATCGACTTCAGGGCCCGGACGGATGGCTGGTGCAGGCCGCGCTCGACCTGGCTGAGGTACGGGTTGGAGAGGCTGGTCAGATCGGCCAGCTGGCGCAGCGAAAGATTGGCCAGCTTGCGCTGGCTGCGGATAAAGGCGCCGAGCGCCTCCCGCTGCGCCTGCCACGGATCCGTCATGATCAGTCCCTGCGATGTGTGCCGATGTTCCGCTAGAGATGGTAGGCATACAGCGGCGGCGGGCCGGATCGCCCGGCCCGCCGCCTGCCTGTTTGTGCGGCCACCCGTTCGGGGGCGGTGCGTACTTTCCTTACTTGGCCGCGTCCTTGGCGCCTGCCTTGCCCTCTTCCTTGATGGGCAGCAGCGGGCTGGTCGCCCGCACCAGCTCCTCGGCGAACCGGCGCTGGCTGGCGAGCAGCTGCTCGGCGAAGTCGTAGGCGCTGGCCACGAGCTGCTCCGGCTGCGGGAGCTTGCCAGCGAACGGTACGTTCAGCGGCGGCAGCTTCGGCGTCAGGGCCTGCACGGCGTCGGCCCAGTCGCGGATGGCTTCGATAACCGCGTCCTGGCTCTGGTTGACGGTCTTGATGATCTCGCCTTGTACGTCACGCGCGGCGTTCTGGGTCTCAGTCATTTGATTGCCCTCCTCGGGTGTATGTGCTAACTATACCAAGCGATTGGGCGGTTTGCCAAGCAACGGTCTCCCCGCGGGTTCCGTCACATGTCCAGGCCGCCGTTGACGGCCCAGATCTGCCCGGTGATGTAGGACGAGTCGTCGGAGGCCAGGAAGCAGACCACCCGCGCGATCTCCTCCGGCCCGGACATGCGCCAGTGGCTCCTGCGCTGCGTCCTCGGTGACACTCATGCAGTTGACTCCCATCGCGGTCGCGGTCGCGATCGCGGTCTCTGTCGCGGGCTGGCTCGTGGCCAGGTCCTGAGAAAGTCGGCTACTTCCGGGACGAAATTGCGGTGTCCGCCGGCCTCGGTTGTCCCGAACGTAGGCCGGCCGGGGCGCGGCGAAACCTGCCATTGGTCCCTGTCCCTGGTGACGGAAGACCGCAGTTACCGCATTAGGCGCGGGCGTTGTCTTGTACTTCTCGCCCCCTGGTGCGAGCTTGAAGACATGGATCTCCATACCTTGAGGAGGGACGATGGGCCGCAATGATGCGCCCTCCCCAGCCGACGACAGCACACCGCCCGCAACGGCTGGCGCCTCCGGCACGCCGGCCCGTGACGTCGACCCGGACCTGCCGCTCGGAGGCGGGCTTCCGGCCGGCCCCGCGCCCGACGCGGCGGGGATGCTCCAGTCGGCCATGGACCTGCTCAGCCCGGCCGAGGCGGCGAAGCAGCTGCCGTGGCTGGTCGGCGAACTGACGAAGATCGCACTGGGCCAGTCCGAGCTCGAATACGGCCCGAAGGACGCCCGGTTCAAGGACCCCACCTGGACCGCCAACTGGGCGTACCGGGGGCTCGGCCTGTCGTACCGGCTGTTCGAGGAATGGGCAGGCCGGATGGCCGACTCCGTGGGGCCCTCGTGGGAGGGGAAGGCGCGGGCCAGCTACCTGGCCAACATCATGACCGCGTCGCTGGCCCCCACCAATTTCCTGCCGACCAACCCGGCCGCGCTCAAGCGCGCGTTCGAGACCGGCGGGCTCTCGCTGTTCAGCGGCGCCCAGAACATGCTGCGCGACCTGGCTGGCGGCGGCATGCCGAAGATGGTCGACCGGGATGTGATGAAGGTGGGCGAGCAGCTGGCGTGCACCCCCGGCTCGGTCGTCTACCGCGATGACATGTTCGAGCTGCTCGAGTACGCGCCGTCGACGCCGAAGGTGCGCAGCCGGCCACTGCTGATGGTGCCGCCGGAGATCAACCGGTACTACGTGCTCGACCTCTCGCCGGGGCGCAGCATGGCCGAGTATGCGGTCGAGAACGGCCTCACCGTCTTCATGATGAGCTGGCGCAACCCGCGTGAGGAGCTCGGGCATGGGCGCTGGGGCTTCGACGACTACGTGGCCGCCGAGCTCCGTGCGGTCGACATCGTCAAGGACATCACCCACAGCGAGACCATCAATACGCTCGGGCTGTGCGCCGGCGGCATGACGAACACGGTCGCCCTCGGCGTGCTGGCCGCTAGGGGGGACTCGTCGATCAATTCGGCGACATACCTCGTCACGATAATGACGAGCTCGTCCCCCAACGTGGTCGGCATGCTGAGCACCCAGGACTCGCTGAAGATGCTCGAGCAGGCGGCCGCGGCGGACAAGGTCCTCCCGGGCTCGACGATGAAGACCACGTTCGCGTGGCTGCGGCCCAACGATCTCGTGTTCAACTACGCGGTAAGCGGCTGGCTGCTCGGTGAGGACCCGCCCGCCTTCGACGTGCTGGCCTGGAACGACGATGCGACCGCGGTGCCCGCGAGGTTGTCGGCGGACACCACCAGGATCGCGCTAACCGGCAGCGCGGCCGTCCCGGGCGGGATCACCGCGCTGGGCACGCCCATCGACCTGGCCAAGGTCACCTGCGACAGCTTCCACGTGGCCGGGTTCACCGACCACATCACACAATGGCGGGCGTGCTACAACCTGACCCAGCTCCTCGGTGGCGACAAGGAGGTGGCCCTCGTAAAGTCGGGTCACATCCAGTCGTTCGTCAACCCCGCCAAGACGGCGAAGTACGGCTACTGGTCGGCACCGGCCGGCGACCCGGACCCCGATGCGTGGCAGGCCACGGCCGACTGGCACGGCGGCTCCTGGTGGCCGCAGTGGATCGAATGGCTGCTGCCCCGCTCCGGCGAGGAGAAGAAGGCCCGTGCCGGGCTCGGCAACCGGAAGTACCCGCCGCTCGGCCCGGCCCCGGGCACCTACCCGCTGGAGTAGAAGCCCCTTCGCGTCCGCGCACAGCGGGCGACCGTCCGCCGCACGCGGCCCCCCAGCCCGGGTCCCGTGCGGCGGCTCTTACTCAGCTGAAGTCCGCGGGCGTGAACGGCCGGGGCTCGACCGGCACAAGCCAGTTGCCGGTGTTGTCGCGCATGACCGCCTCGACGCCGTAGGGCCGTTCCGAGGGCTCCTGGAGGAACGTCACGCCCTTGGCGGTCAGCTCCTCGTACGTCTTCCGGCAGTCGTCCACCCGCAGGCCGAGCCCGCCCATCTGGCTCTTTCCAGCTGACGGCGGATGAAATCGGCAGCCTCCGCATCGAGCGGCGGCCCTGGCTTCATCAGCGTGACCTCGAGCTCGGGCTGGGTGGGGTGGCAGATGGTGACCCACCGGAAAATCGAGCGGCTCCGCGTAGTGCCGGTCGATATGGTCATGGGCCCGCCGCAGGTGGGGGAGCAGGCTCGCCGCCACCGGACGTTTCACCGCGGTCTGGGCCACGGCCCGAGCGTACGGCCCGCTCCCATCCCGGCCCTCACCGGCGGCGCGGGACGGGGATCCGTTCCAGGTCGGCGGCTACGACGATCTCGCCGCCGAAGACGGAGCCTGCCTCGTCGGCGAACCGCTGTGGATCCTGGTGCGCGTAGCGCTGGGAGAAGTGCGTCAGCACCAACGTCCGCACGCCGGATTCCGCGGCGATCTGGCCCGCCTGGGTAGCGGTCAGGTGCCCGTACTCGGGGGCGAGGGCCGCGTCGGAGGCCAGGAACGTCGCCTCGCAGATCATCAGGTCGGCGCCCTGCGCGAGGGCGAGGACCGCGTCACACATCCGGGTGTCCATGATGAAGGCGAACCGCTGCCCGAGCCGCGGCTCGCTCACCTCCGCCAGGTTCACTCGCTGCCCGTCCACGTCGAGCCAGCCCTGCTGGGCCAGCCGCCCGACGTCCGGCCCGCTGATGCCCAGCGCGGCGAGCCGTTCCGGCACCATACGGCGGCCGTCCGGCTCAGCCAGCTGGTACCCGATGGTAGGCACCCGGTGGGACAGCGGCCAGGCGCTCAGCCGGAATTCCGCCGTCTCGCCGATCACCCAGCCCCCGCCCGCGGGGCCTTTACCCGCCGGGTCCTCAGCCGCCGGGGCCGCCGGGCCCTCAGCCGCCGGCTCCTGGCCAGCCGTGTTCTCGCCGACCGGGTGCTCCCGGAGGGTTGCCAGATCACGGAAGATCGCGGCGTGGCGCAGCCGCCGGAAGAACTCCTGCCCCGCGGCGGGGTAGTAGCACGCCACCTCGTGGGCCACCCGGTCCAGCGAGAGCCGCTGCAGGACGCCGGGCAGCCCCAGGCAGTGATCGCCGTGGAAGTGGGTGATGCAGATCCGCGAGATCTCGCTGGCCCGCACCCCGGCCAGCAGCATCTGCCGCTGGGTTCCCTCACCCGGGTCGAACAGCAGCCCCTCGTCCTCCCACCGCAGCAGGTAGCCGTTGTGGTTGCGCACCCGCGTCGGCGCCTGGCTCGCAGTGCCGAGGATCACCAGCTCACGGTTGGCCACGGCGGCCGGCCTTCCCGGGACGGGGCGCCGGTGCCCGCAGACGGGCCTCGCGGGGGGCTCCGGGCCCACCGGAGGCTCCGGGCTCGCGCGGGGCTCCGGGCTCCGCGTCGTCGGCGACGAGCCAGGGCAGCCGGGGGCTGGCCAGCATCCGCCGCCTGATCTCGTCGGGCCCCGGTGCCGTCTCCTCGAAAGAGATCGCCGTCCCGGTGACCACGGGCGCGTAGATCGCCGCGACCGATTCGGCGTCCGCAGTCGTCGCCGCGCGCACGCCGATCCTGGCCGCCACAGTCATTCGCCAATTATGGCGAGCCCCGGCCGGGCGCGCTCATCCGGATTCGGGAGCGGCGGACTCGCCCGCCAGCACGACCAGGGTGTAGGAGCCCCCGGCGCTGACCGACGCCCGCAGCTGATCCACGCCCCTTCTTGTACCACCTTCCCGCGGCGTCGGCACTGACTGCGTTGGTTCTGGCGGCCCGCGCCGCCGGGCCGGGCCTGCGCCGGCGTGCCAGTCGGCCCCCGAATCGGCGCCAGTGGTAATGTTCACGCCCGGACGAGGATGCCGTGCCGCCGTGAGTTTCCGGTACCGTGCGGGGATGGCGGGCTCGCCGGTCCAGCCCCCGCCGCGAATTCCCGTGCAGCCAATTGGCCCCGGACGGGATGTCCGCGCGAAACCTGGGCAGGGAGCCTCGTGTCGGCATGAAGGTGGCGTCACTAGTTGCTTCCAGGGTAGGTGGGGGTGTGAAAGACGGCTCGCCGCCGCGCGCTCGCGGAGCGTGGCGTCCTGCGCGTCCGGAACCGCACCAAATGAATTTCACCTCCACCGATCTTCCACGGGTCCGCCGGCTCACGGTGACCTGGGCCACCCGGGCGGGCATGTCGGCGGAGGCGGCCGACGACTTCGTGATCGCGGTCAACGAGATCGCCACCAACGCGGTCCGGCACGGATCACCGCGGGCCTCGCTGCGGCTGTGGGTCAACGGCGGTGCCGGGGTGGCGGAGATCCGCGACAGCGGGCACTGGGCTGCCGCGGCGGCGCCTACACCCCTCCCGCGCCGGCCTGCCGAACAGGGCGGCATGGGCCTGGAGGTGGCCCGGCTGGTCTGCGATGACCTGCTGATCAAGGCGACGCCCGCCGGCACCGCCGTGCTACTGCGGATGACCCTCCGGTAGCCGGGCACGCGCGCTGTCACGGCGCGGACTGCGCTGTATTGTGAGAGTTGTCCTGCCGTCATCTCCCGGGGGTAGATCCGTATGCTGTCCCTGTCATCGGAGCGGCGCGGCCCTTATACGGTCGTCAAGGTGGCCGGGAATCTCGACCTCATCACCCGCGACCAGTTCGATCAGTTCATGACCAAGGCCCGCCGCGACAACAGCCAGGTCATCATCGACATGTCGGCGGTCACGTTCATGGACACCGGCTGCCTGGCCGTCATCATCGGCCATTGGAAGAAGCTGCTGTCCGGGTCGGGAAACCTGATCCTCGCGGGTGCCCAGTACCGTCCGGCCAAGGCCTTGTGGATCACCGGCCTGGCCTATCGGCTTCCGCTGTACGACAGCGTGGACGAGGCGGTCGCCGGCGCCGAGGCCAGCACTCCTCCCACCGGCAGCCCCACGATGGAGCGGCCCTGACCGCCCGGCGGGGAACCCGCCCGGCGGCATCCAGCGAAGCGGCCAGCTCCTGACCGCTTGGCGGCCACGCGAGGTGGCCATGGAATCGGTGCGGCGGCGTTTCCTCCCCGGCCTGAAGGCCGGGTTTTCCACGCCGCAATCTTGATGATGCTCGCCGGGACCTTGATGAATGCTCGCCGGGACCTTGATGAATGCTCGCCGCGACGTTGACGGGCGTGGTGGGTGTCTACCTTCTCGTCATACGGATCAGTAAGCTTAAGGCACCCAAACTAGGGACGGACGGGACAGATGATGCAGATGAATCGCTGGCCCGGCCACGTTCCGCCAACCGGGCAGTATTCCAGCGGAAGAACCGATGCCGGCACCAGGCGCATCTGACGCGGGTGGGCCTTCTGACCGGGGCCTTGTTCGAGCAGCAGAAGGCCCGAATCCTGAACGGCTGACAGTGACCCTGTGTGGCTTCCCTGGAGACGCATGAGATCTGCATTTCGGCCGGGCAATGGCTGAAGACCTGCTAGAGAATGCGGCCTCCGTTCCCCCGCCGCATGTCCTGCGCGGCTGGCGCTCGGTCATGTTCGCTCCGGTCGGCGACGGCCAGCGACGGCGGCGCGGGACCGACGGAGCGCGCTTGGCCGGTGCTGTCCTCGCCCTGCTGTGCTGCGTGCTTGTCATCCGCTACAACTCCCGCATCGACCAGGCCATCGTCCAGGTCATCCATCCGCCGCCCCGGAGCATCACCTGGCTGGTGACGGTGGTCTACGACGCTGGCGCGTACGGCGTGACGATCGCCCTGGTGGCACTGGCTCTGGTCGCGCGCCGCTGGGAGGTCGCGCGTGACATCGGGTTGAGCGCTGCCGGCACGGCGCTGGTGACAGGGATCCTGATCCTTCTGCTCGGAAGCCGCGGCGGACGGCCGAGCGGAATCGTGATCGACAGCTACTACATGCGTTTCCCGGTCCTCCAAATCGCTCTCTTCATGGCGGTCGCGACGGCGACCTTGCCCTATCTGGCACGGGGCGTGCAGCGCCTCATCGAGTCCTTCATCGCCCTGGTGGCCTTGGCCTCAGCGGTCGGAGGTCACGGGCTGCCGCTCAACGTCCTCGGGAGCCTGGCCATCGGCTGGGGGATGACGGCGGTGGTCCGGCTCATTTTCGGCTCACCTCTCGGCCTGCCGTCGGCCGATGATGTGCAGCTGCTGCTGGAGGAGCTCGGCATCCGCTCGAACGACGTGCAGGCGGTCGCACGGCAGGTCTGGGGAGTAGCGAAGTACGAGGCAACCGAGACACGCCGGGCAGACGCGTCCGGTCAGCGCATCGGTATAGCGGTATACGGCCGGGATGCTGCCGACGCCCGGCTGCTCACCAAAACAGGCCGGTTCCTGTTCTATCGGGACTCCGGCCCGAGCCTCATGCTCACCCGGCTTCAGCAGGTCGAACACGAGGCCTACCTCACCATGCGGGCCGGCCAGGTCGGCGTGGCCGTGCCCGAAATCGTTGCGGCCGGAACCGCGGGACCGTCCAAGGATGCGCTGCTCGTCTACCGCCGGCCGGCCGGGACAACGCTGTCCGAGGCTGACGCCGCCGACATCGGTGACGCCGCTCTTGACGACCTCTATCGTCAACTGCTGATTCTCCGGCGGGCACGCATCGCTCACGGCGCCATGAGTGGTGACGTACTGCTGGTCGACCCGGCCGTGGAGACCGTCGTGGTGGCGGACTTCCGCAACGCCACCTCGAACGCTTCGCCGGACCAGCTCAATCGCGACATGGCCGGCGCCATCGCGGCGGCGGCGGTGGTGGCGGGCGCCGAACGAGCCGCCGGCTCCGCGGCCCGGTGCCTGGATGCGGAGACGCTCGAAGGCGCCCTTCAGCATCTCCGGAAGGCTGCGCTCGACCCCGCACTCGGCCGGAGTCTGCGCCGCCAGCGTGGGCTCCTGGAAGACGTCCGCCGACGCGCCGCCCAAGCCAAGTCGATCGACGTGCCGAAATTGGCGGAGCCCCGCCGGGTGAGCTGGCCGACGCTGATCATGGTAGTCGGCACGCTCATCGGCGGCTGGGCCCTCATCGGTGTGCTCATCGATGTCTCCAAGTCCTTCGACACGGTGATCGGGGCCAACTGGCTCTGGGTCATCATGGCGTTCATCCTGGCCCAGCTGGCCTACGTGGCGTCCGCCGTCGAAACCGTCGGCAGCGTGTCCGGGCCGCTTCCGTTCGGGCGGGCGGTGGCGGTCGAGGTCGCCAACTCCTTCAGTGCGCTAGCCGGCGGGACAGCGGCAGTCTTCGCCACCCGGGTGCGCTTCTACCAGCAACAGGGCTACGACGCCACGGTGGCGCTCAGCTCGGGCGCCATCATGGCCGCCTGTAGCTGGATCGCCATAGCGGTGCTATTCCTGGCTTCGCTGCCGTTCGCCTGGGGGTCCATCCACCTCGAGGCCACCCCCCAGTCGGGCGGGAACTCGAGACTGGTATGGATCATCTTGGCCGTCGTGGTGGTGGTCGCCGTGGCGGCCGGCCTGCTGCTGGCCGTACCCCGGCTCCGCAGGATGGCCGCCGCGAAGGTGCGCCCCAGGGTCCTCGACATCTGGGGCAACCTCAAGCAGGTAGCCAGCTCCCCGCGCAAGCTGGTGCTGCTGGTGGGCGGCTCCGTCGGCTCGGAGCTGCTGGTGGCCCTGGCCCTGTCCGTGTCGCTGCGGGCCTTCGGTGACCATCTCCGGCTTCCCACCCTGATCGTGGTCATCACCCTGGCCGGCATTATCGGAGGCATATCGCCGTCGCCCGGCGGCATGGGTGTGGTGGAAGCGGGCATGATCCTCGGCCTCACCGCGGCCGGCGTCTCGGAGTCCGACGCCACCGCCGCGGTTTTCATCCAGCGCCTGTTCACGTCGTACCTGCCCCCCATCTGGGGCTGGCTCACCCTCGTCTGGATGCGGAAAAGGGAATACGTTTAACGTCCGGCCACCCTCTGATGACGTCGTTGCCCATGCCGGCTACCCGGCGCGTACCGCGCTGGTGCGGCTACCCGCATCGCGCATGGTACGGCTAGCGGATCCGGACGGTGACCAGGCACGCGTCGTCACCGGTGTCGGAGGCCGCGTGCGCGAGGACGTGATCGGCGAGCACCGCGGCCGACGGCTGCGGGGCGGCCGCGCGGCGCGCGAACTCGTCCAGGGCCTCGTCGATGGGGACGTCGCGGCGCTCGATCATGCCGTCGGTGAACAGCAGCATCGTGTCCCCGACCGCCAGTGACGTGGTGAATTCCTCGTAGGCCGCGTCGGGAGCCGTGCCGAGGAGCAACCCGCGCGGCAGCGGGAGCGCCGTCGCGGTCCCGTCCCGGATAACGATGGGCGGCAGGTGCCCGGCGCGCGCCCATCGCAGCACCCGGCGGGCGGGATCGTAGAGCCCGCAGACGACCGTGCCGACCACCCCGTCTGTGAGGTGGCAGATAGCGGCGTTGAGGAAGCCGAGCAGCTCGGCGGGTCCCGCGCCGGTGATGGCCAGCCCGCGCAGGCAGTTGCGCGCGGCGACCATCCCGGTCACCGCGTCGATCCCGTGCCCGGCGATGTCCCCGACCACCAGCAGGACTTCCTGGCTGGGCAGCAGCAGCGTGTCGTACCAGTCCCCGCCCACCAGGTGGCCAGGGCCGGCCGGGCGGTACCGGACGGCGACCTCGACCCCGGCCGCCGCGAGCGGCTCGGCGCTCGGCGGCATGATGGCCCGCTGCAGGCGCACCGCCAGCCGGTGCTCCTCCTCGGCGCGCTGTTCGGTATCGGCCAGCTGGTCGCGGGTGGCGGCCAGCGCGACCCGCGTCTGGTACTCGGCGGAGATGTCCTGGAAGGCTCCCCGGACGGCCTCGATCGTCCCGGCCGGGCTCAGCACCGGCTCGGCGAACACGCGCATCTGCCGCACGCTCCCGTCGTCGGCCCGGACGATGCGGAACGTCGCGCCCGTTGGCTCCGGCCCGCGCAGGAGTGTCTCCCGGAACCGCCTCACCGCCGGGACGTCCGCCGCGATCACGTAGCTGTGCAGGTCAGCGACGGGAATCGCGGCCCCCTCGCGGGCGGGCAGGCCGAACAGCGCGAATGCGGATTCGGTCCAGTCCGCCCGCCCCGTGACCAGGTTCTCCTCCCATGCGCCGATCCGGCCGAGCCGCTGGATCTGCTGCAGCCGGGCCGTGAGCCGGTCGACTTCACCGGCCGGCCGCCAGGTAAGGACGACCCCGTCGAAGAAGCGCGCGATCCGGATGTCGGCGATGGCGCCCGTCGCCTCACCGGCCGGGGCGGTGACGACCGGGCCGGGAACATGCTGCGCCTGGCCGGTGCTGAGGACGCGGATCGCGTGCTCGAGGACGCCGCCCACCGTGGCCGCCGTGGGGTAGGCTTCCAGCAGCGTGCGGCCGGTGAGGTCATTGGCGTTCCGCCCGGCCGGGTCGCGGAAATTCTCCCCGGCGTAGTCGATGCGGAAGTCGCTGATGCGACCCTCGCCGTCCCGCAAGGCGGCGGCGATCATCACCGACTCCAGCAGGCTCTCCAGCAGGCCGCGCAGCGCCGGGCGGGAGCGCACCATCGCGAGATCACCGCGCGCGGCCCGCGCGCTGAGCAGCTCCGCGCAAGCCTCGGCCAGATCTGCGACCTGCTGGCGCAGCGTGTCCGGGAAGGCAGCTCGCGGCTGCGGCCAGCACACCTCCATCACGCCCAGCAGGACCGAGCCGCGGTCGCGGAGGGCGGCCACCGCGTGCGCCCCGCCCGGCCACCGCCCGATCAGCGGGGGAGTATGCGGGCGAGTGCCCGGGCGACTGCCCGGGTCTGGAGGACCGGCGGCCCACCATAGGTCGGGACCGTCGCGGGCGACGCGCTGTGCCGGACAGTCCATCTGCGGAGGGATCCGCCGCCAGCGGCTCGCTTCGGCCGGCCCGAGCCCGGCTTCGCCGAACAGGTCCAGCGCGCCGTCCGCTCTGATCACCCACAGCGCGACGGCGGCCGCGCCGAGCGGCGCCAGCGCGTGGTCCAGGACGGCGGCGGCGATCTCCCCGCCGTCGGCGGCCAGATCCATGGCCGCCCCCGCGAGCTGGTGCCGCAGCGCCCCGGTAGTTGTCGCGTCGCCCGGCGGGGCAAGGGCGGGGGCAACGGCCGGGTCGAGCACCGGGACAAGGGCGGGGGCCGGGACAGGGGCCGGGGCGCGGCCGATGATCGCAGCGGCGATCTCCGCCACCGGCCCCCCCGCCTCGCTGGCGAGCGCGGTCAGCTGGCGCGCAGCCTCGGCGGCCGAACAGCCCAGCCGCTCGATGAGGGCACCCTTGGCCATGTCGATGACCGACCGGGCCGCCGCGCCGGAGCGCACCTGGTCCAGCTCGCGCCGCTGCCGGTCGATCACCGCCGCCAGGCGCAGGATCTCGTCGCCGCTGCTCAGCACCGCCCACCGACCTTCCTTATGCGACAACCGGCGGCCGGGGCCGGAGCGGTCCGCCGCGATCCTCCGCTCGCATACGCTCTCACGCGTGCGGGCTTCCGCTCACGCAGGCTCCCACGCGCGCGGGCTTCTCCGCCCCCGCAGGCTATGCGAGCATGGATGACCATGTACGCGCGATCGCTCCGGTCCCGGCACCACTAATGTTGCCATGCGGCAAAAGTTCAGGTTCGCTGTTAACGCGTGCGTCGCGCCTCTACCATCGGCACGTGCCCACGCCGCTCCGGAAGCTGTGGCCCCGGGAGCCATACCGGTAGCGGTGCGGGAAGCCACGCCGGACCTTCTCGCCCGTCCGGGGCCACGCACGCCGTCACCATGATGGGGAGTGCTGATGACCGACGTCATGCAGGCAGGCCGCAAGCTGGACGAATCGGGGCTGGAGCAGCTCCTGGCGGGTCTCACCGCCGTGCGCGGCGGCGACTTCAGCACCCGCCTGCCCGAGAGCGGCGACCCGCTGATGGACCAGATCGCCACCGTCTTCAACGGCATGGCCGATCAGCTCGACCTCTTCACCTCCGAAGTCACCCGGGTGGCGCGTGAGGTCGGTACCGAGGGACGCCTCGGCGGCCAGGCCGACGTCAAGGGCGTCTCCGGCACCTGGAAGGATCTGACCGACTCGGTCAATGCCATGGCCGGGAACCTCACCGGGCAGGTGCGCGACGTCGCCCAGGTGGCGACGGCCGTGGCCAGGGGCGACCTGACCCAGAAGATCCGGGTCGACGCGCGCGGCGAGATCCTGGAACTGAAGGAGACCATCAACACGATGGTCGACCAGCTGTCGGCGTTCGCCGACGAGGTGACCCGGGTCGCGCGCGAGGTCGGCACCCAGGGCAACCTGGGCGGCCAGGCCGTCGTCCGCGGGGTCTCCGGCACCTGGGAGGACCTCACCGACAACGTCAACGTGATGGCGTCCAACCTGACCGCCCAGGTGCGATCGATCGCGCAAGTGGCCACGGCGGTGGCGCGCGGTGACCTGAGCCAGCAGATCATGGTCGAGGCCAAGGGCGAGGTCGCCGCGCTCGCCCAGGCCATCAACACGATGGTCGGCACGCTGTCCACGTTCGCCGGTGAGGTGACCCGGGTGGCGCGCGAGGTGGGCACCGAGGGCATCCTCGGCGGCCAGGCCAACGTGCCGAACAAGGCCGGCACCTGGAAGGACCTCACCGACAGCGTCAACTCGATGGCGACCAACCTGACCAGCCAGGTGCGGAACATCGCCCAGGTCACCACGGCTGTCGCGCAGGGCGACCTGTCCAAGAAGATCGACGTGGACGCGCGCGGCGAGATCCTGGAGCTGAAGACCACCATCAACACGATGGTCGACCAGCTGTCCGCGTTCGCCGACGAGGTTACCCGGGTGGCCCGTGAAGTCGGCAGCGAGGGCCGCCTCGGTGGCCAGGCCGAGGTCGAGGGCGTCTCCGGCACCTGGAAGCGGCTCACCGAGAACGTCAACGAGCTGGCCGGAAACCTGACCCGCCAGGTCCGCGCGATCGCCGAGGTGACCAGCGCGGTCGCCGCCGGGGACCTGACCCGCTCCATCTCGGTCGAGGCGCAGGGCGAGGTCGCCGAGCTGAAGGACAACATCAACGCCATGGTCCAGTCGCTGCGCGAGACCATCCAGGCCAACCAGCAGCAGGACTGGCTCAAGTCCAACCTGGCCCGGATCTCCGGCATGATGCAGGGCCACCGGGACCTGGCCGTGGTCGCCGAACTGATCATGGACGAGCTCGCGCCGCTGGTCGGGGCGCAGCACGGCACGTTCTTCCTCAGCGAGACGGCCGGGGGTGACACCCAGCTGCGCCTCATCGCCGGCTACGGCCTGCGCGCCGACAAGGAGGCCCCGCTGCAGTACCGGCTGGGCCAGTCGCTGATCGGGCAGGTGGCCAAGAGCAAGCGGTCCATCGTCGTGGCCGACCTGCCGGAGGGGTACGTCAAGATCTCTTCCGGGCTGGGTGAGGCGTCGCCGTCCAGCCTGGCCGTGCTCCCGATCCTGTTCGAGGACCAGGTGCTGGGCGTCATCGAGCTGGCGGCGTTCACCCCCTTCACCCAGGTGCAGACCGACTTCCTCGGACAGCTTGCCGAGACCCTCGGTGTCAACCTCAATACGATCGTGGCCAACTCCCGCACCGACGCGCTGCTGAACGAGTCCCAGCGGCTGACCGCCGAGCTGCAGGCCCGTTCGGTCGAATTGCAGGCCCAGCAGGACAAGCTCCAGCGGTCCAACGCCGAGCTGGAAGACAAGGCCGAACAGCTCGCCCGCCAGAACAGCGACATCGAGACCAAGAACGCCGAGATCGAGCAGGCCCGGCAGGAGATCGAGGAGCGCGCGCAGCAGCTCGCGCTGGCCTCGAAATACAAGTCGCAGTTCCTCGCGAACATGTCACACGAGCTGCGCACACCGCTGAACAGCCTGCTGATCCTGGCCCGGCTGCTCGCTCAGAACCCGGGCCGGAACCTCACCGCCAAGCAGGTCGAGTACGCCAACGTCATTCATTCGGCCGGGTCGGACCTGCTCCAGCTCATCAACGACATCCTGGACCTGTCCAAGGTCGAGGCGGGCCGGATGGACATCCACCCGGAACGCTTCGCGCTGCGCGCGCTGCTGGAGGACGTCCGCGCCACCTTCCAGCCACTGACCGCGGAGAAGGGCCTGACCTTCGCGGTCGAGGCGGCCGCCGAAGCCCCCGGCGAGATGTTCACCGACCGGCAGCGGCTGCGTCAGGTCCTCGGCAACCTGCTGTCCAACGCGGTCAAATTCACCTCCAGCGGCCGCGTCGTGCTGCGGGTCGGCCTGGGCGAGCCCGCGCCGGACGGCAGCCCGACCGTGACGTTCTCCGTCACTGACACGGGCATCGGCATCGCCCCGGAGAACCTGAACACGATCTTCGGGGCCTTCCAGCAGGGGGACGGCACGCTCAGCCGCCGCTATGGCGGTACCGGGCTGGGACTGTCCATCACCCGTGAGGTCGCCGCGCTGCTCGGCGGGGACATCACGGCCGACAGCGAGCTGGGCCGGGGCAGCACCTTCACGCTGCATGTGCCGCGCTCGCTGCCGGGCGCGCAGGAAGCCGAAGTCGACGGCGCGGACCCCGCCGTGACCAGCGGCGCACCCATCGAGGACGCCGGTAGGGCAGGCGCCGCCGCCGACGGCCGGAGTGCCGATCCGGCCGCTCCCGCCGGAGCCGCCGCCGAGCACCGCGTGCTCGTGCTGGAAAGCACGCGGGGCGGTCTGCTGACCCTGCTGGCCTACAGTGCCGCGTCCGACCTGACCGACCTGAACGGGGCGGTCCGGGTGCAGACCGTCGCCGGCCCGGACGAGGCCATCGGGGTGCTCCGGTCGGCGCCGCACCGGTGTGTCGTCCTCGACCTCGGCCTGCCCGATGCGGCCGCGTTCGCGTTCCTTGAGCAGCTGCAGGACGAGCCGGGCCTGGCCGGCCTGCCCGTGCTCGCGCACACCCGGGAAAAGCCGGACAGCCCGCAGAACCGGCTGGCCCGGCTGCGGTTCGGGAACGGGGCGCTGGAGCTGCTGCCGTCGCTCGACGACCTGCGCGAGCGCATCACCGCGTACCTGTCGGCGGCCGGCTCGCAGGAGCGTGCGGCCCAGCCCGGGGACGGCAGCGCCGCGGGTATGCCGGTGCCCCAGCCGAAACGGCACGAGGCGCTGCACGGGAAGCGGGTCCTCGTCATCGACGACGACGCCCGGAACGTCTTCGCGATCACCAGCTCCCTGGAGCAGCAGGGGATCAGCGTCCTGCGCGCGCCGAACGGCCGCCAGGGCATCGCCGTCCTGCTCGCCGAGGAGGACGTCGACCTCATCCTGATGGACGTGATGATGCCGGAAATGGACGGCTACGCGACCATGGCCGCGATCCGCGACATGCCCCGGTACACGGGCCTGCCGATCATCGCGGTGACGGCGCGGGCCATGCAGGGCGACCGGGAGAAAAGCCTCGACGCCGGCGCCAGCGACTACGTCACCAAGCCGGTCGACACCGAGGAGCTGCTGACCTGCATGGAGCGCTGGCTAACCGGCTGCGCCTAGCGGGTCAGCCTTCCGCCGCCGGGGGCGCCCCGGCTGGCGTGCGGGTTACGGTCTGCCCCGCCTCCCGGGCGATAGCCGCGAACGCGACCGCGTTGTGGATCGCCGCCCCGCCGGGATCGTTGTTGAAGTACACGTACACGTCGGCCGCGCCGGGCCATCCGGCCGACAGGCGTTCCGTCCAGGCCCGCAGGCCGTCCCGGCGGTACCGGGGCCAAGGCTGGGCCGCGCCCTCGTGCATCCGCAGGTAACCCCAGTCCGTGGTCCGCCACAGCGGCCCCATCGGTGACTCGCCCCGGTCCGTCCAGGCCAGCGCGGCACCCCGGTCGGTGAGGACCTGCCGCATCTCGTCCGTCCAGCAGGACGCGTGCCGCATCTCGACCGCGATCCTCAAGCCCGCCGGCCCGGCCCGGCGGAATTCGGCCAGCGCGTCGTCCAGCAGCCCCCGGTCACCCTTCCACGTCGGCGGAAGCTGCAGCAGGATCGGCCCGAGCTTGGCCCCGAGCCCGGCGGCCGCGCCCAGCAGCCGGCGCACCGGCTCGGCCGGGTCCTTCAGCCGCCGGACGTGCGTGAGGTACCGGCTCGCCTTGACCGCCATCACGAACCCCGGCGGGGTCCGCTCTGCCCACGCCTCGAACGTCTCCTTCGACGGCAGCCGGTAGAACGCGTTGTTGTTCTCCACCGTGGCGAACTGTTCCGCGTAATGCTCCAGCCAGAGCCGCTGCGGAACCCCGGGCGGATACAGCACCCCCCGCCAGTCCCGGTACTGCCACCCCGACGTCCCGATCAGCCACGGCATGGCACCCCACCCTAGACACCCCTGCTGTTCCCGGTTTGCGCGCCACCGCCCTGCGCACGGCCCATCGCCGTCCTGATCGGCGTCGGTTTTCCGTAGGATGCTGCGGAAACTCGCCACAAATCCCGAGAGCCGATGGGTCTATCTCGGCTCGCTCCACAGTCCCGAGCCGATTAGATCCAGGGGTGCGGGGGTGTCAGTTCCTCGAAGGGGTCCGCTCGAAGACGTAGTAGATGGCGACCAAGGCCGTGATGGTCACCGAAACGGGTGCACTGACGAACGCCACGCCTACGGCGATCAGATAGGGCAGCTGCCCGATGTAGAAACGGGTCCGGACGGCTTGCCTTGCTGCCGCAGGAACGGGCTGGTGCATGCGCTCGTCCTCGTGCAGCGCCCACTCCAGCAGGCCGGTGAAGGCAAGGCCCATCAGTTCGAAGGTGCCCGCGTACAGCGCGGCCGCGACGTGCGCGTCCTGACCGCCTGCGGTCAGGTAGGCCGCCATCGTCGCGGTGACAAACGGGATGGCCACGATGATCAGCAGCAGCAGCATGTTAAGGAAGAGCAGGGTCCGGTTCACAACCGCGATGTTCCCGATCAGCGTGTGGTGGTTGACCCAGATGATCCCGATCGTGAAGAAGCTGATCACGTAGGCCACGAACGCCGGCCAGTGGTGCGCTAGCTGGTGCAGCAGCGTCCCGTGCCCTGGTCCCTCGATGGTCAGGTTCAGCGCCAGCAGCGTGATCGCCACGGCGAAGACTCCATCGCTGAACGATTCAAGCCGTGAGCGTTCCACCGCTGCCTTCCCCGTGACCAGGGAACCCGGCCCCCCGGGTTGAGTGTGTCACAAAGTTGACTCCCACTCCGCCTTGAAGAGCGGAGATTCCCGCCTGTCATGCCGTTTTCCGGCGCGACTTCGGGTGTGTTCCTGCTTCGCCGCGCTGCGGCTCGCCGATGGCCGTCCCGAACAGTTCCGCGTGCAGGTCCACGTCGGCAGTGGTCGCGGCCGGGCATATCAGCGCCACCTTGTGGAACGGGGCAGCAGCACGCCGCGATGGGCCTGAACGTATGCAGGTAGTCATCGAGCTGCGGGTCGTCGGCCGCGGCGGCGCCCACGCCGCCGATGTCGATGGGGTCGAGGTCGGCCCGGGCAGCAGCCGGTCGGCCAGCCCGCCTCGACAATCCCCGGGCCTGCCGATCATGAGATTCCTCCAGCCGAGTTACTCTGTGTTTAGAAATACTCACTCAAAGTAGCTGTCATCACATGACGTTCCTCGGAGGGCAAGCACATTGAGCGAGAGCCCACGGACCCCCCGGGTGCTGGTCGTCGATGACGCCGAGGAAATGCGCGAGACGATCCGCCGCGCGCTCAGCGCTGGGGGCTATCAGGTTGATGTCGCCGGCACGCTCGCGGAGGCGGAGGCTAAGGATCCGGGCGGATACGATGCCGTGCTCGTCGACGCCCGGCTGGGCGGCGAGAGCGGGATCGACCTGGTGGAAAGGCTCCGGTCGAAGGACCGGGCGGCGGCCGCGCGATGCGTAGTGATCAGCGGCGGAATCCCGGACCGGCTTCCGGAGGGCACCGCGTACCTGGCCAAGCCGTTCAGCATAGGGGACCTGCTCGAGGCCGTACGTGAGGCCGGCCGTCCGCGGCCCGGCCCGTGGCCGCTGCTGGGGCCTGATCCCGGTGGGCCAACCGAGCCTGTCGCCGGCCGGTCACGCCGGGCTGAGCGTACGCCCGCCGAGGGCGGGCCTGCCGAGGACGGGCCCGCCGAGGGCGAGCCGCCGGCCTGGCTGCTGCTGGCCATGGATCGCCAGCTGCGCGCCCGGGAACAACGTGCGCTGGCCGCCTACCTGCACAACGGCCCGCTGCAGGAGATCTTCGCGGCCAGCCTCGAGCTCCAGCTCCTGCACCGATCGCACCCGGCCCTGCCGCCGGGGATTTTCGACCGGGTATTGCCGCGGCTGGACGCCGCGGCGGCCGCGCTGGACCGGCTGCCCGGCGGCTTTTCCGCTGAGACCGGCCCGGTGGCCGGTGCCCTCGAGCGGCGGACGGCCTGGCTGCTCGGCGGGCCGCTGACCGTGGACGCCGGAGCGGGGAACGAGGGCCTGCACGCGGCGGAGATACCCATGGTCGCCGACGTCATCGAGCTGACTCTGCTCGGGACCGTGCCCGAGGGGCGCCGGGCACGCGCGTCCGCGGCGGTCCGGGCCGACGGGCACATGATCCGGATCGAGCTGACCATCACCCCGGCGGCGGACGACGCTCATGAGATTGGTGACGTGGAATTGGCCCGCGCCGGGCTGGCGCGGGTGGCCGCCGCCCTGGCGGCGAAAGCGAGCGGAGATCTGCGCGCCCGGCGCTGGCGGCTGCGGATTACGCTCCCGCGGAATCACCCGGCGAGCAGGGATGTCCCGTGAACGGCTTAACGCCGTTCACTCGCGCTCGGCTCGTGCGCGCTCGGCTCGCGCGGGCTCCGCTGGCCGGGCGCTGCTGTCCTCGCCCGCACTGTCCGCCAGCGTCTGGGTCACCCTGGCCAGCAGCGCGGCCCGGGTGAATGGCTTAGCGATGACCTGCGTCTCCGGGCCGGGCCAGCCCTCTGCGCCACCGTGTCGCTCGTAGCCCGACATAAACAGCACGGGGAGCCCCGGGCGGAGGGCATGGGCCTGGGTGGCGAACGCCTCACCCGTCATTCCGGGCATGACGATATCCGTCAGGACCAGGCCGACGGCCCGCTCGGCGTCCCCGAGAAATCCGAGCGCCTCTTGCCCGTCCGCGGCCGTCAGGACGCGGTAACCGGCGCTGGCCAGCACCCGGCGCGTGACGTTCCGTATCGCGGCGTCATCGTCGATCACGAGCACTGTGGCGGTGTGCTCTTCCGCCCACCCTTGGTGCCCGTCCGGCGCTGCGCTGGCCTGGGCCGCGGCCGGCATCATCACCGTCACGGTCGTCCCGTGGCCCGGTTCGGACCGCAGCCAGGCCTTGCCGCCGGCCTGCGTGGCGAACCTGTGCACGGCGGCCAGGCCGAGTCCCGCCGCCTCGTCTCCGCCCTTCGTGGTGAAGAAGGGCTCGAAGGCTCGTTCCGCGGTCAGCGCGTCCATCCCCGCTCCGGTGTCAGTAATGCGAAGCCCGACGTAGCGTCCCGGGAGGAGCTCGGCGAGATCTGCGGCGTCCGGCGAGCCAGCCTGGTAGCTCGCCAGGTCGATATTCGCGGTCTCGATGGTGACCTGGCCGCCTCCCGGCATGGCATCGCGGGCGTTCAGGGCGATGTTGACGATGACCTGTTCAAGCTGCCCGCGATCAGCTTGCAGCGGCCACAGGCCCTCGCCCGTTCGGGTGATGACCGGGACGTGCTCGCCCAGCACCTCGCTCAGCAGCCCGGTGAATTCGCTGACTGCCTGGCCGAGATCCACCAGCACGGGCTCTGCCTCTTCGCGCCGGGCGAAGGCCAGCAGGTGCCTGATCAGTCTTCTGGCGCGGTCGGCCGAGTCTTCGATCTGCTCCACGTCCCAGCGGACGGGTCCCCATCGGGCCGCGCTCTCGGTTGCCTCGGCGACGGTCAGCTCGTCTCGGATCAGGCTCGCGTAGTTGGCGATCACCGTGAGCATGTTGCTGAAGTCGTGCGAGATTCCGCCGGCCAGCTGCCCCAGGCTCGCGAGGCGCCGCGATCGCTGTAGCTCGCGCCGGAGCCGACGTATCTCGGCCCGCGCCTGTTCGGCCGCCGAAGTGTCTTCGGCGAAGACCTCCAGGTAAAGCTCGCCGGCGGCAGGCCGGATCGCCGCCCCGGTCAGCCGGCCGTAAACAATCTCGCCGTCCTTGCGGACCAAACGCGCATCCGTCCGGATCAGGCTGGTCTCGCCAGATATGACGTCCTGGATCAGGGTCTGAAGGGCAGCCTGGTCTTCGGAGTGGACATCACCCAGGAAGTCCCGTCCGTCCAGTTCCCCCCGTGAGTAGCGCGTCAGCTCGCAGTACGCGTCATTGACCGCGAGGTAGTGGCCACGCCGTCCGGCGGTCAGGCTGATCTTTACCCAACTAATAGGTACGCGGCCGAACTCCCGCTCGAGCTGCTGCTCGCTGGCCCGCAATGCCCCGGCGGCGATATCGGCCACCACCGGCCGCTCATCCTGGGCGGCGTTGCCGTCGTCTGTCACACGTGCCCCTCTCCAACCGAGCCTTACCCCTGACGCGAATGCAGAACTGATCCCGG
This sequence comes from uncultured Actinomycetes bacterium, assembly GCA_963742875.1. Classification (GTDB taxonomy): domain Bacteria; phylum Actinomycetota; class Actinomycetes; order Streptosporangiales; family Streptosporangiaceae; genus Bog-532. The sequence continues at coordinate 145,517 of CAVUNO010000001.1, read as the reverse complement.
CAGGCTCGCCGATTATATCATAAAGTAACCGCGTGATCGCGCTATGTGGTCATAGGGCTCAGGGGCGCACCGGGCTGACCGCGAAGATCGGCGGGGCGGCGCTCTCAGGTGCCGGTGATGTCCTCCGGGGCGGACCGGGACCCGGGTGAGCGGACGTCCGGTGGCGGCGCGGATGGCGGCCACGATGGCCGGGGTGGGGGAGATCGTCGGCGGTTCCCCGGCCCCGCGCAGCCCGTAGGGCGGGGAACCTCCAAATTACGCCGCCGCACGCCGTCCAAGGCCGGCGCCGTGACACGCAAGGGGCGCCGGGGGCCCGCGTTGACGCCTGTACACGGGGGCCCCTAACGTCGGCACCGTGCCTCAGCGCAGGATCATCATCGAGGGTGCGCACGTCGCCACCGTGAACCCGTCCGCCGCCGAGTTCCCCGCCGGAAACGTCGTGGTGGAGGACAACCTGATCACGGCGGTGGGCCCTGGCTCGCTGCCGGGCTATGACGACGGCGTGCCAACCGAGCGGATCAACGCGTCGGGTCACCTGCTCACCCCGGGCCTGGTCAACACGCATCACCACTTCTACCAGTGGCTGACCAGGGGCCGTGCGCAGCAGTCCACCCTGTTCGAGTGGCTTACGGAGCTGTACCCGGTCTGGGCCCGGATCGACCAGGAGATGGTGTACGCCGCGGCGCGCGGGTCCATCACAGCCCTGCTGACCAGCGGCTGCACCACCGCTGCCGACCATCCCTACGTCTTCCCGCGCGGCGCCGGGGACCTGCTCGGCGCGGAGATCCAGGCCGCACGGGAACTCGGCCTCCGCTTCCAGCCCGCCCGCGGGTCGATGGACCTGGGCGAGTCCCAGGGCGGCCTGCCGCCCGACTTCGCGGTCGAGACGACCGAGACGGCGCTCACCGAGACCGAACGGGCCATCGACGCCCACCATGATCCGGCGCCGGGCGCGATGGTCCGCATCAGCGTCGCCCCGTGTTCGCCGTTCACCGTGACGGAGGAACTGCTGCGCGGGGCCGCGGGCCTGGCCCGCCGGCGCGGGGTCCTGATGCACACGCACGGCGCGGAGACCGTCGAGGAGGAGCAATTCTGCGCGGACAAGTTCGGCGTCACGCCGACAGAGTTCCTGGACTCCCGCGGCTGGACCGGGGACGACGTTCTGGCTCGCGCACTGCGTGCACCTCGATGAGGCCGCGATCCAGCGGCTCGGTGAGACCGGCACCGGCGTCGCGCACTGCCCGACCTCCAACGCGCGGCTCGGCACCGGGATCGCCCCGGTCCCGGAACTTCTGGCGGCGGGCACCCCCGTCGGTCTCGGCGTGGATGGCACCGCCTCCAACGAGAGCGGCCAGCTCGGCCCAGAAATCCGCGCCGCGCTGCTGTTCGCCCGGGCCCGTCGCGGCCCGGCCGCGCTGACCGCGCGCCAGGCGCTGTACGCCGCGACCATGGGCGGGGCCCGCTGCCTCGGCCGCGCCGGCGAGATCGGCTCCATCGAACCGGGCAAGCTCGCCGACCTGGCCGCGTGGCGGATCGACGATGCCCTGCACTCGACCATCGCCGACCCGGTCGCGGCGCTCGCCCTGGGCGCCCCGCCCCCGCTCACGCTGCTGCTCGTCAACGGCCGGCCGACCGTCGCCGACGGCCATCTGGCCGGCCGCGACGAGGACACTATCGCCCGCGAAGCCACCGCCCAGTGCCGCCGCCTCTACGCCCGCGCCCGCTAGCCGGCCAGGCGAATCAGCGCCCTAGCCCATCCCGGCGGCCGGATCATGATGACGGTGATCGAACAGTGTGTCCCTCAGATCGCGGATGGCCAGGTCCAGCTCGTCAATCGCATGCTGGATCTTGCCGGCCGCATGGTGCTCGCTCACCAGCCCCAGCGCGGCTTCCAGGTCCAGGGCCGCCGAGAACAGCCGGCGCACGACGATGTTGTTCATGCCCTCGGCGATCCGGTCGCGCTCTTCGATCAGCCGGAGGGTCATCTCCGCGGAGTCGCCTGCCCTTCCGGCCGGGGGACCGGCACGCGGCTGAACGTCCGGCTCGGGCCGTCTAGGTATTGCCGCGGCGGCGCGGCTCGCGCTGGGTGTTTCGTGCATCGTTGCGGCACCTTGATCCATTCCGGCCTAACTGGCCGTGCCGCCAGGCTCTGGAGCGACGCCGGTCATCCGCACCCCCACTCTGGCCGGGTGCAGGCTTGCTCGGGGACACTTCCGCTCCCGACACTACGCTCTGGCGGTGGCGGTGGATAGCCGCGCCAGCCCGGACGTGACGCTTGCGACCGCCCGGGAGCCAACGCCCGCGGCTGGGGAACTACTCGCACCAGGACTCTTTCACCCGATTCGCGCAGTTCTGGCTAACGCTGGCAGACCAGGCGCACGTCCATGTCACGGCGGCGTGAGCTTGATGGCCAGGGGGGTGCCCGGGCTGAGCAGGTGGGGCTCGCCGCGGACGAGGACCTGCAGTGGATCGCCCTCGCCAATGAGGTAGCTTTCCTCGTCGTGGGTGAGCCTGACCCGGATCTGCCGGCCGCCGAATCGAAGTGAGAAGGCGAGCTGGTTCCAGGCGTGCGGCAGCCGGGGCGCGAAGGACAGGCGGCCGCCGAAGTCCCGGACGCCGCCGAACCCGAAGACGAGCGATGCCCATACACCGGCGGCGGAGGCAATATGGACGCCGTCGGAGGCGTTGCCCGCCACGTTGCCCAGGTCCATCAGCAGCGCGTACTGAAAGTACTCCAGAGCCTGGCGCTCGCGGCCGATCTCCGCGGCGATGATGCCTTGCACGCACGCCGACAGGGACGAGTCGCCGGTGGTGAGCGGGTCGTAGTAGTCGAAGTTGCGGCGCTTCTGCTCCTCGGAGAACTCGTCGCCGAGCAGGAACATCGCCAGCACGATGTCGGCCTGCTTGAGGACCTGGTGCCGGTAGATCACCAGCGGGTGGTAGTGCAGCAGCAGCGGGAACTTCTCCCGCGGCGTGGCGTCGAGGTCCCACGCCTCCCGGTCGAGGAACGTGTCATCCTGGGGGTGGATGCCGCGTTCCTCGTCGAACGGGATGTGCATCGCGGCCGCCGCGCGCTCCCAGGACTCGACCTCTTTGAACTGAAGCCTGACCGCGTGCACCAGCGCGGTGTATTCCTCCGGCCGCTCCCCGCGCAGACGGCGCACGGTGGCGGCGGCGAAATTGAGATTCAGCCGCGCCATGAGGTTGGTGTAGGCGTTGTCGTTGACCACGGTGGTGTACTCGTCGGGCCCGGTCACGCCGTGGATGTGGAACCGCTGATCGGCGCCGTAGAAACCAAGGTCCGCCCACAGCCGGGCGGTCTCGACAAGGATCTGAGCGCCGACCTCGCCGAGCACGCGTCCGCTGCCCTCCACCTGGGCGTAGCGCATGACCGCATAAGCGATATCGGCGTTGATGTGATACTGGGCGGTGCCCTGCTGGAAGTTGGGTGAAGCCTCCTCGCCGTTGATGGTCCGCCACGGGAAGAGCGCCCCTCGCTGGCTCATTTCGGCCGCCCGCTCCCGCGCGCGGGGCAGCATGCTGTGCCGGACCGCCAGCAGGTTCCGGGCGATCCTCGGCTGGGTGTACGACAGGAACGGCAGGACGTAGATTTCGGTGTCCCAGAAGTAGTGGCCCTCGTAGGCCTGCCCGGTCAGTCCCTTCGCCGGGACTCCGGCCCCTTCGGCGCGCCACGTCGCCTGCGCTACCTGATAGAGATTCCACCGGACCGCCTGCTGCTGCCGCACCGGATTGAGCCGGGCCTGCACCTGGACGTCGGCGCGGTCCCAGAACCGGGCGAGGTTCGCGCGCTGGCTCGTGAGCAGTATGTCGAACCCGTCGCGGATCGCGCGGTCCAGCGTCCGGCGGCACCGGTTGACGAGCTCGGGGACGGGGATGCTGCGGGAGGCCTGGTAGGTCGCGTACTTGGTGACCCGGATCGGCACGCCGGGCACCGCGTCGGCCGTGAGGAGGACCTCGCCCGTCTCGTCGTCATCGAGGGACCCCGCCGCCTGGGAGGAGCACGCCGCGTCGATCACGTGGTCGACGCCTACGCCGAGCGTCATCCCGCTGCTGGTCGTCTGGTAGCCCAGAAGGATGCGCTGGTCGGCCACCTCGGCCGCCCGCACGTTGAGCACCCGGTGCGGCAGCACGGTTGCCAGGCGGGGATCGCCCGGCCGGTGCTCGGGCAGGCCGCGGGCCTGGCCGGCGTCCTGGCGGTTGAGCACCAGTGAGGAGATCACCACGGGCGCCGGCTCATCCAGCATCGTGACCTCGTAGGTCATCGCGATCAGGTGACGGTATTCGAGTGAGACGATCCGGCGCGAGCGGATCCGGACATGCTTGCCGACACCGGTGACCCACACCACCTCACGGGTCAGCGTCCCAGCCCGCATATCGAGGACTCGCCCGTAGTCCTCGATGTGCGCCGTCGGCAGGAAGAATGGCTCGTCGTCCACGTAGAGCTTGAGGATCGTCGTGTCGGGCACGTTGACGATCGTCTGGCCGGTCCTGGCCAGCGCGTGCGCCCCTTCGGCGTGAATGATCGGCCAGGTCTCGTGGAACCCGTTGACGAACGTCCCGGGGACCAGCGCCGGGCGCCCCTCCTCGAAGCTGCCGCGCACGCCGACGAATCCGTTGCCCAGCGAAAAGACGGTCTCGGTGTGACCGACAAACTCATCGGAGTACCGTGCCTCCACGATGCGCCATGGGTCCGCTGGGTAGAGGTGTACCGGCGGCAGCTCAATTTTCCGCTTGAGCACAGTTGGACGGTACTCCCGTGCACGAAACGGACACAGAGCCCTTAGGCCTTTGCCATTCGGGCGTCGGTATGCGGCAAAGAACTCCCAGGCAACCTGCGGCGCGTTCAGCGCGGCCGACGGCAGGTCGGTGTACAGAATCCCGCCTGCCGCGGGCGTGGCTCGAGCGCACGGCGAACGTCGTGCGCGTGACCAAGCCCGCGCGCGGCGGGCACTTCGCGCCGTTCGAGGAGCCCGAGCTCTACGCGGAGCAGCTGCGTGCGTTCTTCCGCCCCCACCGGGCGGGGGCGACGGGCTGAGGGCGCCGACGCGCGCGTGCTGCAATCCGGCGGGAGCCTCGCCAGCTAGGCCGCCCGGTCGTTCACGGGGGGCCGGGGCGGTGGCGAGCGTTCTCAGCGAATTCCGCGGAAACGCGCCCCAGTTCCGCGCGACCTACGGTGCACGCAGCGGTCAGGGCGGGGGCCGCTGGCCATAGCCCGCAAACTTCGCTACGACCTGGTCGATCTCCTCGGGGGGCAGCAGCCGGGGGGTGCCGGCGGCGGCCGCCCGCAGGTAGACGTCGCACAGCCATTCCAGCGACACGCTGCGGGTCAGCGCGGTGGCCAGGTCGGGCCCGATCGTGACCGCGCCGTGGTTGGCCATCAGGCAGCCGGTCCGGCCACGTAGCGCGGCCACGACGTTCGCGGCGAGCTCGTCCGTGCCGTAGGTCGCATACGGGGCGACGGCCACCGGCCCGCCGAACGCCGCCACCTGATAGTGGATCGCCGGCACTTCCTCGACCAGCGCGGATGTCGCGGTCGCGGCGAGGGAGTGGGTGTGTACGACCGCGGCGGCGCCGGTCGCCACGTAGACGCTCAGGTGCAGCGGCAGTTCGCTGGTCGGCTGCAGGGGAGCCTCCACCGGTGAGCCGTCGAGCCGGTGCACCCCGACCAGCCCGGCCGTCAGCGCAGCGTAGTCGAGCCCGCTGGGCGTAACGGCTACCAGTTCGCCGTCGCGCGCACTCACGTTGCCGGACGTTCCGGTGACCAGGCCGGCCGCGGTGAGCTGGCCGCACACCGCGGCGACCTCGGTCCGCAGCTCACCGAGCAGCATCGCGCCTCCCTTCCTCGGGTAACTTCACTCTTATGCAGTCCAGTTCCGCTCATCCCGGTGGAGCGCTGGAGGTCCTGGGCTGGCGCGACGGGCACATCGTCGCCATTGACCAGACCGCGCTCCCGCACGAGGTCCGCATGCTTCATCTCACCACGGTCGATGAGCTGGTGGACGCGATCACCCGGCTGGCCATCCGCGGCGCGCCGCTGCTGGGCGCCGCGGGCGCGCTCGGTGTGGCCCTGGCCGCCCGGCAGGCGAAGGAACAGGGCTGGGACGAGGACCGGCTCGCCGCGGCGGTCAAACGGATCGGGGACGCCCGGCCGACCGCCGTCAACCTGCGCCGCGAAGCGGAGGCCACCGCGGCCGTGATCCCGGACGGGGCGGCGGCGGTGGAGGCCGCGGCGCTGGCCACGGTGGCCGCGACCGTGACCGCGACCCACCGGATGAGCGAGCGAGGGGCCCGCTACCTGCGGGAGACGTGCGGGCCCGAACCGCTGCGGATCGGGACGCACTGCAACACCGGCAGCCTCGCGTGCCTGGGCTGGGGCACCGCGCTCGGCGTGATCCGGGCGCTGAACAACGACCGCGCCGTCCGGCACGTCGTGGTGGACGAGACCCGGCCGCTGCTGCAGGGCGCCCGGCTCACCTGCTGGGAGCTCGGCCAGCTCGGCATCGAGCACTACCTCATCCCGGACGCCGCCGCCCCTTTCCTGATCAGCCGGGGCCTCATCGACGCGGTCGTGGTCGGGGCGGACCGGATCGCGGCCAATGGTGACGTGGCCAACAAGATCGGCACCTACAGCCTCGCACTCGCCGCCCGGTGCGCCCGGATCCCGTTCCTGGTCGCGGTGCCCGAGTCGACCATCGACCCGGCGACCCCCGACGGCGGCCGGATCACCGTGGAACAGCGCGCCGAGGACGAAGTCACCCACGTGCGGGGCGTCCCCGTGGCCCCGGAGGGAACCCGCGCGCTGAACTACGCGTTCGATATAACCCCCGCCGAGCTCGTCACCGCCGTGGTGACCGAGGATCGCCTCATCACCTACGGCGAGGCGTTCATACCGGCCCAGTGAACCGGGCCTTCAGGCCCGGTGAGCGGCCGCTGTGTCGGCGAGTTACCAGCGGGGCGCGGAGCGCAGCGGGGGGTCCAGAGGGGCGTACCACTCCAAATGGCAAACAGCCAGCCCAAGCCGACGCCTGGTGATCGAGTGGATCACCGAACTGTGACCCGAGCCCGCAGCGAAGGGAACACTCGCAGCGAAGGGAACAGCAGTGACACCGAGTTTCCAGGTTCGCTCCCATAGGGACGCAGAACAATCCCTCCCCAGCGCGGCCGACTCGCCAGATGGTCGTCGTCGAGTGGACGGCTCAGCTCTGAGACCATGGGCGCAGGGGTGGACCTGTCCGCCCGCCGCCGCGACGGCACCGCCTTCCCCGCCGAGATCGCCCTGTCCGGCCCTCGACACCGACCAGGGCATCCTCATCTCCGCCGCCATCCGCGACATCACCCAGCAACGGCAGGCACGCGACGACCTCAGGCGGACCAACGAGAACCTACGGCAGCTCGGCTACTCCCTCGCGCACGACCTGCGAACCCCGCTGCGCTCGCTGGCCGGGTTCAGCACCGCCCTGATGGAGGATTACGCCGACATCCTCGGCGAGGACGGCCGCAACTACGCTGAGCGGATCGAGGCCGCGAGCGAGCACATGGGTCACATTCTCGATGACCTGACGCAGCTGTCTAACGTCTCGCGGACAGAGATCAACCTCCAGCCAGTCAATCTCGGCGCCGAGGCCGCCACCATCGCTACAGACCTCCAGCGCCAGGACCCGGCCCGCAACGTCTGCTTCACCATCCAGCCGCAGGCCTGGGCACTGGCCGACCGCGCTCTCATCCGCGAAGCCCTGCGCAACTTGCTGGACAACGCCTGGAAGTTCACCACCAGCCGCGACAACGCCTCCATCGAGTTCGGGACGACCCCCGCAGCGAACGCCCGCGTCTGCTGCCACGTGCGCGACAACGGCGCGGGCTTCAACCCCGCTTACGCCGACAAGCTATTCACACCATTCCAGCGCCTGCACGCCACGCGCGAGTTCCCCGGCACCGGCACCGGCATCGGCCTCGCCAGCGTCCGCCAGATCGTGGACCGGCACGGCGGCCACACCTGGGCCGAGCCCCGGCAGCCCCTAGTGTTTATTACACCCGTACTCCGCGCACACGGCCAGCCCTTCGCCAGTACCACGCCCGGAGACACCCCGGACCCCCGGCGTCAATGATGGCCCGGAACTCGCGCATCCCGACCGGCTGCGCGCCTGCCTGGATGGCTGCCTTCCGCTTGGCCCCGGTCACGTCGTAGTGCCACAGCCGAAACGGCTTCCCGCAGGTCAGATGCCCTGCGCGAGTTCTGGCACCGCACACGCCCTACGGGCACTGTTTCCTGGCAGCGCCTGACGGCGCAGGCGGGTGAGCTGGCCACCTACGTAAGGCGCGCGTGTGCCCTGGTGTTCGGGCGAATCCCGCGGGCGACCCGCCACGACGCCAGCGGCACAATCCGGGACGGCGGGTTCAGCTTGGGCTGCGGGCCTGGAGTGTAGCGATGAGTGCCAGGCGAACCTGCTCGACGACTGCGGCGTGGCTGTCGGCCGGGAGGGCGGCCTCGGCGGCGCCGAGGTGGCTGGCGAGGCGCTCGTCGCGGAAGACGCCCGCTACCCAGCCGGAGAAGTCGTGGCGGGGGCAGTGGTAGCGCAGCACGCCCGGGTCGCAGCGGCCGAGCTCGGCTTCCAGTTCGGCGAGGTTGGCGGCGACCGCCACGGTGGGGGTGTCGGGCCCGGTCCGGAAGTAGAACCGGCGGGCGGGCTCGACGCCGGAGTGGCCGTACTTGTGCGCGTGGCGCAGATGGGGCGTAATCCGGGGCCCGAGGGTGAACGCCACCGCCCGGCCGGGGCGCTGCCGCCAGGCCAGCACCGCGCGGCCGGCCGGCCCGGTGAGCAGGCGGGCGATCTCGGCGCGGGGCATATCGGCCACCGCCGCAGTGAGGTCGACGAACCGGCTGTCGGGCCGGGCGGAGCCGAGGGTGATGACGGCGTCGAGGGCGAGCAGGGCGTCGGCCGACAGCTCCTCGGGCTGCCAGGTGATGAGCAGGTAGCCCTCAGCGGCGGGGTCGAACAGGCGGCGCGCGGTCACCTCCCGCCCGATGGGCCCATGGGCTTCGTCGACGACCACCCACTGCGGAATGCCGGTGGCGGCCCGGTGGGCTTCGACGGCGCTGGCCAGGTCCGCCGCGTAGGCAGCGCGGGCCGCGGCGTCGAGGCGGGACAGGTCGGTGACCACGCTGGCGTGGCCGTGCCGGAGCAGGCGCACGACCTCGCCGGGCTCGGCGAGGCGGGCCTCGTCGCCCCCCGTGATGATCACGTCGCGTAGCTCGCCGAGCCCATGATGGTCGCCTTCGGGGTCGACGACGACCAGGCAGTAGCCGAGGCGGATCAGCTGCTCGCAGATCAGCCCGGCCAGGTAGGACTTGCCTCCCCCGGTGCCGCCGCAGACGGCGATGTTGAGCTGCGAGCCGGGCACCGTGACCGGATCGCCGTCGTCGTCGGTGCCCAGCGTGACCTGCCAGCGGCGGGGATGCAGGTGCGCCCGGCCGGCCAGCAGCGGTCCCAGCAGCAGGTCGGCCACCCCCGGGCCGTCCGGCAGCGCCAGCGTCATGTCGGCGTGCGCGCGGATGGCCTCGACCGCGTTGGCGACGGCCACCCCGACCTCGCAGGCATCCAGCAGGCTGTGGTCGTTCTCGGCGTCAACGACGCCGATCGTGTTGTGCAGCGACAGGCCCAGATCGCCGAGCGCCTCAAGCAGGCCGCTGCCCTTGGTCACCCCGGCCGGCAGGATCATCAGCTCGCCCCGGTTGGGGACGAGCCGGCAGTCCAGGCCCAGCTCGCGGACCACCGCAAGCGCGGCCGGCTCGTCGGCGGCGGCGCCGGCGACTATCACCCGCCCGCGGCGGTGGGCGACCCCGCGGCCAGACAGCGCAGCACTCACCGCGCCGCCGATCGGGTCAGCGAGCATGCGGACGCCGCCGTGGGTGACCAGCACGGCGCCGTTCTCGGCGACGACCGCATCAACATGCTCGTCGACCTCCGGGAACACGGCGCGCAGCTCGCTCATGATCCGCCCGGTGACCACAATCACCCGGACCCCCCGGGCCCGCGCCCCGGTGAGCGCGGCCAGCGTGGCGGGCGCGACCTGGCCATCAGCCAGGGTGCCGTCGAAGTCGACGGCCACCGCCCGGAAGTAGCCGACCCCACGATCCGCGACGCTCTCGACCAGCAGCCGGTCCGCCGGGCCGGCTCCGCCGAGCGCGAACACCTCGCTGCCGCCGCCGGCGTCGATCACCAGGGCGTCGAATCCGCCGGCCCGGATGATGCGCAACGTCTCTCGTGCCGCGTCCAGCTCCAGGCGCAATACCTCCATGGCGCGGGCGGCGCCGCTGAGCGCGAACAGCTCCCCGCCGCTGCCGCTGCCGGTGCCGATGAGCAGGGCGTCAGGTCCGCCAGCCCGGATACCGCGCAAGGTCTCCCGTACCGCGTCAAGTTCTCGGCGCAATTGCTCCAGGGGATCCCTGGGCATTGCCGCCTCGGTATCCTGCGTCGTCACGGGGAACCCCGCCGCGCATAACCGGCGTAGCCAGAGCGTGGCCTATTCGTCACCCGAACCCCGCTTCGTGGCGGCCCCTCGGCGGACCGAGGGCCGGGACCGGGGCGCGTCCGGCTGATGTCGCGCACAAAGATGACGAGCACGCCTGGCTCGCCATGCTCCGGGGCGGCTCCCGGGCGCCCGCGACGAGGAACTGCAGCCCCAGCAGCGTCATGCCGGATCCGGTGCCGCCCGTCACAACCGTCGACCTGGCCCGCGTCAGCCCGCCCTGGGTGATCGCGTCCAGCCCACGGATCCCCGTCGGGGCCTTCGGCAGCCCCGGGCTCGCGAAAGCCTCAGCCAGTGACCTCAGACCGGTTCCGCCACGATCGGATGCCATGCTTCTCCCCAGGTCATTTCATACGGTACGTCCTCCCCGCCGCTGCGGGCCAGGGCCCGGAGTCCTTGTCACAGGATCTCTGGGCTAGGCATCTCTGGGCTGCGCATGCGCTGAACTGAAGCGGGCCTAGCTCCACGCGCAGTCACATCTCGTGATCCGGCTGGCCGCCCCCGGACAGTCCCTCATGGTCAACAGTGGGCAAGATCCCATTGACCGCCACCAGGCGCAGCCCGCACAGACCCCGCACACCGCCCGTACAACCCTCACACACTCACCCGCCTGCCCGCATGGGCCCTGTGCGCCCGGGGGTGCCCCGGCGCTTCATCGCCGAAAAAGGCGACGGGCGGGACTGTCACGTCGTGGCGGCCGCCCTGTGAGCGGGCCGAATATTTACCCGCGCAGGCGTACAGAGTTTGCCAGTGGGACGGTGCGCAGAAAGGCCGGTTCTGGGCAGCGCTACCTGGTCAGTATCATCGCCCGCCACCTCTGACTTAGCCGCCGTGCGAGCTGGTCAGCCAGCTTCGCCTGCGCGAACTTCGGCCGGTGCAAGGCCGGGTGGTCGCCTCACGCAAGAGCACAAGCGTGAGCGACTCAGCGCTTATCGGTGACGTGTTCGGGTGCATGGGGGGGATGATGCCGGCTGCGCTGTGCCATCTGCCACCGCCGCATGAGCGGCCAGAGCCGGGCCCGCAACGGCCGCACCCTGACCTACTACCGGTGCCCGCACGAGCCCGGCCTGCCCCGCCACTACGCCGCCCACCCCGGCCACCGCACCGTGGCCGTCCGCGAAGAGACGATGATGACCGCGCTGGCCCGGTTCTTCACCGAACGGGTATTCGGCACGGACCGGGCCGCCATGCTCACCACCCAGCTGCCGGCCAGCGCCGCCGGGCAAGCCGAACGCCGCGACAAGCAGGCCGCTGCCATCCGCCGCAAACTCGCCAGGATCGACACCGCCACCGACGCCACACCCCAAGCCATCAAAGACCTGCTCACCGGCCCCCGCGCCGACCACAACACCCCGCCACCATCACAACCAGGGACCACACCCCAAGATCATGTTGGCCATTTGACCGGGCACACTGGGTCGTCCCCCCGGGCCAGCACGAGAATCGTCCGGCCGGGCGGGGCGCATTTCTCCAGGTCGGCGGCGTCGATCGTCTCTTCCGCGTGCCACCCGGCACCCTGGAGCAGGGCGAGCTGGGCCCGTTCGGGCAAGATCGTCCGCCAGGGTTCGGTCCGGGCCGCGCGCCGCCGCGCGTTGGCCGCCGTGACGACCCGTTCGGTGGGCACGTCCTCGTCGTGCACGGCCAGGCTGACGGCCAGCGTGCTGCCCGGCGCGGCGCACGAGACGAGCCCGGACAGGAAGCGGACGACCGTGGCCTGGTCCAGGTAGATGAGCACACCCTCGCAGAGGAACAGGGTGGGCTGGCCTGCGTCGTGCCCCCGTCCGGTCAGGACCGCCGCGACGTCGTCCCGCCGGAAGTCTGCCGAGGCCAGCGTCAGCCCGGACACATCGGTGTCCATGGCCTCCAGTCGCCGCGCCTTGTCCGCCTGGGTTGGGCCCTGATCCAGCTCGAAGAACCGGACCCCCGGAGTACGGAACCGCAGCGCCCGGTCGTCATACCCGGCCCCGCAGATCACAACCTGCCGAACGTTCCTGTCGATGGCTCCCAGCACACTGCGGTCGAAGAACCGGGTCCGCGCGGTCAGCATGGGCCGCAGCCCGGTGGCTGGCGCTGGCCGCATGCCCTCGCACAGCCGTGCCTGCGCCCCGGGATCCCCGCCGGCGCTGTGCGGCCGCTCCATCCGGACCCGGGTCAGCGCGACGGCCTGGCTGGTCCGTGATATCCCGGTACCCTCATCGTGCGGGTGGTGGCCGTGGTCGTGGGGCCCGTCAGGATCGCGGTGATCGCCATCCTCGTCGCTTGTACCGGTTCGCCGCCGTTCTCGCAGCGCCCGCCAGATCCGCCCAGCCATACGCCGGAGCGTACTCGGGCCCGCCGGATCTGCCGGGTGAGTCGTTAACCTGCCCCGGGGCCGGGTAGTTAGGCGGCCCGGTGGCCGGGTAGACGCACGCGGTAAGCGATGCCGGGAATCCGGAGACGACGACTGAGGAGGGGCGCCATGAGGCTCTCGAGACGAGAAACGTCTCCGCCGCGGGAAGAGCCGCGGGAAGAAGAGCGGTCAGGACGCGGAGTGGTCCCCCCACCAGCGGACGCGCCGTCGCAAGAGGATCCGTCCGGCGAGGCGATCCCGCCGGTACGCGACATGGAGGGCGGCCCGGACAGCCCGCTGGAGATCGGCAAGACCGGCTGGATGAACACCTTCAAGCGCGCGGTCAAGAAGTTCTCCAAGGACCGCTGCTCCATGGCCGCGGGCAGCCTGGCCTACCACTGGTTCCTGGCTCTGTTCCCCGCGCTCATCGCCGTGCTGGGGCTGGTGAACCTGCTCCACCTGGACGTGACCCAGGTGGACAAGCTGGTTAACGGTCTCAGTAAGGCCCTCCCGGGCAGCGCCGGGACGGTGTTCACCGCCGCGGTGAAGTCCGCGACGACGCACGCGTCCAGCGGCTCCCTGGCCACGGTGATTATCGGCATAGTGATCGCTGTGTGGAGCGCGTCCGGCGGCATGGCGGCCCTGGAAACCGCCCTCGACGTCGCCTATGAAGTGCCCAGGAACGCGAAGTTCGTCAAGAAGCGGCTCAAGGCGCTCATCCTGATGCTGTGCACGGTGGTGTTCGGCGGGATCGCGTCGATCTTCATCGTCGAAGGTGGCCCGCTGGGGACCGGGATCGAGTCGCACATGCCGGTGCACGGCACCGCGTTCCTCGTGGTGTGGAACATCGTGCGCTGGGCGGTCACGGTCATCCTGGTCTCGCTGCTGTTCTCCTGCTACTACTACTTCGGCCCCAACCGGGAGACGCCCAAGTGGCAGTGGGTGAGCCCGGGCGGCGTCCTCGGCACGATCATCTTCCTGGCCGCCTCGCTGGGGTTCTCCTTCTACGTGGCGAAGCTGGGGAATGCGTCCTACGCCAAGACCTACGGCGCGCTGGCCGGGGTCGTCCTGCTCATGTTCTGGCTGTACCTGACGGGCATCGCGATCCTACTCGGTGGGGAGATCAACGCCGAGACCGAACGGGAGGCCGCCGCGCAGGCGGGCCACCCGGGCGCCCAGGCCAGCGCCCAGGCCGTCGGGGAGAGCTCCGCGTCCCCCAGCTCCAACCGATCCTCGAGTTAACGGCCGCTCGAGTTAGCGGCGCTCGAGTTAGCGGCGCCAGAGTTAGCGGCGCTCGAGTGAGCTGCCGCTGCCGAAGGCGCCGGCCTGCCTGCGCGGGCCGGACGCCCACGGTCAACCCTGGCCCCAGCTCGTTTCCGTGAGCTCGGCGAGCCGGGGCGGATCAGCCCCCGCCCGCTCGCCGATGGCCACGTTGTACGGGCTTCCACCGGGAGTCGCGCGATACGCCAGCGGCGCTTCCCCGGGAACGAGGTCGATGAGGGCCTCACCGATGACGGTCACCTTCGGGTTCTGCATTCCCGCCTCCCGCCGCGCCCTGACCATGCCGGTCGTCACCCTACTGGGACGGGCGGTGGCCCACTGCGGCGGGTTCAGTGGCCCCGTGTTCAGTGGCCCCGGTTCAGTGACCCCGGTTCAGTGGCCCCGGGTTCAATTCAGCAGCGCCGTCGCGCCGGGTAAGCGGATTGTTCAGCTGGCCCATGTCCGGGTGAGCCGCGCCGTCGCCGTCGCCGAAGGTCAGCGGGATCTCGGCGGAGTCGGTGAGCCGGAGCTTGCGCCGGGCCCGCTGGTAGAACGTGGTGCGGCCGAGCCGGATGACGCGCGCGGCCTGCGGGCGGGCCCGCAGCGTCACCTGGTCGCCAGGCTCGGCGTACCCCTCGACCAGGCCGTCGACCTCCACGGCCAGCCGCCCGCTGGTCGGCAGCATGACCAGCTCCACCGTCTCGTCGACGGACAGCACGAAGCCGCGGTTGTAGGCCGAGTGCGGCGCGGCCGGGGTCACCAGCAGGGCCTCGACGGCGGGCTGGACGATCGGGCCCCCGGCGGAGAAGCTGTAGGCGGTCGACCCGGTTGGGGTGGCGACGATCACGGCGTCCGCGGCGTAGCTGACGAACGGCTGGCCGCTGACGTTCACGGACACGACGGCCGACGGGTGTCCCGGGACGCGGACCACGGCGACGTCGTTAAAGGCGGTGACGGTCTGCCCGCCGAATGTGGCGTCGATCGCGAGCCGGGGCTCGATGGTGAACTCCCGGCTGTCGATGGCGGAGAGGGCGTCGGGCAGGTCGGGCACGTCGACCTCGGCCAGAAAGCCGAGCTTGCCCAGGTTGACCCCGAGCACCGTGGTTTGCTGGCCGTCGGCCAGCCGCATCGCCCGCAGCATCGTCCCGTCGCCGCCCAGGCTCACGATCAGGTCGGCCCGCTGGCCCAGCTCCCGGTCGCTGACCGGCAGCGCCGCGCAATTCAGCCGCACGATCTCGTCCGCGATGCCGTAGACGGAGATGCCCCGCTTGCCCGCCCAGCCCAGCACCGCCTCGACGGCTTCCGCGGAATCCCGCCGCGGATGCAGCACCAGTCCCACCGAATGCATGAAGCGCGCCCTTCGCTCGTCTGCGGTGGCCGCTGTCCAGTATGCGGGCTCAGTGTGCGGGCTCAGTGTGCGGGCTCAATGTGCGGTGGCCGCTGCGGCCTGTACCGGGTGCCGCCTGCCCGATCGCCAGTGAAAACAGCGGATGAATCCTGCGCTTCTCACCCTCAGCGGGTGTTCGGCCCGGGCCGGTCCTGTGATGAGCTAGGCAGATGACGAGCCACGCCATTCCCGAACCGCGCGCTCTGCCGTCCCCCTGGTCGAAAGAGCCTGGGGACCTTGCCGTCCTCGCCGGGATGAAGGTCATCGATGATGATGACGACGACCCGATCCTGTTCTGGCCGGACGGCCGCCCGGTGGACACCTGGCGCGAGGAATACCCCTACCCGGAGCGGCTGAACCGGCACCAGTACGAGCACACCAAGCGCCTGCTCCAGATCGAGCTGGTCAAGCTGCAGAACTGGATAAAGGAGACCGGGCAGAAGCTGGTCATCGTCTTCGAGGGGCGGGACGCGGCCGGCAAGGGCGGCACGATCAAGCGCTTCATGGAGCACCTCAACCCGCGCGGCGCGCCCGTCGTCGCCCTGGAGAAGCCGAGCGAGCGGGAACGGACCCAGTGGTACTTCCAGCGCTACGTGACCCACCTGCCGGCCGACGGTGAGATGGTCTTCTTCGACCGCTCCTGGTACAACCGGGCTGGCGTCGAGCGGGTAATGGACTTCTGCACCCCGGCCGAGTACCTGGAGTTCATGCGGCAGGCGCCCGACGTGGAGCGCATGATGGTCCGGTCGGGTATCCGGCTGACCAAGTTCTGGTTCTCGGTGTCCCAGAGCGAGCAGCTGACCCGGTTCATCATCCGCCAGGTCGATCCCGTCCGGCAGTGGAAGCTCAGCCCGATGGACATCCAGTCCCTCGGCAAATGGGACGACTACACCGAGGCCAAGGAGGCCATGTTCTTCTACACCGACACGCCCGACGCGCCGTGGACGGTGGTCAAGAGCAACGACAAGAAGCGCGCCCGGCTGGAGGCGATGCGGCACGTGCTGGCCCAGTTCGAGTACCCGGGCAAGGACACCAAGCTGGTCGGTTCGCCCGATGACAAGATCATCGGACCCCCCGCCCTGCTGTCCGAGCGGCAGTCCACGCAGCCCTTCCCGCAGCTGTAAAAGTTGCCGGAAGCCGTAACATTGCCGGAGCCCTTACCGGTGCTGCTCGTCCGCGGACATCTGATGCTGAAGCTGCCGGGCCCGCGCGCCGGTGCCCTTATTGCCGCCGGAGAGGGAATTCGGTTCGACGCGAACAAAGGTACCCCGATGAGGGAGTGGCTCAGCCCGGTCGCGGCCGCCGCGCTGCCCTGGCGCCCGCTCGCGGTGGAGGCGCTGGAATTCGTCCGCGGGGCCCGCTGACGAGGCCCGCTGAGGCCGGTTAAACTGCGTGCCCAACCACTGACAGGCCGATTGGCCCTTTGCCCGGCCTCCCGGGGCGGCCCGTCGGCTCGCGCGCTCCCTCAGCTAATTCACGGATGCTGTTTACCTGATTGAAACATCTGGTGACCTACCGTCAATAAGAGGTTCATAGGCTCTGCTATCCGCTCCGGCAGGGTGCCGGTGGCGAGTACGACGTACTAAATAGGTCAGGCTAGTCGAAGTCTCCCCGCGGGACTTATGCCATCCGCGGGCCTGAACGAAAGTCGTACATGAATATTACTGTGTGGGAATGGTTTGAGCAGCGCTCATTTCACTTCCGTGACTTCCAGGATCTCGCCGAAGGCGGCGCGACGAGGAACCCGCTCACTACGACACTGGTCCTGCCCACCCGCAACGTGGCGGACACCATCGGCCCCATCCTGGACACGACCGCCCGGCTGAACGCACGCACCGGGCTGATCGAGCAGGTCGTGGTGGTCGACGCCGACTCGGCCGATGGCACGGCGGACATCGCCCGGGCTCACGGCGCCGAGGTCTACTCCGAAAACGAGCTGCTCCCGGAGTACGGGGGAGCGCACGGCAAGGGCGATGCCATGTGGCGCAGCCTGTCGGTGGCCCGTGGCGACATCGTCATGTTCGCCGACGCCGACTCGACCGACTTCCAGGAGCATTTCATCTACGGCACGCTCGGGCCGCTGCTCACCGACCCGGGCATCCAGTTCAGCAAGGCCGCGTACCGCCGCCCGTACACGCCGGACGGCAAGTCGGTCGTCGACGGCGGCGGCCGGGTCACCGAGCTGATGGCCAAGCCCCTGCTGAACTTCCACTTCCCGGAGCTGACCGGGTTTGTGCAGCCGCTGGCGGGCGAGTTCGCCGCCTACCGCGAGCTGCTGTGCAGCATCCCGTTCGTGACCGGCTACGGGGTCGAGATCGCGATGATGATCGACGTGCTGACCGAGGCGGGGCTGCCCGCGATGGCGCAGGTCGACCTGGAGTACCGGCAGAACCGGCACCAGCCGCTATGGGACCTGACCCGGATGAGTTCCGCGGTCCTGCGCGCGCTGGGCCGCCGGGTCGACGTGCCGGAACGGGAACGGGTTCCGCACGCGCCGGAGGACGTACTTGCGCTGCCGCGGCCCGACATCTACCTGCACGCCGTCGCCACCGAGAACGGCCTGCGGCTGGACGAGCACCTGAACGAGCAGCTCGAACGGCCCGCGCTTACCCACGTCCTGTCGTCCGGCCAGGAGCGGGACACGGTCGCCTGAGGCTGGCAGCCCAAGGCTCGCCAGGCACCATGGGTCCACCGGGTCCGTGCGGGGCCGGGCCGTCCGCCCGGTCCCGCACGATCAGCTCAGCGGTGGCCGCCCCAGGTCCAGGCGTAGCCTCCGTCGTCGGAGGCCGTGCCGCCTTCCCCGAGCTCCAGCGGGCGGAACGTGTCGACCATGACCGCGAGCTCGTCGAAGTACTCCGCGCCCAGGCTGCGCTCGACCGCGCCCGGCTGGGGGCCGTGACTGTGCCCGCCCGGGTGCAGGCTCACTGAGCCCGGCCCGATCCCGGAGCCCTTGCGCGCCTCGTAGTCCCCGCCGCAGTAGAACATGACCTCGTTGGAGTCCACGTTGGAGTGGTAGTACGGCACCGGCACCGACAGTGGGTGGTAGTCGACCTTGCGCGGCACGAAGTTGCAGATCACGAAGCCGTCGCCGTCGAACACCTGGTGCACGGGCGGCGGCTGGTGGACCCGGCCGGTGATCGGCTCGAAGTCCGCGACGTTGAACGTGTAAGGGTAGAGGCAGCCGTCCCAGCCCACGACGTCGAACGGGTGGGTTGCGTAGACGTACCGGGTGCCCACGATCGCGCCGCGCGACGACCGGTGCTTAACCAGCACGTCCACGTCGGTGCCCGCCGCACGCACCGGCTCGCCCGGCCCGTGCAGGTCTCGCTCGCAGTACGGGGCGTGCTCCAGGAACTGCCCGTACCGGGACAGGTAGCGCTTAGGCGGCGCGATGTGCGAGTTCGCCTCGATCACGTAGCAGCGCAGCGGCCCGGGCCCGTCCGGGAGCCAGCGGTGCGTCGTTGACCGGGGCAGCACGACGTAGTCGCCCGCCCGGACCGGCAGCGCGCCGAACACCGTCTCCACGGTGCCCGCCCCGGCCTCGACGTACACGCACTCGTCCCCGGCTGCGTTGCGGTACAGCGGCGAGGTCTCCCCGGCCACCACGTAGGAGATCCGGACCTCGGCGTTGCCCAGTACGAGCCGCCGGCCGGTGACCGGGTCCACGGCCTTCCAGTCGAGGGCGGGGAACAGGTCGTGCAGCTTGAGGTGCCGCGGCTTGAGCGGGTGGTTCGGGGTGGTGGCCAGGTCGCCCGGCTCCCACGTCATCGCGTCGACGATCGCCGACGGGACCCCGGTGTGGTACAGCAGCGAGGAGTCCGAGCTGAACCCCTCCTCACCCATCAGCTCCTCGTAGTGCAGCCCCCCGTCCGGGCGCCGATGCTGAGTGTGCCGCTTCGGCGGGATGTCGCCGCAGCTGCGGTAGTGCGCCATTACAGGTTCCCCCGCTTCTCCTGCTCGCGCTCGATCGCCTCGAACAGGGCCTGGAAGTTGCCCTTGCCGAAGCCGAGCGACCCGTGCCGCTCGATGAGCTCGAAGAAGACCGTGGGCCGGTCGCCGATCGGCTTGGTGAAGATCTGCAGCAGGTAACCATCCTCGTCCCGGTCCACCAGGATGCCGCGGGACTGCAACTCCTCCACGGGCACCCGGACCTTGCCGATCCGGGCCCGCAGGGCGGCATCGGTGTAGTAGGAGTCCGGGGTATCGAGGAACTCGATGCCGTTGGCGCCCAGCCCATCGACGGTGGCGATGATGTCGTTTGTGGCCAGCGCGAGGTGCTGCGCGCCGGCCCCCTGGTAGAACTCCAGGTACTCGTCGATCTGCGACTTGCGCTTGCCGATGGCCGGCTCGTTCAGTGGGAACTTCACCCGGTGGTTCCCGTTCGCGACCACCTTGCTCATCAGCGCCGAATATTCCGTCGCGATGTCGTCGCCCACGAACTCGGCCATGTTCGTGAATCCCATGACCCGGCGGTAGAAGCCGACCCATTCGTCCATCTGGCCGAGCTCCACATTGCCGACCACGTGATCCAGCGCCTGGAAGTACCGTTTCGGCGCGCCGGGGGAGCCGGTGGGCCGGGCCGCCCGGTTAGCGGGCACCGACCGCGGCGCCGCGTAGCCGGGCAGGTAAGGACCGTGGTAACGGGACCGGTCGACGAGGCTGTGCCGGGTCTCACCGTAGGTGGCGATCGATGCCTGCCGAACGGTCCCATGCTCGTCACTCACGTCGTGCGGCACCTCCAGGATCGTGGCGCCCTGATGACGGGCGCGCGCCACGCACCGGTCGACGTCCGGCACCTCCAGGGCGATGTCGGTGATCCCGTCACCGTGCCGACGGTGGTGCTCCGCGACCGGGCTGCCGGGGGAGACCGCGCCCTTGAGCACAAACCGGACCGCCCCGCTGCGCAATACGTACGCGTGGTGGTCCCGGTTGCCCGTCTCCGGCCCGGAGTAGGCGACCAGTTCCATGCCGAAGGCGAGCTGGTAGAACAGCGCGGCCTGGGTAGCGTTGCCGACGGCCCACACCACCGCGTCCCAGCCGGTGACCGGGAACGGGTCCCGATCGGCATCGTAGGCGACCAGGCCGACGAGCTGCCGGAGCTGATCCACGTCAAGTTCAGCGAGCTGTTCCTGGCTGGTCAGGGTCTGGTCAATGCTCACGGCTTGCCTCCTCATGCGCTGGGTTCGCCTTCAGGTACCGCCCCCCGGCGCCATTGGCGGAGGACTGGACGTAAGGCCATCACAACCCGCCGTTACTCAGCTGCGCAAGTATGCCCTCCAGGACTGCACATGTTGGTCAACCTGCCGGGTCATTGCGCATAATAGCTAGGCAGATTGCTCATCTAATGGGACCGGAGCTGGAATGAGCGACGAACCTGTCCTTGACGCTCTCGACCTGGCCCTGCTGACCGCGATGCGGCAAAGCCCGCGCGCTGGCATCCTGGAGCTGTCGCGGATGGTTAAGGTGGCCCGGGCTACCGTGCAGTCACGGCTGGAGCGGATGGAACGCGCCGGGGTGATCACCGGCTACGGCCCCGACCTCGACATCGCCGCCGCCGGGTACCCCGTCCAGGCGTTCGTCACCCTCGAGATCGCCCAGGGCTCACTGGACAAGCTGCACCGGGACCTGTCGTCGATTCCGGGCGTCCTCGAGGCGTACGCGACCACGGGCACGGGGGACGTGCTGTGCCGGGTGGCGGCCGCGTCCAACGCAGAGCTTCAGCAGACCCTGCTGCAGCTCAACGGCTCGGCGTGGGTGGCCCGCTCCACCAGCGCGGTCCTGCTGTCCACGGTGGTCGCGGCCCGGGCCATGCCGTTGCTGGCGTCACGCCCGCGCCCGTCCTCGACCAGGGCTCCCGCCTTCCGCGATCCGGGGGCGTAATTCATCTCCGCGGCCTTGCATCTCCTGCGCCGGATTATGGAGCCGCTAAAGCGCCGGGCCGCCGCGGCGCGCTGAGTCGAAGTCCCCGGTGCCGTCCGCGGAGTGCTGCCCCCGGCTCTGCGGGTAGGACCGCCTGCCCTTGGCCGGCACCGCTTCGGGATGGCCCGTTCCCAGCGAAATCTGCTTGATCTTCGCGAAGCGGACTATGTCCGTCCAGCCGCCAATGATGGCGGCGCTCAGCGCGACCGGGACCCCGAGCCACAGCATCTTGCGGATCATCTGTTCCCTCCCGTTGCGAGGGCCGCCCGCCGTCACGGTCAATAAGCACGAACCGGACCGGATCACCGGGGCAGTCGCCTGTGTCTTTCCCCTTGGGACGGAAGTTAAGCGCGGGGCGCGGCGATGTTTTGCCCGGCCAGCCCGCGTTCGTGGTCCGGGGTGTCCGGGACGCCGACGTTCTTCGTCAACGGGATGCGCCACCATGGCGCGTACGACATCGAGTCGTTGTCGTCCGCGGTCCGCAGCGCGCGGGTGCGGGCCATCCTGGACGCCACCAGCGCACCCCGCGGCGCCGCCTAGCGGTTCTGCTCGTCCTCGTCGGTGAGGTGCACGGCCGCTTCCTCGGCACCAGCCCCTCCGGCGTCGATGCCGACGTCGCTGGCGACCAGATCCGTCTCCTCGTCCGGATGCGTGCCCTCGTCCTCGGCTACCAGGCGGCCCGCACGCGGTTCAGGCAGGTCGTTATCCTCGAGAAACTCGTCCTCGGTGTCGGCTTCCTCGTCTTCCCGCTCGGCCTCGGCGTACGGGTCGATGTCGGGCTCCTCCTCGGACAGCAGCCGGTCGAGCGACTCGCCGGCCTCTTCCTCAGCCTCGGTGGTCCCGTATCCCTCGCCCGCCGACCACTTGTCCGCCGGGATGATCCCCGTATCGAGCGGATCGCCCGTGGGACCGCCCTCGAGCGTGTCCGACTCTTCCAGAACGCCCTCGTTCTCGGCTCCAGTGGACAGGTCGTCCACCTGATCGAGACCCGTGGGGTCGTCAGGCTCGCTGTCAGCCATATCGGGTGCCGTCTCCTCCATGCCCGGATCGGTACGTCGGACCCGGATCGGTACGTCGGATAGGCCAGGTTATACCCGGGCCGGCCTACTCGTTCCGCGGCCGGGCGCTGCGGTCCTGTTCTCCTTCCTCAGCAGCCGTCCTTCCTGGCAGTCGGCCTTTTCCGCCGCGTCCGGCGCTCATAGCCCGCCGGTTCCCGGGCAATGATCAGTCAGACCGTGAGATACACGGCTGTGACGGAGGCGGGTCCACCAGAGCACCGGCGACCTGGCCGCGGTCGTCCGCAACGCGGTGGCGCACACGCTCACGGTGGAGTAGCGCCCCGCCGGGTCCCCAGCCCCGGGCTGGCCGCACGGCAGCTGGGCCGTCGCCTGGCCGAGGCGGCCACCCGGCGGCGGCTGGGTCAGCCCGCCTTGGCCACAATGACGTCCGAGGCCTTGATCACGGCCGTGACGATGCTGCCCTCTTCCAGTTCCAGCTCGCGGACGGCTTCGACCGTGATCGAGGCCACCAGGCGCACGCCGTCCGCATCCATCTCGACGTTCGCGGTGGCCTGGCCACCGTTGATCTTGGTGATCCGTGCCGGGATCTGGTTCCTCGCGCTCAGCTTCACGCTCAGCCTCCTGTGGACGACGGCCGGTGGACGACGGCCGGTGGATGGTGGCCGGTGGATGGTGGACGGTGTCGCGTGTGCACGCTAGCCCATAGCCCGGGCCAGGTCACGGAGCGCCGGCCGACAGCGGTCGCCCGGTGCCGTTCGGCCCAATAATCGCCCGGAAAATCAGCGCCCGGCGACGGTGATCATGCGGCGGTGTTCGGCGGTCAGCGTGGTGCCGTCCTCGCCGTGACCGCTGACGGTGCCGAAGCCCGCTTCGTGCAGCCAGCCGCGGAGCTCGGGGAAGGTGAACATGCGGGCGAAGAAGGGAATCCGCCGGGTCCGCCCGTCCCGGACGATGGTGCGCAGGGCGTGGCTGCGCCCGGTCAGCGGGTCCAGGCGGTGCTCGCAACGGTAAATTGGCCTCCGCCTCCCGCGGCCCTACTTCGCGAGCCCCACGGCGCCGAGGTCGTCGGCGCGCTCCAGAAGCTCGGCCGCGCCGCGGATGACGCAGCGGAGCGGATCCTCCACCACGACCGTGGCGATATCCGCGGACGACTCGATCCTGCTGGCCAGGCCGGGCAGCAGGGCCCCCCCGCCCGCCAGGCGGATCTTGCCGCGCACCACGTCCTCGGCGATGCCGGGCGGGATGTCGGAAAGGATCTCCTGAACCGAATTGATGATCGCGGCGACGGTATGTTCCAGTGCCTTGGCCACCAGCTTGCCCGGGACGCGCTCGACCCGTGGCGCGCGGTGCGCGGCGTCGATGCCGATCGTTTCGGCCCAGCCGAGCGTCCCGCCGGTGAGGCCCAGCGTCATCTTCAGGCTGGTCGCCGCCTTCCGCCCGAGGATCAGGCCGAGTTCGGCCCGGGCCGCGTGAATGACCGCGTCGTCCAGGGCGTTGCCGGCCAGCCGCAGCGACCGGGCCCGGACCACGCGCGCGCCGGAGACCACCGCGATCTCGGTGGTGCCGCCACCCACGTCCACGATGAACGTACCCGCGCCCGCCGCGAGGTCGATGCCCGCCCCGGCTGCCGCCGCGACCGGTTCGTCAATCAGCCGGACCGTCGCCCGCGGCCGCCGCGCTTCGAGAGCCGCGGCCACTGATCGCCGTTCCACCCACGTCGCGCGGCTGGGCACGCAGACCAGGGCCGATGGGCGCAGCGGGCCGCGGTGCCGGTGGGCGCGGTGCAGGAAGCCGTTCAGCATCAGCACCGTCGCGTTCAGGTCGGCGATGACCCCGTCCCGCAGCGGGTAGATGACCTCGATGTCTTCGGGTTCCTTGCCGGCCAGAGCGTCGGCCTGCTCACCGACCGCCGCGACCTTGCCGTTCGTCGCGTCGAGGGCGATCGCGGACGGCTCGTCGATCACGAGTCCACGGCCCGCGACCCAGATAAGAGTGTTGGTCGTCCCCAGGTCGATCGCGATCCGTCCCCGCAAACCCATGGTGGTCATCCCTTTATCGGAAATGCAGTATGCCACCTTAGTATGAAGGTTGATCTCATAACATGATGTGTCCCATTCGGAATGTGACCAGCCTGACGCGTCTGCGAGGCGCTGACCCGCGCGCGGCCGGGCCCGCAACGGCCAGATGGCGCGTCCCGCCCGGCCTCTCCGCGTCCGCCAGTCGAGGTCCCCGGCGACCCGGCCGCGGCGGCTGGGAACCAGCGGCCATCCGCCCGCGAAAACTCACGGGAATGTTTTGACGGGACGGCGGTGTTCCGGTATATAGTTATTCCAGGCGAGAGTTCCGCGATATGCGACCGGAACCCACCGAGGGATTTCAGTTATTGCTCCGCCAGGCCCGCCGAAAGCCGGGTCCGGCGTCGAGCGAATTCGCCTCGGAGCGCACCCTGTCCAGGTGATCCCGTCCCGATGAGCCGCCCGTTCCTGGCTTCTCTTTCCTGGTAAACGGCCTGCTAAGAGGCCTCCGCCTGCTGGCCATGCCACGCGCCGGCCGACCGCGTATGCGCCGGTCTGCTTGTCTCCGCCGATCCCAGACGGATCCGTTCCGCCACGCTTTCTATTCGGCCTGGCTAAATTCATTGCCCTCGAAAGGAAAACACCATGACGGCAACCGCCACCGAAGTCAGGCAGACTTCGGCTCCACCCAGAACGCGCCGGGTTCCCACCCAGGCGCAGCCTCCGGAAACACCCACCCAGAATGCCGTCTCCGGTATTCTCGACACCACCGGTAACAACAGCGCGTTCCTGCGCACGGCCGGCTTCCGGCTCAGCCCGAACGACGTCTCCGTGCCCGCCTCCCTCGTCAAGCAGTACGGGCTGCGCCGCGGCGACCACATCGCCGGGGCCACCCGGGCGGCCGGGGAGTCCGCTCCGGGACGGGGCAGCCAGCCCCGGGCACGCGCCCAGCACGACGTGCTGGCCCAGGTGGACACGGTGAACGGGCTGCCTGCCGCGCAAGCTCACGACCGCCCGTCGTTCGACGCGCTGACCCCCCTCTACGCCGACGACCGGCTCCGCCTGGAAGGCGGCTCGGCCTCCGCGACCGCGCGCATCATCGACCTGGTTGGCCCCATCGGCCGGGGGCAGCGCGGCCTGATCGTCTCCCCGCCCAAGGCGGGCAAGACCATGGTGCTCAAGGAGATCGCCGCCGCGATCGCCCTGGCCTACCCCGAAGTGCACCTCATGATGGTGCTCGTCGGGGAACGGCCCGAGGAGGTCACCGACATCCGCCGGTCAGTCCACGGCGAGGTCGTCTTCTCGACGTTCGACCACAACGCCCAGGACCACATCCTGGTCGCCGAGCTCGCCATCGAGCGGGCCAAGCGCCTCGTCGAACTCGGCCGTGACGTCGTCGTCCTGCTCGACTCGATCACCCGGCTCGCGCGTGCCTACAACGTCGTCGCGCCCGCCAGCAGCCGCATCCTGGCCGGCGGTGTCGCCACCTCCGCGCTGCACCCGCCCCGAAAGTTCCTCGGCGCGGCGCGCAACCTCGAGTACGGTGGCTCCCTGACGATCTTGTCCACCGCCCTCATCGAAACCGGTTCCCGGATGGACGACGTCTTCTTCGAGGAGTTCAAGGGCACCGGCAACATGGAACTCCGGCTCCGCCGCGATCTGGCCGAGAAGCGCCTGTTTCCCGCGATCGACGTGACCGCTTCTGGCACCCGGCGCGACGACCTCCTGATGGCGCCGGACGAGTACACCGCCGTCACCAAGCTGCGGCGCGGCCTATCCGGCCTCGACGCCCAGCAGGGCCTGGAATTGCTCCTCGAGCGGACCCGCGGCACGTCCTCGAATGCCGAGTTCCTCCGCCAGCTCCAGGGCGCGGACACCTAACCCCGCCGCTGAACGGCCGTCCCGCCAACGGCCGCCCCGCCGACCAGGCCGGGCGCGCCCCGGCCGCCCGGCGTCACCCCAACCGGGCCGCTAGTGCACCCCCCGCGGGCGGAACTGCACACTGATCCGCGGTCCCACCGGCCGTGCCGCCTTTGGCACGGCGTGCTCCCAGGTCCGCTGGCAGCTGCCGCCCATGACCAGAAGATCACCGTGCCCGAGCTCGTAGCGCAGCCCCGGCCCGCCTCCGCGCGGCCGCAGCAGCAGCGCCCGCGGCGCGCCCAGCGAAAGGATCGCGACCATCGTGTCCTCCCGGCGCCCGTGGCCGATGGTGTCGCCGTGCCAGGCCACGCTGTCCCGGCCGTCCCGGTACAGGCACAGCCCGGCAGTTGCGAACGGCTCGCCCAGCTCCGCCTCGTAGTGCGCGTTCAGCGCCCCGCGCGCCTCTTCCAGCGCCGGATCCGGCAGCGGCTGCTCCTCGCCGTAAAAGCACAGCAGCCGGGGGACGTCGACCATCCGGCCATACATTGGCCGTCTCTCCGCGCGCCACGGCACATCTGTGGCCAGCCGGCCGAACAGATCCGCGGCCCCGGCCAGCCAGCCCGGCCGCACGTCAACCCACGCGCCGCGGCCCAGTTGCGTACGCGACAACATCGGCCCGAACGGACCTGGCTGGGGCTCCTCGGCCAGGTCGAGCAGCGACCCCTGCAACGAAGCTGTCATGCCACGATCATAGGCGATTCTTTTCAAATGTACGTTCGATCATCTGGATGGACCGGGGTCTTGCCGCCGGGCCGCCCGCCGGTCAGCCGGATCGCCCGGTTGCTACCGGTCGGGGACGCGTTGGCGCGGTGTGCTCCCCGGTGCTGGCCGGAATCTCGGCCACCCGGGGAGCACACCGCCGGCGAAGCGACTACCAGCCGCGCCAGGTCGGGCCGCGCCAGTCCTGGCCCTGCCAGCTGCCCATCCGGTCGCGGAAGACCCGGCGGGCCCGGTGCCGGAACACCGTCGCGCCCACGAGGCCGATCAGCGCCACCACGAGCCAGAACAACAGGAAGACCTTCAGCAGCGCGAAGAAGATCCAGCCGCCGGGCAGCAGGAGCGCGGCGAACAGGATGAGCAGCAGCACCGGCAGGAGCCGCGGGCGGCGCCGGTACACCCGCGGCGGAGCCGCGAACGGCGACGTGTTCGGCGCCCCCGCCTGCGCGCGGGAGGGGTTGGGCAGGTCGGCCATGAGCCGCCGGAGATCACCGGCGGTCTTGGCGCTCAGCGCGGCCGTGACCCGCTCGTCCAGCTCTTCGGAGGTGCGCCGGCCCTCGGCGTAGTAGTCGCGCAGCTGCGCGGCGACGCGATCCCGGTCGTTATCGGATATGCGCATCCGGTCGTTCATATTCATTTCGGACCCCGTTTTCCCGGTGTTCTTCTTGTGCCGTTCGCCCGGCGGCTAGTCACCTGCGTCGCCGGGCTCATTGTCGGTCGTGTCCTCGTCAGCCAGGAACTCATACAGCGTGCGCCTGGTCTGCTTGAGCAGCCGCTGGGCCCTGCGGATCTGGTCGGGAGTGCCGGCGTGGGCGGTCTGGGCGATGGCCGCGCCGAGCCGGGCCGCCTCGCCGAACAGCCGGGAAAGGTCTCCCGGGCCGCCTGCCGCGGCCGCATCTGCCATTGCCTCCCAGGCGCCCCGCGCCATATCGGGATTGTTCTCGATGTAGTCACGCCCGGCATCCGTGAGGCTGAACGCCCGGCGGCCGCCGGCTTCTTCCCCGATGATCAGGCCTTCGTCGGCGAGCAGCTGAAGCGCCGGGTAGACGGCGCCCGGGCTGGGCCGCCAGGCGCCATGGCTGCGCTCCTCGATGTCGGACATGATCTGGTAGCCGGTGCGCGGTCCCTCGGTGAGCAGCGCGAGGATCGTCGCGCGCACGTCGCCGCGCGACGCCTTGGGCCGCCGTGGGCCACCGGGCCCACCAGGGCCACCGGGCCCGCCCGGACCACCGGGCCCGCCCGGGCCGCGGCGCCGTCCGCCCGGGCCCTGCCACCAGCCAGCCCGCGGGCCGGCGAAGAATCCGGCCCAGTCTTTCCCGCTGAAGCCGCGTCCCGACGGCCCGCCCCACGGGCCACCCCAGGGGCCAGTTTCCTCTTCGGGACCAGGTGCGGTTTCCTCCTCGCCGGGGCCGCCAAAGCCGTGATGCCCGGGCCCCATGTGTGCCTGATGCCCCGGTCCGGCGAACTCGTGATGGCTGGCGTGCGCGTGGAACCCGGGCCCTGCGCGCCCGTGGTGCCCCGGTCCGGTGTCCTCATCGTCGCCGGGCGGCGGGCCGCCGAATTCCCCGGGCCCAGGACCGTGCTGGAAACCAGGCTCCTGACCGGTTGGCCGGCTGGCGGTCCTGCCCCCAGCGGCGCAGACGTTCCTGAGCAGCTTCCGGGCGCGGTCGATGGCCTCGGACAGGCCCGCGTCGAAATCCTCTGCCCCATACCCGAAACCTTGCATGGTGCCTCCACCGTCGCCTTTGAGATACGGTCTCGATATATCTGCAATGTACGTCAACCGGCCCTGCTTGACAAGATATAACGTGTTTCGCGCTACGGGCGCCCGGCGGGCGTTCTGAGCACGTTCGCCTTACCGCAGTGCCACCTCTGCGTGTACCCGGATACCCGTAACGGGGCGATCGGGACCAGCCGGGCCTGCTGCGGGCCCCACGGGTTAGGGTCGCCTTTATTGAGCGAGGAGCGGAAGCGACCCGGGAGCTATTCATGACCCAAGGCAGTGCAGGCATCAAGGCAGACATCGGCGTCACCGGCCTCGCCGTGATGGGCCGGAACCTGGCCCGCAACCTGGCCCGGCACGGCTTCGTCGTCGCGCTGCACAACCGCTCGCCGGAACGTACCCGCAGCCTGGTCAAAGAGCACGGCGACGAGGGCACGTTCATGCCCAGCGGGTCCATGCAGGACTTCGTGGCGAGCCTGGAGCGGCCGCGAGCGATCATCATCATGGTCCAGGCCGGCCCCGCAACCGACGCCGTGATCGACGAACTGGTGCCGTTGCTGGAGGACGGCGACATCGTGGTCGATTGCGGCAACGCGCATTTCACGGACACGCGGCGGCGTGAGGCCGCGCTGCGGGAGCAGGGCCTGCACTTCGCCGGGTGCGGCGTCTCCGGGGGCGAAGAGGGAGCGCTGAACGGCCCGAGCATCATGCCCGGCGGGTCCAAAAACTCCTACGAGAGGCTCGGCCCGATCTTCGAGTCGATCGCGGCCCAGGTGGATGGCACCCCCTGCTGCACGCACGTCGGCCCGGACGGCGCCGGGCACTTCGTCAAAATGGTGCACAACGGCATCGAGTACGCGGACATGCAGCTCATCGCGGAAGCCTACGACCTGCTGCGGAGCGGGCTCGGGGAGTCGCCGGGCGAGATCGGGAAGATCTTCCGCACCTGGAACGAGGGCGACCTCGACTCCTACCTGATCCAGATCACCGCGGACGTCCTGTCCCACACCGACGCGGAGACCGGCAAGCCGTTCGTCGACGTCGTGCTCGACCAGGCGGAGCAGAAGGGCACCGGCCGCTGGACCGTGCAGAGCGCGCTGGACCTCGGCGTCCCGATCACCGGGATCGCCGAGGCGACGTTCGCGCGGTCGCTGTCCGGCCACGCCGAGCAGCGCCAGGCGGCGCGCGAATCATTCGGAACGGACCTGGCGCCGGTGCACTACGACGACCGGGACGCGTTCGTCGAGGACGTCCGCCGGGCTCTCTACGCCTCCAAGGTCGTCGCCTACGCCCAGGGCTTCGACCAGATCGGCGCAGGCAGCGTCGAGTACGACTGGAACATCAACCCCGGCGCGATGGCGACGATCTGGCGGGGCGGCTGCATCATCCGGGCCCGTTTCCTGGACCGTATCCGCACCGCCTACGACGAGAACGCCGGCCTGCCGAGCCTCATGGTCGCACCCTACTTCGCGGCCGCGATACGGGACGGTGTGGACAGCTGGCGCCGGGTCGTGGCGCAGGCCGCGTCGGCCGGCATCCCGACGCCCGCATTCTCCTCCTCGCTCGCCTACTACGACGGCCTGCGCAAGGAACGCCTGCCCGCCGCGCTCATCCAGGGCCTGCGCGACTACTTCGGCGCGCACACCTACCGCCGGGTGGACCGGCCCGGTACCTTCCACACCGATTGGTCCGGCGACCGCCGGGAGCACCCCGGCTGAGCGCCAATAGGCTCGTGCCGCCCCGAAGTACGTCACAACCCGAAGTACGTCACAATAGGCATGTCACGGGCCGTAGGCCCGGCTCCTCGCGCACGGGTGATGAGCGGCACCGTACCGGCCCGGCAGACGGGCCCGCGACCGGAGCCAGAAACGGAGCGGGTGTGGTGGGTCGGCGATGGTCATGGTGACGAATTCGATCGTCGTGAGCGACGGTGACCGCGAGAACACGTTCGAGGGCCGTGATCACGAGGAACTAAGCCTCGGTTCCGTCGCGGGCGTCACCGATCGCGGGATCCGGCACGAGCGGAACGAGGATGCACTCGCGCTCGCGACGATCGAGGCCCCCAGTGGCCCGGCCGTGGTGGTCGTCGTCTGTGACGGGGTATCCAGCGCCGACCGCCCGGACGAGGCGTCGCTGGCGGCGGCGCGGGCCGCCGTGCAGAAGCTGGCCGAGGCGGCGGAAGCCGGCGCCAATCCGGCTGAGGCGTCGAGACAGGCGGTCGTCTCGGCCCGGGAAGCGGTGATCGCCCTGGCCGAGGACCCCGAGGAGGCCCCGGCGGCGACCTACATTTCCGCGGTCGTCGCGGCCGGGGAGGTCACCCTGTGCTGGATGGGAGATAGCCGCGCCTACTGGCTCGCCGCCAAGCCCGAGCCCATGGCGCAGCCGCTGACCCGGGACGACTCGCTGGCCGAGGAGATGGTCGCGCAGGGGCTGCTGTCGGAGGGCGACGCCATGGAGTCGCCGCAGGCGCACGTGGTGACGCGCTGGATCGGTATCGGGGCCCGCGACGCGGAACCGCACGTCGCGCAGTTCTCGCCGCCCGGCCCGGGGGCGCTGCTGCTGTGCTCCGACGGCCTGTGGAACTACGACCCCGACGGCGGGGAACTCGCGGCCCTGGCGATACCCGCCGCGCTGGACAATCCGCGCGCCGCGGCCAGCGCGCTCCTGCTGTTCGCGCTGGAAGCCGGCGGCATTGACAACATCACCGCCGCCCTCGTGCCCTACCCCATCGCCGGGCCGGACCCGCAGGCCGCCGCTAGCTGAAGTTGACGCTCGCTAAGCGTGCTGGGCTCCGGCCGCCTTCTGCAGCCCCAGCAGCTCGATCGACCGCTCCCGCATCTCGACCTTCCGGATCTTGCCGGTGACGGTCATCGGGAACTCCTCGACGATGTGCACGCAGCGGGGGATCTTGTAATGGGCGATCTTCCCCGCGCAGAACTCCCGCACGTCCGCGGCGGCGAGCGGGCTGGCGCCGTCGCGCATCCGCACCCACACCATCAGCTCCTCGCCGTACTTCTCGTCGGGCACCCCGATGACCTGGGCGTCCAGCACGTCGGGATGGGTGTAGAGCAGTTCCTCCACCTCGCGCGGGTAGATGTTCTCCCCGCCGCGGATCACCATGTCCTTGATCCGCCCGGTGACGTTAACGTACCCGTCGGCGTCCATGATCCCCAGGTCACCGGTATGCATCCACCGGGCCTGGTCGATTACCTCCGCGGTCTTCTCCGGCTGCTCCCAGTAACCCAGCATGACCGAATACCCCCGGGTGCACAGTTCCCCCGGTTCGCCGTGCGGGGCGGTCAGCCCGGTCGCCGGATCGATGATCTTGACTTCCAGGTGCGGCCCCGCCCGCCCCACGGTGCAGACCCGGCGCTCGATGGAGTCGTCGAACCGGGTCTGCGTCGACACCGGGGACGTTTCGGTCATGCCGTAGCAGATGCTGACCTCGTCCATGTGCATCCGCTGGACGACCTGCTTCATGACCTCCACCGGGCATGGCGAGCCGGCCATGATGCCGGTGCGCAGGCTGGTGAGGTCGCAGGTGGCAAAGTCGGGCAGCGCCAGTTCCGCGATGAACATGGTCGGGACGCCGTACAGCGATGTGCACCGTTCTTTTTCCACCGAACGGAGCGTGGCGGCAGGATCGAACGACGGTGCGGGGATCACCATGCAGGCGCCGTGACTGGTCGCTGCGAGGTTGCCCATGACCATCCCGAAGCAGTGGTAGAAGGGCACCGGGATGCAGATGCGGTCCTGTTCGGTGTACCGGCACAGTTCCCCGGTGAAGAAGCCGTTGTTCAGGATGTTGTGGTGGGAGAGCGTCGCGCCCTTGGGGAACCCGGTGGTCCCCGAGGTGTACTGGATGTTGATCGCGTCGTCCGCGCTCAGCGCCGCCTGCGCCTTGGCCAGCGCGGCCAGCGCGGCCGGGGCCGTCCCGTTGGCGGTGCGGTCCCGGCGCGACAGCACCTGCCATTCGTCGCCGCCGAACAGCACCACCTCGGTCAGGTCCGGGCAGCGCGGGCGCACCTCGGCGATCATCCCGGCGTAGTCCGACGTCCTGAACTTCGGCGCGGCCACCAGGGTCCGGATCCCGGACTGGCGAAGCACGTACTCCAGTTCCCGGGAGCCGTACGCCGGGTTGATGTTGACGAGGATGGCGCCGATCTTCGCGGTCGCGTACTGGACCATGATCCATTCCGCACAGTTCGGTGCCCAGATCCCGACCCGCTCACTCTTGCCGACCCCGCGGTCCAGGAACCCCAGGGCCAGGGCGTTCACGTCGCCGGCCAGCTCCCGGTACGTCCACCGGCGCCCGGCGGCCACGTCGACCAGGGCCTCGCGGTCACCGAACCGCGCGACGGTCCGGTCGAAGTTGTCGCCGATCGTGTCGCCGAGCAGGGCCACGCCGAACGTCCCGGATTCGTAGCTGCGCCCGGCTGGCGCGCTGGACTGATGCACCGCCGTCCCCCTCGCTGTGCTGGTCCGCAGGGCTGGTTCGCGTTATGAACGATCACACCAGCGGGGCACGGTGTCAAC
This sequence comes from uncultured Actinomycetes bacterium, assembly GCA_963742875.1. GTDB lineage: Bacteria > Actinomycetota > Actinomycetes > Streptosporangiales > Streptosporangiaceae > Bog-532. The sequence goes on along the minus strand of CAVUNO010000001.1, from coordinate 112,144 downwards.
GCTCCCGGAGAGGGAGGGGTAAGCCCGGGAGGGTCAGACGGTCCCGGGGTTTTCCTGGCTGGCGTATTCTTCCTGGCCCGCGTCTTCCTGGCCCGCGTGTTGCTGCTTGGCTACCTCGGCCCGGACCTCGTCCATGTCCAGGCCGCGGACCGCCTTGATGACCTGCTCGAGCGCGGGCGCGGGGAGCGCGCCGGGCTGGGAGAAGACCAGGATGCCGTCGCGGAAGGCCATCAGCGTGGGGATCGAGGTGATCTGCGCCGCGGCCGCCAGATCCTGCTGGTCCTCGGTGTCGATCTTGCCGAACCGGACGTCGGCGTGCTCGTCGCTGGCCGCCTGGAACACCGGGGCAAACATGCGGCACGGACCGCACCACGATGCCCACCAGTCCACCAGGGTGATGCCGGGCTGGGTGACGGTCTCCTCGAACGTCTCCTTGGTCAGTTCGATGGTGCTCATAGCTCCTCGTTCAGTCGGTAGCGTGGAAAGCTCTGGCGGTATAACGCAGCCGGGCTGCTGGAATTCCTGCCGCATCCCGGGGAAGGCTGGGCCGCGCGGGCGCGTTAACCTGCCTGCAACAGTCCAGCCGCGACCGGAGGTGAGGAATCCGTGGCGCTGCCCTATGACTCCGCGGCCAAGTTCCAGGAATACGCGCACCCGGAGGTGCTGGTCTCCACGGAGTGGCTGGCCGAGCATCTCGATGACCCCGGTCTGGTCGTGGCGGAGTCAGACGAGGACGTGCTGCTGTACGAGACCGGGCACATTCCGGGCGCGGTCAAGCTGGACTGGCACACCGAGCTGAACGACGCGGACGCCCGGGACTACGTCGACGGCCGGGGCTTCGCACGGCTGATGTCGGACAAGGGGATTTCCCGCGACACCACGCTCGTGCTCTACGGTGACCGGAACAACTGGTGGGCCGCGTACGCGCTCTGGGTGACCACGCTGTTCGGCCATCCGGACGTCCGTCTCCTCGACGGGGGCCGGGCCAAGTGGATCGCCGAGGACCGGCCGCTCAGCAAGGACGTACCGGAGTGCCCGCAGACCGACTACCCGGTGATTGACCGGGACGACACCCAGATCCGTGCGTTCCGGTCCCAGGTCGAGGAGCACCTGGGCCAGCCGATGATCGACGTCCGGTCGCCGGGGGAATACAGCGGCGAGCTGCTGCACATGCCCGACTACCCGCAGGAAGGCGCCGTCCGCGGCGGTCACATCCCGGGCGCGAAGAACGTGCCCTGGGCGCGGGCCGCGGCCGAGGACGCCACGTTCCGCGATCACAAGGAGCTCGAGGGCATCTACGCGGGCGAGGCCGGGCTGCGCCACGGCGACGACATCGTCGTCTACTGCCGGATCGGCGAGCGGTCCAGCCACACGTGGTTCGTGCTGCAGCACCTGCTCGGCTTCCCGCACGTCCGCAACTACGACGGCTCCTGGACCGAATGGGGCAACAGCGTCCGGGTCCCCATCAAGCGGGGCGAGACGCCGTGACCACCAGCGCACTCAACCCGCGCCTGGCCGAGATCGTCGACGAGTTCACGTCCCTGCCCGGCAAGGAGCGGCTCCAGCTGCTGCTGGAGTTCTCCGACGACCTGCCGGCCCTCCCGGAGCGCTACGCCGGCCATCGCGACCTGCTGGAACAGGTGCCGGAGTGCCAGTCACCGCTGTTCCTCGCGGTCGAGGTGGACGGGGACACGGTTCATCTGTTCTTCGACGCGCCGCCGGAAGCGCCGACCACGCGGGGGTTCGCCGGCATCCTGCAGGCCGGGCTGGACGGCCTCGGCGCGGACGAGGTGCTGGCCACCCCGGCCGAATTCACCGGTCAGCTCGGGCTCAACAACCTGGTCAGCCCACTGCGGCTGCGCGGCATGGCCGCCATGCTCTCCCGCATCAAGCGCCAGATCAGGAGCCAGCGCGGCTAGTTTTCCCGCCTCCGCCGGACCAGGTCCAGCTCGCCGGGGCCGGTCAGGTGGCCGGCGGCGCAGCGCAGCTCGACCTCGACCGGTTCGCCGCAGTCCTGATGCCGCAGCTCGATCGGGCCGCCGGATGAGCTCAGCCAGCGGTCGCCCCACTGCATCAGGGCGGCCAGCGCGGGGAACAGGTCCGCGCCCTTGTCCGTCAGCCGGTACGCCAGCCGGGCCCGCTGGCCCGGTTCGCGGTACTGCTCGCGCGTGAGCAGCCCCGCGTCAACCAGTTCGCGCAGCCGGGCGGCGGCCACCGGCTCGCTGATGCCCGCCCGCTCGGCGAAGTCGTCGAAACGGGCCGTGCCGTAGAACGCCTCGCGCAGCAGCAGGAAGGCCGAGCGCGTGCTGACCACGTCCAGCGCGCGGGCCAGCGAGCACTCACTCGCCGTCCACGCGGCCCGGGGGTCGAGCGGCCCGGTCAGCCGGGGAAGTTCGGAAGCCGTACCTGCCATGCGCCCATGGTATCTGACTTGTGCTTAGCTAAGTCAGTACTCTACGATCTAGCTATGGCAGAGCTAAGTCAGGTGACCGCGGGCTCCACTGGGACCGCCGGCTCTCCCGGGCGCGCCAAATTCGCCGGGAGCACTGAGGTCCTGGTCATCGTGTGCGCCGGGGTGGTGCTGGCCAGCCTCGACCTTTTCATCGTGAACGTGGCCTTGCCCGCGATCGCCCGTGACCTGGGCAGCCGCAATCTCGGCGAGCTGTCGTGGGTGCTGAACGGCTACGCGATTGTGTACGCTTCGCTGCTCGTGCTGGCGGGCAAGCTGGCCGACCGGCACCGGCGCAAGTACGGGTTCCTGCTGGGCGTGGCCATCTTCACCGTGGCGTCGGCCGCGTGCGGCGCCGCCACCAGCGTCGGCATGCTGGTCGCCTTCCGGCTGGTGCAGGCGGCCGGGGCGGCCCTGCTCACCCCCACCTCGCTCAGCCTGGTGCTCGCCTCCTACCCGGCGCAGCGACGCAGCGGGGCCGTTCGCGCCTGGACCGCCACCGGCGGGGTGGCCGCCGCCTTCGGGCCAGTGATTGGCGGCCTGCTCGTCGCGGCGAGCTGGCGCTGGGTCTTCCTGGTCAACGTGCCCATCGGGATCGCGGCCCTGGTGGTGGGCTGGCGCCGGCTGCCCGATGTGCCCGGCCACCCCGTCCCGCGGCCCGACGCGCTGGGCGCCGGGCTGGTCACCGCGGGCGTGGGCGCGCTCACTCTCGGCCTTGTCCAGGGCGGCGACTGGGGCTGGGGATCGGTCCGGACGGTCGCGGTCCTGGCCGCCTCGGCCCTGCTGCTCGCCTCGTTCGTGCTGCACTGCGCGCGCGCCCGTAACCCGCTGGTCGAGCCGGCCCTGTTCCGCGCGCGCAGTTACCTGGGCGCGACGGCGGTGATGTTCCTGTTCTCCATGGCGTTCGGCGCCATGCTGCTCTCGATCGTGCTGTGGCTCCAGGACGACTGGGGCTGGTCGGCGCTGCGCACCGGGCTGGGCGTCGCACCCGGGCCGGTCATGGTGCCGCTCTTCTCGTTCCTCATCGCGGGGCGCCTCATCGCCCGCTTCGGCCCGGCCGTGGTCGTCGCCGCCGGGTGCAGCGTGTTCGCCTCCGGGGTGATCTGGTGGGCCCTGGCGATCGGCCTGGACGCCGACTACCCGGGCAGTGTCCTCGGCGGCATGCTGCTGACCGGCGCCGGCGTCGGGCTGACCCTGCCCACGCTGATGGCGACCGCCGCGGGTTCGTTGCCCGCCCACGCGTTCGCCACCGGCTCGGCCGTGGTCAACATGAACCGGCAGGTCGGCATGGCCATTGGGGTCGCCGTCCTGGTCGCGGTCCTCGGCAAGCCGGACACTTCTGTCGGGCGCCTGATTGCGTTCCAGCACGGCTGGTGGGCGATCGCCGCCATGGCCCTGGCCGGAGCGGTCACCGCTCCGCTCCTGCGCCGCCGGATGAGCCCGCCCGTGACCTCGATCAGCCCGCCCGTGACCCCGATGAGCCCGCCCGTGACCCCGATGAGCCCGCCCGTGACCGTGATAAGCCCGCCCGTGACCGCGCGCTCGCCGGACCAGCCGGCCCCCTGACCGCTCCCGCACACTGTTGCTGTCCGTGACCAGGCGCTGACCAGCCCGTTTGCGGACTGCCCCGGCAAGAGTGACCGGCCATTCTGCAAACGATTGCCAAGCCTTGCACCAAGCCTTGCACATACGATTGCACGTCCACGGGCGTTACTTGGAAACGGGTTTAGCCCCATTCCCGGGGCGCCAAAATGCTTGCCAAATTAGTACTAAATTCTGCGGTCCTGATGTATGCGGATATCATTGCTCGTTCCCGGCCCGCCGTCCGAAACGCGGCCCGGAGACGACGAGCGCAATTGCGCGCGGAGGGGCGTACCGCCGTCCTGCCCGGCGATCGGGAGCAATGCGGAGAAAAGCCGCAGGTACCCTACCAGCGGAGATCCGGGGAGTACCGCGCGGCCCGGGCATCCGGTACAAGTGTGTCGGGTCACCTCTGACCGGCGTTTTTACTGACAATGCGAGCCCATTCGGCGCTATGATCATTGCGTTCAACAGCTCGACGGGTTGGGATGGCCCACGTTATTTGGAGTTAGCCGGCGGCGCGAAGGGGATGGCGCAGCCGTCGAGGGGGAGGGCTAGGTGTACGGCATCGAACTGGGTCAGTTCTTGTTCTCATACGAAAGTGGCAGTCTCGTGAGCCCTGATTCTGTCCCGGTCGACGGTCTTCCTCAGCCGCGAGCCGCGGCGGACGAGACCGTCGCGCGGGCGACGAGGGCGGCTACGGCGACCGGCACGAGCGCCCCAGACCGGCCCCCGTTGACGTTCCGCCCCGGCGTCACCAGAGCCGACGCCGGGTTCTTCAGCTGGGACATGATCGCTAACGAGGTCGTCTGCGAACCGGGGACCTATGGGCTGCACGGCCTCCCCGAGGGCGGCCCGGCCACGATGGATACGTTCCTGCTTCGTGTCCCGGAAGAAGATCGGGCCGACCTCATCACCGCGTTGCGGCACATGATGAGCTCGTGCGGCACCTATCAGATTGAGTACCGGGTGGCCGCCCTCGACGGCTCGCTCCGCTCGATGGAGGCCCGAGGCCGGGTCGTGCCCGGTCCGGACGGCCAGCCGGCCCGGCTGAGCGGTTTCGTCATGGACACCACGACGATCTGGGCCGGTCGTGAGGCCGAACGGCGCCGGCTGCATGAGGGCGCCGAACGGACGTCGCTCACCCAGAAGTTCACCGCCGCGCTCGCCTCGGCGATCACCGTGGACGCCATCAACGCGGCCGCGCAGGCCGGACTGACCACCTACGGCGCGAACAGCCTGCTGATCGTCACCGAGCATGACGGGCATTGCGCCCCGGTCACCTCGTATGGCTTCGGGGCGGAGGCCGCCCGCCTGCTCGGTGACCCCGCGCCGTCTCCGGGCTCGCCGGTCGCCGATGCGATCGTGGGGGGGACCGCGGTGTTCATCGGTTCCGCCGAGGACCTGGCGTCCCGATACCCGCACCTCGCCACGGCGATGGCCAGCCTGCCGCAGCGCGCCTGGGCGGCGGTGCCGGTTCCCGACGCCAAGGGCAAGACCGGCGCGTGCCTGATGGGGTTCGCCGGGCCGCACCGGTTCGCCGCCGAGGAACGCGCACTGCTGGTCGCCGCCTCGGCGTTGCTGGCCCAGTCGCTGCAGCGGGCCCGGATGTACGAATCGGAGCACGCGCTGGCGCGTGACCTGCAACACGGCCTACTGCCGCGCGGTCCGCTGCTGGCCTCCGGCGTCACCATTGCCGCCCGCTACCAGCCGCTGACCTCGGGACTGGAGATCGGCGGCGACTTCTACGACGCGATCGAGCTGAGCGACGACCGCGTCGCCCTGGTCATCGGCGATGTGCAGGGGCACAATCCGATCGCCGCGTCCCTTATGGGGCGGCTGCGCATGGTCGTGCACGCCTACGCCCGCGAAGGACACGGGCCGGCCGTGGTGATGACCCGCGCTAACCAGTGGCTGACCGAACTCAACACCGATCCGGACATGGCCCTGTTCGCGTCCTGCTGTTTCGTGGTGCTCGACCCGGCCGGCGGCGAACTCGAAATGTGCCGGGCCGGTCATCCGGCCCCGGTCCTCGTCTCACCCGGCACCGCGCCCGTGCTCCTCGATCAGGGTGACGACCTGCTGCTGGGCGTGGACCCCGCGGAGCGGTACACGACGGCCAAGATCCCCCTGCCGGCCGGGACGACGCTCATGCTGGCCACGGACGGCCTGCTCGAAGACGATGACCAAGACTCCGACGGCAGCCTCCGCGCCCTGCTCAGCGTGCTCGAGGACGGGGCCGGCGACGAGGTCGAGACGCTCGCGGACCGGCTGCTGGCCAGCCCACAGCGGCCCACCCGGCACGGTGATGACATCGCCCTGATGGTCGCCCGGGTCAACGGTGCCGGCCGCCCTCGCCTCCGCGCGATTCCTGGCCTCTGCGCCCCCCTCCGGAATTACGAGCAGCGCCTGGGCTGAGCCCGCGCCCCGCCCCGCCCGTCCGCCGCCACCTTGTCGGCCTCGTCCGCCGCCACCCCGCCCGTCCGGGCTCGCGGCACCATCCAGTGCAAGAACAACGATTAGGATCACGGCCAGGTAACGGGGCCTGCCCCCGGGTCGTAGCGGATGATCACGGTGTCGCCGACGTAGACGGCCAGCACCGGGTCCAGGTAGCGCAGCCCCTGGAAGTGGATCCCGTCGGGGTGGATCTTCCGCGGCTTGGCCACGGTGAGCAGCAGGTCGAGCTGTTCGAGTGAGTCGGGCATCCGCGGGATGAACGCGCCGGCTTTCCAGCGCTGCGTCGACGATGACGGCTACGTGACGCAGGAGCCCTGGCCGGCGCTGTTCACCACGACCGCCCTCGACCACGAGGGCACCGTGATCGGCGGCGAGGCGGGCGATTCCACCGCCGAGGCGCTGCTGCGCCTGCAGCGCACGCCGGCCCGCGCTCCGTACGACGGCCTGGCCGCCTACGATGACGAGCCGTCCTTGTGAGAACCCGGGCGCCCGGCCTGTCCGGCCACTTGCGGGGTCAGGCGTTGTAAGGGTGCTTTTCGATCATGCCGAGCGTGGCGTTGATCCGGCGGGCGGCGGAGCGGGCGGGCGCGCGATCGGGCGGTGCCTGTCGCGGCCGTCCCCAGCGTGCCCCCCGCTACCGCCCGGTAGCGTACCCCCGCTACCGCCCCGGCGTAGTTGCGCCGGCGTCGTTGGCGGCGGCCAGCTCGCGGACTTCGGCCGTAAGCCGCCTGGCCTCGGCGGACAGCGGTGAACTGGCGAGCTGGCGCAGTTCCCAGCCGGCCAGCTTCGCGGTCGCGGCTGAAGCAGCGGCGCCGGCCAGCACGGGGGTTGCGGCGGTTATGGCGGCTATCCGGACGGTATAAACGGTGGCATTCGTGAGGGTGCTCATGATTTTTCTCTCCTGCAAGGTCTAGGCGGTAGCTGCGCGCGTGCTACGGTGCCCGGCATGTGACAGTCCGTCAGGGTGAGCACGTGCGCGGCTGCCCGCTCAAATTAGCTGGAATCGTCTTGCTCGGGCCATGAACGCGAGCCGGCCCTCAAGGGGCGTTGCCGCGTCCATTTACCAGCCCTTACGCCAGAGAAAGCGAGGCAACTGGCAGCGGCTCGGCCATAGTGCGGTGATCAGTGCGGCTGAACCGCACGATAACCAGATCGTGATCGTCCAGGCCGGTCAGCTGACTGGCCGGCGCGACAAATCTCATCGGCTTCTGGCCAGTGTGCTTTGCGTAAGCAGACTGTAAGCCAAAAATTATCTTGCCGCCGATTTCCGGGCCGAGCCCGGTTATCCGACCGGCCTCAGCCAGTATCTCGGTCATTATGATCTTCCTTCCTTGGTGACGGGCCTGGTAATAGGTCCCCATCTCCAGGTTACGCAGCCGGACCTGCTAGATCTCTGACCGGCTCAGCCAGGATTTTCCTGTTCTGAGGTTCCCGCATTTCCACCGTAGCTCGGGTCAGCATATTCTGCAATTCGGCTGTCGTCCCAGCGGCCACTCAAGTTGCTTAAGCCTAGCGAGCACTTACTGTTTCGCAAATTGCAAGTATTTTTCAAATTACATCGCTGCCGCTCCCCGTTGCCCGCCGTTCACGAACCGGTCCATTCGTGGTCCATACGACGAGGCGCTCCCACGTTTCCGCAGCTCACGAGGGTGACAACCTACCCCGCCCGCGCGTATCAGGAGGGTCATGCAAAACATCTCTTGCCTCAAGCGCCTGAGCTGCGACGACGCCTGCGACAAGCCGAGTTTTGGATAAGCCTCGAGAGGCCCGGCTGGCCGCATTTTTGGCCGCAGCCCGGGAATACCCCGGCCAGCAGGCGTCTCAGTTCCTCAAGGCTGGAATCACCCAGTTCCCTGCCTGATCTAGTCGGTGACCTGATAAGGGCCGCCGTACTGGTACCGTCGCGTATTCAACTGCCGCAAATTCTCCTAAACCCCGTGGACCCCCAGCGGATGTCAATGGACAAGTTACGGTCTAAATGGCTATGGACAAACATCCGGGCGGCCAGTGGCGGTAGCGGTCTCAGCTCGCTATCGCCACTGGCCGTTCCGTTGTTGCTCAAGCCCCTCGTTGCCTGGCCGCCAAGGACTGGGGGCAGCGCTCCTAGTGCTCAGCGAGCGTAACGGCCGGGCCGGTGAAAAAGGGGGGCCAAGAGCGGCACGGCGTGTATGCGTACGGGCCTTAGCCGGGTTCCTCTTGGGTTCACGGCCGGTCAGAGCCGGGTGAGGAGCCAGCGCACCGACGGTGCCGGCGCGCTGTGGCTGGCGTCAAGGGTAACGTGGTTTACCTGGCTGCCGATCGTGACCGTTGCGTAGGCGACGGGCTGGCCCTGGCTGATCGCGTGCCCGAGTGGTCGGGGTGTCACCGTGACGGTGACCGGGGTGCCGGGCCAGGCGGTCACGCTGACCCCGGTGGCCGCGATCGCGGCGGGCCCGGCGGTCCACGTGCTGGACACGCTCCCGAGGATGGCTCCGGGCCTGACGATCTGGGCGTGCTCCAGGTCCCCGCCGACGCTGCCGAGGAGGTTCTCGGAAGCGGAAATCACGCCGCCGAGGTCGCTCGGCTGGGCGGAGGTTGCCTGTACGCCCAGCACGACGCCGACGATCATGACCGGGCTGCCCGCGGCCGCCCGGGTGGCAGCGAAGGCCAGGCACCCGCCCGCCGGCGCGCCCGAGCCGGTCTTGACGCCCACGATCCCGTCGTGCCCGAGGGCGGAATTGACGTTATACGCCACGCCGGCGACCGGCAGCGTGACCTGCGGCATGGCCACGATCTGGCGGAACGCCGGAATCTGCAGCGCGCGCAGGGTGAGCCGGAACTGGTCGCCCGCCGTGCTCACCGTGGCCGGGTCCGCCCCGCTCGCGTCCGCGTACCGCGTGCCGCGCAGCCCAAGCGAGCCTGCCTGGGCGTTCATCTTCGCCACGAACGCCCCGTCCGAGCCCGCGTCCCAGCTAGCGAGCATGGAGGCGATGTTGTTCCCGGACGGGATGAGCATCGCCTCCAGCGCCTGACGCTCGGTCAGCTTCTCCCCGGCCGCCACCCGGACGACCGACTGCCCCTGCCGCTCGCCGCTGGCGTAGGCCGCCACGTCGGCCGCCGTCACGGTGATCGGCGGGCCGGACCCGGCCGCCGGCAGCGGATGGTCGCGGAGCACCACGTAGGCGGTCATGATCTTGGCCAGGCTCGCGATGGGCACCGGCGCGCTGGCGCCGTGCGTGCCCAGCAGGCCAATTCCGGGCAGCCCGACGGCTGCCTGCGCCTGGCCGGGCCAATCAGGGCGGGGCGCGGCCCCGGGCAGAACGCGCACCGTCTTGACCGGGGCTGTCAGGACCATCGAGGGGACCGGGCGCAGCAGCTGCACCCCCACCCAGGCCACGGCGGCAACAACAATGACACCGCCCGCGATCAGCAAGCGTGACCGCAGCTTCCGGCCACGGCCGGCACCCCGGGGCCGGAACCCGGGACGGCCGGCGCCTCGCGACCGCAGACTGCTACCGCGTACGGCCCGTGGCCGAAACTTCTTGCGGCGCATGACACATCACCAGAACAATGACCGGCCACCCGGTCCTGCGCGGCTCCAGAAGCCTAACCGGGAACCACAGCAGCTTCACGGCTGGTAGCAACAACATTACTGGCACCGCGGAACGCTGAGGCCAGCCCCGCTCACCGGCCGGATCCGCGGCCAGGCCGCCGATGGTCCGCGGGCAGGGCCACCGGCGAGCTCTGCACGGTCAGGTCCCGAGCATCAACATGTCAGTCCGCCACCCAGAGCCCGCAGAAATCAGAGCAGGTGTGAGTGATTTGCTCGACGGTACTAACTGAGGTTGTAACGGTGTGAGCACGGCTGAAATATTCTGGTATTGAGCCATTACCGGTTGGCCCGGTGAGAAAGCGAATCCGGAGCAGGGGCGGCGCTGCGCCTTATCGCAGGGACATCTCCCACTCGTGCAGATCGCCAGCATCGGCCGCGCGCTGCAGCGGGTCCATCGTGCCAGCCGCCTTGTCCGCGCCGTACACCGGGCTGCGCCAGCCGCAGGAGCAGATCGCCTGCACGCTGCCCTCGCCCGCATGGTGGATGGTGGTGTGGTGGTCCACGGCAATCGGTTCCTCACAGGTGAACGACCGGGCAGCAGATCGTCCGTGTCACGCCGTCGAGGGCTGGGGCCCGGGAGGTGACAAGCTTGGCCAGTTCGCTGATGTCTCGCGCCTGGGCCCGCGCGATAACGTCGTAGGGCCCGGCCAGGCTCGCCGTCTCCGAGACGCCCGGCAGGCCCCGGAGCGCGGCAGCCACGGTGGCCGCCTTGCCGGCCTCGGTCTGGATCAGAATGTACGCGGCGATCATGTGCCACCCGCTCAATCTTCTCTGGCTATTGAACCGCTATTGCGGTGATGAGTCATCTTGCGCGCAGGCCGAGGCCGCTGACAGGGGTGAACACGCGCGGTGACCCGCTATCGCGTCAGTTTTCGCAGGCCGGTGCCGGTATGCCGGGCACCCGCACCGGCAGAATCCGGGGCGGCCCCAGCAGTGATTGACCGGATCGCCGGGGCCGGCATGCGCCGCCGCCCCCGGTTCGCTCCAGCCGCAATGCCCCGCGGCCGTACGCCGTCGTGCCTGGCCCCGGCTTACCCGAGCCGGGCGAGCGGCAGATCAAGATCTTCTTTCCGGAGCTCGTTGCCCTTTTCGGTCCGGCCGGTGAAATGGCACGGTGCCGCCGCAGCTGGTATCCGCATTCAACGTCATCAGCAGATGGTTTCGTTAGAAGGCTCGTTTCTCATGGGGAATATGCTGGCGTTCCTCGGCCGTGACATGGCGGTCGACCTCGGTACCGCGAACACGCTGGTGTACGTGCGCAGGCGGGGGATTGTGCTCAACGAGCCGTCGGTGGTGGCACTCAGCACCAATACCGGCCAGATCGTCGCGGTCGGCGTCCAGGCCAAACGGATGATCGGCCGGACGCCGGGGAACATCGTGGCGGTCCGGCCGCTGAAGGACGGTGTCATCGCCGACTTCGATGTCACTGAGCGGATGCTGCGGTACTTCATCCAAGAAGGTCCACCGGCGGCGGCACCTGGCCAAGCCGCGGCTGGTGGTGGCCGTGCCCAGCCGCCGCGCCGCCCAAAACGCCTCCACCCCTAATCGGACGATTTCGTCCCGTTGAGTAGACTTGCGACCTTGGGCCGGGCCGGGCATATGTGGCGGGGCGGCTGATGACGGGTAAGGAGCAGCGCATGAACGTGCCAGCGACGGCGGCGGACGGTCTGGAGGTCTACCGGCCGGGGTCGGACCGTTACGCCCAGGCGACCTCGCCGCACAATCCCATTGGTGCCCAGCATCCGGTAGCCGTGGTGGTCCCGGCGAGCGGAGCGCAGGTGTCCGCCGCGGTCCGGCTTGCAGCCGAACGGGGCTGGATGATCGCACCCCAGGCGACCGGGCACGGAGCGGCGGGCGACATTGGCCCGGACACGCTCCTCATTGACACCTCCGCGCTGGATGAGATCACCATCGATCCTGGCACGGCCACGGCCCGGGCCGGGGCCGGGTCGGTCTGGGCGGTGGTGGAGCAGGCCGCCGAGCCGCGCGGCCTGCTGGGCCTGGCCGGTACCTCCCCGAGCGTGGCCGTGGCCGGCTACACGTTCGGCGGCGGGGTCGGCTGGCTCGTCCGCCCGCATGGCCTGGCGTCGGCCCGTCTGCTCACCGTCGACTTCGTCGACGCGGAAGGCCGCCAGCGGCGCGCCGCGCCGGACGCGGAAGAGGTGGGCGACCGCGACGCGTGGTGGGCCTTCCGTGGGGGCGGCGGCGCGGGGATTGCGGTGAGCCTGGAGTTCGGGCTCGTCCCGGTCGCGGACCTGTGGGCGGGCTATCTGCTCTGGCCCGCCCGTGAGCTCGGTGCAGTGACTGCGGCGTGGTCCACTGCGCGGCCGGCCTTCGGCCCGGCCCTTACCACGGACCTTTCGCTGCTGCACGCGGCCCCGGGGCCGCCGTTCCCGCCGGAACTGCGGGGCCAGCCGGTGGTGCACCTCTCGCTCGCCTCCAGCGCTGGCCCCGGCGAGGCGGCCGTGCTGTTCGGCGCGCTCGAAGCGGTCGCCGCGCCGACGGTGAATACGTGGGGGCCGTCCGACGCCGAACGGCTGGGCGGAATCCACCTGGACCCGCCGCCCGGGGTGCCGGCCTATGGCGGTGGCCACTGGCTGGAGGACGGCACGCCCGCCGTGGCCGGGGACATCCTGCAGGCCGCGCTCGCCCCGGGTACGCCGCTGATGGTGATCGAGATACGCCACGTCGGCCATCAAGGTGTGGCGGCCGACGGGGCGATGACGCGCCCACCCGGGCCGTTCCTCGGCCACGCGGTCGGCCTGGGCGGCGATCCCGCTCAGCGCGCCGCCCTCGATCAGGCCCTCCAGACCGTATGGGCCGCCGCGGCGACGGTCGACACCGGCCGCGCGGCGCCCCCGTTCGCCGAAGGCCAGCGGTCAGCGGGCAGCCCGCTCTCCCCGCCCGATCAGTCCCGCCTGGCCGCGATCCGGTCCGCGATCGACCCCTACGGCATCATCCGCACCGCCCGCGTATAAGGGGGCCCCTCAGCCCGGATTCGTGCCGGCTTTTCCCGCGGTATCTGCCGAAAAGCCGGCACAGATCGGGACCGGCCCTCCGCAGGCGCCCACCCCTGTGACTCGTGGGTTGCGGGATACTTATGTCTCGTCGAGGGAGGTGTAGGAGCCGCGCCAGAAGAGCAGCGGGGAGGCGTCATCAGTCGAAGTCTCCGCGTACCGGAGGCGCCCGATAACGATCTCGTGGTCGCCGCCGGGCAGGCTGTGCTCCACGGTGCACTCCAGCGTGGCGAGCACCCCCTCCAGCCGGGGGCTGCCGGTCGGGCCCGGCCCGTGCTCCACGCCCTCCCAGACGGCCTCGGCCCCCCGCCGGGCGAAGTTGGCGGCCAGTTCCCGTTGCGGCGTGGCTAGCACGTTCACCACGAACGCGCCATGGCTGCGGATCGCCTCGAGGGTCAGGCTGGCCCGGTCGAAGCAGACGAGGATAAGCGGCGGGTCCAGGGATAGCGAGCTGACCGCGTTGGCGGTGGTGCCGACGGGCTGGCCGCGCGACCCGACCGAAGTGACCACCGTGACTCCTGTGGCGAAATGGCCGACGGCGCGGCGGAACTCTTCGCCGGTGATGTCAACGTCAGCGGAAGTGGATGCGGTCATTCGTCAGATCTGTCCGTGGTTTCGGCGGGTGCGCATTACTGAGCAAGTACTTTCCAGTAGGTGGTATTTCCCGTCGGCGGATCGCGGCCAGGACTGAATACGGGCGTGGCGCCCGTGACGGCTGAGGTCACGGCGGGCGCTAGCCGCGCCGCCGGGTAACGGGCGCCGGTCGCGGCGGGGAAAGCGCCGTCACCGCACTGCCGACCCTTGGGTAGCCAGATCATGATGCCGAACGGGCCGCGCTTGGACCTACACCGCCGATCGGGGCTCTCGGGCGCCGGACCCGGACCGGCCGCGCTGGGACCATGCCGCCGATGGGGGCTCTCGGGCGCCGGACCCGAACGGGCCCGGTACGGCTGCCCCGCCAATCCGAGTCTTCTTCCTGGTGGCCAGGCAGGTGGTCAACGTGACAAGCCCTCCGTTCCGGCAACGTCGGTGGCTATACCCAATCAAATTGGTCAATAAACTAGATTACTCCTCGCCGCGCAGCCCTTCCGGCGCCCGCCCCCCGTCCCGCACCGCCGCATTCCCTCCGGATGGGGCCGCCCGCATGCACGCTCCCATCTTGGAGAAATAAGGTGCAGGTCGTGCGCGGGATGCGGGCACTGAGGGGAGGCGTCGCCGGAAATGACGGCTCAGCAGGTCTTCACCGCCCGGCTGCGGGGCCGCCCGCTGCTGGACAGCGAGGAAACGTCCATCGGCCGCGTCCGCGACGTCGTCCTCCTCCCCGCCGCCCAGGGCGACGCGCCCCGGGCCCTCGGGCTGGTCGTCACGCTGCAGCGGCGCCGCATCTTTGTCAACTTCGGCCGGATCGCCGAGATGTCCATCGACGGCGCGCACCTGCGGGGCGGCACCGTCGATCTCGATCGCTTCACCCGGCGGACCGGGGAGATCCTGGCCTCCGAGCTGTACAACAAGCCCGTGGAGAACGGGACCGTCGTCGACGTCGCCATCACGCCCTCGACGACCGGGCGGGGCTGGAAGGTCTCGTCGCTGGCCATCACGCGCGGCCGGGGCTTGCGGCTCCGCTCGACGCAGATTGTCCCGTGGAGCGACTACCCGGAGCTGTTCCAGGCCGGCACGCTGGCCGATCAGCTGGTCGACCTGCGCGAAATGAACCCGACCGACCTAGCCACCGCGGTAGAGGGCATGTCACCGACCCGGCGCAGCCAGCTCGCTGCGGCTCTTGACGACGAAGAGCTGGCCGACCTGCTGGAGGAGATGCCCGAGCAGGACCAGATCCGGCTGCTCGCCAGCGTGGGCCTGGAACGCAGCGCCGACGTTGTGGAGGAGATGGAGCCCGACGACGCCGCGGACCTCCTCGCCGAGATGCCGGACGATCAGCGGGAGCGGCTGCTGACCGCGATGGAGTCCGTGCAGGCCGCCGACATCCGCCGACTGCTCCGGTACGACGCCACGACGGCGGGCGGCCTCATGACGTCCCAGCCGCTGATCGTCGCGCCCGACGTGCCGGTCGCCGAGGTCCTCGCGCGGATACGCGAGCCAGACCGGCCCGTCACCGCCGCCGCTCAGGTATACGTCTGTGAACCGCCCACAATGACCCCAACCGGGCGTTACCTGGGCAGCGTCGGGTTCCAGCGGCTGCTGCGGCGGTCTCCCGCCACGACCGTCGGCGACTGCGTTGAGGCAAGCACGTTTGTCCGGCCCGAACTGTCCGAACGAGAATTGGCGGTCCGTCTGGCCGCTTATAACCTGGTCAGCGTCGCTGTCTGCGATGAGGCCGGCCGGCTGCTGGGCGCGGTCACCGTCGATGACGTCCTCGACCATCTCCTGCCCGTAGGGTGGCGAAGGACTGGAGGCTGAGCATGGCACGATCCTCATCTCGGCGCTTCGGTGAGCGCCCGGACCTGTCCGTTCCCGGCGGGGGCCCGATCATGAGCCCGCACTACGACCCCGACGCGTTCGGGCGGTTCTCGGAGGCCATCGCCCGGTTCCTGGGCACCGGGCGCTTCCTGGTCGCCCAGACGGTCCTCGTGATCGGCTGGATCGTGCTCAACACCGTCGGGATCGTCAAGCACTGGGACCCCTACCCGTTCATCCTGCTCAACCTGGCCTTCTCCACGCAGGCCGCGTACGCCGCCCCGCTGATCCTGCTGGCCCAGAACCGGCAGGACGACCGGGACCGCGCCAACATCGACCGCGACCGTGAGGTCGCGGCCCGGACCCAGGCCGACACCGAGTACCTGGCCCGCGAGCTTGCCGCGGTCCGGCTCGCCCTCGCCGACGTGGTGACCACCGAGGACCTGGACGATTCGCTGACCCGGATGGCCAAGCTGATCAGCGACGCGCGGTCCCTGCCGGAAGCGCCGTCACCGGAAGCGCCACGACCGGAGTCACTCGCCGCGCCGCGGTCGCTGGCCCGGCCCGATTCCCTGACGTCGCCGGACAACCAGCCGGGCCCGAACCACGCACAGCCGGGCCCGGATCACGGCTAGCCGGACACCTCCCCGTCAGGCCGGGCCGGAGCGTTCCCGTCAGGCCCGGCCGGAGCGTTCCCGTCAGGCCCGGCCGGAGCATTCCCGTCAGGCCGGGCCGGAGCGCGCGCCGGCGGCCAGCCGGTCGGCGGCGCGCGCAACCATCGCCATGATCGTCAGCGCCGGATTGGACGGGATCAACGACCACATCATCTCCGGCGCGGCCACGGTCAACCCGGACCAGCGGGGTACCAGCAGCTCACCCTCAACGCCATCATCACCGACCTGCAGGACCGGCTCATCTCCATCTTCCTGGTGGGGCCGGACGGCCGGCGGCCCTGCTTCGGCTGGGTCGAGCGGCTGCAGCAGGATCCGGAGTGGAAGGATAACCTGCTGTTCAACGAGTACTTTCACGGGGACAACGCGGCCGGTCTCGGTGCGTCCCACCAGACCGGGTGGACCGGCGTGATCGCCGATGTGATCCGGCGGCGGCACGGCGCGGTGCGGTCTGCCGCGGACGTTATAGACGCCCTCGATCCCGCACTCGGTCCCACTCCCTCCGCTTCTCCGTCCAGCCCCACGGCACTCTCCAGCCTCACCGGTGCCCGCACCTAGGCCATCGCAGCCCGCGACGGCCGCGTGACGATGTTCGCGATGCGGCCGGGGACGATGACGATGCGCTGGATGGCCGCGCCGCCGGTGTGCCGGCCGAAGTCCCCGTGCCCGGTCAGCACGTGCCGGATCTCATCCTCACCGGCGTCGGCCGGCACCTGGATGGTGAACCGCAGCTTCCCGTTGACCTGCACCGGCAGTTCGACGGTCGGCCCGGCGGTCAGAGCCGGATCGGCCACCGGGAACGGGGCGTAGGCGAGCGACCCGGGATGGCCGAGCCGCGCCCACAGTTCCTCCGCGATGTGCGGGGCCAGCGGCGCCACCATCAGCACCAGCGGCTCGGCGAGCGCCCTCGGCAAGGCCCCGCGGGCGGCCGCGACCTGGGCGGCATGCGTGGTCAGCTCGATCAGCCGGGCGATCGCGGTGTTGTAGCGCAGTGTCTCCAGATCCTCGCGGACCACCATGATCGTCTGGTGCAGCCGCCGGAGCGTCTCCGCGTCGGTCTCCGGGTCCAGTTCCTCGTCGCTGACCCGCAGCGCCCCCGTCGTCTCGTCGATGATGCTGCGCCACAGCCGCTGCAGGAACCGGTGCACGCCGACGATGTCCCCGGTCCGCCACGGGCGGTCGGCCTCCAGCGGCCCCGTGGCCATCTCGTACAGCCGCAGGGTGTCCGCGCCGTACCGGCTGTAGATGAAATCGGGACTGACGCTGTTCTTCAGGCTCTTGCCCATCTTGCCGGCCCGGCGGCTCACCGGCCGGCCGTCGAAGGTGTATCCGTCGGCCTCGTGCTCCACCTCGGCGGCCTCGACGTACATCCCGCGCTCGTCGGTGAATGCGTCGGCCAGGATGTAGCCCTGGTTGACCAGCCGGCGGAACGGCTCGCGGGTCGACACGTAGCCCAGATCGTAGAGGACCTTGTGCCAGAAGCGCGCGTACAGCAGGTGCAGCACGGCGTGCTCGACGCCGCCCACGTACAGGCCGACGCCCCCGTCACCGTCGAAGGTGGCGTCCGCCGGCACCATCCAGTACCGGTCGATCTCGGGGTCGATGAAGGCCTGATCGTTGTCCGGATCGAGGTAGCGCAGGTAGTACCAGCACGAGCCGGCCCACTGCGGCATGGTGTTCAGCTCCCGGCGGTAACGCTTCGGTCCGTCCCCGAGATCGAGTTCCACGTCCGCCCAGTCCCGGGCCCGGGCCAGCGGCGGTACCGGGGGACTCGACTCGTCGGCCTGCGGCTCCGGCCGGAAGTCGGTCATCTCCGGCAGCCGGACCGGCAGCAGCGTCGCCGGCAGGGCGACGGGCAGGCCGCGGGAGTCGTAGACGATCGGGAATGGCTCGCCCCAGTAACGCTGGCGGGAGAACTGCCAGTCACGGAGCCGGTAGGCCCGCTTGCCCCGGCCGGCGCCCGTGCGCTCCAGCCAGGCGATCGCCGCCGCGATGCTCGGCATCTCCGGCACCTCGCGGACATCCAGGCCGAACGTCCCCGCGAAATCGAGATCACGCTGGTCGTAGGCGGGTACCGCCATGATCGCGCCAGTGCTGTACCCCATCAGCACATGGTCGGCGACGAAGATGGGGATCTGCTCGCCGGTGCGCGGGTTGACGACATAACGGCCCGTGAAGACGCCGGTCTTGGCGCCCGCCCCGGTGGTGCGCTGCCGGTCGCTGAGCCGCGCCGCCGCGGCCCGGTACGCGGCCACCGCGGCCTGTGGCGTCCACTCGCCAGCGTCGCCCGTGACCCCAGCGTCGCCCGTGACCCCAGCCTCGCCCGTGACCCCAGCCTCGCCCGTGACCCCAGCCTCGCCAGCGACCTCAGCGGCGTCCCGGCCTTCCGGGTACGTCCACGCCGGCGGCGTTCCGTCCGGCCAAGACTCCGGCAGCAGTCGGTCCACCAGCGGATGTTCCGGCGCGAGCACCACATACGTAGCCCCAGCCAAGGTATCCGGCCGGGTCGTAAAGACCTGGACCACCCCGCCCGCCCCGCCAGTCCCAGCCACGGCCAGGTCGATCAGCGCCCCGTCGCTGGCGCCGATCCAGTTGCGCTGCAGCTGCTTGATGGACTCCGGCCAGTGCAGTTCGTCCAGGTCGGCGATCAGCCGCTCGGCGAAGGCCGTGATGCGCAGCATCCATTGCCGCAACGGCCTGCGGTAGACGGGATAGTTCCCGATGTCGCTGCGGCCGTCCGGGGTGACCTCTTCGTTGGCGAGCACGGTGCCCAGCCCGGGGCACCAGTTGACTAGTTCCTCCGAGATGTAGGCCAGCCGGTAGCCATCGATCAGCGCGCGCCGCTCCGGCTTGGGCAGCTGACCCCACGAAAGACCGCACGGCACAGACCGCTCCCCGGACTCGAACTCAGCGATCAGGTCACCGATCGGCCGGGCCTTCCCGGTCCGGTCGTCCACCCAGCTGTCGAAGATCTGCAGGAAGATCCACTGGGTCCACCGGTAGAACGAGACGTCGGTGGTCGCGATTTCGCGGCGGCTGTCGTGCCCGAGCCCGAGCCGGCGGAGCTGACGGCGCATCGTGCCCACGTTGGCCTGAATCGTCACCTGCGGTTGCTGGCCGGTGTCGATCGCGTACTGCTCCGCGGGCAGGCCGAACGCGTCGTAGCCGAGGGCGTGCATGACGTGCCGGCCGTTCATGCGCTGATACCGGGCCATCACGTCGGTGCCGATGTAGCCGAGCGGATGGCCGACGTGCAGCCCCGCCCCGCTGGGATAGGGGAACATGTCCAGGACATAGAACCTCGGCCGGCCCTGGACCTGGTCAAACCCGCCTGACAGCGAACCGGACGGGTTGGCCGAGTGGAACGTGCCCTCGGTCTCCCAGCGCTCCTGCCAGCGCGCCTCGATCTCGTTCGCCAGCCGTGCGTCGTACCGGAACGGCAGCGCAGCGGGCTCCGGGCCGGCCATCAGGCCCCGTCACCGCCGGCCGTCAGCGCCTCGAGCAGGCCGTTCATCCGGGTGACGAAGGCGGCGGGGTCCTCGATCCGGGCGCCCAGCGTCAGGACGGCCTGGCTGAACAGGACGTGCGCCCAGTCGCCGAGCTGCGGATCGTCGAGCCGGTGGTGGAGCCGCTTCACCAGCGGATGCTGCGGATTGATCTCCAGCACCGGCTGGCTGGGCAGGCCCGAGTTCCTCATCCGGCGCATGAGGTTCAGCTCGATGTCGGGCTCGTTGGCCACGATGCACGCGGGGGAGGTGGTCAGCCGTCCGGTCACCCGCACATCGACGACCTGCCCGGCCAGAAGGTCCTTGAGCCGTGCGGTCAGGGCCGCGAACTCCGTGCCGGCCTTCTCGGTAGCCGCCTTCTCGGCCTCGTCCGTCAGCGCGCCCAGATCCGCGACGCCCTGCGCGACCGACTGCAGCCGCTTGCCCTCGAACTCGTGCAGGCTGGAGACGACCCAGCTGTCCACGGGCTCGTTCAGCAGCAGCACCTCCACGCCCTTGGCGCGGAATGCCTCCAGGTGCGGGCTGCCGGCGGCGGCCGGGCCCGGCGCCAGCAGGTAGTAGATGCGATCCTGGCCTTCCTTCATCCGCGCCACGTAGTCGCTGAGGGAAACGACCGCCCCGTCGGCCCCGTCGGCCCCGGCGCCCGAGGGGCCCGAGGAGCCCGAGGAGCCAGAAGACCCAGCAGGCCCGGAGGACGCGGTGGACGTGAAGCGCAGCAGCCGGGCCAGCTCATCCCGGTTCGCGTAGTCCTCCGGGATGCCTTCCTTGAGCACCGCGCCGAACTGCGCCCAGAACGTCGCGTACTTCTCCGGCTCCTTCGCGGCCAGGTCGGCCAGCAGCTTCAGCACCTTCTTGACCGCGCTGGAGCGGATGTGGCTGACCGCCCGGCTGCCCTGCAGCAGTTCCCGCGACACGTTCAGCGGCAGGTCGCTGGAGTCGATGACACCCCGGACGAACCGCAGGTAGGAGGGCATTAGCTGGCCGGAATCGGTCATGATGAAGACCCGCTGGACGTGCAGCTTGACGCCGTGGCTGGAGTCTGGGATCCACAGGTCGTAGGGCGCGGCGCCGGGGATGAACAGCAGCAGCGTGTACTCGAACGTCCCCTCCATCTTGCTGTGCACCCAGGCCAGCGGATCGGCGACGTCGCCGGTGAGATGCCGGTAGAAGTCCCGGTAGTCCTGGTCGCTGATGTCGCTCTTGGACCGGACCCACAGCGCGGACGCCTGGTTGACGGGCTCCTCATCCGGCAGATCCGCCGCCCCGGTCCCGGCGGTCCCGCCGCCATCCGTCCCGGCTCCGCCGTCGGGCCGTTCGGCCGGCATCACGATCGGCAAGCTGATGTGGTCGGAGTACCTCTGAATGATCGAGCGCAGCCGCGTCCCATTCAGCAGGTCGTCCTCGCCCTCCCGCAGATGGAGCACGATCGTGGTGCCCCGGGCCGGCACCTCGGCCGGCTCCAGCGTGTACGTGCCCCGGCCGTCAGACTCCCAGCGGACCCCCTCGCTGGCGGGCAGTCCCGCCCGGCGGGTGGTCAGCTCCACCCGGTCGGCCACGATGAACGCCGCGTAGAAACCCACGCCGAACTGCCCGATCAGCGACGCGTCCGTCCGCTGGTCGCCGGTCAGCGCGTGCAGAAAATCGCGGGTCCCCGACTTGGCGATCGTGCCGATGTGCTCGATCACCTCGGCCCGGCTCATGCCGATGCCATTGTCCGTCACGGTGATCGTGCCGGCGCCGGCGTCATGGCTGACCCGGATCCGCAGCTCGCCCTCGTCGTCGGGGGATTCGGACCGGGACATCGCTTCCAGGCGCAGCCGGTCGATGGCGTCCGAGCCGTTGGAGATCAGTTCCCGCAGGAAGATCTCCTTGTTGCTGTAGAGCGAGTGCACCATCAGATCAAGGATCTGGACGACCTCGGCCTGAAAGCTGAAGTTCTCCGGTTCCGTCTGCGTGGTCATAGATACATGTCCTTCCCGGGGGCGCGGCCGGCAGCGCCTGACCGCTGCTTTCCCTGGGGCGCGGCCGACGGCGCTGACGTAGCGTGGTTTCACGACCATAATCGCAGCTTCGGCGGGCGGAACCATGGCACATGCGGCCTGCGCGAATGGTCGGCCGTCGGTGATACCTGGACGCCTCCCGCTCCCTGAGATCCCGATTTTCCTGAACGGACCTGGCCGCGACCCCTCCGCCGCGCGGGCCCCGATCATGCCGAACGGTTCCCGCCGCGCCCCTCCGCCCTGCGGACCCTTCCGCGCCAGGACCGCTAACTGGAGGACCCGTACTGGATCGGCACCTTGATCGTTTGCGTCTTCACCCAGGCGCCCGGGTTCCCGGCGAGCTGCCAGGCCGTCAGGGTGCCGGCGTCCCCGGCCAGTGCCTCGGTGGAGCCGGCGGCCGGCAGCGCCAGCGTGACCGTCCGCCCGGACGGCAGCGGGGGCAGCCGCCGCCAGGACGACCCGGGCCCGTTGATCGTCTCGGCCCGGTTCCCGGCCAGCACGACGCCCATCCCTTCGTCGCCGAACGACGCCGAGATCGCGGCCGTCTCGCCGGTGCGGAGCACGGGAGACAGCCTCCAGTGCGCGCCGCCGTCGCCGGTCCACGCCGCGAGCAGGCTCAGCGACGGTGCGGCGCCCGCCTCCAGCAGTGCCAGGTCCTGGCTCCCGATCCGGCTCAGCCGGAGCACCCGGACGCGCGGCCTGCCCAGCGAGGCCGGTGCCCCCGCTGAGGGCGTCAGAGCCGGGCCAGCGAGCTGCCAGGTCCCGCCCGTTTCGCTGAATACGCCCACGCGGCCGTCCCGGCCGCACGTCCCGGCCAGCAGCGGCGTCCCGCCCGGCGAGTACGCGACGGCGGTGAGCCCGGTCAGGCCGCACTCCCGGCCCGCCGGGCTCGCGGCCAGCGTCCGTTCGGTCATCAACTGCCGCCAGCTGCCGCCGGTCCCGGTGGTGACGCTGACCGTGCCGTCCTGGCCGAGCGCGATCAGCTGGACGCCCGACCCGCCCATCCCGGCCGACGCGCCGGGCGCGGCCGCCAGCGCGTCCGGGACGTTCGCGAGGCCGGACTGCGGCGGCTGGGTAGCCCAGCTCTTTCCCAGGTCCGAGGTGCGGGTGATCGGCGAGAAGCTGAGGTCCAGGCTGGGCCGCACCCCGGCCACGAGCGTCGTTGCGCCGGTCCCGCCGTTCGCGGTCGTGTCCGGTGCGGCCAGCATGATCGCGCCGTTGGTGGCGATGTCCGGCGGGGTCTGCAGCGACCACTGGCTGCCGCCGGCCGGCCGCACGAACAGCTGCCAGAACAGGTCCGCGCCCGATGCCGCGCCCATCGGGACGGTGGCCCACGTGGCCCCCGCGGCCTGGATCGACGTCTGTAGTGGGAGCGGTGCCGCGGACGCGGGACCCGCTGCGCCTGGCGCGGCCGTCGGGCTGGTTGCGCTGCCGCACCCGGCGGCGAGCAGCGCGAACCCCAGCCCCGCCGCCGCGAGCCACCTCCCGCGCACCATCCGCCCCGATGGCACCGCCGAACTCGTGGGCCTCATCGGCCCCGACAGCACCGCCGGCATCCTGCGCCCCACCTCTGGCACCGTCCGCCCCTCGCTCACGAGCTGTGCAGCGTCTGGGTGGCCGCGCCCGCCAGCTCGGTGGCGAAGGACGATTCGGTGGCCGCGGTGCCCGGCCCGGGATCCATGTCAAGCTCCTCGCGGATCTCCCCGTGGGTGTCGATGACGAAGGCGATATCGGCGTGCCCGACCATCGCGCCGGCCGGCAGCGTCTGCGCCGGCTGGCCGTAGGCCTTGTAGACCTGCCGTAGCCGGGCCGGGCTGCTGGTCAGATAGCGCCAGTCGGGGACGCCGGTCAGTTCCTCCGCGTGGTCGAACTCCTGGGTGTAGGCCAGCTCGTTATACAGCGGGTTGACGTCGATGGCGACCAGCTCGACCTGCTGCCGGTTCACGCCGAGCAGTTGCCCGGCCTGCCGGAACTCCCGCGCGATGAGCGGGCAGTCGGTCACGCATACCGGGTCGAGGAAGGTCAGCAGCACCACCTTCCCGCGCAGGCTGGACAGCGTGACCGGCCGGCCGTTCTGGTCGGTCAGGCTGAAACCGGGGGCCGCGATGTTGATCGGGCTGGAGTCACCGTCGATGGCTTGCGCGAGGATGGTGCTCGCGCTCGGGGTGGTCTGGGCCGCGGCCATCGGGACGGCGCCGAGGACGATCACACCGAACGCGGCGACCGACGTCATCGTGCCGAAGGTGGCTGCCCGCATGGACCGCCCCATGGTCTCGCGCAGACTGGACGGCCGCAGATGACCCCGCGGTGGCTGCTCAGGTGCGGGTCCGGCGACGAGGTCGGGGACGGGCTGTCCCGCGACGGCTGGGTTCGGTGCGGCCGCCGCGGCCGGGGGGCTGACGGCGGCGGGCGCGGTGACCTCAGCCGGCGCCGGGGTCAGCGCGAGGAAGCCCCCGACCGCCAGCAGCCCCATCGGGATCATGCTGTTCGGGTCGGTGCCCAGGCCGCCCAGGAAACCGAAGTCCTCGATCAGCACCCAGTCGGCGAGGCACAGCACGAGGAATGCGGCCAGGGCCGGCCGGGCCACCTCGCGCCGGCCAGTCAGGAACGCGGCGCCGATGACCGCAAGCGCGACCACGGCGACCAGGTTGACGGCGAAGCCGTGCCCGCTGACCAGCACCCCGAAGCCGGACACCAGCGAGGAGAGGAACCGGGGCTGCGATGTCCCGGCCATCGACTGGACCATGCCGGTGAGCGTGCCCGGCTGACCGCCGGATCTGCCCTGCCAGAAACCCCGGCCCGGCCAGGCCTGCAGGACCGCCATGCCCACCAGGAACAGCCCCAGCCCGGCCAGCATCGCCCGGCCCAGCCGCGGCGATCGCCAGCTCCGATCCGGCAGCGCGAGCAGCGCGCCCGCGGCAGCGTAGCTCAGGGCCGCGCCGGGCGCGCCGAACAGCCAGGTCAGCCCGGGAGCGAAGATTCCGCCGAACGACTCGCCGAAGACCCATACCGCCAGGCCCCAGGCCAGGCTGGCCAGCCCGGCCAGCCGGGCCGAGAGGCCACGCGGCGCGGCCAGCAGCCACAGGCCGATCCCGATCTGGATCCATACCGCCGAGGCGCCCGCCTGGACCGGGTGATACGACCACGTTGTCCCGGCCCAGTTGACCAGGTGCTGCACCCAGTGCGGCGAGGTGGCCGCGGTGGGCTCGATCACCTGGGACGGCAGGCCCGCGGCCATCCTGGGCTGCGCCTGCAAGATCCCGTCGAAGACCCACAACAACCCGAAGCCGATCCGCAGCACCTGATGCCCGGCTGGCTCAGGGTGAGCCACCCGGGCCGCGGCGCCCGCGGCGTTCCCCGCCCGGCCGCGGACGCTGACCCATACCACGGAGAGCACGGCGAAGATGGCCAGGGCGATCAGCCCCTGGTGCAGCAGGGCTGAGCGGAACGCGGCGACCACGGTGGGGTCGGCGGCGTTCAGGCCGCTGTTCATCCCGGGCATGGCGTCCGCCAACCTCCACGACTCGCGGTGTCTAAACGGGGCCCATCAGCAGTCTGGCACGGTCAGCCTACAACTACGAACCGTAGTAAATCCGGCCAACCGCCAGATGGCCGGGCCCAGGGAGACCGGGCCGAGGTGCGCCTCGGCGGCGTAGGCTCCAATGAAGACCAGCGCGGGCAGCAGCAGGAAGCCGCATAGTTTCGCGGCCGGGCTCACCGGGCCATCACCATCCCCTCTGCTCCACCCGTCCGGCCGCCGTGAGGCCGCTCCGATAATCATCCTGGCAGGCGTTATGCTCTCAGATCGCAGGAAGCTGAGGAGACGAGCCGGACCGTGGCCACACGCGAGGTTGAGCTGTCGATCGATGGTATGAGCTGCGCGGCGTGCGCGGTGCGGATCGAGAAGAAGCTCAACAAGATCGGGGACGTCTCGGTCGCGGTGAACTACGCCACCGCGACCGCCCGCGTGACCGTGCCATCCTCGATGCCGGTGCAGACACTCACCACGGTGATCGAGGACGCCGGGTACTCCGCCCAGGACCGTACGGCCTTGGCCGGCGACGGCGACGGCGACGATGCGGCCGCCGGCCGGGACGCCGCGTACCTGCGCCGCCGGCTGATCGTCGCCCTCGTCTTCTTCGTTCCGCTGACGGACCTGTCCCTGCTGCTGTCGCTGGTCCCGTCCGACCGGTTCCCCGGCTGGCAGTGGGCCCTGGTCGCCTGCGCGGCGCCGGTGGCGCTGTGGGCCGCGTGGCCGTTCCACCGCGCCGCACTGATCAACGCCCGGCACGGTGCCGCCACGATGGACACGCTCGTCTCGCTCGGCATCATCGCGGCCTGCGGCTGGTCCGTCTACGCCATGTTCGTCCTGGATCGCAGCCGGCCCGCCGGGGGCCTGTGGTGGCAGCTCACCCACGGCTCCGGCGGCGGCATCTACCTGGAGGTGGCCGCGTCGGTCACCACGTTCCTGCTGGCCGGGCGGCTGTATGAGGCCCGCGCGCGGCGAACCGCCGGAGCGGCCATGCGCGAACTGGCCGCCACCGGTGCGAAAGACGTCTGCCTGCTGGAGACCAATGGCACCGAACACCAGATCCCGGCGGGCCAGCTCCGCCCGGGGGACATGTTCGTCGTGCGCCCGGGAGAAACCATCGCCGCCGACGGTGAGGTGCTCTTCGGCCAGACTGCGGTGGACCGCAGCATGATGACCGGGGAGTCCGTCCCCGCCGGGGCGGGCGAGGGGGACAGCGTTGTCGGCGGGACGATCGTGCTGACCGGGCGCCTGGTCGTCCGGGCCGTCAGGGTCGGGGCCGACACCCAGCTTGCTCACCTGATCAGGCTGGTCGAGCGGGCGCAGGCGGAGAAGGCGGCCGTCCAGCGGCTCGCGGACCGCATCTGCGGGGTGTTCGTCCCGCTGGTCCTCACGTTTTCCGTGCTCACCCTGGCCGGGTGGCTGCTGGCCGGGAGCCCGGCCGGGCACGCGTTCAGTGCCGGGCTCGCGGTCCTGATCATCGCGTGCCCGTGTGCGCTCGGCCTCGCGACGCCGGCCGCGCTGGTGGCCGCGAGCGGGCGCGGGGCCCGGCTCGGGATCTTCATCAAGCGCTACCAGGCGCTGGAGTTCTCCCAGTCGGTCGACACCGTGGTGCTGGACAAGACCGGAACCGTCACCACCGGCCGGATGTCGCTGACCGGCGTGCAGACCCTCGCCGGGACCGGACGCGCCGATCTGCTCCGCCGCGCCGGCGCGGTGGAGCAGGCGTCCGAGCACGCGGTGGCCGCGGCGATTGCCTCCGCCGCCGCCGCCGAGACTGGCCCGCTGCCGCGGGCCGAGCGCTTCACGGCGCTGCCGGGGCTCGGCGCCGGTGGGACCGTGGGCGGCCTCGAAGTGGTCATCGGTCGCGCGGCGCTGTTCACCGAGCGGGGCATCGAGGTCCCGCCGGACCTGGCCCGCGTGTGCCAGGCGTGGGAGCAGGCAGGTCACACGACCGTGCTCATCGGCTGGGACGGCAGTGTGCGCGGTGCCGTCGCGGTCGCGGACACCGTCAAGCCGTCCGCCGCGGCGGCCGTCGCCGAGCTTCGCGGGCTCGGGCTGCATCCCGTTCTGCTGACCGGGGACAACGAGGCCACGGCCCGGGCCGTCGCCGCCGCGACCGGGATCGACGAGGTCATCGCCGGGACGCTGCCCTCCGGTAAGGCCGACGTCATCCGGGATCTTCAGGAGCGCGGGCGCCGCGTGGCCATGGTCGGGGACGGCGTCAACGACGCTCCCGCGCTGGCCGCGGCCAGCCTGGGGCTCGCTCTCGGCTCCGGTACGGACGTCGCGATGAGCGCCGCGGACCTGATCCTGCTGCGGGACGACCTCCAGGTCGTCGCGGACGCGATCAGGCTCGCCCGGGGCACGTTCCGGACCATCGGCCGCAATCTGGCCTGGGCGTTCGGCTACAACCTGGCCGCCCTGCCGCTGGCCGCGCTCGGCTTCCTCAACCCCATCGTGGCCTCCGCGGCGATGACCCTCTCCTCGGTCTTCGTGGTCTGGAACAGCCTGCGGCTCGGCCGGTTCCGCGTCCGCGGCCCGGTGCGCCACCCGCCGGCCCGGTCCTGCGACCAGGCCTGAGACCGGGCCAAAGCACTTGAGCGGTCCGGGACGGTCGTCATACTGAGGTGGACCGGGTCACAATCCGGAGCGCGGAACGAGTCACCAGGCGGAGGGCCGCATGTACGGGTACAGCCACGACAAGGACAACTACCTCAGGCGGCTGCGCCGGATCGAGGGCCAGGTGCGCGGCCTGCAGCGGATGATCGAGGACGACAAGTACTGCATCGACATCCTCACCCAGGTGTCGGCGGCGACCAAGGCCCTCCAGTCGGTGGCCCTCGGGCTGCTGGAGGAGCACCTCAGCCACTGCGTCACCGAGGCGGTCGGCGAAGGCGGCGACAGCGCCGCCGAAAAGGTCCGCGAGGCCTCCGAGGCCATCGCCCGCCTCGTCCGGTCCTTATGAACCGGTGGACCCAGCGGCCCTTCCCGTCCGCCACAAGCACACCGGCGGGCCGTTCCGCCTCGCGGGTCGGCCAGCCACAAGTGCACCGCACGGGCGGGCTGACTCCCGCGCCGTCCCGTTCGGCCATCGCGTAACGACTAGCACCGAGAGGACCCTGATGGCGACGACCACCTACAAAGTGACCGGCATGACCTGCGAGCACTGCGTCAGCGCGGTGACCAGCGAGCTCACCAGCCTCGGCGGAGTCACCAAGGTAACCATCGACCTCGTCCCGGACGGCATCTCCCTCGTTACCGTGACGAGCGAGGCCTCCCTGCCCGCCGGAGCCGTCACCGAAGCCCTCGACGAAGCCGGCGGCTACGTCCTCACCGCCCGCTAACCCCTAACGCGCGGTCAGTTCGGCGACGGCCTCGTCGAGGCGGCCGGAGCGGGCTTCCTCGATGAGGACCGCGAACTGGTCCGCGCTCATCTGCACCCGCTGGCCGAAGTCGTCGGTGATGACGATCTTCCGTTCCGGCGGCGCGTCATGGTCGACGAACAGCTCTGGGCAGCCGCAACTGCACTGGCCGCACAGCAGTGCGAATCGGGTACGACGCTCGGCGTCATCCATAACCGGACTCCATTCCTCGGCGATTCCAAACTGAGCGTCACACGCGGTAATTGGATCGTCAACCCTTTGCTGCCGCCAATCTGGGGTACCCTTTCCTGACGCTAAAATCGATACCCCCAATGGGTATTGAGGATGCCCCCCGAGGGTTCTCGGCATACCAGGACCTGGTTATCGCGATACACCTAGGGGTTTATCAAGCAAGTTTCAGTGACAGGGCTGTTGATCATTGACTTGCCTCTTGAGCTGGGATTTTCCGCACAACGAGACACATTGTGATTAGTTATTAACCGGTGTATATTGCAACTCGGCTTAGTGCCCTCTACCGTTATTGCTGATTGTCCTTGACTGTCCCCCGTAAAGCCCGGCCCGCTCCCGGCATTCCCCGGCGGGCGCCAGGTCCCGGGCATGGCAAGCAGGAAGGCCGGAATGAGCGATATCGCCGCAGGGCTGAGCCGGGCCGGACGGCGGGACCGGCGGGGCGCAGCCGGGGCCGCCCCGGCCGGGCTGGACGTACGACGGATGCTGCAACTGGGCCTGGCCGCGATCTGGCTGCTCGACGGTGTGCTGCAGTATCAGTCGTTCATGTTCACCAAGGCGTTCGGGCAAATGATCGGTGGCACGTCGTCCGGTAACCCCGGTGTCGCCGCCCGCCCCATCAGCTGGAACGCGACCCTCGTCGAGCACCATCTGGTGCTGGTGAACACGATCTTCGCCACCTTCCAGCTGCTGATCGGCCTGGGGATTGCCTGGCGGCCCACGGTCCGGCTGGCGCTCGCCGCCTCCATCGCCTGGGCGCTCGGGGTGTGGTGGTTCGGCGAGGGCCTGGGCGGCGTGCTGAGCGGCGCCGCGGATCCGGTGAGCGGCGCTCCGGGCGCGGTGATCATCTACGCGCTGCTGGCCGTCCTGCTGTGGCCGGCCGACCGGCTCGTGGCGTCCGGCACACCGGCCCCGTTCGTGGCGGCCCGGGCGGTCGGGGCCCAGCCGGCCCGCGCGTTGTGGCTGATCCTCTGGGGCAGCCTGGCCTACTTCGCGCTGACGCCCGCCAACCGCGCTCCGCAGGCGCTGCACGACATGATCGCGGCGATGGCGCCCGGGGAGCCCGGCTTGCTGGCCGCCCTCGATAAGCATTCCGCCGCCCTGGTCGCCCATCAGGGGCTGACCGCCTCGATCGTCCTGGCCGTCGTGCTCGTCATCGTGGCCGTCGGGGTCTACCTGCCGCCCGCGGTGGCCAAGGCCACGCTGATCCTGGCCATCGTGGTGGCCGCGGTCATCTGGGTGGTGGGGGAGGCGTTCGGCGCCATCCTGACCGGCGGCGGCACCGACCCCAACTCAGGCCCGCTGCTCGCCCTGCTGACCCTGGCCTACTGTCCGCTCGCCACCGCCGCTGTGCCGCGCGCCGACCACTCGCTGGCTGACGAACGACCCGAAGGATAACGGCATGAGCATCCCCACATGGATCCCGGACATCTTCGCCGCGGTCATGCTCCTGGTCGCCGCGGTGAGCGCCGGGCAGCTGGCCGTGGCCGGCGCCTGGACGTGTGCCGGGGCGAGAGACGCTGACATTGCCGGCTCCCACCTGCTGATGGGCACCGCCATGGCGGGGACGCTGGTGGCCAGCCTGAGCACCCTGCCGAACGCCGCCTGGGAAGTGATCTTCGCCGTCATGACGGCCTGGTTCGCCTGGTGCCTGTGGCAGGAGACGAGAGGTCACGGCGTCACCGCCGTGGCCAGCGGCCACCACGCGCCGCACCTGGTGCACAGCGCGGCGATGCTCTACATGTTCGCCGCGCTCGCGGGCCCGGCATCGGGCAGCGGCTCCGGGATGGCCGGGATGGCGGGACCAGCCGACGGCACGCAGAGCCTGCACGCCCCCACCCTGGCGCTCGTCTTCACGCTGCTCCTAATCGGCTACTCGGTCCGCGACCTGGACCGGAACGCAAGTGCGGACGGGTACTTCCACGTTGTCGGCCGGCGCTTCACACCCGCCGTGCCCGCACTGGCCACCGCGGCTGCCAGAGCCCGCGCTGTTCCAGCCAGCCCGGCCGGTGGCGGCGACGGTGCCGTCGCGACCGTGACCGAGCCCCAGGCCGCCCCGGCGGCGGAGGTGCCACCCGGCGAGCGGGTGGCCGGCCAGGCCGAGGCCAGCCCAGTGACGGCGGACCGGCTGCTGCTGTCTCCCGCCGTGGTCAAGGGCTGCCGGGTGGCGATGGGCGTCACCATGGCCTTCATGCTCGTCATCATGATCTAGCCGGATGATCCAGCCGGCATGAGCTAACTGTCCCATCCTGGGGGCGTCACGTAACGGCCGTCACGTAACGGCTCAGCGGCGGTATCGCGTGACGGCGCAGTTGCGGATGTTACGTTATTGCAAGTCAGTTGCAGCTATCCCTAGACTGGCCCGGATGACTGGCACCGGCCAGCCGATCCTGAACAGGACTCTCTTCGGAAGGTGTGAGCCCGTGGCTGATCCGCTCGCCCGCCTCGCCAGAATCCGAAGCGGGCTCAGCCCGGCGGAGTGGACCAGGGTGGGCGCGATGGTCGCTACCGTCGTTGGGCTCAACGTCGCCGGCTGGGGGATGCTGGCCGCGGCGCTGGGCGGGCACTACCACATCAGCAAGACGACCGTCTTCGGTGTGGGCACCGGGGCGCTCGCCTACACCCTCGGCATGCGGCACGCGTTCGACGCCGACCACATCGCCGCGATCGACAACACCACCCGCAAGCTGGTCGGCGAGGGCAAGCGCCCGCTGTCCACCGGGTTCTTCTTCTCCCTCGGCCACTCCAGCGTCGTATTCGCGCTGGCGGTCCTGCTGAACTTCGGCATCCGGGGCCTGGATGAGCAGGTCAAGAACGGCAGCTCGCACCTGCAGTACACGACGAACATCATCGGGACCTGCGTGTCCGGCTTCTTCCTGTTCGTGATCGCAGCGTTCAACATCGTGATCCTGGGCGGCATTCTCAAGGTGTTCCGCGAGATGCGCTCCGGCGCCTACGACGACGAGCAGCTGGAGGAACAGCTCAACAGGCGCGGCCTGATGAACCGGTTCCTGGGCCCGCTGGCCCGCCGGGTGGACGCCCCGTGGAAGATGTACCCGATCGGGTTCCTGTTCGGCCTGGGCTTCGACACCGCCACCGAGGTGGCCCTGCTCGTGCTGGCCGGCACCGCCGTGGTCGGTGGCCTGCCGTTCTACGCCATCCTGTCGCTGCCGATCCTGTTCGCCGCCGGGATGAGCCTGTTCGACACGATCGACGGCTGCTTCATGAACTTCGCCTACGACTGGGCCTTCGCCAGGCCGGTCCGCAAGGTCTACTACAACCTGACCGTCACCGGCCTGTCCGTCTTCGTCGCCGTGTTCGTCGGCGCGACCGAGCTGCTCGGCCTGCTCGCCCAGGACACGAAGCTGAACGGCTCGTTCTGGTCGTTCATGCACAACTTCAACATCAACACGGCGGGGTTCGTGATCGTCGGGGTCTTCGTCGTGACCTGGGTCATCGCCCTGGGTGTGTGGCGTTTCGGCCGTATCGAGCAGAAGTGGGACACCCGCCCGGCCGTCACCGCCGACTCGCGGGACTGAACCCGGCAGCTCCCCGGCCGGGCGACCATGTGCGGCCGTAGAATTACTGGTCACGCGCTTTTAGGAGCGGCATGGACAGTGAGTCGGAGAGCGCAGAGCGGGTCGCGGGATCAGGGCCAGCGAGGCGGCCGGCGCCAGCTACCGGATCTGACCGGGCCGCGAGGCCCCTGGAAGACGGGGCGGAGCGGGTTCTCATCGCTTCTCTCCGCGTGACGCTCATACCGGTCGCGTTTCTGGCGCTGGCTGGCTTCGGCGCGTTCGCCTACGGGATCGCCGTCTTCATCCATTCGATCGACAGCATTGTCAGCCATCCTTTCCCGGTGAGTCATCAGGTCGGCTTTTTCCTGCTGGACATCGACCTGTTTCTCGTCGGGGTGACCCTGCTCATCTCGGCTATCGGGCTCTACGAGCTGTTCATCAGGGACATCCCCAACGATCACGCCGCCGGCTTGCCGCCCTGGCTCGAAATACACGACCTCAACGACCTCAAGGGCCGGGTCATCGCCATGATCATCCTGGTCCTGTCCGTGAGCTTCGTCGAGGTGGCGGTGGACTCCCCGGACGGCCTGGAGGTCCTTGAGCTGGGCGGCGGAGTCGCCTTGGTCATCGTCGCCCTGACCATCTTCATACGCCTGACCGGCCACGCGGACGATTAGCGCCAGCCGGTCCGGGCTGGCCCGGTGATTTGCATAAACAGATCTGTATGTGTTTATGTTTAGTGGTGCCGGCGGGGACGAAGAGCTACGAAGCGGCCGGGGAGCTGCTGAGGGTCCTGTCCGCCCCGGCCCGGCTGGCGATCGTCGCCGAGCTGTCCGCCCAGCCGCGGTTCGTTCATGAGCTGGTCGAGCGGCTCGGGATGAGCCAGCCGCTGGTGTCCCAGCACCTGCGGGTGCTGCGGGGAGCCCGCCTGGTCGCGGTCGAGCGCCAGGGGCGGGAGGCCGTGTACTCCCTGGCCGACCAGCACGTGGCGGATATCGTCGCGGACGCCGTCCACCACAGCAAGGAGGAACGATGACCAGCACCGGGCACGACTCCCATCCCGGGCACATCCATGAGCACGGGCCCGGCTGCGGCCACGCCGGCGTGCCGCACGGGGACCACACCGATTACGTTCATGACGGCCACGCGCACGCCGGGCATGACGGCCACTACGACGAGCACCCGCTGCCGCACGCCGCCCACGACGGCCACGATCATGTTCATGGGCCCGGCTGCGGGCACGACGCCGTCCCGCACGGTGATCACGCCGACTACGTTCACGAGGGTCACCGTCACGCCGCTCATGACGGGCACTACGACGAGCACTAGAACCGGATTCGGGCCGCCGCCGGGCCCGGCGGCGGCCCGGGGGGCAGCATGGCGGCCGACGGCATGACCGGTGACCTGCACGGCGTGGTCGAGCGGCGGCTGCGCCGGGCCGATCAGCGTTACACGCCCGGCCGGCGCGCCATTGTTGACCTGCTGGTCAGCACGGGCCACCCGGTGAGCATCGGCGACATCGCCGATCACCTGCCCGGCCTGCCGCGCAGCTCGGCGTACCGGCACCTGACCGACCTGGAAACCGCGGGACTGGTCCGCCGGGTCGCCGCCAGCGACGAGTTCACCCGTTTCGAGCTGGCCGAGGACCTCACCGGGCATCATCATCACCTGATGTGCGTGAACTGCGGCAAGGTCACCGACGTGATCCTGCCGGCCGGCTTCGAGCGGGACATGGGCAAGACCATCGGCCGGCTCGCGGACGCCGGGAACTTCCGGCCCCGCAGCCACCGCCTCGACGTGCTCGGCACCTGCGCCGACTGCCGGTAGCAGGCCCGGCGGGCAGCCGCTGCCCCGGCGGCCCGCGTTCCCGGGGCGGATGAGCGCGGGCAGGTGTCGCGCTGCTCCGGGCGCGGCTGCGAGATCCGGTGCCCCGGGGGCAGCCCGGCGTGGCGACCTGGCCGGCTGTGGGTGAGCGCACCCGTGCCCGGGGCCGGCCAGGGCGGTGGCAGTGGCCAGCACCTGCCGCAGGAGTCTCTGGCCCGCGATCCGCCGCATGGCAGCCCCTTCTTCCTGCCGGGATACTGATTCTGGTTTCTCATTCCGCGGCTGGTCCCCGGCTCCCTGCTCTGGCCGCGTCACGCCAGGAAATGAGCGGAATGGCTTGACCAGCACGCTTGCGGCCGGCACACTGAGCATGCTTACACGAAAATGGTTTTCAGTCTAGGAGAATCTCGTGCGGCTGGCATTCGTCGGGAAAGGCGGCAGCGGCAAGACCACGCTGTCCTCTCTGCTGGTTCGTCAGCTGGCCGGTGCGGGCCTGCCGGTGACCGCGATCGACGCCGGCGCTGCGCTGCCCCGGCGTACCGGGCGGCCCTGGCGGTCAGCACTGCAGCCGGGGGATCACCTGGGTGCCGAGGCGGGTGATGTTCTCCACCGTGGCGGCCGGGTCGCCCGCCCCCTCGGCCATCAGCAGGATGTGCCGGATCCCGGTGCGCGCGACGGCGTCGTTGAGCCGCCGTACGCACAGGTCCGGGTCGCCGACCGGGTGGATGGCCATGAGCTGGCGCAGGTAGGCGGCGGGATCGCGGGCGGGTCCGGGGGTGCCGTCGATGCGGGTGGCGGCGCCGGCCGCGGCCAGCCACCCGGGCATCGATGCCTGCAGGGTTTCCTGTGCCTGGCGGGTGGTGTCGGCGACGTAGGCCAGGTGCGCCCGGGCATGCGGCGCGGGGAGCCCGGCGGCCAGGGCCTGGTACCGCTGCACGACAGCGCGGATCTCGAGGAACAGATCCGCCCGGATGGGGGCCGGCCGGGCAGGCCCCCATTACTGGCGTCAGCAGTCACGCAGGTCAGAGGGCACGTTCAGAGACATGTGTTTCCTTTCATCGGCAGGCTGCCAGCCCGGCTGGCCGGCAGAAAACAGGACCAGGCCATCCGGCGCAGCCGCACCGCGCCATATCCAGGCGCCAGCGGACCCGTCGCGTCGCGAGCACGGTGCTGACGGGCTGCGTGCGGCCGCGCCCGCGCTGGCGCCGACCATCCCTGCACTCGCACTTCGCCGCTTGGGGACCGGATCGTGTGCCGTGGTGCCTTTCCTGTGCCGCTTTCGGAACTCCTCCGGGCCGTGCTCCTGTGCCGCTTTCGGCGGCGGGCAGTGTCGTTACGAAGCCGCACTTCCGTCACCCTTGTTGCAAACCGTTTTCATAATCATTCACACTGTGCCGGCTGTCAAGCACTCGCTGACAGGCGTGCTGAGCCGCCAGGCCCGGGAAAGGCCGTGTGCCCGTGCTGCAGACGAGCGAATGCGTCAAGGGCCTGATCCCCGCCCGGCCACGTGCCGGGACGTCCGCGACGCCAGGCGGGTGAGCACGAGGAGGGCTCCGCCGAGCGCGACGGCGGCTCCGGCCGCCAGGGCTGCCGCGTTGCCGCTCATGAATGCGGCGCGGGCGGCGTGAGCGAGCAGGGCGCCGGTTGCGCCGCCCGCGGTGCCCGCTACGGCGAGGGCGCCGCCGAGTGAGCCGAGGATGGTGTGCATGGCGGCTATCGGCACGTGCTGGCCGGCCAGTGCGGTGGTCATGTGATTCTGGTAGCGGGTGGACAGCACGCTTCCCATGACGGCGACCCCGAGCGCGCCGCCGACCTGGAGAGCCACGGCGTTGGTCGCTGATCCGATCCCGGAGTCACCCTGGGGAACCGCGCCGATGACGGAGTTCGTCGCCGTCGGCAGGAGAAGACCGGCCCCGAGGCCGATCAGCAGCATCCCGGGTATGAAATCTGGATACGTCGCGGCCGCCGTGGAGATGGCCGAGTTCCACCACAGGCCACCCGCGATCGCGGCCAGGCCGGCGGCGGCGGTGAACCTGATGCCGATGACCCGGGCGGCGATCGGGGACAACGGTGCGCTCACGCAGAGCACAGCAGCCACGGGCAGGATCCGCAGCCCGGCCTGCAGGGGGGTATAGCCGAGGTCGAATTGCAGCATTTGCGTTTGCAGGAAGAGCGCCCCCAGCAGCCCGAAGATCCCGAGGCTTTCGCCGGCGGCGGCGATGGAGAACCGGCGGTCAGAGAAGAACCCGAGCGTCAGCATCGGGTGGCGGCTGCGGGCCTCCCAGGCGGCGAAGGTGGCCAGGACGGCCAGGCTGGCCAGCCCTGCTCCGACCACCTCCGCTGAAGTCCAGCTTTTAGCCGGAGCCTCGATGATCGCCCACAGCAGCAGGCCCAGGCCGGTGATCGACAGCAGCGCCCCGGCGGGGTCGGGCGGGTCGGCGGCCGGGTTTTTCGAGCCGGGCACCAGCAGCAGGGCGCCCGCGAACCCGGCCGCCACGATCGGGACGTTGACGAGGAATACGGACCCCCACCAGAACCGGGCGAGCAGCAGGCCGCCGGCGATCGGGCCGATGGCGATGCCGAGCCCGATGGTCCCGGCCCAGGCCCCGATGGCCCGGGCCCGCTCCGCCGGATCGCGGAACACGTCGTTGATGATGG
This sequence comes from uncultured Actinomycetes bacterium, assembly GCA_963742875.1. Classification (GTDB taxonomy): domain Bacteria; phylum Actinomycetota; class Actinomycetes; order Streptosporangiales; family Streptosporangiaceae; genus Bog-532. The sequence goes on along the minus strand of CAVUNO010000001.1, from coordinate 75,313 downwards.
ACAGCGAGGCGGGGATCGTCAGCGCCGCACCGGCCCCCATCACGCCTCGCCACCCGATCAGCAGGTTCACCGAACCGGAGAACGCGGCGCCGATCGATCCCGCGGCGAAAACGCCCAGGCCGATGAGGAAGAACCGCTTGCGCCCGAACCGGTCGGCCAGGCTGCCGCCGACGAGCAGCAGGCCCGCGAAGACCATCGCGTAGGAGTCGACGATCCACTGCAGTTCGCCGGAGGTGGCGGCCAGCCTCCGGACAAGGGTGGGCAGGGCCACGTTGAGGACGGTGTTGTCCACGTTGATGATCAGGGCGGCGGTGCACACCACCGCCAGTGCCGCCTGGCCGCGGGCCCGCGGCCAGGCGCGTGGCCGCCGCGGCGGGTCCACGGGCCCGCGGGGCCGGTCATCGCGAAGGGGTACCGGCTGGGTAGGGCGCCGGGCGCTTCGCGGCCCTGTTGAAGGCACGCTCTGCGGGCCGGCGGGCGAGTTGAGCGCCATCAGCTTCTCCGATACTGGAGAGTATTGAATACCCTCCAGTATGTTGTGTGGTATGAGCGACGTCAACGACCCCCCAGCCCCGCCCGGCCCGCACGCCCTGCCCCCCGTACGCACGCGGCGGCCGGGGCGCGCGGCCGTGCGCCGCCGTCTGCTGGACGCGGCGTTGCAGGTGTTCGCTGAACGCGGCTACGCCAGCACCAACCTGGACCAGGTCGCCGCGGCCGCGGGCCTGACGAAGGGCGCGATCTACTCCAATTTCGCCAGCAAGGACGACCTCTTCTTCGCCATGATGAAAGAGCAGGCGCTGAAACGGGTCGAGGCCGTCCGGGCCGCCTTGAAAACCAGTTCAGGTGGCCCCAGTGGGCCGCAGGCCGTGCACGACATTGGGCGCCTGCTCACCGAAGCATTCACCCAGCAGCGGGAATGGCAGCTGGTGTTCCTGGACTTCTGGCGGCGCGCCGTCCAGGACGATGCCGTGCGCACCCAGTTCGTCGCTCACCGGCGAGCGTTGCGCGCTGCGATAGCCGGTCGCGTTGAGCAGGTCCTCGGGCGGGCTCCGGCCCCGGGCGAGCTCACCGTTGACGATGTGGTCACCGTGGTGCTGGCCCTGTCCAACGGCCTGGCCATCGAACAGTACGCCGACCCCGACGTCGTGAGCGATGACCTGTTCGGGCGCGTTCTCGCGCAGTTGTCGCACATCCCTGCGCCGCCCGCGCCGCCGGGCTCCGGGGCGCCTCATGGGTAGAGTCCCGGTAATAGAGTCCAGAGCGATACCGGATCTGTTTGACGATCCCGACGAGGGGAGCACATCAAATGACCGGCCGCCCGGAACCGGGCCTCACCGGGCCGGGGTCCCCGGCCGGTGCGCCGCCCGGGCCCGGGGAGCCCAGACCCCGGCCGCGCCCGCTGGTGCCCGCGCGGCTGCGCCGGACGGCCGTCGCGCTGCTGGTGGTGTGCGTGGCGGTGGTCACCGTGCTCGGAGTGCTGTTCGCCGGGCAGTCCCGGCCGGACGCGTTCGATGCGCCAATCGACGCGGCGTTCCATTCCGGCCTCGGCGCTCACCCCGCCGTGCTGGAATTCCTGGCCAAATTCGGTGACCGGCCGCTGGTGACCGTGATGACCGCGGCCCTGGTCCTGGGGTGCGCCGTGGCCCGCCGGTGGCGCGGTGCGGCGCTAGCCGCCGTCGCCGTCCCTGTGGCGTCCGGCCTCACCGAAGGTCTGCTCAAACCCGGCATCGGCCGGACGCTGCGCGGTTTCCTCAGTTATCCCAGTGGCCACGCCACCAGTTCGTTCGCCCTGGCCACGGTCAGCATCATCCTGCTCGCCGCGCCGAGCTGGCCCCGGGTGCCCGCTATCACCCGGCGGCTGCTCATGCTCGGCGCTCTCCTGCTGGCGGTGGCCGTCCCCTCGGCCATGGTCGGCCTGAACCTGCACTACTTCACCGATATCGTGGGCGGCGCCGCCCTGGGAACCGGCACCGCCCTGCTGACCGCCCTCCTGCTGGACATCGTGTGCGGATCTGAGTGGTGGCGGGCCTGGACTGCCCGCCCTAGCCCGGACGTTCCTCGCCCTCGCGGCTCGTCGTAACCGCGTTCAGTCGTTCTCGACGACGAAGTCCCACTTGGCCACGATGTTCCGGCCGTCGGGCGCCCAGCGCATCAGGCCCTCGCCGACCACCTCGACCGCCCGCAGCTCGAAGCTGACCTGCTGGCCCGGGCGGAGCACGGTCGGCGGCTTCGGCTGACCGGGCACAAAACCTGGCCGGTAGACCTGGTCCTCGTCGTCGATGCTGGTGAAGTCCGACGTCGAGATGGGTACCGGCCCGGTGGCCCCGGACATGGTGACCACCCACGTGCAGGTCGTGGAGCTCGCCTGGTAGGGCAGGCCCTCACCGGGCACCTGTGGGCCGCTCACCGTGGCCAGCACCGACCACCGGGACGTCTTCACCCGCACCCCGTCGCCCTGATTGGTCAGGGCCGGGCGCTGGGCGGTGGCGGTCAGCACGGTGTCGCTGTGGTAGTTCAGCGTGTCCTTCGGCAGGTAGGAGGGATAGCCGCCGAACGTGGCGGCCGGGCTGGCGGCCGGCTTGGCCGCCGTGCCGCAGCCGGCCAGCGTCAGGGGCGCCGCCAGCAGCAGGGCGAGCGGCACCAGATGGCGGCGACCGGGCCGCCCGGCCCGGGCCCCCGCCATCACGGCGGGAACCCGGGCCAGCGCGGTCTTCAGGGTGACCGGGCTCATGACCGCCCGGACAGTGCGTGCCTGGAGAGGCCCCCGCGCCGGCGGCGCAGGTACCAGACGGAGCCGCCGCCGACGATCAGGGCCAGCAGCGGTGTCCCGACGGCGAGCGATATCCGCCAGGGCGGGCCCGAGCCGGATCCGTTCGGGACGGTGACGGCGTCCAGGTGGGCCTGCCCGTAGCCGCTCGGGTTGTTGAACACGTCCTGGCCGAACGCCCGCAGGCCGGGCTGGGCCGCGTAGCCGAGGTGCCCCTGGCCGTCGAGGCCGCCGGAGACCGTTCCGGTCGGCAGCGGGCTGTGCTCGTGGCCGGCGCTGACGCCGAAGATGTCCTCCATCGTGCGCAGCCAGCTGTAGTGGTTGTAGTTGGTGTCACTGGACGTGCCCGGCTTGATGAACGGGCTGATCAGGACGCTTCCGGTGTCGCCGCCGCCCGTCGTCGGGAGGGTGGCGTTGAACAGCGGGTCGGGGGTCTGGCCGGGGGCCAGGTCCGACGGGTCACCCTCGGCGCTGAGCGTGATGCTGCTCACCGGCCCGGTCAGGTCGACGGGGCTGCCGTTCTGCCCGACCAGCTCGAACGACCCGGTGGTGACCGCACCGGTGTTGGTGGCCGGGAACTCCGGCCCGGTGTTGGTGACCACGCCGACGAACGAGTTGGCCGGGATGTTGGTGCCCGTCACCGCGCGGCCGGTGTCGTTGGAAAGTATCGAGGGGTCGGTGATGATGTTCGACCCCGTGCCCCCGGTGACGGGGTCGGTCCGCGCGCCTGGCGGGCTGCCCGCGCCGCCGCGCACGATACCCGGCACGCAGTTGGCCGGCACGAGCGTCGGGCTGGTCTGGGTACACACCGGCGGCCGGTCGATGTAGGCGTCGTTACCCGGGCCGGGGTAGAGCTGGTCGCCTTTGGCGTTGGTGCCGAGCGTGGAGTTCGGGCCGGTCGGCTCGTAGTTGACGTTCCGGCCGCTGAGGTTCTCGCCCGCCGTGTCGGACTTGATACTGCTGGTGTAGTTCGGCTGGTCATCTGACGTGGGCGGGTAGTTGTTGGCGTTGTTGAAGCTGTTCCCGGTGTAGGTGAAGGGCGGGAAGGCCTCGTCGAAGGTGACGTCGATCAGGCCGCCCTGCTTGAACGCCTGAGACTGCTCGATGAGCGGGATGTAGTACTCCAGGAACAGGTCAGAGGCGTACAGGCCGCCGGTGTAGTTCTCCGGCGTGGTCGACTCCGGGACGTACGGAATCGGCGAGTGGTAGTCCGGCGTCCCGCTGGCGGTGAACGCACCGGACAGGTTGTTGCCCTTGCAGACCGCGTCGTGCGCGTCGCTGCAGTTGTCCGGGGTGATCCAGCTGAAGTCCGGGGTGTCCTGGGGGTTCTGCAGGTCATGGACCAGGCCCGTGGTGGGGTTGTCCAGGTTGGCGATGTGGCTCGCGTCGCAGTTGGTCCCGCCGTTGGACGGCTCGTTCAGCGCCGGGCCGTTGGCCGCGGAGCCGGTCAGCGACTGGAACCAGGGGAACGGGAAGTGCTTGGCCACGTACTGGTCGTTCGGCTGCGCCGCAGTGAGGGTGGTGACGCCGGGCGGGTAGTCACCCGCCATGTCGGTGGGATTGGTGTCCGGGTTGTTGGCCGCCGTCCCGGGGCCCGCGCACGCCGCCGCCTCACGGTTCGGCACGGTGTCCGCCTGGAACTGGGCCGAGCCCGGGGTCTGTGCGCCGCCGATGTCCTGGGCGTAGCCCTTCCAGGTCTTGCCCGCCGCGCTGAGCTGGTTGAACAGGGTCGGGACGTCGGTCGGGTAGGTGCAGCCGTTCGCGCCGGGCGGGGCGTTGGCCCCGCTGGGCTGGGAGGCGTTGGCCGGGGAGTTCATCTGGCCGTAATTGGAGTTTGTGCGCAGCGAGCCGGAATGCAGGATGCCGGAGTTCGGCCCGATGGTCTTGTTGGAGACACTGCAGTCTTCCTGGGTGTCCTCGTTGGGTGACTGCCCGGACACCATGGCGAGGTAGTTGTCCTGGCTGGAGTGCCCGGTCCCGTAGTACTTCTTCAGCAGGACACCCTGCTGCGGGAGCGTCTTCCAGAGGTAGCTGTTCTGGTTCAGGCCGGTGAACGTGGCGTCGTAGGACTTGTTCTCCAGGATGATCAGCCACACGTGCCTGATCGCCCCGGCATGCAACCCGGTGCTGGAAATGGTGAGACCGCTGGGTCTGGCGGGAGCCGCGGCGGCGATGGAGGCGGGAACTGTGACGCCAGCCATGGAAAACAGTCCCACCCCGCATGCAACGGCGGCTCGCAAAACGCGATGACCTGTGCGCAAAAATGTCATGTTACGTCCCTAGTGGTGCGGCCGTACGGCGCAGACACCGGCAGATGGAACACGAGCGACGTCCAGGTAAACATTCGCTGTCATACCGCGCCCCGACGCACCGGCGCAAGGCGTCTGGCGTCGCGTCAGTCCCTCACCACGTGGAACTCCACCCGGTAGAGCAGGGTGCCGTCGTCGATCGGGCCGGCGTGCGCGGCCCGCCGCCGCAGCGTCCCCAGGTCCGGCTCGCCGGACCGGCGTACGTCGGCGGGCGTGATCGCGGAGAAGGGCATCAGTTCCACCGAGTCGACCACCATGTACGCGGGCCCAACCGGGTACCGGCCGCCCGCCTTCACCTTGGGCCGTCGCCACAGCCGGAACGAGACGGTGATGTCGCCTGCGATCACGTCGCCGCGCAGCTCCTTGCTGAACTCCACGATCCGAGGCTACGGGCCTGCGACCCGGCCGCGGCTACGGGCCTGCCCTGGCCGGTCAGCGCCCCTTGAGGCTGCCGACGCTGAGCGACCCGTCCGAGGTCACGATCTGCTCTTCCTCGCGGACGTAGGTTTCCGGATCCACATCCACCGGGGTGACGCCGCCGTAGTTCCGGGCCTCGTACGCGGCCCAGTCGACGGCCAGCTCGTGGCGGCGCTGCAGGCTGGCCAGGCGGCGGAAGTCGGTCAGGCCCTCGCGTTCTTCCTCGGCCATATGATCACTGTTTGCCAGGTTCGCGGCGGCCACGGCGCTGTACCAGTCGTCGCTGCCGACCTGGTGCTTCTCGGACTCCGCGACCGCGTCCCGGATCTGGTTGTGGTCACCGATGGCGTCCAGGGTCTCGTCCTCCACCCCGGCCCGGCGGCGCGCGGCCAGGCCAGCCTGCAGCAGCGCGGGGTAGAAGATCTCCTCTTCGGCCTTCGCGTGCAGCTCGAGAAACGCGGCCAGCCGGCTCCAGATCGCCGACAGCACATCCGTGTCCGTGTGGTCGATCTGCTCCAGGATTGCGAACAGCCGGCGCTGCTCGTGGTGATCGTCAAGGATCAGCTCGGTGATGTCCACAGTTCCTCCCGCCCAGGCCGTCCCGCCTGAAGCCGACGATAACGCGACGGTTGCGCGGCCCGGGCACCGGGCTCGCCACCCCGGATGACCGGCCGACGGGGCTGCCACGGCCACTGGCGGGCCACCCTCCTATCTCAGGCGTCGTAATCGACGACGAGCACTGCGGAGACGGGGAGCGACTGGCAGGTGAGCACGAAGCCGGCGGCCACTTCGGACTCCTCCAGCGCGAAGTTGCGGCGCATGTTCACCGAGCCGCTGGTCACCTTGGCCCGGCAGGTGCCGCAGACGCCGCCCTTGCACGCGAACGGCAGGTCGGGCCGGACCCGCTGGGCCCCCTCCAGGACCGTCGCGTCCCGCGGCAGCGCCACCGTGGTGGACCGCCCGTCCAGCGTGATCGTGGCCTCGCTGACGACCCCTTCCACCGCGGCCTCCTCATGGTGGGCCACCGGCGGCGGGACGTCCTCGACGTAGAACAGCTCCCGGTGGATCCGCGCGGCCGCGACGCCGCGCGCGCGCAGCAGGTCCGACGCCTGCGCGACCATGTCGAACGGCCCGCACAGCCACCAGTGGCCGGCCTCGGCCACCTGGATGAGCCGGGGGAGCAGTTCGTTCAGCTTGGCCGCATCCAGCCGCCCGGACAGCAGTTCGGCCTCGCGCGGCTCACGGGACAGGACATGGACCAGTTCCAGCCGGGCCGGATAGCGGTCCTTGAGGTCGGCGAGCTCGTCGGCGAACATCACCGTGCCGGCGTGCCGGTTGCCGTAGAACACCGCCGCCGTCGCGGCCGGGTCCCGCAGCACGGTGGCGGCGATCGACAGGACCGGCGTGATCCCGGAACCAGCCGCGATCAGCACGTGATGGCCGGCGGTATGCGGGCCGGGCGTGAAGCTGCCCGCGGGTGTCCCGACCGAGATTTCGTCGCCCCGCCGGACCTCGCGCACCAGCCAGCGGGAGAACAGCCCGTCCGGGACCTCCCGCACGCCGATTCGCGGCCGCGCGCCTTCCGGGGCGCAGACCGAATACGAGCGCCGCTCCTCGCGCCCGTCGACGTCCCGCCGCAAGGTCAGCGATTGGCCCGCCCGGAACGCGTACGCGCCGCTGAGCCCGGGGGGCACGTCGAAGGTGATCGCCACCGCGTCCGCGCACAGCCGGCTCACCTCGGCCACGGTCAGCGTGTGAAAGCCACCCCGCAGTCCCGGCCCGGTGGCGGTGCTGGTGGCGGTGCTGGCGGGCACGGCGTCAGATCTCCTTGAGATGCTCGAATGGCTCCTGGCAGTGGCCGCAGCGACGGAGCGAGCGGCACGCGGTGGCCCCGAAATACGAAACGAGCCTGGTGCGGGCGGACCCGCAGTGCGGGCAGCGCACCAGACCCAGCGGCGGCCCGAGGGTCAGCGGGATGGGCCCGCTCACCGGCCGGAGGATGCTTTGGGGCGGGGCGATGCCGGCCGCGTCCAGCTTGCGGCGGCCGGCGGCGCTGATCCAGTCAGTGGTCCACGCGGGTTGCAGCACGGTCCGCACCTCGACGTCCGGGAAGCCCGCCCGGTGCAGCGCGCGCACAAGGTCGCCGCGCATCGCGTCCATGGCCGGGCAGCCGGTGTAGGTGGGGGTGATCGAGACGATCACGGTGCCGCCGTCCTCCGCCACCTCGCGGAGCACGCCCAGGTCGGCCAGGGTGAGCATGGGCAGCTCCGGGTCGGTCACCGTCTCCGCCACGGCGCGCGCCGTCACCACGCCGCCTCCCGGCCGCCTCGCGCCACCCGCCGTCACCACGCCGCCCCCGGGTCGGCCCGCGCCACGCTCTGCAGTTCGGCCAGCAGGTAGCCCATGGCCTCGGTGTGCACCCCGTGCCGGCCGGTCGGCCCGGCCACCTCCCCTGCCACGTCTGGGACGTCCAGCGTGGCTGCGGACAGCACCTGCGCGAGCACGTCGTCGAACTCGCCCTGGACACCGGCGGGGTCGGCGGCCACCCCGGTGGCGGCCAGCCGCCGCTCCAACTCGTGCGCGCTGAACAGCTCCGCCACGTAGGGCCAGATCGCGGCCAGCCCGGCCTGCGCCCGCGCGCGGGAGAACCCGGTCCCGTCGCCCAGCCGGACCAGCCACTGCGCGGCGTAGTCGCGGTGGTAGGTGACCTCCTTGACGCCCTTGGCGGCGACCGCCGCCAGGACCGGGTCGCGGGAGGCGACCAGGCGCTGGAGCAGCGCGAGCCGCCAGGTGGCGAACACCAGCAGCCGCGCGGTCAGCTCGCCGAAGTCGCCGCGTTCCAGCTCGGCCAGCCGGACGTTGCGGAACTCGTGCTCGGCCCGGAAGAAGGCGTACCAGTCTTCCCCGCACCCGGCCCCGTCGGCCGCGGCGGCGCGGGACAGCAGCAGCCGGGCCTGGCCCAGCAGGTCCAGGGCGATGTTGGCCAGCGCCACCTCGTCCTCCAGTTCGGGGGCGCTGGTGCACCACTGCTGCAGCCGGTGCGACATGATCAGCGCGTCGTCGCCGAGCATCAGGCTGTAGAGCGCCAGGTCCCCGGCGTTCACGTCCGCGGGCACGGTGGTATCGATGCCGGCGAGCGGATTGTCGAACCCGGTGCCGAACGCCCAGCGCCCGTCGCTGCTCTCGGTGATGGCCTCGTAGGCGTTGTCGAAGGACATGCCGGCGCTCACATGTGCGGAACGTTGTCGGGAATGTCGTAGAAGGTCGGGTGCCGGTACACCTTGTCCCCGGACGGTGCGAAGAATGGATCCTTCTCGTCCGGGCTGGACGCGGTGATCGACGCGGACGGCACCGCCCAGATGCTCACGCCCTCGTTGCGCCGGGTGTACAGATCGCGCGCGTTCCGCAGCGCCATCTCGCCGTCCGCGGCGTGCAGCGACCCGACGTGAACGTGGTTCAGCCCGCGCTTGCCCCGGATGAACACCTCCCACAACGGCCAGCCATCCCGGCCCGTGCCCGCGTTCGTGCCCGCGTTCCGTTCCGTGCTCATGCCGCCGTCCCCTCCCGCCCGGCCTCTTTCGCGGCGTGCGCCGCGGCGGCCTCCCGGACCCACGCGCCGCCGGAGTGCGCGGCCTTGCGCTGCGCGATCCGCTGCGCGTTGCACGGCCCGTGGCCGGCCACGACCTGCTTCATCTCGGCCCAGTCGACCTCGCCGAAGTCGTGCGCCCCCCGCTCGGCGTTCCACCGCAGCTCCGGATCGGGCGGCGTGACGCCGAGCGCCTCGGCCTGCGGCACGGTCATGTCCACAAATCGCTGCCGGAGTTCGTCGTTGGTGTGCCGCTTGATCTTCCACGCCATGGACTGAGCGGTATTGGCGGACTGGCTGTCCGGCGGCCCGAACATCATCAGCACCGGCCACCACCACCGGTCGACCGCGTCCTGCACCATGGCCCGCTGCCCGGCGGTCCCGGACATCATCGTCATCAGCAGCTCATAGCCCTGCCGCTGGTGGAACGACTCCTCCTTGCAGATGCGGATCATCGCGCGGGCGTAGGGACCGTAGGAGCTGCGGCATAGCGGCACCTGGTTGCAGATCGCGGCCCCGTCCACCAGCCAGCCGATCACGCCCACGTCGGCGAACGTAACGGTGGGGTAGTTGAAGATCGACGAGTACTTCTGCCGGCCGCTGATCAGCCGCTCGGTGAGATCCGCCCGGTCGGCGCCCAGCGTCTCGCACGCGGAGTACAGGTAGAGCCCATGCCCGGCCTCGTCCTGCACCTTGGCCAGCAGGATCGCCTTGCGCCGTAGGGAAGGCGCCCGGGTGATCCAGGTGCCCTCGGGCTGCATGCCGATGATCTCCGAGTGCGCGTGCTGCGCGATCTGCCGGATCATCGTGGCCCGGAACTTCTCCGGCATCCAGTCCCGCGGCTCTACCCGCTGGTCCCGCGCGATGGTCCGCTCGAACTGTTCCGCGAGGCCGTCGGCGGTCATGGCGTCCACTCCTTCGCGACCAGGGTGAGCACGTCGTACCTGGCCACTGACTCGCCGCGGCCGTTGGTCACGTCCGCGTGCCAGCGCACCTCGCCGTAGTCGGCGCCCTCCCGCGGCGTGATCTGCTTGGCGGTCAGCGTCACGGTCAGCGCGTCCCCGGGCTTGACCGGGGTCAGGAAGCGCAGGTTCTCCAGCCCGTAGTTGGCCAGCACGGGGCCGGGCTCGGGCGCAACGAACAAGCCCGCGGCCAGCGACACGACCAGGTAGCCGTGCGCCACGATCCCGCCGAACAGCGGGTTGGCCGCTGCGGCCTCCTCGTCGGTGTGTGCGTAGAACGTGTCGCCGGTGAACTCGGCGAAGTGGTCGATGTCGGCGCGGGTCACCGCGCGCGGGCCGGCCACCACCGTGTCGCCGGTCCGCAGCTCGCTCAGCGACTTGCGGAACGGGTGCCCGCCCTCGGCCCGCGGCGCACCGGGCACCCAGCGCCCGGTCACCGCGGACAGCACGGCCGGGCTGCCCTGTACGGCGGTGCGCTGCATATGGTGCAGCACGCCCCGGATGCCGCCCATCTCCTCCCCGCCGCCGGCCCGGCCCGGGCCGCCGTGCACCAGGGCCGGCAGCGGTGAGCCGTGCCCGGTGGACTCCTCCGCGTCTACGGTGTCCAGCACGAGCAGCCGCCCGTGCCACGGCGCGAGGCCGAGCACCACATCACGGGCGAACGCGGTGTCGCCGGTCACCACCGACCCGGCCAGGCTGCCCTGGCCCCGCGCGGCGAGCCCGATCACCTCGTCGGCCGAGGTGTACGGCAGCAAGGTGCTGACCGGGCCGAACGCCTCGACCTCGTGCGGTTCGGCACGGTCCGGGTCGCGGGCGCGCAGCAGCACGGGCGACATGAACGCCCCGCGCACGGCGTCGGCGCCGGTCACGTCCACGTGCTCCGGGTCGCCGAACACGATCGTCCCGGCGCCTTCCAGCGCCTTCAGCGACCGGCGGACCTCCTCGCGCTGTTCCAGGCTGGCCAGCGCGCCCATCCGCACGGCGGGATCGCCCGGCGCGCCGACCACGATCTTCGCGAGCCGCTCGCGGACGGCAGCCGATACGTCGTCGATCAGGCCGGCCGGCACGAACGCGCGGCGGATCGCGGTGCACTTCTGCCCGGCCTTGACCGTCATGTCGGTGACCAGCTGCTTCACGTACAGGTCGAACTCGCGGGTGCCCGCCGTCGCGTCCGGGCCGAGGATGGAACAGTTGAGCGAGTCGGCCTCGGCGTTGAAACGCACGGAATTCCGGACGATCCCCGGCTGGGCCCTCAGCCGCTGCGCGGTAGACGCCGACCCGGTGAAGGACACCAGGTCCTGCCCGGTCACATGGTCCAGCAGGTCACCTGCGCTGCCGCAGACGAGCTGCAGGGTGCCCGCCGGGAGCAGGCCAGCGGAGACGATCAGCTCCGCGAGCTTCTCCGTCAGGTAGGCGGTCTGGCTGGCTGGCTTGATCAGGGTCGGCACCCCGGCCAGGAACGCCGGGGCCAGCTTCTCCAGCGGGCCCCACACCGGGAAGTTGAACGCGTTGATCTGGATCGCGACGCCGCGTAGCGGGGTCGCGATGTGCTGGCCGGCGAACGTGCCGCCCTTGCTGAGCGGCTCGAGGCCGCCGTCGACGTAGACGGTGTCATTGGGGAGTTCGCGCCGGCCCGGCCGGCGTAGGCGTTCACGACCGCAACGCCGCCGTCCACATCGAACTTGGCGTCGTAGCGGGTGGCGCCGGCCCGCGCCGACAGTGCGTACAGCTCCTCGCGGTGCTCCCGCAGGTGCGACGCGAGCGCCTTGAGCAGCGCCGCGCGCTGGTGGAAGGTCAGCTCGCGCAGGGCCGGCCCGCCCACCCGGCGGCCGTAGTCCAGCGCGCCCGCCATGTCGATCCCGGCCGATGAGACCCGCGCGACCGGTTCACCGGTCACCGCGTCGTGCAGCGGCACGCCCTCGCCGCTCCCGGTCCGCCACGCGCCGCCGGTATAGCTGCGCAGCATCGGCACCGAATCGTGGCTCATCGGCTGACCTCCCGAGCCCAATTACCAACCGAACGTTCAGGAAATCAGCGTAGCTTCCCGGTCCGGGGGATGGAAGGGTTCGCGGGCGTGGCTCACCTGAAGGCCTGGCGTCGTCTCTTGACATCGACGCAGCTCAATGCCTTTACTTGGCACATTATTTACCGTCCATTCGGTCAGTGCCAATTGGTCTGGCCTAGAGGGAGGGTGCGGCCGGTGACAGATGCGCCGCGTCATCGACCAGCGCCCGCGATGAGCACGCCGGCTGGCCAGCCCGCCTCGGCCGCCGCCCCCGCCCCGGCCCTTCCGGCCCGGCGCGGCCGGCCCGGGTACGATCTGGAGTCGCTGCTGGCCGTGGCGGTCAGGCTGTTCAACGAGCGCGGCTACGACGGGACCAGCATGGAGGACCTGTCCCGCAAGCTGGGCATCACCAAGTCCGCCATCTACCACCACGTGCCCAGCAAGGAGGAACTGCTCCGGCTGGCCACGGGCCGCGCGCTGGACGGCCTGTTCGCCGAAGTGGACCGGCTGGAGGTGGTCGACGGGCGGGCCATCGACCGGCTGGAGCACCTGGTGCGCGGCAGTGTCGTGCTGCTGGCCAATGAGCTGCCGTTCGTCACCCTCCTGCTCCGCGTCCGGGGCAACACGAAGGTCGAACGCGCGGCGCTCGCCCGGCGCCGCGAGTTCGACCATCTCGTCGCCGAACTGGTGGCCAAGGCGGCCGCCGAGGGTGACCTGCGCTCCGACATCGACCCGGCGATGGCCGCGCGGCTGCTGTTCGGCATGGTCAACTCGCTCATCGAGTGGTACCGCCCGCGCGCTGCCGCCGCCGCGGATGACCTGGCCGCCGCCGTGGTGGCCATGGCGTTCGACGGCCTGCGCGTGCGCCCGTCCTGATCTCGCGGGCCCCGTGAACGAGCGCCGTGGCCCGGTGGAGGGGGACGCTGGCGATGACGACAGCGCTCGGCCCGTCCGCGCCGGGAGAAGCGCACCGGCGGCTCGCGGGGGTGCTGTCCTCGGTCCTGGGCCGGCCCGTCACCGCGTCCCGTTCGGCCTGAAAATCCCGCCCCCGTGGGGCCCGGTGCCGCGGCCGAGACCGGATTGTGACATCTACTCCGCAGTAGGCCGGGCGGGTAGCGGTCGTGCCCGCTCCGCCCCCTCTAGGATCGCCCGAAGATGCGCTTAATCCGTCGAAGAGGGGGGCTGTAGTGGCTGACGATGAGCTGCTCACCGAGATGCAGGCGCTGCGGGACCGGGTCACCGGGATCACGGGCTCGGCGCTGGCCAGCCGTGACGGCCTGATCATCAAGGCCGACACCGATCTCAACCCGGACAACCTGGCTGCGCTGGCGGCCGCGTCGCTGGGCCTGGCGCAGCGCATGGGCCGGGAAGTCGGGCAGGGCCTGCTGCAGGACGCCGTCACGCGGAACAGCGGCGGCTACGTGGCGCTCTACTCCGTGGGGGATACCGCGGTCCTGATCCTCACCGGAGATCGGGAGCTGAAGGTCGGCCGGCTGCACAGCGAGTCCCGCGAGACGGTGGCCAAGCTCGAGGCGCTGCTCAGCAGCGCCGCCTTCGGCGCCACCTCCCGCTGACGTTCGGCGGCGTCGCGGCGTCGCGGCGCCGCTCGTCGGCGTACTCGGGAAACGTCATCAGCCAGGAAGCGTCGCGCTGGATGGCCAGAAGTCGGCCCAGCGTTTCCTGCGCTTCATCGAGAACACCGTTGTCGGCTTCCACCGGCAGTGGTAACTCCGGCCCGCCCGGCGAGGGCGACTCCGGCGGCCCAGCCTGGCCACCCGGCGGCCGGGAGAGCCCAGGTCAGCCTCTCGGACCTGGGCCCTCCCGGATGAGCTCACTTCGTGGTAAACGTCATGAGCTGCTGGCCTTCGTGAGGTCATAGACGGTGGTCCCGCCGATGGTCTCCTTGGTGAAGTGCGACGCCACCCAGCTCGCGATGGCCGAGGACCCCCGGCCGCCGCCGAAGCTCTCGCTGTTCGCGCCGATGTAATAGTGGATCTTGTGCTGCGCGACGAGCGCCTCGAACTCGGCCAGGGTGGGAGCCGGATCGGTGCCGTTGAACCCACCGATGGCCATGACCGGCTCGCCGCTGGTGGCCAGTTCCAGCGGGGCGGCCTCCTGGGAGCCCTCCGTGGCCGCCACCCAGGTATAGCCGGACGCGCCGTTCTCCAGCGACTTGACCAGCGCGCTGCTGACCTGCGTGTTCCCGCTGAGCCCGCGCGGCCCGCCCGTGCCGCCGCCCGCAGCGCCGCCCCGGCCGGCCGTTCCGCCCGGAACAGTCCCAGCCGAGCCCGTCCCGGTCCGGCCGGCCCCAGTCCCGCTAGGCACCCCGGCCCCGGCAGCCACTCCAGTCCCGCCTGTGCCGCCTGTGCCGCCTGTGCCGCCGGTTCCGCCGGTTCCGCCGGTTCCGCCGCGCGTCCCGAAGCCGCGCGCCGGACCGCCTGCGCCCGCCGGGCCTCCCGGGCCTCTCACGCCACCGCCGCCCGGTCCGCCGAACGAAACCGCCTGCGGTCCGGCACTCGGGATCGACCCAGTGTGCGTGGTCGCCACCGTGTCGATGGCATACGCGGCAGGCCCGGTGAGCCCGGCGATCAGCGCGCACACCACCGGAACCCCGCCCAGCAGCCCCAGCCGCCGCCTGCTCCCCAAGCCCGCCCCGGCCAGGATCGAGCCCACCGCGGCCACGGCGGCCAGGACGATCACCCAGCGCAGCCACGGGAACCAGGACGGGGACCGGCCGAGCAGTTCCACGGCCCACCAGGCGGTGACGCCCACGGTTACCGCGGCCGCCACCCGGCCGAACCATCCCAGCCGCCGCTCCCACAGCGCCATCGCGCCCACGCTGACCAGGGCGGCGATCGCCGGGGCGAGCGCGACCATGTAGTAGGGGTGGATGATGCCGCTCATGTAGCTGAATACCAGCCCGGTGCAGACCAGCCAGCCGCCCCACAGCAGCGCGGCGGCGCGGGTCCGGTCCGTGCGGACGGCCCGCCGCGATACCCACAGCATGCCCACCAGGCAGATGAGCGCGGCCGGCAGCAGCCAGCTGATCTGGCCGCCGAACTCCGACGAGAACAGCCGGGTGATCCCGGTCGCGCCGCCGAAGCCGCCACCGCCACCGCCGCCGCCCCGGCCGCCGACTGAGCCGGTCTCGCCGCCGGTCAGCCGGCCGAGGCCGTTGTAGCCGATGGCGAGCTGCAGGATGTTGTTGTTGGTCGACCCGCCGAAGTACGGGCGGTCGGCCGGCGGGACCAGCTCGGCGATGGCCACCCACCAGCCGCCGCCCACGAGGATGGCCGCTCCGGCCAGCACAAGTTGCCAGATCCGCTTGCCGAGGCGCGGCGGCCCCGCCCACAGGTAGGCCAGCGCAAACCCGGGCACGACCAGGAAAGCCTGGAGCATCTTGGCCAGGAACGCGAAGCCCAGCACGACGCCGGCCAGCACGAGCCACCGGGATCGCCCGTTCTCAAGGGCCCGCACCATGGCATACGCCGCACAGGTCAGCAGCAGGACCAGCAGCGCGTCCGGGTTGTTGAACCGGAACATCAGCGCCGCGACCGGAGTCAGCGCCAGGGCCAGTCCCGCGATGAGGCCGGCCGCCGGGCCGAACCACCGGCGCACCGCTGCGTACAGCACGGCGACCGTGGCCACCCCTTCGAGCGCCTGCGGGACCAGCAGGCTCCAGTAGTTGACGCCGAAGATCCGTACTGACAGCTCCATCACCCACAGCGAGGCCGGGGTCTTGTCCACGGTGATGAAGCTGGACGAGTCGAAGGAGCCGAAGAAGAACGCCTTCCAGCTCTTGGTCCCGGCGTCGACCGCCGCGGCGTAGAAGTCGTTGGCCCAGCCGTTGCGGCTGAGGTTGATCAGGTACAGGAACGCGGTCAGGGCCAGCAGCCCGAACAGGGCCGGCCGTTCCCAGCGCGGGCCAGCCCCGCGCAGCAGCCGTTTGGTGTGGCCGTACGTGCGCCTGCCTCCGGCCGCGTGCGCGGCGGATGTCGTCGTGGCGGTCAATGGATGCTCCCGTTGGGCGTGCTGGCCACGCCGATGACGCTGAAACCGGCGATCTGCCAGCCGAGCTCACCGCGTGCCCCCCGCCCGCCGGCGGCCCGCGCCTCGCGCAGCTCGGGCACCTTGATCGTGCCGCGCATCAGCCCGCAGCCCAGCCGAATGATGCCGCGCAGGTCGGCCAGGGCGGTGGCGAGGATGTCGACCCGGGAGTCGGTGTCGTCGGTCCAGTCCACCGGGACCTCGTGGATGCGCAGGCCCGCCCGTTCGGCGAGCACCAGCAGCTCGGTGTCGAAGAACCAGCCGGTGTCCTGGGTGAGTGGCAGCAGCGCCCGGGCCTGGTCGCGCCGGATTGCCTTGAAGCCGCACTGCGCGTCGGTGAACTCCGCGCCGAGCGAGGCCCGCAGCAGCAGGTTGTAACTCCGCGAAATCACCTCACGGCGGGGCCCGCGGATCACCCGGGAACCGCGCGCGAGCCGGGTGCCGATGGCAATGTCGCTGTGCCCCGACAGCAGCGGGGCGACCAGTGGCAAGAGCGCGTTGAGGTCGGTGGAAAGGTCGACGTCCATATAGGCGAGCACGTCGGCGTCGCTGGCGGCCCAGATCGCCCGCAGCGCACGGCCGCGCCCCGGCTCTTCCATATGGACCGCGGTAACACCGGGGAATTCGCGGCTCAGTGCCGTCGCCACGGCCCAGGTCTTGTCGGTGCTGCCGTTGTCGGCGATCGTGATGCGGGCGGTAAAAGGGAATTGCTCCCGCAGGAAGGAGCAGAGCCGCCGGACGCTGGGAGCCAGATCGCGTTCCTCGTCCTTGACCGGCACGACGATGTCCACCTGCGGTGACGGGAGTTCGCGATCAGCCACGGAACGTCCGGGATCGGCAACGATGTCAAGTGGCTTCATGCTGCTCAGCTTCGGCTGCCGTATTTGGTTAATGCTGAACGCCGTTTCTGTGCCGCGTATGAGATTTCACTGCCGCCGAACGGATTTGATGCGGAGAAGGATAGTACCTGCGATCCTTTCTCTGCAAACTTTCTCCCCAGCATTTGCCTTACCTGAACGAGGGCCGGCGCGGTTGTCTCCTAGAGAAAACTTTCAGCTGACCCCAAGTTTCCGCGGCCCCGCGAGCCAGCCGCCCTGCCCCGACTCCGCCCGCTGCCCCACCTGCAACTTCCAGATGTCTGGAAGCTGCCCCGTATTCGTTGACGGGCGCGCGCGTGGACCCCATCCTCAAGTGACGAACCAGGCAGCCGCGCGTGCGTCCGGACCATGACGCATGCGGGAGACACGTAGTCAGGGACGGTGCTGGATGAGTGAGCACGGGGAAGCGGCGCGCCGGCAGGCGCGGGCTTCGCTGCCGCCGCGGAGCCGGAAGCGGTGGATGATTGCGGGCGGCGTCGCGGCGTGCTGGGTAGTTATGCTGGCCGTGACGGGCTCGCTCACCGGTGCGACCCTGCTGCTGGTCGTCGTCGCGGGACTCGGTGTCGCGGCCGTGCTCGGCCTCCGGGCCTTGGGCGTGACCCGGGATCACCCGTGGATACAGCGGGCTGAGGCGCGTCCCTGGCGGGACGGACAGGACGTGCTCCGGCTCGCCCTGCGGCACCTGTCCGAGGTGTTCGTGGTCACACCGAGCGGGACCCTGCTCGCACCGAACCTCGTCGACCTCCGCATGCACCCCGATGACCTCCAGTCCCTCGGCGAGCGGATGGAGCCGGCCCTGGTCATGGCCAGCGCCACCGAGGTCTACGAGGAGCAGGTCGCCGAGCGGGGGGCCCGCTTCGCCCGCCCGGGCCCGGCCGAGGTGCGGATGATCGCCGACCCGTCCGTTCCGCCGGGCCGCTACCGGCTGCGGCAGGGGCAGCCGGTCAACGCCGGCCTTCCCTCTTACGCTGAGCCACAGGCCTATGCCGTCCCGCAGCCGGCCTACGCCGGGGCGCCCCCGCCCTACCGGGGCATCGTGGGCCACGACGGGACGACTCAAGCGCATCAGGCCTGGACCGACGACGGCCACGGCATGCCCACCATCATGGAACGTCGTGAGCCCGCGGTCCCGATGCTCCGCCTCGTCACCGGCGATCTGATCTCCGAGACCAGGACGTCCGGGGCCCGGGCCGGGCGCGGGCCCGTGGAGCTGGCCCTGCCCGAAGTGCCCACGGTGTCGCGGGAGCACGCCCGGTTCACGTTTTCCGACGGCCAGTGGTGGATCGCTAATCTGGGTATGAACGGGCTGACCGTCAACGGCCAGCCCGTGGCCGGTGAACATCCGGTCAGTGACGGTGACGCAATCCGCTGGGGCGCACGGCCGGACGCCCTGGCGTCCCGGGTCGAGATCCGGTAAGTGTCACACTGGTCATCCCAGACACGGCGAGACGGGATGGGCGCGGCGGCCGCGCGCCGTCCCCCGGGAGTGACGAGGCAGTGGCAACGGGCCGGCTCTTGCTCTGGTCATCCGCGCGCCGCGAGTGGGTGACCTGCCCGCCGGATGAGATCACCTGGCTGGACCGGGACCTGCTGAGCGGCAACGAGGATCTCACCCTGCACCGGGCGCCGCGCTGCGCCGGCCTTCGCCACGTGCACCACCGGTGGGAGCTTTTCAGCCGGGACACGACCTACCGCGTGTACCTGGCTCCCGGCGGGGCACCCGTGAGCGCCGAGGCGGTGCAGCAGGCCGCGCGACATGTTCTGCCGCCCGCCCCGGCTCGGTACGAAGTCCAGCCGGTCGTGCTCGAAGCGGGCTCCTGGCTGGTCAGCGTGGGGAACTGGGTGCTGCGGCTGCGCCTGGACGTGCCGGCCCGCCCGGAACCGCCCGCGCCGGCCGGCCCGGTCACCCAGGACGGGAGGGTGCTCGCCAACGGGTCCGCGCCCGGACAGGAAGCGGTCGCCCGGGTCCGCGGCTATTTCGAACGCAACATCACAGCGCGGATGTCGATGGCCTACTACTACCAGCAGTTCATTCTCGGCCTGCCGGCCCCGCAGAACCTGCCGATGATGGACGTGGTCGTCGCGCTGGACCTCAGCGGCGAGGGCGCGGTGTCCGACTACAAGAAAATTCTGCAGGGCCTCATCTGGAAGGAGCGCGGCCACGCCCGCGATCTCGCCGACTTCCTGCTCTCCAACGGCCTGCTGACGCCCGCCGACCTCGATGAGGCCCGCAAGATCGCCGAGGACAACGAGCGGCGCGGCGTCTCGGGCATGGCCCGGGAGCGGCTGAAATACCGCCCCAGGGACGCCTAACCCCGCACCATGGTTCTGGCGGCTGCCCTAGCCGCCCTGCGTCCCGGACGGGACAAGGGCGTGCCAGGTGAACCGCGTGCCGCCGGGGACGAGCTCGATCTCGACGGGTATCCCGGCCTGCGCGGCCCGGGCGCGCAGGCTGGCGAACCGCCCGGCCGGCTCACCGGCCCCGGCACCCAGCAGGGACGCCTCGATCACGATGTCATGCGCGTTGTCGCCGGCGGTGATGTCGATCCGGCCCGGGGTGGCGTACTCGCCGATCAGCGCCAGCGCCTGGCGCAGGTTCTCGAGCAGCTGGGCGCTGGTCACGGCGTCCAGCGTGCCGTCGGGCGGCCCGACGAAGCTGATGTCCGCGGCCGTGACCAGACGGCTGCTCAGATCGATGATCTGCTCGCGCAGCCCGTGCCCGTCCGTGCGCTGTTCGTAGCCGAACACCGCGTCCCGGACCTCCTGGATCACGTGGTCCAACTCGTCGGTGGCCGCGCCGATCAGGCGGCGTACCTCTGGATCGGCGGTCATTTTCCCGGCCCCCCGCAAACTCAGGCCCGCGCGGAAGGCCCGCTGGATGACCTTGTCCTGCAACTGCGCGAGGATGCGGTCCCGCTCGATGACGGTGATCTCGCGCCGGCGGCGCTCGGGATCGGCCGGCTCCGCTTCGCTTCCCGCCTTACGCCCGAGCTGCTCAGGGATGGATTCACGCATGCGCCGGTCGGCTCTGTAGGTGTTGTCTTCGCTGCTCATCATCAGTCCTCCAGTAGCAGCAGCGGCTAACTCGCGGCCAAGGCGCCTGCCCTTATCTCGCTGTGCTTTTCTCCATAGCCATACAAGCGCTGGATCACCGTTGCTGTCCAGGCTGCACGGGCGCGAAAGGCCGGCTAAGGGGACCGATGGCTCCCGGCCCGGGCCGGGGCACCGGCGGCCGGGGCCAGGACGGCGATGAAGTCACGGGTCCAGCCGACGAAATACTGGCTGGCCGGGCGGACCTGGCGGGGGATGGCGGCGGTGAGCAAGCCGCCCGCTGCGGGGGCCGTGTCGAGCTGGACCCATTCGGGGTTGATGTCGAGTTCCATGGCGATCCGCGCGCCGTGCCCGGCCAGTACGGTGGCCAGATCGGCGGGGGTCGTGGACATGCTGGCCGCGTACATCAGCTCGCCGCCGGCGTTCTGGCCGACGGCGCTGCGCGCGACGTCTTCGACGCGGCCGATGGTGCCGCCCCACCGCCACCATTTGTCGGTCTCCGGGCTGCGCTTCCCATCCAGCACCAGCGGCCACAGATTCTGCCGGACGCTGTACACGCTCTCGCCGGGTACGGGCAGCGTGACGCCCCAGACCCCGATCCGGGCACGCCCGGAGCGGTCGATGACCAGGCTGGCCAGGCCGTGCCGGAGGGGCCGGAATGCGTGCCCCTCCTGCTCGTAGCCGCCGGCCCGTGAGCGCAGCAGGAATCCGCCGTTGAAAGCGGCCAGCAGGCGCGGTCGTTCGGCGGCGCTGATGGCGGGGTCGGCGTGCACGAACTTGGCGTACGCGGGACCGGGATCCTGGCTGCCGTTGTGCAGCGCGTACTGCACCGGGCCGTGGAAGGCCGCCACGGTCACGATCGATCCGTCTACCGTCTGGACCTTGGACAGCGTGACGCCTGGCGGAGTAGTCCCTGCGGGTCCGGCCCGGCCACCCGGGGTGGCCGCGCCGCCGGAGGTGGCTGGCGCGCCGGTCCGGGTCCCGCTCGGTGCGGCGGGCGCGGTCGGTGCCGAGGTGCCGCACGCCGCCGTGGCGCATACACCGGCCAGCACGGCCGTCATCCAAAGCCTGCGCATCACACCGCTCAGGCCGACGGCGGCCGGATGCCGCGGACGATGCCGGCCTTGGCGATGACCGGCTGGAACTCCACGTCCGTGAACCCCGCGTCCCGCAGCGTCGCCTGCCAGAACTCCGGGGTGGCCGGGTGCTCCTGGCCGACGCCGAGACCGTAACGGGTCAGGTTTTTCGCGATCCGCCACCATCCGCCGGGTCCCTTGGCGGCCAGCGCGACCACCTTCTGGTGCAGGATCTGGCGGTCCCGCTGGCTCGCGCCCCGGCCGAACATCATGTCGGCGATGACGAGACGGCCGCCCGGCCTTAGCCACTGCGCGGAGCGGGCGACGAGGGCCCGCTTGTCGGCGTCCACGAGGTGGTGCAGCGCGTAGTTGGTGACGATGAGGTCGGCGCAGGCCGGGGGAAGGTCGAATCCGGTCAGATCGGCGACCTCGGTCGCCACGTCCGCCAGCCCGGCCTCAGTGGCCCGCCCGGCCAGCGACTTGGCCATCTCGGCCGAGATGTCGACCGCCAGTACTGAGGACACCTTCGGCGCCAGGGCTGTCGTCACGAACCCGGTGCCAGCGCCCAGGTCGACGCACACGTCGGCCGGCTGCGGCGTTGCCATTTCGAGCAGGCGGGCCAGTACCTTCTCAAATGCCGCCGCCGAAGTGACGTGAGAATGCCACCGCTGGACGCGCTTATCCCATTGCCGTTCCAGTGGAACGTTCACTTGTCCCTCTTCCCGTTCCAGCGGAACACTCACTCTCGGCCTCCAGGCAGGTCGCGTCTAGTGTATTCCCGCGAAGACAGTACGGGCCGGTCGTGAAGGCAGCATGAAGCGGCTTTATGAAGGAAACGTGAAGTTCACGGTTATCATGCTGAGACCCGTGCGACGCGGCGTGTCATGCCGTCCGATTCCGTTTCTTTCGGGTAATGCCTTGTCGGCGTGGATGCGCTCCGGAAAGCCGGCGCGCAGCCTGGGTGAGCCGACGGCCGCCCAGGATTCTGCGGTCAGCGCGGTCGTGGCCCTGCTGGCCGAGCGCCTGCCTGGCCCGTACGAGGTCGTCGAACTGGAGCGCAGCTTCCACGTCGCGACCTTCGACTACGACAAGAACGTCATCACCGAACGGGCCCTCGCGTTCGCCCGCCAGCAAGCGAGGTGACCCACTGGGGGCGATGATGCCCGGTGCCCTTCAGAGGCTGGTCAACGAAAGTTCACTATCACACGGGACCGGCGTCGTCCCGAGGCAGCCGTGGGCCGGACCTCCAGCCGCCGGGCGAGCCGGTCCGGCGCCAGCCCGCTGCGGAACAGCGTCGACTGGATGGCGCCGATCGCCGCGTGCACCCCCGGCTTTTCCGCGGACTTCCTAGCCCGGGGGGATGTCCCCGATCTTTCCGCGGACCTCGCGCAGCACGTCAATGACCCGGCTGGCGAGGTCGTGGTCGACGTCGGCGAGGCCGAATCCGGTGCCCGCGAGGGCCCGGCTGACCTCCTCCAGCAGCTCACAGCCGGCCGGGGTCAGCATGGCCAGCACCGTGCGCCGGTCGGTGGGGTGCGGCCTGCGGTGGAGCAGGCCGCGTTTCTCGAGCTGGTCGACGGCGAGGGTGACCGTGGTCGGATGCACCATGAGCTGCTTGCTGAGCTGGCCGAGCGGGCGGGTGCCTTCCCGCGACAGCAGCAGCGTCGTCATTAACAGGTAGCCGGTGCGGGTCAGGTCGTAGCGGCTCAGCGTCGCGTAGATCGACGCCGTGATCGCCTGGTGGGTGCGCAGGATAGCGGCCATGGCCGTGAACTGATCAGGCGACGGCAGGTCGCGGGCGATCCACCGGTCACGGGACCACTCGACGGGATCCTGGCGCTCTGCCATACGCGGTCACCTCGTCAGTTGACGGTGCCGGGGGCAGGCACCCCGATCGGGCTGGGGTAGGGAATCGCGGTGGCGCAGGCCTGCGCGACGGGGGTGAGAACGCCGGCGAGTTCCTTCGTGGCGGCCGGCCCCAGCCGGGCCCAGGGCCGGCCTGCGGCCCGGTCGGTGGTGCCCTCGGCGGCGGCGTGCGTCTCCCGGCCCGCGGCCGTCAGCTGACCGTCCGGGCCGATCAGGCCCCGGTCCGCCAGCCGGGACCGCGCGGCCTCCCACTGCTCGTCGCTCCAGCCACGGATGGGCTGAATGTCCTCGCGCCGCATGTCCAGCGCGCACCGCAGGACCAGCGTCTCGCACCCGTCGATGCCCGCCGACAGCATGGCTGCGAAATGGCCGTCACCGCGGTGCTCGCGCAGCACGGTGGCCGCCTGCCACAGCCGGGCCAGCGCGGCATCGCGAGCGGAAAGCGCCCCGTCAGGTTCCGGCAGCGCGGTGTTGGCGGCCGCCAGGACCCGGCCGGTACAGTCCAGGTCGCCGGTCACCTCAGCCAGCCGGTCCGCGGCCGCTGCCGCCTCCTTTTCCAGCCCCGTGAGCAGGCGGCGCAACGCGGCGATCGCGCCGTCCTGGCGGGCCAGCAGCGACTTGGCCGGAGACACCAGTTCCCAGACCCCGGGAACCGCCCGGCTCACCATGGCGGGCGCGAAGTTGTAGAACGAGGCGGTGACGACCCCCGCGCTCGCCGGCCCCAGCGGCGCGGCGCGGCCCGCGAAGTACCCCCGCCAGAAGCCCCGCAACCCCGCTGCTTCGAACGCCGAACGCGCCTCAGGCGCGAAGTAGGTCACTGCGTGGACGGGCTCGAACAGCGTCCACATCGAACGGGCCACCTGATCCGGGTCAGCCACGATCGCTCCCTCCGCCTCGATGGCCCGGGTCTGCGGTCGGCCTCGAAGCGGACCGCCCGGGCGGCACCCGCCAGCCTACGACGGGGCCCCGGCGCGATTACCACGGCGGCCGGCACCCCGCTGGCCGGTACCCTGCTGCCGACGAGGGGAGTGATGCGGTGCGTGCCGTGGTCCAGCGGGTCAGCCAGGCCAGTGTGACCGTCGATGGGCGGGTGGTGGGCGCGATCGATCAGCCCGGCCTGCTTGTCCTGGTCGGCGTCACCCGCGAGGACACCCCGGAGCTGGCCGCGAAGATGGCCGCCAAGCTGTGGCATCTGCGTATCCTCGACGGTGAGAAATCGTGCGCCGACGTGGGGGCGCCGCTCCTCGTCATCAGCCAGTTCACGCTGTACGCCGATACCCGCAAGGGCCGCCGGCCGTCATGGCTGGCCGCCGCGCCCGGCCCGGTCGCGGAGCCGCTTGTGGACGCGGTGGTCATGTCTCTCCGGCACCTGGGCGCCCGCGTGGAGACCGGCATCTTCGGTGCCGACATGAAGGTAAGCCTGGTCAACGACGGCCCCATCACCCTCATCCTGGAGCTGTAGCTCCTAGGCCGCGGCGCATCAGCGCTTGCGGGCGATGGCCCCGTACGCGTCGGCCTCCTGGGCGGATGGGCGCGGCTGTGGTTCATCTTCGGCCCGCCACTGCGACATGAGCTGAATTCCCGGCGGAACGACCTCGAGCCCGGCGATGAACCGCGCGAACTCGTCCTTGGTGCGGTACTGGAACGCGATGCCCGCACTGCGGTAGACGCGGTCGCTGCCGACGCCCTCGGGGTAGAAGTCGCGGGTCGGATGCTGCAGGGCCAGATAGCTGCCGGACGGCAGGGCGCCGAAGAGCCGGGCCACGATGTCCCAGGGGTCATCCTCGTCCGGAATGAAGTGCAGCACCCCGAACAGCGTCAGCGCGACCGGCTGGGATAGGTCCAGCGTGCTGCGCAGCCGCGGATCACTGAGGATCTTGTCCGGGTCGCGCAGGTCGGCGTGGATGTAGGCGGTGGCACCTTCGGGGCTGCTCGTCAGCAGGGCGCGCGCGTGCGTCAGCACGATCGGGTCGTTGTCGACGTAGGCGACCCGCGCTTCCGGCGCGGCCGCCTGGGCGATCTCGTGGACGTTGGGGCTGGTGGGCAGGCCGGTGCCGATGTCGAGGAACTGGCGGACACCCGCCTCCCGGGCCAGCCACGCCACCATGCGGCGCATCAGGGCGCGGTTCTCCCGCATGGCCGTCGCCAGATGCGGGTTGGCGGCCATCGCCTTGGCCGCGGCCTGGCGGTCCACGGCGAAGTTGTCCTTGCTGCCCAGATACTAATCGTATATTGGGCTGGTAATCATACTTGCGGACCCGAGCGCGGCTATGTGATGTCGGCTTGATCGGGCCGCACTCGCGCCGGGCGTGCGGCCTGGCGGCCGACCCGTCGCGGTGCGCCGGGCAGTGCTCGCATGGAACAGCAGGCCGATTGTTGACGGCACGTTTATCTGGATAGCAAGTCATGATCAACGGCAATGCTCTTTATCCACCGTCTCCTGCGCGGTTGCGATCGCTGCCGGCCCGCAACCGCGGTCCAGGTGGGGCGCCCGCAGTGAGGCGAGTACGACCTGGGCGGCGGCCAGAATACCGGCGGTCAGCTGGATCCGCCCGCTGGCGGTTGCGAAGACGGTGCGGTGGTCATCACAGAAGGTGACCGGACTCCTCTGGGCCGATCCGCCGTCATTCGGCGCATATCGCTTAACTTGACTCTGTCGGGAATCTTGGTCGCGGCGGCTTAACTGACGGCTCGCCATGAGCGCAGGCGTTTGATGTCGTGCTGGTCAAGGTAGTCCTGGAACGCCGTCGGCGGTCGCGGGGATGTGCTCTCGCCGGGTGGGAGCTGGCTGAGGCGTTCGATGTTGACGGCGATGGCGGTCAGGACGTGCTGCAGGTGGGCTTTGGGCTGGCCTCGGTAGCGGCAGTGGCGCATGCCGTGGCCATGGGCGAGCTCGCAGACGGTGCCCTCGATGCCGGACCGGACGGCGTAGCGCTTGTGCCAGGCGGGGTCCTGCTGGTCAGCGCGGTTACGGACCTGCAGTTCGAGCAGTTCGCGCGGGGGGAAGCCCACGGTGCGCTTGCCGTCGCCGGAGATGGTGCAGGCGGCCCGCACCGGGCAGGGCTGGCACTGCGCCTTGGTGAAGCGGGCGACGATGAGCGGGGCGGCGTCGGGCGAGGAGGTGGGGTAGGGGCCGTGCCAGCCCTTGCTGACCTGGCCCTGCGGGCAGGTGACCTCCTGGCGGTCGTAGTCGATGCGGAAGTCGTCGCGGGCGTAGCCCTCCTGGACGCGGTGCTGGCGGGTGCGGTTGCCGGGCAGCGGCCCGGTGAGGGTGACCCGGTGCTCGCGCCCGGCCCGTTCCATGTGGACCAGGGAGGTGTAGCCGCCGTCGGCCAGGTGCTCGCCAGGGAGCAGGCCCCGGCGCTCCAGCCGGGAGTGGATCCCGGCCAGGGCCTGCCTGTCGTCGCTGGTCGCGGGCATGGTGGCGACGTCGGTGATGACGTTGGGGGCGTCTTCGGCGCAGGTCTCGGTGACGTGGGCGAGGTAGCCGGTCCAGCGGGTGACCTGGCCGCGGCGGGAGTAGCGGGCGGCCGGGTCGTAGGGCGAGACGATGCGGGCGGCCGACGGCGGCAGGCCGGCGTCGCCCTCATCGTCTCGCCAGCGCAGCCGCCCGGCCGGGTCCCAGTGGTAGTTCTGCACCAGGATCTGCCGCAGGGCCTCCACCCTGGGGCCGCGCAGCAGGTCCGGGCAGCGGGCTGCCAGATGCTCCAGCAGCCGGCGGGCGTCCGCCCCTGCCTCGTTCATCCGGGTCTTGGGCCGGGTCGGGTTCTGGCCCAGGCGGACCGGCCGCCCGTAGCGGCGGCCCCAGTGGTCGTCCACCAGGCCGGCCAGCGCGTGCCCGGCGGTGCGGGCGAGCTCCTCCAGGGCCGCGCGCACCGCCTCGGTGACCAGCTCCAGTCGGGTCAGGTCCCGCACCGCCGCCAGGACGTGGGTGGAGTCGGTGCGCTGGCTGGTCCGCTCGCGGACCAGCCCGGCTTCCTTCAGCCGGGCCAGGGCCAGGTCCAGGAGCCGGTCCGCCCGCCCGTCCTCCAGCAGCCGCTCGCGGAAGTCGCCCAGCACGCTGTGATGGAAGCCCGGATCGTCGAGATCGAGGCCGAGCGCGTACTTGAAGTCGATCCGGCACCGCACCGCCTCGGCAGCGTCACGGTCGGACAGATCGAGCAGGAACTGCAGCACGCTCACCGTCGCCAGCTGCGCCGGCGAGATCCCCGGGCGCCCGTCCCGGGGATACCACCCGGCGAAGTCCCCGTCCTCCCACAGGCCGTCGAGCCGATCCCGCACCCACATCGCCGTCGTCCCGGCAGGGTTGCTGGCCCGCGCCACCCGCGCGGTCAGCTCCGGAACCTCGACCCCCAGGCGGGGACGGATCGACATCACGCACTCCTCAGGGATCTCGCAGGACTCACATATCCCCGCAAGACTGGCCCCGGGCGTCACTGCAGTCAGCCAAATACCAAGATTCCCGACAGAGTCAAGCTTAATCGGTGTGCCCTTATCAGATTGAGCGTGGGGTAGTCGCCGAGCACAGATCCGCCAGTTCGGTTCGGGTTGCTGCCAGCTGACCGCGTTCGACACCGGGGTGAGGGAGGGCCAGATCGAGATACTCGCACCAACGGCTCGTCCGGAAAATAATGAACGTATATGCCACGGCCATGGTGCATGTCCTCAGCCTGGGTGTAGGCAGATTGGGGGAGGCCGGGCCGTGTGTGTGGAGGTGCCCGATGGAAGCAAGCGGAGGCGGAGTGCGGCCCAGCCCGGATCCGTTGCTGCGGGCCGAAGTCGTGCACTCCAGCGAGCGCACTCGCACCACTAGGCTGTTCCTGCCTGGGCGCACGGTTGTCCGCAAGGAGCCGGTGGGACCGGACGCGGAACGCCGGGTGCGGCATGAGGCCGCGATGCTGGAACGCTTGCTCGGCGTCGCGGGGGTGGCGCAGCTGGCGGAGGAGCGGCGGTACCCCGGGTCGGTCGTGCTGGAGGACGCCGGCGGGGCGAGCCTGGCGGGCATGACCATGCCGCTGCCGGCCGGTGAGCTGGCCGGTCTCGGATTGAGGCTGGCCCGGGCGGTGGCGGGGATGCACCGGCGGGGGGTGGTCCACCGTGACATCACCCCGGCGAACATCGTGGTTGCCGATGACGGTATTCCGTGCCTGGTGGACTTCGCCCTGGCGACCTCGGTGGCTGAGATCCGCCCGGAGTTCACGCACCATGCCGAGATCGTGGGGACGCCAGCGTATCTGGCGCCGGAGGCGACCGGGCGGACCGGCCGGCCGGTGGATCAGCGGGCTGATCTGTACGCGCTGGGCGCGGTGCTGTACGAGCTGGCCACGGGGGAGCCCCCCTTCGGCACCGGGGACCCGCTGCGGCTCATCCACGATCACCTGGCCCGGGTCCCGGTGCCGCCCGCCGGGGTGAACCAGGCCCTGCCGGCCCCGTTGTCCGGGATCATCATGCACCTGCTGGAGAAGGAACCGGACAACCGGTACCAGACCGCGGACGGCCTGATCTATGACCTGGAGCGGTTGCGAGCGGCGCGGGCACGCCCGGCCGCGGCGGTGTTCCGGGTCGGCGAGCATGATGTCCCGGTGCGGCTGCTGCCGCCGTCGCGGCTGGCCGGGCGCGATGAGGAGGTGGCGGCGCTGGGAGCCGCGTTCGCCGGCGCGCTGGCGGGCCGGTGCCGTGGGGTGCTGGTGGGCGGTGCGCCGGGGGTGGGCAAGACGGCGCTGATCGACCAGCTGCGGCCGGTGGTGACCGGCGGGGATGGCTGGTTCGTGGCCGGCAAGTTCGATCAGTACCGGCGGGATCTGGAGTTCGACGCGGGATATCAGGCGTTCCGCGCGCTGGGCCGGCTGCTGCTGGCCGAGCCGGAGGATGAGCTGGCACGGCGGCGGATGAGGATGGTGGCGGCGGTGGGGCCGAACGCGGGCCTGCTGGCCGCGGTGGTGCCGGAGTTCGCGGCGCTGCTGGGGGCGGCGCCGGATGCGGGGGATCCGCTGACCGCGCAGGCGCGGGTGCAGCGGGCGGCGGTGGCGGCGTTGCGGGCGGTCGCCTCGCGGAAACGGCCGGTGGTGCTGTTCCTCGATGACCTGCAGTGGGCCGGGGGTACCCCGCTCGGCTTCGTCGACCTGGTGCTGAGCGAGGAGCCGGTCGACGGGCTGCTGCTGGTCGGCGCGTACCGGGACGGCGACGTGGACGCGGCGCATCCGCTGGCGGCGCCGCTGTCCCGGTGGCTTGATCAGGCCACGGTGCGGCACCTGCGGCTGGGCAACCTGCCAGGGCCGGGCCTGGCCGCCCTGGTCGCCGACATGCTCCGCGCGGACCGGGCGGCGGCGGAGGGCTTGGCCGAGGTGATCCATCCGCATACGCGCGGCAACCCGTATGAGACCGTCGAGCTGCTCAACGCGCTGCGCCGCGACGGCCTGCTGACCGCGACAGCTGCCGGGTGGCGGTGGGACCAGGCGGCGGTGCGCGCGCACCTGGGCCGGTCCGAGGTCGCCGGGCTGCTGGTGGCGCGCGCTGCCGCCCTGCCGGAGGAGTCCCGGCGGGTGGCGGAGGCGATGGCGTGCCTGGGCGGGCGCGCCGAGCTGAGCCTGCTGGCCGCCGCCACCGGCGAGCCAGCCGCCGTGGTGGACCAGGCGCTGGCACCGGCGCTCGAGGAGGGCCTGCTGGTGGCCGAGCCCGGGGCACACCCGGCGGTGCGGTTCCGGCACGACCGGATCCGCGAGGCGATCCTCGGCAGCCTGGAGCCGCAGCGGCGGCGCGCCCTGCAGCTGGCCATGGCGCGGCGGCTGGCGGCGGTGCCGGAGTTGTTCGCGGTCGCGGCCGAGCAGTACCTGCCGGTGGTCGATGCGGTCGCTGACACCGCCGAGCGGCGCCAGGTGGCGGGGCTGCTGCGGCGCGCCGCCGGCCAGGCCACGCTGATCGGGGACTACGCACTGGTCAACGCGCTGCTGATCGCCGCGCTTGCGGCGGTCAGCCCGGGCGATACCATCACGCTCGCCGAGGTGCACGCCGGCCGTCACGCCGCGCTGTGCGGCCTGGGACGGCTGGAGGAGGCGGACGAGGCGTACCGCACGATCGAGAGGCTGTGCCCCGCCGTGCTGGACCGCGCGGAAGCGATGGCGGTGCAGGTGCACAGCGCGACCCACCGGCTCCGATTTGCGGAGGCGCTGCGGCTCGGCCGCCAGGCGCTGCGTGAACTCGGCATCACCGTCCCGGCCGCGGACCAGCTCGCCGCCGGGCTTGACCACCAGTTCGGCTATCTGTACCAGTGGCTGGACCACACCGAAGCCGCCGGCGACCTGGCCCGGCCGGACCTCACCGACCCCACGCTGCTCGCCGCGTCCGCTCTGATCAGTGCAACCCTGACGGCGGCCTTCCTCGCCGGCGACCGCGCCACGACCGCCTGGCTGGGCCTGGAAGCACTGCGGATCTGCCTCGAGCACGGCCCCGCTCCTGCCCTGGTCGGCCCGGCGGCCAACACCGCCTTCAGTGCTGTGGTGCTGCGCGGCGACTACGCCGCCGGGTACCGGGCGGCGCGGCGGATCCTGGCGCTGGCCGAAGCCCGCGGCTACGAGCCCGGCACCTCCCAGGCGCGCGGGATGTTCGCTGTCCTCAGTTGCTGGGCCGAGCCGATCGAAAACAGTGTCCATGCAGGTCAGCGGGCCAGGGAGGGACTGATCGCGGGGGGCGACCTGGCCAACGCCGGCTCCGTCTACTATGCGTCGGTGCCAGGCATGCTGGACTGCGCCCCGTCACTGGACCGCTACCTCACCGAGGCGCAAGCGGCGGTGGGCTTTGTGCGCCGTACCGGCAACGAGCAGTCCGCTCAGGTGCTCGACCCCTACCGGTGGCTGGCTGGTGTGCTGCTCGGCGAAAGCACGGCCGCGGCCGGTGAGGCGGTTTCCGCCGACAAGTACGCCGGCAACCCGGTGGCACAGTTTCATGCTCATCTTAGTCATGCCACCGCGGCCGCCATCTTCGGCGATCCGGCCGGACTGGAGCGGCACACCGCGGCCGCCATGCCGCTCGTTCCGCTGCTCCCGGGCCTCTACCCGACCGCCGTCGCCCGGCTGCTGCGCGCGCTGGCCCTGGCCGGGCAGGCCCGCGACGCGGACGCGGACACGCGCGGCGGCCTGCGGGCCGAACTGGACGAGCTGACCCGGTGGCTCGCCGAACGCGCCGCGGACGCGCCCGACAACTTCCTGCACCTGCTGCGGCTCGTCGAGGCCGAGCGGGCCTGGGCGGCCGGCGACTTCCGCGCCGCCGCCCTGGCCTTCGACGCCGCCCGGCACGAGGCCGCCCAGCGCCCGCGGCCATGGCACCGGGCCCTGATCGCCGAACACGCGGCCCGCTTCTATCTCGCCCACGGCCTCGAACAGGCCGGCCACGACCTGCTCGGCCAAGCCCGCCAGGAGTACCTGGCCTGGGGTGCGACGGCAAAAGTCAGCCAGCTGGACTGGGCCTACCCAGTCCGGCGGCCAGCGTCCGACGCGTCCGCCACGGCCGACGAGCAGTCCGGCGATCTTCCCCACCGCCGTGCCGCCGTCACGGCCGGGACTGTCGACCTGCTCGGGATCGTGTCGGCGTCGCAGGCGCTGAGCTCGGAGACCAGCATCGGCCGGCTGCACGCCCGCGTGGTCCAGGTGCTCAGCGCCTTGACCGGCGCCACCGCCGTGCACCTGCTGCTGTGGGACGCCGACCGGCAGGACTGGGTGCTGTCGGCACCCGGCGGTACCGTGCCGGCCAGCGACACTGGCCAGGAAGGCGCGGCGCCGATGTCGGTGCTGCGCTACGTGCAACGGACGAGCGAACCGCTGGTCGTTGGCGACGCCGCCGGTGACGACCGGTTCGCCCGTGACCCGTACTTCGCCGGCGTTGACTGCTGCTCGCTGCTGGCCGTGCCGATCTTGAGCCGGGGCGCGTTGCGGGCGGTGCTGCTGCTGGAAAACCGCCTGATCCGCGGCGCGTTCACGACGGGGCGGCTCGAAGCAGTCAACCTCATCGCCGGCCAGCTCACTGTCTCACTAGACAACGCCCAGCTGTACGCCGAGTACCGCCGGATCGCTGACGAGCAGGCGGCGCTGCGGCGGGTGGCCACGCTGGTGGCCCAGGCGGCGGCGCCGCAGGAGGTGTTCGCCGCGGTCGCCGAGGAGGTCAGCCGGCTGCTGGCGGCCGACTTCGCGGTCCTGGTCCGCTTCGACCCGCCGGACACGCTGGAGGTCGTCGGCACATGGACCAGCACGGGTGCGCCAGCGCCGATCCTGGCGGGCGGGCGGCTGCCGCTCGGCGGGCGGAACGTCACCACGCTGGTGTGGCAGACGGCCCGGCCGGCCCGGATCGACTACGACGACGCCATCTCGGGCGTGATCGGCCAGGCCGCCACCCGCGACTGGGGGCCTTGCTCGTCGGTGGGCGTGCCGGTCAGCGTCGAGGGTCGGCTATGGGGCACTATCGTCGTGGTGTCTAGCGGCGGGACGTTTCTGCCTGCGGATACCGAGTCGCGGCTGACTGGGTTCACTGAGCTGGTGTCCACCGGGATCGCCAACGCCGAGGCGCAGGCCGAGGTGACCGCCTCGCGAGCGCGGATCGTCGCCGCCGCCGACCAGGCGCGCCGGCGGATCGAGCGGGACCTGCACGACGGCACTCAGCAGCGGCTGGTCTCCCTCGCGCTGAAGCTGCGTGCGGCGCAGGCCACGGTGCCGCCCGAACTCGGCGGGCAACTCGATGAGGCCGTCGCCGAGGCCACCGGCGCGCTGGAGGAGCTGACCGAGATCGCCCGCGGCATCCACCCCGCGATCCTGGCCGAACGTGGTCTCGCCGCGGCGCTGAAGACGCTCGCCCGCCGCTCGCCGATCCCCGTCGACCTGCAGGTACACGCCGGCGAGCGGCTGCCCGACCAGGTTGAGGTCAGCGCCTACTACGTCGTCGCTGAGGCGCTGACCAACGCGGCCAAGCACTCGCATGCCTCGGCCGTCAGCGTCGAGGTCGAGGTCACTGGCGAAGCCCTGCGCATCGCGGTGCGCGACGACGGCGCCGGCGGCGCCGGCCTGGCCCGCGGCACCGGCGGCGCCGGCCTGGCCCGCGGCACCGGCCTGCCCGGGCTGAAGGACCGGGTGGAGGCACTTGGCGGCCGGATCTTTCTCGACAGCCGGCCCGGGGCGGGGACCAGCCTGCAGGCGGAGTTCCCGCTCGCCGCCGCGAATGACGGCGTCACCTCCCGCTAACCCGTGCCCCGAGAATGCCGCAATGACCTCGCGAACCACGCCACCATCAGCCGGGATCAAGCCCGAGACAGGACGCGCCCATGGCAACGCCACTCGGCCCCCCTTAACCGCACTCGCCCACCCTGGTGACCAGGCTCGGCTCCGGCAGGTTGACCAGGCGCAGATACGGCACGGTGACCTGGTCCCGCCACCGGGCCGAGGGCACCGCCAGCGGATGCGCCGTGTCCACGTCGCCGTCCCGGTACACGCCCGTCCAGCCGGCCGGGGTCCCGTTCCTCCTGCATCACCACCAGGTACGCCTGGGCCGATTCCCGGACGGAACCGGGGATGCCCAGGTCGAGCTCCCCGGCCTGCGCGATATCACCGCCATGGTGCGCGCGTCGATGTACTCCAGGATCAGCGGGGCCGCGCCGCTGGCCACGACCTGCGGCACGGCGGCGGTCACCTCGGCCAGCGAGCCGAACGGCGGCAGCAGCGTCGCCTGGCAGGGCAGGCGCGGGTACAGCCGCAGCGTCGCCTCGGTGACCAGAGCTAAGGTCCCCTGGGGTTCCCGTAGTAATCGCAGAAAAAACAACGAATATCGCTGACGCGAAGATTCACCCAGGTCAGGGCCTGTTTGGGCATGCGGGGTCAGGTCCGAATGCGTTGCCGGGGTCAGGAAGCGCCGGCGAGGGTGACGGTGTAGCCGAGGGATTCGAGTTGTCGGATGGCGCGGGTTCGTGCTCGTTCGGGGTTCAGGCGGGTGAAGTAGTCGCCTCCCGGGTCTTCGTAAATGGCGCCGCTGGTGCCCATGTTCCAGATCGCGACGAGGATCGCGTGCTGGATGGCAACGTTGGCTTTCTGAGCGCCTCGGCCCGGACTACTACGAGCGCCGCGCTGAGGTCAGCCGGCAGGTCCGCCACCACGTCGGCAAGCTCGGCGCCCTCGGCTTCGACGTCACCCTCTGCCGCATCCCCGAACCCGGACCCGAGCCGGGCGGACCCGGGAACAGCCAAGCCGCCTGACCCATAACGCCCCTGCAGACCCTCGCCGGCCCGTGATGGTGGGGGTCGCTGCCGCGCGCCCGGCTGAGGTCCATTTTTCGGGTCAGACCTCCGCATCAGGTCGCTGTGGCGGGAAATGCCGGTGGCGGGCAGCGAGGTGCTGTCGCTGGTCGGTGACGTCGCCGAGGGCCAGGACGGTCCCAGCGTGCACGTACACGTCGTACTCGGCCTGTCGGACGGGACAACGCGCGGAGGTCACCTCCTCGAGGGACGGGTGTTCCCGACGCTGGAGGTAATCATCCGCGAGGCGCCCGCGGAGTTGCGCGAGGTGATGAACCCCGATATCGGGATCGCGATCATCGATCTCGACCATTCCGAGTCGTGACATGCCGGTGCCTCGACCGCCTAGGTAATGACGCCGTCGGTAGGGACGGTGAGCGGGAGTTCCACGCGCAGACTGGTCCCTGCCCCGGCCGGGCTGTCGAGGAAGATCCGGCCGCCGAGTGCCTCCACCCGGTCCTTGAGGCCGGCCAGGACGGCCAGGCCGGTGCCGCGGGTGAAGTCGGCGCCCCCCGGACTCCGTCGTCGCGGACCGCGAGGAGCATGACATCGCCGACGACCGAACCACCCTCATTCGGCGGCAACAGGATTGATAGCTGCGCACGACGACCGGGCCTCCACACGACCGCACGCAGATCGCCACATTCTTATCCCGGTCAACCCTGTCGAGCGACAACAATGCGTGCCAGGCGGATCTCCCGCGCCGGCTGTAACCAGCGATCGTAACGCGGCGTAAGCGACGCTCCGCACGGCGTGCGACTAGATCGCCGCCATCTCCCGCTAGCCCAGGCCGAGACCCGCGGATTCCGGTTAACCCCCAGACCCGGTAACGGCAACCGCGAACACCAATGCCCCCGCTCGCTTCATAGGAATGCCGCCGGGCGGGGAGCAGGCTCGCCGTATACGGCCCTGGCGAAAGGCCGGGACTGCAGCAGTCGCGGACCGCCGCCCGAGGGGCAGACCGACAGAAGGGAAACACCATCATGACTCGGCAGGCGAAGGAAAAGGAGGAAAGCGTAGTGGGCTCGAACGAAAACCCGGCACCCCATCACGAGACCCCTACCTTGGGGAATCCGGATCTGCCCCAGGAGGGCATGGTGAACACCATCGGGGATCCGGCCAGCGCGACGATGGCGGGACCGCGGAACCCGGTGCTGGAAAGCCAGTTCCCCAACGTGATCACCGCGCCGGGGACGGACGTCAGCACGCAGCCGTTCTTCTGGTCCTCGTTCAACATCGCGCCCCGGCGCCAGCAGCGCGGCGGCTGGGCGCGCGAGGTCACACAGGCCGATTTCGCGATTTCCGACGAGTTCGCCGGGGTGAACATGTACCTCGAGCCAGGTGGCATCCGTGAGCTGCACTGGCACCAGACCGCCGAGTGGGCCCTCATGACGCAGGGCAAGTGCCGGGTCACGACCCTCAGCCGTGAAGGGAAGCCGAGCGTCGAGGATGTCTTCAAGGGAGACATCTGGTTCTTCCCGGCCGGGCTGCCGCACTCCCTGCAGGGCCTCGGCCCGGACGGCGCCGAATTCGTCATCGCGTTCGACGACGGTGCCCAGTCCGAGAGCAACACGCTGCTGCTGACCGACTGGTTCGCGCACACCCCGCCCGAGGTGCTGGCCAAAAACTTCGGGGTGGCCCAGGAGGTCTTCGACAACATTCCCCTGCACAACCTCTGGATCTTCCCCGGCGACGAACCGGGTGACCTGGAGGCCGACCAAGTAGCGGCCGGCGTCGAATGGGGCGGCACCGAACCGGTGATCTTCCGGATGGCACAGTCCAAGCCGTTCTATGAGAACAGCGGCGGCAGCGTCCGGGTCGCAGACAGCACCAACTTCCCGGCGTCGAAGACGGTCGCGGCCGCCGTGGTCATGATCGAGCCGGGCAGCATGCGCGAACTGCACTGGCACCCGAACGCGGATGAGTGGCAGTACTACATGCAAGGCTCCGCCCGGATGACGGTGTTCAACACCGGCCCGCACGCCAACACCACCGACTTCCGGGCCGGAGACGTCGGCCTGGTCCGCCGCAACTGCGGCCACTACGTCGAAAACACCGGCGACGACGTCATGATCATGATGGAAACGTTCCGCAACGACCACTACGAAGAGGTCTCGCTGGCCAACTGGCTCAGCCACCTGCCCCCCAAACTCGTCTCCGCGCACCTGAACATCCCCGAGGAAACCCTCGCGACATTCCCCCGCGGCGCGCAGGGAATCGTGCCCCTGCCATAGCCGTGTGCGCGGGCGCCGATACCGGACGCCGCCCTACCCACGTTCCCCACCAGTAGGCAGCCCTGGGCGCCACGCCGGCCACGCTGGCTCTCCGGCTGGGGCCCCGCCCACTCGGCGGGGCCCCAGCCGTCGCTCCCCTTGGGTAACACGGCTCACGTCTGCCCGCAATTAACAAACTACGACAGGCGGTGAACCGCATGAATACAAATACCGGCTCAGAGCGGGTGCTGAATGTTCGCGAGGCGACATTTCAGTTGCTGCGCGACCTCGGGCTAACCACCATATATTCGGTAACCCGGTCCTGGCCATCAGCAGTTGCTAGCGCTGGTGCCCCAGGGCGCCCGCACCCAGCCACTCAAGCCCCCACTGCCGCACCGGATGTCCCCTGCCGCAGACCTCCGCCGCGGGCAAGACGGCCGGGCTGCCCACTGCGGGCGAGGTGTTCGACCTCGATCATGACCCAACCCTTGCCCTCGGCGCCGCCGCCTGCCTCGCCGTCGTGATCATCGGCCGCTGGCCGGCCCGCGCGGGTCGCGCATCCACCCACCAACCAAATGGAGACTCATGATGAGCACAGAACCGGCCCAGACACCCGCCGCTGACCTTGTTAAGCAGAAACTCAGGAGGACCGCATGCCTGACAGGGTGGTGGACCTGGCCGCCCAGCACGCGACGCCGGCGCTCCTGGCCGTTCGTGATTGGCTGCTCGTGGCGCTGGCGTTCGCCACCGGAATCTACGAGGGGATCTGCTTCCTGGCCTTCGGCAAGGTCTTCTCCGCAGCTCAGACCGGGAACATCGTGCTGCTCGGGATCGGCGCGCGCACCCACCCGCCAGCCGGCCCGAACGAGGTCACGGTAGCCATCGCCCTCGCCTCGTGGTTCGCCGGCGCCGCGCTGGCGATGCCGATCCTGAAGACGTTCTACGGCGATAAAGAGATGGGAGATCACAACGTCTTCCCGGTCTGGCCCCGGCGGGTGTCGATCGTGCTGGGCATCGCGCTGATCCTGGAGGCCGGCTTCCTGGCTGTCTGGGTCACGGCCGCTTCGCCCGCCACTCTCGCCTACCCCCTGATGGCCATGAGTGCGTTCGCGATGGGCCTGCAGATGAACGCCATCCGCGCGCTGCACGTGCCGGGCATTTCCGTCACGGCCCTTACCGCCACCTTCGCCGACCTGGCCGGCGGCGTCGGCAAGTGGTCGCTCACGGCTCCCGCAGTACGGCGTCTGGCCGGGACCCTGGTCGCCGTCGCCGCCGGCGCCTTTGTCGGAGACTGGATGCTCGGTCACGCGCATCCCTACGCACCGGTCGTGCCGATGATCGTGATGGCCGTCGTGATCGTGATCGCCTCGGTGGCCCTGAAGCCGCGAGGACCGAGCCCGGCTGGTCAGCAGGGCTCGCCGGTGCAGCAGGTAGCGAGGGAGAACCTCCCCGGCTGAACGATTTTCATCCTTCGGTTTCGCGTACCTGCTGATCTGGCTGATCGCGATCGCCGTCAGTTCGGGGTTCGTCCTTAAGCCCGGCCAGTCGCGTGCCGCCCTGGCCGCTGAGATCCTTGTCGTGTCGGTGGGCTGCGCGGCGTATACCGTCTGGTCTGTCCTGC
This sequence comes from uncultured Actinomycetes bacterium, assembly GCA_963742875.1. Taxonomy (GTDB): domain Bacteria; phylum Actinomycetota; class Actinomycetes; order Streptosporangiales; family Streptosporangiaceae; genus Bog-532. Next base: position 37,249 of record CAVUNO010000001.1, on the reverse strand, counting down.
GGACGGCGCGGTGGGAGCTACCTCCGTTCTCCGCCGATCTGGTCGTCGGGTGGCTCGGCATGGGGCAACCTGGCTGCTCAGCATCGGTGTGGGGATCAGCCTGCTCGCCGGGCACGGCGGCGGGCTGTACCTGCTGGCGTTCGCGGTCCTGCTCGGGATCGCCCTGGAGGTCGCCGCCGCCTGGAGCCTGATCGTCCGGGTCGGTAAGGACATTCGCGGTCAGGACATCATGCCCGGGCAAGAGCACCAGCCGAACCGCCGAGTGACGGGCAGCTGGCTGCCGGGCAAGACGGATCTCGCGCTGTACCTGGGCAGTGACCGGATGAGCCTGCTTGTATCTCCTGGACTGCCGGTATTGACCCCTCGATGACCGCATGCCCGGTAGAGGTTAGGAACAGCAAGCTATCAGGGAGGCCGCATATGAGCAGCGAATCCCGCGCTCCGACACGAGATGGCGGCGCGTCGAAGCGTGCCTTCCCGGTTCGGGCGCGCGACCTGCTGAAGGTCCGGGCGGTCTGGATCTTGCCGCTGGTGCTGGGATCGGTGGTGGTGGTGCTGATCACGGCGTTTTACGTTGGGTCGGTGGTCGACCCCCTCGATCATCTGCATGGCCTGCCCGTGGCGGTGGTGAATCAGGACCGCGGTGCCATGATTGGCGCGCAGCGGATCAACATCGGCCAGGAGGTGCAACGCGGCCTGTCGGGCAGCCCCGTGGTCTCGGGCCGGCTGGGGCTGGCGGATACCACGCTTGGCTCCGCTGAGCAGGCAATGGACCGCGGAGCCTCCTACGCGACGGTGGTGATCCCGCCCGGCTTCACTGCATCGCTGCTCAGCCTGGCCGGCGTGAGCGCGGGCGGCCCGGGGTCGGGACGGCCTGAGATCGTCATCTTGACCAACCAGCGTGCTGGCACGGTGGGAGTGAGCCTGGCCACCGGCGTCCTGCAGCCTGGCATCGGGGCGGCGTCAGGCCAGATCGGGCGGCAGCTTGCGGCCTTCGTGCCCGCTGGGGCTTCCAACTCGCTGACCAAAGCGTTCCTGGCCGACCCGGTTACGGTGACGACGGCTGAGTACCGGCCGCTGCCCAGTCACGCTGCGCTGGGGCTGAGTGCCTTCTACATCGCCTTGCTGATCTTGATATGCGGCTTCTTGGCCGGGATCATCGTTAACTCGTCGGTGGACGCCGCGCTGGGATATGCCACCACCGAGATGGGGCCGCGATGGCGCCTGCGCCAGCCGCTGCCGATCAACAGATGGCAGACGCTCCTCATCAAGTGGGTCATGGCCGTCGTCCTGGCCGGCCTGATGACCGGGCTGATGCTGCTGGTGGCGGCCGGCATCTTCGGGATGGACGCCCCTCACGTCGGGCTGCTGTGGCTGCTGGCCTGGCTGGCTGCGGTGAGCGTGGCCGAGGGGACCATCGTCTTGTTCGCGGTCCTGGGAGCCTCCGTCGGTACCCTCCTGGCCATGCTGGCGTTCGTGTATGCGGGGTTGGCGAGCTCGGGCGGCACCGTGCCGCTGCAGGCGCTACCTGGCGTACTGCGGTGGCTGGCTGAGATCGAACCGCTGCGGCAGATCCTCGCCGGAACCCGGGCGATCCTCTACTTCGACGCGCAGGCCGACGCAGGGCTGACGCGAGCTGTCACGGCCGCGGCGCTGGGGCTGGTTTTCTGGCTGGTCCTAGGCGCTGGCGTGGTGAAGTGGTACGACCGCAAGGGATTCAACCGCATCGATCCCGAACTCCTGGCGTACGTGGGCGGTTCGGTGCAGCAGTACAAGTCGGGGCATGCCGACGCCCGGCAACAGGATCCCGGGAACGCAGGCAGGCAAACCGAGCCGGGCGCCCAGGTCTAAGCTCACGACAGGCGGGGAGACACGGAAGAGGTCCGTGGTTCAAGTCCATGTAGCCCAGCGCCGATTGCACAACCCCGCCCAGACCAGCCCTAGATGATGTAGCGGCGGACTAGACGACACCGAGCCCGCGCCATTAATGTGTGCTTAGAGGAAGTGTCCGCCCAGGATGTAGTCGTAGATGCGGGCCGAGTGCGGGACCGACGTGTCGATGTCGGGCAGTCCCTCGCCCGCATCGATCCCACGGAAGTCCCACTCGCCGGTCAACGGTCCGCCCGCCCGGCCGCGCCCGGTATCCGCGTGTCCCGCATCTGATGCCCTCAATTCTCGTAGTGCTGAGGGAGTTGATCGTAACCCGTTTGTCCCGCGCGGCTCACATCCCCCGGGCCAGTAAGAGTGGCCGCCGCCCCGCATCCCGCACCCGGCGGCGCATCCCGCACCCGGCGCCGTGCTCGGGATACCCGAGCACCGCGCCCGTCCGGGAGGCGGCAGGTAGATGGGCGCGGTGGCGGGCGGCCGGGCGGGCGCCACGTGCTGGTAGGGTTCCTCGTCCGTGTCGGCGACCTGCACGTCGTTGCGGAAGGTCAGGTGCGCGACTCCGCGCCGGGCCAGGGCGGTGCGGATCGCGATGTCGACCACGCCGGGCAGCTGCGCCGGGTTCTCGATCACCGGACGGCGATCAGCCGGGGCGGCCGGACACCAGCGACGCGAAGACCACGGTGCTGCCCAGGTAGTGGCCTGTTGTGGGGTCGAAACCGCCGCCGCAGGTGATGAGCCGCAGGGCTGCGCTGTTGGTCGGGCCGTAGACGGTGCGGGACGGGAAGCTGGACTTGCTGTACTCGCGCACGCCGGTGACCCGGAAGACCGCGGTGGTCCGGTCGGCCAGGCCGACGTCGACCTCTTCGCCGGGGCGGGCGGCACCGAGCTGGTAGAACACCGACGGCCCCCGGTAGGTGTCGATGTGCCCGACGATGACCGACGGTCCGAGCTGCCCCGGCGTGGGGGAGTACTCGTACCAGCCGGCCTCACTGGGCTGCCCGAACAACGGCGGTACCTGCATCGTTCCGTCCCTGGCCAGGCCGAGGCGCATCAGCTTCGAGCTGACCCCCAGGGCGGGAATCTGCAGCGAGACGGGCACCGAGCGCGGCAGGGTGGGCCCGTCGGCGGCCTCCAGTTGCTGGGCCGTCTCGCCGGCCCAGGGCAGCGGGCCCGATGCCGCTGGGGTCGGTGCGCCTGCCGGCGCCGATCCCGGGCCGGTCGCCCCTGCTGCCGAACGGGCCGGCTGCGGAGCATGATGCTGGCTGCTGACCGCGACGCCGATAGCGGTTCCACCCCCGATGATCAGGACCGCGGCTGCGATTAAGGCAGTTTTGACCCGCGGCCTGCGGAGGGCCCTGAGATGGCCGTAATCGTCCTGCGTGCGCGTGCGGGCATCGGAACTCCGATTCTCGCGGGGCCTCCTGCCCGGGTCGGCCCTCCGGCGAAAGGCGCCGTTCCGGCCGAACCGGGGTCGACCGGCCGTCGTTCCCCTTGGTAGAGCGGTAAGACGGCTGTGGCTTCTGCCTTTATGTACGCATACCAGTCCACGCGAGTTCAATGGAGGCACCATGAAGCGTCACCGCAAAGCCGGCCCCCGGCTGGCCCTCGGCCTCGCCGCGGTCTGCTTCGCGATCTCCGCGGCCCTCGTCACGGCCGCCGCGGTGGCGAACCCGGCGCAGGGGGCGACGACGCGGCCCGCCACGTTAACGGTATCGGGCCAGGACCGGGCCTTTATGGCCGCGGCCGCGCAGGCCAACATTGCCGAGCTGTCGATCAGCAAGAACGTCGAGTTTCGGGTGGCCGAGCCGCTGGACAGCGTGGCCGCCCGTTACGTCAGCGACCACACCACCGCGCTGGCCGAGCTGCGGCAGCTGGCGGCCGGGCTTGGTGTCGCCATCCCCGCGAGTCCCAGCTCGCAGCAGCAGGCCGAGGCGGCCCAGATCGAGTCGCAATCCGGCCACAACCTGAACGTCGCCTTCGCCCAGGCCAGTGTGATCGCCCACGAGCAGGCCATCTTGCTGTTCCGGCAGGAGGCGGTGATCGGCAGCAACTGGAAGGTGAAGGACTTCGCCAGCGCCGCCATGCCGATGCTGAAGATGCACCTCAGCCTGGCCCAGCAGGCGGCGTCGGAGCTGGGTGTGGCGGTGGCCGAGATGCCGCAGGGCGCCCCGGCCACCGGCGGCGGCGGAGCCGCGGGGGCCCAGCAGCTCTGGCTGTTCGGCCTGGGCGGGGCGGCCCTGCTGTCCGGGCTGGGTCTCCTGCTGCTCTGGGCGCGCAGGCCCGGGACGGCTACGGCGGCCGCCTGAGCCGTGGCTATCTGAACTGGGCCCGTATCCCGAGGAGGCGAACCGGGCGGCGGCCGGTGAACCGGTTCAGGGCCGCCAGCGCGGCCTCCCGGATCGCCGTCGCGTCCACGGTGGGCCTGTCCAGCGACTGCCCGTGCGTCTGCGTGATGAACGGCGCGTAGCGGACCTTGACCACCACCCGGACGGCGGGCCGCTCCATGGTTGCCAGCTCGGCCGCCACCAGCTCGGCTAGGCGCGCGACCTCCTCGGTCACGCGCTCCCGGTCCGCGATGTCCTCCTGGAAGGTGACCTCCCGGCCGTGCGACCGGGCCGGCTGCGGCGTGTCGTCCACGTCGCGGCCGCCCCGGCCCTGCGCGGTCAGCACCAGCCAGGGCCCGGTCGCCGGGCCGAACTGCTGCGCCAGCCCGCCCGGGTCGGCGGAGGCTAGCTCCCGCACCGTGTGCAGGCCGAGTTCGCGCAGCTTCCGGGCGGTCTTGGCGCCGATCCCCCACAGCGCGTCCGTGGGGCGGTCGCCCAGCACGTCGGACCAGTTCTCGTCCGTCAGCCGGAAAACACCTGCCGGCTTGCCGAACCCAGTGGCCAGCTTGGCCTGCAGCTTGTTCTGGCCGATCCCGACCGTGCTGTCCAGCTGCGTGGCGTCGCGGATCCGTTGCTGGAGCCCGCGGGCGAATTGTTCCGGATCCTCATCGTCGATCCCCAGGAACGCCTCGTCCCACCCGATGACCTCCAGCACGGCGCCGGATTCGCGCAGCGCCGTCATCACCTCGGCCGAGACCGCCTCATACGCCTCCCGGTCCACCGGCAGGAACACCGCATCGGGGCAGAGCCGGGCCGCCGTCCGCAACGGCTGTCCGGAATGCACCCCATACGCCCGCGCCTCGTAGGAGGCCGTGCTCACCACCCCGCGTTTGGCCGGATCGCCGTCACCGCCGACGATCACCGCCTGCCCGCGCAGCTCAGGGCGGCGCAGCACCTCGACCGCGGCGATGAACTGGTCGAGGTCCACGTGCAGCACCCAGGCAGTCACGCCTCACTATTACCCGCTGAAGACGGGACGTACGGCCGTGGCGGTACTACCCGGGACCGCTGCATACTCCCGGAGGTATGAATCCCATCGCCGGGAGGAGCAGTCAGATGAGTTACGGGAAGAGTTACGGAAAGACTGTGCGCGACGAACTTCGGGCGCCGATGCGCGAGCTGCGGCACGCGATCCCGCAGGTCTACGCGGGTTACAAGGAACTCCACGATTCAGCGCTCGGCGCGGGCGTGCTGGACGCCAAGACAAAGGAGCTCATCGCCCTGGCCATCGCGGTCGGAAAGGAGTGCGACGGATGTATCGCCGCGCACGCGCACGCGGCGGTTCAGCATGGGGCCAGCCCGCAGGAAGCGGCCGAGGCGATCGGCGTCACCTTCCTTATGAACGGCGGCCCCGCCACCGTCTACGGGGCGCGGGCGTTCGCCGCCGTTCAGGAGTTCTACAGCGAGCGAGTCAGCGCGACCAACGGAGCATCGGCCAGCCACTGAGCCGGTGACGGGCAGACCGGCCGCCCCGCGGCCCATCGTCAGGCGCCCACCGTCAGGCGCCCACCGTCAGGCGCCCACCGTCAGGCGGCCACCGTCACCCGCCTGCCGTCACGCGGCGAAGAACTGGCAGATTCCCAGGCTGAGTTCCGCGGTGTCCACGAACCCGTTACGGTCCAGGTCGAGTCGGCTGAACGCGCGTTCGGCCTCATCCGTGCTGGTTCCGTAGACCGCGGCGAGCTGCCGGTATTCCGCAGGGTCCAGGACCCCGTTGCCGTCACGGTCCGCCACCTGGATCAGCGCAACCGCCGCGGCGCGTACAGCGGTGTCGAAACCTGGCCGGTCCTCGATGGCGCGGTTCAGGCCCGCGGCGAACTCATCCCGCGAGATTTCCTGGTCGCCGTTGGCGTCCATGTGCGCCAGCATCACGTCGAACAGGGCCCGCTGCCCGCTGGCCACCGCCCGGCCCAGCGCCGAATCGGGCGCGTAACCAAAGGTCTCGCACAGCTTGCGCGTCAGCTCCTCGCCGTCTGCGCGCTGCCAGACGCCGTTCCCGTCGGTGTCTACGATCGCGAACCGGCGTTCCCCGTCCGCCGGCCGGGGGAGCCGCCGCGCGTGATCGTGCCCTCCGGCCCGCCTGGCCACCAGGCCCGCGACCGCGGTGATCAGCAGCACGGCGCCGACCACGGTCACCGAAATCCAGGCCGGGATGTTCACCGCCCAAGCCACCCCGGAGCTGTCCAGCGCCTCCAGCAGTAGTTTCACGCCGATGAAGGCACAGATGACGGCCAGGCCGACGTGCAGGTACACGATCCGGTCGAGTGTCCGGACCAGCAGCACATACAACTGGCGGAGCCCCATCAGCGCGAACACGTTGCACGCCACGATCAGGGCGGCGCTGGTCGTGATGCCGAAAACGGCCGGGATCGAGTCGAACGCGAACGCCACGTCGGCCAGCCCGATCGCGGCGGCCAGCAAAAACAGCGAGGTGGCCACCGGCCGCCCGGACCGCCAGACGATCAGGCGGCTGCCGTCATCGTCGTCGGCCTGCCGAATGCGCCGCCGCAGCCAGGACCTCAGCCGGGTGTGCTGGTCCTCCTGCGGCCTGGCGGAGCGACCTGAGATCAGCCCGGCGGCGGTCCACAACAGGAACACGCCCATCGGGTAGAAGAGCCATCCGAAGCGGTGAATGGCCGCGGCCCCGGCCACGATGAGGACTGATCGCAGCACCAGGGCCAGCCCGATCCCCAGGAACAGGACCCGATGCTGACGGGCCGCGGGCACCGCGAACCAGCTCATGATCACGTAGAATATGAACAAGTTGTCCAGGCTCAGGCTGTACTCGGTGAGGTAGCCGCCGTAGAACTGGCCCGCCACTGGCCATCCGGCCGTCGCCCCGAGCGCAAGCCCGAAGCCCGCCGCCAGCGACACGTAGACCGCGGCCCACCTGATCGCCCCGCGTACCGTGAACGACTCGTGCCCGGGCCGCCCTGTCAGTACGATCTCCGCGGCGACCGCGGCCACCAGGCCGCCCGCCGCTACCGCCCATAGCCAGGCCGGGATCGTCATGTGGGCCGTTCCCGGGCGGAAGTCACACGCTTACTATCACCGTCACGGGTGACCCGCATCAAGTAGCGCGATGCGTAGCCCCGCCCGGCGGCACCCCCGAAGCCCCGCCCGACGGCCCGCCAGTGGGCCCGCCCGGGTACTCGTCGCACGCGGCCGCCTGCGCGAGCAGGGCCGCGGCGAGCCACCGTGCCTCGCTGGCCGTGAGGCCCGCCCAGGTGCCGCTTTCCGCCGCCGACGAGGCGCCGATACCGAGACTGACGCGCTGGGCCGGGTGCTGGCTCCCGCCGAGAGAGAGATGGCCCACCCGCATGTCCCGACCGCACGTGGTCCGGAAGCTGAGATGACCGCCGGTGCCGCTGGCGTCATCGGTTCCGGGGATCCTCGTGTCCATGGCAAGCCTCCGCGCTGCTGTGTTGATACCCGTTGGGGTATAACAGGGTCAGCATGGGAAAATGGCCGCGCATTCCCGCTGTTGCTTTGCGGACGGTGCCAGGCCGGACTAGTCAGGCCAGGGAGAGGAAGAGCTTCTCGAGCTGGGCGCGGTCGTTGCGGGCCGTGCCGTCGCGCCCGCCATCCTGCTCCTGTGCGGCGCATTGCTGGAGGCCGGTCGCGATGATCTTGAAGCCGGCCCGGTCGAGGGCCCGGGAGGCCGCGGCCAGCTGGGTGACGACGTCGGCGCAGTCGCGGCCGTCTTCGATCATCTTGATGACGCCGCCGACCTGGCCCTGGGCACGGCGGAGCCGCTTGACTACGTCCGCGATCGTCTGGCCGTCCACGTCCACGGCAACTCCCTGAGTGTCGGGCCCGGGCCGCCAGCACCCGAGGCTGTCATTTGCCGGGATAATGCAAAGATACCCTCGGGGGTATCATAACAACGCCAGAGACCGGCGTGCCCTTCTGCGCCCACACAACATACCTCCACCCGTATAAGACCAACAGATGCCGTCCACGGCCAGCGCGGGACCGCGTTGCCCGCTCCCGCCGCCCTCGTGGGCCCGCGACTTCGTCGCGATGTCAGTCCGGTCAGGGGGAGGCAGCGGCCAGCACGGTAAAGAAGTCACGGGTCCAGCCCGCGAGGAATTGGCTGGCGGGACGATTCTGACCGGGGATGGCGGCCGTCAGCGGGCCACCCGGGGCGCTGGCGATGTCAAGCTGGACCCATTCCGGGTTAATGTCCAGTTCCATCGCGATCCGTGCTCCCTTGGCCGTCAGGGCCTCCGCCAGGTCGGCGGGCGTCGCGGACATGCTCCCCGCGAACAGGAGATCACCGTGATTGTCCTGGGCGACGGCGCTGCGGGCCACGAACGCGCCACCGCCGAGGGTGGCGCCCCACAAACCCGGATCGGCCGCCGCGCTGGTCGGTTGCCCCCGGTAGACGAGGGGCCGCAGATTCTGGCGGACGCTGTATACCGCCTCGCCCGGCACGGGCACGCTGGCGCCCCAGATCCCGATCCGGGCCTGTCCGGAGCGGTCGATCACCAGGCTGGCGAGGCCCGCGCGCAGTGTGGCGATGACGCGGCCCTCCTGCTCGTACCCGCCCCCTCCCGCGGATAGCTTGAACCCCCCGTTGAAGGCGGCGAGCAGGTGCTGGCGTTCGGCGCCGGTGACGGCAGGCCCGGCCCTGACCAGTCCCGCCGCCGCCCCGGGATCCTCACTGCCGTTGTGCAGCACGTACTGCACTGGCCCGCGGAACGCCGCCACGGTGACCACCGATCCGTCCGTGGCCCGGACCCGGGAGACGATGACCTGCGGTGCAGGCGGGGCGGCCGTGGGACTCAGAGGGGCCGGACTGGCCGGGGCTGTGGGTGTGACCGGACCGTGAGAGGCGGGCGCCGTGCGGACCGGGTGCGTACCGTTCGCCGACGGAGCGGCCGCCGGCGCCGAAGTGCAGGCCACCGCGGTCAGGCCGGTGACGGCCACGGCACCGGCGCCCAGCCAGCCGTGAAGGCCACGCCTCGGTCCCCGCCGGGGGCAGCGGTACCGGCGCGACTGGATAGGAAGACCGGGCCGCACGCTCACCTACATAAGGATGCGCCATACCAGGTGACGGCATCATGATCAGGTGCCCGCATCGTGATCGAGAGTGCTTGGGGGGGCGTCGTCGCCGTGGTACTCGCCGATGTCCAGCAACACGCCTGGTCAGGCGCCGGTGGCCGGGCCGCTACAGGTGGTGCGTCGCGAGTCTCAGTCCGCCGCGGCGGCGGTCGCCGGTCGTCGCTCGCAGGGCGGGAATGGTCTCGCTGGTCACAAGCCCGCGCTCGCTGGTGAGCTCGTCGATGACGTCAAACGCCGTAGCGATGCGCTCCGGCGTATCGATGACGATCGTGACGGCCGGAACGTGGCGGCCTAGCTGCAGGACCCGGTCGCGGGCGAGGTCGACCAACTCGTCTCCTTCTCCGGACAGGATCGTCCTGGTCGCATACAGGGTGAAGCCCTTGATCTCGCGGTAGGTCAGCTTGGGCGGCAGGGCGAGCTCGTGCCGGGTGGTGCGGACGTCGACCAGGGCTGGCCCGTCGCGGTCGAACGCCGCGCGCAGCGCATCCACCAGTTCGCCGACCTTGGCCACCGTCGCCCCGAACAATCCTGCGGATCGGGCGATTCCTGCGAAGTACGTGCGGTACCGCATTGGCCATCGTTCCGTGATTGAAGGAACCGACCAGCCTGCGGGTGCCGTTCATGCGCAGGTAGCGGGCGGCCCAGATGCACGGCGTGCCGACGTCCGCGGTGACCCGTGCCAGGCACTGGCCCTGGGCCACCAGGGTCTTTCACGGGTGCGACCAGCGGCGGCACGAGCAATCGTGGAGGGCAGCACCGGATGCCACCCCCGCGGCGGCCCAGCGTGTAATGAGAACACCGGCATTGCCACTGAACAACTGGCGGACATAAAGCACACGACGGGCAGAAGGAACAAGAGGTCATGACTGACTCACTGAGCTACCAGGGCATTAGAGCGGCATCCCGCGGCCAGGCGAACACCCTTTTCGCGCAGACCATGGGCTACGTGGCGGTCACGGCCGGCCTCTTCGCGCTCGGCGCATACCTGGGCCGCCACCTGTCTGGGGGCGTCGGCATCGTGGCGTTCATCGTGGCGTTCGCCTGCCTGATCGGCATGAACTTCGCGGCGCGCAGGTCCCGGCAGCTGACGGTCGGGCTGCTCGCCGCGTTCGGCCTTCTGATCGGGCTGGCCTTCGCCCCGACGCTCGCGTACTACGCGGGCATGAACCCGCAAGCGCTCTGGCAGGCGGGCGGCGCGACGGCCCTGTTCATCGCCGGGTTCGGGGCCGCCGGCTACGCCACCCGGCGCGACCTGTCCGCCATCGCCCGGATCTGCTTCTGGGCGCTGCTGGCCCTCATCGTGTTCGGCATCGTCCTGATCTTCGTTCATATCCCGGCCGGCGATCTGATCTACTCGGTGCTCGGCCTGGTCATCTTCGCCGGCTTCACGATGTTCGACTTCCAGCGCCTGCGGCGCTCCCAGGACATCAATTCCGCGCCGCTGCTGGCCGCGTCGATCTTCCTCGACATCCTGAACGTCTTTCTGTTCTTCCTGCGGATCTTCTCGAGCTCGGAAGGGAACTGAGCGATTATGAGTAGCGGCGACGAGATCCTGGCCGCCTACGACGACCTCCGTGCCGACCAGGAGGCGCTCTACAAGGATTTGCATCGGCATCCCGAACTGTCCCACCAGGAGCACCACACCGCCGAGCGTGTCGCCGGGCATGGCCGGGACGGTCAGCGCGCGTTCCGGGCCGTTTATGTCCGCCGCCGACAGCATCAAGGTCACCGTGTATGGGCGGGGCGGCCACGGTTCGATGCCGCAGCACGCCATCGACCCGGTCGTGCTCGCGGCCATGATCGTTGTGCGTCTGCAGACCGTCGTGTCCCGCGAGGTCGCGCCCGGCGATACCGCCGTCCTGACCGTCGGCAGCCTCCAGGCGGGTACCAGGAGCAACGTCATACCCGACCACGCCGTCCTGGAACTCAATATGCGAAGCTATTCCCAGCAGACACGCCAGCACATGCTGACCGCGATCGAGCGGATCGTCCGCGCCGAGTGCCAGGCCAGCGGTTCGCCCAAGGACCCGGAATTCGAGACCATCATGAGCTTCCCGGTCACCGACAACGATGCGGCCGCCACGGCCCGCGTGGCCACCGCCTTCGCCAAGCAGTTCGGCGACGACGCGCTGGAAATCGACCGGCAGACCGTCAGCGAGGACTTCAGCAAAATCCCCGATGCCGCAGGCGTGCCGTATACGTACTGGGCTATTGGCTTCACCGATCCCGACACCTACCGCGCCGCCGAGAAAGGCCGGCCGCCTCGGGGACCTGACCACCAACCATTCGCCGAAATTCCTGCCCCCGCTGCAGCCCACCTTGCGGACCGGCACGGAGGCCCTGATCACCGCCGCCCTGGCCTGGCTCGCGCCGCAGTAAGCAGCGGGGGCAGCGCCTTGCCGGGCTGCCGACCTCAACCGCGACGAGATTGGATCCGGATGCACACCCGAAAGCACCCGATGACGCCGCTCGCGGCCGTCGCGGCGGGTCTCCTGGCCGGGGCCGTGGGTACCGTCTGCATGGACACGGTCTGGTATGTGCGGTACCGGCGCGCGGGCGGTAAGGATAGCCCGCTGGCCTGGGAGTTCCCGAAAGTTGACCGCTGGGACAAGGCCCCCGACCCCGGCAAGGCCGCCAAGCGCCTGATTGAGGGCTTCACGGGGCGCGAACTGCCGGACCGCTGGGCGTGGCTGACCAGCACCATCGCGCACTGGGGCTACGGATCGGGGTGGGGGGCGCTGTACGGCGTCGTGGCCGGGTCACTGCGCAAGCCCCGTCCCGGCTACGGCGTGCCGTTCGGCGCCGTGGTCTGGAGCACGGACTACGTGACCCTGCCGATCGCCGGGATCTATAAGCCGATCTGGGAGTACGACGCAAAGACCCTGGCCAGGGACCTGAGCGCGCACCTCGCCTACGGCGCGGGCACCGGAACCACTTTCTGGCTGATCACCAAGATCTGGTAGCCAGCGCTCGCATTCGCCCAGACCATCCAGGCTCTCGACGCAGCGTCGGCATCCGCTCCGTGGCGAGCACGCCGGACATTTCGGGCCGCGTCGTCCGCCGCCTCCTCGGCCGGGTCGCTGATCTTGCCGTCGCCGAACGGGAACTCCTGCTGGGCATCTGTGCCGGCGGCTGCCCGGGGCAGCTGACAGGATGACGGCATGGACAAAATGCAGCTCGAGAAGATTCGCTCCGGCCAGGGCTTCTTCGCTGCCCTTGACCAGAGCGGCGGTAGCACGCCGAAGGCGCTCGCCGAGTACGGCATTGCCGAGAGCCGCTACCACTCCGAAGACGACATGTTCGACCTCATCCACGCCATGCGGACGCGCGTCGTCACCAGCCCGGCCTTCGACGGCTCGCGCGTGCTGGGCGCGATCCTGTTCGAGCAGACGATGGAGCGGGACGTACGGGGGGTCCCGACGGCGCAGTATGTGTGGGACGAGAAACAGGTCGTGCCCTTCCTGAAGGTCGACAAGGGGCTCGCCGAAGAGCAGTCCGGTGTCCAGCTCATGAAGCCGATCGACACCCTTGACGAGCTGCTCGAGCTGACGAGCTGCTCGAGCGGGCGAACCGGCACCGGATGTTCGGTACCAAGATGAGATCGGTGATCAAGGACGCCGACAGGAACGGGGTGAACGCGATCGTCGATCAGCAGTTCGAGTACGGTGCGACGATCTCGGCGGCGGGTCTCGTCCCGATTCTCGAGCCTGAGGTCAGCATCGACAGCCCGCACAAAGATGAAGCGGAGAAGCTGCTGCGTGACGCCCTGCAGACGCACGTCGACGCCCTGCCGGACGGCGCGATCATCGTGCTGAAGCTGACGATCCCGACGCAGCCAGGCCGGTACGCTGACCTCGCCGCCGACCCTCGTGTGCTGTGGGTACTCGCCCTATCCGGCGGTTACAGCCGCTACGAAGCATGCGATCTGCTGGCCCGGGATCCGAGCATGATCGCGAGCTTCTCCCGCGCGCTGTTGGAGGGACTGTCCGACGAGCAGAGCGACGAGCAGTTCAACGCCCAGCTGGAAGCGTCGATCGCCCAGATCTACCAGGCTTCGGTGCACAAGAGACAAGTCCGCTAAGCGCGCTTGTTCCAACTGGGGGCCGGTCAGCTCAATCGAACATACTGTCGGCATCTTCGCGAACCCGGAATGCACCGTCAGGCTCGGGGCTCGCTGGGCCATGGTTTCAACATCCGTCAGCTGACCGATGTCTTTCACTGCAACTTGCAGCACCATTTGTGGTGAAACCGCACCGAGCACTTCACTATTTTGCTCGGGACCTTCCTGGCAGCAGGCGCGCAGAGTGACCAGCGCTCTCCGGGACTGGCTCAAACCGGCCTACTGAGGAACCCGATGAACGCGATTGAGGAATTCGATGAACGCAATGGCGCCGACCCGTCCGACTGAGCTATCCGACCGCCGCGTCCGGCTCGCCGCGGGGCCGGCCGCGGCGGCCGAAGCCCGCAGCCAGGTCCGGGCGGCCATCTGTATCTGGGATGTACCAGTCGACCCGGACGTCGCGGTCCTGCTCACCAGCGAACTGGTGACCAATGCCATCGTGCACGAGGCGAGCGGAAGCGTCACGCTGGCCATCAGCTGCGCCTGCGATCAGCTGCGCGTTGAAGTCCACGACACGTCGTGCTTCATGCCGGTGCTGGTGGACGCCCCAGCCGACGCGGAGACCGGACGGGGCCTGATGCTGGTCGGCGCCCTGTCGGATGGGTGGGGCTTTTACCGCACCCCGGTGGGCAAGGCCGTCTACTTCATGCTCGCGTTCCAGCCCGGCCTTGGCCCAGGGCAGCGGACGCGGCCCGCCGGGGTGCGCACGTGGGGACTATGAGCCATGAACCCTCGGTAGTTCAGCGGATCCGCTGAACGCGCCTGTGATTCCCGCGGCGCGATCATTTCGACGCGACGGTCCGCAGGGCCGACTCACGGGCAATGTCTGTCCGCGAATGGACGTCGAGCTTTTTCAGGATGTGGGAGACGTGGGTCGCGACGGTCCGCCGGGACAGCAGCAGCCTGGCCGCGATCTCCGGGTTGGACAATCCCTCCTCCACGAATGCGGCGATCTTGATCTCGGTCGCCGTGAGGCTGTCCCAGCCACTCCGCGCCCGCCGGTGCCGGGCGTGCGGCCCGCGCCGGATGCCGTGGGCGCGGAACGTGGCCTGCAGCCGGGCGACGTCCGCGGCCGCGCCAAGGGAGGTATAGACCTCCACGGCACGGGTGAATGCGCCCCGCGCCTGGCCGCGGTCGTCGGCGTCAACGAAGTGTCCAGCGGCCGCCTCCAGCGCCTTCGCCTTCAGGAGCGGCCTGCTGGCGTCGTCATAACGTCCCGCGGCCGCGAGCAGCCGGGGGGCATCATGGTCCAGCAGGCCGCGGCAGTAGAGGGCGTCCGCCTGCCGATGCGGGATCTCCGATCCCGCGGCGAGCGCGGCAGCGTGGCCCGAGAAGGCCTGTGCGGTGCTCAGGTCGCCAATCTCGGTGGCGAGGCGGACGGCGTCGGCCAGCAGGTCCTCGATCTCCTCGAGTTCTTCTGAGTCGCCGTCGAACGCATCGGTCAGCGCGGCGAGTGCCTCCGGTAGTACGCCGTCATACTCGCATTCCAGGCTGCGGGCGAGCGCCAATGGGCCAATGAGCAGGCGCCCGATCCGCTTGGCGTGTGGGACGGCGGCAGCGAGGTAGCGCCGCGCCGCGCCGGTCTCGCCGCGGTGGAAGCTGATCACGGCGGCGATGCCGAGCTCGCAGCAGGCCCCAGCGGGTTCCTTCAGGTCCTCATGCACTATCGCTACCTCGGCCAGGGCATCCTCCCATCGCCCCGTTTCGAACAGCAACTGGCCCAGGGCGCCGTGCGCCTGAGCCAGCCGCATCGTCGTGCCAACCTGGTCTGCGAGGTGCCGTGCCTGCCCAGCCGCGGCCAGCGCCTCCACATACTGGTCGAGATTGCCTAGTGTGACAGCCTTATTGATCTGTAGCAGCAGCCGCAGATCGGTCAGCGCCGGATCGGGCTGAGTCACGCTCAGCGCCCGGTCGTAAAGCGGCAGCGCGTCGGTCGTGTGTCCCTGCACCGCAGTCACCAGCGTCAGCACGTGCAACGCCCACCCCATGGCCCACTTGTCGCCCGCCTCGGACGCCGCCGTCAGCGCAGTGGTAGCGACCCGGCCAGCCTTTTCGACCTCGCCGAGATTGAAGTGCGTCCGCGCGGCGAGGACGAGCAGCCTCGCGCGGTGCCGGGCCGAGATCCCGGGAGAAGCCAGCGCCCGGTCCAGCGTCGCGAGGCATTCCGCGAACAAGCCTGCTAGCATGCGGCATTGCGCCAGCGTCCAGTGCAGGTCCACGAGCAGATCGGGCTCGGTGGCATGCTCCAGCGCGCGGTTCGCCACCTGTTCGGCCTCTATCCTGTCACCGGTACGGTACAGGGCGTCGGCGAGTCGGCTGGCCAGCCAGCCGTGCTGGGCCGAGCCAGCCGGGGAGCTGACGACTGCCCAAGTGAGGAGTTCTGCCGCGACCCCGGGCGCTTGGCCGACCAGCGGGTCCGCGGTGCGGGCCAGCCAGTCCAGCATCCACTCGTCCATCGGCTCGGTCGTGCCGCCACGTCCGCCGACTGCCCGCAGCATCTGCCGGGCCACCCGGTCCGTGGGTGCCCCTGCCTCCGCGAGGGCGCGCCCCGCATCGCGGTGCCAGGCGGCGCGCACCGGCGCCGGCATCCCGTCGTACAGCGCCGCCCGGATCAGCGGATGCCGGAACCCGAGGCCGTGGCCGGACTCGGCCAGCACACCGGCGGCACACGCCTCATCAACCGCCGGGATCAGCTCGGGCACGCTGCGGCCCAGTACGATCGCCAGATCAGGGACCGCGAACTCCACCCCGAGCAGGGCCGCCGCCTTCAGTGCCTCGCGCGCCGGCCCGGCCACGAAGCCAAGGCGGTCCGCTATGGCCGCTGACAGGGAGCTTGGCGCGGAACCGCTGACCAGCTCGGCGGTTCCGGCCTCGGTGATGGTCAGACTGGAGCCGCGGGCCAGCGCGGCGACAAGCTCGGTGACGTAGAGCGGGTTCCCTGCCGCCCCTACGGCGAGCCGCAGCAGGTTGCCGACAGGCTTGCCGCCGGCCAGGGCTGCTACCAGGTCGGCCACCGCCGCCCCGGTGAGCCCAGTGAGCTGGAGCCGGGCGGTGTCGCCCGCCACTCGCCGCAGCGCCAGCAAGTCATCCCGCTGCGGCACCGGGCGCATCATCCCGACCAGCAGCAGCGGCATCTGCCCCGCCGACCTCGCCAACCGTCCCCACAGGGTGATGCTGGCCTGGTCGGCCCACTGCAGGTCGTCGACGACCAGGACAGTCGGCCGCACAGCGCACTGCTCGGCGACCAGTGCCAGCAACTGCTCGGCCAGCGCCGCCGGCACGTCCGTGCCGCGGTCGGCAGCGAGCTCACCGCGCAGCAGCCGGACGATCGTGTTCCGCCGGGGATTCGCGGAGGGCTCGCGGACCCGCAATCCGTCGAGGAACGGCAGCAGCGGCAGCGCCTGGCCCAGCTCGTCACCGGCACCCCAGAACACCTGGCAGCCGGCCTCCGGGGCCTCCGCCACCGCCGCCCGCACCAGCGCGGACTTGCCGATGCCCGGCTCGCCCTCGATAAGCACCGAACTGCCGCGCCCCAGAGACACCTCTTTTAACAGCCCGGTCAGCAGCGTCATCTCGCTGTCGCGGCCGACCAGTGCACCGGCCGGTGTCACCGGGGACATGGAGCGAACTTTACTACCAGAGCATCTACCGAACAAGCAGGCATTATTCGGACATTAATTCGGCACTCAAGGGTGCTTTCGGTGCTTTCCGCCGGCGACGGCGGGACGACGTTCCCCGCATGCAGCGCAAATTGCAGGGAACCTTGCGGCGCATGGGCTGCTAATACTTTCCTGCACAAGTGAATGAATATTTTTCTTAAAGAGCAATTGAAATTAAGAATGCAATATTTGGCAATTGAATATGTATATGTACCGGCTTATCGTAGTAGATGAAACAGTCGAAGACTGGCAAGAAGCGGTATGACTCAAAGAGGCGCCGTTTGGGTCAACGCGCCAGATCGCAGGCTGCTGACCTCGGTAGATGTATGGAGGGATTGTGCGCATAAAGCGAGCCATCATCATTCCCGTTATCGCGGCGCTCGCCGCAGCCGGATCAATTCTGGCTGGCTCGGCCGTGGCCGGGGCGACCACGCAGGCGTCCAGCGCGCACGTGGTATCAGCGGTCTCTTCCGCGAAGCCCGATACTTACTATAACGGGTGAACTAACCTGGCACGCGACTAACGGCCTGCTGCCGATTCGTTGAATTCGCGGCAGGCCGTTAGTTGCGTGATTACTCCTGACACGTAAATTTTGTTGCGCTAAGCCGAGCCGGCTGCCGGGGCCTCGTCACGGGCTCCGGCTGAGCCAGCAACTCCAGGCACATTTCTTCACCGCCGTCCCCCTTGCCATATAGCTGTACAGCAGTCTCAGCGCTGGCCATTCCGCCGCGATAGGAACTGTCAAGGCCAGCGGGACGTGGCGTACCAGTGGCCGGCTCGTGCACCGGACGCGCCGAGATATGAGCAAGGGGCGTCTGGGTTGCGGGCCCGCATCAAGGGCTGAGCCGCTGATGGCGAGGCCGCTGCCTCAGAGCTTGTCATGCCGCCCACTGGGGCGATGACCCGCACATGGCCAGGGCAATGCCGCCGATCACACGTGTCGAAGCGAGGGCGGCCCGACCCCTGCCGCGGACTGCCGGAAACCTGCCGTTCGACGTTCACCGGAGCAATCTGACCGGAGGTGCTCAGGCGCCCAGGGCTATGCGGGTGTCCGGTACTCCCTGGCTATCGCGCTGTACCCCGGTCCGGTTAGCAGGCAGTATGCCTCCGCCCATGCTGGGCGCCGGGAGGCAAGGTTCCGTCCGGGGCCGTGCGGGTATTAGAATTTTGCAAATTGTTTCCGTGAAATGTGCGGTACCTCGCACCACTCTGCCCACGCGGCACCCGGGAGGAGGGACGCCCGATGCCGGGGTCAGGAAGTCCCGAGGTGCGGCGGCGCCGGCTCGCTGCCGAACTCCGCGAGATCAGGGAGAGCAAGAACAAGAACGGGGAAGCGGTCGCTGCCGCGCTGAACTGGTCGCCCTCCAAGATCAGCAGGTACGAGCGGGCCAGGACCAGCCTGCGGCCAGGGGAAGTCGCAAGACTGCTCGACTACTACGAGATCACGGGGACCCATCGCGCCCACCTTCTCGCGCTCGCTGAGGATGCGACGCAGAAGGGATGGTGGGAAGAATTCGGGGACAGCCTTACCGAGGACTATCAGCAATTCATCGGCCTCGAGAACGAGGCGGCTTCTATCGCCATCTGGCACGTTGTTGTCGTACCTGGTCTGCTGCAGACCGAAGCTTATGCCAGGCACATCATTAGCAGCTACAGCAGGGTTGAGCCGAATCCGCCGGGCATGATTGGGCGAATGGTCAAGATCCGCATGCGGCGCCAGCAGGCATTGAAGCGCCAAGGGCTTCAGCTGTCGGTTGTGCTCGATGAATCTGTTTTAACGCGCCGGGTCGGTGATGAGTCGGTGATGTATGAGCAGCTTCAGCGTCTTGCGCGCGAGGCCGACCGGCCGAATCTGACGCTGCAGATTCTCCCCCTTGATGCGCAGCAGACCGCCTTCGGGGAGTCCTTTGTCATATTCGGGTTCGGGGCAGACGATGATGCGGTTCTCCATGATGTGGTCAGCACGGAGCATATGAGGAGCGGAATCACAGTGCAGGGGGAGAAGGATACCTACCTGCACCGGCTGGCGTTCCAGATGCTGGCCGATGCGGCGCTCGACCCGGTGGCATCCAAGGAGCTCGTGCTCGAAACAGCGGAGTCGCGCTGGTCGGGTGCCCCGCGGCGCGCTAAGGCGTGATGACGTAGCCGTTCAGCCCCCGCGCCTGCGGTGATGGCCTTCTAACGTGATCGTTCCTGGCCCGCCTGACGGCCGGGAAGTATGACTCTTCTTTCTTGCCGGAACTGACCAGCGGCGCCCGCTGGGCTGACGGGCGTCGCCATGTCTGCGCACGGTTGAGGTGTGTGCAAAACCGTGGGTATCACGAACACTTACTGTGCCGTAGTGCTAATTGATGTGAAAGTGACATTGGCGGCTCAGTGATGTCTGCTATTCTCAGAGTTGGGTGGCTACTTTGGGTAAATACATAGATACAGTATGTAGTCACCATTTATCGGATAATTCACACCAATCAGTGAGGTAGTAACGTGGGGCCAACGCTCGGAGATTCGCCCGAAAGGCTGGGTTCAGGTCCGTCCTGGGTTAAGAGTTCGCTGAGTTTCGCCAACGGCAACTGCGTCGAGGTGGCGAGTCTACTCGACGGCACGATCGGTATTCGCAACAGCAGGGACTCCGAAGGGCCGGTTCTCCGGTTTACACCGGACGAATGGCATGCATTTCTCGGCGGCGCACGAAAGGGAGAATTCGACAGTTTCGGCAGGAAGTGACTGCCCAGGCAAAGCGCCGTAGCGTTCTGCCTGTCAGAGCTGTCGATCAGAACACAGGCGGAGAGCCCCGTTGAGAGGGGCTCTCCGCTTCTTGGTACCGCCGCTGCCCGCCGCCGTGGATAGAGCCGAACGGTACTTCAGCGGGGACCGCCATTGACGCCGGTGACGGCGAAGCCCAGCTTGAGGCGGCCCGCTTCAGACATCCGTCAGCTGACGGATGTCTTGCTGTGCAACTTGCATGAGACTTGCCCTGCAAGTGACGGCGTGATCCGGCGTGCGACCGGTGAGCGGATCTTCAGGCCGCAGCTTCAGCGTGCCGGATCCGCCCGCTGCCGGCGACGGCGGAGAGAGGCGGGACCGTTGGACGTTGCCCGGCTGCGGGAAAGCTTCGCCCAGATCACGGTGCACGGTGACGAGCTACCGCTGTTCTTCTACTCCGACCTGTTCCTGAGGCATCCAGAGGTGCGGGGCATGTTCCCCGTCTCGATGGCGGTACAGCGCAGCCACTTCGCCGATGCCCTGGTGAAGATTGTTTCCCAGGTAGACAGCCTTGATGATCTGACGG
Source organism: uncultured Actinomycetes bacterium (assembly GCA_963742875.1). Taxonomy (GTDB): domain Bacteria; phylum Actinomycetota; class Actinomycetes; order Streptosporangiales; family Streptosporangiaceae; genus Bog-532. The sequence goes on along the minus strand of CAVUNO010000001.1, from coordinate 16,843 downwards.
CGTTCCTTCAGGGCCTGGGCCGTGATCACCGGAAGTTCGGCGTTATTGCCAAGCATTATGACGCGGTGGGCGCCAGTCTGCTGGCGACCTTGGAACATTTTTCCGGGCCGGCCTGGACGGCGGAGCTGGCCGCCGATTGGAGGGCGGCCTATCAGCTCGTCGGCTCCGTCATGACGGCGGCGGCGAGCGCGGACGAGCAACTGCGGCCGCCCTGGTGGCGGGGTACGGTCGTGGCCCACGAGCCGAGGTCCTTCGATGTCTCCGTGCTGTTCGTCCAGCCGGAGCCGCGAATGGACTACCTGCCGGGGCAGTCCGTGGCGATCGAAACCCCCAGCCGCCCCAGGCTGTGGCGCTACTACTCCATGGCGAACGCACCGCGTCAGGACGGGCTACTGGAGTTCCACATCCGGCTGATCGACGGTGGCGCAGTGAGTATGGCGCTTACCAGCAGGACGGTCGCCGGTACCGAACTCAGGCTCGGACCTCCCGTCGGTGTTCTTACGCTGAGTCAGCCCATCTCTGGCCGGGACCTCTTGCTGGTGGCGGGAAGCACCGGGCTGGCCCCGCTGAAAGCCATTCTCGACCAGGTAGCCACGCTGTTTCAGCCGCCGAGGGTACACCTGTTCTTCGGTGCGCGGACCGCCGACGGGCTCTATGACCTGGAGAGCCTGGAGAAGATGGCCGCCGAGTTCTCGTGGCTGACCATCACGCCAGTCGTGTCGGCCAGCCCCAAGTTCGCCGGCGAGACCGGCAGCCTCCCGGACGTCGTGGCCCGGCACGGCGATTGGTCGGGGCACGACGCCTACCTGGCCGGCCCGGCCAAGATGGTCCGGGACGCTGCCGCTCAGCTGGCCTCCGCGGGCATGGCGCAGGATCACATACACATCGAGGATTTCGGGTGGAGCGAGCCTTGACCACAGCATGGTTCGACGAGCAGAGCCGGATGACCCCCGAAGAGCTGCAGACCGCGGCGTTTCCGATGTCGCGGCTGGGCCGACGTGGCTATGAGGAAGAGCCCGTCCGGGAGTTCCTGAGCGCGGTGCACGCCGAGTTTGTGTGTCTGGTGAACGAACGGACGTCACTGTGGCAGGAAGTTCAGCGGCTCCGCCGCCGGATCATCGCCGGAGAGGCCGACGGCGATGGGCAGGCCGTCCTGTTCGGTGAGGCGGACGCGCACGTACACGCGGTGCGGATACTGTCAACCGCGCAGGTCACCGCCGACAAGTACGTGGCCGATGCGCAGGATTACAGCAGTCGGCTGACCGAGGAGACCAGGCTGCGCCGCGATGAGATCATGCAGGAGGCCCAGCAGTGCTCAGACAAGCTTCTGGAAGATGCACACGCCAAGGCCCGCGAGGCAGCGGTTTTCGCGCTGAACGGGGCCGCGGCGCCGCAGTCCGGCGAAGAGCAGCGGGCCGCGCAGGCGGAACTGGCGTATCTGCGCACCTACAGTGACGTCTACCGGGCGCACCTGCGCGCTTACACCGAGGGAATCCTGCGCGGCATCGAGGAATGGGAGCGCAAGGAAACGGCGTCACTTCAGGAAGCAGCACAAGCTGCGTCAACTGCCGGGGCGCAGCAAAGCGGGCCAGCTGCCCTCGCGCCGCCGATTGATAGCCACGCATATCTGCGCCACTGAAAGGACGCGGACAGCGGCTCCATTTAGTCCAGCCGACCGCAGGCGCGCCCCTAATGGTGACCATTAGGGGCGCGCCTCCGTGTCGGCCGTCAGCTCCTTATGAGACGCGTAGGTGCTGAGCGTGATACCCGGTTACCACAAAAAGGTATCAGGCTTGACGCGAACGGAGCTGGTCAGGTAAGTGCTGGCTGCGGGGCGATTGGCACCTGCCGTGTGATGGGCGCTGGCCTGGTCGCCGGTGCCGTGGCCTGCGGTTACGGCGCCCTCGGCACCGAGACCGCCGAGCACGAGAGCGAGAATGAGAATGCCGCGCGCTGCCCGGCCCGGCGGATCGGTTCGTGTTACGCCCGCCGGGCTCTCGGCCGGGCCGATTCGTGCCTGCATATCGGCAGGCAGTATCCACTTATGAGTCTTCATCGAGGCGATCCCTTATCGGTATAGATATGAGGTCTGCGCAGAGTGTCTCAATAGCGAAACTACCGCATTACGTACCGCTTGATGAGCTATTCGGATGAATCCGCCCGACATTTTGCCCAGCCGGTTTGATATCGTCCCTGAGCCCGCACGTCCATATGCGCTCACATCGTACTAAATGGTCACTTGAGGCGAACCCGGCGAAATAGGTTCGGGCAGCCAGGCTTTCACTGGCCGGGAGATGAGCTTCCGGGCCGGCCCGCGGACGATCCGGACTGCCTGCCGACGAGAATGGAGCCCTGGCAGGAGAAGTCTCACCCGGCGGACAGCCAGCAGGCCGTGAAATTGCGGTGAAACTTGCGTCGCAAGCCACCGGCAGCGGCATTTGCCGTTCCGCTAATTCTCTGTGGCTACGGGTGGGAAATCCCGACTAGGGGTATTAGCCTCAATAAGGATGCTTCGGCACATTCCTGTTCGGGTATCAGCTACGACCTGTCGACGGGGGTAGAAGGTGCAAGGCGATCATGGAATTCCGGGCCCTAGGACCGATTGAGCTCTGGTCGGCCGGACGGCGGCACGATCTTGGGCGCGCCCGGGCGCGATCCATCCTGGCCATGCTCCTGCTGGCGCCGCGCGCGCTGGTCCCGGTCGAGACTCTCATTGACCGGCTGTGGGATTCGCGTCCCCCGCCCAAGGCCAGGGACAGCCTTTCGGTCTACGTGGCGAGGCTCCGGGCCTCCCTCCGGCAGGCCGTGGGAGACGACGTGCGGCTGGTGGGGCGGGCGCAGGGCTACCTGCTTGAACTCGATCCCGAGACGGTTGACGTGCATCAGTTCCGCCGGCTGCGCCGGCAGGCGGATGCCCTCGCCGCCAGCGGCGATTACGAACAGGCCGCCGGGCTGCTGCGCGAGGCGGACGGGCTCTGGCGCGGCCAGGCGCTGGCCGGGATCGGCGGCGACTGGGCCGCGCGGATGCGGGACGCCCTCGAAGAGGAGCGCCGGGCCGCCATTCTCGAGCGGGCCGGGTACGAGCTGGAGCTTGGCCTGGCACGCCGATCTGGTCGGTGAACTTCGCCAGATGCTGGTTCAGTACCCATCGGACGAAACGCTCGTCGCCCACCAGATGACTGCGCTTTGCCGGAGCGGACGGCCGGCCGACGCCCTGAGCCTCTACCGGGAAACCCGTGGCCGCCTGGTTGAGGAGCAGGGCACGGAGCCGGGGGGGATGCTGTCCGAGCTTCATCAGCGCATCCTGAGCCGCGACGCCGGGCTGGCCGTCAGGCCATCCGGCCGGCGTTCGGCCGGGGCGGCACCGCCCGACACCCTGCCGCCCGAGACGGCAGAATTCGTGGGCCGCGATCAAGAGCTCGCATCGCTCACCGGGGAGTACGGCGGCATCCCCGGGATCGCCATCATCGAGGGCATGCCGGGCGTGGGGAAGACCGCGCTGGCGGTTCGCGCGGCCCGCCTGGCCTCCGGGCGGTACCCGGACGGGACGCTCTACCTCAACCTTCATTCCAACGATCCCCGGAGCCCCTCGCTCGACCCAGCCGAGGCACTGCACCGCCTGCTCGAGATGATGTCCGTGCCAGGCCGCGCAGATACCGGAAACCGCGGGCGAGCGCACCGCACTGTGGCGGGCCTATCTGAGCCGGCGTCGCGCCGTCGTGATCCTGGACGACGCGGCCGGGCATGACCAGATCGGCCCGCTCCTGCCGGTGACGAGCCGGTGCCTGATCTTGATCACCACCCGGCGAAGGCTTCCCGACCTCGGCGGCCGCTCGCTGACCCTCGACGTACTGCCGGCCGACGAGGCCATCACGTTGTTCCGGCGGATCATCGGCGAGAGCCGGGCCGCGGACGCCGATCAGATCGCGGCGGCGATGGAATTGAGCGGGCGGCTGCCACTCGCGATCCAGCTCACCGCCAGCCGGATCGCGCACGATGGCCCGCTGGGCCTCAGCGGCCTGATCGACGAACTGTCGCACTCCCCCGCGCGGCTGGGTGACACCGGTGTGGCGGGCCTCGACACCCCAGAGGTGATAGCCGCCTTCGATCTGTCCTACCGTGCGCTGGAGCCCGACCATCAGCGGTTCTTCCGGCGGCTGGGCATCAGCCCGTGCGCTAGCTTCAGCCTGCCGGCGGCGGCCGCCCTGGGCGGCGGTACCCTCGCCGAGGCGGAGAAGGCGCTCGTCGCCCTGCTGGATTATCACCTGCTGACGCAGACCCCCGGCGGGCAGTTCCGCTTCCACGACGTCATCCACGGCTATGCGGCCACGCGCGCCACGGAAGATGACTCCGGGGCCGAGCAGCGGCAGGCCGTGAGCAGGCTCCTCGACTACTACCTGCACACCGCCGGCCTGGCCGACCGGGTCCTCCACCCGCTCCGCCGCCGGGGTCCCGCGGTTGGTACTGAGGTGCCGGCGGGCAGCCCGGCCCTGGGTACGCAGGAAGACGCGGCAGGCTGGCTGGAATCGGAGTGGCGCAACATCCTGCAGGCCGCGCGCTACGCGGGCCGGCACGAGTGGAAGCACAAGTGCGCCGACCTCATCGACCTGCTGACGGACTTCATGGAGATCAGGGCGTACTGGGATGAGGCGGCCGCCGCCCATGCCCTCGCCCTGCAAGCCGGCCGGGATATCGCTGATCCGGCCCGGACCGCGCGGGCGGCGCTGGCCCTCAGCGCGGTGCGCCAGCAGACCGGCCAGCACGAGGCGGCGATCCCGCTGGCTGAGGAAGCCGCGGCCATCTACCGGTCGCTGGCCGACCGGAGCGGCGAGGCCGGGGCCCTGGACCAGATAGGCCAGGCTCACCAGCGCACCGCCCGTTCCCGTGAGGCGCTCGCCTATTTTTCCGAAGCTCGGATGCTGTACCGCGCGGCCGCGGACCCGCGCGGCGTGGCCGATACCTTGAGCCATTCCGGTATCACCTGCTGGTTTCTGGGCCGTTACCCCGAGGCCAACGCATCGATGCGGGAGGCGCTGTCGCTCTATCGTGCCGTCGGCGACCGGCGCGGGGAAGCGAAGGCGCACAACAATCTGGGCCCGGTACATCTGTCCAGCGGTTATCATCGGGACGCGCTCGACGCCTACCAGAAAGCTCTGCAGATATTTCGTGAAATAGGCGGACCGCAGAACGAGGCGGCCCTGCACCACAACATTGGCGGCGTCCACCGTTACAAGGGCAGCTACGAGGAAGCACTGGCCGCCTGCCGGCGGGCCCTCACGATATACCGGGACATCGGCGACCTGCCGCGTGAAGCCGAGGTGCTCAATGACATCGGCGCCATCTACCAGAGTGCCTCGTGCTACGACGAGGCACTTGTTCATCATCAGCGGGCGCGTCTGATCGCCGAGGATATTGGGAACCTGTCCCAGCAGTTGGTCGCCCTGCGCATGATCGCCGACATATATCGCGAATCGGGCCGGTACCCGGAAGCGCTCGATCATTATCACGCCGCTCTCAGGTTGTCGAGAGAGATCGGCGAACCGTACGAGGAAGGCAAGATCCTCGAGGGAAGCGCGGAAGCGATGCTGGACACACAGCGGTTCGATGCCGCGCGGATTGCCTTGCGGCAGGCCCTGGACATCTTCGAACGGCTCGGCGTGCCAGAGGCAGAGTCAGCGCGGATACGCATAGAGACCACGGCCCCCGCCTTTGCCGTCCGCATCTCGTAGCCGGCGTACCGCCGCCAGCCCCGCTTGACGGCGCAAGGTAAGCGTCAAGAAGAGGGCAAGATGACCGCCCAAGCTGGTAGCACACGATCGTGCTGCGGTCTGAGGTAGCCGGAAGTCGCAGGCTGCCCGGCATCGAGGGCCGCAGCACCTCGGGGCTACCGGGGAGGTCTCCGTGGACCTGAACCAAGTCCGTCCGGGTTCTCGCTGGCGCATTCCTGGCCGGGGCCAGCCGCCGGGCCGCGCCCTCGGCCTGGAACCGGGCGATGGGTCGCCGGCATTCCCGCCTCCGCGCGCCTGCCCCGTGGGGGGAGACGAAGCTCGGGCCGGCTTCGCCGCTAACCTGGCCTCGATTCCAGCTGAGCGGTCCGGGACAGGCTATGGCCCGTCCTCCCTCGACGGCCTGCTGGCCAGCGCCGAGCAGTTCATCGCGCTGTTCTACAGGGAGAATCGCCTCGGGTCGCCCGACCGGCGGCTCTGGCACGTTCGCCGCAGGATCGAGACGTCGGGTACGTACTGGCACACCCCGGCTGAACTGGAATTTGGCGCGCGTGTCGGCTGGCGGAACAGTTCGCGATGTATCGGGCGGCTGTACTGGCGCAGCCTCCAGGTGCGAGACCGTCGCGAGGTCACCACGGCACCGGACATCGCCGCCGAGTCGGTCACGCACCTGCGCGAGGCCACTAACGACGGCCGGATCCGGCCGGTGATCACCGTATTCGCGCCGGACGCGCCGGGTCGGCCAGGACCCCGGATCCTCAGCTCCCAGCTCGTTCGGTACGCGGGCTACGAGACGGGCTACGGCCCCGTCATCGGGGACCCGGCGAATACCGGCCTCACCCGGCTTGCCTTCGATCTCGGCTGGCCGGGCAGGCGGCCAGCCGGCCGGTTCGACATACTTCCGCTGCTCGTGCAGGAGGCCGGCGCACCCGTCACCGCGCACGAGATACCCGCCGACGCAGTACTCGAGGTACCCATCGAGCATCCGGAGTTTCGCTGGTTCGCCAACCTCGGGCTGCGGTGGCACGCCGTGCCGGTCATCAGCGACATGTACCTGGACATCGGCGGCATCTGTTACCCCGCCGCGCCATTTAATGGCTGGTATATGGGCACGGAGATCGGATCGCGGGACCTCGGCGACAGTGGCCGTTACGACCAGCTGTCCGTGGTCGCCGCCCGCATGGGCCTTTCGGTGGCCAGCGACCGGAACCTGTGGAAAGACAAGGCAATGACCGAGCTCAACCTCGCGGTCCTGCATTCGTTCAGCGCCGCCGGCGTCACGATCACCGACCATCACACCGAGTCGGTCCGCTTTCTCCAGCACATAGAGCGGGAAGAACGGCACGGCCGGGCGTGCCCGGCTGACTGGACCTGGATCGTGCCGCCTGCCGCATCCTCCGCGACCCCGGTCTTCCACCGCAATTATCAGGATTTCGACCAGACACCGAACTTCTACCGCCACCCGGCGCCTGCCGAGCGGACATCGGCCGGCTTCGACGATCTTCCCGAGCGCGCCAGCGAGGTGGCTGCGCTGTGCCGCCATCGAGACGGGAACCATGTCCCGCGCCTCCGGATGCTTGAGGAACAGGTCGGCGGAGAAGAACAGCGATAGCTCGTGACCGTGCACCGCGACATGGGCGAAGCTTTCCCGCCGGGCAACGTCCAACGGTCCCGCCTTTCTCCGGCGTCGCCACCATTTAGCTGATCTCGGCACGCTGACCTCCGGCCTGCGGATCCGGTCGGCTGCCGCAGACTGGGTCGTGCCGGTACTTGCATGGCAAATCTCCTGCAATTTGCATGGCGAGACATCCGTCAGGTGACGGATATTTGAAGCCGCGGCCGCAGCCAGCGAGCCCGCGCGAGGTCAGTACGGTGTCGGGCATATGGACGGCGGTAGCTGAGCCAGTGGTTGGGTTCGGGCCACTACGCCGATCGCGACTTTGGTTGCGTCGGAGGACAGGACGTACATGTTGCCCGCCGAGTCAAACGCGATGTCGCCGTTCTGGCCGGCGGCGTCTTTCCGGTGGTTTTCCGGTGGGCAGGTTGAAGGTGGCGATGGTGCCACCGATGGGGGTGTTCGTACTGGTGTCGAAGCCATTCACGGTGCCAGTGGCCGAAGTGGTAGAACCCGATACTCAAACGTGCCGGGAAGACCACGAACTCAGCGTCCGTAGGCGCCGGACCTTTGGACCCCCGTGGTGAAAGGCCGCAAGCGCGGCCTTGACCGCCTGATAGACGTCGTGCTGGGGCGTTACCGTCGGCCGCGCTGCCTGACAGCGTGACGTCGCTGCCAGAATGGCATGCTGGTCCAGCGTTCCTCCATGCCGTAGTAGAGCGCGTGATGGCCGAGGTAAGCGCGCCAGATGTGCCGCATGCGATGGGCGTGCTCCTCGGAGGCGGTGCGGTCGCCGTCGAGCAGCATTCGGGTCGCCTGGCCCGCCTCAAGGCCGGTGACGAGCGAGTTGAACAAGCCTTGCGAGGACAGCGGGTCGAATGCGATGGCGCTTTCGCCCGCAGCCAGCCAGTCTCGTCCGGCGGCACTGCGTGCCATGCTGCTCGCCGAGCAGACCTGCGGCGGCTCCGCCGTTTCGAGGTCGGCCGGCCCTGTGGCCTCCGCGAGACCAGGCACGGTCACGGCCACGGCAGCCGGTCCGCGGCGCAGGACCTGTCGTACAGCGGGCAGGTCACTGTCGCTGTGGAAGGCGATGAGCCGTGATCCATCGGGCAGCGCCGCCGTGTACCACCAGCCCTCGGGCACTGACTGGACATAGGTCGCGGGGTCAGGCTCGCCTCGTGGAGGAACGCGCTGGTAGACGCACACTAGGCGGTCCATGACCAGGCGGTGCTGCCCGTGGGGCCGCAGCAGCCGCGAGCGCCGCCCACCGCAATCGATGACGACGCGGGCCTCGATGGAGCAGCCGCCGCCGAGGCGGACAAGCCAGCCCTCGCCTGAACGGTCGATCGCGGTCGCGTTCGCCGGCGCGACCAGCCGCACGCCCAGGTCCACCGCGTGGGCGCGCAGGTCCGCCTCGAAGCGCGCGCGGTCGATCCGCCACCCCGTTCCGTCGGGGTCGCGGAACGTGTCGAGCACTTCGGGGACATCTGATCCCCAGCGGCTGACCTTCAGCGGGGCCTGCGCGTGCCCAGCCGCCGCGAACCTTTCCCATGCGCCGATCACGGCCAGCGGGCGCCTGGCGGCACCTGGCAGTGATTCGCCTACGCGCCAGCCAGGCTCGCGAACCCGGTCGATCAGGGCCACGGTTGCGTGCGGTGCCAGGGCTGCCGCGGCGGCGGCACCCGCGGAGCCCGCACCGACAACGGCTACCTCGACCTTCACGCGGTGTGCGGTGGCAGCCCGTTGGGGAACCGCCGCACGAGGTCGATGTTCGACAGGTCGACGTCGGCCGCCGACCGTCGGCCGCGCCGGGCCGCGCCGACGCCGTGCCCGATGGGCGGGCCACTGTGCGGCGTCGCTCCGTCGAGAGCCTCTTCCTCGGGAGTGACGGCCCGCGAGTAATCCGCCACTTCGATCTCTGCCGGGAACTCGCCGTCATCGGGACCCTTGCGAACCTCGACCACGCTGAGGAAGTCGAAGTGGTGGACCATGTTGTTGATCTGCTGCGGGTAGCTCTCGCTGCCGAGGGGCTCGTACCACACTTCCCGGCTCGCGAAGGCCTTGCGCCGCTCGTCCAGGGGACGGCTCGTGTCCATCACGATCTTGTAGTTGTTCTCGGTCAGGACCTGGTTAGGAACACGCGCGGGCCAGAATGTCGGTGCGTACGGGTCGAAGGAGCGAGTGAAACCCGAACGGCAGCTTGCCGTGTCGGTCTGCCAGGGCACGGCCATCCAGCGGGTGATCCCGCCGGGTACCTGACCGTACAGTGGTCCGTTGGGTATCGTCACGGCATCGGGCGTGAGCATCGTGGGCGGAATCGGCTCGATCCAGCCCCGGGGGGCGTGCACGAAGCGGAAGGGCGCCATGTACATCGTCTGCGCCCGTACCGGCCAGGTCATCTCGCAGCCAGGATGGAACGCGTCCGCGAGGCAGAACTCCAGTGCTGCCCGCGTGAGCATGTCGCCCTGCTTCGCCACCGGCACCTCCTCGATGGTGCGAGGGGGCTTGTGACGGGGGCTCCAGTCCTCCTCGAAGTTGCCATCGGCCCATGACTCCAGCATGGAGAGCTGAGTTTCACTGAGCGAGGCATTCTGTCGCGGCGTCGGTGCCGGCGGGATCGACATCGCGTCCCCGTAAAGCCAGGGCCAGGGGATCGGCGAATTACCATCACGCGAGAAATTCCGGAAATTGTTGGCGATGATGCGACGGTGCTCGCGAGACGCGGGGTCGGCGCTGCTGAGCTGGCGCAGGGTTTCCTCGCTTGTCAGGTCGAACGCGCCTTGCCAGCCGTAGCCGGCCGCGTAGGCCGCGTTCACCCACTGCAGCCCGGCTAGCCGCTGAAAGAGCGGCAGGATGTCATCGGTGAAGGACGGCCGGTCCGGTGCGGGAAGCATGTTCGCGTTGATCGCCACATCGCGCATCACGTCCCACATGGTGCGCACGGACTTACGCTGCGGCCCGTAACTGGGCGGTGCGATCACGACCCAGGCGGGAACGACCTCGAGCGGTTCGCCGTGCAGTCGCACCGTGGCGGTCACGGGCCCGTCCGACACGTCGTCATGCCAGCCCTCGTTGTTGGCGAAAGTGATCGCCGCGCTGCCGTCGTAGCTCCTGGATACCCCGCGACCGCCAAGCACAGTAAGGCGCTGGTCCGCGTCGGTCCTCATCTCCCCGAGATACACGGGAAGGTCCATGAACGCGCCGTCATCGAAGGCGACCGGCCCGGCGTTGCCTCCGTGCAGGCTCTTTGCCGATGGAGTGATGGCCAGCCTGGAGCGATCGGTGATCCCCGGATTGCGCGGGGTTGTCGGTACGGCATGACTGGCCTCGGGAATGTCGAGCGCCAGCTGGAATCCGAACCAGGCCGATTTCTTGTTGGCCAGCTGGACATGCCATTCGATCTCCGCGCCTGATCCTACCGCGGTCAGTTCGCGGATGATGTCGCCCCGCGCGTTGCAGCCGTAGACCCTGAACCGCGCCGCTTGCCTTTTGAGCCGCTTGCCCTTATCCCGGTAGGCGCCTTCGCGCAGCGGCTCCGGATCGGTGACCTCTGGGCCGTGGAAATACTCGTCGCTCGAGCCGACCCGGGCGATACCGATCGCGGGATAGATGATGGCCTGGACGATCTGCCTGTCCGGCAGGGCGGGTGCCGCCTCGGCGGTGCGCGGGACCGGCGCGGCATCCTGCTCCGGTGACAGCGTTGCGAGGACCGGATTTGCTGCCGCCAGGGAAAGTCCGGCGCTCAGTTTGAGGAGAACGGACCGGCGTGTTTCATTGGGCATAATTTCATCAGACCAGGACGCGGCCATGCGTGCCAGATTAGCGGCTCTCGCTGGGCCACCGCTCCCAGTAAGAAAAAATTCTTGAACGTCTTCGGGTCGCCCGGCCATCGTTTCGTCGACTCGTCTGCGGCCCGTTGCTGCGTCCAGCCATGAGCCAGACGCAACGCCATTCGGGCATTAACGCCAAAGCGCTCGCGGAATACGGCGGCGACCTCGGGCCCGGGCTTTCCAGCACTGCGCAGCGACTCCGCGAGCTGGAGCTGCTCCTGGCGGACACTGCGGACTTTCGTAGCCATGGCTGCCGTCCGTTCCCGGGGTCCCGGACAGCGGTCGGCGCGACTTCTCCCACGTCGTCGGCCGGCACATCACGCTCGGATAGCGCACCACCGCCGGGCAGCGGGCCACCAGCGGGCGGGCGGCCGCGACAGGCCAGGGTACCGGCCAGTGATCTTCACGGGTGCGACGGGACGGCCCCAGGTGCGAGCATGAGTCCTATGCGTCCTGACATCAGACCTGGCGGCATCTTTCCTGATTACGCTCTGCCGGACCACACCGGCACGGTGGGTACGCTCAGCGAGCTTCAGGGCCGTGATCCGCTGATTCTCACCCTGGCCCGCGGTAACTATTGCCCTAAAGAGCACCAGCAGCATCTGGAGCTGGCGGCCAACTACTCCAAGATCGCGGTGGCCTACACCCAGATCGCCACGATCGCCACCGACGACCATCACACCCTGCAAGAGTTCCGCGCGTCGGTGGGCGCCCAGTGGACGTTCCTGTCCGATCCCGGCCGGACCGTCCAGCAGGACCTCGACATCCAGGAGTACACCGACCCCGAGCACAACCCCATGATCCCGCACACGCTGGTGCTCAAGCCGGGGCTGGTCATTCACAGTGTCTATAACGGCTACTGGTTCTGGGGCCGCCCGTCGTTCTACGACCTGTGGCGCGACCTGCGTGCCGCCACCGCCGAGATCCGCCCGGACTGGGATCTGAGCACGCCGGGACTGCGCGAGGCCTGGGACGCGGGCGACTACTCGAAGTTTCACGGCTGGGACCGGCGGTCCGCCGAGTCGATGCCGACATCGTATGAGTGACACAGGGGCGAAGGCTGTGAGCACGCCTGTATGCGAGATGCTCGGAATTTGAGCAACCGATCGTCCAGGCACCGATGGCCGCGGTTCCCCGGCTGGCCGCGGCGGTCCCGAATGTCGGCGCGCTCGGCATGGTGACGCTCACGTGGTCACCAGACGCCGGAGCCGTCGTTGGTGCGACGGCGGCGCTGACCGCGCGGCCGTTCGGCGGCAACTTCATTCGAGTTCACGAAGACGACCCGGGGCGAGCGCCACCCGTACTGTTCGCCCAAGCTCAGCGGATGCGGTGAGACACCGAAACCCGGCCCGGATGTTCGGGAATCACCGTCTGACTGTTATTTGGCCACGCCCATGGCCTTCAGGCGCTTGGCCAAGGTCAGCGCATAACAGTGATCGCATCCTGCCGACACGCGACCGCATGGAACTCGGTCGTCGCAGTGATCAAGGCTGGCCGGGGATGACTCGCCGATGGCGCGCGAGCTGGGATTTCCCGTGCTGCGGGCCGTTTCGTTCTCGTCCGGCCGTGTGTCATGGTGTGTCGGTGGACGAAGTGCCTACCGGCGACTTTCCGGCATGACATCACCCGGCGGCGCCGGCGGCCCGACTCGGCACTTCCGCGCCCTCGCCGGGGTCTTGGTGGGCGTCCTCGCGGCCGCTGTCGCCGTGAGCGCCGCTCAGTTCGCTTCTGGCCTCGGCGTTCCGCAGAGCTCACCCGTGCTCGCGGTGGGCCAGGCCGCCATCGATCTCACCCCGCCGCAGGTCAAGGATTTCGCCATCTCCGCGTTCGGCGCCGAGGACAAGACCGTCCTGCTCGGCGGCATCTTGGTGATCCTCGCCCTGTACGCGGCGGTGGTCGGGATGATTGCGATGCGCCGGCTCGCTTTCGGTATGTGGGGGCTGGCGATTTTCGCCTTCATCGGCCTGGCGGCGGCTCTGACCAGGCCGACCGCCACAGTAGGATATGTGGTTCCTACCCTGGTGGGGGCCGCGGCCGGTGCGTTCACGCTGGCCTGGCTGGTCCGCGCGGCGGCCAGGCTCGGCGCTCCGCTGGACGCCCTGTTCCCTGTCGACCCGCTCCCTGAGCCGGCTGACCCGGCCGACCTGGCCCGGCCGGCTGGGCCTAAACGGCCACCTGACCCGGCCTGCGCCGCCAGACCTACCGTCCGTGCGGGCCCGGCCTACTCCTCCACTTTCCTGCCTCATCCGGATGACCAAGCACCATCTCACTGGCCCGCACGGCGGTGGTTCCTGATCTCGAGCGGCGCGGCTGCCGCTGTCGCCGCGTTCGGTGCGGCAGCCGGAAGAAACCTGATCGATGAGCACGACATCGCCGCGACACGGGCCGCCATACGGTTCCCGCGGCCGACGGTTCCCGCACCGCTGCTTCCCGCGGGCAGCAAACTCAGCATCCCGGGCCTCAGCTCGTTCGTTACTCCGGATGACAGCTTCTACCGTGTCGACACCGCCTTGCTCGTGCCCCAGGTTGATCCGGCGACCTGGCGGCTGCGGATCCACGGGATGGTGCAACGCGAGGTGACCGTCACCCTTGCCGACCTGCTGCGGCGACCGCTCATCGAGGCCTACGTCACGCTCACCTGCGTCTCAAACCCGGTCGGCGGCCCCTACGCGGGAAACGCCAAATGGCTCGGCGCGAGCCTGGCCGGCCTGATCAGGCAGGCCCGCCCGCTGGCGGGGGCCAATCAGCTGCTGTGCACCTCGGTTGACGGGTTCACCTCGGGCACCCCCTTGCCGGTCGTGCTCGACGGCCGGAACGCTCTGCTCGCTATGGCCATGAATGGCACGGCGCTGCCGGTCGTGCACGGTTTCCCCGCGCGGATGGTGGTGCCCGGCCTGTATGGCTACGTGTCCGCGACCAAGTGGGTGACCGACATCGAGGTGACCACGTTCGCGGCGGCCCGTGCCTACTGGGTGCAGCGCGGCTGGTCGCAGCAGGCGCCGATCAAGACCGAGTCCCGAATCGATGTGCCGGCCGACGGCGCGTCGCTGGCCCCGGGGCGCACGCCGGTGGCCGGGGTGGCCTGGGCGCAGCGCAAAGGGATCGCCGCCGTCGAGGTCAGGGTCGACGGCGGCCCGTGGCACGAGGCGCGGCTGGCCGCGGTACCCGGCATCGACACCTGGCGGCAGTGGGTGTGGGAATGGCCGGCCGCGCCAGGCCATCACCAGCTCGAAGCCCGCGCCACTGACGCGACCGGCTACACGCAGACCGCCGCCCAGGTCCAGACAGTACCGAACGGCGCTTCTGGCTACCCTTCCGCGCAAGTCACCGTCCGCAGCTCCTGAACGCTGCGGTACGGCGGTGATGACGGGCTGTACTCGCAGGTGAGATCCCGGGAAGCCGCCCGCTTGTTGATATGCAGTGGCTGCCACGGGACCGTCTGGTGGGTGTGTCGGGACGAACGGTTAGGCCGAGGCTCTAGGTGGCCTGCGGCGTCTCGGGCCAGATTGAGCACATCGCCGCTACGCGCACGTCGCGCACGGTGGTAGCGATCAGCACCAAACCCGATGCGCCGATCCACAAGGAGGCGGACTATTGCGTCGTGGGTGATCTCCACCAGGTCATTCCCGCGCTAGTCGCGGCCCTGGGCGAGGGCCGGGCCCGCGCCGCGGGCGAGGCGCGGGCCCTCACCGCCGAGCCAGACTGACAAGTCTCGGCATGAGCCCGAATAGCTGGCCGGGCACGGATCATCGTCATCTGGTGGTGACCTGATTGCGTACCGGGACGCGACGCTGGAAATGGCCCGACACCACCCGATATGCTCACCTGGATCGCAGTAGTGAGCTGCGCGGCCGGAAGGCAAGAGCAGATGATGCGGTCGGCCCTGGTGACGGGCGGCGACCGGGGCATCGGGCTTGCCATCGCGCGCTGGCTCGCGGCGGGCGGGGACACCGTCAGCGTGACGTCCCGTTCGGGTGAGTCGGTGGACGGGCTGTCCGTGGTGCGTTGCGACGTGCGGGACGCGGCTAGCGCTGAGGCGTTTACGCAGGTCGAGAAAGCTCAGGGACCGGTCGAGGTGCTCGTCGCCAATGTGGCCGTGACCAACTGCTCGCGCTGATGAGCGAGGACGACTTTAACGGCGTGCTCGATACGAACCTGACCGGCGCGTACCGCGGCCAAGAGGGCGGCGGTCATCTCGGTTGACGGCGGGCTCGGCATAGGCCACCGATAAAGTCTGGGACTGGGCCCGTCAGCCGTCGGCTGCGCGGGACTTGCACCACAAGTCGTTCGGCAGTGAGGGTTTGTCCTTTAGGGGGACGTGATGGGAATCCTGGACGGAAAGCGGATCCTTGTGACCGGCGTACTCACCGACTCCTCTATCGCGTTCCACGTGGCGCGGGTGGCGCAGCAGGAGGGAGCGGCCGTCGTGCTGACCGGGTTCGGGCGGCTGAGCCTCGTGGAGCGGATCGCGCAGCGTCTGCCGCAACCGCCGCCGGTACTGGAACTCGACGTGACGGACACTGAGCATCTCGGCTCGCTGGCGGCCCGGGTTTCCGAGCATGTCAACGGGCTTGACGGGGTGGTGCACGCGATCAGCTTCGCGCCGCAGGACGCCCTCGGCGGCAACTTCCTGAATACCACGTGGGACGACGTGGCCACAGCGGTGCACGCATCCACGTTCTCCTTGAAGTCGCTCGCGATGGCCGCGCTGCCGCTGATGGGTTCTGGCGGGTCGGTCGTCGGGCTCGACTTCGACGCGAGCGTCGCGTGGCCGGGCTATGACTGGATGGGCGTCGCCAAGGCCGGGCTCGAATCGTGCGCCCGCTACCTGGCCCGTGACCTCGGCGCGCGCAGGATCAGGGTGAACTTGGTGGCGGCGGGGCCGCTGAAGACCATGGCGGCGAAATCCATCCCCGGTTTCGATCGCTTCGAGGGCGTCTGGGGTGACCGGGCGCCGCTCGGCTGGGACATCTCCGATCCCGGGCCGGCCGCGCGGGCGTGCGTTGCGCTGCTGTCGGACTGGTTCCCCGCCACGACCGGCGAGATCGTGCATGTCGACGGCGGCCTGCACGCAGTCGGTGCCTGATGACCGCCATCGTCAGCGACCCTCATGAGGGTCGCTGGCTGCGCCGGCAGAGGGCGCCACGCCAGCCAAAGACCGTGACATAACTCCGGGCGCGCGGGTACTGCGATCGCCGTCAGGACAAGGCCATCACGGACTAGCCACCGGCCCTCGAACCGCGTCAGCGAGCGCCCATCCAGCACGGGGCCGGTTACGAGCAGCCGGACGGTGAAGGTGCCGTTCGCGGGATTGATCGTGATTACCGCGTCCTCGAAGCCCAGCCAGCGCCGGGTCAGCGGGAACCATGCCTTGTAAATGGACTCCTTGGCGCTGAACAGCAACCGATCCCAGCATGGTCCCGGCGTCGCAGATGCGAGGGCGCACAGCCCGGCGCGCTCATCGGCGGAGGCGACGCGGTTCACCACACCCTCGGGTAGGCCATCATCGGGCTCGGCATCCAGTCCGAGAGTGCGGATGTCGTGGCCGTGCGCGACGGCCGCTGCCCGGTAGCCGATGCAGTGGGTGATGCTGCCCACGACGTCGTGCGGCCATTGCGGCGCGCCGCGCAGGCCGGGCACGATCGGGACTGGCGGCAGGTCGAGCTTGGCTA